>NZ_CP174343.1:2500-2845000 GCF_052468405.1 Microbulbifer variabilis
GCGAGGTTGAGTACTAACAATACTCAACATCAATATTGTGTGTCTCTCAAGCACACAATCCGGCGTCCGGGCCAATGATTTATTGTTGAGTCTGGATGTTAAAGTCGTTAGTAGTCGTTTGTGTTGTATGGTCAAGCGACTAAGCGTATACGGTGGATGCCTTGGCAGCTGGAGGCGATGAAGGACGTAGGAGCCTGCGAAAAGTCTAGGGGAGCTGGCACACAAGCTTTGATCCTAGAATGTCCGAATGGGGAAACCCACTCCTTTTAGGAGTATCCATAACTGAATTCATAGGTTATGGAGGCGAACCCGGGGAACTGAAACATCTAAGTACCCGGAGGAAAAGAAATCAACCGAGATTCCCTTAGTAGCGGCGAGCGAACGGGGATTAGCCCTTAAGCTCTTTATGTTTTAGTGGAAGGTTCTGGAAAGTACCGCGATACAGGGTGATAGCCCCGTACACGAAAAGGCATTTAGAGTGAAATCGAGTAGGTCGGGACACGTGTTATCTTGACTGAATATGGGGGGACCATCCTCCAAGGCTAAATACTCCCAGCTGACCGATAGTGAACCAGTACCGTGAGGGAAAGGCGAAAAGAACCCCGGAGAGGGGAGTGAAATAGAACCTGAAACCGTATACGTACAAGCAGTAGGAGCCCTTCGGGGTGACTGCGTACCTTTTGTATAATGGGTCAGCGACTTATTGTCTGTAGCAAGGTTAACCGCTTAGGGGAGCCGTAGAGAAATCGAGTCTTAATAGGGCGTTTAGTTGCAGGCAATAGACCCGAAACCCGGCGATCTATCCATGGGCAGGTTGAAGGTTGAGTAACATCAACTGGAGGACCGAACCCACTAATGTTGAAAAATTAGGGGATGACCTGTGGATCGGAGTGAAAGGCTAATCAAGCCGGGAGATAGCTGGTTCTCCTCGAAAGCTATTTAGGTAGCGCCTCGCGTCTCACCCTCGGGGGTAGAGCACTGTTTGGGCTAGGGGGTCATCCCGACTTACCAACCCCATGCAAACTCCGAATACCGAGGAGTGCAATCGCGGGAGACACACGGCGGGTGCTAACGTCCGTCGTGGAAAGGGAAACAACCCAGACCGCCAGCTAAGGTCCCAAATACCAATTAAGTGGGAAACGATGTGGGAAGGCCCAGACAGCTAGGAGGTTGGCTTAGAAGCAGCCATCCTTTAAAGAAAGCGTAATAGCTCACTAGTCGAGTCGGCCTGCGCGGAAGATATACCGGGGCTAAATTGGTAACCGAAGCTGCGGATGCCTTCGGGCATGGTAGAGGAGCGTTGTGTAAGCCGTTGAAGGTGGATCGGGAGGTCTGCTGGAGGTATCACAAGTGCGAATGCTGACATGAGTAACGATAAGGGAGGTGAAAAACCTCCCCGCCGGAAGACCAAGGGTTCCTGTCCAACGCTAATCGGGACAGGGTTAGTCGGCCCCTAAGGCGAGGGCGAAAGCCGTAGTCGATGGAAAACAGGTTAATATTCCTGTACTCGCTATTGCTGCGATGGAGTGACGGAGAAGGCTAGGCCAGCATGGCGATTGGTTGTCCATGTTTAAGGTTGTAGGCTGGGGACTTAGGCAAATCCGGGTCCCTAAGGCTGAGAACTGATGACGAGTCTCTTTTAGAGACGAAGTGGTTGATGCCCTGCTTCCAGGAAAAACTTCTAAGCTTCAGGCAATAGTGAACCGTACTCTAAACCGACACAGGTGGTCAGGTAGAGAATACCAAGGCGCTTGAGAGAACTCTGGTGAAGGAACTAGGCAAAATGGTACCGTAACTTCGGGAGAAGGTACGCCGGTTTTGGTGATGGGACTTGCTCCCTAAGCTGAGGCCGGTCGAAGTGACCAGGTGGCTGCGACTGTTTATTAAAAACATAGCACTCTGCAAACACGTAAGTGGACGTATAGGGTGTGACGCCTGCCCGGTGCCGGAAGGTTAATTGATGGGGTTAGCTTCGGCGAAGCTCTTGATCGAAGCCCCGGTAAACGGCGGCCGTAACTATAACGGTCCTAAGGTAGCGAAATTCCTTGTCGGGTAAGTTCCGACCTGCACGAATGGCGTAACGATGGCCACGCTGTCTCCACCAGAGACTCAGTGAAATTGAAATCGCTGTTAAGATGCAGTGTACCCGCGGCTAGACGGAAAGACCCCGTGAACCTTTACTACAGCTTTGCACTGAACTTTGAGCCTATTTGTGTAGGATAGGTGGGAGGCTTTGAAGCAGCGACGCTAGTTGTTGTGGAGCCGTCCTTGAAATACCACCCTGGTATGTTTGAGGTTCTAACTCTGGTCCGTTATCCGGATCGAGGACAGTGTATGGTGGGTAGTTTGACTGGGGCGGTCTCCTCCCAAAGAGTAACGGAGGAGTACGAAGGTGCACTCAGCATGGTCGGAAATCATGCAATGAGCATAATGGTATAAGTGCGCTTGACTGCGAGACAGACATGTCGAGCAGGTACGAAAGTAGGTCATAGTGATCCGGCGATTCTGTATGGAAGGGTCGTCGCTCAACGGATAAAAGGTACTCCGGGGATAACAGGCTGATACCGCCCAAGAGTTCACATCGACGGCGGTGTTTGGCACCTCGATGTCGGCTCATCACATCCTGGGGCTGAAGCCGGTCCCAAGGGTATGGCTGTTCGCCATTTAAAGTGGTACGCGAGCTGGGTTTAGAACGTCGTGAGACAGTTCGGTCCCTATCTGCCGTGGGCGTTGGAGATTTGAGAAGAGTTGCTCCTAGTACGAGAGGACCGGAGTGAACGAACCTCTGGTGTTCCGGTTGTCACGCCAGTGGCATTGCCGGGTAGCTATGTTCGGACGGGATAACCGCTGAAAGCATCTAAGCGGGAAGCCTCCTTCAAGATAAGATCTCCCTGGGAACTTGATTCCCCTAAAGGGCCGTGGAAGACTACCACGTTGATAGGCTGGGTGTGGAAGCGTTGTGAGGCGTTGAGCTAACCAGTACTAATTGCCCGTGCGGCTTGACCATACAACAGAGATGGTTACTAACGACTAGCTAAGCTAGCGGATTGTGAGTTAGAGACATACGATCGCTTGCGGTGTATTACTACAGATTGTTTTACCGACTTATTTGGGGTTATCGCCGGTCAACAACATGACCGAGGCAAACAGCGATAACGCGGCAGGCCAAGCACATTGCTTATAAGACCAGCGCCAACCCAAGCCAGTTTGCCTGACGACAATAGAGTTGTGGAACCACCTGATCCCTTGCCGAACTCAGAAGTGAAACGCAACATCGCCGATGGTAGTGTGGGGCTTCCCCATGTGAGAGTAGGTCATCGTCAGGCTTCTAATCCGAAAGGGCCACCCAATGGGTGGCCCTTTTTTTATGTGTGAAAAAAATATCCGTGAAGAGCCGTAAAGAAGAAAAGCAAAAACTTGGAAGTTAAAAATAAAAAAAGGCAAAGATGAAACGAAGAAAAATTAAAAAAGAAAAGCTAAAAATAAAAACTAAGAAAATAATGTGACAAAGAAACCCTGAAAAGTAATGAATAACCCAGTCAGGTTTTTGCCCTCAAAATCCAGTTGAAAAATTTAATCAGGAAAAACCCCGGTAAAAAGTCGAACACGTTTACGCGACTGTAAATAAAGAGTTCTCCTCGCGACTTTCTCTCCTGGAAAAAATTGAGCGCCCAGCTATTTTTTACTGCAATCTTCCCTGGAAGGGCATTCCCAAATAATTTACCGCAGTACTACTAGTAGTCTTCCCGGAAAAAATCTTCCCAATAAAGAAATTATCTCCGCTGTAAAAAAGGGCCTGACAGGGATAAAAGTGACACAAAAATACCAATGAAAAAGCCGGTGATTTTTTGTGCGCTCGCGCAATGTCACACAACTGTAAGGCTGGCAGCGGATATACCACAGTTATACACAAGTCTATCCAGCCATTCTGTTAATAACGGCCGACCTGTGGAAATCACCCTAGAATCAGTGGTGTTTTTTTACCCATTAAAAGGCCCCCTATGGAAACAGAGGCCTGAAAGTGGATATCCCGGAGTTATGCACAGGTCTATCCATGGATTCTGTTAGTAACCGTCTCTTCATCCGCTTGTCATCAGTTATAAACAACTACCTGTTTAGACAGAGATGTCAGTTTTATTAAAGGTGGCACGGAAGTCTTTGTGATCGAAAGTTTGGGTTGGGTGGAATAAGAGGGAAATAAAAAAACCCCTCTGAGTGGGGGCTTTTAAAAATAACTGGAGTATTTATAGATTACTCAGATTTAGTGGGAATACGCCCGAGGTCACCTTCCATTTCGGTGGCAAGGAAAGACATCACCACCCAGGCAGCGACATTTTGGCGCAGGTTCTCAGGGTCGATCTTGTCCAGGGTATCGTTGGGAGTGTGGTGGTAGTCGAAGTAATCAGTACCATCCTGGTAAAGGCCAAAGGCTGGCACACCCTGGGCGACGAAAACACTGCTATCGGGGCCGCCATAGGATTCGTTATTACCACGCTCAATACCTAGCGGCGCCAATAATTGCATCATCTGGTCGGCGATATCGAATTTACTCTCCGGTAGCCTAGTATCAAAGCGCCAGATTTTTCCTGCGCCAAAGTCAGATTCTGAAATGGCGATAATGTTGTCGAGTTCATGGCGGTGGGCATCGACATATTGCTTAGCACCGACCAAGCCAATTTCTTCTGCACCGAACAGGACTACACGCAGGGTGCGACGTGGACGCTCGGGTAACTCACCAATCAGGCGTGCAGTCTCCAAAACAATGGCGACACCAGCACCATCGTCAAGGGCACCTGTGGCTTCGTCCCAGGAGTCCAGATGGGCCCCAATGATCATGACTTCTTCCGGCTTTTCGCGACCAGTAATTTCCCCAATCACATTAAAAGAGGGGCCATCGGCAAGGCGCTCATTATTCACATTGAGCTTAACTTCTACAGGTGCACCGCGTTTGAGCATGGCTTCAAGCAGGTTGGCATCGGGTGCTGAGAGCGCCAGGGCGGGGACCGGATTTTTAATACCGTCGATAGACATCATACCGGTGTGAGCGAAACGGTCTGAGTCTGTGCCGACGGAGCGCAGGAGCAGGGCAGCTGCACCTTTCTCTGAAGCTGCGCGCATACCGCGACTGCGCCCCTGAACTGCAGGGCCATAGCCTTCACCGGTGCGGGCTTTTTCCATGCGTTTGTTGATAAACGCTATTTTACCCTTAACCTGTTTTGGCGATGCTTTAATTAAAGCCTCTACATCGGCGAACTCGACAATCTCGGCGGTGAGACCGCCATCGGGTGTTGCAACACTGTAGCCCAGGGAGCTGACAACCAGGGGTTGCGGATAAGGAGAAACAACTTCTGCGTGGGCATGGCCACGAGCCCAGCGCGGTACGTCTATCTGTTCCGTATAGACCCGGTCAAAACCCAGGTCTTGCATCTTTTTCTGAGCCCAGGCCACTGCACGCCGGTCTCCCTCGGTACCTGCGCGGCGAGGCCCAACCTCCACTGTCAATGATTCCACGATGCTGTATGCATCTGAGGACTCCAGGGCGCGGTCGCGTAGTACCTCGGCAACTGAGAGGTCCTCCTGAGGCAGCGGTTTTGCCTGGGCGATACCAATCGCCATGGTTGCTATAAGACCCCCGGTAAGGGATAACAGTGGTTTAAACATATGTTTATCCTTGATTAACACTCGTTGGCTCAAGATTTTGACTGTTTGTCTGATGTATTAATAAGTAGTTTGCTGCGAATTTGGCGCAGCTGTTCCAGTCCCCTTTCGGTAAATAAATAGGGTGGGCTATCACTGGACTCGTACTCTTCTATTTCCAGGCACTTGAGACGCATTTTCTCCAGCTCTGGGTCATGGCGCATCGGAATCGCCACCAAAGCACGCCACTCACTCTCGCTGGCCTGACCGGTAATGGCGTCTTCCAGGCCTTTAATAAAACTGGCTCTATCCATGCGAAAACGCGGGGTACGCAAGTGCATAAAAGTCCAGATTACAATGACGAATGCACAGAAGGACAGCAGCAAGGTGAGAAACAGGGTCACTTTTCTACGGCTCCAATAGTAATTTTATCGCGATAGCCAGGGTGGCAAGAATAATCACAGGCTTAATTAGCCTGGCTCCATGTGTGATAACCAGGTTGGACCCAAGTCTTGCACCAATTATCTGGGCGGCAGCCATAGTAATACCCAGCATTAGAGAGAGGTGGCCACCTAGTATAAATATAACTAGTGAAGTGATATTTGTGGCCAAAACCAATGGTTTGGTCGACGCAGTAGCTTTACGCATGTTGTAGCCGAGTAGCGCCGCAAATGCTAAGGCATAAAAGGCTCCCATGCCGGGGCCAAAAAAACCTCCGTAAAAACCTATCCCGCCACCGACAAAAAGATGAAAGAGCCTCGAGTCCATTCTGGGTTTGGAGTCGATGTCTGAAATTCTCGGTGAAAAACTGAAGTAGAGAGCAATGGCGATAATCAGTAAAGGCAGTAATGTATCCAGTGTTTCAACGCCGAGCTTTGTGACAGCCCAGGTCCCCATGGATGAACCGATCATTGCTGTGACAAGGCCGGGCCACAGGGGTCTCAGTTGCAAGTGCCCCTTTTGAAAATAGTTAAAACTGGATGAGAGAGTGCCGAAAACCGCTTGGAATTTATTGGTGCCGAGGGCATCGAGCGGGGGAAGGCCAGCCCATAAAAGTGTGGGCAGGGTGATCAGGCCTCCACCACCGGAGATGGCGTTGATAAAGCCCGCGGTGAAGGCCACCGCGGTGAGTATCAGGAGTGTGGTTAAGGTTAAATCGCTACTAAGTTCTATCACGGGAGGATTCGTTACCCTCCAAGGTGCCAGTCTGCATTTTGCGGTGGAACCCCTGGTATTTACTGAAGCGGTGCTGGATCTCTCTCATATCCTCGTCCAGGTTTCCGGTGGGATGGTAGAGGGAGTCAAGGCAGAAGCGTTTACGTGAAAAATCCCAGGCAACCAATAAGATTGGTACATTGGCTGCGTAAGCAATTCGCAGGAAACCACTTTTCCACTTGGTAACTTTCTTACGAGTTCCTTCGGGAGTAATACCGACCCACATTTTCTCGTTATTGCGGTACTGCGTGGCTACCTGTTTTGCGATACCCCCTGCGGAGCCGCGATTGGTAGGGACACCGCCGAGCCACATAAAGAGATTTTTAAAGGGAAAGAAAAAAGCTTCCCGTTTCATCAGCCAGGAAATTTTTACCCTGTAGGCCATGATAAAAGGCATGGCTACGACAAAATCCCAGTTGGATGTGTGTGGGGCCAGGGCCACCATCACTTTCTTCTCAGGGGGGAAGGTGCCCTCCAGGCGCCAGCCCATCAGCCTGATCAGCAGCCTGCCAATAGCAGCGGTGACGCTGTTGCCAAGGCGGGGTATCTCTGCCGGTAATTCTTTCTGCTGACTCATTATGGATCTCTCAGTCTACTGCTTAAACGCCCTGGAACTGGCAAATGGTCTCAGGAAAAGCCCGCATAAATTAATGCTCACGGGTAGCGTAGAAGCGAATATCCGGATAACGCTCCTCTGCCAACTGCAAATTCACTCGGGTTGGTGCCAGATAGGTTAGGTGGCCGCTACCGTCAATGGCGAGATTGGTACTTGCTTTGCGTTTGAAGTTCTCCAGTTCTTTGACGATTTCACTTTCCACCCAACGGGCTGTATTCACATTTACATTTTCGTAAATGGCTTCTACTTTGTATTCGTCCTTAAGGCGATAGGCAACCACTTCAAACTGCAATACACCAACGGCACCGACAATAATGTCGTTGTTATCCAGCGGGAAAAATACCTGGGTAGAGCCTTCTTCAGAAAGCTGTTGTAAACCTTTTTGTAACTGTTTCAGTTTCAACGGATCTTTGAGGCGAATCCGGCGGAACAACTCTGGAGCAAAATTGGGGATACCAGTAAATTTAAGAGCCTCACCTTCGGTAAATGTATCGCCAATCTGGATAGTACCGTGGTTGTGTAAGCCGATAATGTCACCGGCAATGGCCTCTTCTACATGGGTGCGGTCGCCGGCCATAAACGTCACGGCGTCGGCAATTTTTACATCCTTGCCAATGCGCACATGCTTCATTTTCATTCCGCGGGAGTAGGTACCGGAACAAACGCGCATAAAGGCGATACGATCCCGGTGTTTGGGGTCCATGTTGGCCTGGATCTTAAACACAAAACCGGAAAACTTTTCTTCGCTCGGTTCAACCTGGCGCTCTTGGGTAGCGCGGGACTGGGGACCCGGAGCCCACTCCACAAACCCATCGAGCATTTCACGAACGCCAAAGTTACCAAGGGCAGTACCAAAAAATACTGGGGTAAGTTCGCCCGCTAGGTAAGCTTCCAGATTGAACTCATGGGTGGCACCGCGCACCAGCTCGATCTCCTCGCGGATATCCTCTGCGTACTCCCCGAGCAATTCGTCAGCCTCTGCTGAATCAAGTCCCTTAATCTGGATATCATCCGGGATGGTGTGGCCTTGGCCTTGGGTAAATACGTGAATCGTATCGGTGTAGAGGTTGTAAACCCCTTTAAAGCTTTTGCCGGAACTGAGCGGCCAATTGATAGGAGCGGCCTGGATGTTGAGGACCTCCTCAATTTCATCCATCACTTCGATGGGGTCTCGAATGTCCCGATCGAGTTTGTTGATAAAAGATAGAATGGGAGTGGTACGCAGGCGGCACACATTCATTAGTTTTATTGTACGGTCTTCGACCCCCTTGGCCCCATCGATCACCATCAGTGCCGAGTCCACTGCGGTGAGTACCCGGTAAGTATCCTCGGAGAAGTCCTCGTGTCCAGGAGTATCGAGCAGGTTAACCGTGCGCTCTTTGTAGGGAAACTGCATGACCGATGAGGTGACAGAGATGCCCCTTTCTTGTTCCATGGTCATCCAGTCAGAGCGCGCATGGGGCCCCTTCTTACCTTTGACAGAGCCTGCCATCTGGATTGCGTTTCCGAACAAAAGTAACTTTTCGGTCACGGTTGTTTTACCGGCATCCGGGTGGGAAATGATGGCGAAAGTTCTACGTCTTTGAAATCGTTGAGAAAAATCTTGGTTCACTTAGATTTAACCTTATCTGTGTACGCCCTGTGTACACATATAGAAATATACTCCAAGGCCGAATCCGAAAGGACGCATTATATCAAATTGGCCTTTGGTTTTGCTCTTGGCTGGTGACCAATGAATACTATCCGGTCAGGCTGGTCGATGCTAATAGGGTGGCAGGGTAGGCTCTTGGCTGTATACATTTACTGTTGCTGGAGTTGACTCTTTCCAACGTTCCTGGGTTAGCTTCACTGATTAGTTTTTGCGGCCCATGTTTTGTATTGATGTGACAATATTGACATTTGATGACAGGCTGGGTTGAAATGGCTATGGACTTGCTGAAAGTCTTCACACGTCATTTTCAAGGAGCACTGAAATGGAAGTTAAACGAAAATTTTTTCTAACAGCAGCATTACTTGTATCAGTAGCGCACTCTGTACCGGCACTGGCATCTACATTATCAACCAGCATAGAACTCAAAAATAACACTTCTTCTGATAATGTGCTCATTAATGGAACAAATTCAACCGGGATTATTTCTCCATTATTTCCAAGCCCAGCAGTTGCAAACAATTCGACTTTCCACACCTCTATCACTAATGGTGTGGCGGATGCTGGGGTATTAACCTATCAATCATGTAGGTTCAATTGGTCAGTTATCCAGATGAATGGCTACTATCAATTTTCAATAGGAGCAACCCCTTCATCTAAGTGCAGTTCAGATGTATTGGTTCAAAATGTGTTTACTGGGGAATACAAAATAAGATTCAACATCGACGCCTAAATAAGTAAGTAATCCTTAGCGAAGGCGATGAGGTGCCTGCCATCGCTAAGGATGGACTGGAAAACAACTGTGTATTTTTTAGGCGTAAAATTTGAACCTCCCACTGCTCATCACCTTTGATCGACTAATATCCATTTAAAATCTTTTTGCCTTCGATATCGAAAATCCTTTAGAGATACACAAAATGTAATACCCGCTCAATTTTAACGCAGAAGAAATAATTATTTTCTATTAATTGATTATGGGTAATGGAGATAGATTTATTGAGAAATGCAATAAAAGACGCCGTGTAATTGTGTGTGATAAATAATGAACTTCGAAGCGTAACAACTTACCCCTTAGTGCCGACAAATAATCTCAAGTCAGATTTTTTACTTGAACTTAGTGGATAAATTTATTTGCGACGGTTATGTAAGGAGAATGATGATGTGTAATAGTTGTTATAGTTCTGGGGCAACTTATACCTTAATAAATAAAATTGAACTGTGGGCCAATAATGGTCTTACCTATACCGATTTAGAGTGTTTGGTTCGTTCATCTGCTGTGACTTATCCAAATACTTATGTTTTTGTTTTTAAAAATGCAATTATATTTAACGGTACTGCTCGAAAGGTATACGTCGACGTACATTATGTTGGCAACAAAATAATTCCGGGTTCGCCGCGACAAGCATTTGGAGGGCTTTGGGTGAGCGGAGTTGGAAATCAAGCGATGAAACCAGAACAGCACGGTGGTGTGCTACTAAGACAATTAAAATTGGAGCTTCCCAGTCATGCGCCAAAAGGTGGAGTAAAAGCTGTATTTGGTGACCGACATGGCAATCGGCCATTACCAAATGGGATAATTCAATCGAATAAGTTAATATAAGGTGCCCTTTTCGGGTTGATATCCTTCCCGCCCGATAAAATACAAGCTTTCCTCTTCGGGTGGGGAAGTATTGGTCTCAAGCTGCTTCTGGATGTGAAACTTGAGGCTCCCACTTTTCAATATCATCGATAGCCCAATGTTTGTGACTGTCAGATGCTTTGATGTGTGGCTATGGAAAAGGGTTTGTGTCTCGTTTTATCCATCTAAAAAATGTACGGCTTGAGCAGCGGTAGTGTTGGTATAAATCCTTGGTTGACCAATATCCTTTAATCATATTTTTTCTGTTTCTTAATATCTAGACATTTTGCTCTACACAAAGGCAAATCCCTGGCCGTTGTGTGTGAGTTCACCTGCTTGCTACACGGAGTCGTAAACGGGATTAACCGTTGCGTGTCCGAAGAAAATATCTTTGATAATATTGCGTATCATTAGGTGATGTGATCGCCGAAGTTACCATTACCGCTATACAGACTCCATACATCACCGGTGATTCGTAGGTAGATTTTCGGCAGGTCAGAAAGTCCATTATTGGGTCGTAATTGCCAGGTGAGGGGAAACTATACAAACGATCGAAAGACTCAATTTAAAGCCTGGCTAGGGAACCCTTTATCTGGGGGCTGTAGGTCCCCAAAAGAAATGGAAGATACAGGAGGCTTATATATCTCCTGCCTATACCATTAGGTGGGGACTTGCCAAGGGTGATGACTTGAGTAGTTAGTGGAAGCTGTACCTTAGGAGTGGGATTTGCTGAGGGTGGCAACTTGAGTGGCTTGCAGAAATTTTACCCTTAGAAAATTAATATTTAAATCAGGTAGTGTTCCACTTCATATTCTTTGTGCCATCTCAGCCACTGTATTCTGCCAAGTGTCCGACAGTGCTCAGTATGTATACATTTTCACGGTTAACAACAAGTCGATTTGTGAACATGCCTATATACAGATTTTCTTGTGGCTGAGGTTGGTTTTGTATGCGCCGGTACTGTTTAGAGGGTGGGGTATACTGCGAATTAGGCAATATGTGAGCTTGATCAGCGAAGACCAAGCTCCAATGGGCTGAGTTGCTGTCAGGGCTGGCGCTTCTGGACATCTTTCGAATAAAGTTGGCCTTTCAGCCAAATCAATGTTGGGCGGATTGCACAGTGGGACCAGTCAAGGCTGGTGAACGGGTTTGCAGTTCTCTTAAGTTAAGGGGGATCTATGAGTCAGGACAGGTTGCAGGCGTTGCGTGGTGAGCTCAAGCGGCAGGGGGTGGAGGCCTTCCTGGTTCCCCGCGCTGATGAATATCAGAATGAGTATGTACCCGCCGCCGATGAACGACTGTCCTGGATAACTGGGTTTACCGGGTCCGCCGGCATGGCAGTAATCAGTCAGAGGGAAGCAGCGCTGTTTGTCGATGGGCGTTATACATTGCAGGGAGAGCAGCAGATAGGGGATCAACCCATTGAGTTGGAAAACCTTGATGGTCAGGCTATTGCTGCTTGGGTTTGCGATCAATTACGTGAAGGACAGTCGCTTGGCTTTGACCCACGTTTACATACCGAACCTGGACTGGCACTGCTGAAAAAGCGTCTCGCCGAGAGGGATATCTCCCTCCGGCCACTGGAACAAAATCCAATAGATGCGGTTTGGCGGGATCGGCCCCACCCTCCCTGTGGAGCCGCGCGTCCACATCCATTGGTATTTACCGGGGAGCACTCTAGAGAAAAGCGCCAGCGTATTGCTGGATTACTGGCGGAAAAACGTGTAGATGCCCTTTGGCTGCCCAACCCCGAAAGCTGCGCTTGGCTTTTTAATATCCGCGGTGATGATATTCCCCACCTCCCCGTTGCCCTGGCTAATGCGGTGTTGTACCAGGATGGCAGTGCCACACTGTACCTGGCCGAGCAGGCTATTGGTGAAGGGGTGCTGGAGCATCTGGATCACGAAGTGATACTGGTGTCAGAAAAAGGGCAGTTATTCGAAGACTTGCGCCGTCGCCATGCCAATAAGATCTGGGTAGATGCCTCAATAAGCAATTGCTGGACCCTGCAGCAGCTGCGCGAACTGGATTTACAGTTGCTACTTGAGCGCGATCCCGTGATTGAGGCGAAGGCTTGTAAAAATTCTGTGGAGCTGGCCGGCTCCAGGGCCGCCCATGAGCGCGATGGCGCGGCACTGTGTGAGTTTCTGTGCGAGTTACCCAGTGCGGTTCAAAATGGCCTTGACGAACTGTCGGCGGTGCAACTGCTGTATAGCAAGCGCGAGGAGCGCGAGGGTTTCCGCGGAAATAGTTTTGAAACTATCTCGGGCTACGGACCCAACGGTGCCATTGTGCACTACCGGGTGAGTGATCAATCCAGCTTGGCGATGAAAGCGGAAAGCATTTACCTGTGTGATTCCGGGGCTCAATACCCGGATGGCACTACCGATGTCACTCGCACAGTGGCCCTGGGGAAATTTCCGGCACCTGCAAAGGAGCACTTTACCAGAGTACTGAAGGGCCACATTGCAATAGCCACCCTGCGCTTCCCACTAGGCACCTGCGGAGAGCAGATAGATGCTATCGCAAGGCGCTCACTGTGGGAGGCGGGTCTGGATTATGCTCATGGTACAGGCCATGGGGTTGGCAGTTTCTTAAGTGTGCATGAAGGACCACAGAGAATTGGCAAGGTAGCCACTGGTGTGGCATTGCAGCTAGGCATGATTCTTTCCAATGAGCCCGGCTTTTACCTTACCGGCCAATATGGAATTCGAATAGAAAATCTGGTTTTCGTTAAAGAGAGTGCGGATTACATCGGTTTTCTGGAGTTTGAGGAGCTGACATTGGCGCCGATCGATCACCGTTTAATTGATGTGGAGCTGCTGACAAAAAAGGAGTTGGACTGGCTCAATCGCTATCACCAGCGCGTACGCGATACTATTACGCCGCTGGTCAATGAGAAGACTGCCGAGTGGCTGCAAAAGGCGACCGAAGCCCTGTAATTTTTTAGCTGGGGCTTGCCCCCAGCAGTTGTTATAAGCACCAAAATTTGCCTGTGAATAACAAGGCTATTATTGCATCTCGAATTTATATCCCGCCCCATACACCGATTGAATAAGCTCTGTGTCTGGTAGTACAGCGGTTATTTTCTTGCGTACTTTTTTGATATGGCTGTCGATAGTGCGGTCGCTGATTACCCGGTAATCTGAATAGATGCGATCCATGATTTGCTCTCGGGAAAAAATGCGGCCGGGTTCACTGTAGAGCAGCTCAAACAAGTGAAACTCCAGGGAGGTCAAACCAACATCGCGGCCGCCAATACGCAGCTGCCTGGTTTTGGGTTCCAGTTGTATCGTGCCCAGGTCTGGTTGCCCGGTGGCAGTGGTACGACGTAATACCGCCTTTACCCTTGCTACCAGCTCCCTGGGACTGTACGGCTTGCACACATAATCGTCCGCACCAATTTCCAGCCCTCGCAGGCGGTCTGCTTCCTCTATTCTGGCGGTCATCATAATAATCGGTACATTACTGGTGCGACGGATTTCCTCGCAGATTTCCAGTCCGCCTTTTCCGGGGAGCATCAGGTCCAGCAAAATTAAATCTGGCGATTGGGACTTCACATAGGGCACAACCTGATTGCCATCAGAAAGGATATCGGCTTGATATTCAGCTGCGCGTAAATAGTCCAGCAGCAGGTTGGCCAGCTCGGTTTCATCTTCAACTATAAGGATTTTTGCGGTCATTATTCCTACCATTTGATCCGCTGAATAAGGGGGAGAAAAATACTGATTTCCAGGCCTCCTAAGCGCGAAGAGGTGGCTGAGATACTGCCCTCATGGGCTTTGACAATATTTTGACAGATTGACAAACCCAGGCCAGCCCCACCGGTCTCGCGGCTACGTGAACTTTCAGTACGGTATAGGCGGTCGAAAAGGTGGGGTATATCCCCATTGGTGACTCCAGGGGCTGAATCCTCGAAAGTGAGGATAACGGTTTGTGCTTTGGCACGGGCTGAAACTCGTAATTGGCCGCCACTATCGGTATAGCGCAAACTGTTAGTGAGCAGGTTGCCGAATAGCTGCTGTAGGCGCGCCGCATCGGCATAGATGAGCCTGTCTGCACTTAGTTTATTGGTCAATTTCAAGGCTATATTTTTCTGCGCAAAGGCACTGCGAAAATCATCGACGATATCATTTAGTAATGGAGCTAGGGGAATATCGGTTTTGCAATAACTAAGAGCTCCCACGTCAGATAGGGAGAGTTCGTAGAGGTCGTTGATCAGGCGATTTAACTGGTGAATTTTATCATGGAGTATATCGAGGTTTTTTGGGGAAGCGGTGCGTACACCATCCTGTAACGCCTCAATTTGTCCCTTCAACACTGCCAGTGGAGTGCGCAATTCATGGGATATATCTGCCATCCAGCGATTGCGTGCGTGCTCATTGGCCTCAAGGGTTGCAGCCAGCCGGTTGAAATCCGCACTTAGCTGGCCCAGCTCATCGCTGCGTTCAATATCGATACGGGTTTTGTAATTGCCGGAGGTAAGGCGATGGGTAGCTTCAGCTAGGCGGCGGATGGGGCGAACCAGCTGCCAGGCCAGGGGCAGGGCGATACCAAGGGCCAGGATGAAGGTGACAATAGAGATCAGTGCAAAAGTACGTGACTGTTCCCGTATAAAGCCCTGCTCATAATTATTGGACAGGGATGCCGGTGGGTTGATAGTGAGAAACCCCACTGTCTTGCCTTCAACGGTCAAGGGTTGGTAGAGCAATTTCTCTGCTGGTGCGGGGCGTCCAATCACCAGGCGCTTTTCGCTATCGAGCAGGCTTAGGCGTGGGCCGAGACGGTCACCAGCGGGTGGAGGCATTCCTGGTCTGCCACCTTCTGGACCCATGCCCCTTGGAGGCCTGCCGGGGCCGCCAGGGGGCGGTGGTGGTAATTGTCCCAGTTGGCGAAAGATGGTTTGATGGTGTAGGTCCAGCCATTCATGGCCGTTGCCTTCCAGGGACTGCCAGCTCCCTTTATGTGCATAAAAGTCTTCCAGCGCTTGAACAAGGTCTTCAACATCGCGTAGTTCCTGTGCACGCATGTAGGCGAGAAAACCGTGGCTAAAACTCCACTGGAAAAATACAAACATACCACCGACGGTAATTGCGGTGGTCAGTAAAAATGCCAAGCTGAGTTTGTAGCGAATATTTAACGACATATCGTATCCGGTTCGTCCTTCAGGCTGTAAACGCGGCGAATCCTCCCGTTCCGTTGATCCTGGGTCATGCCTGTGCTGGTCGGTTGTAACACAAGCGTACACGTACAGTAATTATGCAGTAAATACGCAGATGATTTTCTTTCCCATGGCGGGTGAGTAGCTTTTGCTGTGCAGAACAAAAGCTCAATTATTTGCAAGGGTGGCTCCCAGTGTTGGAGCCTGATTTTTAACGGAAGCTCCGAGAGAAATTGGCGAAGTGGAAAACCGGTGTAAGACAAAGTTTTCCCGGTCGCACTGTATAAAGAGGGTTGCCAGTATCCGTTTACCTCCACGGCTCCAGGTGCTGTGATCGTGTGCATTTAGGGTTACAGTGATTTGGTTAAATCCGGGCCGTAATAGCTTTTCTGGCAGGTGCACATCGGCGGCATAGAGGCGCTGTACTTTTTTGCCATTAATATAAAGATGTGCGTGGCCCTCAAGAAATCTTTGTGGGGTATCACTGGCATCGCGAGGTGATTCGAGTTCGAAGCGGTCAAAGTCGATGTGTAAATTGAATCCGGACATCGTATCCCGGCTGATGTTCAGCTCAATTCTCGGTGTGGCAATATGCATTGGTATTTCCACAATGGGGTGCTGATCACCACCGTGTCCTGTATGCGGATTGGCTTGGGCTATCACTGTGAGGGTGCCGATCACTGCATATACCAGGAACCCGGCAATTAAATACTTGTGTAATTTCATAAGCTGCTCGCTTCCAAGTATGATTAAACTTTAACGACCGAAAGTAGTGGAGCATCGATTCACGATAGTTTGGTCGTCCAGTTTTCCGTAAAAGCGCGGCCCAAAAGTAAATGGGAATGCCGGTATCAGCTGGGCATCATCACTGAGCGTAACCGTTAGGTGGTAGTGATAGCCGCGCTCGCTATCGCTGTGCCCGTTGTACTGATCAAGGTAGGCTCCGCCCAGAGCGGTTAATTCGGAATCCCAGTAGTAATCTTCGTAAAAGAAACCAGAGGTTGTATCGAATTCATTACCCGATAGTGAGGTATAGCTGCCGCTGGTAGTGGGACCGGTATTATTGGTGGTTTGGGTCCCCTGGTTGATGTTGTATTCATCTACCAAGAGACAGCTCCGCTCTCCGGCATCGCCACAGCCGGTTTTCGAGTTGGGATCGTTATAGTTGCGCACCGCCCAACTACTCAGTGCCAGTTGGTCGTCGTCTTCCCAGGGGCCGTGAATGGCATAGCCATCGGCAGTGTAGCCGTAGATTGGTGAGTGGCTATCACCCACATCACCCACCAGGTCAGCGAGGCAGTTGCTGTAGAAGTGATGGTGGTAGTCGCCATTGGCGGCATGGCCTCCACAGACATCCACATCGTAGACCTCTGCGAAAGGTGCGAGAGTGTGCCAGGTGTTGTTAACTGACTGGCCATCACTCCATTGGTAAATTGAGGTGCCGTTCACCCAGTAGCCCTGGACGCCGAGGCCGGTCTCGCAATCCTCGGTAGCAACTTCTGGCGTTTTGGGAATATAGCCTTCATGGGAAACGTTTTCTGGGCAAACGGGCCCCGGTGGCCAAAAACCATATCCAGCTTCAGCGCCGCAAGAGGAATTACTGCGGTAACCAATATCCTGACCAAAACTGATAATATCCCCTGGCTGCACTGTAGGGCTGCCACTGAGGAAGTCTGTGCTGACTTTGGGGCGGCTGAGAAGCGCGTTGAGGATATTGTCAGTGATAAGAATTTCGTAGTCGGGGATGCCTGTAGCAGTTACCCGTGTATAGTCTCTGCCACTCACCGTTACTGACTCGACACTTTGTACGTTTACCTGAACCTGTTCATTACTGTTATTCTCATAGATGTAAGGAGCGCGCTCATCGGTGGTGTTGATGATCCAAACACCGGCATCCCCCGAGCCGCCATCATCGCTGCTGTTATCCCCAGAGTCACTATCGCCATCACTGCCACTGCTGCTCACATCACTGCTTGTTTCTGTTTCAGAGGAGGAGTTTCCACCACCTCCACAGCCATGCAGTACACCAGCGAGTAATGTGAGGGTGAGGGCATAGGACAGTAGCGAGTACCCGTCGTGATTTAAGAGTGCTTTTACTTTCATAATCCACCGAGGCATCAAAGGATAAGTACTTTGAAACTACCCGAGAAAAGTGGACAAAATATGGATGCTTGCTGTGCATTTTGATACTGGATGCAGTACAAGAATTATACTGAGAAGCGGTTTCTAAACTGGAAATTCCCCCCGACAACCTAAACTGAAAAGCTGTCCTATGTCTTTGCCGCTAAGTAATTCAGTCATTTTTTAGAGAGAGCAAATTCCTCCTGTACCTATGATTATTTATCGCCGGGCATTGTGTACAGTGCGCCTGGGGTAATGGTGTTAATTTTTGCAAAGCCCAATATTTTTATGGACAGAGTTCCAGCGCACAGGCTGTGCGCTGGAGTCCCGTCGAGTCACGGAGGGAATCAGGGGCGCGGAGGTGGTCTGGGTGGCAGCCCGCCGCCGACTTCACCGGAGCAGACATTTACCAGGGTTTGATCGTCCAGCTTGCCGAAGAAGCGTGGGCCAAGGGTATAGGGGAAGGCTGGAATTAACTGCGTGTTGTCACTCAGGGTCACGGTCAGGTGGTAATGGTAGCCACGCTCTCTATTACTGTGCCCATTCTATTGGTCCAGATAAGCGCCGCCTTGTGCGGTTAGATGCGGGTCCCAGTAGTAATCCCTATAAAAGAAGCCGGCAGAAGTTTTGAAGATATTGCCGGACAGAGCGGTAAAAGTATCGCTGGTACTGGGACCAGGTTTATTCAGCACTTCATAACCTTGTGCCAGGCTTTATTCGTCGACCAGCCGGCGGTTCCTCTCTCCGGGAGAACCACACCCGCTGATTGAGTTGGATCGTCGTAATTTTCGGATAGCTCAGCTACTTTTGGCCAGCACACCATCTTCTTCCGAGGACCCATAAACTGCATAGCCGTCGGCAGTAAAGCCGTAAATGGGTGGGTGGTTGTTACCTATGTCGGCTACAAGCTCTGCAAGGCAGTCGCTATAGGAATGGTGGTGGTAATCGCCACGTGCGGCGTGCCCACCGCAAATATCCACATCCTACATTTCTGCCACTGGCGCCAGAGTGTGCAAGGTTCCATCCAAAACCTGGCCGTCGCTCCACTGATAGATAGAGGTACCGTTAACCCAGTACTCTTGGACACCCAGGCCAGTTTCACACGCCTCCCCAGACTCTTCCGGCACCAGCGGAAAATACCCCTCGTGGGAGATATTTTCCGGGCAGACCGGGCCTGATGGCCAGTAATCATAGCCAGCATTCACGCCACAGGAAGAGTTACTGCGATAGCCGATGTCCTGGCCAAATCTGATGAGATCGCCAACCTGTAGGAGTGGATTGCCGCTGACGAAATCGGTATCCACCCTGGGTCGACTTAGGAGCCATTCGTACAGGTCTTCAGTAATTTCGGTTTCATAGTCGGGGATACCGGGGGCCGTTACACTCGAATAGTCTTTTCCACTCACCGTAACCGAATCGACACTCTGTACATTCACCAGAACCTGTTCATGACTGTTGGCTTCGTAAATATAGGGCGCGCGTTTATTGTCGATATTTATTATCCAGGGGAAATTATCCAAGTTTTCAGTGAAGTTATTTAAATTCTCACTCGAGTCAGAGCTTTCTTGGGTTGGGTTATCCCGATCGCATCCGCCTAACAAGCCAATGAATATGATTAACAGGATTTTTTCAGGCAGCAGGCGCTGCATTGAGCGGGGGTATTCCATTGCTTCCATAGGTCACCGACCATGTTGGGAATTGGTCGATTTCTAAGTGATCCTTCACCGGAAATGCCGGATTTGAGGTGAGGCTTGCCGGTGGTGTCTGAAGCGATTGAGGAAAAGTGGAAGTAATGTGCATGAAGAGAAAAGTGGCGGTCGCTTCCTTGACTGGTACTGACGTTTGAGTGAGTGGAGTGCCTGAGGTGGGGAGTAAGCCCCGGTGTGCCCGGGGCTGCTGTTTAGCTGGCTGGCAGCTGCTCCGGGGTGGCTACTTCGGCCGTACGCTGTCGGGTATCGTGGCGTAGCCACCACCATGAAAGGATACCCAGGAGGATATTGGATGTGGCTGTCGCAACAAACAAACCGGTCATTCCCCATAGCTGATTTCCCAGCCAAGCCAGGGGCAGGTAGATACCGAGCACCCTCAAGAAGGAAATCATGGTAGCGGGCAGGGGGCGTCCAAGGCCGTTAAAGGCGGCATTGGCTGACATTACAAAGCCGTAACCGGCATAACTGATGGGCACCAGGGTGAGGTAGGCGACTGCCACGGCGATAACTTCTGGGGACTCACTAAACAGGCGCGCGATAGGTTCGCCAATAAAATATAAAAGTACTGCCAGGCTACTGCCCAGTATGAGGCAGAAACGTGCCAGTACGCTGACAGTTTCCCGCAGCCGATCGATTTTTCCAGCTCCAGCATTCTGTCCCATAAAAGGACCAACTACCGCTGAAAGCGCATAGAAGATAATCAGAGCCATCGGCTCAATACGCATCGCTACCCCCAGGCCGGCAACGGCATCATCACCATGCACAGCAACCAGTGCTACAACGACACCGCCAGACATGGGGATGATCACATTGGTCAGTATCGCCGGCAGTCCTACGGCCAGTATCTTGCGCCAGGATTCAATCAGGGTGCCCAGGTGCCATTGGGGTGGGGCCATCAAGTGTTCGCGGCGAATCAGGAAATAAAGAGCTGCAAAGAAACTCAGTGCGCGCACGATGACCGTCGCGATTGCCGCACCCTGTAATTCCAGGCGGGGGAAGCCAAACAGCCCAAAGATCAGGATGGGATCGAGAATAAGGTTAAACAGGGCCACACCCACCATAATACGCCCGGTCAAGGCGCTGTTGCCGATGGCGCGTAAGGCGGACATGGCGATCGTGGGGACAATCACGAAGATAGTGCCGAGGTACCAGGGCACCATATAGTCGGCAATGAGTGGCAGTAGCTCAGGGCTCGCACCAAGCAGTGAGAATAGTGGTCGGATCGTGAGCAGGCCGGCAACTGAGATTACCAGGGAGATCAGTAACGCCAAAATCGAAGTATCGGTAACCAGTCTGCGTACATCCTGTACTTCTCCGGCACCAAAGGCACGGGCGACTGCCGATGAGGTGCCGGCGCCCAGGCCGATAGCAAAGCTGTTGATTACCATCACTACGGGAAAGGTAAAACTCATGGCCGCCAGTGGCGCACTGCCCAATTGGGAGACAAAGAAAGTGTCCACAATATTGAAGGACATTACGGCGAGAATGCCCCATACCATAGGAAGGGCCAGCCTCTGCAGGTGAGCGGGCACCGAGCCTTCGAGGAGTGATGGGCTGCTGTTCGATAGCGTCATTCAATAACTCTTTTTACGCGGTCGGATCAGTGGGAACCTCGGTGATGCTGCCGCAAAAACTGATGGGTGGTGACGCTGTTTGGCAGGGCGCCCCCCTTGAAAGTCGCCCTCTAGGCGCAGTGAGAAAACGGTCCTTTCTGTCGTCAGTGGGTATTTTACGACCCGCTATCGTCCAGGGCGAGGCTCATGAGTACAGCATTCTCTCTGCTACCGTTTTCTGCGGGATAGTAATTCTTACGCAAGCCGTCTTCAGAAAAACCTAGTTTGCGGTAGAGCGAGAGTGCGGCGAGATTTGAACTGCGCACCTCAAGCAGTAGCCGCCGGATGTCATCGGGTAGCTCTGTGATTAACCCCTTGAGCAATCTCTCGGCGATGCCGTGCCGGCGCCAATTAGGAGCGACGGCTACATCGAGGATTTCCACCTCGTCGAATAGATGGCTGATGACACAGCAGGCGATCATTTCCCCTTCATTCTCAAGTAGCCAGCCTTGGTGTCCAGACTCAAGACTTTGTCGGTATTGGGTTTCATTCCACGGGTGGCTGTGAGCACTGCGTGCAAGCGCAGCGAGAGCTGCACAATCAGTTACTCCTGCCAGGCGTTTTCGTAACCCAACAGCTGCCGGCAAACTCATTTTGCCTCTGTCTCTGCCGGGTAAGTTACACGCAGTAATTGCCAGAGGTCGCGTTTGCGCTCGGGTTCCTGTAACAATAGGGACAGGCTTGGCATGCCGATGACACGGACCCCTTGCCAATTATTGACAGTTTCATCGAGTGGAATGGGAGTACAAAACTTCTGTGCTTCATCGCCCATCAGCCAAATAGACTTTACCGGGTGGCGGGCACAGGAAGCTTCTAGCCAGCTGGAAAAAGTATCTCGAGCTTCAGAGGCATCGGCTATCGGGCCAAAGCGGTTTTGTGCCAGAGGCCAGTGCAAGCGCTCCTGCTGACGCGATAACTGATGCCAGTTCATCGCTTGTACAATATTGCCAAACAGGGCATCCAGCGGTAGGGCGGCTCCGGGTTCATGGCTGTCCACAGCGAGAAGCTCTTCCCCGAGTCGCCAGCAATTGAGGACAAATGGCCGAACCTCCTGTCGGGGCGGCGCAACCTGCGTAATGACCGCAGGTTGCACTTGGGGTACGCCACCGGTAAGCGTTGCAATATCCGGCGGGCTAACAGCTGTGTCAGCCTGCTCTGGGGTAGAGACAATGTGCGCTACCGATTGAGGCAGAGGGTTGGCAGCGGGCTCTGCCTGTCGCAGTGGGGGTGGGGCAGCCTCTACAGCCGGTGGCAGCAGGGCTTGGCGAGGCTCCGGTGCGAGCGGCAATACGAAGCGCGGCGCATAGCTGGCGACACCAAGTACTGACAAATATTCCGCTCGCTGCAGTTCGTTCACTTACACGCCCTGTTTTTTACTCTCACTACTGGCGAGCAAGTTTAACGCATCCATATAGGCTTGTGCGGAGGCAATTAGAATATCGGTATCTGCCCCTACCCCGTTAACCAAACGGCCATCTTTTTCCAGGCGTACAGTCACTGATCCCTGGGAATCGGTTCCCTGGGTAACAGCATTCACGGAATAGAGTTTCAGGTCTGCACCGCTATCGACGATATGCTCAATGGCTTTAAACGTGGCATCTACGGGGCCGTCACCCTTAGCTTCTGTCTCGTGAGCTTTGCCATCAATTGACAGGCTGATAAAAGCCTGGGGGGCGCTGCCAATTTTGCTGCGTACATCCAGGTCGTTGAGCTGAAAGCGCTCCACAGGAGCTTCACTTTCAGCAACCAGGGAGTGTAAGTCTTCGTCGAAAATTTCGTGTTTCTTGTCAGCCAGTTCTTTAAAGCGCAGGAATACCTGATGGAATTCTTCGCTGTCTGAGAAATTGATGCCCAGTTCTTCGTAGCGGGCGCGCACGGCAGCACGACCGGAGTGTTTGCCTAAAACTAGGCGGTTCTGGCCCCAGCCCACATCCTCAGCACGCATGATTTCATAGGTTTCACGATGCTTGAGTACACCGTCCTGGTGAATGCCGGATTCGTGCGCGAAGGCATTGGCGCCGACGATAGCTTTGTTTGGCTGCACCGGGAAGCCGGTTACTGAGGAAACCATGCGTGAAGTGGGTACAATATGGCTGGTATCGATACCGGTTTCTACTGGGTAGAGATCCTGGCGGGTCTGCACAGCCATAACAATTTCTTCCAGGGAAGCATTGCCTGCGCGCTCTCCCAGACCGTTGATAGTGCACTCTACTTGACGTACCCCATTCATCACGGCGGATAGGGAGTTGGCTACTGCCAGGCCCAAGTCGTTGTGGCAATGGGTGGAGAAGATGGCTTTATCGGAATTGGGGACACTCTCGATAACCCGGCGGAACATGGCACCGTATTCTTCTGGTTCGCCGTAGCCGACAGTATCGGGAATATTGATGGTGCCAGCCCCGGCAGTGATTACCGCTTCAATAATGCGGTACATAAAATCGGGCTCGGAACGGCTACCGTCCTCCAGGGAGAATTCCACATCATCGGTAAACTGGCGTGCGGTTTTAACTGCGTTTACCGCTTGCTGCAACACGTCTTCCGGATCCATCTGTAGCTTGTACTTCATATGGATCGGAGAGGTGGCGATAAATGTGTGGATGCGGGAGGCGTTGGCTTTCTTTAAGGCTTCACCGGCACGCAGAATATCGGCGTTAACCGCCCGGGCCAAGCTACAAATCCGGGATTCGGTCACTGCTTCAGCGACTGCCTGCACGGCTTCGAAGTCCCCGGGGCTAGCGATTGCAAAACCGGCTTCTATAACGTCCACCCGCATGCGCTCCAGCATACGGGCAATACGTACCTTTTCCTCTTTGGTCATAGAGGCGCCGGGGCTCTGCTCACCATCGCGCAGAGTTGTATCAAAAATGACTAACTTATCTTTCTTTGTGCTCATTTTCGCTTGTTCTCCTTATTTGTTCCGAGGCTAAACAAGCGGCTCTGCTGCTGTCTATGCGCCGTCCAAATAAAGTTGGGAATTCTGTTGGGGGTGGGGGAGAGAAAAATTATATGCCGCGTAGCGGCAGTCGTAGCGAGGAAGCTAGGGCGAGATGATGCTGGCTAAATGTACAGATGTCAGTCTTCATGTCTGGCGATATCCGCGTCGGACTAGATTTCACACATTATGTATATTTTTCAACCTTGCAGTCAATGGTTATCCTAAATTTGCACTTTATTCTTTTTTTTGTGGTTTTTTCATCCTATTTTGTCTCGGTTTTCAATGAATTTTATTTAATAAATACATGTCCCCTCAAACTGTGAGGCCAATGAGGGGGCATAAATGGAGCAGTAGAGTCTATTTAGTAGGTGAACTGGCAGTCTCACTTCCCAGCTTATTCAGGAATTGCCAAAGGTCTCCGTGCAATTGCTCCACTTCAGACCGACTGATTGAAGACTGGTCAATGCGTTGTCGTACCCAGGCGCGGGCCCGGGGCTTAAGATCCAGAGCTACTTCGGTAGCCGATAGTAGGGTGACACGTTCATCCCAGGAGGCGCGGTATCTTTGGACCAGACCGCGCTGCTCCATGCGCTTTAATAGGGGGGTGAGTGTGCCCGAATCGAGCATGAGGCGCTGGCCAAGAGCTCCAAGGCTCCGATCTTTGTGGCTTTGATCCCCCTCCGCGGCCCACTCCCACAGAACCATCAATACCAGGTACTGGGGGTAGGTGATATCCAGGTCCTTCAGCATGGGCTGATATGCCCGGGTCATAGCTCGGGAGGCGGCGTAAAGGGCAAAGCAGAGCTGGCGATTGAGAGCCAGCTCTATGGAATCATCATCACAGACCACAGTCACAGCATCCGCTCAATTTCCGCCTGGAGGGATTCGGGAGTGTCCTTGGGAGCGTAGCGCTTTACCTGTTCGCCGTCCTTACTAATCAGAAACTTGGTGAAATTCCACTTGATTCCTTCGGTGCCAAGCAGCCCCGGTGCACGCTTTTTCAATTCTACAAACAGTGGATGTGCAGAGGGGCCATTTACGTCCAGCTTGGCGTAAACAGGGAAACTGACTCCAAAATTCAGCTCACAAAACTCCTGAATCTCTTCATCACTGCCTGGTTCCTGCTTGCCGAATTGGTTGCAAGGAAAACCGAGAACAGTCAGGCCGCGATCCTTGTACTCTTTGTAGAGGTTTTCCAGCCCACTGTACTGTTTGGTAAAGCCGCATTTACTAGCGGTATTGACTATCAGGATCACCTTGCCCTTAAAGTCTTCGAGAGTTGCAGTCTCACCAGCGGCAGTCTTGACGGGAATCGAGTAGAGGTCAGTCATGATCATCTCCTGTAATTTATATTGTACGCAATGTAATTGTGTGCAATATAAATTACAAGCTTATCTCTGAAGCAGTTAGTGTTCATGCGGACTTTGTTGTGAGAATGGTTATCAATTATATTATGCGCCATATTCTCAACATTGTTTGCAGCAACAGAAAAGGACTCTCCATGCGCCTTTCCCAATACCTGGCCCGCCTGTTTGTGGCGTTGTTGGCGATTACGATAATCCCCACCCAGGCCCAGCAGGCAGGCCTTTCCGAGCAGCAGCTGCGCCAGCTTATGCAGATGGCGGAATATATAGGTGTGGATTACCCGGAGGCGGTGGCCGACGGTGAGATCATTAACACGGATGAATATGCTGAGATGGAGGAGTTTGCCCAGTTGTTGATCGACCGTGGGCAACAGCTCGCGGATTCCGCAGAGGCTGTGACAATCCGCGCCGAAGCCAGGGCTTTACAGGAGGCGATTCAGCGCAAAGCAGCTATTGCCGAGGTCCAGGTGCATACGGCTAAATTGCGACAGGGATTACTGTCTATTGCGCCGGCGCTTTCTCTGCCTACCACGCTGCTCGATCTTAATGAAAGTCGTGCCCTCTATCAGGCTCAGTGTATCGCTTGCCATGGTGTGGAAGGTAAAGGGGATGGCCCTCTGGCGGCCCAGCTGGAACCTGCACCGACCGATTTCCACGAGCGCGAGCGGGCTGAGAATCGCTCGCTTCTTGGGCTCTATGATGCCATTAGCAATGGTATCGACGGTACTGCCATGACAGCATTCAAGAACCTCAACGAACAGCAGCGCTGGTCACTGGCTTTTTTCGTGGGGAGCCTGGCTTTTACAGGAGAAAGCGCTGACGCTGCAGAACCGAAGCTGAGCTTGCAGGATCTAGTGATGTACAGCCCACAGGTACTGCGAAGCGACCGTCCGGATTTTTCCCCCCAGTCAGTAGCGGCTCTGCGTGGAAATCCCAGCGCGCTGTTTAGCACTGCAATGGAAGAGGGGGACACCCCAATTGATGTCGCGCGTGTACAGTTGCAAAAATCCCTGCAAGCCTACCAGCAGGGCGACTTTGTCAGTGCCCGTACTCTGGCTATCAGCGCTTACCTGGATGGCTTTGAGATGGCTGAGAACTCGCTGGATTCACTGGATGTGCATCTGCGCCAGGCCACTGAGCGTGAACTGCTGGGTTTGCGTGCACAACTGAACGCAGACAGCGACCCACAACAGGTTGAAGATCAGGTTGAGGCGATTCTGCAGCAACTGGCTCAGGCGGAAGCACTGATGGAGGATAGCAATCTGTCCGGCGCCGCCTTGTTTATTGCCAGCTTGGTAATCCTACTGCGTGAAGGGCTGGAGGCCCTGCTGGTGGTAATTGCGCTGACAACAATTCTGGTGAAGACTGGACGCCGCGATGCCCTCAAATTTGTGCACTTGGGTTGGATTGGTGCATTTGCAGCTGGCTTTGCCACCTGGGTTGCGGCCCAAAGCGTTATCACCATCAGCGGTGCCAGCCGTGAGGTCATGGAAGGTGTCGCTGCGCTGTTGGCCGCAATGGTGCTCTTCTATGTAGGTTTCTGGATGCATAGTAAGACACAGGCGTCAGAGTGGCAGAAATATATTCAAGATAGTATCAATCGCAGCTTGAGTACTGGCGCCTTGTGGGGGATTGCCGGCTTAGCCTTCATTGCGGTTTATCGTGAAATTTTTGAAACTATTCTGTTCTATCAGTCGCTGTTGGCGCAGACTTCAGAAAGTCAGTACAACACACTCTGGGGAGGTATTGTCGCTGGTGTGGCCCTGCTCGCAGTAGTTGGCTTTGCCCTGATACGTTACTCAGTGAGCCTGCCGATTGGCAAGTTCTTCTCTGCGACCACTTATGTACTGCTGGCCCTGTCATTCGTGCTCGCAGGAAAAGCGGTGGCGGCGCTACAGGAAGCGGCCTGGATTGCTATTTCACCCCTTCCAGTACAATTCAGTATTGACTGGTTGGGAATTTACTCCACTTGGCAGGGGCTAGGTCTGCAGGCCACTATTCTTGTGGCCGCGTTATGGCTGATGAGAAAAGGCGGTGCTACTGCTGAAGCTGCGGGCAAAGCGGCTTAGATGTCAACGAGATACCCGTTCTTGTGGACGGGTATCACCTCCCCCTACTCCTCCTTCAAGTTTGCATTTGCTCTTGCAGAGTTTCCGCGTCAATTTTAAAAGCGGTCAAAGTCTTACCTGTCACGGCCAGAGTTCTGGGAAAGCTGGTTTTTTTCTTGTCTCTGGTTGTCGGGCCAGTGAGTTTGCAATATGGCTTTTGGGGAGCTAGGGGCATTACTGGCGCCGACGAACAATTGCTCAAGTACCCTTTGGAGATCATTGGTGAAAGGTTTTCGTATCTTCAGGAGTAATTGCTGCTCCAGCGGTGATATGAACTTTGGACAGAAGTTTCTGCCGCTTTTTACTCTTATTATTTCTGTGCGTATTGAGCCCCTGTAAAAAGATAGGAAAAAGGGGAGTAGTTATGCCGGACAGAACTCTGTCGATAGAGACCCGGTTATCTTGGGTATGATCTTTATCCGTTCCAGTACTGGGGAATAAGCAAACCAGATCACCATTGCCTAGCGCATTTTGGATGTCTCCAGATACTTTCTCTTCACCTTCGGTTATGTCATGGATGATGGGATTGGTGCCGTAATTCTTGAATATAAAGTGCAATACCGGTGCTTCATAGATAGACCTGGGCAACACAAAACGAATAGGGCGTGAAAACGTGTCCATTAATAGTAGAGGGGCAAGTTTCCCGTCAGGAGAGCAAGCCAATAGAGCCGCGCCCTTTTTGGGTATTTGATTGAGGTTTCCGTGTGTTGTGCGGACCAAAAGGCGAGATGAAAACCAGATTATCAGGTGCACAATAAATTCGGGTAATTTGCAAAAGAGGAAGGTTATGACTGCAATATTTAAAAGAGCGATGAGAATAAACAACTGTGGAATGGTGATTTTCAACACGTCCAAAAATACGATATTCAGCAGTGAGATAGCTACAATAAAGAAAGCGTTAAGTACGTTATTGAGAGATAAAACCTGAGCGCGAACCGTTTTTTCTGTTCGGTCCTGAATAATGGTATAGAGTGGAACGATAAAAATACCTCCAAAAATGCCCAGTAAAGCGGTGTATATCAGGATTGCATAGGCGCCATCGCTGCGGAGGTACTCTGCTACCGATGCCCCGGATAGTGTTTCAAACTGGGCGGCACTCCAACCCAACCCAAGACCGGCCAGTGTTATACCTAACGCACCGACAGGCACGATACCGAAGGTAATTCGTCCCCTGGAGAGACTCTCACACATCAGTGAGCCTACCGCGACCCCAATAGATAAACAGCATAAGATGAGGGTGATAACAGGTTCACTGGCGCCCAGTATATTTCTAGTGAAGCTGGGAATCTGGGCCAAATAGGCTGAGCTCACCAGCCAAAACCAAGAACAGGCAATAATTGCATAAAAAACAGATGGTGTTTTTATGGTCAGCCGTAAGATGCGCCAAGCCTGTGACAGGGGGTTCCAGCCGATATGTAGCTTGGAAGCCGATGATGGTGCTGTCGGGATCCAGCGACTAGTTAAGTAGCCAAATATTGCGACGATGACCATGATCCAGCCTATATCGAATAGACCAGGCTGTCCCGGTTTGGTATAGCCAGCCAGTAGAGAGCCGGCAATGGTACCGATAAGTACCCCGGCAAAGGAGCCCATTTGTGCAAGCCCGTTACCGCCCATTAACTCCTGGCGCTGCAAGTGCTGGGGTAAAATGGCATATTGCACTGGGCTGAAGATCGCTGTGTGTGCTGCCAGCAGGAAGAGCACAAGAAAGTCCAAGGTACGGCTGTTGTAAATCAGGGCATAGGCCCCGAGTATCACAATAAAAATCTCAGCCAGCTTCAATATTCTGATGATTACGCTTTTGTCATACTTGTCGGCCAACTGCCCGGCGGTAATGGAAAATAAGAAGTAGGGCAATATATAGAAGCCGGTAGCCAGGTTGATCAGTGCGTTGGCCTGACCTTCTGATAGGCGGAATGCCAACATTACCAGGAGAGCATTTTTGAATATATTGTCATTGAATGCCGCGGTAGTCAGCGACAGAAATAATGGCAGGAATCGGCGTCTACACAGCAGTTTGAATTGATTGTGCTGAGCCATTGATGCTCGCTTCATAGAATTATTAGCGCTGGATATTGCCGAGAGGCTCTAAGTATCTAGGGCATCAGTAAACGCAGCCTCGCCGCCCAATAGTGTGGAAATATCAAGATGCTAGTTATAAGAATGCTAGCAGGTTGTGGCAGTCATATTTGCCTGGCTTGTTTCAAGCTAGAAATACTTTTTCCATAGGTAAGAAAACTGTCGCTCAATACTCGCTTTATTTACACTGGCGTCATTAATAGGCTTATCAGCGAGGAGATAAAGCCGTCTAAACAGATGATGATGTTCATTATTGCCCTGTGTATCTTGAATTGAACCTGATTGCGTCTTTCCTGTTAAAAGTAGCGGAATGACTGGAAGTTCACTGTGCGCAAGGATCTTCCCCATCCGTCTATCCCAAGTACGTTCACCAACTTCTAGCTCAGGAAAAATACACAGTAGCTCGCCCTGACCGATGGCCCGCTCCAGTTCGGCACGAGTGGTCTTTGTGAAGTCCCCTGTGGATAAGTCATACCAAATAGGAGAGGGGCCGCCATGTTTCAGTGTGAATCGCAGAAGTGCCGATACTTCTTGGCAGTATAAAGCGGGCTTGTCGAGGCACCGTGTCATAAATAATCAGTGGAGCCAGTTGATCAAATGGGCTGCAGAATTTTACTGCCAATAAAGAGGGCGGCCGCACCCAGTAGAACTATAGGAATCTCTATCAGTTTGATGATTCGCAGCATACGGCTTTTATCTACCCTATCTGCCAATTGCCCTGCGGTAACTAAAAATAGGAAGAACGGGAGTAAGTAAAAACCGGTGGCGAAGTTGATCAGGGCATTGGCTTCTGACTTTGCCAGCTGGAATGCCAGTATGACCAGTAGAGCATTCCGGAATAAATCATCGTTGAAAAAGGTGGTGACGAGAGATAAAAAGAGTGGCAGAAAGCGACGTTTGCCCAGCAGTTTAAATTGATTTTCTCTGGCCATCGCCGCTTATTCTGGGAATAGGATTGTGCAGAGTCGTATAAATAACTGACAGCCATACTCTAGGCACATTCTGTACAATAAGTGGAGCGTCAGAGCGGAGCTAGGTGGGGAAAGGTTAGCGTTTGGGAGACTGTGGCTCAGTATCGTAACAATGAACTGGGGCTGAGCATGCAGGTCAGCCCCGGGAATAAGGGCTTTTAGCGCTGTTCGCCGCGCAATTCTAAAACTTCATCGTGGAGTATTTCTGCCTTGGCCTCGGGGGGCTCAATTGGACTACCGGCAACTACGCTCACTTTGGACCAGAAGCGCCGGGGCCAGGTGGAAAAAGCGTGCCCATCCTTGTGGCTGAAAAAACTGCCCCACAAGCCCCTTAGCGCCATAGGAATTACCGGCACCGGGGTTCGCGCCAATATTTTTTCAATACCGGCTTTAAACGGTTGTATTTCTCCATCCTTTGTCAGTTGTCCCTCGGGGAAAATACATAGTAGATCGCCATTCTTCAGCCCCTGTTCAATTTCCTGGAAAGCTTTTTCGTAACCCTCTGGGTCCTTCGCCTTGGAGCAGATGGGAATGGCGCGCCCGGTTCGGAAAATAAAATGCAAGACCGGAATTTGGTAAATGGGCTTGTACATGATGAAGCGAATCGGGCGTCGCACGGCGCCGGCCAATAGTAAAGCATCGACATAACTGACATGGTTGCACACAATTAGTGCCGGACCATTTGCGGGTATCTGTTCCAACCCTTCGTGCTTTACCCGGTACATCGTATGGGAAAGCATCCAGATCAGTAAGCGCATGGCAAACTCGGGCACCTTGGTAAATACGAAGGTGGCCACAGCGGCATTCATCAAGGCAATTACCAGAAAGAACTGTGGAATGGTGACTTCCAGGATATTCAGGAAGAACAGGCCGAGCAAGGCGGAGACCACCATAAACAGCGCGTTGAGGATATTGTTGACGGAGATAATTTGTGCGCGAATTTTTGGGGCTGAACGGTCTTGCATCATCGCGTAAAGAGGTACTATGTAGAGTCCCCCGCAGATACCGATCAGAACCAGACAGGTGAGGATTGGGTAAGCTCCGTCACTGCTGAGGAAAGCGCCCAGGCTTGCCTGCTGTAATTCGACAAAATTGCTGCCGAAAACAGATAGGGCAATACCGGTAACAGTAAGGCCGGCGGCCCCAAGGGGAACCAGGCCCAGTTCAATATTTCCATCCGACAAGCGCTCACATAGCAGTGAACCCAGGGCTATGCCAATGGTAAAGGTACATAACAGCAGTGTGACGAGGGATTCGTCACCGCCGAGAACATTTTTGGTAAAGCTGGGAATCTGTGTCAAGTAGGCTGCACCCATTAACCAGAACCAGGAAATACCAATAATTGCGTAGAAAATGGATGGGGTTTTGGAAGTCTGAACCAGGATGTTTTCTGTTTGGGTAAAAGGGTTTGGGTTGACGCGTAGGTTTGGCGCTGGTGCTGGAGCCAGTGGAATACTGCGACTAGTCAGATATCCCAGGACTGCCGCCCCCATAATCACCAGGCTTAGGTAGAAGAGGCCGTTTTCTCCCTGGCCGGTTATCCCTGCCAGCAGGCCTCCGACGATGGTCCCGGTAAGGATGCCGACAAAGGTTCCCATCTCTACCAATGCATTGCCGCCAACCAGCTCAGAGCGCTTCAGGTGTTGCGGCAGGATGGCATATTTAACTGGGCCGAAGAAAGCGGACTGTATACCAAGCAAGAAGAGCACGGCGAGACAGAATACATTATTTCCACTGTAAAGTGCGGTGACGCCAAGTGCCCCAATACAGATTTCCCCGAGCTTGATAAGCCTGATCAGACGGCTTTTATCGTACTTGTCGGCCAGTTGCCCGGCGGAGGCGGAAAAGAGAAAGAAAGGCAGGATGAACAGGCCCGCAGCCACATTAATCAGGGCATTTGCCTCGCTCTCTACCAGGCGGAAAGCAATCATCACGATCAGTGCATTTTTATAAACATTATCGTTAAAGGCACCGAGAAACTGGGTGAGGAAGAAAGGCAGAAAACGGCGGCTGCTTAGCAGCTGGAATTGGGTGCGATGGGCCATGAATAATCTCTTTCCAGTAAGCACCTTACCTATGTTACGCCATAGCGGCTACAAGTTGTCTAGGCTGTAGTGGCAATGAAATATGCGAAATTGGCTCGGGGCAGTGAATAGTGCAGAGAGGGGCAGGAGGAGAGATATCGCTGGGATAAGGATGACCGGCCGCTGGCGGCGGCCGGTCTTGAGAGGAAAGTCCGTTACCAGATTTTCACCCGCTCTTCCTCAGGCAGATACATGCCGTCACCCTCTTTTACATCGAACGCCTCGTAGAAAGCTTCAATGTTGGGCAATACGCCTTGGACTCGGTATTCGGCGGGAGAATGGGTATCTGTCTTCATACGACCGCTAAGCGCTTTATCGCGCATTTTACTGCGCCAAACCTGGGCCCAGCCCATAAATACACGCTGATCGCCAGTGAAGCCATCAATCACCGCAGCCTCTTTGCCATTGAGGGACATTTTGTAGGCTTTGTAAGCGATGCCCAGGCCGGAAAGATCACCGATATTCTCACCCAGGGTCAGCTCGCCATTGATATGTTCGCCTTCCAGCGGTTCGAAAGCGTTGTATTGGGAGACCAGCTTGCTGGTGAGGCTTTCAAAGTTGCTTCGGTCTGAGTCTGTCCACCAGTTGTTCAGATAGCCCTTGCCGTCGAACTTGCTGCCTTTGTCGTCGAAGCCGTGACCAATTTCATGGCCGATCACTCCACCAATACCACCATAATTCACCGCGTCGTCCGCATTTACATTGAAGAAAGGTGGTTGCAGGATAGCGGCCGGGAAAACAATCTCGTTCATCGCCGGGTTGTAGTAGGCATTAACGGTCTGTGGGCTCATGCCCCATTCGCTGCGATCGATAGGTTTACCCAGCTTGTCACGCTCGAAGTTGGCTTCAAACAAGTTGGCGGCCAGCACGTTACCTACCAGGTTATTGGCATCCACCTGAAGGGCGGAGTAGTCGCGCCACTTATCGGGATAGCCGATTTTTGTGGTGAAGTTATCCAGCTTAAACAGCGCCTGCTTGCGGGTATCCTCCCCCATCCACTCCAGAGACTGTATGGATTCACGGTAGGCCGCTTTCAGGTTATCCACCAGAATGACCATGCGCTCCTTGGCCTCTGGCGGGAAGTGCTTTTCTACGTAGCGCTTGCCGACAAGCTCACCCACCGCGCCGTTGACGAACTGTACTCCGCGCTTCCAGCGGGGCTCCATTTGCTCTACACCGTGAATAGTGGTGCTATAAAAGTCAAAATGGGCCTGTGCCAGTTCACTGTGCATATAGGGCGCCATAGCGGATAGGACTTTGACCTTTAGATAGCGCTTCCAGGTGGCCATATCGGTATCGGTGATAATCTGGTTGGCCGCTTCCAGGTATTCGGGCTGGCCGACGATGAAGCTGTCAGCCTTACCCAGCTTGGCCTTGGCCAGATAGCTGTCCCAGTCTACCGCCGGCATCAGCTTCTTTAGCTCCGCAACAGATTTTTTGTTGTAGTACTTCTCGGGGTCTCGGTTATCCAGACGGCTGCGCTGGTGCTTAGCTAAGCTCTCTTCCAGTTTGAAGATCTTGTCAGAGAAAGCTTTGGCATTGTCGAGCCCAGCCAACTCCTGGATTTGTGCCAAGTACTCTTTATATGCTTTGCGCAGTTTCTTGCTCTTCTCGGTATCCTCGAAATAGTAATCTCGATCCGGCAGTCCCAGACCCGCCTGCCAGAGGAAAGTTATGTAATTTTCAACCTGCTTCAGGTCCTGATAGATAGTACCGCCGAAAGGAACGTTGTAGCCGGCGGTATCTGCATAAGCGAAGAAGTCAGTTAGGTCTTTACGGGACTTGATAGCGTCTACCTTGGTGAGTTCACCGGAAACGGCAGACAAGCCCTTTTTCTCAATCAGCTTCTCATTCATAAAGCTGTTGTAGAGGTCACCAATTTGTTTAGCGCCATCGCTTTTGGCGCCCTTGCCCGCTTCCATAATGAGGGCTTTTACCTGCTCGGTGCTCTGGTCCCGCAGGATTGAGAAGCCACCCCAGCGGGATTTGTCAGCGGGGATTTCGGTGTTTTCCAGCCAGGTACCGTTTACATAGGCAAAGAAGTCATCCTGTGGACGTACGTTAGTATCCATGGCGCTGAGATCAATGCCTGAGGAGAGCTGCTCCTGCTGGCTAGCGGCTTTATGATGGCCAGAATTGCCGTGATCGTGTGCCTGGGCTGTTATTGATAGTTGGGTGCCGGTAAGGATGCCCGCGATAGCGACTGGTAATAATAATTTTTTCATTTTTGCTCTATTGGCTAAATTTTCATCGGTCAAAACAGCCGCATATGGTAAGAGGTGACCTCAGGCCAGGACAAGGGGAACTGCGTTCAGAGGGAGATTGGTCGCGATAGACTGCGGAGGGAGCAAGTAAAAAGAATGGGATGAGGGCGGTAAAAGTATCAGTTTGAGCCAGTAATAAGGCCCCATAAGCTGGGACCTTATTGGGATGGGACTTAGTCTGGTAAGTTAAAGGTAATTGGCAGTGAGAAGCTAAAGCCATCGCTCCCGAGCTGTGTGGGCACAGAGGGGTAGGGGGCTGCCCGCTCAACAGCAGCACGGGCTTCGCGATTGAGAATACTGTAGCGAGAGTCCTGTACAGTCTGAATTTCCTGGATATCACCAGCAGAATCAATTACCACATGCAAGCGTACACTGCCTTCCTGGCCGCGTTCCTGGGCGCGTTTGGGGTAACGAATATGGCTGAAAGTATGGCGCAATAGGGTGGAATGGAATATCTGACGGGCGAGAATCATATCTGCGGTGAGAGGGGCTTCTTCTTCCTCCTCAAGCATTTCCGCAGTGTCGGCGGAGGACTCCATGGCGTCAGTGGCAGCCAGTTGGTTGGCCTCTGCGCTGTCTACACCTGCGAGTTGGTGCGGTTCACCTGCTGACTGCAGGAGTTGGTCTGTTGTCTCAGCTCCGGCCGCGCTCTCTACCAAGTCTATGACTTCAATAGTCTCGGCAGCCGCGGGTGTTAGGGTCATTGTTGGGGGGGCGAGTTCGACTGCGGCCAGAGTCGGTTTGGGTAATACCTCCTCTTTTTCCGGCTCCTGGGCAGCCGCTAGGGCTTCTTCCTGGCTGATTTGCTTCAGCTGCAATTCGGCGATGCGTTCACTGCTGGGCTCGAGTGCTTCAAAGGAAGTGAGTAGGCCACTGGGAATATTTCCCGCAGCGAGCAGACCATCGCGGAAATCTGTGGATGGCGGTACAGGACCAACCCAGGCACGCATCAGGGTATCAAAGAAATCGGGATCATTGATCTCGCCCAGAGTAATGCCGTTTAAGGCTACGGTGGTGATGCCGGTATCTGCGGCAAAATCAATGGTCAACTGGTCCCCGCGTAAAAAGCGCCCCTTAAACAGATTGGCAAATGTCACCATGGTTTCAGCCTGGCTGCTCAAGGTATCGCCGCGGTTGTTAATGGCGATGCCTTCCATCCACTGGTTGCGGAATCGGCGTGCGGGAAGGCTACTGGCTAGTACACGCACCTCGAGCCGTCGTGGCAATTCACTATTAAGTAGCCCGGCGGAGTCACCGCTGAGATTTTCAGAATAGATGGCGGCGATGTAGAGCTCTTTGTTGAATTGCTTTTCGAGCGCGAGGCCGTTTAGGAGTGGTGCAGCTTTTGCAGATACAGCAAGTGTAAACACCAAAAGTGAGAAGACAATTTTTATCGATTTCATTGTTCTACGGTGTCTGATTACCCGGATTAAGAGGTTCCGGTAATTAAGAAGTTGGGGCCCCTCCCCAGTGCACACAAGTCAGATGAAAAAGTGCGCATTCAAAGTGTGAGCGAGCACACTGTACTCACCACTTCGTCTAACTCTACTGCAACTGCAATGGAGTTCAAGCCTAGAGCGGTTAGAATGTCCTCCTACAGGTGATTGGGCGATCACAGCGGGAAACGATTGTCACAAGTCAGGATGGGTGTTGCAGACTGTTATCGTTTAGAATCGCGCTTTATAAAGTCGCTTTGGCCACAGTTTCCAAAAAAATGGAATAGTTTTCACTAATTTGTCGTACGCATGGAAATTAAACCTCTTATCGATTACCCGCGGGATGCCGTGGATCGGCTGCTCAATGTCATTCATCTCTTTCGTGATATTCGCGCAGCCAGTGAATGGCAGTACGATGTACTGTTGAAGCGATCCAGGCTGGTAAGCCTGGAGCCGGGAGAGCAACTGTTGCGCGCCGGTGATGTGGATCAATGGGTCTATTTCCTGTTGCGTGGTGAGTTGCAGGTACAGATGGAAAATACCGGTAATGGTTTGGGGGTGTCCCCGGAGCGTACCTTGGCAGTTATTCGGCCGGGAGAATTATTTGGCGATTTGTCGATGTTGCTGGCGGAGCCGCGCAGTGCCAATGTATTTGCCGCGCGTCATAGCCGTGAGACTCAGGTACTAGGCCTCGATTGTACTTTGTTTGGTGATCTGGAAGACCTCTCCCTATTGCAGTTACCGGCTAAGCTGATTTTTTATCGCAACATGGTGCATTCACTGCGTTGGAAACTAGAGGTTTACCGCTCCAAGTATCCGGGCCACCAGTTGGCGGATAGCCACCGCAGGCTGAAACTTTATACTGGTCCCAAGAACAGTCGCGAGGAACTCCTTGCCCTTGCGGAGCAGGCTCGTGCATTGGCGCAAATACTGCTCGATTGGAATGCGGAGTTTGGTTCTGGCGAGTTGGTCGATGATGAATCTGATATGCTCGGCTTCCTCGAATCCATGCTCTCATGAGTATCAAACCAATTTAATCTTTAAGAGGGTTGAGCTGCTGTCGTGGCCCTAGGTAGTTAGTCAGAATTTGGCAGTGGCCAGCCTTCCCTCCTCTTTAGGTTAAATTCCCGGTTAAAACCAACGCTGTGATTAGGCTCCCCATATACTCAGAGTCTCTCAGACCTCTGTGGATGTAATCGGCCCTGTCGTCACGTCAGTTGGTCTATTTCCAGCAAAATTCAATTTTGGAATATGGCCGTGCTGTGTAAAATTTGGCCTGCTTAAGCCCCTGCTCCATTGAAGCGGGGCCTGTTTACCTTTGTTCAACAGGTTTTTATAGCTATGAGTTTATTGGCATCCATCTGGTCTAACCGCAATTACCGCATGGCAATGTTCATCAGCCTGTTGGCATTTGCCTGGCTGTTCAGCGGCGAATTGCGTTCGGGTGATCCTGTTGAGGAAGAGGAGAAAGCGGCGGCAGGTATAAAGCCTGAGGCGACTATGCGCGTCCAGGCCCAGCGTATCGAGGCACAGTCCTATGCAACCCAGGCACTGGTAAATGGGCACACAGAAGCTAACCGCAGTGTACGCCTGCGTGCGGAACTGGATGGGATCATTACCAATCTGCCTGTGCCCGAGGGCAGTTCTGTGCAACGCGGAGAGGTGATCTGCGAAATTGAAGCGGAGGATCGTCTGGATAAATTGGTGCTAGCGGAGGCAGCCCAGCGCAAGGCTGAGTTGGATTATGCCGGTGCCTTGCGCTTGAAAAAGAAGGGGTTGCAATCGGATACCGCCATGGCTGCTCAGCAGGTGGCATTGGCCCAGGCGCAAGCGGACTACATCCAAGCCAAGGTTATGGTTGATAACTTAAAAATCCGTGCCCCTTTTGACGGCGTTGTTAACAGCCGGGCTGTAGAGTTGGGAGACTTTATTCGCCGCGGTGAAGAGTGTGCCACTCTGTTGGATCTGGACCCGCTCCTGATAGTCGGAGAAGTATCGGAAAACCAAGTAGGCCACCTAATTCCAGGGGGACCAGCCAGCGCGCAATTACAGCGTGGAATACCGGTGCAAGGTAAGGTCCGTTATATCAGCCAACAGGCCCAGGAGATTACCCGTGCCTACCGGGTCGAGGTTGCAGTTAATAATCCTGATAATGCTCTACGGGGTGGCTTGAGTGGTCGCCTAGCCCTGCCTACCGGTGAAATCCTGGCACATTATATCAATTCCTCGCTATTGACCCTGGATGATCGGGGTGAACTGGGGGTGCGTATCCTCGATGAAAATAATCAGGTCAACTTTATTAATGTCACCCTGGTGGGCGATGGGGATGGTGGTGTCTGGGTTAGTGGTCTACCGGACAAGGTCACATTAATTACTGTAGGCCAGGAATATGTCAGTACTGGGGATATTGTCCGTGTGGAAATGATTGCACCCGAGCGGACTTTTGAAAGTCTTTCCCAGCCTGCAAATACTAACTCCGAGCCTATTTTAATACCTGCCTCGAACCAGCGCCCAATAGTAGAAGGTGACCAGCAATGAAGTTGTTGGAAGGCGCGATTGAGAGAAATCGCAGTACGCTTTGCTTGATGCTGCTGATTGTCCTGGTGGGGCTGGTGGCACGCGGAGCAATGACGATCGAATCCAGCCCCGAAGTAAATCCACCCTTTGTTATGGTGCAGGTAACCCATGAGGGAATCTCGCCGGAGGATGGAGTTCGACTGTTAGTGCGCCCAATGGAGCAGGAAATCCGTGCAGTCGAGGGCGTTGTCGAAGTGATTGCCGTCGCGCGGGAATCGCTCGCCTATATAGTGGTGGAATTTGATTCCGCAATCGACGTCGATGATGCCGTGGACGATATCCGCAATGCTGTTGAGAGAGCCAGGGCCGAATTACCCAGGGATGCGGAGGAGCCGACAGTTGAAGAGGCTTCAGCACAGCCATTCCCCACAATAGTAGTTACTCTTTCTGGAGAAAAGGTCAGTGAGCGGGTTTTACTCGACAGTGCACAACGGCTAAAACGCAAAATTGAAAATCTCAGTGATGTGCTGAGTGCAGACCTGCATGGAAACCGTGAAGAAGTTGTTGAAGCAATTATCGACCCGGTGCGCCTGGAGCATTACCAGGTAACCAGTAACCAGCTGATTAATGCGGTACTGGGTAATAATCTGCTGATTCCCGCCGGCGAACTGGATACCAAGCGCGGTCGTTTTTCAGTAAAAGTTCCAGGTTTGATAGAAACTGCCCAGGATGTTTATGAGATCCCCTTAAAAAACTCCCCCGATGGGGTCATTACCCTGGGAGACGTTACCGATATCCGCCGTACCTTCAAAGATGCCGTTAGTTATACAAGCATTAATGGCCGCCCCGGTCTCGCAATTAATGTCGAGAAACGTAACGATGCCAGCTCCGTAAATGTGGCTGACAGTGTCAGGCAGGTTGTACAGGAAGAGCTGGATATGCTGCCCAGGGGGGTGGAAGTGGAATTTGTCTTCGACCAGTCCAACTTTGCGCGGGATATGGTCAGTGAAATGCAGGGCAATATTCTCACAGCCATGCTGCTGGTGATGATTATTGTGGTCGCCGCACTTGGTTTCCGCTCGGGTATCCTCGTGGGTCTGGGCGTACCTTTTTCATTGCTATTTGGTTCCATTGTTACCTGGTATTTGGGTTACTCCTTCAACTTTATGGTGATGTTCGGCATGTTGCTGGCGCTCGGGATGTTGATTGATGGTTCCATTGTGATCACCGAGTTTGCCGATCGCAAAATGGCTGAGGGGTTGAGCGCACGCAATGCCTATATCGCCTCAGTCAGCCGCATGTTTTGGCCGGTGGTCGCCTCTACCGCGACAACGCTCGCCGCTTTTTTGCCGATTATGCTTTGGCCTGGAGTTGTCGGGGAGTTTATGCGTTATTTGCCGGTGACTGTATTTGCAGTTCTGGCGGGTTCGCTGTTGTACGCGCTCTTTTTTGCCCCGGTGCTGGGCTCCCTGTTTGGCAAGAGTAATCTGACTGCATCCACTCGAAATCACCTCAAGCAACTGGAGGAGGGAGAGCCGACCCTGCTGCCGGGCATTACCGGATATTACACACGCCTGCTGGCGTTTGTACTGCGTCGCCCCGCCGCAGCATTTGCAACCACGATAGTGATACTTGTGGCGATCTTTATGGCCTTTGGCCGTTACGGTGCTGGGGTGGAGTTTTTTACGGAAACTGAAGAGCAATATGGCAATGTAGAAATTCGGGCTCAGGGCAACTTATCTATGGCGGAAAAGAAAGTACTTGTAGCCCAGGTAGAAAAGGCTGTGTTAGGCGTACCGGAAGTTCGCGTTGCTCACAGTACTATTGGCTCTGGAGGAATATCCGGTAATTCCGATAGGGCACCGGATCAAATAGCCAATATGCTGGTAGAGCTGTTACCGGCAGAAGAGCGGGCAAGGCGCAGCCGGGAAGTATTTGAAGATATTCGTGCACGCACTGCCAACTTTGCCGGAATTAAGGTGACGGCCAATGTTATGGAGGGAGGGCCGCCGGTTGGTAAGGATATTGTCTTGGAGTTACGAGGGCAGGATTATGAAAAACTCCTGGCGGAGACTTGGCGATTGCACCGGGCGATGGAGGATGAATTCACAGGCCTGCGGGATGTTGTGAATACAGCCCCACTTCCCGGTATTCAGTGGGAGGTGCAAGTGGACCGAGCCAAAGCTGCCCTGTATGGAGCGGATCTCACTGAAGTAGGGCGCGCAGTACAATTGGTGACAAATGGTGTGCGCGTGGCCGAATACCGTCCCGATGACACTGATGAAGAGGTGGATATTCGTATTCGCTACCCAAGGAGCGCCCGTGGAATTACTGCATTGGAGCAGCTGAAGGTAAATACGGCCCGAGGTACAGTGCCGATCAGTAGCTTTGTACACACAGAGGCCATGCCCAAGGTTGATAAAATAGAGAGGATTGATGGAATAACCCGTATGCAGATTAAGGCGGACGCCCAGGAGGGAGTATTACCGGATGATAAGGTAAAAGAAATCCGGGCCTGGCTGGAAAAAAATCCGGTGGATCCGAGTATTGAATTACTGTTTCGTGGTGCAGATGAAGAGCAGAGTGAGTCTTTCCAGTTTTTAGGCGTTGCTTTCCTACTTTCACTATTCCTCATGTTTATCTTATTGGTGACCCAGTTCAACAGCTTTTATCAGTCATTGCTGATTCTATCCTCGGTAATTATGTCTACCATTGGCGTCATGCTCGGCCTGCTGGTAACCCAAAGTACTTTTAGCGTCATTATGACTGGAGTTGGCATCGTTGCTCTGGCGGGAATTGTGGTCAACAACAATATCGTACTTATTGATACTTACAATTTTGTGCGTAAGAGTGAACCGGGACTCACACCAGCCCAGGCTGCGCTAAAGGCCTCTACCCAGAGGCTGCGCCCGGTGTTTCTTACTACGGCCACAACTATTCTTGGGTTATTACCACTGGCTTTGGGGGTGAGTGTGGATATGGTTGGCAGGAATGTGGTGGTTGATGGAGTGATAGCCTCCTTCTGGGTCAAACTTGCCAGTGCTATTGTGTATGGTCTTTCTTTTTCCACATTACTAACGCTTCTGGTCACTCCGGTGATGCTGGTGCTACCGGGACATCTACGTGGAAAGCGATTTGGGACCGGGTTGGGCAAAATTCGCTGGAGTTAGCTTTATATAGTCTTATGATCACTAATTGCGGGGGCCATGGCCCCCGTTTTCTTTGTAGGAAATAAAAATGCTAAAAACCTGGCCCGAAAGTATTGTGGAGCGCAGCCGCTATCTTGTCGGGACAAACTTGCGCTCCAGTATCGTGGACTTTATTTCGCAGCATCAGTTGCCAGCGGAGTTTCACTCAGAGGTACTTCAATATTATTTGCCGCTGGCATTGTGGTTGCAGGAGTGTCATGCACCAGGAAAAACGCTGGTAGTGGGTATTAGCGGTGGCCAGGGCACTGGTAAGTCCACACTGACAGACTTTATTCGTTGCGTTTTGTCAGAGTTTGGACTCGATTGTTGTGCACTCTCCCTGGATGATATTTACCTGACCCGCGCAGAGCGACGACAACTTGCACAGGATGTTCACCCCCTTTTGCAAACTAGGGGAGTACCGGGCACTCATGACGTTCAAATGGGGATTGATATCCTTGAGGCTCTGTGTCATGCCAGCAGTCAAACGACTATAGCTCTCCCCCGTTTTGACAAAACTGTTGATGAGAGGGCGCCTCATGATCGGTGGCCGATACACAATGGGAAGGTGGATATAGTTCTGTTTGAGGGCTGGTGCCTTGGAGCTCGGCCAATGGTTAGAGCAAATTACCCATTAAACCTTCTGGAAAAGACAGAGGATCAAGCTGGTATCTGGAGGAATTACGTCAACCAACAGCTCAAAGATCATTACCAACAGCTTTTCGATAAAGTAGAAGTTATGGTATTGCTAAAGGCGCCAGATATGAGTTCTATTCTTGAGTGGCGAAAACTGCAGGAGCAAAAGCTACGTGAGCGGACTGGTATGGGGATGCGAGAAGAAGAGTTGGAGCGATTTGTTCAGCATTATGAAAGAGTAACTCGAAACATCCTGATGGATATGCCTAACTGGGCGAACTGTGTTTTGCAATTAGGTAGGGACCATCGAATTAAGAAAGTCAGACTCAGGCCAGAATGAGAGAATTACGCGGCTTGGAATAGGAGGAGTGGCAAACGAAAAGCTGAACCCCGGGCCAGCCGGGGTTCGTACAGCGGGAGTTCAAGTTCCCGTTGCTAGGGCACTTACTTGGCCTTGGGCGGGCGGCCACGACCGCGCTTTACAGGAGCAGTTTTAGTTGCAGCTGGGGCTGCGGCGTCTGCTTTTTTGGGGCGCCCTGGCTTTTTCTTTGCTTCTTCGCTTTTAGCTGGGCGTCCAGGCTTCTTTTGTGCAGTTTCTGCCTTCGGTGGACGGCCGCGGCCGCGCTTCACTGGAGCAGCTTCAGTTGCAGCTGGGGCTGCAGTGTCTGCTTTTTTGGGGCGCCCTGGCTTTTTCTTTGCCGCTTCACTTTTGGCGGGACGACCGGGCTTTTTCTTGGTTTCTTCAGTTTTCTTGGGGCGACCGGGCTTCTTCTTAGTCTCTTCAGCGGCTGCTGCTTTTGGCGGACGGCCAGGCTTTTTCTTGGCTTCTTCAGTTTTAGCCGGGCGTCCAGGCTTTTTCTTTACAGCAGTTGCCTTCTTTTTCTCTGCAGCGGCGGCCTTTTTGGCAGCAGCAGCAGCTTTTTTGGCTTCAGCAGCGGCTTTCTTCTTGTCAGCAGTAGCCAGCTTTTTGGCAATAGCAGTTTCTTCTTTAGCGACAACTTTAGCTACCTTAGCGGCAAGTTTGTTGGCAGCTTTGATCGCAGCCAGTTCTTCTTTGGCTTCAGCCGCGGCATTCTTGAGTTCAGTTGCTGCGGTTTTGGCAGCTGCTGCGGCATCGCGGGCTTTCTGCAGTTGCTTTTGCTGTGCAGGAGTCTTCTTCTTGGCGCGAACAGTGGCCAGTTTTTCCTGGGCGGTTTTAGCTTTTTCTGCAGCTTTCTTGGCGTTGATGGCCAATTTTTCTGCTTTAGTGGAAAGGTCTTTCTCTTGTTTGACTCGAGCGCTTTCCAGTTTTGCGGTCAAAGAGCGAAGCTCTGCTTCTAGTTGAGCGATATCGCTAGTAGCGACCTTAGGGGCTTTCTTTGTAGCCATTAAATTATCCCTGCAAAAGATTTGTTTTAGTAAATTGGAGGCATTCCTATCAATTATTCTCAGCCATCTTTGCGTTGCATTGCGTCACTAAAGACGTTTGTTTTCGGCAGAAAACAATTGATAGTGAGTCCCTCCAAGTAAGCGGCGCTAATTGCAGCTTATTTGTATACCTAAATGCAAGTGTTTTATAGGGTTTTTTGCAATTTAAGTTAAAAAAAATGGTTTTTTTTAACTTATTTCCATTTTGTGGACCTGTCAAAGAGGATTTCGAAGGGCGTTTTGTGTTTCTTGATAAGTTATGGACACGTTTTGTTTATCGTAGTGCACGTTTATCAAATGTGTTTAAAACGTGAATAGTTGAGTAATTTCGTATGGATTAATGGTCCTACATTTTTTGTGGCCAACTCTCTTTGTTGGCAAGCTTCTCACTACGGTTAAGATGAGTTAAGTAAGCAATTTAACTTTCTTGTCTACTCATCATGCTAACAAAACCTAACTGATGGCTGTCCATGCCACTTTGTATCTCCGGAAATTTCGCTGTGCAAAGGCATCTATTATCGGGGTGTATAAGTGTGGTGAAGCAAATCATGTAGTTTGAGTGGTTCTTGAGTGTAACTAGTGCGGTGTAAATTAAGTATTTGCAGTGGAAGTGAGTGGCAGACGATATAGCCTTCTTATTTATACGGTTTTATGAGAGCAGTTCTTTGGGAGCAGATTATTAGATGATGCTTTTTGTAACCCATGGTTCTACGGCAACATGGCCGATCTCCGACACCAATGTATAGATTAGTTTTGATGCTCCAGGTTAAGGGGTGCCAACTGATTGAGGGGTTTACACAATGTTTGTGACAGGATTACCAAATAAAAAGCAGGTCAGTTCTTTCAGCCAAAGGAGGGGAAGTTCTAGAGGGGTAGATTAACTAGTTGTTTGTTGATTCATACATTCTGTATTGTCCCTACTTCAGACCGAATCAATTCATTTTGTTATATAGTGACACAAGAACGTATTTCTCTCATTTGTGAATCCCAGTTGATGTTTCGAAGCTTGAAGTAGTCTCACTAGGCAGCATTCGGCCCACGAATTATCACTTTTGTTCATTTTCTATTGAAAGTTGTAAGGGCTTAGTTTGTTAATAGTGTTCATGGGCAGATGTCAGGCTGGGTTGGCGGCAACAAAGTTATTGCGATTGATATTTGCAATTGGGTGGGAGGAGGTTGGACTTTAGTGGATTCTTTTATGGGGCTCCGGTGAAAGGAAAAGACCAGGCTGTTTCTTTCACCGAACAACTAGCTATCTTCATTAGTAATGATTAGATCATAGTGGCCCGTATGGCAGATAGCGGTTATCAGAGTGTTGGCGAATCCACAGCAGCTGTTCTCGTGATAGCGCGGCTTTACGTTGTCGAAGAACCTTTGCTAAAGGTATTACGGCTGACTCCGCTCCCGCATCCCAGCCGGCCAATTGCATTTCTGCGAGTGTGAAAAAACGTATCAGTTGCCATAGCTGATCGTTATTCCAATGCTGGCTTTGCTCCAGCCACTGTTGAGCTGGAAGTCGGATAAGTTGTGAGGCTTGTTGGTCCTCCTCATTTATGGTTTCTGCTAGAGGGCTATCTATCACTGTGGCCGCAATAAATCTTTGCAGTTGATCCCGGTTGAATTCCCAATGGCTTTCTTCTTGCTGGCCATTCACCTGTGGCTCCCAGGCACCGACACTCATACTCACTCCTTTATATAGATAGGATTTTTTTCCTATTATAACGGGCTGGAAATATTCCTGCGGGAGAGAATTTTCTTAATTGGATTGGCAAAGGGTTTTCAAGGGGAGGATGCCAGAGCTAAAAGCCAGAATTAAGATAATATAGAAGAAAATCACCCTGCCGAGGTTCCAATGGAATTTATCTCTAAAGCCCTGCCTGCTACCAAACGCGTCGCTCTAGTGGCACATGATAACCGCAAGGGAACAATGATCGACTGGTGTTTGCGCCACCGCGCGCTTCTGGAAAAGCACAACCTCCTGGCTACTGGAACTACCGGTGGCAAGATTGAGGAGGCCACGGGCCTGAGGGTGGAAAGGTTGCTAAGTGGCCCCCTTGGTGGGGATCAGCAATTGGGGGCCAGAATCAGTGAGGGAGAGGTCGACCTATTGGTTTTCTTTTGGGACCCTTTTGAGCCGATGCCACATGACCCGGATGTTAAAGCGCTATTGCGTATCGCGGCAGCCTGGAATATCCCTGTGGCTTGTAATTCGAGCAGTGCTGATATGATTGTGCAGTCGGCCTTGATGGATCAGGCTTTCAATCGTGAAGTACCGGATTATCAGAACTATTTAGAACAGCGCTAGTCGGATTTTTTCGCTCAAAAAATGATCTGCGGGGCTGGGATTATTTTGTAAGCTATTGATTTTTATGGACTATTTGTCTGAGTTATAGGTTGTGCTTGCAATGCTTGCCGATTCGCGGCAATCTTGCCCACCAGATTAGACCGGTTAATCCGGCACCTTTGGTATTTGATAATTGCACGGTGTTTTATGAGTAGACGACGCGGAAAGGCCGTAGAAGAAGAAAAGGCGGATATCGACCTGACGCCCATGCTGGACGTTGTGTTTATCATGCTGATCTTCTTTATTGTGACGGCGTCCTTTGTGAAAGAGAAAGCGTTGGACGTAAATGTGCCTGATCCGAATCAGACCAACCAGAACCCACCTGATGAAAGTAATCAGAATATTCTACTGGTTGTGAATGCCAATGATGAGATCACTCTGGCGGGTAGCAGAATTGATAGCCGTGCGGTTCGTGCCCGTATCGCCCAGCTGTACGCTGAGAATCCCCAGGCAATCGTGATTGTACGTGCGCACAACAAGTCCAGTGCCGATACTTATGTACAGATTGCTGATGCGGCTAAGGAAGTAAGCCCGGTTATCCAGGTGTCACTGGTACCCTTCGAGAAGTAAGCTCACTCAACTATTTAGTTGAGGGTTAGAGTTAAAAAGCCAGCATTGTGCTGGCTTTTTTTATGCCTGCGCAGTTTTACGGGCAGGAAGAGCTACTTGACTATTCACCGACTTATAGTCATAGCTACTTTCTTAGGTCCCGAGTTGTACCTAGAATTCTGAGCGGATAGCCCACAGGTCAGGAAAAACGGCCTTGAACAGGGTAGTTTGCAAGTAGCCCACACCACTAGAGCCGCCGGTGCCAATCTTACTGCCAATGGTACGCTCCACCATCTTCACGTGCCGATACCGCCATTGTTGTAGTGAGGTATCAATATCCACCAAAGCCTCGCAAATCTCGCTAACCAGGGGATCATTGCGATAGATATCAATTAGAATTTGCTGTACCGCAGGGGATGGTTCGGCAACCAGGTTAAAATCACGCTCCAATAGACTATTGGGTATCTGGTGGCCCTCCTTAGCCAGGAAATTTAGAAAAGCGTCCCACAGTGTTGGGGATTTCAGTCGTTTTTGCAGGCGAGCGTAGTGTTCAGAACCCGGTAAATAGTTATCGAGCTTTCTTGGATCCTTGGCTCCATATAAGAATTCCAGCTCGCGGAATTGAAAAGATTGAAAACCACTGGCGGTTGAAAGACGATCACGGAAAGAGAGGAACTCCAGAGGGGTGAGGGTTTCGAGGATATCTACCTGCTGGATTAGGGTACGATAAATGGCATCCACTCTTTTCAGCGTATGCAGAGCGCGGTTGCGTTCGCCAGCATTGAAAAGGCTCACGAGGAAGTCCAGCTCGTGCAGCATTTGCTTAAACCACAATTCATAACTCTGATGAATCACAATAAATAAAAGTTCATCGTGCTCTGGGCCATCAGAAAGGGGCTTCTGGCATTGCAGAAGCTCGTCTACTTTAAGGTATGAGCTGTAGGTGAGTGGCATAGTGGGCAGCTTCCTGGTCGAGTTTTGATCAGCTACAGAATATTGCTCTCTTTAGCCAGTCAGGATCAAAACAAAAATTTCAGCAAAGTGATTAGTATGTTGCTCAATATTAGGCCCGGAGTTCTTTGAATGGAAAACCCCGTACAACAACTGCGTGTCGACGGTGCACGCCTATGGCGTAGCTTGATAGAGATGGCTGAAATTGGAGCCACTCCTGCTGGTGGCTGCAATCGACAGGCGCTGACGGATGAAGATCGCAATGGGCGCGATTTGTTTGTGCGCTGGTGCCGTGAAGTTGGCTGCGAGATTCGTGTGGACCGAATGGGAAATATCTTTGCCAGGCGAGCGGGTTTAGATAATAGCTTGCCTGCGGTTATCACCGGGTCCCATCTGGATACCCAGCCTACTGGCGGAAAATTCGATGGTGTGTATGGAGTACTGGCGGGATTGGAGGTACTGCGTACTCTGGAGGAGAAGGGGATAAGGACCAAAGCGCCACTGGAAGTAGTCGTGTGGACTAATGAAGAGGGCGCACGTTTTTCCCCAGCGATGGTGGGTTCTGGTGTTTGGGCTGGGGAGTTCAGTCTCGAGTACGGCCATAGCCGTGTTGATAAGGCGGGATTCAGTATTGGTCAGGAGTTGGAGCGCATTGGATACCTGGGAACTGAGCCAGCCAAGCCCTTCCCGGTAAAAGCGGCTTTCGAAGCTCATATTGAGCAGGGGCCGATTCTTGAAAAGCAGGATCAGGTGATTGGTGTGGTTACCGGGGTACAGGGTATCCGCTGGTACGATGTCACTTTTTTCGGTACTCCCTGTCATGCCGGTCCTACGCCTATGGAGGACCGCCGTGATCCGGTGCAGGCTTTGGCATGGCTTTGTGAAAGGCTTTACGGCGAAGTAAAGGCTTACTCTGAAGATGCCAGAATGACCTGTGGCGATCTGCGCGCAGCTCCGGGCAGCCGCAATACAGTGCCGGAAAAGGTTGTACTGGCCCTGGACTTGCGTCACCCCAAGCCAGAGGGGTTAGAGCACCTGCATCGCAGCCTTTACCGAGTGGCAGAGCAGGTGCAGGAAGCCAGTGGTGTTGCCATTGATGTGCGGGAGGAATGGTATTCGCCGCCGGTAGCTTTCGATGAGGCGTGTATCGATGCTGTTGACAGCGCTGTGCAAATCCTGGGTTACAGCCATCGCAAGATGGTCTCCGGTGCTGGGCATGACTCTGTTTATGTCTCCAGGGTTGCCCCGGTCTCAATGATTTTTGTCCCCTGTGCAGGTGGCCTTTCCCATAATGAGGCTGAATCCGCTGAGCCTGGACATCTTGAGGCAGGTTGTAATGTCTTGTTGCAGGCAATGCTTTCCAGTACTGATCTGGCCTGAGGCTATAGAGAAATAAATTAAAGACTGAATGGGCTTTTGGGGAATATAGCCAGTGGCCCGGCAATAGTAATTTGGATGGATTAGATGAGTGAATTTACCCTGAAGTACCGCAATGAGGATGGCGGCACAGTTCCCCTTGCCAATTGGGGGATGGATTCCGAATACGGCGTATTGCGCGATGTACTTATCGGGCCTGTGGATAACTTCAGCTGGCGGACTGGTAATGCCAGTGCCCGTCGCGCCGAGCGCCTCGGAATGCAGTTTGATCACAAGGTAGCTGAAGCCCAGCACGCGGAGATGCTTGATGCTTATCGACATGCGGGAGTAAATACACACCTGATTCCAGCCGATCGTAGCTTGCCTTACCAGATTTATGGGCGTGACTCCTCAGTAATGACTCCTTGGGGCCCGATAGTGACGCAGATGTACAGTCCCTGGCGTCGTGGTGAATGGGTGCCCATCGTCAAAAAATATGCCCAACTGGAAATTCCCATTTACGATGTGATTACTGCAGGCTCTCTTGAAGGCGGTGATTTCATGGTGTTAGAACCCGGGGTAATACTTTGTGGATACTCTGGCGAGCGCACTAGCCCCCAAGGCTTCGAGCAAATGCAACGCTGGGTGGAAAAAGAGGGCTGGGAAGTGAAGGGTTACCAGTTTGACCCCTTCTTCCTGCATATTGATGTCATGGTGGCGATGCTGGCAGAGAAGTTGGCAGCTATTTGTGTTGATGCTGTAGAGCCTGAGTTGGTGCAGTGGTTTAAGAGCCGTAATATCGAGATTATCGATATCCCTTTCCCTCAAGTTTTGGAACTCGGGGTTAATGTGGTGGCTCTGGGCAACGACCGGGTGATGTTGCCTAAGGCTAACACTGGCCTGGCGGAGAAATGCCGCGCTCATGGGCTGGAAGTGATTGATCCAGACATCTCCATGATCACCCCGGGGGGTGGCGGCGTTCACTGTATGTGTCAACCTCTACGAAGGGACCCTGCGGTAAAAGGCTAGCGGTGCAGTCCTCCTGGTGACTCTCAGCTGCCGGGTTAATCCCGTCAACGAAAGTGGTTGGTTATGAACTCGCCTAAGCGAGTGCAGCCGGTAATATGAATCGCCTGAATAGGTGCTCTCTGTTATTGATCCGCTCATTGAGTGGATAGCTGGAGTCGTTTTAATGCAAAACGGCTCTATGACAGGCCAATATAAAAGACTGTTTGGCAGTCTCAAATGATTCTATACCCGGAGAATAATATGCAAAGTGCATGTACGGAAATTCTGGCCCAGGTCAACGACCGTATACTGGAAATCACCATTAATCGCCCGGAACGCAAAAATGCTCTGACCATGGCCATGTATACTGCTATGGCTGAGCTGCTCAATAGTGCAGCGAATAACTCCGATATTCGAGTGGTCATCATAACTGGTGCAGAGGGCATTTTTACAAGTGGTAATGATTTAACAGACTTCCTCGGCGGTTCCGCTGAGGGTGAAGAGTCACCGGTATTCCAGTTCATGAGTGCGCTTTACAGCTTCCCCAAGCCTGTTGTAGCAGCGATAAATGGTCCGGCGGTAGGTATCGGCACCACTATGCTGTTGCACTGTGACCTGTCCTTTGCCGGTCATGATGCTATGTTCCAAATGCCTTTTGTAAACTTGGGGCTTTGTCCTGAGTACGGTTCCAGTTACTTGCTCCCCCGTATTGCTGGCCATGCCAAAGCTTCAGAACTTCTATTACTCGGCAAGAAGTTTTCTGCACAGGAGGCTGTGGATATTGGTATTTGTAATGCGGCGGTGGAACCTGAGCAGGCGATTGCTCGTGCTCGAGAGGCCGCTTTGGAACTTGCGGCAAAGGCACCGGCAGCTGTGCGCTTGACGAAACAATTATTACGTCAGGCGACACTGGAAAAAGGACTGGAGTTTATCCAGGATGAGGGGCGCCACTTCAAGGATCGACTAGCCTCGGAGGAATTCAAAGAAGCTGCGACTGCTTTTATGGAAAAACGTCCCGCAGACTTCTCAAAGTTCGACTAAAAGTAAAAGGCCGCTAAAAAGTGGCCTTTTTTGTTCGCTTGATTTACTTACTGTTGATGTTGCTTACGGTTGCCGCGGGATAGGTAATTGACTGCCTGATCGGGGTGATCTGTAAATAAACCATCCACGTGTAACTGGTAAGCGGCAAAATGTAAAAAGTGATTAAAACTTTCGAACTCTTCTGGGAGCTTTTCTGGGTCGGCGCGGAAAGTGTAAGGATGTACCTGTAAATGTCTGCGGTGAGCGCGGCGTACGACATTATTGGCACGTGGTTTTCCATCCTGAATTTCAATCAGCATGGGGTACCAGGGGCCGATGCCATCTGCGTAGTTGGCAATCTTACGCAAACCGCCCTGTTCCAACATCCAATCATAATCGTAATTTTGAATATTGCCGTTAACTTGAATTAATTTCTCTCCCCAGCTGGTTGCTGCAATAAGTTGAACCAGAGGGATGTCCATATCGAGAGCAGGCATTAGTTCATATTTGATTCGTTGTAATTCTTCAGCATCAAAACACTGGAAGAAGATTTTTTGATCCCTGTTGATGTAACCGTATTGCTTAAGTTTCTCCAGTGCAATTGCGGCAATGTCCTTACCTTCCCAGTGATGAAAGTAGGGTTTTTTGATTTCCGGATAGATACCAATGTCATAGCCGAGTGAGCGGTTCAATCCCTGGATCAGTTCAATTTCCTCTTCAAATGTAGAGAGTTGGAAACTGGATTTCCACAGGGGGAAACGATGTGGATATTTCGCCTGGGGTCCATCTTCACCCATGATGAATGCTTCACTGACACGTAGTTTTTTCAGTTCTTCCAAAGTGAAGTCAATAGTGTAAAAGTGGCCGTCCTCGCGGGCCCGATCGGGAAAAACATCAGCAACGTCGGTTGTGCTATCAAGATAAATATCGTGCATTACAATCAGGTGGTTATCTTTACTAAGAACCAGGTCCTGCTCGATATAATCAGGGTGCATACCGTAGGCCAGTGCTTTAGCCTCCAGGGTGTGCTCCGGTAAATAGGCAGATGCTCCACGATGGGCAATGACCAGAGTGCGCTTATTCTTGTCAAAAGAACTATCTGTTTCGGCACAGGTAAGACTTGCGGCAACGGAAGAAAGTATTATTAAAAAAGATAAAAATTTTTTGAACATTTGAAATGCATCCCATATAAAGATACGAGACTTTCTAGCAAATAAATATGACAGGGATGTATCAGTATACAGGATATAATCTGAGGTTGTGATCTGCCCAGCATTTTGCTGGGCTCCGCCAGTCAAGTCGTTGCATTCAGACAGATTCTTCATGTCTGTCTGAATGCAAAATTTACTAAACATTTTACTGCTGGATTTTATACGGTTATCTCTTGAGGCCATAGGTGTTCTGAAAATTTCTGACGCAGATCCTTTTTACTAATTTTTCCAGTAGCTGTGTGTGGTAATTCATCGATAATTATACAGTCATCGGGAATCCACCATTTGGCAAACTGCCCCTGGAAAGTACTGAGAATTTTATCGGGTTTTAGTTTGACACCTGTTTCGAGAACCACGAGCAATAGGGGACGCTCTGCCCATTTTTCATGAGTCACGCCGATAACTGCCGCCTCTGCTACACCCTCTAGTGTCATAGCGAAGTTTTCCAGCTCTATTGAGGAGATCCATTCACCACCAGATTTAATAACATCCTTAGTGCGGTCGGTAATTGTCAGGTATCCAAGAGAGTCGATAGTGGCAACATCGCCTGTGTCAAACCAACCGTCGGTGGTTAGAGCAGACTCTTCGGACTTAAAGTAGCGCTCACAAATCCAGGGACCGCGCACTTGTAAGGCGCCAAAGGCAGTCCCATTGTGAGGGAGGGGGTTTTCTTGAGGGCCGACAATACGCATTTCTACTCCAAACCCTGCTCGTCCCTGCTTGAGTCGTAGTTTTTTGGCTTCTTTAGGTGCAATAGAGGGAGCGATTCGGGCGTTATAGGTACCGAGTGGGCTCATCTCGGACATGCCCCAGGCATGGTGGGTATAGACACCATGCTGCTGTTCAAATTCTTCCATAATGCTCCAGGGACAGGCGGAGCCACCCACTACTACGCGGTTGAGGCTCGGAAGGGTCTCTTTGCTATTGCGTAGGTACTTCAGCAGTGCCAGCCAAACAGTTGGGACGCCGGCGGCAATCGTTACTGATTCCTGTCTTATCAGTTTACTAAGTGTCTCTCCACAACCCATACTGGGCCCAGGTAAAACGAGTTTGGCGCCGACTGCTGGTGCTGCGTAGGGAATAGACCAGGCATTGACATGGAACATGGGGACAACCGGGAGAATGGCTTCGTCGCGGCGAATAGCAAATGCATCTGGCATTAACACACCATAGGTGTGCAGTGCCATTGCGCGGTGGGAATAGAGTACGCCTTTTGGATTACCGGTGGTTCCAGATGTGTAGCAAAGAGCTGCCGCACTCTCCTCACGTAAATCTGGCCATTGGAAGCTGCTGGGCTGGTTGACTAGTAGGTCTTCATAGCAATAGTAATTGGCTAATTTACTATCGGGCATATGTGCCCTGTCTGTTAAGACAATTACACCCTCCACGGTGCTGAGCTTATCCTCCAATGATTCGATGAGTGGCACAAATAAAGGATCAATAAATAGCCAGCGATCTTCGGCGTGCTCAATAATATAGTGAATCTGCTCAGGGAAAAGCCGGGGGTTAATCGTGTGGCAGACCAAGCCGCTGCAGGATGTTGCGTAATAGAGTTCAAAGTGCCGGTGGTCATTCCAAGCGAGTGTGCCGATGCGGTCACCTCTATTTGCTCCGAGCATACATAATACTTGGGCGAGCTGCGCAGCACGAGCAAAAGCCTGCTTATAGCTGTAGCGGTGGAGGGGGTTATCCAGAGTAACCGAAATGACTTCACTATCCGGTGAATTACACAGGGCGCGGCGCATAACAGCGGTAAGTGTGAGCTGAGATTCCATCATCATGCCGTTCATAGTCGACTCCTATTATTATGTTTATTGTCATTTATCGGTAACTAGCCTGAATGGCCACACCGGACTTTAGGGGGTTCTTTCAAAATGATTCAGGTAAGCTTTGAAATCAGGGCCCAATGTTCAAGCTTATGAAAAAACAAATCACCCTTCATAAAGTAGGCAAATAAAAGCTTTACAGAAAAGAGATACTGTTGCCAAGAAATTAATGTGGATGAAGCATTCACAATGCGTTACCGCACTATCTTAATCCATTCACCAGGTTGAGGTTCACCGCGAGGGTAGTAACCATTTAAAAGTCGTAATTGCTCTTCGGCATATTCACCAATTTCCATATGTTTAGCCAGAGAGGAAAAAGTAGTTTTTTCATTTGCTTTTACGTAGCGCAACCGGCGAATATCTTTCTCCACAATATCTGTTTTACGTAGGGGCCGGAAACTACGGATACTAGTTAGGAACATAGTGTCATATTTTTCCAGGGCCTCTTTATCCTGAGAGCCAGAGTTGGTTACCTTGCCCTCCAACATAAATTGCCGGCTTCCATAGTAGATAACTGCAACTCTGTCGGGATCGGGCGCCTCTTTCTCAAGGTTGGGAAATTTTCCTGTGTGACCCACAAGCTGATATTGTTGTAATTTTTCCCCTTGCTCCAGTTTTCGTAAGTCATATTCCTCACGCAAGGCCATATCTGCAGGTTGGTTACCATCGCGTTTTGCTACCTTGATAGTAATTGTGGCGGAGCTATCTGGGGCGGATCCTACAATTGAAGACCGCTGGTTTGCCACCGTCCAGCCATCTGGGAAGAGGAGAGAGAAGCCCAGGCGTTTATGATTAAATCGATTTTTATTGGATTGCCGGGAGTTATCCCCGTACACCAGACCATCAGTCTTCTCCCGATAATAGGCCACTTTGGTTTCTTTATTATCTTCAGGTAGGGTACCCGCTGCTTTTACTACTTCCTGCAGGCGAAGATCATTACGAGGATGAGTAGAAAAAACACCATGATAGGTTTGGGGTTTTTTACCCTCAATACGGGCACGTCTTCTGGCAAAGGTCTCCTGGTCTTTTAATAGCCCGATAACATTTATCATTGCCTGTGGATCATAGCCCGCATTAAACATATATTGCGCACCGAATCGGTCTGCTTCCAACTCCATTTCCCGGCCATAACCCTTTACCGCTGCTGTACTGTATAAATTGGTTACATCGCCAACCACGCCGCTACCGGTTACTAGAACCGATAAAACTGATGCGACGCTGGCACCAGTGGCTGCAGTTTTTTGCCGAACAGCGTGTCGCGCAGTAATGTGCCCGATTTCATGGGCTAGTACGGCGGCCATTTCTGCCTCTGAATGTAAATAGGTGAGTAGGCCGCGATTGATATAGACATAACCGCCAGGAAGGGCGAAGGCATTGATGTCCTGGCTGTCGATGATGGTGAAATGGTACTTGAGGTCAGGCCGATCACTGGCAGCAGCCACTTTTTGCCCGACATGATTGACGTAGGCTGTGAGAATCGGATCCTGGTAAATAGGAGTACTTTCTATCAGCTTCTCATGCATCTCTTTGCCAATAGAGATTTCCTTGCCTTCAGACATTAACACCAAGTCTGGGCTTTTTGTGGCAGGGTTGAATGCACACCCTGCCCCCACTGCTACCAGCGCACTGGCGAGCCACCGATTAATGGTTTTCATTACCCCCTGCCTCCTTGTCTATTTATTGTCTAAGAGCTTGTACCACTAGCTGGAACCAGGAACTGTTGTAGCTGGGCCGCCATACCTTTACAGGCATTATTCTGTACCCTGGCAATCAAGGGGATTGGGATGACAATCGCAGGCATATAAGAGGTGCCTTTGGCATCAGCACTCAGTTTGCCTGATAATTCCCGATCGCGGAAATCCCAAACAGAGGCCTCATAGTCGGATTCCTTATCCCAGGTACCAAACCCGAAACAGCCGGCGCCGCCGGTACTGATGGTGCAGCTAATAGACCCAGCACTTGCCGTCGTTTCAGTGGATCCATCAATCCATACTATGTACTTAACCCCGTAGTTTTCCATGCGCTCACGCACGCCTTCATTTTCCATTAGACGGTCCAGAGAACGCACATGCATGGGAGCTGTGCGGGGTTCAAACCAGGGGTACATAATGTCGACAAATTCTTTCTCTGGAATGATGTTTACACCCATCTCCGGGTTGTGTAGCTCTCTGCCGACACAGGCAATAAGATCTGGTTCTGTCTCATAATCGCTGGAGTGACGGCGCCCGAGAATAACTACGGAGTCGCCTGCTCTTAGCTCTCCATCGCTACGCCGGTATTCGTCAATAACAACAGTGGTACAACCGGTCAGGAAAATCAGTGCGAAAATAATGAATGGCTTGAACACAACAAAAATCCTCTATTCAGCCTTGCTGGATTTCACTTTGAACTCCTGCAATGAAGCAGACCTTAATTTCCCAGAGAGAAATGCCTGTAACTCAGGTACTTTTTCGAAGCCGGTGTAGAGCGTTGCCCCTGCGTCACGCAGGGCAATGTTGATTGCCTGGGTTAGAGCCTGCTCCTGGGACTTCAGGAAGGCTGTAGGTGTTTTTCCGTAGGCAGTAATTACCCAGCTGGCTACCTGTTGCCCACGGGGATCATAAGCATTCATGTCATATTTGATCCACACTTCAAAAATATTAACTCTGGTTTCCCGTGGCATTGTGAATTGCAGCTCCCTGACTTCGGGAACTATTACCAACTCGACATTGTCAGGTACTTTTTGTGGGTACTCGGAAAGGGAAACTGTATTGGTAAACATGGAACCGAGTACTGTCTCGAACAGGTTTTTTTGTGCCCGGCCAGTATTAATCTTCCATTCCTCACGATCTTCGCTATCTTCCTCGTAAATGTAATTTCTAAAATCGTCACTGAGGTAAATGCCTACAGAGAGGGGGAGCTGTTCACCCACAGGTGATGGATACTTCCCCTCCACCCGCACAGTATGAGAGCAGGCCGCAACCAGTAGTGAAAACAACACCACCGCGGTAAAGTGGAGTGGCAAAGCCGCCTTTATCCTGTACTTCATGAATTGCTCCTGGAATCAATCAGCTAGCGAAAATCGTTTAGTCCTACAAAAGTGCCACCATTGCGATAGGTGAGTTCACGCATAAGGGCTGCAAATCGCAGGCCAGTGGTTTGCAAATGGGGAGGGCGGGAAAACTGGATGGGAAATCCCACAGCATGAATGCGGATATTGCGCTTTCCTTCTCCATGCTTTGCGTTCACCCGATCGACCGCTAGCATCACATTACGGATAGATTTACCAGTAAATTCATCGCCCAAGACATAGATACTGATTTTCTTGTCGGGATCGTAAAAGCTACGAACTGCTTTTTGTATACCTTCCACCGGACTGGAATTGCTAAAGGGGTTCCAGGTTTTTAAACGATTAAGAATAGCCTGGCGACGCCCGGGTGTATCGGGAATCCACTTGTTGCGGTAATTGAAAAACATGTAATCGCCCATGTCATTCATTACCTGAATGCCCTTAACATTGGGATAGAGATCCAGAGTATTAACCATTTCTGCCATCATGCGGTCCCAGCCGTAATTGAACATACTTCCGGAGGTATCGATGATGAAGAGAATGTATTCGCTGTCTACAGGAATACCGCCAATAACATTGTTTTTACGTTGATAGTTTTCACCCAGTAAGCGACGCATTTCTTCAGTCAGTGTCTGTAATGCGACGGTAAGTTCCCCTTTTAATTTCCCCTCTTCACTTTGCCCTTCGGTTTTACTGGCATAGACGGCCTGCAGAGCTACTAACTCTCCACGAAGATTGGCAATTCGCTTGTGTTCAATATCAATTTGTTCTCGTTTAGCATTGAGGTCTCGATTGAGGACTGTGGTCTCCCCACGGATTTCTGCCAACTGCTGTTGCAGTTCCATTACCTGGGCTTCCAGGTCGACTTCTGCCTCCTCTAGAACTATGGGTTCGGCAGTTTTAGCGATCATCAAGAGCAAGACAATGGCTCCGAAACCACAGCAGATTACGTCGAGAAAGGAAATACTGAACTCTTCTTGGCGTCTTTTCTTTCGTGAAACTGTCATGGCCAGTCCCTCGATGGTGCGAGAAAAGAGCCTTGGGTTTCCATTGCCAACTTCCAAAACTCGCTGGCAGCAAATGGGTCGCCTTCCATAGGAGTCAGGATAATATTCACGGGGACATTTTTAGGAAGTACCTTGACGGCGCGCTTGAACAGGTTGCGCCTTTCTCTACCAGAAATTGTGGAGCCCCTGGGCGATTTAATTCCCTGGGTAGGTAGCCCATCTGTGATGAGAATAATGTTATCCGGTAGTGGAGTCATAGCATGAATGGCGTTGAACACCCTTTCCAGGCTGGTACCGTTTTCAGGTACTATTTCATTCAGTCCTTTAATTGCCTGGTCCAACTGGTCGCGATCATCCACATTGAGCCAGCGATCTTCCGTACCGGCAATGGCGGCGCGAAAAGAGGTATTAAAAGTATAGATCTGGTACTGGCTGTCTGGAGGCAGCTGTGCGGTTAACCAAGAGACTGTGTTGATAGCCCTACGCCACTTTTCAGTTTGTCGTTTCACTCGTGACGACATATTTCGAGCGCGTATGATTTTGATCAGTTCATCGCCGAGCATAGAAGCGGAAGAGTCCAGCAGGACCAGGATTCTGTTGCCTCCCAGGCGTAGCCCGGTCAGGTATTGGCGATCACCATCACCGGTATATTTGCGCACATTGTTGCCTAACTTCTTATTTTCCTCCTCGAGATTTTTCTTGGCCTGTTCCAGCTTTTTAAGCTTATCCTGAAGCCTTTTAATATCCTCTTGTTCGTCAATGCTGTCGATTTCAGCGATATTACCTTTTACCTCTTCAATTTGATCCAGTATACGGCGGGCGAGCCCTTGGGCCTCAGCGAACTCATCGCTGACGATATCTAAGGTATTACGTGCCTGGACCAAGTGCTCTTGACCGAATTCAACCTCTTCTTGGAGCAGGTTTACTTCGGCGCTCAAGTCTTCTGTTTCCACCTCTATTTCGTGGTCTGAGCCGTGTTTGATGATTAAAAAAATCAGTGCCACGGCGCCGAAGCCACAAGACATGATGTCTAGGAAGGATAAACTGAAGGTGGAAAAACGACGCTGCTTACGTCTCATGGCGTTCCACGCTAATTGCCGTTATCACATCCGGTTGATTGGCAATACTAATTTGGTCTCCTGCATTTAGATTGACCGGAGCAGACACCTCCTCGCCATTCAGCATTAGACGGGTTCCCGCATCCACACGTAGAGCCAGGCGACCTGCGTGATTAGTGACTGTTGCTGCAGGGTGTTTTGGGGGAGTGGGAGTTATTTGAAACTTATCTTCATGCCAAAAAACAAACAGTGGCTGATGCGCAGCTAGGGCACGATGGCCGAACAGGAGATGCGTTGCCGCTGCTTCAGATGGCGCTTCGAGGCGTATGGTAATTTCGCTCTCCGGTGTTGCGCTGATACTGTTTATCAAGCGCAGAGCCGAGTCCTGGCTTCGCAGTTCCTGCCAACGATTATTGATGGATTGCGCGATACTGTCTCTGGAGAGAAGGTACATGTGCTGTGCCAGCTGAACACCTCCGGGAATCTCCGCCCAGCGGTGAGATATAAAGCTGACACTGTTATTCTCTGAGAGGTTTTCAATCATCGCCCGTACGCGGGAGAGTATAGGCGCAGTGGCATCCTGTAGCTGACGCAGAGTGATTTTTGCGGTGCGATCATCCAGCTCTGCCAGAACTTCTCCCTGGCGCATGGCGCGACTTACCCACTGTGGCATCAGGTCGTATAGCTGCTGTTCAGACTCTGCGGAGTGGAGTGGGTCAAAGCGACACTGCATGACAAAAGCGTCGGTAAAAACCCGTGCCCAAGCCTCCTGGAAATGATACTGTCCAGCATCGGCTACTGTTTCAGCGGACTTGACGACAGCCTCTTGATCAACATTGATACGGGAGACCAGGGTTTGGTGTAGTTGTAGTTCTACATGCAATTGCAATCCGGAAGGAGCAATATGGCCAATATTTGCAGTGGCAGAGTCAATAAGGCCCACAACATTTATACTGCTTTCTTTGATAATACCCAGCAACAAGGCCAGCTGCTCTCGAGTGAAATTTCCTGGCACTGCGAGTACAAGTTCCTCTGGAAGATCGCAATGCTCAGAAATTTCTTGTAAATGGCAGTAGGCCAAATCGGCATGATGACGACAGCTCTGGTTTTCAGATTTCAGTGATTCCAGGCTGAGCCTGCGCCAGAACTGATTATTGACTTGGGTTGGGTGGTTGCGTGCACGCATTTGTGCTGCAGTACCTATATGGATCTGTCGGGGTTCAATTACCGCTATACCAGGGCTTTCTAGAACTTCCGTAGTTCCAATAAAAACCCTTAGACCATAATCATTGATTTCAAGGACACCTTGTCCCATGGGGGCTTCCTCGCGGCCAATAACCGATATGTTGACAACCTGTGTCGGTTAACTAATTTTCAGGAATCGCAAAAGACGGTTGTCACAGTAGTTCTGCGTATCGAGTACCAGCCTCTCTTGCATCAATTGCAACTGGTGCGTAAAAAACATAATGACAATACTGATTACCAGAGCGATAAAAGTTGAATTGAAGGCGACACCGAGGCTCACGGTCACCCCGGCAATATCACCCTCCACAGCTTTGTGCGCTTGTGCTAGAGCTTCACCGATGCCACGCACCGTACCAATAAAACCAATAGAGGGGATTGCCCAGGTGATATAGCGAACCATTGCCAGCTCTGAGTCAAGGCGGTCTCCCTCGGTTTCACAAACCTCTTTTATAGAGTTGGAAACTGCAGCCACATTACGGGTTGAACCAAATCGCTGCAGGGCGGTGAGAATAGCTCTGGGTACCAGATAACTACGCTCCTCCTCAGGGAGTGCCTGAATCGGTCGAGACAGGTCGCGAGTATCTTCTGGTAAAATAGGCGTGCCTTCACTGACATTGAGAAGTGCTCTGTTGAGCAGCTTCCGTTCTCGCATACTTCGCTGGGCTTTCAAACCCATTATTGCCATGGCCCAGAGCATTAGTACAAAACAGGCCTCCTGCTCATAGTCTCGCATCACAATATAGATGGAGCGCTGTTGCACGTAGGTTTCTCCCGCCGCCTCACGAGCCAGCTGCTCCTCAATTAATGCATCAGCGTTTGGACGGATAATGGCTACATAAATGGCATGTACCAGGATAACTGAGCCCAACAGCGCAAATATCTGGAAAATAAAATCTGATGATTTGAATTTCATGATGGTGCTCTTGGCAACTTTTCTCTATATATCTACTGGATAGGAAATGGATAGATCCTCAGAAATTTCTTCGGAAGCTTTGTAATCATCGGAACTGCTTTTACTACTTTTTGACTTCTTTTCATCCGGTTTTTTTTGCGCGACCTGAGTGAGGGTCTCCCCTTCTTTTTCCTGCTTTTCCTGTGCAAATAAAAAGGAAGGTAACAGGAGGATGAAAATAAAAATAAATTTAGGCATAGCTCTCTCCTAATTGACCCAGCGCGCCACTCTGAAGCCGATATCGTTTCTTGGGGCCTCTCCATAGTCGCGATAAGACAAACGCAACTCCGTCAGCCCTGAGTGACGCCAGCTGGAGCCACGAATAACATGGTAGTCACCATCCTGTGGGCCCACTGGATTTTCCTCCTGGCGGGATGAAAGACCTGTGCCAATGGTATAGAGATCGTGTATCCATTCAGATACATTGCCTCCAAGGTCATAAATTCCCAACGGGTTTGGGTTATAGCTGGCTACAGGTGCAGTCGCTGCATAGCGATCACTATAGGTGCGCAGTACAGTGGGAATTAGCTTGGCAGCATGACTGTCGGCATAATTACCTGAGTTATTACCAATGGGCAGGTTATTCCCCCAAGGATATTTGCGCATAACACCGCGGTCGTAACGGGCTAGCCATGCCCATTCAGCTTCAGTTGGTAAACGATATCCATTTGCGGCGGAATCAAAGCCGACAACCCGACCGCGTTCTGTCAGGTATACAGGAGTCAGCCCATCCCGTTGGCTGAGCCAATTGCAAAAGAGAACAGCATCGGCCCAACTGACATTGACTACGGGAAGGTTGTCGTTATCTAAGCTCACACCGTTTACATGGCTTGAGGTATGTGAGGGTTTAAATCTTCGGTATTCCCGGTTGGTGACCTCTGTGGTGCCTATATAAAAGGGGCGGTTTAGAGCGACCTGCCGCATAACTTCATTTGCGCGACGCCCTTGCTCGCGTCGGGATGAGCCCATAGTGAATACAGCGTTGGGGCGCATTAATTTCATGGTGCCGCCTGCGCCATGGCGAAGCTCTGGTGGAACTTGTTGCCAGCGAGCCTGCTCCTTGGTTAATAAAACTGCACGCACAGTTTGCTCCAGTCTGGCACTGGGAATCACGCGGGTATCAAATGTTTCATAGCCTCGCTTGCGCACTTCAATACGGTGAGTTCTTGCGGGTAGGTTGAAAGTCTGTCCGGTATTCCCCGCAAATTGCCCATCAATATAGACTTCTGCATCTGGTGGCACACTGGAGACACGAACCCTGCCATACACTGCATTCAGGTTAATATTCAAGTCGCGCTGCATACCTGCAGCGAGGTCGATGGTGTGTTCTACGGAGGCATAACCGTCCTTAAAAAAACGCAGGCGATGGATTTCCCCTGATGTGAGCTCGAGCTCCAGTGGGGTATGACCTCGAAACTCCCCATCCACGGTTACACTCGCGCCCTCAGGAGTGGTAACGACACGCAATAGCCCGTCAGCTGGCCCGAGGGTTACTGTGGCTAGTGCCTGGTCTACTCCAGCGGTAACAGCGACAGGGATATCAACCGTCTTATGCTCGGCAAGGGAGATAGAGATAACTCTATCTCCCTGGATTAACTCTGCGTTAAGTGGCGTAGTTCCAAGTACCTTGCCGCCCACGGTTACTGTAGCGCCTTGCGGATTGCTGTTGATTCGGATACTGGCCCAGGCTGGACGTAGTTTGGCTTCAAGGCGGTAGGTTTTATCGAGCCCCTCGATATTAACCTCGCGGGTAAAAGGCAGATAGCGGTCAGATAAAACTGTTATCCGCATGGACCCCGTAGAGACATTTTTCACCAGACCATTTTCATTTGGAACTTCACGACCATTCATCAGAATTTTTACAGGTACTGGGGGATCCGTTTCGATTTGTAGATGGCCCGGAAGTTTTTCAAGGGTAACCGAGTGGCGACTATGGCCTTCCCGGCTGACTTCTACTTCGCCACTTTTGGCTAGATAGCCCTCAGCTTTAATTGTGTAGCTGTAGTTTCCAGGTAATACGAGGTGGCCATTGCCGAGGGGAATTGCAAAGCCACTGATACTGATTTTTGCATGGACGGGCTGTGTATCGAAAATTAGGGAGCGGGCGATAACTAAATAATATAGCGCCAACGCGCTTAAGAGTAAGCAGGCCGCAACAATCAAGGCGCGCTTGGAGAAAAATAACCGAGCACGAGTGGATTTTGGCTGTACTGGAGTGAAACCAATTGGTTCGATGAGGGGGGATTCATCGATTGCGGGTTTCTCATCCTGGACAGGTACTGCCTCTTTCACTGTCATTTATGCTTCCCTATTGCCACATCGTTATGGAGTTATCGCAATGACTTCGGTGTCGCTGGATAGGCCTTGTTAGGGCCAGGTTGGCAAAACCGAAGCAGGGGTGCTGTGTGCAACAAAGCTTAGCTCGCCGATACCATGGCTATGTGGCATGGTGAGAGGTTTGTCGCAGAACTCTTCATATCCTGAATTTAAATCAGGCGCTCTAAATCAGGCACGGCCCCACTGCGAAAAGACCTGTTTTTTTGATTTTTCGAGGCAATAGAGGTTCTTGTAATTAGCTGTTATTAGCGCCGTTAATTTTTTCCGCACATTGTATGACAACTTCTGTGACAGGTTTCCCTGGCTTGACGATAAACTCCCGACGCACATCCCGATAGCCGTCTCGGGTACCGATGGCTGTATAACGGCCGGGCTTTAAGGCAATTTCTCGCTGATCAAAATAGCCCAGCCTTCCCACATGATAAATCGTGACACTGGTACTACGGTCGGACTTAAAACGTACGGGCATGGGGATTAGTGCTTTAGTGAGTGCATCTTCAAGATCTTCGATCTGTTGTGCCAAACGTGGTGTTTGGCTATTGAGTTTCCGTGCATCACTGAGTACTTTTCTGGCAAAATGATTACGCTTTCCTTCGCCTAAAGTCAGAGGATCTTTAAGGAGATCCTGCATTTGATCATCCAGTTGAGCCCTGGCCGTGGCGCGGGCTTTCCCTGTCACAGCAGCCACTAAACTAGCGTCTTTTTTTACTAAGGTAGTGTAAATCTGCAGGGCTTTGTGCCAGTTTTCCTGCTTTTCCTGGTCGCGCGCGTGAGTGAGAAGTTCTTCGATCTTGGCCTGCTCGGCCCCATTTTTTGCCTGCTTAAGGCCTATACCTGGGGCCTTGGCTTCAGGCTTCAACTTACTGGCTTGGTTGAAGTGTTTCTTTGCTGAGTCAAATTTTTTATCAGCAATAGCGGCATACCCTGCGGACATGGCATTTTTGTAGTCGCGTTCGGTGATTTCCTGTTCTACTTTTGCCAATAATTTTTTTGCAGGCTTTGTTTGTGGATCAGAAGAAAGAGATTCCTTTAAAGATTTCTTGGCAAGATCTAAGTCTGAATCCAGATAGGCACTTTTCCCTTCTGTGAATTTCCACCAAGCCAGCGGAAGCTTATCGGTGCGCTCTAATCCTCTTAATCCCCTGGGGTGCTTCTCGGAAATTATAAGGGTAAGTTTGAAAGCTTCTGTTGCAGAATCCAGGTCCCCACTTTCTAGCGCTCTTTCGCCTTCAGCAAGATGTATTTCAATACGCTCGGGTATACCGTCACGTAATACTTCTAGTGCCTGCAATGATTCCTGATATTTCTCCAAAGCGGGCATAAATTGTCGTTTGCGGTAGAGGCTGTCGGCCTTGAGGGCCAGATCTTCTGCCGCATAGAATTCTTCATATGCCCATAGCTCTACTTTTCGCTCCTTTAATTCTTCCTTGAGGGCGAGAATATCCTGCAGAATTTTCTGGACCTCCCGGCGTTGCTGCATAATTTCGGCATCTGTATAAGGGGATGCTTGGGCAACATTTTCCGAGATGTTATTAGTTGGGGGGGAGCTTATTTGCAGGCTACGTAACGGAGGTTTTTCCACCACCTGGGGAAGCCCCCAAAAGACGCCAATGAGACCGCTGAGCATGGCTGCACCAATTACTATGGGTCCATAAAACCTTTCTTTTTTAGGTTTTCCCTTATTGGTGTTGGTTGCCTTGGGAGAATGAGCCTCCTCACCGCCAAAGGTAAAATTGGCTGGCTCGATTGGTGCTATATCTTCCTTGGCATTATCGCGGTGCTGCATAGTATTTCCGCCTAGTTATTCGTGGTCCCAGTGAAGATGTTGGGTGAAAAGAGTGGAAAAGCGCTTTGATTTACCTCAGTTAGTAACACTTGTGATGCTAGATACTGTTACTGGATGAGCCCGTCTCAGCATCGTATATTTCCTTCAGAATTTCGCGCCATTGCCGATATTGGTTTTCTACTGAACCGGTAAGAGTCACAGTACGATCCTCAAGCTCTACGATTTGTGGCTCAACTTCGGCCTCCATTGAGTCACCCAGCTCCTGCAGTGCCTCTAAGTGCATCTTGGCATCAGCACGGCGATCAAAGGCGCTCTTTATCAGGTAACCACCTGCGCCGATACCGACCTGGCCCGCAGCTTGGGCGCTGCCACCTCCAGCTCCTGCGGCAGCAATTCCGCCGATAATGGCTGCGGCACCCATAATGGTGTGATTACGGGCCTTACGCTTTAATTCGCGCATCTCCCGAACCTCCTCGTAACTGCGCGCACGCCATTCCTGATAGGGCACCTCCATGGTTTTTGCGAATGTGCCGTAATACTCCTGTAGGGTATCGACAAACAGGTAGTCCCGCTCACGAATTTTGCGCACCCTTGCTAGCATCGGATCATTTTCTGCGGGTAGGGCACTTAGATAGTAGATACCACTTTCGCTTTGGTGCAGGTAGCGGTCGAAGGCTTCAGGGGAGAAGCTGCGGGCAAAGCGCATTTCGGAAATAGTGCGAAGCTCGACAATTTGCTGATTTGATAGTTTTTGCCGGTACTGCAGCATGTCGTTGGCAATACGGTTGTAGATGCCTTGGAAAGCATCCCCCTCCGTAGGGTGCTTGCGATCGTAGGCATAATGCGAGGCGTTTTCACTGTACTCTTTTGTAAACCAGAGCTGGCCTCGGGAGTCAGCGACAGTAATTTCAACTGTCAGGGATTCGCCGTCGGATTTGAGAATACGGCCAGAGACGGTTACATCTATATTGGTGCGTGCAGATGGGATAACTCGAACTGCTCCCCATCCAAGGCTTGATTGCAATGAGTCGGCCAAGGTGACGGCCATAAAGCGAGACTCCGCCTGGCGCAATTCAGGAAATACCAGGGTATCTTCGTCTGCCTCAGTAGTTTCTAGGCCTGGGTCAAACTGAATTACGCCTACGTCGAGTAATCGCTCTTCAGCAATATTTTTGTCCTCAATAGTAAGGGGCGTAAATGCGGTAGTTCGTACTTCCGTTGTGGTACAGCCTGTGAAAATTAATGCGACTACCGACCACAATAATATGGTAAATAAGCATGTCGGGGAGTGGCCGCTTTTGTAAGTGGACTTGTAAAATGACATACAGGCATCCTTAGTAACTACTTCGTCGCTTTTTTATACTTTCGGTATTCTTCCCATAATTTTTCCCGCAATTCGGGGTCGGTTTCCCGGGTGGCTGCTTCACGAATTTGCCTTGCTACAACATCGTCATCTGTACCACTGGGTATATCTGCGGGTACTACGGCCTGTGAGCTGCTGTGGTTGTAGTCCCCCTGTCGCCCTTTTGTAGGCAGCCCGGGTCCGGTAACCTGGCCACTGGAGTTATTTTGCTGCGGTCCTCCTCCAGCTGGTGCTCCACTGCCTGGTGGTGCGGGGATTTCAGCTTCGGCTGATTCAATGAGGTCTTCCAGGGATTCCCCTGGCGGCGCTTCATCCATGGCGTCCTCGTCACTTTCAGCGGAGGCCGAGCCAGGCCTATTACGCACGTAATCACGTTCGCGCAGGATCATGCCGTCGTAACTCACCATGGTGGATTCAAAGCGGCCCTCCAGTTCCGCAACCTGCTCCGCAGCCGATGTCGGGGCTTCGTTGGGTGCGCTTCCCGCCCTTGATGCACTATCGCCTGGTTGCCCGGCATTAGCGCTATTGGCACTACTACTGCTGGAAGATGCACTGCTGGAAGAACTGCTACTGGAGGCGCTGGAAGATGAAGCGGTCTGATCCTCCTCGGAAAAATCGATTTCGTCTGGAGGAGTGCCTTCCTCTCCAGAGGAGGGGTCTGGCGGATTACTTTGATCCCTTTGTGATTGCTTTGAATCACTATAAACCGGTGTGGAGCGATTGCGGGAATCAGATTCCGGCATAGAATCTCCAGCTGAACTCTGGCGGGAAGCCTGTTCCTCTCCCGGTGCCGTACTGCTGTTACTCTGGGAGTTTCTTTCCGCACCGGGCATGCTCATACTGGGCTGGCTAGAAGAGTTGCTACGTGGCTGGCCGCTGCTACTGCTGGCGGTCTGCGACTGGCTGGAGCTCTGTGAACTGCTGCTGGACGAAGAACTGCTCTGAGACTGCGATTGCGACTGTGGCTGCGATTGAGACTGAGAACTGGCAGAGGGCATTGATGGCATTGCTGGCGGTTGCGATTGTGTCTGTTGGCTCTTACAGCCGACCATCGCTGAGGTCAATAAGGCAACGGAGAGCAGAGTATGCCAGCCAATACACTGGCAATGACCTTTTCGAAGCGCTTTCCGAATTGTCATCTGCTTTCTCCTAAAATATTTGATATGTGCCCGGGCAGGCGGGTCGGTGAACAGTCTACGTAATCTGCCAGTCCGATAAGTAAACGGTGTGGAATCTTAAAAATAGTTGTTATTTGATTATTTGCGCGTTTACCACACCGCTTTAAAAGTGCTTTGCAGCAAAAATCCTCAATCAAAGACGAATCGTTGCACTATGCCGCGGGTTTCTACTGCTTCGCCGTCCTCAAAGCGAGGGCGAAACTTGGCGCGCTTTAATATGTTGCGGACTTTGGAACGAATGCGCACCTTGTCCGATGGGTAGGCTCTCAACACCTTAATATTGCGTGCTTTTCCGAAAGCGGTAACGTCGTATGAAACAGTGATGTGGGAGTTGGCTAGGGCCTTACTGTCGGAGTCCAGTATTGGAAGTGCTGGCAGGGCGACAGGACGCCCAAAAATATCCTCTATTTCGTCATTGGAGGCGCCATTGTCCCATAGTGCCTGATAGGCTTCGCCATATGTCTGGCGAGCCGAATGCCACTTGTTAAACATCATGTACCAGTCACCTAGCTCTACTTTTGCTTTGGCTGAAGCTGCCGGTGGGGATAGGGGATTTCTTTGGTAAACGTCGACGATACGGGTTATGGCTTTTTTACCGGTGTTAAAACTCTTCGTCCGGTAGTGATCTACTTTGTGAAGTTGACTGGCATTGGATCCACCAGCGCCAAAGCTGGTATTGACGATAACTGGTGCCTGTGGTTCGCCCTTATAGGTTGCCAAGTAATAATTGGTTGCTTTGAGTCCGCGTAGAGCGTCTACCAAGCGCAAATCACTGGCACCAAAATTCTTTGTGATAATATCAACCGCTAAGGTATAAAGTTTTGTAGCATTGATCAGGTGCTCAACAAGAGTCTCACCTTTTTCTTCTATGTAAGACTGTAGATGCCAGCGGCTCAGGTTATTGATAACGGGTAACATCCGTGGATCTTTTTCACCGTAATTTTTTTCGTAAAGCCAGTAGAGGTACTGTTGATTGTCGTTAGCTTCCTCCCACTGATTGAGGGCAATCTGACTTTCGATCAGTCGCTCAATCATAGGGATCTGGTTGAGGGAGTAGAGTCCTTCATTGACCCTATTTACCAGCATGGCACGACGGAACTCACTGGCGGCTTCTTTATGTGCACCAGTTTTTTGCAAAGCTGTGGCTAACCCAAGTAATTGTTCATCAATTCCCGCGCCATAAGCACCGTGTTGTGCCTCAAGTTCTTCAATTCGTTCGCGGTAGCTTTCTACCGCCTCAGAAGGACGAAGTTGTCGTCGATTTTTTTGTAGGGGTTTGGAGGCGGCCTCAATAAATGCCTTGGGAGGGGCATTAGTATCCTGGCTCACAGTTACGCCATCTGCAGCGAAGGCGCTTTTACACAGCAGTGCTGTGGCTGTAAACATCAAGCCGATAGCAAGTGATTTGCTGGTATCTATCTGTGTCACGATTGAACCACTTCCATTCCGGTTTTCATTACCCACAACTGCGAAAAAAGCCATGGCCTCACGCAGGGTATGTGGGTCTCGTTTCCACCTGTGGACCCCAAAGGTCGTTGAGTGGAAGCTCTCTCCTGAAATGTGGTTCTGCTTCAACACGAGGGCCGGCGGTGAGTTCGCTCTTGGGGCCTCGGGGAAGACGCAGCCGGATGCTTATCTTTGCGCTCCTGGCTGCGTATTAAACAGTATAGCCAGCACAATCTGTCATCAGAGGGATTGTGACGGAGACTTCAACCAACCGGCTATCGATTTGCCGGCATGCCTGCGACCACCCTTTTGGTTTAGCAGGCCGGGAGAAATAGCAGAACTCAAGGTCGGTAAGCAGGTGCCAAAAGTTTATTGTGCTTGTTTGGGCGACAGTTGATATTGCCGGGGGGATGCCGTATCTGACACTGTGGGGCAAGTAATACGAACTGCTTAGTGGATTTTTATCCTAAATTTTTGCGTTTTTTTAGGGGCTATTAGCTGTATCTGATCAACCCTCGGGTGACATATTTGGATTGCAGCGCAACAGGCGCCATAATCAGCCAATTGGAATGAGAGGAGAGAGCTGGTGAGCATCTATATCGACCCTGACGTAGCCCCGAGCCTGCGTGGATATGAAATGCCTGAGAGGCTGGGTTTTGGGGCAGTAATGGCGCCAGTAATGTTTCGTGCTGTCTGTCAGGATGGTTGCTGGAGCAGTGGTGAGTTGGTCCCCTACGCACCACTATCTGTTGACCCGGCAGCTAAGGTATTGCATTACGCTCAGTCGTGCTTTGAGGGGATGAAAGCTTACCGTACGTCGCAGGGTATTGCCCTTTTCCGCCCTGAAAAAAATGCAGAGCGCATGTCTTATTCAGCCAAGCGCCTATGTATGCCTCCAGTGCCTGAGTCTCTGTTCATGGATGGTGTGCGCACTGTCGCTGCTTACTGCGCAAATTTAGTACCTGGTAACAGTGGAGAATCCCTCTACTTGCGTCCCTTTCTGATGGGTACCCAGGCAGACCTAACGGTATCTGCGAGCACCTCCTATGAGTTTTATGTGATCGCAAGCCCTTCAGAGGCTTACCACTCCGGTAATATGCGACTTTGGGTAGAGCGAGAAGACGCCAGAGCTGCAGTAGGGGGCACTGGGGATGCAAAGGTCGGTGGTAACTACGCAGGCTCCTTGCTTAGTATTGGTCGCTTAAAAGAGCGTGGCTTTGACCAGTCACTATGGCTTAACCCAGACGACCGCAGTAGTGTGGATGAGTTGTCTGGTATGAATTTCTTCGCGGTAATCGACGGCGAGCTTCACACTCCGGCGCTTAATGGCTCCATTCTAGAGGGGATTACCCGTTTTAGTCTGATTGAATTGGCTAGGGACCTCGGATACAAAGTAATTGAGGGTGCAATTCATATTGATGAATTACTAGGGCAGGTCGCCTCGGGCGTCTGCTCTGAAACATTTGCCTGTGGCACCGCTGCGATTATCAGCCCTATAAGCGTGATAGGTGATGAAAGTGGTACCTACAAACTTCCTCAGACACCTGGTCCTGTGGCCCAGCACCTGCGTCAGGCGCTCCTTGATATTCAGGAAGGGCGAGAGGAGGATCGTTTTGGTTGGATGTGCGCTATTCAGGCGGTCAGTTTCTGAGGCTGGAATGTCCCTCCAGGTAGCTGGCTGAGTTAATTCGCCAGCTACCTCTGATATGGCTATATCCACTTATTTGTCTCTCTTTTATTTATACAGATAATTATCCTCCCGGGTTGTTTTGTATCATTTTCGGTGGGTTAAATGTTTCTCCTAGAAACGCTCATGTAAGCATTTCCGCCAATTCCTTCCTTATTGTTGACTTGAACGACTTAAGCTCCTAAAAGTAAGTCGATAGAAGAAGAAATGAACTGGAGCTTCGAGGATGGCCTTTTAGTGGTACACCTCATTTTGACCAGCAGTTTCAAGATCAAATTGAGCAAATAGGTCGCACTTAGAGTTCCTTACAGAGCGTGAGGAAAACGGAATGTTGATCCATATGTTCGGCCTTATGATACAGCCCCGCAGGCAGTGGGAACTGATCAGTAGCCTCCCTGAAAAGAAATTACGCAGTCAGTTGCCCTACGTGATTGTTTTGGCGTTGCTTCCAGCAGCGGCGTGGTATTTTGGCACCACTCAGGTGGGTTGGAGTATTGGTGGCGGTGAACCGGTCAGAATTACAGGTCAGAGTGCACTGGAGTTAGTTGCGGTTTTTTACTGCACTATGGTATTGACTGTTGTTGCGATTGGCTACTTCATTCATTGGATGGCCAAGACCTATGGAGCTGAAACACACCCATTGAAGGGCGTTGTTATCGCAGGATTTACTGCAACACCAATCTTTTTAGTCGGTGTCGCCGGTATATACCCTTTGCTATGGTTAGATATTCTTTTGGCTACCGTTGCAGTTGCCTATGCCGTTTATTTGTTATATTTGGGAATTCCCATTGTTATGGGTGTCTCGGAAGAGCGCGGGTTTCTTTTTGCCAGTGCCATTATTACTGTCTCTCTGGTAATGGCTGTGTTGATTATGGTGGGAACTGTACTTTTCTGGAGCTATGTCTCCGAGCCAGTTTTCCACTGATATCACAATTATTCTTCAAATAGCCAGTTTACTTGTTAATTCTAAGCTGGCTGCTTTTAGTAGACAAAATAATTATATTTATAGATTCTTAATTATTTTCTATCAGTTAATCAGGACGCCTTTATGTATGGAGACTACTTATAATGTTGATGATTGCTTTGTGATTTACCTGAGAGGACAGCCTGTTGCGAAAGGTAAATGCGAAACTGATCCCTTTTCTGGATCAACTCAACGAGAGTATGGCTGCGCAAGCAGCTCAGGGGTTCAAGTTTAGTGTAATTAATTCTCGTGAGATGTCTGGAAATATGATCAGGAGTTACATTTCTGATATTCCAGAAGTGGACTACATATTTGATGAAGTAGTCTATTCCACTGGCTATAACGTGCCTGTCAGGGTATATAATCCTGCACCAGAGAAGAAGTTGCCTGTACTTTTATATTTCCATGGTGGTGGTCATGTTGTGGGAAGTGTAGAAAACTACGATCCGATATGCCGGAAGTTTTCCCTCGCGACGCAGCATATTTTGGTGGCACCAGAGTATCGGCTGGCTCCCGAAAATCCATATCCCGCTGCGGTGGTCGATTCGTGTGCTGTCGCTCGTGGGATATGGACGGTTTTGGATAAAAGAAAAGTCAATTATCAAAAAAGTTTATCTGTTGCTGGAGACTCTGCAGGTGGAGCCCTGTCTGCATCAGTTTCGCATCTCGCCCAATATGATCTAGGTATTACTATTTCCAAACAAGTTCTGGTCTATCCCTGTGTTGATTATACAGCTAGGTGTGCGTCATATAAGGAAAATGGTGTGGGCTATTATGTCGAACGCGATAAATGCATCTGGTTTTCTGAGCAGTACTTTAAGGATGGCCAATGTAGAAAGTCAGCATCTCCATTGCATATGGATTTCTCCGGAGGATTGCCGGATACTCTAGTTATAACGGCAGGGTTTTGCCCCTTGCGAGATGAGGGGGTGCTTTATTATCAGTCTATAAAAAATACTGGGGTTCGTTCAGAAAATTTCCACTTTCCAGATATGATACATGGCTTCTTAAACATGGAGGACTTAGTAAGAGATGAATGTCAAGAAACTTATTTTCAGGCTGGTAAGTTTCTAAATGGTTAATTACTTGTATTGTTTTATTTTGGAGTGTAATGATATTTTAAAATGTAGCCGTTGCTTAGCTCCAGCTCCTCTTGCTTTTCTATGTTCCTCATAAGATCAATTTCTCCAATAGTGTTAAATATCTGTTTTGGCTCGGTATCAATACAATGAATGCCCATACTTGCTACTGTCAAATCTTTATTGATTACTGAATACTCGATAAACTGTAGGTATACTCGATCATTCTTCTTGAAAATCTCTATGCCTGGACCGCTTGATAGCATCACCTTGTACTTAATTGCACCCCATGGGCCGTTGCACCGTATCGCTTGATACTCTTTCATTATTGCCCTTATAGATATTACGGGAGTGCTTTCTGTGAGTCGATTTTCCAATATTTGTTTTGTTTGAAATGTTTCTCCATCAGGTGTCATGATCACTACTTTAAGTGACTGCTCGGCGAGAGTGCTCTCCGCCAATAAGCTGATGGAAATCAAGGCTGGCTTTAAGATTTTCATCGCTTTAGCTTTCCTGGGCCAATTTTAAAGTGTAAGTGACGGATAATTTGCTAATGCCGAGTCGGTATTGTTTTCCGGTTCATTAATAATAGTGTCTTGATGCAGAGGCACTGGTTGGATAGTATCGGTAAAGCTATGTAAGAGGGTTTTTTGCGCAACCTAATTGGTACATTCGTGCCTATTTTTATAGATTGCCACTAATTGCTACCGATAATAATTCAAATAAAGGACGTATCATGAAAACATCAATCTGTGTGGGAGTGGTTTTGGCACTAATGGCTTCCACAGCTTGCTCGCCTGGTGACAAAGACAAGCGGGTACAAAATGACACTCCTGGCGTAAAAGCTAGCCATGATTTTCAGAAGCAACTACTCAGGCAGCTGATATCCGCAAAACCGGGGGATGTGGTGTTAATTCCCGAAGGAGAGTTTCAAATTAACCGCAGCTTATCCTTGAATGTGGATGGCGTCACGATACGCGGTGAGGGTATGGATAAATCTATTCTCTCGTTTAAAGGGCAGATTCAGGGGGCTGAAGGATTACTGGTGAATGCAAGTAATTTCACTATCGAAAATCTTGCCATTGAAGACACAATCGGTGATGCCTTAAAAGTAAATGAAGGCGAGAACATAGTGATTCGCAATATACGTGTTGAGTGGACAAATGGGCCAGCCACTGAGAATGGAGCTTACGGCATATATCCTGTTCAAACTAAAAATACCCTGGTGGAGAGTTCAGTTGCTATAGGGGCATCCGATGCGGGTATTTACGTAGGGCAGTCGAGAAATGTCATAGTGCGTAATAATCGTGCCGAATTCAATGTGGCTGGGATTGAAATTGAAAACACGATCGGCGCTGATGTATACGGAAATGTGGCAACTAACAATACGGGTGGAGTCTTGGTTTTTAATATGCCAAACCTTCCTCAGCCTGGGCATAGCACCCGTATTTTCAATAATAAAATTTTTAAAAACAATACATCAAATTTTGGTCATGAAGGTACGCCAGTAGCTGCAGTTCCTGCAGGGTCAGGTATTGTAATTAACTCCAATGATAATGTTGAGATATTTGAGAATGAGATAGCAGATAACGATACCGCTAATATAGTAGTGAGTAGCTACTTTACGGCGGGTTATTATAGCGACAAATCCACACAGGAAGATTTCGACCCATATCCTGAAGGAATTTATATCTATGATAACCAGTTTTCTGGTGGGGGCACTTCACCGGACCACCTGGAATTGAAAGCCTTGAAATTGGCTCGATTTGGACTGGGTGGAAGCATTCCCGATGTACTTTGGGACGGGGTTGTCAATCAAGAGAAAACAGTTGATGGAGCCCTGCCGGATCACTTGAAATTATGCATTGATAATGCAGAAGCTGGTATTCTCAATGTGGATTTCCTCAATGGCTATCAAAATATCTCTACAGATATTTCCGCACATAAATGCCAGCTTGAGAAATTACCCCAAATTGTCCTGGAGTTTGAGCAGCCCGTAGAGGATCAGAAGACAGATAATCATCTGGCAGTATTAGAGGGTAGAAATGAATAGTTGGATATCCTGGGCAAGTGCCTTTATCCTGCTTCCAGGAATGATGCTGTCCACTATAGCAGGCTGTGATAAATCTCGCCCTCAAGTGGTCGTGTTTGCTGAAAATGCGATTCCGGAACGACTGAGTGATTGGAACCTGGTAAATATTCTCGATGGTGTATTAACGCCAAATATCGGAGTGGTGCCCTATGATCTCAACACAGGACTATTTACTGATTATGCCCATAAGTTGCGTACAGTGTGGATGCCTGATGGTGTTTCGGCCCGATATGGCGATGAGCAGTTTGACTACCCTGTTGGCACAGTTTTAACCAAAACATTTTACTATCCAAGGGGCGAAAACGAGACAGTACTGCGCACTGATAATTTCGAGCATGACTATGCTGAAGGCCGTATGGGTGAGGCCCTGGATATGCAGCGGGTGCGTCTGATGGAAACCCGGTTGCTAGTGAGGCGTGAGAGTGGCTGGCAGGCGATTCCCTATATTTGGAATGAATCACAGACAGAAGCGGTATTTGAAATTGCTGGTGATGCCAGTCGACTTAAGCTAAAAACGGCAACGGGGGATATTACAGAATTTACCTATGTGGTGCCTGATGCTAATCAGTGTGCTGGATGCCATGCAGATAATTTCACCGGCAAGAAAATTTCACCTCTCGGCCCAAGGGCCAGACACCTCAATCGAGATTACCCCTACCTCAGTGGTACAGAAAATCAGCTGAAGCACTGGCAAAAGATTGGTTATCTTCGTGATGTTCCCAAGACTATTGAACTGCCCAGCTTAGCCAAATTTATGGATAACAGTGTAACGCTGAATGAGCGAGCCAGGGCCTATCTTGATATCAATTGTGGTCATTGCCATAACCCTGCTGGCGCGGCCGATACCTCTGGTTTAATGCTAAATCATAGTGAGAGAGACTTGCGTAAGTTGGGCTTGTGCAAGCCACCGGTGGCGGCGGGAACTGGCAGTGGCGAGCGCTTATTTGCCATAGTGCCGGGTGAACCGGATCACTCCATTTTGAATTTCAGAATTGAGTCTGTTGATCCCGGTGCGATGATGCCGGAACTGGGTCGCAGTTTGGTGCATGAGGAGGGGGTGGAGCTACTGCGCCAGTGGGTTGCGGCTATGCCGGGTACTTGCACATAAACCCTTCTAAAAGACGGAGCTAGTTCAGAATAATGGGTACAGTGCCTGAGGGCACCGTACCTTATCCGAACCCCATTTTAACCGTATGCTGCGGCTTCAGTAACCGGAGTGGCGGCGGGAATCAGCCCGTGGACCATCATGGTTACCGTACGCTCGAGTAGTGGTGAGTCGAGGGCAATAGTGCCACTCAGTATTTCATACTCTAGCTTTAGAATTGTGCCATGGGCGATCTGAGCTGCAGCTTCGGGGTCTGTGAGGCCAAGCAGGTGGAAGAATTCCTGCATCAGGGATTCCCGTGCATGGTTTGACATGCGTACTGCTCGTGTCAGCTGCTCATTCCGCAGTGCTTCATTGCGAAATGCTAATTCTATAAGGCGCCGGTCCTTGTCCTCAGCTTGGCTTCGGACATGGGTCAGCACAAAACGGGTTAGCTGTTGGACTAATAATTTGCGGCTACTGTTCGAGGCGCGTTCTTGTGCTGAAAGGTTACGGGCAGCGCTGAAGCTTTCTTCCTGAAGTTGGCGCGTACTCTCTAGTCCCTGTTCGACGAAATATGTAAATGAGTCGCTGATAAGGTCATTGAGGTCTTTAAAGTAGTAGGTAGTGGCAGCCAGGGGTACACTTGCTTCCCGGGCTACAGCGCGGTGACGAATACCGCGAATACCTTCCTTTACGATCAGTCGCAGGGTGGCCTCAAGGATTGCCTTGCGGCGCAGGCGGCTGTCGGCGCGCTGAGCGCGGCGGCCGTGGTAGACCAAATCAGACTTTCCATTGTCTACAGTCATAGCAGTATCCCTGTTCTTATTGCGTTGGCACCGATAGCACTCTCAAGCTGGTCGGTCGTGCCATTCTAGCCAAACGAATTCAAAAAGAGACAATAATGCTATTACATTCGATTACACCGGTATTGCACTGAAAAAGGGCTTTATTTCCAGTGTTTTAGCAAAGGTGTGTATTTATGGGCTTTTGGTGACAGATAGGTGTCTATTAATCTATCAAAGGAAAATAAATACGCCAAATATGAATATTTTATTTAGAAGAATAAATGAAATATGCCCTTTAAATAATCACTGGCAATCAAATGGTTTTCGCTAAACTAAGAGATTGCCGTCGGTATTTTTTCTCCAAGTTTATTTCTAAGAAATTTTTCCGGTAACGCGAACACGTTTAGAGCCGGGAACAATTTTTACTTGTTGGCTGCGACGACGTTCAATACCTGAATCTATTGCATTTTTTGCTGCGATTAGTAGACCTGCAACCAGGAATGCTCCTGGGGGGAGTACCGCCACAAGTACTCCAGGATAGTTACTACCCAGAACCGAGATGCCCCAGTCTTTTGCCATGGGGCCGAGTAATAAATCCATATCTGAAAAGAGAGTGCCCTGGCCCAATATTTCCCGTACGGCGCCAATTACGATTAATACTGCGGTAAAGCCAACTCCCATCATAAATCCATCTACCAGCGAGGGAAGGACCGGGTTTTTACTCGCGAAGGCATCTGCACGCCCGAGAATGGCGCAATTGGTAACAATCAAGGGAATAAAAATACCGAGCACCAAGTACAACTCATAAGTGAAGGCCTTCATGAGCAGCTCGACACAGGTAACGAAGGTGGCGATGATCATGACCGAAGCGGGCAGTCGAACAGTATCTGGCATTTGCTGACGCACGAGGGATACCGCCAGGTTTGAGCAGGTAAGAACTCCGGTTGTGGCTAGGCCCAATCCAATAGCGTTGACCACTGTGCCTGTCACTGCCAACAGGGGGCAAAGCCCCAGTAGCTGCACCAGTGCAGGGTTATTCTTCCAAAGCCCATTGTGGGTGATTTCTGCGTAACCGGGGGTTGCCATCAGTTTTGCTCCATCTCTGGTTGGGCCCCATCTGTTTTTTCTGCTTCGGGGTTCTCAACTTCCACCGCACGCTTTGATATTGGCGCACTAAAAATCTTTTGGTGATTCTGTGCGACAAACTCCAATACTTGACGCACCTCATTCACGACCGCGCGCGGGGTAATTGTGGCCCCGGTAAACTGATCGAACACTCCGCCATCTTTCTGTACTTTCCATTCATTAGCGGGTGGATTTTTTAATGACAAACCATCGAATTGCAGTATCCAGTCACTTTTCTTCAGCTCAACTTTGTCGCCGAGGCCGGGGGTTTCGCTATGACCTGTAACCCGCACCCCGGCAATAGTACCGTCGCGGTTTACTCCCACCAGCAATTGGATAGGGCCTGAATAACCGTCGGGTGCCACCGCTGGCACAATCACAGCGGAGATTTTTCCATCCTCCCCCCGCGCGAGGTTGATATCACCACCCTGGGGGAGGCCGAGCTGGTTCCAGAAGACCTTGGGAATTGGATAGGTATCAACCAGTAGGTCGTTACTGTGGCGATCCAGGGGAATGATTTCCAACAGTGCTTTTGCCGATGCTGCCCGTATGGCGCGCTCAATGGGTTCACGTGTAGTGATCTGGGTCACTGCCAGCGTTCCGGCAGTGACCAGGGCAAATAGGGTTAAGACAGCGGCGTTTGTCGCCATGGACTGTTTGAGCATCAGTGCTCCTCCAGATCGGTGGCGCGTCGTGGCCGCTTATGGCCATAAGTGCGGGGCAGGGAATAATTGTCGATAGTGGGCGCGGCAAAGTTCATCAAGAGCACTGCGAAAGCCACTGCATCCGGGTAGCTGCCCCATGCGCGGATAATATAGGTAAAGAGTCCTACCCCCGCCCCAAAAATCAGGCGCCCCTTATTACTCGTACAGCCGCTAACCGGATCGGTAATAATAAAGAAGGCCCCAAACATGGTGGCACCAGAAAATAGGTGCAATAGCGGCGAACCTTCAGACAGTGAACTGCCACTGTCATAAAAAAACAGGGATAAAAGAGTCAGGGTGGCAAGCATCGCGACCGGCGCATGCCAGGTGATAATGCCGCGGAAGAGCAGAAATAGTCCTCCGAACAGGAAACCAAAACTAATGGTTTCCCAGCCAGCCCCAGCAAAGGTGCCCTTGTTGAAAATGGGCTCCAATTCATACAGCTGTGACAAAAGAACTGATTCATTGAGGCGGACAATCTCCAAGGGTGTAGCGCGGGTGAAACCATCCACGTTGTAATTGCCGAAGACGAGGGCGAAGGCTTCCCCAACACTGGGGGCACCCCCGATTACATCTGCAGCGCCCACCCAGCGAGTCATGTCCACAGGGAAGCTGATGAGTAGCACCACATAGCCCACCATTGCAGGGTTGAACGGGTTGTAGCCCATACCGCCATAGAGGTGTTTAGCCAGTATTACAGCCACGGCACTGCCTACTACCGGCAGCCACCAAGCACAATAGGGAGGAAGGGCGATGCCAAGGAGCAATGCGGTAACAAAGGCACTATAGTCACGCAAGTAAAAGGCCACGGGGCGATTGCGTAATTTCATCACCGCCGCTTCGCACAGCATGGCGGTGATAATCGACAAGGCAATATTGATCAGAACGCCTATGCCAAAGTAGATTACCATCGCCAGTACACCCGGGGCGGTGGCGGCGGCCACCTGCAGCATCACTTTGGCTGTTTGATCTCCGGAGCGGGCATGGGGAGAGGTGGCACGGATCAGTGACATTATTGATCTCCACCCTGTGCCGATTGCTGTTCATGCATCTTGTTTTCCAATTTTTTCTGCAGCTTCTCCAAGGCGGTCTCAAAAGCCTCTAGATTAGCGTCATCTTCTTCCCGGGCCTTTTGCAGTCGTGCTTCGGCTTTGGATACCCTCTTGCGTAGAGCATCGATATCCGCAGTGAGCTTTTCCGCATCACTTAACTGGGCCCGCGCCTCTGCGGCGGAACGGGCTTTGTTGATAGCGCGTACAGCGGCATTGGTTTCTTCTTTGCTGGGTTCTCGCGCGGGGTCGCGGTCAGCGCGTCGCTTGGCCAGGGTGAGCTTGTGTTCAGCTTCCTGTAGTTTCAATTCAGCGGCTTTGAGTTGAGCGGCAAGCTGGTCGCGCTGGCTGTCATTGGCGGTTTCCAGTTTGCCGCGTAGGCGCTCCACGCGGCTCTCTGCACTGGAGAACGTGCGCTGAGCACGGGCGAATAATTGCTGGGGGTCCTCTTGGCGGGACTGGACCCTAGCTAGCGCTGCGGCGACAACATCGGCCTCCTGTTTACTGGCTTTGGCTTGCTCAGACTCTGGGTTTTGCTCGCGCTGCTGGCGGGCCAGTTCGGCTGCCTTGCGTCGGGCTTCACGTTTTGCCTCTTTTTCCTTTTCCGCCTTTTCCAGGCGCAGTTTACGGAATTCGAAGCGGTCGCGAGCACGGTCGGATTTCTCCTTCTCCGCCTCGGTCTGGCGTATAGCCCCCTTTGCCGCGCGGTAATACTGGACCAGAGGAATCGTGCTGGGACAAACATAGGAGCAGGCCCCGCATTCAATGCAGTCAAACAAATTGTAAGCCTGTAGTTTTTCCCGTTCATCAGCGCGTGCATACCAGTAGAGTTGTTGTGGTAGCAGCGATGCAGGGCAGGCTTCTGCGCAGAAACCACAGCGGATACAAGCTTTGGCTATTGGAGCGGGTGGCAGCTCATCAATGGTAGGTACCAGCAGACAATTGGTGGTTTTTACAACTGGTGAGCTTTCATCATCAATGGTGTACCCCATCATGGGGCCACCGATAATCACCTTTTGCATCAATCCGCGGTGAATTCCGTGATGCTGAAGGATATGACGAATGGGGGTACCGATGGGTACTTCAATATTGCGTTGTCGCTCCAGGGCTTTGCCCACTACAGTGGTAACCCGGCTGATCAAAGGCTCTCCGAAGTGTACTGCGCGGAATATGGCTCTGGCAGTACCCACGTTCTGGCATACGATACCGACATTGGCCGGCAGTCCCTGGTTGGGGACCTCACGCCCTGTGAGAATCTGGATCAGTTGCTTTTCACCGCCGGAGGGGTATTTAGTAGGAAATACGACAATATCGAAACGAGTGCCTTTGGCGGCCTCGCGCATCGCTGCAATCGCTTGAGGTTTGTTATCCTCAATCCCGATGAGAACCCGTTCCGGTTCATCAAGGATGTAGGAAAGGATACCGACTCCGGCAATAATTTCTCCAGCGCGCTCCCGCATCAGCATATCGTCAGCGGTGATATAGGGTTCGCACTCGGTGCCATTGATAATCAAAGTATCAATCTCTGCACCGCCATGAGGGTCCAGTTTTACTGCAGTGGGGAAACCGGCACCTCCCATTCCCGCGATGCCGCAGTCACGAATTTTCTCCAGCAACTCCACTCGGCTGAGCTGGGTAAAGTCCTCACAGGTCTCAAGCTTGCACCAGCGCTCCTCACCATCGGTGCGAATAACAACGCAGTCTTCCACCTGCCCCGATGGGTGGGGGACGGCGCAGGGCTCTATAGCAACGACCTTGCCAGAGCTGGGAGCGTGCACTGGACAGCTGATCAAGCCATCCGCTTCAGCAATTTTTTGCCCCTTTAATACATCGTCACCAAGATTAACCAGTGGCAGGGCTGTAGCACCTGTGTGCTGTAGAAGGGGCACTATCAGATCTTCGGCTAAGGGAATACTGCCAATGGGCTCGCCGGTACTTTGATGCTTATTCTCCGGGGGGTGTACGCCACCGTGAAAATCATTGGGGCGCAGCTCCCGCGCTTTTTCGCTGGCAATTAACTGGGCCTCACGGGCAGCGCGACGCTCGGTAACCGCTTTCCGCTGTTGGGCTCTCTCTTGCTGTGCTTGGGTCTCGTTCTCGGGGCTCAAACTGCACCTCCCCCAGTTTCTGTCTGATTACCGCGACGGTCAGAGGCTATTAACTGGATGCCGTCCTCAGGTTTCCGGGGGTGCCAGTCTTGTAAAGGCATATCCACAGGCACCATATCAATACAATCCACTGGGCAGGGTTCCACACACAGGTCGCAGCCAGTGCATTCATCGGTGATGACGGTATGCATGTATTTAGCAGCCCCGGCGATAGCGTCCACCGGGCATGCCTGGATACATTTGGTACAGCCGATACATTCTGCCTCGCGAATAAAAGCGACTTTCTTTACTTCCTCTACCCCGTGCTCGGCGTCCAGTGGCATGGGTTCCATGTCCAGTAAGTTGGCCAGCTCATTGATGGTGGCCTGGCCTCCGGGTGGGCACTTGTTGATGGCATCGCCGTGCACGATGGCTTCCGCATAGGGTCTACAGCCGGGGTAACCGCACTGTCCACACTGGGTCTGTGGTAGTAGCGCATCAACCTGTTCCACCAGGGGGTCGCCTTCAACTTTAAAGCGTACAGCGGCAAATCCCAGCAGGGCACCAAACGTCAGCGCCATGCCGCCAAGTACCAGTAGGGGAGAGGAAATTTCTGAGATCCAGTCCAGCATCGTAAAACCCTATACCAGACCGCTAAAGCCCATAAATGCCAGGGACATCAGCCCAGCAGTTACCATACCGATAGCTGCACCGCGAAATGGCAGGGGTACATCTGCGGCAAAGAGACGCTCACGCATGGAGGAGAAAAGAATCAAAACCAGGGAGAAGCCTACAGCAGCTCCGAAGCCGTACAAGGTGGACTGCATAAATGTATGGGCCTTCATGGTGTTTTGCAGGGCCACTCCTAATACTGCGCAATTAGTGGTGATTAGAGGTAGGAAAACCCCTAGTACCTTGTACATTAATGGGCTGGTTTTCTCGATAAACATTCGCGCAAACTGCACTACTACTGCAATTACCAGAATAAAGGAGATAGTGCGCAAATACTCGATACCAAAAGGCTCAAGCAGGTAGGTATTTACCAAGTAGGAGCAAATTGACGCCAGGGTTAGTACAAAGGTTGTGGCACCGGCCATGCCCACGGCGGTCTCCAACTTGTTGGAGACACCCATAAAGGGGCACAGGCCCAGAAACTGTACCAACACATAGTTGTTGACCAGGATGGTACTGAGCAGGATAACTGCGAATTCGGTCATAACAGGTCCGGTTGAAGCCCTGGGGCGAAATGGCACGAGCGCTATGGCGGTGTATATGCCCCTGCCCCTGATAGTGGTGCGTTCTGTGAGCAAGGTGTCCGTCGAATGTCGCGCAGGGCCGGTATTATGGGTGAGTCGCAGAGGGCCTTCAACTCGGAACAGGCATCTTCTGGCAGGTGAGGGGCCCCAGCTTCGGGGTCAGTAATATGACCAAATAGCCGCTGCATGACTATAAGCTGTGCGAGGTTATTGAGATATGGGGTTGTCGTTAGTGTCCATATAAAAAATAGGGCTTATTTCAGCTGGTTTGCCGGTTGTGAGTGTAGTTTCGGGTGAATTAAGTGAACTCCTTTGAACTTTCTCGATAAATGCTGGCGCGCCCCTTTACAGTAAATTGACGTGGCCATATCTATGGCTGGACAAATCCTAATATCAGTTGGAGCCGTGAAATGTCGGATCAACCTTATACCCCACCAAAAGTCTGGACCTGGGATTCGGAGAGCGGTGGGCAGTTCGCCAAGATCAATCGCCCGGTGGCGGGTGCCACACATGAGAAGGCGTTGTCCCGGGGTAAGCACCCGATGCAGCTGTATTCACTGGGGACGCCGAATGGGGTCAAAGTGACGATCATGCTGGAGGAGTTGTTGGAGCTGGGTTTTGATGGAGCTGAATACGATGCCCATCTGGTTCGTATTACTGAGGGAGATCAGTTTGGCAGTGGTTTTGTGGAGGTGAACCCCAACTCGAAAATTCCTGCTCTTTTGGACCAGAGCACAAATCCGCCTATCAGGGTATTTGAAAGTGGCTCGATACTCCTTTACCTGGGAGAGAAGTTTGGCGCCTACCTACCGCATACCCCGGAGCAGCGCACGGAAACTCTCAACTGGCTTTTCTGGCAAATGGGCGCTGCCCCCTATCTCGGTGGTGGTTTTGGCCACTTCTATGCCTACGCCCCTGAGAAGTATGAATATCCGATCAATCGTTTTGCTATGGAAGTAAAGCGGCAAATGGATGTCTTGGATCAGCAGCTGGCAAAACACCAATATATAGCCGGGCGTGAATACACTATTGCAGATATCGCGATCTGGCCCTGGTATGGAGCATTGGTACGCAATGAGGCTTATGATGCTGCCGAATTTCTCGATACCCAAAGTTACAAACATCTGAATCGCTGGGTTGAGGAAATTGCCGCACGGCCTGCGGTGCAACGTGGACGCATGGTAAATCGAACCTGGGGAGATCCCAAAAAACAGCTTCACGAGCGCCATGATGCCGGTGATTTTGAGACAAAGACCCAGGACAAATTAACAGATGAAGAGAGCTAACAGGGAGTTGTTTATGAGAAAAAAGCTCGCCTTCCTCTTTAGAAAGTACGCAGTGAAAGCATCAGCTGAACTATTTGCGAGGTGCGTGGCAGCCGCCACAATTTCTCGGTAATAAAACCAGCAGCGAATGCCAGACCGAGCATTAGTGGTACAGGAATTGAACTCAGGAGTTGGCGGGCCTGCTGCTGCTGTTGATTGATTAAGTGCAATGCGCTACGACGCTGTTTTTCTGTATCGTGGCGGCATTGTTCAATCTGTTTATTTAAAGTTCTCAGCGACATCGCTTAAGGCCTCTTTCACCTGCCGCTTGGTTTCTTCAAACCCAAGCAGCGGGCGCAGTTTCTGTTGGTATATCAGCACGCCGATAAAAATAGCAATTTGTAATAAGAGAAAGACGAGAAAGCCAATATAGATAGACTGGGAAAAATAGTAGGCAAAAAGGCCTACGCCGCCGCAAATAGTGACAAGCAGGGCTGTTCCCAGGGGCACTAACATCAGTTGCAAAAATATAAGGCGTTTGCCAGCAGTCAGAGTCCGATCCAATTCCAATTGGAATAATCGCTGAATATTGCTGATCCAGGCAGTAAGTAACGTGAGAGTGGCTTCGGCACGGGCCAAAGTTGTTTCTAAACTGTCATCGTCGCTATTTCCAACGCCGTTGGCTGATCCATCTGTTTCGTCCCGGCCGCGATCGTGCGCAGCCGGGCCGGAATTAGAGTCAGGCTTTTTTCCATTTCCCATCTAGGGTATCCCTACCGGTAAAAAAATGATCAGAGCTATTTAAAAAGCTTAGCGATTGCCCAACCGACTACAAAGGCACAACCCACCGCAAGAATTGGGCGTTCCCGCAATGAAGATTCCGCTTTTTCCATAACTTCCGCAGCACGCTGTCTCTGGGTTTCCACTGAAGATTTAGCTCGCTGTCTCAAGCTTTCCGCAGCATCAGTTGCCGCCTCGCCTGCGAGATTATAGGCCTGTTGCAGCTTTTCCCTACTGGAGTTTGTGTGGGGAGATCTTGCAGTTGCCATCGGGTTGCTCCTTTTCAGGGGTTGATTGGCAAGGAATGATATAGTCGTCCCCTGTATTCCCCAGTCAAATTAGCGCTTTTATTAGGGGAATTGAAAATAAGCACAATTAATTATTTTATAAAAAGCTATATACACTCTCTTTTCTTGTCTCCTAACCAAAATCACTGAAATTCCTTCCTGGGTATAAGTACTTTTTAGGGTGAGAATCGTGCCCAATGGGTAGGATAGTGACCCCGAGCCTTAATTGTGATCATTTTTCTAAGGCTCTGTTGGGTGCGGGGAGAGCATATAGATAGAAGAGGGAAGTCACGGCTTAAGGGGTGCGTTGTCGAATTCCCGTCTCCAGGATTCAATATTATTAACCACGCCATTTAATAGGCGCTGGCGGCTTTCTCGGCTGATCCAGGCATTGTGAGGGGTAAGGATTAGGTTGGGAATGTCGTTATCCAGCAGAGGGTGGCTTGCGGGTGGGGGTTCTTCGCTGAGTACATCCAAGGCTGCCCCACCCAGCTTGCCGCTGCGCAATGCGTCGGCGAGAGCTTCCTCATCTACCAGGCCGCCGCGGGCTGTATTGATCAATAGAGCGCCGGGTTTCATTGCAGCGATAAATGTGCGATCGATAAGTTTCTCAGTTTGCTCTGTGAGTGGACAGTGCAGACTGAGCACATCTGACTCCGACTGCAACTGCGCCAGGGGCACCCGGTTTTTCTTTTCAGTTTGTCCGGAGGATTCAGCGATCAAAATCCGCATATCCAGAGCCTCGCCGAGGCGAGCAACCCTCTGACCTAACTCCCCATAGCCAATAATGCCGAGAGTTTTTCCCGATAGTTCAACTACTGGATGATCCAGCAGGCAAAAAATCTCTGACTGACTCCATTGTCCCGCCATTACGTCCTGGTGATAGAGGTGCCAACGTGAGGCGAGGGCCAGCATTAAGGCCAGAGTATGTTGTGGCACTGAGGCTCCAGCGTAGCCTTGGACATTGCGCACTGGGATGTCGAATTCTTTTGCGGCCTCAAGGTCAACATTGTTGGTGCCGGTAGCGCATACACAGATCAGTTTGAGGTTTTTTGCTTGCGCTAAAACGGCGCGATTTAATACCACCTTGTTGGTGATTACCACCTCCGCATCGGCAATGTGCTCAGCAGTTTGCGTGTCGGAAGTGGTATCGTGGAAATCCCAGTGGTCTAGACTGTTTTGCAGGGCTGATATGTCCAACTCCTCCAGCTTCATTGTCAGTGCGTCAAGAAATACGCCGCGCATGGGGTCTCCTTAGTTTCTGTGTTGTTTTAGGCATGCTACGGCAGTTGATGCCGATTGCAATGGCTTCGCTGGAGGGGCGCGTGATCTGTCCTGTGTGGGTGGCTACGGTTTGTTTGTCGGGCCTTTCTGTTTCAGTTGAAGAGGGCTCTTAATGGGAATATCGGTAACCGCAGCAACACTGGTTTTAGTATCGGCATTTCTCCATGCGGGATGGAATTTACTGGGAAAATCCCGCACACCTTCCCCGGCTTTTTTTTGCATCGCCACACTGAGCGTGGGCTTATTACTTCTTCCCCTTGGTGTTTGGGTCTTGTCTCAAGCACAGGGATTGCCGCGTGCGTTCTGGCTGCTTCTGATAGGCAGTGGCTTTTTTCAGATGATTTATATGGGAGGCCTGGCGTTAGCATACCAGCGCGCCAATATGGGGCTTGTTTATCCCATAGCACGAGCACTGCCTGTATTACTGGTGGCGCTGGCAACGGTGCTGCTCGGACAGACTCTGCCGTGGCTTGCCTGGCTGGGCATGTTACTGGTCACCATTGGCTGTCTGTTAGTGCCACTGGTGTATTTTCGTCAATGGCACTGGCGCGCTTACTGGCGAGCTGATTGTGCCTGGGCCCTGGTCGCCGCACTGGGGACTGTAGGGTATTCACTGGCAGATAAGGGAGCTTTACTCCACCTGGAGACAGCTCTCGACGGTGCCGTTCGGCCTATGGCGATGGCATACAGTTACCTGGGTATGCAGTTCTTTGCCAGCGGCTTGTGGTTGCTTTTCGGTTGTCTTGGTAGCAATGGGCGTGCCCAATTGGTGCGAAGCCTGGGTGATTTGAAGCTCGGGTTAGTAACGGGACTGATGATGGGAGCTACCTATGGCCTTGTTTTGCTGGCCATGGCGATGACGGAGAATGTGAGCTATGTAGTGGCCTTGCGCCAGCTCAGTATTCCGCTGGGAGTTGGTTTTGGTATCTGGCTATTAAAAGAGCCGGCATACAGGCCCCAACTGCTTGGTGTGGGGCTAGTATGCGCCGGCCTGATTGCGGTGTCACTGCGCTAGGCTAGGGACATCGCCAGATTCAATTACATGACTCGCATGCCGGGCTTGGCGCCCTCGTGAGGCTCTAGAATCCAAAGGTCTTTACCACCAGGCCCGGCGGCCAACACCATACCTTCGCTCACCCCGAAGCGCATTTTGCGCGGCGCCAGATTAGCTACCATGACAGTATGCTTGCCCTCCAGTTCTTCTGGCGAATAGGCGCTCTTGATGCCGGCAAACACCTGTCGTGTTTCGCCGCCCAAGTCTAGGGTCAGCCGCAGTAACTTACCGGCGCCCTCTACGTGTTCTGCTTTGGCAATCAGGGCGATACGCAGGTCTACCTTGGCGAAATCATCGAACTGGATTTGCTCGGCAATGGGCTCATCGGCCAGGGGACCTGTGGCGGCCTTGGCCTCGGCCTGCAGTTGGGCCAGAGACTCCTTTGCCGCATCCATCACTGCATCCACTTGGGTTTTTTCTACACGCTGCAGCAGCGGCTTGAACTTGTTGATCTCATGGTCGACCAGAGGTGTAATCGCACTGTTCCATTCCAGCCCGCTGTTGAGGAATTCAGCCGCCTTTTGCGCGGTGTTGGGCAGTATTGGGGCGAGCCATGTGATCAGCGCGCGGAACATATTCACGCCTTGAGAACAAATTGCCAGTACTTCGGACTCAGCTCCTTCCTGCTTAGCCAGGGACCAGGGGGCTTTGTCGGCGATCCAGGCATTGGCAGCATCGGCCAGTGCCATAATGTCACGCATGGCGCGGGCATATTCGCGCTGCTCATAGTAATTGGCAACGCGTGGTGCGGCTTCTATAAACTGGTCCCACAATTTTTCATCGGCCAGTTCAGTGGCGAGCTTGCCACCGGCCTTACTGACAAACTTGGCGGTGCGTGAGGCGATATTGACTACCTTGCCTACCAAGTCGGAATTCACCTTGGCGATAAAATCATCCAGGTTGAGGTCCAGGTCATCCACTCCGGCGGTGAGTTTGGCGGCGAAGTAGTAGCGCAGGTATTCGGGATTCAGGTGATCCAGGTAGTTGCGGGCGTTGATAAAAGTGCCGCGGGACTTGGACATTTTCTTGCCGTTGACGGTTAGGAAGCCATGCACACATACCTTGTTGGGGGTGCGGAAATCTGCGGAGTCCAGCATGGCCGGCCAGAATAGGGCGTGGAAGTTGACGATATCCTTGCCGATAAAGTGATATACCTCAGCATTGCTGTCTTTCTTCCAGTAATCCAGCCAGTCGCTACCATTCTTGTCGCAGTAATTTTTCAGGCTAGCCATATAGCCGATAGGAGCATCCAGCCATACATAGAAATATTTGCCCGGCGCGTCTGGGATCTCAAAACCGAAGTAAGGTGCGTCGCGGGAGATGTCCCATTCCTGCAACCCCTCTTCGAGCCACTCGGCCAGCTTATTGGCGACTTCATCCTGCAGGGTACCGGAGCGAGTCCAGTCACGCAGAAATTCGGTGAAGGCGGGCAGTGTAAAAAAGAAGTGCTCGGACTCTTTTTCCACCGGTGTAGCGCCAGAGATGGCGGAAACCGGATCGATTAGCTCTGTGGGGCTGTAAGTAGCGCCACAAGCCTCACAGTTATCACCGTATTGATCGGGTGTGCTACAGCGTGGGCAGGTACCCTTGATATAGCGGTCTGCCAGGAATAGCTGTTTCTCTGGATCGAATGCCTGGGTGATGGTGCGAGAGGCGATATGGCCATTGTCGCTCAAACGCTGATAAATCATAGAGGACAACTCGCGGTTTTCCTCTGAATGGGTGGAGTGGTAATTATCCACGCCGATCAGGAAGTCGGCAAAATCACGCTCATGTTCCGCCTGCATGTTGGCGATGTGCTGCTCCGGAGTCAGGCCCAATTGTTCGGCCTTGAGCATGATTGCGGTGCCGTGCGCATCATCTGCGCAAATGTATAGGCAATCGTTGCCGCGCGCACGCTGGAAGCGCGACCAGATGTCGGTCTGGATGTACTCGAGAACGTGGCCCAGGTGCAGGGAGCCATTGGCATAAGGGAGTGCGCTGGTGACTAGGATTTTGCGCGTATCGGGCATCGGTTTTTCCATCGCTTTGGGGTTGCGGCCGGGGGCTCCGCTGGAGCGGCCGGAGAACGTCAAAAGACCGCGGAATATAGCAGATTTGTGCTATGCCGGGGAGGTATGTGGGATGTCGTTGAAATGATCCATTCACTGGCGTTGGGCTGTTTCATCCTACACAATGCATCCCAGACAAGAAGCACCAAGAGGGAGATACCGTGAGCGATCATCACGACCATGAAGAGCTATCAATGGAAGTTCAGGCCGAACTCGAGCGCCTGGCTGAATGCCTTGGTCAGTTGCACGACTCGGCCAGTGGGTTGTTACTGGACGAGTTGGATGCGGACATTGAGGTAGGTTACGAGGGCGATACAGTGCTTGTAGGTATAACCCTTGGCTACCCTTGCGCGAGCCAGGTGGAATCCTGGCACAAAAGGGTCAAAGAGGCCTGTGAGCCCTTGTTGAAAAGTGGCCCCCTGGGTGGTAGCAGCCTGCAGTTTGAGCTCTTCAGTGATATCCCCGCGACTTCATCGCCAAGTGCCCCTGAGCCACTGCAAGGGGTAAAAAATATCGTTGCGGTAGCCTCTGGCAAGGGGGGGGTGGGGAAGTCCACCACAGCAGTAAACCTGGCGCTGGCGCTGGCGGCAGAGGGAGCCCGGGTAGGGTTACTCGACGCAGATATCTATGGCCCCAGCCTACCTACGATGCTCGGTACTGAGGGGCAACGTCCTCACGTAAAGGAGCAGAAATTCTTTGTGCCGGTGGATGCTCTGGGAATTGAGACCATGTCTCTGGGCTACCTGATGACTGAGGATACCCCAGCTGTATGGCGTGGCCCGATGGCCAGTGGTGCTCTTAATCAAATCCTTACCCAGACTTTATGGTGCGATGCAAAGGAAGAGCTAGATTACCTGATTGTGGATATGCCGCCCGGCACAGGTGATATTCAGCTGACATTGGCACAAAAAACTACTCTAGCTGGGGCGATTATAGTGACTACCCCCCAAGACTTGGCGCTGAAAGATGCCATCAAGGGAGTAGAGATGTTCCGTAAGGTCTCTGTGCCTGTACTTGGTATCGTCGAAAATATGGCACTGCACACCTGCTCCAAATGTGGTCACAGCGAACCGATTTTTGGCGTTGGTGGCGGTGAACGCATTGCTGAGGAATACGATACACATTTACTTGGTGAGTTGCCGTTGGCACAAAAAATCCGTGCAGATGTCGATAGTGGCTGTCCGAGCGTTACCGCAGATCCAGATGGGGAGATTGCTGGGTTTTATCGGGAAATTGCTCGTAAAGCTGCTGCTCAAGTCTGGCTCAATGCCAGTAGCGAGGAGGACCTTCCAGAAATCGAAATTAGTTGAACCCATTCGCGATATTGATCACAAAGAATTAATTTTTTTATTATTGTGGTTTTTCGCGGTGGTAAAAATCCCTATATTGAGCCTCTCCGGTGTGCCTTCCATGGAATTTTCTGTTGTGTGAAAGGTGCCTAAATCAATGGCCGGGTATTATACCCGGCCATTACGTATCAACTGTCGGTTTGTGAGTTCTGGCCGAACAGTGCCTCAACCTTTTAATTAAAATATTTTTCGTAATTTACGGGTATCACTGTAGGTTGCCTTATTTAGAAGCTTAAAGGGAGGTTGTCCGTATTTGCAGTATTTTAGGGGGCATTTGCTCTGCACTGAGATTGATGATTGTGTTAATGAGCATTTATACCTATTTAAGAAAAATTAAGTATTTATGCTGTATTTATGCTGGTGGTCGTCATAGCTATTAGTCAGTGATTCTGCCAAGGCTTCACAATTCAGGGAGGGCAAAAGGCCGATATAGATTGCGTGATAAGAAATTTCGACGATCCGGCAGAACAGCACAAATTTGTCGGGTTAAAGTGATAATTTCAGGAGTGTGCGAAAAGTCCCCAGCAGCTGCGTTAGCCATAGTTGCAGGTGAGGCTCATAAAAGGCATTGCAAAAGCTGTAGTCGATAAAAATAACAAAGACAAAAGCGCGGGTGCTTATATCAATGAATTTTCAAATCAGCTATCGACCGATAGGGGGTATTGCGCGGGTATTATTTTATGGGCCGGTTGGTTTTGCGGAGAAAATGGAAGCTGCAGCCCGGCTTGTGGAAAAATACCGCCACAGGGTGCCATTACGAGTACTTTTGGACCTGCGCTATGCGCGTTCGAAAGTCACTTTAGAGGAGCAGCGGAAATTTACTACTTACATCGCGGAGCATCCGGTATTGCGACGTGCTTATATAGCTGTGTTGCATCCACGCAGTCGTTGTACATCTCCGCTGGCGACACAGGGGACCTGCCTATGCAGACATAGCTCGCGGGAATTTGTCGCCGAAGCCGAGGCTGAGGCCTGGCTTACCCAAAATAAGGGAGCTGTCAGGCCTGTCGCGCTCTAGTTATTTTAAGCCTGCTGCTGGATCTGTGTGCGCTGGGCTTCAGCCTGGCGTCGGCGCTCTTCTTTTTTCTGCAGACGTTTATTTGAGGTCAGGTCACGGGCATCCTGTCCCATATGTTTTTCGCCCCGTTGTTTGGCCAGCTGAATCTGCCTTTCACGCTCGCGGAAGCGGGTGCGATCGGCATCGCTGACCTTGTCGTGGCAGTGTGGGCAACTGACCCCCTGTTCAAACAGTGGGGACTTCTGGTCTTCCTGAGTGATCGGCATTCGGCAGGCGTTGCACTGGTCGTACTGCCCGCGTTCCAGGTCGTGGTTGACAGTAACACGCTCGTCGAAAACAAAGCACTCACCTTCCCATAGGGACTCCTCTTTGGGCACCTCTTCGAGGTACTTCAAGATCCCGCCGTGCAGGTGATACACCTCTTCAAAGCCCTGCTCTTTCATATAGGCTGTGGACTTCTCGCAGCGAATGCCCCCAGTGCAGAACATGGCGACCTTCTTGTGTTTGGTCGGGTCCAGGTTTTCTTTTACGTACCGGGGAAATTCGCGGAAAGTATCGGTTTTTGGGTTGATTGAATCCTTGAAAGTACCGACTTGGAATTCATAGTCATTGCGAGTGTCGACTAAAACGACTTCTGGGTCGCTGATCAGGGCATTCCAGTCCTTGGGTTTGACGTAGGTCCCCACCACGCGGAGAGGATCAATACCCTCCACACCCATAGTGACAATTTCCCTCTTCAGTTTGACCTTGCTGCGAAGGAAAGGCATCTCGCCGGTAAGGGATTCCTTGTATTCCAGTTCGGCTAGACGCTTGTCAGATCTTAGGTGGGCAAGGACAGTGTCTATGCCCGCGCGGGAACCGGCAATAGTGCCGTTAATGCCCTCGCTGGCCAGAAGTAGGGTGCCGCGTACACTGTGTTCCAGCATGACATCCAGTAGAGGGGCGCGCAGAGACTCGAAGTCCTCCAGGGTGACGAACTTATAGAGTGCACATACAACAAATTGATCCATGGTACTTCCTCATTTGCGGGCCGGAGCGTAAATCCGGAGCAGAAAAAATCGCCGCGCATTTTATCGCAAAAAAAACAGCTTGTCGTACATTTAGCAAGCAGTTCATAGCTTGCCCCAACACAGATTTGTGGTTGACCGGGAGGCTGCAAATTGTCAAAGTTCTGGCCGAAATATAAGGGTCACAGCGAGGCGAACCCCATGGGCGAAGAATTTGCACCGAAAGAGTCGGAGTTAAGCCAGGTCTACCGCGAGGGCGAGGTTTCTGTCCAAATTGATATTTATGAGGATGGAGAGGGCGGCTGGCTACTTGAAATCGTCGATGAGAATAATAACTCCACGGTGTGGGAAGACTCATTCGAGACTGAAAAAGAGGCCCTGGATGAGGCGGTGGATGCTCTGCGTGAGGAGGGCATTACGGCCTTTATAGGCCCGGTACAGGAGGTAGATGGTCATTGGTGAGTAGTTCTTTTCATACATCATGCGGGAGGCTGCGCCCCGTCTAAAGCCGGCAAACCCACCGGCTTTTGAGGTGCCACCGACTTTTACTGCTATGGTTAAGGTGAGAAGGGAATCGCGACTGTGTGACAGCACACCCAATCACCGCGCCGTCGCGAGGCAACTGTGTAGTCTTTGTCTCCGGCGGTGCTATCTAGCCAGCGGTTACCCTGCCGATGAAACTGCGCTGCGTATTGCCTCTTCTATCTTTGTGCATTCTGCCAGCCTCTGCTGAAACCTTAATTCTCTCCGATAAACAGCTGCTTAATACAGGCCTCAAGGAAGCTCGTCTGATTTCAGAACTACATGGTTACGCCATTGTAGCTGGGCGCTATTGCGTGGATTGTGATGAGAATTTGGCAATTTATATTCATCAGATCCCCCGACAGGAGGAGGGTGGTGGTGAATTGCTGGGCTCGATAGGTTCTGACCGCTATACCTACCCAGGTCGCTATATCGATTACATGACCAAAAAACTGGTAGAGAAAACCCGGATGTTTTATGGCTACTGTTATGAAGGGCAAGCTTCTTTACTGTGGCTTACGGAATACTTCACTGGTGACAAGTGGGTCAAAGCGGAGTATCTGATAGTGCTGGGTGATAATGGACTAGAACATCGCTATAACGAGAACCAGCAGCCGGGTATTTTTAATCTTGAAAATGAAGACTGTCGGGAGTTGAAGGGTATCTTTGCAGAAATGGAGCCTTAGGGATTTTTAAAAAGAATATAAGCCCTTAGGCTCATCTGTGCTTTTAATAGCAAGGTATCGCACAATAAAAAAACCCCGCTGGAGGGCGGGGCCAAAAGGGTCGTTGAAATCAGTTCTGCTTACTTAACAGGTTCGAAAACAATCTTCAGTTTTTTCTTGCCCCAAGCTCGGGCTTTGCGAATATCTTTTTCCATCCACACGTCAATACGGTTGGTAAATCGCTTGTTCATACGGTCACGCACAGTGTAAGTACCGGGCAGACCTTCAATTTGTACTTTGGCACCGTTCGTCAGGCCGTGCTTTTCCAAGTCACGGGATACGGCAATTATTTTATCGCCTGGGCGCAGGCGGTTGTTCCAGGCGGCAACCCAAGGGTCGCTGTCAGTTTGTCCTGGTACAGAGTTATAGGCGGTTGCATCAACGATCATGGTTTTCTTGATTGCCGCGGACGCGTTGACACTTACACCAATTGCAAGAAGAGCGGCGATGAAAAAAGCTGTATTGCGCAGAGTCTGTTTCATGATGTCCCATTACCTCCAGGAATCAAATGGTCACAAGCCAAGAGGCGCTTGTGAAATTTCCAAGTGTTTTTGGAAATCGTTGATCAATATTTAATCAACGCTGGTTATATTACCGGCGATTTAGGAGGTATCAACTTTTTCTTATTTGATGACAGGATCACCAGCAGAACGGAGGCGGGCATAAAAACTTTGGAATTATTTGTTAAATAAATAGATAAAATAGAAATTTTAAAAGCATAATATGGAAATTTATTACTCTAAAAAAGAATTAAAAAGGTCTTTCAGAGGGAAATAATTTCAATATCAAAAATCCACCTGACAGCGATGTCATTCTAAATATTGCTGGGCGGTACGAGGATCGGCTTTCTAATTAGCAGCAAAAAAGTAAAAAATTTCTCTGTAACTATTTGTGACTAGACCTTCAAAACCTTCATATTGGAGAGATATAGGGTTATGAAATGGTGTGACTAATTATTCATATGGCCGGTTCGGGCTTAAAGAGCATTTTTGTCGAAGGCTAAAGAGTAGTTTCGGGGTTCTGACCAATAGGTTCCACCTGCTGACGCAATGTGGCGAGATAGTCAGCATCCTCTTTCAGGTCAGGGAGTTTGTATTGAAGATCTAGTTGTACCGCTTTCTCCAGCCATGCGATAGCTTCTTCCAGATTTCCTTGCCACTCACATACCTGTCCGATATTGAAGTAAGTAATGGCCAGGTTATGCCACTCTTCCTGAGCCGATAGCCCGTTAATAGCACTCTTATAAAGAAGGTAAGCGGTGTTTAGTAGGTGGGCACGTTGGGTTATGGTTTCCTCGCTGGCTGCTTGGCGATGGTAGGTGTGTGCCATAGCTGAGCGCACCCTGGCAGCAGAGTGTGGCAATTCAGCACCGGAGTCCAGGTAATTCAATACAGATTTAAACTGGGCGCGAGCCAGAGGGTAGAGATCAGGGCGGGATTTTGCTCCCAGGGCATTTAACACAATGCCATAGCGATAACGCAGGGCCTGCTGCTGTGCTGGGTAAGGGGATAGTGCGGAGATAGCTTTTTCATAAAGGGGCAGAGCAGCACCGTATTCCCCTTTACGAGCCAGAGTTTCAGCTTCATTCACCCAGGTAACAGCGCCATGGGTGCTGCTGTGCGAGTCGAGCTTCTCGATTTGGGCATGTTGTGTGATCGATATAGCGGGCACTAGTATCGCAAGGGTGAGAAGGGCGCAAAATAGGATCTGAAAACTGAAAAAATTTCTGTGCATAAGGATTTCCGCAATCTGGCCCGGTCGACGGTAACAAGGCCCACTTTCGTAGGCCCCTTACGTCAGTAAATCCCTAGTTCTTGAGTTGTGCCAGGAGTCCTTGCAGAGGGTGGCGCAGGCTGACACCTGCGAAGCGATTGGCTTGGCAGCGACAGGAATAACCGGTGGCTAGTTGGTTGCCCTTGCCGCCACTAAGTTTGGGTGCCCATGACTGCTGGAATATTACTTGCGAGGTATCCTTGTGTGTGGCCTCGTGGCCATAAGTGCCCGCCATTCCGCAGCAGCCGAGACTTTCGGTTTGCAGTTCCAGGCCGAGGGTGGCAAAAACCTCCTGCCAATCCTTCAAAGAAGCGGTGGCGTTGGTTTGTTCACTGCAGTGGGGCAAGAGCTGAAAACTGGCTGGGCGCACCCGCTCGCGTTGTTTGTATAGGTGTTCTTCTTGCTGTGCCAGCCACTCCTGTAAAAGATGGACTTTCGGTGCCTGTTCGCCCAGGAGTTTTTTGTACTCGGAGCGGTAGGTGAGAGTCATGGAGGGGTCTATCCCCACAAGAGGTATGCCACTGTCCGCCAGATTGTTGAGCATCTCGCTATTACCCTCGGCAACCCGTTGAAACTGGCGCAGGAATCCATGCACATGCAAGGGTTTGCCGTTGGCGCGGTAGGGAGCAAGTATCGGTACAAAGTCCAACTGTTTGAGCAGGCGCAAGATATCGGCCACCACTTCAGCATCAAAATAACTGGTGAAAGCATCTTGCACGATGATTACCGCCCGGCTGCGCTGGGACGGTCCCAGGGTTTCCAGGCAGGCTTTACTGGCAGTAGGCACGCCGAGTTCACGCACACTGGCTTGCAGAGTTTTCTGCGATAACTGAGGACTATCTACCATGCCGAAAATACGTTCCATTAAGAAGGAAACCGGCTTCAGTTTTAAGGGCCAATTGTAGAGCTGTGGCAGTTTTGCCATATGCGGCATCAGAAATTCCAGTCCGCCGACGGCGTAATCTTTTAACGGACGCAGGTATCGGCTGTAATAGAGTTCGAGAAACTTGCTGCGGAATTCCGGTACATCTACTTTGATTGGGCATTGGCCGACACAGGACTTACATGCGAGGCAGCCTTGCATGGCTTCATTCACTTCGTGGTTGAAGTCGTATTCGCCGCGGGTTTTAGCCAGGGTATTGATGAAGCGTTTGGGCAGGCCGACAAAAAAGGAGCGCTCGCGGTACTTGCGCGCGCTGGCTACAGCATCTACATCGTGCTTGCTTAACAGCCGCAGCCATTCGCGCATTAGAGAGGCGCGCCCCTTGGGAGAGTGGATTCGATTGCGGGTGGCCTTATAGGACGGGCACATCGCTTCATCGGGGTTCCAGTTAAAGCAGGCGCCGTTGCCATTACAGTGCACGCCTTCATCATAGCCCTCCCATACCTGGGCTGGGATCTGTCGGTCGAGTTCTCCGCGGGTGTTTACCGCATCAATTTTCAGCAGGCTGGAGTTGTCATCAGGCGTGGCAATTTTGCCGGGATTAAACTGGTTACGTGGATCGAAAGCGGATTTAATTTTTTGCAGCTCGGGATACAGTTCCCCAAAAAATTCTGGTGCATACTCGGAGCGAATGCCTTTGCCGTGTTCCCCCCAAAGTAGCCCCTTATATTTTTGCGTAAGTGCCACGACCTGGTCGGTGATTGGGCGAATTTGTGCGGCCTGCTGAGGATCTTTCATATCGATAGCTGGACGCACATGTAATACACCGGCATCCACATGACCGAACATGCCATAGTCGAGGTTGGCTTTATCCAATACTGCGCGAAACTCAGCAATAAAATCTGCCAGGTTTTCGGGCGGTACGGCGGTGTCTTCCACGAATGGAATCGGGCGTTTTTCCCCTTGGGCATTACCCAATAGGCCTACCGCTCGTTTGCGCATGGCCCATATCCGGTTGACCTCCGTGTGACCGCGGGCGATGGAATAGCCGAAGCTTTTACCCGGTCGGCCTATGGTCTCATCAATGTGCCCAGTGAATGTTCTTAATGCATGCTCCAGCTCTTCTTCTGTGTCTGCAGCGTATTCCACCAAGTTGACACCTTTGACTGGGCGATCCTCTGAGGGAAAAAATTCGCTCACGCTGTGCCATACGATATCTTCCATGGCCAGCTGCAGGACTTTACTGTCTACCGTTTCGATAGACATGGGCCCCGCGCGCATCAAATCATTAGCATCGCGCAGTGCTTCCTGGAAGTGATCATACTTCAAGTTGACTAGCGCTACGCACTTGGGGATGGGTAGAAGGTTTAGCTTCGCTTCAGCGATAAAACCGAGGGTCCCCTCGGACCCGCAGAGTACACTATTGAGGTTAAAGCGCTCGCCTTCGCGGATATGGGCCAAGTCATAACCAGTAAGGCAGCGATTGAGCTTGGGGAACCTCTGTTCAATTAATTCGGCTTTTTCCCTGGCGATGTCATCACAGGTTTCGTGTACCTTTGCGGAGCGGCTGTCCTCTTGACATATTTTTTGTAGCTCTGTTTCCTCTATGGAAGAGGAGTGCCACAGCTCCCCCCCCATGAGTACTGTATGCAGCTCGAGCACGTGATCGCGGGTTTTACCGTAAACACAGGAGCCCTGGCCTGAGGCATCGGTATTGATCATGCCGCCGATGGTGGCGCGGTTACTGGTTGATAGCTCAGGTGCAAAAAACAGACCATGGGGTTTCAAGGCGGCATTTAACTGGTCTTTAACTACGCCAGCCTGCACTCGCACCCAGCATTCTTTTGCATTGATTTCCAGGATTTGATTCATATGACGGGAGATATCCACTACCAGTCCGTCAGTGAGTGACTGGCCATTAGTGCCAGTGCCGCCACCTCTAGGAGAGAGCACAATAGAGTGAAACTCTTTCTGATCCGCCAGCGAGGCCAGCAGCTGCAAATCGCGGCTATCACGGGGGTACACCACTGCCTGTGGCAGCACTTGATAGATGGAATTATCGGTGGCTAGGACCGTGCGGCTGGCGTAACTGGGGGTGGTATCGCCGCGGAAACCCGCATCTGTCAGTTCTTGCAAAAACTGCAAATAGAGCGCTTGAACCTCGTCGACTTCGCGCAATGCTGGAATCATGAGCTAATCCGTACTTTCGGGGGAGGTGAAGGCCGCATACAAGACCGGAGTGGAAGGCAGGTAACAACTTAAAGCCTGGCCGCTCGGTAGGAATGCGGCTCTGCATTGTAGCTGCGGTGTGGGTGGGCGCAAGCGGCATAGCGCTAAATCCAGGGTGCCGAAAAAGTTATACAAAGTGGAAGCTTGTATAACTAATTGCCGCAGGCTATAAAAAAGATACATGAAATTTTTCTGCGCACCATAACTATGCACATCCATCTACTGCCTAAGAAAATCCCTGTGGGAATTAGTCGCTGCGCGGTGGGGGACCCAGTGCGTTACAACGGCAGTCACAAGCACAGTAAAGTCTGCACTCAGCTGCTGAGCAATTGCTTCGAGCTCCATTCCTATTGTCCGGAAGTGGCAATTGGCATGGGAGTGCCTCGACCACCTATTCATCTCATTGTGAGTGACCGCCTGCGAGCGGTGGGAAGAGAGGATGCCACCCTGGATGTGACGGAGTCACTGGAGCACTATGCGGATCAGGTAGTACCAGAAGTGGAAAATCTTCGCGGTTTTATTCTGATGCAGAAGTCTCCCAGTTGTGGCATTCGCACCACGCCCCATTACAAGGTGGATGGAACCGGAGTACTTGCCCATGACTCTGGATTGTTTGCCGCGCGTTTACGCCATCATTTTCCGCATTTGCCGATGGAAGAGGTGGGGCGTCTGAATGCCAGTGATATACGTGAAAATTTCCTCACCCGCGTTTTTGCCTACGATGCCTGGCATCGCTACGTGGCTTCCGACCCCCGCCCGGCTCGCGTGATCGAGTTTTATACCGCTTATAAGTACTTGCTGTTGGCCCATAGCCAGCCACAGACACGTGCACTTGGCCAGTTTGTTTCAAATTCCCGAGCGTTGGAAGCTGAGCGATTTGCCTATGAAGTGCGGGGAAAAATTATGGAAATTCTTACCAACCAAGCCAGCCGCAAGGATCGAACTAATGCCCTGATGCATAGCCAGGGCCACCTGAAAGGTTATTTGACCAAAGAAGAGCGGGCCGAGTTGGCACACCTTATTGATGAGTACCGCCAGGGGCGCAAACCTTTATCGGCAGTGCTTACTATGCTGCGCCATTATTTACCGCGCAGTCCCCATCATTTTATCCATAGCCAGGTCTTACTTGCTGCAGAGCCAGCTGAACTTGGTTTGTGTGAGTTTCGTTGATGGTTAGCATGAATGATACAGGTCTCACAGAAGTTGCCTATCTGCCTATTCGAGAAGTGGCACGTCGCACTGGTGTTCAGCCGGTAACATTGAGGGCCTGGGAGCGCCGTTACGGCCTCTTGACTCCGGTCCGTACCAGTAAAGGCCATCGTCTCTACAGTGACGAGGAGGTCGGGCGTATCGAAACTATTTTGACGTTCCTAGCGCGTGGCGTGTCTATAGGACAGGTTCGTGCACTATTGGAGCGTGGTGATGGAATAGTATTGCGCGCAGAGGAAAGTATAGAAACCGGGAGCAATTGGCGTGAGTTACTTGATGAAACTTGTGAGCTGCTTCGAGAGGTTGCTGAGCCTCAGTTACGCCGGCGATTAGATCAGTGGATAACCGGTTTTTCTCCGCAGTTATTATTGGAGTGCTGGTTAAAGCCCTTGAGAGAAAGACTGGATCGGTCGCCTTTACCTGACAGGACGTTGGTTCTTTCCCTTTTTTGGCAGTTGCTACATGAGCAGCTGATAGTGGCCAACGATATTGCCCGCAAAAACCTGCGTAAAGATAATAAACCAGATAAGTGTCGTATTTTTCTCCTGGGGCCTCCGGGTGAGGAGCAAAAGGTTTTTACCCTGATGTTTAGCAACGTGCTGCTTGCCAATGGTATTGATGCTTTTGTCTTTAATGGTCAGGTAGGCATGGGCAACTTGGCAGCAATTATGCAAAAGCTGCAGGTGGATGGTGTACTTTGTTATAGCTACCGTGCGTTGCCCAAGCATTTTGTTACTAGGGATTTATCGATTCTGGCCTCAGGGCTTCGGGTGCCTCTATGGCTGGCGGGGGACTATGTTGAGATCCAAATTACTGAGTTGGATGGCATTATGAGACTGCCTTTTTGCTCAATTCTGCCAGGAGCTACCGCTAGTATTATTGCTCAACTACGGGAGCAGCTGAAGTAATGAGCCAACAATTTACCCTGGGGCGCGGTTTAGTTTGGTTGCGCAGTGATCTGCGGTTACATGATAATTCTGCGCTCTACCATGCCAGCAAATGTTGTGAACAGTTGGCAGCGATTTTCATTGCATGCCCCGATAGTTGGAAAAGCCATAATGAAGGTGATGCATTAGTGGCTTTTCGTATGGGCTGCCTTTACGAACTACAGCTCCAGTTGCAAACCAAAAATATCCCCCTGTATTTTCTCGAGGTGCCCACATTTTCTGGGGTTCCCCAGGCACTGCAGAAAATTATCCGACGCCTTAAAATAGACGCGCTATTTGCCAATGCTGAATATCCCCTAAATGAACAGCGCAGGGATAATGCTGTGCGGGAAAAGCTACAGAGAAGTGGTATTCAGGTAAATTATTATAGTGATCGTACGCTCTTTTCTCCGGGGTCAGTGAGGACAGGTAGTGGAGATCCTTACAGGGTTTTTACTCCTTTTAAGCGCGCACTGATAGAACGATGTACAGATAGTGATGTTAAGCCTTTGCCCGCCCCTCGAAAAATACCCCTGACTGATGAGAGAGCACAATGGCCGAGGTCGGTGACCCTGGAGGGGGGCGAAAAACTGAATCAAAAAGTACCTGGTAAGTTATTACATTTTTCAATTGAGGCCTTTAATTCGGGGGTTGTCAATGGCTGGAAGACTGGGGAAAAAGCTGCGCAAAAACGCCTGAAGGCATTTAGTGAAATAGTTAATAAATATCAGGCAGAACGGGATTTTCCTGCCTTGGATAGTACCTCGCGGCTATCGCCCTACTTAAATAGTGGGGCTATCTCAATCCGTCAGTGTGTAGGAATGGCCCTAAAACTCAATGACGGACACTGGTTAGGTGGACAAGATGGTATCGCCTGCTGGATTAGTGAGCTGATCTGGCGGGAGTTTTATACCCATTTATTGGTGGATTTCCCTCGGCTGAGTAAAGGAAAACCATTCAGAGAGGAAACTGATCAAATTCCCTGGTCATATGATAAAGATAGATTTGAGCGTTGGAGCCGAGGTGAAACTGGAGTGCCTATTGTCGACGCGGCTATGCGACAGCTGAACGAAACGGCATGGATGCACAACCGGTTACGTATGATAGTAGCTTCATTTTTAAGCAAAAATATGCTTATCGATTGGCGCTGGGGTGAACGGTATTTTATGCAACGCTTGATTGATGCTGACTTTGCATCTAATAATGGCGGTTGGCAGTGGACGGCATCCACCGGTACTGATGCTGCACCCTATTTCCGTGTATTCAACCCTTATAGTCAATCTCGGAAATTTGATCCCAAAGGTGAGTTTATCCGAAAATTTGTGCCGGAGTTAGCTTCTCTTGATGACAAGGGTATCCATGATCCACCACCTGTTGCAGGTTATCCGCAGGTTATTTGTGATGTGGGAGCTGGACGAAAACGGGCGATTGAGCTTTTTTCGAAATTGAAATAAAGGCCGCTAACGTGTTTTAGTAAGTATCATGTGCTCCAGTTAATAAGATACGTTCAAAATATTTCATCTTCATCATATGTAGAGATTGATAAGTCTCCATTCATATCAATATTTATGCGAAAAACTATTGGATTGCAACATACTTGGCAGTCTTCGGTGTATTGCTGTGGGGTTACAGAGGTGTCGATCAATACCGTAATTGATTCACCACAATATGGGCAATATATTCTCTCTTCAATTAAGGCATTAGGCATGGTCTGCTACCTTGCTAAGTTGGGGTAAAACTTTCATTTATCTTGCCATAAGAAAAGCTTTTTGAAATCGTTGTTCGAATCTATGATTAGAATATTCGACAATTTGTGTCATGATTACTTATGTGAATATAGCAGAAATTATTTCTTTGCTATAAGGCGGGCTCCCTATTGTAACTACCCCCCCCCCCCCCCCCTCTTTTTTTTTGGAGAATTTTTTAATTTATGAAGTTGTCGATGTGAAAGGGGATGGCTTAATTAAAACAGGGGAGAGTCTGGTTTTAAACCTGAAAGCAGATTTTGCCATTTTATAACAGGGCTTTTTCATGTCTAGCCAGCTTTATTGGCTTTAAAAAGAAAGAGAGCTACTTTTTAGATCGTCATTTTCTTCCGATGAATAATAAATTGATACTACAAGATCTTGTTGCCCTCTAAGGCAGTAGCATATATGGTGTGGATTATTGCTTTAGGACTTCTGTATTACTTGACAGATATAAAGGTAGCTTTGAAATTTATGGGCAGCTTGGTTGATTTTGGGTTTGTAGGTCTTTTTATTTCCGCATTCTTGGCTGCAACTATCTTACCTTTAAGTTCAGAGGTTATTTTAAGTGCATTATTATTAAGTGGCCTATCACCAATTTCTTTAATTGCTGTAGCAACTGTTGGGAATGTGGCAGGCTCTCTGACTAATTATGCCTTGGGGTACTGGGCTGGCTTGGGGCTTGCGAAGAAATGGCTTAAGATGACCGAGAATGAATTTGATCAGGCAGAGCAAAGATTTAAGAAGTACGGGGTACTTTCACTTTGCTTTTCCTGGGTTCCAATTATTGGCGATCCATTGACAGTTGTAGCTGGTATTTTACGGGTGCGCTTGTTGTGGTTTTTGATATTAGTAGGCCTGGGTAAGCTGCTTCGATATATAGTTCTTAGCTATATGGTGTTAAAAGTTGTATAGCTATAAGGCTTTGTTATGTTTTCCTCCTGTAATGTCCAGTTTATGGTATAAAGGGTCGTGTTGCCTAATTGGAGTGGCGAGTACCGTAATGCTACTTCTCAAAGAGGTGAAGTAGAGGCGAAAAGTAAGATATGTTTTTTGGACTAATTTATTAGAAGTCAAAATTTGTATATGCTCAGTCATTTTTACTTTATAAAACGAAATGCTCAATTGTCTTGCTGTTAAGCCAGTTTTTCAATTTTATTTCCAGTTTTTAATACCTCCGATATGGACCTCGTCGACATGGTAGTATAAGAATGTGCGGTCTCCGCGTTCAAACTTGTGCATTAACCTATCGATAAAGCTTCTATCAGCTGGTGTGGAGAAGAGAGAGTAAACAAATTGACCTGTTTGGGAATGTAAGTGTGCCTGCCCATTTCTCAACATATGTCTCCAGTTTTGGCTTGGTAGCTTCAAGAATGTATTGATATCCATTAGCTTTAATCTGTGTTCGGGCGGATTAACCCAATTATAATTTTTCTTGTGGCGAGTGATTTTAAACTGTCTATTTACTTTTGATATAGTTTCCATCTGTTCAGCTAATCCCTCATTTAGCCTGGAGGGAGAGTAGGGTGTTATAGTATCTTTGATAGCGTGGCTAACCTCATGTTTGGTTGTACGAAACGTCCTAGCTCTTGTTTGCTTATCTAGGTATTTAACGTTTCACCGGTGATTTTGAACGGAGATCAGTCTGATATGTACTTTTTAGAATTGATTATTTCTTGTTTTACATTTTCATTTTTCTTATCACTAAAATGTACTTGACCGATTTTCATCGGCCCACTTATAAATATTGGCATTGGCTGTAAACGAAATTAGGATAAAAAAGAAAAAGGTAATGGAAGATAAAGGGGAGGTCACTGCGGGTATTCTCTAGATAACAGATACTTGGTGCTTTTGTATATATTAATGATTGCTATTTTGACCGTATCAATATCGCTTCTGCCATAGCTGCCTCTGCCAACAATCGATTGGAGTTTAACGTTGGAATGGGTGAATTACTATCGTTAATTATCAATGGTATTTCCGTGCAACCAAGGACTACAGCATCGCATCCCGCTTCCCCGAATTGCCTTATGATATCCTGAAAATATTGAATGGTGTCTGGTTTAAAAATCCCGTTGACCAGTTCATACATAATTAAGTGGCCGACTTTTTCAATTGTTCTTTGTGGTGGGCGCTGCCAGCTTATATTTGCCGCCTCAATTTTTTCCGGATATACATCACTCTCCACAAGCCACTGGGTCCCAAGTATGCCTAGATTTGTGTAGCCCTTTGACAGTGCTGAATCAACTACACAGTCAACGATATGGAGCCAAGGCAGTGGAGACTTTGAGCTTATATAATTGAATGCTTGATGGATGGTATTGTCAGGGCAAATTAGTAGATCAGCCCCTTGAGCTTTGAGTTTTTTTGCGGAAGAGAGCATTAGGTCGCCGACACCCTCGAAATTATTTGACTCCAGGTACTGTACATAACTTGCCAGGGAGTGGGTGTGCATGGAAACCTCAGGATGGGCGTGTTTCCCAAGATACTTGGCGCTCTCATTGCAAATTGTCTTGTAGCAAAGCGCTGCTCCCTCAGCGGAGCATCCCACAATACCAATGTGCTTTATCTCGTTGTTTAGCTTCACTGACTACTTCCTTTGATGTTTGAATAGCCCCCAAACACGTTCTCAGTTGCTTATAGGGACAGGGTTTACTGCCTCGGCAATAGGAATAGTTATCTTAAACGATTCATCCAATGGAAAGAATTGTCAGGGATTAGCTTTTCCTTTGGTAATCTCACCAAGTAGAGAGGCTCTCTTTAAGTGTATTTGGTAGTAAGCAAATGCTTTTGTACTAGAGAATGTGTTTTTGCTGGCCCTAAAAAAATAGGAGTATCAGATCTTCTTTCACCGTTAATATTATCGGAAGTTCAGAGTTCTGATGTTTTATTGGAAGCTTTCCAATAAATGCTGTTCAAGTGTGTAGGCATATCAATAAGTAGCTGCCAATCGGCTGGCCCATATTTCCATCACCGCCACAATTATTCCTGAGAGTAAAGATGATGAAATCGGTATCTTCTGCTTGTGTCTCTTTAGATTGGGAAGCCCTCTGTAGACTTTTGTGAATTGCAGGAATGTTTCCTGTAGGATGTAACAGCTGGACATTTCCAAGTTAAGCGCACTAATTAAAGTGTCTTTTTGCTCTTTTGGTAAAGACGTGGAGAAGGCTAAACTTGCGATATGTAATAGCGATTTAGCCAGACATCTGTTCATTTGGTCCAAGCTCTTTTTTATTTGTCCCTGAATGTCCAGTTCAGAATGGCAACTGAAAATTATCGGCGATTGTAAACCTAAAAAGGTTATGACAGATCTTCCTAGTCTCGGTTGCAGAAATAGGCGCCAATAGAAAACAGGTTTGTGCACCTTGGTAACAGGTTGACTCTTACCGGGCCTAAAATGAATTTTGCCTATCTGATCAGGTTGCTGCTGAATTATCCAGACCAACTGGTCATATTCAGGTGCTTGATAGCATTATCTGATTACCTGCTTTAACTCCTCCCCTTTAACTCTCTCTCTGGTATCTCTTTGCCGACCAGAACCCACTCCCCGGTCGCAAATCGAGAGAGACGGATACTCACAGAATTTTCTGCGGTAATGCCCCTGCAAAATTCTGCCTAATGCGAAATCAGCCCTGATTTATAGCCATCAATTACCCTGACGGTTGTTACCGTATCGGGCATAAATGGCAGATAAATAGTGAAGAACGTGATAGATTTTACTCCCCGATTCAGCCTGCAAAGTCAGGCTCTGAACAGCGAGGATTCTAATGTATGGGCCGTCAGTGACCGGGCCCATGGCCTGGCTGACAAGGGGGAGGACGTCATATTTCTATGTGTGGGTGATCCAAACTTCGACACCCCGGAGCCCATACTGGATTTTGCCCGTGCCAGGCTTGGCGTGGGACGTACCCATTACTCTCCCGCCGCGGGGGAGCCTATGTTGCGCCGCGCTATTGCCGATATCGAGAGTAAGGTATCTCAACACCCCTGCAACCCCGATGATGTCGTAGTGTTTCCAGGTGGAACCAACGCTATCTACGCAGTGCTTTCCTGCCTTCTGAATCCTGGTGAGGAGATAGTGATTCCCGAGCCGATGTATATTGGTTATGTGCCAATTTGCGACGGTCTCAGGCTCTCTGTTAAGCGGGTGGCTTGCCCTGCAGAGAAAGATTTTGCTTTCGATGTGGAAGCAATCAAGGCAGCTATTGGTGAAGAGACCCGGGTGGTAATGATCAATACCCCGGTAAACCCCACTGGCGCCATGGCAACCCCAGAGCAGTTACATGAACTGGCGGCATACTGTCGCCAGCGCAATGTCTGGTTGGTGTGCGATGAGATGTATTCCATGATTACGTTCGCTCGCCGTCATACTTCCCTACGCACGGCCGCTGAAGAGCTGGATAACATTGTGGTCATTGACGGCCTATCTAAATCCCATGCCATGAGTGGATGGCGCCTTGGCTGGGCAGTAGCTCGTGGTCCGTTGGTTGATCGGCTGGCGGAGTTTGCAGGTGCTACTATTTTCGGTTGCCCACAGTTTATCCAGGAAGCAGCGGCTTTCGCCCTGGAGTTCGATTCCTATTTCGTCAAACAGATGCGGGATGCTTACGAGCGCCGCCGCGACTTAATTGTCGAACGCATTGGCAAAATACCTGGCCTTAGCTGCTACAGCCCAGAGGCGGGAATGTTTGTTATGGTGAACGTGTCTGAAGTCGCTACCTCTGGGCAGGAGTTTGCCGAGGCCCTGCTGGATGCTGAGCGGGTATCCGTGCTACCTGGCGCACCTTTTGGTGAGAGTGCAGTGAACCATGTTCGCCTTACCCTTGCCGCGGATGAAGCTGAACTGTCCCGAGCGTTGGATCGTATCGAGCAGTTTGTCACCAGTGGAAATCGCCAGGCCGGCTGAGCCGATGAGCGAAAGAGGTCGCCTCAGACTAAAGTGTTGAGGCGGTGGCTTTTGCCGCTGTGGAGGCTGTAATGTTTCAGCCTTCAGCGAATACCGCTATCCTTGCCCCCTTTCAGATTCAAAAGAAATCAGTTCTGTGAAAATTGACCGGCATAATTTGCGTATTTTGCGGGCGCTGCAAACCAACGCCCGTATTAGCAACCTGAATTTGAGTGAACAGATTGGTCTGTCGGAGAGTGCCTGCCTGGCTCGGGTTAAGCGCCTGACCAGTGAGCGCTACATCCGCGAATTTCTTGCCGAGATTAACTTGGATAAGGTGCGCCATGCAGAGTTTTATGTAAACGTGGCCCTTAAGCGCCAGGATGCGCGTACCAGTGAAAATTTCCGGCGGATTATCAATGACATCCCTCAGATAGTATCCTGTGTGAAGATGTCTGGTGAGTTTGACTATATGTTGCGTTTCGTTTGCCCTGATGCGGCGGACTTCAATCGGGTCTCTGAGCAGCTGCTGGCCAACGAGGAAGCTGCGATCTCACGTATGACCTCGCACTTAGTCATTGAAAAAACCAAACCTTTCACTGGCTATCCCCTGGAGCTGCTGTTTCAGGACTGAGCCAAAACCGCAGGTGGTGGGGCTGAATAGCCCTACCACTGGAGCCAAGGGCTAGATTAGTAGCGATAGAGTTCTATCCAGACACCACCAGCAGGCGACTGCGCCGATCAAGTAGGCAATTGGTGTTGCTATCCAGACTGTTATATTGCCCCTTTCCCACTTCTTTTCAGGCACCTGCTGCCCTGGGATGTATCGTTGATGGAGCAGCCTGAGTATGTGACAAAACCCTATGAATAGAGTGGCAGTGATGGCGACAAACAGTATTTGTCCAGCTTCCACACCCAGGTTGAAACTGAGAAGTGCCAGGGGGATAGAGCTTTGCGGTAGCCCAATATCCGCCAGAGCACCGGCAAAGCCGAGGCCATGCAGCAAACCGAAGGCGAAGGCCACAAGCCATGGCAGGCGCGTTGTCAGGCTGCTGTAACCATGACCCTTGGCCAATATTTCTCGGGCTATAAAGACAATGCTGAGAGCGATGATTACTTCGACAGGGGCTTGTGGCAGGGATAAATGCCCCAGGGTGGTGGCGCCCAGGGTTATGCTGTGAGCTAGGGTGAAACCGGTGAGGGCAAGCAGTAGCTGCTGCCAGCCACTGCAGAGCAACATCAGGGCCAGGACAAACAAGAGGTGATCTATGCCGAGTAGAATGTGTTCCAGGCCGAGCTTGAAATAGGTGCTGGTAACTTGATCATGGGATTCCTTTTTGCCGACAGTAAAGCCAGTGCGCTCGGGCATCAGTCGTTGGAATATTTCATTCCCATCTAGCCAGGCAATCCGTACAAGTACGTCGGTGAGGGTGTGTTCCAGCCCATCAATGGAGATGGGCAGTTGTGAAAGCGCATTGGGGTGATATATCTGCCAGCGCTCTGTATAAAATCCGTTTTGGAAGCCACCACTGGCTGGGCCAAGTACAGTAGAACCCAGGCCCAGATGTACATCCAGAGACAGCCGTAATTCTCCGCGCGCGGGCACTCGCCACATAACATCAAATCGCCGTGAGTCTATCTGTTCAATTTGGAGATAGGCGGATCGTAACTCATGGGCGGTGGTAGGGAGTGAGAGAGCAGCTATACACAGCACTAATAAGTATATTTTTGCCCAGCTTTTATAGTGCATCTTTTTCGTCCTGCTATAGTGTGGCAATTTCAGAGGGATGGGGCGTCAATACGTACTGTGTAATTTTCTCGGTACTGCTGATATTGCTGTTCCAGTTGTGCTTTTCGCCTGTTTAATTGCCAATCACGCAGCACCTGAGTCCGCACTTCTGAAAACTTGACTGCGCTGCTGGGTTCATAATCATCTACGAAAACCAGGTGCCAACCATAAGCGGACTTCAGTGGTCCAAACCAGTTTCCCTGCGATGATTTAGTAAGTTGGCTGGAAAAGCCGGGGCCAAATAGCTGATCAATACGCGTGCTGCTCTTATTGTTTATCTGATTGGGCAATAGGCTACTGTCTCCGGCAGAGGCGTCTTCCAGGCCCTGGTTAAGCCGGATGAGGACTTTTTTAATATCCTCCTGGCTATTACTGGTTTGAAAATAGAGTTGTCGGAAGCTGAAGTGGGCTTGGCGCTGGTAGTCTTTCCCATTTTGCTCCATGTATTGCTGCAGCGTGCTTTCCGCCGGCTCAACGTTGTCGGCAATATCCCTGGCGGCAAGTTCTATCTTCATACGTAAACGTCGCCGGATCACGGTGTCATTGTGATCCAGACCGAGGTTCAGCGCCTCACGGTACAATATTTCTTCTCGCACATAAGTTTCCACAAGCTGCTGTACCTCAACAGGAGAGGGTGCCCGTTGCCAGCGACGGGAAAATACTGCGGAAAGGTGCTCAATACGGTCCTCAGTTATGACAATTTTGTTGCGGTCCACCGATTGTTCTTGTACAAGCGTATCAAGGATAAACAGTGCACCGCCGATGATTAACATATGAGTGAGCGGCTCTTTGATTAGTGCTCTCATACTCGGGACCTGTTTGAAGTAACTGGTGGGAATGAAGTGGCGACCGGTAAGTATGGAAGGCGGTAAGTGTTTTGCCAGAAAGAAAAAGCTTTCCCTGCCGGCCAATTTACCAAGGAATGGTGACCTATTAGAAAGAGTGGCGGCTTGGGCCTCATATATACTTGAGGAAGGCTTTCGGGAAGGCTTGCGGTTTTGCGAGCCTTCCTAGACGTTAGATCACCGCTGGTGGAGGGGAGTTGCAGTTGAAATATTTGGGTAGAGTCTATTTAACTCTCAACTTGTTGATTTTTGCGTCTATCGGTCTGGGAGCTCTGTTTAATCCAGAGGCTTTCGCTGCAGCAGTTGGCCTGTCATTCATTTCCCCTGCAGCTGTGCCAGAGTTTCTTGCTACTTATGGTGGCTTTATGCTGGCAATTGCCGTAATTCTCTTAATTGCTCTGGCAATGCGGCCACACCGCCGGGCAGCCTATGCGGCTTTGTCGATTTCTTATATTGGGTTCGCCATGGGTAGACTTTTTGGCATGCTGGCAACCGGCAGCTTTGACGAGCGCAACTTGTTGTTTTTGGCCCTGGAAATATTGATGGTGGTCTGGGGACTTTTCTGTTATCGAGAATCTCGCTGGTTGCCGTTGCAACATGGACACTAAATGAGAGTTTTCCAATTCAAGTTGTACCTCTAAAGCTTTCGCTTATTGATAAATGACTTATTCTTTTCCCATCCAATAATTTTCCTTGTATTAATTATTGCCAAAAAGCCTGGCGAGGGCTTTCAGCCCTGGCCTGCTGTGTCTTTTTTATCAATTGAAAAATTGTTGCGCAGTGGCCCTGTGTGGCCTCTGATTGGTGGGTGAAATGTCACAGTTCCAAAGCTTGGTTGAAGCCTTGGTTATCCTGGTTGCTCTCTGTGCCTCGGCAATCTGGTTGCGTAAGCACCGGGTGATTCTCGAAGAGGAGCAGGGCGTTTTTGGGCGCCTAACGACGGATTTTGCACTGCCCGCAGTCATCCTACTCAGTTTGAGTAAGGTTCCTTTTTCCTCTCAGGCGTTAATACCGGCTGCAATTTTGTTCGTGGTTAGCATCGGTATTATGGTGCCCGCGTGGCTCATCGGAAAAATGATGGGATTAGGTCGCAAGACACTTGGCTCTATTGTATTGGTGGCTGGGTTTGGCGGCTCATCCACCTTGGGACTATCGTTGATCCGGCGGGTTTTTAACAATAATCCACTGGTAATGAGAGATAGTGTACTGATAGGGGAATATGGCGCCTTATTATCCGTGTTTACTTTTGGTGTTGCCGTAGCTATTTACTTCGGCAGGGATGAGGGAAAAAGGGAAAGTCTGTGGGAAGCCTGCAGGCCTTTTTTTACATCGCCAATTTTCATTGCCATGATCCTAGGAACTGTTATTTCTCTTATTAGCTTGCCTCAGGGAAATGTCTTTGTTCAACTATTTGAAGATATTTTGCGAGTTTCGGGTCGGTCCCTGATTGTACTGGTGGCATTCAGTATCGGTTTGGCATTGCGTCCAATTGCGGTGCGTGAACTGGCGGGTCTGATTACTGTTGCTGTGCTTTTGAAGTTAGCGGCAGAGCCTCTTCTTGCCTGGGTTCTGGCGCTGTCTTTTGAGCTGCCACACCTGGAGCGGGAGTTACTGGTTTTACAGTCTGCTATGCCCTCTGGTGCGATTGCTGCTGTCCTGGCTAAACGTTATGGATGTGATGGTGCGGTTGCCTCAGCTATGGTGGTGGCGACAGCCTTTATCAGCTTGGTATCACTGCCACTCACGCTGTATTTGGGAGGATGAGCATTCGGGATCCGGACCTGTGAATATCAGTTGAATGCCACAGGTCCGACCGAACGCCCTATGCGATAATTTTTTCTCCGTCCTCCCTATCTGGAGTTGGTGCCGTCCCATGGGCTTGAGGCAGCTTTTCACCATGGAGCTCCCCGTCTACCGCTTGGCGGAAAACTTTCTTGTAGTCTTTGAATTCAGTACCCATCAACCGGTCCCACCAAGTGAAGTAGAAGCCATAATTACCCTGGAATCGCTGGTGGTGAAGGTCGTGGTGGGTGGTTGTAGTCATATTGTCCAGCGGACCATCCACCCAGCTGCGTGGGTGAAATTCGCGGCCGGTATGTAGCATGGAGTTACGGAAAATCATTACAAACAGGAAACTGAGCCAGATAGTTGGGTGTAGGGGTATTGTTAGTGCAATCAGGGGGGAGAAGAGCCCATTAACAAAAATTTCCCCGATTGAAAAACTGTAAGCCGTCCAGGGTGTGGGAGTCCGCGACATATGGTGCAGACGGTGGAAGTGTTTAAACACCCTTGGGTGGTGCATGGCCCTGTGGGTCCAGTAAAAGTAGGCGTCATGTAAAAGGATAACTACAGGCAGGCTGATCAGGTTCCACCACATAGGGTAATCACTCCACTGCCAGTAAAGCTTGGCAATGCCCATATCCTGCAGCAGATTAATAGTGATACCGAAAAGAGTGAAAATACAAACGGTCAGCATTGAGTAGCTGACTTCTCGTCGAATGTCCCCCCAGTTGGCTCGGCGTTCTTGAATTCGGCGCCGGTTCATCCAAGCGCGAAATAGCCAGCCTGCACAGATACTCATTACCGAAGCCGCCAGCACATAGCGAAATAGGGTTAATTTAAAGTGAGTGGCTCCGTAGTGACTCACGTCCATTAGAAAATCCATACTCTCACCATCAATATTGTATTGGAAATGGAGTCGCTGTTTTCCCGGTAGGATTGGGGCAGCGCGTGCGGTGGAGTTTCCAGTCTGGGGACGTTTTTTAATAGAGGCTTGCGGAAAATGAAAAAATGCTGACGGATTCCGAACGGCTGCCCAATCAGGCGGGCAGCTTCTCGCGACGGTACTCGGTGGGAGTCAAATTATGGCGGCGCTTGAAGGCAGCATTAAAGGGGCTGAGTGAGCGGTAGCCGATATCCAGGGCGATAGTCAGTACCGGAAGGTGCGCCTGTTCAGGGTCTGCAAGGCGGGCGCTGGCTTCATCAATACGGAACTGATTTAGATACTCATTAAAATTCCGATAACCGAGATGGCGATTAATCAGGGTGCGCAGCAGGTGTTCGCGAGTATCCAGTTGCTCTGCCAGCTCCCGAATAGTAAGACCCGTGTGACGGTAGCCGCCGTTTTCCATATGCTCCTGCAGTTTTACCAGCTGTGCCTGCTGCTGTTCATCCAGACTTGGCACTGGTTCTGGTGGTGGTGCCTCTTCCTCTGGGGATTCTACTGGTGCTTGTGAAAGGGACTCCCCCAAGGCGCTGGGTGCTAGTGCCAGCAGCCATAAACAAGCTGCCAGCGATAAAAGGCTGGCTAACAGTGCGTGTAGGGTCGGTACACCATTCGGCACAGGTCGGTAAGCAAACAAAGACTCGGCACTGATCACAATAAACATATAAGCGCCAACTACAATTAACAGGATTGCGCGCAGGCGGCGGCGCTCTTCCACAAGGTCGGATTGGAATTGCCCTAACAGTGTCAACACTCCCAAGCCAATCAGGGCGAGGCGCAGGAATTGGGATAGATTAAAGAAAATTTCCTGTGCGTTGGTGCTCACTGAAATTGGTGCGTGATTTGCCATGACGCTGAAGATGATGGAGAGGGAAATCGGGAGCCAGCCCCAATGTGGGAAGGATTCCTCCTCTCGGCATAGCAAATGTGTAAAAAGCCAAAAGGCGGCAGGCACCAGAATCACAGGCATATGAACAAGCATGGCAACGGTGCCACTAAGTGTGGGCAGTGTCGGTAGTAGCAGGTAGCAAATTACGCCTAGCAGGACCAGAATCAGCCACCGACCTGCAGCGAGCTGGTAGTGGTTAATGGATACTTTGGCAGCCGCCAGCAACAGTAAAGCGCAGGCCCCGCCAGAGAAAAATAAATAACCGGCGGTCATGGCTTACCTCCAGCGGTTAGCCCAGGCATCCAGGACTTTGCTGCTATAGCTGTGGCGGCCATAGCTGCCATTGTAATAAGCGAGGGCATTGGCCAAGTTACCCTTGGCTTTCTTAATATAGTGCTTGAGGATTGTGCAGCCATAGCGCAGATTGGTATCCATATCGATCAGGTTGTCATCCGGACGCCCGATTTCCTTTTTCCAGAATGGCATCACCTGCATCATACCCTGGGCACCTACTCGGGATACCGCATAGGGATTGAAGGCGCTCTCGATCTGGATTACGGCGAGGACAATCTCCGGTCGTAGTCCCGCACGCGTCGCTTCGCGGTGCACCGCTTTCAGCACATGCATCCGTCTTTTAGGGTCTTTGATATAGCGGGATAGAGGCTGGGATTTTGACATCAGCCACACCTCTGCATCGAAGCGATCGACAAAACTGTCTGCCTGGCTGATGGCTTCTCTCAGGGCGAGGCGCAACTCGGGATCGACTTCATTGGAGATGCTCTGGGATTGGGCGCCACACCAAGATAAGCATAACCATATTGTGGCGATAGCTTTTTTTATCATGGCTTGGATTTTACGAAATCCTGGCAAAATGGGCAGTGCCTTTTTGCGGACCTGTAACGCAAATCTACTTTATCGCGGAGTATTGGCAGGATACCCGGCCCGCTAAGGAGCCGGGATGGCGGGTTGTGGATTAGTGGCTGATTTTATCCAGTAAGACTTCTTCCAGCTGGGAGACAGCAAACTCCTGGCTTTCAGCATCGCCGCGCCCTTTGTACTCCACCACACCTTTTTCCAGGCCGCGGTCGCCGATTACGATACGGTGTGGGATACCGATCAACTCGACATCTGCAAGCATGGCGCCAAGTCGTGCCTTTGGCTCATCCATCAGCAATACATCGATGCCATTGTTGCGCAGGGATTCGTACAGGTGGTCGCACTTCTCCCGCACCACTTCGCTTTTGTGCATATTGATAGGCACGATCGCCAGCTGGAACGGAGCGATTGCATCTGGCCACAGAATGCCGGAATCGTCGTGATTCTGTTCGATCGCTGCCGCTACGATACGGGAAACACCGATGCCGTAACAACCCATCGGCATTACCTGTTCCTTACCGTTTTCGTCGAGTACAGTGGCATTCATTGCGCGGCTGTATTTGTCACCCAGCTGGAAGATATGGCCTACTTCAATGCCGCGTTTGATTTCCAGGGTTCCCTGTCCATCAGGGCTGATATCGCCGGGAACCACATTGCGCAGATCGGCAATACGGCCGAGCTCTACATCGCGACCCCAGTTCACGCCGGTATAGTGGTAATCGTCGCGGTTAGCACCACAGATGAAATCTGCCAAGTGCGCTGCTGATCTATCCACAACCATCTCGATCTTCATGCCCACTGGGCCCAGAGAACCGATATTGCAGCCCAGCTCGTCAGCGATACGTTGCTCTGGTGCGAACTCAAGCGGGCTTGCGATACCGGCCAGCTTTTCCGCTTTTAGTTCATTTAACTCGTGGTCGCCGCGGAGGACCAGCGCGACCAGTGGTGCGGTTTCCCCTTCTTCGCATGCGCCCATCACAATGAGAGTTTTCACCGAGTGGGCAGGGTCGCTCTTCAGGAATTCGCTGACATCGACGATGGTTTTCTGCCCTGGGGTGTGCACTTCCTGCATATCCCCACTGGGTGCGGCACGCTCACCGGCAGGGGCTACAGCTTCAGCCAGCTCTACGTTGGCTGCGTAACGGGACTCTGTGGAGAAGGCGATATCATCTTCACCACTTTGTGCCAGAACGTGGAACTCGTGGGAACTGGAGCCTCCGATAGAGCCGGTATCCGCCAGTACTGGACGGTAGTCCAGGCCAATGCGGTCAAAAATACGACAATAGGCATTGTGCATTACGTCGTAGGTTTCCTGCAGGGAGTCCGCATCGATATGGAAGGAGTAGGCGTCTTTCATGGTGAACTCGCGTGCGCGCATTACACCAAAACGGGGGCGAATTTCGTCGCGGAATTTGGTTTGTACCTGGTAGAAACTCGCCGGTAGTTGTTTATAGCTGTTGATCTCGTTGCGGATCAAATCGGTGATCACTTCTTCGTGGGTTGGGCCCAGGCAGAAGTGATTATTGTGGCGGTCCTGGATTCGCAGCAGCTCAGGGCCATACTGCTGCCAGCGGCCGGATTCTTCCCAAAGCTCTGCCGGTTGTACCACGGGCATTAGTACTTCCAGTGCTCCGGCTCGGTCCATTTCCTCGCGTACAATACGCTCCACCTTACGCAGCACGCGCAATCCTGTGGGTAACCAGGTGTACAGGCCGGATGACAGGCGACGGATCATACCCGCGCGCAACATTAGTTGATGGCTAATTACCACCGCGTCGTTTGGGGTTTCTTTTTGGGTTGCAATGAGATAACGGGATGCGCGCATAGGAATCTGTTGGGCTCAATTATCAGTAAGCTGGCTATTTTACGCTATTCATCGCGCAATAAATATTGCCGCTTGGTTCTGGTCTGGTTATTAAGATTGGGGGGCAGTGAGCTCTAACTGGCTCATATCCTATGTAAGCCAAATTAAGTAGGAAAGGGCGTTTTCCGAGTACATTAGTAAAAAACCCCGCATGAGCGGGGTTTTTTACTGAGGAAGAGGGATGTCTTAGGACTCCGCCATTTCTTTCAGCTTCTTCAGCGGACGAACTTTCACCTGAATGCTGGCCGGCTTGGCCTTAAAGGTGGTCTCTTCACCAGTGAACGGGTTGATGCCCTTGCGAGCCTTCTTGGCCGGCTTCTTCACGGTGGTGATTTTCATCAGGCCAGGCAGAGCGAACTCGCCAATAGCGCGCTTCTTGATGTGACCTTCGATGATATCGCTCAGCTCATCCAGAACAGACTGAACCTGTTTGCGGGACAGCTCAGTGTTTTCCGCAATTTGGTTCAGGACCTGGGTTTTAGTGTACTTTTCCTTGATTGCCTTTACTTTTTTGGCCGGTGCGGCTTTCTTAGCTGGAGCCTTTTTGGCAGCAGCTGTTTTAGTAGCAGCTTTCCTGGTAACAGCCATGGCTTACTTCCTTCTTTTGTTGTTTGGTATGTATCCGGTAAAAGTGTGTTTGGTCTCCCGCTGCGCTGCATCCAAAAAACGGCGGTCTCAGCGGGTGATGGAGGGAAGTATATATAGTTTTTGTTCGGCCGCACGGGGAAATACTGGAAAAATAGTGCTTTTTCTATAGTTTTTAGCCTTTTTGTGACTCTGAAACCCCTCTCGACAGGCCAAAAGGTGGGGGCAGCTTCTTCCCTTTGGGGGGCTCATGTATACTCTGTCCCCCTTTTTACAGCACCAGGTACTGAGTAATGCCGATCTATGAATACCAGTGCAATGCCTGCGGCCATGAAATGGAGGCCCTGCAGCGCATGAGCGATGACCCGCTCAAAGACTGTCCAGCCTGTGAACAGGCAGAGCTGCGTAAGAAAGTTTCCGCGGCTGGATTCCGCCTGAAGGGCGGCGGTTGGTATGAGACTGACTTTAAAACCGGTAATAAGAAAAACCTTGCCGGTGGCGCAGCCAATAATGGTAATGCCAAGGGCGACAAGCCCGCTAAGCCGGCGGCAAAGACGGCCTAGATCCGCTGTGCGGGTTTGCCCGCGCGGTGTACTCTCTACTTAAACTTTTCACCTATCGATAACGGGAATTTTCATCCATGCGCAGCGACTACTGTGGCGTCCTTCGTTCCGCGGACATAGACCGTGTAGTAACCCTCTGTGGCTGGGTCGATCGCCGTCGAGATCACGGCGGTGTGATCTTCATCGACCTGCGCGATCGCGAGGGTATTGTTCAAGTAGTATTTGATCCGGATGCTGCCGAGCATTTCGAAATGGCCGACCGCGTGCGCAGTGAATATGTGCTTAAGGTCACTGGGCGTGTGCGTGCCCGCGCTCCAGAGGCATTGAATCCAAATATGGATACAGGTGAAGTCGAGGTATATGGCACCGAGCTGGAAATTCTCAATGCAGCGGAAACCGTACCTTTCCAGTTGGATGAGCATACCGAAGTAGGTGAGGACGTACGTCTTAAGTACCGTTACCTGGATCTGCGCCGCAATGAGATGCAGAGCAATTTGTATTTCCGCTCCAAGTTGACCACTGCTATCCGCAATTACCTGGATGAACACGGCTTCCTCGATATTGAAACTCCAATCCTGACCCGTGCCACCCCGGAAGGCGCGAGGGATTATCTGGTCCCAAGCCGGACCCACGAAGGTAAATTCTTCGCCCTGCCGCAGTCTCCACAGCTGTTTAAGCAGTTGTTGATGGTTTCCGGCTTTGACCGCTACTACCAGATAGCCAAGTGTTTCCGAGACGAGGACCTGCGTGCGGACCGCCAGCCGGAATTTACCCAGATCGATATCGAGACTTCCTTCCTCGACGAGGAAGAGATCATGGCGATCACCGAAGGTATGGTCCGCAAGCTGTTTAAGGAATTGAAGGGCATTGAGTTGGGCGAGTTCCCCCGCATGACCCACTATCAGGCCATGTTGCGCTACGGTTCCGACAAGCCGGATCTGCGTATTCCGCTGGAAATGGTAGAAATTAAAGACCTGATGACCGAAGTGGATTTCAAGGTATTTTCCGGACCGGCTAATGACCCTAAGGGCCGTGTGGCCGCGATCAAAGTACCTGGTGGCTGCGATAAGCTGACCCGCAAGCAGATCGATGACTACGGTAAGTTTGTCGGAATCTATGGCGCTAAGGGGTTGGCCTATGTGAAAGTCAACGATCGCGCTGACCTTGAAAACGGTCTGCAGTCTCCAATTGTTAAATTCCTACCCCTGGAAACACGCGCGGCAATCCTCGACCGTTTGCAGGCGCAAGATGGAGATATTATTTTCTTCGGAGCGGATACGGCTAAGGTGGTTTCTGAAGCCCTGGGTGCATTGCGCTGCAAGCTGGGTGAAGACCTGGATCTCTATACCAGCGAGTGGGCTCCCTTATGGGTGGTGGCCTTCCCGATGTTTGAGGAAAATGATGACGGTAGCCTTACCGCATTGCACCACCCGTTTACTGCGCCCTCTTGCAGCCCGGAAGAGTTGGAGAAAAATCCGCTCGAAGCTTTGTCGCGCGCTTACGATATGGTGCTAAATGGCACTGAGCTGGGTGGTGGCTCTGTACGTATCCATGATCAAGAGATGCAGCAGGCGGTATTCCGCATTCTCGGCATTGATGAGGAAGAGCAGCGCGAGAAATTTGGCTTCCTGTTAGATGCGCTTAAATACGGTGCGCCCCCCCACGGTGGCCTTGCCTTTGGTTTGGATCGTCTGGTTATGCTAATGACCGGCAGCGACTCTATCCGCGATGTGATCGCTTTCCCAAAAACCCAGAGTGCGGCCTGTGTGATGACAGATGCACCGGGAACGGTGGACGCCAAGCAGCTGCGTGAATTAAGCATCCGCCTGCGCCAGAAAGAAGAACAAATCAGCTGATTTTCCCCGGTGGGCTATGCGAAGCGAGCCCGCGAAATCGTGTAGATGGACAGCTCGCTTCGCTTACTGGTCCATCCCACGCACAGACTGAAGAGAGACGACAATGGCCGGACATAGTAAATGGGCCAATATCAAGCACCGCAAAGCGGCCCAAGATGCCAAGCGGGGCAAGGTTTTTACCAAGATTATTCGCGAATTGACGGTTGCAGCGAAAGCGGGGCCGAACCCAGATGATAACCCGACGTTAAGGGCTACCATTGATAAAGCTCTGGGCGCCAATATGAAGCGCGATACCATCGATAAGGCGATCGCCCGCGGGGCCGGAAATGCTGAGGGTGAAAACTACGAAGCGGTTGTATACGAAGGGTACGGTGTTGGTGGTGTAGCGGTGTTGGTAGAGTGCCTGACCGACAACCGCAACCGTACGGTGGCCGAAGTGCGCCACGCTTTTTCCAAGCGCGGTGGAAACCTGGGTACAGATGGCTCGGTAAGTTACCTGTTCACGCGTAAAGGTCAGATGTTCTACGAGACTGGGGTCGATGAGGATTCGCTGATGGAAGCGGCCCTGGAAGCGGGTGCTGAAGATATCGAGACCAATGACGATGGCAGCGTTGAAGTTACCACTGAATTCCAGGACTACCTGACAGTAAAAGACGCGCTGGTAGAAGCTGGTTTTACTCCGGATAGTGCCGAGATTGCGATGATCCCCTCCACCACAGTTCCCCTGGATAAAGAAGGTGCGGAGAAGGTGCTGGCGCTGGTCGAGATGCTGGAGGATCTCGATGATGTGCAAAACGTTTACACCAATGCGGATATTCCTGCAGAGGTCATGGAAGAGTTGGGCTAACTCCCGCTCACTGCAGGGCAGGGAGCGTCCTGCCTTGCCCCATGAGATTTTCGATACGCTCCTCGCAAGCTCTCCCTTGACGCTTTCATCTCACCTTGGGACACTCCCACCACTATATAAACATACAGATACCTGGGGAGCTGCCTCTTGACCCGAATTTTGGGTATTGACCCCGGCTCGCGTAAAACGGGCTATGGAATTATCGATGTGGAGCGGGGTAAGGCTCGCTATGTGGCTAGTGGGGTTATTCGTATTCCCGAGGGACCTCTGCCGGAACGCCTCAAGCTGATTTTCGATGCGGTGTGCCAGATTGCACAGCAATACCAGCCTGCACAGATGGCAATTGAAAACGTATTTATGTCCAAGAGTGCAGGCTCCGCCCTAAAACTGGGGCAAGCCCGTGGTGCCGCTATTGTGGCTGGGACCAATAGCGGCCTCGAGGTTGCCGAGTATGAAGCGCGCAAGGTCAAACAGGCGGTGGTGGGCAATGGCGGTGCAGATAAATTGCAAGTTCAGCATATGGTAAAAACCCTGCTGTCGCTGCCAGCGGCGCCCCAGGAGGATGCCGCTGATGCGCTCGCGGTGGCGCTGTGTCATATGCATACAGAGCAGACATTGGCATTTACCGCTGGAGATGGGGGGGCGCGCAGTCGCTTCCGTCGCGGGCGTCTCAGTATGTGAATGGCTCCTGCCGCTCTCCCTCTTTCGTTGGGGCAGGTATAACAAATTTGGAATAACACATGATTGGACGATTGAGCGGCTCTCTGGCCGCAGTGCAGCCGCCGCTGCTATTGGTGGATGTGCAGGGAGTTGGCTACGAAGTGCTCGCTCCCATGACCACTATCTTTGAGCTCCCGGCCCTGGGTCAGCAGGTGCAGTTGCACACCCATTTGGCCGTTTCAGAGACTGCCCAGCAGTTGTATGGCTTTATCCGTGATGCCGATCGTAAGCTTTTTCGGACCCTGATAAAGGTAAGTGGTGTTGGACCCAAAATGGCACTGGCAATTCTGTCTGGACTCGACGGTGCGGCGTTGGCGCGCTGTGTTGCAGAAGACAATGTTGCAGCTCTGGTAAAAGTGCCTGGTGTGGGTAAGAAGACTGCTGAGCGTTTGATAGTGGAGCTGCGGGATAAGTTGACCCCGGACTTTGGTGATGCCAACGATATCCCCTTGATAGCCGCGACTGCCAGCCCCAGGGCAGATCATGCCGGAGAGGCTGAAAGTGCCCTGGCGGCATTGGGCTACAAGCCAACTGAAGCCAGTAAAATGGTTGCCCGCGCCAGCAAGGAGCAGCCTGATGCAGATAGTGCTACCTTGATTCGCTTGGCCCTGAAGGGCATGGCGCCCGCGTAAATTGAGTGCCCTGGAGTTGTTGCGATGATAGAAGCTGATCGCCTGGTAGCACCTGATCCGGTAGGCCCTGCGGGCCACGAAGAGCAGTATGACCGCGCTGTGCGCCCCAAGACTCTGTCGGACTATGTGGGTCAGCCGGTGGTGCGTGAGCAGATGGAGATCTTTATCCAGGCCGCCAAACTGCGCAAAGAGGCCCTGGATCACACCCTGGTGTTTGGCCCGCCCGGCCTGGGTAAAACCACCCTTGCGAATATTATTGCTGCGGAGATGGGAGTGGCTATCAAGACCACTTCCGGGCCCGTGCTGGAAAAGGCGGGCGACCTGGCCGCCTTGATGACCAATTTAGAGCCGGGTGATGTGTTGTTTATCGATGAGATTCACCGCCTGAGCCCACATGTGGAGGAAGTCCTGTATCCGGCGATGGAGGACTACCAGCTGGATATCATGATTGGTGAAGGGCCTGCGGCACGCTCAATCAAACTGGATTTGCCACCTTTCACCCTGGTGGGCGCCACAACCAGGGCTGGCTTGCTCACCTCCCCCCTGCGCGATCGCTTCGGCATAGTTCAACGCCTTGAATTCTATAACGTGAAAGACCTCACCAGCATCGTGCGCCGCTCCGCGGGCCTTATGGGGGTGGATATGGATGAGGGGGGAGCCCTGGAGGTGGCGCGGCGCGCCCGCGGCACCCCGCGGATTGCAAACCGCCTGCTCCGCCGCGTCCGCGATTATGCCGATGTTAAGGGCAATGGCTCTGTGGATTCGGCCACCGCGGATGCCGCGCTCAATATGCTCAATGTGGATGCCCGCGGCTTCGACCAGCTCGACCGACGCATGTTGCTAGCCATGATTGAGAAGTTTGATGGCGGCCCGGTTGGGGTAGACAGCCTAGCAGCAGCGGTGAGTGAGGAGCGCGATACCCTGGAGGACGTAATTGAGCCCTACCTGATTCAACAGGGCTATATCGCTCGCACACCTCGTGGACGGGTGGTTACAGGGCTCGCCTATGAACATTTCGGCATACCAGCGCCGGATAAAAAGCAGTGAGAGGAAACGGGGTGAAGGGAGACTTCAGTATTCCCATGCGTGTGTATATCGAAGATACAGACGCGGGCGGCATTGTGTATTACGTGAATTATTTGAAATATATGGAGCGCGCGCGCACAGAACTGTTGCGCTCCCTCGGTTATGATAAGCCGGCGATGCCGGCGCAGGGGCTTTTACTGGTGGTGCACTCCGCCGAGATCCAGTACCGCCGCTCCGCTCTACTCGATGATGCATTGCGCGCTACTGCGGCGATTGGCAAACTGGGGCGAGCCGCGGTGACTTTCGAGCAAAAAATCTGGCGCGGCGATGAGCTAATTTGCGAAGGTGTGGTCAAAGTTGCCTGTGTCGCTGACGACAGCCGCAGGCCCTGTGCCCTGCCGGAACCTATTTATTCAGCATTAAAGGCAGTTATTTAAGAAGATGAACGCCGGTGAACAACTTTCTCTTTGGGGGCTAATTCAGAACGCCAGCCTGTTGGTACAGCTCGTGATGCTGTTGCTTTTATTGGCCTCTGTGGTGTCTTGGGTCATGATTATCCAGCGCGGGCTTTACCTGTCCCAGGCCAAGCGCGGCCTCAGTAGCTTTGAACGTCGCTTCTGGTCCGGTGCGGACCTCAACAAGTTGTTTCGCGAGGGGAGTGAGCGCGCCGAAAAAGGCAAAACCGATGGGGTCGAATCCCTGTTCCGCGCCGGCTTTACCGAGTTTACCCGCCTGCGACAGCAGGGCAGCAGTGGCCCTGAAGCGGTTATGGAGGGTACTGAGCGGGCGATGCGCGTGGCCATGTCACGTGAGCAGGAAAAGGTGGAAATGAATCTGCCGTTTCTGGCTACTGTTGGCTCTGTCAGTCCCTATATCGGCCTGTTTGGCACCGTTTGGGGGATTATGAATTCTTTCCGCGGTCTCGCCACGATGCACCAAGCCACCATTGCCACGGTTGCCCCAGGTATCAGTGAGGCACTGGTGGCCACGGCTATGGGCCTATTTGCGGCAATACCTGCAGTGATGGCATACAACCGCTACTCGGCCAAAGCGGAGTGGCTGTTATCCAGCTACGAAACTTTTGCCGAGGAGTTTTCCTCGATCCTGCACCGCAAAGTGCACTCTGGCTGAGTAGTGAGTAGGCGAACCCTATGAGTGTGTTTCGCAAAGGAACCAAGAAGAAGCTGGTATCCGAAATCAATGTGGTGCCCTACATCGATGTGATGCTGGTGCTTCTAATTGTCTTTATGGTCACGGCACCATTATTGATGCAAGGGGTCAAAGTCGACCTGCCCAACGCGCCCTCGGCGCCGATGGAGGATACCGACGAGGAGCCGTTGATCGTGTCTGTACGAGCCGACGGTACCTATTACCTGAACCTGGGATCAGAGGAAAAAGAAGCTAAGCCACTGTCTGAAATCAAGGAGACGGTGGGCAAGGTTTTGCGCCAAAAGCCAAAAACCCCGGTGTTGGTATGGGGCGATACCGATGCCAGGTACGGCCTGATCGTGAATGCCATGACTGAGCTGCAACAGGCGGGAGCGCCCAGTGTCGGTCTGGTGACAGAGCCACCGCAGGGGTAGTGTGTCGGTGAATAAAGGCTTTTATGCACTGGCGATTATAATCAGCCTCCTGTTGCACGGAGCGCTGATTGCTGCCATCACTTATGGCTGGGATGCCAGCAGTATGCCCGAGCGCAAGGCTATGCCGAAGTTTGTGCAGGCCAAACTGGTGACTATCGAAGCAGCCACGCCGCAGAAAAAGCTGCCAAAGAAGGTGGATAAGATCCAGCAGCGCGCCCAGCGCGAGGCAGAGCAGAAGCGCAAGGCTGAGGTCGAACGTAAGCGCCGCGCGGCCCTGGAGCAGAAGAAAAAGCTCGAGGCTGAAAAGAAACGCAAGGCCAAAGCTGAGGCCGATCGCAAGGCTAAGCAAGAGAAGGCCCGTCGCGAGAAAGAGCGTAAGGAAAAGGAGCGCAAAGAGAAAGAACTGAAGGAGCAGTTGGCTAAAGAGCGCCAGAGTTCTTTTGATGAAGCACTGGAGGAAGAGCAGGAGTTATTGGATGCCAATGAGGGGCAGCAGGCAGTAATGTCTGTTGGTCAGGCAATCCAGCAGCGTATTGAATCAGTATGGAGTCGCCCGCCGAGTGCGCGTAACGGTATGCTGACCAAAGTGAAAATTAATTTTGTCCCCACCGGTCGAGTAGTGGCAACTAATATCGTCGAGGGCAGCGGCAACGCCGCTCTGGACCGTTCGGTTCTTACAGCTATTCGTCGGGTAGAAGTTTTCCCTGAAGTGGCTGAGCTGGCCAGGGAAGAACCAGTAATTTTCGAGCGGGAAGTCCGCACTACTATTTTGAACTTTAAAGTCGAAGATCTGCGCCAATGATCAAGAGTTTACTGAAAACAGTCGTCATTATTGCCATCGCCTCGGTGAGCCTGGGGGCTCGGGCCCAGCTGGTGGTAGATATCACAAGCGGTATCGATGATCCTACTCCTATTGCGATATCTCCTTTCAGCTGGTCCGGCAGCGGTGTGCTGAAAGAGGATGTCTCCGGGATTATTTCCGCAGACCTGCGCCGGAGCGGCCTATTCTCTCCGGTGCCCAAAGAGGACATGCTGTCTTTTCCTAAAACCCCGGAAGATGTGGTGTTTCGGGACTGGCGTATTCTCGGTACCGAATACATAGTGACTGGTAGAATCGAGCCCCAGGCTTCCGGTTACCTGCTCACTTTTGACCTTGTTAATGTGTTCGGCCAGCACAAGATGTTCACCAAGCAAGTGCGCGGTGGCCAGACCCAGCTGCGGGATATCGCCCATCGCGCCGCAGATGAAATCTTTGAAGCCATAACCGGTATTCGTGGTGCCTTCTCTACCGAAATGGTATACGTGCAGGAAGAAACCCGCGGCGGTAAACCCAGCTATGTGCTGATGCGCTCAGATATCGATGGCGCCCGCGCCAAGCAGATTCGCCGCTTTAATGCGCCGGTGATGTCTCCCATGTGGTCGCCAAATGGACAGGAGCTGGCTTATGTTTCTTTCGAGACCGGCCGCCCGGCGATATTCCGCGAGAACCTGCGTACCGGTGCGCGCAAGCAACTGACTAACTTCAAGGGCATCAATAGCTCGCCGACGTGGTCCCCCGATGGAACCAAGTTGGCCATGGTGCTCTCCAAGGACGGCAACCCGGAGATCTACGTACTGGATCTGGTGAGCAACAAATTCACCCGTATGACCAGACACTTCTCCATTGATACCGAGCCAAACTGGATGCCTGATGGTAAATCGTTGGTTTTCACATCCGATAGGGGAGGAAAACCACAAATTTACCAATTGACTCTTGCCACTGGTCAAGTCGACCGCTTAACCTTCGATGGCGACTACAATGCGCGGCCGCGTGTTTCTCCTGATGGGAAGACGTTGGTCATGGTACATCGCAACCGGGGAACCTTTACCATCGCCACGATGGATATTAATTCGGGCAGAATGCGTGTCCTCACGGAGACCACACTGGACGAATCCCCTAGCATTGCACCGAATGGGGCAATGTTGATGTACGCAACCAAGCGCGGAGACAAAGGTATTCTGGCTGCGGTATCGCTGGATGCTGGGGTGAAGTACAACCTGCCCTCACAAAGGGGTGATGTCCGGGAACCGGCATGGTCGCCATACTTTGATTGAGGCGGGGGCCCGACGCGTTGATGCGTAGGGTGTTTAAAAGACCAATTTTAAAAATCTTTCAGGATTTTCGATAACACAAAAAAGCGGAGTAGCTTATGTTGAAATCAGTTAAAACAGGTTTTGGACTGGCCTGTGTATTTGCAGTAATGGCCGGTTGTAGCAGCACTGACAGTGAGCAGAGCGGTCAGGAAGTTGTAAACCAAACCGACATTGAAGCTCCGGTTGAGACCAATGTTGTAGACGATGGCGAGGCTCTGGCTCCTCTGGAAAACGTAGTTTACTTCGACTTCGACCAATCCCTTCTGAAGCCGGAAACCCGTGAGTTACTGATCCGTCATGCTGACCGTATGCGCAGTGCTTCTGGCTCTGTGCGTCTGGAAGGCCACGCTGATGAGCTGGGTACCCGTGAGTACAACCTGGCTCTGGGTGAGCGCCGTGCTAATGCTGTACGCGACTTTTTGGTACTGCAAGGCGTAGATGCAGCTACTCTGGAAGTGATCAGCTACGGTGAAGAGCGCCCGGCTCAAATGGGCTCTAACGAAGCTGCCCGTGCGATGAACCGTCGCGTTGTTATTAACTAATCGTCAAAATGGATGCCAATGGCTTTTACGATTAGAAAACTGGCGATTACCGCAGCATTAATGGCTGCGGCATCGCCCGTATTCTCCCAGGCTCCGATTGTGGATCTGTCTGCCAGCAGTCAGGAGCAGTCGATTTCCCCGAGCGATAGTGACGCTGCGGAAATGCAGCTCGCCCGTGCCGGAAGTCCGGCTCCGAAAGCCAAGACTAACCCCCAGGCCGAAGCCTACTACCAGATGCAAGTGCTGCAGCAGGAAGTACGTGAACTGAGGGGGACGGTCGAGGAGCTGCGCCACGAGATCAAACGTCTCAAGCAGCAGCGCACCGAGGACTATATGGACCTGGATCGGCGTATTGCCCGCCTCAGCGGTACAGAGCCCTCGTCTCAGCCGCCAGCCAATGCCGACGATGGCGGAGCAACTTCCGCTCAGGGCGGTAGCGCAATGCCTGCCAAGCCTCAGGGCCCAAAAGGCGGCAAGAGTGAGCGCGATCGCTATCAGGCCAGTTTTGGCCTCGCTCGCAATGGCGACTACGGTGGTGCCAGCGCTGAGTTCAAGAGTCTGCTGCAAGACTTTCCCAATGGGCAGTACGCTCCCAATGCCAACTACTGGCTGGGTGAGATAGCACTAGTGCAGGGAAACCTGGAAGAGGCTCGAGAATGGTTTGTGGCACTGCTTGATGGCTACCCCAACTCCAATAAAGTCTGGGACGGTCGTTACAAGCTGGGTACTGTTTACCACCAGCTCGGTGACCAGCAGAAAGCCCGCAACCTGCTTGAGCAGGTTGCTGCCAGCGACGCCAGGGCATCAAACCTGGCGAAGAAGTATCTCCAGGAGAACTTTTAGTAGCGGATAATTCGTTACTCTCAAAGCACCATCGCTGGTTTTTTGAGCAGAAAAAGCCTATGATCCCGCGCCCGGATGGCATGTGCCCTCTGGGCGTTTTTGTGTCGGGTGTATATGTCCAGTCTGTCTAAAGAATCACTGAGAATTAGTGAAATTTTCTACTCCCTTCAGGGGGAAGCACGAGAAAGTGGCCTGCCAACAGTGTTTGTTCGCTTAACTGGCTGCCCGCTGCGCTGTACCTATTGCGACTCCGAATACGCTTTTTATGGTGGAGAGCGTATGACTCTGGAGCAGATATTACAGCAGGTAAATAGCCATCCGGCGCGACATGTCTGTGTGACTGGCGGTGAGCCCCTGGCGCAACCCAATTGCCTGCCCTTGCTGGAGTCCTTATGTGATGAGGGTTACTCAGTAAGCCTGGAGACCAGCGGGGCCATGCCTGTGGACCAGGTAGACCCGCGTGTCTCCCGGGTTGTGGATCTGAAGACACCAGCTTCTGGGGAGCACCACCGCAACCGCATGGAAAATATGCAAGTGCTCACCCGCGATGACCAGATTAAATTTGTGATCTGCGATCGCGGCGATTATGAGTGGGCCAGATTTACGCTGGATCAGTACAGCTTGCCAGAGCGAGTAGGGGAAGTGCTCTTCTCGCCCAGTTATGAGCAGCTGCAGGCGCGGCAGCTAGCTGAGTGGATACTGGCGGATGGCCTGCCGGTGCGTATGCAGATGCAGCTACATAAGTTGCTCTGGGGAGATATTCCTGGGGTTTAATTCCATGCCCCGGTTTGCCGTCTGCTGCGTATAAATAAATGAGGAACTGATGACTGCAAAGAAAGCGGTAATTTTGCTATCTGGAGGCCTGGATTCAGCCACCGTACTCGCTATGGCAAATGCTGATGGCTATGAATGCTACGCATTAGGGTTCGATTATGGTCAGCGCCATGAGGCCGAACTGTTAGCCGCGGAAAGGGTTGCCAAGGCCCAGGGTGCCCGTGAGCACAAGGTAGTCAAGCTGGACCTGCGCGCTATTGGCGGTTCTGCTCTGACCGATGACTCTATTGAGGTACCGGAAGAGGAAACTGCTGGCATCCCTGTCACCTATGTACCTGCACGAAATACGGTTTTCCTTTCTATTGCCCTCGGTTGGGCTGAGGTTCTGGGGGCGCAGGATATTTTCGTTGGTGTTAATGCGGTGGACTATTCTGGGTATCCCGACTGCCGCCCAGAATACATTGATGCCTATGAAAAAATGGCAAACCTTGCCACCCGTGCTGGCGTTGAGGGGCACAAGCTCTCAATTCGCGCGCCTCTGATGCAGATGAGTAAAGCGGATATTGTGCGTGAAGGGACGCGTCTTGGGGTGGACTACAGTTTGACGGTATCCTGTTACCAGGCGCGCCCGGATGGAGCCGCCTGTGGGCGTTGCGATAGTTGCCGTCTGCGCGCAGCGGGTTTTGCAGATGCAGGCCTTGAAGACCCTACAGTCTATACACAGTGACCGGTACCTGGTGCCAAATTTCAAAGAAAATACCTAACTCCTTAAATTTGTTGGATTTTTTTTCGAATTAGGTATTGTCTTTTCGGAATAGATCCGTAAGATACGCAGCTCCTCACATTGAGGCACGGAAAAGGGTCGTTAGCTCAGTTGGTAGAGCAGTTGGCTTTTAACCAATTGGTCGCTGGTTCGAATCCAGCACGACCCACCATTTTCCACCGGGTAAGCACACAGTTACCCAGTATGCTTTTTATATCTCCGCGCGAGAATAAAAGCTTCCTGAGTTGGGACATACCAAGATAGCCCAACGTTAAAGGGTCGTTAGCTCAGTTGGTAGAGCAGTTGGCTTTTAACCAATTGGTCGCTGGTTCGAATCCAGCACGACCCACCATCTCCATAAACCTCTCAGAATTCAGCGATTATGAGAGCATCTGAATTTCTCTACAGTCTCCTTCTGTCATCCGATTCCCGAGAGATTATTGTATAACTACATTTCGTCAACATGATTCCCCTCTTTGGCATAGTTTCCAATATTCTTATGGTGAAACTTAAATTCAGTTATGCCAGTGCGAATGTTGAAGTTGAATAGGGAAGTGGGCACAAATTTTTTTCCTATACTTTCAGTGCTTCTTTCTCATGGCGATATCCCTCTCGTTCAATAAAAATTAGCTCAGTGGTTGATCGGCCCAGGATCAGCCGATTTGAGAAGAGTTTCTAAGTATTTAGCTTTTCTGTATCTCAATTGATTCAGTGCTATGGGGCGTAAGTCTCTCGTATTCAGTTATCCACATTCCGATCTGTAATTCTTATCGCGCATTGACCTTAGTGAAAATCAGCGCTGTTTTATAGCTGTATTCTGCAAAGAGCGATTGCTTTGGCTTTTTGGGTGGTTAATAGTACCTGTTTAGGCCATGCAGAATTTAGTGATAAAACTTTAGTGGAATTTTATTGCCAGGAATTGTTTCCGGGTTCATGAGACTTACTGAAAAAATCAAAAATTCTATAGTCTGAGAATTATCATTGGGCCGGTTAAAGTTGTTGCGAACTGATTTGGAATTACCGGTAAAGTGCCACTGGTAGACTGGAGCAAAGCCTAATGGCGACTGACATTCTGACTGAAAATCCAATGTAGAGTTGTGGTGCGAATATTGGATCTATTATCCGGTCATTTCAGCCATATCTTTAGGGTAGGGGGTGAAATAAATGTTGCTGAGACCGAGCAGAATGCTATTAGCGGAGGTGCTGTAATGGTTAATCAACTAGGGGGTGACAATTTACAGTTTGCTTCCCAGACAAATGGCAGCCAAACCGCCCAGGTAACACAAAATGGCAGTGGAAATATGGGGAGCGTTTTCCAATAGATAAGCCAAAGAAGGCGCAGGATATTAAGTGGATATGATCTTGTGGAAGGGGTTGCTGTTCCATTTTACAGTGTGCAAAAAGAATTTCTGAGTGGGAGCTTTCGTCAAGAAATTAAAAGATAATTGAGCAGTTATTCCCGGCTAAGATATTTTCCCATGGCTAGGGCAGCGAGTTCGCCGAGGTAAAGTGCAGAGGTTAAGCCGGGGGATTCAATACCAAAAAAGGCTAGCAACTGCAGGTTAGATGCCTGGCCTTTTTGATAGATGTAAAAATCGCCTGCAGGGGCACCTTTGGGGACCAGTTTTGGGCGTATTCCTGCGTAGTCAGCGTGTAAAGAGCCACTTGGTAGGCCGGGCCAATACCGGCGGATGTTTCGATAGAATTTTTCCCCGCGCTTTGCGTCAATGCTGTAGTCAATCGCATTGACCCATTCTACATCAGGCCCAAATCGAGCATGGCCGGCTAAATCGAGAGTGAGATGTATACCCAGCCCACCTTGGTCAGGCAGGGGGTAAATCAAGTGTGAGAAAGGAGCCTTACCGGATAGGGTAAAGTAGCTCCCCTTGGCCATATATAGTGGTGGGATTGCTCTGAGAGTGGCTTCATCTATGCCGGAAAGCAACTTATTGGTGTGGAGTCCTGCGGCTACTACCAGCCGGGGTGTCTTGAGCTGGTAGCCATCCTCCATTGTCAGCAGATAGTCGTGCCCAGTGAACGACAGGTTTGTGACTCTGGTTGATAGGGCTAGTTGGCCACCTTGATCTTCCAGGGCTCCCTGAAGAGCGAGTAGCAGGGCGTGGCTATCAAAAATGCCTGTCGTTGGGGAATAAATTGCAGCGCAGCACTCCAAATCGGGTTCCAGCTTTCGGACATCCTTTGCAGTAAGAATTTGCAGCCCCCCTGCGTTGTTTGCATCGCCTTGTACTTTCAATGCATGTAGTTGAGGCAATTGGTCCTCGCTGGTGGCCACGATTAACTTACCGATGCGCTTGTGCTCTACGGCATATTGCTCGCAGAACCTGTAGAGCCTGGACTTGCCTTCGACGCACGCGCGGGCTTTTAGGCTATTAGTCGGGTAGTAGATCCCTGCATGAATGACTTCGCTGCTGCGAGCGCTGATCTCCGTACCTATAGCATTGTGTTGCTCGAGTACTATAACCCGGCGACCAGAGCGGGCGAGTGCATTAGCACTGGCAAGACCCAGGGCTCCGGCCCCGATCACTATGCAATCAGCTGTATCCATAAATTCCTTTGGGGACGGTCAAAACCAGGAGGAATGCGCAGATACAAACTCTAGGCAGTCGGCGCTGTCCAATGGCGTAGTAACTATAGATGAGGTTGTGAAAGCACTGTGTTGGCGCTGCAATGCGCTATAATGCGCCCTTTTCGCGAGTAGTGGTAGTTAGCCATGACCCAAAAGTCCGTTGCCGCAGAAACGGTAGAATCCCGCTCACTGGTGCAGGCACACTTGGCGGAGCCGGTTGTGACTCAATACAGTGATGAGGAATTGCAAGGCTGGCGTGAACGTATCAAGCGCCTGTTAGAAGAGCAGAATGCCGTACTGGTGGCTCACTATTATACGGATCCACTGATCCAGGCTCTGGCTGAAGAGACGGGCGGCTGTGTATCTGACTCCTTGGAAATGGCCCGCTTTGGCGCTAGGCATAGCGCTGATACTCTCGTGGTGGCGGGGGTGAAATTTATGGGGGAGACGGCCAAGATCCTGACCCCGAACAAGCGTGTCCTGATGCCTACTCTGGAGGCCACCTGTTCCCTGGACCTGGGCTGTCCACCCGATGAATTTTCAGAATTCTGTGACCAGCATCCCGATCGCACAGTAGTGGTATATGCCAACACGTCCGCTGCGGTAAAGGCACGCGCGGATTGGGTGGTAACCTCCAGCATCGCCCTGGATGTGGTAGATCACCTAGATGCCAACGGTGAGAAAATCCTCTGGGCACCGGATAAACATCTTGGTGGCTACGTTCAGCGCGAGACCGGCGCAGACGTCTTACTGTGGGATGGCTCCTGTATTGTGCATGAGGAGTTCAAGGCCAAGGGAGTGGAAGACCTGAAAGCCCTGTATCCAGATGCGGTGGTATTGGTACACCCGGAATCTCCCGCGTCGGTGGTTGCTTTGGCGGATGTCGTAGGCTCCACTTCGCAGATTATCAACGCGGCCAAAACCCGCCCGGAAAAGCGCTTTATTGTAGCCACCGATCAAGGCATCTTTTACAAAATGCAGCAGGAGTGTCCAGATAAGGAACTGATGGTTGCGCCTACTGCCGGTGCCGGTGCCACTTGTCGCAGCTGTGCCAACTGCCCTTGGATGGCGATGAACTCCCTGGAAAATCTCTGTGGGGTTTTGGAGCGCGGCGATAATGAAATTTTTGTAGATGCAGAGCTGGGCCGCAAGGCAATGATTCCCCTGCAGCGAATGTTGGATTTTCGCAGGGCCTGACGGGTTAATTTAGCCGTATAGCGATAAAAAGCGGCTGTTGGCCGCTTTTTATTTTGGGTTAAAGCTCTTTGGCTTTTTCCTGCATTTTGATCACATCCTTGAGGCGCTGCTCGAGAATGGCATTGGTCTGGTATTCGTTTTTTGTCATGCGAATACCGTGACGCAGGTGCTGAAGGGCTTTATCGAAGACGCCATTGAGAATGTAGTACTCGGCGCGGGCCTCATGCACTCCGACGATGTCCCCAGCGAGTCCATGGGTCTCCGCCAGCAGATACCATACGGAGGGGTCTTTCTTGCGTATGCGGCTATATTTGGCCAACAGGCGCTCCGCAGCCAGGTAATTGCCGGCTTTAAAGTGGGCATTGGCGAGGCCCATGATTAGGGCGTGATCACCAGGGTTGCGGTCAAGTGCATGCTGCAGACGCTGGGTGGCACTGGAATAATCTTCCCGCACCAGGTCGATGTCGGCTCGCGCCAGTACAAAGGCGGCCTTTGAAGGTTCTTTATCAAGCAGCGGCTGAAGGGTATCCAGGGCTGTATCTGGTTTACCCGCGGCAAGCTGCGCCAAGGCCAGGCCATAGCGTGCGGCGTCTTCATTGTCATTGATGCCGTTTAGCTCGGCATTGAAGCGTTTTACAGCTTGTTGGGGGGTTGGCTCCCCGGCCAGGCGAATACGGGCGCGCATCAGATGATAGTCCCGGCTATCACTCGGAGGTACTTTTGTCATGCGCTGGGAGCGGAGCTTGGCATCAGCGATACGTTTTTCTGTCACTGGGTGGGTGAGCAGGAATTCTGGTGGGCGGCGGTAGTAGCGGGTTGCCTTGAGCATTTGTTCGAACATTTCACCGGCGGCTTCCGGATCGCGCCCGGATTTGGCCAGGGTTTCGATGCCCACCCGGTCTGCTTCCTGCTCATTCTTGCGGCTGAAGCGTAGCTGGTTATCCAAAGCTGCAGCTTGGGTGGCAGTCATGGCAGCGAGGCCAGCTTCGCCACCGGCAGTGGCGGCGAGTACCAGGGCGCCGAGCATGCCAGCCAGAGTGGGGATGGTACTGTTGCGCTGGGCTTCCAGTGATCGCGCGTAGTGCCGCTGACTGAGGTGCCCGAGTTCGTGGGCGATCACCGAGGCGAACTGGTCTTCATTTTCGGCAAATAGAAAGAGACCGGTATGGATACCCATAATCCCACCGGGAACCGCAAATGCGTTCATGGTTTCATTGCTCACCACGACCACATCGATATTCTTGTCTTCCAGTGGGCTGTATTCCGCCAGCCCCTTTACGGTTTGCTCTACATATTGTTGGAGCAGGGCATCAGAGGAGGTTTTCACTTGGCTGCGGAACATACGCAGCCACATTTGTCCCAGCTCTTTTTCCCGTTGGCGCGAAACTACCCCGCTAGTGCTGTCGCCCAGCTCCGGTAGACGTATTTCCTCGCTGTCTGCGGTGGTGGCGATCGGGGTGGCGCCGAGTAGCAGGCCTATACCCAGCGCCCTAAGGCCGGTGCGGAATCGCTGCGTTAGAGGCGCTTTGTTACAACGGCGAGGCAGGGTCTTGTGGGAATCAGTCATCTCAATTACTGCTCGGTCTGTCCGTGAAGGATCTATAGTCCAACTCTATACGCAACCCTATTGAACTGTCGAGGTTTGGACTCAGTGGAGCACAAATGGTTCAGCTTTGCGCCACGTAGAGGGTTAAAAAGGGTAAAGCTTTGTGGGTGTGTGGCGCAGATTACGCGCTATAATCCGCGGCAATTCAAAGCGTGTGACTGAATAGCCAATGGCAAAAATCCCCACTGAGACAGTGCGAGAACAACCGCTTCCAGATTGGGACGCGGCGGAGAGGGTGGATGCGCGGAATTTGCCGTGCCCCCAGCCCCTGTTGGCCATGCGTCGCGCCCTGCGCGAGTATGAGGTGGGAACTCTTTTGTGTGTGATAGCAACAGATGAAGCTTCCTGGCGCGATTTTCACAGCTTTGCCGCCTTGAGCGGTAGGTCGCTACTGCGCGCAGAGCGGCGTGATAATACCTTTCTATATTGGCTGTACGCTGGCAAATGATGAACCAATCCCGAGAATCCATGTTATCGATTGTTAAAGGCTGGGTGAATCGCTACTTCAGCCAGGAAGAAGTGGTGCTGCTGGTGCTGCTTCTTACTGTAGCTCTGGTGGTGCTGGCCACACTCGGGGTGGTATTAGCGCCTGTACTTACGGCTTTGGTAATAGCCTTTTTAATGCAGGGCATGGTGCAAAAGCTTAAATCCTGGCGGGTGCCCCACTGGATGGCAGTAACACTGGCTTGCCTGGTGCTGGTGGGCGCCATCGTTGCCTTACTGTTTGTAGTGCTACCAATTATCTGGCGCCAGCTAGTGCGGCTGGGTGCGGAGTTGCCGAATATGGTTCAGCGCGGGCAGGAACTTTTACTGCTGTTGCCTGAGCGATACCCACGCCTGATTTCAGCGGCGCAGATCGATGAGATTTTTAACTTACTGGGCAGTGAGTTGGGTGGCATAGGTCAGACCCTGCTAGCCTTCTCCCTGACCAACCTGCCAATTTTTGCCGGATTGTTGATTTATGTGGTGGTGGTGCCGATCCTGGTGTTTTTCTTCCTCAAGGATTCCGATCAATTGATCCGCTGGTGCACCTCCTTCTTGCCAAAGGAGCGTCCGATGATGCATCAGATCTGGCATGAGATGAACGACCAGGTGGCAAACTATGTGCGCGGTAAGGTGGTAGAGATTGGCATAGTGGCAGCGGTCAGCTATGCCGCTTTTCTACTGTTAGGGGTGAATTACGCCTTACTGCTCGCGGTAGCAGTAGGGTTCAGCGTGTTGATTCCCTATATCGGCGCTGCGGTAGTGACGATTCCAGTGGCGGCCATAGGCTTGTTTCAGTGGGGGTGGAGCAATGAGTTTTTCTACTTGATGATCACCTACGGCATTATCCAGCTGCTCGATGGTAATGTGTTGGTACCGTTGCTTTTTTCTGAAGCGGTCAACCTTCACCCAGTGGCAATTATTCTGGCAGTTTTGTTTTTTGGTGGCATCTGGGGGTTCTGGGGTGTCTTCTTTGCTATCCCTCTGGCGACTTTGCTTAAGGCCATTATGAGTGCCTGGCCTACCAGTGAGCACCAGGCTGAGTGGGAGGCGAGGCGAATATCGGATTAATTATCTGATTTGGGTATTTAATCGATATCTTTTCTTTGTCTGTAGGTCGCGGCATTTGCTAGAATGCCGCGCTTTCTTTTATTTGGTCCCTTCAAATAGGTGAGAGCCCATGAGCCTGGCTGACAAAGTCCTAGCGGTCAATAATGACCTGCCTATCCGCACTGACAAGTCCATCCACAGTGGCAAAGTTCGCTCCGTTTACTGGCTGACCGAGGCCGACAGCCGTCGCCTGATCGAGGAGAAAGGTTATCCGGTAGCGCCGGACGCGCCTCTCGCAGTGATGGTAATTTCTGATCGCATCTCTGCATTCGACTGCATCTGGACCGGTGAAGGCGGTATGCGTGGCGTGCCTGGCAAGGGCGCGGCATTGAACGCTATTTCCAACCACTGGTTCAAGTTGTTTAAAGAACAAGGCCTGGCCGATAGCCACATTCTGGATATTCCGCACCCGCTGGTGTGGATCGTACAGAAGGCACGCCCGGTTATGATCGAAGCGATCGCCCGCCAGTACATCACTGGCTCCATGTGGCGTTCCTATCAGAAGGGTGAGCGCGAGTTCTGCGGGATTGAAATCCCCGATGGTCTGCAAAAAGACCAGAAGCTGCCAGAGCTGCTAATTACTCCCTCCACGAAAGGTATTCTCAAGGGCATCCCCGGTGTGCCGGAAGCCGATGATGTAAATATCACCCGCAAGAATATTGAGGACAATGTCGAGGCATTTGACTTCCGCGATTCGGGAGACATTGACCTGTATGAAAAGCTGCTGAAAGAGGGCTTCGATGTAATTTCTACGGAGCTTGAAAAGCTTGACCAAATCTTCGTCGACACGAAGTTTGAGTTCGGTTACGTGACCGATGCCAACGGTGAAGAAAAACTGATCTACATGGATGAGGTGGGCACCCCGGATTCCTCTCGTATCTGGGACGGTGAACAATACCGCGCTGGCAAGGTTGTGGAAAACTCCAAAGAGGGTTTCCGTCAGGCCCTGCTAAACCACTTCCCGGATTCCGATATCCTTCTGAACAAAGACCGTATGGGTGAGCGTCTGGCTCTGGCCCGTGATAACGAGTTGCCCGAGTCTATGCTGATGGATCTCTCCGCCACCTACGTGGGTATTGCCGAGAAAATTACCGGCAAGAAACTGGAGATTTCAGAGAACCCCAAAGAAGAGCTGCTTGAAGTTCTGCGCAAGGATTACGGCCTGGTCGATTAATCCAGTTCTAGTTGAAAAAACCGGCGCTGGCGCCGGTTTTTTTGTTCCTGCAGTTCCGGCTTGGCTCTTAGGGCTTTGCAATTTTCTACCCGCCATAATTCGTCATTTTTGCTCCTTACTTTCGCCCGATTCGTTGCCGTGTTTCGCCTGCTTCCCTGTTTTTAATAACCCCAGTTAATTAAAAAGTGGAGGGAAGTTTGTGAACAGGGTGATGTTGTTCGGGCAACGCTTTCACAAAGATGATCTGATGCTGCCGACAGAGGAATACTATCGCCGCCGTCAGCGCAGCGGTGGTCTGGGCCGCTGGATATTGTTTATTGTGGTGGTATTGGCGGTAGTAATCGCGGCTATTGGTGCAGAGGTGAACGCGCAAGAACTGCCCGGTGAGGTGGACACTGATGCTGCCTTCTTGGAAACGGTTACCCTGGATGAGGTAAAGGCTGGTGACTTGTTATTTACCGGTGCTGAGATGGGCCGCTATATTCCCGCAGTACACCTAGCGAGCCAAGTCAAAATAGTTATTCGCGGACTGGTTGCAGATGTACAGCTACAGCAAAAATTTCAAAATACCAGCGATAATTGGCAGGAAGCCATTTATGCATTACCACTGCCAGAACAGACGGCCGTTGCCAGGTTACAAATCCAGTTAGGCGAGCGCTTGATTGTCGGAAAAGTGCGTGAACGCAAGCAGGCGGCGAAGATTTATAAGGCTGCCCGTGCGGCGGGCAAGCGCGCAGCCTTACTGGAGCAACAACGGCCTAATTTGTTCACCAATAAGGTTGCCAATATTGCACCGGGAGAGGTAGTGCAGGTAAATATCCGCTACATCCAACCGGTGACTTACGATGGGGGTACGTTTTCCCTACGTATGCCTACTACGCTAACACCCCGTTATATCCCAGGTGAGTCTGTCCCTGTGCATGCGCTTGGTGGAGATGAGTTGAATCTGGTAACACAACATAATGGCTGGGCCCTACCGACAAATCAGGTACCGGATGCCCCGGCCATTACCCCACTAATGCAGCCGGCTGAGGAGCTTCATGCTATTGGCAGCCATAAGATGGCTATTGAAGTGGAGTTGCATAGCGGTCTGCCACTGGCACAAGTCAGCAGCCCCTATCACAAAATTGATGTTGAGGATCAAGAGGGCGGGCGCTACGACGTCCATCTGCGAGAAGGAGCGGTGAGTATGGATCGGGATTTTGTCCTGCGCTGGCAGCCGCATGCCTCGGCCCTGCCTCGCGCCGCCCTGTTCAGTGAGAGGATCGATGCTACTAGTGAGAAAGCTGGAACCTACTTACAGGTGATGTTACTGCCGCCCGATGACGGTATTCGCAGCCAGCGCCTGCAGCGGGAAGTGGTTTTTGTAATTGATACCTCTGGCTCCATGTCCGGCAATTCCATTCGTCAGGCTAAGGAAAGCCTGATACTGGCACTTGCTCGCCTGAGTGCGAATGATCGTTTTAATGTGATCGCATTTAACAGCGCTAGCCGTGCCCTTTTTCCACGCCCTGTAGTGGCAAGTGCGGAAAATATCCGTCGCGCGCGGCAGGAAATAGAAATCTTGAATGCAGAAGGTGGCACAGAGATGGCACCGGCTCTGCGCCTGGCTTTGGAGCAGCAGTTACCGGGCGATATCAACCTGGTGCACCAGGTGGTTTTTATTACTGACGGGGCGGTAGGGAATGAACAAGCGCTGTTTGAGGTAATTCACCAGCACTTAAATAACACCCGTCTTTTCACTGTGGGGATTGGCTCGGCACCCAACAATCATTTTATGCGCAAGGCTGCGCAGTATGGGCGAGGTGCCTTCGTCACCATTGGAGATATTACTGAAGTGCGTGAGCGTATGCACGCCCTGTTCACCAAGCTTGAAAACCCCGTGGCCACTGACCTGCAGCTCAGCTGGCCTGAGGGGTTAGTAGCGGATGCTTACCCCAAGAGAATTCCGGATCTTTATCGTGGTGAACCCTTACAACTGGTGGCCAGGGTAGAGGGCGGTAATTTTCAGGGGGAAATCAAGCTACGTGGGCGTATGGCAGACAAACAGTTTGTGCGTAAGCTGGCTTTAAAAGTCGATGAATCTGGACATGGTGGCAGTCTTGGAAGCCTGTGGGCGCGCAGCAAAATTGAATCCTTGCGTGACCAGCAGATGCAGATCGGTGAGAGCAGTGATACTGGCCAAGTATTGCGTGAACAAATTTTGCAGCTAGCCCTGGCACACCAGCTGGCTAGCCCTTATACCAGTTTTGTTGCTGTAGAGGAGAAAGTGGTTCGCAATGAAAAGGATAAACTCGCCCGCGGCCCGGTTACCAATGTGGTGCCTCGAGGGCAGGTGCTGCAGCGTCAGGCTTACCCCAGTACAGCGACTGGAGTCTATACCCAACTGCTTGCTGCCCTGGGATTATTCAGCTTTGCAGCATTGTTAAGTCGCGGGCGTAAGCTTCGCAGCAACATGGTGCATCAATTGCGCCACCTGTTGCGCAAGGTAATGCCGGATGTGCGCTGTACCCAAAATAGCTTTGAAGCCCGGCCTGGGGGAGTTCGTCCGTGATCCGCCCCCTGCTTTTCCTGGTGTGCTTCGTGGCGGGGTTATGGCAGCTGGGTTCCGCTGCCTGGTTGCTGGCAAAGGCACAGTTGGCTCAGCTACTGATTGTCAGTGCCTGGGAGGAGCAGTTGCAGGGTGGGGCTCCGCAAAAGCCCTGGCCCTGGGCGGATACTTGGCCTGTGGCCAAATTGAAGCTGGAAGGACAGTCGCCATTAATTGTTCTCGCCGGAGGCAGTGGGCAGGCGCTGGCTTTTGGCCCCGGCTTGTTGTCGGGTTCAGGGAGCCCAGGGGAAAACCGCACTACAGTGATTGCGGCTCATCGGGATACTCACTTTGCAGGATTGGACCGTGTCAGGCGAGGTACCTCCATTTATCTGCAAGATAAATACGGACGCTGGCATACTTACCGGGTTTCGGAGATGCGGATTGTGGATAGCGAGAGCGAACGCCTGCCGGTCTTTGCCGAGCGCGGGTTATTGCTGGTGACCTGTTACCCCTTCAATGCCCTGGCGGCGGGTGGTCCCCTGCGCTACTTGGTCTACGCTGAATATCAATCCGGCGGGGAGCTGGTTCGGCTGTGACCGAGACTATTATTTGGGACTCGATTTTGTAGTTCATTTTCTGAATCTTTCCATAAAATATTCCGGTAAAAGGACAAATTGGCAAATAATTGTTTTGCCCTTTTGTTTTATTTGTTACTAACCGTCCTATCTGGAAAATTTTTTGTAGTAATACTACAATCCTCTCCGCTAACAACCGGGAATGGGGTTTTGTCCGCCACTTTGCGCGGATCCCGGAGTAGATAATCACAGTCAAACTAGGCATTTGCGGTAGCAGATGGCGTCGCTTTTCCTCTCCGCCATATTCAAGTGAAGAAACACGCACTTTGCATTTGCGCCAACAAAGTTGGTGAATTGGCGGAACCAAGAAAAAAAGGAAGCTTTTTTTTGCCCGCGCTGTAGTTTGCCCGCGTACCGATTTTTGAGAAATAGACCGACTCGACGTCGCCTAATTCGCCGAGGAGCACTTGATGCACGAAGATACCGATAACCTCGAAACGCAGGAATGGCTGGATGCGCTGCAGGCGGTTATCCGCTACAGCGGCAAAGAACGCGCAGCCTTCCTTCTGAAGCAGTTGTCCGATCGCGCTACTGATGTAGGCGTACAGCTGCCCGCGGCTATCACCACACCCTACCGCAATACCATTCCGCCCAATGCGGAAAAACGCATGCCCGGCGATCTGTTTATGGAGCGCCGCATACGCTCTCTGATCCGCTGGAATGCCCTGGCGATGGTAGTGCGCGCTAACCAGAACAACGACCATCTCGGCGGCCATATCTCCAGCTTCTCTTCTGCGGCTACTCTCTACGATGTGGGCTTTAACTATTTCTTTCGCGGTAATGAGGGCGAAGAGCGCGGTGACCTGATTTTCTTCCAGGGCCACAGTGCGCCGGGCATTTATGCACGTTCCTACCTCGAGGGGCGCTTCGATGAAGAGCAGCTGGACAACTTCCGTCGCGAAGTAAATGGCAATGGCCTCTCCTCTTACCCGCACCCTTGGCTGATGCCGGAGTACTGGCAGTTCCCCACGGTTTCCATGGGATTGGGGCCGATCCAGGCGATTTACCAGGCACACATTATGCGCTACCTGTCTGCCCGCGGCCTGTCCCCGCGCGGCGATCGCAAGGTGTGGGCTTTCCTCGGTGACGGCGAGTGTGACGAGCCGGAAACCCTGGGCGCAATTTCCCTGGCGGGTCGAGAGCAACTGGAAAACCTGGTGTTTGTGGTCAACTGTAACCTGCAGCGCCTGGACGGCCCGGTTCGCGGCAACGGCAAGATCGTACAGGAGCTGGAAGGCGTATTCCGCGGTGCCGGCTGGAACGTTGTCAAAGTACTCTGGGGCCGCCTGTGGGATCCGCTGCTGGAGAAAGATGATAAAGGCCTGTTGCAGAAAGTCATGGACGAAGTGGTCGATGGCGAGATGCAGAACTTCAAGGCCAACGGTGGTGCCTATACCCGTGAACACTTCTTCGGCAAATACCCGGAGCTGTTGGAGCTGGTTAAGGATATGTCCGATGATGAGATTATGAAGCTCAATCGCGGCGGCCACGATCCTTACAAAGTTTACGCAGCCTACGCGGCGGCTATGGCCCACAAAGGGCAGCCCACTGTAATCCTGGCGCAAACGGTTAAAGGCTACGGCCTGGGCTCTGCCGGTGAAGCGGCGATGGATACTCACTCCGTGAAGAAGCTGGACCTGGATTCCCTCAAGCGTTTCCGCGACCGTTTTGCCATTCCGCTCACCGACAAAGAGTTGGAAGAAGTGCCTTACTACCGTCCATCTCCGGACAGCCCGGAAATGAAATATATGGCGGAGCGTCGCAAGGCCCTGGGTGGTCCGGTTCCCCGTCGCCCGGTTGAGTGCCCGAAATTGGAAATTCCCGGTCTCGACGCATTTAGCGCACTGACTAAAGGCTCCGGTGAGCGTGAAATCTCCACCACCATGGCATTCGTTCGCGCCATTGCCGCACTAGTAAAAGACAAGAATATCGGCAAGAACATCGCGCCGATCGTTCCCGATGAAGCCCGTACCTTTGGTATGGAAGGCCTGTTCCGCCAGCTGGGTATCTATTCCTCCCAGGGGCAGCGCTACACCCCGGTGGATCACGGCCAGATCATGTATTACAAGGAAGACAAGAAAGGCCAGGTGCTGGAAGAGGGCATCAACGAAGCTGGCGCTATGTCCGCCTGGATGGCGTTGGCCACTGCCTACAGCAACCACGGCGTGCCGATGGTGCCTTTCTATATTTACTATTCAATGTTTGGCTTCCAGCGCGTGGGCGACCTGGCCTGGGCCGCTGGAGATATGCAGGCACGCGGTTTTCTGATCGGCGCCACTGCCGGCCGCACCACCCTGAACGGTGAGGGTCTGCAGCACCAGGACGGTCACAGCCACGTGCTGTCCTCCACTATCCCCAACTGCCGCAGCTATGACCCAGCCTACGGTTACGAGCTGGCAGTGGTTATGCAGCGCGGCTTGAAAGAGATGTACGAGGAGCAGAAGAACCTCTTCTACTACATCACCATCGAGAACGAAAACTACCTGCAGCCGGAAATGCCCCAGGGTGTGGAAGAAGGCATTATTCGCGGTATCTACAAGCTGCAGTCCAACGTCAAGAAAGGCGCCAAGGGCAAAGCGGCGAAAAAGCATGTGCAGCTGATTGGTGGCGGTACTATTTTGCGCGAAGTACTGGCAGCGGCGGATATCCTCGCCGACCAGTTCGGTGTGACTTCTGACGTGTGGAGCCTCACCTCCGCCGTTGAAGCTGCCCGTGAAGGTCAGGATGCGGCGCGCTGGAATATGCTGCACCCGGAAGCTGAGCCGCGCAAAGCCTGGATCACTGAGCAGTTTGAAGGCAACACGTCTCCCGTTATCGCCTCTACCGACTACATCCGTTCCTACGTGGAGCCTCTGCGCGAATTTATCGACGGTGAACTGACTACCCTGGGCACCGATGGTTTTGGTCGTAGTGACAGCCGCGAGCAGCTGCGCCGCTTCTTCGAAGTGGATCGCAACTACGTGGTAATCGCCGCACTGAACGGCTTGGCCAAGCAGGGTGTTATTGATGCTAAAGAGGTTGCGGAAGCGATCGTGAAGCTCAATATCGACGCCGAAAAAGTTAACCCACGCATCAGCTAAGAGAAGGCAGAACTCCTATGGCAAAACAAGTCATTAAAGTGCCTGATCTCGGTGGTGCCGATCAGGTGGATGTGATTGAAATTACTGTTGCTGTCGGCGATACCGTCGCGCAAGAGGATTCACTGATTGTGGTGGAGGGGGATAAAGCCTCCATGGATGTCCCAGCCCCAGTGGCTGGCAAAATCCTCAGCATCAGCGTGAAAGAGGGCGATAAGGTCTCTGAAGGCGATGTGATTGGGGAGATCGAAACCGATGTAGCGGAAGCGCCGGCAGAGGAGCCCGCTGCGGCACCTGCCAAGGAAGAAACTGCACCGGCGGCCGAGCCCGCAGCTGAAGCCCCTGCGGCAGCAGTGAGCGGTGAGCCGAAAGAGGAAACGATCCAGGTCCCGGACCTGGGTGGTGCCGATGCAGTTGATGTGATCGAGATCAGTGTACAGCCCGGCGATGCGGTCGAAGAGGGCGACTCCCTGATTGTGGTGGAAGGCGATAAAGCCTCTATGGATGTGCCTTCCCCCAGCGCCGGTACTGTGGTCTCTATCGCCGTTAAGGAAGGTGATAAGGTTTCCACTGGCGATACCCTTGGTGTGTTGAAAGTAGTTGCCACAGGCGCCGCCGAGCCCGCGGCTACAGCTGCAGCCCCTGCAGCCCCTGCAGCGACAGCGCCTGCCGAGAGCGCGCCACAGCAGGCATCTGCGTCTGTTGAGCCCCCGGCAGTGCCGCAAAAAGATCATCAGCTGGAACGAGATTTTACCGCCGCAGCCCAGGTTTACGCCGGTCCTGCCGTGCGCAAACTGGCGCGGGAGTTGGGCGTTACCTTGAACAAGGTGAAGCCCACGGGTCCCCGCAACCGGGTCTCCAAGGATGATCTGCACAACTATATCCGCGAACAGGTGAAGAAGGCTGAGAGCGGTGCCGTTGGCGTAGGCGGTGGAATCGGTATTGCCAAGATGCCGGATATCGACTTCAGCCAGTTTGGCCCGGTGAACGTGGAGCCGATGAGCAAGATCCACAAGATCACCGCTGCCAACATGTCGCGTAACTGGCTTAATGTGCCCCACGTCACCCAGTTTGATGATGCGGATATCACTGAGCTGGAAACCTTCCGCAAGTCCATGAAGGCCGAGGCGGAGAAGCGCGGAGTGAAGCTCACCCCAGTGCCTTTCCTGCTGAAAGCGGTAGCCGCAGCCCTGCGCGCAGAGCCCAGCTTTAATGTATCCCTGCACAATGATGGCGAGCACATTGTGCGCAAGGACTATGTACATGTGGGGATGGCAGTGGATACGCCAAAAGGCTTAATGGTGCCGGTTATCCGCGATGTGGATAAAAAAGGCTTGTACGAGCTGGCGGCCGAGGCCACTGAGATGGCCCTGAAAGCCCGTGATGGCAAGTTGAAACCCAACGAGATGCAGGGTGCTTGCTTCACTATCTCCAGCCTGGGGGCTATCGGCGGCACCGGATTTACCCCGATCGTCAATTCTCCGGAAGTAGGTATCCTCGGAGTATCCAAGCTGGCGATGAAGCCGGTGTGGAACGGTAAGGACTTTGAGCCCCGGCAGATGTTGCCCTTGGCGCTCTCCTACGATCACCGCGCGGTAAATGGCGGAGATGCCGGACGCTTTATGACTTATTTGGTCAGCGTGCTGGCAGACGTGCGTCGATTGTTGCTGTAAAGGTTCCAGAGTCATTACCCTAAAAAAGCGGCCTTTGGCCGCTTTTTTATTTTTCGAGCTGCCTTATGTAGCTATTGCTTTTAGGTATGCTCGCCTACGCAGTGGGGTGGAAGGAAAATGACGTTTAAATTCACTTAAAGATGAATTATGCGAATAAATGACTTGGCGCCAACTGGCTGGAAATTCCCTGGCAACTAGACTCAGAGAAAGACAACTATCAACGCAACACTGAAAATGTGGAGTGTCGGATCATGAGACCTTCAGGGAAATTCGCCTTTCCTGTCGTATCGGCACTGGTGATGCAGGGTTGCTTGTTTTTGCCGGCTGAGGAAGTGGAGGGTGAAGATCCATTCTTCTTTGAGACTGGCACAGCCAGGCAAGGCGAGAGTTTTGTTGATGCCGGCGCCCATCACTCCCGACTTCGGCCACCTATAACGGTCGGTTTTCAGTGTGAGGAGAGTTGCGAGGATAGAGTGTACGATTCCTCTAGTTGGTTTTTCCCGATACTGAGGGTGTATTAGCCTCTGTGGGAATCCGCATGGAGATCGCTACAGCATAACCCGGTCTTTTACCGAAGTACGCGAAGTCAATTTCGCGTGGTACCGATACGGAGAAGTGCCCATGCAAAAATCCCCGATAGTAATTTCATTGTTTACAACGAGCTTGTTATTGGCAGCTTGTGGAACACCAGATACACGCAATCAAGTGGTTTACCCTTACAGTCCACCTACACCGCGCCATCTGGATTACCGTGCTTATCCTGCCCCTTCGTCACACGTGCCCGCAGCGCCCCCATCACGTAAATCCAGTTATTCCAGTTGTCCCGGAGATTCTGAAGAGCTAGCGCCCGGTTCTATTTGTCCACCCAGTGCTCGTTGTATAGATATTTCTGGCGGAAGGCGATGTATCTCTTATGAAGAGTAAAATTATACTGCCTTTGATATTTGCGCAGTTGCTCGGCGGCTGCGCCGACGGCTTTTGGCAGGATTTGTGTGGCGACCCGGTTTATTACACTTATAAGCGCAGCCCAGTACCACCCGATGAAATTACGGCTTTCCCGCGTTTTTGTCTTGTGGGCGACCCCTACATGGGTGAACTTGAAAACTGCATTGCCGCCGGTGTGCACTGTTACCAACTAGATACTGGCGACTGGTGTGCGGGACCTTATTCGCCCTTTGTATTGAGCTACAGTTTTTACTAGCACCGGATGCGTGCAGCTTTATTTGATTCAGGTTTGGGTGGTTTAAGAATACTTAAATATTAAGTTTACTCAGGCTATAGTAATTAGATTTTAAGCAAGGACTTTAAACTGTCTTTGATGGTCGTGCCGATATAGTGCTTTAATCCATTGAATGTATTCTTGATGTTAACCTCATGATAATAATCATATCCTAGTTCTTTTAATAGTACGTGAATATTCTTTGTAACACCTATGGCGAACCAGCTGCAGGGAAAGGAAATAATGCAGGGCATCTCTTTATTTTTAAGCTGGATTTGCCCCTGGTCAATGCAATTTACCTGATTGAGAAGGTTAAAGCTTCCGTCTGAGAGGTCAAAGTTATAAAAGAGCCTGGACTTGCCGTCTATTCCAATGTGTTCAGGCGAATGGTGTGTGTAGTATTCCCTTATCATTTTTTGGTCATCGCTATAGTCGGGATACATCTCCTTAATGACTGAAAATAGATGACTTAATGTTTTTACTTTTCCTATAAATATACCCGTTGAAAATATGATGTTTCCTGCAAAGTACTTTCGCTCGAAGAAACCCTGTGTTCCACTATGTTGGTGGTCATTTGAGAATACTATATCTCGGTCAAAAGAATAAAATTTACTCTCGAGTTGATGAATGGACGGTAAGATTATTGAATCGAAACCATCAAAATAACAGAGGATATCTTCTTCCGGTAGAGTCTTGCAGAAAGGGAGAAGCAGATCGATTTTTGTGGAAAAATTTTTCCATGGTTGTTCTTGCCCGAGTATGGTGAGTGAAACCCCATTGCGTTTGGCGGATTCCTGTAGAACAGGGAACATTCTTTCAGAGTGAGTGGCAATAGTGACGAGGTGTAACATTTCAGGAACGAGACTACCTGGGTTCCATGGCCTTAATCGTTGACTGGTGAATTCCAGCTGCTGAAGCAAGTCTAGTCCAAGGTTTGTGAACCGTTTGGAGGGGCTGGTTTCCTCGCGTAGTGTGACTCCACGCCTTGCCTATGAGGGCAAGAATTACTTTTGAGCAAATGGGGAAAGGGTTCCAGGCCGGTGCCCGCTATTGAAAAGACGAGCGTAAAAAGAAAAAGCCCCAGGCACAAATATGTGCCTGGGGGTAAGGGGCTTTAGCCGTTAGCAGGTTGTTCTAACGGCAAGGGGGTATCCTGGACTTGATGTGCGCTTACATTCTTTGACGTGGATATTTTACCGCCGGCAATTTTGCGTAGGGCAACATAAAACACGGGTGTCAGGAACAGGCCAAACAGTGTGACACCGATCATGCCGGTAAATACGGTAATGCCCATGGCATTGCGCACCTCAGCGCCAGCGCCGCCGGCCAATACCAGTGGAACAACACCGGCAATAAAGGCGACGGAAGTCATAATGATCGGGCGCAGACGCAGGCGGCAGGCTTCCAGTGCAGCCTCGACAGTGCCTTTGCCTTCCATTTCCAGTTCGCGAGCAAATTCCACGATTAAAATAGCGTTCTTACAAGCGAGCCCCATCAGTACAACCAGCCCGACTTGAACAAATACATTGTTGTCGCCGCCAGTAGCCCAGACACCAAATAGTGCAGCCAGCAGGCACATGGGCACGATCAGGATCACCGCCAGCGGCATAACCCAGCTCTCATAGAGGGCGGCCAGCACCAGGAATACCAGTAGTACTGCGAGCGGGAAAACCACCATAGCGGCATTGCCCTGGTTGACCTGCTGGAAGCTGAGGTCGGTCCACTGGATTTGCATGCCCGGTGGTAGGGCTTGGCTGGCAACCTGCTCAACCGCTGCCAGTGCCTCGGAAGAGGACAACATACTGGGATCGGATTGTCCCATCAGGTCGGCTGCGGGATAGCCGTTGTAACGGATGACCGGGTCGGGTCCGTAGCTTTGGCGCAGAGTCACCATAGTGCTGATGGGCACCATCTCCCCATTCATATTGCGAGTGTAGAGATTATCGAGATCCTGCACTTCATCGCGGAAAGGCGCATCTGCCTGGGCAACCACCTGGTAGGTGCGACCGAACAGGTTGAAGTCGTTGATATACATGGAGCCGAAATACAGCTGCAGGGTGCCGAATAGATCGTCCATACGCACGCCCTGGGCTTTGGCCTGTAGGCGGTCTACCTCGGCGTCCATCTGCGGCACATTGGCCTGGTAGGAGCTGAAGGGGTAGCTGAGGCCGCTGGCTTGGCTCAGGGCCCCAGCCAGCATATTGGTAGCATTTTGCAGCTCACCGTAGCCGGCACCGCGACGGTCCTGGACATAGAGGGAGTAGCCGGACCCAGCACCCAGCCCGAAGATGGGCGGTGGCATAAAGGTCATGGCAAAGCCTTCCTTGATCTGTGAGATTTTGCCATTTAGCTCCGCAGCGATTTCCTGGGCACTGCGCTCACGTTCATCGAAATCGTCGAACAGGATAAATACCGTGCCCACGTTGGGGGTGTTGGTACCTTGCAGGGCATTGAAGCCGACAAAGGCTGCGGCGTTGGCAACCCCCTCAGTTTCCAAAGCCAATTCACTCACGCGGCGAGCAACTTCCTCGGTGCGGTCCAGGGAGGCACCTTCTGGCAGGCGGATACTACCCACCAGGTAAGTCTTATCCTGAACCGGAATAAAGCCGCCGGGCACCTGTTGGAACAGGGCGAAGGTACCGCCGAGCAATATCAGGTAGACCCCAAATACGATACCGCGACGCTTGAGGCTATGGCCCACCACCCGCTGGTAGCGCTCGGAGTTGCGCTGGAAGAAGCGGTTGAACGGGCGGAATAACCAGCCGAACAGGCGCTCGATAATGCGCGCGGGTATATCCGGCTTGGCACCGTGGGGCTTCAGCAGGGTTGCCGCCAGAGCCGGGGACAGAGTCAGGGAGTTGATCGCGGAGATAATGGTGGCGATGGCAATGGTGGTGGCGAACTGGCGGTAGAACTGACCGGTGATGCCGTCCAGGAAGGCCATGGGCACAAATACCGCACAGAGCACCAAACTGATGGCGACAATCGGACCGCTCACCTCGCGCATGGCCTGGTGGGCAGCGGCTAAAGGTGTCAGTCCCTCCTCAATATTGCGCTCGACGTTTTCCACCACCACGATGGCGTCATCCACCACAATACCGATGGCCAGTACCATGGCGAACAGGGTCAGGGTGTTGATCGAGAAGCCCAGCATCAACAGCACCGCAAAGGTGCCGACAATAGATACCGGCACGGCCAAGAGTGGAATCAGGGAGGCGCGCCAGGTCTGCAGGAACAGGATAACCACCAGCACTACCAGTAACACCGCCTCAAGCAGGGTCTTGATCACAGAGCTGATGGAAGTACTGACAAATACGGTTGGGTCGTAGGCAACTTTCCACTCCAGGCCTTCGGGGAACCGTTCTCCCAGTTCCGCCATCTTCTCGCGTACTTCAGCGGAGACTTCCAGGGAATTGGAGCCTGGAGACTGGAAAATCGGAATGGCGACCGCCTGGCGGCCGTTTAGTAAGGCGCGTAGAGAGTCTTGGGATGAGGCCAGTTCAACCCGCGCCACGTCACGCAATCGGGTAATTTCACCATCGCTGCCGGTCTTCAGTACCACATTGCCAAACTCTTCTTCGCTTTGCAGGCGGCCCTTGGCGTTGATAGAGATCAGGAAATCAGAACCATTGGGCATCGGCGAGGCGCCGATCTGTCCGGCGGACACCTGCACATTTTGCTCACGCACTGAGCTGACGATATCCGCTGCAGTCACGCCCAGGGCCGCCGCTTTTTGCGGGTCTACCCACAGGCGCATGGCATAGTCCCCGGAGCCAAAGACGGCGGCGAGGCCCACACCGGGAATACGCGACAGCTCATCACGGATATGCAATACCGCATAGTTGCGAATATAGGTGGCATCGAGGCTGTCGTCTGGAGAGATCAGATGCACCGCCATCATCAGGTTGGGCGACTGCTTCTGCGTGGTTACCCCCTGGCGGCGTACGTCTTCCGGTAGACGGGGTAGTGCCTGGGATACCCGGTTTTGTACCTGAACCTGGGCCTGGTCTGGGTCGGTGCCCAGTTTAAAAGTGACATTCAAAGTGAGGGTGCCGTCACTGCCGGCCACCGACTTCATGTAGATCATGTTTTCTACACCATTGATGGCTTCCTCCAATGGTGTGGCAACAGTTTCGGAAATCGTTTTGGGGTTGGCTCCAGGGTAGCGAGCGCTAACTTGCACGCTGGGGGGTACAACTTCCGGATATTCACTAACCGGTAGCGATGGGATACTGATCAGACCCACCACAAAAATAATGATCGACAGCACCGATGCAAAAATAGGTCGGTCGACAAAGAAACGGGAAAAATTCATACACTGCTACCCCGTGAGCGGCAATATAAACGCTCGAATTCCATTGATATAACTCTTCCAGAGTGGATGCTGGCCATAGTAGGGCTGCCTTCTACCCGTTGTCTCAGTGGCCCGCTGCCTGGGCGCCACCACCCCGCACTTGCTGGGCAACCATTTCAGGCACCACGGGCATACCGGGGAAGAAAATTTTCTGTAGGCCGTTGACCACAATTCGTTCGCCAACTTGCAGGCCACTGCGAATTACCGTGCGCTCACCCTGGCGTGGCCCTACTTGAATTGGGCGACGTTCTGTCAGGTTCTCTTGAGTGACCACATAGACGTAGCGGCGGTCCTGATCGGTAAGTACGGCCTTGCTATCGATTAGTACTGCTTGATCCATTTCTTCAATGGGCATCTCCACACGGGCGAACTGTCCGGGCTTAAAAGTACCTTCGGTATTGGAAACCACTGCCCGGAACTGGATGGTGCCTGTGTGGCTATTGAGGCGATTATCGATAAAGTCCAGCTTGCCCTTATGGGGGTAGCCGTTTTCACCGGAGAGGCCGATATGTACTGGAGGCGCAGAATCGGCCCTGAGCAGGCGGCGGCTCTCGGCGAAAGTCTGTTCATCGCTTTCGAAGTAGACGTACATGGGGTCTACAGAGACCAGAGTGGTCAGCAAGGTGGCATCGGCATTAGCGAGATTACCTTTAGTGACTAGGGCGCGACTTACCTGACCACTAATTGGAGCCTTGACCTGAGTGTACTGGAGGTCGAGTCGGGCGTTTTCCACTGCTGCTTCTGCGGCGCTTAGGGCTGCGCGTTCCGCGTCCCTTGAGGCGATGCGACGGTCGTATTCCTCGCGGGAGATCGCTTTGCTGTCCAGTAGCTGCTGGGCGCGGCCGGCCTGTTTTTCACTGAAGGACAGCTGGCTGCGCACTCGCTGTAAATCGGCCTCAGCAGCACGAAGACGGGCTTTATAGGGGCGTTGGTCGATGGTGAACAGGACATCGCCACGTTTTACTAGGGCACCTTCGGCAAAGGAAACCTGGTCGATATAGCCACTCACGCGGGGACGTAATTCCACGGTTTCGGGCGCTACAACTCGCCCGGTAAAACTGCGCCACAGGGTGGTAGGCTCAGAGCCGACTTTTGCAACTTCAACCGCAGGTGGCGGCGGCTGTTGTCCCGCAGGCTCGCTGGTGCCACAACCGGACAGAACCAGTGCGGACAGACCGAGTAAAGTGACTGTTAATTTCTTGACCATAACGCGTGTACTCCCTTTGCTACGGAAGAGGGAGGTGCTGAATGGCTCCTCTCCTACTAGGGCTGCAACTTTAATGATGAGCAAGATGATGAGGGTATCCGGTAACTATGGATTGATTGCCTATTCCTGCTTAAGGGGGAAAGTGATGTAGAAATGAGTGCCGTATAGGGGGAGTAATTGGAACTGGATATATAACTAGTTGTTTGTCAAATTGAATGAGATTTTACCGTGATTTGAGAGGTATGATTAGTCTGCGGTTATCTATTACTGCACGGTAATTGCCCATTCCTGCAAAAGAGTCGGGAGATTGCCTAAAACTCCGTATACTGTGAGCCACCTAGATTGATGTAGCCCGCTGGGATGCGGTCGAAAGGGGAACGTATGAGAACCGATGGCAGTGTGAATCAACAGTCTCCAACTTCTTTGCTGGAACCTACTCGCAAGAAGTTGGCCGGGACACTCCAGCGACTGGCACCCGAGCAGGGGCTAATAGAAACCTACTTGGATGGTTTGGCCCTAATCCGTTGTAACGAGCCGGTAGCTTGTGCCTCCTCTGTATATGCGCCATCTCTCAATTTTATTATTCAGGGAAGTAAAACTCTGGAGTTGGGAGACAGGGAAATTTCCTATATGCCTCTCAGCTATGTGGCGACTTCAGTACACCTTCCCATTCTTGGGCGAGTAGAGCGTGCTTCGGAGGACACCCCTTTCCTCGGTGTGAAGTTAACGATAGATCCCAAAGAAGTAGCTGACCTGGTATTGGAGCTGGGAGATAAGGCCCCGGGAGTGGAGGCGGGGTATGACTGCCCTGAAGTGAGTTGTGGCCTTTGTGTGACGCAGATGGATCAGGGAATGCTGGATGCATTGAGCCGGCTGGTACACCTGTTGGAAACTCCTGTGGATGCTCAGATATTGGCCCCCCTGGCGCGACGGGAGATTATCTATCGCGCCTTAATGGGTGAAATCGGTGCCCGTATGCGCAAGTTTGCTATGGCAGACAGTCAGGCAAATCGGGTATCCAGAGTCATTGAAGTATTGAAGGACCGCTACTCGGAGCCGCTACGCATTAGTGACTTGGCAGAGCAGGCGAATATGAGCGAGTCATCGCTGTATCACAGCTTCAAGCAAATCACCCGCATGTCGCCCCTGCAGTTTCAAAAGAAATTGCGCTTACATGAAGCCCGCCGCTTGATGCTCACTGAGGGCCTGGAGGCAGCTTCCGCCAGCTATAGGGTGGGCTATGAAAGTCCTTCACATTTTAGCCGTGAGTACAGCCGCATGTTTGGCCTCCCCCCACGTGCGGATGTGAGTAAGCTGCGTGGTGAGCAAAGGGTGCCAGCCTAGTCCGAGGTGGCATCACCCTGTTTGAGGACAAACAGGCTGCACCACCCCTCAGGACTGATTTCTCCTTCGACCACGATGCAGGCATTAGGCGGCTGGAAAAGCTGGCAGTCAACGCACTTCTTGCCATTATTTGGTGTGTCCTGATAATTCACGGCTTCTTTTTTTGCCTTGATCTGTGCGTTAGTGCGATCTGTGACAATAACTGCCGCCGGTAATATCGCTAGTGAGCAGCTGGAGATTTTGAGGAATTTTCTACGGGAGATAGTCTGTTTCCGGTCCATGCTAGAAAAGTGTCCAAATTAATTGGTTAGGGCTTCAAAAATTCAGAGTAGCTGGACGAGAGGTTTTTGCTGGGATTAACACTTTTTACAGAAAAAAAGAGAAGTAAGAATCAATCTTATTGTCATTTAAGGGTTCAATACACCTGTCTGTTCCCTGGTCAGCTGAAATCAGGCTTCGCACTAAATTAGCCGCTGGAGGAGCACTATTTAATCTGCCGTGATTTTTTTGGATAGGGTTGCTTTAGGTAGTTGTATAAAAGAAATTTTTGTTAAAGTTTTTTGCTCCCATAAATAGGGGGCCGCCTTGTTTAGCCAAAGCTGCTATAGGTCTGAATGACACTTAATTTATTGTATAACTTGCTATTTGAGCAGATAACCATTTGATGGTTTGCTTTTTGGGCAAGTTCCTCGCTAGTGAGATTCTTTAGCCCAGGGCAGCCATAAGGTAATTTGTAATCCTCCCTCAGGACGGTTTAGCAGTTGAATGTGTCCTCCGTGGGCATCGACAATTTCTCTGCACAGCGCTAAGCCAAGGCCCACCCCCTGTTCTTTGGTAGAAAAAAATGGAAGTAGTGCCTGTTGTAGAACTTTTTCACTCATGCCGCAGCCGCGATCCGCAATTACGAGTTTTTGTCCTAGGCCATCAGTGCTGATGGTAATTTTAATATCTTCATTACTGGAACCGGCCTCGTGGGAGTTTTTGATCAGGTTCAGTAGGGCTTGCTCGATTTGTACTGGGTCAAAATACCCCTGGCGCTCTGGTAAATCCCCCGACAAGGTGAATTCCTGCAAGGGGGCAATACGTTCGATAAGTGTCTGCCAATCCACAGTTTCGCAACTGGGGGCGGGCAGCTTCGCGAAACTGGCATAGCCCTGGGTAAATTCCGTCAGGTGTTTGCAGCGGTCGGCGATGATATCAAAAACTTTTTCCAGCGCCGCAGCTTTATCCGGCTTGGCGATAAGCATTTTGCCTGAGTGCGCCAGTGAGGATATGGGGGCCAAAGAATTATTGAGCTCATGGCTGATTAGGCGAATGACTTTTTTCCAAACTTCTACTTCAGCGCGGGTTAACTCTCTTGTCATCTCACGCAAAACAATCAAGCGGTGCTTTTGCGCATTGAGTACAAATGTACTATTACCGATGTGCATGGAGTGAGTTCCATTTGTATCGGTGTAGTTAAAAAGCCCGTTTTCCCAATTATTAATAGCATTTGCGATCTCCCCTGGGCTATTGGGGAGTAGTTTCTGTAAAAGCAGGCCCTGGATGGGCCTGCCGGCATTAAGTAGTTTTTTGGCACTGCTGTTGGAATAAATGATGTGATTGCTTTGATCGACAAGTAACAGCGCTTGCGGTGAGCTTTGGATCACAGTATCGAGGAGCAATTCGCGCTGATAAATATGCGCGCGCTCACGTCGCAGGTGCTCACCGATTTCGTTGTATAAATTTGTAATCTGGCGGAGCTCTATATCCCTGGGAGGGACCAGAGAGATCGAAAAATCACCATCGCGAAAATTAAGTAGCCCCCCCTGTAAGGATTTAAGGGTGGTCGTTAGGGGAGTGAGAACCTGACGCATCAGCCCCAGGATAATAATAATCCCGAGGAACAGCCCCGTAGCCCACGATAAGCGTGGATCCAGGCCTATATAAATACAAAGCCACGGGATAGCTGTACCTATAATCAATGCCAGAGTGGCTGTGGCAACGATGCGCCCCTCCAGGGAAAAATGTTTGGACATCAATAGGAAATACCATGTTTTTCCAAGCGACGATACAGCGCTTGACGGCTCATACCCAGCTCTCTTGCAGCCTGGGCAATAATACCATTGCAGCTGGCTAGGGTTTGCTGTAGTAGCTCCCTACTAGGCTCAAAACTCACATCAACTTTTTCAGTTACAGGCTGTTCGGGCAAGGCCAGCACCGCCTCATCAATGGTGTCCTCCTGGCACAGGACTGATGCACGCTGCATCACATTCTGTAATTCGCGTACATTGCCTGGCCACTGGTAGCGGGTCATTGCGGTCAGTGCCTGTGGGGAAAGTTTTTTGGGGTTACTGTTTTCACCTAAAAAGCTTATTGCCAGAGGTGCTATATCCTCGGGGCGTTCACAAAGAGGAGGTAGACGCAGCTCGATCACATTCAGGCGGTAGTATAAGTCCTGGCGGAAGTTGCCCTCAGTGATGGACTTGGGCAGGTCACTGTTGGTAGCGCTGATTACCCGTACTTTAACCTTCCGCGTTTGACTGCTGCCAAGACGCTGGAATTCTCCGGTTTGCAGCACACGTAGCAGTTTTACCTGGCCACTGGCAGAGAGTTCGCCGATCTCGTCGAGAAACAGGGTGCCTCCATCGGCCGCCTCAAAACGACCTTCACGGGCCTTATTTCCTGCTCCGGTGTAGGCTCCGGGCTCCGCGCCAAAGAGCTCCGCTTCCATCAGCTCCTCCGGCAGTGCTCCGACATTCACTTTGATAAAGGGGCCATCACGGAGTAGTGAGTTAGCTTGAACAATATCGGCTATTTTTTCTTTACCCGCCCCGTTGGGGCCTGTGATCAGCACAGGTACATCGGACTTGGCTACCTGGGTGGCCATTTCCAAAAGCTTTTGCATATTATCGCTACGGTAAATAATATCTCGTAGGTCAAACTTTTCTCGCAGTTCGCTGCGGGCATTCATTGCCTGTTGTTGTGACGCACGCTGGCGTTTTTGTAGCTCGCCCAGCTCTAGTAAGTTGACAATCGTGGAGATCAGCTTGTTATCGTCCCAGGGTTTGCCCAGGTAATCGGCCGCTCCAGCGCGGACCAGCTCCACCGCCATTTCCAATTGCGTCCAGGCGGTCAAGAGGATAATGGGCAGATCCGGATTGATTTCGCGAATAGCAAAAAACAGTTCGCGCCCCTCTTCACCAGAGGTGGTGTCCGCAGTGAAGTTCATATCCTGGATCACCAGGCTGATATCCCGGTTCTCTCGTAATAATTGCAGACCTGCCTGGGGAGTAATGGCACAGAGGGGCTGCAAGTCATGTAATGACAACAGTATTTCCAGGGCCGAGACGATACCGCTGTTATCGTCAATAATGAGTATTTTATCCATAGGACCAAGAGCCAGCTTGTAAGCTGGCCATTATGCAATGAGTGAGTGGTTAGGGGGAACTGCTGCCGCTGGTGTTTAAATCCAGGCCGTAGGTTTGAACGTTAGTGTCAGAGGCTAATGACCATTGCTGGCAGGTTGGTGATCAAAACTCAATACTCTGGCGAGCTTCCACTGCCCATCCTCTTTTTTCCAGAGGTGGGTGAACTGTCCACTCTCGCGTAATACTTCGCTGTTATCAGCATTTATGCCATAAAATTTATGTGTACCGCTTTGAATGGCCCCGTAGTTGTTCATTGGGAAAACTCTAACACTATCGTTAATGAGTTCGCGGCGCGCTTTAATGTCACTGCCGGATTTTTGACGTTCACACATACTGCTAATACCATTGAGAAACTCTTGTGCTGAGCTTGCAGTTTTCCCCCACTTATCATGGTACATTTCAAAATCATCGGTGACGAGTTGACCCAGTTTTTTAATGTCGCAGCTGTTGAAAACAGCATCAAAAAGTTGTGAGTCCACAACGGTGATTTCCTTTTCTAATTTCTCCGTAGCTTGAGGGCCGGCAACGACGGGATGTTGCTCGGCAATTGCTGTGGGTATGAAAATTGATATGGCAGTAAAACCTAGAGCCATCAAATAATTTCGCATAATAAATTCTCCCTTTTTATTTACTATCTTACTTTTCACCAAACTGGCGGTCAGCGAAAAAAGCCCGACCACCAGTTTCAATTTGATTTTATACACTGCGCGTGGCGGTAGCCGGGGAGATATTGGCTGCACGCAGTGCTGGCGCTAGTGCAGCAGCGAGACTAACAACCAATACCAATAGAGCACAGATAAGGAGAGGTAGTAGGGTTAATACCGGCTGAGAGTAATCGCGTACCATATACTGATTAACGATTAGGGCTGCGGCACTGCCCAGGGCGATACCGGTAACGGCAATCAGACTGTTTTCAATCAGGAAATAGCGGCTGATATTGCTGCGGCTAGCCCCTAGTGCCCGTCTAACACCTATTTGTTTGGCGCGTTGGTTAATCCAGAAGATTGTCAGCCCGACGATCCCCAGCGCTACGATAAAGCTGAGTGTGGCCGCAACAATAGATAACACTTTGACCATTAAGTTATCGCCTGCATAACTGCGAGCGACATACTCTGAGAGCACTCTGGTTTTAATGACTCTTTGAGGGTCCCTTTCAGACAGTTTATCTACCAAGGTTTTTAACACATCATCGCGCTTGCCTGGTTCGGCGCGTACTAAATAATTGACGTCCTGAGTATTTCTGACAATGGGGAAAAAGGCCACATTACCTGCTTTTGACCAGTCCACCCAGGCGCCCAGATGCCGTTCGATAACACCAATAATTTCTATAGGATGGGAAGTGTTGCCATCATAGAGGGGTTTTCCAATAGGATCTTGATCTGGGTAAATTTTATCGGCGAACTGCTGGGTAATAACTGCGACATTGATATCCCGAATTTCACTTGGATCAAAATATTGCATTTCAGCATTGGTAAAATTTCGCCCCGCCACTAATTTTAAACCTAGGGTATTGATAAAGTTTGGGTCGGTGTTGTATCTGTTAGAGACCTCGCCGCCGACCTCCTGATTAGGTTGAGTGTAAAAAGTGCCCGCGGAGCCAGACCGCGATAAGGGGACTTGGTTGGTAATGGTTGCATCTTTGACGAAAGGCAGTTTTCGCAGTAACTCCAAATCAGAAGATACGGCTCCAATCATGTCGTAGTTATTGGGAATTGCCATTACGTTGATGGCAATGATCTCCTCTACGGCAATACCGGTGGGCCTTTCTATCTTTGCAATACGATCTTTTACGATCACAACCGTGTTGCTGATGATTGCCAGTGTCAATGCAAGTTGAAGAGCGATCAGTAGGGCAGGCACTTTGTTACGCCAGAGGGCGGATAACATGGGTTTTAATTCAAGCATGACTCGTCCTTACTGGGTTTTCAGGTAAATGGAAGGGTTAGTGCGACTGATACGCCAAGCTGGGTAAAGCCCTGCCAGCAGGCTTGCGATTAGCGCGAGACCGATGGCTGCGATCACCATCACCCAATCCATCCTCGCGACCGTATCCAGTTGTCCCATAGCTAAATAACGGATTCCACTGATCCCCATAAAAGCAAGTAAAATACCGGCTATCCCACCGAGAATACCGATGGTTGAACTTTCAATGAGGTGCTGCGTGAAAATGGCATTGCGGCTGGCTCCAAGTGCCCGACGCACACCCGCTTCAGGCGCTTTGCGGAGAAACTTGGCGAGTAATAGAGCTACTGCGTTGATAACGCAAACTAACAGAAAAGCCAGGGATACCCAGCCCAATACGCGATTGTCATCGCTGAGGACTTCGTTGAGAACCAGCCATTCGGAAGGTTTACTCAGGGCAAATTTCAATGGTCGCTCGAAGCGCCCTTGGTCCTTCTGCCCTTGAATATATGCGGTTAGAAAGTTTTCGTACTCGGTTTTTTGTTCTTTATTAGTGAGTTCCACCCAGTACTGAATCCAGACGCTCTCACTTTGTAGGAAACCCTCATAACCTTCGCCCTCTCCACTATCCCAGCCATTGGTATTCCCCCAGCTGTAAATTTCCAGCTTGCGGTGAAGACCAAAAGGCACGAAAAGGGATTCAACTTTCGTAAAGGAACCATTATTGACATCGTAAACTTTGGGTGAGGGTTCCCAGGTATCAATAACGCCAATGACGGTAAAAGGTTGGCTATTTAATATGACGGTTTCACCAACGCTGTCTTCTCCAGAGAATAACTTTTCATTGGTGGCCTTGGAGAGTATCACCACTTGCATGGGTGAGCTGTCGGCAGTCTTCTCCCAGGTGCCTCCATATATAAAAGGGATATCGAATAGGTTAAAGAAATCACGGGTGGTTACGCGGATGTCAGCGGTATAAGGCCGGATTGCTGACTCTTCCAGTTCCACGGTAAAACCATAGCGGTGCATGGCCACCTGATGGGTGGGGATATCAGAGCGCAGTAGGGCTTGGGCATCTCTATAAGTCAACTGCCAGGGAATTTCATTGGTGGTATTTGCGGCTTCATTAACATCCCAGCTATCGAGTTGAACGGCAAAAAGAACATCGTCTTTATGCTCTAGCGCGTTCTGCGACATCATGTAGTTGAGGGTGAGTACTGTCATGGAGGCACCCACACCCACCGCGATAGCAGCGACCATCAGCGCACTTAATGTCGGTGTACGACGCAGGCTTCGCAGTGCCAGGGAAATATAGTATCCAATCATTACTGCAGACTCCTTAAGCAGTAGCGGCTTCGGGTTGCTCTGTGACCGGGCGCAGGTCGCACACTTGCCCATCCACGATCTGGATATTGCGGTGCGCACGACGGGCCAGCTCCGGATCATGGGTAACCATTACGATGGTAGTTCCCCACTCATTGATAAATTCCAGTAGCTCCATTACTTGGCGTGCCATTAGGGAGTCGAGGTTTCCAGTGGGCTCATCTGCGAGCAGGAAACGTGGCTCCCCTGCCAGGGCCCGGGCAATAGCAATACGTTGTTGCTGTCCGCCGGAAAGCTGTGCAGGCAAGTGTTTTGCGCGGGCGGACAAGCCCACTTGCTCCAGTACTTTCTCAATACGCTTGCGGCGTTCTTTAGCGCTGAATCCACGGTAGCGAAGAGGGACATCAATATTGTCGAACAAGCTTAGATCCGGGATCAGGTTAAACCCTTGGAAAATAAACCCGATCTTTTCATTACGCAGGCGGGAGCGCTGGCGATCGTTCAGGTTACTTACATCCTCGCCATCCAGCAGGTACTGGCCGCCGGTTGGGGTTTCCAATAACCCTGCGATATTCAGAAAGGTCGTTTTTCCGGAGCCACTGGGGCCGGTGACAGAGACAAATTCCCCCTCCTTGACTTCTAGGCTGAAGTCACGCAGGGCGTGGGTTTCAATAGTGTCTGTGCGGAAACTCTTGCGGACGTTATGCATCTTAAGCATGGCGATGTTCCTTGTTTGTCACTGAATTTTTAAATCGTTGATAAATCGCGGAAACTGAGTGGGTGTAGCTTGCGCGTGTTGAATGTCTCGCTCGGTTTATTCTTTCAGGGCAACTAGCTGTGCCCTCTCCAATTCTTCGGAGGCGGAGATAATGATTTGATCTCCCTCTTGCAGGCCGGAAATGATTTCCACTTGTTTCAGTCCCAGCGCGCCAATTTGAATGGCAACGCGCTCTGCCTGTTGTTGATCGTTGAGGCGGAATGCAAAGCGGCCGCCGCTCTGATCCAGGAAACCACCACGTTTCACCAGCAGCACATCATTGCGATTCTCCAGTAGCACGCGGGCGGTGAGGCGCAGGTTTTGGCGCAAGTTTTGGGGTTGTCCCTCGCTAAAGCGCACTCGGGCGATGACTTGGTTGTCGATGACTTCGGGGGATATCGCAGTGATTTCACCGGGTAGTTCACGCCCCCCTAGGTTGACGGCCACGGCCATATTCAAGCCGAGGTCGTCGGCGTAGTTCTCTGGCACTGCCGCCTCAAGCTCAAAACTGGTGAGGTCAACTACGGTGATCAAGGGGGCGTTAGCGGCAACGGCGCTGCGCTGGGATACGGCGAGACTGCCGATGGTGCCGCTGACAGGGGAGAGGATTTCTAATTCCCGCACGCGGCGCTCGAGTTCCTCTACCTGCAACTTCTGCTGGGACACTTGTAAATGAAGGGTTTGGGTATCAAAGCTCAGGGACTCTTTTTCCAGCTCGGCGTTTTGTACAGCCTGCTCATACTCCAGTTGTGCTCGGGCCATATCGTCCTTGCTCTTTTCAAAGTCGAGCAGGGAAATAATCTGCTTCTCCTTGGAAAGCTCAGCCCGTTTTAACTCCCGTTTGGCGGCGGTGAGGTTTACCCGGGCGAGATCGGCCTTTTGCTGGTTTTCCAACTGCTGGCGCTTGGCCTGTATTTTCTGCCGTTGCAATTCTACGGACAGTTTATTGAGTTGAGCTTCCTCCTGGGCGAGTTGGTTGGATAGCTCAGGGCTGTCAACCGAGGCGAGGACTTGCCCAGCTTTCACAGTATCTCCGGCTTTTACCGCAAACTTAACGATGCCCTGCGCAGGGCTATAAAGTGTGGGGCTGTTGGCTGCGACCACTTTGCCCTGAACCACCAAGTCTCGAATCAGGTCACCGCGCTCAACCTGGGCAATATTGATACGGGATAAGGACAGGGTGTTATCTACTGAGCCGGTCCTATGCCAGGCATTAACACCCCAGATCAAAAATGCGATGGTGAGGCCAAGCAAGGCGGCAGCCTTATAGGCTTTGGGGTTTTTCCAAAGCGGTAGGGCTTCGATTTGTGTATCTTGCCTGGAAGTATCTCTAATCATTGTTGCTTTCCACTTCTCTGTGCGATTGCTTCTGCTTTGTAATTTGGATGCAGTGCATTTCTGTTTCGGATGCAAACCAAAAAAATCTGCTCTGTGAGCTACTACGCAAACGCTGTGCCAACTTTTTTATGTCTGTAACTTACTGATATTTATTGATATTTTTCTTTTATGGGGATCTGCACAATCACAGGGGTGTCCGCTAAAAGTGTCCGCTGTCCGCCCTGTCCGGGAGATGGACCGGGCACTGTAAGCTGCATATTTCCGCCGGAAGAGGGGCGGATACCGAACTTTGCTTGCGGTTTCACGAGAGTGGTTGTCATGCGGGGGGACGGCGGTTTGTGGTAGAGTGCGCGGCCTTTTTTTGATCAATTCAAATTTATTTGCGTTTATGTTCCTTCCATCGCTGCTCTCTTCGACCAAAGCCGACTGGTTCGGCAATATACGTCGCGACGTACTCGCCGGCCTGGTAGTGGCCCTGGCACTGATTCCCGAAGCCATCGCTTTCTCGATTATCGCGGGAGTTGATCCCCGAGTTGGCCTCTACGCCTCTTTCTGTATTGCTGTGGTCATTGCCTTTGTGGGCGGTCGGCCGGGGATGATTTCCGCCGCTACCGGCGCAATGGCCCTTCTGATGGTGACCCTGGTGAAGGAGCACGGACTGCAATATCTGCTCGCAGCCACATTGCTCACCGGGGTGTTGCAGATCATCGCTGGCTATCTGAAGCTGGGTAGTTTGATGAGCTTTGTTTCACGGGCGGTGGTCACGGGGTTTGTGAATGCCCTGGCGATCCTTATCTTCCTGGCGCAAATGCCCGAGTTGATTGGTGGTACCTGGGAGGTCTATGCCATGACAGCTGCGGGTCTGGGGGTCATTTACCTATTCCCCTATGTCCCGGTGATTGGTAAAGCTGTGCCTTCACCGCTGGTATGTATCCTGTTGCTGACGGCAGTGGCTGTCACCATGGGGATGGATATCCGTACCGTGGGGGATATGGGCGAGTTGCCGGATACCCTGCCTATTTTCCTCTGGCCCGAGGTTCCGCTGAATTTCGAAACCCTACAGATTATTTTCCCCTACTCCGCTGGTCTGGCAGTGGTAGGTCTGCTGGAATCCCTGATGACAGCAACGATTGTGGACGACTTGACCGATACTCCGAGTGATAAGAACCGCGAGTGTAAAGGTCAGGGGATCGCCAATATCGCGGCCGGCTCCCTGGGGGGGATGGCCGGTTGCGCCATGATTGGCCAGTCTGTCATCAATGTGAAGTCCGGTGGCCGAGGTCGGCTCTCAACTCTGGTAGCTGGCGTTGGCCTGCTGACCCTGGTGGTGTTTCTCAGTGACTGGGTTGCGGTAATTCCTATGGCAGCACTAGTTGCGGTCATGATTATGGTTTCCATAGGTACTTTTGACTGGAGTTCTATCCGCAACCTGAAACGCTACCCGCTCTCCACAAATTTGGTGATGTTGGCTACTGTGGTTGTGGTAGTGTGGACCCATAACCTGGCCTATGGTGTATTTGTTGGTGTGTTACTGGCCTCGCTGTTCTTTGCCAATAAGGTTAGCCACTTTATGTACGTGAGCAGCTCTCTCGAAGAAGCTCAGAGCCGCCGAACCTACAAGGTCATTGGACAGGTCTTCTTCAACTCCGCCGATAAGTTCATGGCCTCTTTCGATTTTAAGGAAGTGGTGGATACTGTAGTGATCGATCTCAATCGCGCGCATTTCTGGGATATTTCCGGAGTAAATGCGCTGGACAAGGTGGTGCTCAAGTTCCGTCGTGAGGGTGCAGAAGTGGAGCTGGTAGGGTTGAACGAAGCTAGTGAAACCATCGTCGACCGGTTCGGCGTACACGATAAGCCCGAGGAAATTGAGCGGGTTCTTGGAGGACATTGATGGCCGTAAGCAGCAGCGAAAATAACAATAAAGAGACACATAATGGTGGGTCTTTACCAGTGGTACTTTCCTGTATTGATGGTTCCCAATACACCGGCGCCGTCTGTGATTACTCCGCTTGGCTGGCTGCCAAGCTGGACGCACCGCTAAAGCTGTTGCATAACATTGAGCGCAGTAGTGTACCTGCGGTCACCGATTTTACCGGCAGTATCGGCTTAGGCAGCCAGGAAGAGCTGCTGGAAGAACTGACGGCGCTTGAGCAACAGCGTGCGCAATTGCTGGTGAAGCAGGGCAAGCTCATGCTGCAGGCGGCACGAAATCGCGCTGAGGATGCCGGCGTTGGACAGGTCATTACCTGCCAGCGCCACGACACCCTGACAGAATCTGTGGTGGAGCTGGAAGACTGCATTCGTGTTCTGGTACTCGGTATTCGCGGTGAGGAGCACGGCGAGTCAGAGCAGGGGCTGGGCGCACAGTTGGAAACTGTAGTCCGCTCCCTGCACAAACCGATACTGGTGGTTAATCGGGAATTTCAGCAGCCGCAGAGGATTATGCTTGCCTATGACGGTAGTGAGGCGGCGTGCAAGGCCCTGGGCCTGATAGCTGGTAGCCCGCTGTTCCGCGACCTGTCCTGCCACCTGGTAAATGTAGGACCGGCGCAAGTGGCGGAAAAGCTATTAGCTGAGGCCAGTGCCGAATTGGACAAGGCCGGCCTCGCAGTAACGGCCAGTAATCTGGAGGGTAATACAGTTGAGGCCTTGATCACCTATCAGGAGGAGCACCAGATTGACCTCACTGTGATGGGGGCGTTCAGTCACAATCGTCTGCGTGATTTGTTGATGGGCAGTATCACAGCGAAGATGCTACTCAAGACCCGCCAGCCTCTGCTGCTATTGCGATAACTTTCCTAGAGCGCGAGTACTGCGTCCCGGGGGCTGACAAACCAACGCAAAGCCTCCGCATCCTCGGGAAGCGGTAGATCGTAGAATTTTGCATTGCGTGGTTTGCGGCAAAGCTCCCGCTCGGCAATGGCCAGGTACTCCTCTAGAGGAAGTAATGACACCTCCTGCTCGCTTTTACTGGAAGGGCAATTGCTGAAGTTCAATTGCGCCAGGCTGGCTGCGGACTCTGGTTTTTTGCCTTGATAGCGCCAGACTCCCTGATCCTGGTCGAAATAATAATACGGCAGTAGTCTCCAGCCGTGGCGCGCTACCAGAGCCACGGCTTCAAGCAGATATTCGAATACTGTCTCACTGATGAAGTAATTGAAATTCAGGCGTACCCAGCCCGGACGCATTAATTTTTGCCCTTTGAGTATCTGTCCCTCCAGCGCCCGGCTATAGGCCATATCGATATCCAGAAGGGTATGCCCATAGGGGCCTGCGCAGGAACAGCCACCGCGGGCCTGGATTCCGAAAAGGTCATTGAGTAGTGCCACCACAAAACCGTAGTGCAAATCCTTCCCGCGCCATTTGATGCGCAGCGAGATAATTGAAAGGCGCGGTATATCAAGGTTGCCGAGAACCTCGATGTTCTCTTCCTTTGACCAGCGCTCGAGAGCATGGCCGATCAGCCGCTTCTCCCTCTGGGTTATTTCATTGATACCCACAGTTTGCTGGAGTTTAAAGACCATGCCTGCGCGAATGGACTCGACTATCGCCGGGGTGCCGCCTTCCTCGCTGCGCTCCGGGTCTTCGAGGTAACGGTGATCCTCAGGAGTGACATAGAGCACCGTGCCACCGCCGGGTGCTGCAGGGACGGCGTTTTGCAGCAGCTTCTCTTTCACCACCAGAATTCCTGGAGTGCCGGGGCCACCGACAAATTTATGCGGAGAGATAAATACAGCGTCTTTTGAACTATCGCCCCGGGGGTCTTGCTCACCGCGCACATCAATTGCCATATAGGGGGCGGCCGCGGCGTAGTCCCAGAAAGACAGGGCACCGTACTGGTGAAGTAGGCGGGTGACAGCTTCTACTTCGGTCACGATGCCGGTGACATTAGAGGCGGCGGAAAAGCTGCCGATCCGCAGGGGGCGGTCAGCGTACGCACGCAGCTGATTTTCGAGCGTATCAAGATCCAATGTGCCGGTGCTATTCAACGGAATAGACACTAGTTCGGCAATGCTTTCCCGCCAGGGCAATTCATTGGAGTGGTGTTCATAGGGCCCAATAAATACGACAGGACGCTGGCTGGCAGAAATACTGTCACTGAAGCGATGCTGCAGGTTCAAATCCACCGGAGGACGCAACTTTAGAATATCGATCAGCTTGTTAATGGCGGCAGTGGCACCGGAGCCACAGAATATGATTTTGTGCTCCTCGCTCCCGTTGACTGCACGCCGGATCTCTTTCCTCGCCTCCTCTCTGAATCCTGTGGTTTGAGCACCGGTGTAAGACGTTTCGCTATGGGTGTTGGCATAGTAAGGCAACACCTTTTGGCGAATAGAGTCTTCGATGAAAGATAGTGAGCGGCCGGATGCAGTGTAATCAGCGTACACCAGTGGTCGCTGTCCGAAGGGGGTGGCAATGGGCTGCATATCGCCAATAACTGAGTCACGGATGTATTTGATGAGAGCTGTCACGAGTTCCATTTCCTGTATTTTTCATGGAAATTACTCTAGTGCTTTAACACCGAAACAATGTCCCTGTTTGTCTTTTTTAATTGGTAAATTTCGAAACATTGTGCCGTTTTATTTTATTTTTCGGTACGTTAATGCTTTAAAAAGGTATGGTGGAAACACTAGTAATTATTATGAATGTTTTAAAGGAGGGGCTTTGATGGCGGCGCGGCTAAACAGGCAAGACAAACAAATTCTGGAGCTGTTACAGGGGGATGCGACGCTGTCTGTTGGGGAAATTGCTGAGCGAGTGGGTGTGTCAAAATCCGCTTGCTGGAGGCGCATTCACAAGATGGAAGAGGAAGGGATTATCGCTGATAGAGTGACCTTGCTAAACCAGCATAAGTTAAATTTGCCCCTGACTGTATATATCTCTATCCGTACCAACCAACACAATGACCAGTGGGCAGCCCAGTTTGCCGAATTGGTGCAGGGGGTTGCTGAGATTCTGGAGGTACACCGGATGAGTGGGGATCTGGATTACCTGATCAAGGCGGTGGTGACCGATATGCCTGGTTACGACCGCCTGTATAAAGAACTAATTAAGGCCGACCTGTTTGATGTCAGTTCCAGCTTCGTAATGGAGACCATGAAACAGACGACCCGTTTACCTCTCACATACGCTGTTGATAAGTAAGCTTCAGTGGCTGTGGCGCTTGCGTAACCATTGGCGGAGTTTTGCCTCGCCAAGAGCCCTGTCTCCATGTGGTACTTTGAGGCTATTGCGGATTTCCCGCCAGGCATTGGAGCTGAGCCAGAGATTCAAGGCCAGTACGACCAGCATCACCAGGATGGAGCCCAGCCCCGCCAGCAGCATGTCCTTTTGCGCGTCCCAGATATCGCCCTGGGAGCCGAGGAACGCGATTCCCAGCTCCGGAGAAACTGTCCGTGCTGCCAACCATTCAATAATTTCGTAAATAGAAGAGAGGGCAAACGTCACATCTACTGGGAAGAAGTAGGCCCAGAATCCACGCAGACCAGCCAGGCGTATTAATATTTCCCGCACTGGGTAGGCGAGCAGCAACCCAAAACTAAAGTGCACCAGGCGATCGTACATATTGCGCTCGGCGCCAAGCCATTCCTGCAGAGTGTAACCAAAGGGCACTTCTGCATAGGTGTAGTGGGAGCCAAACACATGCAGGCACATAAACACGGTGATCAGCGTATAAGAGACGTTGGAGAGCGGGAGCATACGTATGCTGATCAAAATTACCGGCAGCGCCGCAAAGACCAGGTAATTTTCTAATAACCAGTCATCCGGATGCAGCGGCTGCCAGGCTGACCAGCCCCATGCGACTGAGAAAATAGCCAGTAATAACAGGCGGTACCAGTGTTTTCGAATAGCGGACATGACTGTAAAAACCCACTGCAAAAAAAGTATATCTGCGCCAGGATACACCATTGACCGCCGTTGTGGATTGGGCCAAATGCCCCCTGGTATGAATAGCTAATGCAGGGCCGGCCGGTAGGGAAGGGCGGCAATAATCCTGGCTTCCTCATTCAGCAAATGGGCAAGGCGACTCTCCACCGCCTCACGGGGGAAATACTCCAAGGCCAACTCAACAAACAGTTCATGGTGGCGGGCCTCACTTTCTGTAATGACCTTATAGAAAGTTTGTAATGATCCCGCTGGAAGGGCCTCAGCGACCAAACCAAAACGCTCACAGCCTCGCGCTTCAATAATTGCTGCGGTGAGCAGGCGGTCTATCAGGTACTCTTCCGGACCGCGGCGAATCAGCTTGCGCAGGGCATGAATATAGGGATCTTTCTCATCTGGTGCCTGATAGATCCCCCGCTCATGCATAATCCTGATCACTTGGCGGAAATGGTTCATCTCCTCTAAAGCCAGATTCACCATGGCCTCGACCAGTAGAGGTTTATCGGGATAGTGAGAGAACATGGACACTGCCATACCAGAGGCTTTCTTTTCCGCTGCGGCATGATCCTGCAGGAAGCGGTTAAAGTCACTGAGAACGACTTGGGCCCAGTCTTTCGGGGTCTTGTAATACAGTTGGAACATGGTGGATGGCGGTGACGCAAAAACGCCATTATACCGCCATCGATAGGATTGACCTGCTGGCCCTGTTGAAAAAGGTTTTAGCTCGCCAGGCGGCGTTCGCGTACTTCCCGATCGCGCTGGGTAGCAATTCGCGCCTGCTCCAGGGACATGCCGGCTTTAGCATGGGGGGTTGGCCTGCCATTAGCACCCAAAGCTACGAAGACTATTTGCTCGACTTGCACAATCAACTCCTGGCTCTGCTTGTTGCGAACCTCACAGTGCACGGTGAGTGAACTCTGGCCAATGCCGATCACTTCAAACCCAAACTCTACTACGTCTCCGCAGCAGGCTGGGCTGACAAAATCGATCTCTGACATTAGCTTGGTTACCAGCATTGGTGTACCCATCTGACAGCCGGCAAAAATGGCAGCCTCTTCATCAATCCAGGCGAGTAACTGGCCGCCAAACAGGCGCTGGGCGGGGTTCAGGTCGCCGGGCTTTACACAGTGACGCGAATAGTATTTCACACTGACCTTCCTAGCTAACTGTGGAATGAACAATTGGTGAGCTACTGGTGGCGAATTTGCCAGAAGTAATCCTCGGCAAATTTCGCAACAGAGATTAAATCGATACTCACATAGGGAGTTACTGCATACAGCGTGCCAAGGCAAAAAAAGTGTAGCCGAGGAAAAAGGTTGTAAAGAGTGTCACGGAGTTTAAGGCAAGCACATATTTGGCGCGATTAGGCACCTGAGAGCACATAAATAGTGCGATAAGTCACAATAGATGGGTTTGGTGGCTGCTTTGGCCGCTGGGTGGGATATTCTGGACAATCTGCTCGCCAGCCTGGAAATGTCGCTATGGGACTCACCAGCCACAACCAGTAGAATGGCCGGGAATATGTCCCAAGTGTCTTTATTCTTGGGGCCGTCAGTGTTTTCCCGATGCGCTGTAAGCGTATCTGTGATCACATAACCACGATTCCCCAAGTGCAAAGGGAGAGACAGTAAGGATGATCATCCAGCCGAAAGTACGCGGATTTATTTGTACCAATGCCCACCCGCAGGGCTGTGCAGCCAATGTGCGTGAACAGATTGAGTACATCAAGTCTCAGCCAGCAATTGAGAATGGCCCCAAGCGGGTTCTGGTTGTAGGTGCCTCCACCGGTTACGGCCTCGCTTCGCGTATCACTGCCGCTTTTGGTTGTGGCGCCAAGACCCTGGGGGTGTTCTTTGAGAAGCCGCCCACAGAAAAGCGCACCGCTTCTGCCGGTTATTACAACTCGGCTGCGTTCGAGGACGAAGCGCATAAGGCGGGCCTGTACGCCAAGAGTATTAATGGGGATGCCTTCTCTGATGAGGTGAAGGCCCAGGCGATTCAGATGATTCAAGAGGATCTGGGGCAGGTAGACCTGGTGGTCTACAGCTTGGCATCTCCGCGTCGTACCGACCCCAAGACTGGTGAACTTTACAGTTCTGTATTGAAGCCGATCGGTGAGTCTTACACCGCCAGGAACCTCAATACCGACAAGCTGGAAATCTCGGACATCACAGTTGACCCTGCCAGTGAGGAAGAGATTTCCAATACCGTGAAGGTTATGGGCGGTGAGGATTGGGAACTGTGGATGCAGGCTTTAGGCGATGCCGGCGTATTGTCAGATACCTGCAAGACAGTTGCTTACACCTATATCGGTGAAAAGTTAACTTGGCCTATTTACGGTCATGCGACTATTGGTAAGGCGAAGGAGGACCTGGATCGGGCGGCCAGAGCCATTACTGAAAGTGGTCAGGCGGCGGCAAATGTCGCGGTACTGAAAGCACTGGTCACTCAGTCGAGCTCTGCAATTCCAGTGATGCCACTATATATCTCCCTGGTCTACAAGGTGATGAAAGAAGAGGGCACCCACGAAGGCTGTATCGAGCAGTTGTACCGCTTGTATACCGAGGGTCTGTACACCGATAGCCCACGCCTCGATAGTGATAACCGCCTGCGTATGGATGACAAGGAGTTGCGCGAGGAGACCCAGGCTAAGATTGAAAAATTGTGGCCAGAGGTGACCAAAGAAAATCTTTTTGAGTTGACTGATTACAAAGGTTATCAGGCCGATTTTCTCAAGCTGTTTGGTTTTGGCGTAACCGGTGTTGATTACGACGCAGACACCAGCCCACAGGTAGAAGCTGAATTCAGCTGATCACGCTGAACCAGTCCCGACTGCAATTTTGCATTCTACAAGGAGCGGCATGGCCGCTCCTTGATCCAACCCCACCCAGGTCTTCTATCTACTCTCTCAAGTCCCAAAACGGCATAATTCCTGTTTCGCCTTTTTGTGGAGAGAGGACGCCATGAATTACCGCCAGCTTGGCACCAGCAATCTCAAAGTCAGCCAGATTTGTCTGGGCACAATGACTTTTGGTGAGCAAAATACAGCTGCTGATGCGGCTAAACAGCTGGATTATGTCTTTGATCAAGGGGTAAATTTTATCGATTGTGCCGAGATGTATCCGGTGCCGCCGCGCCCTGAGACTCAGGGGCTCACCGAGGAATATATCGGTAAATGGCTGTCGGCCCGTGGCGGTCGTGACAAGGTAATTATTGCCACAAAAGTGGCGGGGCGCGGTGAGGCTAATCCGGGGGTTAGGCACCTGCGTTCTGGACCGCGCCTCAGCCGAGATCATGTACTGAAAGCTTGTGATGAGTCCCTAAAAAGGCTGGGCACCGATTACCTCGATCTCTATCAGGTCCATTGGCCGGAACGCCAAACCAACTTTTTTGGTTGTCTAGGGTACCAGCATGGAGGTGATGATGGCATTACTATTGCCGAGACACTCAATGCACTGGAGGAGTTGGTCAAGGCAGGCAAGGTGCGTTATATCGGTATTTCTAACGAGACGCCTTGGGGCATGCATGAATACCTAAGAGAGTCAGTTGTTTATGGTAAGCCGCGTATCGTTTCCATTCAGAATCCATACAATCTGCTCAACCGGAGCTTTGAAGTGGGCTGTGCGGAGATCTCCATCCGGGAGCAATGTGGCCTTCTGGCATATTCGCCACTTGCCTTTGGTGTCTTGTCCGGCAAGTACCTTGGCGGCGCAAGGCCTGCAGGGGCACGCCTGACTTTGTATGAGCGTTTTCAACGCTACACAAACGATCGCAGTGCAACAGCTACCGGTGCTTATGTGGAGTTGGCCCGCCAGTTTGGTCTAGACCCTGCGCAGATGGCTCTGGCATTCGTCAACCAGCAGCCGTTTGTGACTAGCAATATCATCGGCGCAACCACCATGGAGCAGTTGCGTAGCAATATTGCCAGTACTGAATTATTTTTGGATAACGAACAGCTAGCTGCGATTGAAGCTATTCATCAGTACAACCCAAATCCGGCTCCGTAATAGGTGGCTCTGCTATCTATAATGGGGAACACAAACCGCTAAATCGGTACCAATACATCACGTGAGCACGAGAGAGGCAGCTCCCATGGAAACGACCGGGCATCACACGCTCAACGATCTCTTTGCCCAGCTGGGGATGTCGTCGGAAGATGCGGCGATTCATGAGTTTCTGATTACTCACTATTTGCATAGGCATGAGAAATTATCTTCCGCATCATTTTGGACTGAGGGGCAGAGGGAGTTTCTTCGGAGCGCCATAGAGGAAGATTCTGACTGGTGCGTCGCTGTTGATGAGCTGGATTCCCTCCTGCGCCATTAAGTTGTAACACTCCTGCGGCTGCTGTCCATTCCAGCCTGTATCCCATGGGTTATACTACGCCGAATTCAACCGATTAAGCTGGTGACTATTCGCCGGCAGCGTAGCGATACCCGATGGAAAAACCCCGATTTCGAGTTGCCTTACTGCACCCCCGGCACTGGCTGACCTGGTTGCTCTTTGCTTTTTGGTTCCTGCTGGCCCAGCTGCCTTTTCGTTGGCAGTTGTCTATAGGGCGTGGTGTGGGCAAGGTGATGATGAGGCTAGCCCCAAGCCGGCGCACTATTGCCGAGCGCAACCTTGCCCTGTGTTTTCCTGAGTTCAGTAAGGCTGAACGCTCACAACTTCTTCGTCGAAATTTCGAGTCCAGCGGAATTGCCCTAATGGAAACCGGCATGGCCTGGTTTCGCTCTGCGCGCTGGCTGCGTAAGCGTGTCTCTATAGAGGGGTTGGAAGCCTTGCAGGATATCCAGGCTGAGGGGCAAGGTGTGCTGCTAATGGCTATGCACTTTACCACCCTGGAATTGGGGGCGGCTCTTATGGGGATGAGCATTACCCTTGATGGTATGTACCGGCCGCACAAAAACCCTGTATATGACTATATGCAGCGTAAAGGGCGTGAGCGCCATACTGGTGATGGTAGTGTCTACCAGCGTAAGGATGTTCGTGGGGTACTGCGCGCCCTGCAGCAGGGGCGTGCCGTCTGGTATGCTCCAGACCAGGATTATGGAATTAAGCAGGGCGTCTTTGCCCCGTTTTTTGCCAATCCTGCGGCAACGGTGACAGGCACATCGCGATTTGCCCGGGTAGGACGCGCCAAGGTAGTACCCTATGTGCTGACCCGTTTGGAGGATTGCTCCGGTTACCGCCTGAAGGTGTACCCACCTATTGAGGAGATTCCCTCTGGAGACGAACTGCAGGATGCCATCCTGGTCAACCAGTTCATTGAAGCTCGTATTCGAGAGGCACCAGAACAGTATATGTGGGTGCATCGACGTTTTAAGACCCGGCCGGAAGGCGCCAATAATGTGTACGAAGGGGTCCGCAAGAAGAAAAAGAAGCGCAGGAAAGTGGCGAGCTAGTCACACTGGCATAGACACTGCGCCCTAAGTAACATACAGGTTCGATTCTGGCGGTGCTATTCCAGGCCGAGCGCGAAAATTAAGGAGAGAGAATGTTTACCGGCAGTATGGTGGCCTTGGCTACCCCAATGTACGCAGACGGAAGCCTGGATTGGGACAGTCTGCGCAATTTGGTTGAGTGGCATATAGAACAAGGCACCCGCGCATTGGTTGCAGTAGGTACTACCGGCGAATCAGCCACTCTGGATGTGAATGAACACATTGAGGTCATCCGGCGCGTGGTAGATCAGGTTGCGGGGCGCGTTCCAGTGATTGCAGGAACGGGCGCCAACTCAACTACTGAAGCGATTGAACTGACAGAAAATGCCGCTCGTTGTGGCGCCGATGCCTGTTTATTGGTGACCCCCTATTACAATAAGCCTTCCCAGGAGGGCTTGTATCAACACCACCGCGCTATCGCCAAAGCGGTGGCCATTCCGCAGATCCTGTATAACGTGCCTGGGCGCACAGCTGTGGATATGTTGCCCGAGACTGTGCAACGTTTGGCTGCCATTGGCAATATTGTTGGAATCAAGGAAGCGACTGGAGACCTGGAGCGGGCTAAAGTTCTATTAGAAACTCTTCCCCAGGGTTTCGCCGTTTACTCCGGCGATGACTGCACTGCGATGGAGTTGATCCTGATGGGGGGGCAAGGTGATATCAGCGTCACCGCCAATGTCGCCCCAGCTGCTGTTGCGCAAATGTGTGAAGCTGCTCTGGCCGGAGATGCTGCGACTGCACGGGCAATTGATCAGCGTATCCAAATATTGCACAAAGTGCTGTTTTTGGAGTCCAACCCGATACCGGTGAAATGGGCTCTGCGGGAAATGGGGCGTATAGACGGGGGGATTCGCCTGCCGCTGACCAGCCTTTCCCCTGAGCATCATGCTACAGTGCGCGAAGCTTTGCGCAGTGCCGGCGTACTGTGAGTCCGCGAACAGAGAATTAACCAGGAAAGCTTTGATGAATAAATTGACCGTTGGAGCCGCGCTCTGTATTTCCAGTCTTACCCTGGCAGGTTGTGGTGTGTTCGGCAACGATGGCTATTTCCGCGATCGCAGCAATGATTACCAACAGGCCGACAGCTTGGCACCGCTGCAGATACCGGAAGGCATCAACGCCAAGCACCAGGAGGAGCTCTATGAGATCCCCCAGATTGCAGGAAATGAACTGGAGCAGAGTGACTTCGAGGTTCCGCGGCCTCAAGCATTATCTGTCAATGCTGGAACGGAACGGGTAAAGATACAAAAGCTGGGTAGCAACCGTTGGGTGCTGGTATCCCAACCACCGGCAGAGGTTTGGCCTCAGCTGCATTATTTCTTGCGCTCCTCGGGCTTACACGTGGAGATGTCTGATGCCAGCACCGGTATTATGGAAACGGCCTGGATGACATTTAACGAGAGCCCGGAAACCAAAGATAAGTACCGCCTGCAGATTGAAACCGGTGTGCAGCCCGACACTACCGAGATCCACGTGCGTCACCTGTCGGTTGCCGCGGATGCTCCGGTGGGAGGCTCCGTCAACTGGCCACAGCGTTCCAGTAGCCCTGAACGCGAAGGTTGGATGATCGATGAAATGTCCACATCCCTGGCAACCGAATCCACTGGTGCTTCTGCTTCATTGGTGGCCCAAGCTATCGGTGGCAGTACTGTGAAGGTTCAGTTGCGCGAGCCGGTAGGCCATGAGCCCTATATCTCTATGGGGCTGGAGATGGAGCGCGCTTGGGCGACAGTCGCTCATGCGGTGAATGCGGGAGGTTATCGTCTGCATCGTGAAGATTCTGATATCGGCCTTTTCTACGTCACTTACGATGAGGAGCGCGAGTTGGCCGATAGTGAGGATGACGGTGGCTGGTTCTCTTGGGGTAAGAAGGACAAACAAGATGAGCTGGCCGATAGTGCTAACCAGGTTACCCTGCAGCAGATTCTTGCCGGTATCGATACCACTGAAGGCACTGAGCCTCCCTTGTTCAAAGAGATCAAAGGGCTTGGTGTAAGCGCTAGTCCCGAAGGAGAATATCCTGGCTACTTGATTGTGATTCGCGGAAATGATGATGAGATTGAAGTGCGTATCCGCGATACCCGTGGCCAGCCGCTGTCTCGGACCAAAGCCTCTGAGTTACTACTCTCGATTCAGCAGAACTTGATTTAATGGGCCTGCGCTTCGCCTCACTGGGAAGCGGCAGCAAAGGCAACGGCACTCTGGTCGCCAGTGGCGACCACTGCCTGCTTGTTGATTGTGGCTTTACCATCAAGGAGACCGAGCGGCGTATGGCGCGGCTCGGTATGTCCCCTGCCGATCTCACTGCCATTCTGGTAACCCATGAACACAGCGACCACCTGTCTGGGGTTGCTCCTCTTGCGCGTAAGTATGGCTTGGCTGTTTACCTGACCCCGGGCACTCTCCGAGCTCGCGATATTGGCAAGTTGCCTGAAGTTCATCTGATTGAAGGTCATCAACCGCTTACTGTTGCGGGTATACAAGTCACACCTGTGGCTGTGCCTCACGATGCGCGGGAAGCCGCGCAGTATGTTTTTCGCAGTCGTGGCAGTAGTCTCGGCCTCCTTACTGATCTGGGTACGGTGACACCTCATGTAGAGGCCCACTTTAGCGGCTGCGACGCACTGGTTTTGGAGGCTAATCACGATCCCCAGATGCTGGCACAGGGGCCATACCCTCCCTCATTAAAAAGGCGAGTTGGCGGAGCTTATGGTCATTTGAGTAATCAACAGGCTGCCGGATTTTTGCAGCGGGTGGGCTATGAACAGCTGCAGCACTTAGTGGTGGCCCATATTAGTGAGAAGAATAATACGCTGGAACTTGCCCGCTCAGCGATGGCTGAGATGGCGGAAAGTGTGGAGAATTGTATTTTTGCCTGCCAGCAAGAGGGATTCGACTGGCTCACTGTGGAAGCACGGGGATAGGCCCCATTCGCTTCGTATCACTCGGCTCTAAATCTCTCAATACAAATCTGCTTTGCCTTAGTTAGGACGACCTCTGGCTATTCGAGGGACGGGGGATATATGGAAACAATACTGATTTATCTATTGGTTGGGGCGGTGGCTGGCACTATCGCTGGCCTATTTGGTGTTGGTGGCGGCCTGATTATTGTTCCAGCGCTGATACTGGTTTTTACCGCTATGGGAGTCTCGCCAGAAATTCTGACCCATATGGCTGTTGGGACCTCACTTGCCACGATTGTTATTACTTCTATTAGTTCTGTACGAGCCCATCACAAGAGAGAAGCTGTGGATTGGCAGCTGTTCAGGAAGATGACGCCGGGAATACTGCTGGGCTCTTGGCTGGGAGGGATGACGGCGGAACTGTTACCTGGGGCCTGGTTACAGTTATTGATAGGAGTCTTCGCCATTGTGATTGCCGTCCGTATGTGGCTGAGTGGCCTCCGCCATGGCCAGGTTGAGGAGGGAGTTGGTAATCCTCCAGTTGCTCCTTTGCTGGCTGCTGCCGGCGGCGTGATAGGTTGGGCCTCTGCAATTTTTGGTATTGGCGGAGGGTCCCTCACCGTACCTTTTCTTTCCCGGTGTCGTGTACAAATTCAGCGCGCGGTTGCTACATCTGCAGCTTGCGGGTTACCAATCGCTTTAGCTGGGGCGCTGAGTTTTACGGTGCAGGGATGGGATAATAGCCAGCTGCCGAGCTGGAGCAGTGGATATATCTATTGGCCCGCTCTCCTGGGAATCGTCGCAACCAGTACCTTGTTTGCCCGTTTTGGGGCCAATCTGGCTCACCGTCTTCCGGCAAAGTGGTTAAAACATGGTTTCGCCCTTTTACTTTGTGTGATCGGCGTTCGTTTTATCTGGCTAAATCGCCATCTTTTGATAGTTTAAGTCGCGTCCTTGATTTTGCTGCAGGTCGTGAATATTCAGGCGGCTACAATAAATCAGCATGGAAATGCTGTTTATCTATTTATTAGTTGGTGTAATTGCAGGTTCGACAGCAGGTCTACTGGGTATTGGTGGAGGCCTGGTTGTTGTGCCTGCACTGGTACTGATTTTCACTGCCATAAACCTTCCACAAGAAGTTCTGACACATATGGCGGTCGGTACCTCTCTTGCGACAATAGTCCTGACTTCTCTCAGCTCAGTTTGGACTCATAACCTGAAGGGTGGGGTGAATTGGAGGCTCTTTTGGATTATGACTCCAGGGATACTCGCAGGCTCATGGCTGGGGGGTATTACTGCTGATCTACTTCCTGGGGCCTGGCTGCAATTGCTTATAGGGGCTTTTGCGCTGGTTATGGCTGTTCGCATGTGGGTGAGTAGTGCGGGAGCAAGCTCTTTGCAACATGAGAAAGATAGCCTGCCATCCTCTTTTATTCTTGCTATGGCTGGGGGAGGGATTGGTTGGCTAGCTGCAATTTTTGGCATTGGTGGCGGGGCACTGACAGTACCTTTCTTTTCCCATTTCCGTGTAAAAATGCAGACAGCTGTTGGAACTTCAGCTGCGCTGGGATTGCCTATTGCTATTTCAGGAGCTCTGAGCTTTGCTGTACAAGGTTGGAATAATACTGAATTGCCAAAGTGGAGTAGTGGCTACATCTATTGGCCTGCTTTCTTGGGGATAGTGCTTACCAGTATCCTCTTTGCTCGCTTGGGGGCTAACGTGGCTCACAGAGTTTCGGCAAAAATCTTGAAGCAGTGCTTTGCTGTATTGCTTTGTCTTGTAGGGGCTCGTTTTATCTGGCAGAACTTGGATTTACTGCGGGCCTTTTAGATATTTACCTGCTGAGATATTTGTATTCAAAAAATAAAAAAGGCCACTGTTTATAGTGGCCTTTCTGATTATTGTGGTCTCTTGGATTAGCGGATTCCACACATACCTTTCTTGAGAAGTGGCGAGATGACAATCATCAGTGCGCCAACACCAAGTCCCCACCACATCAAGTACTCATACAGGCTGGTATAAGTGGTCAGGGTGGAGGCGAGATCTGTTGCGCCGTCCTGAGGTACAGCTGCCATTTTACCAATTCGGGTGGCAACGGTTTCGGACAGCGCTGTAGCCAGGAACCAGGTGCCCATACTCACGCTGACCACTTTACCGATTGATAGCTTGGTGACAGCAGAGAGTCCTACCGGAGACAAGCACAGCTCACCAGAAGTATGCAATAGGTAGGCAAGTACCAGCCAAATCATAGCGACCTTTCCGGCCTCAGTTGGGAATGATGCTCCAAGGACCAGAGCGCCAAAGCCGAGCCCAGCCTGGATAATTCCAAGACCGAATTTCACCGGGGTGCTGGGTTCCCAGCCGCGCTTCCCAAGCCAAACCCACAGGGAGGCAAAGGGGATTGCCAGGAGCATAATAAAGCCGGCATTTAGGGAGCCAAACATGGAAGCGCGGACTTCACCATCTCCGATTGAGCGGTCCAGAACGCGGTCAGCATATAGAGTCATGGAGCCTGCAGACTGCTCAAACAGAGCCCAGAACACAATGGTGGATGTAATCAGCACCATGAGAACAACGGTACGTGAGAACTCCTCGCTATAGTGACGGATAAACCCGTAAGCAATAAAGGATACTAAGGCAAGCAACATGCCTCCAAGCCAAAGATCGTCACCACTGAAGGCCCAAATGAGGCCGAGACCAGCTGAAAGGGCTGCCATGCCGATGGCGAGGAAATCTTTGCCCTTGTTATCTTTGTACAGCATGGAGAACAGAATTAAGCCGACAATGGCAACAATAAGCAGACTGTTTTGAGCAAGGTGGACCATTGGCTCACTTTGAACCAGGTACCATACCAATCCCAAAGACAGAATAGCGCCCAAATAAACCGCCCACTCTTTGTTGATTGGGCCAAGGGCTTTCTCTTTTAAAACTTCCGGGCGGCTAGGCTCTGCCAGGCCATCCAGGTATTTTTGTCCCCAGGTGAAAGTAATTAGGCCAAAGACCATACCGATACCTGCAAGGCCAAAACCATAGCCCCAACCATAGGTTTCACCCAGCCAGCCACAAAGGAGGGTGGCGATAAAGGAGCCGATATTGATACCCATATAGAAAATGGTGAAACCGGCATCGCGACGAGAGTCATTCTTTGGATAAAGCTGGCCGACAATGGTGGAGATATTGGGCTTAAGGAAACCAACACCTACAGTAATCAGGGCCAGGGCCATAAAGAATACTTTAAGGGCAACTACATCCTGAATAACAACTTTCTCGCTGAGGGTGGTGCCTGCGGCAATCACGGTACCGTCATTCAGTGTGATAGCTTCAGAGAGTACTGTGCCTGCGGCATAAGTGATGGCCTGATGACCTTCCACAGCCATTAGTAGGTGACCGAGACAGAGTAGGACACCGCCAAATAATACAGCTTTGCGCATACCAAGATAGCGATCGGCGAGAAGGCCACCAATCAAAGGCAGGGCGTACACGAGGCCTGCATAGGCACCGAGAACGTCATAGCCTGCGCTGTCGGTGAAGAGGTGGTACTTGGTGAGGTAAAGCAGGAGGAGGTACTTCATCCCATAGAAGGAGAATCGTTCCCACAGCTCTGTAGCGAAGCAAATGTAAAGCCCTTTCGGGTGGCCGAGCAATTCGCCCGAGCTCGGAGAGGCCGCCGTTGTGACGTCCGCGACATTAGAAGACATAGAAGTTCCTCTGTCTGTAATAGTTATTGGGGAACCTCGGCCAGCCTCGCTCTCGAATGGGGCGAGATCAATCAGGCTGCTTCCTGAGCTTCCAGTACAACGGACAGAGTTTACCAGTTGTCTAATTTGCAGGCGAACCGTTGTCCAAATATTTGCGGAAATGATAATCGGCTACTTCCTTTGATGGTAAATTAGTGGTAAATCCTGTGTAACAACCTATTTCAAGGGGAAAATAACAATGAAAGCCCCATTGCTGCTTAGCCTGATCCTGTTCTTGGCTGCTTGTTCAAGCTTGCCCTCTAAAAAAGATAAAGCGGAGATAGACCTGGCCTCGGCCTTGAGCGGGGAGGCAATACTTGGGTATCCGGTCAGCCTGAATGAGTTGCCCTCAGAGGATCTTCTTTGGCTATCTTCCGAGGTGCGAGATTTTTTGGCGACTCTGGCTCCTGACTCTGATTCTCGCCACCGCCTTGCCGCTCTGATAAGGGCCTTCGAGGAGCGAGAGTTTCTGGTCCAGTACGATGAAAACAGTACGCTTTCGGCTATGGAAACCTATCGCCAGGAAAGAGGTAATTGCCTTGCTTTTACGTTGATGATGGTGGCTATGGCTCGGGAGTTGGGAGCGGAAGCTTACTTCAATCAGGTAGAGGTTCCACCAGTTTGGAGTCATGATGAGGCGGAGACCTTTGTACTTTACCGCCATATAAATATGGTTTCTGAAAGCCTCCGTGGCCGCCGGGTAGTCGACTTTAATCTGGCTGCCTATGACCCAGTCTATAAACAGTTCGAGCTGGATGACACCACAGCCTTTTCGCTTTATTACAGTAATCGGGGAATTGAGCTGATGCGTGCAGGAGAGCGGAAGCAAGCTTTTTTGCACTTGCGAAAGGCGGTGGAGATGAGCCCGGAGAGAAGCGACTTGTGGGCTAACCTAGGGGCAATGTACAGCCACTTTGGATTCCTCCAAGAAGCGGAGCAAAGTTATCGTAAGTCCTTGTTCTTGAAGAATAATAATCTCACCGCGATTAGTAACTTAGAGCGACTTTATCGCTTCAAGGGTGAAGAGGGTCTTGCTGATATATATGCCAAGCGTGCCCGCTTTCATCGCGAGAGAAATCCTTATTATCTCTACTATCAGGCTCGGGAAGCCTACGAAGTTGGCGAGTATAGGCGAGCCGAGAAGCATTTGCGCCGTGCTGTTTGGCGGTATGAGGGCGATCACCGCTTTCACTTTCTTTTAGGGTTGGCAAGGTACCAGCTTGGGAACATGGCGGCATCACGAGCAAGCTTTGAAGAGGCTTTTTCTTTGGTAACTGGGCCATCTACTGCGAAAGCTTATGAGCGCAAGTTGAATTTACTTTTGAAGTAGGGGGGTTGTACAGATTGTGACTTGTCACAATTGAGGGAAGTGTTCAGAGATGCAGGTTAGCAAGGTAAGCACTTTTTTTGAGTTTTGGGTAAATTTTTATTGAGGGGGGGAGTATCTGGTTCGTCTCTATCTACGTTGGGAGCTGAAGTGGCCATGGGGGTGGTTGCTTCATGAGTAAACTCAAACGTATCTAGTAGGGCCCCAGCCCTACTCTAGAGAGAGATAAAACAATGAAAAGGAATATCCTTTCGTCTGCAATCAAGACAGCACTTGGAGTATCTGTAGTCCTTGGAGCAACTGGCCAAGCTTTTGCCCAGGAATCCGCGGATGCAAATGACGCGACACTGGTTGAGGAAGTAATCGTAACCGGTTCACGCATCACCAGATCTAACCTGGAAGCTGCTACACCAATCACAACCGTAAACTCTGAGAGTATCGAATTCTCCGGCATGGTGAACAGTGCTGATGTTCTGCGGAGTCTGCCGGCAACTGGTGTGTCAGGTATTTCTAGTAGCAACTCTAACTTCTTTACTTCTGGGGCTGGTATCAACACCGTTGAGCTTCGCAACCTGGGAGAGGATCGTACCCTTGTACTGGTTAACGGGCGTCGTTACGTTTCTGGTGTTGCAGGTACATCAGCTGTTGACTGGAACACTATCCCTACTGAGCTAATCGAGCGTGTAGAAGTTATTACTGGTGGTGCATCGGCCATCTATGGTTCTGATGCACTTGCTGGTGTAATCAACGTTATCCTCAAGGATGATTTCGAAGGGGTGAGCATCACCTCCTCGCATGGTGAAACTGTAGAGTTTGGCGATGACCAAACGGATCGTTTTAACATCACTGCTGGCGGCAATTTTGATGACGGTAAAGGTAATGCCGTTATCTCTATGACCTACACCGATCAAAAAGGTGTTTTGGCACGTGACCGCAAGAATACTGAAGTTGACGATATTGCTACTTGCCGTTTGACACAAAATATCGACGATTGTCAGGATAGCACCGCTCCATTTTACTCCTCCTACTCTGAGCACGGCCGCTTCTTTGTCCCATCCACAGGGGACTCTTATGTAGTTGATGGTGGCCAAGTTGTTCCTTGGGATCAGGAGAAGTATGGGTTTAACCGCCAAAACTTCCGTCGCTACACTGTGCCAACAGAACGCTACCTGATTAGTTCTAACCTGAACTATCAGATTAATGACTCTTTGGAAGCGTTTATCGAGACCACCTTTGCCCGCACCGAAACGCAGAGTGAAATCGAGCCATACCCACACAGTAACGATGACTTATTCATTACTGGGATCTCTGTTGATAACCCCTTCGTACCAGATGACCTGCGCGCCGCTGTAGTAGCTGAGGGTGACGACGTAATCGAATATTTCCGTCGTACCACAGAGCTGGAGCAGCGGGGCTCTTTTGCGGAGCGTCAAACTTTCCGTGGCTTGGTAGGTCTGCGCGGTGAGTTCAACGACTGGAATTGGGATGCTTACTTTGGTCAAGGCCAAATGCAGGATAGCCAGCGTGGCACAGGTCAGCTTAATATTTCCAACTTCCGAAATGCGTTGGATGCGACCGTTGATGGCGATGGCAATATCGTATGTGCTGATGCCGCGGCAGTGGCAGAAGGGTGCGTACCAATTAACCTGTTTGGTTATGGTGCCATTTCTGCGGATGCAGCAAAGTATGTAACTGCTCCGTCAATTCGCGACCAGCGCACCAAGCAAACCTTTGGTGGTATCAACATAAGTGGCGAGCTGTTTGAGTTACCTTCTGGCCCCTTAAGCTTGGCTGCTGGCCTCGAGTACCGTGATGAGTACGCGGCAGATTTCCCTGACGCCTTAACTCGCACCGGTCAGAATGCCGGAAACAAAGAAGAGCCTACTGAAGGCAGCTTCGATGCTACTGAGTTGTATGTTGAGGTAGAGGCACCAATACTCTCGGGTCTTCCTGGTGTCCAAGAGTTGAGTGTCGGCGCTGCATATCGTTATGCAGATTACAGCACTGTTGGCAATACCGATGCTTATACTGCTCGTGTTTCGTGGGTTATCAATGATGATTTACGAGTTCGTGGTCAGTATGCACGCGCTGTACGTGCTCCAAATATCAGTGAACTTTTCGCGCCTGGTGGAGAATCCTTTGGTGCAGTAAGCGACCCTTGTAATGGGGTAACTGCAACCACCACTGGTACTATCGCTGAAAACTGCCGTGCTATTCCTGCTGTAGCTGCTCGAATTGCGGATCAGGGTGTGTTCGACTTGACACAGACTGAAATCCAAGGAACTGGCGGTTTCGTTAATCAGGGCAACGGTAACTTGGATCCAGAGACTTCTGACAGTTACACCTTAGGTGTGGTGTTTGATCGTGACTTGGGTATTGGTAGTCTGTCTGTCTCTGTTGACTGGTACAATATCGAAATTGAAAATCTAATCGATACTGTTGGTCGTCAGACATCCGTGGATTACTGTTTCAACTCTACCAGCTATCCAAATAACTTCTGTGACTTTATCGTTCGTGATACTTCAGGCGCTGACTTCCAGTTGGGTGAAATTACTGAAGTGAATTCTGGCTATATCAATGAAGGTTCCCTCGAGACCGAAGGTGTGGATGTCCAGGTTCAGTGGGGTATGGAATTAGGTAGCGGTCAGTTGGATCTGTCTTTAGTCTATGGTCATATAATTGATTACACTGAGACTAAGTTTGGAGAGGGCGATGAACTCGTAGGAGAAGTTGGTATTTCTGAGAACGAGTGGGTTGCGACAGTTAATTACTCCTTGGATCGACTGATGGTACAGTGGGAGACCTCTTTCATTGGCGATGCAGTGCCTGACTTGAGTAATGACCTGTACAATTTTGAGGTGGGCACTTATGTCACCCATGACCTGTACGCTTCCTACCAATTCACTGATAGCATCAGCGCAAATCTCGGTATTAATAATGTTCTGGATGAAGAGGCTCCGGTTATTCTGACTGGCATTCCGGGCAATACAACCGGGCACGATACTGCTGCTGCTGTCTACAATGATATTGGTCGCAGTGCATTCGTGGGCGTTCGTATGGAGTTCTAATCCTCTTTACTGAAATCGCTAACAGCGGGCCATAAGGCCCGCTTTTTTATTTTCCTCTCCTCTAGAGTCCTCGCTAGTACTTGTTTTGGTTCCGCTTCATCTAGGGCTTGATTTTTAGCCATCTCTTTCCTTTCCATAAATATACTGCTTGCTAATGCGAAGTGCGTGATTCTCTGCTTAGGTGAATTATTTTTCCTAGGACAAAAGTGACTTTTACGAATATAAGGGCAAGCCCGAATTTATTGAGGTTTTCCTGGTTTAGACCGTCCAAGAACTGTTGGGAAGAAAGCAGCCACTTGGGGGTAGTTGTTTTCATGACACGTCAAAAATGACAAAAAACAAATAAGTCCAACGATCAAGAGAGGATTGACCATGAAGAAGAATCTCCTATCTGTGGCTGTAAAGGGAGCCCTTGGCTTCACTGCAGCGGCAATTATGGTTCCAGCTATGCCAGCTTTTGCCCAAGAAGATGCGCAAATGGTGGAAGAGGTTGTTGTAACAGGCTCCCGTATTGAGCGTGCGAATGATGTGAGTGTTAGCCCTGTAACTTCCGTTACTGCTGAAGACTTAAAAGCAACGGGGGTTGTACGTGTAGAAGATTTGATTAACGATCTTCCGCAGGTTGCTGCTACTCAAACAGCTGGGCAGGCCAATGGTTCAACTGGTACGGCAACGGTTTCTTTGCGTGGGCTCGGCTCCCAGCGCACACTGGTGCTGATTGATGGTCGCAGAATGCCGGCAGGTTCTCCACTGCAGGGTGGTTCTGGTGCTGACTTAAACCAAATACCTGGCGCTTTAGTGGAGCGGGTTGAGGTACTTACAGGTGGCTCTTCCGCAACTTATGGATCTGATGCAATTGCTGGTGTTGTCAACTTCATCATGATGGATGATTTTGAGGGCGTTCGTTTCGAAACCCAAACAAGTGTGTATCAACACAATAATGACAACAGCAAAATGCAAAGCTTGGTCGAATCTAATGGATTTGATGTGGCTGATGGCAGTGTGACCGACGGGGAAACCAATGATTTCTCCCTGATTATGGGGGCCAATCTCGATAACGGTCGCGGTAATGTAACAGCTTATGCGAACTATCGAAAAATTGATGCAGTACTACAATCTGACCGGGATTACAGTGGCTGTAGCCTGGATGGAGGCCCTGACAGCTTCGAGTGTGGTGGCTCCTCAACAGTTCCTTGGGGGCGTTTTACTGATTTTGGGGGCAATGAGGGAGATAATACAGAGGGCTTTGACTACAGTCTTGATGGGACTGGCTTCACTAACTTTAGCCGCCTGTATAATTATGGCCCACTGAACTACTTCCAGCGCCCTGATGAGCGCTGGACAATGGGTGCTTTCGGTCATTATGAAATCAATGAGAAAGCTGAAGCTTATGCTCAGCTGATGTTTACGGATGACCGTACCGTTGCACAGATTGCCCCCTCAGGTGCTTTCTTCGTTACCGATGATTTGTATTGCGGCAACCCTCTTCTTTCTGAAGAGCAGTTCCAAGCAATCTGCGGCGTTTACGGCTTAACAAAAGATAATTATGTTAGTGATCTAACAGTTGTTAATACTGATCCAGACACAGGCCTTCAAACTTTTAATCCAGGTAAGGTATACATTGGTCGTCGAAATGTGGAAGGCGGACCTCGTCAGGATGATATGCGTCACACCACCTTCCGTGGCGTGTTTGGGCTGCGTGGCGACATAAACGATAGCTGGAACTATGATGTTTACTATCAGTATTCTGAAGTTAGTTTAGAACAGACTTATCTGAACGATATGTCTGTAACTAATATTCGCCGCGCGCTGGATGTTCGTACTGATGATCGTTTGGATGCAAATGGAAACCCTCTTGCAGAAACATACGGTCAACCTGTTTGTCAATCTGTTATTGATGGTTCTGACCCCAACTGTGTGCCCTGGAATGTATTTCAAGAGGGCGGTGTAACTCAGGAAGCGATTGATTACTTGGTCTTGCCACTTTATGCCCGTGGTACGACTGATCAAGAAATTATCTCAGGATATGTGACCGGTGATCTGACTGATTACGGCTGGAAACTCCCCAGCGCAGATAATGGTATCGCTGTAGTAATGGGCCTGGAAAGTCGCCGTGAGAGCCTGGTTTATTCTCCCGATGCTGGTTATCAGAATGGTGAGGGTGCTGGACAGGGTGGACCAACATTGCCTGTTGACGGCTCTTTGAGTGTTAAAGAAATTTTTAGTGAGATGAATGTCCCACTCATCAATGGAATGCCAGGTATTGAATACTTGGGATTAGAGCTAGCTTACCGCTACTCCGACTATTCTACAGATGAGCAGACTAATACCTATAAAATTGCAGCGGACTGGCAGCCTACTGAAGACTTAAAACTGCGTGGTAGCTTCCAATCAGCAGTTCGTCATGCAAATATTCGTGAACTTTTTCGCCCCCAGTCAATACAACTTTTTGATATGACTGAGGACCCTTGTGGATCTCGCACTAAAGATGGCCAGCCAGTTGCGCCTTCAGCAACTCTTGAGGCCTGTATGAATAGCGGCATTACTGCAGCCACCTATGGTAATTCAATAGATTCACCCGCTGGTCAATATAATTTTATTGGTGGAGGCAACCAGGAGTTGACACCAGAGGAGTCTGAGACTCTTTCATTTGGTTTTGTGTACTCTCCTTCATTTGTAGAGGGGCTGACTGTCAGTGCCGACTACTTCAATATTACTGTTGAGGATGCAATTGCCAATATTCAGCCAGAAACCATCTTGAATAAGTGTCTGGAAACTGGTGAGGCTCGATTCTGTGATTCTATTAGCCGCGGTGGTAATGGTAACTTGTGGATTGGTGAAGCGGCTATTACAGCGGTAGATGTCAATATCGGTTACTTTGAGACTGAAGGGGTTGATATTAATGCAAACTATGGCTTTGATATTGGAAGCTATGGCGCAATTGATATGAACTTGATTGCAACATACCTCACAAAGTGGGATCAGCAGGAGTTTAAAGGCGAGCCAGTTGAAGAATGCGCCGGTAATTGGGGCAGTTCTTGTGGTACACCTACTCCAGATTTCGTAAGCACCTTACGTACAACGTGGTCTACCCCTTGGAATTTGGATGTGGTTGGTAGTTGGCGCCATATTGGTGGTGTTACTGATCTCGGTGCAAATGAAGCAGACTTTGATGCAGTTGACTACTTTGATTTAGCTGCTTCTTGGGCAGCTTCTGAAAATTGGACCATTCGTGGTGGTATTAATAATGTTTTTGACAAGGAGCCACCTCTAACCGCTGATGCAGGTTCAAGTATTTTTGGTAATGGTAATACCTTCCCAGGAATCTATGATGCACTTGGACGTTATGCATTCTTAGGTCTGACAGTGGATTTCTAAATTTAGAAGCTAGATTTAGAAGTTAAAAGGCGCGGCATGATATGCCGCGCCTTTTTTGTTGGTGTTTTAGAATAGATTTAGCTCTTATATTTATTTAAGATTTTTAAATGCTTGCTGTAATAATTATTTCTTCCCATAGAGGTGCTATACAGAGGGTCGCGGACCTGCCAAATACTGGCTGTTTTCACATAATTTTTCCTTTGGGAGAAGTCTAGGCAGCTGGACTCCCATGGTAACTCTAGAAATCTCAGAAGTTCTCTAGTTGTGATTTCAGAATTAGTTACAAGGTTCTCGTAGTTGATTTCATAGATATCATGTGGGAAAAGATTCTTCCAGTGATCCATTAAGTCAATATGTTCGCTGTAGTAGTGTGCAATATGTTCCAGGTTTACTGAATAATTAAAATCTGGCCCCATTTGTTGGAAGAAAATTGATAGGCAGTTGTCTAAAAAGTTTCTTGTTGTCCATACTATTTTCGCTTTAGGGAAAATTTTTTTTATTAATCCAATGTGGAGGAAGTTGTCAGGCCTTTTGTCTGTGATATATTTTTCGATTGGAACAGGTCTTTTTAATTCTTTTATATAGAGTTTTGATAAACTATTGAAAAATTCTTGTTTTTTTGTCTTCAGGATTCGAGGGTATTGGCTTCCCATCTTTTTAACCTGTTCAGGTATAAATTCTATTTCTCCACCTGGGGAGACTTGAGAGTGGCCACTTAATATTTGTTCAAGTAGGGTGGAGCCTGAACGGAACATACCACAAATAAAGATTGGAGTGATACTGCTATTCCCTGATCCCTCTGGGATGGAATTATCTTTAAAAAACACATCTTTCAGTGTGTTTGTTTGCCACTCCTGTAGTTTAGGGTCGTAAGGTGGGATTCGTTGAGCACCTAAGGCATTGGCTTCGCAATAAGTTTTAAATGCTGCATCATACTGGTGGCAATCATCAAGCAATTTTCCTAGTGCGAAATTTAGTTCCTCCATGTTAAGGTTAGAGAGCCTACCAGAATCTAAGGCTTTTCTTATATTGTTTATACGAGGGTCCTGGATGCTGTCGGCATGGCACATATATGATAGTCGAGCGAGAGCCAAACTGCATTTTGGATCGACTTTCAGGGCTTCGTGATATATTTTAGTTGCTTTCTGTTTGTCGCCTTGTTCTTCAAACAGAGCGGCAAGGTTTAAAAGGGCGGGTGTATATTCTCTGTTTTTATTTAGTGCAAGCTGATAACTGTCTTTGGCTTTATCCTCTTGTCTTAGTTCAGAATAAATGACCCCGATATTTGTGTAGACCTCTTCCGGATTTGAGATCCCCTTGCTCAGAGCTTTTTTGTAAAAGGATAAGGATTCTGAAAGTCTGTTTTCTATTTTTAAATGGTATGCGAGGTTGTAGACAATGTTTGGGGAGCACTCTGGCGTTTGTTGGATGTAATAGTTTAGAGCCTGTATAGCCTTATCGTTATATCCTTGTGACTGAGCTAGCTTATATGCTTCGGCCCAATAGCTTGTGTCATTTTTTTTTATTGAAGCAAGAGAAAATAAATGATCTAGGGCCTTATCCTTTCTGCCAAGCCTCAACGTAAGTTTGTATAGTTCCTCAAGAGCCAAAGTTTTCAAGTTGTTATCAGAGTCTTCTAGAACCCTCAGTAATTTAGCCTCAGCTGCTGTATATTGGTGCTTATTAATGAGCTTTCTGGATTGTTGCAATTCACTAAATGAAGCCTGAGGTTTAGTCATTTGAGTTGTCCACAGCAGATGATTGAAAAAAAAGGCGCTTACACAAGCGCCTTGGTGGATGATCAATTTTTTTGAAGCTTCTGCCCCAAAAACTTTAGTTGGTACAAATTATCCACCTTCAGGATTGCCTAAAACCCCTTTACGATTTTGGTTATTTACCATGTTGGATGACTCGCGAGACATCCTTTTCCATTCTTCCGCTGTCATGCATGTTTTTTGCTTAAACCTGGAGCCGGTAATTGCTCTTGATTTACAAATCAGTTGATTGCTGGTGTTACTCTCGACTTCATTTGTATTTTGGCTGGATGGCGCAATGTTTTGGCCTTGTTGTTGCTCACTTGCGCAGCCTATAAGTAGCCCCAATCCGAAAAAAACAGAGATGAGTGATTTTTTTCTCATTAGATATTTCCAATTATCTTAAACAAGTCCATGCTAATGCTTAAATAAAGGCGGATCTATTATAAGGCCACCAATCGTTGAGGTCACCCTAAGGCGGAGAAAGGAACGATTCAGGGGCAGGCTAATTAAGAACTATATTGCTCATGTTAATAAAGATGGTAAAACCGGCTGGTTCTAATAACTGATTCTTTCTTAATGGTCTTGAAGTAAAAACTTTCGATATTTATTGCGTAAAGTGAAGTTCCTCTTAATTTTCGATCATTCTCATGGTGAGCGGCACTCTTTTTTAATTTTGGCTTTTATCTTTTTGGTTGATGTGTGTTTCCACTAGTGGTTTTTGGGGGTAGAGGTCGGAATGTGATAATAAGCAGGGGTTTTTAGGTTGGTCTGGTGAGTTCTGGGCCTAGGGGGCAGCGTGAGCTGACTGTAATGAGGTTTGTCAGTCATGTGTGGTAAGTGATATAGGTTCATAATGATACAGATCGCTGCCTCCTTGAGAATAATCTCATCAAGAGGACTCTTTAAGTCCTGGCTATACAGTTTCATGTTTTCATTCTAGAGAGATCGATAAGTCCTGAATTGGTAGAGGACCCTTTGCTCTCTCACCCCATTTCCCCACAAGCTCCCCCTAATATGAGTAAACCCGGGGCTAAATCTTGCCAAAATAGCCTTCAATCAGCTTATCTTGGATAGCATTGGGCTTAAGTGTTTTTATACTAATAAAGCCCTGTATTTCGCAATATAAAGCTAATTTTAGACTGCTAGATAAGTATGTATATCTGATATCGAACGGTATATGTACTAAATATCTTTTTGTTTTTAATCACAAGAAAGCCAACCTTGAACAAAAAAAAGTCACAATAGTTCCATAAATCTCTTCAATGCTTTAAAGTCAGGTACGTTCTTTAAGAATGCTAATAGATAAAAGCAGTTTAAGTACCTTAAGTATAAGAAGGTTCCACTATGATCAAGACCAAACTGAGCGTTGCCATTGCAGCACTGGGCACGATCGCCAGCACTGGCGTATTCGCCCAGGAATCCGTCCCCGGACCAGAGGTTGAAGAAGTAGTTGTTACTGGTTCTCGCATTGCGCGTGACCCACTGTCCACTACTGGCCCAATTACCCTCGTTGACTCAGAAGCCATCCAGCGTTCTGGAGTGGGCACCATCGACGAACTGTTGAACCAACTACCGTCCATGGGTACCACCGGTATCAACGCCAACGATAATAATGGCGGTGCTGGTCTTTCATTCGTGGACCTACGTAACCTGGGTTCAGCGCGTACCCTGGTACTGGTTAATGGTCGCCGCTTTGTGTCTTCAAGCTCAGGCGTGAGTTCTGCTGTAGATATGAACAATATCCCTGTAGACATGATTGACCGGATTGAAGTGCTGACTGATGGTGCCTCTGCGGTATACGGCTCTGACGCTGTGGCTGGAGTTATCAACGTAGTATTGAAAGACTCTTTCGATGGTGTGCGTATAAATGCCCGTGCTGGTGCTACTGAAGCTGGTGGCGGAGAGAATGGCGAGCTGTCTATCACTTTCGGTAAAGAGTTTGATCGCGGACAATTCATCGGCAACGTTACTCATAGTAAGCGCGATGAGATCGCTTACACCGACCGTGACTGGGCTGGCCTACAAAGCTCTATGTCCCCGACTGGCAATATTTTCACCAACTACGGTGCTTTTAGTGTTGGTGAGGATGGTGAAACGCTTGGTGATTACTCCTCCTACGACATTGGCCAGTACATGTGGCTGTCCGGGTCTATGGAACGTACCAGCTTTACAGGAAGCGGCACCTTCTCAATTACTGACTCCATCGAATTCTATGGAGAAGGTTCTTACACCACTAAAACTACCAATCAGCAGCTTGCTGCTCAGCCGATGTATGCAGGCAATGGCCTGAACATCACTGCTGACCATCTTTCAGCAGAAGTCCAGTCTCAGTTGTCCGACGCTTGGCAAGCGGCTGAAGATGCCTACCAAATTGAGCTCGCGGCATATAACGCAGCTGTTGCAGAGTGGGAAGCCCAGGGCAGCCCTGATGACCTGAAGCCTACTGAACCAGAAGCCACTCACGGGGAAAACTGGCAAGACGGCCTCAGTGATGTGCGCTTACGCCCGGTTGCTGGTGGTACTCGCGACTCTGAGCAACAAACTGAAACTTACCGAATTCTCGGCGGCTTGCGTGGTGATTTCTCCAATGGCTGGGGCTGGGATGCGTTCGTGAGCTACGGCAGAAACGAAGGTGATAACACCGTTGGCAACTCCATCAGCAAGACGAAAGTTCAGGAAATTCTTGATGGTGTAAGCGGTATTGCAGAGGAAGATATCCAGTTCCTCGGCGGCATGAGCGGTGAAGTTATCGACTACATCAGCTACACCGATCGTGAAGACAACGAATACGATATGCTTAATGTCGGCGCCAGCTTGACCGGAGACATCGAACCTATTCAGTTCCAAGGTGGAGCTTTAGGTTTTGCTGCGGGCGTTGAGTATCGTAAAGAGTCTGGTGAGTTTAATCCGAGTGAAGAAACTCAACTTGGTGAGACCTTTAGCAACCAACAAGATGCCACTTCTGGCGACTTTGCGGTAACTGAGGTATTTGCAGAATTCAACCTGCCAATCCTGTCTGGTGCCAAGTTTGCTGATGAACTCTCCGTTGACGCTGCTGTACGTTACTCTGACTATGACACCTTTGGCGGTCAGGCAACTTATAAGCTTGGCGCTGTATACGCACCAACAGAAAACCTGCGTTTCCGCACCAGCTTATCCACTGCATTCCGTGCTCCAGGTATCTATGAACTCTATAGTGGTTCTGCTCAGAGCTACGAGTACCTCATCGATCCCTGTGATACCAGCAGCAACAATGAGGATGGGCAGGGTGCAAACTGTGGCATGGTAGGCGCAGGCTTCACCCAAGCAGGCAATCAGGTACCAACCAACATCGGTGGTAACGAAGATCTGCAGCCTGAAGAATCTACAAGCTTCACGGCTGGTATCGTATGGACCCCGGCTTTTGCTGAAGATCTGTCTATCACCCTTGATTACTTCAAAATTGAAGTCGAGGATGCAATCACTTCAGCTGATACACAGCAAATCCTGGATGACTGCTACCGCGATGGCAACGCTATAGCTTGTACGCTGGTACGCCGCAGCGACAGTGGCCAGATCGAGTATCTGGAAGGCTCCCTGATGAACATCGGTGAGATCAACACCAGCGGTATTGATATCGATGTAGTTCAGAACTTCCATTACGATGCGGGTAAATTGGCTCTGCGTGCCCAGGCAACTCACCTGCTTGAGTACGAAGAGTACAACTCTCAGACAGACCAGACCACTGACCGGGTAGACTACATTGGCACTACCAGTGAGGCTTACACCAAGTGGCGCGGCCTTGCCAGTGCAACCTGGTACGCTGACAACTGGGACTTTGGAGCTGACATTCAGTACATTGGTGATGGCCACAGCCCATACATGGACATGCCTTCCCACACTTATCTGAATTTGAAAGCAGGCTGGGATGTAAATGAGTCCATGCGCCTAACCGCTGGTATCGATAATGTGACCGATCGTGAACCGTCTACTACTTCAGGTAGCGATTGGAACGGCACTTACGACTTCCAGGGCCGCTACGCCTGGGCTGGTGTTACCTATCAGTTCTAAGAGCTGTTAAAGCATCATATTAAGGGGGCTATTTTAGCCCCCTTTTTATTGCTTTGATTTTTGTTAATTTCTTAGAAAGATTATCGGTCAAATACTACGAAGTTCTACATGGTTGTTTAAAGTAACCTAAACCAATATCAATTTATTGGCCTCAGTGACGCTTTTTATTGAGGTTGAGTTTCTTTACTTTATTCTCCTAATCTAAGTACCTGTAGATTCAATTGATCAGTGCAACACCCCTGTAGGAATATGGCCTATCGGGGGATCATTGAATGAAGCGCATATTTACAGCAGAAGAAAAGGAGTGGATTTTCGACGCTTGGAAAAAGGGCATTGGCTTTTGTGAAATTGCCAATGCCATAGATTCTAAGTCAGGAACCATTTTTACTGTTTTGAGAGATACTGGCGGAATTAAACCAATATCCAGAAAGCCATCTCCTCAACACCTCACATTAGCCGAACGCGAGGAAATACGTGCAGATCTTTCTGCAAAACAAAGTATTCGAGCAATCGCTCGCTCCTTGAATCGGAATCCATCCACAATCTCGCGTGAGATTCAGAGAAATCGGGGGCGACGATACTGTAAAGCAGTAGACGCAAACAACCGTACAAAACGGATGGCAAGGCGTCCCAAGCCGTATTTGCAGGAGCAAAACTCGAGGCTAAAGAAGCTTGTTTTGGAAAAATTAGAGTTGAACTGGTCTCCAGAGCAGATATCGGGTTGGTTAAGGAAGACATATCAGGCTGATGAATCAATGCAGATATCAGCAGAGACTATCTATAAAACACTGTACTTCCATGTGCGTTCAGCACTTCATCATAAGCTAGTAAAGCATTCGCGTCGATCTCACAGTCTTCGTCACAGCAAACAACATTCACGTAAAGGCGAGCGCGGTACTATCAACATCTTCAACGGTATATCGATAAGGGAGCGTCCTCAGGAGATACAAGAGCGATGTGTTTTAGGTCATTGGGAGGGTGACTTAGTGTCAGGTTCAAACAACACTCATCTCGCCACGCTTGTGGATCGAAAATCGCGGTTTACGATCATTCTTAAATTGAAAGGGAAAGATGCGACTTCTGTGAACCAGGTGCTTGTTGCTAGGTCTAAAAACTGCCAAAAGAGCTTTGCCAATCACTGACGTGGGACCGAGGAATGGAGTTGGCGAAGCACGCTGAATTTAAGGAAAATACAGGTGTTCCTGTCTTCTTCTGCGATCCTCAGAGCCCTTGGCAAAGGGGAACGAATGAGAATACCAACAGTTTAATCCGTCAGTACTTTCCAAAAAAGACATGCTTGGCGCAGCATACTCAGAGGAAACTCAATCAAGTTGCTAACGAGCTTAATAGCAGGCCAAGAAAAACACTGAATTTTGCGACACCAAAGCAGGTTATTAAACAGGGTGTTGCCTTGACAGGTTGAACCCACACCTGCTTTTTCCTTGTCGGTGGTGTGATTGATAGAATATTAGTGCCCAGCCAATTGTTAGAATTGCCTTTAATGATCGACACCTAGGTTTTCCTCGCTTTTTCTTTAAGTTCTAAATAAAAGAGGAAGTGCTTATTGTTTTATCTGATGTAGATTTCACACTTTTTTGGGTAAGGGAAAGGTTGTAAGTGTGGGATGTATACTAGCCTTGAATTGAGTTTAATATACTTGGTCATGAAATTGTGGGCTTAAATTTTCGATCCTAATCAGGGCTGTTGAAGTTATTTTAATAGCGTTATAGCAATGGGTTAGGGTGATTCGTATTGTAATGCTATCTAATTCTTCTATTAGGTTGTCGGTTGATGCTTCAGGGGAAGGTGTTCTTCTGGAGGCGTAGTGAATTGCATCTTGGTACGTAACTGGGAGGCTGGCTATAAGTCAGAATTTGAATGAAATATTACCAAATAAAAACCGGCCAGTTAAATCATATGTGCGATAGTCAAAATTATTATCTGTAGCGGTAATAGTAAGAGGAGGGGCGGTGTCGAACAGGTTTCTTATTCCAAATGAAAGTTTATAATTTGATGCGACAGAGAAGGCAAATTGTAAATCGTGTGTAGACCAGCTATTAATTTTTCGATCTACAAATGCATTACCCTCAACATAGGACTCCCTCATTTCTCCTACGAAGTGTACAGTGTATCCGGCTTCCCATTGATTTCCAGTCCAATAAATTCCTGCATTAGCTTTCCAGTCGGGAAGAGATCCGGCTCCACCCTTTGCAGTATTTACAAATAATCCTGCTAAGTCTTCCTCAGGCAAGCTAGGGGCACTTTGGTTTAGGTAGTGCAGCATGTGGCTCAGGTTCAGAGCAAAGCTAACTTGGCCGATACCCTCTGGATTTACCACTTGGCGGAGGGCAATATCGTAGCCTCTTATATGGCGGCTTCCTTTATTGATACGCGTGGCTAAGATTTTTGTAATTTCACCATTTTCATCCCTAATAACTTTTTGATCAAAGGTTCCCATGTAAGCATTTTGCTCGACTAAAAACTGCGGACTAGCACCGATCACTTCTTCTTGTCGTATGTCGTAGAACTCAATAGTTGCGTTAAGACCTTCAAGTTGACTTGGGGTCCAGCTGAGACTGGCGAAGAGGCTTTTTGATGTCTCTGGCTTCAGGTTGGGGTTACCACCAAACTCAGTTAGGTATTGGATTCGAGCGCTGTCTGATTGTTTTAAGCATCCAATTAGTCTGTCTGCATTCTGACCCGTACATGGATCTAAGATAAACTCCTGACTCTGATAACCCTGCTGGTACATATCGGTAAGAGTTGGGGCCCTAAACCCTGTAGTAAAACTGGCTCTCAGTTGCAGGCTCTTTGTAGGGTGCCAGCGAATAGCTAACTTAGGGTTATGAGTACTGCCAAAGTCACTGTAGTCGGAAAGTCTTACTGCGCCATCTAGCCATAGTTTACTTTCTTGTATGGGTATCGAAACTTCTGCGAAAGCTTCTCTGATGGTACGGGACCCTTTAGCTGAGCCAGGTGTATAGCCTCCAATGAATGAAAGCTCCATGCTGTCATTGGAGTTTGAGGTTAAGCCCTCGTGTCGAATTTCAATACCCCCTGCTGCTAGTATTTCCCCTGATTTTATTTGCCCTAGTGCACCATCAGAGACAAAGGTTAGTGACTCCATGCGTGAATGGTTCCGGGTGGAGCTTTGGTCACGGATGAAGTCCAGTTGCTCCTCGTTGATGCTGCCACTTGGACCTAGAAGATTTACAGGGGTACAGCCGTTATTTGTGCTGCAAACATCAGGCCCCTTTAGCCCCAGGGAGAGAGCAAAAGGATCGATTAAGTTACTGATTTTCTCGGTTCTGTCGGTATGGTGAAAAGCTGCGCCGAGTTCCCATTGCCACTCATTGTGTACACCTTTCAGGCCTCCGTTAAAACGCCAGGTTGTTGCATGGTTCTCTTGGATGCGGGGCCCTAGTTCAATGATTCGTTTCCGGACGTCAATGACATCTTGATTGAAAGGGTTGTAGATGTTGTCTGCTGTTATAGTCAATTCACCATTATCAAAGCGGGTGAATACCGGGGTGGGAGCGTTGGTGGCTTCTGCTGAGGTGTGCAGTCCCATTATTTCTGCAAAAAGCTGAGTGTTCTCACTTAAATCGAAGCTGGTGGATATATAGCCGGAGTTACTTTCGACAGGGGTTATTGCAGAAGTGTAGTCATTGTAGTTGTACCTCTCCTCAAGAGACCAATCCTGGTAGCTCCCACTTGGGGCGTTGGTAAGTACCTGATTTCTGCCTAAAGCAATAAAGCCTTCAGGAATTGCAGATGAACGTTTATCTGTACCGCCATCCCCGCGGCTATCCGCTGACTCTGACAGGCTGCGATCGCGGCTCATCACCGATCCCTGTCGATAGTGTGCCAAGCCTATCATCAGGTGACTGCGCTCCCCTTGCCGTCCCCAGGTTAGGTGGTGGGATTCAGTCTGGCGGTCCTTTTCATATGATTGGCCGTAGTAGCTATCGACAGAGAGTCCCTCGAAGTCCTTGCGCAAAATGATATTGATAACCCCGGCAATTGCATCTGATCCATAGATAGCTGATGCGCCGTCTTTTAGGATTTCAACGCGCTCAACCAGAGACAGGGGAATGGTGTTGAGGTCTGTAGCCTCACCGTTAAATCCATCTCCTATGATGCGGCGGCCATTGATCAGGACTAAGGTATTGCTCGCAGGTAGGCCGCGTAATGATACTGTTGCCGTGCCGTTGTCTTCTTGGCTGACTGATGTGCTGGTGGAGTTGCCGGATACTGCCGGTAAGAATTTTAATAAGCCCGCAATTGTTTGCGCCCCTGTAAGCTCAAGTTGCTCTCGGGAAAGTCGGTCGATAGGGGCGTAACTATCAAGCTGGTAATGACGCAGGTGGCTGCCCGTCAGACTTTGTCCTGTAACAGTGACTTCCTCTGTTGGGAGAATGGTTGTGCCTAAGGGGTCTGGTGACTGCTCTTTGTTAGGTGTTATCGCAAAAGAGCTTGGGCCAATGCGCTGGTAGGTGAATGGAAGGTCCCGCAATAACTGCTGTAGTATGGGTTCGAATTGGCCATCATCACTTGTCAAGGTCTGCTTGGGTACCGCATAGCGGGATGCAGATGAGGTTTGCACCAGAACGGAGATCTTACACTGTTGGCCTAATGATATTAGGGCCTGGGGAAGCGACCCTGCTGGTAGTTGGATTTTGGGTTCTGGGCAGGCGGCATCAGCTGTACCAGTATTTGGTAGCAGCAAAGCCAGAGAGAAAAAAGCCCAGTGCTTTAGCTTCAAAGAGGGTGCCCGTGTTTATTGTATTCAGTGCCATAGCTGGCACTGAAGTACTTGTTACTATTTTATTAGTGGGCGGCAAATTGTAATTTGCACAATAAACAACCGCCAAATTAAGACGGTTATAACCTAGTTGTGCTTTGGGGACAAGATAGTCAGGTTAGAGTTACTGCGGTCTTGCTGAAGTTGTAAGGCTGTTGCAATGGCCTCTAGGGTATTATCAGGGTCAGAAACGGCGAAAGTACCAGAAACCAGACGCCCCTCTACTTGTGGAGTGGCAGCTACAGGTACCGAAAGATAACGATTTAACTCCTCTAGGGCCTCTTTTAGTGGAGTTTTCTCAAAAACGAGAAGGCCGCGGGTCCAGTCAGTTACTTCCTCGGGAGAGGTCCTACGGACTTCGCCAAGGCCTCGATCAGTAATGCTGACTTTCTGGTTTTTGGTTAATTTTACCGACTCTGGGGCCAGTCCGGGGCTGGATTCTGCCTCGCTTACTGATACTGTACCTTCAGTGACAGACACCCTGGTGCTCTCCGGGTTGAGCTCTACATTAAACTCCGTCCCAAGTACGCGAATATTGGCACCGCCGGCTGAGACAGTGAATGGTCGGGAAGTTTGTCGGGCAACTTCAAAGAAGGCTTCACCGCGAATTAGTTGGGTCTGCCTTTCGTTTCGGCTGTAGTTAATAAGCAGCTTACTGTTGGAGTTTAGTTTTATTTCTGACCCATCAGCTAGGTTTATCGTTCGAATCTCACCAAGTTCGGTGGTATAGACTTCCTGCTTGGGTTTTCCTGTATTAAGCCACTCTAAACCGACCAGGGCAGCGAGAAATACGCCACAGGTAGCTAGCCCACCACTGAGGATCCACTGCGGCATACCCCAACGGCTACGCATTGACTTCTTCGAGGTCCCAAAATTTTGCTTTCTTTCGTGAGTAGAATCAGCTATTTGTGGCGCTGGAGTGCTTTCTGGGAAGAGCTGGTCAACCGGCATATGTGCAAGTGCACCTAGGTCACCCCATAGCTCTGCAATTTCCTCAAAGGCCTGGTGGTTCTCACTCGACCCGGACAGCCAAACTGCAAAATCACGCTTATCAGCTTTACTGACGACATCAGAGCGTAAGCGCGCAACCCAAGCGCAGGCCTGATCCAGGCTTTCTTCGCTTAAGTTTTGTTGTGCGTTGATATTCATGCTTGCTCTGATATTTCGTGTTTCTGGCTATTCAGTGAGACTGTCGTGCCTAAATTTGTGGTGCATCTTACTCAAATTCCGCTGATTTGTGTGATGCATGCGGCTCAAACTTTCCATTTGCGAAATAATCACAATGTACTCGATCACTTTGTCAGCAAAATATTCTGAAAGTGCCCTGATTGGCAGGGTTGTTCAAGCTTTAAGTATCTTCCTTGCATTCTGAGACGGCTGAGCAGATTCCCCCCTCAACAAAATTTTGAATTCTTGGGGGATCGCAGAGATTTAGTCGACCTTCTTTCTACAGGCTTTTAGAGCCTGTAGAATATATTTCTCCACACTACTGACCGAAATATTCATTTCTCGTGCAATTTCACTGTAGGAAAGCCCGCGGGCTCTATGTAGCAGGAAGGCCTGGCGACATTTGAGTGGCAGTTTATCCATGGTTTCGTAGATGGACTGAAGCTGTTGACGTGCTGCGAGAACCCTTTCCGGGGATTGATGGTCAGCGTGATCATCGCTGTGGGGCTCCCCATCAAAGGGGACTTGCTGATTGATATATTCCACATGCAGCTTGCCCCGGCGCAGTTGATCGACAGCCAGGTTGTTGGCAATTTGATAGAGGTAAGCGCGGGGGTTGTCCAGTTCCTTTTCGTCGCTGAGTTTTTGCAGGCGCAGGTAGGCGTGTTGTGCGATATCTTCGGCATCATCTGGACTTTTAACAATGCGTGCAACAAACCGTACCAGGGCTTGGCCGTGCTCGGCAAACAGCTTTTCCAGAAGCGTCTTCCTGGCCTTATTCATTACTTATCGTGATCCCCGTACCAAACTCGCTGTAGTTATGGACTGATTGTTCTAAGTGCGAGTTGGCGCACAGTTATAACACAAGCATTGCTTTGGCTACGAGTGGCACGATCGATCTCTTTAGGTTGCTGTTGGTGACCGGCTATGCGTAGGCGCCTATGCCGGTATAATGGCGCCCGCGCAAGTGGCGCACGATGATCGATTTTGCAGAGGTGTGCCGAGCACCGGAGACTGGATGAGCTATCAAGTACTGGCACGTAAGTGGCGCCCACGGCTATTTCGGGAGATGGTAGGGCAGGAGCATGTACTCCAGGCACTGATCAACGCCCTGGACAACGGCCGCCTGCATCACGCTTACCTATTTGCCGGTACCCGGGGGGTGGGTAAGACCACCATAGCTCGAATTCTAGCCAAGTGTTTGAACTGTGAAGAGGGTGTCAGCTCTGAGCCCTGCGGCAAGTGTGATACTTGCATGGAGATTGCTGATGGTCGCTTTGTTGACCTAATTGAAGTGGACGCGGCATCTCGCACCAAGGTAGAGGATACCCGTGAACTGCTGGAGAATGTTCAATATGCTCCGACAAGAGGGCGCTATAAAGTTTACCTGATTGATGAAGTCCATATGCTCTCCAATAGCTCCTTCAACGCCCTGTTGAAAACCTTGGAAGAGCCCCCTCCTCATGTGAAGTTTCTTCTCGCCACAACAGATCCGCAAAAGCTGCCGGTCACTGTGCTATCCCGCTGCCTGCAATTCAAACTAAAGAATATGAGTCCTGAACGGGTGGTTGAGCATTTGCGCTTTGTTTTGGAGCAGGAGCAGGTACCTTTTGAAGAGGGGGCCCTCTGGCACCTTGGGCGCGCTGCGGACGGCAGTATGCGAGATGGCATGAGTCTTACCGATCAGGCGATCGCTTTCGGAGCCGGAAAAATTAGTGAGGCTGAGGTTCGAGGTATGCTCGGTAGTATTGATACCGGGCTGGTGTGGAAGTTACTCCAAGCTCTGGCTGATGAGGATGCCGTAGCGCTGTTTGCGGTGGTTGCAGAGCTGTCCCAACAGGCACCCGACTACGGCGCTGCGTTAGCGGAGATTGCAGATAACCTACATCGCTTGGCAGTCGCCCAGGTTTTACCTCAATCGATGGATAATTCTCTTGGGGATGGGGAGCGGCTGAAGACTCTTGCGGCTCAAATAGCCCCGGAAAATATACAGCTTTATTACCAGATGGCTCTGCATGCCCGCCGCGACTTGCCTCTGGCCCCAGACCCGCGAAGTGGTTTCGAAATGGCGTTGCTGCGTATGTTGGCATTCCGCCCCCAAGGGGTAGCGGATATCCCCAGGAAGGCACTTCCCGTGAATGAGCGGGAAGGGCAGGGCATTCCTGAAAAGGTAGAATTACAATCTAGCTCCCCAATAGTACGGGAGGATGCCGAGGCAAAAAAGTCTGAACTGACCTCGCTACAGCCAGAGGTTGCGGCGGATAAAGTGATACCTGTTTCCGGGGAACAGTTGAAGCCAGTTCAAGCAGACGAACAACCGGTGCTGAAGGTTGCAGGAGAGCCTGCGGAGCCGGACATACCTGAGTCCGAGATCACTCCGGGCCGTGTGGATGAGGAGCTACCCTCTCCCGAGATTGAAGCAGGAGTGTCATCGCCGAGCCCCCGTGAAAATGTCTTGGCTGAGCTTCGACAGCGTGTAGCGGAAGTGGAGTCGACCCCGGTAGTTCCCGCACAGCCGCAGCAGAGGCCAGCAGTGGTAGCCACCGAGGTGCCAAAAGCGCGCCTTGATGCGCTCACTCCAGGCAGTTGGCCGGCGATGTACCAGCAACTGGGAATCAGCGGGATACTGCATTCTATCGCCCAGCACCTTGAGCTTGTGGGGCGCCGGGACAATATACTGTCCTTTACCTTGGATGAATCCTATAGCAGCCTCTATGACGATGTGCATCAGAGGCGTCTCGGAGATCTGCTTGGAGACTTCTTTCAGCAGCCGGTGGTGGCGCAGATCCAGGTTGGCTCGGTGCAAGGCGGCACACCTGCGCGTTTGGCAGCCGCGACCCGTGAGGCTCGCCTTGTCGCTGCCCGTGAAGCGCTGACTACTGATCCTTTGGTTCAGGAGCTACAGGCCGAGTTAAATGCGCAGTTACTGCCAGACTCCGTCGAATCGCTAGTCGAAGCAGATTAATACAATATTGTATGCCCGGTTTTTATTTGGGTGGTTACATGAAACAGGAATAGAGGTTACTTATGAAAGGTTTGGGCGATTTGATGCAGCAGGCCCAGAAAATGCAAGCCGACATGCAAGAAAAGATGCAGAAGCTCCAGCAGGAGTTAAGTGACCTGCGTGTCTGTGGTGAGGCTGGTGCGGGTCTGATTAAAGTCACTATGAATGGCCGTCACGATGTGACTTCAGTGGAAATTGATCCTTCGTTGCTTACTGAAGATAAAGAAATGCTTGAAGACTTACTTGCGGCGGCAGTCAATGATGCGGTGCGCAGGGCTGAAGAAAAGGCTCAGGAGCTGCAAAAGCAGCAGGTTGGCGATCTTGCTTCGGGTATTAATCTGCCCGAGGGTTTTAAATTCCCGTTCTGATAGCCGGGCATCCCATCTAATTAGAGTTTTATGTTTAGTCCCCTGATCGAAGAACTGATTCGCGCATTGCGCTGCCTGCCTAGTGTTGGGCCCAAGTCTGCGCAGCGCATGGCGATGTACCTGCTGGAAAAGGATCGCGATGCTGCAGTGCTTTTGGCGCAGAGCCTGTCGCAGGCAGTGGAAAAGGTTGGCCGCTGCAACCAGTGCCGGACACTCACAGAGGAAACTATTTGCGCGCTGTGTAATAACAGTCGTCGCGAGCAAACGTCCCTATGTGTAGTGGAAACCCCCGCAGATGTTTTGGCGATAGAGCAGGCTGGCAATTATCATGGCCGTTACTTTGTACTGCATGGCCATCTCTCCCCAATTGATGGTGTAGGGCCAGCGGACCTGGGAGTAGATTTGCTGGAGCAACGCCTCGCCAGTGAGTCCCTGCAGGAATTAATTGTAGCGACCAACCCGACGGTCGAAGGTGAGGCAACGGCGCAATATATAGCTGAGCGTGCAAGGGCGCATGGTGTAGCGGTAAGCCGCATCGCTCACGGGGTTCCCATTGGAGGAGAACTGGAATATATCGACGGCGGAACTCTGGCTCATGCCTTTAACAGCCGCACATCTTTTTTCCCCTCTGTTGAGTGATACCGATGGTTGAGATAGATACCACTCCGCGCTGGGTGGATAGCAGCGAGCAGCTGGCTGCCCTGTGTACCGAGTGGCGCCGGCAGCGCGCGGTAGCACTGGATACTGAGTTCATGCGCAGTCGTACCTTTTACCCTCAGCCAGCCCTGGTGCAGGTAGGGGATGGGAAGTACTGTTACTTGATCGATAATCTAGCTATTGAAGACCTTCAGCCTCTGAGGGATTTACTCCTGGATGCGGCTGTGACCAAGATCATGCATAGCTGCAGCGAGGACCTGGAAACCCTGGAATGCCTGTTGGGAGTCGTTCCTGAGCCGATTTTCGATACCCAGATTGCAGCTGCTATGAGTGGCATGGGGGCGGGCCTGGGATATGCGGCTACTGTTCGCGAGTTATTGAATATTGAATTACCGAAAAGTGAGACCCGCTCTGACTGGCTGCAGCGTCCACTGAGTGAGGCACAACAGAGTTATGCGGCTCTTGATGTCGCTTGGTTGCCAGTGCTTTATGGTGTTTTACTGAAGCGACTAGAGGGATATGGCCGGGAAGGATGGCTTCAAGAGGATTGCGCTGCACTGGTAATTGCTGCGCGTAGTCCACAGGCGCCGGAACTCTATTATAAGAAAGTAAAGGGGGCATGGCGCCTGCGTGGCAAGCAGCTGGCGGCTCTTCAAGACCTCTGTGCCTGGCGTGAGCGCGAGGCACGGGTACTAAACATGCCGCGTAATCATCTGCTCAAAGAAAATATCTGTATGGCCCTGGCCCAGCAGTTACCGCGGCATAAAGGTGCTCTGAGTCAGGCTGGGTTTGAAGGTCGCGCCCTCAGGGAGCATGGGGACAGTCTGTTGCAGGTGATTTCCCAGGCTGTACAGCGGAGCGATATGCCAGCACGCCTACCGCAGCCCCTCAATCGCCAGCAGGGAGAGGTTCTCAAACAATTGCGCCAACATCTCAGCATAATTGCTGAACGCGAGGGCCTGCCAGCTGAAATCCTTATCCGCAAGAAGGAGCTAGAGACTCTGGTGCAGGCCCGCAAGCCGGAGCTACAAGGGCGCATGTGTGGTTGGCGGGCAAAGGTTGTGGGCGAGCCTCTGCTTGATGTATTGCGCCAGCTGCGCAAAGAGGAACTATAAGTGAAAGTTTTATGTGATATATACCGCAGTCCCAAAAAAGAGGAAATGTACCTGTACGTGGATAACCGTGAGGGAACTGCGCGGGTGCCTGAAAATCTATTGGAGCTATTTGGCAGCCCTCAGCACCTGACTACCATGTTGTTAACCCCGGAGCGTAAACTGGCGCGCGCAAATGCTGACAAGGTCCTGCAGGATGTGCGTGCGCGAGGTTACTATTTACAAATGCCGCCGGTAGCTGATTCTGAAATGAGTGAAATCGCACTGAAGAACAGTAAGCTGCAACGCTGAGACTGAAATGGCTCAAGTGCCTTTTTGGCGGCGTAAGACCCTTGAACAAATGAATGCTTCCGAGTGGGAGGCGCTTTGTGATGGCTGTGGACGCTGCTGTATACATAGTCTCGAAGATGAGGAGACGGGAGAGGTATATAGTACCAACGTTGCCTGTCGACTGCTCGATACATATTCCTGTCGCTGTAGCCAGTACAGCCGGCGTAAAGTATTGGTGCCTGGCTGTATACAGCTTCAAGTAGAGGACGTTCCAGAGTTCGGTTGGTTGCCGAGTACTTGTGCTTACCGCTGCCTGTCAGAAGGGCGCTCTCTACCGGATTGGCATCCACTGATTAGTGGGGACACAGAGTCGGTGCATAAGGCCGGTATTTCAGTTCGTGGCAGAGTCGTAAGTGAGGAGCTGGTGCACCCGGATGATATGGAAGAGCATGTCGTTACCTGGGTTGATGTTGATTGAGAGGATGCCTCCAGATGTTCTTGCGGGAGGCGATGAGGATTTAGAGAAGAAAGTAAAAATGTCAGAAGATTTTCAACTTGCCTGGATTGTTTACACGGCGTCGACTCTGGTGCTGTTATTGGCGGGCTGGTGGTTTATGCGCAATTGGCGCTGGAGCTGGTTGCGCCGTACTCTCTTATTAATCTTTGCAGCGGTATTGTTAGTGCCGGTAAAGGTACCTGTTGCTGAATCAGTGGCGATGCCAGTGTTACCTCTCTTTGTTTATCAGATGCTTTTTGAAGAAAATGGCGCAGCGCCGGAGGTCACCGCAAATCTGGTTTTTTCCGCTGGCGGAGCTTTGGCTGTGATGGTTTTTTGGGGGATTGTCACACTGCTGCTGCGCTTTCGGCGCGATCGACGCAGTCGCTTTGATGATGATCCTTACTTTAATGAGCAGTAACCGCCAGAGACCAGACTTTTTTTAGTTAGCGATCACTTTTAAGGGCTGGTGGACAAATAATTGCCTATTAGCCTTTCTTGCATCTAGCCAGTTAATAGTCGACCCAAATATTTCTTCTGCGAACTACCTTTCCCCATTGGATCAAAGGCGCCGTATCCTCTGCTCCGGAGTTCTCTATCCGGTGACAGCTGCTATATCTATTAGGCTGCCTGCAGGCTTGGCGTGAGGCCATGCTAGTCGGTTCAATTTTCGACGTTGAATAAGGGCGTAGCCATATAGAAAATGCGGCTTGGAATGTCCGTAAGCAATTCGAAAATTCACTATGCTGGCAGCTTGATGGCCGGACTTAAAGAAAAATACTGAAGAAGTGCAATTGGCACATTATTCCGTCCTTGTAAGTTGGCGGAGGCTGCCATTGACGTCTGAGGAATCCTGATGCTCGACCACCTGCTGATTCTTACCGCGGTAATGCTGGTTTCGGGCATTCTTGGCGGGTTGGTGAATTACTATCAGATGCTGTTTACAGAGGAGGATCCGGCCGGTCTTGCACGTTGCCTGATTATGGGCTTGTGCGGTGCCTTGATAGTGCCAATTTTCCTCAAATTCACTCAAAGTGACCTCTTGATCGAGATCCAGGGGGATCCATCGCGCCTGCTGATTTTCACCGGCTATTGTTTACTGGCTGCCATTGCCTCGCGTATGTTCGTTTTTAATGCTGCACGTCGTCAGTTACGGGACGCCAGTATTGCCCGGGCCAGGGTTGAGAACCTTGAGCAGGAGCTGCGTACAATGCAGCTCGAGATGATGCCGTTATTGGAGCATGAAATTGAAGGGGATCTGGAGCAGGGGCCAGTGCTGGATTTTAACCAGATCCGTAAGCTGGATGAGAATGCCCTGCAAGTGCTCAACCTCCTTAATAGTGGTGAGTGTGTATTTCGCTCCCTGTCAGGAATGGTGCAAGACAGCGGTATGGAGACCAATTCTGTCGCCCGCGCCTTAAATAGCCTGTTAGTGTTGGAGATGGTCGGTAAGATTCATAGTCACTTGGGAATCCGCTGGTACATCACCAGTAAGGGAAGACAGGTGGTACATCGCCGTAGTACCCAGATGGCTTGACCCCGGTTGCATAAGCAGTCGCTCAGCCTACTCAAGCTGGTCATCCAATTTGGTCGTTCCCGCCTCGCCTCCTGCCCTGTTGTTCAATTATCATTCGCTAAATCAGATAGATAGCGGCGAATACAGGATTGGAGTAGTCATGAAATTTACCGGTACCGACAGCTATGTAGCTACTGAAGACCTGCAGATGGCGGTAAACGCAGCGGTCACCCTGCAGCGTCCCCTTCTGATCAAAGGCGAGCCGGGCACCGGCAAAACTTTGCTTGCGGAGCAGGTTGCGCAGAGCCTCGGCATGAAGTTGATCCAGTGGCATATTAAGTCCACTACCAAGGCACAGCAGGGTTTGTATGAATATGATGCCGTGTCACGCCTGAGGGATTCCCAATTGGGAGTGGATAAAGTCCATGATATTGGCAATTACATCAAGCGCGGTAAGCTGTGGGAGGCTTTCGCGGCTGAGGAACGTGTAGTACTGCTGATTGATGAAATTGACAAGGCAGATATTGAGTTTCCCAATGACTTGCTGGTAGAGCTGGATCGCATGGAGTTTTTCGTCTATGAAACCGGCGAAACCATCAAAGCCAAGCAGCGTCCCGTCGTAATTATTACCTCCAATAATGAGAAAGAGTTGCCTGATGCTTTCTTGCGCCGGTGTTTTTTCCATTACATCAGCTTCCCCGACCGTGACACCATGCGCAAAATTGTTGACGTGCATTACCCGGATATAAAGGGGCAGATGGTGGCAGAGGCGATGGACATCTTCTTCCAGCTGAGGGAAGTGCCAGGCCTAAAGAAAAAGCCCTCTACTTCGGAGTTGATTGACTGGCTGAAATTGTTGATGGCAGATGATATTCCCGAAGAAGTCTTGAAAAACCGTGATAACAGCAGTGCGATCCCTCCTCTCTACGGAGCCCTGCTGAAAAATGAACAAGATGTTCATATGCTGGAGCGTCTTGCGTTTATGGCGCGTCGAGATAATCGTTAATTGGTGAATCGCTGTGTTTCAGGGAGAGGATATGCTCTTCCTGAAGTTTCATCGGTTGGTTCGATTGCAACCCTATTTTCCTATGCTGACTGCGAATTACTATGCTGATTGGCTTTTTTCTAAATTTACGCCGCTATAAATTACCGGTATCCATTACCGAGCTGCTTTCCTTGCTCGAAGCTTTGCAGCAACGTTTGGTGTTTGCAGACTTGGAGGAATTTTACTTCCTGGCCCGAGTTTGCCTGGTGAAGGATGAGAAGCATTTCGATAAATTCGATCGCGCGTTTGAGTCTTATTTTAAAGACCTGGAAACACTGGATGATATTGTCGAGCAGATGATCCCGGATGACTGGCTCCGTGCAGAGTTCCTGAAACAGCTCACGGAAGAGGAAAAGGCTAAGGTCCAAAGCCTCGGTGGTCTGGAAAAACTGTTGGAGGAATTCAAAAAGCGCCTTGAAGAGCAGAAGAAGCGCCACAGTGGCGGCAACCGCTGGATCGGTACCGGTGGCACCAGTCCTTTTGGTAACAGCGGCTATCACCCGGGAGGAATTCGGGTTGGGGGTAAGGGCCGCAACCGCTCGGCATCTAAAGTGTGGGAGAAGCGTCAGTTTAAGAACCTGGATGACAGTGTCAGCCTGGGTACTCGCAATATCCAGGTCGCCCTGCGCAAGCTGCGAAAATTTGCCCGCACCGGCGCTGCTGAAGAGCTGGACCTGGATAACACAATTTCCTCCACAGCACGCAATGCGGGCCTTTTGGATATCCAGATGGTTCCGGAGCGGCACAACGCGATAAAAGTATTGATCTTTTTTGATGTAGGGGGCTCCATGGACCCCTACGTACGGGTTTGTGAAGAACTGTTTTCAGCCTGCCGCTCCGAATTTAAGCACCTGGAGTATTTTTATTTCCACAACTTTGTCTATGAGCATGTTTGGAGAGACAACCAGCGTCGTTTCAGTGAAAACACTTCATTGCTGGAAGTACTGCGTACTTATGCCAAAGACTATAAAGTTATTTTTGTGGGCGATGCCTCTATGGCGCCCTACGAAATTACCAGCCGCTATGGCAGTGTCGAGCATATGAATGAGGAACCCGGTGCTGCCTGGATGGAGCGAATTACGAATACCTACAGTAACCTGGTCTGGTTAAATCCTGTCGGTGAGGAGTACTGGCAATACACCCCCAGTATTGGAATGACACAGCGTTTGGTCGATGGGCACATGTACCCGATGACTTTGGCGGGGTTGGATAGGGCGATCGCCTATCTGGTAAAAGGGCGCTGATGCTGCAGTAATATCTTTCAAGTCAGGCGGCACTGTCCGAACCGCCTGATCACTTGTTACTTATCATTGCCGCTAAAGTGTTTTGGGGGCACACCGTCGTGATCGGCGGTGATACTTAATTCCTCTTTAGTGGTTTCTCCCACTGTGGCGTGCACCTCCTCCGCGCCATGCATCCAATCCACCAGTTTCTCGCGAATGAGATACAGGATAATTCCTGCAACAATGGCAACCAGGGCTACGCCCCCAAAAGTAGCGAGAGGGCCGGACACTCCCACCAACTTGCCAATTTCCGCCGCTCCTTTGTTAGCAATACCAATAAAGGCAAACCAAAGCCCCATCATTAAGGATAAATAGCGTAGAGGGGATAATTTGGTGACTACTGAAAGCCCGATAGGTGATAGGCACAGTTCACCGATAGTGTGAAAAATATAGGCAAACACCAGCCACCATATACTTGCTTTTATGGTTGTAGAGTCTCCGATTTGTAATGCTGCTCCACACATTGAAATAAAGCCGATACCAAGAAATACCAGCCCCAGGCTGAACTTGGCTGGCGAGCTGGGTTCCTTATCTCCCATTCCTATCCAGATGCTGGCCATAATCGGCGCGAGGATAATGATAAATATGGGATTCACCATCTGTAGCCAACTGGCTGGAATCTCCCATCCCAAGATATTTAGGTCGGTGCGATATTTGGCAAACAAGTTCATTGAGCCGGCAGCCTGCTCAAAACCGGCCCAGAAAATCACTATAAAAACACCAAGTACCAATATGACCTTTATACGGTCTCGCTCTTCGTGAGTCAGGGGACGATGCTTTTCGGCCTCTTCATGTTTCCGGTTTTTGAGTTCCAGGTGTGCAGAGGGCTCTACGCCGATTTCTCCCAGATAGCGCTTGGCCTGGGTCATTTGCAGCAGCAGGCCCAACAACATGCCGACTCCTGCAACGACGAAGGCCAACTGGTAGTCCACCTTCTCTCCAACCCAGCCCACAACTAAATAACCGAGGATTGAGCCCAGGTTTATGCCCATATAGAAAATGGTAAATGCCGTATCGCGACGGTGATCTCCCTCTTCGTAGAGGTCTCCGACCATGGTGGAAATATTTGGTTTGAAGAAACCATTGCCGATAATCAGCAGGGCCAGTCCCAGCCACAGCATATAGATCTCACTGCCATTGGGCAGCCAGGCGTGGGGGAAGCCAAGGGAGAATTGTCCCAGCATCATCAGGGTGCCGCCGAACATAATGCAGCGGCGTTGTCCCCAGCGGTTGTCCGCCATCCAGCCGCCGATAATTGGAGTCAGGTAGACCAGCATTGCGTACCATCCCAGGTAGCTGAGGGCTTTGGATTGTAATTCGGTCTCGGTGAGCTGCTCCCAGCCGAATACTGCAGCGGTGGCCGTGGAGGTCAGGTAGAAAACAAAAATACCGCGCATACCGTAGTAGCTGAGGCGTTCCCACATTTCTGTACCAAACAGCAGAAACAGGCCTTTGGGATGGCCAAACAGCTGCCCGGCGCTGGAGGGGGGCTTGGGCTTGATCTCTTGCATAGTACCGCTCGCAAGGTGTGACCCTGAGGCGCAATGGTGCTTCTAAAATTGACCTCTATCTGCTCCAGTATAGATGAGCGCCACAGTAAGGTTTGATAGCCCTATCGTATCCAGGGGTTATAATCCCGCGTTTGCCATTGCTGTACGAATTATGAGTCACACCGAAGCAGAAAAAGTTGTGGGAGCGCTGCAAACCCGTATCCCGGCCTGTATGGGTAGGGATCGTTTTGACTTGCGCAGAACCCTGAAGAACGTGCGCCGGCGCCAGAAAGAGGGCAAGCCGGTCGATCGAATGCTGGCCCAGCTGGAACAACAGTTACAAGCGTCTGAAGCCCTGGTGGAAGAGCGTCGGCGAAAGCTACCGGACGTGCAGTGGCCGGAAGCACTGCCCGTGGTAGCGCGGCGTGATGAAATCGCCGGGTTGATCGAAAAGCACCAGGTTGTAGTTATTGCCGGTGAAACCGGTTCTGGTAAAACCACCCAGTTACCGAAAATCTGCCTGTCTCTGGGGCGGGGGATTTACGGCCAGATTGGCCACACCCAGCCGCGCAGGATTGCCGCTCGCACTGTGGCCAATCGAATCGCCGAGGAATTGCAGCAGCCCTTGGGGGAATCAGTCGGTTACCAGGTGCGTTTTACCGATCACAGTACTGAGCATACCCATGTCAAACTAATGACAGACGGCATTCTGCTGGCAGAAATTCAGCGTGACCCACTGTTAAATAAATATGACACGCTGATTATCGATGAAGCCCATGAGCGCAGTCTCAATATTGATTTTCTGCTGGGCTATTTGAAAACTATCCTGCCCAGGCGTCCAGACCTGAAACTGATCATTACCTCGGCCACTATCGACCTGGAGAAATTCTCCCGACACTTTGATGATGCGCCCATTATCGAGGTATCTGGCCGGACCTATCCGGTGGACATTCATTACCGCCCGGCCGTGGACAGTGATGCGGATCTCAATGAACAGGTCGTAACTGCGGTAGGGGAGTTACTGCACGAGGAAAAATCCAGCAGCCGGCGCGGCGGGGATATACTGGTATTTATGAGTGGCGAGCGGGAAATCCGTGAATGTGCCAAGGCCCTGCGGGATGCGCAGATTGCCCAGCTGGAAGTATTGCCCCTTTATGCGCGTTTGAGTCTGGCGGAGCAGGCCAAAGTCTTTCACGGCCATAAAGGCCGCCGTATTGTACTCGCCACCAATGTGGCGGAGACCTCTATTACGGTGCCGGGAATTCGCTATGTGATCGACCCGGGTACTGCACGCGTCAGCCGCTACAGCTATCGCAGTAAAATTCAGCGACTGCCCATAGAGCCGGTTTCCCAGGCCAGTGCCAACCAGCGTGCCGGCCGCTGTGGCCGCGTCAGTGCCGGTGTCTGTGTACGCTTATATGAAGAGCGGGATTTTGCGCAGCGTCCGGAATTTACCGATGCGGAAATTCTGCGTACCAACTTGGCTGCAGTAATCCTGCAAATGTTGCAGTTGCGTATTGGTGATATCCGCGAGTTTCCTTTTGTTGATCCGCCCGATCCGCGCCTGATTAATGATGGTTACAAGCTATTACAGGAACTGCAGGCCGTCGATGGTCAGGGCAGGGTCACCAAACTGGGGCGAGCCCTTTCACGATTGCCGCTGGACCCACGACTGAGCCGAATGTTGCTGGCCGGGGCAGATAATGGTAGTGCGCGTGAATTATTAGTTATTGTCGCCGCCCTGGCCGTACAGGATCCGCGCGAACGCCCGGTGGAAAAGCGTCAGGCAGCGGATGAAAAACATCGCCAGTGGCAGCATGAGCAGTCAGATTTCCTGTCCTTTGTACAGCTTTGGGATACTTTCGAAATCCAGCGTCAGGAGCTGAGTCAAAATCAGTTGCGAAAATGGTGCCAGAAAAATTTCCTGTCCTGGTTGCGTATGCGTGAGTGGAGAGATATCCACCACCAACTGCGGGTGGCTTGCCGCGATCTTGAAGTAAAAGAAAACAAAGAGCCAGCGGAGTATGAAGCGGTACACCGGGCTATAGTCGCAGGTCTTCTCAGTAATATTGGCGCTCGCGATGAGAACAAGGAATTTATTGGCTGTCGCAATCGCCGCTTCCATATTTTCCCTGGATCTGGCCAGTTCAAGAAGCCTCCCCGCTGGGTTGTTGCCGCCCAGTTATTGGAAACCAGCCGTTTATTCGCCCATACGATTGCAAAAATAGAGCCCGATTGGGTATTGGCTGCATCCCAGCACCTGGTAAAGAGAAATTATTTCGAGCCTCATTTTGATGCCCGTTCGGGTCAGGTGATGGCCTTTGAGAAGGTTTCCCTGTACGGCCTGGTGCTGGTGGAGAAACGCCGGATTCCCTACGGTAAGCTTGATCCGAAAACCGCGCGGGAAGTCTTTATTCGCCAGGCTTTAGTGGAGCAGCGTTATCGAGGTAAAGGCCGTTTTTATACACACTACACCGACCTGCTGAAATCTCTGGAAGAGCTGGAGGCTAAATCCCGCAGGCGGGATATTCTGGTAGATGATGAAGTGATTTATCGCTTTTTCGATGAGCGTATACCTGCCGATATCGTTAACCTGGCTGGGTTTGAGCACTGGCGCAAGAAAGTGGAATCCACTGATCCGCAGTTGCTCTTTATTCCCCGTGAATTGTTGATGCAGCAGAGTGCGGATCACGTCGGCGAAGCCCAATTCCCCGATGAATTGCAATCGGGCGGTATTGTTTATCCGCTCAGCTATCATTTCGAGCCGGGTAGTGTGGATGACGGTGTCAGCATTCAGGTACCGGTTGCGGCTTTGCACCAGGTGCCCGCTGCTCGACTTTCCTGGCTGGTGCCTGGAATCCTACGGGATAAATGTATTGCCCTGGTCAAAGCCTTACCTAAACAGTGGCGTAAATATTTTGTCCCCGTACCAGCAGCAGTGGATAAAGCCCTGCCGCGATTGCGCCCGGATAATGTCCCCTTATGGCAGTCACTAGCACTGGAGTTACAGCGCCAGACGGCGCAGCAGTTGCCTGATAGCGCCTGGGAATCCGCTGAGCAATCCCTGGAAGATTATTATCGCTTCAATATCCAAGTGGTGGATGAGGCAGGTAAATTACTCGACCAGGACCGAGATCTCTCGCTGCTACAGGCGCGCTACCGCGATCGGGTGCAGCAGGGGCTTGCGAGTGCAGGAGACAGCTTTGAGCGGGAGGGGATTACCAGCTGGGACTTTGGAGAGCTTCCAGAAACCCACACCCTTAACCAGGGCGGCCTCAAGGTGCGGGCATACCCGGCTCTGATAGAGGAAAAAGACAGTGTTTCTCTGAAACTCCTGGATAACCCGGATGACGCGCGCCGGCTGAGTCGTGCAGGTATTTCCCGCCTGGCACTGTTGCACTTGCCGGAGAAGGTTAAATACCTGCGCAAGGAGCTGCTTCGTGGCAAGGAGCTGGGGTTATCTGCCGCGGACTTGGGGCGGCGTGAAGAGGTTGCAGACGATATCCTGTTGGCTGCCGTGCGAGAGGTATTTTGGCCCAAGGGCAATTGGCCGCGTACCGAAGCTGAATTTCTGTCCGCGCTGGAAAATGATAGTGACCTGGTGGGGGTGGCCCAGGAAATTGGGAACCTGCTGGTCAAAGCTTTAGCCCTACTTGTGCCCCTGCGCAAACAGATCAAACAGCAGAAAAACCTGGCAGTTGCAATGGCGGTGGGAGATATTCAGCAGCAATTGTCTGGGCTCTTTTATCGCGGTTTTCTGTTCGATACCCCTCTGGAATGGTTGCGTCAGTATGGCCGTTATCTTAAGGCGATCGCTATGCGACTGGAAAAAGCCGTCCTCGACCCGAATCGTGATCGCAAATTACAGGTTGAGTACCACAAGGCCGCGGAACCTTATGCCGGTCTGGCTGAAAAATATTCAAGCAGGGAGTTGGCTGCGGAAGCCTTGCTAGTGGATTACCGCTGGATGCTTGAAGAGTTCCGCGTTTCTTTATTTGCCCAGACCCTGAAAACCCTGATGCCAGTATCTTCCAAGCGCTTGCATAAGGCGTGGTTGGAGGCTGATGGGAAGGGGCTGGTAGGTTGATTGCCACTATTGGTATGAGATCACAAAAAAACTGATTTCTTTATGTAATATTCTGGCGACCGGTTCGACAAACCTTATGTGAGTAGGCTATAGGTTCAAAGTGGCGTGAGATTCTCACCCTAAGCTGGCTAGCCTCAACAAATGACGGTTTTCCACCCCGCGTCATTATACTGGCGCGGGAGAAAAGAAAGTCTTTGGTACTTTTTATTACTCAGGGTATTAATTAGGAGATCCCTTATGAACAAGAAGCATCTTTCCCCCGTAGCGGCCGCAGTTGGTGCAGCGTTTATTGCCTCTGCTGCGATGAATGTGTCTGCAACCACTGGCGAAGCTAATCCGTTTGCTGCGGCAGAGCTGACTTCTGGCTACAACCTGGCACTGGCTGACCATGGCGATAAGGAAAAAGAAGGCAAGTGTGGCCACGACAAGAAAAAAGAAGGTAAGTGCGGCGAAGGTAAGTGCGGCGAAGGCAAGAAGAAAGAAGGCAAGTGCGGCGAAGGTAAATGCGGCGAAGGCAAGAAGAAAGAGGGTAAGTGCGGCGAAGGTAAGTGTGGCGGATAATTTAAAGCCATACTCGATCGGGGCGGTATTGCGTTAACTGACGCGCCGCCCCTTGTTCTTTTCTTCATATAGAACCGTTTGAGGCAGACAGAAGTGCGAAATTATCCAGTGGAGGGGGCCGGTCTTGGACTGCGTCGCTCTATGATGGGAGAGGAAGTGCCATCTGCTGCGGTGGATTTCTTTGAGGTAGCGCCGGAAAACTGGATCGGCGTCGGTGGGCGCTATGGCCGCTGGTTTCGGGAATTTACTGAGCGCTACCCATTTATTTTGCACGGCTTGTCCCTTTCAATTGGGGCGCCGGAGCCTTTGGATATGGACCTTGTTGGGTCTATCAAGAAATTTATTCGTGAGCATGATATTCGCTATTACAGCGAGCACCTGAGCTACTGCTCCGACCACGGACATCTCTACGATTTACTGCCGATTCCCTTTACTGAAGAAGCGGTGATGTATGTCGCCGAGCGAATTCGTATTGTGCAGGATGCATTGGGGCAGCGTATTGCCATGGAAAATGTTTCCTACTATGCCGCACCAGGCCAGGAAATGAGCGAGCTGGCCTTTCTAAATGCCGTACTGGAGGAAGCAGACTGTGACCTTCTCCTTGATGTAAATAATATTTATGTCAACTCCATTAATCATCGTTACGATCCATTTGAGTTTCTGCGCGGACTTCCTTCGGAAAGAATGCGCTATGTACATGTGGCGGGACATTACGACGAGGCGGAGGATCTAAAAGTAGATACCCACGGTGCACCGGTAATTGATCCTGTGTGGGAGTTGTTGAATAAGGCTTATGAAATTCACGGTGTAATGCCAACCCTGCTTGAGCGGGATTTCAATATTCCACCCATACCGCAATTGCTCGAAGAAGTAGGGCATATCAAAACCATTCAGGCCAGTCACCAAGTAGAAGAAAACTATGTCCTCAGTCGCCGATAAAACTGACAATTTTCAGGGGTTGCAGAGAGACTTGGCTGCTCATCTGCGTGCTCCGGAGCAATGCACACCGCCTCCCCAAATTGAAGATCGGCGCTTGGCGATTTATCGGGATCTAATTTACAACAATATTGAGTCTTTTATCTCGAGCGGGTTTCCGGTGCTGCGCAGTCTCTATAGTGACGAATTCTGGCACGCTATGGTGCGTGATTTTGTGCATCACCATACTTCTAGCAGTCCCTACTTCCTGCAAATCAGTGAGGAGTTCCTCACTTACCTGCAAAATGAGCGGGGCCAGTGGGAGGGAGATCCCCCTTTTTTACTGGAGCTAGCTCACTACGAATGGGTAGAGTTGGCACTGGATGTCAGTACCGCTGAGATACCTGCCAACCTCAGCCGCGAGGGGGATATATTGGGATCCGTACCAGTAGTATCGCCCCTGGTATGGAGCCTTAGTTATCGATATCCCGTGCATCGTATTGGCCCGGTGTTCCAGCCTCAGGAACCCGATGAAACCCCCACCTTTTTGCTGGTGTATCGCGATCGCAGTGATGAGGTGAATTTCATGGAAATTAATGCAGTGACAGCGCGTTTGTTGCAACTGGCTTCAGAAGAGTCGGCCACTGGAGAGCAACTGTTGGCACAAATTGCTGCAGAGTTACCCCAGGTAGATACCAGCACCCTGAGGAGTTTTGGTGTGGAGCTATTACAGAAACTTCTGGGGAATGGTGTAATTGCAGGCCTTAAACCTCTACCTGCTGAAAAATAGGTGTCGACAGCTTATCTTTTGGCGTCATTATTATTCTAAAGCCCCGCTGCACTTGCCTGAAACTGCTTCATCTTTGACGAATCCCAGCTGCTATGCTGCCGAGGGTAGCTTACGATATGCGAGGGCGTTAGAATCCTTGGTCTTAGTATTTGTTAGTAGAGGAGCAGGGTTTTGCTAGGACGCAGAGTTTTATCGCCCTGGTTGATGGCCGCGCTGATCGCGGTTTCTCCAGTGAGTGTATTAGCGCAAGATGACCCGTTTGGAGGCGCGGCAGGGGATACCGCCGTTCAAACTGGTACTGATGGTCAGGTTACCACAAGTGGCGATGAAAATGGTTCGCTACTGGATGAATATGGCTTTGATCCCGCGGATGAATTTGGTGGTGCGGAAGGGGAGGATTTTTCCCTTCGTGACCCATGGGAAGGTTTTAACCGCGCTGTATTTAGTTTTAATGATGGCGCTGATCGCTATGTGTTGAAGCCAGCTGCCGTCAGCTATCGGCAGATCACCCCAATATTCGTGCAACACGGTGTTAGCAACTTCTTCAGTAATCTGGGTGAAGTGACCAATACCTTTAATGGCGTATTGCAAGGTAAATGGGGCCAGGCAGGCAATGATGCAGGTCGCTTGCTGATTAATACCACTATTGGTATTGCCGGTCTTTTTGATGTTGCCAAGCATATGGGGCTTGAAAAAGGCGATGGCGAGGACTTTGGTCAAACCCTGGCTGTTTGGGGGGTGCCTTCCGGTCCATACCTGGTTTTGCCGCTTCTGGGTCCTTCCACAGTTCGGGATACGCCAGCACGGGTAGTTGATTACTACACCAACCCGCTGACCTATGTGGAACATGACCCTACACGCTATACGTTGAGGGCAACCGATATTATTCAGAGCCGCGCCAGCTTGCTGCAGGCCGAATCACTGTTACAGGGGGATCGGTATGTGCTGTTACGTGATGCTTACCTGCAGCGCCGCGACTTCCTGATCGTGGATGGCGAAGTAGATGTGCAGAGTGAAACTGAAGCCGCTGAAGCGATTGACCAGGGTGAAGTTGAAGAGTCCAGTGACTACTGATCACCGGATAGAACTTACTCTTTTTCCAAGGGCCACTCATGCCCGGTCCCGGTAGCCTGTTACTGACTGATGACGAGCGCTCCCGCAGTTTCCTGCGTGGAGCGCTTTCACGCCAAGGGTTCTCTGTTGCGGAGGCAAGTAGTGGGCAACAGGGTATCCAGCAATTTTCCCCCGGTCTTTTTCAATTGGTCGCGGTGGACTTCCAGTTACCCGATATGAGCGGGCTGGAGGTGTTACAAAAAATCAAACGTCAGTCTCCAGATACCTCTGTCATCGTAATTTCATCCAGTGCAGTACTGAATGATGCCCTGCAAGCAATACGCCTGGGCGCCTGCGATTATCTCCTCAAACCTCTCAAGGAAGCCGCGCAAATTGACCGAGTTATTTGTCGTATCAGCGGTGAGGAGAATCTGGCCCAGCAGAACCGGGAATATCGGGAAGCTCTGGAGCGGCGTAACATAGAGCTGCGTGATCACGTAGAGCTTTTGCGGCGGGACCAGGAGGCTGGCCGCCAGCTGCAACAGCACTTGCTGCCGCGTACGCCTTATAGTTATCCAGGTGGTATTGAGGCGAACTATCGCCTGATTCCCTCACTGTATCTCAGTGGTGACTTTGTCGATTACGGCCTGTTTGGAGAGCGTTTTGTCGCCTTCTACCTAGTGGATATTTCCGGTCATGGTGTCTCGTCTGCGCTGGTTACCGCACTCGTCAAGCACAGCATCATGCACCGTCTGCGTGAGGGTCCACTTTTTACCCAGCTGGAGTCCCTTGGCAGTGACCTGTTAGAAGTTCTCGAGCTGATCAATCGGGAGTTGTTATCCACACATATGGGCAAACATGCCAGCATGTTCGTCGGTGTTGTGGATACGGCCGCGCGCCAGCTGCATTATGCTGTTGCCGGGCAGATTCCCATGCCGGCTCTCGCCAGTGATGGTGGCGCTGATTGGTTGCCGGGCAAAGGGCGTCCGTTAGGTATCTTTGAGCGGGGTGACTGGCAGGTAATGTGCGCCGAGCTACCGCCCAGCTGGCGTTTGGTGGCGTGCTCCGATGGCGTTCTGGAGCTGCTTCAGGGAGATCTTCTGGAAAAAGAGGAGCGCCTCTTACAGTTGATCGCCGAGTGCGGAGGAAATTTGGAAAGTTTGTGCCAGAGCCTGAAAGTAGATACTTTTGGGGCGTTACCGGACGATATTACGATCCTCACCCTGGGGCACAATTAGGACGAGCGTTTGCATCGACTAACTAGTCGAATTTCATGCCCTAGTATACTTGTCAGTCCGGGCAGTCAGGAGTAAGCTCCGCCCACTTTATGCACAAAATTGCACAAGGCGGCAAAACCACCGAGTGCGGCTTGTGTTCTCTACCAGTGAACTTTTGCCACCTGTTAGCACTTTCACCTAAAAGTGTATCCGGGTGAGCCAGGGGTTGTTATGCAGTCCGGGCAAATTATGGTTGGGGCCCACGAGGGCGTTTACATCATCAAGTTGATTGGTGATGTTCGGCTCAACCTTTGTACTTCATTTGATAGCTTCATCGACAACATGTTTGCGCGAGATGACTTCGCTGGGGTGGCTTTCGACCTGGACCGTGCCGAAGGTGTTGACAGCACGACCCTTGGCCTGATGGCAAAAATTGCGATTCGCGCCCAAGAGCGCGGTTGTCAAAAGCCATTGGTTTTCTCTGCCGATAAGGGAATTCAACACCTGCTTGATGCAATGGGATTTGACTCCCTGGTGGAGATCAGTAGTGAGCAATATGATATCTCCGTTGAGACTAAACCCCTGGTCTGCAACACTCCTGATGAATGTGCTGCGCGGGAGAAGGTACTGGAAGCACACCGTGTTTTGATGAGTATGAACGAGCAAAATGCGGAAACTTTCCGCGATCTGGTGCATACCCTCGAGCGGGAATGCGAGCCCTACAGCAAACGCTCCGCCCATCTGCATTGAGCTTCTTAAGGGCTCCTGCTACCGATTTGGCGCTTTAGACCTATTCCCCCAACTTATTCAGCTAGCGACTCAATTATCTTTCAAATCCCTCGCTTCCGCCCTGGCTCTGGTGAACAGTCCGTGGGGTAGGTAGATAAGTTCGGATACCCGGCGAATAAGGTGTTCCTCAAATGCCTCGATAACATCATCGGAAAAAGCGATCTGCCACATTTGCCGAACCAGCAGGTACTTGTCCTGCTCAGTGAACTGATCATTAACTGCTTGGGTAAACTCGAATAATGAGGTGGCATGCTCCCGTTGATCAATGGCCTCATCAATAATCTCGGCGGCGCTGTGTACATCTAGTGCATAGTGTTGGCAAAGTAGATGCGTGAGGGTGTCGCGCTCGCGCTGGTCCAGCTTCTGGTCCACAGTCGCCACTTCAACTAGAAGGGCGGCGCTGATCATGCGCACGTCTTTTTCATTACGTGTTTCTACATCGGCACTGTTGCCAATCTGCTCAAACAGCTTACGGATTTGTTGCAGCATCAGTTTCCTGGTGTCCCATCACTTGGCTTTGTAGCAGCATTTCAAGTCGCTGCTGGTCTTTAACAAAGTTGCGAATGCCTTCTGCTAGCTTTTCTGTAGCCATGGCATCGCTATTGAGCTGGTAGCGGAATGTCGCTTCCTCCAATCTCTGGGTTGGCCGAGCCAAAGGTTCTGTAATCGCCGGTAGGCCTCCTACCAGCATCCCCTCACTTTCCTCCAGGGACTGCAACAACTGCGGGCTGATAGTCAGGCGATCGCAGCCAGCCAAGGCTTCTATCTCACTTGTATTACGGAAACTGGCACCCATCACGATGGTGTCGTAGTCGCGGGATTTATAGTAGTGATAAATATTGCGTACCGACAATACACCGGGATCCTCTTCGCCACTGAACCCCTTGCGCTCACCATTTGCCAGGTGCCAGTCGAGGATACGGCCGACAAAAGGAGAGATTAAAGTGGCTCCGGCCTCGGCACAGGCGATGGCCTGGCACAGGCTGAATAGCAAGGTCAGGTTACAGTGGATGCCTTCTTGTTCCAGGATTTCTGCCGCTGCAATACCCTCCCAGGTGGAAGCAATTTTGATGAGCACACGGTCCCTTTCTACATTCGTTTGTTCGTAGAGAGTGATCAGGTGCCTGGCGTAATCAATTGTGGCGCGGGTATCGAACGAGAGTCGCGCATCCACCTCGGTGGAAACCACGCCGGGGACCAGCTGTAATATCTCTGTACCGATACCCACTGCTAGCTTAATTGCCGCTAATCGCGCTGTCTCCGCTGTCCCACGTTGCTTCTGGTGGCGAGCTGCCCACCCCAATGACTCTTTGATAAGCGATTTGTATTGAGGGAGCTGGGCGGCCTTGTACAGTAGTGAGGGGTTGGTGGTGGCATCTTGAGGGCGGTAGCGGCGGATAGCCTCAATATCACCCGTATCGGCCACTACTAAGCTGCGCTGTTTAAGTTGTTCCAATTTGTTCATTGCACTCCCTCTGTCATTGATTGGCCTCCATTTCCAGCCATCTTGGTTTACCCTCTATGCGGCCTGGGTAACGAGCGTTAAAGCGTGTTCAACAATTTCTGGTCCGGCCCCTTTCTTGTGGGCATTCTCACTTAGGTGGCGGCGGAATCGCCGCGCGCCCGGCAGCCCCTGGAAAAGCCCGAGCATATGTCGGGTAATATGATTCAGGCGCTGGCCGCGCTGCATTTCATTTTCTATATAGGGCAGCATTTGCTCGACCACTTGCGCTGCATCCGGCCCTTCACTTTCACCAAATAGCAGGCTATCCACTTGGGCAAGGATTGCCGGAGTTTGATAGGCTGCACGCCCCAGCATAACACCGTCCATATGCCGCAAATGTTGCAGGCTCTCCTCTAGCGAGTTAATACCGCCGTTAATAATGATTTGTAGCTGTGGATAGTCCTGTTTCAGACGGTAAACCATATCGTAATTAAGTGGGGGGATTTCGCGGTTTTCCTTTGGGCTGAGGCCTTTTAGCCAGGCTTTGCGCGCATGTACGATAAATGTGTCAGTGCCAATAGCTGCCTGGGCCTCCACAAAACGGGTCAGGCCAGGATAGTCCTCCATATCATCAATACCGATTCGGTGCTTTACCGTAACTGGGATAGATACTGCTTCGCGCATCGCGGACAGACCCTCAGCTACCACATCTGGTTCTGCCATCAGGCAGGCACCAAAACGGCCCGATTGCACCCGGTCACTGGGGCAGCCGCAGTTGAGGTTAATTTCAGCGTAGCCCCACTCCTCGGCGATACGGGCGCATTCGGCCAGCTCTCTGGGATCGCTTCCGCCCAGTTGCAGGGCTACGGGTTGCTCTGCTGCATCAAACTGCAGGTGGCGCTCCCTGTCTCCATGCAATATTGCCCCAGTAGTCACCATCTCCGAATACAAGCGTGCCCGCTTACTCAACAGGCGCCACATATAGCGGCAATGGCGATCACTCCAATCTAAAAGTGGCGCGGTGCAAAAGCGGTGGGTACTGTATTCAGACATAAACTGCGGCGTAAAAGACTATTAAAAACAGAGTAGCCCGCCATTATATGGGATGTAAAACCCATACCCTATGGCGGGATGGCCTGTTGTTGTTGAATCGGGGTGTCAGCACGGCTCGAAATGTTACCCTTAGCTTCCCCGGATCACGTGCTGACTTGATGGCGAGCCGTATTGTCAAAGTAGTTAACTGCCGGGTTGTCCATTGTTCTATTGCGGCAATGGTGACTCTGAACGGGTGATTGCTTGTTCGGAGCAAAAGCGACCAGAGTTTGGTCAACACCGGAGCCAGCGGCTGAGCTGGCCAGTTCGCTCGCTATATGGAGAAGCTGGCTGACAACTTTCCCCCGCCAAAGCGGCCCTGAATAAAGCGGATGGTCTGCATTATATGAACAGAGCAGTGGTTGGCAGGTTGGCAACCGCTGCTTCGTTACGAGATAACGGTGATGCCAGATACAAATCTGGCTGGGATGGTAGAGCAAACGCTTAGCGTATTAAACTGGGTTCATCAGGATAACCGAGCTACCAGACAGATAGGCTTTATTGGAAGCTACTTAACGTTTTAAACTCCCCTCGAAACCTCTCTTCCTTCCAGCTGGCTGTATCTAAGGCCTGAATAAACTTTGAAATAAAATCAGTGAAGTTCTCGGCAATCAAGAGCTTTGTATCCTCATCTCGGCCAAAAGCTATTATCTGGCCAGGAACTCCTTTTTTACCAGGATCGAAATCGATACCAATATGGTTGCCTGCCCAATCAAAAGTTAATGGAATCCAAAACTTATTAATATATAGGGGTTTTATAAAGCCCTCCGGGTTGGACCGCATGTAATCAGCACAGTCCTCATTCATTTCTTCTTCATCCAGCTCTCGCCAACTATCCCAGCGCTGTGCAATTTCAGAGGTTGATAGAAATTGTGATTCAAAGAAAAGGCCTAACCCCTGAAAAAACTGACCATTATGTACTGACAAAAATTCTTTTAAGTCAGCCGGTAGCTCAACACCTAAGTGCTGCTCTAGTACCTCAATTTCGCCTTGTGAACAGCCTGAATTTAAATTCAACTTATCTAAACAGCCAAGTTGAGAAAGCTTCCCTTTTATAACCTCCCAAGAATCCTTCATATCTAGTATCTCATTGTTCCTTGCTATGAAATCAGCATACCATGGCAAACCAGAGTCACCAATTGAGTAATTAATTAGCCAAGGTAGCATTCTTCCATTGTGATTGGTATCGATGTATCCCTCGATGAGTATGCTGATTAGCTTTTCTGGGGTAGTGAGGGTTTTGTAGTTTCTATAGGTAGTTTCTATAGAAGGTGGAGCATGCCAAGGTATATTCAAGTTGACAACTTTACCACGTTGATAATCTATATGTAGGGTTTGAATTGGATACGGTTTACCCCCATCAGTTGGCTCCTGAAGTTCATTGGTGAGGCGTTGGGAAGACTGGCGGGGTTGATGTTTTTGCTGACGAGGAGGGGTCTGTGGAAAACTGCAAAAATAGTGCGCGGCCGGGCCGTTTATTGGATACCAATCCTACGGTAACCATTATGGCGCCCCTGTATGGACAGGGCTTGCTATGCAAGTCATCGATAGAAAAAGCTAATGGCCGAGGATTTTTGTTCATGAAGGTCAAAGATATTTGGAAGAGGTACCAAGTTGATGATAGGAAACCAGTATAAAAAAGTCAGAATCGTAAACCTTTTCGCTCAAATACATCTGATAGAAATTCTATAAAAGCACCTACCTTTGCAATCTTGGCGCGATTTTGGGGATACAGTGCATATATACCTATTCTTTCCATGCTCCATTTTGGTAGTAGGTTAATAAGAGTGCCCTCTTTAACTTCTTGAAAGCACATGTAATCTGGTAAGACTGCGATACCACAAGAATCAATTGTTGCTTGTTTAATAGTTGAGAGGTCATCTGAGTAAAACCTCGGTTTTATTTTTTGTTGAAAAACCCTATTTCCATTTTGCAAAATAATTTTTGACTCATTACCCAAGGCGTTCATAAATAGCCACTGGTGATGTACAAGTTCTTTGACATTTAAAGGTGTACCATTTTTATTGAGATAATCAGGGCTGGCATAAATTTTTCTGCAGGCGTGACCGAGGGGCCTCGCAATCAGCCTTGAGTCATCCATTTCCCCAACCCGTACAACAACGTCAAAACCCTCCTCGATCAGGTCTACCCGATGGTTCACCAGGCTCAAATTCATTTGTATTTCTGGATAGTGATTCAAAAAAATTGCCAGGGCTGGTTTTAGGATTTGCTGGCCGATAGTGATTGATGCGCCAACCTTAATAGGACCGCGGTGAACTTGTAGTACCTCAGAAACTTCGGCCTCTGCCAGCATCATTTCTTCTTCAATACGTTTACAGTGACTTAAATACTTTCTTCCTGCTTCTGTTAAAGCCTGGGAGCGGGTAGAACGTTCTAATAGCTTGACGGATAGTCGATCTTCTAGCCGAGCGACCTTTCTGCTTACGTTGGCTTTTGGAATTCCCAGACGGTCTGCAGCTTGAGTAAAACTGCCTGTCTCTACCACCGCCAAAAAAACCATCATATCGTTTAAGTCGTGAATCATGGAAATCTATTGTTGTTAAAAATGAAATAATTTTTTTCATTTTTTAGTATATATCAAACAATAGATTGCACCTAAGATGCTCCCGTATTGCAAATGTCTGGGAGGCACATTTTGAAGATTCTCACTCGTGACTTGTTACCGTTAGGTGGTTTTGCTGGGCTAAAAGAGCACAGGCTGGTAACCGACAGTCGTGTATTTGGCCCTCATAAACGCCCAAATACCTTTGAAGGCCTGGATAACTTTGTGTATTTGGCCGATGCGCGCTTTAAACCCCGTGGTGAAACGGGCATGCATCCACATCATGAGATAGATGTTATCTCGGTGATGATAAATGGGCGTATACAGCATGAAGGCTCATTAGAAGATGGCAGGGGGTTGGAAAAAGGTGGCGTACAAGTCCAGCGGGCGGGAGGTCAGGGTTTTACTCACAATGAAGTAAATCCAGATACCAGGAAAAACCGAATGATCCAGCTATGGGTTCTACCTACAGCGCCTGGCCAGGCCGCTGGTTACAAGTATTACATACCTGCCGAAAGTGGAGTTACAAGAATTTATGGGGGAAATAAGAACCAAACAATTACTTTCGATAGCAGTACGATTATTGAAATTGCCAATTTATCGGCGGATCAGCAACTATCAATTAACAGTGAATCTCTGGTGTATCTAACCAAAGGTAGCGGCCGATTTATTGAAGAGGAGCAAAAAGAGACTGTAACAGATGGAGATTTGATCAGAAGTTACAGCGGTAAATTAATAGCGGATACCGATATTAGTGCCATTGTAGTTAGGAAATCCAATCAGTAAATGAGAAGGTAAATGCATGAATAAGTACGTTGAGACATTGACGGTAGATAATTCTGTATTGGCGTTAGTTGACCATCAAACAGGGTTGCTGGTGAGTTGTCGGGATATGGATCCCCATCTAATGACCCAGAATATTAAGGGGCTGACAAGTCTTGCTAAAACAGTAAACATGCCCACTGTTGTTACTGCAAGTATGCCTGACGGTCCGAATGGACCAGTTATGCCAGAAATAACAGATATCTTGGGCGATGAAATAATTGAGCGCGCGGGTGAGATAAATGCTTGGAAAAGCGCAGAATTTAAACGAGCTATAGCAGCGACGGGCCGTAAAAAAATTATTATGGCAGGTATCGTTACAGATGTTTGCCTGATGTTTCCCGCGATTTCTGCCGTGGCAGAAGGATATGATGTATATGCTGTGGTAGATGCCTCTGGTACTTGGAATAACACCGTTATGCAAGCGGCTATGCATCGTATGAGCCAAGCGGGGGTTAAGGTTGCCACCTGGTCATCTGTGTTGGCAGAGATAATGGACGATTGGCGAAGTGAACATGGAATGGAACTCGGCGAAATATTAGCTCAGCACACTACATACCGCTGGGTATACAACAGCTACCTTAGTGCAACTAACCAAAAGTAGTTCAGAGCCCCTCTTGTGTTAATAAGAGGGGTGGGAGAAAGTCCATGCGTCACCACAACAGGCATCTCGTTGTATTTATCACTTTTTTATCGTTGGTGCCCCTCGTATATTTTATTCCTGATGGAGTGGCCCAAATTTTACCAGATCAAAAATTCCTCCAAGTAGTTGTTGCAGTGGGTATAATTGTGCCTGTTACTAGCTATTTGATTTTACCCTTAGCTTTGTATGCTGTTAAATGTATCAATAACAAGCATATTGGGTCTGCTGTTCATAGGTATTTCTGCAGGTAATGCTTTTTTCGGTACTATTGCCCCTATCTGGTTAGGCGAGGGGGAAGGCACTATCCTTTAGGAGAGTGGATAACCTGGGTTCAAAACAATGGCGGCATCCACTCTAGCTATATATTTGATAACTTATTGAGTGCTCAGATAAAAACTTCAGAAGTATCATTATATTGATGCAGCTTACGTTAGAGCGTATTATTTTTCATCTTCCTAGAAGTATGGCTAGCCAGAAAAAATTGATAGCTTGCTGTTTTTAAGAGTATATCTGATAAAAGGAATTAAGTATGAGAAGTAAACTAATCTGTCTGAGTATTGCAGCAATGGCTTTGGGAGGTTGCACTACTCTGATGAAAGAAACCGTCTCTAAGAGGGCGCCTTTTGACTTAAATTGTGATGCTTCATCTATAACTATCCACCAATTGGGTACCAGAACATATGGTGTTGCCGGATGTGATAAGCGAGCCACCTATGTATTACAAGGGCCTTGCTCAGGCCCTGGAAGCATGTGTGTAGCTGTAATGAATTCTAGTGTAGAGGAAGGTTAGAAGTAGGGGGCAATAAGCCAGCGGGTGCAAAGGGTTTCTCTCTGCTGGCTGAAACTTGTTACTCACATGAGTACTGCTCTTCAATAGATTTTCGGTAAAACTAATCCACTCCTGTAGTGCCAAATACCTAAACTCTTTGTTCCTTTAGAGATTCGGTTAGAGTAGAGGTTTGATTAGAAGGTACTGTAGTTTTGTATGGTTTTTCCATAACTGGCTGCCGACCTCTCCACTGATATTTTCACTGAAAATTACCACGTCCCTATTTTGCTATCGTAGAATTAAGCTCTGCGCGGGACTTTATTACGGTTAATCGAGAGAAGCATTGAATTCTTTTGATCGATTAGAGGTTCCGTTCCCGCTCAGAGGTGCTGGAATGGCTAGAGGTTTCAGTGCTTTCGTGAGTTGATGTTGCCTTATCCTGCAGAGTGGCTTCGAGTTTCCGTGCCAGTTTTCGCGCAGTGGCGCGGTAGCTGGTGAGTTTCCCACCGGCTACGGCGAGAATCCGAGGTTTGCGCTCATCATCGCAGCAGATCATAGATTCCCTTGAGCGTGCAAATGGGCTTTTCTCCGCTTCAGGTAGTACCCGCAGACCGGCAAAGCTTTCACAGATATCTTCAGCTTGCAGCCCGCGAGTCTGGGTGAAGTACTGCTGCACAGTGCGCAGCAGGTAGGACTCCTCCTCAATTGTGGGGGACACATCCCGCGGATCGCCACAATAAGGACGCTCTGTGGTGCCCACCAGGGTTTTATCCTGCCAGGGCATCACAAAAACTGCGCGCCCATCATCAGCTTCCACATAAAAGATTTTGTTGCCAAGAGATAGCGGGAGCAATATGTGGGTGCCTGCGACCAGATCTATTGGTGGAAGGGCGACTGGCGGTGAGCAGCGGGCATTTGTAGTGGCGACCCAGGGGCCGCTGCAGTTGACCAGGGCACGGGTGCGCAGTGTGTTGAGTTTACCGTCGGCCACATAGTCAATCCGTACACAATCTTCAGTGACCTCCGCTCCTACCAAACTGCCGGGACAGATAATCTGTGCACCATGGGCAATTGCGGATGCAACCACATCACGGGTGAGGGCGGCATCATCTGTCTGTGCATCGTAGTAGCGGAATACGGCAAGTAAATCTTCACGCTTTAGACCGGGCAGGGTATCCCATTCAGACCTAGGCAGGGATCGGAATCTAGAGTCGCCATTTCGAATACCGGAGAGTAGGGCATAAAGGCTGAGCCCCAGTCTGACCATCCAGGGAGATCTTTTGCTGTTGCGATACACAGGGATATAAAAAGGCACCATGCGCACCAGCTGAGGTTTGTTATCCAGTAACCAGCTGCGTTCGCGCAGGCACTCATAAACCAAGCGGAATTGTCCGCTTTCCAGATATCGCAAGCCACCGTGAATCAGTTTTGAAGAGCGTGAGGAGGTCGCAGCAGCAATCCCCAGCTGCTCCAAAATGACGACAGAGTGATGGGCTTGTGCCAGGGCCTCAGCGGTACCGGCGCCGAGAATTCCGGCGCCGACGACTAGAACGTCAAAATCCGTAGACATCACTCGCTTCCCGGGAGCGCATTAATAATGGCAGGTTACCGGTCAGGATATGGTGTGCGCCGCGTTTACGCCAGAGAACGGCCTCCTCTGTGGAGTTGATTTCATAAACAACCCACTGCCAAGGCCCCGGTGGTAGTTCATTGCACTCAACAAAACTGTCCCGAATCAGCAGATACTCAGGAGCAAGAGTAACAATATCTGCCGATAGACAGCGGGAGACGCAGCTGATCTGCAGTGCCACCCTGTGCCAACCCATATTGCGTGCAGCACGTAAGCTGCGACAGTCCTGGGAGAGCAGGGCGAAGGATTCGCGTTCATTTCGCATGAGGTCCAGCAGCTTTTCCACTGCTGCGGTGAAACCGATGCCGGTAATATTGGATGCGGAAATCCCTACAAACCAGTCCAGGTGGCGATGACAGCTTGCCCAGTCCACCAGTTGGATAAATGAGTTGATGGGCTGGTGGTGTAGTTGTGAGTCCCTCAGTTCGTGAAAGAAGTGCACGCGCTTATCGCTGGGCAATTGCAGTGTATCGCTGTGGAAACACCAGGGTGTTCCGTCCAGGCTAAAGCGGACATCGCACTGGATTGCGCAGGCCCCCAAGTTATGGGCTGCTTCGAAGGCGGCGATTGTATTCTCCGGTTGGCGGGTCTTGTCGCCTCGGTGCGCGATTAGCATGTGAGTAAAGTCCGGAAAGCGGGTGTTATTGTCGGCTGGATTTGGGGCGAGAGGCCCCTGTCACCAATGGGTGTTTCCGACCTGGGTAGGCCCGGGTCTTACAGGAAAAATAGACTGTGCTCCAGTTGTTGCAAGCATGGTGGGGCTGAAATATTGGCGCCTGGTACCATGAGCCGGCATTAGGGATTGAATTAGGCTGGATTGCCAACTGCAGTTTACGCAAATGTGATGGTGCTGGGGCTCTGAGAGGTATGGTGGGAAGTTTAACGCTGGCTTTGGTGCAGCTCATCTTTAGGGTGGCGCCATCTTCAATGCAAAGTATTGTCGCAGCAGGCAATGCAGTATCCGCTAGCGCCCGGATTATATTGATATTGCCCACCCGAGCTGAGTGGCGCCAGTTTGAGAAGGGAGCTAAGCGCGAGCTGTGTTTGAGACAGATTCCCACACAGCATTTCTCCTTGGTCGCAACTGGGTTGGATGAAGGTGAACAGCAGAAGCCGCTTTCACTGGGGGCTGGAGATTGCCTCTCTGAAGTGCGACTGAAAGATTACTCTCAATTGGTTATTACAGAGAAATAATTATCTTTCCCAAGGCTTGATTGGTAAATAAAGCCAACTGCCGCCCACTCCTAGTGTAAAATACCGCCACCAGAATAATGAATGCCGAGTTATTCACTTTCCTATGAAAAAGATATTCCTTGCATTGCTTTTGGCAATTTCACAGCCAGCCCTGGCTGCGATGTCTCTAGACAAAGTAATCCTTTACCTCGATGACGCTCCCAGTGCTCGGGATGACGTTGTAATCACCAACCCGGATAATGAGACTCTGTACTTACAAACAGAGATTTTCCGGGTGGATAACCCCGGGCAGGAGAATGAGCAGCGTGTAAGGGTGGTGAACCCCGATGAATTCAAGCTTCTTGTTAGCCCGGCCAAGGCTGTCCTGGCACCAGGAGAAAGAAGACGTTTCCGCCTGATGGCCTTGGATCGTGACCTGGAAGAAGAGAAAGTTTATCGGGTGACGTTTAAGCCAGTTGTCGGAAAAATCAAAACTGAGCAAACGGCCTTAAAAATACTCGTAGCCTACCAGGCCTTGGTATTTGTGCAGCCAAGCAGCGGCCAGTATAAAGTTGAGCTTGTTGGGGAAGGAGATAGCTACAAGCTGGTTAATGATGGCAATATCAATATTGAAGTTGTTGAAGTACGTCATTGCCTCGACGATGGAAACTGTAGGAAATTGAATGTATCGGGCCGTTTGTATGCCAGAACTAATTTCTCACTTGAGGACATCCCAAAAGATGGGGAGTTGGAAGTACTGTTACGTGGGCGCAAAAGCGAAAGGGTTCGTTTCCCTCTTAACAGTTAGCCTAAATTTTTTTCGATATAGCGACTAATAAAGTTAGTGGCTTTTTATATTTTTCTGCCTTGAGAGGTTTTATTTGACGCTGGCTCCTGTGGTAAATCTACTGGCTACTAACCGTCACCGTCAAAACATCGGTATAAAACGGTTCGTTGGCATTTTCCCAGTCTGACGGGGAGACGCTGATATAGATTCTCGCGTTGTCAGAAATACAGGACTCATCAGTCCTGCGGGAGAAGCTACCAGGCACGTCCCCGAGTCCCCCGGGCGCTATGCCGCTGGTGCCCGTTAAGTCATCTGAGAAAGTTACTGTATAGGGTATATTTTCGCTTGATCCACCTAACTCATAACCGCTGCTTCCACCACCGCCGGTACTGCCATTACTACTGCTAAGGTTAACGGTATAGTTGGAGAATCCGATACCGCCTACACAGAAATCTTCTGATCCCTTAATAATCTGGCCCAAAGTGATGCCTGAATTACTCAGGTCGATATCTCCCAGGTTGCGAATAGTAATATTTGGTTCTACTTCCAAGACTATGTCGAACTCTATGGTTTCTGTATCAATGGGGAAAATTAAAAAATACTGGCTTAGTTCCATTTGAAAGTTGCCAGAGTATCGACTGGAAGATGGAGTGAGAGAACCATCTACCTCGACAGAAAGAAAAGCACCTGTATCGGTTGTGGTACCACCAAAGGAGCCGGCCAGAACTCCTGGATTTAATACCTCTGTAATGCCTCCGTTGGAAGTGAATGTTATAGAAATATCAATCTGCTCTCCGTTATCTGAGACCAGTGAAAAAGTATTGCCGTTTAGCGGTGATATTTCTAAATAGTACGACCAGGCATTACCGCGTCGATGACTGCGTAAGGTGAAAGGGATATCCTTGGGGTCTGTTTCGTAATTTAAAGTGTGGGATCCCCCAAGATTACAAGTGCGTAAACTACCATTACTGGAACAACTGGTCTGCGAATTCACTGGTAAGCTCAATCCCATAGCTAGGATAAGCATAAAATAAACAGGCCAAATAGCTTTTTTTAGAAGTGTTTTATTGGCGTACACCTTTTGCCTCCGAGGTGTATTCGATTTGGCAAAGAGCGCGAGATTGCTCAATGGTGCCTAGATTTAGCCAGTTTTCCCCACCGGATTGGATTTTTATAGGGATGCGGCAGTTACTCCAGGTAATTTCCTGGGCGGTTAGAGTTTGCTGGTCGCCACTCACTTCCAGTTGGAAAACGCCATATTGATCGGTAACAGTATTGTGGTCGCCGATGAAAACCTGAATGTTGGCTATTCCTATGCCTTCATCGCTTAGTCGGCCTAAAACCAGTGTTTGGGGCAAGATCTGGTAGCTCGCTGAACTTACGTTGCCGGGATAAAGGGTGACAGTTTCACTTCTCTCGCGAAAATCAAAGAAGCCTTGTTCAAGCGGGCGCAGTGACAAATCGTAACTTTTAAAAGCCGGTAGATTAATAACAGATTTGTTACCACCCTTGGCATAGCCGCGCCGAACACCATTCACCAGTACTTCAAAATTTTGTTGATCACTTCCTTCAATATCGACAATAACTGCGCTTTCCAATGCCCTTTCGCCTCCCCAGGCCAGCTCTCGACCTGTGGAAATCAAGTTGGTGCTAAAGCCTCCCAGATAATTAATGGCATCACCCTGATCATCATGAGTAAAACCGACAGTGGCACTTGCATAGCCCATATGTCCCGCCAGGTGGGTACGGCTTTCCAGGTAATTTGCCCCCGGTGCTTTTTCAACAAAGAGTTTCTGCTCAAACTCTGGTGCCCATAAGTCACGGTCACGCCAGCGGGTATGAAAAGCCAACCGTTCCCCGTCTGTTCCGCTATCACTATTCTCACTGTGCAAATTAGCGGTGTGCTGCCAGTGCTTTGATCGCAGGCGGAACTCGATACCAAGGTTGGAATATTGCAGCCCATCTGCTTTGCCGTAGGAGAAGCTGGCATTGCCTAGCCAATTTGCGCTTTGAAAGAAAGTGCGGCGAAACTCCAGGGTTGTTAGTTTACGTGCTCCATCGGCAGTGTTATCCAGAGTGAAATCACTGGGTAATAGATTTTGAGCTTTGTCCCGCTCGCTATGGCGCAGGGAAAGATGCCCACCCAGAATACCGCTTTGTAAGCTAAAGCTGCGCTGGGAATACCCTCCGGGTAAAAGCTGATAGTTGTTATCGAAAGGCCGCTGGTCTTTTGCTGGAAGCCTGGCCTCCATCGCATTTATGGTGGCAAAAGGCGTTTTGATTAGAGCTTGAAAACGGTGGCCATTACGGCCTTCACTGGTAGTAACCAGGCTTGGGGAAAATTCCAGATATTGCCCCACCCAGCGCAGGCCAACCTCTGCCAGTTGTTGCTTCTCGGTGGTAGCTACTGACGCGAATAGTCCTGTGCCGGTTGAAAGGCGGCGCGCAATCGAGCCTTGAACCAGTCCTTCATCATAATACTCGGGCAAAGTGCCGGTATTGTAGGGTAGAGTGGGTAACCCTGCTTGGAAGCTCCACAACCACTCTCCCGGAGCCGGCAGCAACGAGTCCTTGGCAAAAAATTCTGTGTGCTGGCTGAGTGCTCGCCCGGTCTCATCATATGTACGAATCTCCACTTCATAGGCACCATGCGGCATAGTGGAGGTATTTAATAAACGGTTACCTGCCTCCAATAGTTCTGTGTGAACCAGGCGCTTATCCCGATAGACTTCAACCCGCCCGCGTACTGGCATATTAATTTCCAGTGGGGCTCCTTGCTGGTACTTAATATCGGTACGGCTTCGCTGGGAGTTTCGCAACTCCAAGCCGTATATAGTCTCTTTAGACTTAAAAAAATTAAGCCCACCTTGTGGCTGCAATAACCCTATTGAATAGGCCTGCCCACGAAAATCCCTGCTCCAGTGCAAGTTATGAAGCCGGCCACCCTGTTCTGTTGCGTTGGACCAGAGGCTGTGCAGCGCGCTCTCACCAAAACTGATAATGGTATTGCCGCTCAATGTTGCCTGGTAACTATTTGGGCCCCAATCACTTTCGACACCACTCCAGGTGCCACTTAGATTCTGAATTACAGAGAAGTCACTACTGGCAGCCGGTAAGTAAGGGTCTTTAATCGCTGCCTGCAGAGGCAACAGCTCGGGTGCAAAAAACAAATCAAGCCGAAAACGCTCTTCGTCATAGATAACTGCGAACTCCTCAGGCAGCAGGTATCCACAGTTCACTTGTCTAGCCGAGTGACAGATATATTGTGTATTTTTGGACTGGCTTGTTCCCAGTAAAGTGAGTACCCGTTCGGGGTCATTCACTTCTGGCAGAAGGACGAGTACAGATTCGGGGGAATCAAAGCGGATACGGTTAGACTCTACTGAAACCTGCGCGGCCCCAATTTCCTTACCACCGTAATAGAGATCAACCACAAGATGTTCGGAGACTAGCAGCGCATCAAACCCTTCCGGCGCTGATGTTTCCAGCAAGAAGGTAGCCGCTGTTGCCGCTAGGGCATCAGATTGAAGGGCTTGCGCCAAGCAAAAAGCCAGCGCCAGCCCTCTCGGGTGACGTCCTGCCATAAGGAGCTGTCGGAGCAGTTGCTAGAGTCCAACTGCCCTCTAAATTACTCGGAAGCTACGGTAATTTCGAGAATATCAGTGTAAGTTGTGCCATTTAGCACATCGGGCTGCTGCCATTCATTTTGATCCACAGTTACTTGGAAATGAGCATTGTCTGAGCCACAGGAAGCAGCCTGTCTATCCAAGTTGGTAACGGGAGTACCGCTTGTTACTTCCTGATAGAGATTAGAGGTGTCGTTTACGAAGCCAACGCTATAACCGACATCTATACCATTCCCCTTCAGGTTAAATGCAGTATCACTGTCAGTGTTATCACTTTGAAATGTGATACTAAATTTTGAGAAGCCGAAGCCGGCCACACAAAAGGTATCGTCACCTTCTGCGCTGTCACCAAGATCGTCAACTGTAATTAGGATGTCTTCGACTCCACTAATTTCAATTGCAGGGGTAATGCTCAGGGTGATTGTACTATCTGCACTAGCGCCAGCAGCCATTGAGGTCGTTGAAGCGCTGAAGAGTAAGCCTGCTGCGACTGCAGAGACCAGAGAACGAACTACATTTTTTTTCATGGCCTATCTTCCTGAGCCGTTGATTTATCATTTTGAGGAAAAGTTGCTCACGGAAATCCCTGCACAATAAGGGCTATTGCGTTAGTCAAGCTATTCCATGTTTATGGCGGCAATCATACTTTTTTCGTGAATCAAGTCACGTCAATTGTGTACTTTATTTGAGCTATGGCACGAAAAGCATCTTTTTGTTGAAAAAATACCGCCTGGGCCCAGGGGCAAGCCAGCGCTATAATCCCGCGCCTTAACAGTCCTTTATCTATCTTCTATCAGGTTTGTCATGACCGTAAGAACCCGAATTGCACCTTCACCAACCGGTGATCCCCATGTTGGTACTGCCTATATCGCTCTCTTCAACCAGTGTTTTGCCCGCGCACAGGGTGGCCAGTTTGTACTTCGTATTGAAGATACCGATCAGCAGCGCAGCACCCCGGAATCCGAGAAAGCGATTCTCGACAGCTTGCGCTGGTTGGGTTTGGATTGGCAGGAAGGGCCCGATGTAGGAGGTCCCCACGGCCCCTACCGCCAGAGCGAACGCGGTGATATCTACAAAACTTACTGCGACGAGCTGGTACAGAAAGGACATGCCTTCCACTGTTACCGTACTGCGGAAGAACTGGAGCAGCTGCGTGAAGGATTGCGCGAAGCAGGGCGCACTTCACTGAAGCCCAGCGACCTCGCCCTGCCGGAAGAAGAGGTAGAGAAGCGCCGCGCCGCCGGAGCGCCTTATGTTGTGCGCATGAATGTGCCTGAGAGCGGCACTTGTGTAGTGGAAGACCTGCTGCGCGGTACTATCGAGATTGACTGGGCTCAGGTAGATGCCCAGATTTTGCTCAAGTCCGATGGAATGCCCACTTACCACCTGGCGAATGTGGTAGATGATCACCTGATGGAGATCACCCATGTACTTCGTGGTGAAGAGTGGATTAACTCTGCGCCCAAGCACAAGCTGCTGTATGAATACTTTGGGTGGGAAATGCCGGTGCTCTGCCACTTACCGCTGTTGCGCAACCCGGACAAGACCAAGCTGTCCAAGCGTAAGAACCCCACCTCTATCCTCTATTACCAGCGCGCCGGCTTTATGCCCGAAGCCCTGCTGAACTATCTGGGCCGCATGGGCTGGTCCATGCCGGATGAGCGTGAGAAGTTCTCCCTCGAAGAGATGCTGGAACACTTCGACATCCAGCGTGTCTCCCTGGGCGGCCCGGTATTCGATGTGGAGAAGCTGTCCTGGCTGAATGGCCTGTGGATTCGCGAGCTGGAAAACGAGCAGCTCGCCGATCGCCTCACCGAGTGGATGTTTAACCGTGACAATCTGCTCAAGGTGCTGCCACAGGCCAAAGAGCGTATGGAGACCTTCGGAGATTTTGCTCCTCTGGTTAGCTTCCTCGCCTCCGGCAAATTGCCCCTGACCGAAGAGAGCTTCAACGGTAACAAGCTACCCCTGGATGACCAGAAGAAACTGCTGCAATTTGCCCTGTGGCGCCTCGAAGCCCTGCGTGCTTGGGATAAGGACAGTATCTTCCAGGCAGTGAAAGCCCTGTCCACAGCCATGGAAATCAAGCTGAAAGACTTCAACGCCCCACTGTTTGTCGCCATCAGCGGCACCACCGCCTCCTTCTCTGTGATGGAAGCCATGGTACTCCTGGGCCCCGACCTCAGTCGCGCCCGCCTGCGTCAGGCAATCGACGTACTGGGCGGCGCCGGGAAGAAGGTGCTGAAGCGCTGGGAAAAGGAGTACGCTGGGCTCAATTAAGGCTTTGCTGCCTTCATAGCCCTTGGAATTGACAGCTTCTGAGGGCGTCCATTGTTGGCAGCTAACTAATTGATTAAAAAGTTATTTTTTCTGTTGACAGGCGCCTAAACCTTGCTAAAATGCGCCCCGCTTTCGACGGAAACGTCAGGCAGCAGAATTTGGGGCTATAGCTCAGCTGGGAGAGCGCAACACTGGCAGTGTTGAGGTCAGCGGTTCGATCCCGCTTAGCTCCACCAAATTTCCCTTGTGCTTCAAGGGGTTGTAGAAGAAAAGAAATTGACTTCTGCAAGGTGCACACAAACTGCACATAAACCCGTACACAAACTTACGGGTGAGAAAAAAGGGCCTTTCGGCCCTTTTTTTATGCCTGAAATTCCTGCCCATATTTGTTTGTCAGTTGTTCCATAGATGAATTTCTCTCGCTTTAAGGCGGGAAGGGTCTTTATCTTTTGCCGATGTTGTTGATTCTAAGGAGAGAGTCTGAGTAATGAGTGATAATGGCGAGAGCATCTCAAAGGTTTTTAGAGAGCCGGTCCTGGTTGAGCTTCAAGATTCAGTCAAGAAGGTCAGGTCCAATGTTGTATTGGTTAGTTTTATATCCTTAATCATGACTTTTGGTGGTGTAAAAATAGATCCTGAGTCCACTTTTTTTGGATTAAAGTTCACCGGTTTGAGTAATGACCATATTTATAACGGGTTGCTGATTATCATTATTTATTTTTTGTTTAATTTTTTGTGGAGCATGTATGAGGCCTTTCAAGAGTGGGAGGTTCGTGTAACAGGGATTAAAATGGCCTATGGATCAAAAGGGACTTCTCAAGATGCTTATGAGGAAAATTATCCATCGGACCCGCGTAATGCCTCGCTTTACCATTGGTGGTCGACACAGGCAGAAAAGATAGGATCTATAGAGGAAGAAGTATTGTCTGCTATTGAAAGTAAAGCAAAAATTGAAGAGGCAATTTATAAACTGAAAAAAGAAGGTGTTGAGTTAACAAGAGATGCTGAAAATATCCCTGCTTTGCTTCATAGAAATAATACGAAGTGGGATTCCATACAAAGTTCTATTCGAGTAATTCATAAAGCGATCTCAGCAGATAATATTTCGGGTCCGCTGAAGGTTTTTGACCGGAGGTATCGTTATTTTCTGCATGCTCAAAATATGAGAAGGTTAGTTTTTGATTTTCTTTTTCCCAGCTTTCTTGCGGCTTATGCTATTTTCATGCTTATTTCTTCATAAAAAGCTTAATTGAAAACAATTTTTTTCCTACCCTAGCGTGGGAGCATTGATAGTGATTGAGGCTTATTCATCCGTTTGGTTGCTCAAAGCATGTTAATAAAATTCCCTTCCTATTGCCTGCTCATCCAAATAGATACTAATCTCCTCATAATCAATACCATGTCCCGCCTGATAAGACTGCGTAACCCGCTCATCAGTATGCGCCATCAATTGCTGCACTGACTTCACGTCATACCCCATTCGCTTAAATCGGTCTGAGGCGAGACTGCGCACTTCATGGAAGCTGGGTGGGGTTTGGTTTTTAGGTAAGCCGATATAGAGTCCGGTAGCGTTGCGGACTTCAGTGAACATATCGCTAAGTCGGTCTGGGCTTACCTGGCAAACATGCTCTTTAGTTTTTCCGGTGCGCCGTTGCTTAGGTGTGTGGCTCAGTATGTAGGGGCAGCGAAAGTTTCTGATGCTCAGTTCTCTTGCCCGGCCAATAAGTTTGCCTAGCTGCTGATGTGTCGTTAGGTTAAAGCTTAAGTGGCTGGCTGCGAGGCTATCTCGCTGGGCCTCGGACTTGTTAATTGTTTTACGTAGATGATTACCTTGAAGGTGCTTATCAAAACGCAGCTCGCAGATATCAGCGCGGCGCATGGTGGTGAGCATGCTGATACCCATAGCAATTTGAAGCGCTTCATAACCAAGCTCTTCAGCTTTTTCATAAATGGCCCAGTAAGCCTCCAGTGAGAGGCGCTGTCGTTTCTTGGTGGGCTTCCCTTTTTCCAATAGGCGAGGGCGGTCGTCTGCGGTGGTGAAGGGGTTACTATCGAGTTTGCATAAACCTTCTGCCATTAGGTAATTAAAAAATTTATTAAACTCTGCACGGCGTGCGTGTTGTTGATGGTAGGTAAGGGATTCCCACCATTTGCGTAAATCAGCTAGTTTGGCTTTGTGTATAGGAATAGCCCCGAAAGCTTCGCCAAACCGTTTCAGGGCGTTACAGCGGTTGCGCCAGCTGGCTTTACTGGGTAAGCGTGGGTCGTTCTCTGTTCGCCATTCTATATAACCTATGGCGTGATAGGCGAAGCTTGCTCTATCTGGAACCTTGATCGGTTTTCTTGCTACTTGCTTGCCGCGTTGAGCATTGGCTTGCTCGGCCATTCTTATGGCGTCTTCAAGCGAGGCTGTGAATACTTTATCTCTAAGGTCTGGGCGGCGGTAGCGCCAATAATTCTCACGTCCCCGTGGGTCCGGGTAGAGGTTATCGGGTAGTAGAGTGTCGCCCCACATGCGGGGCTTTTTGGGTCTGGCCATTTCCTTGCTCGACTGCAGCTTTGTTGGTGTTGTTCTTAGCCTGCCAGCAGGTCTAGCCCGCTTTTAGGCTGGCCATCGTTGATGGCGGTATTCTGAGCTGGGCTTTTGCCGGTGTGATCGCGTATGGCGAATCTGTCGGCATCGACATAGGGTTCCCCGGCGATGATTTGGCCGGGGATATGTTCGGCAGTGATCCATTCAATGATTTTGTCCCTACCAGGGCGAGAGCCTAATTCAAATTGCTCTCTGGCCCAGGTAGTGCCTTTAACTAGCTTACCCACAGGGCAGCCCTCCGTGGCTTATTCAGGTAAAGCTCGTTCCTTTAGTTCACCGTTAACAATGCTATAGCTGGTGAATGTATCGGTTTCTTTATCGAAGATTTGTACCCAGTATTTGAAGCGTTTTTCTTTGGCAATTTGCTTTGCTTTTCTCTTTGCTTCTTCTAGGGTTTCTGCTGACAGCCGGAAATCTTTAGCACCACCCATTAGTAAGTTATAACTGCCGCAAAATAGTGCATACCTTTTCATTGGGTTCTCCCATTTTAAAAAGGGGCTCCGTACCGGCAGCCCAAGGATGGTTACCTCTGACTGAATGCGCCGGGGCGCGGTTAAATCTTTAGCTGGCCTGGGGGATGGTTCCTTTTTCGATTAAGTCCCGAATCCACACCATGCCTTTCGATGTCACTTTGGTGTTGATATACGGCACCTTAACTGGGCCGCGGTTGTACTCAGCGTTTTCTGCAACTAACAGCCCCTGTTTTACCGCGGTCTTTGTGGGTGAATTGCGCATGGGTTCGCGGTTGTGCAAAAGGTCATTATTGCGTAGCAGTTTCAACAGGTTATTCCTGCCCATGTCCAGCGTTCGGGCGGCTTGAGTGATTGTGAATAGTTTTTCCTTTTTCACGCTGCCTCCTGGTTATCCACAGTTTGTTTTGGGGGCTGACCTTGGATAGCTTCAGAGAGCGCGGCTATCTGCTCGCGCATGCCGTTTATTTGTAACTGCTGGGTTTCTACCGTGGCCATCAGGTCTTGGGTGATTTGCAACAGCTGGGAGAATTCATTCATGGCCTGTGCCTACCACTTTCTTGAACTTTCTTTCACGGCCTATTGCCGGCTCCCAGTACTTGCAGAGCTGGCAAGCCCAGCCGCGTAATAACAGCTTCCCGTTAAATACTGGCTCTGCGAGTTTTCCACAGAGGGGGCAGCGTATTCTTGGGAGCTGCTGGGCCTGGTTCACGCTGCTCCCTTCCTTTGGGTTTCCAGGTGAGACCACTCGACACAAAGACTGCGAAACTTTTTCTCGCCTTGTGCAATGACGTTTTGGGGTTCTTTACCTTGGTAGCGAAGCGTAATTACGTTGAGCGCGTGCTGATAGTTATCCCCATCCAGTAGAGCAAGTTCGGCAACGGGGACCGTGAAATCATTGCTATTCCAGGCCGAAAGCAATACCTGGGCGGCAATTGCACTAGCGCCGGAGTAGCCGTTGGCTACGGTGAGTAGGGTTTCCACGCTTTGTTTTGGGTTGAAATTACTCATGCCGCATCACCTCCAAATGGAGACCAATCGTCATCTTGCTTGGGTGTATCCGAAGTTGGTTTGGTCTGTGTGGCTACTGCGTGACGGCCTTTATGAATTGCGGCACAGATTGGCCCGGTACAACCATTTGGGCGTTTGATACCGCGTTGAGTTTGAGCTGTTGGGAGTACATAGACTGTGGCGGTCATACGATGCCCTCGCGGTTATTGCGGATGCGAATAGTTCGAATAGTGGGGCGGCGTTGGATACGGGTGCGTAATTGCTCCTGTGCATCGGTACCAATACCGCTAAGAACTGAGGCGATTAGGGCGAACTGAATTAATCCGTGCTTTACCGCTTTGGCTACGGCTTCAGTGCTATTGCGGGCATGCAGCTTGTAAAAGCATTCCGCCAGCAGGTTAGTGACATTGGCTACAGAGCACCGCATAGCTTCGGCGGTCTCTTTGTTGGAGAGCCCGCGGGCGCGATGTGTAAGCGCTTCAGCTTGGCGTGGCGCCAATGGCCTTAGATTGCTGGCTGTGTGCATTTTGATGCCCTGTCCTTGGTTAATAATTACAGTAGCCGAAAGTTAATTATTTAGTCAATAGCCGCAAGTTAATTTTTTAAAAGGTCCTCTCCTTGATATGCTCAGGGAGCGCTTATCACGGAGGATAAGAATGAAAAAACTAAGACATGCAGTAGTAGGAGTTCTGCTAGCGGCTGGACTTGGTGGCTGTAGTGCAACGAACGAGACGCCAGCGATTATTAGTGAGTACTTTGCTTTAGAGCACCTTTCAACAAAGCAAGAAGTATTGAGTAAGGCGAGGCAAGCTTTGTTGCGGGATGGGTTTCAGATTTTGTCCTCTGATTTAGAGGCGGGTTATATCTCTACATCCCTAAAAAACTGGAAACTTACGCCGGAGCAGGCCAATTGTGGTGCAAATGAGGGGAGGGATTATTTAGAGGATAATTTCACCAAGACAGAAGTTGCCTTTAATGTGGTTGTTGATGATAGGGATGTGATTGTTCGTTCAAATATTCAGGGCGAATACTTACCGGGGAAGCCGGCTCAAGATCTTACTTTGAACTGTGTTTCTCGCGGTGTTATTGAAGTTGAGATGGTCAAAAAGATTCTGTTGTGATTCTCAGCATTCAAAAAGGCCCGCTACTGCGGGCTTTTTTGTGTCCTACTCAGGAGTGTAGGAGCCAATAATTACGCCACAAAAGGATATATCTTTGCCTGTAACTTCCATCGGGGAGTAGGTTGGGTTGATGGGTCGTAGATAAATATGGCCCATGTCTTCTGCATAGCTTTTGAAGGTGACCTCACCATTTATTTTGGCGATAACTCGGCAGCCATTGGTCAGAGGTTTGTCGGGGTCGACAAAAATGATTGTCCCTTCTGGATAAGAGCGCTGGCCTGGATAGGGACTTGTCATGCTATCGCCATTCACTCGTAATGCGTAAGCGCGGTCTGAGTGAGCAGCGGGGCAGGGCAGCCAAGCTTCGGCTTCCCCAGGCTCTAGTAGGTCTACAGCTTCACAAAATGCTCCCGCCTGTACCCAGCTAATCAGTGGGATTCTTCCTTGGATTCGTGGTCCTTGCGTAACATTGCTTCCCTCCTTGAGGCCTAGCTCACCAGGCCCACTGCCGGCGCCGGTAAGCAGCCAATCTACAGATACTTCGAGAGTTTCTGCAATCCGTGTGGCGGTGCTCATGCGTGGCAGTTTTTCGCCGTTGCGGTAGCTCCAAATAGTTACGGTACTTACATCAAACAGGCGCGCTAATGCTTCCTGCGTGTCCTCCACGCCGGCATGAGCGACTGCCTGTTTAAACCGCTTTGCAAAGTCAGGATGTTTCATGAAGACATATTAGCTACAAGTTAATTAATTAGCGGCTATTGATTTTGGGTAGCCGAAAGTTAATACTCGGGCTATTGATGGCAAGGAGGGGCCGAGATGAGCCAGCAAAGGAGCGACTCAGTACTTGATGATGCTGTGAAGGTGTTGGGGTCATCAGCCAAATTGGCGCGGGCTATTGGAGTTTCCCCAGCTTTTGTCTCCCAAATGCGTAGTGGGGCTAGGGCGATACCTCCGAAACTCTGTAAAAAAATCGAGCTAGCTACTCAGCGGGTTGTTACCCGTGCTCGCCTGCGCCCTGATGTATTTGGTCCTTTGGACGACCAAGTAAGTGTTGAAATCCAGCAAGCAAGCTAACCGAACGGGAGTTTGCTGGCGAAACCTGAAGAACAATCATTTTCAAATCCCTCTGTTGTGACATGGTGATTCTGCTGCTTGTGGAGTAGGGCGGTAATCCGGTGCGCTATATGGGAATTTATACAGGAGGTGCGTAGTGAGCTTTGAAGCTGCGGCATGGGCCATTAAACGCAGGACCAGAACACCAACAGCAAAGCTGGTTTTAATCGCGTTGGCCGATTGCCATAACAGTGATACCGGGCAGTGTGATCCGGGCAATGCCTACCTGGCCGATGTTGCGCAATGCACAAAGCGTTCGGTGATTAATGCCATCGAAGAGCTAGAAGAATTGGGCTACCTGAGCGCCGAAAAATCCAACGGGCGCAGAACCAATTATGACCTCTTTTTACACGTAAACCGGTGCAATGATTTCACCGGTGAAAAATCTTCACCGGTGAAAATAAAACACGAACCGGTGAAATCTGTGCACCCAACCGGTGAAAATGACAACACGCCCTTCTCTATAGAACCAGTAAGAACCAATAAGAAACCAGTAGAGAGAGGCACAGTTCCAAAACGCGCCAACCCCAAGCGCGGCACTCGCTTGCCTGGAAACTGGGTTCTCACGGACAAATTCCGCACCGAAGCCCAACGCCTCCGCCCAGACCTGATCCCCCGAATCCACGACATTGCCGAAAGCTTCCGCGATTACTGGATATCCCAACCCGGCCAGCGGGGCGTAAAACTCGATTGGCTCGCCACCTGGCGCAACTGGCTAAAACGCGAGAAGTACTTCGCACCCCAACCCCGGGGGTCAGGGCAACAGCGAACACGGAGTCTCAGCGCAGTCGAAATCGCAACGGATACCAACTGGTAAAACCCAATCACCAAGGAGAGCTCACCATGTGCACAGTCACCATCCCAGAAGCCATCGCAAGGATTTCCACAACCAACCCCAGCAGCCCCCTAGCCGTATTCCGCACTAAGTACGCTCACCTTGTGGAAGTCGTGTTCGCGAATACGGTGGTTACCCAATTCTGGATAAACCAGGGGCATATAAATTACCTCGGCACGTATCACCGAGATAATTTGCACGCGGCTGAAAGGCGGTTTCAGGATTATTTCGAGAGCATGCCGAAGGCAGCATGATGGGACGCTTGGCTGGTTTTTGGTTGCTTGATAATTGCTTGATAATTGCTTGGGGGGCATGACATGAGATTCGATAGTGCTAGACAAGCGTGGCACGACGCCTTTGATAGCTCCACAGCTGCATTTGATTATGAAGCCATGGGCGGCAGAAGTACGGTTTCCTCAGCTGGGAGAGGGCGAAAAGTTGTAATTCGCGGAGAGGTACAGGGCAGGGCCAACCAAGTTATTTGCCGGGTTGCAGCCCCAGCACTAGTTGCGAAAGAAACCCCCGGAGCCAAGGACAGCAGCAACCGTATCATGGATGCCTGCGAAAAGGGCTTGATTCAAGATGTAGTCGCCAAGCTGCGAGCAAGTGATCCACTAGCCTACTGCTGGGGCATGGCCGCCTACGCCCCGCCAGCCGCAAGAGTTAAAGAGCGGGCAGCACTACTGCAATACTTGATGTCTGAGTTTGACCAGTGGGAGGAGCCACACCCGCGAGAAAAGGTGAGCCAGCTGGCGCTTTTTTGTATCAATGCTTGTGCACTGCGCGATGTAAATGGCCGAGTAATAGACCTGGGCCATGCGCGGACAATTTTAGGATGTGACAAAAAGCGTTGGGATAGGGAGTGGGTAAAAATTTGGAAACGTTTGCAGCGGCGTTTGGACCCATTACCCGCAAGAGCTTTAGGGCCTGTTTCTGAAGTTGTACAGGAGTACAGAGGGCGGCTTAAAGCCGCTTGTTGACAGCTTTGTCCTGAGTAGGTATAAATTCCCCAGAATGCGGTTTTTCCGCTTTGCAGAATAAAACCGGCCTCTGAGCCGGTTTTTTTTACGCTGTTAATTTCTAAATCTATTGAGCGAATGTATGCACATGGAAATATTGGACGTAAAATTCTCATGAACTATTTTTATATAATTTTTTTAATGTTGTTAAGCATAAGCAGTTTAGCTTCTAATGATACTTCCTTCATGGAGGTGAATAATAATTCAAGCCATGAAAAAATCTCGAAGATTGATAGTGCAGACCAGAGCACTAGAGATGAAGCAAGGATGGGTGCTGAATTAGATAATTGTATGAGCTTACTTAGAGATAAAGCAGTAGCTTATGCTTCTAGTCCTAATGGTATGAGTATAGATAAGCTTGTATATAAGGGAAGTCTAGATGATGAGTATAGTGTATCTAGAACACTGAGATCCATAATGAAGAGTGGTGTAGAGGAAATATCCTATTTTACACTAGAAGCTTATAATGCTCGCTATGGAGCTTCTCCTATACCCAATGTAAGAGATGAAATAGAACCAACGCATTTAATTTTTATTAAGCCGAATGGTAATAGATTTTCCAGTGGTTTAAGTTTTCCTGCTGGTCGCTCAGGTGATGTTTGTTATTTCCTTGAACCTGAACTTTTAGTTATTGACTGATATATGTAAATGTTAATGGCGGTTGTCTAAGCGCAAGGATTTTTCAGGATATTTTAAGTTGTTTATCTTAACTCATTTGCGGGGAAGAGTTTTGGAGTAGTATTTGAGTTGGAGAAAAAGGGTCAAGAAGCGATTTAAAGTAGTCTGTTGACAGTTTTGTCCTGAATAGGTATAAATTCCCCAGCATGCGGTTTTTTCCGCTTTGCAATAAACCCGGCTCCCCAGTCGGGTTTTTTCGTTTCTGTCTTACTGTTTTTCATTACTCCATCACCTGTACTTGGCGGCGTTCTTGTGGGCGTCGTTTTTTTATTCCTTAGCTCTGCGAGCGGAAATTCATGAATTGCAATCTGCAACGATTCGCCTATGGGCCTGAAGCTACATTGGGGCGGCTGAGAGTGCGCGACTGTATGTTTTATACGGTAGAGCGCCCGTGGTTGGGTAATCGTCCGTTCGAGAGCTGTATTCCTGAAGGGGTTTATTCCTGTAATCCGTATAACTCACCTAGGTTCCCCAATGTGTGGGAGCTTCAGGAGGTTCCTGGCCGTACAAAAATATTGATCCATACCGCTAATTATTCGGCGGATGTGCAGGGCTGTATTGGTATTGGTTCTGGCCTGGCTCCCGGTGGCTGGTGGGTGATGCAATCCCGTAAGGCAATGCAACGGTTGCGAGAGCTGCTGCCCACCGAGTTTGATCTGACAATTACACACTATGTGCCGGAGTATCCGTGATGGGTATTTGGTCTGGAGTTAAGGGTTTATTTGCTGGCCCCGAGTCTGCGGGCAAGGTGCTGGATGCCACTGTAAATACCGTGGATGCGGTATGGTTTACCAGTGAGGAAAAATCCCGTTGGTATCTCAAGTACCTGGAGGCAACGCAGCCTCAGAACCGGGCACGGCGATTAATTGCCTTTTTGGTGACATTAGTTTGGGCGTTACTGGTTTTATTTATTGCAGCGGCCATGGCTTTTAAGGCGCCTTTTGTAGCAGACCTAAAGGGCCTGCTGGTTGATGTGGTTGTGCAGCCTTATAGCATCATCATCGGCTTCTATTTCGTGAAGTCGTGGGTGAGTGAGGTTAAGCGGTGAACACTGTAGCTCAAGAGGCAGCGAGGGAAGCCATGGTTCAGAAGGTCGCCAGTGCAACCACTACGGTTGCTGCGGGTACAGCGGTAGTCGGTGGATATGCAGCACAAGAGTTATTGGCGGTGGGTGGTTTCTTGATTGCTTTGAGTGGGTTCATTGTGAACTGGTATTACAACCATAAGCGCTTGAAGCTGCAGGAAAGGCAGCAGGACGGGGACGATGGACGTTAGTGTAAAGCTGGATACTTCAAAGTTTGATCGGGCATCTGCTGAATTAAAAAAGCAGTTACCTTATGCCAGTTCGGTTGCCCTAAATAACGTGGCCTTTCGTATACGGGGAGAAGAGCGCTCAGCGATGGGGCGGGTATTTAAAAACCCGGCAAAGTTAACGCTGAACTCTGTATTGGTAAAGAAAGCCACGAAGCGTTCTGGCATTGCCAAAGTCTTTATCCGTGATCAGGTTTCCAACGGTACAGCCCCTAGCAAATATCTAGCCCCATCGGTCATGAATGTGAACCGAAACGACAAGCGCTTTGAGCGTGCCCTTCGATATATGGGTGTCCTGCCTGCTGGTATGTATGTGGTGCATGGCGAGGCGGCGAGATTAAACAAGCACGGGAATATATCGGTCGGAACCTATAAAAAAATCCTGGCTGAACTACGGGGTAACCCTGGCTCTACAAGTGGGGCAGGTAGTGCGCAGGGTAAGAAAGGGAAATATTTCGTCGGCAAAGTTAACGGTGTCTTAGGGGTATGGAAGAGGGCAGGGGGTAAGCGCCGGCCAACGGTTAAGCCCATTCTGATATTCCTCAAGGGGAAGCCAGATTACCGCAAGCGATTCCCTTTTATTCGAATAGCTGAAGGCATAGCCCGTAGGCATTTGCCATTAGAGCTTGATAAGGCCATGGACCATGCGATTGCGACCGCAAAGAGACGTTGAACGGGTCCTCCTGAGGGGGCCAACACACGGGTAATTCGAACCCCGCTTTTTTAACAGATATCTGAAATTTCCTAGGGGGTTATACCTTGGCTGGTGATATCTCTCTTGATGATCAGGCCACTCAATTGGGCTTTGCTCGCTTGGTTGGCGCTACTCAACCGGCTATTGCCAAACACTACAAGGCAGAGGTTTTTACTGTAGGTGCCAGTTTCAGAGTTTGGCTTCATGAATATTGCGAGCGACTGCGAACTGAGGCCGCTGGCCGCCAGGCGAACGAAGCTCGAAATCGTCGTGATATGGCTCAGGCAGTTGAGTCAGAGGCAAATGCGCAATTAAAAATGCGTGAGCTTTACCGGCAAGACCAATTAATTCTGGATATTGAGTCCGTACGCAAGGCGATGGTGGAGTGGTCCACCATTGGCAAGAATGAATTTTTAGGAGCGGTGGAAAGCATCGTTATTGCTATCGAGAGCCAGCATGCCATTACCATCGATCGCGAACCCCTACAGCCAAACATTGACGCTGCCCTCAAAGCTATTGGCAGTTACGAAATTGAATCTGAAGAGGCTGGTAGAGGAGGTGCGCCAGGCCTGGATACCGCAGCCTAAAATCCCGCTGATCGAGTGGTTGCCGGACAATATCAAACTGCCCTCGGAGGATAGCGATAACGCCGGCTATTACCGCAACGATTATGTGCCCTATTTCTGGGGCGTAATGCACGCACTGGATAATCCAGTGTCGTGGATGGTGGTGATGCAGAAAGCCGCGCAGATCGGTTGGACGGTTTTGCTGGCTACCGATATCTGTAAGGTCGCCGTGACTGACCCGGCCCGCATCCTGATGCTGTTTCCCAAGGATGAAAAAGGCCGGCTGTTTATGGATGAAAAGCTGGTGCCGATTATCGAAGGCTCTCCAGCGGTGAATCGGGTGATCGATGTCACTACCAGCCGCAAAGGTGGCAGCCGCTCGACGCGCAAGAAATTCCCCGGTGGTGAGGTGCGCACCATTGGCTCCAACTCGATTTCCAATGTGAAATCCACCTCAGCCCGCCGGGGCTACGTGGAGGAGCCAGACGATACCAACAAAGATGTCGGCGATCAGGGTGATTCTATTCGCCACCTGCGCGAACGTCTCAAGCGCATGCGCAATAAGAAGTTAATTATCGGTGGCACTCCGGCGGTTGCTGATCTTTCCCAGGTAGAGCATTACACCAAGCTCGGCACCATGCGCGTGCTGCCGGTGACCTGCCACGACTGTGGCGAGTCCCATGTACTGGATTGGGAAAACGTCAGCTGGCTGGAAAAAGAAGGCGGTACACCACACCCGGTATTCGGCCTACACCAGCCGGAAACTGCTATCTATGGATGCCCGGAATGCGGCAGTCGCTGGGACGATTACCGCCGCCAGGCCAATATCCTGCAGACCTGTAATACCGCGCGGGAGAATGGCGATGACTTTGCCGGTTGGGAAAAAACCCAATGTGGCGAAGGCTTTGAGCCGGATGAAATCGAACCGATAGAAACCTTTATGGAGCTATCGGAACTCTATGTGTGTATTCCTGGCACCGGCCTTGCCGATGTGGTGCGGGATTTTCTCGAAGCCGAACACGAAGCCAAAAGCGGCGATGAGTCCGCGCGCATCGTATTCCAAAACAACAAGCTGGGCCGGCCCTACCAGTACGCCGCCAGCCGCCTGTTAGACCATGAAAAGCTGCAAGAAGCCGCTGAGGATTACCCGGAGTTATTCTGTCCTGCTCCTGGCCTACTGGTAACGGTCGGTATCGATGTGCAGCATGACCGCCTCGCCATCAGCATCCGCGCCTTTGGCCGTAATGAAGAATCCTGGCAAATGTTCTGGGGCGAGATCGATGGCGATACCGCCGACAAGAAGGATGATTGCTGGGCTGCCCTGGATAAGCTGGTGTTCCAAAGCTTTGGGCATGAGCGCTTCGGCGAGATCCGCGCAGCGGCAGTCAGTATCGATTCTTCTGATGGCGGCACCAGCAATGCGGTCTATCACTGGGTGAGAACCCGGGATAAAAAATATCGTGGTGTGCTGGTGATGGCTATCAAAGGCGATAGTAACGACTTCGGCACCAAGGAAATTTTCAACCAACCCCGGCAAGTCGAATTTAATAATCCCAAGCGCCGCACCAAGGCCGACCGCTTCGGGGTGAAGGTTTATATCGTTGGCACCCACAAGGCCAAAGACCTAATGGCCAAGCGTTTGCTGGGCACCAGTGCTTATATGCACAGCTGCAAATATGTAAGGCAGGACTACTGGGAGCAGGTCACAGCAGAGGTCAAAGCCCCCAGCAAGAAAAACCGAGGCAGGGAAACCTGGCAGCAGCGCCCCGGCCGGCCCAACGAGGGCACCGATACCGAGGTCTACGCTCTGCACGCAGCCCATGCCATGGGTATGCATAAATACAATGAGAAAAAGTGGTCCACCATCGAATCGCGCCTGGGCCAGCGCACCCTGTTTAGCGAACCTCAACAAATACCCGAACAACCCAAGCCAGCCACTAAAAATCCACGGCGGCCATCACAGCCTGCCGGCTCCCTACTGGATAGCTAAATGTCTAAAACCGCACAGGAAATGGTAGACCTCTATATCGAGGCCGAGATAGACGTGCTCGCCGGAAAAACCACGGTGATTAATGGCCGTCAATTTACCGCCGAGAACCTGCAGGAAATACGCGCGGGTAGGCAGGAGTGGGAAGGCCGCGCACATCAAGAAACCTTAAAGGCCGCCGGCAAACGCCGTGGCCCCGCCTACGCGAATTTTTGCTAATGAACAAACTGGATTCTGTAATCGGGTTTTTTGCACCCGAGGCTGCCCTGCGCCGTGTGCAAGCCCGGCGAGCCCTGGATATTGCCGCCGCCTATGAAGCTGCAAAGCCAAGCCGACTGAGAAAAAACCCAGGTGATAACCGTAGTGGTGATTTGGTACTTGAGGGCAGTGTGGAAGTGCTGCGCGGCCAGGCCAGGCACCTGGAGCAAAACCACGATTTTGCCTTTGGCATTCTCACCACACTGGTGAACAACATTGTCGGCCCGCGCGGTATCGATGTGGAATTCCAGCCCAAAACCTGGGATGGCGATATCCATGAGGGCCTAGCCGGCCAAATGAATGAAGCCCATCAAGAATGGGCACGACGTCCCGAATGTACCCGGCAATTTAGTTGGGGCAAATCACAACGGCTGCTGTGCAATACCTGGCTGCGCGATGGCGAAACCCTGATGCGGCATTTGCAGGGCACGGTCCCCGGCCTAAAGCACCGTACTGAAGTGCCTTACACGATTGAATGCTTGGAACCGGATTTTTTGCCAGTGGATTACAACGATCCCAGCAAACGCATTGTTCAAGGCATCGAAAAATCTGCTTGGGGTGAGGCTAAAGGATTCTGGCTGTACGACGAACATCCGGGCGCCTCCCTGAACTGGCGTATGAAACGCAGACGCCACAGCGCCGACCATATCGAGCACCTGAAGTTTGTGCGCCGTCTGCACCAAACCCGTGGGGTTTCCATCTTTGCAGCGGTAATGAATCGCCTCAACGATATAAAAGACTATGAAGAAAACGAGCGCGTTGCCGCCAAGATTGCCTCGGCCATGGTGGGCTTTATCCAGAAGGGTAGCCCTGATAATTATGACGCTGATTCTTATGATGAGAATGGAAACCGCACCCTCGATATCCGTGCCGGTGCCATCTATGACGATCTCCGCCCCGGGGAATCAGTCGGCACCATTCAGAGTAATCGCCCCAGTGGTCTGCTAACCCCATTTTTAGAAACCATGCACCGCATGACTGCTGCCGGCACCATGGCCAGCTTTAGCAGCATCAGCAAAAACTACAACGGGACTTATAGCTCGCAACGCCAGGAATTGGTGGAGCAGTGGACCAATTACGAAACCCTCAGCCTGGAATTCTGTGAAGAAATCGTTGAACCGGCCACCCGCCGCTGGGTGCAAATGGGTTTGCTGGCGGATGCCTTCAAAGTGCCGAGTGATGTCGATCCATCCACGCTGATGCATGTCGATTTTATTACCCCGGTGATGCCCTGGATTAATCCAGCCCATGAAGCCGGCGCCGATGAAACCCTACTGGAAAATGTTCTGGCCAGCCCACAGCAGACCATTCGTCGGCGCGGCAAGAAGCCTGACGATGTGATTAAGCAGACCGCTGCCTGGCAGAGAAAGCTGAAAGAAAACGACATCACCACTCCAAGTAAACGCGCTGCGGTCCCCGCAGAAAATACTGAGTCCGACTCTAAATAGGAAACCGCAATGCCTAAAAAATCCTGGTACAGCATCACCGCCGCTGCCAATACCAGCGAAGCCGATATCTATCTATACGACACCATCGGTTATTGGGGCGTAACTGCAAAAGACTTTGCTCGAGATCTCAAAGCGCTTGGGGATATCAGCAAGATCAATCTACACATTAACTGCCCCGGTGGTGATGTGTTCGACGGCACCGCTATTTACAACCTGCTGAAAGATCACAAAGCCGAGGTGGAAACCTGGATTGAAGGTATCGCAGCCAGTATGGGCAGCGTGATTGCCCTCGCCGGGGATACCGTCCATATCGCCGAGAACGCCTATTACATGGTGCACAACCCCAGTGCCGGTGTTCGCGGTGACGAGCGTGCCCTGGAAAAAACCAAGAGCCTGCTGGCCAAAGTTAAAGCCACCATGAAAAGCCTGTATTCCTCCCGCTCCGGAATGTCGGATGAGGAAATCAGCCAAGTGATGGATGACGAGACTTGGTATACCGGCACAGAAGCGGTAGAGGCCGGCTTCGCCACCGATACCACCGCAGCCATCGAGATGGCAGCCAGCTTCAGTGCTGATCACTTAAATCAATTTAAAAACACCCCTCAAGCCATTAATGCATTGGTCATGCAGGGGCCCACTGAATTTAGATTCCCGTCTGCGGTTGCAGGCAATTCAACCCAAACCCAAACCCAAACCAAGGAAGCGCAAGCCATGCCTAAAACCACCTCCACCACGCCAGCTGCAACCGCTGCGCCCGAGGTTACCCCAGAAATGAAAGCGCAAATTGCCGCCGATGCCAAAGCGCAATTCGCCGCCGATGAGAAAAAGCGCAAAGACGATATCACGGCCGTATTTAAAGGCTTCGAAGCGCACAGTGTTGTGATGCAGGAATGTCTCAATGATATGGACTGCACCGCCGAAAAAGCCAAAGACAAACTGCTCGAAGCCCTCGGCAGCCAAACCCCAACCCCCGTGCAAAGCTATAGCGTAGTAGTGCAGGAAGGTGAAGGCATTAAGCGCATGAAAGCCGATGCGGAAAATGCCATTGCTGTACGTGCCCTCGGTGAAAAGCGCACAGAGGGCAATGAGCTCAGCGGCTACACCATGATGGAAATTGCCCGCATCCTCATGCAGGCCCACGGCCAGAGCTTGTCCGGGCTGGATAGAATGGGTGTGGTCGCCGTAGCCTTTACCCATAGCTCTGGTGACTTCGCAACGGTGCTCGGCAATATCGCCAATAAATCCATGCTCAAAGGCTATGAAGAAGCACAGGAAATCTTCCCGCGCTTTACCAGTGTCGGCAACCTCAGTGACTTTAAACTCACCACCCGTACCGATCTGGGCAGCTTCCCCTCACTGCGCCAAGTCGCACCGGGGGCAGAATTTAAATATGTGAGTATCGGCGAGCGCGCCGAAACCGCCGCATTGGCCACTTACGGGGAACTCTTCTCCATTACCCGTCAGGCGATTATTAATGATGACCTGGGGGCCTTCACCCGAATCCCGCAAAAGATGGGCCTCGCCGCCGTGCGCACAGTAGGAGACTTGGTGTTCAGCATCCTGCTCAATAATCCCGAAATGGCAGATGGCAAAACGCTATTCCATGCGGATCATAAAAACCTAGCCAGCACTGCATCTATCAATACCGCCAGCATCGATGCCGCACGGGTACTGATGGGTAATCAAAAGGATGGCAGCGCAGTGCTCAATATCCGGCCCAAGTTCCTGCTGTGTGATATTGCCGATGAGGGTAGCGCAAAGGTTGCCCTGGAATCCGAATTCGAAGTGGGTGCATCCACCAAAAACAACACCACCCCGAACAGCGTGCGCAATATTGCTGAAGTGCTGTCTGATGCGCGCCTCAGTGGCCACAACGGCTGGTACCTCAATGCCGACCCAGTAGTGCATGACACCATTGAGGTGCTCTATCTGGATGGCCAGCAGGCCCCGGTCTTAGAAGAGCAAAATGGCTGGAGTGTTGATGGGGTCGAATTCAAAGTCCGCCTGGATGCCGCCGCCAAAGCCTGGGATGCAAAAGGCATGGTGAAAACACCCAAGACCTAACCCCAATCCCAACTGAAATTAAACCGGAAAGGGCCGCACTGCGCGGCCTTTTTTATTTCTACTGCTTTATCCACTGAGAAAAAGATTATGGCTACGAATTTTGTACAAGACGGGCGCATGCTCGATGTCACTAACGATACCAGCGCAGAGATTACTTCCGGCCAGGTAGTACCGGTCGGTGCCGTCCTGGGTGTGGCGATGGATGATATCGCCGTGGGCGCATCCGGCGTGATTGCCATTGATGGCGTATTCACCGTGCCCAAGGTATCCGCCGCAGAAATCAATCAGGGCGAACCCCTCACCTGGGTAACCGCCTCCAGCGCATTCGATAACAACGCAGCCACCGCAGCCACTGGCGATATCACCGGCTCCACCGCCTTCGCCGCAGAGGCTGCCGGGAATGGCGTTACCAGTTTTGCCGTCAAGTTTACCGGCGTACCGGGCACCGTGAAGGCCTAGGTGATCCATGGACCTGGACCAAAGAGCCGCAGAGCGCGCGTTTCGTAAATGGGGCAAGCCCGCTACCTATACCGATGGTAGCGGTGCTGAGCCTATTGATTGTCGGGTAATAAAGGATCAGGAGATCGACGAGTTCGACGATGAGGAGCGTGTGCGGGTGCCGCGTATCGAGTTGAGTCTGCTGGTCAGTGAAGTCGGGGCTTACAGCTCTGGGGCGGTGATTACGCTGGGCGGTGTGGAGTATAAGGTGCGCAAGCGGTTGTCGGATGATGGGGTGGTTAGGTGGATGGGTAGCCCAAGCGGGTAGTTCAGCACAGGATTTATGATCATTGTGACTGTTATTTTTTTGAGTTGCTCAAAATTACGAATAAATGCTTTAAAATCAGTGGGTTAAAGGGACGGTTTAAAATGGGGATAGTGGTCAAGTTGATCATTTTTCTAGATGGGCCGGTAGTGCCAAATGATCGTAATCTATTGATTTAGTGGAAGAAGATGGCGTGTTGGCGTAAATTTGTATCAGAAATAGTAGTCAAAATAATAGCGGTCATGATGACCACTATATAAATGTTATGTATGAGCAAAGAATGTAGTTATGGATGAGTTAATTGGAGAGATTGGGAAGGGGTTTTTCCGGGGTATAGGATATATCTTGGCGGAAATATTCTTCGGCACCATCTGCTACTGGACTGGCTGGCCTATCTGTAAGCTTGTCACGCTCGGTCGTTACCCTTCACCAAAACAAGTTATCTATCTAGAAGGTAATAGCGGCAATAATCATGGTTTTTGGTGCAGCGTCACTGGCCTTGTCGTATTAGTTGCAGCAGGCTTGTTTGCCACGGGACAATTTTATAATGCACAAAATACATAACAAACAGCAGCACGATCGCCCGCAAAAAAAGCAGGCTGGACGGCCTACGCTATGCTTCGGCCGCCCGTGTGCTGAGCGTTAACTGTACATGATCAAGAAAGAGATACATTTAGGGGCTCTAGAATCCAAGTTCTATGAAGAGAATGGAGAGGAGTATTACAAGGTTAATGCGATCTTCGGATCACCGATCTCATGGAGCTTCAACAATCCACTCAGCCGTATTCAAGTCGAAGAGTGTTCAGAAAGTTGCCTAATAATTCATGGAAAATACATGAGCTTGAAAATGGAGTTTTCTGAACTTTCACCAGGTCTTCAAAAATGTCGAGTAAAACCATACTTACTCGGCTTTTATCCAATAGGTGTCTACTTTGGTGAAATATCCTGTTCTAATAAAAGGCACCTACTTGAGCGCTTCGTTCACAGTTAACAAAGCAATGCAGCCGACGTCTTACTTTGTACACTTTTTGCACGGTCACTGCTCTTCCATTTTCGTACAAAAAGTGTACAAAGTAAGCCGTGTCTGATTACGGCGTTAAATTTGAGAAAACTAAGAGAAATATAAGAGTATGAATGAAGCAGAGAGGGTCTATTGGGGACTTCAACAATTTGTGTTTGCAGCGAAATTTGCTGTTTGTTGTCAAAATGAAATTATTGACTCAAGTGTTTTTCAGTCGAAATGCACATTAAATATTGATAGTGATGTGACATTTGATATACCGGAGTGGGATGCATTTAACCAAAGTGAGTTAGTGAAATCAGCTTTGAATCAGATGATGATTTCATTAGGTGCCTGCTCAATCGCAGTTGATGAGGCGTTATCAATTAGAAATGGAAATAGCAGCTATAAAAACTGGGCAGCTACCCCCTCTGATCTAAATTCCTTGCGGGAGATCATGTTTCTTATAAGGTCAGCTTATGCTCACAAGATGCCTGATGTTCATTGGCATATTAGTGGAGCAAGGACAACCGCCTTATATAAGGTTAATACCCCGGATGGATTGGTCGAATTCGACGCGAATGGTAAACATGGAACAAAGCTAGAATTATCGCACTTTGGTGGATTAAAAGGTTATATTAATTTAGTTAATTATGCCTCGGACTTATTGAAATGAATAACCGGCGTCTGAAATTTAACAAGGCGCTGTTATCGGACGCATTTTCCGCTTCGCTCCAAATCCGCCGCAAAGCGCAGCGTTAACCTCTACTCACCCCTGAGTAGCAATAAAAAACCCTACGAGTTAGCGCTGGTGGGGTTTTTTATTGCCTGCGGTAGCGGGCTGTATAGAAACCCATAGGTTGAGAGGAATGATACTGGAGTTGGTGACGGGGTATTGTCTAAACCGCCATTGGCGTGTAGTGTTGGAGGCCTAAAACTCACAAAGCGGCCTCCCGCACCCGTTAGCAGCGGTTTTTTTGCGCCCGAAATCCGTGCGTGAAATGCCAGTTATGGCGGGATGATAGGCGTAAATACAACACCTCTTTGAGGGAATAGCGCCAGGGTCTCCTTTGTGAGCCTTAGTGAGTCCCGCCGCCTCAGCAAAGCGGCACCTCTAAAATCACGAAGGAGGCCGCCCATGGCCATCACCCACGCAATCTCCCAAATCAATCACTCTCACTGTGCGCTACAGCCGGCTCATGTCCAGCAGTTGCGCGAATTACAGTATTTAAACCTGGCCCGCCAGCGCATTCTGGAATGGCCCGACTCCCCAGTAAAAAACGCCGCACTCAATGCCCTCTGTGGCGAAGAGGGCGCGGTCCTGGATGGATTGACCTACGCCGCCGAGCGTATGGCTGCGAAGCAAAGTACTGAACATTAACCACAGGAAAGTGATTATGAGTAACGTGATTCCATTTGATTTCAAAAATCGCAAGCTTCGTGTAATTGAAGAGGGCGGTGAATTTTGGTTTGTGGCCAAGGATGTAGCTGAAGTACTCAACTACTCTGACGCCCATAAGATGACGAACAAACTGGATGACGACGAAAAGTCAAACCGCCAGATCGGCGGTTTGGGATCTCCTACAGGGGGGCGTGGCATCACAGTTATTAACGAGTCCGGGTTGTACTCGGTAATCCTGGCAAGCCAGAAGTCTGAAGCCAAAGCGTTCAAACGCTGGGTAACTCATGAGGTTCTGCCCAGCATTCGCAAGACGGGTCAATACGGTGAACCTAAAGAAGAGTTATCAGGTGACAAGTTATTGATAGTGGCCAATCGCTCATTTGGAGCGGCCCACGGATTAGCCAAGCGAATGGGCATGAAGGGTAATCAGGCAATCTTATTGGCCAATCGGGTAGTGGAAGAAACCACCGGCATCAGCCCAATGAAGTTGATGGGGGTAACCCACCTGGAGGCCGAGAACAACGAGCCTCTCTATACCCCTTCGGAATTGGGTAAAGCGTACGAAATGAGTGCTCGAGAGTTCAACGCCATCCTACAGCGGATGGGGCTGCAGAAGCATGTGGAATACAAACCGCGCAAGAAACGCTGGGAGCTAACCCCCAAAGGTGAAGAGTTTGGCCGTTACTGCGATACCGGCAAGAATCACTCCGGCGGCGCCCCGGTGCAGCAGCTCAAATGGCGTAAGGCAGTACTGGAAGAGGTAGCCCGATATGCCGAGCAGCTCCGCGATAAGTTACCAGGGGGCCCCTTCCTCAAAGTAGTTTAAGTTTTACGGCGGCTATGAGTGTGAATACAATACCGCAAGGAAATAGCGCTCGCCCACTTTTCATTCTCCTTTGGGTGTTCAATGGCTGCCGCCTTTTCAAGCTACAACTGATTTTTTGATGCTATTTAATGTGAAAATATGTACAAAAAACCGCTTTTGATATCAGAGATCGAAGTGAGCTTAGTCTATCCACTGACGAGAAGGGTTAAGTGAGTCGCTTTTAATGAGTTCTCAAAAGGGTATAAAACATAGAAAATACCGTGCTATAAAGAAGCTTCTTTATACTTAATTTTGTACTTTAGTGTCAGTTTCAGTTATGTCAATGGTCTGCTTGATTTTCCCATACTCAGAGGGAGGGGGTTGCAGAAATAAAGTAAGGTGATACAAATAAGCTTTATTGAGCTAACTTTCAGCAAAAAATTAAAAAATGAGTTAAATTAACAATGAATGAGAATATATTTCAGGCTCCAACTAGTTCACTTGAAGTAAGTGAAGATGAACCTAATTATGAATTAGCCTCCACCTTAAAAAGATTTGTCAATCTTATAATTGACACAATCATCTATTATTTGGTGGTTATTGTTTTAATGGTAGTTATTGTTCAAGTAGGGGGTGATTATCTTTTAGCTGGAGCATGGGGTTCGATATTTGCTTTAGTAGTAATGTTTTTATACTACTCTTTGGCTGAGTTTATTTTTGGGAGAACTCCTGGAAAACTCATTACTAGAACGAGAGTCGTAAATTTTGAGGGTGGGAAAATTACAATGGGCCAAGCTTTAGGTCGGAGTTTAATTCGATTTGTTCCCTTTGAACCATTTTCCTTTTTAGGTCGCAATGGTTCTTCGCGAGGTTGGCATGATTCGTGGTCAAAAACCAGAGTGATTTCAACTAAATAGTATCAATAATACAGCTAAATACTCAAGATAGTAAAAAGTTACAGTTCAATAAAAGTTAAGCAGTCTTAGTAACCAAACCCGCACCAGCGGGTTTTTTTATGCCCAAAATTCCTGGAGCAATCCCAATGACCCAGCGCATCACCATCCGCGATGCCGTACAGAAAGAAATAGAGAACCTAAGCGGCTACTCCTTCCCTCCTCCTGGCACCACAGAAGAAATAGATTCAAAAAAGCTACCAGCCATTGTGGTGGGTTTTGCTACTGAAAACACCGACCATGAAATGCATGGCGGCACCAGTCGGCAGCTGGATCTGACTATTGCTGCGGTAGTAAAGAGCGATGGCGATATATATGCCGCACTGGATCAAGCGGCTGCAGATATTGAGAGCACATTACAGGATGCCTCTCTGGGTGGCAGCTGTGATTTATTCCTACTCAGCCAAACCCAGTTTGCCTTGGATCAGGATCACCCACTGGGCGAGGTGCGTCTGACTTATACGGCCCAGTATTTCATTGAACCCTCAGCCCTTTAACTCAACAACTCAATAAGGTCTTAGCTATGGCACAAGGTTATAAAACAAAATTTTCCCGCAGCGATGATGGCAGCTCTTATACGCCAGTAGCGGGTATGTTAGATATCGACCCGGGCGAGGAGTCGCGCGGTTCTGTTGAGATGACGCCGATTGATGGTACCAGCGGATATATGGATTACGACCCTTCAGGCTTACGTGATGCCGGTGAGGTCTCCATTACCTTGATTTGGAAAGAGAGCGATAGCGGCCAGCAGGCCCTGCGTGCTGATTACGACTCAGATACCAATAAACATTACAAAATCGAGTATCCCGAAGGTACCACGGTGGAATTCATCGGCCACATTACCGGCTGGGGTAAGGCAGTGCCCAAGGATGACAAGATCACCCGCACCGTGAAGTTCAAGATTTCCGGCAAACCCACAGTAACCGCAGGCAGCTAGCCATGAATTTAGTTCCAACGCCTATTTTAGAATCGGAAACCATTTTATTTGGCCAACAGAAAGTAGAGCTGTTTGAGCTAAGCGCTTACCATCGCTGTGAATACCTGCAGAAGACTACCGAAGATATTCCACTGCCGCAGGATGAAGAGGTACCCGAAACCGAACTGGAAAATTTCGGTCAGCTTTGGGCTTTCCGGTTGGGAGAGGTGAGTAAGAAATTACTGCTGGTAGCCTATGCCATCTGGATGAAGCCGGATTGTCAGGAATCACTGGAGCAGATCCATCAGGGCTTAATCCGCAGTGTCACTCCTAAGTTGATTGATGTGCTTTATGTGCCTGCGGCCAAGTTATCTGGTCTCTATGTAGAAGCATCCACTGAGGAAGAGAGCAGCGAACCAGAAAGCGAGGACAACGAAAAAAAAGGTTAGTGCCGGGCTTCCTCTTTGCCCGGCAGCTCGCGCGGGATTTTAACCGTCCGGACTATTTCAATATGTTGCGCTCCATGAGTTCTACCGAGTTCGACCACTGGTATGAATATCACTCTGAGCGTCCCCTAAATACCGAAGTCCAGCAGTGGCAACTCGCCCACATTGCCGCCGGCACACTGGGGGGCAAAGTCTCTAACTTCCTACCTCAGCCGCACAAGCCAAAAACCGTGCAGCAACAAATCGCAATCTGGAACTCCATGAGCTGAGCAATGGCAAAACAAACTTCCATGGCCACCATGGTGGCAAACCTGGAGCTGCGCTCCACTCAATATAAGCGGGAGATGGCCCAGGCCGCCGCACGCAATAAACAGCTCACCCGCGAGATAAAGTCCACCAGTGCCGCTGGTGATGTTTTCGGTCGCTCAATGCGTGGTGCTGCTCAGGGCGTCGCTGCAATTGATGGCCCCTTGGGCGGGGTTTCCGGTCGAGTCGGTGCGCTCAACGGTCTGCTGACTACTGGTGCGGCCAGCTGGGCACTACTTGGTGCAGGGGTGGCCGGTGTTACCGCTGTTTTCTATAAGAGCATCCGCGCTGCCGAAGCGATGGAGCGGCAGCAGCTCAAGATTGAGGCGCTGCTGAGAGCAACGGGTAACGCCAGTGGACGCACCGCGCAGGAGTTGGATGAGCAGGCGCGCTCAGTGGCCCGCGCTACCCTGGCCAGTGTTACAGGAATTCGTGAAGCTCAGGGGGTTCTACTCACGTTTAAGGGCGTGCAAGGGCCAGTCTTTGATGATGCTATTCGACTGAGCCAGGATTTATCAGCCGTCATGGGTGGCGATGCCAAGAGTGCAGCGCTGCAGCTGGGTAAGGCATTAGAGGAGCCATCGACTGGCTTGACTGCTCTTAAGCGCGCGGGGGTGAGCTTTACCGAGCAAGAAAAGGAGCAGATTAAAACCCTGGAGCAGTCGGGCCGTGTAGCGGAAGCCCAGCGCATGATTCTTCTTAAACTGGAGCAGCAGGTTGGTGGTGCAGGTGCGGCTGAAGCTGGAGGCCTTACCGGTGCTACAGATTCCCTCGCCCAATCCTGGCAGGAGTTTTTGGAGGGGCTCAGTGAAACCACTGGCTCTACCAGTATCGCTACGGCAGGGATTCAGAAACTCACCGGGGTAGTGGATACCTTGCGCCGAGGTATTGCACCAACTGATGAAGAAAAGCAGCGCACCCAGTTTGCTGAGCTTCATAGCCGGTATGTTTCGCATCAGCACCTGCTGGCCAAGGCGGAAGCCGAAGGTGTTCAGGTTCAGATAGAAATTCACCGCCACAAATCGGAGCAAATACGCAAACAGCTTGATGAGTTACAGAATGCACACATAGCCGCGCAGAAGAAGCGACAAGAGGAAGAGCGCATAGCTGAAGAAGCTGCTGCAGCGGCGAGGGAGCAATCTGAGCGCGACCGTATTGCGCAACAACGTGCCATGGCAGAGGAGGCCGGTGGAGCTCAGTTAATACAGCTGGATCAATTTCTGGCAGATCAGCAGGGAAAAATAAAACTCGATCATGAGCAGAGACTGCAGCAAATAGACGCCCTTCAGGTTGCTGAGCAGGAGCTGACAAGGCGCGGCTTCGATTCTATCGAGGCTCTGCGGGCTGAATACTCTGAGCGTGAGAAAGAGCGCTATCAAATGGCCCTGGCTGAAGAGCAGGCGCGTTCTGAGGGTGGTGAGGGCGATGGTAACCAAGCTGGCGCCGATGGTCTTACAGATGCAGAACGTCAGCGCATGGTGGCCCGTCTGGAAACTTTACAGCTTTCCTGGCTTACCGAGATGGAACAATTACAGGTCCAGCAAGATGAGGAAATGGCCCTGCTGGATCAGGGTTATGCCAGCAAGCTATTTGCCCATGATGAATATGAACGCAGGCTCACCCTTTTAGAAAACAAACACCGAAAGCAGCGCGAAAAGCTCGAACAAGCTTCTAACAAAAGCAAGCTGAAAATGTTTACTGCCGGTGCCGGCCAGATACTGTCTGCCGCGGCTGCTTACAACCAAAAAGCGGCAAAGGCAGAAATGGCTATGGCTGTTTTCTCTACTGGGGTTTCGCTAGTAAAGAATATTGCTAAGGCTTCTGAGATCGGTTATCCGCAAAATATTCCGATGATCGCCGGTGCTATTACACAAGGGGCGCAGATTGCTGGCATGTTGTCATCGCTGAAAGCACCCGGTGGGGTTTCCGGTGATGCCAGCGCACCCAGTATGAGTACCGGGGGTGCGGTAGCAGCCACACCATCAGAGAGTTTTGCCAGTTCTGGTAATGATGGTTTTGTAGAAGGTGAAACCAAACAGCCGGCAAGCCAGTATATTTTTGAATTCCATGGCCCGGTTGGTGATCGCGCTGATCAGTTTATCGAGGATATAAAAACTCAAATTGAGGAAGGGGATCTGGTGTTATTTGATAAGAATAGCCGTCAGGGTCAGGAACTGATGGGGTAGGGTCATGCTAATTCAATACACTTCAACACGTTCTATTGTCGGTGATGGCAGTAATTATCAGATTGAAGCCAAGCTAAAACGCTATGATTGTAGTGACCGCCCCGAAGGTAAAGAGCACAAAGCGCTCAGTGGTAAAACAGAATACACAGTTTACCGCCTTGAAGAAGAATATCTTTGTCAGACGGTACCGCTAAAACTCACTTACACAGATTTGGCCCGTTGGCGGGAGTTTAAAAGAAGCTGCGCCTTCGGTGAGTTTTTTATCTTCGATGCCTATGGCAGTGCGGCTACTGCCGATTTTCCACAACAAGTGCAACTCAAATATAAATCCTTCAAAGAGCAGCGCCAGAAAGATGGCCGCTTTATTTTCTCTTTTACTACCGTCCAAATTATCGCTTAATCATGCACAACTTGTCGCCCCAGTGAGAGGTGATTTAGATAGATGCTCTAGAGTAGAGTTGCTATTTGGTGACAACAATTAAGGAGGCATAGATGGGAATATTGTTCCGAAAATTAGCTGATGTGATATATTAGTCAGTAGATGGGTTTCAAGGCTATATCGTCCTTTAGCTGCTTCAATAAATTTGAAGAGCCGCCTTTTACCAAGTTTTAAGCACCATCTGATTGAGCTGCTCAAACCGTTTTTTACTATATTTTGAACAAAGATCGATATCAAAAATTGGACTCAAAATGAAAAAATTACTTTCTATTCTTATGTTGTCTTCTATCAGTGGTGTTACCTTTGCAGAGTGTGCAGGGGGGCAATGCGTAGCTGTTGATATTGATAAGCTTTACGTAACCACTGGTAATATCACATATGTTGGAACTAGTGGTGATGAGAAGCTGTTAAATTGTAGCGCGGAAGCAGGGGTGTATACGACTTTAGATAAAAATCAGGTAGGTGCCGATGCTATATATGCCACGCTACTGGCTGCGCAAATGGCAGGAAAAAAGATAAATATAAGAATTGTTGATGGATCACAGAGCTGTTCAATCCAATATGTCACTCTAGAGAGACAGTAAGTGAGATATGCACACCACTATTAAGATAGCTTGGTAGTGGTGATTTCTTACAGCGAATACGAATTTTCTTAAGTGTTCCTTATATGACCACAGTCCCAACAGGTGATTTATGGCTTATCCTCAATGCAGCTATACTTTAGCTTTTCGATAACTCACCTGTGAATTTCCCCAAGGATTTCCTTTCTGAATTGGGATCCTCGTTCTTATCGATATAAACACCTCTTTCAAGCAATTTGAATTGCTCAGGTGATGTCTCGTACCTTGATTGTAGCTGTGCTCCCAGCTGTTCAGTAAAAGCTAGCTCTTGTACATAGTCTACCAAGCGACTTTTTTCTTTCACTATCACTGTAGTCATAGATTAATCATGCGCAACAACTCAGAAACTTTTGACCGGTACAACCGGGGGGCTCAGCGTGAGCTGCGTTTGGTCATCGAAATCGGCTACGATCTGCCACTCTACATTACCAGCCACAACGATATTCCCGGCCTGCCGTTAAACGCGATTCTGGGCACCTTAAAAAAGTGCAGTGCTACCAGCCAAAAATTAATTCCCGAGCAGGGCCTGGCGCAGATCGGCGCTATCTCGTTTGAGGTAGTAGATATTGGTGGCCAGCTATCCTATGTGCTACGCGACGAGTTGGAGCAGGGCAACGGTATCAAAGGCCGCACGGTGCGCTTATATCAGGGCTTTGCCGGTCTCGACTGGGCGGATTTTCGTTTAGAGCAAACCCAGATTGCCGAGGAATCCATTTCCTATGCTGAGGGCGTGTACCGGGTACGCTGCAGAGATATCCAGCGGGAGATGCGCCGCGATATTTTTGTGCCCAACAGCACGCGCCTGGCCGCCAATTTTGCCAAAGCGGATACCACCTTACAGGTATTCGATACCAGCAGCTTTGAAGCCAATCCGCACACTATTGCCTATGGTGATGCCCCTGGCCAATCCGTGTATTACCTGAAGATTAAATATCAGGACGGTTTCGAGATTGTGCGCGCAACCGGCAAAACGAGCAGTAGCTTTACCAACTGTACGCGCGGCCTGTTCGGCACCTTTGCCCGCGACCATGCCCTGCCTGAAGACAGCGATAACGAAAGCGGCGTAGAAGTTGAAGAATTTATTTACCTGGAAGGCCCAGGCCCGCAGCTGGCCTATGCACTGTTGACCGGCATTGTATTGGGCTCCAATAACGTATTGCCGAGTAATTGGCACTTGGGCATAGATCCTGCCTTTGTGGTGCTGGATGAATTCCAAAACATCGGCGCCGACTGGTACAAGCCCAGCGACAACAGCAAAGGCAAGATCCTACGCTTCGATGGCCTGGAAAAAACCGACGGCAAGAAGTTTATCGAGACCGAAATCAATCTACTGCTCGGTGCTTTTATGCCAGTTAATGCGGCAGGTCAGCTGGGCTTTCGCCGTATGGCTGGGGTGCTGGCTGAATCCGGCACAGTAGCCACCATAGGCCCCGATGATGTGAAAAGCCTAGGCGAGCTCAAATACAACCTGGCCGGGGTGCGCAATATCTTCTCGGTGCAGTGGAGCTGGTTTGAACAGCCGGGCTTTGATGGCAAATTCCTGCGCTCGAATAGTTTAATTGATGTGGACTCTGTCGCCGTGCATGGCGAAGCGAAGCAACACAGCTTGAAGTTTCGCGGCCTGCACAATTCCCGTCACACCTATACCACGATTAAAAACACTTTCGATGCCCTGCGCGATCGTTTCGCCGGCCCACCCCTCAGTCTGCGTCTGGGATTACTGCCCAGCAATAACGACCTGGAAGTGGGGGATATTGTACGGGTGAGTCTGCCGCAATTGCGCGATCACTCTATTCGCGGAGATAGGCCCTACGATTTTAATTTTGGTCGTGACAGCGAAGGCTGGATCCCCCGCGATGGCATCACCACTTCCAGCATTAGCAATGGTGTCCTTTCGGTAACAGTAAAAGGTGAAAACCCCTGGATCACTCGCAGTTTTGCGCCCACTTTTTTAGGGGCGGATCTACCTTTTATTAAATTGCGTGTGCGCCGTACCAGCGAAGAACCCATAGCAGCGGGCACCGGCAGCAAGTTGTTTTTTAAACATACCGAGAGCAGCAGCTATTTTTCGGCTGGCACTGCGGAAATACTGGACCTGATTGAGCGCCTAAATGGGGCCAAAGGGGAGTGGCAGGAGTTGGTGCTTAATCTGTCCCAAGTTAGCGACTGGACCGGCAACCAAGTTTCTTTAATTCGTTTCGATATTGGTCACGACCACAGCGCAGACTACAGCTATGACATGGACTATATTCGCCTGTTGCCAGCGCTGGGCCTCGATGAGTACAGCCTAGACCGCGCTATGGAAGTGCAACGCATCAGTATCGATCAGGTGAGCGGGGCAGTATCCGTGGATCTATTCGGCAGCTACCAGCCCGCGGGCATGATTGCCGATCAGGCTGATAGTACTAGCGCAGAATTACCGGATGCCTGGTACAGCGCTGAAGGTGCGGCCATGACGGGTAGTTTGAGTATCGACTCCAGCGGCTTTTTAACTGCTGATGGCACCCTGGCTGGTAATGCCGATAGCCGAGCAATTTATTACTACCCGGGTGATCTTACGATTCCTGTAGGACGCACACTTTCTGTGAGTGGCAATATTGAGCTGCGTGTGCGCGGAGTTCTGCAGATCGACGGAAGTCTGCGTGGTGTACCCAGCAATTCCTCAGCCGGTTTTCTCGGCTCCTGCTATGGCGGTGCTGGCCAGTTAAAAGATGCTCGGACAGTAGTCAACCGAGGAACGGCCCGAGGGGCTTGGGGGAAAACTGTCAGAGGCCGCAATGAAGTCATGCCGCCCCTTAATATCGAGAATAACGGTGGAGATTTACTAGGCTTCCCAGAAGATCTATCTGGATCTGGTGGAGCTCGCGGTGGCCACTCGTCTTTCTATTCCTTTGATGGAAGTTACGAGCCCAGTGGGCGGGGTGGTTTAGGTGGCAAGGGCGGTGCGGGTATTGTTGTAATTGCGCGGGGTATCGCCATTGGTGTCGGTGGCAAAATAGAAAACTCCGGTGAAGATGGCAGCCCCGGTACTACTGGCGATAGCAATGTAATTCAGGTGCCTGGAGGCAGTGGCGGCGGTGGTGCCCCTGGCGGCATAGTGCTGTTGATAGACGGTACTCAAAACCCCATGCCAATCCTCAGTAACAGCAAAATAATCGCATGTTATGGGGAGAGCCCGGATAGTCCCGGTAATGCAGGGCAGGGTAGTACTTGTTTGGGCACTAATGCCGCGCGCCTGATGTTTATACCCAAGTCACGCATACCCTATACCGACTATGAAGACCCCGCGCTAGATCCTGAAGTACAGCAGGCGATCGACAAGGCCGAAGCCGCACAGGCCGACGCTGATGCCGCATTGGCAGACCTGGATAACATTGCCGCCGATGGTGTTTTACATCAAAACGAAAAGCTCATTGTGATTCGCGAGTACGCGCAACTGTTGGCAGAACAAACGGGCATTAAAGCCCAAGCCGATGGTGCTGGCCTGGTGATCGAAAAAGGCAATTACACCGGCAACCTGGCAGCCCTCACTAGTTACTTGGGGGGGCTGTCTCCAACCTGGAACGACACTGCAGCCAGCACTTCGATCAGCCGCACTATTTGGAATGCCAACTGGGAAGCGGTGTACAGCGCACGCCAGGTTCTGCTTAACGCTATCGCCCAGCAGGCGCGGGAGGCGGGCATGGTCGGGGCCACGCTGCAGTTTCAGTGGGATGGCCGCCCCACCGGGTTACTTTGGCCCACCAATACCAACTATGCCGGCGGCACTAAGTATTCTTTTAATGCCACTGCTGGCCAAGGCTTTATCCATGTACTGGCCTATGATGCCGAGGGTGGTCCCCGTGTTGGTTTGAATGGTGTCCAGGTCGGAATCATGAGTGGGCCGAATGATACAGCCCAGTGGTATTCCTTCCCAGTCACTCTTCAAGCTGGTGCCAATGAAATCTCTATCTGGTCTAACGCCGCAGATGGCGGTAGTTACGGAGGCATTGTGGTTACCCTCGGCGGTAGTGGTGACCCCGAGGCATTGTTGGGCGTGTCTGCAGCGGATGCCAAAGCCGAGGCCGCAGCAAACGCAGCCGCTGAAGCGCAGACGGATGCTACCGCCGCCCTGTTAGACCTCAACAATATTGCCGCAGATGGCAAACTGCACCCCACCGAGAAATTAACCGCGGTGCGCGAATACAACCAGATCCTGGTAGAGCAGGGCGATATCGAAGGGCAAGCCAATAGCTACGGGATTACCACTGAGAAAACCAACTACAGCGGCGCAATAACAGCACTCTCCAGTTATCTTAGCGGTGCAGGTTTGAGCAATACCTCAACAGTCACCAGCATTGATCGCACCACCTGGAAAGCCAAATGGCAGGCGGTATACAGCACACGGCAAAAGGTGCTGATTAAGATTGATCAGATTGCCGGATCCCGCGCAAAGTGGGAAGAAATTTATGGAGACAATAAACCCGAAGACGGTGCCACAGTCGGCGCTACCGCACAGGAGCGCGCGCAAATCCGCTCAATGCGGAATACCTTTTTAGAGGATTTTTCTGATAGCAATTATCCGCAGTATTGGAAAATGTGGGGTACCGGTACCCAGACTTTTTACCAAAGCGGTTATCTACAGCTTGGCGGCGGCGCGGCCTGCCTGACTAATGGTGTGTCGATGTACCATGCTGAGAAAATTCCCTTTGATCCCAGTAAGCTGTACCGGATTGAAACTCGGGTATATGTGTATAACAGCGATGATACTAGCCGCACTATGTATATCGGCCTGGCCGGGTACGATGGGGCGGGAAAGCTCTGTAATACCAGCGGTGCCGAAACATTCAGTAGTCAGCATTACATGGTGGCAGCCAATCTAAATCTTGCGGGGCAGAGCTGGCAGACGCTGGTGGCCTATGTCAAAGGCAACTCGAGTGGTAATGGTAGCTACAGTGCCATAAGAGGGGGAAACCATATTGGTAGCCCCGCCAAGATGCAGGCGAATGTGCGTTTTATCACTCCGATTTTTTATGCTAATTACTCAGCTAAAATAGGCGCTACCCTTGTCGATTATATAAAAATCGATGTGGTGGAAGTGCAGGACCAGCGCAATCTGCCGATGATTCAATCTGGTATTGCCAGCTTGCCAACCAGTTCGGCGCTGTCCGCCTCAGATGATGGCAGTACCGCAAAAATCACGATTGCCACGCACTCGGTGCAGTTTGGTTTCGGCACTGTTAATTACAACGCCGGCAGCATTACTGGGTTGTCCTTCAACACTAAGTACTACGTCTACTGCGATGATCCGGGTACTCAGGGCGGCGCTGTTACCTATTACGCGACCACGAACATTTACCAGCTGGCTGCCAGCACCTGGCGCCGAGGTATAGGCACTATTACAACCCCGAGCAATGGCGGAGGCACTACGTTCCCTAGAGATCCCTGGTGCGTTGCTGCAGGCACTTGGCTGCGCGAGGGTTTACTTGCAGACAACTGCGAAAGCGGGAACCTGATCGACTGCTGGGATACCGGCGACGAGGAAACCCATCTAAGCCCCATTATTGGTGCGGTAGATGCAGAGCCAGAAATACCCTGTGTATTGCTCACCACAACAAGCGGTGCCCAGGTAATTTGCAGCCGTGAAACCCCCGTCACCGACCGTGCAGGCCAAGTATACGAGGCGCAGCACTGCCAGGGCGTTGAGCTGGGGGTTTTGCATGAAGAAGACCCGCTCACCTGGGAGCGTGTCGAGCGGGTCGAATGCGCTGGCCTGCACACCGTGTACAAGGTCTCTGTAGGTGGTAAGAGCTACGCTGCTGGCGTTGATCCCCAGCACCGCATCATCACCCATAACGGCGTACATAAATCTGATTAAGCAAAGGAATAGATAATGCCCAGCTTTTCCCCGATTACAGTGCCAGGCCTGGAGGCCTGGCAGTTCGCCTACACCATCGATGATGGCCACAGTGCCGGCACTATTGTGCGCGCAGCGGTAACTCAGGCCACAGAGCCCGCTAATAGCGATGCTCAGGCTGCTGCCGTACTTAAATGTACGATTGCCGTAATCGACAACCAAAACACAGTACAAACTGATGGTGCCGGCGATCTAATGTCCAGCGTTTATGTAACCACCAAGACTCTGCAGACCGATGCAGGCCAGCCGGTAAACGTCGCCGATCATGCTGCTGATTTAGTGGCTAGTTGTATTGTCGAAGTGGCCAACCGTTTAGCTGTGCATAACTCGATTGCGGCTATGGCGATTCCGAGCGGGTGATACTGGCTGTGGTTTTCAGTAGTGGAGAGGGTGTGCCGCCGGTGCGAAAGCTCGAATTATAGAGCCATGGCTGACATCTACAGAAATTTCCTCCTAACTTATTGATTTAATTATGGGTAAAATGTGTTCAAGAGCGGGAGGTCGAACCAGGCGACTTGAGCCACTGGCTCACTATCTCTGGTTGTTATTTAGACAATAGTTTGTAACCTGCTGTAAATAAAGGCTTTTCTGCGGAGCTTGGAAGCTCCCTCCCAGAAATAGTGGCCAAATGGATAGTGAGCCACTGGCTCTTTAATAAACTGTTATGGCAGGAGCCAAGAATGAAGATATTTATAATAATTTCCGCCGTGTTCTTAACTGCATGTAGCGGCATGACATTCAATACAAATGTGGGACCCTATGCACAAAGTAGGCTAAAAACTGCAATCGTAGAAGAATATTCGCCCACTGAAATTTCCAAATATGATGCCATTACATTGGGTTTTGTTGAGGCTTCGTATTGCCAAGAAAGAATAGATCAACCAAAGCCGAGCAAGAGTGCTTTAGTTAATGATTTGAAAATCAGAACTCACAGCCTGGGTGGTAACGGTGTCGTTGTTGAGGCGTGTGGAAAATCAGCAGTTGGTATTTGCAATCAGTATATGGAATGCCGTGGTGTCGCATACTCCGTCCCGCAGAGGCAGAGCAGGCCATAACAATGCAATGCAGCCGACGTCTTACTTTGTGCACTTTTTGCACGGTCGCTGCGTTCCCATTTTCGTGCAACAAGCACACAAAGTAAGCCGCGGCTGATTGCGGCGTTAGCCGAATAAAGAATTAGAGATATGTCAGGAATATTTAGCTTTACATGTTCATGCTGCGGTGAAGTCCACGAAGGCTCTCCAAGCTTTGGTTTCAAAGCTCCTGATCCGTGGCTGTCACAACCAGATGAAATAAAAGAGAAAGGAAAGATCAGCGATGACCTTTGCTATTACACAGATGAAGATGGCACACATTATTTTGCAAGAGTAATAATAGAAATACCTATTCACGGTGTAGCAGACCCATTCATGTGGGGTGTATGGGTATCTTTAAGTGAACAAAGCTTCAATCATTATATTGAGACTTGGGACGAACCAGATACTGGTAAAGGTTACTTTGGTTGGTTCTGCAGTGAACTTCCTTATTATGAAAGCACTCATTCTTTAGCAACAGATGTAAACCCACAAAGCGAAGGTTCAAGACCAACACTGTGTTTACATAAAGCTGAGCATGAGTTTTATCATGACTTTATTAATGGTATCAGCATAGAAAAGGCGCAGAATATTGCAGAAATTTGCATGCATGGCTAACAAGTTGCCGCACAATCGCCCCTTTGGGGCTGGACAGCCTACGAAACCTTCCCCCATTGAGTAGACGCCTACCTTTTGAATAGGGTAGGAGAAAATGCCGAAAATACTGAGTGAAGAGCGGGTTGTTGAATATTCAACAGAGTTCAAAGTTAGAGTGGTAGCTCTCACTAATCAACTGAAAGTAGATACGACCACTATCGCCAATATTATTGGTTTGCATCCAGTAATGGTGTATAGATGGCGACAGGAAAGTAGAGAAGGCAAGCTGGTCGAGAAGCCCAGCCGTAGAATAAGTATGACCAAGACAACGAAAACTCAGTCTCAAACTGATGACAAAGAGATAAGACGTCTAAAAAAGCAGGTTGAGAAATTGCAAAAGGAGAATGATTTCCTAAAAAAGTGGGAAATGTACCTGAAAGATCCAAAGCTGAAAGATTCTCGTTCATAGCTCTTAATCGATCGGACTTTGGTGTCAGGTACTTATGTAGATACTTGAATGTTTCACCCCAAGGGTTTTATAAGTGGCTCAACCGTGATGAGAGCACTCGAGACATAGAAAATAGACGAATTCTTGGGTGTATCGAAGCTATCTATGCGCAGCATGATGGTAATTATGGAAGTCCAAGAATTAGCGCAGAGCTGAAAGCTAATGGTGAACGAATAAATCACAAGCGCGTTGAACGCCTTATGAGAGAGGCTGGAATCGTGGGGAAAGCTGGAAGGATCTATCGTCGACACCCTTTGCCTGGAAATCCTTGCATTAAGGTTGAAAATTTACAAAGAGAGAATGGTATGCCGAGTAAACCAGACTCTCAATGGGCTGGTGATGTAACCTATCTGAAGATCAATGGGCAATGGCAATATTTAGCTGTGATTATCGATCTTTACTCCCGGAAAGTGTTGGGTTGGGAGCTGTCGGATACTCGATCCGTTGAGCTAACACTGTCAGCGCTAAATAAAGCTGTCCGTCGCAGAAATATAGAATCAGATCTAATATTTCACAGCGACCGAGGTTCTGAGTACGGTGCTTATGCATACCAAAACCGACTCAAAGAACTGGGTATTGAGCCGAGCATGAACCGTCCAGGATTTATGAATGATAATGTGTATGTAGAATCATTTTTTCAAACACTGAAAACTGAGAGTTTCAAAGGGTTTAATTTTGAATCCGTTGAGGAGCTAAGAACTAACTTATCTTGGTATCTTGATAGGTACTATAACTTTAAAAGAAGACATGGTTCACTTGGGTTCAAAAGCCCAGATGAATATGAAAGAATGGCCGCATAAGATGAATATAAGGTGGCGTCTACTTTAAGGGGGGAGGCTTCTACACTGCGTTTCAGCTGCCTGTGGGCAAGGCGTTATGCATCTTAGAGAATTCAAGTGAATACATCAGAGATACAAGTGAAGAAGAAATTTCCTAAGGAAATCGCAATTGCGTTGGCTATAGTCGGTGTACTAGTTTCACTTACACCAATTGCCATTGTTCAAAATGAGCAAGCAGTTTTACCTGCAATATTTGGCCTTGTAATGAACTTCACTCTTATACCTTCCATTTTCCTATTGTTTGGTATTATCCAGAAGTTACGCGATAGGCAGTTCAATTTGTGGAGTGCGTACTACCTTGGGCTTTTTGTTGCCATAATTTTGGCGGGACGGAAGCTGGTGGTGTAGCGGCCATGCATAACAATGCCGGGCAATTTACTCCGGGCCTTCGGCCCTCCGTGGGACAGCTTACCCTGTGCACGTTTTGCGCAGGTCGCCTCACTCTCATTTTTGCACAAATCGTACGCAGGGTAAGCTGCCCCTGCCGGCGGCGTTAAATGTCTGAACCAACCACGTAGAGATTATGAAATGGTTAGTATCCTATTTGTATTGAGCCTTGTGTGCATGGTCGTTTGCCTAGCAATCGCACGGAAAAGGAATCTAAATCGAGTTTTATGGGTTATCTTGGGAGGGCTTTTTGGCCCAACTGCAATACCGTTCGCTCTTTTTCTGCCAAGCAAACAGGATTGAGAAAATGCCTCTTTTACAAAGTTTATGGAGGAAATGCTGTTATACATGTTTCGCCATGCTAGTTCTTGTCCTATCTACGGGTTGCGATAATTTTTCTCCGCTAGAGGGTCATTCACCCGTAGAGGATGAATTTAGCAAGTTAGCTGCTGATGAGCGCATTTTGTTCAAGCCAGGCATGGAGGAAAATGCCCTACTCGTTCAAAAAATCCTAGATGATCAAATAAAACTAATTGAGCGTGTGCATGACAAGCCTTTCTCGAAAAAGGTAATCGTCCATATTTGCGATACGCGAGAATGCTTTAACTCATACACTGGTTTAAAAGGGAGTATTCTTGCTGCTGTAACTTCAAACGGCCTATTCCTCTCATCCTATGTGATTTCAAACGAGGACTATCCCATTTGGCTGGCGCATGAGTTGTCGCACCTACACTTATTCCAGCAGGTCTCAATATTCAAAGCCACATTTATACCTCAGTGGTATCACGACGGTTTAGCAACCTTTGCGTCTAAAGGTGGCGGTGCTACTCGTGTCAGTAAAGAGCAGGCCCTAACTTCTATTCGTTCAGGGAACCATATCGTTGCGGCAGACAAAGGGGCACTTTTTAGCACACGCTGGCCACTGAATTATCCGCCCTCCGAAGATGCTTGGACGCAGCAGCATATGGACTATCGCCAAGCATCGCTATTCTATGAGTTTATTCACCCACGAGGGGGTATAAAGTTACTTCGGGCTATAGAAAATGGAGAGAAATTTGGTAATGCATTCTTGTCTGTGTATGGAAAAACACCGGAAGAAATGTTTCGGCAGTTTAAAGCAGAAATTAGTCCAAATGAATCACAGTAAAGCATTTAACAAATGGCGGCAATTCGCACGCTGCGCGTGCCGGACTCAGCACTACGTGCTTCGCCGTTGCGCCAGGCGTTAGGTGCTCGTACATATGAGAATCTTCGTATTACTTTTAAGCCTTATTTTTTCACCTGTACTATTCGGTGAAAGTACTGGCTGGAGTACATATATTAGCGAGTATGGCTGGGCTACGGTTTCCGATACACATCAGGGAGAGCGTTCACTCTCAGAAGCAATCGCTCTTGTTCCTGATGACGTTTGGCTAAAGCACTTTCGAACATTCCCATCGGGGGAGGATGTTAAAATGCAAAAGGAGCTGCATAATTTCCTAGTATCAAAATATCCAGAACTTCACAATGAAGCCTTAGCGTCGGCTGGAAATATGCACAATCCTAAGGTGGTCTCCTTACGCGCAGCCTTTCAAGAGGCGTTGATGTCAACAAGCTTGGTCACACGAATTAACGCATCACTCAAGTCGAGGTGCGAGCGCATTACATCGGCCAGCTTCGAGAAGTTTACAATTCGTAAAAACGGCAATCAGCCTACCTATAATGCTATGGTTTGGCTTAGTTCCGAAAAATGCACCCAACAAGGCGATCAAGACTGACGGCTATTCCGTCGCTTGTTTATGTGGCGGTCGCTACGCTGCCACAACACAATCAACTACATAGCTGCAGCTTACCGCGACGTTAAGTTTCAGGAGTAATAATGGACCCAATAGTAATTGGTTTAGTTTATGCAGTAGCAGGATCGGTGATTCTGTGTCTTACATTAAAACTATTCAAGGTTGAATTTAAATTGTGGCAACCAATTCTAGCAAGTGTTGTTGCAGGGTTGTGTGCAGCGTTAATACCTAATAATGGTGCAGGAATCATATCGCTAGCAGCTTTACTTGCAACTATGAAGTTTACAACAGATGAAGATTGGGAGGACTTGATGTACCCAGTATTCATCACTAGATTCGCATTAGTCCCAGTCTTAATGATGTTTGGCACATGGTAAACTTAACAAATTACTCAAGTGCGTTCCGGCCACAAAAAAGCGTGACCTCCACCGGACAGCCTTTTATGCATTGCTGTCGCACTGCACAAAAGTTTGCCGCTTAACAAGGCGTTAGAGCTCTCTAGGTAGTTACGAAATGGTATCTGAAGGTCCTGTGTTCTCATTGGGAGAATATATCTCTGAGCACAAAGATGATGATTGTGGTACGTGGGAGAATGGTCACGCTCCTTATATTGAGTATGTTCTAAATCAATTTAATGAACAGGAATCAAAGGAATTCAGTGAAAAGATATGGATGTGGTCAGATTTTCACTTGTATATGCTGGCAGATCCAATTCTCTTTTGTAAAAATGAATATATTGATCGTTATTTTTTATATTCAAAAATATTTGGTCAGGTTGGTGATGTGGAATACTTGGAATACTTAGCTGAAAACCTACGAGCTGTTATTCTTAACTCGAAAATGAAAAATATGGATAGTGATTTTCTGAGCAGGATAAAGAGCAATCTAGTTAAGATAATTGAAACAACAGATAACCCGAATTGGGCCGATGCACATAATCAATTAATCAACTTATTGATGGAAGAGATTCTGAAGAATGACGGGGAGAAAGCATGTCTCTAGTGGTAGCTAAAATTCGTCAAATTCTAACTCCACCGGACAGCCTACACAGCGTTCTGGCTGCCGTTTAGCAAAGCGTTATGAATCGAGTAGATTTTTGAGGATTATGAGTAATAAAGTTATTTTTATAATGGCCTTTTTTATGGTTGTTTGTGGGGTAGGTTGTGCAAGCCAAGAGGATCTTCTCCATGCTGATCTTTGGTCTGATGATTCATATATAAACACTCCTAAAAACAGTGAGGCTGCACAGGATCTAGGCAAAACACCTCGGGCTAGAATGTTGGAACAACGAAATATTGATAAAGAGAGAAAGAATCAATCATTAAAAGATCAGTTACTTGATGATTTAATTTTGGGTAAAGATGGAAAGATTAATTTTTAGCCTAATGTCAGTAGTACTCAAAGTATGGTGTCTCCGGCAAATCCATACAAAGCCATTAGATTCACTCTGGCCAAAAAGTACGTGGCCTCCACTGGACTACCTCCGCGTTGCTCCGGCACCCGTTTATGGCGGCGTTACCTAGAAAAAGAAAATCGAATCATGAAAGAACCAGAACTAATCGTCATCCTTCTAAATCTAGTCATCGTGCTTATTGCATATTTCATGATTTATCCTAAGTTAGCAGGGGCAGATGGGAATAAACTAGCAATTAGTGATATTTTTGCACCAGGCATATCGATAATAATAGCTGGTACCTTGTTCTGGAATTCAGGGCAAGAATTTAATGCCTTGTTTTTTAAGCTGAACTGGTTTTGGTTTACATTATTCACATATGCTGCAATAGAGATACCTTTAATGCTTTGGTATTACAAAAGAAACAATATTTGGGAATCGTTCAGCAGCTAAGAAGCACATCAAACATCTTCCAGCCGAAATTGGTAATAAAACTATTTTCAGAAACCATCTAAACTTTTGCAGGGGGACTCTTTTCCTGGGGGGTATCCGGAAGAAATGGGAGATGACATCGCCAGCCTATACGACTGGGTAGGATATTTTCCGAAGGTGGCGACTTGAGTGCGAATAAGCCTGTTTTCCCTGATGTCAAAATGTATCTTGTGTTTGGCGGGCTAGACATTGAGTATTGAAACCAGTGTTTTTTCATATAAAATTATAGCGTTACATTTTTGTGTGCGGAAGACTGGCAGTGTTGAGGTCAGCGGTTCGATCCCGCTTAGCTCCACCAAATTATCGTTGTAAATCAACGACAAAAAACCCGCTCAAGCAGCGGGTTTTTTTGTGCCTGAAATTTAAGTTCATATTAAGTCCGCCAATTCCTTTGGGGGTAAACAGGCTAAGCGACTTCTAACTGGTAATTAGCTTCGGCCCAAAACTCTAATTTTGTATAAATTTACAGTGATACACTTTGTTGGACTTGGCCGATAAAGTGATTGCGAATAGTTTTTCCTTTTTCACACTGCCTCCTGGTTATTCACAGTTTGTTTTGGGGGCTGACCTTGGGTAGCTTCAGAGTGCGCGGCTATCTGCTCGCGCATGCCGTTTATTTGTAACTGCTGGGTTTCTACTGTGGCCATCAGGTCTTGGGTGATTTGCAACAGCTGGGAGAATTCATTCATGGCCTGTGCCTACCACTTTCTTGAACCGGCCTATTGCCGGCTCCCAGTGCTTGCAGAGCTGGCAAGCCCAGCCGCGTAATAACAGCTTCCCGTTAAATACTGGCTCTGCGAGTTTTCCACAGAGAGGGCAGCGTATTCTTGGGAGCTGCTGGGCCTGGTTCACGCTGCTCCCTTCCTTTGGGTTTCAAGGTGAGACCACTCGACGCAAAGGGTGCGAAACTTTTTCTCGCCTTACGCAATGACGTTTTGGGGGTCTTTACCTGTAATTAAGTTGAGTGCGTGCTGATCGTTATCCCCATCCAGTAGAGCGAGTTCGGCAACGGGGACCGTGAAATCATTGCTATTCCAGGCTGAAAGCAATACCTGTGCAGCTATCGCGCTAGCGCCGGAGTAGCCGTTGGCTACGGTGAGTAGGGTATCCACACTCTGTATTGGGCTGAAACTACTCATGCCGCATCACCTCCAAACGGAGGCCAATCATCACCCTGCGGAGGTCGAGCCAACGCAGGTTTTGGCTGTGTGTGGTGGTCTTTATGGCTTGAGGCAACGATTGGCCTGGTATAACCACTGGGGTGTGTTATATCGCGTTGAGTTAGGGCTGTTGGAGTACATAGACTTTGGCGGTCATACGATTCCCTCGCGGTTATTGCGGATGCGGAGTGTTCGAATAGTGGGGCGGCGTTGGATACGGGTGCGTAATTGCTCTTGTGCACCCTTACCAATACCGCTGAAAACTGAGGCGATCAGAGCGAACTGAGTTAATCCGTGCTTTACCGCCTTGGCCACCGCTTTAGTACTGTTGCGAGCATGCAGTTTGTAAAAGCATTCCGTCAACAAGTTGGTGACATTGGCTACAGAGCACTGCATAGCTTCGGCGGTCTCTTTGTTGGAGAGGCCGCGGGCGCGATGTGTAAGCGCTTCAGCTTGGCGCTAGTGACCTTAGGTTGCATGCTGTTTGTATTTTGATGCCCTGTCCTTGGTTAACAACCACAGTAGCCGAAGGTTAATTTTTTAAAAGCTCCTCTCCTTGATATGCTCAGCGAGCGCTTATCACGGAGGATAAGAATGAAAAAACTAAGATATGCAGTAGTAGGAGTTCTGCTGGCGGCTGGCCTTGGTGGTTGTAATGCAACGAACGAGACGCCAATGATTATTAGTGAGTACTTTGCTTTAGAGCACCTTTCAACAAAGCAAGAAGTATTGAGTAAGGCGAGGCAAGCTTTGTTGCGGGATGGGTTTCAGATTTTGTCCTCTGATTTAGAGGCGGGTTATATCTCTACATCCCTAAAAAACTGGAAACTTACGCCGGAGCAGGCCAATTGTGGTGCTAACGAGGGCAGAGATTATTTAGAGGATAATTACACCAAGACAGAAGTCGCCTTTAATGTGGTTGTTGATGATAGGGATGTGATTGTTCGCTCAAATATTCAGGGCGAATACTTACCGGGGAAGCCGGCTCAAGATCTCACTTTGAACTGTGTCTCTCGCGGTGTTATTGAAGTTGAGATGGTCAAAAAGATTCTGATGTGATTATCAGCATTCAAAAAGGCCCGCTACTGCGGGCTTTTTTGTGTCCTACTCAGGTGTGTAGGAGCCAATAATTACGCCACAAAAGGATATATCTTTGCCTGTAACTTCCATCGGGGAGTAGGTTGGGTTGATGGGTCGTAGATAAATATGGCCCATATCTTCTGTATAGCCTTTGAAGGTGACCTCACCATTTATTTTGGCGATAACTCGGCAGCCATTGGTCAGAGGTTTGTAGGGGTCGACAAAAATGATTGTCCCTTCTGGATAAGAGCGCTGGCCTGCGTAGGGGCTAGTCATGCTATCGCTATTTGCTCGTAATGCGAAAGCGCGGTCTGAGTGAGCAGCGGAGTAGGGCAGCCAAGCTTCGGCTTCCCCTGGCTCTAGTAGGTCTACGGCTTCACAAAATGCTCCCGCCTGCACCCAGCTAATCAGTGGAATTCTTCCTTGGGTTCGTGGTCCTTGCGTAACATTGCTTTCCTCCTTGATACCTAGCTCACCAGGTCCACTGCCGGCACCGGTAAGAGGGCGATACCTCCGAAACTCTGTAAAAAAATCGAGCTAGGTACCCAGCTGGTTGTTACCCGTGCTCGCCTGCGCCCTGATATATTTGGTCCTTTGGGCGACCAAGTAAGTGTTGATATCCAGTGAGCAAGCTAACTGGGCATAAGTTTGCTGGTAAAACCTGAAGAACAATCATTTTCAAATCCCTCTGTTGCGACATGGTGATTCTGCTGCTTGTGGAGTAGGGCGGTAATTCGGTGCGCTATATGGAAAACTATACAGGAGGTGGGTGGTGAGCTTTGAAGCTGCGGCATGGGCTATTAAACGCAGGACCAGAACACCAACAGCAAAGCTGGTTTTAATCGCGTTGGCCGATTGCCATAACAGTGATACCGGGCAGTGTGACACGGGCAATGCGTACCAGGCCGACGTTGCGCAATGCACGAAACGTTCAGTGATCAATGCCATCGAAGAGCTGGAAGAACTGGGCTACCTGAGCGCCGAAAAATCCAACGAGCGCAGAACCAATTATGATCTCTTTTTACACGTAAACCGATGCAATGATTTCACCGGTGAAAATAAAACACGAACCGGTGAAATCTGTGCACCCAACCGGTGAAAATGACAACACGCCCTTCTCTATAGAACCAGTAAGAACCAATAAGAAACCAGTAGAGAGAGGCACAGTTCCAAAACGCGCCAACCCCAAACGCGGCATACGCTTGCCTGGAAACTGGGTTCTCGCGGACAAATTCCGCACCGAAGCCCAACGCCTCCGCCCAGACCTGATCCCCCGAATCCACGACATTGCCGAAAGCTTCCGCGATTACTGGATATCCCAACCCGGCCAGCGGGGCGTAAAACTCGATTGGCTCGCCACCTGGCGCAACTGGCTAAAACGCGAGAAGTACTTCGCACCCCAACCCCGGGGGTCAGGGCAACAGCGAACACGGAGTCTCAGCGCAGTCGAAATCGCAACGGATACCAACTGGTAAAACCCAATCACCAAGGAGAGCTCACCATGTGCACAGTCACCATCCCAGAAGCCATCGCAAGGATTTCCACAACCAACCCCAGCAGCCCCCTAGCCGTATTCCGCACTAAGTACGCTCACCTTGTGGAAGTCGTGTTCGCGAATACGGTGGTTACCCAATTCTGGATAAACCAGGGGCATATAAATTACCTCGGCACGTATCACCGAGATAATTTGCACGCGGCTGAAAGGCGGTTTCAGGATTATTTCGAGAGCATGCCGAAGGCAGCATGATGGGACGCTTGGCTGGTTTTTGGTTGCTTGATAATTGCTTGGGGGGCATGACATGAGATTCGATAGTGCTAGACAAGCGTGGCACGACGCCTTTGATAGCTCCACAGCTGCATTTGATTATGAAGCCATGGGCGGCAGAAGTACGGTTTCCTCAGCTGGGAGAGGGCGAAAAGTTGTAATTCGCGGAGAGGTACAGGGCAGGGCCAACCAAGTTATTTGCCGGGTTGCAGCCCCAGCACTAGTTGCGAAAGAAACCCCCGGAGCCAAGGACAGCAGCAACCGTATCATGGATGCCTGCGAAAAGGGCTTGATTCAAGATGTAGTCGCCAAGCTGCGAGCAAGTGATCCACTAGCCTACTGCTGGGGCATGGCCGCCTACGCCCCGCCAGCCTCAAGAGTCAAAGAGCGAGCGGCACTATTGCAATACTTGATGTCTGAGTTTGACCAGTGGGGGGAGCCGCACCCAAGAGAAAAGGTTATCCAGCTGGCGCTATTTTGTATTAATGCGTGTGCACTGCGCGATGTAAATGGTCGATTAATAGACCTAGGCCATGCGCGGACAATTTTAGGATGTGACAAAAAGCGTTGGGATAGGGAGTGGGTAAAAATTTGGAAGCGCCTACAGCGGCGTTTGGACCCATTACCCGCAAGAGCTTTAGGGCCTATTTCTGAGGTTGTGCAGGAGTACAGAGGGCGGCTTAAAGCCGCTTGTTGACAGCTTTGTCCTGAGGGGGTATAAATTCCCTAGCACGCAGTTTTTCTGCTTTGCAGGAAACCCGGCCTTCCCAGCCGGGTTTTTTATATCCCGATCATGGGTCATGGATGAATGAGGGCCTTCTGTCTATGACTGTATTTAAGAAATATTAGATCGGTCGATGATATCCTTAAAAATTTATCTTAATAATTATTGATTGAGCTTTGGATGAAAAAATTAGCATTAGTCGTATTTGGTTTTTTGTTCTCTCTTGAAGTCGCTGCTGCGAGTAGTGGATTTGTGGATATATCTGATAATAATATTCAACTTATAAATAGTAGTGGAATGAGTAGACTTCTTGTTTACGGCGTAACCATGAGCGGTACGACATGCACTAATACAGATGTTCCGATATTGTTTTTCAGCGAAAGTGATATAGCTAAAGAAATGTATTCCATGATTCTGTCTGCTAAAGTGACAGGAAGAAAGGTAGATATAATTGCTGGTGAATGTGTGAGTCTAGGGGGAGTTACCTATAATTCCATCACCTCTGTCTATATGAATTGAGAGTAGAGTGGTTAAGTAAATATTTTTATCGGTGCTAACTTAAGTGGCCAAAATCAGTATTCAGTTTTAACTCTTTGTCTCTGTTGAAAAGTAACCCGGCTACTATAGCCGGGTTTTTTCGTTTCTGGGGCTTTATTTTCATCTCTCGGTGAACTTTGTACTTGGCTTCATTTTGGACAACCTGTCCGCTTCTAATTTTAGGAGGAAATAAGATATTTCCCTTGTCATAAAAATTAACAGATGACTTTACAAACTTTATTCCTAGAGATTTAGCTATTTCATCTCATGGAAATTATCTAACTTTTGCTAAAAGCTTAAGCGGTTAAAAACTCATGCATCTGTAGACATGATATTGACTAATCAGATGTCAGAATCTCTCTATTGATTTCCGCGATAAATGTAAATAAACAAAAGTGAATATGCGATTATTGAAAGCTATGGCAAATATGATCTTGGTTGTTAAGTGTGAATTTGGATAAGCACTTGCCTAGGTCACTCAGAGCGTATCAATTAAGTAAAGGAGCTACTTGTGAAGGCATTAATTGCATTTGCTGCAATCACATTGATGACATTAAGTACAAATGTTATTTCAGATGACAATACCGCAATATTGATTCAAGTTGGTGGCGGCAATCTAGCCAATACAGATCAATCAGGCCTAACGACCCAAAATAACTTAATAGTTCAGACTCAAATTGGTACCTCTAATGAATCAGTTGCCGCGCAAAATGCTGGTACCAATAGCAGTGAAGCAACACATCTACAGAATGGTGAGTTAAACTTTTCTAGTTCGTCCCAGATTAATGACACCTCTCTTAGTAGCATCTCAATAGTGCAGCTGGGGCAATCAAATGAAGGCTTTGCAGAGCAAGGCAATATCTCTCTAAGTGCTGCATTGGTAGGTCAAGTAGGATCATCGAACCAAGCATTTGTTGGCCAGCGTGATGTTGAAACCAGTTTTGCGAGTTCTAACCAAGTTGGCTCAATGAATGTGTCTTTCTTGGCTCAAATTCTTACCTTTGAAAGTATCGCTTTGATCAATCAACTGGGATCTATGAATCAAGCTAGCCTAGCTCAATCGGGTCCAGTCATGGCAAGTATTGCCTTGATCAATCAATTCGGTGATATGAATGGAGCTAGCCTTGGCCAAATAGCGGTTAGCGAAAGCAGTGCTTCAATCAACCAAGTAGGTTCTACGAATTGGGCCAGTATTACCCAAATTGGAGCGATGGCGAGTAGTGCTTTTATTAATCAGTTGGGCTCCACAAATGAAGCTATTCTCAGCCAAGGGAATGGAGTTGCTGGAAGTGTTGCTTCCATGAATCAAGTGGGTCAAATGAATATTGGAGAAGTGGGCCAACTTGAAGCTATTGATAGTACTGCGTTTGTTAACCAGTTTGGTTCCATGAATATGGCTGGCACTGATCAGAATGAGGTTACTGGAAGTGGGGCCCTGGTCAATCAATTGGGCGCTATGAATGAAGCTAACGTTTTTCAAAATATGGTTACTTCAAGCAGTAGCACTATCAACCAGTTAGGTACCATGAATATTGCAGGAAACGGCCAAAATACCGCCGCAGCAAGTAGTACTTCAATTAATCAAATAGGTTCTATGAATGCAGTTGGTATTGGCCAGGGTACGATCACATCAGTTCATAATTTTATAAATCAAATAGGTGTAATGAATGTTGTCGGAATTTCCCAGGGGGGTACAGAAAATACAATCTCGCTTAATCAATTAGGCGTCATGAATAGTATTGGTATATCTCAGTCAGGTACAGAAGGCTCTATTAGTTCGAATCAAGTAGGGTCTATGAATGAGGCTAGACCTTTCCAAATTTTTGTTGCCGATAGTAGCGCCTTGACCAATCAAGTGGGGGTTATGAATGACGCGAACATTAATCAAAGTACAACTTTAGAAACCAGTGGATCTATCACTCAAATAGGTTCTATGAATGATGCAGATATTACCCAGCCATCCGCAGTACTTAGTGTTGCTTCTACCACTCAATTAGGAATTGGTAATAGCCATACAATTAACCAAGCTGGAGTTGGTCAAACCGCTGTAGTAGTTCAGATAGGAAATGGTAATGTAGGAACAATTACCCAGTGATAACAAGTTTTCCATCGCGATTTAGTTAAGATTTGCTTTACAGTATTAGACTTCCATTGCGAGCGAAACTGCTATCATTAGGTGATTCCTGGAGCTGCAGTATGTTGTTGTAACTAGCTTTTGTGAATGACCTGTTATGATCTTTTGACTTCCTCAATGTTTGACTATTGTAGAAAAATATTCTCTCTATAAGTCCTGACCAAAAGCTAAATTCTTAAGGCTCGCTTAATGCGAGCTTTTTTATTTCTGGTAATTCAATGTTCAATAATGACTACTTCCTAAACAGGGAAATGGCTTGTCATTGCTGTGGCAAAAATCATTTTAAAGATGAAACACTCAGACGCTTGATTCGAGTCAGAGAGCGTTATGGCAAACCAATGATTATTAATTCCGGTTACCGCTGTCCAGCTCATAACGTCAGATTAAATGCCACTATGGCCCATGCCACCGGCCAGGCTGTTGATGTTTCTGTAGCTGTGAGCGGGGCGCATAAGCTTATAAGAATTTCCTTAGGAGAGGGGTTCACCGGTATAGGAGCGAAGCAGAAAGGGCTAATCAAAGAGCGGTCTATTCATTTGGATGACCTTAGTTCAATTTCTGGCGAGCATTCGCGCCCTACGGTATGGAGCTATTAATGATTTTAGCTATATCCGACCTATTCGGAAAAGCCATAGACAAGGCGTTCCCGGATAAGGCGGAAGCTAACCGACTCAAAGAGCGGGTGGTACTACTACGATACTTGATGAGTGAATTCGACCAATGGGAAGAGCTGTACCTTTCAGAGAGATTTAGCTAGTTGGCACTATTTTGCATTAATGCGTGTACGTTGAGTGATGCGAATGGGCGATTAATAGACTAGGGTCATGCGCGGACAATTCTACGATGTGACAAAAAGAGTTGGGATAGGAAGTGGATAAAAATTTGGAAGCGCTTGCAGAGGAGTTTGGACCCTTTACCCGCAAGAACTTTAGGACCTGTTTCTGAAGTTGTGTAAGAGTACAGAGGGCGGCTTAAGGCCGCATGCTGACAGCTTTGTCCTGAGTAGGTATAAATTCCCTAGTACGCAGTTTTTCTGTTTACAAAAAAAACCAGCTCCCTCACCTGAGTTTTTTGTGTCTAAATATTCTACATGTTAATTTGTGAGTTGATAGACTGTCTATTTCTAATATGCCTATCCTTTATAAATATTGATCAAGTCTGCTTGATGATATTGGAGTAAAAATTGGTACAAACATTGGTTTGTCTGTTTTGGTAATTTGCATTTGTGTACCAATTTGTCCCAAGCGAGAGTTATTAAATATACTGAAATCGAATTAACTGGCTTGACTAGTGGGTGTTAAAAATATATTGAATTTTGTGAGCGTATTGGTGTTAACTTTTAAGTGAATATTTTTTAAAGGTATAAATAAATGGCCATCAGGTTTAAACTTTCTTTATTTTTAGTGCTTGTGTTTTTCTCAGGGGGTGTTTTTTCTCAGTCCTTACTCTACTCAAGTGAGTTTGATTTGAAAAGAAAGGGTGGGGGAGAATTGTATGGTAGTTGGGTTTCAGTAAACCAGGCGAACTATATTGTTTCTACAAGAGAAGAGCTTCAGAATGCTTTGGCTCAGGCTTCCGCTGGTCAAATTGTATATGTCAGTGATAACGCAGAAATAGATTTAACAGGATACTGGGATTTAGATATTCCTAGCGGAGTTACACTTGCTTCTGGCAGGGGACAGGATGGAGCTTCTGGAGGACTTCTTTTTACAGATGAAATGAGTAAGAGGGGGTTTTTCAATTTAGGTGATAGATCCGACATCAGGATTACAGGTCTTAGATTTAAAGGGCCATTTGCGGGGATCGAAACAGATGATTGTGGTAATAGAGATGCTGATGGTATACGAGTAACGTCATCTTCTTCTGTTGAAATTGACAACAAAGAGTTCTTTGCTTGGCCCTTTTCGGGAATCAAGATTAATTCTTCAAGAGCAATTGACATACACCATAATCATATACATCACAATCGGCGAAGTGAGAGAACGAAGTCTCCCCCCTTAAAGTAGACGCCACCTTATATTCATCTTATGCGGCCATTCTTTCATATTCATCTGGGCTTTTGAACCCAAGTGAACCATGTCTTCTTTTAAAATTATAGTACCTATCAAGATACCAAGCTAAGTTAGCTCTTAGCTCCTTAACGGACTCGAAATTAAACCCTTTGAAACTCTCAGTTTTCAGTGTTTGAAAAAATGATTCTACATACACATTATCATTCATAAATCCTGGACGGTTCATGCTCGGCTCAATACCCAGTTCTTTGAGTCGGTTTTGGTATGCATAAGCACCATACTCAGAACCTCGGTCGCTGTGAAATATTAGATCTGATTCTATATTTCTGCGACGGACAGCTTTATTTAGCGCTGACAGTGTTAGCTCAACGGATCGAGTATCCGATAGCTCCCAACCCAACACTTTCCGGGAGTAAAGATCGATAATCACAGCTAAATATTGCCATTGCCCATTGATCTTCAGATAGGTTACATCACCAGCCCATTGAGAGTCTGGTTTACTCGGCATACCATGCTCTCTTTGTAAATTTTCAACCTTAATGCAAGGATTTCCAGGCAAAGGGTGTCGACGATAGATCCTTCCAGCTTTCCCCACGATTCCAGCCTCTCTCATAAGGCGTTCAACGCGCTTGTGATTTATTCGTTCACCATTAGCTTTCAGCTCTGCGCTAATTCTTGGACTTCCATAATTACCATCATGCTGCGCATAGATAGCTTCGATACACCCTAGAATTCGCCTATTTTCTATGTCTCGAGTGCTCTCATCACGGTTGAGCCACTTATAAAACCCTTGGGGTGAAACATTCAAGTATCTACATAAGTACCTGACACCAAAGTCCGATCGATTAAGAGCTATGAACGAGAATCTTTCAGCTTTGGATCTTTCAGGTACATTTCCCACTTTTTTAGGAAATCATTCTCCTTTTGCAATTTCTCAACCTGCTTTTTTAGACGTCTTATCTCTTTGTCATCAGTTTGAGACAGAGTTTTCGTTGCCTTTGTCATACTTATTCTACGACTGGGCTTCTCGACCAGCTTGCCTTCTCTACTTTCCTGTCGCCATCTATACACCATTACTGGATGCAAACCAATAATATTGGCGATAGTGGTCGTATCTACTTTCAGTTGATTAGTGAGAGCTACCACTCTAACTTTAAACTCTGTTGAATATTCAACAACCCGCTCTTCACTCAGTATTTTCGGCATTTTTTCCTACCCTATTCAAAAGGTAGGCGTCTACTCAATGGGGGAAGGTTTCAACAGAAGGTTGTCGTTTTTATGGGCTTGGTTATGGCGTTGTTACTGACACTAGTCAGGATATGACTATTAGGCATAATCTTTTTCACCATAATCGTCATGATATTGCTAGTGCGGGTAGTATAGATGAATGGACAGAGTATGAAGCGGCATACAACCTAGTTTTAGGTGGAGCTAATAGCCATAGCTTTGATGTTCATGGAGGTGATGATAAAGATCATCGTGATGATCATAACGCTGGTCATTATTTTTTATACCACCACAATATTTTTTATAATCCCAACTATACTGCGGATAAAGTTAGAGGAATACCTATTAAGGGGGCATGGGTCTTTGATAACGTTTTTTCTCATGATGATAAAGAGTTTGCTGATCGACAGCATTATGTAACAGGGAATTTAATTGTTGGAAAAGATGAAGTTGGAGTAGAAAAGCCTAACGTTTATGGCGAAAAGGTGCCAGGTTATTGGAGTATTTCTTACTCTGGTGATCAATATTGGAAATGGCGTCGATTTGAAGATGAAGATTTTAATAACTTTGGCTGGGGAGACTTTGATGGCGATGGTGCGACTGACGCACTTCTTGCTAATGGCTCAGATTGGTTTACATCTCTAAAAGCAAAGGGTGATTTAACCAAATTGATTTCTTCGAGTGTTACTTAAGATAAGTTGCGATTTGGTGACTTTAATGGTGATGGAAAAACTGATGTTTTTCAGAGCTAGTGGTGAAGGATGGTATGTAGTGTAGTCAGGAAAAGGAACCTGGAATAGAATTGGTACTTCATCTACAACAGTGGATAGCCTTTCTTTTGCTGATTTTGATGGCGATGGTATAACTGATATTGTTCATAACTCTAAAGGGACGTGGTCTGTATCTTGGTCTGGAACTTCCGGGTGGAAGACGCTAAATACAAATATGCCTGACTTTTCAGATTCAGTGATTGGTGATTTTAATGGTGATGGAATCGCAGACGTATTAAAGGCTGATGGTACTTACTGGTGGGTAAGTTTATCAGGTCAGGATCCATGGATAAAATGGGGGATATCGAAAATAACTGTGGATAGAATGAAGCTTGCTGATTTTGTGGAGATGGTACTAGTGATATTTTTATAGTAAGCAATTCTGACTGGTTGGTGTCTTTCTCCGGAAAGTCTGGATGGGAGAAAATTAATGCATCTTCTGTTTCTATTCAAGATTTAGTGATCAAAGATTTTAATGGTGACGGAAAAGCTGACGTGTTAACTAAGTTTTGATAGTGATTTAGCCCCTCCTTCATATGAGAGGGTTTTATACTCTAATCTAAATCTACTGGTTGTTATAAAGTCCGCTTTAAGCGGGCTTTTTTATTTGTGATGATTTAATGTTCGAAAATAACTATTTCTTAAACCGGGAGCTAGCTTGTCGCTGTTGTGCAAAAAGCATTTTAAAGATTAAATGCTAATGCGATTAATTTGAGTTAGGGAGCGTTATGGCAAACCCGTGATGATTACTTCTGGTTCTCAGCGTCCAGCTCAAAACGAAAAATTGAATGCGACCATGACCCATACCTCTGGGCAGGCTGTTGATGTTTCTGTGGCTGTAGGTTGGGTGCAAAAGCTAATCAAAATTGCCTTAGAAGAGAGTCTCACCGGTATAGACGTGAAACAAAAGGGCTGATCAAAGAGCGATTTATTTGGATGACCTTGTTTCAATTTCTGACGAGTGTTCGTTCAAACAATTTTAGGGTGTGCCGAAAAGCGTTAGGATAGGGATTAGGTAAAAATTTGGAATCGCTTGCAGCAGAGTTCGGACCCTTTGCTCGCAAAAGCTTGAGGGCCTGTGTCTGAGTTTGTGCAGGAGTACAAAGGGCGGCTTAAAGCCGCTTGTTGACACCTTTTTCCTGAGGAAGTATAAACTCCTCAGCATGCAGTTTTTCTGCTTTGAATAATTAAACCGGCTATTGAGCCGGTTTTTTACACCCTGATTACATAGAAGTTTTAATTAACAATGTAACCCCAACTCCAGTTTTCGATTTGGGAGTATGTTTTGCATGAGCTAGTCCCAACAGCATGTATTTTTTTGCCTTGAGCTTGAGCTGCCAGAAGCATTGAATATATAGCCGCGCCGCCATTTTCATTCGTGTCGAAAGCAAGCATATCTTTATAGTTGGAGGCAGTACAATCGGCGGGTTCATAGTTTAGGTCAGACTTGAATTTGACATGCCCTTTTCCTGACTCGTCGATACGTACATACTCAATATCAAATGAAGATGCGATGCCAGCTGCACTGGTGATTGATGAGTAAGATAAGGCAATGGCAATCGGTAATATTAATTTTTTCATGGTAAGATTTTTTATGTTTATTTATAAAATATTCTCATCTAAAAGTAATAAATTTGATCTGTAGGTGAGTTTGATGCTCTTATGTTTTGATTTACTTCTATATACGGGTAGTAATTAGTTATCCCATGGTAGAGTTTATTTGTAGTGAGTATGCGGCCTTTTGAAAATTAATAAATCCTAACATAAAGAATACGAGGGTTTGTTCCGCAACCCGATGTAATCTCAGGGTCATAAGTGATCATTACTTCTCTATTACCCATAAGGGCTGCTAAAACTATAGATTGAATATCATCAGAACCTTCGTCATCTTGAATTCTAAATGCCAAGAGCTCTCCAGTTGATTTACTTTCTAGCTGTACCGTTCGACAGTTTGGCGAATGGTGTCCTTCAGTAAATATAATTTTACCGCGAACATTAGTTGAGTCCGCCGAAACAAAATGTGCAGCTGAAGCTAAAAGTAATGCCCCCAGAGTTTTTTTTAGATTCATGTTTCTTATCTGTCTTATTAAAAGGGAGGAGTAGCTTACTTATTTTTTGACTACTTTCAACCAAAAAACTAAATAGGAAATTTCTACCTCATGGATTTTAGCCTGACAAGATTTGCCTATGGGTCGAGTGCTACTTTGGGGCGATTGAGTTTGTATGGTCGAACCTTCTATACGGTAGAGCGTCCATGGTTGGGTAATCGACCGTTTGAGGGCTGTATCCCTGAGGGCCTATACCTCTGTGAGCCCTATAGTTCTGCCAAGTATCCTAACGTGTGGGAACTAAAGAAAGTTCCAGGTCGCTCGACAATCCTGATTCACGCCGCCAACGACGCCTCTGATGTTCAAGGAGGTATTGGAATTGGTATGCCTCTTGCTCCGGGTGCCTGGTGGGTAACCCAGTCGCGCAAAGCTATGAAGGGATTACGAGGCGTTTTGCTACCAAGATTTGAATTAAGTGTCACTCACTATATTTCGGAATAACCATGATTACAGCTATATAAGAGTTGATTCGTAAGGTTATAGATAAGGCATTCCCTGACAAGACTGAGGCTAACCGTCTCAAGGCTAAGGTGGATGCTAAGCTCATTACAATGGACCTGGAGGAGCTCAAGCGGGCTACCCAGGTGATTACTACGGAAGCTATAGGTGACTCATGGATACAGAGAAACTGGCGACCGCTAACAATGCTGACGTTCGTAGGATTGATCGTGGCTCATTGGCTGGGGTGGACCGCTCCAAACCTCGGCAAGGAACAAGCGCTCGCCCTCCTGGGGGTAGTAAAAATCGGCCTCGGTGGTTATGTCGTGGGGCGCAGCGCTGAGAAGGCTATCAAAACCTGGAAGCAGTCATGACTTTCCAGGGCGCAGTAAAAGAAATAACAGAAAAAACCAGTTATCTCACTGCTGTTAGTGTAGGCACTTTTGCCGGGTGGCTTGCAGATAACTGGTTAGGTTTTGCTGGTGTACTGATAGCTGCAGCAAGCCTTGCCGTTAACTAGTATTACAATCACAATAGATAAAAAATATAGGAAAGGCTGTAGGGAAAACTCTGATGAAAGTCAGTGTTAGCCTGGATACCTCAGCATTTGATCGTGCTTCTGCTGATCTGCAGCGTCAACTCCCTTATGCTAGCTCTGTAGCCCTAAATAATGTGGCCTTTCGTATCCGGGGAGAAGAGCGCACAGCTATCTTGAATATCCACCCCAAATTCCTGCTGTGTGATATTGCCGATGAGAGTGCCGCAAAGGTTGCCTCGGAGTCAGAGTTTGAAGTAGGTGTTTCTGAGAAATCCAACACTGTACCCAACAGCGTGCGCAATATTGCCAGCATGATCTCCGATGGTCGCCTCTGCGGGCACAATAGCTGGTACGTCAATGCTGACCCGGTAGCGCACGACACTATCGAAGTGCTCTACTTGGACGGCCAGTAGGCCCCAGTACTGGAACAGCAAAACGGCTCGAATATCGACGGGGTGGAACTCAAAGTGCGCCTTGACGCCGTCACCAAAGCCTGGGACGCAAAAGGTATAGTGAAACCCCCTAAAACCTAATATCCAACTCAGCTTGAAAGAATCCGAAAAGGGCCACTTATTGCGGCCTTTTTTATTGCAGTAGCTCTAACCCAGGCGGGGAAATGAAATGGCTACTAATTTTGTACAAGACGGGTGCATGCTGGATTAAACCAATAACACCAGCGCAGCTATCGCTTACGGCCAAGTAGTGGCCATCGGCGGTGGCCCTTGACAATATTGCGATTGGAGCGAGCGGGATCGTCGCCATTGAAGGCGTATTCATGGTGCCAAAGGTAACCGGGGTAGTGATTGGCCAGGGGCAAACCCTTACCTGGGATGTTTCCGCAGAAGCCTTTGATGATGCTACAGCTACAGCTACAGCTACAGCTAAAGCTGCAAGCGGCGATATCACCGGTCACACTGCCTTCGCCGCAGAGGATGGTGTTACCAGTGTTGGAGTGAAGTTTACCGGCGTACCAGGCACGGTAAAAGCCTAGGTGATTTATGGACCTGGACCAAAGAGCCGCGGAGCGCGCGTTTCGCAAATTGGATAAGCCCGCTACCTATACAGACGGTAGCGGTGGTGAGTCTATAGAGTGCCGAGTGATTTGCGAGAAGGACCTTGATGGATTTTCTAAAGAGCGGGTGCGGGTACAACGCATTGAGTTCAGCTTACTAGTGAGTGAGGTAGGAGCTCATAGCGTCGAAGCTATGATTAACCTTAATCGGCAGAAATTCAAAGTGCGTCAGCTGTTGGAGGATGATGGGGTTGTGCGGCGGGTACAGAGGGATGGGTAGTCCAAGCTGGCAGATCAGCAGGGAATATCTGATTACTGTGGCTGAAATTTATAGAATTGTTTAAAATAACGAATGGAAATTTGCCGAGATAGCAGTTACAACTGTGGATAATTGTCACCAAAAGCAAGCTTCCAGTAAAATTTTATATTAGCGAAGAGGGATAAATGAAAAAGTATTTGGTTCTAGTATTGATGTTTATTTCGATGAATTCATTTGCTGGTGCAGGATATATTACCACGGGTGCTACAGTGACAAAAGTATCAGCAACTTCACAGAATGCAGATGCTTTTTGGGTATGGTATTCATCAGGTACAGATAAGTGCTCAGGAAAGGTAAAATTTCAGCTTGCTAATGCAGGGACTGAAGGAGTATTTCAACGAACTTTTACGCTAGCAACGACAGCTTTAGTTTCTGGCAAGCGAGTTGATGTTTATAGTTATACGGATGATACTGATTGTTTGTCAGCGGTTTCAATCGATCTAATTGGTTAGTTTAATTTTTTAAAATATTCCCTAAAAGATATAAGTCAGCGAAAATGTTGAGTTTTAAAGAAGCTACCATAATTTTACACTCTTAATATTGCATTAGGTGAAGTCATTTAAATAGCTTGCTTGGTTTTTCCGCGATTAGGGGCGGGAGAAGTTTTGGTTTAGAGTAGCTCTCTTTCTAGATTTTATATTGAGCGTCAAGTTGTCAATTTATTAAAGTAGGAATTACATGAAAAAAATTTTGAAACTAACAGTAGTAACTTTGGCAGTCTTTCTATCAGGATGTGGGCTAATCAAAGAAAAAAGACAGTTAGCTATTTCAGAAGTCTACACAAGTTTAGACTCAGCTGCCTCAGAAGTTCCTTCCATGTTAAAGCTTAGTAGAGGGGATTCGCTTCAAATAGAAATTAGCGAAGGTCTATCACCTCGCCTAAAAAGAGGTGAACATACAGATTATTTTGAAGTGGTAGAAGTTGAGGGTGCTAAAGAGACGGAATTCTCTTTAGTGCTTCACGCCATGTGTGATTGCTTAGGTTTGAGGAAATGGGCAGTGCTATCAGAAGTATACTTAGTTAGCCCTTCTGGCAAACAAGTTGAGTTGCATCGGTCAGGTTTGCAGTCTATGACGGTTGCAGGTGAATTTAAGGAAATGGGTCCTCACAAGTTTATTATTATTGCTTCCTCTAAATATGAAGGTCAGAAAATGGGAAGTATTGACGGTTATCTACCACTTGGTAAACCTGCACAAGTTATTGAACTTAGCTTACCTTTAACTGTTCACCCCACAGGTACGCTAAAGGTTGAATATGAGTAAACTTAAATATGGAATCATAATGATTCTGGCTTGCTTGTAACTTCGTGTGCGACTTACAATCAAAAAGAAATTGTTAATACTTATCTTGCAAAAAAAGATACTTCATATAAGAAGTTTCCTATAAAGAATCTCTTTTCTTATGCGAATGACTGCAAAAATCAAGGTGAGAATGAATTTTGCTCTTGTGTTGAATAGGCTAAAGACTCTTCAGGTAAATTACCAAAACCCGAATTTGGATTGGTAGACGAGGAGAAATATATGGATCAGGCACTTCCTGCTCTAATGGATTATTTCGATAAGTTAGAATCTTGTGAAGTGTTTGCGCCGATTTCAATTGATTTTGAAGTGCCGGCCAATACGGCTGTCGCAGAAAGAATTTTGCTGGAAAATCAAGATAAAATACTCACGCCAGAAAATTCTAGTGATATTGAAAATATTCAGAAAGAGATAGGGTGGACTTTCAAAGTTAGTAGTGTCAAAAAGAAGCCCAGCTTTACTAGAGGGAGCTTTGTATATACGGGGAGAGTTGGAGATCAGGAGAGGTTTGATTACTCAGGTAGTGATTCAAAGTATGCCTATATTAATGGTGTAAGGCATTTTCTTGACAAAAAACAGAGCCCAAACATATTTAAAGTTAGTGGGTTGGGTGAGTGTAAGTTTGTATTGGGAGAATGCATATATGGACCTCCTGGTGATAGAAAGAAAGTTTTTACTGTTTTTGAAAATGGTGTTTGGATTCATAATGTTGGAGCTCTTTCAATAAGGCATAGGATGTTAAAAAAAATGATCTACGATAGAAGTGGAATTCCTCTTTATGAATATTGGGAGAAGCCCAATTTTACATATGAAGCAATAAGACATGAAAAAAAATATTTTTAGGGTGAATGTAGCTGGTTTTTGTGATGATAGTTATATCTAAATGGGCTCTAAAATAGGATCTCCCTTTAAATTTGTCTAGTCATCACAGAAAAGGTACTTCGGTTTCAAGGCGCTGCTGTGCTATCGATATCTGAACCCGCACTAGCGGGTTTTTTTATGCCCGAAACTCCTGGAGCGACCCCTAATGACCCAACGCATAACAATACGCGATGCCGTACAAAGCAAGCTACAAACCCTATCCGGCTAAACATTCCCACCCCTTGGGACCACAGAAGATATAGATTCAAAAAAGGCTATCGGCTATTGGGCTGGGCTTTACTACCGAAAAAGCTGGTCACGACATTCATGGCGGTAACAATCGACAGCTGAATCTATTTATATCTAAACTCTTTTTCATGTTTTTTTGTACCCTAGGTTTATCAAATGAGGAGTAAGTTTTGGCTCCTGAAGCTCGAGGATTTGTTAACCACTTAATTGTTTTAAGCTAAAAGCGAAACGTTCGTGCCATTAGTTTTATTAAATTCTTTTAGTTTTATAAGTGATTCACATGGCGGCGATACTTTTGGTCTGATAATATCTCGAGCGATATAAATGTATGGAGATAAGAGATGGAATTTAGGTGTTTTTTAGCTATATTTTTGATTTTTTTTGGTGTCAAAGCAGTAGCTTCAAATAATGTTATAGACTATGGTGCCATTCCGAATGATGGTATTGATGATACTGCTGCCTTTCATAGAGCGATTGAGAATTCTGATTCTATTGTTTACGTCCCTGCGGGCGAGTTTAATCTATCTGCCAGATTGAATTTTAAAGGTGATACCCTTTCTATAAAAGGGGATGGAATTGGAGTTTCTAAGCTTGTATGGGCATCTGGTTCCAATGGTATTTATGTTGAGCCACCTTCTGGGAAGCACAAAGTCGCTGTAATTCAAGGGCTTACTTTATTTACTAAGTCATCAAATTCTGGTAGTGCTTATCAGTATAATGGGAAAAATAGCATTGTTAATGATCATATTCAGCCAAGAACTAGGCCCAAAGTTATAGTTCGTGATGTAGAGTTGTCAGGTTACACAGGAGCAACTAATAGTGGCTGGAATACTGGCTTAATAATTGACACTGCTCTAGGAGTCCACATAGATGGATATTATTTTTCTGGTCAAGTAAAGAATAGTACAAATACCCCATTGAGTAGTAGGGGGATATGGATGAGGGGGAGTGGTCACTCTGTCCAGGTTACAATCGAAGAGGCTGAGATTTACTATACCAATATTGCGATAGATGTGACGAATCATGAGGGGCTTTATATCTCAGAAAGCAATCTTGTATTTGTTAATTATGGTCTAAAATTTGCAAACTCCGCTGTTGAGCCACAGTTAAACTTATCAAACTCTCATCTTAATTGTAAAATTGGTTGTGTTTGGCTTGATAAAGTTGCTCAAGTAAGTATTAAAGATAATTTGATGTATGGGCACCATACATCTAGTCAGTCTGTATTTGGTGTGCAGCTATTTAGTGGCTCAGATCATTATAATATTTCTAATAATACATTTATTAACACTTCAGGATCTTTTGGTTTTAATAGTGTTGTTGTTCATTCGGATAAGGGCATTATATCTGGAAATATTTTTTCGCTAAAAAATAAAGGGGCAGGGGTTTGGTTTAAAAGTTCTGCGAGCTATGGTAAAGCTATCAATAACATTTGTAATAGTTGTGCTACTAAAGGATTGAATCAAGGCGGTGGTACTAATAGTATTAATTGGTTATGGTAGTTAGAAGCTATACTGAAATGAATGAGCGTAAATTGTAAATCTTAAGTAATCTATTCTAGATATGTAATATTTTTGAATTTCAGCTGGTTGCTGAAAATAATATAAGAAAGCTGTTTTCTGCCATAAATACTGAAACCCGCAATAGCGGGTTTTTTATGCCCAAAATTCCCGGAGCAATTCCAATTACCCTACGCATTACACATCCGCAATATGGTTTTAAACAAGCAGTAAACTCTATGCGGCTACACACTCCCACCCTCTGGCACCACAGAAGAAATTGATTCATTAAAACTGCCATCCATTGTGGTGGGCTTTATAATCGAAAACACTGAATACGAAATGCATGGCGCACCAGTAGGTAGCTGGATCTGACTATTGCCGTGGTAGTAAAGAGCGATGGCGGTATGTATGCCGCACTGGATCAAGCGGCTGCAGATATTGTGAGTGTCCTCCAAGATGACGCGACCCTGGGCAAAACCTGTGACTTATTCCTACTCAGTCAAACCCAGAATGTTACAAAACAAAATTTTCCCGCAGCGATGATGGCAGCTCTTATTAGCCAGTGGCTGGCATGTTGGATATCGACCCCGGTGAAGAGTTGCGCGGTTCTGTTGAGATGACGCCGATTGATGGCATCAGCGATTAAATGGACTACGACTCTTCCGGCTTACATGATGCTGGCGAGGTCTCTATTACCTTGATCTGGAAAGAGGACGATAGCGGCCAACAGGCTCTGCGTGATGATTACGACATAGGAAATCGCAGAGTATGCCGCCCGGATGTTGTGTATGAGTGTTAGCGGTAAGGTCCGTGTGCTCAATACTATCCGTACCGAAGACGTGTTAGTGACCGCTTCCTTTCGGACTAAACAGAGGAAGCATGATTGCTGTTTAAGCGGGCTTGTATGATAATCCGATACGCTTTGGTGCTCCAGGATGAAGTGTTTGAATTTAATAACTGAATTATTTTTAGTCCTGTAATTCTGGCTGTGGTAGCATTGCGCCAAAAAAATAGATGGACAATTAGAGGCTATGATAAACGTGAAATTAAATGTTAATGAAAAAGGGTTCTCAACGGGTATAAAATTTTTATTGCTTACTATATTCCTTATGCCGACTGTAGCGCTGGCAGGGATTTCGCGTCACAACAGTGTAGATTGGGTTCTGGTCAGTAGTAATAAAATGAATAAAGCTAGTTTTGTCCAGTTTAAAAACAAGCTTGAAAATGATGAATGTTTCATGGGTAGTAATTCTGCGAGAATACGCTTTTCAAGTGATGATAGCTCATTGTTATCGTTACTTCTCACTGCTAAAGCTGCATCACTGAAGGTTGGTTTTTATTACAATACGAAAACTGATTTGCCAGATGTCACAGGTCATGGGACGGCAGAATGTGAGATTGTTAATGTGTGGTTAGAGTCTTAATAATATCGGTATATGTAATATATTTTTTAATTGCTAACAGTATATGGTTAGCTGAGGTTATATGAAAACTTTTTCTACATTTTTTCTTTTGGGTAGTATTTCAATTTCTGTAAGTGCAGAGACTACTAAATGGCTTGCACCTGATAATATTCAAGAGTTTTATCCAGATCGTGGCGGCGTAAATGTGGTTTTGGCGAAAGTCTCTTCGGATTATTCTATATGTAATGATGGGCGCAGATTTTATTTACCTTTAACCCATCCAAATTATGAGGTTACATCTTCAACACTTCTCACGTCATTTGCCTCCGGGAAGAGGGTCAAGCTCATTATCAAACAAATCTCTGGCTGTGCTCCTGAAATAGACAGGGTTGTTCTTGTTAATTACTAGACTCGGTAGCCTAGTTAGTCATGCTGCTTATGCTGGCTAGCCCTTTGAAAGCATTATTTGCTTAGATTGATGCGCGGGGTATTGTGGATATGAATTTAAAATTTTTTTTAAAAGATAATTATTACATTACTGCCCTGTCGTATTTAAAACACCAAACCCGCTCTCGCGGGTTTTTTTATGACTAATTGAGGCGCTGTTAAGGGCCACAGGCAACGCCAGTGGATGCACTACACAGGAGTTAGGTGAGCACGCGCTCGGTGGCTCGCAATACCCTGGCGAGCGTTTCCGGTATCTCCGATGCGCAGGGTGTGTTGCTTACCTTTAAGTCAGTGCAAACCGACGTGTTCGACCAAGCCATTGTGCTATCGCAAGACCTGGCAGCAGTAATGGGTGGCGATGCTAAGAGTACAGCGCTGCAACTTGGTAAGGCGCTGGAAGACCCAGCAAGCGGCCTGACAGCACTGAAACGATCTGGTGTCTCGTTTGCCGAGACAGAAAAAGGACAGATCAGGACCATGCAGGCGAGCGGCCAAGTGGCCGAAGCGCAGCGCTTCATCCTGGCCAAGCTGGCACAACAGGTAGGCGGGGCTGGCTCTGATGAGGCGGGCGGACTCGCCGGCCAGGTCGAAACTCTAAGCCAGAACTGGCAAGAGTTTCTGTAGGCAATGGGCAGGACCGAGGAGGCCTCCAAGAATGTTGGTTTTATCGCCGATGTAGTGAGCTGGTGGCGTACTGTGTTGATGCCAACGGAAGCCGAGAAGAATGCGGATAAATATTTCGAGCTGCCGGAGAAGTATTTGTGGCATCAAAAGGAATTGGAGAAAGCGACGGCTCAATGTGAAGCGGCAAAAATGGAAAAACAAAGATATTGGGTAGAAAAATACCGTATACAACTACAGGAAATTAAAGACGCTGATCTAAAAGCGGCAATGGCGCGGCGAGACGAGCAGAAAAAAGCGGCAGAAGCATCAGCGGCAACCAGCGAGCAAGCAGAGCGGGATTAGGCCGCGGCAGAGTTTAAGCGTCTACAGGATGCGGGCTCTCTGCAGTTGAATCAGCTGGATCAATTTCTGGTCGACTAGAGCGGCAAGATTAAACTCGACTATGAGCTGCGATTGCAACAAATTGCGGCGTTACAAATTTCTGAACAGGAACTTAGTAAGCGAGGTTTCGAATCTACTGAGGCGTTGCGGGCTGAGTATGTCGAGCGCGAGAAGGCACGCTACCAAATGGCCCAGGCTGAAGAACAGGCGCGCTCGGAGAATGGTGAAGTTGATGGTAGTCAAGCCGGCGCAGATGGACTCACCGAAGCGGAACGCTAGAGTATTGTGGCCCGCCTGGAAACCCTGCAGCTTTCCTGGCTCACTGAGATGGAACAACTGCAGGTGCAGCAGGATGATGAAATAGCCCTGCTACAACAGGCATTCGCCACCAAGCTGATAGCTCATGATGACTATGAGCGAAAACTTACCCTACTGGAAGCTAAGCACGCAAAACAGCGGCAAAAGCTTGAGCAGGCTTTCAACGAAAGCAAACTGAAAATGTTTACTGCCGGTGCCGGGCAGATACTGTCTGCTGCCGCTGTCTACACCATGGACGACGGCCGCAGCGCTGGCACTATTGTGCGCGCAACGGTAACCCAGACCATAGAGTCCACTAATAATGAAGCTCAGGCTGTTGCGGTGCTAAAATGCTCCATTGCCGTTATTGATGATCAGAACAATGTACAGACTGATGGCGCTGGAGATCTGATGTCCAGCGTTTATGTAGCCACCAAAACTCTGCAGTCTGATGCGGCCAGCCGGTAAACGTCGCCGATCATGCTGCTGATTTAGTAGCGAGTTGTATTGTCGAGGTGGCCAACCGCCTGGCTGTGCATAGTTCTATTGCGGCTATGGCGATACCGAGTGGGTGATACTGGCTGTGGTTTTCAGTATTGAAGTGGGCGTATTGCCGGTGCGAAAGCCCGAATTATAGAGCCATGGCTTACATCTATAGAAAGTTCCCCCTAACTTATTGATTTGATTATGGGTAAAATGTGTTCAAGAGAGGAAGGTCGAACTAGGCGACTTGAGCTGATGGCTCACTATATCTGGCTACTATTTGAACAAAAGTCTAAAACCTACTGCAAATAAAGGCTCTTCTGTGGAGCTTGGAAGCTCCCTCCCAGAACTAGTGGCCAAATGGATAGTGAGCCACTGGCTCTTTAATAAACTGTTATGTGTAATCCACGATGAAGCTACTGCTGCTAACGATTTTATGCGTGAGTTCATACATTCTTATGGTTTGGCTTACGACCAGAGAGAAAAAAGATAAGCTTCAATCTCTCAAATGGGTACTGCAAGCGACACTAGGCACCATGTGTGTCCTGTGGCCGGTACTATTTATTAGCAAGTTTTGGGTTCTGTTCGTGGCAGCTTTGCTGCTGGTTATAGTAGCTTACTTAGGTTCGCGAGGCGGGCTTTTCGGTAGGCTAAGTAAAAATGGTATGCTTGGTGGTTTCTGGTTAACAACCCCTTTATATGTCTACTTACTACCAAACACATAACAGGGGCCGGCACATCGCCGCCTCTGGCGGCTGGACTCGCCACTACGTGGCTCGCCTGTGCGGCCAGCGTTAAATTTCATTCAGGATTAAAACGATGTTTTCATGGATAGTATTTATTTTAGGTTTGGTTGCTTCATGGCACTACACAGACCTTCAATCAGAAAATGCATTTCAAAGTACGATCTCGCCAATTTTAGTAGGCGTATTTCTAATTCTACTGCTAATAAAATTTGTTTTTCTTTTAGGTCCGGATAGTGGTCGTGGTGGTCACGGTGGAGATAGCGGTGGTGGTTTTGGAGGTGGTGATGGGGGCTGTGGAGGCGGAGATGGTGGCGGTTGCTAATGCTAACTTTAAAGTGCATGACAAAAACATTTAACAAAAATGTCAAACACCGCTACATGCCTTCGGCATTCCGCTGGACTCGCTTCTGCGTCGCTCGCCGCTTACATTGGCGTTATAAATCTTGGAGAGTTTTGTGCTCGGAAAGCTGAATGCGATAGCTACATATATAGCTTGGTTATTTCTTGGAGGTATGATTGCATCCTTTGTTCTTGGCTACTTCGACGTTACTTATGAGATGCCCGTCTACTATACGATCTTTGGCGGTTTCTTCTCGTTTGCAATCATTCACTTTGTATTGGTGTTTTGGGTACGTTGCCCGAATTGTAACAAGTGTTTAACCTTTCAGGGTAAGCATGGGGTTCATCCTGCCTCTATACACAAAAGCTGGTCGTCCGTTGTGCTCCACTGGTTTTCAGGTAGGGTAGGTTGCATACATTGTGGTACTACAGTTTCTACAAATGATTTATAACAAGACGCAGCAATCGCTCCCTTCGGTCTCAGGGATAGCCAAAACGCTGCGCTTATTTGTCTGCCCCTGTGCGGGACGTTACATCTCAAAGTAGTAGAAATCATGGATAAATGGACAGAAAGTCAAATAACACCACCAAATAAGGGATCTGGATTCAAGAAAAAACACGCTTTTCTTGGTGTTGCTGCAATAGTCTTTGCTTTTATTGTGCATTACTTATATACATGCACCTGCATTTTTGGTTCAACTATTTGCCATAAACAAGGAAAGCTTCACGATGCAAAGGATCCTTATATTACTGAAGTTAAATTTTCGTTTTTGGCCGAACCTGGCAAGCTTGTTTATCCTTGGGCATCTATGATGTTAAAAGAAGAAGGAAGCGTCGGGGTCGAACTTACAATTGATAAAAATGGAATAATTACAAAAAGTAAGATTTTCGAGTCTTCGAAATTTGAGTATCTTGATCAAGCGGCTCTGAATTCAATTCCAACATTGCTCGTTGATTCTTCAAAAATTGATAACGAGAATGGCTCCATTAAAAAAATTAAGTTTACTTTTAAAATACCAAATGAGAAAAATGTAACAAGTTTAGGCATGGGACGTAGCTGAAGCTACGCCCATGTTAAAAGCGTTAGGGCACTTTACAGCGCATGAATAAAGCAGAAGAAAAAATTGTAAAACACATCGAAGAGTACGGATGTCATGTTACCTCTGTCTTTGACCCTAAAGAAGAAGATCCTAGCTTCACCTATAGCATTGGCATTAGCCAATGCACTGACGCTCCGGAGGTTATTGTCTTAGGGCTCAGGAGCGAGCTTAGCTCTTGGATAGTAAATGAATACAACCGCAGGGTTACTGCTGGTGAAAAGTTCGAAGAGGGTAAATTTTACGAAGGATTCCTTGATGGCTTCGAAGTCACCTTTGAGGCTGTCGCTAAAAAGTATAGAGAAGAATTTATGCTGTCTTGTAATTGGCTCTATAAAGGTAGTTCCTACAACGCACTTCAACTAATCTATCCAACTGTAGATGGCATATGGCCATGGGATAACGACGCTAGCGATAGTTTTAAGGCTATTCAAGCAAGCTTTCAGGAGCCTGCCAGGTGGGAGCCCCAACAAAGCCATCAGCCCGACGTCCACTGCGTCGTTTACAGTGTGCTTAAATAGCGTACTTTAATAAACTCCGTTCCCGCCGGTTATGGCGGCGTTATGAATTTATAGGTTTGGAGAAGTTGACGATTATGAATAAATTATTTTTATTACCAATTATTTTTCTTTTTTCTGGTAATGTATATTCTGCCTATATTGAAGGTATCGATATACAGAGGGTTCATACAAAAAATAATGGTTTTACCTACTTGAAGGTAGCTAACCCTCCTGAGGATACGTGCGATTGGTATGCAGAAGATTTTAGGTTTAAATCTGATACGGAAGCTGGAAAAGCCATGCTTTCGAATATACTGTCAGCGCATGTACAGTCAAAACCAGTAACTTTATGGTATACCCCTAGTACAGGGTCAGGAACAGTTAATGAAACATGTACTGAAGAGAAATTGGCTGAAATTACAGGAGTTGGTCAATAGTAATTCATAACAAGGCGTTGCAGTACCACATCCAAAGCTGTGTACCTTTTTTGACCGCTGCGCTTATACCACAAAAGTCCCACAATTTTAGCTGCGGCTGAATGCGGCGTTATGCGAAGGTAGAAACAATGAATAAAGGATTGCTGTTCATAATATTGATGTTTTCAAGTTCAGGTGCGTTAGCATGAAGACTTACCCACGTTTAGTAGACACCCTGTATAGTTAGGTTTAGTCCTAACACGGAGGTGTGTCATGGGTAAGAAAAGAACTCAGGCGTATACGGAGGAGTTCCGTAGAGAAGCAGTTAAGAGAGCGGAAAAGCCTGGAGCAACAACGGCCTCCGTGGCACGAGAGCTAGGCGTCAGCGCACAGCAGATCTACAACTGGCGTCGTCAATTTAATCGACTGTCTGATAAGCAGTTCAATAGTTTAGGCGGCGTCAACTATTCCAAACAGGAAAGCGCTGAAGTTCGCAAGCTCAAGAAGGAACTGCATGAAGCACGTCAGGAGGTTGAATTTCTAAAAAAGGCAGCTGCGTACTTTGCGAACCACCGAGAGTAAAGTACGCACTGATACAAGAGCATGTAGGGTCATTCCCGGTTAGCTTGATGTGTCGGTGTTTAGAAGTCTCAAGATCGGGTTATTATCGATGGCGAGGGCGGTTGCCACCTCCTCACACGATTAGAAAGATACGAACAATCGATAAAATCCGAGAGACGTTTACTGCGTTTAAAGGTCGTTATGGAGCGCCTAGAATCGCTTGCGAGCTTCGAGAGTTAGGTGAGCCATGTTCACGGAACTACGTCGCTAAGCTTATGCATCAGGAGCATATTAAAGCGAGAAACGGCAAAGGCTTTCGATATAGTCAGCCCGTAGAGGGGAGCATTAATGTCTCCGCCAACTTACTTAAGCGTTGCTTTGATGTGGATCGACCAAATTGCCGCTGGACAAGTGACATTACGTATATCTGGGTTCTGGAGCGGTGGTTGTACCTCGCGGTAGTTATGGATCTGTACTCTCGACGTATTGTAGGTTGGGCATTCGATTCCCAGATGGCCGATGAATTGACACGTCGAGCATTGAAAATGGCTCTAGAGCGACGACAAATAAAGCCTGGACTAATAGTTCACTCTGACAGGGGTGTGCAATATCGATCGCAGAAATACCAGGATCTCTTGTCCGAAAGCAAGTGCAAGCCGAGTATGAGTCGCCAGGCTAACTGTTGGGATAATGCGGCAATGGAATCATTCTTTTGCAGGCTAAAAGTCGAGCTGGTCTATGCCGGAACATTCGAAAGCGAAGAGCAAGCAAAATCTGAGGTGTTTGAGTACATTGAGATTTTCTACAATAGGGTTCGTAAGCACTCTGCATTGGGCTATGTAAGTCCAGCAGAGTATGAGCGTAACTATACATAGTTAGAGTGTCTACTTTTAGTGGGCAAGACCAATAGTAAAATAACTTAAATTTGATTATAACGAACCCAAATGCAAAGGATAATTAATTGAGCTGAAAACAATCTATTGAAAAATATGTGCGCTAGTACCGATTATTCGGCTGAATCACTGTTGCGTAAACTAAGTATATAGATTTAAGGTGAATTGTCGATTAAACCTTTACAATCTAAATTAAATTTTTATGACAAGAATAAATGTTTAGCGTTTAAGGTTAGTTAAGAATATTCTACTAATTTTTAGTAAATCTTCTAGAGCGTAATAGAAGTATTTTGTCATCACACTAATTTTTTAGTTCAAGTATTATTTGAACCAGATTGGAAATATGTTTATTAGATTCTTGTTATAGAGCAATATTAAGCACCTAAAGCATAGATTCAATAAACTAGCAGGTTTGATTGGTAGTATATTTGTATTTCATGTAGTGGTTTACCAATTTAATAATAAAGGAAATTCTCTAAATGAAAAAAATTTTAAAAGCCATTGCCTGTCTTGCTTTAGGAGTCGGTTTCTGTAATCAGGCCTTAGCTATAGAGATTCTTGCTCACAGGGGGGCGTCTGGTGAGTACCCTCAAAGTACTTCCCTAGCATTTGATATGGCCATGGAACAGGGTGCAGATATCCTGGAGCTGGATGTTCATTTATCAAAAGATCGTTACATCATTATTAATCATGATGCAGATCTCAAAGACAATGTAGGGGTGTCTGATAAAATTGAAGATTTGACCTTAGGTGAAATTAAATCCCTGGATGCAGGATATGAATTCACTCGTGATAATGGTAGCAGTTATCCCTTTCGAAATCAGGGGCTTACTTTGTTAACACTGAATGAACTATTCGAGCGTTATCCTGATGGTTTATTCAATGTAGAGATTAAACCTAATGATAAAGTGCTCTCAGAGGTACTTTGGCAGGTTATTTCAGATTATCGGATGCAGGGGCAGGTTACCGTTGCGAGCCAACATAGCAAAGCAATGAATCATTTTCGTGATATCAGCGGGGGTGAGGTTAGAACCAGTGCAACCATAGGTGAACTTATTGAGGCAAGTCTTGCCTGGAGCACAGGGTTCGGTTGGGCTTTCAAGCCTAAGTTTGATGTTGCTCAGCTTCCATATAGCATTACAACTAAGCCCTATGTGCGTTTTTTCCAGAAAAAAGGGGTACTTGTTGATCTGTGGACCGTGAATGATGAAGACCATATAGAGCGCAGTATTTCACTGGGTGTAGACGGCATTATTGGTGATTATCCTGATCGTATTTATCAGGCACTTGTAGATGCTGGAGAACGCTAATTTTTGAACCAAATTTCTTTATACTAATTTACAGCCATAGCAAGCCATCATTAATAGAAGAGGGGCAACGTTGATAATGAAATGAGTAATCCCAGGCAATTTTTGATCATTTTGATGGTGTATGTAAATTTACGATACCGGCTTAAGAGTCGGTTTTTATTGAAAAATAAATATTAATATATTGAAGTCATAGATTGTAATCAATTCCCTTGATATTTAGCGTCGCCCTTCTGCTTGCTACCCCATCAATTTGATGTTTAATAGAATCGATTTGTAGGCGCCAGACAACAGTACAGTATAATTTTAAAGTGTGTAAAACGGTTTCTTCAAAATAAAGAAATTTAATTATCACCAATTAAAACCGATCGGGAAAGCGGATCCACTTTCAATTTATAGAATAGTTTCTATGTTTACTTTTATAATTTAATAATCAATATTTATTTTAAAATGTAATGGCACATCTTTAGCTTACTTATTTGTCACTTATAGGACTTTGATATGGCCGAAGAGATTTTCCCAGTATTTGTCAGGTCGGCCAGCTTGGTTTCAGATAATGCGCATTAAATAATGTATGATGGGCAGTATCTAACTCTATTTAGGAGTTTTATCTAGGAAAATATTCTAAATTCCGGTGACTAATATAAACCTTTTGGTGATGTGGAATGAAGCGGCTACGAATGTCAAGTTGGGGAGAATGTGCAAAATGAGCGGTGATTTACTTCAGTTTAGGTATATAGCTCCTATTGAATAAAAGTAACAGGAACTTTGATAAGGAAAAGATTGCATTGAAGATGGTTCAATTTAATGCCTCTTACTACGGGAAATTTCAAATATCCGTGAAGGATGGAAGAAGTAGGCAGCCCTCCTAAAGCTTTTAACTACTGCTTATTTATTTGAAGGAGTAAATAATACCAAAGATGCTGGAAAGATTTTCATGCCAAAAGGGATTAATATTTAATTTCGGGTTCCACACAGGTTAATTATCTATAGAGGCCCACCAATCTATACGCGTCACTGACATCATATTCGACTCATGGGCGAATTTTGGCGCTAGTCCGTGTCCATTACCATATAAGGTATTATTTCATAGCCTAATCTACTATCTAACTTATTCTAATTTCGGTGTCATTCTGAGTATTGTTATGCAAAATAATGGATTAAAACAGCTAGTTTTGATTTCCTTTCTATTTGGTTATGCACTGTTCACTTCCGCGTCAGAGCTTAAAGTAGCGATTGAGGAGGATGCGCCACCATATGTGGGGAATAATGCGGAACGCGGACTCGAGGTAGATGTAATACTAAAGTCACTTCCAGGATATTCAATAACATTTTTACAGATGAGCTGGGGTGATATTCCAAAAGCAATTGGGAGGGGAATTGCAAACGCAGAAGCAAATGCGATCGAACATAGTGGCCCAGAGAAGTACTACTACTCAAAATACTATATCGGTTTTGTGAATTATGCGATTAGTCACAAAAATAAAGGTTATAAGATAGATAGTGTGAATGATCTTGTTGGGCATGATCTCATTGTTTGGCAGGGAGCCCATCTTACTCTCGGACCAGATTTTAAGCGCCTGTTCTCGCCTGGAGCGCCAGGCAGGAAAAACTATGTTGAGGCTGATAACTCAGAGGATCAAGTCCTAGACTTCTGGAGAAATCCAGATTCTATCATAATAGTTGATAAAAGTATTTTTATGAATTTCACTATTGTGGAGGGACACTCAATGGATGAAGTGGATATCCACAAGATTTTTTTGCCTGTTACTAAATTCAAGATGGCATTTAAGAATGAAAAACCTAGAGATGATTTCAATAAGGGGTTAGACCGACTCTGTGCCAAAGGTGAATATGCTAAGTTGTTGAAGGAATATGGTATCCCAGAAAAAGCAAACATATGTGAATGAAATGTAATTTTGAACTAAGACTTTAAATTTTGGATGCGTGAAAAAATAAGTGATATGAATATATTTATAAATTATCTAGATAATAATTGGTTTTTAAGTCATTCTCTCTAAGCAACCTATTCATATATATTGCGATAAATACTCTCGGTTAGTTTTCCCCAAGAATCGCCATGGTAAAAGATTTATAACTGATGACTCTATAGAAAATACAGGCTGGATTGTCGTTGTTGAAGATTAAGATAACTCAAAAATGAAGTCCTTGACGCTTGATTTCACATAATTAGATACTTCAGTAGACTAATCTTAAGAAAAACTGGCTATCTTCGCCTTACATAGCATCTAGCTAAATATCATTATGATCCGAGCTCTTGTATGGTCGAGAATGCATATTGCCTTATGAGTATCATGTTGAATGATTTATTCATGAGGATATGTATAAAATAAGAGCAATTATTGAGAAGTTAATTTTTATTCTATGGATTCTTGAGTTGACTTTTAGTGAGAGTAACCGCCTCAAATTTTGATAAATTTTAATATTTTCCAAGCCTGTATTTCTTATAAAAATCATAGATGAGCTTGGTTCCCAGTAGATTACGATAAACATGGGAACACTCTAGTCTGCTAAGCAGTTTATTTCATTAAAACGACTGGTCTAGAAAGCTTGACTCAATCTACTAAGACTAACTTCCGTAGAATGGATTGATGCTTATTGGTTAGAGTTTCAAGGCTTACCACAACAAATTGTCTGTAGTTTACAAAGTTTACTTTTTTGTGTGGCAAGCTGCCACCAGTTATCGAACGATAATCGATGCTATGTAGAATAATTGATATTATCCCAAACTGAAAAGAAACAACTGTCTAACAAGCGGATAATTTTTGATGTTAGTGTATACCCATTGATTTGAGCTTGCCCCGAAATACGTAGTCTTTTACCACACACTGAGAGAAAGGGACAGATATCGAAAATGCGTAGTTTTTCAACTAGATTATTCATTGAGCCATTAGGCTTGTAACTTTATAGATCTTGCTGGTGGTAGCTGCGGGCAGTTAAATACGACTAATCTACTAACAAACTTAGCCTGCTTAATAGCTGGTTTACGATGCTTTAAGCTGGGTGTGTATTATTTTGGTAACGTATAGTGACCTTGCAGTATCTATTAAAAGCTCATCGGCGATGATCTCGGTCGGCTGGTTGATTGATTGGGTGGACGAAGTGTTAGCCTAAATTTAGGTTGTTCAGTGACCGTTAACCACAAGGCAACCTTACTTGGATTGTTTTACTAAAAGCCTTTTTAAGGCGTGAATCTTGTTATCACCAACAGAGCGTTGCTGTGAAGCAAATTGAGCTGGTTTGGCTTTTATGAAAAGTCACTCCAATCGGGCACGGGCTTAATTAAGAGATGTCATTTTCACATGCTAGGCAAGCATACGCCTAAGTGCGGATCACAGTGTGAGAACCTTTGTTTATTGCGTGAGTATGGGAGCCTATACCTTTGCAAGGTATGGCGTTGGTCAAGTCAGCCCTGAAGTAAAATCTTATCACTGTAGTTTTGGCATATGGGTACTAACGTATGCAAAAGATTGAGTAGACTTATTGCTTTCTTTAGAATGCAATCGATTGCATCGTTGAGCGACACCCTCTGAGAGCACTACCTCAATCAGGAGCGCCTCTATCGTTGCATAAGATTTGTTCAATTTATAAGGTTTATTAGTACGCTCAATAAATGATCGAATCGTTGGGTCATATACCGTGAATTTAGGTTGGAGCGGAAATTGTAACTGGTAAATTACGAAGAGCTGCACACGTTACGTTGAGGGAATGTTTGAGATTTTGGGTGAAGGTTCTTGCTGGAAATTTGCCCAGAGTGGATGCTTATTCGCCTGCTTGCCATTCAAACCATTTGGTCCAAGATTAGCCATTGGCGACAGGAAGCGTGCGTGCATTGAGTGGATTGATCAAAGAGTGTACCTTTTCAGACTACTCAGTCTGATCTCACCAATTTAGTGTAGGAAAGTTCGTAATGGCGCGTAATTAATTCGTCAAGACGCTGATGGCGGGACTGCGATAGCATACCGCGCCTATTAAGGACGCAACTGGCGTTTTCAGGAAGATTCGCTATATAAAGTGTGTGACCCTAGTATTTTTCACGCTAATAACAACGATCACAGCAAAAAGGCGCGTGTAACAGTTGTAACAATGTGAAAAAAATCCCACCAAATGGAATTGAGTTAATTATCCCAGTTTGTTGCCCTGGTTGGCGTGGAACTGGTTCACATATATCAAAGAAAAAGCTGATATGGAATCCTCCGTTCAACGCACAGTGTGGCAGATCCAGCGTGATGTAATTCATGCGATGCTGGTTAGGGAGATGAAAACCCGTTTTGGTAAGTGGCGGCTGGGCTATGTGTGGGTGCTGCTCGAACCGTCTCTGCATATGATGGTGCTTGTAACAATTTTCAGCTTGGTTAGGGAAAACTTCTACCCTGGTATTCCCACTGCATTGTTCATGTTATCTGGAATTGCGCCTTTCCTTTGTTTCAGCCATTGCTTTGGGAAGGGGCTTACTGCTATTGAGCCGAATAGGGGGCTGTTTAACTATCGGCAACTGAGACCATTTGACGCAGTACTGACTCGCACGCTGTTGGAGTTTGCCATCTATTTAGTAGCCCTGACATGCTTACTTGGCTTGCTAGCGTGGTTCGGAGTGTCCACTCGTTTTAATAACTTCTTGTTGTTAGTAGTCGTAAACTTGCTATTTTTCTGCTTCTGCCTTGGGCTTAGTTTGGCTCTCTGTGTTGTTGGCCAAAGGTTTCCTGAAGCTGCGAAGATGTCCCCAATAATTGTACGATCGCTATATTTTTTGTCTGGGGTGTTTTTCTCACTGGAGCAAATTCCAGAAGAGTATCACCCTTACCTGGTATGGAACCCACTCCTACATGTTATTGAGCTTACTCGAGAGGGGTTATTTGTTCAGTATCAAGGAGCTTTTGGAAACCTTAACTACTTGATATTTATTTCCGTTTCTTTCCTCGCCTTTGGCTTGCTGACATATAGGGCTAACTGGCGTGACCTGGTGAGAAGCCAATGATCAAGTTGGAAAATCTAACAAAGTCTTATCGTACGCCAAATGGCCGTAAAGTACTGTTTCGCAATGTGAACTCGACTTTTCCAGAAGGAAAAAATATCGGTATTTTGGGCCGCAATGGTGCGGGTAAATCAACATTGTTACGCATCATGGGAGGTATTGACTATCCCGATTCAGGACGGGTGGTAACTGATCGGAGAATTTCCTGGCCCATGGGGCTTTCTGGCGGGTTCCAGGGAAGCCTAACTGGAAGGGATAATGTAGCTTTTGTTTGTGGAATACATGGCATTTGGGGTGAGGAACAGCGCAAGGTTATGGACCGGGTTCAGGACTTTGCTGAAATCGGCGATTATTTCGATGCCCCAGTAAAAAGTTATTCTTCTGGAATGCGCTCGCGCCTCGCATTTGGGCTCAGTATCGCCGTAGATTTTGATACTTACTTGGTTGATGAGGTGATGTCTGTCGGGGATGCGCACTTTAAGAGAAAGTGTGAAGAGATTATTGCCGAGAAGCGCAAAACTTCAACGTTCATTATTGTTGCCCATGCTATGCCATTGTTACGAAAAAATTGTGACGTTGGTATTTATCTTGATGCTGGACAGCTTACCGTATTCGATACGGTGGATGACGCTATTGAAAAATACCAGGATGAACAACCTAGACCCAAACCCAAAGCTGGCAACGCCAATAAGGCTCTTAAAGTATAAAAGTTGATTATGGAAGCTAGAGACTCGCTCAAAGCAGAGCAAAAAATGGACCTTGCCAAGTATAAAGCGAAAAGCACTCTACGGAACGCTTTTAAGAGCTTAAAGCAATGGGTGGGGGAAAATGCATCAGTGAAAGATAAAACAATTAAAGATCATCTCTATCGGTGGCGTGGTATCACCCTGTTTGTTGTCTTACCACTTATCATGGTCAGTGCTTACTATCTTTTCTGGGTTTCTGAGCGCTATTTAAGTAGCACCCAGCTAATTGTAAAAGATAGCGGTTCCAGTCAAGTGGCCTCACCAGCTCTGGGTTTCCTTATGCCAGGAGTCGGCACAGATAATCAGGATGCCTTCCTGGTGGTCAACTATATCCAGTCTCTGGATATGGCTCTGTATCTCGATGAAAAACTGAAGTTGGCTGAGTATTACCAGAGCGATCGCCATGACATTTTCTCCAGGCTGGCTCTAGATGCTACGCAAGAAGACTACCTGGAGTATTACCGGAGCCATATCAACGTAGGCCATGATGAGGCTACAGGTATCATCACAATAGATATGCAGGCCTATGACCCTACTTTTGCGCAGCTCTTGGTGGAGACAGTTACTCAAAAATCTGAAGACTTTGTCAATGCGGTGAGCAATCAGCTGGCAGACAAGCAAGTTGCCTTTGTGAAAACCGAAGTCGAACTGGCGCAAAGCAAGTTACGAAGTACTAAACAGGAGATTCTTGATTTCCAGAACAACAATAATGTGGTTAGCCCGGAGGAGTTAACCAAGGGGATAAGCAGCATTATTCAAGGCCTGGAAGCTCGCTTGGCAGAGCAGCGGGCGAATCTCACTGCAGCTAAAACCTACCTGAATACTGACTCCTCGCAAATTGTTTCCATGATGGCCGAAATTGGAGCACTGGAAAAGCAAATTGAAATGGAGAAGGTTCGCTTGGTCGGTATAGGTGAGGAAGAGGGCGACCAGAGGCTTAATAGCTTGGGAGCGCATTTTCAAAATCTGGAGTTAGACCTTCAATTTGCTACTGATGCCTACGCGGCTTCTTTGAAAGCACTGGAAACTGCCCGAATGGAGGCTTCAGGTAAGCTAAAACATTTAATGGTAGTGACTCAGCCTTCTCTTGCCGAGGAAGCCGAATACCCACACAAACTATATAACCTGACAACTCTCGCCATAATACTATTGATGCTATATGGGATAGTAAAAATGTTAGTCGCCAGCATTCGCGATCACAGAGTGTAACCTGGGCAGGGAAGGACCTGGCTCATAGATAGAACCGGCGAATATCGCCCTCTTATTAACTAAGTTAATTTTCATTTACAAAGAATGACGAAAATGATTAAAGGGAAAATAAGAAGCTTTGGTTTAGGAGTAGGGCTACTAGTTTCATTTGTCAGTATACAGTCTGTAGCTCTAGAGACTCAGCTAATAGATGAAGTGGCACCTACAGAAATACCGCGATCAGGTGTGCCAGTTTTTGGTGAATCCCTCTTTAAAGGAGCCTTCAAGGACCAGCCATTTAGCGGTTTTAATCCTGACTACCGGATCACTATAGGTGATCAAATCAATCTGCAGCTCTGGGGTGCTTATAGTTTTAGTGCCACCTTGCCAGTTGATCCCCAGGGCAATATTTTTGTGCCTGAAGTTGGGCCTGTTCATGTTGCAGGCGTTAAAAATGGCGTGCTGAATGATTTTGTCCTGCGGCATGTAAAGCGCGTCTTTAAAAATAATGTACAAGCGTACGCGAATTTAGAGGCTAGTCAGCCGGTAAAAGTGTTTGTTACCGGGTATGTTAACAGTCCCGGCCTATACAACGGCTTTAGTTCTGATTCTATTTTGTACTATCTGGATAGTGCCAGCGGTATTGATGCAGAAAGTGGTAGTTTTGTTGACATTAAAGTCATGCGCCAGGGAGAGGAGATACAAGGAGTAAATCTGTACAACTTCCTGGTGGACGGCATTATGCCAGCTCTCCAGCTTCGTAATGGTGATGTTGTTGTAGTGGGCGGGCGGCATGGATCGGTAACCGTGGAAGGTGCGGTACAGCAACCCGCTCAAATGGAATTCGTAGGGCCTTATACCCAGCTTGGGGAAATGCTACTTGTGACCAAGCCCGACCCACAAGCCAATTTTGCCCGAATTACTCAGGTCATTGGTGGAGTTCAGCAGGCTAATTACATGCCGTTAGCGGATGCTATGACAACGCGATTGTACCCTGGAGCACAAGTAGAGTTAGTACGAGATAACGATATTGAGTCTATTTCGATACGTGTATCGGGTGAGCTGGATGGTCCAGCTACCTATGTTCTTCCCTATGGAGCAACACTCAATGAATTGTTAGATCAGTTGAGTTTCCGAGGCAACGCTGATGTAGATTCTATTCAGCTTTACCGTAAAAGTGTTGCCGAGAGGCAGAGAGCAGCTTTAGATCGTTCGTTGGATGCCCTGCAAATGGAAGTATTAACGCGTCAGCCCAATACTGATCTGGAGAAGTCAGCGCAAAAAGACAATGCCATGATGATTCAAAATTTCATTGAGCAGGCACGCAAGGCTGAACCCAGAGGGCAGGTCGTGATTGCAAACAACCCAAACGCGGCGGAAATGCTTCTTGAGGATGGTGATGAACTGGTAGTGCCTCTAAAATCTTCAACGGTTTCAATAGTGGGAGAGGTTATATTTCCAACTTCTCTTGTGTATAGCAAAAAGCGTACTTTAGAGGACTATATCGAGCTGGCCGGTGGATTCGCTAATAATGCTAATCGCGATGAACTCGTTATTTTGCACCTCGATGGCACTATCAGTCGTATTGATGATAGGGACTTTGATAATCGCCTGGGAGATCGTTTGCGCCCCGGAGATGAAATCATGGTGATGCCAAAAATACAGTCTAGTGAATTACAAGTAACCAAAGATGTCACCGAGATACTTTATCGTATCGCAGTTGGCACAGCCGCAGTTCTCTCCTTCTAAATTGGTACGCGGTGCCCGTTATTTTTATTCATATTGGCCTCATTATTGCTGATTAATTGTCAGGAGCCGCGGAGTTTGGCTCCTGTCTTTTACGGTTATGAATATAGCTTTTGGCGAGTGTAGGCACGTGTAATACCGTTTTCATTAATTGTATGTAACTATGCACGTCAAAATTATTTAAATAAATTTTGACTGATAATCGCATTCTGTCCAATTAAACAAACCGGGCAAAAACCCCTGAATTTATCTCTGAGGGGCGTTCTCGGATCATTAAAGGATGTAAATTCAAGGGTGGGCGAAATGGTTGTGAAAGGATCTTCTGATAGAAAGGGGATAATCTTAGCTGGAGGTTCAGGTACTCGCCTGTATCCCCTGACCAAAGGTGTAAGTAAGCAGTTGATGGCTGTCTATGATAAACCGATGATTTACTATCCACTGACAACCCTGATGTTGGCAGGTATCAGAGACATCTTAATTATCACTACACCAGAGGAACAGTGCCTATACCAGCGCTTGCTTGAAGATGGTGCTCAATGGGGTATCAGTATTTCTTATGCAGTGCAGCCCTCACCGGATGGTCTCGCCCAGGCCTTCTTGATTGGGAGAGAGTATGTGGGTAATCATAAAAGTGCACTTGTTTTGGGTGATAATATTTTCTACGCACAGAATTTCAGCCAGATACTTCAACATGCCAATGCTAAAGAGGCTGGAGCCACAGTATTTGGGTACCGTGTTGCGGACCCTCGTGCCTATGGGGTAGTTGAGTTTGATAGCGAAGGCTGTGCCATAAGCCTGGAGGAAAAGCCCGAACATCCAAGGTCCAACCATGCTGTTACGGGTTTGTATTTTTATGACAACCAGGTTTGTGATATTGCCCGGGAAATTAAACCTAGTGCTCGTGGTGAACTGGAAATTACCGATATTAATAAGGTCTATCTGAATGAAGGGCAACTTGACGTAGAGCGACTTGGACGAGGAAGCGCCTGGCTGGATACTGGCACCCATGACAATCTGTTGGAAGCTGCACATTTTGTTCAGACTATTGAGCGGCGTCAGGGTCAAAAAATAGCTTGCCCGGAAGAAGTTGCCTATCGTAAAGGGTTTATAAGCGCTGAAGACTTGGAAAAGCAAGCCCATCCGCTAATGAAGAGTGGTTACGGCAAATACCTGATGCAAATACTGATTGAGAGTGGAGAGAGTTCAACTCTGAATGCACGACGATACGCACTAGGGACATAAAAAGAATTGCTTCGGGATAATTCGAGCCAGAAATTTTAGTCAGTAGGCTATTGCAATATTGCCGGTTGTTCATGATGGGCCGTCAGCCGGCGCCTTCCCCTCTTATTTTGTGATTACTAATGTTGTATGAAAATCATTGAAACAAAAATCCCTGATGTAAAAATTATCGAACCCAAAGTATTTGGGGACGAGCGTGGCTTCTTTTTTGAGTCTTTTCGAGATGATGTTTTTAATAGAGAGTGCGCTGAGAGAGTCTTTGTGCAGGACAATCATAGTAAATCTTCTCTGGGGATACTACGTGGCTTACATTATCAGACTGAGCAGACGCAGGGTAAATTAGTTAGGGTGACTCAAGGCGAGGTTTTTGATGTTGCCGTGGATCTACGCAAAGGTTCAACCACTTTTGGTCTGTGGGTTGGTGTTTATCTTTCTGCAGAGAATAGAAGACAGCTCTGGGTGCCCGAAGGTTTTGCGCACGGGTTTTATGTTACTAGCAAATCTGCCGAATTTGTCTATAAATGTACGGATTATTATGCACCAAAGTATGAGCAGTCGATTGTTTGGAATGACCCGGATTTGAACATAGAATGGCCGCTCGTCGGTGATGAGCAGCCACAGCTATCGCCGAAAGATCGGGATGGGAAATACTTTAAGGATGCTACCTATTTCGCCTGAAATTTAGGACTTATTTCCTTAAAAGAGTGTAATTACCCTTCTGGTTGTAATTCAGTCTCGTTGAATCGGAAACTTCTTTTTTTGAGCGGCAAACTGAGCTGCTTTTAGTGCATTGGTAAGCAGGCATAAGAGACACTTATGAAAATTCTAGTAACTGGGAAGAATGGGCAGCTGGCCACTGAGCTTCAGCAGCAGTGCCCCAATGAGTTTGAACTGGTGTCTCTGGCAAAAGAAGAACTGGATATTTCTGATAGAGCGGCTGTATTTTCGGCAGTCGAGCATTTTTGCCCTGACGTGATTATTAATGCAGCAGCCTACACTGCAGTAGATAAGGCTGAGCAAGAGAAAGAAAAAGCTTTCTCTATAAATACGCTTGGTGCAGAAAATCTGGCTCACGCCTGTAAAGAGTTTAATTTACGTTTTCTACATGTATCAACGGATTTTGTTTTCGATGGTAAAAAATCTTCCCCCTATTTAGTATCTGATACCGTAAATCCACTTGGCGTCTATGGAGCCAGTAAAGCTGAAGGCGAGTCCGCTGTTCAGAATATAGCTCCTGAAGCAATAATTTTAAGAACAGCCTGGGTCTATGCTGCCCATGGTAATAATTTTGTTAATACGATGTTGCGCCTGATGAGTGAGCGCGATGAGCTAGGAGTAGTGGCTGATCAGGTGGGAACACCGACGTGGACCGGATCCATTGCACAAGCTCTATTTTGCTTGGCCGAAAGTAAAGAGGCGTATGGTATTTATCATTGTACAGATCTCGGTGTGGCCAGCTGGTATGACTTTGCAGTAGCTATCTTTGAAGAGGGAAAGGCAAGTGGCCGGATTCCCCTTGATAAGGAATTGATCATTAAAGCTATTGCAACGAAGGATTACCCGACCCTTGCAAGAAGACCCGCTTACAGCGTGTTGGATAAGAGCCGTTTAGTTGATGAGCTAGGTATGGAGTTGAGGAACTGGCGTGATTCGTTGAGATTAGCCTTATCTCATAAAGCACTTCAGCGAAATGTTGAGCAATAACCCCCTTTTAATATTTAAGAACTAAAATTAATAGTGATCTTAAGATGAAAAACTTACTGGTAACTGGCGGCGCTGGTTTTATAGGTGCCAACTTTGTGCACTACTGGATAGAAAATTATCCGCAAGATACAGTTATCGTGTTAGATGCATTAACTTATGCAGGTAATCTCAAAAGTTTGAATTCGGTAAAGGATTGTCCAAATTTCCAGTTTTACCAGGGTGACATCTGTGACACTGATCTAGTAGAAACGCTTCTCAGAGAGCATCGTATAGATACATTGGTACACTTTGCGGCGGAAAGCCATGTAGATCGCTCTATCAGTGGTCCCGATGTATTTATTCAGACCAATGTCATAGGTACTCATAGCCTACTTAAAGCGGCAAAAAAAGTTTGGCTGGAAGAGGGGGTCAATCGCGAGATACACCGTTTCCATCATGTTTCAACTGATGAAGTATACGGAACTCTCGAAGCTGAAGATCCTGCATTTAGTGAGGCTACGCCTTACGCACCTAATAGTCCTTATTCAGCGAGTAAAGCCGCATCAGATCATCTGGTACGCGCCTACCACCACACTTACGGACTAAAGGTAACCACCAGTAATTGCTCAAACAATTATGGTCCCTACCATTTTCCGGAAAAGCTGATCCCGCTGCTGATCACCAATATCTTACAAGACAAGCCATTGCCAATTTATGGTGATGGCCAGCAAATTCGTGATTGGCTCTATGTTGAGGACCATGCTCGAGGTATCGATTTGGTAATCCGCAAAGGAGAGCTGGGCGAGTGTTACAACATCGGGGGAATTAACGAATGGACCAACATCAATATCGTAAAAATGATTTGTGAGTTGATGAATAGGGAGTTTGAAAATCAACCAATACTTGCCAACAGGTATCCGCAGGCAACTTCTGTAATAGCTGGCAAAGCCCAAGATCTTATTATTTTTGTGGACGACAGGGCTGCTCATGATCGGCGCTACGCTATAGACCCACGGAAATCCAATAGCCAGCTGGGCTATCAACCACAGGAGAGCTTTGAAACTGGCATCCGAAAAACGCTCCTTTGGTATTTAGAAAATGAGGATTGGTGGTCTTCAGTGATGGATGGCAGTTATCGACAGTGGATAGAACAGCAATACAGCACCGCTGAGTAAGGATGGATAAATCAATGGGTATTAAGATACGAAAACGTTTCAAGGCTGCTGGATCCGTGCAGGAAAAAATGTTCTCAGAGCAGGTGCAGGTATGGGTAGACGTATGTGGAGTTATCGGTAGACGACATCTGTTGATACAAGGTTGGGCGTTCCACCCCGAATATAAATCTCTGGATTTCCGGCTTGAATATATCGGCAGTGAAGAGGACAGCAGCTCTCAGGATGTAGGTGAGCTTAATTATTATACCCTGAGAACTACTCGATTAGATGTAAACAGACATTTCAAATTCGAAGGTGATAGCTGCTGGGGTTATAGCCTCCTAGTGGAATGGCCCTATGATGTCGCTGTGGAAAACACTTTCCTGCGTATGACTGTAAGTGCTGACAGCCAGTCTAAAGAGGTAGAGCTTAAGCCATTTGTAGAGTTAACCGGTGAAACCTTATTTGGTCACTGTATGACTTGGCGTACGGGAGAAAAGGCTGAATTGCTCAACTTGATGTTTGAGAGCATGGGTAATGGGGTCTTTGAAATTCCGGGATTAAAAAAACTAGAAGAAAACCAACTCAAATCTCTGGTTGACTGGCACTGGGATAGTATTCTGGCAGTGCCCGGCCACGGACTATTCCTTTCTGGCTGGCTACTTGATGGTCAGCGGGATCTGGCAAGTTTAGTGCTACGTACTACTGATGGCAGCTACAGTCTCAATTTGCTCGAGGAATCTGCACGTTTTGATCGTATTGATGTCTTAGAGGCCTTTCCCGGTAGAGCTGAGCCAAACTATAAGGCAGGCTTCTTCACTTGGGTGCCCATGCCACACCTGATAGAGCGAGCCAGTCTAGAGATGCTGTTTTTTACAAAAGAGGGCGGCTTGGGCGTAGTGCCAGTTCGGCAGTCTAACGTTCGTGAAGATATCACCCAGGCCAGCCAGCAGGTGCTGGTGAATTTCAATGTAGATGGCCGAGAATACCAGAGCAATATGCGTAAATATATTGGCCCGGCACTGTCTGCGCTTTGGTCCAATCGGCGCTATCTCCTGGAAGATCCCCAAGTGGAAATATTGCAGTTCGGGCAAGAGGTGAAAGAACCCAAGCGCAGTGTGATAGTGCCGCTATATGGTCGCTATGACTTCTTACTGCACCAGATAGCCCAATTTACTGAGGATGCCGATTTTGCCGAGACGGAACTGATTTATGTTCTGGATGACCCCAGGCTCTATGATGCGTTTATACCTTTCTGTTATGACACCAGTATGTTGTTCCCTGTAAGCTTCAAGGTGATTTACGGCGGTCGTAATTTGGGTTATGCCGGTGCTAATAATCTCGGAGTACGCTATGCCAGCGCAGATAACTTAGTATTGCTTAATTCAGATATTATCCCTAGCTGCAGTGGTTGGATATCCAGAATCGAACAAAAAGTATCTTCGCTGAAGGATGTCGGTGTGGTTGCACCAAAGTTGGTTTTTGATGATGGCACAATCCAACATGTGGGAATGACTTTTTCCAATAGCGTCCAGTTTGGCAACTTATGGTTGAACGAACACCCAGGTAAGGGTAATCCGGAATGGTTGGTGGACATTGATTCTGTGATGGAATCACCGGCAGTTACCGGTGCATGTATGTTTATTAGCAAAGCGTTATATGACTCTGCGGATGGTCTGGATGAGACTTATGTACTTGGGGATTTTGAAGATTCTGATCTCTGCTTGAAATTACGCGAAGCAGGCTACCGTCACTATGTTCTTGCCGATGAAAAGCTCTACCACCTGGAACGGATGTCACAAAATTTGTTCGAAAATAGAGACTGGAAATTTAAAATCACCCTTTATAACGCCTGGCAACATACCGAGCGCTGGGGAAGCCTGATTGAACAGCTGGTTCGTTAAGGAATTATCAATGACTGAACACAGAATACTGATTGTTTCCCACGGTCACCCGGATCACAGCAAGGGTGGTGCAGAAGTGGCCGCCTATAACCTGTTTAAGGAATACGAACGACTGGGCTTGGACACTGTTTTTTTGGCACGTACCGACCAGCCTTCCCATGGAGGATCTGCTTTCTCCACTATTAATTCGGACAAAGAGATTCTATTCCATACCCATATGTCCGATTTTTTCCTGTTCCAATCGGGTTGTAAAAAGCATGTTTGGCAGGAATTTCGTGCATTATTAAAGCGCTACAAACCGACTGTAGTACATTTTCATCATTACATTCATATGGGGTTGGAATTGATCCGTGAGGTAAGAAATACCTTACCGGATGCACGTCTTGTTGTAACACTGCACGAATATTTAGCTATCTGTGCTAATAATGGCCAAATGGTTAAGCCAGGCAAACAGATGAAGCTTTGTTATAAGTCATCTCCCACTGACTGTGCACGTTGTTTCCCCGAGCGCTCTGCAGCGGACTTCTTCCTGCGGGAGAAGTATATTAAATCCATTTTTAACTTGGTGGATATGTTCGTCTCACCCAGTCATTTTCTGATTGAGCGCTATAAAGCCTGGGGGATCCCCGAAGAGAAAATGGTAATGATCGAAAATGGCCAGCCGGAGATCGAAACGCCTGCACCTCGCCCCTTAGCAGAAGGGGAAGGGCGCGGCCGTTTCGCTTTCTTTGGTCAGATCAATCCTTTTAAAGGTGTAGATGTATTACTGGAGGCCTTTAAACTGTTGCCCGAAGATATCCAAGAGAAGGTTCACTTGGATATTCACGGAGCTAATTTACAAGGCCAGACGGAAGAGTTTCAGGAGAAAATTCTTGGGTTGTTAGAGGATCTGGACGATTTGGTTACCTTGCATGGCTCCTATGAGTCCCATGAAATAGGTCGCTTAATGGAGCAAGCCGACTGGGTAATTATTCCTTCGGTATGGTGGGAAAACTCACCGATGGTTATTCAGGAGGCCTTTAACCATGGCCGTCCTTTGATCGGTAGTGATATCGGCGGTATGGTTGAAAAAATTACCGATGGTGTTAGTGGCTACAATTTCCGCAGTGGAAGTAGTAACTCCCTTAAGCAGGCTATTTTGAAAGCTTATGGAGAGACGAATAGCTGGGACTTGGTTGCAAGCGATATCCCTAAACCTTTGAGCATTAGTGAATGCTCAAATATTCATCTATCAATTTATTAATATTTAGATTTAGTAATAGGCATAATTATGATTACACCAATTATGTTGCGCAGTTTTGGAAGATCAGGATCCACATTGTTAATGCAGGTCCTAGGTTCTTCAAATAATGTAGTTTTTGATAGGCATTACCCATTTGAAAAACGTCATTTAACTTATTTATGCAGATTGTCGGGATTGGTTGGTAAAGATACTGCTAATGATTCGGATTGGAACCCGGATTCTATTTTTAATAGAGAGTTGAATAAAGTTGGCCCCATACCATATTCTGAAGTAAGTATCTTCGATAGGGATGAGCTTTCTAAAGATTTTTTGAAAAGGCTTTGGAATGGATTTTCTACCCAAGTAAAGAAAACTAATTTAGGTATAATTGATAGTGATAATCCCGTGTATTATGCGGAGAAAGTCGTTCATGATATTTGCAGTGATGTAAACAATGTTATTGCCGCTAAAAACTTATTCTTGCTGAGAGATCCTAGAGATGAATTTCTTTCCATAAAAAGCTTTAATAAAAAGCGTGGCTTTAATGGGTTTGGATGGGAAGAAAGCGATACGGATGAAAGTTATGCGATAAGACTCTGTAAAATGAGAAAGAGTTTTATGAGACATGTAGCGAATATGGAGTGTGACGATAGGCGTTACTTTATAAAATACGAAGATTTTATGTTGTCTCCATTTGATAAGACAAATGATATCGGTGAATGGCTTGGTTTGACTCTTGATTATAATCAGGTTCTTGCTAATAGAAGTTCTGTGGATCAGCACATTACTGCACCTGAATCAGTTATTAGATGGAAAAGTGAGATGGATTCATCACTTTGTGAGATTTTTAATGAGTATCTAGGTGAAGAGCTTAATTTATTGGGATATGAAGTTTAAGTTTAGAAATAAGAAATGAAAAAGTTTAGCGTTTATGCAAACTGTCAGAGCGTGGCACTAGCCAAAACTTTGCTTAGTGATCAGGGCTTTAGCAGCGTATATAAGTTGGTGGAGATAAAGCCTGTTCATACTTTAGAAAGTACGGATATAAATGATATCCTGAATAAAGTACGTGATCTAGATCTGTTCATTTATCAGCCTTTTGGAGGTAGGGGGGTAGAGGAGCTTTCATCTGAATCGGTTGTATCGAAACTACCAGAAAATTGTATCTCTCTATCTTTTCCGCCTCTTTACTTTGATGGATACTTTCCCCAGCTGGAGATGTTGCCGGGAATTCAGTCCCCACTAAATCTAGTTCATGATTTTTTCGTTTTGAAATTCTATCTTGATGGTTATTCAGAGGCCGTATGTAAAGAGAGGCTGTTGAGTGAAAGTTTAATCGAAGAAAAGAAAGCTGTTAACTATTACGAAAGATCTATAGAGCGACTGTATAATAGAGAAAAGATTAACAATATAGATCTTCCGGTGTCTAACTTCATAAGAGCTAATTCGCGAACCTATAAACTGTTTAATCAATTCAACCACCCGAGAAAACCAGTCTTTGAGTTTTTGAAGAATAATATTCTGGATAGAGTTGGTGTGCGATCTTATTCTTCAGATTTAGATTGGGGTGGGCCAGGATATCTGGACGGAATTAGGTGTCCATCGCTTTCTTGCATGCGTAATAGTTTGAGCTTTGACTTTGAAGATGATGAAGTATATTTTGCTCAAGGGAAAATTCTGGGACTTGATGAAGTGATTAGAGGTTTTTATCAATCTTATGAAGATGTTGATAGAACCATGCTTGAAAATGCAATTTTAGAAAAAAAATCTGAAGTGGTTTCTCTTTTAGAGAATTAATAGTTTTATGAATGTAGCAATATTTTCTCCTAATTTTGGAAGTATATCAGAGCCCTGGATATTATCTGCCCAAGAGATAATGAAAAAGACTGGAAATAATACAGGCAATTTAGCATATTGGTACTCTGTGCCTAGAATGTTTGATGCTAAATTTCATATTATTCAGGGAATGGCACATGCAATAGCATTGAAAGGTAAGGTTGATCTTTTTGTTTTTCCGGCTTCCAATCAGCTGAATCCAAATTCGGATATGGGGGCGATTGCTGATATCGTGGAAGAGCTAGATGTACCATGTTTAGTAATTGGCTTGGGTGCACAGTCAGAAGATGAAGCGATATTCCCAGAATTAAAAAATGGTACATTAAGATTTTTGCAATCTGTGGCAAAACGTTCTCCTGCAATATTATGCAGAGGTGAATATACTAAGCGCTTACTAAACAACCTTGGAATTTTCAATGTTGTTGTTGGTGGTTGTTCAACGGTTTTTATAAATGGGAATAAAAACTTAGGTGTGAGGCTTGAGGATAAATTTAATAGGCCCATAAGTAGATTGAATATTGCTTCCGGGCAAGTAAATCCTGCAGTGCAACAGGTTGAAAGAGATCTGCTGAATCTCTTGGAAAGCGTCAATTGTGGTAGCTATACGATACAGCACCCACCAATTCTCTTTAAAGCACTTATGAATGAAAATTTAGATGCTAGTGAAGCAACACTGACTGAAAATCTGGCACAAAGATTTCTTGGTGTAAAGGATGGGGCTGCACTTGTTACTTTCCTTCGGAAATTTTCAGTATTTCATGGTGATATAGACTCGTGGCTTACAAATCTTACTTTGCACAGCCACTCAGTTGGTACTCGGATACATGGAAACATTCTTGCCCTACAGGCTGAAACTCCAGCTGTATGTATAACAACTGATACGAGGACTCGTGAGCTTTGTAATGTATTGAAAGTTCCATCCGTTGATAGTCTAACTTTTTCTGATAGGTATAATACTAAGGAGAAGATGTTGAGTATTTTTTCTGAGTCAAATTTTTCAGGTAAAGAGTTTGATGATAATAGATTAAGGCTCGCTAATATTTATTGGGATGTTTTTAAAAGCCTTGATGTTAAAGTTTCAAAAAACTTTAAATGCTTTATAAGTTAAGAAGCCTTCTTTTAAAGGTTTTATTTTAATTTTATGGTAATCATTATAAATTTATGATTCGACTTTTTGTCTGCTGTTTACAGGCTGTTGATTTTTGTACCTTAAAGCTATGACTCTATTGAGAGCTTAAATGAAAGCAATTCTACCCGTTGCTGGTTTGGGAACCCGTATGCTGCCAGCAACAAAAGCTATTCCCAAAGAAATGCTGCCTATCGTCGATAAACCGCTTATTCAGTATGTGGTCAATGAGGCGGTTGCCGCTGGGATAAAACATATTGTGCTGGTTACCCATTCCAGTAAGAACTCTATCGAAAACCATTTCGATACCAGTTTTGAGTTGGAGGCTACCCTAGAGGCCAGGGTCAAACGACAGCTATTGGATGAGGTTAGGTCCATCTGCCCGAAAGACGTTACTATCATGCATGTACGCCAGGGTGAGGCGAAGGGATTGGGGCATGCCATCTTATGCGCCCGACCATTGGTGGGTGATGAGGATTTTGCGGTGTTACTTCCGGACGTCATTGTCGATGATGCAGCTTCAAATCTCTGCCGGGATAATTTGGCGCAAATGTTGTCGCGATTCAATCGGATTGGTGTTAGTCAGGTGATGGTTGAGCCGGTTCCGATAGAAGAAGTGCATAAATATGGCGTGGCGGATTGTCAGGGAGCGGCGTTGTCTCCAAATGCCTCGCAGCCAATGACAGCCATTGTGGAAAAGCCTCCTGCAGCTGAAGCGCCATCGAATTTAGCAGTGGTTGGACGCTATGTATTGTCACGCAAGCTATGGCCCTTACTTGAGCAGACATTACCAGGTGCCAGTAACGAAATTCAGCTTACTGATGCTATTGCAGAGTTGATGACACAGGAAACAGTTGAGGCTTATCGTATGGTCGGCAAGAGTCATGATTGTGGCTCTAAGTTGGGCTATCTAAAGGCAAATGTTGAATACGGATTGCGCCATCCAGATTTAGCAGAAGATTACCGGGCTTATTTGAATACGTTGATACTATCTGGGGATATGGCTTCCGATAGTCAGATCCAGCTTCCAGAGGATGCTGTTGCATGATTGAGAATAGCGAAACGATGGGTAGACGAGTATTGGTTACCGGTGGCGCTGGTTACATTGGCTCTCACACCCTGGTGGCATTACAAGAGGCTGGATTTGAGGCTGTAGTTATCGATAGCTTGTGCAATAGCTCCGAAGTAGCTTTACAAAGAGTACAGGCGATTAGCGGCAAACCGGTTCGCTTCTATCGTGGTGATATTAGAAACCGCAAACTGCTAGACCAAATTTTTACTGAGAATGCGATTCATGCCGTAATTCATTTTGCCGGACTGAAGGCAGTAGGTGAATCTTCACAGAAGCCGATCGACTACTACCAGAGTAATGTTAGTGGCAGTCTGGTATTACTGGAGGCTATGCAGGCGTTTGGAGTTAAGCAGCTGGTGTTCAGCTCTTCCGCCACTGTTTATGGTAGTGAGGCCCCTGTGCCTTATGTGGAAACTCTACAAACTGGTCGCACCAGTAACCCATATGGCACCAGTAAATGGATGGTAGAGCAGGTTTTACGGGATGCGGCCGCTGCGAACCCAGAGCTTTCTGTGGCACTCCTTCGATATTTTAATCCTGTTGGTGCGCATCCTTCTGGATTGATTGGAGAAGATCCTCAGGGAATACCTAACAATCTGCTACCTTATATCGCCCAGGTTGCAGTAGGTAAGCGCAACGAGTTATCGATATTTGGCGATGACTACCCCACACCGGATGGCACCTGTCTGCGGGATTACCTTCATGTAGTGGATTTGGCGATAGGACACGTTCGAGCCTTGGAGTGGCTGGCAGATAAGTCAGGCGCAGAAGCATTTAACCTTGGGACTGGTCGGGGCACTTCTGTACTGGAAATAGTTCGAGCTTTTGAACGGGCTTCAGGTGTAACAGTTCCCTATCGGCTGTCACCACGTCGTGCAGGCGACCTGCCAGCTTTTTGGGCTGATGCTTCCAAGGCAAAATGTGAATTGGGGTGGGTTGCAAATCTGGGGTTGGAGCAGATGATGGCCGATACTTGGCGGTGGCAGAGTAATAACCCCCATGGCTACAGCGTTGTTGCTACCAATAAGTAGATGAAAATGGCGCTAGCGATATTTTCTTGAAAATAGCAGAAGAAAATAGAGAATATCGCGAACGTCTCACTATGTACTGTGTTGACGGCGTTAAGTTAGCTCGGCACTGAATAAACAAGTTTTTTAGATTTTTAGCATGAAAGTATTTCAGATTGGCTTTAATAAGTGTGGTACGACAAGCCTGAACCACTTTTTCTTGCGCAATGGCTATAAAGCTATTCACTGGGATCATGGGAACTTGGCTTTACAGATTGAAGATAACTATCTACATAGACGGCCATTGCTGAGTGGATATGAAGATTTCGATTTCTTTAGCGATATGGAGCTGGTTTCAAGTCGGTGCCTATATGCCTTCGAAAAATACTATCAGGAACTGGACCGACAGTACCCAGGTTCTCTTTTTATATTAAATACACGCCCTGTGGATAAATGGATAAAGAGTCGCCTTAATCACGGTGATGGAAGTTACTTGCGGCGTTTTGAACAAATCTACTCGTGTAACCGTGAAGGCGTTATAGATCGTTGGAAGTACGAGTGGTACAAGCATCATTCAAATGTGCTTCAGTATTTTTATGGGCGTGAGAACTTCCTTCTATTTGATATTGAAAACGATGATGGAAGCAAGATAAAAAAATTTACTGGCTGTTCAAAAATGCAGGCTTCTTTTTACAGACATGATCACCGGACCAGCTGTTAGTGTGATTGGTGCTACGACTGAGATAATGTGTGCCTGCACTTTTCTGATTGTCACTCCTGTTAGATTATACGTTATTTTAATAGTGACCACTTTCGAAACTTTTTTAGAATAGTTGACTAAAGATGGTCTTTTGGAGCGCGAATGAAGTTTGGAATCGCTGCGATTTTTAAAAATGAATATGAGTATATTCTGGAATGGATTGTCTATCACCAGTTGATAGGTGTTGATGCCTTTTATATTGCTGATAATGTCAGTGATGATGGATCCTCACAGTTATTGGAAGCACTGGACAGCCTCGGTGTGATAAAAAGGGTTTATTTCCCCAGAGTTGGTACCGGTGGTCCACAGATGCCTGCTTATAATAATATGTTGCATCGGTTCGGTAACGAAGTTGACCTTTTGTGTTTTATTGATGCTGATGAATTTCTTGTTAGCACAAATGGCAGTAATTTAAAGGATGTTTTATCTGGTTTTTATGCACTAGAGGATGCTGGTGCTCTGGCACTCAATTGGCGAAACTTTGGGTCGTCCGGTCATAAATTCAAGGATGAGGGCTTGGTAATTGAGCGTTTTACATATGCTTCAAAACAAGATCATGATTTCAATCGACATATCAAGACGATCTTAAAGCCCTCTATGGTAGAGAGGATGCATGTTCATGAATGTATCCTTAAATCTGGACGTTATTATTCAGGGAATCTTCAACCAACGGTCTTTGAGAATGGTAGTCCGTGTGAGCCCAAGACGAGCAAGGTTCTCTATGATGGGATAAGAGTTAATCATTATGTGGTTAAGTCCCGTCATGAGCACGTTATGAAAAAGGAGCATAAAGGCTCTGGAGCTGGCAGTGCAGAGAGAAAAAAGGGTGAGGCTTACTTTAAGGCGCACGATTTAAATGATGAGAGAGATAAGGCACTGCTCTGCTATGTTGATGACGTCAAGGCAGGCGTTGCAGCCCTGAGGGATCGTATTGGTGCAGAAACCCCATTCCTCTGTTACGGGAAAGCGTTTGTTGATGTTAAGCCTGAGCTGATTACCGGTTGGGCTGTTACAGAGTCTGATTGTCCAGTAAAGATTCGCTTGTTGGTCAATGGCGTAGAACACCTTGTCGATTTGAGTCGGGCGCGCCCAGATGTTGTACGTAAGGGGCTTTCCAAAAGGCTACAATGTGGCTTCAGTTTTAAACCCAAGAAGGTTATCACCAGAGAAGATAAAATTGAGGCGTATATATACGGTACGACTGTTGAAGCGAAGGTTAACTTTAAGTTGGATATTAGCGTTTAGGAAGAAACCTTATATATGGCCGGATATGGCATTGGAACAAGTAGCTAAACTTGAAAGTAAGGTTATTCCGGTACGCATAACAAGCACGGTAAAGTGCACAATTAAATAGCGGGATTTAATACTGGTGTTTAAATTTTTGAAGTCCCTGTTTCGTATTGATTTGATCTCCAGGCTTAAGCCTGCACTTGCTATTAGTCGGGCCAGTGATGCTTCGATAAATTTTGACTGGTATTCTGAGGGAAAAGATCCGCAATTTCTGGTAAAGGGACGGATGCCCAGTGCCGGATGGTATATGGTGGAAATTGCTTTGAAGTATAATCAGTCTTCTATAGATTCAAAGATCTACTTTGATTATGGGGCTGGTTTAAGTGAATCTGACAGCATTTTTATTCCTATTAAATCCGGTAAAGTCACCAAGCGCCTGGTATACCTTTCTGCTCGACCACAGGCAGTACGTTTTGACCCCATGGAATCTGTGGGGCTATTTTCAGTAAAGCGTTTTAACTTAGTCAGACTTTTGCCCCAGTTTGCTTATGATCGCTTGGCTCAGCGTCTCAACAATATGCACTTTAAGTTTCGTAACTTGGGAAAAGCGAATGTGTTGCGGAGTATTCGCGAGGAAGCCTTAGAAAGGAATTGTTGTTGGCGTGATTTGGCGTTAGAACACTACGGGAGAACTTTTATTAAGAGACGTCAGTCTCGTGATTATAATGAGTGGATCAGAACCGTTGAGCTCAAACGCCTCGAATCTGCGGATAAGGGGCTTTCCCTAAATACAAATACAGACCCCCTGATTTCAATTGTTGTCCCTACTTACAATACTGATTTAAAGCTATTGTGCGCTTGCGTTGACTCGGTACTAGCACAAAGTTACGGCAATTGGCAGCTTTGTATTGCCGACGATGCGTCTTCGAAACCACAGGTTAAGGCTTGCTTGAAGGAATACCAAGCCAAAGATGCACGCATCCAAGTGGAATTCCGGAAAAGTAATGGACATATTTCAGCGGCTAGTAATAGCGCTTTAAATTTGGTAAAGGGCGAATATATCGCTTTACTGGACCATGATGATACTCTGGCGCCGCACGCCCTACAAAGAGTGGCAGAGGAGATTCGGAAGAAACCGCAAGCTCAATTGCTTTATAGTGATGAAGACAAAATTGATCAGTTGGGTGAGCGTTTTGATCCGCACTTCAAGCCGGATTGGAATCCTGATCTTCTATTGTCACAAAATTATATTTGCCATTTGACGGTGTTAAGGGCATCTCTAGTGGCAGGGGTAGGAGGCTTCCGCTTGGGGGTTGAGGGCAGTCAGGATCACGATTTGCTCCTGCGTTGTTCGCCCTATCTGAATGTTGATAATGTCGTACATATTCCGGAAATACTATACCACTGGCGAGCGATCAATGGTTCCACCGCCCAGGAGGGCGACGCCAAAAGTTATGCAGCCAAGGCGGGCTTAAAAGCGGTGACTGATTATTTTGAAAGTGAAGGGTTGCAAGCTATGGGAGAGCCGGGTACAGCACCAAACAGCTATCGGGTGCACTGGACTATTCCTCAGCCTGCTCCTTTGGTGAGTTTACTGATTCCAACTCGGGATGGCCTGGAGATTCTTAAGCCCTGTGTAGAGGCGATTCTGTCCAGAACAGATTATCCGAATTATGAGGTGCTGATTTTGGATAATCAGAGCCGTTGCGAGGCAACATTGCGCTTTCTGAAGGAGATTAGTACTTCTAATACAAGGGTTTCAGTGCATCGTTGGGACCACCCATTCAATTACTCTGCGATTAATAATTTTGGCGCTGAGCTGGCCAGGGGTGAGATTATAGGGTTGGTGAATAACGACATCGAGCCTATCAACAGGGGCTGGCTGACAGAGATGGTAAGCCAGGCGCAGCGGCCTGAAATCGGCTGTGTGGGCGCAAAACTTTACTACTCCAATGATACTATCCAGCACGGTGGAGTGATTCTCGGGATTGGAGGTGTCGCAGGCCATTCCCACAAGTATTTCAACCGTAATGAATACGGTTATTTTTCGCGCCTGCACTTAGTGCAAAACCTTTCAGCAGTGACAGCCGCGTGTCTTCTGATACGTAAAGCGGTATTCGTGGAAGTGGGGGGGTTGGACAGTGCTAATTTGGCGGTGGCTTTTAATGATGTGGATTTATGTCTCAAGGTGCGCGAAGCGGGTTATCGTAATCTGTGGACACCTTATGCGGAACTCTACCATCATGAATCAGTTTCCCGAGGCGCCGACAATACCTTGGCTAAACGCCGCCGTGCGCAGCGTGAGGCGCAGTATATGCGCAATCGTTGGGGAGAGTTGTTAGATACTGATCCAGCTTATAATCCTAATCTGACGCTTGTGCATGAGGACTTCTCATTGGCATAAATCTGAAGTAGTAAGGCACCTTAGCTGTATTCACTGATTTATTCTAATGGAGACTTCTTTGCATTTGCCAACTTGCCATATTAAGAGAGTGGCGCGTATGGATGTTCTTCTGTTGCGCTTGGCGGCTAGGCTGGGGGCTTACGGGCATAACTATAGGAAGCTTTGGGCGGGCAGCATAACCGGATCAGTTTTGGCATAATCTGTTGTTGCTCCAGGCCTGCAATAAAACAAATTCTCGTATCGGTAACCAGAGCGGTGCCCTGATCTTATGACACTTTCCCAATTTTTTGTTGCGGGTATCTTTGCCCTGGTGATCGGTTCCCTGATTTTCACACGTTTCCGCCCTTCTCTGGTCTTTGCTTCAGCTGCTGGAGCCTGTTTTTTGACCGGATTGGTACCTGCGGAGTCGGTGTTACAGAAGGGGGCTAACCCGGGTTTGGTGACATTGATAATTTTGTTACTGGTATCGGTGGGGTTGGAGAAGGCCCGTTGGTTGCGGGCTCTTTCAGAAGGGTTGATCAATGGCTCCCTGAGGATCAGCCTTCTACGCTTAACTACTGCAACAGCGCTAAGTTCAGCTTTTCTCAACAATACTGCTGTGGTGGCAGCTTTGGCGTCCAGCGTCAAAGGACAACGCCGTTTACCGGCAGCAAAGCTGCTATTACCACTTTCCTATGCCGCTATTCTCGGTGGAACCCTGACCTTGATAGGCACTTCCACCAACCTGATTGTTAATAGTTTCGTGCTGGACCGTGGCCTGCAAGGCCTGGAGTTCTTCACTTTTTTGCCAGTAGGATTGGCCGCAACCTTAGTGGGACTGGCAGTGTTGTTGTTGTGTAATCGCCTTTTACCTGAAGGGGCGGTAACTGAGGAGCCGGTGACTGAATATCTGCTGGAAGCAGAGGTAGTGGCAGATTCACCCCTGGATGGCAAGAGCGTTGAACAGAACCGCTTGCGCCAGCTGGAGACCCTCTACTTGATCGAAATTGTTCGTGGAAATCAAATCATAAGTCCAGTGGCACCTTCAGAGGTGCTCCGTTGTGGGGATAAGCTGATTTTTAGTGGTGATGTCCGAGATCTGGGACGTTTACAGGATATTGAGGGGTTACGCCTTTTCGCTCTGGAAGATGAGAAGTTGGACCTGAATCTCACCGAGGTGGTGGTAACGCCCAGTTCCAGTATCCTTGGCCAAACCCTAAAGGGGTGCAACTTTCGTACTCGTTTCGACGCTGCTGTAGTTGCTATGCGCCGTGGCGGTGAACGGTTGTCAGGGAAGCTGGGGGAGATAGAGCTGCGCGCGGGAGATGCGCTGCTGCTGGCAGTGGGAGCGGATTTCAAGCATCACTTAAATATCGATAAGAACTTTTATGTGATAAGCGGTACTGAAGTACGGCGTGAACTTTCACGGCGGGATAACTGGCTGCTGGGCCTTGGTTTTGCTGCCGTAGTTTCCGGTGCGGCGCTCGGCTATTTTTCGTTGCTGAAAGGACTGGTGGTATTGCTGGGTGGCATGATAGGGCTGGGTATCGTATCGACTACTGAGATGCAGCGACGCTTCCCTTTCCAGATATGGTTAATTATTGCCTGTGCCTTGGTACTTGCAGAGGCCTTTGCTGTTAGTGGCTTGGCGGACACGCTGGCTGGTGGTTTGAGGAGTATGCTTGCTGGCTGGGGACCGTTGGCTGGTCTGGTGGGTATATTTTTGCTGACCTTAGTCCTAACTGAACTGATGACGAATAATGCAGCCGCCGCGCTTACTTTCCCCCTTGCCTGGAGTTTGGCAGAGAGTTTTGGGGTGAGTTGGGTGCCTTTTGTAATGGCCGTGGCCTATGGGGCCAGCGCAAGTTTTTTGACTCCATTTGGCTACCAGACCAATCTGATAGTGCAAAACTTGGGTGGGTATCACTTAAGGGACTTCCTGCGTGCGGGTTTACCTCTCACCATTGCATACTCTTTAACTGTCCTAACATTATTGCCAATCGTATTTCCCTTTGAGAGTTGAAGCTTTTGAGAACTGAATTGGATAATGCGAACCGCTGGTTGATCGTTGAAGAGGGCCCAAATCCCTCAACGGATTATTTTGTTATTCCTTATTTGCGGAAGAAAAAAGCGCAAGTACAGCGGTTGTCTTTTTCGGAAGTTCTTAGTGGTGATGAGCTTGAGGGCCTGGGACTGATATTTGTACGTTATATCCCCAGATCATGGCAGTCTCTTATCCATAAAAATCTTAGTAAATTGTCAGAAATTTATTTATTTATTGATGACGATTTATTTGATTGGTCCGCCTTTGTTGGCTTGCCCCTCCGCTACCAACTAAAGATTTTTCGTTATAGTTGGTCACGACAAGGTTGGCTGAAGTCCATAGGGGCAGGTCTGTTGGTCTCAACGCCATATTTACAGAGCAAGTATCAGGAATGGTCTCCACAGTTATTACAGGCGCAGCAGATAGATTGTAGTGGAGGTCAACCTCTAACAGTTTTCTATCATGGTTCTGCATCGCATATTGAAGAAATTCGCTGGTTGGTACCAATAATTCAGAAAGTATTGCAAAGAAATTCAAGTTTGAATTTCGAAGTTATCGGTGATGGGCGTGTAAATAACCTGTTTCGAGGGATGTCAAGAGTAAAAGTAATACATCCTATGAAATGGTCAACCTATCTATCCATGTTGCAAAAGCCAGGGCGAACTATTGGTTTGGCACCGTTGCTAGACACTCCATTTAATAAAGCCCGGTCTTACACTAAGTTTTTTGATATTACACGGGCTGGTGCTGTAGGAATATATGCGAATGGGGATATTTATGGCAGGGTGATTCGTCATCAGGAAAATGGTTTGTTGGTGCCTATGGAGACTTCGGCCTGGGTAGATGGCATTTTACATTTAGCGGATGATAAACAATTACGTGAGAAGTTATTAAGTGGGGCTCGACAATGTCTGTAATCGGATATTGTTCGCTGGGCCTTAGCCGATTGCGCAACCTGGAACATTTTCTAGGGGCTCCCTGTCAGTATGTGCTGTCAAAACCAGGTAAGTCTGTTACCCATATGGTTGGTTGGGGTCTCAAGGCAACTGCGGATAAGGCGCAACGTATAGCCGTTCGCTCAAATTTACCTTATTCCTGTATTGAAGATGGATTTTTGCGATCACTGGGTCTGGGGGTTGAGGGCGCTGAACCCCACAGCTTAATTGTTGATCAGACAGGTATTTATTACGATGCCTCCCGCCCAAGTGATCTTGAGTCCTTGATCGGAGAATCTGCTTGTTCGGCAGAAGAGATAGAGCGAGCAGAAGCAGGGCTCCGGCTTTTACGAAGCTATAGACTTTGTAAATACAACTCTGCTGATGATACTCCCCTGGAATTACCGGACAGTCGCGCTTATGTGTTGGTAGTTGACCAAACCTATGGCGACAAATCTGTTAGTGGAGGATTAGCTTCAACGAAACATTTCCAGCAAATGTTGGAAAGCGCCATCCGTGAAAATCCTAGGGCTGAAATATTAGTAAAAATTCACCCAGATGTTATTGCGGGAAAGAAACGCGGATATCTGGAAGAGCTGGCGGAGGAAAAAGGCTGTAAGATACTTACCCAGGATATTTCTCCTTGGGCAATATTTGATCGAGTTGAAAAGGTCTATGTGGTAAGTAGCCAGCTGGGCTTTGATGCACTAATTGCTGGTAAAGAAGTGCATTGTTTTGGTATGCCTTTTTATGCTGGTTGGGGGTTGACCAAGGATCGCCAAAGCTCGGAACGCCGTGGAATCAAGCGCACTTTGGCGGAGATTTTCGACGCTGCTTACCTGCGCTATTGTCGATATATAAATCCCTACACAAGACAGAAGTGTGAATTTGAGGATACTGTTGGACTCATTGCGGAACAAAAAAGACAGTGGAACCGGTTTCGGGGACAGTGGCAGGGCATTGGGTTTTCAGCTTGGAAGCGTCGATTTATTCCTGATTTCCTTGGAAATAAGGATAGGGTGAAATTCTCTAAAAGATATAGCGAAGCAAGAAATCTGGATATCGGTACCAATATCCTGGTTTGGGCAAGTCGAGCGTCGAGTGAATTAAAGGAGGAATGTAAGCGCTCAAACTTAAATTTATGGCGGGTAGAGGATGGTTTCTTACGCTCTGTTGGTTTGGGGGCAGATTTAATTTCGCCAAAGTCGCTGGTTTTTGACTCTCGTGGTATCTATTTTGATGCGGAGCAACCAAGTGATCTTGAAGCGCTGTTAAATTTTGGGGTTTTTCCAGAGTCATTATTAAATAGGGCCAGAAAGCTACAAAAATCGCTGATCAGAAAACGCTTAACTAAATACAATTTAAGTGTTTGTAAGCCAATATCCAGTTTAGGCATTTCCTCAGATAAGAAAGTGATCCTGATTCCTGGTCAAGTCGAAAGTGATGCATCCATTGCCTATGGCTCACCAAAATTAAAAAGTAATTTTTCATTGCTTGAAAGAGTAAGGCGCGATAATCCAGGGGCATATATTGTGTATAAACCCCACCCGGATGTGGTAGCCGGAGCTCGACTGGGAGCGCTGCCGGCAGGTGCTGAGTCTTTGTTTGATTTAATAGTAGAGCAGGGTGATTTTTCTTTTTTATTAGAAAATGTAGATGAAGTACATACACTCAGTTCACTGAGCGGCTTTGAGGCTCTGATGCGCGGGGTAAGGGTGGTAACCTATGGCCTGCCTTTTTATGCAGGCTGGGGTCTCACAAATGATAAACTTATAGAAAACAGGGAGATGAGTAAAAAAGACTTATTTGAACTGAAGTCTCGTAGGCAGCGCCACTTAAGTCTGGATCAACTAATTGCGGCTACTTTATTGCTTTATCCGGTATATGTGGATAGAAATACTGGGGAGTATATAGACGCAGAGACAACAGTTGAGCTGTTAGAGTCTGAACGAAATTTGAGTGTCCGAAATAATATTTTCTTTAAGTTTTTCTGTTGGTATCGGAGTAAATTTTTGCGTTATTAGTTTAAGCGGTTGTTGGCTAGGCGTAGACTTCTACCTTAGAAGATATGTAATACAGGTCTTTGTGAAATATATTTTCATTTAGGTTATTTGGTTTTGTGTTTTCTTGATGTTGATCTCGCACCTTTAAATAATCGCATTATTTTCTAATTACAGTCTAATTTTGAGTGGGATTTAGGGTATTTGGGTTCTTTTCAGGAATTGCTTCATCTTTTTTAAGTTAATGCCCTTTTCTCTAGTTGCGAGTCCTGTTTTGTTGTTGAATGTAACTTTATTCTTAAGTTTTCCTGGGATTATCTGTCTCGCTTATGGTTGCTATCAATGCTGTCTTAAAGCCTGAGGCGAGTCATAGAGTTTTGCTTTGCAAAAAGAGTTGATCAGTGGTTTTGTATTTAATGGTTTTTCGCTTTTCTGAGTTTTGGCAGTGATTTTATTTAAGGGGAAGATGTTTTATTCAATTCAAGCTGCAAACGATTGCAGCTGCGCTGCTTCTATTCTTTGAGCTGCACTAAACTGCTCACCGATGATGTACGGCTGTGCGCAGTGATAAAAATTTGTTGGGTAAAAAACAGGGTGCGGTTATATCTGGACTGTTAGTCTACTTTGAAGGGGCACATGCGCTGTATTTGTGTGTGATGGCATATTTTTTTTCTTGATATAAGATGCTTTTTCTCCGGGCACTGGCAATTGGCGGGCGATAGATTTATTTGCGTCTTTGAAAATATGTAAAGGCCTAAATTAATCGACTCTCAATTTCCACTAATACAGACGCTGTCTTTGTAAATAGCTATTAAGAAAGGTTCAATGTATAGGCCTTGGCTTGTCACTGATCTGTAGAGAGCGGTATTGCGGAGTTAGAGGAGGCTTTAGGAGCTTGACTTTAGATGAGATAATACCTCACTGTGGGTTGTTGACTAACTTAAGTTTTGTGGTATCGAAATGCGTAGGCAAGTTTCTGTTCTCTCCTCCTACACTTGCCTACCGACAAGTTGTATTGCGCCAGCTTATTGATACTCAGGGGTAGATCAATTTATGTCTGTTGCAGTATTTCTACAGGGGCCTCATGGTCCATTTTTCGCCAGGGTGGCGAAAAGGCTATCCCAACATGGTGTGATCACCCATAAAATCAACTTTAACGGCGGTGATCGCTTTTTTGCGTGGGCGGATTTCCAAGAAGATTTCGCTGGTAGCGAGGATGACTGGCCATTCTTTTTTCGCCAATACCTGTTAGACAAGGGGGCTGAGGCGGTCTTTGCCTATGGCGATTGCCGACGCTACCACGCCACGGCAAGAGAAATCTGTTCATCACTTCAAATCCCTTTTTGTGTATTCGAAGAGGGATACTTGCGCCCAGATTTCGTAACTCTGGAGTGGGGAGGAGTAAATGCTTTCTCCCAGAGGGATTGGTCTGAGGAGACAATTAACCAGTACGAACCTAATGGACGCCAAAAAGGGCTTCCCGTAGGGCAAACGTTCTGGCATAGAGCACTTTTTGCGATCGAATATTACTTGGCAATGCGTTTTGGACAGTCAGAATTTCCTTATTACCGGCATCACCGTAGTCGTGATTGGCTGGAGGAGGGTACTAACTGGCTTCGCAGCTTTGTTCGCAAGGGACTTTACAAGATAACGGAGCATAAGCTGACTGATCGGTTAACTTCAAATCTGAGTCAGCAGTTTTTCCTGTTTCCCCTGCAAACCCGAGATGATTTTCAGCTTAGGAGGCATTCCGACCTTCTTTCTATAGAAAACGCCATCGATGTAGTGCTGAAGTCCTTTGCCCAGAATGCTCCAGAGGGCACAGTGGTTGTTATCAAACATCACCCTATGGATAGAGGCTTTTGCCATTACCAGAAGCTGATTGATGTGTTGGCCGAGCGGTACAGTATTGTCGGAAGGGTTATCTACTGCCACGATTTACACCTACCCACTCTGCTCGATCATGCCAGGGGGGTTGTGACAATCAATAGTACGGTGGGTATTTCAGCATTGCTGCATAAAGTTCCTACCAAGGTGCTTGGTCGTGCACTTTACGATATCCCCGGATTAACCCATCAAGGTCAGTTAGCCAGCTTCTGGTCATCACCCGAGAAAGTAGACTTTACATATTTTCAGCGTTTCCATACCTATCTTTACGAGCAAACCCAGATTGACGGTAGTTTCTCCAAAGGCATTGATAAGACAATAGACGGAGTGATAAAGCACTTACAATCAGTTGCCGTATTAGCTGCACAGGGACCTGTTTCCGTCGAAACCTGTAGTACAGATGCCGTATAAAGCATGGGTGCTCCCAACTCCCTGCTCCTCCTCAGCCTAATACGGCATCTCCTAAAGGCTTTCAGTTGCACTGGTCACCCTTTGTTTAAAAAATAGGCTGATCTAAATCGACTAACCTGTTAGACTGCGCGGCCTTTTGACCCGCCGCTCCGGTCCCTCGATAGGGACTTTGGCTTCAAGTGAATTCCGAAATGACCGATACCCCTAAACCGGCCGGCTTCGACCAGCTGGGCCTGCCGCCTGAAATCCTCAATGCCATTGAAAAGCTTGGTTATGAGACTCCGTCCCCAATTCAGGCGCAGACTATCCCTTCCTTAATGGAGGGCCGCGATGTACTGGGCCAGGCACAAACTGGTACCGGCAAAACAGCTGCTTTTGCGCTGCCGCTGCTTTCCCAGTTAGATTTGAGTGACCGGCGCCCCCAGGCGCTGGTATTGGCGCCGACCCGTGAACTGGCAATCCAGGTGGCAGAAGCTTGCCAGGCCTACGCAGGCAAACTTAAAGGCTTTCATGTAGCACCGATTTACGGTGGTGCCGACTACCGTGGACAGATACAGCAGCTGAAGCGCGGAGTACAGTTAATAGTGGGAACCCCAGGTCGGGTGATGGACCATATGCGCCGCGGTTCTCTGGACCTCTCCAACTTACGTACGCTGGTACTGGATGAAGCCGATGAAATGCTGCGCATGGGCTTTATTGATGATGTGCAATGGGTATTGGAACAAATTCCCGAAGAGCGCCAGATTGCCCTTTTCTCTGCGACCATGCCCAAAGAGATTGCCCGTATCGCCCGAGAGCACCTGCAGGAGCCGGTAGAAGTCAAAATTCGGGTTAAGACCGAGACTGCTGAGACTATTCGCCAACGGTACTGGCCAGTGGGTGGTCTTCACAAGCTGGATGCACTGACCCGCATTCTGGAAGCTGAGCCAGTGGATGCCACAATTATTTTTGTGCGCACCAAGAACAGCACTGTGGAGCTCGCAGATAAGCTGGCAGCGCGTGGCTTCGCCAGTGCAGCACTGAATGGAGATATGGCACAGAACCTGCGTGAGGCGGTGATCGATAAGCTCAAGAATGGCAAACTCGATATCGTAGTGGCCACTGATGTGGCGGCGCGAGGCTTGGATGTGAAGCGTATCAGCCATGTGATCAATTACGACATCCCCTACGATACCGAAGCCTATATCCACCGTATTGGCCGTACTGGTCGCGCAGGCCGTGAAGGTGATGCCATCCTGTTTGTTGCACCGCGTGAACGCCGCATGCTGCGAATTATTGAGAAGGCCACCAAAAAGCCGATTGAAAAGCTGGAGTTGCCAAGCGCGGCGGCGGTTAACAGTGCTCGTATGCAGCGTTTCCGTGAACGTATTACCGCAACATTGGAAGGCCAAACTGATCTGGCTCCCTACCGCCAGCTGGTAGAGGAGTTCCTGGCACAAAATGAAGTGGACCCACTGGATGTGGCCGCGGCGCTGGCTGCGATGGCTCAGGGCGATCAGCCTTTGTTGATCAAAGAGCAGGAGCCCAAGCAGCGCAGAGAACGACGCGAGCGAGATGATGACTTCGAAGGGGCGCGCGGCCGCAAGCGAGGTGGTTATGAGAAAGACCGCAAATTGCCGGCACCGGACGAAGGCCTGGAGCGCTACCGTATCGAAATCGGACGCGAACATGGTGTAAGGCCTGGCAGTATTGTTGGCGCAATTGCCAATGAAGTGGAGCTGGATAGTTCCTACATTGGTCGTATTGAGATCTACCCGGATTTCACTACGGTGGACCTGCCTGAAGGAATGCCAAAAGAAGTCTTCCAGCACCTGAAAAAAGTGCGTGTGTCTGGAAAGCCGATGAAGATATCACGCTTTGATGAGGCGAGCTCAAAGCCCAAGGGTAAACCGAAAGGTAAACCCAAGGGTAAGTCGAAAGATAAGCCAAAAGGAAAGCCGAAGTTCAAGCGGGAGAATAGCGGGGAGTAATATAGCCCCTATAAAAAACGGCGCCGAAGGCGCCGTTTTTTATTTGATAAACCATTTTAGTTTATCGCTTTTTCTATTCTCTGGTGCTAGCGCTGCGGCAGCATACGGGTCAGGGTGGTATCGCGCTTCACAAAGTGATGCCACAGGGCGGCGGCAATATGCAGGCCAACCAATACCAACAGTGCCGGCCATAGAACGTCTTTGTGAAGGAAGGCGAGCTGCTTGCCCAGATCGGGGTTTTTCTCTAACAGGCGTGGCAACGCGAAGAGACCAAAAAATTCAGTATCCCGGCCAAACAGCTGGCGCATGGCAATTCCGGATACTGGCATTGCCAACAAGACCAAGTATAGGGCGCCGTGTGTCAGTTTGGAAATGGCCTTCTGCCAAGTAGTTCCCTGAATTTCCGGGCGCTTGTGACGTGCACGCCAGTAAAGGCGAACAGCCAACAGCATCAGTACAGCAACACCCAACGAGAAGTGCAGGCGTACAAACCAGCCGCGCATGGGGTCCTCCCGGTCGAAGAACTCATGTAGCTCTACAGCGCCCCACACGGCCAGCAGTAGAATCACAAATAACCAGTGCAAGCCCTTGCTGACTGAATTCCAGCCTTCGTTCGATGTTGACATAGGTAAATCTCCTGTAAAAACAATGCCCGAGAAGAGGCTTATCAATTGTGGCGAGTGTGTGCACCCGCTCCCGTTATGTCTCTGTGGTTAATTCGGCCTGTCGGTTTTTATCCCCAGTGGCAGCGCGAATGCCCTTCAAGTGGGAAAAACAGGTATCCCGCGCTGTTTGTAGGAAGTCAGCTAAGTAAGCCTGCTCCAGTATTTCCTCTCGCACTGCTGCGTAGAGGGTGCTCCAGAGGCCCTTTTCCCCCAAGCGCAATTGCGCAATAAATCCTTTTTGCAGGTATTCGTGTAGGGCCCAGTCGGGTAGGGCACAGACACCACGGCCACTGGCCACCAGTTGCACCATCATAACCGTCAATTCTGCCGTACGCACATCTGCGGGTTCAACACCTGCCGGGTCGAGGAAATGTTGGAATATATCCAGGCGCTCCCGCTCCACGGGATAGGTGATCTGTATTTCTCCGTCCAGGTCATTGGGGGTGACCCAGCGCCGCTTGCCATTTTGTAATAAGGGGTGGTTACGGCTGAGCGCCAGGCACATCTCGAAGCTGAACAGAGGGTAGTAGTGGATACCTTTCAGCTCTGAATCAGGGTTGGAGGTGACCACGAGATCCAGATCGCCGCGAACTAGTGCCGGTAGCGGTGCGAAGTGAAATCCACTACAGAGGTCCAGCTCTACTTCGGGCCAGTCGTCGCGGTAGGTATTTAGGGTTGGCATCAGCCACTGATAACAGCTGTGGCATTCAATGGCGATATTGAGACGGCCAGACTGGCCTGAAGCGAGCCGGGCCAGGTCGCGCTGTGCGACGGCCACCCGCGGCAGTATGTCGTCAGCGAGCTGTAACAGACGCAGTCCTGCGCTGGTAAAGCGTAGCGGGCGGGATTTGCGCACAAATAACGGCTGATCGTGGCGCTCCTCCATTTCCCGGAATAAATGGGATAGTGCCGACTGGGTTAGGTGTAGCCTCTCGGCGGCTCGGACCAGGCTGCCGGTCTCCCTTAGGGTGCAAAGGGCACGTAGTTGACGCAGCTCAATCATCTTTAAATTTATTCATGTTAACCGCAAAAAATATGAAATTGATTGAATAACACTGTGCCGACACAATCAAGTCTGAATTATCGCGGAGTGTGTGACGGGATCTGGAACCGGCGATTTACCACGAACGACCGTATACACGGAGCGATGCTCCCTCACAGGAATGGACTTGGTAACAGAGACATGGCGCAGACACATATTCTTGGCTATCCCCGTATCGGGGCCAATCGTGAGTTAAAGAAGGCCCAGGAGGCATACTGGCGTGGGGAAATTTCCCAGCAGCAACTCTTGCAGGTGGGAGCGGAAATACGTCGTAGCAACTGGCAGGCACAGAGTGATGCCGGTCTGGATTGGGTGACAGTGGGAGATTTTGCCTGGTATGACCAGGTACTGAATCACTCGTTGATGTTTGGTGTGGTGGGCGATCGTTTTTCTGAAGGTGCCGCGGAGAACAAACTGGATCAGTACTTTCGTTTGGCGCGGGGGCGAGCGCCCTCTGGGCAGCCGGTTGCGGCCAGTGCCATGACCAAGTGGTTTGATACTAACTACCACTACCTGGTACCGGAGTTTACTGATCAACAGGCCTTCTCCCTGGATAGTGAATGGTTGTTGGATGAAGTGCGTGAAGCTCAGGTTCAGGGGCATAAAGTAAAGCCGGTAGTAATGGGTCCCTTAACCTACTTATGGTTGGGAAGAGGCGTTGATAGCGCTTTGGCCCTGTTGCCGAGTTTGTTGCCGTGTTACACACAGTTGTTTTCGCAGCTGGCTGATCTCGGTGTGGAGTGGGTACAGCTCGATGAACCAATCCTGGGTTTGGACTTGCCAGAAGAATGGCGCTCCGCATTTATTGGTGCACACAAGGGGATTGGCGCGGATTCTGGCAGCCTGAATTTACTCCTGGCAACCTACTTTTCCCCACTGCGGGAAAATCTACAGCTGGCTTTCTCTCTGCCAGTGGATGGTGTGCATATTGACTGTATACGAGCGCCAGAAGAATTAAATACCGCCCGCGATCTCCTTGGTGATAAGCAGGTACTTTCTGCGGGTGTGGTGAACGGACGTAACATCTGGCGTGCAGATCTGGATAAATGGCAGCGTGTCCTGAAGCCAATGGCGGAAAAGCTGGGTGATCGCTTGTGGATCTCAGCCAGTTGTTCGTTGCTACACAGCCCGGTAGACCTGGATACTGAAATCTCCCTGCCCGTGGAGCAAAAGCAAAAACTTGCCTACGCTCGCCAAAAACTGGATGAGCTGGTGCACTTGCAAAGTCTTCTAGATCAAGAGGTAAGTACGACCGTAACCGAGTTGAAGAGCGGTGATAAAAGCGGTTCAGTTGCCCAACAGCTACGGGATACATGGCGTGAACAGGGTTACCTGGAGCGTGTTCCCGTGCAGGCTGAGCGCTGGCAATTACCACTGCTGCCTACAACGACTATCGGTTCATTCCCACAGACTGATCTACTGCGCAAGGTTCGCCGCCAGTATCGCAATAGTGAAATCAGTGAAAAAGATTATCTGGAGCATTTGCGCGCGGAGATTGCTGAAGCGATCCGGCGGCAGGAAATTCTTGGCTTGGATGTTCTGGTTCACGGTGAAGCGGAGCGCAACGACATGGTTGAGTACTTTGGTGAACAGCTTGATGGATTTGTGCATACCGGCAATGGTTGGGTGCAGAGTTATGGTTCCCGCTGTGTAAAACCGCCGATTATTTTTGGGGATATTTCCCGGCCCCAGGCAATAACTGTGGAGTGGAGTAGCTACGCACAGAGCCTTACCAAAAAACCTGTAAAAGGCATGTTGACTGGCCCGGTAACGATTCTCAACTGGTCCTTCCCGCGAGAGGATATTCACCGCAGTGAGAGCTGCCTGCAAATTGCCAGGGCTTTGCGTGAGGAGGTTCTGGACCTGGAGTCGGCGGGTATCGGTATTATTCAAATAGATGAGCCGGCTCTGCGCGAAGGCGTGCCCCTGAGAGAATCAGAACATGCAGATTACTTCTCGTGGGCGGTGGGTTGTTTCCGCTATACCTGCAGTGAAGTGAAAGCGGAAACGCAAATCCATACTCATATGTGCTACAGCAATTTCAATGCAATTATGGATGCTATTGTTTCCCTTGATGCGGATGTGATTACTATTGAATCTGCGAGATCTGACCTGCGCCTGCTCAGCGCTTTTGCCGACAAGGCCGGTGGTTACCCCAATGAAATTGGACCTGGCATTTACGATATTCACTCTCCCAATGTGCCGGATAGGGGTGAGCTGGTGGAGCGGCTTAAGAAAATTGCACAGGTGGTGCCAGTTGAGAGACTTTGGGTAAATCCGGATTGCGGCCTTAAAACCCGTAACTGGGCTGAGGTGGGGTCATCCTTGCTGAATATGGTAGAGGCTGCGCGTACTGTGCGTACAGAACTGGCTTAGTCAATTTATAAGTAGAAAAACCGGCAATCATTTGGATTGCCGGTTTTTTCTTTTCTGTTTTTTCCGCTTCTGTTTTTTCCGCTACTGTTTTTTTCGCTTATTCGGACTTGTTGGCTACTGTAGTAGTGTTATTTAATTCAAATGGCACTGAAGGGTGGAAAGGTTTAATACCCAAGGCTGTGTAAAGCTCATCTGGGCGATACATATTCTGCCCCTCGAGCACCAGTGCGGTGCGACGCAGCGCGGTAATATCCTCGAGAGGATTTCCCTCCAGTAAAACCAGGTCTGCATTTTTCCCCACCGCAATACTGCCAGTGTACTCGTCGGCCCCCATAACCTGCGCCGGTACCAGGGTGGCCGTGCGCAGCACATCAATATTGGGAATACCGGCTTTGGCATAGAGCTCCAGTTCACGTAACAGGGTAAATCCGGGGATGCCATCGGAGCCCGCGACCATAGTGACCTTGTGCTCGTGTAGCTTGAGCATCATGGCCAGCAGGGCTTCCGCTGAAAGGTCGTAGTCATCCCGGTGTTCCGGCTTCACATCCAGTTCGGCTCCAATAAAAGCGCGCTGGATATTCACTGGAAGGTGGTCGGTAATATCGGCAAATTCAGGATCTACTTTGCCCGGTTGGCGCAGTAACATCGAGCTGAATACGGTGGTGGTTGCGTCTACGACAGTGCCTTTCTTGGCTAGCTTATCCAGGAAAGCAGCCACTTCTTTGCTATCCAGATCCAGCTCGTGGGCGTGCTCCCCGATTTCTGTAAAGCGCAGTCTTTTACGGGTATCTATCTTGCCCATAAAATTCAGGAACAGCATATTGATATGCTGAATTTCATCAAAGCCCGCGTCCACTGCCTCTTCGGCGGTCATAAATGCAGGAATATGACCGGACAAACGCATACCATTTTCGTGGATATGCTTGGCTAAGGGAGCGATCCACTCGGGCTCCATTGAGCTGTAGGTTTTAATTTGCTGATAGCCGCGATCCGCGTACCATTCGACAATATCCTTGGCTTCTTCCAGGCTGTCTGCAGTCTTGCCCATACGCATGGCATTTTCGCTTTCCCGGTCCATAAAGCCCGCGCGGAATAGGTCGCCGCCAATGATTTGCTCTGACTCAAACATCCCTTCAATACGCATGATACTTTCATGGGTATTACCGATGTCGCGAACATTGACAATGCCAGCGGCCATATTCAGAACACCATCGGTAGGGGATAAGTGGGCGTGCATATCCCAGAGGCCGGGGATCAGCGTATGGTTACGGGCATCAATGGTGGTTGCCCCGTTGGCTTTGATCGGTTTTTTACTGATTTTTGCGATCTTTCCATCTTTGATCAGAACATGCTGCTTTCTCTGTAGTTTGCCAGATTCAACATCAACCAGGTTGACGTTGCTGATCAGGATGGGTTGGGTTGATGTGTGGGTATGTTTTTTGGCAATACCTTGCAGGTACTGGTCTGCGGCTGCGACTTGCCGGGTTTTCAGTTCTTCGAGGTGAGATTTATCCCAACCTTTGCGCAGGATGGCGAACCATCCCCCCTCATCGGAGGCAAATAAATCCCCATTTTCATCGTACCAGGCGAGATCTGGGGTAAAGCCCAGGCCACTTACGCCGTAAAGGTGGACCGTTTTCTTTTTCTCGCCTTGTTGCAGGGTCACTTTATCAAGCTTATGGAGGCGTGCTTTTCCCTGCGGCAGTAAATCAATATTTTGATCTGCATCGGCAATCAGTGCTTTTACCAATTGCGCCTGTACGGCAAGGGTGCTGTTCTTGGGAATATAAAATTGAGCTTCGGAAGTTTTTGCACTGCCATGTTCATCGGAACCTTTCCAGCGAGCGACACCATTTTCCAGGGAAAATTCTTCGCTGACTGGAGCACCAAATGGGCTGATCCCTTCAATGGATAGTTGCTCGGGCATTGCCGCCTCACCGATAGTGAAGCTCTCCTTGAGGTTTAGGCGGCGGTTATTCCAGCTGAGCTTTAATTCACCAGATACCTTTGCTCCATCCTGGTGAATAATTTCAGAGCCGGCAATGCCCTCTTTATCGTAAAAAATATATTCGATTGATTTTGCATAAGCGCTATTGGCTGCGGCTAGAACTGTGGCTGCGATAAGCGTTGCCAGTGTTTTTTTTCTCATGAATTGTCCCTTTTCTTGTTGTAATACCGGTGATGGACTTTGGCTTCTTTTGGGTGAGGGGGCAAGCAGCTTAGGGGCGCAAGCGGCGAGAGGAAAAGCGGGAGCGGTAGGGCGTTCTTTAATGTTTTAACTTTCGGAGTAACGTAAAGGTATTGCGAGAGCGCTTACCTGTATGCACTCTCACAATATTGCTTTAGCCTATGAACTAAGGGTTGCGAGAAAGGTTTTCGTTACCGGATGCGTGTACAACAATATTGTCTTCAATGCGCACGCCGCCATAGGGGCGGAAGCTGTCGACCTTATCCCAGTTAACCTCGGCAGCGAGGTCTGAGTCTTTTAGCTCTCCCAATAGGCTATCGATAAAGTAGAGTCCCGGCTCGATGGTAAATACCTGGTTCTCCTCGATAGTTCGGCTGGTACGCAGGAACGGGTACTCGGCCGGTGGGGGTGTCGTGCCTCCATCGGGGCCGGTCTGGTGACCGCCGACATCGTGTACCTGGAGGCCGAGGAAGTGACCCAGACCGTGTGGCAGGAATGGGCGAGTTAAGCCGGATTCCACAGCACTCTCGGCAGAGGTTTTGATAATGCCAAATTGGGCCAACAGCTCTCCCACGTTTAAGTGGCACTGGCGATGTAGTTCCGGGTAAGGCAGGCCAGGTTTGAGGCCGTCTACCAGCTGCAACTGCTTTTCATCCATAGCCGTTACCAGCTCTGCGAACTCATTATCGGCATAGGCGTAGGTGCGAGTGATATCAGAGCAGTAGCCATTGCAGTCGGCACCCGCATCGATCAGGAAGCTTTTCAATTGCGACTCAGGCAGGCGTTCAGTAGACAGGTGGGTGTAGTGCAGGATTGCAGCGTGTTCATTCAGGGCAACAATATTGCCGTAGGGCATACGGTTCTCGCCCTGGCCAGCAGCGCCCAGGTAGGCCTGGTTGATTTCAAATTCACTGGCGCCACTGCGGAAAGCCTGCTCGGCGGCGCGGTGCCCATTGACCGCAATACGGTTCGCCTCACGCAGGCAGGCGACCTCATAAGGCGTTTTATAAGCGCGGGCCCAGTGCAAGCGGTTGATCAGAAGCTCCGGATTTTCCTCCCCCAGTGACCAGCCTTGCAGCTTGTCGCTCTTACCGATAAAAGCAGCATTCTCTGGGCTCAGGAACGCCTGGGCATCGGCCGGCTTGCTCAGTAGCTCGATATCGTAGAAATCGCTCCAGAAGGTCTGGGGTGCCGGCGGTACATAGTGCCAAAAGTCTACTGGGCGGTAGAACAAAAGCTTTGGCTTTTGTCCGCGCTGATAGATAACCCAGCTGTGGGGATTGTCGGTAATGGGAACCAGTGCCTTAAAGTGGGGGTTCACCTTAAACGGGTAGTAGTTATCGTCCAGAAACTGCACCCTGGGAGCGCCACTGAATACGTTGAGGATTTCAAACCCGCTCTGCTCGAGGATTTCGTCGTAGCGGCGGCACAGGGTGGCCATATGATCGGCGTAAAGGTTTTTATCCATGTTCTCCCCAAAATGGATCGCTGAATCTATAAGACGGCATAGTGTATAGTCTGATGTCTGGATATTTGGCCTGAAATTCGACCATGGAAAAGAAGATACTGCTGACCGACTGCCCTGATGATAAGGGGCTGATCGCGAAGATTACCAACATTTGCTACAAGCACCAGCTCAATATCATCAAGAATGACGAGTTTGTAGACCGGGAACAGGGGCGCTTCTTTATGCGTACTGCCCTTGAAGGGATCTTCAATGATGCAACTTTCCTGGAAGATCTGGATATGGCCCTACCTCAAGGTGCTGAGCGGCGCCTGGTTTCGACAGAGCGTAAGAAACGCCTGGTGCTGATGGTTACCCGTGAGCCTCACTGCTTGGGGGATATACTGATGAAATGCTATTCAGGTGCCTTGGATGTGGAAATCACAGCAGTGATCGGTAACCACCCTGATCTGGCGAGCCTGGTACAAAAGTTTGATATTCCCTTCCATTGCGTGCCTGCGGAAGGGATGGATCGTGTGGCACATGAGCAACAGGTTGCTGCGTTGGTAGATGAGTACAACCCGGATTACCTGGTGCTGGCCAAATATATGCGTGTACTCACTTCTGATTTTGTAGCCCGCTATAGCGGTCGCATCATCAATATTCACCACTCCTTCCTACCTGCCTTTATTGGAGCAAAGCCCTACCAGCAGGCCTATGAACGTGGTGTGAAGATCATTGGAGCCACAGCGCACTTTGTTACTGATGACCTGGATGAAGGGCCGATTATTGAGCAGGATATCATTCATGTAGACCATGCTTACTCCGCAGAATCTATGGCAGATGCCGGTAGAGATGTTGAAAAGCTAGTACTTTCCCGGGCCCTGCAATTGGTGTTGCAGGAGCGGGTATTTATCCATGGGAATAAAACCGTAGTGTTTAAATAAGAGATGAAAAAGGGGGCTGAGAGGCCTTTTAGCTGAAATGGTGTATAAATTCAGAGGACAGAATGGGAATGAATAGTACCCGGATTCACAAATTTCCACCCAGACAGAGAACAATAACAGGTCTACTATTTTTTTTGTTGCTTTCAGCTTGTTCTAACCATGGGCCTATTCCCGGGATGGTGGAGTCTTTTCAAACTGAGATCGCCCCCAATGGCGCCAAGCGTTTTACATTCAGCATAAATCGAGAGCGACGTGATATACCTGCGCCTGTTGTGGCGAATACCAGCCCTCAGCGGCGAACGCAAAATGAGTCAGTGAGAAAAGTGGGTTCGACTCGTCGAGTTGAAAGTTACTTTGATTGGGCCCTTGAACAAAAGATGTTGGAAACAGGTTTTTGTACGCAAGGGTATTTTGAGATTGAACGTACTATTTCAGAGTATGGTGGTGAAGTGCGTGGAGAGTGTAGAGAAGGAGCGTTTTAGTGCTTTTTCTGACTTTCGTTCTCCAGATTAGGTTTATTGTTTAAAGAGGGCTTTTTAGTCAGTAGTAAAGCTTGGGTTTCGGTTAGTACTAAAAATGTAGATAAGAATAATGAAGTACGAATCAATTTTAGAGCAAGTCTCTACTCAGCAGATCATTGCAGTATTTGACCTTATATCAGATATTATTTTTTGGGTAAAAGATGAATCCGGCTATGTGGTTCATTGTAACCGGGAGTTTATTGAGCATGTCGGATGCAGGTCCTTGCATCAGGTAGTAGGCCGCTCAGATATGGACTTCTCCCCTTCTTATCTCGCTAAAAACTATATGCGTGATGATAAAAGGGTGATGGCAGGAGAGACTATTACAGATCGGCTGGAATTGAATATTGGTAAAACAGGCGAGTTAGTTTGGTTTACGACATCAAAACGCCCATTAAAGAGTGCCAGTGGAGAAATCATAGGAACCTATGGCGTAGCTCGAGATCTTAAAGAGACAGTTAAGACTCTCTCTAGAATGGACAAACTTAAAAGGCCAGTTGAATACATAAAAAATAACTATAGCCAGCCAATTGCAGTGGAGGATTTGGCAGAGGCCGCGAGTTTATCGGTGAGTGCATTAGAGCGGCGTTTCAAAAAATATCTGGATAAAACACCTATGCAATTTGTTCGGGAAGTCAGATTAGAGAACTCTCGCCGTATGTTAGTGGAAACGCAAAGCCCAATATCTGAAATTGCTTATCGGGTGGGATTTACGTCGCATAGTTACTTCAGTAGACACTTCAAAGGCATGTTTGGACAGCTTCCAGCAAATTATCGTGATGAAGTTCAGTCCAATATATAAAGATCAATTAAGCTGAGTACCCTCAGCGACTCTGGAGAGAGTATTGCGTTATCCTTTCCTGTTGAGTTGATAGCCGCCCATTTCATTCATTTCCGAAAATTCTATACCTAAGTTTGACATAGGTTTTTATTCCTAAAAACAAACAGTTAGCTGACTATTTTTGGCTTTTTGTGACTGTTTATTTTTTTCTTAAAATCTAAGACGCCGATTTTGTTTCATTAGTGTCCCAGTATTGATTACCTCTTCATCAGGGTTTTTTTTTAGGGTTTTAGTGCTCAACAAATGAACTGTCTTTTTGGGGTTTAGGGTCCCCTGACAGTTTTGCGTCAGCCCTCCACTTGGGGGCTGGCACTTTTTGAATCTCGGATAAAAAGAATAGAAAGTTGGGACGCTATGAAATCAATCAATAAGAATAGTCTAAACAAGGTTAAAATTCGGAGTAAGGGGCTTAAGCGCAAGACTATAGCCTCCGCTATTGTTCTAATCATTAGTAACATGGCTAATGCAGAAGAATCCTCCGGTGAGGATAAGCCGATAGAGCACATCGAGGTAATTGGCATCCTTGAAAGTAACACCAGAAACTTGGAGATCAAACGAGATTCCAATGCCATTGTGGATGCGATAACCGCAGAAGATGTAGGCAAGTTTCCGGACAAAAATGTTGCAGATTCACTTCAACGTGTACCGGGAATAACAATTACCCGCAGTGGTGGTGAGGGTAGTAGGGTTAGTATTCGTGGCACCAGTGCTGAGTGGACCTTGACCCAGTTAAATGGAAATTACATTGCAACCTCCGATGGAGGAGCACCATCTCGTAGCTTTAATTACACTTTGTTGCCTTCCAACATGATCAGCAAGGTAGAAGTCTATAAAAGCCCAGAAGCTAGAATTGATGAAGGGGGAATTGGTGGAACAGTTATTCTGCACAGCCGTAAACCTCTGGAAATGGAGTCTGGAGAGGGCGTTATTACGACTGAAACCACTTATTCAGATACCAATGAGCAGTGGGAGCCGCAGTATAGTGCTTTTTACTCCTGGAAAAATGAGAGTGAAACCTTCGGTATTCTGGCTGGCTATACCAAACAGGACAGAACTGTAACCTCTATTGAAAACTACGCGAGCCATTGGCGATTCCACTCAGACACGGTTGAAGGTGCCGAACGCCCGGCAATTGTTGACCAGGAAACTGGCGAAGTTTACAACAATGTTTGGGCGCCCAGGGCTATGGGTATTGGTAATCATGAGCAGGATAGGGCCAGGGATGGTTATCAAATTACCACTCAATGGCGGCCAACTGAGCGCTTGGAATTTTCTCTGAACTATTTCGGTTCCCAGTTGGGATACGATACCCGTAGTCAGAACCTCACCTTAGCTGAATGGAATGATAACCATAACCCCTACTTTGGCGTTGAGCTCGAAGGGGACACCGTAGTTACCTATGGCAACGGTGATAACGGCCTGCTAAATGCGAATAACTGGGGAGATGCTGATGTCAATGGTGGTGTCGAGGTAGAGCGAGGTTTAATGTCTCCGCAATTGACCGGGCAGGATAGCTACGGTGAATCAGAATCTCATACCTTCGACCTCGAAATTCTTTATGAAGGTGACTCTTACACAGCAGCAGTAAATATTGGACGAAGCTCTGCAAAAGGTGGTGTCTCCGAAAGAATCATGGCAAATATGGATGCACGTTATGGTTCCGTAAATAGTTGGCTGTGGTCTATTGCCGATGGGGAACCTAGCTACGAAATCTCTACAGATCTCACCTCGGATCAAGAGGCCTATCCATACTATGATTGGTTTAGTTCTGACGCTACCCAAAATCGGGACAGAGAAGATTATTATCAGCTTGACCTGGGGTTTGACACTAATTGGGGAATAGTCAACAAAGTCTATGTCGGTACTAAATATCGGGATCATGAAGCAAAGTCCCTAAGAGATACTTTCTTGTGGGATGACGGTATCTCGGATAACGGTGGTTATCGTGGGTGGTTGTCGGGTACAGAATGGTTCCACAACCCGGATTTTCATCCAGATACTTCGATCTTACTTGGTAGCGACGTAATCGATAATAGCGCAGGCGATACCGGGGCTATTAACTATCTACCTTTTGATATAGATGCGCTTAAAGCCTACGTGAGTGATAATTTCACCCGGACTGTAGTTCCTGTGTTATCCGGTACCTATACCATCGAGGAAAAAATATTTTCTCTTTATGCCCAGGCGGACTTTGAGTGGGAGGCTTTCCGGGGTAACCTTGGTGTCCGCTATGTTAATACAGACCTAACTACCTCGACATACGATGACATTATTGGTCAAGAGACAGATATTACCAGTGCAAATAATAGAAGTGCTGATAGTGAAAACTTCCTGCCAAGTTTAAATATTGCCTGGGATCTAACTGATGAGCTGGTATTACGATTTGCTGCAGCAAAAACTATGTCTCGAGTCAGTTATGCTGACTTGGGGCAGGCTGAGTCATATGGCCCTCCTGTAAATATAAATTCACCGGATTCTTGGACCGGACGTGGGACCGGTACTTCCGCAAATACTGGACTAGAGGCGATGCTTTCCAATCAATTCGACCTGGGAATTGAATGGTATTACCTTGATGGTTCCGCACTTGGAGCAACATTATTTAGTAAGGATATTAGCAATCTTCCTATAACTACAACTGAAGTCGTATTGCGTGAGCACAGTTGCTGTAATGGTCCCATTGAAGTCGATATGACTACAAAAACAGGAGGTGCTGAGGCAACTTCTAGAGGTGTTGAACTATTTGCACAACATGCGTTTGAAAGTGGTTTTGGTGTAATGGCTAATTATACCTACACTGACACTAGTACTTCGGGAGTATTTGTTAATGGTGTAGAAACTGAAGCAGAAATTCCTGGAACGGCAAAGCATCAATACAACCTTTCCGGTTACTATGAAAACGATTTGTATAGTGTACGAGCATCTTACAATTGGAAGGATGACCGGGCTGGAGGGCTTCATCAGGGATATAATTTGTACGACAAAGCCTATGGGCAACTTGATCTTAATGCCAGCTATACCTTTAATGAAAACCTCAATTTCACGGCATCTATTATTAATTTAACAGAGGAAAAGACAGAGGGGTTCTGGAAACAGGAAAACAGGATGACTTATTATAATTACTCTGGTCGCCGATTATATATTGGTGCAAACTATAAATTCTAACACCTCGTTGATCGTAGTATTGGGTGTAGAGCATACGCTCTACACCATTTTTTTAACTTGAGATGTTAGGCTATAAAATTTACAGAACTACATAATAAAAAATGAGAAAAGATATGAAGCAACCAACACGTAGAGCAATGCAAGCTGTTTGCGCCACCTTCCTATTTCAGGCTGGTGCATACGCAGATATTGAAGTGGTCAATTCGGATGTCTGTCCCTCGGACGCTACAACAGTAAGCTATTCTGAAGCGCTTAATTATCCTGATGAATTTTGTGGTCTTCTCAATAGTGGTGATTTAGTCGGCCTATCAGGTGGGGCTTCAATCGAACATCTGGGGGCCAATTGCCAATTGACGGGTAATGACAGTCGCCAAATAGCGAAGACATTATGTAAGTCTGAACCTTCAGCACCACATGTTGTGAGTGGAAGCAGTTGTTCATCCGATGCAGACCCGGTTACCTATCTTGAGGCACAAATTTATAAAGATGAGCTGTGTTCGGTTCTGGGGGACTGGGAAATTGCAAACCTTGCCGATAATGCCTCCATGGATGGCAGTGGATATGGGTGTGGTTCACGCAAGAATGAAATACGTGAGCTGGGCTCAACACTGTGTAAATCTGATACTCCTCAGGAAAGTGGATCTGCTCCGAAAGTTGCCTACATAGAGGTTAACAGTAATAACCTGGGCAATGCGGGCTGCTTTACAGAGAGCGATGGTAGTCAGTTGTTCGATATAGCTGTTATCTTCGCGGCAAATATTAATTACGATGGCCAGAAAGCTGTTTTGCATTTCAATAATCAAGTGTCAGACCTGCTCAATAACAATTTGAGTACAGTACAAGATTTACAAAACAAGGGTACGAAGGTGGTACTCAGCGTTCTCGGAAATCACCAAAATGCAGGTTGGTCCTGTTTTGCCGATGAGCAGTCCGCTGATGACTTCGCGCAGCAGCTCAAAGATGCCGTGGATCAATATGGGTTGGATGGTATTGATATTGATGATGAGTACTCGCAGTGCAGCCAAACCTATTCTGACTCCTTGGTAAAAGTGACTAGTGCATTACGAGAGAAGATGCCTAACAAAATTATTTCTAAAGCACTTTGGAGTGATACCGATGCTTTTCAGGCTGAATGGAATGGGAAGAAACTGGGCGACCAATTAACTTATGGTTGGGAGATGAGCTATTGGTTGGGCTCAAGCTGTACTTCACGAATTCAGAATTACTTAAATTTGGGGGTCGATAGATCCAAGTTGGGTGTTGGCGCTTCTACTGTGTTGAATACTGCTTCTGCAGCGAGCGCTTTAGCATCGTGTAATGAGAATAATAATCTTGGTGGCGGCACTATGATTTTTAATGTGACTAAAGATTCTAGCAGCTATCTTTCTACAGTATGGCCAGGTACTTCAGAGATCCCTAATTGCCTTAAGTGATTATATAAACCCTGGCTGAGAGCCCCGTGGGAATTGGCATTAGTCGATGAAGCGGGGTAGGTCTTAAAAAAATGGAGATTGAAAAGTAGTTCAAGGGAGTGAAAAAGGTGTACTCAATTATTGACTCTGGTATTTATTCTAAAATTACTATGTTGGGTCAATTGTCATTTCTTTGAGTCAAGCGGGGGTAGCCTGATATCTTTTTACGTTGGTAACAGCAGTGCTTCCCCTACTCAGTACTTAGAAACAACTTTACGAAGCCATTACTACCTTGCCTCCCTCACAGATGGCCCCATTGTTTGGCCGATCATACCAAAACTTAATTGGTATTCGAGCAGCATGAGCAGCTAGAACTACACTTTGAATTTGTTTAATGGACTCGTGAGTTACGCCTTGGGAGTTCCCTACTTCAATATAAATACGTTTGCCACTTCCATCTGTACATGCGGAATTAAAAGCTTGTGGAAAATTAATTTCCAGCCTCCCATCGGGTAGAACACCAACAGTTTCTGGAATCTGGTAGCTGGGCATAGCTACGCTTGCTAATGATGGACTTGATATAGCCAGGAAGGATAGACCGATCACAGTTTTCTTCACTTCAACTCCTTTTCGTGTAGCTTTATAGATTAGTAATTTTTGATTGTGCTTAATGATATAGAAAAGCGGGCATATAGCCCGCTTTTAAATCCACCTGTGAGAGTGTTGGATTTTACTCGGCGTAGCTCTCGATCGGAGGGCAGGAGCAGATCAGGTTGCGGTCGCCGTATACGTTGTCGATACGGTTGGCAGCCGGCCACACCTTGTGTTCTTTTAGCCACGCTGCCGGGCGCGCAGCGATATCACGGGAATAGCTGTGGGCCCACTCTTCGCTCATCACGTCCTCAAGGGTATGAGGGGCATTGTGCAGCGGATTGTCCTCTGGGGTGTATTTACCGCTGGTTACATCTTCCACTTCCTGGCGAATTGTTGCCATCGCTTCGATAAAGCGATCCAGCTCACCCTTGGATTCACTCTCGGTAGGTTCGATCATCAGGGTGCCGGCTACCGGGAAGGACATGGTAGGGGAGTGGAAGCCAAAGTCCATCAGGCGCTTGGCGATATCCTCTTCAGTGATACCGCTAGCTTCCTTGAGCGGGCGCAGGTCAACTAGGCATTCGTGGGCAACAAAGCCATTGGTGCCGGTGTAGAGCAGGGAGTAGTGCTCACCCAGCTTCTTGGCTACGTAGTTGGCGTTCAGGATTGCCATCTCAGTAGCCTGCTTCATGCCCTGCTTACCCATCATGCGGATATACATCCAGCTGATTGGCAGGATACTGGCGGAGCCCCAGGGAGCGGCGGAGATGGTGCCGTTATCCAGGTTGGTTTCCGGTACTTCAGTCACCGGGTGGGCCGCCAGGTAGGGCTTCAGGTGTTCGCCAACAGCGATCGGGCCCATGCCGGGGCCGCCACCACCGTGAGGGATACAGAAAGTTTTGTGCAGGTTCAGGTGGGATACGTCACCACCGAACTGGCCCGGCGCGGCGACGCCGATCAGGGCGTTCATGTTGGCGCCATCAATATAAACCTGGCCGCCAGCCTGGTGTACCAGGTCGCAAACTTCGCGGATACCTTCCTCAAATACCCCGTGGGTGGATGGGTAGGTGACCATCAGTGCGGCAACGCGGTCGCCGTGCTCTTCGATTTTGGCTTTCAGGTCTTCGATATCCACATTGCCTTTATCATCACAGGCAACCACAACCACTTTCATACTCACCATCATGGCGGATGCTGGGTTTGTGCCGTGGGCAGAGGCGGGAATCAGGCAGATATCGCGCTGGGTTTCGCCCTTCGCTTCGAAGTACTTCTTGATAGCAACCAGGCCAGCGTATTCGCCCTGGGAGCCGGCATTGGGTTGCAGGCTAACGGCATCGTAACCGGTACAGGCGGACAGCATCTGCTGGAGCTGGCGGAACATTTCCGCGTAGCCTTCCGCTTGATCTACGGGTGCGAAGGGGTGCAGCTTGCCGAACTCTGGCCAGGTGACCGGGATCATCTCGGCTGTGGCATTCAATTTCATGGTGCAGGAGCCCAGGGGAATCATGGAGTGATTCAGGGCGATATCCTTGGCTTCCAGAGACTTGAGGTAGCGCAGCATCTCGGTCTCGGAGTGGTAGGTGTTGAACACCGGGTGGGTCAGGAATTCAGAATCGCGCACCAGGGCGGCGGGTACACCCAGGGAGCCCTTGCTGGCAATTTCGCTGTCCAGAGTATGCAGATCGATGCTGTGTTCGGTGCCGATAAAGGCATTGATCAGGTCGGACACATCCTGCAGGGTGGCGGTCTCACTCAGACTCACACCCAGGGCGTCTTCACCAATTTTACGCAGGTTGATCTCAGCGGCCAGGGCGCGCTGGTAAATCTCTTCCTGCTTGGCGCCAACGGTGACATTCAGGGTATCGAACCAGCTGTCGTGGGCCAGATTGAAGCCTTCCTGCTGCAGGGCGGAAGCGAGAATATCTGCCAGGCGCTGGATGCGGGCAGCGATGGTTTTCAGGCCTTCGGGGCCGTGGTAAATCGCATAGAAAGCGCTCATTACCGCCAACAATACCTGGGAAGTACAGATATTGGAGTTGGCCTTCTCGCGGCGAATATGCTGTTCGCGGGTCTGCATAGCCATGCGCAGGGCACGCTTGCCTTTGCTGTCGACGGAAACGCCGATAATACGACCCGGTGCGGAGCGCTTGTAAGCTTCGCGGAAGGCGAAGAAACCAGCGTGGGGACCACCGTAGCCCATGGGGATGCCGAAGCGTTGGTTACAGCCAACAACTACGTCTGCACCCATATCACCCGGTGCTCTCAGGGCTACCAGGCTCATCAGATCTGCGGCCACGGTTACCAGGGCGTTGGCTTCGTGCACCTTGGTGATGATATCGGTCAGGTCGCGTACGCGACCGGTGCTGCCGGGGTATTGCAGCAGGGCGCCGAACAGCTCGGCGGGGATATCTTTCTCCACATCGCCGACAACGACCTCGAAGCCGAAGTGCTCGGCGCGGGTTTTAACTACGGCGATGGTCTGCGGGTGGCAGTCCCGGTCCACAAAGTAGACGTTGGATTTGTTGCGTTTGACCTGGCGCTTACACATGGCCATGGCTTCAGCTGCTGCGGTACCTTCATCCAGCATGGAGGCGTTGGCCAGTTCCATACCGGTGAGGTCCATAATCATCTGCTGGAAGTTCAGCAGGCCTTCCAGGCGGCCCTGGGCAATTTCCGGCTGGTAAGGGGTATAGGCGGTGTACCAACCCGGATTCTCCAGCACGTTGCGCAGGATCACATTGGGGGTAATGGTGTCGTGGTAACCCATACCAATAAAGGTGCGGTAGATCTTGTTGCGCGCCGCGATATCTTTCAGCTCTGCGAGGGCCTCCACTTCATTGATCGCATCGGCCAGATCCAGCTCATCGGTCTTGCGAATGGCTTCGGGCACGGTTTTTTCGATCAGCTCTTCGAGGCTGGCAACTCCGAGGGTTTCCAGCATGGCCTCTACCTGTTTGGCATCGGGGCCAATATGGCGATGGATAAAGGCGTCGTGTTGTTCCAACTGCTGCAGCGATGGTTGGGTCATAAACTTCGTTCCTGTAGTCGCAGGGAGTCGTCGCGGTGCGCTCGCGGTTAAAAATAGCACCTGGCCTCGGTACCGCTTTTCCTGTGGAAAGCCTCGGGCCTCCGCATTGCGGATAGGCGAGGGTAACGCTTGGGAGAATCGGTTTGCTGGCAGCCCCAGTGTTGCAATACGGAACCAGAGGGGAAGCCGGGCCATAGCGGCAGGCGCGCATCTTAGCAATCGGCGCGAGTAGGGGCAATCTGCGGGTTTTGGGCGGGGAAACTGCTAAATTTTGGCGCAAAAAGTGGGTTAAATCCTGTGAAATGGGGGCTGGGGAGATTTTGTTCTACATATGGCTGAGCAGATTTGAAGTCTGCCTATTTCACTATTAGGCCGCTCACTGCTAATGGAATGCTGAATGCCGTGCTTCTTCCCTACGTTTTTTCTTTTTTTCTCAATAAGCACACCATCTCAGCTCCTTCTACAGATTAGCCAACACCTTATTGAGAGCGACGTATCAGCCACCAAGAATTGCGATATGGGTGTAGTCAAAGCGACCATGGATGCCGCTTATGGAATGAGGCTTATATTAGATGTCGTTTAGCCCGGGTGCTGAATCTTTAAATCCACGAATGACCGGTTATCTGGGGTGAGATAGAGGAATGTTCAAAATAGAAAGAAGTTTTGACGATATAACCATCCTAAGGAATTCAATCGCTTTCCTGCAAGTAGGTAATCCCCCCGAAGGGGGATGAGACTGGACGCTAACCTTGCTCTATCATTCGCCTGTCTTTGGCTATTACTTTGGGGTTAAATTCCGGGCTCAAAAATATACAACTGCCACACAGCCCCATGGCTGCTAGCAATAACCAGGTATTGTTCAATCCCATTACGGCTGCGCCAAAACCACAAACCAGTGAACCAATAACACCGCCAAAGCGAGTTGTTAATGAAAAGATGGAATCAACAGTTGACCTGACTTCGTCCTCCACTGCTTCATGTTGTAACTGGGCAGAGGCAGAAAGCCCCAGACCGATACTAAAATTAAACAATAAGAATAAACTTACAAACAGTAACAAATCTCCAGACAGCGCCAGTAACATCACTAAAGATAATTTTATCAGGCTGGCTATCAAAAGTACTTTCCCCAATTGATGGTTCAAAAATTGAGTCATCCAGGTAGTAATTCTCGCTGACAGACTGCCTAATAGCATGATCAATGCCATTAATAATCCGTACAGCCAGCCCACGGACATATCGCCTGATAAGGCCTCTAAGCGTACCGGCCAATATTTTTCGATAGCACTGGCTATTGGAGTCAGTAATATAACAGTCAACAACAAGCGCCATAGTGATGGCGAGTAACAGGCTTTAATACCTAAACTGAGCTGGCTGGGTATTTGACTGATATTTGAAAGTCGAAAACGATCAAATACACGATTCTCTCTGATCTTTGTCTTGGTGAAGGCGAACAAGAGTAAACTACTTAGCAACGCCAAAAATATAAGTCCCCGATATAGATCCAGATCATGATGTCCGAAATATTCCCCACTTCCTACGACCAAGGCGCAGCATAGTGCACCTAGGGCTCCGATGAGTCCGGCACGAGTCGCGATACGCGCAAAACCCTCCTGTAGACTCATTGTACCTTCAGCTTGGTTAAAGCATTCTACAAACCAGGCATTTAAAGATCCTGAAAATAATGCCTGGCTAGCTCCCCATAAAAACATCGCCACCAAGGCTCCATAGAAACTTTGCCAAACCAATAGCACCACGTAACAAGTCATAGCCATTGTCAAAGAGACTAAGTATACCTTTTTCCGACCGATCTGATCCGCCAAGCTACCAGTAGGTAATTCAAAAAGCATCACTGACAACCCCATGACTGCCAGTATCATCCCCAGCTGCGGCATAGACATACCCATAGCTAAAAACAAAGGCGTTAATATAGGCAATATTAAATAGGTGGAGAAAAAACCCCATCCCATTTGAAATCCGTATAAACGGATTAATTCTATTCGCTTCATAAACCCATCCTAAGGAACCCCTGAAAAACTCTGTAATACCCCTGAAAGCCCCGGCGGATATCAGTTGTAGGGCAATCATACTTAATGAAACATATTCAAGTATTAGATAGATGTTGGAAATAATTTAGAGATTGACTGAATTTAAACATAATTTTAAGGCTCTACCAGAATCATAATTTCCTGTTTAGGGGAATTCGTACTCTGTAAAAGACGAATCCCCCCCTGGAAAAATCAGGTTTACATTTCTGTAGTTTGAGCTTCTGGTGCTAGATACGTTTGTTGTCCAGCAGATAATTTACGGTTAATTGCCATGGCTATAGTATTCAGCGTCTCATCTTCGATCATGACCCGCTCGTGTTTGGCTTTAATAGAAATATAATCGCAATTTAATAACAGATCTTTGAACCCATTTTTTGGTGTTGAGAAGCCCTTTTTAAATACGCCTTGAATGTCAATATAGTCATTGATCAAAGCAAGGGTTTGTGTCGGGGTTGCTTCATCAGAGACACTGCTACCTTCAAAGAAAATCGCAGGTCCGCCATAGGGTTGGAGTGATTTAACATATTCGGCATAAAATAGAAATGTATCAACCATTTCCGCTTCAAAACGGCCACATTCGAGTAATCTGGAATCTTGTTTTATAGTATCAATCATAGTTTGTTCTATGGTGATTACTACAGGATCAATTAAAAACAACATTTCAACTTGCTCCCCTAAAGCTTCCAGCTTTTGAGCAATACCGAGAGAAACCATGGCTCCTTCGCAGTAGCCCCCTAGAAAATATGGTCCACCCGGCTGCTTTTTACGTATCACGGCTAAATAGTAATCAATCAAATGGTTCAATCTAATTTGTCGACCGCTGTACACCTGTATGTTTTCCAATAATTGGACCGGACGATCGATATCAAGCTTTTCCACCAGTGGGATAAAAGTTTCTGGCCCTGCTGCCGCAGGAATCAAAAATAAACCAGTTTTATTACTATCACCATTGAAAGTCATAAATTTTCTAAACTCATTATAATCTTTCAAAAAGTCAACAATTTCATTTTCTGTGCAGGATGAAAAATTAGGTATAGATTGTGATTTTATCTTTTCTGCCAAGCCCCTAATGGTTGGTTGTTCATTAAGTAATTTAGGCGAAACCCGGATATTACTGCGACTACAGTGATGATAAACTTTAAGTAGCAATATTGAGTCTCCGCCTAAATCAAAGAAATTGTCAAGTACACCTATGGTCTCTACACCTAATAGCTTCTCCCAAATTAAGCACAACTCGCGCTCTAATTCATTTTCTGGTTCAACATATTCTGCTACGGTGGTAAAATTGGGAAGTGGCAGTGCGTTTCGATTTAGTTTTCCGCTAATTGTCAACGGCAAAACGTCAAGCAAAGTAAAGGTTGTTGGTATCATATAGGCAGGTAAGTGAACCGAAACAAAAGCTTTTAACTCATCAATAGTTGATTCTTGTTTTTCACTTAGAACCACATAAGCAGCAAGGTACTTATTCTCTTCTTGGCACCTGTCTATTACTGCCACCTGCTGCACCCTGGGATGTTGTGCAAGAACAGCTTCAATTTCACCTAATTCAATGCGATAACCCCGGATCTTCACTTGAGAATCATTTCGCCCCAAATACTCCAGCTCGCCATTAGGTAACCAACGGACTAAATCACCAGTTTTATAAAGTCGAGTATTAACCTCGTCCTCTGGTGAAATAAATGGATTTTTAATAAATTTTTCAGCTGTGAGCTCCGCCCTATTGAGGTACTCCCTGGCCAATCCTGCTCCCCCTATATGTAATTCACCCGGGGCACCGATAGGTAAAGGTTTTAATCTACTATTGAGAACATATGCCTTCATATGTTTTAAGGGCCGCCCAATGTTGGAACGGCTGGTATCTTCATCGACTGTCAGCTCTTTGTAAGTTGCAGTCACGGTTGTCTCTGTGAGGCCATACATATTTACCAGCCTAATTGACTTACTACCATTGGTATTCCACCACTCTTTAAGTTGTTCAATATTTAATTTCTCCCCACCCAAAATCACCAAGCGAAGTAATACAAGAGGTTCACCAGTGAACCTCAATGTATCAACCAGGGCATAAAATGCAGCCGGCGTTTGGTTTAACACCGTCACTTGCTCTTGCTGACACAGGCGGACGAATCCGGGAAGGTCCGTCTTGATTTCGGTTGTCGGTACTACCAGCTTTCCGCCTGTGGTCAGGGCTCCCCAAAGTTCCCAAACACTGAAGTCAAAGGTATAGGAGTGATATAAGACCCAGGTATCGTTATCATCGAAGCTCAAATCTGCCCGGGTGCTTTCTAACAGCCGCATCACATTTTCATGAGTTTGTAGCACTCCCTTAGGTTTGCCTGTCGTACCTGAGGTATAAATTACGTAAGCCAAATCTTGAGGCTCAATATCGCTGACAGGTATGAGGCTGACGTCATCAGCTAAGGGTACAGAAGCATCTGCAAATACTAATACGGGTGTTAGCTCAAGTTCGCCAGAGAGTGCCGTAAAGGTACCAGTGTATTTATTGTCGGTGATGACTATGGGTACTTCAGTATCCTGGAGGATATACAAGGTTCTGCTTGATGGGTAATTGGGAGAGATGGGTACGTATGCGCAACCCGTTTTAAGAATTGCAATAATACTAATCACCATTTCCATGCTATGATCGAGGAAAATACCGATCAGCGTGCCGGATTTAAGGTGCTCTCCATATGCTGATTGATAATCAGCCTGGAGCTTTAAAGCGAGTTGGTTAGCTCTATTATTTAATTGGTCATAACTTAACGTTTGCTGCTTAAAAGTTAACGCGGGTTTATCGGCAAATGACCTAGCCTGGATTTCAAACAATTGGTGAAGACATAAATTTTGTGGGGAGCATGGTGTGGTTTTGACCCAGTCAACCAACAAGGTTTTCCTCTCCTGTTCACAAATCAAGTCCATATCGGCAATAGGTTGCTGTACATCAGCAACTATCTCCGCCAGTATCCTTTGATATAAAGTGGAGAATCTAGTAATTGTCTGCAGGTCAAATAAACTAGTAGAAAAATTAATAAAACCGTCAAGTTCAACCTGCCCGTCATTAATATGTAAACTTAAATCAAATTTAGCAGGGGAATACTCTTGATTATACTGCATGCCCTCTTGTGATTCGTCATCTGAAAGTCCTTGGTTAAGCTCACTTAAGGACTGCTGAGTAAATGGAAGGTTTTTATCTTCTTCGCGGATCTTCGACGAGGTATTCTCTAGGCTGAATACGACCTGAAACAGAGGATGACGGGAAGCGTCCCGTTCCACATTAAGCAGTTTAACTAAGCGTTCAAAAGGTAGCTCCTGGTGAACTTTGGCCCCTAGAACAAGCTGATGAACTTTATATATCCATTGTGCAATTGTGAAGCTCTCATCTATTTCTCCCCTTAACGCTAATAGGTTAACAAAAAAACCTATCACGCCCTGAGTTTGTGCATGGTGACGATTTTCTGACGGTGTGCCGATAACTAAGTCTTTCTGGCCGCTTAAAGTCGAAAGTAACAGATAAAAACCGCTAAGCATTAGGCTATACAGTGTTGTCTTCTGTTCTCGGGCTAACAGTCTTAATTGGTGTGAAAGCTTTGTATCCAAAGAAAATTTCAAAATCTGCCCACGGTAATCGAGTTGGGGCGGACGTGGTCTATCTGTGAATAAATGAAGTGAGCTGTAACCATTCAGTTGCTCAAGCCAATAATTCTCTAGATTTCGTAATTCTTCTCCTTGTAAAAATGCTCTTTGCCATACGGCATAATCGCTGTACCGAATGTCTATCTGTGCGAGCTGTGGCTCCTGCCCAAGACAGTAAGAAGAATAGGCATGAGATAATTCGGTAAAAAAAATCTGTGCTGACCAGCCGTCAAATGCAATATGGTGCCAGACAAAAAGTACAAAAGCTCCTTGGGGAGAATCAAGTCGAATAACCCTAAACGGTCTTCCTTTGGCCAGGTCAAAGTCCTGCTCTATGGCTTCTTGCAGCCCATTTAACAGAGCAGCATTGTCCTTTTTTGATATACAGCGAATAGTTAAGGGGGTATCAAGGACCTGCTGGTAAGCATCACCATTTTCATGAAGGCGATAAATGGTGTTGAGTATGGGATGGCGCCTAACCATATACTGAATGGCGTCTACTAATGCCGGGTAGTTAATATCATCGGATAGTCGAATCAGGTGCGGGATATGATAGGCATTACTTCCTTGCTGCCACTGATGAATAAATAATAACCTTTCCTGGGCAAAACTAAGTTCAGACTTCTCTTCGGGTGTGGAAAATATTATCCTATTGATAAAGTCGCCTTTACTGTAAATATGATTAAATTTCAATAGGCGAGTTAATGACGATTTTTGCTCTTTGATTAACTCTAATAGATCGCTGTTCGATAAATCTTTTTTGCTGTTGAGGCGCAGTTGTTCTCCATCCAGCCAAATTGCGACTTGATTGGTTTTTATTTTGCTGATTAATTGATTCATTTTATTATCCCTATAAGACCATCTCAAATTCTTGAGTTTCGTCCTGGTTTGATGCTGCGTCTTGCTGTAACGAAGTACTTAATTTTTCAATTGTTTGATTTGCAAATAACATTGCTAGTGGGATGTCTATACCAATTATCTGGCGACTTTTGGCCCCAAGACTGATGGCTTTGATTGAATCTCCTCCGATACTAAAGTAGTTATCGCGGATACCAACCTGGTCCAATCCCAAGACTTGTTGCCAAACCTCGCATAACTGGCGTTCGAGTTGCGTACGTGGTGCCAGATAATCAGTCTGGGAAACAAGTTTGGGAGTTGGCAAGGATTTTTTATCCAGTTTACCGCTTAAATTGACAGGTACTTTATCAATCCAGTTAAAGCTTGTCGGAATCATATAGTCGGGCAATACCGATGTTAATGTAGCTTTTAATAGATCAAGATCTTTGGATTCCCCGGAATCTGGTACTAAATAGGCTGCCAAGTATTTTTGATTTTGATATTCATGATCCGTTACTACCGCTTGCTTAACTCCTTCCAGGTCATTTAAAGCCGCTTCGACTTCACCTAACTCAATACGGAAACCTCTAATTTTGACTTGTAAGTCATTGCGACCGATATAATCCAGCTCACCGCTGGGTAACCATCTGACCAGATCGCCAGTTTTGTAAAGTCTGGTATAACCTCTGGCTTTATCTTCCTCGTTGGCAAAGGGGTTTTTTATAAAACGCTCTGCTGTCAGTTGAGGTTGGTTCAAATAGCCCCGGGCAAGGCCGGCTCCGCCTATGTGCAACTCACCAACGGCCCCTATTCCTAATAACTGACCTGATTTATCGAGGACATAACTTTTGTTATTGGCGATGGCCCTGCCTATGGGGATCTGGTTGTCTTCTGATTGAGGTGGACAATGATATTGATGGCTGCTGATAGTCGCTTCTGTAGGTCCGTAGACATTAATGAGTTTATCCCCCAAATCACTGGCCAGCTTGGTTGAGGTCACTTCGCCACCCGAGATGACTCGCTTCAAGCCATGCTTTTCCCCAAGCTCCAATGCCAGTAGGAGACTGGATGGTGCATCCAGGTGAGTAATGGACTCTTGCTCAATCAACTGCTCAAGATGACTAAAAGACTGGATATCGGCTTGACTGATAATTACTAGCCGCGAACTACTAAGCAATGCGATAAATATTTGCTCTATTGAGGCATCAAAAGTGTAGTTAGCCAGTAATAACAGAGACTCATCAGAAGAAATCTCATACGCTTGTATATTATGCTGCATCAAATTTACGCAACTACGATGCTCAATCATCACACCTTTAGGCATGCCAGTGGTACCGGATGTATAAATCACATAAGCCAGGTCGGATGGTGATGTCAGCGCAGGTAAATTTTCTCCACTTATTGCTTCATTCAGAAGTAACTCTTGAGTTACACAGAATATGAATTCTTGACGTTCAAGACCGATGATTTTTCGGAGTTTATCCTCAATACTCTCTCCTGTCAGGATCATCGGGCATTGACTGTCAGATATGATATAACGCAGGCGCTGCTCGGGGTAATCTGGAGAAAGCGGCAAATAAGCTCCACCGGCTTTTAGTACTGCTAAAATAGCAATGACCATATCGATACCGCGTTCGAAATATAGTGAAATAAGGGTATCTGGAATTATCGATTGCCCGTAGGCTGATTGATATTGTTTTGATAGGATGCGGGCCAGGCGGTTGGCCCTTTCATTAAGTTGACGATAAGTAATCCGCTGCTGTTCAAAGATCAGTGAAATGTTATTTGGCGTTTGCAGGGCTTGCTGTTCAAATAAACCATGTAAGGTTTGTCCCTCAGGGAAGTCAATTCTAGTATTATTCCACTGACCCAGGATTAGTTGACGTTCAGTTTCACTAACTCGGTCAATCTGATCTATACATAACTTCGGTGTTGCCAACAAGCTTGTGAGTAGGTGTTGATACAGGTTGGCAATGCGAATGATGGTATTTTCATCAAAAAGGCTGATTGCATAATTAAAAGTTGCAGTAATTTCCTCACTACCATCATTTAAAAATAGACTTAAATCGAAAATTGCCGGTGAATAAAGAGAAGTTTCTCCATCAAGTTCAGAGGGTAAAAAAGGAAAATTTTCATTAACATTTTCTTTCTGAACAAAGCTCTGTACGCCGAACATGACTTGGAAAAGTGGGTGGCGCGAGGTATCACGTTCAACATCAAGTGCCTCGAGCAGGCGTTCAAAAGGCAGTTCCTGATGCACTTTAGCCTGAGTAACGGTCTGATGCACCTGGGCTATCAAATCCTTTACAGTCATTTTAGTATCAAGAATAGCTCTCAATACTAGAGTGTTCACGAAAAATCCAATCAAGTCTTGAGTTTGGGCATGGTGACGATTATCTGAGGGTGTGCCTACAAGAATATCTTCCTGCCCGGATAAGGTTGCGAGGCAAAGATAAAACCCAGTTAGTAATAGAGTATATAAGGTAGTACCTTCAGCTCTTGCAAAAGCGCGTAACTGCGCTGACATATTTCTGTCTAGGATAAAGTGATAGTGCTTACCTCTTTGATCAGCCTTTGGCGGCCGTGGATGATCTAGTGGCAGTGCCAAGGGTTCATAACCGGACAACGTTTTTTGCCAGTAATTCAGCAGATTTTCCAGTGTCTCACCTTTGAGATGGGCTCGTTGCCAAACAGCATAATCATGATATTGAATTTCCAGCGACGGTAATGATGCTTGCTGCCCCTCACAAATAGCATGATAGATTTGTGAAAATTCTTTAATGAAAATGCCAGTAGACCAGCCATCAAAAGCAATATGATGCCAAAGAATCAACAAGTATCGTTGTTTTCCTAACTGGTACATATGTAAGCGGACGGCACCCTCATGGTTTAGATCAAAAGGGTGATTATTTTCCCTTAGCAGGGCAGTCTTCAATTGAGCTTCATCATTAAGCTGGTGCTTGTTTATTTTTATCTCCCTGGGCTGAACTTCTTGTAGGCTGACACCATGTTTGTCAGTGTAATAGATACTGTTGAGTACAGTATGACGTCGTACTACCTCACATATTGCCCGTTCAATATTATTCAGCGATGCCTGCGGCTTGAGCCTGACTAAGTAGGGAATATGATATGTACTTGCCCCGGAGTCGAATTTCTCGATAAAGAATAAACGTTCCTGTGAAAAAGACAGGGGATAAGGGCCGACTTTTACCGAAGGAATTCTTAGTAGAGGCTTCTCCTCAAGCCCTTTGGAGAGGGCAGCAATATTTTTTTTCTCAAACAGAGTTGCTAGGGGAAGTTCAATACCTAATTCCCTGCGAATGGTAGCTATGAGTTGTACCGCATTGATCGAATGTCCACCGATTCGAAAAAAGTCATCCGCAATACCTACACGATCAAGTCCCAATATCTGCTGCCAGATCAGGCAGAGATTTTGTTCAAGATTGGTGCGGGGAGGGAGATAGTTATCATTTATAATCAATTGTGGATTTGGTAACGCACGATAATCCAGTTTTCCATTAGGGGTTAATGGCAACTTTTCTAGAAAAATATAGCTTTCAGGGACCATGTATCCCGGTAAATTAGTGGATAGAGTTTGCTTTATGGTTTCCGGTGAAGTTTTCTCTCTTGACTTAAGTACTATATAAGCAACTAATATTGTATTTTCTTCATGGTGAAAAGTAGTCACTAGTGCCTGTTTTACTACGTCAATTTCATGTAGGGCTGACTCGATTTCTCCTAATTCGATCCGGTAGCCCCGTATCTTAACCTGCTTACCAATGCGCCCAAGGTACTCTAAATTTCCGTCTGGTAACCAGCGAACCAAATCCCCGGTTTTATATAGCCGGTCATATCCCCTTTCTCTATCTTCATCACTGGCATAAGGATTATTAATAAAGCTCTTAGCTGTCAGCTCTTTCTGATTAAGGTAGCCGTGAGCAATACCTGCACCGCCAATATATAGTTCCCCGGAAGCCCCGACAGGCGACAGCTGGCCACTTTTATCTAAAACATACAATTTCTTATTATACAGTGGACTGCCAATAGGCAGTTTTCTCATCTTGGTATTCAAGTGACAAGCAGTAGCAAAAACAACCGTTTCAGTAGGGCCATAAACATGTGTGAACGAAATTTCAGGGTGGTCGTTAACTAGCTGGTGAAAAGTTCCTGCATTGGCCTTTTCTCCACCAAACAAAATATTTTTTACCTTCAACCCGTTTAACAGATTCTCTTTGGCCAAGACATTCAGTAATGCTGTTGTGATAAAAAATGAATCAATATGATGGCTATTTAGATAATTTATTAAGTGTATAGGAGATTGGATTACGTCCTGCGTAGCGAGATGCATACTACAGCCATTAAGAAAACTGTAAAATAAGTCAAATATAAAACCATCAAAAGCATAGGAGGACAAACTGGCTATATTGGTCACCCTGGAGGCTTCCAAATAACGATTATTACAAGCAAAGGCTGCTACTGCATTATGTGGCACTAAAACGCCTTTAGGCTTACCTGTTGTCCCTGAGGTATAAATCACATAGGCAAGATGATTGCTACCTGATGTTTCTGGTAAATTATCGTAATGATATTCGGCGATTCCCTTATCATCATCAACTACCAGAGTTGATGGGGCCTGGTACTCGCCAGCGTCAGATGCGGGTAGTGCCGATAAGCTCTGCTTATCACTCATTACTAACGAGACTTGGGCATCCTCCAGCATAAATTTGATACGTGCTTGAGGGAGGTCTGGAGCAATTGGCACATAGGCAGCTCCAGCTTTCAGCACAGCCAAAATGGCAACCACCATATCTGCACTACGTTGAAAACATAATCCTACTAGAGTGTTGGGTTGTATTGTCCCTGCGGCGCTGGCCCTATATTTATCTAAAAGCGCACGTGCAAGACGGTTGGACTTTTGATTAAGCTCCCGATAGCTAAATCTGTATTGCTCAAACACCAGGGCAATACGATCAGGTGTCTGCCTGACCTGTTGTTCAAATAATCCATGTATAGTGTCTCTGTCGGGATAATTAACCTGGGTATCATTCCACTGGTACAACGTTTTCTGCCGATCAGCTGCACTTAGCTTTTCTATTTGTGCTATCGGAAGGTCTGGCCGAGAAAGGAGACCGGAAAGCATTCTTTGGTAAAGGCTGGATATACGCACTATGGATTCTTTATCAAAAAGACTTACCGCATAGTTAAACCCCGCTGTAATTTCATCGCCACAATCATTTAGGGATAAACTTAGATCAAATTTTGCCGGTACATATAAGTTGCTTTCATCAACTAATTTTTCAGGAATGAAAGGTAATTTCTCGGAATCACTGATTTCCTGCCCATTATTCTGTAGACCAAACATTACCTGGAATAAAGGGTGGCGAGAACTATCTCGCTCTATCTTCAGCTCTTCCACTAGACGCTCGAATGGGAACTCCTGGTGTACTTTGGCCGAAGTTACGATCTGGTGCACTGTAGCGAGTAGTTCTTTTACCGACATTTCGGGCTTGATTACAACACGCAGAGCCAGGGGGTTAACAAAAAAACCGATCAAATTTTGAGTCTGGGCATGATGACGATTATCCGACGGTGTGCCCACTAAAATATCTTCTTGCCCAGACAGGGTTGTCAGGCATAGGTAGAATCCACTAAGAAGTACCGTGTATAGGGAGGTTCCTTGATCTCTTGCTAATGTTCGTAACTGTGCTGAGATTTGACTACCTAGAGTGAACCGATAGTATTTACCTCGGTGATCAGCCACTGTGGGTCTGGGGTAATCAAGTGGTAAAGCCAAAGGTTCATATCCGGACAAACGTTGTTGCCAATACTGTAGCTGCTTCTTTTGCTGCTCTCCTTGCAGATAGTCGTGTTGCCAGGCAGCATAATCACGATATTGAATATCCAGTTCGGGTAGGTGAGCTTCTCGCTTTTGACATATGGCTTGGTAAATTTCTGAAAGCTCTTTAATGAAAATCCCGCTAGACCAGCCATCAAAGGCGATGTGGTGCCAGAGTATCAGTAGATAATCCACTTCCCCTAATTTATATATATGAAGTCGAATTGCCCCTTCCTTTTCAAGGTCAAAAGAACGCATACACTCTTTTCTAATTAATAGCGTTAATTGTTTTTTATCCGCAGCTTTGTGCATTTGTAAAGTGACAGGAGTAGAGAGCACTTCTTGCCGACTAATCCCCGTGTTATCGGTATAATAGATACTGTTAAGCACAGTATGCCTACGAATCACAGCGTTTAGTGCTTGTTCAAGCTTGTCCAGCGATGTCTTGGGCTTTAGCCGGGTAAAATAAGGTATATGGTAAGCACTGCTTCCGGATTCAAATTGTTCAATAAATAGCAGTCTCTCCTGAGCGAAAGACAGTGGAAATGCGGTTGCATTTGAGCGTGGGATTGTCAAGAGTTCCTGTCTTTTTAATCCTGAAATCAGAGTGGCTATATTTTTTTGTTCGAACAAATCTTCCAGTGAAACTTCTATAGCCAGTTCTTGGCGAATAGTAGCAATTAGTTTCACTGCATTGATTGAATGGCCACCTATACGGAAAAAATCATCCTTAACGCCTACTTGTTTCAGCCCCAGTACACGTTGCCAGATCTGACACATCTGACTTTCTAGTTCGGTTCGGGGTGCAAGGTAGTTATCCTTAGAAATTAGTTCTGGGGTGGGTAAAGCACGATAGTCTACCTTACCGTTGATGGTTAGCGGGATCTGATCCAAGTAAGCATAGCTCTCCGGTAACATATACTCAGGTAAGCTAAGAGCCAATGTCTCCCGCAAGGCTTCTGATGAAATATCTTGTGCTAGAAGAGGTACTATATAGGCTATCAGTAAGGTACTACCCTGATGATGATAAGTTGTCACCAGTGCCTGCTTTACCGCTTCTATGTTGGTGAGCGCAGTTTCGATTTCTCCTAACTCAATTCGGTAACCCCGAATTTTAACCTGCTGTCCTATGCGTTCCAGATATTCCAAGTTTCCGCTGGGTAACCAGCGCACCAAATCGCCGGTTTTATATAGGCGATCATACCCCCTGCTTTTATCTTCATTATTGGCAAAAGGGTTATCGATAAAACTCTGTGCTGTCAGTGCTTCCTGGTTTATATAGCCTCGGGCGACTCCTGCTCCACCGATATATAATTCCCCTGGAGCCCCGATGGGTACCGGATAACCTTTTTTATTAAGTACGTAAGCCTTAACATTATTGATAGGGCGCCCTATACATCGATTATTATTTTGCTGATAAAAGTTCAGGCTTTGAATGGCTGTTACCGTAGCTTCAGTTGGTCCGTATTCATTAATAAGCTTGTCTTTCCAAATATTTACCAACTCCGGTGAACAAGATTCACCGCCAAATACCACTCTTTTTATTTGCTGTTTGTTTTTGATATCACCTAAAGTCAACAAATGAGCAGGAGATGCTACCAAGTGTGTAACCTGATGTTTGGCTAATAAGCCGATGATTTTTTCCGGTTGTTTTAATATTCCTCTTTCGGGTAATATCAACTTCCCACCATTCAACAGAGCCAAATAAAAGGGCTCAACTGAAGCGTCAAAAACATAAGACAACAGCCAAAGTACACGTTCTTGATTGTCAAAATTAAATGCTTCGCTTTGTGCTTTAATTAGATTAACAACGGATTTATGCTCTACCATTACTCCTTTAGGAGTACCGCTTGTGCCTGAGGTATAGATTAGATACGCCAGGTTGTTTCCTTGCGGACCATGACTTAGGTTTTCGATAGAATACGGCGCAGTTTCTACTTGGTTATCTACTGCAAGAAATAAAGGTGGGGTAGGGATTTCCTCGAGTAAAGAGCAGAGTTTATCTAGCTTGAAACTTTGACTTAATACCAGAGCAGATTTACTGTCTTCTAATTGAAATTTCAGACGTTTTTGAGGTGCATCACAGGCAAGGGGCAGGTAAGCTGCGCCGGCTTTTAGCACAGCTAATATCCCTATTACCATTTCCAGGCTTTGCTCAAAATATAGGGCAACGATAGTATCAGGTCTTATCGTATCTCCGTGTTTATTTTGATAGTTATGCTGTATTGCTCTTGCTAACCGATTAGCTTTTTCATTTAACTCTTGGTAAGTTAATTGTTGTTTTTCAAAACTAACCGCGATTGAATCATGATTTATTCGGGCTTGAGTTTCAAATAGATGTGATAAACTTAGCTCATTACCACCAGGTGAGCTTGTCTGATTCCAATCAATTAAAACTTTTTGGCGATCCCTATCTGACAAACTATCAAAAGTATTGATAGATCGTGAGGGCTGCTCCAGCATCTGTACCAAAATTTTTTGATAGACTCTACTGATACGAATAATACTGTCTTCATCAAATAGACTTACGGCATAACTAAATATACCTTTTATCTGGTTCCCACTGTCATCGAGAGTTAGACGTAAATCCGCTTTTGCAGGCGAATATAATGGGTTTTGAGGATCTGTTTCTACCGGGGTAAACGGCAATTCATATAGGTTTGTCAAACCAAAACTTTGTACCGTAAACATTACCTGAAACAATGGATGGCGGGACAAATCCCTTTCTACTTCCAGTGTATCAATGAGAGACTCAAATGGCAGATCTTGGTGAGTTTTAGCCGCAGAGACTACCTGATGTACTTGCCTGATTAATTCATCAGCTGTTATATCTGCATTTAACTTTACTCGTAGCGCCAGTGAGTTGACAAAAAAGCCAATTACGTCTTGGGTCTGGGCATGATGACGATTATCTGACGGAGTACCTATCAGGATATCTTCTTGCCCTGATAGGCTAGACAGTGTTGCAAAAAAAGCACTGAGGAGGACGGTATATAGAGTAGTTTCCCTTGTTTGGGCATAGTGCCGCAATTTCAAGGATAGTCCAGTCTCTAACGTAAAGTAGGTAACTTTTCCTCGGTAATCCATTTTTTTGGGGCGAGGGCGATCTGTTGGTAAAACTAAAAGTTCATAACCGCATAAGGTATTATACCAGAAAGACTTTAGCTTGGAGAGATTCTCTCCATTTAGGTAATCCCTCTGCCATTGGGCATAATCGCTATATTGGATAGATAGGTCTGGTAAGCGTACTTCCTGACTGTTAAGTAGAGACTGGTAGATGCTAGATAATTCCCGTAAGAAAATATCCATTGACCAGCCATCAAACGCAATATGATGCCACATAATTAGCAAATACAGCTTTTTATTGACCTCATAATATTTCAGGCGCATTGGTGGATCTTGCGACAGATCGAAGGGACGCACTATCTCATCTTTTACCGCCGGTAGTAACTTTTCTTCTGTGCTTAATTGGTTTGTCGAAATTTTAACAGGGTCAGATAATATCTGGCTGATATTCCGGTTATCAGACTCAATATAGACTGAATTGAGCACGGGATGGCGTATTGCCAAATGTGTAAAAGCACTTTGTAGAATATCTAATCGGGCATCTTGGTTCAATTGCACTAAATATGGAATGTGATATGCACAGGTTTCAGGCTGTAAACGTTCAATAAATAATAGTCGCTCCTGAGCAAAAGACAGGCGGTATTGTATGAGTTCCTCAAGCTTGGAAAACTTTTTCTGTGAGTCAATTTCTCTTTTTTGTAAATACTTAACTAACTGAGACTTTTCTGCTTTCAATCGTGTTAGTAGTTCTTGCGGTATTTCATCACCGCTACTTGCCAATTTAAGAATATCTCCACTGACCCATACAGCCAGTTTATTTTTCTTGAGTTCTTTTAATAACGCCAACATCAACTAAATCTCCATTACAAACTGATTATTAGCCGTAGGCTTATCAGCCAGCTTGGGAATGACCATGCTTTGCTGGTTTTTTAATGCAAGTGCTAATCTGGCAATGGTGCTGTGCTCTAATAGTAGGCGTAAGGGAATATCTATCCCGCTTAACTTTCGGCTGACAGCTGTGAGCTTTACTGCATTGATGGAGTTGCCACCGATACGGAAGAAGTTATCCTCAATCCCGACCTTGTCCAGCTTCAAGACTTCTTGCCAAACTGTACACAAATGTCGTTCAAGCTCATTTCTTGGCGCTTCGTAATTATGCTGCGTGACCAGTTCTGGCTCAGGTAACAGATTGGGGTCAAATTTGCCATTGATATTAAGGGGGATGACATCTATTAAATTATATGAATCAGGCACCATATAATTGGGTAGGCTCGATTGTAGAAATGACTTTATTGCGTCGCAATCCAATACTACATCATGTGTTGAAACCAAATAGGCTGCCAAGACTTGATTACCCTTTAACTCCCGTTTAATAACAACTGCCTGCTTTATTTCAGGGTGAGTGCACAAGGTGTTTTCGATTTCACTTGTTTCTATTCGATAACCACGGATTTTTATTTGGCTGTCGTTTCGGCCAAAATACTCTAGAGAACCGTCAGGTAACCAGCGGACTAAATCACCAGTTCTATATAATCTATCGTAACCTTTATCCAGATCTTCCTGTGTTGCAAAATAGTTGGGAATAAATCGCTGTTGCGTTAAGGTTTCTCTATTTAAATATCCGCGAGCCAGACAAGCTCCACCTATATATAATTCGCCAATAACACCAACAGGTGAATAATGTCCATATTCATTTAATACATAAAGCCTCACATTATCGATTGGTTTTCCTATGTTTATTTGGTCAGGTTTCTCTATTTTTTGCTGTGTCACACATACCGTGGCTTCTGTCGGGCCATATTCATTAAATGTGAACTCGGCAGGTAATACTGCTAATGGACTTAAATTGTCACCACCTGTGTGAACTAATGTTAATGTGGAATTCCTTAGTTCTTCCGCAATTTCATTGAGTATTGCAGTTGGAATAAATGCCTGGTTAATATTATTCTCATTGATATATGAAATTAGCCTTTCACTCTCAACTCTACATTCATCCGAGGCAACATGGAGTTCCGAGCCAGATAAAAGTGCTGGAAATATTTCAAAAACACTGGCATCAAAAACATAGTTGGAGAACTGCAAGATCCGTTTTTCAGTATTCAACTGATGACTTTTGATCATGTATTGAGCCAGATTTACTACACTTTGGTGCTCTATCATCACCCCCTTGGGTTTTCCTGTAGTGCCGGAGGTGTAAATCACATATGCAAGAGCTTTGGAATCTAGCTTAATAGCGGGAGATGCTGACGATTGAGTGAGTAGCAATTCAGGTATGTCAACAGAAATAAGTAATGGAATATTTTTAAATTCTGATAGTTTTTTATCAATCGCAGTAAAGTGGTGCCGTTGCGTTAGAATAATCGGAGCTTGACTGTCTTTAAAAATAAATTGAGTACGTTGCTCTGGGTATTCTGGAGAGATGGGTAAATAGGCTCCGCCAACTTTTAAAACGGCTAACATACTAATAATCATGTCCAGGCTGCGATCTAAATACAGCGCTACTATTGTATCTGGCATTAACTCATGGCCGGTTTGAGCTCGATACTGAGTGAGAATAACCTGGGCAAGTTGATTAGCCTTCTTATTAAGCTCCTGATAGCTGATAACACTATCCTGATACACCAGGGCTGTATTTTTGGGGGCTTTACTTACCTGGGATTCAAATAATTCAACCAAAGTTCTGCTCGCTGAATATTCGGTATCGGTATTATTCCATCTGGCAATCTGTTGATTCAGTTTAGCATCAGCTATATCCAAATCTGATATTTTACTGGCATCCCCCTGCAGGATTTGGGTCATTACTGACTTAAATGAGGCCATCATATTCTGAATAAACCAAGGGGCATGTCGTTCCTGATTGAACTCCCATAGTACGGTAACAGGATCGCCACTACCTTCCTGCCCGATCCTGGGTATAACCACAATATTTAAATCGAACTTTGCAGATTTGCTGCCGATGGCTTCGACCAATTGCATCTCTGAGATGCCAGGCAATGTCATTTTGGGTAATGGAGAATCATGAAAACTAAAACAGACCTGAAATAACGGATTTAATTCTTTAATACGTTCAGGGTTTACCAAATCAACTACAGTTTCAAATGGAAGTTCCTGATTTTTTTGTATTTCTTGTGTCGTATCAAAACATGTATGAATAAAATCATTGATTTCTTGTTTTGAGTTCTGTTTTATTCTCGCAACATTGGTTGCCACCATCATTCCGATAGTGTTCTCTACTCCTTGATAATTACGGTTCGCAGTGCCAGTGCCGACGCAAATATCGGTATCGCCGGAGTACCGAGATAATACTAAGTTGACGGCCGCCAACATAAAGGAAAATGGCGTTACTCCCTGTTTCTGACAATAATTTTGTATCTCATGCCAGAAATTCCGAGGGATCTTCATTTTTTTAGTGTCTCCTCCCTTTAAATCTCCCGTGGCGGTCTGAGGTAAATTGATTTTAGTTGGGGCATCTTTGAGCTTTTCATACCAGAATAGTTTCTGTTTTTCAGCTGCTTCGCTCGTTAGCCAGTTGTTTTGAAAAACAGCAAAGTCGGCGTACTGCCCAACATGATTAAGAGTTATATTTTTTCTGCCCTCGAGTCTTTGCTGATAGCAGGAGAATAAATGCTCAAGAAATATATTTGAGGACCAGCCATCATGGACAAGGTGGTATTCAATGTGAATAAGAATATGTTCTTTGTCTGTTAATTTTACTAATCCCCAGCGTACCAAAGGTAGTTGGGTAATGTCGAATACCTGATTCAGACCTTCTGCTATTAAATAGTCAACCTGCTGTTGAGCCTGTTGATAATTCATGGAGCTAAAATCATATCTGGCTAACTCAACCTGGTAGTTTTCATGGATGTATTGGCAGGGTTCTTCCAAAGAATAGGAGCTTCGGTAAATCTCATGTGCATCGACTACATCCTGGATAGAGTGAGCAAGAATGTCTGGATCGATTTCACCTTTTAGAATCAACTTGCTCTTTGCATGATATGCTCTATTTCCTGGGTTGGATTTTGTCAAAAACCATATGGCTCGCTGCTGAGAGGATAAAGGTGAAATAGTTCGATATTTATTATCCCTGGTATTGATACTGAAACCTTGCTGGCAGCGAGGTAATTCCTGCCAGATATTTTCAGGTGTGCGCTCTGTATAAATTAACTCAACTGGAATATTTACAGATATTTCTCTGGCGAGTTTTGAGCATAATCGAATGGCTGAGATTGAGTCGCCACCAGCGGCAAAGAAGTCTTCTTTCCATGCCAAAGGTAACGCTGTGTATTCATTTATCCAGGCTAGAAACGTCGCCTGTTCAGAATTAAGATTCACATCCACCATCGCAGATGTGTCGTGTGTTGCCATCGATAATAAAATCGATTTATCTATTTTTCCATTCTCTGTCAGCGGAAGCTCAGGTAGAATTAGAAAATGCTCAGGTACCATGTGAAGTGGCAAATGTGCCTTTAGGTGTGATGCGAGCTGTTGTATATCCAACGAGACTTCTCGCTTGAGTACTGCATATGCATGCAACGATTGTTTGTTTCCTGTATCGCTTACAAGTACACATGCCAAGGCAATGCCATTTAGAGTTTTTAGACAATTTTCAATTTCCGAAAGCTCTATTCGGTGGCCTCGTATTTTTACTTGCGAGTCATTCCTGCCTATAAACTCAAATTCGTCTCCTTGGAGGCGTCGAACTAAATCTCCTGTTTGGTATATGCGTTTATAACCGTCGCGGCTAATTTCCGATGGTAGTAAACTACCGCTGATAAATTTTTCGGCTGTTAATTCTGGTTTTCTCCAGTAGCCACAGGCAATGCCTGTACCGCCAAGATATAGTTCCCCAATATCTCCGATGGCCACCTGCTGTAAATTACTATCTAACACCCAGGCTTCGGTATTCTTTAACACTTTGCCGATATTATTTGCTGAATCCCCATGTGTAAAAAGGTGTGCGGTCGCGCAAACAGTAGTCTCTGTCGGTCCATAGGCATTGAATATTTTGCTTTGCCTGTTGAGCTTTTGCATCATATCTAGTGCCGGTGCTTCACCAGCAACAACAATACTTTGTAAGGAGTGAAGTTTTTCTTCCGGTAATAACGCTAGTAATGATGGTGGTAAAGTGGCAAACTGTATTTGATTGTCTCGGATTAGGATCGCAAGTTTATTGTGATCTTTACGTTCCTCCTCGCTAGCAATATAAATCGTTTGCCCCAAAAATAGACTGGCAAATATCTCAAATACACTGGCATCAAAAACATAAGATGCAAACTGTAATGTCCTTTGATAATTAGCTAGTGAAAACCTTTCAATTTGAGCCGAAGCGAGATGAAGGATATTCTGATGAGTGATCATGACCCCTTTAGGGTTGCCTGTTGTTCCAGAGGTGTAGAGTACATAGGCAAGATCATTAAGACAGTTCTTCTTAGCTTCACCTATTGAAGGGTCGGTTTCAGTAGTATCTTTAGTGTCGGAAAAGAGTAAAGTTGGCTGGTTATGAGATGAGTTGAGCCAGCTCGTCAGCTGAGCATCATGATGAGTTTGAGTTACAACCACTCTGGTTTTGGTATCCTGAAAAATATATAAAGCCCTCTCTCGTGGATACTCTGTAGAGATTGGAACATAGGCAGCTCCGGCCTTTATTACTGCCAACATGGCTATTATCATGTCCAAGCTTCGATCTAAATACAGTGCAACCAGATTTTCCTCTGAGTTTTCTTCTTTAGCCAGCGTGTGGCTAATTAGAGTCGAAAGTGACTTTGAGCGCTTATCAAGTTCTTGATAACTAATACTTATTCCTTGATATACAAGAGCTGTTTTATTTGGATTTATACTGATTTGCTTTTCGAAACAGCTATAGACCGACTGGGCTTTTGAATTGAAATTCTCGCTGTGAATTTTTGGTGAATTAAATATTTCATTGATTTCCATCATCAGTACTCCATTATTATTTTTTGAATTAAATTTGTATCAATTGCAAATGTTGAGAGGTTTAAGCTCGGGTGCTTTATCCGGTTTGTACTCTTCTTTAATGACTTTCAAATATTATAAATATGGCAGTTTTATGACTTTCTATATGGTGTATATGATCGATCAGGTCTGATAAGCCCCTGGATCAATAATTGCTTATTGCCTAATAAGCTAAGATTTCCATCTCTTGATGGACGGGGCGGTAGATGCTTTGGGTGGGGCTAAGTAAATTAATATCGAATATGAGAGGCGTGCGCCAACAAAAGATAGTTTTTCAAATAATTTAAAATAAATAATTTGAAGCGAAAGTCGTTGTTTAATTTGAGGCTGCTTATCTCTTGTTTGTTTAAAGTGAGATAAGAGTGAAGTAATAAATAGAGCTAGGCGTTGATGGTAATATACATTTTTCATAGTGCCGACTTCCATGTTTATCTGTCACTACAATCCTGCGCCAGGACGTTATCAGAAATAATTCTGCGTATCAACGGCAAAATACATTGAATGAATTTATGTTGAATTTATTAATGATTATTTGTTTGTTGGTACATTTATGAATAGCGGTACAAATCGTACTTTTTGTATGGTTATGACTTCATGCGTTATAAGTTGTAGAGGGTTGTATCATTATCAGGTGACATGAAATGTTTCATCTGGCGGTTTTAAATATGTATATATCCTTTTTACCCATATAGATGTGGGTTTGATAATACTATTTAATGGGTGATTCATTGCGCATTCACTGTGTAGGCTTGCTTAAATCTTTTCAGTTTAGTGATAGTGGATCATTTTCGATGAACAATCTGTGCTAACTATTGCTAGAAAGGTATTGAATATCGTATTCTGAAAAATTTTCCCCTCAAGTCCTTGTTGATTGTTGGTACCTATTTTTTAGGTTGGTCTTTTTCGACTTTATCGAATTGAGCAATTTGGATAAGTAGAAGGCTTTCTCGAATTCTTCGATAGTGATAATGCAATGTCTCAATAACGGATGATGTGGGCTTTCCTGCATAGTCACACTAAATGAGACTGAATAGCCTAATTTTTAGACAGATCTGGTCGTAGTGAAAAGTCCAAAGGCAAAGATGTTTATTTGTTTACTTAGATGAATTTAAAAATGAAAACAGCTTCTGAATTGTGCCGCTTAAAAGTATATGGAAATTTTAAAGTTGAGCTTGAGAAGAAGTGGGTGCATACCCGGCTCTGTCGGGACATTTTTTGACTAAGAAAAAATTGTCTTTGGTATTTGCATTAAATATTACTAAGGGTATCCCTATTTTCAGGGTTTATTAATTTATAGTTCGGTAAAATACCTGATCTCATGAAATCGTGTGGTGTAAGGGAGTATTGCTGGGTCTATAGTTTTGCCTAGGCAAAGGACCTTTTAATGCTTTTGCAGTTATTCTGCATTAAATTAAAAGGTTCCTTAATATTAAGACATCGTAGATTAGTGTAGTTTAGCCCGGCACCTAGGGCCCTTACGTGCACTATTAAAGCCATCACGCAGGCGCTCAATCATTGCTGTACGGGCGGCATCATGATTGATTCCCATAACCACATTAACTTCCAGCCCTTCACCGCTTTCAGTAATTGTGGTTTTACCCACGGTAGGGTCGAAGGTGATGGGGTCGTAGGGAGTCATACTGTCGGCCAGGCCGGCATTTAGCTGGTCTACTTCGATAAACCCAGGTACCAGGTCCATCTCCAGAGTTTCAGGCTCCAGCAGTACCAGTGCGGCGATAATATCCCACAGGCGGATGACGGCATCCATAGCGAAGTCACCATTACCTTGGAAATCTCCACCTTCAAATTCACGAATAGAGCTGAGAAGTTGAGACGTGTAGCAGGCTTCCGGCGTTGCGCGGCGTTTAGCCAGGGTTTCGATGGTGCTGCCCTGTACCTTGGCCATATCGGTAGAGTTGGTGGGTACCAGATAAGTTTCAATATTACTTTCGCTCAGGGCGTCAAAGGCCCACTGTGCACTCAAGGGGTCGAGCAGAATATTGAATTCCTGGTGGGTACTGAAGTCGCTGTCACAGCCGAAGCTTGGGTGGGAGAAAATATTGCCACCCAGGTTGCGAGATTTGTCGCCAAAGCAGGCCGCCTCGTGATCTGCAGTAAATGGCTGGTAATTTTCAAAGCCGCCACCCATCATAATAACGCGATCAATTTTATCCAGCTGCTCTTCGTTGGCTTTGCCAAGTACCCGGGCCAGGGTGGTGAGTTTGCCGGTGTTGAAAACTACTGGGGGCTTCTCCAGGTTATCCAGGGTGTCAAGAATAATATCCTCAGCTAGCTCGAAATTAAAGGAAACACCATTGTTGCCCTGGTAGCGATAGTGCGCCTGCTTTGCGCGTGGGATTAGATGATCGGTGCCATATAGGGTGGAGCCGTTGTCGCGCCAGGGGCCGGGCACATACTGGCCGTAAAGGTTAATCCCCATGGCGTTGCGGCGTTCCAGGTTCCAGGTGCCGGTGGTGAAATCCGAGGAGTTAGGCAGCTGATAATCATCGCGGCCTGCTACAGCTTTGTCGTCATTTACCGGAGTGCTGGAAGCCTTGCCATTAGCTCCGTAGGCGACCTCTTCAGTGGCAAAGTAGGCACCGCGAATTACTTTGGTATCGTTGTTGCCCAGCCACTCAAGTATGTTGTAAACCGTATTGGCTCCATGCGCTACAGTATTGAAGGAGTCTTCGACGACTGCCAGTTCCAGGGTATAGCGGGGGTCTTTGGCAATCAGCATCAGTGCCACGGCATCGTCAAAGTTATTGAAATCGCCAATCCAAATAATGGATTGGGCATCTTCGTTTTTGCTGGCCTGATACAGCTTATTACCGTGGTGGCCACTGTCTGCGTTGCAAGAAGCGAGTGTGGCAAGACTGCCCAGTAGCAAAGCCCCTGCAGAAAACCAGTGTTTTAATTTCATCAATTCTTCCCTAATTTTCGAATGGTTTAATCCTGGAACCCAATAGGTCTTCCATGATCTATTCGGTTGCCACTTTTGTAATACTCGTGGTTTATGTATTGAGATATTGCAAAAGAGATGCCGATTTTAATCGGCAGCGATACATCCCTGTTGAACCAATTGAAAACTGCCTACATCAATTTCCAATAAATGGCTTTAAATTTCGAGCCAGCTGTTGCTTTAATGGTTCCTTGCCTTGAATGCCTAAGTCTGTAAGGCGTGATTTATCCAGTTGGCAATTGTATGGGCGCGGTACAGAAAAATTGGGTTCACTATCTGCACTGATATGATCGGCCCTTAATTCGCAGGCTTCGGCAATAATGTGAGCGAGCTCATAGCGGGTGCAGGCGGTATCGCCGCTCCATTGATAAATGCCTTCAAACTTGGTGTTACAGCAAATTTTTAACAGACATTGCTCCAATACTTCTGCTACTTCCTCCACACTGGTGGGAAAGCGAACTGCCCAGTGGTCCAGTGTGACCGGTTTTTGTTCTCTCAGTGTATCCAGAAGGGCAGTAATACCGGATTCCTCCAGACAGGCGACGGGTCCAAACAGCCAGGGCAGTCTTAATACCCAATGGTTAGCGTTTTTCAGTACCGCTTCCTCTCCGGCTCGCTTGCTGCGGCCATAGAAATTTACAGGATTGGGGATGTCATCGGAACTGTAGGGTGCCGCTGTTCCATCAAAGACATAGTCGGTGCTGATATACACTAACTGTGCATCGATTTCGCTACATTGTTTTGCCAAAAGCTCTGTGCTGCTGACATTCAGTTGCCAGGCAGTATCTGGGTTTTCGGCACAGCGGTCTGGCCAGCGCTCGGCGGCACAGTGGATTACGACATCGGGCTTAATTTCTTGCAAGCAAGTTTTTACTGCGTCGCTATCAGATAAGTCCAGGTGAATGAGGTTTTCATCTACGCGGGAAAAAGCGGTACCAGCTACGGTAAAAGCCGGGTTGCTGTAAAGTTGTTTAAATACACTGCGGCCTAATAGGCCGGAGGCGCCGGTAATCAGGATTTTCACGGGTTACTTTCCTTTAATCAGGCCAGTGGGAGAAATGTGACCCTTATAGAGCAATTGATGATGCAGGATGGGTGGGCAGGAAGCGGAGAAAGCTTACCTGCTCAAGCTGCCCGGCTCGCCAACCTGCATATTTGCTGGAGGTGTGGCCGGGCAGGAGCCAATTACATTTGCTCCATCACCTCAATGCCGAGTAAACCGAGGCCAGTAGTAATAGTGCTGGCGACGAGGTTACACAGTTGAAGGCGGCTGTGCTTCTGCTCTTCGCTGACGCCTTTTTTCAGTACCGGGCAGGCTTCGTAGAAACTCATATAGGCACTGGCCAGCTCGTACAAGTAGGTGCAGAGTACGTGCGGAAAGGTATCTTTGGCTACCTGATCGAGTACCTCCCCAAATTGGCTTAGTTTAATGGCCAGGGCGCGCTCTTGAGGGCTCTCCAGGCTGATGTCGCCCTTGAGTTCGTTCGGCTCAATACCGGCCTTGCGGAAAATACTGCGGACACGGGTATAGGCATACTGCAGGTAGGGGGCTGTGTTGCCTTCAAAGCTGAGCATGGATTCCCAGCTGAAGATGTAATCGTTAGTGCGGGTTTTGCTCAGATCGGCATACTTTACTGCGCCGATGCCCACCTTACGCGCGATTTCCGCACAGGTTTTTTCATCCAGCTCAGGGTTTTTCTCGGCTACCAGTTTCTCTGCCCGCTCCACCGCTTCGTCCAGCAGGGCTGCCAGTTTTACGGTACCACCGGTGCGGGTTTTAAAAGGTTTGCCGTCATCGCCCATCATGGTGCCAAAGGCGCAGTGCTCAAGAGAAACGGATTCCGGCAGGAAGCCAGCTTTGCGTGAGGCGACGAAAGCCTGCTGTAGGTGCAGGGATTGACGGGCATCTACTACGTAGAGGATGCGGTCGGCTTTGAGCTGGTTGGCGCGATAGCGGATGGCTGCCAGGTCGGTGGTAGCATACAGGTAACCACCGCCTTTCTTCTGAATAATCATCGGGCTGGGATTGCCCTCTTTGTCGGCCATCTCTTCCAGGAACACTACGATAGCACCTTGGTCTTCTACGGCGATGCCGTTATCCAGCAGTTCTTTAACCAGCACCGGCAAATCGTCGTTGTACTGGCTCTCGGCGTAAACGTCCTCCTGTTTGAGGGTGACATTCAGCTTGGAGTAGATTTCTTCACAGTGGCTGATAGATATATCGATAAACTGCTTCCAAAGCTTCAGGCACTGCTCGTCGCCGCCTTGCAGCTTTACGACGTATTCACGGGCGCGGTCGGCAAAGCCTTCTTCGTCGTCGAAGCGCACTTTGGCTTCGCGGTAGAATACTTCCAGGTCGGCTAAGGCCACCTCTGCATCACTATCCGCCAGCTTGTCAGACAGGTGAGCCAACAACATACCGAACTGGGTTCCCCAGTCACCCATATGGTTTTGACGGATAACCTTGTGGCCCTGGAACTCCAGCAGACGCGCCAGGGCATCACCGATAATGGTGGTACGCAGGTGGCCCACGTGCATTTCTTTGGCCAGATTGGGGTGGGAGTAGTCGATAACTACGTTCTTCGGCTCTTCAACAGCGGCGATATTCAAACGCTGATCCCCATTCGCGGCCAACAGCTGCTGGCTCAGCCACTGCTCGCTCAGGTGGATATTCATAAAGCCGGGACCGGCGATCTCGACCTTTTCGATCATATCGCCTTTTTCAAGATGTTCCAGGATTTTGCTGGCCAGCTCGCGGGGGTTGGTACCGAGTCGCTTGGCTGCACCCATAGCGCCGTTGGCCTGATAGTCGCCAAATCCGGCTTTTTTCGCAGGTGCCACGATGGGGCCGCATTCTTCGGGGGTACCGGCGGCGAGCATGGCGGCCTGGAATTTATCGGAGAGGAGTTGGCGAATATTCATAGAGGGATATAGCTGTCTTAAATTCGTGGAAACGCCGAATTTTAATGGGCGGTGGCGGCTTTGCAACCAACCTTCGCTATAGAGAGGTTTAAATCTGGATGCAAGTGTCCAGACGGCATGGCGCTCAGTGGTATGATGCCGCCAAATTATGGAGGTACCGTGAGTTCTACCACACTTTATTGGCACGATTATGAAACCTGGGGTACAGACCCGGGGGCTGACAAGCCGGCGCAGTTTGCCGGTATCAGGACTGACGAAGAGCTGAATATCGTCGGCGAGCCGTTGATGATTTACTGCCGCCCCTCAGTGGACTGCCTGCCGCAGCCGATGGCGAGCCTGGTGACTGGAATCAGCCCGCAAAAGGCCCTGGCCAATGGCGTGCCGGAAATAGAATTTATCCAGCGCATCCTCGCCGAGCTGGGTGCGCCCGGCACCTGTGGGGTGGGCTATAACAGTTTGCGTTTTGACGACGAAGTTACCCGCTACACCCTGTATCGCAACCTGTTAGATCCCTATGAGCGCGAGTGGCGCTCCGGCAACAGTCGCTGGGATATTATCGACATGGTGCGACTCACTTACGCCCTGCGTCCTCAGGGCATCCAATGGCCGACCCGAGAAGACGGTGCGCCGTCCTTTCGCCTGGAAGAGTTGACCGCTGCTAATGGTATTGCCCACGAGGGTGCCCACGATGCCCTGTCGGATGTGCACGCCACGATTGATATGGCGAGACTGATCCGTAAGCAGCAGCCGAAATTATACGATTATGTATTCCGCCTGCGTCGCAAGCAGGAAGCTGCCAAGATGATTGATATGCGCGAGCGTCGCCCGCTGTTGCATATCTCCGGCAAAGTGTCTGCAAATCACGGGCATTTGACCTATGTAATGCCTTTGGCCAGCCATCCAGTTAACCGCAATGCGGTCATTGTTGCCAATCTGGCGATGGACCCCGAACCGTTGCTTAATTTGGATGCGGATACCCTGCGCGAGCGCCTTTACACTGCCCGCGACCAGCTTGGTGAGGGCGAACTGCCTGTGGGTCTGAAGTTGGTGCATTTAAACAAGTGCCCGGTTCTGGCCCCGGCAAATATGCTTGATGACAAGCGCGCCACTGAGTTAGGTATCGACCGCGCAACCTGCGAGGCGAATTGGCAGAAGCTCAAAGATGTTGACCTGACTGAAAAGCTACACAGCGTATTCCTGGATCGGGAGTTTCCCAAGAAAGATGTGGAGGCCGATTTATACGGTGGTTTCCTCAGTGATGCCGACCGCGATATCTGCCGTGAGCTCCACCGTGGGCTGGCTGCCCGAGGCCCCGAAGCGTTGGCCGGTGAAGTGCCTTTCAGTGACAAACGCCTGCCTGAGCTGCTGTTCCGCATGCGTGCGCGCAATTTTCCCGAGACCCTGTCTGAAGAGGAACATCAGCGTTGGCAGATCTGGTGTTTCCAGCGTTTAACTGACCCTACCGCTGGGGCTTCTATCACGCTCGAAGATTATTTTCGCCAGTTGTCCGATTTACGGATACAGCACCCGGAGCGGATCTCGCTGATTACCGAGTTGGAAAACTGGGGCGATAGCCTGCTCGCCTAATGTATCGAATCACGCCGGCGGTTATTCTTCCTCTGGGCTCTGCTGCAGTGCCCAAGTAGAATGCCGCTCGCGAACACCTGGCGCCCACAAGGCGCAACCACTGGAGTAACCATGGACTTTATCGGAGCCAATATTCTGTCCGTCAGCCAGTTCGAGCGTGCCGACATAGAGCGCGTGTTCGATGTGGCCGACGCCATGACCCCTTACGCCAAGCGCGAAAAAGTAACGCGCGTGTTGGAGGGGGCGATTCTCGGCAATATGTTTATGGAGCCGAGCACCCGCACTCGACTCAGCTTTGGCGCGGCTTTTAACCTTCTGGGTGGTACCGTGCGTGAAACCGTTGGAATTACCGCCAGTGCCATGGCAAAGGGGGAGTCCCTCTACGATACGGCGAGAGTGCTCTCTGGTTACAGTGATGTGATTTGCATGCGTCACCCACAGGAGGGCTCTGTGGCAGAATTTGCCGCGGCGAGCCGCGTGCCGGTGGTCAATGGTGGTGACGGTGCCAATGAGCACCCCACCCAGGCGCTGCTGGATCTCTATACCATCCGCAAGGAGCTGGCCGCCCACGGTCGCACTTTGGACGATTTCCGTATCGCTATGATTGGCGATCTCAAGCACGGGCGCACCGTACATTCGCTATGCAAGCTGTTGTGTCTGTTTGGCAAGGTGCAGGTGGTTCTGGTATCTCCGCCGGAGCTGGCTATGCCGGAAGGGGTGGTAGAGAAGCTCCGTACCATAGGGCATGATGTGACGGTCACCGATCAGCTGGAAACCTCTATTACCGATGTGGATATTGTCTATTCCACCCGCATCCAAGAGGAGCGTTTCGCCTCCCAGGAAGAGGCCAACCTTTATCGCGGTCGCTTCCGTCTAAATCGTGAAATTTTCACCCGTAACGCCCAACCAAATACGGTGATTATGCATCCGCTGCCCCGGGATTCCCGCGCGGAAGCCAATGAGCTGGATACGGACCTAAATGAGCACCCGAGCCTGGCAATTTTCCGCCAGACAGATAATGGCCTGCTGGTTCGTATGGCATTGTTTGCTCTGTTATTGGGGGTGGAAAACCAAGTGGACAAGTACGCCCGTGAAGTGAACTGGCACAGTCGCCGCAACCCGGTTTAATGCTGATTGGTTCCGTTTTCAGATAGCGCCGCTTTTTTCTGTTAATCTGATTGAGTTAGCCTGGCCAGTATTGATCTATCTGGTTCGGGTGCCTCTGCAATCGCATCAGGGAAAGGTGCATGTTGAATCAGATTTCGCCTGCGGTTTTCTCTCGCAGCGTCGCTTTTCTGGCGCTGTTTTTTTCCGTATTAATTTGTAAAAGTGCCGCGCAAGAAGGCGCTTTTCCCCATGTGGCACTTTTAACTATCGATGGCGCCATTGGCCCGGCTACTACCGATTATTTTAAGCGTGCCACAGAGGAAGCGGGAGAGCGGGGTGCAGAATTAATTATTTTGCACATCGACACCCCCGGCGGCCTTGATGCCGCTTCGCGCGATATTATCCAGCACATCCTTTCTTCCCCAATTCCAATTGCAACTTATGTCTACCCATCTGGCGCCCGTGCGGCCAGCGCCGGTACTTATATCCTCTATGCCAGCCAAATAGCAGCCATGGCTCCAGCTACCACCCTTGGCGCCGCTACACCGGTACAAATAGGGGGCCCGCCAGGAACACCCACTCCGGGAGGTAAGCCCCAAGAGAATGAAAAAAAAGAGGAAAAAGAAAAGGAAGAAGGTGACGAGAAAAGCGAAGAGGAAAAAGAGGAGAAGCCTCTATCCGGTACTGCGATGGAACGTAAGGTGGTTAATGATTCGGTCGCATTTATCCGGGGACTCGCTCAGCGCCATGGGCGCAATGCGGATTGGGCAGAAAAGGCGGTGCGCGAAGCGGCAACTCTGACGGCTTCGGAAGCACTTGAAATGAATGTGGTGGATATTGTTGCCAAAAATGATCAAGACCTGTTAAAGCAGATTGCAGGGCGCAAGGTCTCCCTTGACTCCGGCGAGATCACTCTATCAACAGAAATTGCGCAACTACCCATAGAAAATTATGAGCCGGATTGGCGCAATGAATTACTGGCGCTGATTACCAATCCGCAGGTCGCCTATATTCTTCTGCTTATTGGCATTTATGGCTTGATATTTGAAGGCTATAGCCCCGGAGCCTTTGTACCCGGAATTGTCGGAGTTATCTGTTTATTATTGGCATTTTACGCATTACAGGTCTTGCCAATTAATTATGCAGGCCTGGCCCTTATTATTGTTGGCGCACTGCTGATTGTTGCGGAAGTATTTATGCCCAGCTTTGGCGCTTTGGGTATTGGCGGGATTATTGCGTTGGTGATTGGCTCGGTAATGTTGATTGATACCGATGTTCCCGGCATGCAGGTCTCGAGAAAGCTGATTGGCGCAATTGCCGGAGTAAGCGGGCTCTTTTTGTTGACATTTTTCCTGGCTATCGGCCGAAGCTTGCGTACGCCGCGGGTGCCAGCTGACCAAGCCCTTGTAGGGCGCTCCGCGGTAGTTAGTGATGTCACAGAAACGGAGGTGCTGGTGCACCTCGATGGAGAGATCTGGAAGGCCCAATGTGAGACACCATTGGAGCCGGGGCAACGTGTACGGGTAATCGCACAGCACGGTTTACTTTTATATGTAGAGCCTGGTTAATTGTTTTGAATTTATCAACCTGTGAGCGTACTTGCATGCTTGCAGATTTCAGGTGGTGAGAACAGGGAGAGAGGAAAATGGTCAGTTATTTTATTGGTCTACTAGTGCTCGCGGTAGTGCTGCTGCTGATGTATGCCATCCGCATCCTGCGAGAATATGAGCGCGCGGTGGTATTTTTTCTCGGGCGTTTCCAAACAGTTAAAGGCCCAGGCCTGATCATTATTATCCCCATCATCCAGACTATGGAGCGTGTGGATTTACGCACCGTGGTAATGGATGTACCCACGCAGGATGTTATCAGCCGCGATAATGTCTCAGTGAAAGTTAATGCAGTGGTTTATTACCGCGTAATCAACCCACAGTCTGCAATTATCAATGTAGAATTTTACCACGAGGCAGTAAGCCAGTTATCCCAGACTACTCTTCGCTCTGTGCTAGGTAAACACGAATTGGATGAGATGCTTTCTGAACGCGATAAGCTTAATGTGGATATACAAAATATTTTGGATGAGCAAACGGATGCCTGGGGGGTAAAGGTAACCAATGTTGAAATTAAGCATATCGATCTCGATGAGAGTATGGTTCGAGCTATAGCTCAGCAGGCCGAAGCTGAGCGGGCGCGGCGCGCCAAAGTTATTCACGCAGAGGGTGAAGCCCAGGCGGCTTTGAAGCTCACTGAGGCGGCTGATCAACTTTCCAAAAATGCAAATGCAATTACCTTGCGTTATATGCAAACTATGATTGATATTGCCGGAGCCAATAACAGCTCAACATTGGTATTTCCGCTGCCGCTTGATTTGATTGAGCCGCTTCTTAAGCGAGGTTCACAGGCTGGTGGTTCCTAAATCTGGGGCCGCTTGCTTTTAGGTGTGTTATTATTTTTATAAGAACAGGTGTGAGAGGAATAAGGAAATTAACTGTGTAAAATCTAAGATAAATTAAAAAGGCCGCATTATAACCGCGGCCTTTTTTGTTGAGTAATACCTTTCTGCCCTAGGATTTTCTACAGTAGTTTTTCCATCAGAATACGGGTGGAACTATCCCAATCTTCCGGTACTTCGCTATCGGCCGCCTTATGAATTTTTGAACTCAGCTGTTTGCCAAGTTCCACACCCCATTGATCGAACGGATTGATACTGAGCAAGCAGCCGCCCACATAAACTTTATGTTCGTACAGCGCCAGCAGAGCCCCTAAGTGATGAGGGTCCAGCCTATCAAGGATCAAGGTATTACTTGGGCGGTTACCTGGGATTACTTTATGTGGGGCCAGTGCATGGGCTTCGCGATGGGTATAGCCGGCCTCTTCAAGTTCCTGGCGCGCTTCATGCAGGGATTTACCACGCAACAAAGCCTGGCTCTGGCTGATGCAACATGCCAGTAGCCAACGGTGCTGTTCATGTAATTTAGAAGTTGGCTCTTTCACCGCAATAAAATCCGCGGGGATCAGGTCGGTACCTTGATGTAGCAGCTGGTGAAAAGAGTGTTGGCCATTAGTGCCTTCGGTACCCCAGATTACACTGCCGCTCGGATAGTCCAGCGCTTGACCATTTTTATTTACGCTTTTACCCAGGCTTTCCATGTCTAACTGCTGCAACCAGGCTGGGAATTTTGCCAAACGTTGAGCGTAGGGCAGAACAACCTGGCTGCTGGTATTCCAGCACTGCCGATACCAGAATTGAATAAGGGCCATTATCACTGGCAGGTTATCCTGCAGAGAGGTATTGGCGAAATGCTGGTCCATAGAGTGAGCGCCTTGCAGCAGCTGCTCGTAAACTTCATAACCGCAGGCTAGAACGATCGGCAGGCCAATGGCGGACCACAGGGAATAGCGGCCACCCACCCAGTTCCACATTGGGAATATATTCTCAGGGGCGATGCCGAAGTCCTGTGCCGCAACAATATTGCTGCTTACGGCAACGAAATGTTGAGCAAGTTTCTCTTCATCACAGCCAGCAGCTACTATCCAGCGGCGCGCAGAGAGAGCGTTCTCGCGGGTTTCCAAGGTGGAAAAAGATTTGGAGGCGACGATAAACAGGGTTTCCTCAGGGTTAAGACCCCGAAGGGTATCACTGAGATCAGCACCATCCACATTCGCTACAAAGTGAATCTGGAAATCTTCCTTGTACCATGGGCTAAGTGCCTCCACTACCATGCGTGGACCAAGGTCAGACCCACCAATACCGATATTAACAATATGGCGAATTGGCTTTCCGCTGAATCCTCGCCAACTTTGGTTGTGGATATTTTTGGCAAATTGCCTCATCTGTGTGCGGCAGTCAGCCACTGCGCGTTCGTGATCATTTTGTGGTTCACCCTGGAAGCGCAGGGCAGTATGTAGGGCCGGGCGGTGTTCAGTATTATTGACATTGGCGCCGCTAAGGAGTGCTGAGATCTGATTGCCTAGATTCTGCTCTTCGGCGTAATCGAGTAGTAACTGGAAGGTATCCTTGCGTAGGTGATTCTTACTAAAATCCAGGTAAATACCTGCGGCTTCACAGCTAAAGTTTTTTGTACGTTGCGTATCGGTAGCGAACAGCTCACGCAGGGACCATTTATGTTGTTTAAAATGAGACTGCAATTGTTGAATTGCTGCGGCTCGGCTGAATGCCAAAGTTTCACTTGTCATGGTGATTGCTGATTAACTCTCTTGTGAGCGGTTTCTTATTGCGAATATCACACAAGCTTATGGTGCATGATTGAAAAAAGCGGGTAATGCTAACGCATTCCAGTCTGTTGGCTGGCGCCCGAAGCGTTACAGTGTATTACAGTGGATAGTTTCCGGTAAGAATGAACTGCTCAAAAGACAAATGCCGCTCGTAAAAGCGGCATTTGGTGGTGATTCATACTAAATAAAGCTTTTCAGAGTAGGTGTCTGTCAGCTCCGATTTGGTCAAAACCTCATTTAGTATGAATCACCACGCTGGTTCTGCTTGAAAGTGATTTTACTTCACCACTTTCATGCAGCGTACTCTATCCGAAGCCATCCAGCAGTCAGCATCTGCGGGGCAGGCCATTGAAAGAGGAATTTGTTCAGCGCCAGGAGGGCAGTAAGCTGGAGGTGCCGGAGGGCTACAGCAACCTGCTAGAACCAGTGCACTGATAATTCCGATTAAGTACTTGGCTGGAGTGAAATTCATCCCCTAACTCCTTTCCGTTGATGTAGACATTAGCATAGCCAATAAAACGTCACCTGTTGGTCAGCTTTGTAAAATGCTCTCTACAAAGATACCGCCTAGTTGAGTGTAATAGGCGCAGGGATTAAATAGCTGCCAAGATTAAAGTCTGGAAAAAAGTCGTGCCAATTTATTGTGTTTTGTGCTTTAAAAAGCGAGTTTTTTGCCAGTTTAGGGCGTGTTTAAATTAACGGGGTGTATTTATTTTTTTTGCTTCTTCCAAGTTGGAAAACTTGCTCAAAAGAGAGATTAATTTTAGATGGTTTTTTAATTTTATTTTGAGGGTTTGGGGAAAAGTGGCGGGAAATAAATGATGAAAGGGTGGTTGTTAAAGGAGGATGAAGCAGTGGGAATTGCTGGAAATTTACAACAAGTCTTCAGAGTGAGTCACTCTGTTAGAGGTTGGGAAGAGCTTTTTATTGGTTCATTTAGTGAATTGGTTGAGATATGGCAGCTTTAAAATTATAAAACCGCCGTATTTGAATCAATGAGTGGGTTTGGGCCCATGAAGAAAATTACCAAAGGTCTGAGCAAGGGTTTCTTCACGTGCAGGGTCACGTAATGCGATTAGCAGGGAGTTTCGTATCTGGGGAATGAACATTAAGTCCGATAGTAACAGGTTAAATGTGCTTTGATCTCCAGTGTGCGCCAAGTTGGTGAGCCAGAGCTTGGCCAGTTCTGGGTTCTCCAGATCAAGTGCGCAGCGACTGCCAATTGCTGCGAGTACTTCTTTGTTCCTAGCCGCGTTAGAGGATTGCAGCAGTTTTTGTAGGAACGACTGGCGCAGCCCTTTAGCTGGCGAGTTTGAGATACCGCGTGCGGCGGCGCAAACCACATTAAAGTCAGGCGTACTATCGGCGAGTAATGTATTGGCTCGAGTGATGATGGCTTCTGCCAGTTGATGGTCGATAGTTTCGTTTTCCAGGCAGTGGCACAAGCTGACAAATACTGGCGCAGCTATCTTTGAAATTTGGCACATAAGGAGCGCCTTTTCACTTTCCCAGTGAGCGGCAAGGTCAGCAATGCCCTGCAGTGCCAGGTTGTCCCAGCGGGACTCCTGCGGGTTGCGGAAGTAACTGAGTACCGTTTCATAATGAGCGCTGGGCTTGTGTTTCAACAGCAACCCGGTATGGGCATGAAATGCAGCCTGTCGCTCGGTAGAAGGGGTATAGAGAAGGCCGCTCTGTTGTAGCAATTGATCCAGCTGCGCTGCGGATTCAGCGGCAGGCCCCCTTAATTCCTGTGCCAGCGCACGCAGTAGACCATCGCGAGCCTGTAACCGTAATTTACCCTGTTCATCGAGAGGAAAACGCAGGAACCATACCGCTGGCTCGCCGCCTTCGGCGGGTTGCAGTAAAAGCCCGGTCCAAGCCTGGCGCAAGTAGGGGGAAGGCCAGGGCTTTTGACCCGCTTCAAAGGCTTCGGCTGTGGATTTGGATATAGACTGCAGGCGCCGGCCCAGGTCGAACCAGCGCAATTTAAAGTTAGCCTCTTCGATAAGGCTGCTCAGGGTACCGCTTTCACTCATGGGTGACTTATCTACTTCTTTAGGACGCAGTGGCTGCAATAGAGATGGGTTTTTGCTTAAAGTGCAACCAGCCGTATGCAATTGCCAGCAGCGGGCAGATGATATTGAACAGGGCGTAGGGCAAATAATTCCAGGTTCCAATACCGAGAGTTGCGGCCATAAAAGCGCCACAGGTATTCCACGGAATCAATACGGAAGTGATGGTGCCTGAATCCTCTAAGGTGCGTGACAGGTTTAGCCCGTGTAACCCCTTTTCCTTGAAAGCTTCGCGGAACATACGGCCAGGAATAATAATCGCCATATATTGATCGCCAGCAGCTAAGTTCATGCCAAAACAGGTGAGTACGGTGGAGGTCACTAGGCCGCCGACAGTTTTAACGAGTGATAAGACGCCAGTGACAATCACTTGCAGGAAGCCTGCGCGCTCCATGGCTCCACCGAAAGCCATGGCGGAGGTGATCAACCACACGGTATTAAGCATGCTACTCATACCGCCCTTCGATAGCAGTGCGGCCACGTTTTCATTACTGGAAGTGGACTTGTAGCCGTCGAACAAGCTGTACCAGGCGCCTTTAAGGGCTGCCAGGGCACCCTCTCCACCGCCCAGGCGGCGTGCGGCTTCAGGTTCAAAAATCAGGGCAATCGCACAGCCAACCAGGGAGCCGATGATCAGGGTAGGGAAGGCTGGGACTTTGCGCCAGGCCATGGCCAACAGCAATACGAGGGGTAATAAGCTGATAAGCGAGATCTTAAATTCGCTTTTTAGTGCGGCTAACAACGATTCGATATCACTGGCGGAGGCACTGCTGGCTTCAGAGGTGAAGCCGAGGAAAGCAAAAGCGATCAGGGCGATTGCGAAAGCCGGGATAGCGGTGGACATCATGTGGCGGATATGCTGAAACAGGTCATTTGACGTTACCGCTGCGGCCACATTGGTGGTGTCGGAGAGGGGGGACATCTTGTCGCCAAAATAGGCGCCTGAAATCACTGCGCCAGCGGTAACTTCCAGGGACAGGCCGAGGGCGCCAGCGATCCCCATCAGAGCTACGCCCAGGGTGCCGGCGGTAGTCCAGCTGGAGCCAATACTGAGGCCTACGACGGCACAGATAATACAACTGGCGGCATAGAACCATTGGGGGGAGAGAATCTGTACGCCGTAAAAGATCATAGAGGGTACAGTGCCGGCCAGTATCCAGCTGCCGATCAGGGCGCCCACTGCCAGTAGAATTAGAATAGCGCCAAAGACCAGGCCGATGCCGTGCAGCATGCCGCCTTCCATATCGTTCCAGCTGTGACCATTCTTCATACCCATCAGGGCGACCACACAGGCGCATAACAGCAACGCAATCTGGTTCGGGCCGTAGGAGGAATCGGCACCGTAGAAATAAACAGACAGGGATAACAGGGCGATCAGGATCCCTAGTGGGATCAGCGCATCCAGCAGGCTGGGCTTGCGCGGTTCATTATTGGGGCTGGCTTGAGACAAGGTGAACTCCTGCTTGACTGCGTGGCTAGTGCCGTTTTCGTTATCGTTGTTTTTGCCGTCGGCGACGGTTGATCCTCCTATTCTCTCGGCTTGGGGCGGTGAAGTCTACTTTGAATAGAGAACTGAACAGGAGGACCTTTTCACTGACTGACCCGTCTAAGCATGCTTTCATCACTCTCATCAGGTATCTGGTTGGGAGAGGTGCTAGCAGTTCGGCGAGGCTTCCGGTATGTTCTGCGCCGATTTCTTATCCCGGCTAGCCTTAGCCGCACAATAAAATGAGCCAGGGCCACTTGAAGTTAGCAGGTCCGGCAGGTAGTGATTTCATGAGAGCAAGTGAGTTAGACCCCGCTCAATTCGAGGATATGCGCCCCTATCGCGATGATGAGGTGCGCACTGTACTGGACCGGTTGATTGCCGATCCAGAAATGTCCCATGCCGTAGCGCATTTCCTGATTCCTAAGTTGGCGCGCCTTGAAGGTCCGCTGGCTTGGTTGGTACGTCAATTTCTACGCTTTGAATTCCGCAATGTACACGATGTGCGCGGCGTGCAAGCGATTGTGGATAAATACATTGACAAGGTGGTGAGCCGTACCACCTCTGGCTTGACTATCTCTGGGTTGGATACTCTGCCCAGGGATCGCGCCTGCCTATTTGTGAGCAATCACCGGGATATTGCCATGGACCCTGCCTTTGCGATTGTGTCCATGTATAAGGAAGGGCATGAGACCTCTCGAATCGCTATTGGCGATAACCTGCTCAGCAAGCAGTTTGCCAGTGACATTATGAAGCTCAATAAGTGCTTTACGGTCAAGCGCAGTTCCGGCAGCCGTCGCGAGAAGCTGGCAGCGGCGAGCCAGCTATCCAATTACATTTATTACTCTATCGTCAACGAAAACGAGCATGTGTGGATTGCACAGCGCTCGGGCCGTGCCAAGGATGGGTTGGATCGCACCAATCCGGCCCTCGCAGCCATGTTTGCAATGACCAAGGATCGGGATACGCCTTTTGCCGAGTTCTGGAAGAAGCTGCACATTGTGCCGTTGTCCATCTCTTACGAATGGGATCCCTGTGATGGCCAGAAGGCCAAAGAACTTTACGTCACTGAGCACAAGGAAGAGTATAAAAAGGCCAAGAATGAAGACCTTGCCTCCATCGGTAAGGGGGTTATTGGCCAGAAGGGGCGCGTTCATACCGCTTTTGGCACCCCGATCGAAGGAGACTTCGACGATGTAAACAGCCTGGCTGAAGAGATTGACCGCCAGATTGTGGGCAACTATGTCCTGCACCCCACCAATTTAATCGCCTATGAGATGCTTTATGGTGATGTATGTGGCTTGCCGGTGGGTTACCCATCAAAGCCATGGGATCCCAGGGATTACGAGGAAACCCGAGAGAAGTTCAAGACGCGTATGGCCAAAGTTGATGAGCGCTGGCGCGACAAAGCTATCCAGGCCTATGCCAATCCGGTGGTATCCCGTCTGGCATTTGAATGATCACTGGTTGGGTGGAGTGGTGGCGAGAGTGTGCTTAGTGGATAATAGCGCCCCTTGCGCCACTCACTAGCGAATAGATTCCACTTCCTGTGCTCAACGACAAACACAAAACCGCCATCCAGGCCGCCTATAGCCAATTCCTGTCCAGCCGTGGGCTTAAGGCCCGTTACGGGCAGAAGCTAATGGTGGCGGCCATCGCCCGTACGCTTGGGGCTATAAGCCAGAATGCCAGCGGCGAACGCGATGTGGAAAAGAGCGATGGTGAGCATATTTGTGTGGTTGAGGCTGGTACAGGTACGGGCAAGACAGTGTCCTATCTCCTCTCAGCTATCCCTCTGGCTCAGGCCCAGGAAAAGACCCTGGTGATTTCTACTGCCACTGTGGCTCTGCAAGAGCAGATTATCTACAAGGATCTGCCTGAAGTTGCTCGCCATAGTGGTCTGAAGTTTGAATACAGTCTGGCAAAGGGGCGAGGTCGTTACCTATGCCTGTCTAAGCTGGACCAACTACTTTCCAGTTTCTCCGCAAGTGGCACCGGTATTTCCCTCGGCCTCTATGAAGACGAGTTACCCCAAGTGGAAGCGGAGAGCATTGCCCTCTACCAGAAGATGACCGACAGCCTGGCAGCCGGCAGCTGGGATGGTGATCGTGATAACTGGGCAGATGCGATTGAAGCCGATGACTGGAGCCGGGTGACTACAGACCACCGTCAGTGCAGTGGCCGTCGATGCCCTCATGTAACTAACTGCAGCTTCTTTCGCGCTCGAGAGAATTTGGGCAAGACCCAGGTAATCGTGGCCAATCATGACTTGTTGTTGGCAGACCTGGCTCTGGGGGGGGGCGCTATATTGCCGCCGCCGGAAGAGACAATTTATGTACTCGATGAGGCCCACCACTTACCAGATAAAGCACTAAATCATTTTTCCCACCACAGCCGGGTTGGTGCCTCCACTGGTTGGCTGGACCAGGTCAATAAAGTACTGGGGCAAATGCTGGGGGAAATTGGTGATGGTGCGGAATTGGATCGCTGCGGTGAACAGCTGCCAGCGGTACTGACCTCGGCCAAACAGGGCCTTGAGCAGATGTGGCCCTTGATTGAGGAGTTGTGCGAATTTGAGGATGAACGCGGTAACACCACCCGCCACCGTTTTGAGGGCGGTGTGGTGCCGGAGACCATGGCACAGCTTGCAGAAAAATTGCGCGAGGATTTCGACGAGCTGGAGAGCTTGTTCAATAAAATGCTGCAAACAGCCCAGAGAATGCTGGAAGATGCACATTCACCTGTGCCGATTGTGGACTTGGAGCGCTGGTATCCACAATTGGGCAGCTGGTATGGCCGTGCCGAAGCCAACCTGCAGCTCTGGGCCAATTATGCCCGCCCCGATACTGGCGGTGCCTTGCCGCAGGCGCGGTGGGTAACCCTGGTGGACTGGGGTGGCTCTACTGATTTTGAGGTGTGCAGCTCACCGATACTCGCGGGTAAAGCTCTGGAGTACAGCCTGTGGCGACGTTGTTACGGTGCGGTGCTTACCTCAGCCACGCTGACCGCATTGGGTAAGTTTGACCGTTTGCGCATGCGAGCAGGTACCCCGGACAATGCCAGTTACCAAGTGGTACCTAGTCCCTTTGATTTCTCTCGGGCCACTTTGCAGGTTCCTGCCAGCGCAGTGGATGCAGGCAATGCAGACCGCCATACAGATGCGGTGATTGATGCCTTGCCGGAACTACTCAATGGCAGTGGTGGTTCTCTGGTGCTGTTTTCCTCTCGCAGGCAGATGGAAACTGTTTACGAGTCGCTGCCAGGCACCTGGCGCAATCGCATACTGATGCAGGGGCAGAAGTCCCGCCAACAGTTGCTGGATAGCCACCGAGAAATAATCGATGGAGGAGGTAACAGCGTTCTGTTCGGGCTCGCCAGTTTTGCCGAGGGGGTTGACCTTCCCGGTGACTACTGTCGCCATGTAGTGATTGCCAAGTTGCCTTTTGCCGTGCCGGATGACCCAATTGAGGCTGCACTGGCAGAATGGATTGAGGCCAAGGGTGGTAACCCCTTTATGCAGATTACTGTGCCCGATGCGGCCTTGAAGCTGGTTCAGGCCTGTGGTCGCCTACTGCGGGCTGAGGGGGATAGCGGTACTGTCACTCTGCTGGATCGGAGAGTAGTTACCCGGCGCTACGGTCAGGCAATACTTAACTCACTACCGCCCTTCAGTCGCCGAATCGAGTAATCTCTTATAAGTACTCCGACTTTCTCTGTCAGTGTGTGCGGGGTGCGTGAATCTTATTGCTGCGCAAATTGAGCAGCTCTGGTATTGGATGATATGCAAGCTATTTATTCTGAAGTTGCCGATCAATTATTGATTCTTGAGGCGGAGCTGCGCCGCATGGAGTTGTGGCAAAGTGAGCCGCCGCCGGCGGAGGCACTGGCCAGTTCGGAGCCATTTTGTGTTGATACCCTGACTCTGCCCCAGTGGTTGCAATTTATCTTCTTACCGCGCATGCGGGTGATGATTGAGCAGGAAATGCCGCTTCCCCGGGAGTGCAGTATTGCCCCCATTGCGGAGGAGTTTTTCAAGACCCGCGGTGGTGCCGAAGAGCTGATAGTAATCCTTGAGCAGATAGACCAGCGCTTACGGCTTGGCTGATACAAGTAGGAGCGATACCCATCTCTGCCTGCCGGGTGTCGCCACTTCCATTCCTCCATGTCTTTCTGATGCTGACTGTCTGTTGTCCCTATTTGGATTGCAAAGATCTGGCGCATGTCACATTGTGGCGCTTGCATAGCCCGGCTGGATGGAGATCCCTGTTCACTAGGCTCTGTCATAGGCTAATATCGACTTTTTGCTTGGCGTGGGGAGGAATTTCCCCACGTTTTACCGTGAACGCTGCTGAGACGGTATGGTCGGATTGAAATGCTAATGGGGCTAGAGGTAATCGTTAGGATGCAGAAATTTTCCCTTCTGTGGTTATTGGTGGCGGTCCAGCTTTTGGCGGGCTGCCAATCTGTATTGTATCCCGGTAAGGAGCGCACTCAACCGGCGTCAGTGGGAACACAGCAGACAGAGCCGCAGGGTGAATTGGTACAGTGCCCTGAGCCCGTGGAAGTGATTTGTGCCGAACCGGAAGTCAGGGTTGTTGAGAAGGTTATCGAACGAAGCGTTGAAAAAGTAGTCGAAGTGCCCGTTGCCAAGGACAAATTGGTGCTCGGAGCAGTGGAACAAGTCTCCGTTGAGCCCTCTGGCCTGGTAATAGAATCCATTGTCGATACAGGTTCACCGACCTCCACTTTGCGCGCCCAGGCGCTGACCCGCTTCGAGCGAGACGGCGAAGACTGGATCAGAATCCAGCTGACCAGGGCCGATGGTGATGGCAAGGCCAGGCCCGTGTCTGTGGAGTTGCCGGTCAAGCGGCATATCCGCGCTACACGGCTCGGTTTTCCCAGCCAGCGGCGTCCGGTGGTGGAAATGAACCTCACCGTGGGGAGTATCACCCATATGGTTGAGGTCAGCCTGACAGACGAGGGCGGCACTGATGTTTTGATGCTGCTGGGACGCAATTTCCTCAAAGACGCCGCAGTTGTCGATGTGAGCCGTCGCAATGTTCAGGGCCCACCCCAAATATCCGGGGGCAAATAGGCCGAGTTGAAAGTTAGGTTCCGATTGGAACCGTAGATTTACGGGGAAGGGCGAATGTCGCCGCGTGTCCAAGTTTATGTCATTGCGGCATTGCTCGCATTGATCGGAGCGGGTCTTACCGCATACAAACACTTCGAATTAGGTTTTCCACTACTGCCGGGCGAATACCGCACCGTTTGGACCATTGAGGCCAAAGTGGGCTTTGATGCGGAGGGTGGGCCTGTCAAGGCAGCCCTTACACTGCCCCGTGAGCAGCGCAATATGGAAATTCTTGGGGAGACATTCAGCTCTTCAGGTTTTGGCTTTTACATTGCCCGTGAAAACGATGAGTACCGGGCAATCTGGACACGCCGCTCGGCAGAAGGGCCCCAGTCCCTATTTTACCAGTTGGATGTTTATCAGACTCCCGGTGCTGCCCTTGAACAGCCCCTGAATCTCAGTACCGAAGTGCAGAAACCCTTCCTCGGTGCGCGAGAGCAAGAGGCCGTGCGCCTGGCTATCAATTCTTTGGTACAGCAGGCCCGTGAGCGCTCCTCCGATGTGGAATCTTTTACCACCCAGCTGCTGTTTGAGCTGAATGATGACGGCAACCAGGATCGCAACCTGGTCTTTCGTCATTATGCTGATAGCTCCCTGGTAGATGTAGCTCTATTGATGCTGGCTACTGCTGATATTCCCGCGCATCGAATTCGCGGTCTCTATCTTGAAGATGACCGGCGCCGGCTGACACCCGAGGACCTTCTAGAAGTCTACGATAGCAGGCGTTGGATCGTGTTTGAGCCCAACAGTGGCATGCCCGGTGTGCCGGAAAACTTTTTTATTTGGCAGCGTGGCGGCAAGAGCCTGCTGGACCTGGAGGGTGGGCGTAACTCTCAAGTGACTTTTTCGGTGATTGCCAATGATGTACCCGCACGAGATGTTTCCATGCGCAGTACCAGCCAGGATAAAGAGGCCCTGGTTGATTTCTCTATCTACAGCCTGCCCATTGAACAACAGAGTATTTTTAAACTGATTCTGCTGGTACCCGTAGGGGCCTTGGTAGTGGTGCTACTGCGAGTATTTGTAGGGTTGCGCACCTCCGGTACCTTTATGCCGGTGCTGCTGGCGATTGCCTTTATCGAGACCCAGCTGATTACCGGACTCTCCATCTTTGTGCTTATCCTGGTGCTGGGATTATGGGTGCGTTTCTATTTAAGCCGGCTCAACTTGTTATTGGTGTCGAGGATCGCCGCCGTAGTGGTAACGGTGGTGCTCATAATGGGAATGATCAGTGTGGTTAGTTTCAAGCTCGGTATCGAGCAGGCGCTGACAGTCACTTTCTTCCCAATGATTATTCTGGCCTGGACCATCGAGCGTATGTCAATCGTGTGGGAGGAAGACGGCCCCTATGAGGTGATTGTCCAGGCCGGTGGTAGCCTGCTGGTGGCAGTGCTGGCCTGGTGGGTGATGACCAATCGATATGTTGAGCACTGGACATTCAACTTCCCTGAACTGTTATTGGTGCTGTTGGGCTTTATTCTGGTGATAGGTAATTACACCGGTTATCGCCTCAGCGAACTGATGCGCTTTCGGCCTCTGGTCAGGTAGGAGGTTGTTATGCTTCACTTTTCGTTCAAGCATATGATCAATAAGGTACGCGGTGGTGTAGTTTCACCGCTGACCTTGAACGATATCGGTGTGCTCGGTATGAATGCGCGTAATATTAATTACATCGCGCGTTACAACGACCGTAAAAAATATCCCATCGTTGATGACAAACTGAATACCAAGCACGCCGCAAAAAAGGCGGGAATCCCTGTGCCTGAACTGATTGAGGCCTTTGAGACTCCTGCCAGTCGCAAGCGGGTTATGGAAGTGATTGACCCCCTTTGGCAGTTTGTGATTAAGCCGGCACGTGGATCCGGGGGCAAAGGCATCCTGGTGATTGCGGGGCGCAATGGTGACAAATACAAGAAAATTTCCGGCTCGGAAATCGAAGCATTGGATATTTTGCGCCACGTTAATAATATCCACAGCGGCCTATACAGTCTCGGCGGCAAGCCCGACCGGGTAATGGTGGAGTCTCTGGTGGATTTCGATCCGGTCTTCCAAAGCTACTCCTTTGAAGGCGTGCCGGATATCCGTGTGATTGTATTCCGTGGGTTTCCGGTGATGGCGATGCTGCGTTGCTCCACTCACGACTCCGATGGTAAGGCCAATTTGCACCAGGGGGCTGTTGGAGTTGGCATCGACCTGGCTACCGGAAATAGCTGTCACGCTGTGCAGCGGGGTCTACGGATTAATCGTCACCCGGATACCGAGGTGCATTTCGATCAGTTAAAAGTACCGGGTTGGTATGATCTGGTGCGTTTGGCGGCAAGTTGCTATGAAATGACTGATCTAGGTTACCTGGGTTGCGATATTGTCCTGGACCGTGCGCGGGGCCCGCTTCTCTTGGAAGCTAATGCTCGTCCCGGCCTCGCCATTCAGGTAGCCAATGGCGTCGGTCTGCGACGGCGCCTTAAGTTTATTGAGGAGCTGGATGAGGATATGCTCAATAAAAATGTGGATGAGCGGGTGGCTTTTTCTATGCGCGAATTTGCGGCTGACAAAGGGTTTTAGGGGGAGTCTTGCCACTTGAAAATTTTGATCCCGGCAATGCTAATGCTTGCCGGGATTTGTAAATGAAGCAGGCTGCCCTCTAGGTCGCTGTGAGAGGGCATAAGTGAAATTGATTCATCACCATCTTTAAGCGTTTACTCTGCATTTTTAGGGAATATTCTAATTCCCGGATTTTTGTCTGGATTTCTTTCAGTTCCCACCGGGGTGGGGGCTCTTGCCGCGCTTTATTATTTCGACGGATTTGTAAGTTGCTCCACTTGCTGTTTACGTCGGCAAGATGCTGTTCCTCCTTCGCTAGCCATTTTTGCCAAAACTCTCTGTATCGGGAGTCAGCCAGTCTCTGTCTGGCTTCTTCAAACAAAGTTGTGAGGTGTGCCTTATAGGCCTGAATCGTCGCTGTTTTTTTCAGATTTCGGGTAATACCGACCCAGCTCAGCACCTTGACCATCCACTTGGTTGGGTCGTACTGGTACCAGCGAATACCACTTCGATAGTCAATCTGGAATGTGTGATGGTAGTTGTGATAACCCTCACCAAAAGTAAACAGGTTGAGGAAGGGGTTGTCCCGTGCAGTGATGTCTGTGCGAAATGGGCGCTTTCCCCACATGTGTCCGAGGGAATTAATCATAAATGTGGTGTGATGATTAACGACTACACGCAATACCCCGGCAAGCAAAAACATACCAATAATATCGCCGGTCAAAGCTCCCAGTGCGATAGGTAGGCCGATATTCATTGCCAGGGTAATGGGTACGTAGTGGTTGAACTGCCACATAACGATCTTATCGCGTTTCAGGTCATTCACATTTTTGTAATCCAGGCGACCACTCGGGTAGTCGTGCATCATCCAATCGATATGGGAGAACCAGAAGCCGCGTTTGGCTGAATAGGGGTCTCGATCATTATCGTCAATGTGGCGATGGTGATGACGGTGGGCGGCACACCAGTTTAGCGTGGTGTTTTGCAGTGCAGCGGCAGTAAATAAGGCAAATAAAAGGCGTAATGACCAGTGTGCCTCATAACTCCGATGCGACCACATACGATGGTTGCCTGCAGCAACCGAAAAACTGCATAGGGCGCCGTACACGGCAAAAACAAGCCACTGATACCAATGGTAGCCATGGATCACACCATAGATAGGCACCGCAGTCAGCGCTAAAAAGCCGGTACTGGAAAAAAGTATTGTGGGAATCCAAAAGCATTTGCGTTTATCTGAGTTAACGGTAGAGGCTGTGCGCATGTTTTGTTCCGGTTCAAACTGCTCCAGGTAGAAATGGTGAAATTGACGCTCAGTTCCATGGAAAAATCTGCCTTGGAACCCCGCTTTATCGCCACCTTGTTAGTCACATTGATTCAAAGATAGTCGTTGAGCGAGTCGGAGGTTGGCGGTTAATTCCCAATCTGCTGGTTGATAGGCTGAGTTATGATTCCCAGTGGCGAGAGATGCCTAGAGGTTGGTATCTCACTTCAGTAAGTGTTATTCGGTAGGATCTGGTGCACTATTCTGGCGCAAAAGAAGAAGCTGAAGTCACTTATTGGTTCACGATTGTCAGGATATTAATTAAGGTGCTGGACTATCGGCCCCCGAGATATTGGAGTTTCAATAGTTGGCATGGCAATTGCTTTGACTAATTGTGCGGGAAGCATGACCCGCACTTCGGGAAGAATGCACGAGGTTATGGCAAACCGTCTCCTCTGAGTAACTTCCCGTTTTCTCTCATCATCGCTGATTACGGCCCCGCTTTGCGGGGCCTTTTTTATCTGTCACAGCATTTCCGTTTGAAACAATTCTTTAAGTTTGTGACCTCTTGTAGAATTCCCGCAGATGTTATTGCCGGGTGAATAGACGCCCTTTTTACTACTCGGTATAAATGACCCATTTCTACCGCAAGCGAATACCAACAAATTGAGCGCAGTGTGTCCGAGTCACAAGTTTCAGGCCAACCTCCCCTCCTATTCCAGCTGGCTACCTCCGATGAGCTGCACACTTTGGATGCTGCTCGGCTTACCCGACAAGCTGCGAACCTGCAGGGATTATTGCAGGATGTAGATTGCGGGCTGTGGGAGTGGCATTTGAAAACCGGTGCCCAGAGAGCCCAGGGAGATATTTGGCTCCTGTTTGCAGACAGCGCCCGCGGTGCATTGGAATCCCTTTGGACTGGCAGTGAGCTGCGCCAGGTCCATATAGACGAGCGCGATCGTATTTTTGCTTTGCGTGAGCAAATTAACGGTGTTGGTGGCTACTTTGATACTTGTTTCCGCGCTTATGATGTCTCAGGCCAGTTGCGTTGGCTGAGGGTATGGGGCAGGACGATTCACAGCAGTGATTCCAATGGAACAATCGCTATCGGCAGCTGTGCCGATTACAGTGAAGCCCTATCACAGAGCTATCTTTCAAACCTACCGGCTGAGCGTCCCTTACAGGCTCTCTCTGGTGTTGGCGATGGCTTGTGGGAATGGGATCTGCGTGCAGATGAGATGGTGTTAGACGATGCCTGCTGGAGCATACTCGGTTATGAGGTGAGCCCCATTCGCAGTATCGGGCGTTCGGCTGCGGCACAGTGGAAGGCCAGGGTGTTGTCTGAAGATGCTTCCCGGGTCGAGCAGGCCATGCAGGACCACGTGCGTGAGCGCCTTCCCCTTGATGTTGAATTTCGCCTGTGGCGTTCTGATGGAAGTATTGTCTGGGTGCGCTGCCGGGGTAAGGCCCAGCTCAACAGTCGCGGCCAGCCGGTACGGGTATTAGGTACCCTGCAGGATATCAGTGGTAGCCGCGAGACTTTATCGCGAGTGGAGCGGGAGCTACAGCAGCAGCGCGAAGAGAATGCGCATCGTGCAGATCTGCTTTTTAGTCTGAGTCACGAACTGCGTACCCCACTGAATGCGATACTGGGCTATAGCCAGATGGTGGAACTGGACCAGACCCTCAATTCGGACCAGCGGCAGAGGCTGGGAGAGATTCGTCGCGCCGGCCAGCATTTGTTGCACTTGGTTGGGGATGTGCTCGAACTGGCTCGTATTGATAGCCGGCGCCTCGGTCCGTCAATGGAATCCATTCGCCCTGCGGAGCTTGTAGCCGAGTGCAAGCGTCTCCTTGAGCCCCTGGCTGAAACTCGCCGGGTGAGCCTTGTTTTTGAGCCTCTGGGTTGGGAGTCCGCATATATTTGCGCGGATCCGGTGCGCTATAAACAGGTGGTTCTCAATCTCGCCGGCAATGCGGTGAAGTACAACCGGGAAAATGGTCGCGTCATTATCAACTTTGCCCCAGAGGCTGAAGGCTGGTTACGCTTGAGTATCCTCGATACGGGTAAAGGTATCCCACCGGAGCGGCGTACCGAAGTGTTCGAGCCATTTAATAGGCTGGGCGAGGAAAAAGGTCATATTGAGGGCACGGGTGTGGGGCTTGCGATTGCCAAGCGCTTGACCGAGGCCATGGGTGGGCGCATTGATTTTGATAGCCAGGAGGGGCAGGGATCGATTTTTTGGATCGAGTTTCCCATGATTGATGCTCCTGACGCGCTGATGTCTTTTTCTGCCCAGCCGGAGGTGCCATCACATTTGCCTGAGGGGCGCCTATTGCTTGTGGATAACCGCCCTACAGCTGCGAGCAGGTTGAAAGAAATGTTGAAAGATACCCCGCAGATCCAGTGCCTGGTAGCCACTGATGTTGTGGAGGCGATTTTTATTGCGCGAACTATGCATCCCGAAGTGTTGCTGTTTCACAGTGAACTGCCGGGTATGTCTGCGGCGGACCTGGTGCGTATCCTTGAGGAGGATATTTCCACTCGGTCGACGCGTTTTGTTTTGATTGGTGAAAATCCTACAGGGGAGAGTCACCCAATGTTGCCGGATCAATTCGATTTTGTGCAGCTTTCGAAAGTGCTGGCGGAGAGCCTTGTGGGTGCAGGCCGATCTACCTGAAATGCACTCAGGTTGTACTGAGGAAAAGTTGTAAATTACCCGACCATTAGCCGGGTAATTTACATCGCGGGGTTAGCGGATATCACCGAGGTGCTTGCCCACGATTTGTATCAGGGGCTTGAATACTTTGGGGGTGGCGCACACCAGATTGCCGGAATCCAGGTAGTCTTCCCCACCGCGGAAGTCGCTGATCAGGCCGCCTGCCTCTTTTACTAGCAGGGAGCCCGCGGCGATATCCCAGGTGTTCAAGTACATTTCCCAGAAACCGTCAAAGCGACCAGCTGCAACATAGGCCAGGTCCAGGGCTGCGGCGCCTGGGCGGCGGATACCAGCGGTCTGCCCGGCGATTTCTTTCAGGGCGGATAGGTAGGGGTCGATGTTTTCCAGGGCCGGGCCATTAAAGGGCAGGCCAGTACCGATCAGCGCTCCGCGCATGCCCTGGCGCGGGGATACCCTGATGCGGCGTCCGTTCAGAGCAGCACCGCGACCACGACTTGCGGTGAATTCCTCTCGTTTAATCGGATCCAGCACCACGGCATGTTCAATGCGACCGCGATAGCGGCAGGCGATGGAAATCGCAAACTGGGGTACGCCATGGATAAAGTTAGTGGTGCCGTCGAGAGGATCGATAATCCATTCGTAATCGGGTTCCGCACCCTCCAGCAAGCCGCTTTCTTCAGCGCGAATGCTGTGTTTGGGATAAGCCTTGCGAAGGTGATAGATGATCTCCTGCTCGCTGGCTTTGTCCACTTCAGTGACGAAATCGTTGCGCGCTTTCTCCTCGAATTTCATCAGGTCGCCGCGCTCCCAGGCCCGTTCGATCAGTTCTCCGGCCTTGCGCGCCGCGCGCAGGGCAATATTTAGCATGGGTTCCATAACTATTCCGCACTAAGTGGTTGAAGGGGTTAAAAAGCAGACTGCGAGTTGACCGCAGCGGACGCGATTGTAGGGATTCCCATCCATTTTTGCTACACTCGCGCGCCCCCATGACACCGATTTATTACTTCAGTATGGCCAAGTCCCCTTTAGATACGACTCCGCTCAATGCGCTCGACAATGTGCGCGTGGTTTTGGTTAACAGTGCCCACCCCGGTAATATCGGAGGTGCGGCGCGCGCGTTAAAGAATATGGGCTTGAGCCAACTTTACCTGGTGGCTCCGCGTGAATTCCCGGCGGCCAACGCAATTTGGCGCGCGGCGGGGGCGGCGGAGTTGCTGGATAGCGCTGTGGTTGTAGATACCCTGGAGGAAGCGGTAGCGGATTGTGGTCTGGTGGTGGCAACCAGTGCCCGAGAGCGCCGTATACCCTGGCCACTGCTGACCCCGCGCCAATGTGGTGAGCGAGCGGTCGCGGAGGCGCCAAACCACCCGGTGGCGCTGGTCTTTGGGCGCGAAGACCGTGGGCTTACCAATGAAGAGCTTCAGGCCTGTAACTTCCATGTACATATCCCGGCAAACCCGGAATACAGTTCCCTGAACCTGGCAACCGCTGTGCAGGTACTGGCTTACGAAGTGCGTATGGCCGCCTTGGAGGCCGAAAAGGGGGAGCCGCTGAACTATGCCGACTGGGATCGCCCCCCAGCCAAGGCCAGCGATATGGAACTGTATTTTGATCACCTGCAGGAGTCCCTCGGCGAGCTGGGCTTTATCGACCCTGACAATCCCCGTCAGACTATGACCCGCTTGCGTCGACTATTTAGTCGAGTGCGCCCTGATGATATGGAACTGGGTATCCTCCGCGGCATGCTGACCTCTATCCAGAATTACATCCACCGCACAGGAGGTAAGGGACGCCCCGACTAGGTAAATACCCGAGTTGGGCGGGGGGTTATATACTTGACTGTAGTGCTGGGTTATTCCATACTCGCGCCCCGATCGGAAAAGGCTGTACATCAGTTTGGAGCTGATATGCGTTTGACTACTAAAGGCCGCTATGCGGTCACCGCCATGCTGGATCTGGCGTTACACGCAGAGCGTGGGCCGATCAGCCTAGCGGATATTTCCAAGCGCCAGGGTATTTCCCTGTCTTATCTGGAACAGTTGTTTTCCCGCCTGCGCCAATCTGGTTTGGTTTCCAGTGTACGTGGTCCCGGTGGCGGCTATCGCCTGGCCCGTGACGGCGAAGAAATTTATGTGGCACAGATTATCGATGCGGTAAATGAATCTGTGGATGCCACCAGTTGCGGTGGCAATGCCGATTGCGCCAATGGCGAACAGTGCCTGACACACTATCTCTGGTCTGATTTAAGCGACCAGATTCACGGTTTTCTGAGTGGTATCAGCCTGGCCAACCTTGTGGCTCGTGCGGAGGTGCAGGAAGTAGCGCGTCGACAGGATATGCGTGAGACACCGGAAGAGCGCATCGCCGTACTTGGCGGACTATAAGTGCCGGCCCGGTTGGGGCCGGGACGGGGTATTAGAGATTTATTGAGCGGAAACGGTATGACTATGAAGCTTCCCATCTATCTGGATTATTCAGCTACCTGTCCGGTGGACCCGCGCGTCGCCGCAAAAATGGCGGAACAGCTGACGATGGAAGGCAATTTCGGAAACCCGGCCTCCCGTTCCCACCTGTTCGGCTGGAAAGCGGAAGAGGCAGTGGAAAATGCCCGTCGACAAGTGGCGGAGCTGATTAATGCGGATCCGCGTGAAATTGTCTGGACAAGCGGTGCCACCGAGTCCGACAACCTGGCTATCAAGGGTGCGGCCCATTTCTATCAGGGCCGTGGAAAGCACATCATCACCTCAAAGATCGAGCACAAGGCGGTGCTGGATACCTGCCGCCAGCTAGAGCGTGAGGGCTTTGAGGTCACCTATCTGAACCCGCGTGAGGATGGCATCGTTTATCCCGAGCAGGTGGAGGAAGCACTGCGTGAGGACACCATTTTGGTGAGCTTAATGCACGTCAATAACGAGATTGGTGTAATCAACGATGTTGCCGCGATTGGCGAACTGTGCCGTGCACGCAAAGTAATTTTCCATGTGGATGCGGCGCAGAGTGCCGGCAAGTTGCCGATTGACCTGCAGGAAATGAAGGTCGATTTGATGTCCTTCTCCGCCCATAAGATTTACGGCCCCAAAGGGGTCGGCGCCCTGTATGTTCGCCGCAAGCCACGGGTGCGCCTGGAAGCACAAATTCATGGTGGTGGGCACGAGCGCGGTATGCGTTCCGGCACCCTGCCCACTCACCAGATTGTGGGTATGGGTGAAGCTTTCCGCATTGCCAAAGAGGAAATGGCGCAAGAAGGAGAGCGACTGCTGGCCCTGCGCAATCGCTTCTGGAATCAAATCAAGGATATGGAAGAGGTTCATATCAACGGATCTGCGGAACAACGTGTGCCCGGCAACCTGAATGTCAGCTTTGCGTTTGTAGAGGGCGAGAGCCTGATTATGTCCCTGCGCAACCTGGCGATCTCTTCCGGCTCAGCCTGTACATCCGCCAGCCTTGAACCGAGCTATGTGCTGCGTGCCCTGGGTGTGAACGATGAACTGGCACACAGCTCACTGCGTTTCAGCTTCGGCCGCTTTACCAGCGAGCAGGATGTAGATACTGCTGCTACCGAAGTGCGCAAAGCGGTTGAGAAGCTGCGCGAACTGTCGCCTCTTTGGGATATGTACAAAGACGGCGTAGACCTGAACAAGATTGAATGGGCCGCTCACTAAGCGCGCGCAAGAGTTAGGAGAACAGTCATGGCCTATAGCGATAAAGTAATTGACCATTATGAACATCCCCGCAATGTCGGGCGAATGGATGACAAGGCGGACAACGTCGGAACTGGAATGGTTGGGGCACCTGCCTGCGGTGATGTGATGCGCCTGCAAATCCAGGTAAGTGAAGAAGGGGTCATTGAAGACGCCAAGTTCAAGACCTATGGCTGTGGTTCTGCTATTGCCTCCAGCTCCCTGCTCACCGAGTGGGTAAAAGGGAAGACCATTGATGAGGCAGAGCAGATCAAGAATACCGCTATCGCTGAAGAGTTGGCCTTGCCCCCGGTAAAAATTCACTGCTCGGTACTGGCGGAAGATGCGATCAAGGCTGCGGTGCGCGATATTCGTGAAAAGCGCGGTGAATCTGCCAATGCTGGTGAAGCAAAAGAGTCCGCCGCAGGTTAATTCTACTGGGCTATGTGCCCTACAGCAGTGAAGGTATTGTTTTGGCTATTACCATGACCGAGGCCGCCAAGGCTCACATCAAGAGTCAGCTGGCCAAGCGCGGCACAGGTATCGGTATCCGGGTAGGAGTTAAGACCGCCGGGTGCTCAGGCTTGGCCTATGTACTGGAATTTGTCGACTCGACAGAAGCCGAAGATGTGGTGTTCGAGCAGGACGATGTAAAGCTGATCGTCGACCCCAAAAGTTTGGTTTACCTCGATGGAACCCAACTGGACTTTGTCAAAGAGGGGCTAAACGAAGGCTTTACCTTCTCCAACCCTAACGTGAAAAATGAGTGTGGCTGCGGAGAAAGTTTCCACGTTTAATCGGAACTCGCCGCAGCGAGGCCGGGTGCACTGTGCATGCCGGCCTTTTTATTGGTCCGGTAGCGACTGCCGGGCGGGGGCGCCGCCGCCCAGTTTTTAAGGCCCAGTGCCGGTAGGTGAACTGAGATGGCAACCAACCTGACCCATTTCGAAATATTCGGGCTTGAGCCCACCTTTGAACTCGATCGCAACGCCCTGGCAGCGCGCTATCGGGAATTGCAGAGGGAATTCCACCCGGATAAATACGCTTCCAAATCTGAGCGTGAGCAGCTGCTGGCTATCCAGATGGCGGCACAGATTAATGAAGCCCACACCGTTCTGCGCGACCCGGTGCAGCGCGCCGCATATCTACTTAAGTTGGCCGGCGTGGAAGTACCGCCGGAGCAGACTACCGCCGATACGGAATTCCTGATGCAGCAGATGTTGCTGCGTGAACGCCTCGAAGAGGTACGGGAGCAACCCGATCCAGCCTCCGCCCTTGAAGAGCTTGCCGTTGAAGTGCAAGGCCTATTCCACAATGAGCAAAAGCAATTTGCTGAGGTTTTTGATGCTGGCAAGTTGGTTGAGGCCGAGGGCTCCCTGCGCAAACAACAGTTCCTGGTGAAGCTGCAGTCGCAGATTGAAGAACTGGAAGCCGATCTGTTCGGTGATTACTGAGCGACAATTGATAATAACTTGGGATATGGCACTGATTGTGCCGTGGCAACGCCACCCTGACGATAGAAGAGATTAGCAATGGCATTACTGCAAATTTCCGAACCGGGACAGAGCCCCGATCCTCACCAGCGCAAGTACGCTGTGGGGATTGATCTGGGGACCACCAACTCGCTGGTGGCGACTGTGCGTAGTGGTTCAGCAGAGGCCATCGCCGACGAGCAGGGCAGAGTGATACTGCCCTCGGCGGTACACTACGGCAGCGAGACTATCACCGTGGGTGCCAAGGCCCGAGCACGGGCCGCGCAGGACCCATACAACACCATGATCTCCATCAAGCGCTTGATGGGGCGTGGGGTGGCAGATGTCAAAAGTCTTGGTGAGCAGTTGCCTTACCACTTCGCTGACAGCGATGGGGGTATGCCTTCCATCGAAACTGCTGCCGGCCCGGTAAACCCGGTACAGGTATCTGCGGAGATTCTAAAAAAGTTGGCTCAGCGCGGCCGCGAGGCTCTATGCGGCAAGGATGGCGGTGAGCTGGATGGTGCGGTGATTACCGTGCCGGCATACTTTGATGATGCCCAGCGTCAGGCCACCAAAGATGCGGCCAAGCTGGCAGGTTTGAAAGTATTGCGTCTACTCAATGAACCTACGGCGGCGGCTGTGGCATACGGCCTGGACAGGGGCGAGGAAGGGGTTATAGCAGTCTATGACCTCGGTGGTGGTACCTTCGATATTTCCATTTTACGCCTGTCCCGTGGTGTTTTCGAAGTGATGTCGACTGGGGGTGATACCGCACTCGGTGGTGATGACTTTGATCGTACCATCGCTGCCTGGATAGCCGAACAGGCAGGTCTGGGTACGGACCTGGATGCCGCTACCCAGCGCCAGCTCCTCGATAGTGCCTGTGCGGCGAAAGAAGCCTTGGCCAATGCCGAACAGGCGGAGGTGAGCCAGGGAGATTGGCAGGGTGTATTCGACCGGGCAACTATGGCCTCACTGCTGGATCCCTTGATTGATAAAACCTTACGCGCTTGCAAGCGCGCTCTACGCGATGCTGCCATCGACGTTGAGGAGGTGCAGGAGGTAGTGCTTGTAGGTGGCTCTACCCGTACCCTGCGGGTGCGTGAGCGGGTCGAGAATTATTTCGGCCGAGCGCCTCATGCAGAAATAGACCCGGACCAGGTTGTTGCTATTGGTGCGGCCTTGCAGGCGGATATGCTTGTGGGCAACAAATCTGATGATGAGCTGTTATTGCTGGATGTGATTCCCCTATCGCTTGGAATCGAGACCATGGGTGGCCTCACTGAAAAATTGATCGCGCGCAATACGACGATTCCGGTGTCTAAGGCTCAAGAGTTCACCACTTTTAAGGATGGTCAGACAGCGATGGCTATCCATGTAGTGCAGGGAGAGCGGGAGCTGGTGAGCGATTGCCGCTCACTTGCGCGCTTTGAGCTGCGCGGTATCCCGCCGATGGTGGCAGGTGCGGCTCATATCCGTGTGACTTACCAGGTGGATGCGGATGGCTTGCTGTCAGTTAGTGCCGTGGAGAAGAGCAGTGGTGTCAGTGCAGATATCACAGTCAAGCCTTCTTACGGGCTTGAGGACAAGGATATCGCCCGTATGTTGCAGGATTCCTATACCCATGCTGCAGAAGATATTGCCCTGCGCGCCCTGCGTGAGGCACAGGTAGAGGCAGAGCGTACCTTGGAAAGCCTGCTAGTTGCACTGCGTGAAAATGGTGCTCAGTTGCTGCAGGAAAATGAATTAAACGAGCTGGAACTTGCTATGGAGGCGTTGCGTCTGGCCCATAACGGTGGCGATGCAGAAGAGATTCGTCGTCGTATGGAAGCTCTGAATAAGCTGTCGGAACCCTTCGCTGCCCGGCGAATGGATGCGTCGATTAAGCGAGCGATGCAGGGCCACAGCCTGGATGAATTCGATAAATAAGCGGCTGGGGCACAGCCCCGTCGGATTGAGACCATAGAGAGTCAGTACCCATGCCGAAGATTGTATTTTTACCCCATGCCGAAATTTGCCCTGAGGGTAAGGTCGTGGAAGCGGAGAGTGGTGTCAGCGTAATAGATGCAGCGCTGGCCAACGATATTGAAATTGAGCATGCCTGTGAGAAGGCCTGTGCCTGTACCACCTGTCATGTCATCGTACGCGAGGGTTTTTATTCCCTTGAGGAGCCTGATGAGCTGGAAGAGGATCTGCTGGACAAGGCCTGGGGGCTGGAGCCCGAATCTCGTCTCTCCTGTCAGGCCATCGTTGAGGATGAAGACCTGGTAGTCGAGATTCCCAAGTACACAATAAACCAGGTTTCGGAAAAGCACTGATCGGTGCGGGTATTGGGGGAGCCAAATAATGAAGTGGACTGACATTCACGATATCGCCATTGAACTTTGCGACACTCACGAAGAGGTGGACCCACTTACCGTTAACTTCGTCGATCTGCGTAACTGGGTAATGGCGTTACCGGGGTTTGATGATGACCCTGATCGCTGTGGCGAGAAGATCCTGGAGGCGATCCAGGCCGCTTGGATTGAAGAGCGAGAGTAGTTGAGTGGAGTTAACCGAGTATTGGTAATGGAGTACAAAAGTCGATCAATACCCCGTATAATCCGCCGGCCGCGAAATGCGGTGATCAAAATTTGAGTACCCCCGGCCCGGTGGGTACGGAAGGAATATCAGGAAAGAGCAACTGTGCAGGTTGCTCTTTCTGTATGTAAGTTCAGTAACGAAAAATCACATTGGAGATAACCATGGCCCTGGAGCGTACCCTTTCCATCATCAAGCCGGACGCAGTAGCCAAAAACGTAATCGGTGAAATCGAGAGCCGTTTTGAGAAAGCTGGCCTGAGCATTGTTGCCATGAAGATGGTGCACCTGTCCCGCGAAAAAGCTGAAGGTTTCTACGCTGAGCACAAAGAGCGTCCTTTTTTCAAAGACCTGGTTGATTTCATGACTTCCGGCCCGGTTGTTGTACAGGTTCTCGAAGGCGAGAACGCTATCCTGGCAAACCGTGAGCTGATGGGCGCTACCAATCCGAAAGAAGCTGCTGCTGGCACCATCCGCGCTGATTTCGCTGACAGCATCGACGCCAACGCAGTACACGGCTCTGACTCCGCAGAGTCCGCTGCCCGCGAAGTAAGCTACTTCTTCGCTGACGACGAAATCTGTCCGCGCGCTTAATTTGTGTGCTGAAATCGCACTGGTCCGTCTGGGCCGGTGCAGTTCTTCCCCGAGGTGAAATGAATGACCGCTGAGAAAACCAACCTGCTCGGCCTTTCTGTTGAAAAGCTGGCCGCCTTCTTTGAATCATTGGGCGAGAAGCGTTTCCGCGCTATCCAGGTTTTAAAGTGGATTCACCAAAACGGGGTGAGTGACTTTGCTGAAATGACCAATGTCAGCAAGGCACTGCGCCAGAAACTGGCAGAAGTTGCTGAAATTCGCGCTCCGGAAGTATTGGAGCAGTGGGATTCTGCCGATGGTACGCGCAAATGGCTCATTAAAGTTTCTGGTGATAATGCCATCGAAACCGTTTATATCCCCGATGGGGATCGCGGTACTTTATGCGTATCCTCCCAAGTGGGCTGCTCCTTGGATTGCAGTTTTTGTGCAACCGGAAAACAGGGCTTCAATCGGGACTTAACTGCTGCTGAAATCATTGGGCAGGTGTGGATTGCCTGTAAGTCTTTCGGCCAGCTACAGCCGAAAGGTCCACGCAAGGTAACCAATGTAGTGATGATGGGAATGGGTGAACCCCTGCTCAACTTCGACAATGTAGTCGATGCCATGAACCTGATGATGGAAGACAACGCCTATGGCATCTCCAAGCGCCGCGTAACCTTGTCTACCTCAGGTGTAGTACCCGCATTGGATCGCCTTGCGGATGTTACTGATGTAAGCCTGGCGATATCCCTGCATGCGCCCAACGATGAACTGCGCAATGAGCTAGTACCGATCAATAAAAAATATCCGATTGCGATGCTGTTGGATTCTGCTAAGCGCTATATCGACCGCATGCCAGACACCCATCGTAAGATGACCATCGAATATACGCTGATGCGCGAGGTTAATGATCGCCCTGAGCATGCTGAGCAACTGGCGGAACTACTGCGCGATGTGCCAGTAAAAATTAATTTAATCCCTTTTAATCCGTTTGAGCTTTCCGATTATCAGCGGGTGAGTAATAACGCTTTGCGACGCTTTCAACAGATTTTACTCGACAAAGGTTATACCGTAACCGTCAGAACCACTCGCGGTGATGATATTGATGCAGCTTGTGGTCAATTGGCAGGAAGTGTGAATGACCGGACCCGCCGCTCTGAACGCTATCGCAACGCTGAGCGCCCTGTCCGTATTGTTGGCTGAGTACCAATTTAACCTGAGTGTCTTGAGCTGGCGATTAGCTGGGATGCCAGGTGGTCCTAAAACATCTTCTTCCGATCTGGGTGGCTTAGAGCTGCAGTTTTGGTAGAAGATAGTTTTTAAATCTTTTATTCCTCTCTAAGTGGTAATTCCTCGCACGCCTTGCCTTCGATTTGGTGGTGCCTTTTTTTACTCCGCAGTCAACCAACCCGCAGGGTAACGCGTTAACAGTCCAGAACTTTTTAAAAAGTAGATGGAAGGGACTGTTAAATTATATGAACGTTCAGAAACTGGATTTAATGCTATTTTCCAGAGCCTTATTACGGCTTTTTTTTCTAACACTCGTTTTGATAATGCTTGGTTGTGGCTCGGGGTCGTCCGGTGGTGAGGATCGCTCGGTTCCGGATATTGTAGGGGGTGATCCCGATCCCGATCCCGATCCCGATCCCGATCCCGGTCCTGCAGAGGGAAGCTCACCTGCAGAATTGATTGGTCATGCTTACTCTGGAACTAGTATCGGCCTTGTCTGGGAGCGGGATGGTGAAACCTATTTCATCTATCGTAATGGAAAAAAAATAGCGGAAGCCAGCAATAACTTTTTTATCGACCAGAGCTTATCGGTAGATACTGAGTACGCGTACTCTGTCAATACCGTTGATGCGGCCAGCGAGCTGGAAGCCTCCCAGATCATCGTTAAAACATTAGTCAATGATACGAACGAGGGGCTGAATAACGGCACAGAAGATGATGTTTTAAATGAGCGTATATCCGCTTTTGAGGAATGTAAAAATGCTTCCAGTGCGGTGGACTTGCTCGAAGAAGACCTGGATAACTGTTTGGCAGCTATGCTCAAACTCAACCGTATGGCCCCTCTTGTCGAAGACATACGCGCTTTTGCCGCACGTGTTCGCAGTGAGCAGGAGCCTGCTTTGGTGGAGCTGGGAATGCGCCTGTTCCACAACAAATCCTTAAGTGCAAATCAAGATGCCTCCTGTTCGTCCTGCCATCATCCCGCGATTGGCTGCGGTGGGGATGACCTCTCAATGCCGGTGGGTATTAATGCTATAGATACCGCCCTGCTGGGGCCGGGGCGCTCAGATGGTGTTAACGAAGTACCTTTAGTGCCAAGGAACTCACAGGCTATTTGTAATGCCTCACTGTGGTCTCGGGGCCTGTTCTGGGACAATCGGGTTTCTTTAAGCCCTGATGGTGTCCTCAGAACAGACTCGAGAGATGTTACGAATAATACCGTCAATGCTGTAGGAACTGGCTCGTTGGCACTGCTTATGGCACAGGCACATTTTCCGGTAACTGCTCCGCCTGAGATGGGGGATATCACCGACTTTGGATATGATGATTCTGTTGATGAGAATTTTACTTCCTATCGCGAGGATATATTAGCAGCCAGCCTGGATACTGCAGCTTGGGGGGCCTTGTTTACTTCCGCTTTTGGTGATCCCGAGATAAATTTCAGCCGTATTGCTCAGGCAATTGCGGCTTATGAAGCCGTACAGATATTTATCGATAATCCATTTTTTGAATATGTCGAGGGGAATCTGGAGGTGCTCAACGCTGAAGAGAAGCGCGGTGCAATCACTTTTATGTCAAGAGATGCCGGTTGTACTTTCTGCCATAAAGGGGCTTTCTTTACCTCTGAGGCACTGATGGCTGCCAATTATCCTCAAATAGGCATAGGCACGGATGCAAGCGGAAGTGGTGCGGATTTGGGGGGAGAGGGGTCTTTGGGGCTTGGAGCCTTCCGTGCGCCTACTCTGCTAAATGTAACTATCACGGGCCCTTGGGGGCATAGCGGGCAATTTGGCACTCTGAGAAGAAATGTCGAACACTACAGCGACCAAGGAGCTTCCATCCTTAGATATTTTGAAAATAACGAGATGTGTGATCTTGACCAATTTAAAAATCTGCAGGATTGTCCGAGCAAGGTGGCTCCCAATGGTTTGGCTCACTCCCAAGATATTCTCGATGGGAACGATGGAGGAGGCATCAACCGTTTGACCGAAGACGAAATTGACTTTGTTGTGACATTCCTGGGTACGCTTACTGATCCGAATGCAGCGGATATCAGTTCCAATGAGATTCAGTTCCTGATACCTCCAAGAGATGGCGGCCCAGACGGTAAGCAGCTGGATGCAAAAGACCAGAGCGGAGAAATCTTATAAGTTTCAGTTAGATTTTTCCCGGACTGCATAAAATATTAAAAATAATATGGCGAGTATAGAGGGTATGGTTCCTACAGCTCTCTATGCTCAGCAATCATAGCAATCCTAGTATTGTAGAAGCAGCATGCTCTTGCGAATGGCAATTGTAAAAAATATCTACATTGACTGGTACTGCCATTGTGTCGGGCTCGGGTTAAAAATAACAGATAATTCTTGCCCCCGAAGATCACCTTAACCGCACTGACAGTTTGCGACCCCCTCAACAGAAATTGTCGGGTAAAGGCGCTAAATTGTTTACTCCTATGGCTGAAGCGACTGGTAGTTAAATAGCCAGGCTCTGTGGCCAGTTGGCCATCAAAGTAGAATCAGTTTTTTGTTAGCAACAATTGCCACCAAGGCAGTAGATATTGTTTTGGGTTTATTCAAACGGCCAAGGCAAGAGATAATTCAGATCTTTATCCTTTGAAATTAAAAAGGACTTTTGTTGAGTTTCAGCAAACCCTGGGGATGTTAGCTTTTGGTGCCGCAAGGGGCACTAGTTCGCTTATTGCCTGTCCAGAGCTTCTCAAATGAGGTTTTAGTGGCGGGGTCGGTCAGATTTTATGAAAGTTCATAGTAAAAATTCGAATGTATCGATCATGGTATTGCTGCGACTGTTGATCCTGCCACTGTTTGTGTTGGTAGCGGGTTGCAGCTCGGGCTCTTCCGGTGGGGATGACAATCCGTCCTCTGATCCAGTTGCAGATGGCAGTGGCGGAGATATAGGCACTGGTGGAGATGTAGGTGGTGATGGCGGCTCGGACACCAGTACAGGCGGTGATAATGATACTGGGGGTAGCTCCCAACAGGGAGGTGCTCCCGCAAAGTTAATTGCTAATGCTTTTTCCGGTACCAGTATCGGACTCTCGTGGGAGCGTGATGGGACAACCTATTCCATCTATCGTAACGGTGAAAAAATTGCTGAAACGAGTAATCACTACTTTGTCGACCAGGGGCTTTCGATAAATACAGAGCACACCTACACAGTGACTGCTGGAGACGTCGATAATGATAGTGACATCGCCCGGGTCAGTGCAAAAACCTTGCTGAACAATACCAATAGCGGGCTCAGCAGCGGCGCGGATATTGAGGTGGACAATGATCGCATTTCTAATTTTGCAGAGTGTAACAATGCACGCAGTGCATTGGATCTGCTTGATGCAGATTTGGATTCCTGCCTTCAGGCCATGCTTGAGCTGAATGGTATGGCCTCTCACTTGGAGGATATACGGGCATTCGCCGCCCGAGTCCGCAGTGAGCAGAGCCCCGCAAAGGTGGAGTTGGGTATGCGCTTATTCCACAACAAAAGCCTCAGCGCCAATAACGACACCTCCTGCTCGTCCTGCCACCAACCGGTTATGGGTTGTGGAGGCGATAACCTTTCTATGCCTATTGGAGTAAGCGCGCTCGATCCGGCTCTAGTGGGGCCGGGGCGGTCAGATGGTTTTAATGAAGTGCCTGTTGTGGCGAGAAATGCCCAACCGATCTGTAATGCCGCACTTTGGACTCGAGGGCTTTTCTGGGATAACCGTGTGGCAATTACAGATCGGGGGCTGAGAACAGACTCCCGCGATGTCAGTAATAATACCGAAGCGGCAGTGGGTATTGGTACCCTGGCTCTAATGATGGCCCAGGCACATTTTCCCATTACCGATGCTGCAGAAATGGGGGACATTACCCAATTCGGCTACGACAATACTATTGAAGGTGGATTTACCGCCTATCGCGAAGAGATAATTGCGGCAAATCTGGAGAGTGCCAGTTGGAACTCGTTATTCAGCGCTGCTTTCGGTGATCCTGAGATTAATTTCAGCCGTGTTGCTGAGGCTATAGCTGCTTATGAGGCAGTACAATTATTTATCGATAACCCCTTCTTTGATTATGTGGATGGTAATCCGGATGCTTTGGATAACGATGAGAAGCGCGGGGCTATTACCTTTATGGCGGGTAATTCGGGCTGCACTAACTGTCATGGCGGCGCCTTCTTTACTACCCAGGGGCTTAGGGCTGTAAGTTATCCACAAATAGGCGTTGGTAAGGATGCTAGCGGTAGTGGTGCCGATCTGGGTGGTAATGGTGCGGGTAGTTTTCGTATTCCAACACTACTCAATGTCGCCATCACAGGCCCTTGGGGACACAGTGGCCAGTTCGCCACGTTAAGGAGAAATATCGAGCACTATCGCGATCGATCAGGTTCCATTACCCGATATTTTGCCAACAGCGAAATGTGTGATTTGGAGCAATTTGTGGGGCTGCAGGACTGTGCCAATAAAGTGGCTCCCAATGGCCTGGCTCATACCCAGGATATTCTCAGTGGGAACGGCGGGGGCGGAGCCAATAATCTCAGTGATACAGAGATCGACCTGGTGGTGAAATTCCTTGGAACACTCACTGATCCGGATGCTGCCAATGCCAACTCTAATGCGATTCAGGCTCTGATGCCCCCTCGGGATGGTGGCCCAGATGGCCGGCAGCTAGAGGCGAAAGACCGCGAGGGCAACGCGCTATAAATGGGAGCCAGGAGAATACTATTCCGCAGAATATTATTAGCTCTGTGATATCCGCACTTTTTCTCTCCTGTAAGCCCGCGACAAGTCGGGCTTAGTAACTGTTAATTGGAATTCATTGGGGTTATGGAGCTGCAACGGGCTGTACTTTACGGCAGTATAGGGCCCGGGAAGCACAGGTTAGGGGTTACGACCGGTTGATGGGACGGCAAATAGTGACTGGGTTTGTGTTGAAAAATTAATCAGCCCTGGGCGTATAGCGAATTTCGGTTGACGGATGTAGCAGGTCTTACGCCGCCTAGCTGGGGTTGACTGCGCCCAAGGTGCTTCCGCTAGATGGACAGATAAAAAATAAATTTACAGGTGATGTTGTGTCTGCAAAATCTTTTGGCCTGCCGTTTTTGGGGCTGTTATTTACTGCTCTGTTGGGGGGCTGTGTAACGACTGGGTTGCCTGAGCGCCAGGAAGTGAACCTGGATAAGGCCCTGGAAACTCACGTGCAGTTGGGGCTGCGCTATCTGCAAAGCGGTGATAACCGTGAGCTGGCCAGGCGTCATTTCAATAAGGCTCTGGAATTAGGCAGGAAAAACCCACTAGCCCACCATGGCCTGGCTTTGTTATATCAGGCAGATGGCGAGCTGAAGGTGGCTGAATCCCACTTCAAGAAAGCCCTGCGTTATGGCGATAACTTTTCCATGGCGCGCACCAATTTCGGGGTTTTTCTCTATAAGCAGGAGCGCTACAAAGAGGCGCTGGAGCAGTTTCGCCACGCTTCAAAAGACCTGACCTATAACCGTCGCTTCTTCGCCCTGGTTAATTATGGCCGCACTGCCAGCCGACTGGGTATGCTGGAGGAGGCTGAACAAGCCTACACTCGCGCTTTGGCCCTGAATGCAAATCTACCTGTGGCCCAGCTTGAGCTGGCTGAGTTGAAGTTTGAGGCTGGCGATTATGCCGTGGCCAAGCAGTACCTGGATAAATACAGCGAAAATAACCGCCAGACACCGCGGTCCCTGTGGCTGGGTATCCGCATCGAAAAGGTGTTTGGGAATCGTGACAAGGAGCTCAGTTACGCGCTTGCCTTGAAGAATTTGTACCCGTACTCTGCGGAAACACTGAAATATCAGGAGTTGAGTGGTAATGACGGATAGTAGTTCCGCGCACCGCGATAGCGGTGAAGCCGTACCCCCGACACAAACGTCCCCAGTTTCTCCAGGTAGCATCCTGCGTGCAGCGCGTGAGGATGCTGGCCTGTCCCGTGAAGATTTATCCCGGCGCTTGTGTATTATCGATAACACGGTGGAATGGCTGGAAGATGATATTTTCGAGCGTCAGCCCGAGATAGTTTATGCACGTGGCTATATCCGCAATATCTGTAGGGAGCTGGGTGTTCCTTCAGAGCCAGTACTCACCGCCTATGATTCCGCACGACCTCAGCCGCAACCACGCAGTGAAGGCCGCCGTATAGAGGTGAAGGCCGATGCCCTGCGTCCTGCCCGTCGAAAGGGACATGGAGTGTTGGCAATATTGCCTCTGCTTGCTGCCGGGGGCGTCTTTTGGTGGCTCTATGGCGGTCCGGTAAATATTCCCTCTGTACCAATGCCAGTGGCACTGACGGAAGAAGTTTCCCAGGCTCCTGAGGAGATACCAGGGCAAAGTGCGGCAATTCTAAAGCAGGAAAACAGTGCAATAGAGCAGGGTGATTCTACTTTTGTATTGCAGGAAAGCCCTGTTGACCTCAATAGCGAGCAGATTGCCGTTGAGGCCCCCACTGTTGCTCTCGCGGCTCAGTCACAGGCGACTTCTGCCGAGCCCTTATCGGAGCTTCCCGCCGAAGTGGCGCAACTGGATCAGCAACTGCAAGGTGCCTTACGGCTCAGTTTTGATGAGGACTCCTGGATTGAGGTGAAAGATGCAGGTGGTGTAGTACTCTTAGCCGGAGTGCAGGAAGCGGGCACTTCCAAAGAGCTGGATGGGCGCGCACCTTTTGAGTTGATGCTGGGAAATGCCCGCGCGACCAAAGTGGTTTATCGCGAGCAAACGATAAATAGCGACCCTATTGGAAACCGCCGCACTCGACGCCTGATCGTTGGTGATTGAAGTGATTCCCTCAGTTTGGGCGCGAATACTGTAGGTTTGCGCCCAATCTCTCTATAATCTCCCCTCGATTTTTTAGCAGCAATACTGCCAGGTCAGCCCTATGCAATTTGAATCTCCCATTGTTCGCCGCAAGTCGCGCCAGATCATGGTAGGAGACGTACCGGTCGGAGGTGATGCCCCGATATCGGTGCAAAGCATGACCAATACTGAAACCTGTGATGTAGCCGCTACAGTGGGGCAGATCCAACGTTTGCAGAAGGCCGGTGCCGATATTGTGCGGGTATCCGTGCCTAGTATGGAGGCCGCTGAGGCCTTTGGGGAAATTAAAAAGCAGGCCGATGTACCGCTGGTTGCGGACATTCATTTTGATTACCGCATCGCCCTGCGCGTGGCCGACTTGGGGGTGGACTGCCTGCGCATTAATCCCGGCAATATCGGCCGAGAGAAGCGTATCCGCGCCGTGGTTGATAAAGCCCGCGATCTGAATATACCGATTCGTATTGGAGTAAATGCGGGCTCCCTGGAAAAAGATCTGCAGAAAAAATACGGTGAGCCAACGCCTGATGCACTGGTGGAGTCCGCCCTACGCCATGTGGATATCCTTGATGGTCTGGACTTCCAGGACTTCAAGGTGAGTGTAAAAGCCTCGGATATCTTTATGGCAACAGCTGCCTATCGCAAACTGGCCGAGCAAATTGAGCAGCCCTTGCACCTGGGGATCACTGAAGCCGGTGGTCTGCGTGCGGGCACGGTGAAATCTGCGATTGGCCTCGGTGCCCTGTTACTCGATGGTATCGGCGATACGCTGCGTGTGTCCCTGGCGGCGGACCCTGTTGAAGAGGTCAAAGTGGGCTGGGACCTGCTCAAAAGCCTGCGCTTGCGCAGTAAGGGTATTAACTTCATTGCTTGTCCCAGTTGTTCGCGCCAGAATTTCGACGTGGTGAAAACCATGAACGAGCTGGAGACACGCCTGGAAGATATCACTACACCGCTGGATGTGGCTGTGATCGGTTGTATCGTCAATGGTCCTGGAGAGGCGAAGGAGGCGGATATCGGCCTTACCGGCGGCACTCCCAGCCATGCTATTTATGTAGACGGTCAGCCGGATCGCAAATTTAAGAATGAGAACCTGGTGGATGACCTGGAACGCCTGATTCGTGACAAGGCTGCAGCCAAGGCTGAGCGCGAAGCGGATATCATCGCCAAGGCGTAGCGGGCTCCAGCCTGCAAGCACCATCCGAATAGTTGAGTTAAATATTAAGGAACAGCGTTGAAACAACTTCGCGCAATTCGAGGCATGAACGACCTGCTGCCGGAACAGTCCCCGGTTTGGCAGTATGTGGAAGCCACTCTCAGTGAACTTTTTACCCGCTATGGCTATAACGAGATTCGTACGCCCACGCTGGAGGCGACCCAGTTATTCAGCCGCGCGGTGGGTGAAGCCACCGATATTGTCGAAAAGGAGATGTACACCTTTGAAGACAAGAGCGGTGACAGCGTTACTCTGCGCCCTGAAGGTACCGCCGGTACTGTGCGCGCAGCGATTCAGAATAACCTACTGATCCAACCCCAGCGTTTGTGGTACTTTGGTCCCATGTTCCGCTATGAGCGCCCACAGAAGGGCCGCCTGCGCCAGTTTCACCAATTTGGTGTGGAAGTGTTCGGTATCGAAGGCCCGGATATCGATGCGGAAATGCTTATTATGACTGCGCGCCTGTGGCGCCAGCTGGGTATCAGTGAGCATGTGACCCTGCAACTCAATTCCCTCGGTAATTCAGACAGTCGTGCGGCCTATCGCGATGCATTGGTGGCCTATCTCAGCGAGCATCGCGAGCAACTGGATGAAGATAGCCAGCGCCGCCTCGAGCGCAACCCGCTGCGTATTCTCGATAGTAAAAATACGCAAACTCAGGAACTGCTCGCCGACGCCCCCTGTCTACTGGACTTCCTTGATGAGGAATCTACCGCCCACTTCACCCAGCTGCGCGCGCTACTGGATGCCGCAGATGTGAAGTATGAAATCAACTCTAAACTGGTACGCGGTCTCGACTATTACGGTAAAACCGTATTTGAATGGGTGACTGATAGCCTCGGTGCCCAGGGCACAGTCTGTGCCGGTGGTCGCTATGATGGTCTAGTAGAGCAGATGGGGGGGAAAGCCACTCCAGCGGTTGGTTTCGGTCTTGGGGCTGAGCGCTTGGTGCTGATGCTGGAAACCCTCGAAGTTCTGCCGGATAGCCTGGCGCAACAGGTGGATGCCTACCTGGTGGCGGTGGGTGATGTACAATCAGCCGCCTTAGCTGCTGCAGAGCAGCTACGGGACGAGCTGCCCTGGTTGCGCTTGCAGGCGCACTGCGGTGGCGGAAGCTTTAAGAGCCAAATGAAGAAAGCCGATAAAAGCGGTGCCGATTATGCACTGATTATTGGCGAGGATGAGGCCGCAAATGGTCAGATAACAGTGAAATACCTCCGTTCTGAGCAGCAACAACAGACCCTCCAGCTGAATGAGCTGGCCGCACTGTTACAGGGCTGATCAAAATACTCCGGGGGGCGGAGGCCCCCGTCGGGAAAGTTAGAAAACCACAGGAAAGGCGATTTACCCAATGTCTGAGCATCTTACCGAACAAGAACAAATAGAAACGCTGAAGCGCTGGTGGGCGGAGAACGGCAGGGGCATTGTTACCGGCGTGGTCCTGGCTCTCGCCGGCTACTTCGGCTATCAATGGTGGCAGGGTGACCAGCGCGGCAAGGCTGAAGCAGCTTCTGACCTGTATCAAAATTTTGTTGAGGCGGTATCCGCCAATAACAATCAGCCGGACAATAAACAGCTGACGACCGCAAAAACACTGGCGGAGCAGCTCAAGAACGAGTTTGGCAGTCGTATTTATGCCAGCCAGGCGTCACTGCGCTTGGCTGCCATCGCTGCAGATAACAATGATCTGGAAGCAGCTCAGCAACAGTTGCAGTGGGTGATCGATAATACCGAAGAGACTGCCCTGAAGCTGTTGGCCAAGCGCCGACTTGCCTCGGTAATCGCTGCGCGCGGTCAACCCGATGAGGCTCTGAAGCTGATAGAAGGCTCTGTGCCGCCAGCGTTTGCTGCTCTCTACTCTGAAACTCGTGGAGATATCCTGAAGCAAAAAGGGGATAATGCCGGTGCGCGTGCAGCGTATGAGAAGGCAATTTCTGAGTTGCTGCCGGAGCAGGCTGGTAGCACCCAACTGCTTCGCCTCAAGGCTGATAGCTTAGCAGTAGTGAGTGACGAAGCTGTGCAGGAACAGAATCGAAGTGAGCCAGCACCAGAGGGAGATGAGTAATGGGATTTCTCAATCGCGCTGCGGGGCGTACAGCTGCAGTAGCCCTGGCAATCGCCCTGGCTGCCTGTGCCTCCAACGATGAAAAGGAAGATGTCGAGCCGGTTGAGCTGGTGGATATCAATACCAGTGTTGAGCTGCGTGAGGTCTGGTCAGCGAGTATTGGTGATATCGATAAAAAGCGCTATGCCATGCTGCAGCCGGGTCTGGCTGATGGCAAATTGGTTGCGGCCAGTAGTGATGGTGAAGTTACCGCATTTGAACGCAGTACCGGCCAGCCTCTTTGGGAAACTGACCTGGATATCGAGTTAAGTGGTGGTGTTGGTGTCGGTCTTGGTATTGCGGTTGTAGTGGACTACCGTGGTCGGGCCATAGTGCTCGACCTGAACAATGGTGCAAAGTTGTGGAATTACCAGGTCTCTGGAGAAGTGGTTTCTGCCCCTGCGGTCGGTTCCGGGGTTGTGGTTCTGCAAACTGTCGACGGCAAGCTGGTTGGCCTGGATGCAGGTACCGGTGAAGAGCTCTGGAGTCATAATACCACCCTGCCAGTATTAACTCTGCGCGGTACTGCGGCTCCCGTCATCAGCGGTGGCTTGGTGCTCGCTGGCCTGGACAACGGTAAACTGATCGCCCTGGATGCCCGTGATGGCACTCCCCGCTGGGAACAGCGAGTTGCTATACCCCAGGGCTCCGCTGAGTTGGAGCGAGTTGTGGATATCGATGGCTCTCCGGTTGTGCGGGGTGATCTGGTATTTGCGGCGAGTTATCAGGGCAGGGTTGTTGCCCTGTCCAAAGATGGCGGCCGGGGCTTGTGGGCCCGCGACGCCTCCACACATCATGCGGTAGCGGTTGGTGGTGGCCATGTCTACCTTAGCAGTGTCTCTGGTAGTGTGTACGCCTACAATGTGGGCAATGGCCAGATTGTCTGGACGAACAATGAGTTGTTGCGCCGAGAGCTTAGCGGCCCGGCTTATTTCCAGGGTGTCATTGTTATCGGTGACTTGGAAGGTTACCTACATGTTCTCGATCCAAACACTGGACAGTTTATTGGCCGTGAGCAGGTAGATGGCGATGCGATTCGTATCCCCATGCTGGTGGATGGCGATCTATTGTTTGTCCTTTCGGATGACGGTGAGCTGGTTGCCCTGCGCCTAGCTCAGGGCTAAAAAACCTCAATATTGATGGTGGACAACTGTCTACCACTGGGCCTCAGGCCCGCAAAAGGAGCCTGCTTAGCAGGTGAATTGAAATCGCCCGCCTCGAGCGGGCGTTTGTATTTATTTATTAGGCTAAAAGCCAGAATTTGTATGCTGCCAGTAATCGCCCTGGTCGGGCGCCCCAATGTGGGCAAATCCACCCTGTTTAATCGTCTTACCAGGAGCCGTGACGCCTTGGTGGCCAACTATGCAGGTCTTACCCGTGACCGCAAATATGGTGAGGCGGAGATCGACGGGCGCAAAGTACTCCTGGTTGATACCGGTGGTATTAGCGGCGGGGAGGAAGGTATTGATGCTGCCATGGCGCAGCAATCTATGCAGGCTATAGAAGAGTCGGATATTGTCCTGTTCCTGGTGGACAGTCGTGCCGGGCTCACCCCTGCAGACCAAATGATCGCCGAGCGACTGCGTACTCGCTCCAAGCCCACTTTTCTTGTGGCCAACAAGGTTGATGGAGTCAACCCGGATATTGCCTTGGCTCCGTTCTATGAGCTGGGTATCGGTGAGCTGTTCCCAACTACTGCAACACAGGGGCGTGGCGTTCGCTCATTGATGCAAAGAGTGGTGGAAGATCTACCTGAGGTGATAGAACCCGAAGAGGTTGATGAGGCCACCGGGATCAAGATTGCTATCGTCGGCCGACCCAATGTGGGCAAATCGACCTTGGTCAATCGACTATTAGGCGAGGATCGTGTAGTTGTTTATGACCAGCCGGGAACCACCCGCGATAGTGTCTATATCAATTATGAGCGTGACGAGAAACCTTACACCTTGATCGATACTGCGGGAATCCGCCGGCGCAAGAACATTAAGGAATCGGTAGAGAAGTTCTCTATCGTAAAAACCTTGCAAGCGGTGGAAGATGCCAATGTGGTGGTTCTGGTGATTGATGCCCGTGAGGGCCTGGTGGATCAGGATATGCACCTTATGGGTAGTGTGATCCAGGCTGGGCGTGCCTTGGTTGTGGCTCTGAACAAGTGGGATGGCTTGGAAGCGGATCATCGTGAATACGTGAAAGCAGAGCTGGAGCGCCGCTTGCGCTTTGTTGATTTCGCCGATGTGCATTTTATTTCTGCACTGCATGGCACAGGTGTCGGTCATTTGTACGACTCTATCGAATCGGCCTATCAGAGTGCTACAGACAAACTCTCTACCAACCATCTGACTCGTATTCTCCAATGGGCAGTAAGTGAGCACCAACCACCATTGGTGCATGGCCACCGTATCAAACTGCGTTACGCGCACGCAGGTGGACAGAATCCGCCGGTGATTGTGATCCATGGCAACCAGACAGAGCAGGTACCGGCCCACTATGTGCGCTATTTGGAGAAGACCTTTCGCAAAGCCCTGGACCTGCAAGGGACTCCGGTGAAGATTGAGTTTCGTACCAGCGCCAACCCCTATGCCGATAAGAAAAACAAGCTGACGGACCGGCAGAAGGCTAAGAAGCGCCGTCTGATGAAGTTTGTGAAAAAGAAAAAGTAAGGCTTCTAGCGCCAGTCAATCCAAGTGTCGCAAATCCCCTCATAGTGTTGCACTTTGAGGGGATAATTACGGGTTAATATCCTAAGCAGTTGATTCCCATTGCAATGGGAATCGGGCAAGAGACCATAAGGAGATGGCGATGCTGGAGCTGAACAACCCTGCGCTGCTGCGCACCCAGTCTTACATCAATGGCCAGTGGATCGATGCCGATTCCGGTGCAACTTTTGATGTCATAGATCCGGCTACTGGCAAAGTTGTTGCCAGCATCGCCGACCTTGGGGGAAACGAAACACGTCGTGCCATTGAGGCTGCCGCTGCCGCGTGGCCGGCCTGGATGGGAACACCGGTCAAAGAGCGCGCCAGGATACTGCGTCGCTGGTATGACTTGGTTATTGCCAATACCGAAGATTTAGCCAAAATACTGACTGCCGAACAAGGGAAGCCCCTTTCCGAGTCATGCACTGAAATTGTCTACGGTGCCAACTATATCGAATGGTTTTCCGAAGAGGCTAAGCGTGTTTATGGTGATGTGATAGCACCGCCTGCCAGCGACCGCCGTATAGCAGTAATCAAGCAGCCGGTGGGTGTTACCTGTTCCATCACTCCCTGGAATTTCCCTAGTGCCATGATTGCCCGCAAGATGGCCCCTGCTTTGGCCGCTGGTTGCCCCTTTATTGCCAAGCCTGCTCAAGAGACCCCGCTCTCCGCACTGTCCCTGGCTGTGTTGGCTGAGGAGGCAGGTATTCCCGCCGGTATCTTTAATATTGTCGCTGGACAGAATGCACCGGCTATCGGTGCCGAGATGACTTCGAATCCCCTGGTGCGCAAGTTCACTTTTACCGGTTCAACCGCTGTAGGCAAGCTGTTACAGGCCCAATGTGCTCAGACCATGAAGAAAACCTCCATGGAGTTAGGCGGTAACGCGCCCTTTATTGTTTTTGACGATGCGGATCTGGATGAGGCGGTAAAAGGAGCCATCATCTGTAAATACCGCAATGCGGGCCAGACCTGCGTCTGTGCCAACCGGATTTTTGTGCAGGAGGGGGTTTATAAAGCGTTTTCACACAAGTTTATTGAAGCGGTCAATAAGCTAACCCTGGGCAACGGCGTAGATGACAAAACCGATGTTGGGCCCATGATTACTACCAAGGCCGTTAAAAAAGTAGAGTCTCTGGTGGAGGATGCCCTGCAGAAAGGTGCGCAGACCCTGGTTGCCGGAGGGCCCAGTTCTATAGGAGATCACTTCTATTCCCCTATGGTACTTGGTAATGCCACGGATCAGATGCATCTATTTAAAGAGGAGATTTTTGGGCCTGTTGCGGCCTTGTATAAGTTCTCCACTGAGGAAGAGGTTGTAAGGATGGCCAACGATACTGAATTCGGCTTGGCCTCCTACTTTTACTCCAGGGATATTGGCCGTGTTTGTCGAGTATCTGAAGCCCTTGAATACGGCATGGTGGGCGTTAACGAGGGCATAATTTCCAATGAGATGGCACCGTTTGGTGGAGTGAAGGAATCTGGCCAGGGACGAGAGGGGTCCAAATACGGTATTGAGGACTACCTGGAGGTAAAGTACTTGTGCATTGGCGGCATTGATAAATAAAAAACAGCAACTGGTTTAAAATGTCCGGCTCATTAATGGTTACTTGGAATTTCCATGGTTGTTGAGCCTATAGGGCGTGTACATTCCTGCTTTGGTGAGAAATTTGGTGTGCCCCGGCAGCCAATGCTTGCCGACGCCAGTCGTGCAAGTATTGAACTATTATCACCATTGAATGTAGCGGATGCGGTAGCGGGTCTGGAGGAGAATAGCCATATATGGGTGGTATTTCTGTTTCACCAGGCAGCTGGGCAGTGGTCTGCCAAAGTACGTCCCCCGCGATTGGGTGGTAATAAAAAGCTCGGCGTACTCGCTACCCGCTCACCATTTAGGCCAAACAATATTGGCCTTTCTGTAGTCCGTTTGGTAGAAGTGCGAACCTCACCAAAAGTTGAATTGGTTGTTGCTGGGGCTGACCTGGTAGATGGCACCCCGGTATTGGATATCAAGCCCTATGTGCCCTATGCCGATGCATTACCATCCGCAGAGAGTGCTTTTGCCGGTGCCGCTCCTGAATTGACCCCTGTGTTTATCCCCGAGGAGATTCTGCACCAGGCAAGGGAGTTCTGCGATGACTGGGGAACAGATTTACCACGGTTAATTGAACAAGTACTGGCCCAAGACCCCAGGCCTGCTTATCAGCGGACAGATCCTAAGCGTGTCTATGGGATGAAGCTGTGTGGTTTTAATCTTTGCTGGCGCTATACCGGGAAGGGAATAGAAGTGGTCTCCTTAGTTGCTCTGTAAGATGCCTTAAATTTTCTATCTTAGGGTGTCCCTATATGTCTGGTAAAAACAGGATATCCACTTTCAGTTATTTCAATGTAGCTGCCAGCGTTGGAGTCTAATATAAGTCCAATACATGAGTAATACTATGCGGAATCAATTTTACTTGGAGATAATTTGAGGGTGATTTTTAGGTTAACTTGAAAATAGGGGCCAGAATGTATGCAATCGTTTTCTAAAATTAGGTGCACAATTTTTAAAGGCACTTAAAAGAGTTCTTCGCGGTTTGAGTAAATAGCTTTCTAGGCGATTGTGGCAATAGTGAAATTATAACCGTAGCGGAAAATATAAATATTTATAAGGTTCTGCCTGGGAGTTTTTTCTTTTAGGTAAATATTTACCTATATGCTAATGGCTCGATTGTTTGGGTGAGGCCTGCGTGTGATTTACTTAAATCATTTATTTTTTGTCCCTTATAGAAAGGGGGTGTTCTTAAAAATTACTTTACACGAAAAAAATGCTCAAAAAATCATATGTAATAAGTCAACTCATGATGTGACTGTTCGGGCATGCTTTTTTCAAGTGTATCCAAAAGCATGTCGTTGGATTTCTCTGGTTACCTTTGAAGTAGTAATATGTCACGTATTTTCAGGGAAATTGCAATTTCCTCTTTACTATAACCACATAAGAATAGCGCTCATTGATTTAGAGGGTACCCCATGTCTGTACGTGAATCCTTTCGCTACCAGGATCTTGATGCGTTGCGAGTTGGCCGCTTTAATATGGGAGTCAACACCACTTTTGTTGTATATCGGCTGAATGGCACAGTGATTGACACAGGGCCCAGTAATCAGTGGCGCTATGTCAAACCTTTTATCCAAAGTGGTCCCATCAATCAGCTTTTGCTCACCCATCACCATGAAGATCATAGCGGTAATGCTGGACTTATCCACCGCCTGACCGGTGTCCAGGCTTTGGCTCCTGAGCAAACCATTAGTATTCTCAGGAAGGGGTTTCGCATACCGCCCATGCAGAAACTCTTCTGGGGTACTGCGGGCAAAGCAGAAGTGGCGCCGCTGCCCGGGAATATCTTTATTGGTAAAGAAAGAGTTGTACCTCTGTTTAGTCCAGGGCATGCTAAGGATATGACTTGCTATTTAATACCGAATCGCGGTTGGCTATTCAGTGCGGATCTTTATATTGCCAATTACCTCAAATTTTTGCGGATAGATGAGCATATCCCCACTTTACTGAAAAGTATTAAAGGGGTACTTGATCAGGAGTTCGACGTAATTCTCTGTCCGCATCGAGGAGTGGTAGAGAATGGGTGGAAGCAGCTTAATGAGAAATATGAATTCCTGCTAAACTTAACTGGTGATGCACAAAATTTACAAAAAAAGGGTCTGTCCCTGGAAGAAAGTACTTTGCGTCTGCTGGGTAAAGAGGGTTTGGTTAGCAAACTCACCGGTTATAATTTTTGCAAGAGAAACCTCATTGCTTCCTGTTTGAATGTTAATCTTGATGAAATGCCTCGATTTTAATGCCTCTCTAAGAAATTTTTAATGTCCTTAGTATAATAGTTTTTAGGTCGGCTTGGTTTCATTGACTTGATTGCCTTTGAGGGGTTAATTAAGTTGCTTTGGATTTAGGTGCGTAAAGGCCTCTACTGCTATTTTGATTTTTATAGTTGTTGGTTGGAATTATTTTCACTTCGCATACACTGGAGGTGGTCGGTGCTCAATATAGTAGTTTTGGATAGCATTGCACTGGGTATATGATCAATAATCAGTGAGGAGGGGTTATATCTGGTGTTGGTCGCAAGCTAGATGGTGGCAAGGTTTCTTGGGGCGCCAGGTGATGAATGAACGATATACCTTGTTTTTGGTCCGGAGTACTGTATGTAAATCTGTTTTTATATTATTTTTCTGCTTCAATAATAAATCTTTTGATTCTTATTCCTGCATTTTTGCGAGTCTTGGGCTCTATCTTTTTAAAATATTTACTCATGACTTGATGAGAAAACTTTTCTCTTTGCGGGGGCTGCAAATGTCTAAACTGGGGTACCCAAGATAAGAAAAACGCTGTGAGCGTGTCTCGGGTCCCAAAGTTTTCCACATGATGAATTTCATCAATCCTGGGTAGGTAAAATCCTGACCCTTCGATATAATTGCGCATTTCGTTGAGCGTATAGTGGTTGTAGGGATCGAGAAAACTCTCAAAATATGGTTGCCAGTCATTATCGTGTTGGAATTCGTATACTGTATCCCAGAAATTTTCATGACCAACCTGAAAACCGACCACAATCTTGCCATCTTCCTTTAAGTGCTTATAGAAGCCATCCCAGACCTTCTTCTGGTCTGCCACCCAATGTAGGCAGCTGAAGGAAAAAATAATGTCGAACTGCTCATTGAACTGAATTTCGTCGGCACTCATCTGCTCGAAGGAAAGATTGGGTATGCCAGTGTGGGCTTTGCGGGCGTGGTGAATCATATCTTCAGTGAGATCCACACCGATAATTTTACCATTCTCAAGGCGTTCGGCTAGATGATGGGTGATTCTGCCATCGCCACAGCCGACATCGAGAATGGCACTGGCCTTTTGATAGTTGCAACGTTGTATGGCTTCCATTGCATGGCGCCACTGCATGGCGGACGCCTTTACATATTCCTGAGCCTGCCATTTATCGTGTCTGATGGGCTTATCCATGGTTTTGGCACCCTGTTACTTATTCGGTGGGAGTTTCTCAGTCTAGCCCAAATACAATTACAGGAAGGGATAACCGCGAGTTGCTTTTCTGTCGGTAAAAGCATATCTGTAAATTAGACTTGATCAGGGATGAAATTTCAGGGAGGGATATCGTGAAACTTAAAGGTTCTTGTCATTGCCAGTCGGTGCAGTTCACCTTGAACTCCGAGCAACCCTATCCTTTCAATCGTTGTTACTGCTCAATATGTCGCAAGACTGCTGGGGGAGGGGGCTACGCAATAAACTTGGGAGGAGATTTCAATTCCATGAAGGTTGATGGCAAGGAATTTTTATCGGTTTATCAGGCTAGAGTAGAGTGCCCTGAGCGGAGTGAGGTTTTTGAAAGTCCAGCTCAACGCCATTTTTGTTCCAGGTGTGGCAGTGCACTTTGGCTCTGGGATCCACGTTGGCCAGAGCTGGTACATCCCTTTGCCTCAGCTATAGATACCGAGTTGCCTATTCCTCCTGAGCGGACCCACATGATGTTGCAGTATGCCAGGCCTTGGATAGAGCCAGATATTCACGAGAGTGATCAAAGCTTCGACGCTTACCCCGAGGAATCCCTGGCAGAATGGCACAAATGCCGTCATCTTAATGTGTAGGTCATTACCCAATGATGATATTAAATGAAGAGAGGCGGAGCGAGCCATTTGGCCGCCCCGCTTCATTGTGTTGTTCAGGCAAGTTATTCTGGGGCTAGGTAGAGAACCAGGTTATTGAGAAAGCTCAGAAGGTCGGCTTTTTCTGTATCACTCAATGCATCAAACTGTTCTTTACTGGATTGAGCTTCACCACCGTGATAGAGAATGGCTTCGGTCATCGTTGTTGCGCGTCCGTCGTGTAAGTAGGGGGCTGTAGAACCTACGCCCCACAAGTTTTCCGTTAGGAACACTGATGCGCCTACATTGCCCTCGTCGAACTCCTCCGCCATGGCCCTACCCATATCGTGCCGTTTAAGGTCGCCATATAGACGTACAATAGCCCCACCATTTTCAGATTCTTCAAATTGTCCCAGGGTTTGTCCTGAGGCGAGTTCCTGAGGGTTATCGAGAATATCAGTCAGTAGGTTGAACTGTAGTGAAGTTGTCGGCAGGCCGGCAATGTCTCCTGCTGGGTATGTCTCGTCACGGAAGCTGGCATGCTTGGAGGGCTCGTAAAATATTGGTGATGCCACTTCCATTTCAGGGCTGTGGCAGGAAGCACAGTCAATAGAATTAAAAATTACTTCACCGTTTTGAATGCCGGCAATATCAGCTTCGCTAAGTGGTAGACCGTAAGTCTCCTGTTCCTCTTCACTCAATGTGCTGATTACACTATTGAGTTCAAGCTTGGTAACGGGACGAGGTTGGGCGGCATTATAAATGGCCAGTGCAGTGATATCCCCAACACTGAGTTCGTTGGTTACTGAGTCAAAATCGCTATCGGCATCCCCCACCAGCTCTGTAGCTTGCATGCCAAGTTCCTGGTGAGCAGCTCCACGTACAAAGGCGCGGACATAACCCGTGAGCCCTTTCCACTCAAAAGGACGAACAACCAGGTCTGTATCAATGCCATCGAGATTATCGTAATTTACATTTCCACAGGAGACACTGATTTCACCAAAGTTAACCCCCTTGGTTATCATTTCCACTATATGACTTTCTCCTGAGTTACAACTTTCGGAGATGGCGTCGTCGCGTAGTGTATGCAGTTCCGTGGTCATTTCTTCAGCAACTAGCTGTACCGCCCCCATGCCAAAGAGGTGTGGCGATTGACGCTCGATAAAGCCTTTTTGTTTACGTTCCGGGTCCATACGGATCACATTGTCATTCACACCACCACCGCCATCGGCCACGGGTACATTGTGGCAACTAATACAGGAGTCACCATTTGGACCGGTGGTCCTGTGCGGTAGGATATTGGCCCAGGCCATGGGGCCTTTTAGATCCGGCCTTGGAAAACTGGTAAAGCGTTTACCATTGCCGACGTTGACCCCAACTCCGTCTAGGGCGTTGTAATTCATTTCGAACAGTTCATCCCCCTCCTCAAAGGCGTGCACATAGGCCTCTATGGGATCCATGGCTTCCAACTCCGATTGCTCCAGGTGGCCACCAAGGTGCCTCTCTACAGCACCGGCCTCGAGGATTTGCACAGTATTAAAGATTTCACTGAAATCAAAGGGCTGTTGCCGGGATGGTCTGGGTCCTTTTCTGGCATTCTTGGGAACTCGGTTTTTATCGTGTTTGGAACCAAAGTCAGCCAATATGGGTACCGGGGTAAACAATAGGGCTGATAGTGCCATTGAAATAGGTAATAGATGCTTTTTGGAAATCATTAACTGTATCTCCCGATTCTGATGAGACATGGATGGAGCGATTATGTCTATGCAGATACGCTTGATATGAGACTGAATTGACTACTTTCCTGTGGCTAAACAGTCAGCTATAGGAATAATTGCCTATTCATTGAAAATTTAAATTTTTCAGTCTCATTAGGTGCACTTTCATAGAACTAAAGTGCATCCATGCAGGCCTTGAAAAAAAAACGTTCGAGACCTTAGGCTTAAAAATCGGGAAATATAATTGAGAAGACCCATCTTTTGCCCAGGATTGATTATTACTTCCAGCCCAGGCTCCAACCCCGAATATTTATTTTTGCCCATAACCCGTTGCGTGCTTGCACAACGCTGTTGTAATTGTCTGACATGTCTTAGTTGTCATGTTTTGTCCTGTAGTTCCGTGATTCTGAATAAAATTTTCCAAATGTAAATCTTCAAGTTGGCAGTGAGTGGGGAGAATCTGTGAGGTGTGAATGCGAAATGTGTAAAAAATAAGGATGCAGGAAGCAGTGAGGGGATTGCTGGGAAGATTGTGGCTCACAGGTATCTTAGGCCTCAACATTTTGGCGTTCTTTCCTTCTTTTGGAAAGCTGTGAGCTAATTAAGGTGATTAGTGGTTTAGACTAGAAATCTGTTAAAACTGGAGAATGGCGTAAATTACATCAATGTGGCGTAAATTATTGCTTCTTTGACATATATTTCAATAAGTAAAGAGTGAGATAGTTTTACCTGTTCTGACTGCTATAGTTCCGGGGGCATGGTACATGCTCAAGGTTATCTAAATTATGGGATTTAGTGATTAATAAAGTTTGTTTGATTTATAAGTGTGTGAGATTTTCAGGCTGGTTGTGAAGTAGGGTAGCCCAACTGGAAGAGAGTTTTGCTTTGGTTTTATGAAAAAAAATAAAAGAAAGATTAGTTGAAAGAAAACACAGGCTCTTGAGCTGGTATATTAGAGGTATTGTCGCTCAATATCCAGTTTGGGTCTGTCTGAAGTGAGTTCGTTGGGGAAAGTGTTTTTATTATTGGAAGTAAGTTGCTGGAATAGATTCTGATACACAGAAAATTGAGCATCTAAAGATAAATAGGGAATTTCAGAAAATATGTTCGTAATTTTAATTGAAAAAATATCCTGTTTATATCACCGTTGTCTATTTGAAGTAGTGTCAAATAAGGGAGTGCAAGGTTTGAGTAGCAACTTTGTTGTATGTTGTAGTTAAGGAGTATCAGATATGAAGATATTAATCGCCACTGATACTTACCCACAGCAATTAAATGGTGTTTCCAGAGTTCTTGATAAGACTTATAAAGAACTCACCTTACGCGGGCATGAGGTTAAAATATTATCAGCTGATGATTGTATGGCCTTTCCATGGCCAGGATACCAGGAAATAAAAATTGCAGTTTTTCCTGGGCAAAGAGTAACCCGGATTGTGGATGAATTTTGCCCTGATGCTATTCATATTATGACAGAGGGCCCGGTGGGATGGGCGGTGCGAGGTTATTGTAAACAACGCGGTCTAAGATTTACTACTTCTTGGCTTTCCAGACTTTCAGAATATATATCAATCCGAGTAAAAATTCCTGTCAGCTGGTTACATAATCTTTTATTGCGGTTTCATCAGTCAGCGGCGCACACAATGGTAACAACAGATGGCATGGCATCTGAAGCTAAGGCTATGGGGATTACCAGGGTAAGACACTGGCGGCGTGGAGTGGAGTTGGATAAATTTCGTCCAGTAGAGTCGACAGTCTTCGATGGTTTGCCTAGGCCTGTTATGTTGAATGTGGGGCGTGTTGCCGTTGAAAAATCACTGGAAAAATTTCTCTCGCTTGAGCTTCCGGGAACTAAGGTTATCGTAGGGGATGGTCCCCAATTAAATATATTAAAAAGAAAATTCCCATCAGCAATTTACATGGGGGTTCGTGAGGGGGAGGCGCTGACAGAATGCTATAGCAGTGCAGATGTTTTTGTATTTCCCTCCTTAACTGATACTTTTGGCCTGGTTAATCTTGAGGCATTGGCCTGTGGTTTACCTGTTGCTGCTTACCCAGTTACTGGCCCAAAAGATATTATTGGTGATGCTCCTGTAGGAGTAGTGCATGAAAACCTGAAAGTGGCGATTGAGCGCGCTCTTTTACTTAAAGGAGAAGATTGTATTGCGCATGCCAGAACTTTTTCGTGGGATGTTGCTACAGAAGACTTTCTCTCCGGGTTGGTGCCTGTCAGGGTGGAAGAGCCGGTTGCTGTGGAGTTCTAGTTTTCATTCATACCACAGGGTGAATTTTTTCTAATTTAAGAGGCAGGTTTTCGGTAAATTTGATCTGTAGTGTTTAAGTATAAACTAATAGATCGGCCATTATATATGGTTAGACATTTACCATCTCAATCATTTGGTGTTTCAATTTTATTATATCGATCACATCACCTTGAGCTGCAATCTGTAAAACCTCGGTGTAATTTTCAATTATTTTTTGGATATAAGCCGTTATATTCGCTTGTACAGCATGGATCTCCTGGAATCTCAGGATGGCTATTAGGGCTTTATCGGTGTGCGAATTTGCTTGGCGTCAGAGAATTGATCATTCAAAATGATTAGAGAGGCTTAGGGGACGCCATCAATATCACAAGCAAGGAAATGTCCGCCATACACTTATAATGAGAACATACGACACCTGAGTCAGGTTATGTCATAGTTTGTGACTTAATCCCAGACTGTCGGAGTATGTGTTGTAACAATTCCAGGAACAATGCCGCCGAGGAAGCGACAATTGTGATTGATAGAAGAAATTTTTTAATAAATATCCTGGGTTTTTTACTACTGGCGGGAAGTACACATCTCATTGCCCAGGAAAGTATATCTGGAGACCATGTTACTGTTCGTTGGTTGGCGCCTTCAAGTTTTGTAGATCGAGCCAGTGAAAAAATCGGTTTCTACTTTGAAGTTGACCCTGGCTGGCACGTTTACTGGCGTAATCCCGGGGACTCGGGGGCGGCACCGCGATTCACCATAACTCCAAATGGAGCCGAGGTAGGGGCAATTGAGTGGCCATTCCCCTCTCGTCTCAAGATAGAGCACCTGACCAACCTAGGGTATGAAGGGAATGTCGCCTACCTGTTCGATTTAACTCCTGACAGGGGAGGCAAGGTAATTGCCTTAAGCGCCGAGCTTGAATGGCTTGTGTGCAAAATAGAATGTATTCCCGGGTTTGGCACTATGACCTTAACCCGCCCGGTATCAGATGAGACTCGCTGGTCTTCAGCGAACCTGGATTTGCGGAATCACTTTGCAAAGAGGGTTCCCCAGTCAAGTGTGTATAGCCCCTGGAAACCGATTTCTCTGGCGGCGCAGGGCAAAGATCGAATTCATCTTTTACTCGAGTCGGAAACGGCATCTAAAGCACCTAAAGTATTCCCCATAAATGGCGACCTATTTTCCGCGTCAAAGCCGAAACTTCAGCGGGAAGGAAAGACGCTGGATTATACTTTTGGGCGCCAACCTGGTGCTGCCTTGAGTGAATCTGCGGATTTTGTGTTAACGGATGGTACTCGTGCCTGGCGCCTGGATAGAGTTTCGTTTGGTACAGCAATGCCAGAAGCACAGTCGCGCCCTCTATGGCTTCTGGTCCTCGCTGCCCTAGCAGGTGGGATTATTTTGAATTTGATGCCCTGTGTTTTTCCCGTACTTTCCATCAAGTTATTGGGATTGGTAAACGAGGGCTATAGCGAGAGTGGCAGGTGGCGAGAGGGGCTTTTATATGGCGCTGGGGTGCTTACTACATTTATCGCTTTGGGAGTATTGCTTCTGGTACTTCGCTCATGGGGTGCGGCTATCGGCTGGGGGTTCCAATTGCAATCCGCTCCGGTGGTAATGGCGCTGATAGCACTTTTCTGGCTTATGGGTTTGTCGTTCAGTGGTGTCTTTGAGTTCGGGCACCGCCTGGTAAATCTAGCTGGCGTCAGCCGGGGGGGCTCTTTTGCAACTGGGGTGTTGGCTGTATTCGTAGCGGCTCCTTGTACAGGACCTTTTATGGGAGTTGCATTGGGTACCGCGGCTGTATTGCCGGCGGTTGAAGCACTGCTTATTTTTCTAGGATTGGGTATGGGTCTTGCCGCACCTTTTGTCTTACTCTGTGCCAGCCCAGTCCTTTTAAAGCGGTTGCCGAAGCCCGGTCCATGGATGGAAAAGCTGCGCCAATTCCTGGCTTTTCCTCTCTACGCGACTGTCATCTGGCTGCTTTGGGTGCTGGGGAGGATTCTGGGGGAAAGCGGTTGGTTAATCGGTGCCTTATTATTGTTGGCAGTTACTTTCACTTTATGGCTCGGATATAACTTTTCACGTATCGGCCGTATTATTGCATGGATATTGATGCTGACTTTTTTGGTGATTGGCTATTCGACCTTAACCCCGAAAGAGAAGACGTTTTCCAAGGTTGCTGCCGGTTGGCAGGAGTATGATCGCAGTTTATTGGATCAGGCCTTGGAAGAGGGACGCCCAGTATTTATCGACTACACTGCGGCATGGTGTATTACCTGTCAAGTGAATAAAAAACTAGTTTTGGATACGCCTGAAGTACAAAGATTATTCCATAAGAATAAGGTTTTGCTACTCCGTGCGGATTGGACCAGGCAGGACCCAGAAATCACAGAGGCTTTGGCTGCTTTGGGACGTAATTCTATGCCGGTCTACGCCTGGTATCCAGCTGGATCCAGAGAACCGCAGCTTTTGCCACAAATATTGCAGGAATCCATAATCGTCGATTTATTCAATGAAAAAAGAAAAACCAAATAGAAAAGGGCAACTGGTCATGGGTATGAAGATTATAAATAGCAGCCTCTTCTCGATAGGCTGCTTATGGTTTTTTTTATTGCTCTCATCCAGTGTGGCGGCAACTGCCGTACCGGGCGAAAAGGCGCCAGATTTCTTAGTTGCTGATGCTCAGGGGGATAAGCATTCATTGGCAGATTATGCGGGTCAATGGCTTGTAATTGAATGGTTTAACAAAGATTGTCCCTATGTAAAGAAACATTATGGCAGTGGTAATATGCAATTCCTGCAGAAAAAATATACTGAGCAGGATGTTAGATGGTTAACAGTTATTTCTTCCGCCGAAGGCAAGCAGGGATACCTGGAGCCGGCGGAGGCACTTAGTGTGGCCAAAACCCATAATTTAAGTGCCAGTAGACCTTTTTTATTGGATACCAGTGGTGAAATGGGGCGTGCCTTCGGTGCCAAGACAACACCACATATGTTTATTATTAATCCTGAAGGGAAAGTGGTATATGCAGGGGCAATTGATGACAATGACTCAGCAAATCCCTCAGTTATCGCCAATTCCCACAATTATGTCTCTGCTGCCCTGGATGCATCCCTCAAAGGAAAAGTCGTTCCACGGTCATCATCCAGGGCCTATGGTTGCAGTGTAAAGTATTAGAGAAGAGGTGGTAGAGGTGCGGGATCACTGGGTTCGGCTGGCGGGAAAATTTGCAGTCTTCGCCTTGCTTGCGATTCTGGTGACAACAGCAGTTGCTTACTATCAGCAGCGAGATGTACCAAAAGAGCAGGCACCTCCCCTTAAGGGGGAGTCACTTCACGGCAATCTCCTCGACCTTCAGCAGATGACAACCCAGGGACCGGTACTTATCTATTTTTGGGCAACCTGGTGCCCCTACTGTCGTATAGTTTCTCCAAAAATTTCTGAGTTGGCCCGTGAGCACCAGGTTATTGGTATCGCTATGCAGTCTGGGTCAGAGGAGGTGGTGGAAGAGTATATGCAGCGCTACAACTTAAAATTCCCCACGATCAATGACCCCGGAGGAGTTACCAGTGCCCTTTGGGGGGTCAGGGTTACACCGACTATGGTTATTGTAGGGAGTGATGGAAAGATAGCCTGGGTAACCAGCGGCACTACTACCAAGCTGGGACTGAAGCTGCGTTTGGAGTTGACTGAATAGCAGGCTTATTCTGGCTGGATTCGGTTTTTCTTTAGAGCGAGAGCCGGAATGTCGTCTGAAGAAAATTTGCTGATTTAACGATTTACTGCACTCCAAACAGGATAATCAGCAGGATGGCACGATATGCCTTTCCTGAGGTGAGATTTCAATGCCTACTTTCCATTGCCGGAGGGTTGTGTGTCGGTTATTGATTCTTTTGACTATAAGGACCTGGATGCACAAAGGGTTGGCAGGTTTGACTTTGGAATCAATACGACGTTTATCGTATATCGATTGAAGGACACCATTGTTGATGCTGGTCCCAGTAATCAGTGGAAATACGTGAAGTGGTTTGTTAAGAATAAGCCTTTCAAACAACTGTTGTTAACTCACCACCATGAGGACCACAGTGGTAATGCCGGCTCCATTTATAAACTTACGGGTATTCAGCCTCGGGCTCCCAAAGCAACTGTCGAAATCCTAAAGAGGGGTTTTCGCATACCGCCAATACAGCGTCTGATATGGGGGGCTGCGGGATTGGCTGAAGCTGCAGAATTACCGAAGGATCTGCGCATAGCTGGTGAGAAAGTAATTCCCATACCAGCTCCAGGGCATGCGAAGGATATGACTTGTTATCTGATGCAGGATCGCGGCTGGATTTTTACTGCGGACCTCTATGTTGCCAGCCATCTAAAGCTGTTGCGCAAAGATGAAAGTATCCCGACCCTAATGCAAAGTATCCGTAGGGTGCTTGAGTATGATTTCGAACTGATTCTCTGTCCGCATCGGGGAATGGTTGAGAATGGAAAAAAGCGTCTGCAGGATAAATATGACTATTTGTTGGAACTGTCCAGCGCAGCACAAGAACTCGGTCGACAAGGGCTGCCACTCAAACAGATTACCAAAAAGCTTCTGGGGCGCGAGAATTTAATGGGTTTGTTGTCCGGATATAATTTCAGTAAAAGAAATCTGATCGCTTCATGTATGGCATTTGATCCATCCAAGTATTCCAAATAGATTTCTCTTTAAGTATGAACGATAGAGTGTCTTGTGGGTGAGTCTCAGCCGTGTTAAAAAAATCAATCTTATAAAAGTATAAGGAATAGGAATTTGAAAAAGTTGGGATTACTCGGTGGTATGAGTTGGGAGAGTACCCAGACTTATTATCAATTGATTAATCAAGGGGTTAATCGTCAGCTTGGAGGACTGCACTCGGCTGAGATTATTCTATACAGTGTGGATTTTGCGGCAATTGAAAAATTGCAAGTTGCTGGAGAGTGGGAAGAATCAGGGCAGTTACTGGCCAGATCTGCTCAGAGGATCCAGGCGGCGGGCGCAGACTGTGTATTGATATGTACCAACACCATGCATAAAGTGGCCAGCCAGGTAGAGCTATCGATTAACATTCCGTTGTTACATATTGCCGATGCCACGGCCGAGGTTCTTGTCCAGAAGGGAATGAAAAAAGTTGGATTGCTGGGTACTGCATTCACAATGGAGCAGGATTTTTATCGGGAGAGAATCCAGAGAAAATATGGGGTAGCAGTTATTGTTCCTGAAAGCAGTGATCGAAAAAAGGTACATTCGATTATCTTCGATGAGCTTTGCAAGGGAGACTTGCGTGAAGATTCCAGAAAAGAGTATCTGAGAATTATTCAATCTTTGTCAGATAAGGGGGCTGAGGCTGTGATTCTTGGGTGTACTGAAATAGGCTTGTTGGTCACTCAGGATGATATCGAGGTTACTCTCCTTGATACTACTCAAATTCATGCGGCTAAGGCAGTTGAGTTTGCTCTTTCATAACTAAAAAGCCGATTGCAACGTTGAGAATTACTCAATTTAGTGCTGGGTGATTCTTAACTATTGCCCACTAATGTAATTTCTTTTCAGAACTTCACTCTCTTTAGGATGGCTTGTTTGATTATCGAATCAAATTATTCTGGTCTTGTTGATTTCGCGATTCCGAATAGAGGTTCATTCTTTTTTGTTCCATAACCGATTTAAATAAAATTTAAATTGATCCAGACATATGTCGGTTGTTACGAATGACATAAATGTCGATTTAATCAGATAAGGCATGATTTAAATTGTCAATATCTGTTATTTAGGTATTTTAATTTCTCATTTTTACTGGCACTTTCTATTTGTGTCACGCTTTTTGCAGTGATCATTAATGATGATAATCTTCGGTCGGTATACGAACTCCTGCAGTATGTTGTCCGTTGTAGTGGTGGTCAGCTTTAAATGTATTTTTTTCTAATAGTGATTTTTCGCTAGCAATATATTTTGAGTGTCAGGTAGGTTGGGTAGTTTGGCTAGGAAGATAAAACAGATAATTAACAGGGTAATTTCATGAAAGTAAACAAGAGGCGTTGGTTGGCATCTTGTAGCGCTCCATCGCTGTTGGCGATGGCGGTAGCTGCAGTGTCCAGCCCCGTTATCGCTGAAGATGCACTTATAGAGGAAGTAATCACAATAGGTACTCGAGTTGAAGGCCGCTCGGCTACAGACTCATCTGCACCGATTGATGTTGTCACTGGCGATGAATTTGTGAATCAGGGAGATGGCGATCTCAATAACCTGTTGCGCAACGTCGTGCCTTCCTACAATGTGAATGCTAAGCCAATCTCTGATGCTGCATCGATTGTGCGCCCTGCCAACCTGCGCGGACTACCACCGGATAGCACCCTGGTTCTGGTAAACGGCAAGCGCCGTCACCGAGCTTCTGTGATTGCTTTCCTCGGCAGTGGTGTATCTGATGGCGCCCAGGGGCCTGATATTTCAGCCATTCCCGCAATTGCCCTGAAGCAGGTGGAAGTCTTACGTGACGGTGCAGCTGCACAGTACGGGTCTGATGCCATTGCCGGTGTGATTAACTTCCAGCTGAAGGATGCTGCTGAGGGTGGCTCGGTGGAAGTCAAGCATGCGACTACTGCTGAGGGTGATGGTGATCAGAGTATGGTTGCCGCCAACTTTGGCCTGCCATTGACTGATTCGGGCTTTGTGAATTTCAGTATGGAGTATCGTGAGCAGGACTCTACTAGCCGAAGCACTCAGCGGGATGATGCTGCTCAGCTGATCGCCGATGGCAATACTTTCGTTGCTGACCCTGCACAAATTTGGGGGCAACCAGAAGTTAATGATGACACCAAGTTCTTTATCAACAGTGCTATTGAACTGAGTGATAAGGCGGAGGTATATGCTTTTGGCAATTATGCCAGTCGCTCCACAGACGGTGGATTTTATTTTCGTAACCCGGAAACTCGGTCAGGTGTTTACGCGGATGATGAGGGAAATCCACTGATCGGTGATCTCGATCCAACGAATGGTACCGATAGTTGTGAGAGCGTTTCGGTATCCGAAGCCCATGATTTAGATGAATGTTTCTCTTTTACGGAAATACTTCCCGGCGGCTTTACGCCTCGTTTTGGTGGTGATTTAGAAGATTATTCTATGGTCTTCGGCCTGCGGGGTGAATTTGCCAGTGGTATTGGTTATGACGTTAGCGCCAGCAGAGGGCATAACAAGGTAGATTTCAATATCTACAATACTGTAAATGCCACCATGGGGCCGGACACCCCAACTAAGTTCAGCCCTGGCGGTTATGCACAAACTGAGACAAACTTTAATATCGATCTCACTAAAGCTACAGAGATTGCTGGCAAGACATTGTATATGGCTGGCGGTTTTGAGTGGCGAGAAGAAGAATTTGAAGTTAATTTGGGAGATGAAGCCTCCTGGTACAAAGGCCCCTTAACCGAACAGGAATTTTCGATTGGATCAAATGGATTCCCAGGTTTTGGACCGGAAGTAGTGGGTACTTTTGATCGCGACAATATCGCGCTTTACACCGATTTTGAACTGGAGGCGACAGATAGCTTACGTCTTGGCGCGGCGCTGCGCTGGGAGGACTTCTCTGATTTTGGTGACACTTCTAACTTCAAGTTGTCTGGGCACTATGAAGTTAATGAGATATTGGCGTTGCGCTCTACAATCAGTACGGGTTTCCGAGCGCCTACGCCAGCCCAATCAAATATCAGTAACGTAACTACAGCCTTTACTGAAGGGCAACTTCAAAATAAAGGCACTATCCCACCCACTAATCCCATTGCTGAATTGAAAGGCGGTAAGCAATTACAACCGGAAGAGTCCGAGAGCTTTACTCTTGGCGCTATTGTTTCAGCTGGGGACTGGGAAGTTACCCTGGATTATTTCCAGATTGCCGTAAGCGACCGTATTACGCAGTCAGCTGACCAGAAGTTGAGTGATGATGAGCGTGCTCAGCTAGTGGCAGATGGCATTAGCGGCGCTGATTCTTTGGACTTCTTCCGCTTTTATACCAATGACTTTGATACCAAGACCCGTGGCATTGACCTGGTTGCGACTTACCCTCTGGGTGAGGCCACAGACCTGAGCTTTGCTGCAAACTGGACTGATACTGAAGTAACAGATTATAGGGAAGAGACGATTAGTGATATGCGTCTCAGGCAACTGGAAGATGGACTACCAAATGTTCGTGGTAATGCCACGATTAATCATGTAGGTGATGGCTGGCGCGGTCTAGTCCGACTGAACTACTATGGCAGCTACTGGGAAGCGCATCTGGATGACTACAGCTTGCCTATTGATGCTGGTGATGAGTGGACAGTAGATATTGAGGGTGCTTATGAGTTTAGTGAGTCTCTGTCCCTGATTGCGGGGGCTGAGAATCTGTTCAACAATTATCCCGATAAAAATCCCTGGTCTGGTGTTGCTGGCGCTGAATACCCAGAAACTGCGCCTATGGGCTTCAATGGTGCACTTTATTATTTACGTGCACAGTATGATTTTTAAAGTCAGCAGTGGTGTAGTTAAGCCCGTATAAATATTAGACTCAGTCGATTAATCGGTTGAGTCTAATAATCGGATTCTTATTAAATAAAAAGTCCACTGTAAAAATTAGCACTTACATATCCCAAAGGGAGTTAGTGGCCATTGAAAGGGTGATACGCTCTTTATCCTGGATCTGTTTGAGGTCTTCGAATATTTCCTTTACCTCCATTGACTCTATAGCTCCATAAACCGCCTCGTACAAGCTGGAGAAGTAACGGTCCACCTCACGGCCCATATTGTTAATTTCTTTGATTGTTGGTGGATTACTTAACGGTAGGTGGCGAATAAAGTCCTTTGCACTCTCCTCGTGGGTGTATTGCAGCCACGTTTTCATCACTTTTTGTTGCGCGACTTCGCCATAGTTGGCAAGGTTTCTGGCCATCCGTTGCTCATGCTCGAGCATGTGTTTCAATAATAGTTGGGTTCGGTAGTCGTCTGATTTCTCAAGCAGATCCTCATAGAGGCTCGCCATGTCCAGGTGAAATTTCTCAGCGTCTTCGATAATTTCAAATGCCTGTTTGAAAGTTTTCATAATTTTGCCCTTTGGTACCTGTTGGCTTTTTATTGGGCGGAAAAAACAGGTCGTGCGCTTGTACGGCCATACCCTTAAGTATCGTTATAGTGCATTTATCCAGTTGATCAAGAGTTGGGGAAATATACCAAATACAAGTAAAGCCCCAGTCAGAATAATTAATAGTAAATTCCCGGAGGTGGCGATTTGCACGCTTCCACTGGGTTCTTCGGTAACTATATTATCTCTTTGTACCATGATCAGTAGAAGGCGCAAGTAGTAAAATAGCCCCAGTGCACTACCAATAACTACACTTGCTAGAAGTATCCACAATTGCCCCTCTATACCAGCGGTGAAAATATAAAACTTGCCAATAAAGCCAATAGTTAATGGGATACCGGCAAGGGATAAAAGCATTGCCGCCATGCAGCCGGCGAGCCAGGGGGAGCGCCATAAGAGCCCCCGATAAAAATCGCACTGATATGGATTTTCTGAATTTAGAGTGGGATTTTCAGGGTATTCACCGTTGAGAACCTTCTCTTCAACTGAATCTGCAATTAGACCTACCACAGCGAAGGCACCTAAGGTGGTAATGATGTAAGCTACAAGGTAATAGATAACAGCTTCGGTGCCAAAAGTGCTTTTGCCGATAATAAATGCGACTATCAGGTAGCCAATATGGCCTATGGAAGAGTAGGCTAATAGCCGCTTGATATTAGTTTGCATTAGGGCCAGGAGATTCCCCACCAGCATACTGGCCACAGCCGCAATAGACAGCATATCAATAAGTACCTGGCTTTCATAAAGATCCAAAGTACTAAAAAAGCGCAATAGGAAGCCGATAACGGCACCTTTACCCACAGTGGCGATAAGCGCTGTAGTTGGTGTCGGAGCACCCTGGTAAACGTCTGGAGTCCAAATATGAAAAGGCACCAAGGATAATTTAAAGGCTACTGAAATTAGTAGGAGAGTAACTCCGGTTGCAAACAAAGTGGAAGTTTGTGAAAGCTCCGTCATGTGGGATGCTATTCCACTAAAGCTTAAGGAGCCGCTGGCACTGTAGATCAGGGCGATACCAAATAGCCCCAAAGCTGTGGATAAAGCGGATAGGAGCAAGTACTTAATTGCTGACTCTAGAGATTGCAGCTGCTCTTTTTGTGGGGAGAGGTCACCATTTACGGCAAATCCAAGCATAGGATATAAAGCCAGGCTGATCAGCTCGAGTCCGAGGAAGAAAGTAGCAAAATGGCTTGCGAAAACCAGGGTGGTGGCCCCTAGCATCGCCAGTAACAGGAGGATATAAAACTCCTCCGGATAACTGCCGGAATTTACTTTTGGGTTGCATCTCATGCGTAAGTAACTGTATCCCATGATAGATACAGCAATTGCTGTCAAGAGTAACAAAAGGGCGAAGAAAAGTGAGGTGTGGTCTACCAGTAACAGTCCAGTTACTTGGATAGAGCTGGCTCCAGTGGACAAGGTGCCAGCTACCCAGAAGCATGAAATGCCGGCGAGCACCAAAGTGATAATAGTGGTCGCTAGTGCTCCGACATGCCCTCGCCAGAATGATACCTGCAGCAAGAGAATGACAATTCCTGCACTTACTAACAATAGAGGTAGTATTCCAAATAGTTCCTGTGCATTCATGGAGACTTATCCCCTGTTGAAATTAGGATTTCCTGGCGCTGCGATTTGGAGGACAGGAGGTTTTGATCTGGAGCCACTGCTTTAATCTCGGCTATTGCCTGGGTAACAGTGGGTTCAGAAATATTAAAAATTGGCTGTGGGCGCAGCCCTATCACAACTAAAAGTAGTGCGAGAGACAGCAGGGCACAGGATTCTCGAAGGCTGAGGTCAGCTGTATCTCCACTCTCTGAAGGTGATTCAAACTGATTTCTCAGTTTCCCGAAGAAAACCCTCTGCATCATCAACAATGCGTAAAGTGCAGCCCCAATCAGGCCGATAGCGGCGAGTGCGGTGATCCAATGGTTACTACGGAAACTGCCCACCAGTACAGTAAATTCAGCAACGAAGTTCCCCAGCCCCGGAAGTCCGAGAGAAGCGATTGCGAAGAATAGTGCTACTGCTGACAATTTCGGCAGGATGGCCCAGACTCCGCCCAGCTGTTGCATATCCCGTGTATGCAGTCGATGCTGCAATGCACCAACAAGTGCAAAAAGAGCTGCGGTGCTCAAGCCATGTGCAATCATCTGCATCACGGCACCTTGCACCGCGATGGTATCCAGTGCATAGAGACCGAGCAGTACAAATCCCATATGGCTGACACTCGAGTAAGCAACCAGCCTCTTCATATCTCTTTGTGCAAATGCCAACATGGCGCCGTAGATAACACTGATTGCTCCAATAGTCATAGCTACCGGGGCGAATGCCATAGAACTCTCGGGAAACAATGGTAAGTTGAAGCGCAACAAGCCATAAGCCCCGGTTTTTAAGAGAATAGCTGCCAGTAGGATACTACCAGCGGTTGGAGCTTGGGTATGGGCATCTGGCAACCAGGTATGAAATGGTAATGCCGGTAATTTCACAATAAAGGCGATAAAGAACCCGAGCATCAGCCAGTAGGCGGCATTGGCTGTAAGTTCTGCGCCGAGCAACTCGTTGTAGTTGAAGGTAAGCTGGCCGGAGTTCCTATAGTGGATATAAGCCAATCCAACTATAGCGATAAGCATCAACAAGCTACTAGCTTGGGTAAAAATAAAAAACTTAATGGCGGCATAGATTCGCTTTTCATAACCCCATACAGCAATTAAAAAAAGCATGGGAATCAGCATGACTTCCCAGAAGAAAAAGAATAAAAAAAGATCAATAGCCGTAAAAACTCCTACAACTCCAGCAAGTGTCCAAAGAAAATTAAAATAAAAAAATCCACGACGAAAATTAATATCGTTCCAGGTCATGACCAGTCCAAAGATACCCATCGCTATCGTCAGGGTAAGCATCAGGAAACTCAGGCCATCAACTGCGAGATGAAAACTAATACCAAACCTGGGAATCCAGGCTGCTTGTAAGCTGTCCCACCATGGTCCACCTGACACTGATTGTGGAGTACCCAGATAAGACCAATAATTAACAAGAAGTAACGCTGCTAATAAGAGGCTGACCAAGCTAATCCAGCGCCCACCCTTTTGAAGATAGCGCTCAGAGAGCCAGGCAATGATACCTCCCGCAAATAGAATAATTATGATTGCCAGTAATGTCATAGGGCCACCAAGAGAGCGAGGAACAGAATGGAACCAGCTGCGAAAGTTGCCAGATACCAGCGTATCTGGCCATTTTGGGAAGAGCTGAGCAGGCTATTCAGTTGTTGGCTGAACGCGGCGGTGCCTTTATATATGCTATCGATTATGTCCTTGTGATTTAGACGTGCCAGGTTTCTAAATGGCTTGGCCAACAGGTTTTCGTAAAGCCAGTCAAAACCCCAGCCGCTAAACCAAAATTGCATAATCGGAGAGCGCTTTTCGCCAGTCTTTTGCTGCTGCCGAGAGAGTCCCCAAGCTATCACAAGCCCGATGAGTGGCATAGCAATGGCAATCCCCTCTACCCAGGCAGCTGGATGCTCCCATGTTTGTGTTCCAAATACTGACTGAAGTGGTGGCGCCAACATCCCACCAAAAAGCGCGAGCGTGGCGAGTATTGCCAAGGGCACACGCATTACTGTGTTATTGGCATCTTTGCAGTGGGATGAGGATGAACCTTCACTCCCTGCGAATACAAGGAAGAGAACCCGGAAACTATAAATTCCAGTGACCAGGGCACCTAAAATGCCGGCTAACCACAGACTGTTAAAACCGTCATGGAACTCCCATGCACGTAAAAGAATCTGGTCTTTACTATAAAACCCAGAAGTAAATGGCAGTGCCGCCAGGCAAGCGCATCCAATGGCGAAACAAATAAATGTAAATGGAATTCTTCGGTAGAGCCCACCCATGGTAAAAATATTCTGCTCATGATGCAGGCTTAGAATCACAGAGCCTGCAGAGAGAAATAGTAGTGCCTTGAAGAAGGCGTGGGTCATCAGGTGAAAGATAGCTCCAGACCAGGCACCTACGCCGAGTGCAAGGAACATATATCCAATCTGGCTGATTGTGGAATAGGCGAGTACACGCTTGATATCGCTTTGTGCAATAGCACTGAAGCCGGCCAGTAGCAGAGTTAGCGCGCCCACCACGGCAACAGCCGTCATTGCAGTCTCTGAGAGCATGTAGAGCGGATGCATACGGGCAATAAGGTAGACTCCAGCCGTCACCATTGTGGCCGCATGTATTAAGGCACTGACTGGTGTTGGGCCAGCCATGGCATCAGGTAGCCAAGTCTGCAGTGGTAGCTGGGCTGATTTACCAACTGCACCACCCAATAGCAACAGCGTGGCAACTGTGATTATTTGTGAATTTGCCCCGGAGCTATCTGCAGCGGAAATGAGTTGCGGGATATTGAGAGTGGAAAACTCAAAGAAAAGCAGAAACAGTCCAATGGCCATGGCGGTATCGCCAATGCGAGTGACGATAAATGCCTTTTGCGCAGCTGCGCCGTTGGCTGGATTTTTGTACCAGAATCCAATTAACAGATAGCTGCATAGACCGACTCCCTCCCAGCCCAAATAGAGTAAAACCAGATTGTCAGCCATTACCAGAATCAGCATGGCGCATACAAAAAGGTTCAGGTAGGCAAAGTAGCGGCGAAAATCTGGATCTTCACGCATATACCCTGCTGAGTAGAGGTGTATCAAAAATCCGACACCAGTAATAATCATCAGCATAACCAGCGTAAGCCAGTCTACATGAAAATTGAAACCCAGCTTCAAGTTATCTACCAGCATCCACTGCCAAAGGGCGATATTCACGACTTCCCCAGGGTTCTGCCAAAAGACAGTTGTCGCGACAATAGCGGTGAGTAGTGCGGAGATTCCGACACTGCCAACCCCGATAGCAGTGACAAATTTTTCTGAGGGTTCTTTTGAATAAAATAATGGGATAGCCACCAACAACAGGAAGCCAATAAGCGGTAGAAGTGGCACCCAGGCCAAAAGTCCCTGCATATTAACCTCTTAGTTCATTTAATTGGTCTATATCAACTGTGTGTTTGCGGTGGTAAAACTGGAGAACCAGCGCAAGAGCAATCGCTACCTCGGCCGCAGCAAGAGTAACCACAAAAACAAACATTACCTGGCCATCGGCATTTCCCCAGTGAGCACCGGCAACAACGAACATCAAAGCTGCGGCATTAGTGCATATTTCGACACACATCAACATAAAAATGATATTACGCCGCATCATTAATCCAGCAAGGCCCAGGCAGAAAAGGATCGATGCTAAAAGCACACCGGCCTCTAGCCCCGGTGCAGTTTCAAATGGCATTGTTTGAATCTCCCTGGTCAATTTTTCTGCGTCGTGCTAAATGAAAAGCACCGACCAAACCAGCGAGTAACAACATTGACGCCAGCTCTACCGCTAATACATAGTGGCTGAAAAGGGCAATTCCCACCTGTTTAGGGCCGATATAGTGAAAGGTCTGTGTAGATGATATCTGGCCACTACTGACCAATAGAATCAATTGAACCAGCAAGAGAGCAGATAGTATGGCAGGACCAACCCAGGTGGTGGGTTGGAGCCAGGCTTGTTCCTGCACAACCGTAGAGTCCCCTTGGTTGAGCATCATAATTACAAAAATAATCAGTACCATTATGGCGCCGGCATAAATGATTACTTCCAGCGCAGCTGCAAGAGGCGCACCGAACTGGTAAAAAATTACCGCCACGGCTAAAAGGGAAGTAACCAGGTAGAGCAGGGCATGCACGGCATTTTTATGAAAAATTACCATGATGGTAGAAATGATAGCGATCGCTGCAGTAAGGTAGAAAACAAAATTCATTCAAGCTCTCCCTCTCAAATTATTTTTATGTTTTCATTTGTAAGGCCACTTTCTCTGCAAGAAGGCCAGCTATATGACTGTTTCCTTACAGATTTAGACTCTTAATATTGATCGGTGCAGCTTCATTTTCAGCTTCACCTTTATCTTTCCCAGTGATGGCCTTGCCGGCCACCTGATAAAAACTGTAATCGTGATACTTTCCCGGGCCGTTGATCAGAAGGTCTTCCTTCTCATAAACCATATTTTGTCGATCGTATTCGCACATCTCAAAGTCAGGGGTCAGCTGTATGGCATAGGTGGGACAAGCATCTTCACAGAGGCCACACATAATGCAGCGTGAGAAATTGATACGAAAATACTCCGGCCTCCAGCGTCCATCTGGGTCTTCGGTTTTCTGTAAAGATATGCAATCAGGGGGGCAGGCTACGGCACAGAGATTACAAGCCACACAGCGCTCATCGCCATTGGGGTCACGAGTGAGAATGATACGGCCTCGATATCGTGGAGCCAGATACGGTTTTTGATCGGGGTACTGTACGGTGACATTACGCCGAAACAGGTGTTTGAAAACCAGCCACATACTGCGGAGTTGACTCGCGATCATGTATTTTCTCCAGCCAGTATTTCAGCAAAGAAGCTTGGGGCTAGGCAGTCCATAACAATACCCCCGCAGTGACAAGTAAATTAATCAATGCCAATGGCAACATTACTTTCCAGCCAAACTTCATCAGCTGGTCATAACGTGGGCGTGGCAAAGAGGCTCGAAGCAAAATAAAAATTGCCACCAGGATTGCGGTCTTCAGACAAAACCAGATAATGGGTGGTAGCCATGGCCCATGCCAACCACCTAGGAAAAGAGTCGTAATTAAAGCTGAGATAAGAATTACGGCCAGGTATTCGCCTACAAAGAACATCCCAAATTTCATACCGGAGTACTCGGTATGAAAGCCGGCAGTGAGCTCGTGTTCCGCTTCGGGTAGATCGAACGGGGTTCTCCGGCTCTCTGCAATACCGGCAATGAAGAACACAATAAAGCCGACAAATTGGGGCACGATAAACCAGCGTTCAGCTTGAGCGTTGACAATATCCCGCAGGTTAAAGCTGCCGGACATCATAACTACACCCATCAGGCTCAAACCCATAAAGACTTCATAGGAGACCGTCTGTGCTGCGGCACGTAACCCCCCGAGAAGGGCATATTTATTATTGGAGGCATATCCCCCAAGGATAATGCTGTACACCGCAATAGAGCTCATCGCCAGTACAAATAGTAAGCCAATATTAAGGTCCACCACGCCAATACCTGGGGACATTGGTACCACGGCGAAAGCAATCAGCATGGTGGCCATCACAACTGTTGGCGCCAGAACAAAGACCGGAATATCTGCAAAGCGCGGGATGAAGTCTTCTTTAAAGAAAAGTTTAATCATGTCGGCAAGCACCTGAAGGGTACCGAAAGGGCCTACGCGATTAGGCCCGGGTCTGTCCTGCCAAAAACCGAGTAGACGCCGTTCACCCCAGGTTAAAACTGCCGCGAGTATTACCGTGGCAATTAATACCCCGAAGATATTCAGCAGTGTTATCCAGATCGGTGTGCTCATTGCTCAATCAGTCCTCGGTTATTGCGGGGGCTTCTGCCGGCCGTAGTGACGCGTATCCAGGTAGGAGGGGAGATAAGGTTTCAAAATCTGGCAAACCATACGGTATACCCACAGTGCCAGAGGGAATTGTGGGGCTTATACGGACTTCTGCACGGTATGTCCCGCAGCTGGTCTCTAATTCAATCAATTCCCGTTGATGAATGTCGAAGGCTTTAGCATCTATATGGTTAACCATTACAAAAGGCGCCTCAATGACCTCGGAAATACCCATTGCCTGGTTACTAAGCTCTTCGGAACCAAATAGCCGATATAGCGGTAACATTTGTACATGGCTGGGATCAGCAGCCACTTCTGGAGGTGTGCTAGGTGCGGGCCATTCCGGCATAACCCGCCGAGGCCGTTCAATCCTGATGCCCGAGGGGCCGCCTCTGCGTTCACCACCAACCTCCTCCTGGAACTTGAATATCGATTGGTTGGAGTTCCACCCGGGCGACCAGATATTGGCTTGCAGCGGGGATCTGTTGGGATTGTGGATTCCCTCCATGCTGAAACTCATCGGAGCATCAGGGTCCTGAAGTGGAGGATTCTCTGAAACCTGTTTCTCCGCGTGTATTGCTGTGCGTCCACTGTAGCGGGCGCTTTGGCGCGCTACTTTTAGGCCATCAATACGGAAATCTTCATCGGGCCCGAGCGAGTCGAGAGCCTTAAGTACCGGAAATTCCCGTGCAATCGCATCGCTGAGGTCTGTGCTGTGCTGCCATTCGGCAATCGCTGACAGGTTAGCGGGTTTCTCTGTACAGAAATTTACCGCATCCATCAGCCAGCGCCAGCTTTCCTGGATAAATCCCTTGCCCTCGTAGACAGCATAGAAGCGCTGGGCCAATCCGTTATTATTGATAAATGTACCCTGGGATTCCGCAGTTGCCGAAGCTGGAAAAATCCAGTCTGCGCGCTTGGAAGTAGGGTTAAGAAGAGTATCCAGCAGGATAATTTCGTCAGCTTGTGAAAGTAATTGCTCGAGGGACTTCTTATCCAGGCGTCGATAGAGGTCATTCTCAAGAATCATCAGGGATGTAGGGATTTGATTGTCAGTATTTTTTTTCAGGCGTTCGAGTAACTCGTCAAGATTCCCTTTTCCATCATTAAAAAATTGGATAAGTCCTAAACTGTTGACCTCATCGCAGGCCAAATAGAGCATGGTAGGTTGTTTTTTGTAATCGCTTAACGCTGTGGCAACTTGGGCTGCGCTTTTGAGTGTATCAGCGTGTTTGCTCGATGTTCCCGAGATGATTAATGGCTTACTGGCACCGCGAAGTATTTCGGCTGTATGAGTAATCAATTCAAGTAGTGATGGTTCAAGGTCTGGAGACAGGCTTGTTGGATCAGAAATTGCCAAGGCGAGGTTACAGGCGAATGAAGCAACTTTTTCAGGTGATTCAAATAATGTATTAGAGGTTATTTTCTCTAAATTACTCAACTCTGTTCCAGCAAAAATAATCGGACTGTAATCTCCCTCCAGTTGCCTTACAGAGGAATCTTGCCACAGTGGAATTTTCAGTGATTTTGCTTGCTGTTTCTGCCGATTGCGTGCGGCCTGGCGAACAGCTAAGGAAATACGTGGTGCGGTATTGTATATATCCTCACCGAGAATCAGTATCGCATCGGCATTCTCAATTTCCGGTGTAGAGGGGCTTTGAATTCGATCATCTTGCTGGATGGTGCTCACCAGATGCAGAAGTTCTTGATCTCTTTGACTCAGGCCTGAGTAAAAATTATCAGAACCTACCAGTTTTCGTAGTGCGTAGTTATTTTCCAAAGAAGTGCGTGGAGATCCAATTCCAATCAGGTTTCTCTTACCTTGATTGGCCATTGCTATTTGTTCCGCCAAATGGAGGACCGCCTCTTGAGGGTTTATTTCCCGATGCAGACGGTCGCCTTTTTCCGCCGTAGAACTGATTACGTCCTCTTGGCGAACAGAGAGCACATTTTGGATACGAGTGGCACTGTTAATATATTCGTAGCCAAAGCGCCCCCGGTCACAAAGGAAATAGCCATTGATATCGTGGTGATAAAGGTTGGTGATCCGTCTCAATATCGGCTCATTACTGTTGCCGGATTCCCTGGCTCCAGGTGCAGTGTTACAGCCCACAGCACAATGCTCACAAACAGATGGAGCTGTCTGCAAATCCCACTTACGCACAAAGTGTGAGCTGAAGGTTTTGTCGGTAAATACGCCAGTTGGGCAGACCTCGACTAAATTTCCGCTGAAGCCATTTTCAAGCCTTCCCTCTTCCTGGCGGCCGAAATAGACCTGGTGATTTCTTCCAAGTGCTTGTAGGTCTTCTCCACCGGCATAATCATTGTAAAACCTGACACAGCGATAACAGGTTATACAGCGATTCATTTCATGGTTAATAAAAGGGCCCAGATATTGGTTGCGATGGGTGCGCTTGGTGCCCCGGTAACGTCGCATGGTATGGCCAGACATTTCTGTCATGTCCTGGAGATGGCACTCTCCACCCTCTTCACAGACCGGGCAATCGTGTGGGTGGTTGGTCATCAGGTCTTCGATAATACTGCCGCGAAACTCCTCCGCTACCTCATCCTTGACGCTATAAATACCGCCGTCACGGATAGGTGTCATACAACTCATAATCAGGCGGCCATGCTGGTCTTCACTATCTTTATATTCCATCATGGCGCATTGCCGGCAAGCGCCCACTGAACCCATTTCCGGGTGCCAACAAAAATACGGCACATTGAGCCCCAGTGTCAGGCAGGTGCTGAGCAGGTTCTGCTCACCGTCGACTTGGTATTTTTCACCGTCAATAGTGATGGTTGGCATCGCTAGTCCATTATTGTTGTATCGATATCAATTCAATTACTGATCTGATAGTGGCCTCTGCTGATGATATAAATTGAATTTATTCATAGGGGCAGCAATGGTTTTCTATGTGGTCGATAAAATCCTGCTCGAATAGTTTCAATGCACTTTGCAGTGGCTCGGCAGCCCCTGGAGCAAGGGCGCAAAATGTCTTACCGGGGCCAATACGCTGGCACTGCTCGCGCAGCAGATCTAAGTCTTCCGGTAAACCTTCGCCGTCCTCTATTCGTTGCAGTATTTTTACAACCCAGGGCAGGCCATCCCGACAGGGGGTACACCAGCCGCAAGATTCACGGGCAAAGAACTGGGAGAGGTTCAGTACCAATCCCACAGGACAAGTCTGATTGTCCAGAACAATGATTGTGCCTGTACCCATACGGCTTCCGGCTTTACCGATGACGTCATAATCCATCGGTAGGTCCAGATGCTCAGGCCCCAGAAAGTCCGTGGAGCCACCGCCGGGCAGGAACCCCCTTAACTCCAGTCCATCCTGCATGCCACCAGCATGTTTCTCGATTATTTCCCGGATAGGAGTGCCCATTGGAAGCTCCCATGTGCCGGGGTTGTTTACTTTACCGCTGACCCCGAAAACCTTGCTGCCAGCGTCCTCTCCTCGCCCTAGGCCTCGGTACCAGTCAACTCCAAGCTCAATCAGGTGGGGGATATTGCAGAAGGTCTCCACATTATTGACCACTGTGGGTTTACCCCACAGTCCGCTCACCTGGGGGAAAGGCGGCTTTGCTCTAGGAATAGCACGGCGTCCTTCCAACGCATTTAGCAATGCGGTTTCTTCGCCACAGATGTAATTACCCGCACTGCGGTGTACGAAGATTTCCAGGCTAAATTTGCTATCAAAAATATTACTGCCAAGAAAACCTTGCTCCCTGGCTTCTGCGATCGCGTTTTCCAGGCGCTCGGCAGCTAAATGGTATTCACCGCGAATAAAGATGTAACCAATAGAAGCACCTATGGCATAGGCGGCTATTGCCATACCTTCCAAAAGCAGGTGAGGATCGCGCTCCATAAGCAGGCGGTCCTTGAAGGTGCCAGGTTCCATCTCATCTGCATTGCAGACAATAAATTTTTGTTCGGGAGATCCTTCACCCCTGGGAACGAAACTCCATTTCAGGCCCGTATTAAATCCCGCGCCTCCACGGCCGCGAAGCCCACCATCCTTTACTTGCTCAATAATTTTATCCGGGGCCATGGTGTGAGCTTTACGCCAACCCCTATAGCCGCCATTTTCCAGGTAGCGTCCAAGATCCGCGGCGACATTTTGGTCGGTGACATTTTTAGTCAGGGGATTTGTCAGCATGGTATTTTTTCTTTTTATCAATGAGATCGTCGATGGCCGATTCATCGAGATTACGGTGCATTTCTTCACCCAGCATCAGAACCGGTGCTTTGTCGCAATCCCCCAGGCAAGGCGTTTCCAATAAAGTGAAGATACCATCTGCGGAAGTTTGTCCCGGTTCTATAGCCAGGGTTTCAGTAATGTGTTTTTGCAGACGGTCACAGCCCATAACCCAGCAACTTGCGCTCTTACAAAGATAGATAACTTCCTTTCCCACAGGCTGGCGGAAAATAAGTTGAAAATAGGTAGCTACACTTTCCAGCTCAGCAACGGGGATATCCAAGTAATTGGAGATAGCCTGGATAGTATCGTCAGAAATCCAGCGGCGATGCTTTTGTACAATTCTCAGGGCCTCCAGCCCCACAGAGGATTTGTTCTCGTAGTGAGAAGCCTCCCGATCAATTTCCTCTTTTTCCTCGGCTGTGAGAGGCCCGGAAAATTTGTCTGAATCCCTGTTGCTATGCTCCATTACTTCGATTGGTTCCGGTTCTAGTAAGCTGGACATATATGCATCCTCAGGCGAAATCGCGGAGGCATATGTGATTCACCTGTGTTGCACATGAACACTGTGGCACTGGCGAATAGAAATTTCCTACGCACTGGTCTCCTCCGCTGCGATGCGACCTGAGGCCGCGTATTTATTATTTACCTATCTACATCAGCCATAACAAAATCAATACTGGCAATAATTGCGATCAAGTCGGCAATTAGCAGCCCCCTAGACATCAGTGGAATCATCTGTAGATGCGGAAATGAGGGGGTGCGAATTCTGGTGCGATATGACGTAGTGCTGCCGTCACTGATAATTTGGTAACTATTTAGCCCTTTCGTCGCTTCTATTGGGAAACATACTTCCCCGGCAGGCATTACCGGCCCCCAGCTGTTATTAACAAAATGCTGGATAAGAGTCTCGATATCCTGCATGGTGCGCCCTTTGCGAGGGGGCGTGGTCAAGGGATGATCGGATTTATAGGGCCCTGAGGGCATATTCTCCAGGCACTGGCGAATTATTCTCAGGCTCTGCCACATTTCATCCACTCGCACCCGGCAGCGATCAAAACAATCCCCGCCATCGTAAGTGGGAATATCAAATTCGAATTGATCGTAGCCGCTGTAGGGTCTTTTTTTACGCAGATCCCACCCCAGACCTGTAGCGCGCAAGCCTGGCCCGGTGACACCCCATTCCATGGCTTCCGCGGTATTGTAGACGCCGATGCCTCTGGAGCGACGTTGTAACAATTTATTCTTGATAACCATGCCATCGTAGTCGCGCAGACGTGCGGGCATATAGGCGAGAAATTCCCGCACCATCTTGTCCCAGCCTTCAGGTAAATCTTGTGCAACACCACCAATGCGGAACCAGGCCGGGTGCATGCGCCCGCCAGTGATTGCTTCTACGATGCCAAATAATTTTTCACGATCAATGAACATATAAAAGACGGGAGACATCTGTCCCACGTCCTGGGCGAATGTGCCGAAAAATACCAAATGGCTGGAGATGCGGAAAAATTCGCACATCATTACCCGAATGACCTGGGCACGTTCGGGAACCTGAATTCCAGCCAGTTGCTCAAGGGCCAATACGTAGGGCAGGTTATTCATAACCCCACCTAGGTAATCGATGCGGTCTGTGTATGGCACATAAGTGTGCCAAGCCTGGCGCTCCGCCATTTTCTCAGCACCGCGATGGTGATAACCAATATCCGGCACGGCATCCACGATTTGTTCGCCGTCTAGTTGCAATGCTACGCGGAAAACGCCGTGGACACTGGGATGGTTTGGCCCCAGGTTGAGGAACATAAACTCTGAATCCTCATTGTGGCGAGCCATCCCCCAATCTTCCGGGCGAAACAGCAGGGCTTCCTGCTCACGTCGCTCCTTCTCCTCGGATAATGAGAAGGGGTCCACCTCTGTAGCGCGAGCGTGATGATCTTTCCGTAATGGATGACCTTTCCAGGTTGTCGGCATCATAATACGCTGCAAGTGCGGGTGGCCGTTAAAGTGGATTCCGAAAAGGTCCCATACTTCCCGTTCATACCAATTAGCGTTTTCCCAGATACTGGTAATCGATGGCGCAGACAAATGAGATTCAGGAAGTGCGATCTTAATACGAATAAACAAGTTACGGCTAAAAGAAAGCAGCTGGTAAATAAGGGTGAAATCACTGGCTGGTTGCTTTTCAGGACCCTCCCCACGATTAACCCGCAAGCGCTCATCAATAGCGCTGAGGTCGTACAGCATGGCAAAGGGGCGGGAAATATCCTGTTTGAGAAAGCTTAATAGCGGTATTAGGGATTCGGTATCGACCCACAGCGTGGGCATGTCATTGCTGTCAGGTTGCAGCCAATAATTATGCCGTTGATATTCACGGTTCAGGTCTTGCAAGAAAGCCCGGGCTTCTTTGCTATAGGGAGTCTCGCTGTGGACACTTTTTGCTATGACGCCTGTCATCGGGCATTCCGTTGTTATTGTGTTGTCTGTCAGCGGCAACAGTGTGGCTATACAGTATCTGGTGAGCGCAAAACATCTGCGCGCATGCGCTCCTCACGGTGCAGGTCACGTTGGCTTTGTTTGGGGATTTTCCTCGTACCCTGCTCATCCACCACCCAGCTAAAGCTGCGTCTCTCTGCGGCAACTGATTTTTGTAAAAGAGTAAGTCCCTGTAGCAGCGCTTCTGGTCGGGGTGGACAGCCCGGTACATACACATCTACCGGAAGGAATTTATCCACACCCTGTACAACGCTATAAATATCGTACATTCCACCGGAGTTGGCGCAGGAACCCATGGAGATAACCCACCGAGGTTCAATCATCTGTTCGTACAGGCGCTGCACTACCGGAGCCATTTTCAAGAATACAGTTCCGGAAATCACAATAAGATCAGCTTGACGGGGTGTAGCGCGAATAACTTCTGCGCCGAAGCGAGAAATATCATGACGGCTGGTAAATGCGGTAGCCATTTCCACATAGCAACAGGAGAGTCCAAAATTAAATGGCCACAGTGAGTTTGAACGACCCCAAGCGACAAGCTCTTCCAGTTTTGCAAGCAGGATATTTTTCTTTAGATCTTCGGCTATTGCACCATTTTCCGCTTGAGAAGAATCGGCGGCAATTACATCTTGGGCTTTGCTTAACTGCCAACGCATAGCATATTCCTATGAGTGTTTATTGATGATTTTCGCGATCAATCAGGCTCTTTTGATGGCCACCCCATTCCAGCGCACCCAGTCGCCAGAGGTATATCAGGCCCACCAGCAAGATCACAATAAACACGGTGGCTTCGATAAATCCAAGTAGTCCTGTTTCATAAAATGCAATAGACCAGCTAAACAGATAGATAGCTTCCAGGTCGAATACGATGAATAAAATGGCAACCAGATAATAGGCAACAGAAATACGTAATCGGGCACTACCTTGAGAAATAATGCCAGATTCAAAGGGCTCGTCGGTGGCGGGGTCTCTGCGCTTCTGGCCAAGGAAATAGGAAAGTCCCAGCATCAATACGATTAATGCAAGCACGGCCAGGCAGTAAACAATTAGTGGCCATACTTCCGGGTTGAACTCTTCTGGATAGTTCAACGTATTTCTCCCCGATTTTCTTCTGGGCCTGAGCCCGGGTTAACCACTGATACTGCGACGAAATTTACAGCGCAAAAATATTGAATGGGGATGCTTTCAGGCAAAATGAAAGCTGATTGAATAAGACGTTCTTATTCTCTGTTTATGGCTATATCTTGGGCGCTTCTATTATGGGCCCATACATATAACTGATCGTTCACTGTTTATAAATCGTTGCGCCACCAAGCGCCAGTACGGCCAAGGAACTTTTAATTCTTATATACCCCATTCTTATAAACGGTGATTCTGTAAAAATAAGCGTCAGGTGGAATTTTACGAAAATTGGGCAATAAAAAAGAGGGCTGAGCCCGATAGCCAGATGTTTATTGCATTGTAGGGATGAATGTAACTCCCACCTTTAGATCAAAGGTTACTCATTTACATCAGCTGCTGCTGTAGGCGCTCATGGGCACTTTTCATGTGGGTGAGTTTATCTTTTTCCTTGGCGACAACTTCAACCGGTGCTTTTCGACAAACTTCGGGTTATTGAGCTTACTTTCGACGCGAGGGAGATCCTTGGATAATTTTTCGATCTCTTTTTGCAAGTGTGTGCTTTCAGATTTGACATCAATCAGGCTGGCCATAGGCACCAGCAGTTCCATATCGCCCACCACAGAGGAAGCCGCTAGTAAAATCACGAGCTCACGAACAGAAACATCTTATAAGGTTTAGCCAAGAGGTGCGGTGGCCCAGGACACCGAAGCCATGTGGCCTAACGGGTAGAGTCAATGATGCAGTTGTGTAGTGAAAGTTTACGTTCTCACCTGGGGGATCTGCTTAACTTGCCGCTATGAAGCTGTCAGTATGGCCGCTGACTCATAACTAGGCCTAACCTGATAGCCACCATCGCGGGGATAGACATAAGTGGTGAGATATAGCAGCGCCTCGGTCAGTAATGATCAAGGCGATTAACCAGAAGGCAGCCGATGGCATAGTAGCCTAATGCCAGGATCAATATTTTGGATGCGGTGAAGGTTTGAACCCAAAATCCACGCGTTAGAAGGCAGGTCTAGCCTACCGATATGTTTCCAGTCGGATAAAGTTGAAGTAGCGCACTGCCATGACACTTAACTCAATTGAAGAACTGCTCAAGGCTATCGTTGGGCAGAGATGTATTACGGGTAGGAAACTGCCCATGGTGGACACGTATGATGGGTAGTATGAGGGACGGTAGCCAGAAACTACAGGCTACTCGCTTTAGATTTTTTTCTCGCTACGATGGAGAATATATGCCAATGATGCGGTGTACCATCTGTAGTTTCTCCTGAAAGGTCATGTTCAGTCCACTTTAATAACTCAAAGTTACTGAGGTGTTTTCTTATCTTCGATTCATTCATAACCAGAGTATCACTCCAAAATGCTTCCTTATCATACTCAGGCCCAGCCATTGTATCTTTTGGCCCTAGGAATGAACCGCAAAAGATCCCGCTTTCTGTCAAAGAGTTAGTTATTTTCAACCAAACTGACTCAAAATCTTTTTCAGGACAAAAGAAAAGACTGGCATCAGCAACTACCAGTGAGGACTCAGGATAATTGAAAGTATTAAAACTATCCCTGGATAGAATAACCTGCTCATCATCTTTGAATCGTTTACGACATCTAGATATAGATTCATTCTCGATATCAAAGGCATGAACTGTGAAATCATTACTGCGTAAATAAGCTATATCTGATCCTGCTCCACAGCCACAATCAACAGCAATCTTTCTTCCTTTTACTTCGCTAAGAGCAAAAATTAAATCTTCTCGAGTATCACTATGTTCTGTCGAGTCATAATAGTTGGAGATCTCTCTCGTTGACATTCCCTATCTCCGATGAGTAGAAATTCTAACGTCGCCAACAGCGGCCGAGCGTAGTGAGATCCAGACCCGAAGGGACGATGCTGTCTTTACTTGGTACGCCCAGCATGGGCGTAAACTAATGGGGCGAAAGTCCCCTGTAGGAAGATCAACATTTAATGCTAACTACTAGCGAATGGCAACTGCAAAACCGCGCGCTCTTGTAGGGAGGAAGCTGCTAGCAAGACTATGAGCTGACGAACAGAAACATCTTCTAAGGCTTAGCCTGAAGGCGCAGTGGCCAAGGGCACTGAAGCCGGGTGATCTAGCGGGTAGAGTCAATGATGCAGTTATGTAGTGAAATGTCACACTCTTATTTGGGGAGATCTGTTTAGTTTGCTGCGGTGAAGTTGTCAGCGTGGCCGCTGACTCGGAAGTAGCGCACTGCATGAAACTCTACTCAAATGAAGAGCTGTTCGACACTATCGTTGGGTAGAGATTCATTACGGATAGGGAACTGTCCATTGCAGGCTCGTACAATGGGTGATGTGGGGATCGGTAGCTAGAAACTACCGGCTACCAGATTTAGGTACCGCGGCGTGCCCGCTTGTATTTTTCCTGATACTCACGGCGCTGCTTAGTAATTTCATACAGTACAATTCCGGAAGTTGTTCCTAGATTCAGGCTTTCAATCATTCCAAACATTGGAATGGATACGCAGAAATCACTGTTTTCTACTGCCAAATCGCTTATACCTCGAGATTCGTTACCAAACCATACGGCTAATTTCGGCTGCGTATAATCAGCCTCATGTAGTATAAAGTTGTCTTTTCCTTTTACATGAGGAGAGGTGATGATGGAGGTGAATCTATTATTGGCCAAGTGGGCTAAGCACTCCTCTGTACTGTCAAATCGCTTTACAAAACTCCATTTTATTGCAGACACAGACGGTTTTGAAAGTGATTTTCTCTCTCTCATTTCCTGCCAATCATCAGGCAGTGAGTTACGCGGATCAACGATATATGTTTTCTCTACACCTAAAGCATTGACGTTTCTAATAACTGTGCCAATATTTTTCATATCTATTGGGCATTCGAGAACAGCAATTAGATTCTTACAACGGTATGGCTTAATTTCATCAGCTCTCTTTCGAGCTTCACTTTTCTCTAGTTCCATATTCTCGAAAATCTCAGATAGTTTGCTTGACGCCTGACGCTTAAAGCACCAGCAGCAAAACCAAAGCGGCGGTGGGGTGCCTTTATTTGGTACGCCCAGCATGGGCGTGAATTAATGGGGTGAAAGTCTCGTGTAGGTGGATCACCTTTTAATGAGTTCCATTAAATGCTAACTACTAGCGAATGGCAACTGTAACACCGTGAGGTCTTGTGGGGAGGAAGCCGTTAGCAAAACTACGAGCTGACGAACAGAAATATCCTATAAAGCTTAGCCTGGAGGCGAGGTGGGGAAGGTCACCGAAGCCGGGTGGCCTAGCGGGTAGGGTCGATGATTCAGTTATGTAGTGAAAGTTCAGGTTCCTATCTGGGGAGATCTGTGTAGCTGTCAGCGTGGTCGCTGACTCATAAATAGGCCCAACCCGCTAGCCACCATCGCGGGATGGAAAACAAGCGGTTGAACACAGCAGCGCCTCGGTCAGTAATGGCTGAGGTGATTAATCTAAAGTCAGTCGACGGCATAGTAGCCAAGTGCCAAGATTAATACCTTGGACATGGTGAAGGCCTGAACCCAAATTCCAGGATTTAAAAGACGGGGCTAGCCAACCGATATGTTTCCAGTCCGTTAAAGTTGAGGTAGCGCATTGCCGTGACAATCAACCCAAGACCTGCTCGACACTTTCGTTGGGTAGAGATTCATTACGAATAGGGAACCGCCCATTGCGGGCCTGCACGATGGGTGGTGTGGGGGCCGGTAGCTAGAAACTACCGGCTACCCGATTTATGCTGTTAACTATCTTACAGCGACTTTACATTGTTGGCGCACGGTCCTTTTTGCCCTTGCCCCACAACATATTCTACTTTTTGCCCTTCATTCAGAGATTTGAAACCACTCATTTGAATTTCTGAATGGTGAACAAATAGATCTTTGCTTCCATCATCTGGGGTAATAAAACCAAAACCTTTGTCACCATTGAACCACTTTACCGTACCTGTACTCATACTAAATATGACTCTTTTTGGGTGATTGCTGTTACCTATTTTCGTTATCACCATCACGAAAAAGGTTTCTTAACTATATTTACACATACGCCCAGCACACGGGCGGCCGAAACAGAGCGAAGCGGCGTACAGGCCGTCCTGCCCGTTTTTTTTGCTGGGCTTACGTGCTGCTGCTTGGTGCTCCCAGTATGGGCGGGAACTAATGGGGCCCATTAGATGCTAACTACTAGCGAATGGCAACTACAATACCGCGAGGTCTTTTGGGGAGGAAGCTGCTAGTAAAACTGCGAGCTGACGAACAGAAACATCCTATTAGTCTTGGCCTGGAGGCGAGGTGGTCAAGGACACGGAAGCCGTGTGATCCTGGGGTAGAGTCAATGGTTCAGTTGTGTAGTGAAAGTTCACATTCTTATCTGGGGAGATCTGTTTAGCTTGCTGTTGTGAAGCTGTCAGCGTGGTCGTTGATAGAGAAGTAGCGCACTGCCATGACACTCAACTCAAGTGAAGCGCTGCTCGACACTATCGTTGGGCAGAGATTTATTACGGATATGAACCGCCCATTGCAGACCCGCACGATGGTGGGTGTGGGGGCCGGTGGCTAGAAACTACCGGCTACCCGGTTTATATGACTGTAAGCGTCATTTGGTAAAATTTATCATCTTCGCTTTCTGTGACAAACCCTAGGCGACCATAAAGTCTATATGCTGGACTACGTTTAAATACTCGTAGATCAATGAACCCTAGTTGTTTTTGCCTTGCAAGCTCGGTTACCTTAGAGATAACTAAAGCGCCTAACCCTTTGTTTTGTTGATTAGATACAACTTGAATATCTCGCAGTTGACAGCGATTGTTTTCAAATGAGAGCCTAACAATCCCAAAAACTCCATCATCATTCACTACATCATAATTCTCAAGATTTTCAATTGCACTGCGTACATCTGATAAAGTCCAGTCAACGCCATACATGTCGTAGTACTCCTGCATGTTGGCAAGAGTAAGTTTTGCAGATTTATTCAAGTCTTTGGTTTTAATAAATTGCATCATTGGTCAAGTCATAACGTCTCAAACACCGGGCGTCGCGACAGTGGCGTCCGAATGATTTGACTTATTGGAAGTGAAGTGGTCAGCAATTTGAGCTTCCACTTCTTTTCTACAAATCTCAATTACTTTATCGCCCACCTTGTCACTGAATGAAGATTTAAATATGCATTGAATAAAAACGCCTTTTTCACCAGAACTAAAAGACACATTTTTGTAGCGAAGACCTAAAAGATTACTTAAATCTTGATCTTGGAGCTCTACAACTTCTTTTTGAATTTGATGATGTAAATTGCCATTCCAGACAAGATTAGCTATGACAGGGGCGGCCTTGAGGTTCTCCTCATGATTCTGGCCTCCCTCAATTTGAATAGTATAATTCTTTGAAGTGGATACTTCGCAAGCACCAAGAAAAAGAACGGTTATTAATAAAATGGCCCTCATTTGAAACTCCTTACCTCTAATGCCTAAAGCACCTGTGGTAAAACCAGAGCGAAGCAGCGGTTTTGACATCGGGTGCCTTTACTTGATGAGCCCAACATGAGTGTGGACTAATTGGGGTGAAAGTCCCATGTAGGAGGATCACCGTTTAATGGTTTCTATTAAATGCGAACTACCAGCGAATGGCAACTGCAGCACTGAGAGGTCTTGTGGGGAGGAAGCCGCTAGCAAAACTACGAGTTGACGAACAGAAACATCCTATAAGGCTTAGCCTGGAGGTGCGGTGGCCAAGGACACCGAAGCGGGGTGATTTAACGGGTAGGGTCAATGATGCAGTTGTGTAGTGAAAGTTTACTCTCCTATCTGGGGAGATCTGTTTAGCTTGCTGTTGTGAAGCTGTCAGCGTGGCCGCTGATTCATAAGTAGGCCCAACCCGCTAGCCAACATCACGGGGATAGAAAAAATGGTGGAACACAGCTGCGCCTAGGTCAGTAATGGCCGAGGTGATTAAACAGAAGTCAGCCAATGGCGTAGTAGCCTAATGCCAAGATGAATACCTTGGATATGGTGAAGGCCTGAATCTAAAATCCACAAGTTAAAAAGACTGGGCTAGCTTACCGATATTTTTCCAGTCGGATATAGTTGAGGTAGCGCACTGCCATGAGACTCAACTCAAATGAAGAGCTGTTCGACACTATCGTTGTGTAGAGATTCATTATGGACAGGGAGTCGTCATTGCGGGCACACAAGAGGGGGGGTGTGGGGGCCGATAGCTAGAAACTGACGGCTACCTGATTTAAGTGATGAAACATGCAAAACTAAATAGTATTTATGTTAATCTTCTTAACATATATTAATTCACAAGCTCCTTTTCCAGTATCTTCACGAGTTTGGGAACTTTCCCAATACCAATTATCAGTGGTAGATTTTACGTTTACCAAACTCCCTGATATTTCTATAATATCTCCCTTACGAATTTCATCAATGAGGCCTTCTATAGCATCGTTACCAGGAATGAGGTGCATATTAGCACTATGGGTTTCAATTTCTCTTCTAGGTATTGGAAATGAGTCTACCCGCCACCAATAAAATCGACGTGATTGTGATATCTTAATTTTTTCTAGGACACTCTCATCAGACATATTTCCCCAACCTAATACTAAATCAGTAGGTGAAAGCTCTGCTTCTCGACCAGTATGATAGTTTTTCTTGGATAGTACTTTTGCTTTAATTCTAAATTCTGCAATTTCCGTAATATTGTATTTTCCATAACTGAAACCAAAAATCGAGTCAATTTTCTCCTGCTGCGGTAGCTCAGGTGCCATTACTCCAGGCCCAAACGACACTTCAGCTGAGTGGTTGTAAAATTTCCAAATTCCACCAACTATCAAAACTAAAAAAAGTGCTTTTTTCATATTTATCTAAGATTCACATAACGCTTAAAGCAAGCGCGCATTTATGCGTCGCCTTACCTTTTTTGGTGCGCCCAGTATGGGCGTGGACCAATGGGGTGAAAGTTCACACTAGGAAGATCACCATTTAATGGGTTCCATTAAATGCTAACTACTGGCGAATGGCAACTGCAATACCACGGGGTCTTGTGCGGAGGAAGTTGCTAGCAAGACTACGAGCTGGCGAACAGAAACATCCTATAAGGCTTAGCTTGGAGGCGAGGTGGTCAAGGATACCGAGGCCGTTTGATCTAACGGGTAGAGTCAATGATGCAGTTGTGTAGTGAAAGTTCACGTTCTTATCTGGGGAGGTCTATTTAGCTTGCTGCTGTGAAGCTGTCAGCATGGTCGCTGACTCATAAGTAGGCCTAACCTACTAGCTGCCATCGTGGGGATAGACAAAAGTGGTGGAACACAGCAGCGCCTCGGTCAGTAATGATCAAGGTGATTAAACAGAAGTTAGCTGACGGCATAGTAGTCGAATGCCAAGATTAATACCTTGGACAGGGTGACGGTCGGAACCTAAATCTATGAGTTAAAAGATAGAGCTAGCCTACCGATATGTTTCCAGTCAGATAATATTGAGGTAGCGTACTACCATGACACTTAACTCAAATGAAGAGCTGCTCGATACTATCGTTGGGTAGAGATACACTACGAACGCCCAGACCGCCAGCCTAAGCCGTGGGACTTTTTATTATGCAACAATGAACTTAGTGAATGCATAAGAAAAAGGCCTGTGGTGTAGGGCTAGTGCATTGTCTTGTTATGTATTTTCAAGTCACCTGACCAGCGACCAACCTTTCTTTCTAGCGCTCTCCGTACAACTCATTCCTATAGCTTGAGAAATAATGCTACATGGATGTGCGAGCTGGAATATTTTTCCGTTTTCGATAGTAACCCTACTTTCTAACCTAGTGCCCATGTATATGCTTTCGAAGGCAAGTCTTTTTCGTCTTTGAATCCTATTTCCATCTTTATCAATAAACTCTAATACTTTCGGTGCCCGATAGTAATCAATAGAACTTTCTTCAAGAGCATCTACAAACTGATCAATATTGATTTCTTGAAATTTCACTTCCTCTTCTTCGCCGAAATCAGAATATTCAAATTCCTCACCAGATAAAGAACCCGTAATAGCATCCACCAAATCATTGTCGAACCAAATTACCCATCCTCCATAGCCCCAAATGTTGGCCTCCATAAATTCGTCAATCTCTTCACTTGTTGACGAGCTAGCCCATCCTTTAGGCTCTCCAATCTGGCGAATAACTTCAGCTTTGGTAGCTCCTGGGTGTATACCCATAAAGTCACCATCATTCAGAAATTTTAATATTTGAAGTTTCATTTTTTCTATACACTCTTACACATAACGCTTTGCCAACGGGCGACCCTGTAGGGTCGTCGCGTTTGGGCAACTTGTTATGTATTGTATTATCTGCACTGTAGGCACAATTTTAATTTCTTATTGAAATCAATGTTTACCCTTAATCTTGGTTACTATCTCATTAATTAATTCAGCAGGTAATAACGATTTAGACAAGTACTGCTGCCCCCCAGATTTAGCTACCAAAATAAGCCCTAAATCGGTTTCAATAATACGCTCGATATCTGCCCATGACAGAGCTGTTATCGTATAAGGATTCTGTGTCTGGATTCCATCCTTATCTATGGTTAATTTCACTTCACTACCGGCACTTTTCCCAAGCATCTGCCGTGCTAACCACCAAGCTCGTCGAAATCGAATGTGAATCAGTTCCAGCACGCCTAATGCAATTAACGTGCAACTTGCGATCTTAGGTTGCTCAGTAAATAACAGTAATCCCGCACCAGAAGATAATAATAATGTAGGAAGAAGATAATTTGGCTTGACGTTTTTCCCATAGGGGAGAGACTGATCATAACATTCGGCAAGGTAATCTCTAGATAAAGTAAATTGAGTATTAAAAGGCTGCATAAAAACAACTTATTGTGTCTGGTTAATTTGTCGTAGCACTACAGTGAGTGTCAGGATGATTCTTTAAGCTGATGTCAATTACGCCACATCTCTCATAAGGCCTTGACTTAGCCCCAGATAACGCCTTTAACAACGGCAAATTACGGAATCGAAGGCGTAGTAATTTGTCCGCTTGCCTAATTTTGGCACGCCCAGCATGGGCGCGGACTAATGGGGTGAAAGTCCCGTGTAGGAAGATCACCGTTTAATGGGCGCCATTAAATGCTAACTACCAGAGAATGGCAACTGCAATACGGTGAGGTCTTATGGGGGGAAGCAGCAAGACTACGAGCCGGCGAACGGAAACATCCTATAAGGCTTAGCCTGGAGGCGAGGTGGCCAAGGATACCGAATCTGGGTGATCTAACGGGTGGAGTCAATGATGCAGTTGTGTAGTGAAGGTTCACGTTCTTATCTGGGGAGATCGGTTTAACTTGCTGTTGTGAAGCTGTCAGCAGGGCCGCTGACTCATAAGTAGGCCCAGCCCGCTAGCGACTATCGCGAGGATAGACAAAAGTGGCGGGACACAGCGGCGCCTCGGTCAGTAATGACCAAGGTGATTAAACAGAAGTCAGCCGATGGCATAGTAGCCTAATGCCAAGATTAATACCTTGGATACCGTGAAGGCCTGAACCTAAATCCATGAGTTAAAAGACAGGGCTAGCCTACCGATATGTTTGCAGTCGGATAAAGTTGAGGTAACGCACTGCCATGACACTCAACTCAAACGAAGAGCTGCTAGACACTATCGTTGGGTAGAGGTTTATTACGGATAGGGAAGCGCCCATTGCGGGCCCGCACGATGAGTGGTGTGGGGGCCGGTAGCTAGAAACTACCGGCTACCCGATTTATGCATTATTTTGACATCAAAACCAAAAGAGCTGCTAAAACTGCAGCACAAAAAGGTTTTGCCAGTTCTCTACCAGCAACTAATTATTCGCGATCCACTCCTGTCCCTTTAACCCATACGAAATAATACTCGATGAAAAACCAAATCGGAGGGGCGAAAATCCAAACTCCTAAAATAACGTGAATATATTTGTATTTTTTAAAACTTCCAAATAAATAGGACAGTCACCGATCTTGTTTGTGAATGACTGTCCATGTTGTTTTGTGAACTTCCCTTAAAGACTTCAAACCATATGATTGTTACTGGGCAGTCCGTAATGAGCTGGTCGATCACAGCAAGCCACCCACCGAAAACGGTCAGACCACCAACAGAATGACCAGGAGACGTACTCAAAATTGTGTCCGGCGGTTTCCCAATGGATCAAGACTTGAGGCTCACCAGCATCAGGTACCGAACACCACAGTCCTCCATCGCGTATAAGCTGAGTTTCATCAACGTCGCCACGTTTGATATTCCGGCTCTCAACAGCATTAACATTTCTAACAAGCTTGAATTTAATTATGTATCTTGTGTTCGCGGTAATAGGCGATTCAAACCCACTGGTAGAGAGGTAGAATTGTCCCGCTGGTTTGGTATGGCCTTCCGCAAAATAACGATCGTTAGTGCCGTGGTAGAACAGTTGATCTGAGTAAAATTTTACGCTCATAAGTATTACACCTTTGAACAGTAAATAGAAAATTATGGTATATGGTAGCCAACCATAGATACAAGGTATAAGAACTTTAACCGCTATATTTCTCTACTTCAATGGGGGCCGCCAGTTTGAAATTTGCTGTAAAATACAAACGTTATTTACTTTTGAATCTTTATCTTGACGGGTTTCAAACTCGCCAGATTGATAGTTCAGCGTCGTATATCCCACACCTGCTTTTTGTATTTAACCATTCAATTTTCCTCTATTTAATTCGAGTACTTAGTGTAATGCATAAGAGTGTTGAAAAATATTATCATTACCACCATGAGGAAATTGGTTTATTTAATGTGTTTTTACATGACTCCTCAATAACCCGCAGCTGTAACATAGCGAAGCGGATTGTAAGCTGTCGGGCGCCGAAGGCACGTAATTCATTGACTGGTACACCCAGTACGGGCGTGGACTAATGGGGTAAATGGGGTAAAAGTCCCTTGTAGGAGTATCACCATTAATGGGTTCCATTAAATGCTAACTATTAGCGAATGGCAACTGCAACACTATGAGATCTTGTGGGGAGGAAGCCGCTAGCAAAACTACGAGCTGGCGAACACAAACATCCTATAAGGCTTAGCTTGGAGGGGAGGTGGCCAAGGACACCGAAGCCGGGTGATCTAACGGGTAGAGGAAATGATGCAGTTGTGTAGTGAAAGTTCACGTTCTTATCTGGGGAGATCTGTTTAGCTTGCTGCTGTGAAGCTGTCAGCGTGACCGCTGACTCACAAGTAGGCCCACCCCGATAGCCACCATCGCCAGGATCGACAAAATGGTGGGATACAGCAGTGCCTTGATCAGTAATGGCTGAGGTGATTAAACAGAAGTCAGCCGACGGCATAGTAGCCAAATGTCAAGATTAATACCTTGGACATGGTGAAGTCCTGAATCCAAACTCCATGAGTTAAAAGGCAAGGCTAGCCTGCCGATATGTTTCCAGTCGGTTAAAGTTGAGGTAGTGCACAGCCATGATACTCAACTCAAATGAAGAGCTTTTCGACACTATCGTTGGGTAGAGATTCATTACGGATAGGGAGCTGCTCATTGAGGGTCCGCATAATGGGTGGTCTGGGGTCCGGTAGTTAGAAGCTACCAGCTACTAGCTACCAGATTCAGTGCTTTTCTAGCCGCGCCTCAATTACTTTCAATGCTGCCCTATTTTTTGTTTTCCTCTTTAGCTCAGGTAGGCGTCTTAAACCTATACGCTTATCTGAAGCTCGAAATATGTTAATCAACCCCCAATGGTCATTTTGAAAATTCTTTGACATCAGCTCATCTTTTGGAGTGTCAATATACTCTCGTATTAGATTGGAAATATCTGGAACATCACTGCCATAAGGATACCACTTAGTATTTACTCGTTTAGGATGATTCTTCCCAATAAAATCTCTTGGGTAGTCCCAGATTATCTCCTTGCCTAATGTAATCCAATATCTAGGAATATCGGTAGATCCCATTTGTGAATCTATTCTATAGGCTCGGCAATGCAATTGCAGATCAAGTCCATCTGCTCGCAGCAAATAAAATTCCTTCTGCAGTTTACTCCAAGGTCTTCCCATTACTTATATCTCTATAGTACTAACGTCGCCAACACGAACCGAAATGGAGCAGCGAAGCTTCGGAATGTAGGTCCAGCCAGCTTTTCTGGCGATCGTACCTGGTATTGCTATAACTTACCTGACACATACTTTGAGCCTAGGTAAAAAAACACTGCGCTAAATAATAATGGGACAAATAAACTAAACCAATAATACCCACCCAATACTACAGACAGAATACCCTCCATTTGAACAGCACCCAGCCTGACAGTAATCAAAGCCAACAACACTAATGCCGACACCAATGATATTTTAAGCTGAGAGGACGACAAATTTGCCAAGCCTATAAAGATACCAAACAACGCCCCTTTTATAGCAAAACTTGTAGAATCCATAGGCCAGCACCCATATTCTGATTGTTCGCAGGGATGATGAAACATCACATGCGAAGAACCATAAATCATGTCTCCTACGAAAAAAGCTAACCAAGGAAACAAGATTACAAACAAGTACTTTATGTAGGTCACAGAGCCCTCATGAGTTATAACGCTGCCAGCATGGACCGAAATGAAGCAGCGAAGCTGCGGAATGTAGGTCCAGCCAGCTTTGCTGGCTATCGTGCTTCGCCTTAGTACGCCCAGTATGGGCGTGGGCTAATGGGGTGAAAGTTTCCTGTAGGAAGATCACCATTTAATGAGTTTCATAAATGTTAACTACTAGCGAATGGCAACTGCAAGACCGTGAGGCTTGTGGAGAAGAAGCCGCTAGCAAACTATGAGCTGGCTAACAGAAACATCCTATAAGGCTTAGCCTGGAGGTGAGGTGGCCAAGGTCACCGAAGCCATGTGATTTAGCGGGTAGGGTCAATAATGTAGTTGTGTAGTGAAAGTTCACGTTCTTATCTTGGGAGATCTGTTTAGCTTGCTGCTGTGAAGCTGTCAGCGTGGTCGCTGATTCATAAGTAGGCCCAACCCGCTAGTCACCATCGCGGAGATAGACAAAAGTGGTGGAGCACAGCAGCGCTTCGGTCAGTAATGGCTGAGGTGATTAAGCTGAAGTCAGTCGGCGGCATAGTAGCTAAATACCTAGATTGATACCTTGGACATGGTGAAGGCCTGAACCTAAATCCACGAGTTAATAGACAGAGCTAGCCTGCCGATATGTTTCCAGTCAGATAAAGTTGAGGTAGTGTACTGCCATGACACTCAGCTCAAATGAAGAGCTGCTCGACACTATTGTTGGGTAGAGATTCATTACGGATAGAGGACCACCCATTGCGGGCCCGCATGATGGGTGGTGTGGGGGCCGGTAGCTAGAAACTACCGGCTACCGGATTTATGAGTTTCGGTATTCACCTATTACCTCGATTTTCCCAACAATATTTCTATTAAGATCTTCCAGATCTTCAGCGGGCACCCACCATTCAGTATGTGACTTAGCACCCACGCATTTTATGGGGTATTTTTCCATGAAGGACTTAACCACTTCAAATTTGGTTACGTAGCGTGCACCGAAATCGGTGATATTCCACTGTGTTAAGGCAATGGCATATTCTTCGTTTGTAACCGGATAAAAAATTGGTTGTTCTGGCAAACGAGGGGGCCATTTTTTATAGCCCGATTCCTTAACCAGTTCTAACTCTTTTTCGCCGGTGGGCCTATAGCAAGTAACAGTTTCCATGCTTTAAATCTCAGTACTCATAAGGTTTGCTAAAGGGCAGCCGAAACACAGTGTAGGCTGTCCCGCGGAGGCTACGCTTTTTGCGGCCAGAGTGTACTTGTGCAACTTGTTATACGGCGTTACTCGAAGCACCTCTTTAATAAATAACCACATACCCAGGCCAAACCAAAAAAGATACCTATTATGGCAAGTAGGCCAAAACTGGCACCGACTAGCTCGAAGGTAAACTCTTTATCCGTAGATACAAGTTCAGTAACTAGCGCACCGAATATAGCTACACCGAAAATACTGAAGGCAATGAGACCAATTAGCATAGAAAAGAACACCAAAGGCTTTTGTAGTCTCTTAAACTGGATACCTAAAAGTATTGCTTCTATTAATCCCATAGCTAAATCTTGGTTGCCTTGTAACGCCTCAAATACCGGTGCAGATTTGACTTGGTACGCCCAGCATGGGCGTGGACTAATGGGGTGAAAGTCCCTTGTAGGAAGATCACCATTTAATGGGTGCCATTAAATGCTAACTACCAGAGAATGGCAACTGCAATACGGTGAGGTCTTATGGGGAGGAAGAAGCTAGCAAGACTACGAGCTGGCGAACGGAAACATCTTATAAGGCTTAGCCTGGAGGTGAGGTGGCTACGGACGCCGAAGCCATGTGATCTAACAGGTAGAGTCAATGATGCAGTTGTGTAGTGAAAGTTCACTCTCCTATCTGGGGAAATCTGTTTAGCTTGCTGCTGTGAAGCTGTCAGCGTGGTCGCTGACTCATAAGGCCCAACCGGCTAGCTATCATCGCGGGGATAGTGAAAAGTGCTGGGACATAGCAGCGCCTCGGCCAGTAATGACCAAGGTGATTAAACAGAAGTCAGGTGACGGCCTGAACCTAAATCCACGAGTTAAAAGACAGGGCTAGTCTACCAATATGTTGCCAATCGAATATAGTTGAGGTAGCACAGTGCCATGACACTCAGCTCAAATGAAGAGCTGCTTGAGACTATCGTTGGCTAGAGACCCATAACGGATAGGAGTTGCCTATTGCGGGCCCGCACGCTGGGGGCCGGGGTAGCTAGAAGCTACTGGCTACCCGATTTAAACTTTTCATACTAGCGGGACATCCCCTGATTTCAACGGTGCGACTATTGTTGGTTTTCTATCAGCTTTAAAGTCAAATCTATTTTGGTGGAAAGGCAGAGCCCAGAATTCGTCGATTGTTTGTTTATAAGGTTCTTTCAAATTATGTATGGTCATTTTGCCAAGTGGGTCATCTGGCCTATGAGCATGGAGCCGATATATAAATACGAAGTCTCGTAGATCTTCAATATCTAAATGAAAACCATCAATTGTTGCCAATACAGTTTTATAACCATCTCCATAGTTGGCTATTTTTTCTTCGGTATGCCGAGTGACATCCATAAGGTGTCCTCGCGCGGATTGATATAGATGATAGTTGCCTCCGTTCATATAAAGCTTATTATTCTTGGTGATGTATTCATGCGGGATTTTCGTATTACGCATCTCTGGATGTGTACACTTTAGTTCTATCAGATAATTGCAACTTTTTGTTTCAGCCAGGAGATCACAGTCTTTTCCTTTTGGATCGATACCCTTTGGTTCATAAGTAATCTTCACGCCCTCCTTAGTATTAAGGAGAAAGCACATTACCTTTAACTCAAATACATGATCCTGAACTTGCCTATAGGTAACAGACTTATTAGCAATACCATTGGTGAGTTGATTAAACCTCTTAAGCCAAGAGTTAAATTGGTTCACGCCCTCACATTGCTTTATAGCCACTTCGATTTGGTCTTTGAAAGACCGAGGAAACCTAATAAGTCGATCTAACTGCTCCATACTTTTTCCTTGTAGAGCCTAATGTTTCAATCGGTCGGAGTGCCAGCGATCGGTTGTATTGACTTGTTATTCAATGTTTCAATCATTTCTTCATTCGCTCTATTTCTATCTATTCGAAGCTTCTCAAGCTTATTTTTCTTATCTACCATGTACTCAACGATATCCCAGCTCGACATTTGATTTTTCGGTATATTGTACTGCTTTCTAAGTTTCTTCGTGATTTCAGCGGCTTTGAGTCCAAGAGTAGAGTATTGAAACTGCCGTTCTTCAAAACCCTCGAAAAATTCTGGAGGACATGCTACATGCTCAAATGTGCTTGATATGTCTCTGTCAGCCTCCTTCACTAAACTTGGAAAGTATAGTATTTCGTACATTAGCTTCGGAGGGAAAGATTTCCAATTCACATCTTCTAACTCTATATCTAGCTCTGGAGTTTTTACTTGTACACGATGGAATCCATCTTTGTCTGGTTGTCCATGATATAGCCCGTTATCCCCAACTACAGCAGCACAGCCATCCATAAAGGATTCAAAGATACAGATTATTCTTATTGCAAGATACTCTGCTTCCTTCTTGCGATCTTGGTGCGCTGTGAAAATGTCTTTAACGAAGTTTAGAAGGAAACCTAAGACAACACCAAACAAGCCAATAACTATCTTCTCATTCATATATCTAACTCATTGCGAGGATGTACTACATAAGGCCGCGAGTATGGGCGCAGCTTTAGTTGAGCCCAATGCCTTGCTTTACTAAATGTTTTTGAACTGAATTTCATAGGCCTTAACCTGTTCTGGAAAAAGCTCCCCATACTCAGGATATGAAATACCTACTAAATCTATTAGTGCCTCATCTAAATCGGGGTAAGCCATAATTTGGCCACTAGAAAATTGCAAAGGTTTATCACTAGCATTGACGATTTTAAAGAGCCCATTTAGCTCAAGGCGATACTCATCCTCAGATTTTGCGCCACCCAACTGAATAAGTAGCTCCGAAAATGACTGAATACTGCCATGCTCTTTGAGCTGGCCAGAAACACTACCCATCGGCGGGTCGCCGCTTTCTAATGTGGACTTTGCTATACACTTATCCCTATAAAATACTCTGTACATCTGCCTTACACTTAACGTCCGTATTTGCGGTTGGTTTGGATTGCAGAGGAAAACAAATCCGACAATATGCGCTTAGTATGCCCAACATGGGCGTGAACTAGTGCGGTGAAAAACCCTTGTAGGAAGATCACCATTTAGTGAGTTCCATTAAATGCTAACTACTAGCGAATAGCAACTGTAATACCGCGAGGTCTTGTGGGGAGGAAGCCGTTACAAAACTATGAGCTGCGAACAAAAACATCCTATAAGGCTTAGCCTGGAGGCGAGGTAGTCAAGAACATCGAAGCCGGGTGATCTAACGGGTAGAGTCAATGATGCAGTTGTGTAGTGAAAGTTCATGTTTTTATCTGGGGAGATCTGTTTAGCTTGCTGCTGTGAAGCTATCAACGTGGCCGCTGACTCATAAATAGGCACAATCCGCTAGCTACCATCATGGGGATAGGAAGAGTGATGGAACACAGCTGCGTTTCGGTTAGTAATGATCAAGGTGATTAAATAGAAGTCAGCAGGTGGCATAGTAGCCAAATGCCAAATTGAATACCTTAGACAGGGCGAAGGCCTGAGCCTAAACTCCACGAGTTAAAAGACACGGTTAACCTACCGATATGTCTCCAGTCGGATAAAGTTGAGGTGGCGCACTGCCATGATACTCAATTCAAATGAAGAGCTGCATGATAGTGTTGTTGGGTAGAAATTTATTACGGATGGGGAGCCGCTCATTGCGGACCTCCTCGATGGGTGGTATTTGGGTTGAAGGCTAGAACTGCTGCTATCCGATTTAGGCATAAGGGTTCCATGCTACTTCACAAGCGAGATATTCTGACAGAACAACCCGAATTATTACCCCATTGATATCGTCAATTGCCAGATACCGATAGCGTCCAACCTGAACATCTACCCAATCATTCACAATTACTTGCACATGCTTGTGTTCACCTGATTCTTCTTCCAAAGTCAATTCAGCAGTAAACATACGTTGCATGTTTCTCGAACCTATTTCGCCAAGGAGTTGTTGGATATGTACAGCATCAAACCCTTCTCGAGCATCTTGCGTTAATGACTCTAAAGCGCCACACCAGTAGTGTATTGGTTCATCTTGGCAAGGCTGGCTTAACTCGAACGCCGCATGACCTCTAGCTAGCTTTAGCATCACATTTTTAACTCGCTCATGCTCCGGATGAAATATAGTTCTGCCATTAGAAGTAGATTTTGCGGCATCTATCCGTGCTTTTAACGCAGGAGCGCGTTTCATTGCTCGAGCAACAGAAGGCCGGCTTATTTCTTCTGGATCTGTTGATCCAGCAAGTGCTGATTCAAGTAAGCACACAAGGTATTGCTCATCTTTAGAAAACCCCTGATTGCAAGTCTTGCAAGCACCTACTACAGGCAGATTTTCAGGATAAGGCGCATCTAACAAAATTTTGGACGGTACATGATCTCTTGTGTCTGCTCTCGCCCCACAGAAGATGCATTCATTGATGAGTCTCTCATCTGCTAAATCTAGGAGTTGATCCATACTAATTGCCTAGCGCCGCCAGTGGAGACAGCCGGAACAGAGCGAAGCGGCGAGTAGGTGGCCCTGCTGGCTGGACTTGTATGGTTACCTTTGCTCAATGAGCTTGATAAACCTACCTTGAACATATTTCTTAAAAATAATACCCATTGCAGCATTTAACAGCTCTAAATTGCCTTTATCAATACTGTCTAATATTTGAGAAACTTCGGGGATAAGGTCTAACCCTTTATCTTTAATTACGATTACGGCTTGATCTTCTGATTTGGGATATTCTTCAGGTTCCAATTCCTCGTATTGATTTACCAGCATACAAAGAATGTAAATTAAAGCAGCCTCTCGAATAAATGTTTCATCAACCCCGAGTGAAACACCTTCGGATTCAATTACTTTAAGATCTAACAGATCCCAACAGGAGAAGCTGTCAAATAACCAATATGATGTTTGACCGCAAGAAAAGTCCCCTTCTTCTATTAATTGATAATAAAAGAAGCTCGCATACATCATGGCTTCTCGCCCAAATTCGCAATTGGATTCATCGACAATCACTAAACTTTCCTTGGCAACCTAACAGCGTATTCAAAAGCAGCCGCATTATATCACCAGTCAATATATCCCAGGGGGAGAAAACCCCTTTAAGCCAGAAAAAAATAAATCAGAATGTTAGCCTGCACCGGTGGAGAATTACTCTAGTGGATATATTGCGGCTGCAATATATCCTCGTATTTCTCTGCTTTTGATCATAAACATAAACCGTTTGAAATCAAAAGGTTAGCGTTTTTTTTGCTGTGGATATGCGAGGCTGCTCTTGATCTTTGGTATTGATAGCGGATGAAAACAACAAAGTGTATATAAAAGCAGCAAGGTGAAGCCGTTAGGGGTGATCTATTGTTTCTGGGTTCCAATGCGAAAGGCAGTGAAGAGTACCAACTTTAACAACCATTTTTATACACAACCGAATTCTTCAAAGCGTGAGCAACCAAAAATATAGGCACAAAAATAATCTTATTGGATTTTATTCAGTTTGTTTTAGTGTCAAAGCTGCGTAAAATCGGTGGATATTTATCGATATTTTGGTCCTCATTGAACAGCCTACTAAAGGCCGATGACCAAAGAGGTTCGAGAGAATCAAGAATTTTCTAAAAGAACCATTCCCTCAAAGGAGAACGGTAGCGTGACGTAAGAGTAAGTAAAAGGCGCTGACCCAAGGTGGTGGAACACCAGGGGCCAGCTAACCAAATTGATAACCCAAGTATCAAAATGGCTATATGGATCATACGCTAGAAACCCGCTCGTCTTCAATAAAGTGGAGTTCATTCAGTAGTTTGGGGCATGTTCCCTGGCTCTGGAAGCGTTGCGTCTGCCTTTTCTACCTCTATGCCTACCGTTCTCGCGCTCCACCTAATACTTCCTTAAAAGTTACTTTCAAATCCTTCCATTAAGGGAGGTCTACGTATGGTTTGAGTATTCATAGGAAGCAATTATGTTGATCTTAAAGCGCCGGACGGGTGAAAACTTACGGATTGGAGCTAACGTCTCAATTACGGTATTGGAAGTTAAGGGTAATCAAGTAAAGATAGGCATACGTGCTCCCAAATCCCTACCCGTTCACCGTGAGGAAATCTATAGACGTTTGCAAAAGGAGCCGGTGTTGGGGGATGGAGGTGGTTGAGATTTCGGAACGCGCGAAGCAAGCGCGCGCATTGGCGTGTTCAGTCCGCCGGGTGTGTTAATAAGAGCGTTAACGCTGCTAGTAGGGGAGGCAAGACCAAAGCGAAGCGGAGGTTTGATATCCCTCTGGCTGGTCTTGTTAACTCTCTATGATGCCTTGTTTAAGTAGTGATTTTTTTACAACCCCTGTAAAGAAATAGATAACGACTGCATGAATAGCTCCGATAATCGCAACTGAGAACAAAGAACTGAACCGATTGCTTCATGACCAGATTCGGAAAGTACGGCAGCTCCGAAAATAGCTTGAATAACCACGTTAATAGTGATAAACCCCATCACTACCCTGGTTTTTTCACTTTTATTGAAATAGCGGCGATTCTTATTAGCAAAAGAAGAACATACCCAAAATATCGAGCCCAATAATATTCCGATATTTACGCCGCTATTACTGCCAACGCCAAAGTAGTTAAGTGTAAATCCTACGAGGATAACCAGTATTATATAAGTTAAAGCAAACTGGGTTAATACTCCTCGAATGCTTATTACTTCTCCTTGTGTAGTGTAGTTAATGCCAACTACTACTGCGTAGTATGCTGGCGGGCTTTTTGGAACAAAAAGCGTGACACTTTACGGAGTTAGATTGATGGTTTTTGTTAGGCTTATCACAACTCGAAACAGTTCGTTTCATTACCTTGTACCCATTGAAAAACTGATTTTGTAGCAGTTTCCCATTTCTTCGAGTCATTGAGTAAATAAACCTTTATATTTGTTGGACAGGCGTCTGTTTTATAAAGTTCAATTAACTGCAAAAAACCACTGTTAACAGGATTAATATGTTCGACGGTTACTTTTGCATTGGCTTGATCTTTAGAAATAGTACCTGCTATTTGGTTCTTTGCTGTCACAGGAATAAATACGCCACCCGCAGGCATGATTAAGCTATCAGCCCCACCGTGACACCGCGCAGTATTTGAGGCTATAACCTCATACGCTTCAGCTAAAGGTGCATCTATGCACTTTTCTACAATTTGATAGTGATTGTTTCTCAACTCTTGTTCTGTTTTTGGGATACTCACGCACCCCGTACAAACCAGTAATATCCCAAATAATGAAAGTCTCAAGTGCTTCCCCATGTAAACCTAACCTTTATATAGTAATCATTCTGACCATTATTATCATGATTACCATCCTGGAATCAATCTAACGAAGAAGTGCGTAAGAACCTTGAGGGATCAATAAAGCACATACAAGCCAGAACTCTTGTCCCAAATTCAAAAATAATTACTTTGGTTACTATCCCCAATGAATAGTCTTTCTATAACTCACTGTTAGACCGAGAGCTTCAATCAATCAGGCTCTTTTTAAAAAATAACAGTAAAACCGATCAAAAATCATGCTGATTTCTTATCAGGCATTTAGGAGGGTTGAAAAATGGAGCGGTGCTTGAAGCGTTTTAGCGCGCTTTAAGTCGTATACCACTTCGGTAAAGCTGTTTTTGGAGCTGACAAACCCATAAGCGATGTAGGTACATTGAGCGCATACTCATGTTCTGAAGTTGATAGAAAATCGAAAGACATTAGGGCTAGAAAGGGTAGTTTGATTTATATCAAAAAAAGAAAAGGGGGCAGAGCCCCCTTTTTAAATCAGATCCGCTCTTTATCGGAGCAGATTACCAGAACCATTAAAGGTTACTGATTTCCTCAAGTTGCTGTTGCAGACGCTCGTGAGCACCTTTCATTTCCGCGAGCTTGTCCTTCTCCTTGGCAACAACGGCTTCGGGGGCTTTGTCCACAAACTTGGGATTGTTGAGCTTGCCTTCAACTCGTGCGAGTTCTTTGGAAAGTTTATCAATCTCTTTTTGTAGACGGGCGCTCTCGGCTTTAACGTCGATCAGGCCAGCCATGGGTACCAGCAATTCCATATCGCCTACCAGGGCGGTGGCGGAGGCTGGTGCAGCTTCTCCACTTTCCAGCCAGGTGATTTCTTCGAGGCTGGCTAGTTTGATCAGCAGGCTGCGGGCTTGCTCCAGCAGTTCTTTGTCTCGGCTGGAACCGCCGCGCAGGATCAGTGGGATTTTCTTCGCTGGGGAAATATTCATTTCACCGCGAATATTACGCACGCCTTCAATAACCTGCTTCAACCAGGCAACGGCCGCTTCCGCTTCTTCGTCGATCTTGCTGTTATCTGCTTCCGGGTACTGCTGCAGCATAATGGTGTCACCGTTGGAACCGGCGAGGGTTTTTACACGCTGCCAGATTTCTTCAGTGATAAATGGCATCAGTGGGTGAGCCAGACGCAAAATGGTTTCCAGTACGCGGATCAGGGTGCGGCGGGTGCCTTTCTTCACTGCGTCGGAGGCGTTGTCGTCCCACAGTACCGGTTTGGACAGCTCCAGGTACCAGCTGCAGTACTCGCTCCAGACAAAGTCGTACAGGGCCTGGGAGGCGAGGTCGAAGCGGTAGGTGTCCATGGCTTCGCGTACGGTGATTTCGGTGCGCTGCAGCTGGGAAATAATCCAGCGGTCGGCGATGGTCAGTTCATAGTCGCTGCTGTTGTCCTGGCCACAGTCCTGTCCTTCGCAGTTTTGCAGCACGTAGCGGGAGGCATTCCAGATCTTGTTACAGAAGTTGCGGAAGCCTTCGATACGGCCCACATCAAACTTGATGTCGCGGCCGGTGGATGCCAGTGAGTAGTAGGTGTAGCGCAGGGCATCGGTACCAAAAGCAGAGAAGCCTTCGGGGAAGTCCTTGCGGGTTTGCTTTTCGATCTTCTCGCGCAGGTGCGGTTGCATCATGCCGGAGGTGCGCTTGGCTACCAGGCTCTCCAGGTCGATACCGTCGATCAAATCGATTGGATCGATCACGTTGCCCTTGGATTTGGACATCTTCTGGCCGTGGTTGTCGCGCACCAGGCCGTGCACGTACACGGTGTTAAACGGTACTTCCTTTTTGAAGTAGAGGGTCAGCATCATCATGCGCGCGACCCAGAAGAAAATAATATCGAAGCCGGTGACCAGTACGGAGCTGGGGTGGAAGGCTTTCAATTCTTCGGTATCTTCTGGCCAGCCCAGGGTGCCGAAGGTCCACAGGCCGGAGGAGAACCAGGTGTCGAGTACGTCGTCGTCCTGGCGCAGGCTGATGTCGGCGCCCAGGTTGTGCTTCTCGCGCACTTCCTCTTCGCTGCGGCCAACGTAGACTTTGCCTTCGCTGTCGTACCAGGCGGGGATGCGGTGGCCCCACCACAGCTGGCGGGAAATACACCAGTCCTGGATATCGCGCATCCAGGAGAAGTACATGTTTTCGTAGTTTTTCGGTACGAACTCAACGCGGCCATCTTCAACAGCGGCGATGGCTTCATCGGCCAGGGGCTGGGTTTTTACGTACCATTGATCGGTGAGCCAGGGCTCGATCACGGCGCCGGAGCGGTCTCCGTGAGGGACCTTGAGGGTGTGGGGCTCTACTTTTTCCAGCAGGCCGAGGGCGTCCAGGTCGTCGACAATCTGGGTGCGCGCGGCAAAGCGCTCCATGCCCCGGTATTTTTCCGGCACTGCGTCGTTCAGGTGGGCGTCGGCATCGAGGATGTTGATCATCTCGAGGTTGTGGCGCTGGCCCATCTCGTAGTCGTTGAAGTCGTGGGCCGGGGTGATTTTTACACAGCCGGTGCCGAATTCACGATCGACGTATTCGTCGGCAATAATCGGGATTTCGCGATCCGCCAGGGGCAGCTTGATGGTCTTGCCAATCAGGTGCTGGTAGCGCTCGTCTTCCGGGTGTACGGCTACGGCGGTATCGCCGAGCATGGTTTCCGGGCGGGTAGTGGCGACCACCAAGTGGCCAGAGCCGTCGGAGAGCGGGTAGCGGAAGTGCCACAGGTGACCCTGCTTCTCTTCGTTTAATACTTCCAGATCGGAGATCGCAGTGTGGAATTTCGGGTCCCAGTTCACCAGGCGCTTGCCGCGATAAATCAGGCCGTCTTCATACAGTTTGATAAAGACTTCCTGCACCGCTTTGTAGAAGCCGTCGTCCATAGTGAAGCGTTCGCGGGACCAGTCGGGGCTGGCGCCCAGGCGGCGCAGCTGGCGGGTAATGGTGCCGCCGGACTCTTCCTTCCACTCCCAGACCTTCTCAATAAACTTGTCGCGGCCCAGGTCGTGGCGGGATATGCCTTCGGCGCCCAGCAGGCGCTCTACCACCATCTGGGTGGCGATACCGGCATGGTCGGTGCCCACTTGCCACAGGGTGTTGTCTCCCTGCATGCGGTGGTAGCGAATCAGGGCGTCCATGATGGACTCCTGGAAACCGTGGCCCATATGCAGGCTGCCGGTGACGTTCGGCGGCGGGATCATAATGCTGTAGGGCTTGGCCTCAGTATCCCCGGAAGGCTTGAAGTAGCCGTTCTCCTCCCAGGTTTTGTACCACTGCTGTTCGATGGCGTTGGGCTGGTATGTTTTGTCCATGCGGGCGGGAAACCTTGTGTTTAACTGACTGCGTGCACAGCGTTTTGGCTCAGGATAGTCTGGTGCTTGCTCGGGCTGCGCGGAAAAAGGGGGGAATTATACCGCTGGGGTCTGGTGGGCAAAAGGCAGGTTTTGCCTGTATTGGTAATCAGTCCCAGACGCCCAGCTCGTCGACGACTTTTTCTATCTGTGCGCGCAACCGCCTCTCCAGTTGTGGCAATTGCTGTGCAACTAACTGTTCGATCAGGGCCTGGCGCTGCCGTTCCTTCTCGGTTGGCTCCAGCTGGTCGGCAGGCTCCCCTTCTTCAGTAATGGCTTGGGCCATTGCCAGGGCCTGGGTGCGTGTACCTGCGCTGGTGGGGTCTACCGGCTCTGGACTTTGGGCATCCTGGTCTACACCGGTGGGAACCTTGCCACCAGTGAGGCGCGCACGAATATGGGCAGGCAAGAAAGGGTTTTCCTGGGCGGGGCTGCTCTCTACCTGAGCTTGCTTCGCAGTTTCAGTTATCCCTCTGCCAGTCGCTTCAGGATCTGTCACCTCGGTTTCAGTCTCAGTTGGGGGCAATTCCTGTAGTGGACGCAGCAATGCCAGGTCAGACTCAGCTAGCTGCATTTCGCACTCTGAAGGGGCAACTTCTTCCACCGGCGAGAATAGAATAGGCAGATCCGCCGTATCCAGGGCATCCTCCTCTATAGTAGGGGCTGATTGCTGCTGAGACATAGAGTCTGTTGATGAAGGGAGGTCCGATGGTGGCTCGGCAGTAAGGGTGGGGACCTCTACCTGGGATCGGGGCTCTGGTGTCTGTTGGGGAGTGCCTTGCCCGTGAGGGCCGGCTACCTGATTGAGCAGGGGAATTTCGTCCAGGTCGTCGCTATTAAGGAGGTCGTGCAACGAACTGAGCTCGCTGAGCAATTCGCTGGGCTGCTTGCGTTGTTGTCCGCGCTGCTTGTGTTTGTTCTTTCGACCGGACATAGCGGTAGTGAGTAATTACATGCCTTAGTTGATCTTATGGGATTGTAACGGATATCCGCGATCACGGAAGTGACCAAATCGTAATCGTGAACGCTGCAGTGTATCTGGATGTTGTACAACTATCTCCGCAAGGCGCTCAAAGCGGCTGAACCACTTGGGCACTTTGCTACATAAATTAATCAGCAGTCCATGGTGAGTTCCCGGATCTTCCCCGCTATTAATTTCAATGGCTGAGTGCTGCTCTTCGCTTTGAGCACCATGTGGGAGAAAGCTGTCTTCGCGAAAAGTCCACAATAGCTGGTCGATCTGGCTGGCGTGGTCCCGGTTATCGACGGCAACCAGCACGCGCAACCCACTGCGGTAAGCCTTTTCCGCAAGGCGACAGGCGAAAATATCCGCTTGTTGGGGCTGATCGGATGAAAGGATATAAAAGTCGATTCGAGTCATCGAGGGCGCCGGTGAAATTCTTGTCCATGCAGAAAAGACAGACGGCCCCACCGGAGCCGTCCTATCAGCTACCCACCGTAAAGTGGGCGGCTATTGTGCGCGTTTAGCGCTTATTTGCCCAGGAGGTATTCAACTAGTAGTGGAACCGGGCGGCCTGTAGCGCCTTTGGCGGCGCCAGACTTCCAGGCACTACCTGCGATGTCCATATGTGCCCAGTTGTAATCCTTGGTGAATCGCGCCAGGAAGCATGCGGCAGTAACAGAGCCCGCCTCGCGGCCGCCAATGTTTTGCATATCGGCAAAGTTGGAGTCCAGCGAGGGTTGATATTCATTCCACAGAGGCATTTGCCAGGCGCGGTCTCCGGTAGTCTCGCCGGCCTTGATCAGCTCTTTAGCGAGCTTTTCGTTATTGGCATACAGGCCTGTTGCATGGTGACCAAGGGCAATAACACAGGCACCAGTCAGGGTAGCGATATCAATAACAGCACGGGGTTTGTACTTGCCGGCATAAGTAAGGGCATCGCAGAGTACCAGGCGGCCTTCGGCATCGGTATTCAGGATCTCGATGGTTTTACCTGACATTGAGGTCACAATGTCACCGGGCTTGCTGGCGCCGCCACTGGGCATGTTCTCTGCGGCAGCAACCATGCCCACAACATTGATCGATGGCTTCAGCTCTAATAGTGCATTCATCACGCCGAAGACACTGGCAGCACCACCCATGTCGTACTTCATTTCATCCATAGCCAGGCCGGGCTTGATGCTGATGCCGCCGCTATCAAAAGTGATGCCCTTGCCGACCAGTACAATCGGCTTGTCACTGGCTTTACCACCTTTGTAGTTCATGGCAATCAAGGCCGGCGGCTGGTCGCTCCCCTTGGCAACACTCAGCAGGGCACCCATGCCCAGGGCTTTCATTTTCTTTTCATCAAGGACCGTGGTAGTGAGTTTTGTGTGTTTTTTGGCCAATGCACGAGCTTCACTTGCCAGGTAATTGGGGGTACAGATGTTGCCTGGCATATCGCCCAGTTCACGGGCTACATTACTACCGATTGCTTGGGCTGCCCCGATATCGATTCCAGATTGAATAGATTTGAGTTGCTTTCGCTCCAGGCCGTGTACCGTGAACTTGCTCAAGGGATAGGGCTTTGCGTCAGTCTGGCACTGGGTGAAGCGGTAGGTGGCAAGTCCGGCTGCCATTGCAATTTGCTGTGCTTGCCAGGACTTGTCTGCACCGTCTACATCCAGTTCACACAGATAAGAAGTGGCGTCCTTGAACTTTTTAGCCGCTGTAGCGCTGGTCGTGGCCAGCTTGCGGAATTCAGCCTGGGTGAGAGCACCCTTGCCGGCACGAACGACCAGTACGCGATCACTGGGACCTTCGATCAAGTCAATCAGTTGGGTGCTGCCTGGCTTGGTGCCGAGGTCACCGCGCTTGAGGATTTTGCCAATCACTCCCCCGGTGAGTTTATCTAGGCTTTTTCCACTGTGGGTAAGGCTGTTTTTGGCATCTGCCGAAATAATGGAGCAGGCTGTGCGCTGTTTGGTGATATCCAAAACCTTGGCGGAGAACTGCATTTTTAGCTTTCCTTAAAATCTGACAAAAGATTGCATGGCTCTGAGCCGAGACATAGCAAGAATTTTTAGTGATAATGCGTCGCACAAGTTTAACCTGCCCGTCTTTGGAATGCTGTAGTCGGTGGGAAACTTGTTCATTTTGAGTCCAGATTTCATCACACCGCTGTCACCAAGGAATACGTTCGCCCTGTGATTATTTTCCGCTACCTCTGCCGTGAGCTGCTGTTTGCCACGCTGGCAGTCAGCGCTGTTTTACTTTTAATGGTGATGAGTGGCCGATTTGTTAAATACCTGGCGGAGGCTGCCGCGGGTGATATCTCGGCTAATATTCTTTTCTCCCTGATGGGGTTCCGTCTGCCGGGGTTCCTTGAACTTGTGCTGCCCCTGGGGCTTTTCGTTGGGATACTGCTCGCCTACGGTCGCTTGTACATTGAGAGTGAAATGACAGTGTTGCATGCCTGTGGTTTCAGCGAGTGGCGACTGCTGATGTATACCCTGGCTCCAGCATTGATGGTGGCTCTGGTCGTGGCTTCCATGAGCTTGTATTTCTCTCCTGCAGGTGTGGCACGCTCTACTAACTTGCTCAATATTGAGAAAGCCCGCAACGAGTTCGACCACCTGATACCAAAGAAATTTATCTCCACCAGTGGCGGTCGAGCAGTCTATTACGCTGAGTCCCTTAGTGAGGATAAGTCCACAATGCAGGATGTTTTCCTGGCTGAGTTGGGTGCGACTGAGGAGGAGACACAGGCAAACCATCAAGTGGTGACCCGTGCGCGCGAGGGTGTGCAGCAAGTCGACCCTGAGACAGGGTTGCGTTATTTGGTGTTGCGCGATGGTTATCGTTATGCAGGGGTGCCTGGGCAGCGTGAGTACAGGCAGATGGAGTTTGACACTTATGAGGTGCTGCTCGAGGTTCCTCAATTGCGCAATCGTTGGCGTGACCAGATGGAATCAGCACCCACCTTGCAGCTATTAAAGAGTGATGACCCCAAAGAGAAGGCATTCCTCTACTGGCGCTTCAGCCTTCCAGTTTTAGTGCTAGTGGTCGCCGTGTTGGCTGTCCCTTTATCCCGAACAAACCCCCGGCAGGGGCGCTTTGCCAAGATGATCCCTGCGATCCTCCTTTACCTTATATACCTGGTAACTCTGCAGGGCGTTCGTGGTGCCATTGAGGACGGCAAGTTTGCCAACCCCTCTGTGATTTGGCTGGTGCATCCGCCGTTCCTATTGATCGGTTTGTTGTTGCTGGCTATGAGGAACTGGCGGCGCAAACCCAAGTTGCGCCCAGAGGGAGTAGGGGAGGCGACAAATGCTAAGGCTTGATCTGTATATTGGTCGAACCATAGCCCTGGCAGTGGGTGCGGTACTTCTTGTTATCCTCGGGCTGGATATTGTATTTGCCATTGTCGATCAACTGGGAGAATTCAAGGAAGGCTACGGCTTTGCGGAGGCAGTGCAGTATGTTTTGTGGAAGCTTCCTGCACGGATTTATGAGCAGTTAGGTTTTTCCGCACTGGTTGGCTGTATGGTTGGCCTGGGGACTTTAGCCGGGACCAGCGAGTTGACGGTTATGCGCGCTGCTGGAGTATCGATCGGGCGTATTGCCTGGGCTGTGATGAAGCCGATTATCCTGCTGATCCTGATCGGTTTGGCACTGGCCGAATTTGTTATTCCCAAGACAAATGTCATTGCTGAGAACAACCGTGCCCGCGCGCTCGGAGAACTGGAGGCCACCGGTCTGGAGAGTGGTCTTTGGCTGAAAGACAGCGGGGAATTTGTGCATTTCAACGCGGCCCTGCCGGATGGCGAACTATACGGAATAACCCGCTATCACTTTGACAGTGATCAGGAGCTTAAACGCGTAGAGTTTTCTGAGCGTGGGCAGTTCGAAGGGGATAAATGGCAGTTGGAAAACAGTCGTATTACCAGCTTTTCAGCGGAGAATACCCAGAGTGAACTGGTACCAGCCAGTAGCTGGAATGCCGAGATTTCCCCAGAGCTTTTTGCGCTCATTGTACCGCTACCCTCAGACCTATCCCCGAGAGATCTCTGGTCCTATGGTACCTTTCTCGATCGCAAGGACGAGGATTCCAGTCGCTACTGGCTGCAGTTCTGGAAAAAGCTTTTGCAACCACTCACCATTGCCAGCCTGGTGATGGTAGCGATCTCCTTTATCTTTGGGCCTTTGCGCGAGGTAACCACGGGGTTACGGGTTTTTACCGGCATTATTGTCGGTATTGTTTTCCAGACAGTGCAGGATATGCTTGGTCCATCTTCATTGGTTTTTGGCTTCCCACCACTACTGGCCGTGGTGGTGCCCATAATTCTGTGCTTCATAGTGGGGTGGTTACTACTTAAGCGCGCCCGCTGAAGCGAATCACTTTTTCTTTTTGGGCAGTAGGCGCACCTGGGACTCAGATATCAGGTCGTGCCAGCTGGCCTTATCAGACCTGGCCCAAGCGGAAAAATAGCCGAGGCCAAGGCATGCCAATGATATTGGTGCCACTACAGCACGCAGGATACATTGACGCCATGAAAGCTGGACGCCATCGGGATTGGCTACGATGAGACGCCAGGCGCGCATACCAACAGTTTGCCCAGCCACACGCCAGGACCAAAAAAAGTATCCTGCGATGACCGCAACTGCACCCAACTGGTAAATCGGGCCGCCCACACAAGGACTGTAATCCATGGCTTCCGGCTGGCAGTTGAGACCTCCAATTGCCGATGCGACAGGTAAGGCGACGAAGCCATAGACCATCATTAGCCCCATCAGGATCAGCAAATCGTACATCAGGGCCGCAAGGCGCCGTCCAACACCGGCTATAGGTAGTTCTGGGAAGGTAGTTGGGGTATTTGAGGTACTCACGGCAATCTCCGCCAAATTCAGATGGCGGAGATTCTAACAAACCTGAAGCTATGCAAGGAAAGGCCGCTTGCCAGTACTAGAATTCGTACTCGAAGGAGACTTTGAATTTGTCGTTTGAGAGGCTAAACCCATAATCGACAGAGTTGCCAATCTTACCGCGGTTGGTGGTATAGCGCAGTAGGCTGTTCCGGGCTGTGCGTTTATTACGTTGCTTATAGGTCTCAAAACCCATTTTCAGGATTTTGACCAGGGCCTTGCCTCCGGTAGTTGGTCGGTGTTCAGAAGGGTAGGTATGCATCTTCAGCCATTGGTAGTTAAGACGCCTCTGCGTACTGTTCATGGAGTTGTTGCGGAGGAAATCTGCTGCTTGGAGAAGGTCTGCATTGCCCATAGCGAAGGCGCTATCGGAGAAGTAAAGATTGCCGGATTGTAAATTGAGGGCCTGTTGGGAGTCGGGGATAAATAAGTCATCAGCGGAGCAGAAGCAGCAGGCGGGAAGCAGGAGCAATCCCACAGTTGTTGGTAAGGTCTTTCCCTGTCTGATTCTGAAGTTGCAGAGTACCATTCGATTTACCCCAGGGTGTTACTTCTCATCGGGACGCCGTAAGCGGTCGTTAAATTTATTATGGGACACCCAAATCAAAGCGTTATCCCTTATAAAATAGGCGGCTCTTACAACTTCACTTACTGGACAGTCGGGGATTGACGGTTAATTTTCTGCAGGCCGCATTAACTGGACACTTTTCCATTTTTGTCCAAGCAGTCGCAGATGTGAGCAGCAGGACGCCAATGTTTTTTTATTATTTTTTTGATATTGCCAGATTAATGCTAATGAAAAATTGATCTTGAGTTATGGGTCAATATCCATGGGTCTACCAAGACCCAGATCGGTTAAAACCGCAGCTTGGCGTGATAATTTTCTATACTGAACTTTTAATGCCACTTTTCCACAGAGAGTGAGTGTTGGCTTGTTTGCTCAGGGCACTACAAAGTGGTTGTTAGCCGGCCGCACAATATAAGTGAGGCTGGAAGTCCTGTTGTGGGATTGAGGGGCTCCTTCAGGGAGGGCAGTACCAGGTTATTTTGGGTAAACAGATCAACCCAGCTTGATATGGTGCGGAAGTACCAGGGTGCGGCCTCTTCGAAATTCCCTTCGATCCCTTCCCAGGTGCCGGGTCTCCAGCCATCTGTGTAATCCTGCTCTCCGCAAGAAATCAAAGGATGTAATGTCTGGACCAGCAAGTGGCCTCCAGGGTTGAGTAGGCTGCCAGCTTTCTGGAAAAAAACCTCCGTTGCCGATTCACCGATCAGCGAGAAGTTACACACCACCAGGTCAAACTTTTGCCCCAAGGCTTTCGTGTCCAGATCTTCATAGCTGGTTGTCAGGAATTGTTGATAATTCCCGCTGCGATGCTGTGCCTCTGTAATGAGTTCGGCTACGGCATCAATACCGTAGACATCAATATTTTTAGCTGCCAAGTTGCGGGCCAACCAGCCTTCGCCACAGCCCACATCTAGGACATTTGTAGGGTTGTGCGCCAAAATAGCTTCGATAATGGCGCGGTTGGTGATTAACTCCCGACTGGGAATAGCCGCTCGATCAATAACATTCACCCACTCCCCAGCATTTTTGTGCCAGCTTTGCAGGATTTTATTATCACTGAACTCGTAATCCTTCACCTTTGATCCTTTTCGTCTATGTAATTTCTTTCTGGTTGAGTGTACCGTCATGACAAATCCAGCTGCAAAGGTGCTGAGGTCCCATGTCCACTCAAATGGTGTTTGATTATGTGATCGTAGGTGCCGGCTCCGCCGGCTGTGTATTGGCTAACCGTTTGAGTGCTGATGAGCAACATCGGGTCTGCCTGCTGGAGGCGGGCCCTCCAGATCGCAGCCCACTGATCTCCATGCCCCTGGGGATAGGTATGCTGCTTTCCGGGACCGGTTACAACCTTCATCACTTTACAGAACCCCAGGAACACCTGCACGAACGGCGCCTGTTCTGGCCTCGTGGTCGCACCCTGGGTGGCAGTAGTTCTATTAATGCGATGGTTTATATTCGCGGTAATGGTGCAGATTATGATGCCTGGGAAGCTGCCGGCAACCCGGGCTGGGGTTGGCGTAGTATGCTGCCGTATTTCCTTCTGTCTGAAGGTAATGAGCGTGGCAGCGATGCCCATCACAGTGGCTATGGTCCGCTTTCAGTTAACGATCTGAAATGGAAGACTGAGTCGGGACAAGCATTCCTGCGGGCAGCACAATCTGTCGGGCACAGGTTAAATGATGATTTTAACGGCAGCCAGCAGAGTGGAGTCGGCTTTTACCAGGTAACCCAACGTCATGGGCGCCGCTGTTCTGCCGCTGCGGCTTATTTGCATCCAGTCAAGAAACGTCCCAATTTAAGGGTATTGACCCGCAGCCCGGTAGCGCGCCTCATGTTGAAGGGCGATCGGGCAGTGGGGGTGGAGTTGCTCAACGGCAAAAAGATCCTGGCAAATAAGGAGGTTTTACTCTGTGCTGGGGCGATTCAGTCTCCGCACCTACTATTACTCTCAGGTATTGGCCCCCAGGAGGAACTGCGGAAGTTTGATATTCTGCTGCAGAATCACCTGCCTGGGGTAGGGAAGAACCTCCAGGACCATTTGGATATTTCCCAGGTAGTGAAAACCTCGGCCCCAATCACTTTTGCAAATGACTTGTGGGCGAAACTGAAGCACGCTACGCGCGCGCCTGAGTGGTTCTTCCTGAACCGCGGGCCATTAACCAGTAATGTTGCTGAAGCTGGGGGCTTCGCCAGTTCAACCTTGGCTAATGGCTGCCCGGATATACAGTTTCACTTCACTGCAGTGCCATCTTTTGATCACGGTCTTACTAAACAATCTGGGTATGGTTACACGATGCATGCATGTGCATTGCGCCCTAAAAGCCGTGGGGAAATCACCCTCAATACTGAGAACCCCAAGGCGCTGCCGAGTATCCAGCCAAATTACCTAAGCGAACCAGATGATATGCAGGTGATGGTGGAATCCTTCGAGATGTCTCGGGACATCATTAACCAGGAAGATTTGCTGCGCTATCAGAAACGGTTGTTGTTGCCCGATCAAAAGCTCACCAACAAGGCTTCTATCAAGCACTATATTCGTCAGCATGCCGAGACAATTTATCACCCGGTGGGAACCTGTAAGATGGGCAATGATGATCTTGCGGTGGTCGATGCTGAGCTAAAAGTGCATGGTGTAGATGGACTGAGAGTTGTGGACGCCTCCATAATGCCCACCCTGATCAGCGGCAACACCAATGCGCCGGTGATCGCTATTGCAGAAAAGGCGGCGGATCTGATCTTGCAGCGTACGCCGCCATCAATGATGAAGAATACTCAAGTTCAGGAAGTTGAATGATTTGGCAATGTCCTCTCTGTGCAAAGCCGTTGACGCTGGGAAAAGAAACCTGGCACTGCAGTAACCGGCACAGTTTTGATCGAGCACGGGAAGGTTACGTTAATTTGTTACCGGTTTATCGCAAGCGTCGTAAGGAACCGGGAGATTCAGCTGAGATGTTGCGCGCGCGGCGCCGATTTCTCAAGGCGGGTTATTACCGCCCATTAGTAGATGCAATTGCAGCGCTGTTGCCACCGAAATCAGGTCGTAAACTCTTGGATATTGGCTGTGGAGAGGGATATTACTTACGCCAACTGGAATCCGCTGGGTGGCATGGTCATGCCCTGGCTGGTGTGGATATTTCAAAGTCCGGTGTGCGTATGGCAGCTAAATCTGATAGTGGCGCCCAGTTTATTGTGGCCAGTAATGTCAACCTGCCGGTATCCTCGAATAGCGTAGATGACTTGCTACGCATTTTTGCGCCGGCCCCGGATGAAGAAATGCTGCGGGTGTTAAAAGTGGGGGGGCAGCTGTTGGATGTTTCACCTGGACCGGACCACCTCTGGACCCTAAAAGGCCAGCTATATAAAGAGCCACGTAAACACCCTGCGCCAAAATTGGTTGAGGAACTTTACCCTGAGGTGGATATGCGCTGTTGCTTTCCTTTTAAGTTGCAGGGGCACGAAGCGATTACCGATTTTCTCGCCATGACCCCCTTTGCCTGGAAAGGCTGCCGAGAGGCCCGTGCAGAATTGGAGCAACAGGACAGCCTGGTTCTGGAAGCCGACTTTATTGTGCGCCGCTTTATCAAGCGTAAGTAGGTTTTACTTAGGGTAGCGAAATGATTTCTCCCATGGCTGCAGCTCGGGTTGATAGAAGTAACTAGAAGAGATTTATGGCAACACCAAAAGACTATGCATTTATGCGCAGGGCCCTGGAATTGGCGGAACTTGCCGCAGAGAGGGGTGAGGTGCCTGTTGGAGCAGTGCTGGTTCAGGATGGCAAGGTTATTGGCGAAGGCAGCAATCGTCCCATCGGGAATTGTGACCCCAGTGCCCATGCGGAAATAGTGGCGCTGCGTCGAGCTGCTGAAGGTAAACAGAACTATCGCCTGCCCAATACAACGCTTTATGTAACGATAGAGCCCTGTACCATGTGCTTCGGTGCCCTGGTTCACGCTCGCGTCAACCGGCTAGTGTACGGTGCCACCGAGCCCCGGGCGGGCGTGGTGGAGAGCCAGTTAAAGTTAGGGGAGGCAGGTTTTTTCAATCATAAGATCGCCGTAGAGTCTGGAGTGATGGCGGAGGAAGCTGGAAAACTGGTGCGCGAGTTTTTTCATGTTCGACGCTGAACTGGCTTTTGCATTCCTGGTGAACAGCATCATTGTGGCAATTGTCGTGCTGATTCACCATGAGGTCCTCAACGCTCTGGTCCACTTAGGGCGCTGGTTGCCTGTCCGGCATAATTTCGCCATAGTAATTGGAGTATTTGGAGCCCTCCTGGCTCATGTAGCAGAAATCTGGCTGTTTGCTTACGGTTACTACTTTATGGTGAATTCGCCTTATTTTGGGACTTTAGTGGGCAATTTTAATGGCAGCCTGCTCGACTGTGCTTACTTCTCCTTTACCACATATACCTCTTTAGGCTTTGGGGATATCGAACCCTTGGGGCACTTGCGCTTTACTGCAGGGCTGGAAGCGCTGACGGGGTTGGTTATGATCACATGGACGGCTTCATTTATGTTCCTGAAAATGCAAAGAGTCTGGGATATTTAAACTGATTACAACTTCATTCTCGCAGTGCGACCAGGCCTCTGTTTCGGTTTTTGTGCAGGATAGAAGGCCTGGTAATGCCGCAGTAAATAAATATGTCTCTCGACACTGCGCCACAATTTGCCAAATGGATGTACCCAATAGAGCCAGCGCACAACTTTTGCTCGTCCCACATTCGACTTTACGATGCTTGAGGTGTGCGCTGTTTCCCAAAGCAAATGAGGCTCTACACCATACAGTTTCAGATCAAACTGCCAGAAGTGATCAAAGACTTTATCAATCGGCTCGAAAATACGATTGGCATGGCCCAGGATCTTTTCCATACCCTTACGGTTAAGCAAATACCCTTGGGCACCGCACCAGCCGCGTTCAGGGCGAACCAGCTTGTGAATGCCGTCATTCAGTGTCTTGATAATCTTGCGTTTGCGCACTTTAAGCCCCATCAGCCGGATCATTTCAACTTCTTCCGGTAGGCGCTCAAGCTCGGCCAGTATTTTGCCAAAATCCGGCTCCAACTGTACATCATCTTCCAGGATGCAAACCCGGTTGAGACCGGTTTGGTAGGCGAGACGGATAGTGCGCAAGTGGGCTAAGTAGCAGCCAATTTCAGAGTTTTTAAGTGCGCATAGGTGGCGCCAACGGGTTGTACGATTGCAAAGGACTTCATCACCTTCAAACCTGGGAAGGGCAGAGCGTCCATCGACACCGCTGACTAAAGCGGTTCGCAGTCTTTGGGACTTAAGGGTTTCTAGAAGGTTATAGACGGTTCCTCCCTCTGGGTGGAGGCTGATAATCCAGCAGGGAGTTTGGGCTATAAAAAGAGGGATCTTCTGCGGTTTGCGCTGCAGCCTGGGGCGAAGACTAAGCGGAAGGCGCCGTTTTAGGCGGTGTTGGGGGAATAGAGGTTGCCGTAAGCGGACGGGCTTGGTCACAACTACAGCAGGGCTCTCAATTTCGACGTACACATAGACTCCCAACCCCCAGAGGGAGAAAAGTGACCGTAACTAGAAAGCTTCTGCATAACGTTAACCTCAGTCACTGCAAGCAAACTGGTAGTGTTGGCAAAGCCTTACTTCCATTTAGGCGATCAAGTGGAGAATGGTTTTCTCAATGGATATTAGTGATCGACTAAAAAGTCAGAGCATTACATGCACCGTTACAGCTGGATGGTGCTAGGCCTAAAATAAGTTGCCTTCTAGTCTGAGTGGGTGATTGATTTTCCTCAAAGTGCAAGGGAGGCTTTGGAATGAAAACAGAGCAACAAAAGTGCTAAAGGGAATATGCAAACCCATTTGATATTGGCCAAAAACTATTGGCAATAATTGTTTGATACCACATAAGAATTTTATAGGTACTACGGAAATTTATATGAAGTCAGATTTAATTAAGATGGCGCTGATTCTTGGGCTATTGAGCTGCGTTGGCCCAGTCGCTATCGATATGTATTTGCCGGCATTGCCGGATATTGCAGCAAGTTTTGGTGCCCCTATTGAGGCAGCACAGTACACCCTGATGTCTTATTTCATTGCTTTTGGAGTTTGCCAGCTTATTTATGGGCCGGCTTCGGATATGTTTGGGCGCAAGCCCCCCCTGTACTTCGGGCTACTTCTTTTTACCCTTGCATCAGTTGGCTGCGCTGTGGCCCCGACCATTGAATCGCTAATAGCTTTGCGCTTTTTGCAGGGAGTAGGTGCTGCTTCAGTAATGTCTATTCCACGAGCGGTTATACGTGATCATTATACCGGTGCTCGTGCGACCCGCTTGATGACTACAGTAATGCTGGTAATTTCTATCTCCCCGATGCTGGCGCCGCTGATTGGCAGTATCTTAATAGTACCCTTTGGCTGGCGCAGTGTTTTTATCCTGATTGCCCTGTTAACCCTCGCCAGTCTACTTTTGGCTGTAAGCAGTTTACCGGAGACGCTTGAGCGAAAGCATCGTGTTCCATTCCAGTTCAGTGCCATGTTGGGGGCTTTTTCTACACTTTTACGCGATCCGGTTTACATGGGATTGACTTGCATAGGTGGCTTGGGCATTGCCAGTTTCTTTTCCTTTCTTGCTACGGCTTCTTTTTTGTATACAGGGTTTTACGGTCTTACTCCGACAGGGTTCAGCCTGGCGTTTGCTTTAAATGCCCTTGGTTTTTTTGTTTCAAGTCAATTTGCTGCAAATCTTGGAATGCGTTTTGGTTCAGTAGCAGTGGTGAAGTGGGCCACTGCCGGTTTTGCCATAAGTTCTCTTGTGATGTGCGCTGTGACTTTTGCCGGTTTTGATGAGTTTGTTTTATTAGTGGCAATGCTACTGGCGACCAACGTGTTTCTCGGCCTGGTAATCCCCACTTCAATGGTGCTTTCCCTTGAGGAGCATGGGCCTATTGCAGGCACCGCTGCAGCGTTGGGCGGAGCCCTGCAAATGTTACTGGGTGCATTGTCGATTGTGTTAACCAGTCTGGTATTTGATGGTACTCCCCAGCCTCTGACCGCTGCAATCGCAACTTGTGGTGTGGCCGCATTGGTAATATCTCGGTTGACCCTACGCGGTATTGCGCACCTGGCGGTACCCTCAAGCTGAGGAGCTCATTAATCCGATAGGTTTTTTAGTGGCTCAATGGAGTTATGTAACAATGGAAAATGTATTGGTTTACTCTGACAGTGTTTCCTGGGGCGTCATCCCTGATACCAGGAAGCGTATGGCTTTTCACTTGCGTTGGCCTGGAGTACTTGAGCGAAGCTTGAATGAAAAAGGCTGTGACGTGCGGGTGATAGAAAACTGCCTGAATGGTCGTAAAACAGTGTGGGATGATCCGTTCCGGGAGGGGCGGAAGGGGGTTGATGGCCTGGCGCAAGTGATAGAAATGCACTCACCACTAAAGTGTGTTCTGTTGATGTTGGGAACCAATGATTTCCAGGATACTCATGATAATAAAGCCTGGATGGCCGCTCAGGGGGTGGCAAAGTTGGTGTCAGTAATCAGACAAGCACCCATTGAGCCCGGCATGTCGATTCCTAAAATATTGATTATTGCTCCATTGGCTATCAATAACCCCAAAGGTATTATCGGCCATAAATTTGCGGGGGCTGAGCAGCGCTGTAAGGACTTTCCGGCAGAACTGGAAAAAGTATCCCGGGAGCTAGGCACCCACTACCTGGATGCCAACACTTTAGTCAAGGTTAGTGATATTGATGGTATTCATCTCGATGAAGACCAGCATTCCATTCTTGGCCAGGAAGTTGCTGATTACCTGCGGAAAATAAAAGTCTTAAGTTGGCCCTAGAGGTATACTTCCCAAATAGAAAAGGGCACCGGAAAATCTCTGGTGCCCTTTTCTAACCCAAGCTTTTAAGATGTACAGTATCAGGTGTAGGCACCGCTACTATAGATCAGCTCGTAGCTATGGCTGTAGAGTTCCAGGATATTTCCGAAGGGGTCTTCCATATAAATCATGCGATAGGGTTTCTCTCCCGGATAGTAATACCTGGGCTTGGGCATGCGCTTTTTACCACCGGCGGCGACTATCCTTTCAGCCAGCTCTTCAAGGTTTGGGTCCTGCACGCAAAAGTGGAATATACCAGTCTTCCAGTATTCAAAATTATCTTTTGGGTTTTCCTGATTAGGAAACTGGAATAGTTCTACTCCGATACGGTCACCGGTTGACAGGTGGGCAATGCGAAAGCTACCCCATTTGGCCCCAAAGACATCGGTGCACATCTCGCCAATAGCGCTATGATCTTCATTGATTTCCGTTGGCGGCATAATCAGATACCACCCCATGACCTCTGTGTAAAACTTAACAGCCGCTTCCAGGTCTGGCACCGATATGCCGAAGTGAGAAAAATTTCTCGGATAAACATTCTTCATTGGTGGTTCTCCAAAAGTTACGTCCGTTTCTAAGTTACTGTGGATAATCCATTACGTATAATTATGATTTGTGATTATTTTGAGTAATTTTTGTAATGATAAATCCTGTGTGGCTGCGCAGTTTCTGTGCATTGGTAGAATTGGGCAGCTTTACCAGAACGGCGCAGCACCTGCACATGACCCAGTCTGGCGTCAGTCAGCACTTGCGTCGGTTAGAGGACTTTCTAGGGCTATCTCTGATCCAGAGGAATGGAAAGCAATTCACCCTTACCCAGGCGGGTGAAAAGTTATATATCGAAGCCCAAGATATCGTCGATTCTCTCTCTACACTGGGTCAACGCCTTAGTGAAGATCCGGCTTATGAAGGGCAAGTGAGAATCCAGTCTCCCGGTAGTGTCGGGCTAAAGCTATACCCCAAATTACTGAATTTGCAGAAGACATACCCGAAACTCACCATAGACTATCGCTTCGCCCCTAATAGTGGCGTAGAAGAATCCATACTTGGATACAAGGCGGATATCGGGTTTATGACCACCCCCTCGACGCTGACGGAAATAGCAAGCCAGCCCGTGGGGAGGGAGGAGCTACTTTTGGTGACCCCTGCGTCAGTTAAGAGGTTGAGTTGGCACTCATTGGTACAGCTCGGATACATCGGCCACCCAGATGGCGCCCATCAGGCGGGCTTGTTGCTGGGCGCCAATTATCCCGACTTTCAACATGTGGATATGTTTGCTCTTAAGGGATTTTCGAACCAAATTAGCTTGATTCTAGAACCTGTCAGTATGGGCTTGGGTTTTACTGTACTGCCTGCCCATGCAGTAAATGCATTTAAGAATTTCGGGCAGATTAAACCCCATCGCTTGGAGCACTCTATCAGTGAGACTTTGTTTCTGGTTACCCGCCGCCACAAAGTGATGCCGGCGCGGATAGAAACTGTGATTGCGCTAACCAAGGAATGGCTTTAATCAATTGGAACGCCTCGGGTATTGTATGTTGCGTTTTATCTCATATTTGTTTTTCGGAATGCTTGCCTTGAGTGCGAAAGCTGAGTTAATACCCAATTCACCTATCCAGCAGGAAAAAGACGAGATATTGATGTTGCTCGCATACTCGGTTGCTTACTTGGATTGGGTGGATCCAAAAGAAAAGCAAAAGCGAGGGTACAATATTGCAGCGGTCCTGTATGACAATAAGCAGGACAAAATTTTAGGAGTGCAGCGCAATGCTGTTGGCTTGTGTCGCGATAAAACCCAACATGCTGAAGTGCGAGTAATGCAGCAGTGTATTGGTAGTAAGTGCAGGGGTAAAGAGACTGATTACCTGGCTGATACTACGATTTATAGCACTCTGGAGCCCTGTATGATGTGTGGAGGTATGATGATTTTTCTTGAAGTTTCCAGGATTGTTTATGGTCAGTCAGATCCGAATTTTGGGAAAAATATCGAAAGACTAAAGCAGGATTTTAAATCCAACTGTGAATATAAAATTGAGTCGAAGGAGCATGTGGAAAATATCTGTAAGATAGATATTCCCGCAACCTATAGAGCCAGGAATATTTCTTCTGGGCCATCTACTTTGCTACAGAGAGCACAGCTTGAAGGGGCATTTTTCAGTTATCGTTTGTTATTTGGTAGTGTAATGACAGATTTTCTTATGAGTGCAGAAGCGAAGAATATTTATCGCACTGCCCACCAGCGTTTAATGGAGTTCAAACCTAAATATCAAGCAAATAATATTGTGCTGTCTGAGAGCCAAAAACAGTTGAAGCAATTAAAAAATACTCAGGGAGATATTGATCGATGTATAGTGGGGGAGCTGCGCTAACACTAACATGATATAATTTTATCTGAAAAATATTGGAGTGTTTACTCCAGAACAATCAGCTAAACTGTTAAGGGAGCGAGTGATATAAGCCAAGCCATAGCTATATACTCGCTAATAGTATTTGAACTCACTGTAATATTAACGGCCAGATCTTTAGAGTTTAAATAAGCTCATCTTGGTGGAAAATATATTGATTTACTTATTGCCTGGCTTGTCTGAATATTGACTTATTTGATCAAGTATTTCTCCAGCGTTTATAGGATTCTTCATATGCAACAACCGTTGAGAATCCCAATGCTTTTGCAATTTGCATTTTATCCATGGATTGGATATCCAGTGAATTCAACTTCTCCCTCCGAGCTAAATCCAGTATACGCCTGAAAGAAGTGTTTTGTGCATTTAGGCGAATCTGCAAGGAGCGCTTATTAACTTGTAGTATATCTGCTAAAAAATCCAGACTGGCCGCACCCTCAGGTAAGTAATCTTTGATAATATCTTTGCATCGATTAGGTAGAGACTCATCTGATTTCATCTTCTGGAGCTGTTTTTTGGCAGCCAGTTTATTGAAGTCAAGAGAGGGTTTCCCTGGACTGCATAATTGTTTATCAAGTATAGAATTATCAAAACTGATGCAGTTTTTTTGATGTCCAAATTCAATGGGAACATTAATCAATGATGGTGCACTGTTCATCAATTCAGAATTATGATGAGTGAAGTGAATAACTGGGTGGCAGCTTTCATAATCGACAACAATATCTGAAATTAGTTTGAAGATGATTCCAATATTCAATTCGACTTGTTGTGTAGTGAATGGTGAAAAGCTGGGAATTAAAATATCAAAGCTGGAGCGCTCAGCCCCCTCACTGAATAATCCCTGATAGCCTTGCGTGCCAAGTTGCTGGAATTGCGTGCCAAGGCTAACAAGATGGCGAACGGTAGGGCAAGCCATTAAGACATGCGCAAATGCCTGAATGCTGGAAATTGATACATCTAGACCGGTACGAAACGCTATGGTGTTATCACTGAAGTAGTTGGATACTTCTTGAAGTGCTTGCCCTGTCAATCTTACTGGTACACGATGTTGTAAGTTCTGTAACTTAGCGTAATGATCACCATATATATTCTTTAACTTATCTCTTGGAAACCCCAAGTTTTGCCAGTATTGCACGTGACGATAAGTGGATGTTGCCAACCCTGTTGGCTCAGAAGCATAAAGTTCCTGGATGTTGGTAGTCATACTAAATTTTTGTACCGCTAATAATCTATTAAGCCAGTCATTAAATGATAAATAGATTGTTTGTGAATTTCTTAAGCTAATTTATAAAGTAATGCCATTATACTATGAATTTAACACTCAAAGTGTGAGATTGAACTAACTTTTTCTGACCAACAATTTGAATTTAGTAAGACAAAGTTCCCTCTGCGCTTACGAGTGATAACCTTTTTACTGTGCTGGTGGGAATGTACCCATTTTTTTAGTGAATTTTGGAAAACAATTGATGTCTCAATTTGTCTCATCAGCGAGGATGTAACTAACATAGGGTTTTTATATATTTCTCTAGCATGGAAATGGTTACTCCATTAGAGCGCCATCCCAAAGCTTTTGATGATTTTTGAAAGGCCGAGTTATCAGGATAAGTCATCATCGCAGTCAGAATAAAAAATTTTTCTAGCGAATGTATGTTTTGAGTAAAACATAGAGCCGTCCAGGGCATTGTTACTATTTATTATCTTTATCTGACACCTGGCTTTTTCTGGATGGATCATTTCATTTATAAGTTAATAATATAAATCTATAGATAGGTAGTGCTACTTTTAATTGGTCCATGTACAAATGATATCTCAATATTAAAATAAATTTTCCTTTATTTAACTGGTGATTAAGTGGGTTCTGAGTGCAAGCTTACAGTTTTAGAATATTTATCATGAGTTTTTAAAAATAGAAATAACCTGATGGGTTGATAATATTTTATAGTTTTTTCGATATTTTAGCTTCTTGGGACTTACGGAGTTATTAGTTCTATTCAGGATTTTTTTGTCGATCCCTTAATCTCTTTAGGTTTTCAATAAGGATAATCTGGATATTATTAAAATAGAGGTAGTTCAAAACTGCCTTACTATAAAACACGAAAAAAATTACTCTTTTTCGTCAATCTATAAGCTGTGGAACTAGTCCTGACTGCATGTGACTGAATTCACGGTCGGTATGTATCTGCGCGATTTAGTATCTGGCCAGTGCTGCATGTTGTAGCCGATTTCTATATGGCCATTTAATTCTGTAATTAGCAAATAATTGTTTGCTTTTAAAGTAGAGAATAGTAGAAATGAATAACAGTAGCTTGCCTCTGGCACTTCTGATTACCGCTGCATTAGCTGGTTGTGGTGGCGGTTCGTCATCTGGTGAATCCGACGATGAGACCACGCCCCCTTCGGCAAATTCTGATATACCGAACCCAGGAAACGGATTAGTAATATCGTCTTTCACCTTGGTCAATTCACAGGGCAACTCGGATATTGTTTCACTAACCGATGGTACAGACATATATCTAAGTCAGGTTGGAAGTCAATTAAATATTAGAGCAAATAGTGATCAGGCAGAGAGTGTGGTATTTGAGTTAACAGGGGCTCAGACACACAATATGATTGAAAACGCCTCACCATATGCTCTATTTGGTGATGATCAGGGTGATTTTAATCATTGGACCCCCGTAGTCGGAACTTACACCCTTACCGCTACACCTTACTCCCAGGATGATGGGGTAGGTTCTGCCGGAACCAGTGCCTCAATTACATTTACTGTAAAACAGAACGATGGAACCGACCCGACAGATCCGGACCCAGATCCGACGGATCCTCCGGGGCCTGTCGACCCGGATGATATCGGCCATAGTGAACATTGTACTGTTTCCGGTACGCTGGAAAAGTGGCACCGAATAACGATTACTTGTGATGATTTGTATGCATCAGAAAATAATGATGCTACGTTTACTGATTATCGATATAACGTGACATTCACACAAGGTGACTTGTCCTACACAGTGCCTGGTCATTTCGCTGCTGATGGTAATTCGGCCAATACGGGTGCTACTGAAGGAACAAAATGGCGTGCCTACTTTTCACCGCCAACTTCAGGTAAATGGTTCTTCGATGTATCTATGAGACAAGGGAGCCAAGTTGCAGTTGATCTAGATACAAATGCAGGCAATGCTGTTTCATTTGATGGTGAAAATGGTTATTTCCCGGTATTGCAATCCACAGCACCTGAGCTTGATATGAGGAGTAAGGGGTTACTTATACATAAAAAAGGAACCCGCTACTTACAGCATTTGGGGGATAAGTCAGTATATATAGAAGGTGGGATGGATAGCCCAGAAAACATTTTTGGTTATTCAGACTTTGATAATACAGAAAAACACTACAACGTAAATTCCTGCAAAGGTATATTACACAATTTTGAGCCCCACCTTGATGATTGGAATAATGGAGATCCCACCTGGAAAGACAGTAAAGGAAAAAGCCTTATTGGTTTAGTTAACTATATAGCTGAAAAAAATGTCAATGCAATTTACATTATGGCAAACACCGAAAGTGGTGATGGTTGTGATGCCCACCCTTGGGCAGTATATGATGGTAACCATCGGGCGTTTGATGTCAGTAAATTAGACCAGTGGGAGGTCGTAATGGATCACATGACCAGTAAAGGTATGTTGATTCACTTTATGACACAGGAAACAGAGAATAATAAAATTCTGAATAACGGTGACTTAGGGCTTGAACGCAAACTATATTATCGGGAGATGATTTCCCGTTTTGGTCATCACCCTGCACTGCAATGGAATATGGGTGAGGAGACTACTCTTAGTCAAGAGCAACACAAGGCAATCGCTCAATACTTAAAAGACGTGGATCCCTACGATCATCCCACTTTACTCCATACTTATGGTGGCCAATGGGATCAGCACTATCGACCATTGTTGGGAAATAGTAATTTTGATGGACCGAGCATTCAGATTGGTAATATTCCTAGTGATGCAAACCATCGTAACGCGCCATATCAGATGAGCAGAAAATGGCTGGCTGAGTCCCAAACTAATAACCATCTTTGGTATGTTACCTTCACTGAAGCTTCCGGCGGGCAAGCGCCTGTACCTTATTCTGAGGTTACCCAAGTTCAGAGGGTCAATTGGATGTGGGGCAGTGTTATGGGAGGCGGAGCAGGATTTGAATGGTACTTAAAGAACCCTGGGGCTGGCCACGCGTATGACCTAGCAGTAGAGAACCTGAGAGAGTTTGATAACCATTGGGAGCAAACTGGCCACTTTGTTAAATTTTTCAACGATATTCTGCAAAACCAACTTGAAGTTAATTTACACAGTTTAAATGTGGATAATGAAGTAACTTCAACCAATAACGATTGGGTACTTTCAGATAGCGGTAATGCCTATTTAATTTACTTGCGCGAAGGTGGTACGACCAATATTGAGATTTCAAATGAGGATACCTATAAGGTTTACTGGTTCAATCCAAGAAGCGGCCAGTTGACTCTGGGTAATCAACTTGACGGAATGGGTACTCATAGTATTGGCACTGCCCCAACAGAAGCTAATCAGGACTGGGCAGTAGTAATCAAAGCGGAAGGTATAAACAGTAATGTTCACCCGGATATTGTAAAAGTTATACCAATTAACCCTGATGATGTTTTACTCGAACCTCAAACTAGTTGGATGGATAGCTACTCTATTGGTGATCAATGTTTTTGTGAGTCAAATTTTGACCACAATGTTGCCGATATTATGGTCTCGACAGACCATGGAACAATGACGGTTAAAGAAGCTTGTGACCTAATTGGCCCGGGTCCAGGATCGGCTGGCCGTCCCAAGTACAATGATATTCAGTGTGGTAACGGCCCGGCAAATGATGCTGGTGATGAAAACTACTGTCCTGGCCGTGTGGATATAGGTAAAGAAGGATGTGGTCATATCGGTCCGATTTGGAATTTTGACAAGTTAAATCCAGATCAACCTAAAGGTGACTACACAGAACAAAATGGTCTGGTAATTATGGAGGCTGAAAATACTGATTCAAATCTAGATGAGTGGGTAAAGAAAAATAATATTGGCGGTCATACAGGCAATGGATATCTTGAATTTAATGGCAATACACCACTAAATGGCCCACCTAAATCACCCCTAGAATATACTTTCAATATTACAAGGAGTGGCCTGTATTATTTGCATCTGCACGCTGCAAAAGAAAACTTAGTGTATGAGGGTGAATTTCGTACAGATCTGGCAAATGATGCTTATTTTCGACTTGAAGGAAATTATGAGGCGGGACCTAATGCCGGTAATAGTCATGGTAAAGATGCCCCTCTGGAACTATTGAAAAAAGATACAAAGTTCTTTGGTGGAGAACACAATAAATTTGTCTGGGAATCTGGCAATCATTTAGATCCTGGTGGTCATAACAATAAACGTGTTGCCGTTTATAAGCTAAACGCAGGCGAAACGTATAAACTGGTGATGTCAGGCCGCTCGCAGAAATTTAAGGTAGATAGAATAGTTTTTCGGCATATTGATGTACCTGAATCTGATGCAGAGAATATAAATAATCCAGAAACCGTTGAGTAGTAACTGTTGCAGTGAGAGCCATGGATGGCTCTTTCGGCTGGATCATTATAGTTGTTCAATTGGGGACTACTTCATTGCTAAAGGTAGTAACTAAGGCTGTATGAGGCTTGGGTCGCCATGGATCATTAGATTATAAAAGTACACTATTGGTGAATAATGAAACTTCAAATAATAAAAAATTTATTTTGGTTGTCGATTGCTTTTAATTCTTTCCAGTCTCAAGCTTTCGAGCCAAAGTCGGATTTTTCGGTGAATTTAGAGCGGGTTCGGTATTGCCAGAATTTTTGGTGCCTCAAACAAGACACTTTATCTGAGTATAGAGCCTGGGAGGTAGAGGGCGTCAGTAATAGCCGTCAGCTTCATACTCAGATTGCTAGAGTACGAAACCCAGCACGCGATAATGTAAGAAACTTGGTATTTATTGCTTCGGGACAACAGCCACCAGGAAATGGTGTCGAAAGCTCTGTGACAGGCCAGAGAACTGGATTTAAAAAAGACTGTGGTATATTAAAAAAATCTTGCTCTCGCAGCATAGATGGCCGTTCACTTGCTCGGCAGTTGCTAGATTCAGAGCATTTCCCAACAGATGCGACCTTTTTGGCGATTGCTTTTGATACGCAATTTAATCAGATGATTGGTAGTAATGAGAAGTCTCGTATAGAAAGGGCATACCTCAGTTGGCTAAAGTCAAAGGCTTATGCCTCCAATCTTGAGACTATTTACTTGGCGGGTTCTTCTCGTGGTGGTTGTCTCGTTATGAGACTGGCGAAAGCTATGCGAGCTGATCCAGATTTTCGTAATATTCGAACTGTTGTCCACAGTTTTGATGGTGTTTGTAAATGGACTCAAAATGAGTTGGGATTAACTTCTTCATATCATCGTAATCCCATGAATTCTAGCTACTTAAGCTATTATACTGACCTCCATACACAATTTCCTTATAAAGATAATTTATACCTTCGGCAGTTGACTGGTGGGGCTGAGGTCATTGAATTATCTGGGGTTCACTCTTTTGCTTATACAGCTCAAGATACTGACTTAGGGTGGTATTCACAGAGATGGGTAAATTTGGATCATACTACCATCGGTCGAGACATGAGTCAGGACGTGAGGAATCAAACAATAGTACCCTTTTTACAGCACTTAGATGATGTGCTTTAGTTTTAGAATATTTTTTATCCACTTACCTTTAGGCGTTGGTAGCTACTAAGCCACGGCCATGATAACTACATTGAGTAGTTATCATGGTGGCTACACTCTTTTTCTAATCTCCAGCAGTGAATTTTCTTATTTGAAAGTATATTTTGTATGCTTTTCATTCCTATTGCTAAAAAATTTGTACTCACGTATGGAGTGATCTAAGCAGAAAATTAAAGCATTGTTAGCATGAAGATATTGGAAGTAATTGAGTCACTTCTAAATAATGTTTATGTCAATCAGGCCCTTTTTGCTTAGGGCTTGGTAGTTTTCTATTGAGAAAGTGCGCTTATAAATCGGGTTTTCAAGCCCTTTAGGGGATGGCGATTGCATCTACTTATGGGTGTACTCTTAGTAGTTCAGTTTCTAAATGAAAATGGATGACACTACTCGATACATACCAAACAATAGGCACAATAGAGATACATTAAATTGAGGTTGAATTAAGTGACTTTTTTCTAATATACATATTACACAATATTGTATGATTGGGTTTTCTCTGTAATATTACACAAAAAGGAAAATAGGGACTATTGTCGTAATATTCACTATGTATCAGTTTACTTATGAGCCCACTCCAAAAAATGTTCTGTTGGATCTAATGGGTGTTAATAAACGACATGAGCTGACGACTAGCCAGCTGGGTTATATATCTGATGCATTTGATATTTCTATCAATAATCTGCGGGTAACATTAAATAGATTGGTCGGTGCCGGTCTGATTACTCAGAATGGGCGAGGCATGTACCGTTTAACGGAAAAGGCTCTGGCCAAACGAGCTTTTATTAACCGTTGGCAGCAAAATGCCTTCCACTATGATAATTGGGATTATCGCTGGCTCGCCTGTCATTTGCCCAAAGGTGTATCGCGTGCGGTCCGCGCAAAATCAATACTGGTACTTGAATGGTATGGCTTTGCTGCTGGTCTAGATCACCTATGGGTGCGCCCGAACAATTTAATCATCAATCATGCGGAATTGACCCTAACCCTGATAAGGCTTGGTCTCGAAGAGAGTGCTCATTGCTTTGTGTTGCAGGACGTACCGGACATATTAGTTAGTCACTGGGCGCACCACTTATGGGATATCGAACGGCTCGATAGTGAATATGATGCTCTTATACATTCGCTTGAAAGCAGCCTTACATCCCTGGCAGCAAAGTCTGTTAGTGCTTCGTTGCATGAAACATGTCGCTTGGGTGGTGAGGCGATCCACCGTTTAGCGGTCGATCCTTTACTACCAAAAGTTATTAGGCCACAAAAGAAGTATCAGCAACTAAAGAAAATTGTACGTAAATATGATCGTGTAGGCCGCAATATTTGGCTGGAGCAACTGCAGAAATTAGGTGTTGACACATAATCAAAAAAGGTACCCCGCGATGAATATTCCTGTGAGTAAAGAAGAGGTAAAGCCATTTCTGGAGCGCAGTGATGCCAAAGCCTGGTGGGTAGTAGTCAGCACTTGGCTCGGAATAATAGGTATTTTCGTCGTGGCAGCACTACTGCCACACTGGTCAACTTACATTATTGCAGTATTCTTACTAGCGGGGCGGCAGCAAGCTTTGGCGGCTATTATGCATGAAGCGGGTCACAAAACACTTTTCGCAACTCGCTCCTATAATAAATTTGTTGCCAAATGGTTGTCTTCACCATTTTTATTGATGGATGGTGAAACTTATATAAAAAGCCACATGCTTCATCACCGGAGAGCAGGGACAGATCAAGATCCAGATCTACAGAACTATAAAGATTACCCCGTGACCAAATTGAGCTTGGTGAGAAAGTTTACCAGGGATTTTTTGGGGATTACTGGTTTAAAGGCTAATTTATACTTATTTCTAAGTGGACGAGATCTATTAAGCAGAAAAAAGCGGATTAATTTTCAGTTAACACGTGGTTTATTTGTTAACGGTGTTATGTTTTCGATGTTATGGGCTTTTGGCTTTCCACAGCTTTATATATTATGGGTTATAGCCTACCTCACCGTATATATGGCTATTATACGGATGCGCCAGATCGCCGAACACGCAGGTGTTAAAGACCTCTACCATCTGGAACCTAAATATAATACACGTTCGGTTCCAAGGGGTATCTTGGGATTACTGTTTGTTAGCCCCACTGATGGTCTGAGTTACCACTGTGAACATCATGCATTTATGGCGGTCCCCACATATAACCTCAAAGCGCTGCATAAATTGCTGAAGGAGCGCGGTTATTACGATGATGTTGAGTTGGCCGATAATTACCTAGGTGTTTTGAAGCAGGTGGTAAGGTAAGGATTAGCGACAGCTAAATTTTCACTTGTACGTTGTTTCTCACCAATTGTATTCCCCCTAGAGCTGACTAAAGGCCATAGTATTGATGATAGTTACCTCGATAAAGCCCGGCACCGGTCTCTCACTGGTGCAGGGCCTTGTGAGCAAACTTTGCAAGGGTATTGGTAATTTGCTTGATCAGAGAGGATTTTAGATTCCATACATGCCAGTACAGCGGAATTTTCAGATGTTGATCTGGGGTGAGCTTTATCAGGGTGCCCCTTTTCAGTAAATCGGCAACTTGAATATCCGGTGCCATTCCCCATCCAAGTCCTAAAGTCAGGAAGTTGAGAAAGCCCTTTGAGGATGGGATTTCGTGTGAGGGATACTGTCCTGCCTCAATTCCCCAAAACTGCTTAAGATAACGGCTCTGTAACTGGTCTTTGTAATTGAACTCGACGGCAGGAGCATAGCGAAATTCATCCACATCTACCGGATCGGAGAAGTACTGCTCCTTGAAGGCCTGAGTGCATACCGGGTAGTAGGCCATATGTCCCAGTAGCAGGGACTGGCATCCCTGCAGATTACTGGTTACAGAACTAACACAGCCGATAACTTCACCGTTCTTCAGTAATTCATGGGTGGCATCCTGGTCATCTACCTTCAGGTCTACGAGCAGGTGCTGTGAGCGGATCAAGGGTGTGATGGCTTTTAAAAACCAGGTATCCAGACTGTCCGAATTGAGGGCAATGCGCACCTTGTTTTGGTTGCTATAGCGGGTCTTGCTACCCTCTGGATCGATATCCTCCAGCAGCTCATGTTGCAGCAGGTTCATCTGTTGGTAGTAGCCCATTACTTTCAGGCCGGCTTCCGTTGGACGTAGGGGGGTAGACCTGATCAGCAGGGCCTGACCAATCTGTCCCTCCAGGGCTTTGATACGCTGGGACACCGCAGATTGGCTTACATGAAGCAGTGATGCGGCCTTGTCAAAGCTCTGCTCCTCCACCACAAAGGCGAACGCCTGTAGTTGCTTAAGATCTAGCATAAGATTTTCTTATGATGGCTCAAAATAATTAAATTTACTTATTCTAGCGCCCCTCTTAATCTCTCGCCACTTCCCAGGTCCGCAGGCCCGCGGACAAGACTCAATAGCTACAGGAGGCACCGTGGTTTCGGGTTTGTTACTGGCCCCTATGACAAAGGGCTTTATCACCACTATCAGTTTGATCATGGCGATTGGCGCGCAGAATGCGTATCTACTAACGCAGAGTATTCGTCGCCAGTATCACTACAGTATCGCCGCGCTGTGCGTCTTGATGGACATTGTTCTGATCACCTGTGGTGTTTACCTCGTATCACACCTGGCCCAAGCGGAAGGCAACTGGATGGTCTGGTTGACCTGGTTGGGAGTGGCCTTCCTGGTTGGCTACGGCGCTATGGCATTTCGCTCCGCTTTAACCAATAAAGGGCTTGAGGACAAGAAGGAATGGGTTAAATCGAGACGCTCGGCTCTGATCACCGCGGTAGCGCTGACCCTGCTAAACCCCCATGCCTATGTGGATACCGTAGTGCTGATCGGGTCGGTCGGTGCCCAGTATGCCGGGGAAGGTACTCTGTTCTTCGTGATTGGTGCCTGCAGTGCCTCGGTACTCTGGTTCGCGCTGTTATCAGTAGGTGGCAGTATGATGCAACCGCTGTTTAAGAATCCGAAGACCTGGCGTGTACTGGATGTTCTGGTGGGTATTATGATGTGGTCGATTGCGGCAAGTCTGCTTTGGGCTAGCTAATTTTACAAAAAGTTATCAATCGATGTGAAATTGGGGTCTACCGATTTATCTCGTAGGCCCCTATATAGGCCCTTATAGAAGCTAGACCAGTTTCAACTCCAGTGAAGGGGCACAGTTGTATGGGCCTTCACTAAATATACGGTTTTTCAGAGTATTGGTGAATGGGTTACGTTCTTATGGCAACCTTCTCACTTTCTTGTTGTTGGGCACTCTCCGCATCTTGAGCACTGGTACTTAAAGAGCGCCCCAACTTGACAAATGGCCTTTCAATAAGCCAGTAAATCAAGGTTGCCAGCGCTATACTGGCCAATGTTGTTACAGACAGATAAACGGATAAAGGGAAGCCTGAAAAAACTTGGCCCCAAGGCTGGGATATAGACCATTTCATCACGTATATCATGCATAAGTGAAATAAATAAATGGAATAGCTGATTGTTCCCAGGGTGGCGAAATGTCGTATGGAATTTAAAGGTAATGATATTACTGAGAGGAAAATACCCAGAGCAATCAGGTGCGACAGTCCAAAGCGAACGGGCTCACTACTAATGGAATTACCGAAAAGGTGCAAGCTTAGCACCAGTATAGGGATAGAGAACGTTGAAGCTATAGCCAATACAGCATAGCGATGAAACCTCTTGGTCTCAAAACAGTAACGGAGTAAGGCTCCACAGCACATTACGGCTATACCATAAGGGATATAAGTGATTGTTACCGGTAGTTGTAGCTGTAAAGCTGGTGAGTGTTCGAAAAGCTGTAGACAGATAAATAAAGACAGCGTCGCCCAACAAAGCAATAAAAGGTTCTTTGGATTCCCTAGTAGTTTAAGGGCAAACATCATTGCACATAGTAAGTAGAAAATAAGCTCTGCAGTAAGGGTCCAGTATAACTTCTGCACATTTTCAAAGCCCAGGAGTCCTTGCAGCATAGTGGTATTTGCCAGGACAGCTACTGGCGAGAAAATGTGACCAGCAAATAACCATGTAAAGCTAACTGCGATAATGAGAGAAACCCAGTACGTAGGGTAAAGTCGAAAGAAGCGTCGTATAGCAAAGCACTTTAGAGGGCGATTCGCTTCAAGCAGACTATGAGGAATTACATAGCCAGATAACAAAAAGAAGCAGAGAACACCTATTCTGCCAAAATCCAACTGGCTAATAAAATTAGCGAGGTCTGTCCCATGCAGGGCAATATTAGGTATTTGAATGAATACTTCGCTACTATGCTGCCAAACAACCAAAAGGGCTGCCAGTCCACGTAGGGTATCAAGATTAAGTAAGCGCTTACTCATGGTTGACAGCCTCTATCCCTGGCCAATCGTAAGAAGTTGAACACTTCTTGTTACTACTCTATTACTATTGCCATAAAATGAATTGGCTAAAAGCCAATCAAAAGGCTTATTTTGGTAACTACTTTCCTTTGATACTACCATAAATCAACAAGATGTAGCTCTGTCCAATTTTTTCTTATTGAATGATTATGAGGTTCTCCGATGACTCTTTTTTGCGAAAGAGTTAGTGATAAGAATCAAACTTCTAATCTGATGAATATATTGATAAGTATGTCTCTGACGAATCAAAATTTTCCTTTCGAAATTAAAAAAGAGAAAGTGATGTATGAAAAGAGATCATTTCTTATAACAATATCTTTTCAGCCAAATTTTTAAAAAATGTGGGTCTTTGTTAATCAAAATCGTAGGGGTACAAACTGATTCGTTATTAGAATTGTAAATAGAAGAAAAATAAGGGTGCACGCTACCCAAGTGATTGCAATTGAAAGAGGCAGGGTGCGCATTTTCATACCATGTTCTTTATGGTTCTTATCGGTGGGATGGCTTTCAAGCGAGCAGTGTCCTAAATGAGGTGCAGGCCCATCCCGCCCTGGTAAAGTCATACACCCATGTTTCAAGTGGTTTTTAACCAAGTAATAGTTAATAGGGTAAGCGATTATTCCACCGACGATAGTTGCAAGGCTCATTCGGAACCAAAATGTGGCATTTGTGGGTTCTTCTGATCCGGGCCATAGCGAAGCCAGTATTACCATAGTTGGAATCATTCCTCCCATCACCATATTCATAGAAACAGTCTCGGCGAAGAATGTTTTACGTACAGCTTTTAGATAGCTTCCCTGATACATACCACGCATCATCAGTGCTTGGAAAATAAAGAGCCCGCAGATAAAACCGGCAATGTATTCAATAGTGGCATCCCAGCCATTAGTGAGTCCGAAAATAGGAACTATTGATGCTGCAATCACGATTCCAGTTGCATCGCCAGCCAGGCAATGCATCTCACTGTTTACGCTTTGCTTCCATGTTGCCCAAGTAAAAGCATCGTGGGCGCCAGGAAAAGGCCGACGACAAGTAAGAAGATAGAGTATTAATCCGACAACACCGGTATATACCACCACCAATATCCATGCCATACGTTGTACCCAGCTGGTCGGCGCATTGGTGATGGAATCCCAAACGACAAAGACCACACTTATAGCCGCGAAAATAAACCAGACAAGCATAGCGCCATTTAGCATGCCAGATTCTCTTTAAGGATTAGGCTGATATCTAGTAGTTTAATGGATAGTTACCGGTTTTTGAGAATTTGGATGGGTATTGGCTGTATCCATTCGAAGTTACATATTTATATATCGCACTTACTTTTTCAGGACTATAGTGCAGCAAGATAATCTTGGAAGATATTAGGGTAATACTTGAAGTACTTCAATTGATATAGAGTTATATTTACCTAATTGATCCACCAAATAATTTGGCTTAAGCTTGATCTATTGAAGTTACGTAAGATTAGCTGCTTTTACACTTTGATTTGACCTGGGCTCGTATATTGTTGCTTGGATCATGTTTAGAGAAATTTGATGGTGAGTTATGTGAACAACGCAATAACAGGTTAAAAAATTGTTTGGACGCTAAGCGGCGATGTAAAAAGCAATCGAAAAACTGCTGTTAATTTCTAAATTAATTGCAGTTGTAAGTACATAAGTGCTATTTATGTGCTCTACAATTGGTACTAAATGGAGAATAAATGTCTAAAGATCCTAAACTGGTCGCTGAACAGCTAAGGAAGCCATCTGGTGCTTTAGCTTCAGATACTGCACTGCAGATGAACAAGGCTAATAAAGCAACGAACCTGGCTGCACTAGAATTGCTTAATGTGGTAGATCATGACCATATTCTTGAGATTGGGCCCGGCAATGGCAAGTTTGCAGTAGATGTGCTCCGTAAAGGCTCCAGTATTCGCTATACGGGAATCGATTGGTCCAGTGAAATGGTTGCGAGCGCGAAAACTCTCAATTCTAAACACATTGAATCGGGACAGATGGACTTTAAAGTTGGAACCTCGGAGAGGTTGCCGTTTGCCGACAGCCAATTCGAGAAGGCGATTACTGTCCACACCGTCTACTTTTGGGAATCTCTCAAAAAACATTTATCTGAAATACGCAGAGTACTGGTACCTGAAGGGAAATTTTGTTTAGCTTTTGGTGATAAGTCTTTTATGCAGAGTTTGTCATTCACACCGTTTGGGTTTCAGCTTTTTGATGAAAGCGACATTCGAACTCAATTAATTGAAGCTGGCTTTAGGGTTCTATGTTGTGAAAAGCATATTGAATATGGAGAGAGCAATACTGGTGATCGAGTAGAAAAATTAATAAATATTATTTTATGTGAGGCTTGAGCCGAAAATTATATAGGGTTACAAAAAAATTTGGTGTTGCTGCTGATTGTTTCGGGTATGATTTCAATGAAAATTTGGCAATGAAGCCTCAAGCACAGAGTTGGTATGTTTTGAGCAGTGGTAAAGTCCATGAAAAGGTTGTTAACGCTTGGTCTCTATTTGATAGAGTACTTGAATGATTACTTATTGGCTTAGCTAATTTTGTGTTGATAGGTATCAGTATCCTTGCTCATATTGATGAATATCTTGTGTGTTCAGCAATGTCCGAGCAATGTCATCCAGTAATTTATCATAGTGCTTTGCATTTCTTTCACCAGACTTCTTCAATTCTTTCAAGTTTTTGGGGGATGCATCATCCAATGCGGGATTAGCATCATATAGATCTGGCTGAATTCGGAAGTACTTTGTATTTTCTACAGTAGATGAAATTTGTTTCAGATAATAATGCGTCATTTGGGCTCCGCCACTCAGTGCGATATCTATCGCTGGTCTCGCCCAGTTAAAAATGCCCCAATTTTTGACTTCTTTGTATTTGTAGCTTATTAGCTGTTTACCAGTGCCAAGAGATACAATAATCATATCCTTAATACCACCCACACCGCTAAACTTAATGGCCTCTGAGTAGGCACATAATGCAGGGTCACTGGCTACCATACCGCCGTCTACCAGGATATATTTTTTGTTAACTGGCGGCAGCGAATAAATACGTGCAGGTTCAAAGTAGGTTGGTGCGGCAGTACTGCCTCTTAGTAAATCTCTTACCAAAAAATCTTCATCTCTTATTATGGCGCAGTGTTGCCTAAAGATAACTTGCTCGCGCTTTTTAATATCATAAGAAATGAAACAGGTGGGTTTTAATAGTTTGCTTAGCTTTGTTTTACCAAAATACCTCTTTAATATCTTTTCCAGTTCATGTGTAGAGTATTTTTCTTCCTTAAGTAGTCTCAGCTTGTTCAGGTAAGGCCAGATTCCAGTATCAAACACCTTACCTCCTTCTTTAAGGTAAATATTTACCGCTTCCCGGGCTGAAAATTTGGGCCTTCCCTCCTTGTTTGGACAAATATAGGCCGCGCCTAATATAGCGCCAGTGCTTGTTCCTGCAACCAGATCAAAAAAATCTCCTATTCTGGCGTCGGGATTGCCTGATTTCACTCTCAGCTTGTGTTCAAGAGAAACCAATATCTCACCAGGCAGTATGCCTCTTATCCCCCCTCCATCAATAGATAGGATTCTGATCGCCACTGTTCACTCTCCTAGTCTTTACTAATTGTGTGCGATTCTAGAAAGATAGCACTAGGATCAACAGTTAATGCTTTAAATATCAGAGGTGACTACTGCATATCGAAAGAGTTTGTCGGTACAAAAAATCTTCTTTTTAGCAGTATTTCTGTATGAATAACAGGAATGTATAAATTTTAAAGAAGGTTGGTGCATGCACATAAACGGGTTGGTGGGCAACTATCAGCTTCTTTAAAAGCAAAAAATTTACGCTGACTTTTATAGTTACAGTAAAAATCTTAATAGTTCCTTATTGTCCTCAAGGAATGTACAGCCACAGATTTATCCACAAAACGTGAGGCTGTTGGATATGATCACTTGTTTATTAAAAGGCAAAACAAAAGACCATTATTCATGGCAGGTTTGGAATAGCGCGTTTTCCTATTTTATGAGGCTTAAGGTTATCGGTCCCGTCGCTTAATTAACCATGCAAGTACAGAAGGGTATTTAGAGACACATAGTAACTATCTTAGGTCGGACTACAATGATCAGGGCTAAGAAGCGCCGCAGGTGGAGCTTCCCAGATTAAGGAAGGGTACCCATTATGGCTATGAACCTCGCACATAAACTGATCAAGAGCCATCTCGTGAGCGGTTCATTGGAACCCGGTAGTCCAATAGAGATAAAGATTGATCAGACGCTGGCTCAAGATGGCACCGGCACTCTGGTAATGTTAGAGCTAGAGTCGCTTGGTTTATCGCAAATCAAGACTGAGCTTTCCGCACAGTATGTAGACCATAACCTCCTACAGACGGACTTCAAAAACGCTGATGATCATCTGTTCCTGCAAAGCGCCTGTCGCAAGTTTGGACTTTGGTTCTCACGTCCCGGTAATGGTGTAAGCCACCCGGTACATATGGCTTGCTTTGATATCCCCGGAAAGACGTTACTTGGCGCCGATAGCCATACATGTGCAGCCGGCTCTATGGGCATGCTGGCCATTGGTGCTGGTGGCCTACAGGTGGCCATGGCTATAGCTGGCGTTCCCTTCGCGCTGAAAATGCCGAAAGTGCTCGGCGTAAAGCTTGAGGGTGAATTACCGCCATGGGTCAGTGCCAAAGACATAATCCTGGAAATGTTACGCCGGCAAACAGTGAAGGGCTGTGTGAATAAGATTGTCGAGTATCACGGCCCAGGCCTCGCCAATCTGACCGCGATGGACCGCCATGTGATCGCCAATATGGGGCAGGAGATGGGTACCACTGCCAGTGTCTTTCCTGCCGATGAAGCTGTGAAAGCCTTTCTCAAACAACAGCACCGAGAAAGCGATTATGTAGAAATGAAAGCCGATGAGGGTGCGAGCTATGACGAAGAGGATACTATCAATTTATCTGATCTTGAGCCGCTAATCGCCTGCCCATCCAGTCCAGATAAAGTGGTAACCGTACGTGAGGTGGCGGGGCGCCCTATTTACCAGAGCTATATTGGCTCTTCCGCTAACCCGGGGCTGCGGGATTTCGCCATACCAGCGCGTATTGTCGCAGGTCGTCGTTTAGCCGACGATGTCTCTTTTGATATCAACCCAACCTCGCGCCAATTGCTCGAAGAGCTTAGCCGGAGTGGCGATCTCACAAAACTACTTGAAGTTGGTGCGCGCTTGCACCAAACAGGCTGTGGCGGCTGTATTGGTATGGGGCAAGCTCCCGCCACTGGCCGTATCAGCCTACGAACTGTGCCACGTAATTTCCCCGGTCGATCCGGCACAGCAGATGACCAAGTCTATTTATGCAGCCCTGAAACTGCCACTGCCAGTGCACTGAAGGGCGTGATCACCGATCCTCGTGACCTGGACATGGACTATCCCAGCTTTAGTGAGCCGGAATATCTGCCAGATATAAGACCATTACTTCAACCACCCCAAGAAATCCCTGTAGCAGTTGAGCTGATTAAAGGTCCGAATATCAAACCGTTACCAAACTTTGAAAAGCTTCCGAACATCTTAACGGGCCCTCTATTACTGAAAGCGGGTGACAACGTCTCTACGGATGAAATACTGCCTGCCGGAGCGGAGATTTTACCTTTGCGCTCAAACATACCCGCCATTAGTCGCTATACATTTTCCCGTATCGATGAAAACTTTTACCAGCGGGCAATGAAATTGAATGGTGACTGTTTTGTTGTTGGTGGTGAAAATTATGGGCAAGGCTCCAGCCGTGAACATGCAGCGGTATCTTCACGGTTTCTTGGCGTAAGGTGCATAATCGCAAAAAGCATGGCTCGTATCCATCGCCGTAATCTCATTAATTTTGGTGTGCTGCCACTGCTTTTTGAGAACTTTGATGATTACGACCGACTTGAGCAAGATTCAATTCTTGAGATTGACAAGCCAATAGCACAATTGAAGTCAAACAATTCTGTAAAGCTTTTGATTAAGTCATCTAGCGAGACTATTAATCTGCGCAGTGACCTGTCAGCGGATGAAATCGAGGTGCTAGAGGCTGGTGGCATGATTAATCAAGTACGAGAAAAGTATCTGAGTAACGGGAAATCGTAGATTTTACTACATCCATAAATTACTCAGATAATTTCAGAGATATTTTTTATATCAAATGGGCTTTTGCGCTAAGTGGCATCCTGTTGCTCTAGCCACTTTAAAATTATCTGATTTGTTTCTTCAGGTTTCTCCTGTTGAATCCAATGGCCGCAGTCGAGGCTGATTATATCAACATTGGGAACGAATTCTTTTAGGTTTTGGGCTTTGGGAATCAAGTCTCGATCGCCGTAAATCATGAGTGCTGGCTTTTGAATGATTGGGTCTACATCTGCCAAGATCTGCCAATTGCGATCAAGATTTCTGTACCAATTTATACTGCTCATGAACCCTGTTTTCTCAAATGCGGAAATAAAAACAGCCAGTTCTTTATCACTCATTAAGGGCTCGCCAAGTGGCGTTTCTGCTCTGGCGAGATCGATCATCATCATTCCAGGCTCTGGTGGTGCTGGAGCTACGTTCTTGCGGAATATATTGCGAAGGAACTGTGAAGTATTTGCGTCTAACACAGTGTCCGCGATGCCTGGCTGTCGGTTAAAGTGAACAATGTAATAGTCGCTTCCTAGAAATTCCTCCATAAACTCGACCCAAGGCTTTTCTGTGCGAGCCTGGTAGGGTAAGGCCATATTTATAACTTTATTTACCCGGGTTGGATGTAATAGCGCAAGCCCCCAAACCACCATTGCCCCCCAATCATGGCCGATAAAGGTAGCATCTTTGTATCCATAGTGGTCAAGCAGTGCGACGAGGTCATCCGACAAGTTTTTAATGTCATAGTCAGTTACGTCGGCAGGACGGGATGAATTGCCATAACCACGCTGGTTTGGAACGATAACGTGGTAGCCGGCTGCGGCAAGTACTGGCACCTGATGGCGCCAAGAATAGGCATGCTCTGGCCAGCCGTGACAAAGCACAATTGGGTTTTCCGTACTCTGCTGGCCTGCTTCAAAGACTTCTAACTCAACGCCGTTGATTGAAATAAGAGTGGGCTTAGGGAAATCGGTTAGATTAAACAATTTATTTCTCCTTTCTTGGATGGCTCAAGTAACGCCGCATATACCGGATGGACCCTTTCTTTCCCTTGGGATTACGGGTGTGCGTTGCAATTTCAGAACTCCTTTGCTGAAATGAACGGCCATAGATTAAAATCCAATGGTGCCAAATAATGTCACCATTTAATCATATTCTTACAAAATGAGTGTTCGCCTTCGACAAGACGCCATCGTGCGCAGCCTTCGCCGAAATGGTACTTCTACGATTGCTGACCTAGCAGAAGAGGTCGGTGTATCCAGGCGTACAGTGTTGCGTGACATTAGCGCACTGCGCGATGAGGGCTTTGTTATTCATTCTGAACCCGGTCCTGGGGGCGGCCTGCAACTAGACCCGCAATCGGTTCAAACCACAGCGCGTCTCTCGGTTGCCGAAGTCTTTGCTCTTCTTATCAGTGTTGCATCAATGCGTGCGGCTGGGAATTTACCTTTTTCAGGTCTTGCAGATGCCGGCCTTGCCAAAATAGAGAAAGCTTTGCCACCGGACAAAGTGCGTGACTTACGCCGGTTTTTGGACTGCTTATATATCGGTAAGCTTTCACCGCAGGTAGACATCTCAAATATCCAAGAGATGGAGCCCGCCCTGCTACCCACTTTTGAGGCAGCTTTTCTCCAACGGCTACAACTAAGTTTCCAGTACTGTGATGCAAAGGGGGCTGTAACCAGCAGGGTTGTTGAGCCACAAGCTATGCTCATTTTACCACCACTATGGTATTTGGTAGCTTGGGATCCCGCACGCAAAGACTTTCGTCATTTTCGAATGGACAGAATCAGTAAGCCGGAATATCTTGAAGGCAAAACATTTCGGCGCCGACATGTATTATTCGAAGATAGTGTCTCCCCAATTCGCCATTTATCTCGCTAATCTTATTCGTTATGAAAGACAAAATGGTGTCTTAAGCCAGACTCATTTTGCCAGAGCTAAGTGAGATATCGATATAAAATGGGTGTATTAATACTCACCACTTAAAATATATTTCAATATATTTTGTCGATTGAGGTCGCTAGAAAATAATTAGTAGCTGTGATTATACCAGCTCATGATTAAGTTAATCGAGTATCAGTAACGAATTTGCAAGGGCATTTATATTGAGTTATTTACATACACCAATATCTTTATTGGTTGCTTTTTCCTGCTATCTAATTCCGCTTCGCGGTTGATGATCGGGAAATAATACGAGATTTTTAATAGATGTAACCTGATTAAAGTAGGGGGTTTGTTCAGGGTTCTCTGTATCTATGCTTAATCGGTCAACGACTGCCCAATCACGCGGCTATGGAGCTTGTGCCGGAATCTTATAGATCACATATTGGCGCCCACGGTACTCTATACCTTTTGATAGATAAAGCCATCTAGATACGGCGACTTCCATGGGTTTGTCCCACGCTTTGTTTGAGGAACCTTCGATCTTTATTTTTCTGGGAATGAGTCCTCTACCTTCTGATTTCGGAATCTCTGCTAATTCAAACGAAACCACTATACATGCTGGTAAGTACTTGCCATTACCTTTAGGAAGCACAGGTATGGTCTTTATTGTTGGCTTGGCCTTAGATTCTGGTATATCAAGATCTAAGTTTGGGCAAACATCTACATTCTCAGTTGCTTGAGTAACCATGGAGAAGAGGATTAAACCTGTAATCAGTAAATTCTTCACTTTGTTAGGTCCTTGACTAGAGCGTACTAATCGGTAGTCTGTATGAAGCCAGCTGGAAGTACTTTTTCTTTGTCCTCCAGGATAGAGTTTTATCCTTAAATTACAAAATTGGAAAGGATGTTGCTTTGAGCGCAATTGTTTCAAATGAGTTGCTAATCATATGTATATTTCACATTGACCAGTTATCGCTTGATGTAGCGTATTAGCCCTCATTAAGAAGAAAAGAGCGCAGTAGATGACTACAGGTGCATATGAGAGCCATCTACTGTTTTAGATAGTAATTAGAGTAACAGCTTATTTTCAATTGGGGTGAATTTACTCGCTGCATTAACCAAAGAGGCAGCTGTCAACTCTGGTACGCCATATACTTCAACTTTCTTGCCTCGGTCTAATCTAAGGTTATGAGCAAGAATGTCAAAGTCACCATCTCCCGAGACTAAAACTATAGTATCTACCAGGTTTGAGTATTCTATGGCGTCAATAGTTATCCCTACATCCCAATCACCCTTGGCGGAGCCATCGGACCTTTGCGTAAAGGGTTTTAATTTCACTTCAAAACCAATAGATCTCAAGATATTTTGAAATTCATACTGTTTTCTATCGCCACGGTCGATGGCATAAGCCGCCGCCTTAACCACTTCTCTTCCACTCGTCACTTCGGACCAAAACTTATTGTAATCAAAGTTTCGTTTATAGATTTGCCTGCATGTGTAATAAACATTTTGCACATCAACAAGTATGGCAATTTTTTCCATTTGAGAATCCAGTAATATTGAGAGGCCTAATACACAAACAGCGATATGACCTGCGGCCTCTTTTGTACACACTTTATGCTGCTAGCTTTTCATATTCAAGTGACAATTTTTTACCAAGGCCTGGGTATAGCTACTCTCGGCTATCACGCTTGGCTACTTGGAATAGGGTGCCTGTCCTGATATTTATGCTGATACCCTTATAAGGTATCCAATCTAAGCGTATGAAATTGCTACTGCCATTAGAGAGTGCAGTATCGAGAAGTGAGATGTCACTTACCCGCTGGTCAGCAACTCTTAGGTAATACACTGGCTAAATTCAATCACCCTATTTGAGTATCCGCGTGAGATTCTACATAGGGAGTGTGAAAGTGCCTCTCAGCGATTTTACTCGTAAAATTGCCGAGTTACATAAGGTGATTCTGTTGGGTGACTTAACGGGGAGGTGGGTGCATCTGATAATGTAGATAGCCTCAAATGACCGATGCTATTCCGAAGCTAGAGGCCGCGAGTGCATCGATTCATGATCTAGTTTGTCAAGCTACTGTCTGGTTAGCACTATTCAACGATTAAGAGCAGCCTCTCATAATCATTTGCAGTTGTATGAACAATCAAAACTCGAGCTTTGCTACATGCATATTGATTCTAATTGTAGCTCCTCTATTTCCAAGGTTATTACCGGATTTATACTTTAGATTTCTAGAATCAGTAACAACTGAAGAGGCCCCACCATCTTTTAACGCTTGGTGTAGATCTTGTTGAGAAATCTTTGGATTAATATTGGCGCTATACACATGGAGATTGACTTCATTATTTATACCGAAGTGTCTGCATGCTTCCATGATAGCTTCAGTTGTTGCTCTATATAAATCTTTATTTAGCTTCACCAAGAGGCTGAGTTCCAGGCTTGCTTCCCCCTCAGCATTCAGATTTTTGACATAGACATTGCTAAGAATATCCCTTGGCTCAATCATATAGAACTGAGAGGCTACGGTTACTGCATCAATAATATGATGCGGGTTAGTACCATCTATACCAAATATCCATATTTCATTATCAATTAAAGCCGCCTCTTTTATGCTCGTTTTAAGGCGCGGATAAATGGTGAAACATTGACGGCGTACTTAGTTTTCCAGACTGATAATGAATCAAAAGCAGTACGAAGAACATACTGTCACTCTTGTATTCCATTTAAGATTAGTGTTGCATCAGTTTATATTTGCTAGCCTGACTTCCCTCGGCTATTGTCATTGCTCTCTTTGACACAATTAATCATCCAATGAAAGCTCTGATGCAAAACAGCCGAATACGATCTCCCCAGTCTGCTTGGCTTCCTCATAGGACTCCTTGGTCTCGTAATCTTCATCAGCTTCTGTATCCCACTGCTGGCTATCATATGTAGCTACCCTGGAAACCTCCTCCACTAACATGAAGTCTTCTTCAAGTGCGGCGGTCAATCGAGCTACAGCATTTTCTCTAGATTCGTCCGGAACAATAGAGCGACCAAAATAGAAAGTGCTACCATCTTGGGGTAACGAGCTTTGTGGCAAAACTTTTACTTTAGTATCAATTACCCAGAAAATAGACATATACATCCCTCTTGATATTGCAGGTGTGGAATTAAAACACCAAATAGTACATAAATTATCTAGTGATATTTCAACCAGATCAATAACATCCTCTTGCAGCTTGGGATTTATATATATCAAATTTATTCAATTATCCTTGCCGCTAGGCAGTCTCATCGTTTGTAGCATTGGGGTCGAATACCTTAAAAAAGTGTTTAATCAATAGGCCCTGCCTGTAGATAAAAAGCGGAGTATATTTGCCATTGGTTGCCAGAGTGGTAGCAATCCGTGGCCCAATGAAAGTGGCAGAATCAGCAAAAGAGTTCCGTCACCGTTATGAACCGGATATATTTAATTGATCACTGAATATAAACCTGATGATCGCTCGCATGGTAAACTACCCCCTGTGGGTGCCCGCGTTGCGGGCTTCTGAGGGGCGTAGTCTCAAGGCCAATGTTTCCCTTCCTGGGTGTATACTGGTAAGGAATATCCATTGGAATCTAATACAGAACTATAAAACCGTAGAGCTATTCTCTATGGAAGTTAGATTCATGGAGTAGCCGCGTTACAGAAAGAATCCGCCTCTCAACGATCTTCACTCTCTATCTCTCGTTCTTTCTGGATGCGCATATAGATTTCTTCACGGTGAACGGGCAGGGATTTGGGAGCCTCTATCCCCATTCTCACATGATTGCCTTTAATATCCAAAACTACGATTGAGACGTTTGCTCCAATCCTGAGGTTTTGGCCAATCCGACGAGTTAAAATTAACATATCCATTTCCTATTGATACTTAAACCATGGGGAGACCTTCCGCTGTGGGAAAGCTAAGAAAGTGACGTTTTTAGGCAGTACAAGGTGGGGCGCGGGAACGATAGGCGTAAAAGTAGAAAAGGCGGATACAACGCTGCCAGAACCTGAAAAAGCCTTTCAAGTTACTGAATGTGCTCCACTTTATTGAAGACGAGCGGGTTTCTAGCGTATCATCCATTACAGCCATTTTGATAGGTTGCTTATCAATTTGGTTAGCTGGCCCCTGGTGTTGGTAGCACCTTGGGTCAGCGCCTTTTACTTACTTTTATGTCACGCTACCGTTCTCCTTTGCGAGATTGGGCCATATAGAAAGTTTTGAGCCTTTTGATTCCGAGTTATTCGCTAATATAAGCTTGCTCAGTTATGGCCCAAAATACCGATAAATATCTATTTACCTTACGCATTTTTGACACTGAAAACAATCTTAATAAATTCCAATAAGATCATTTTGGTGCCTATCTTCCTATATGCATTTGCTATTGCACGGTTTGTAGATTATTGGCCTGATCCAGGCTTGATTACTACTGTTAGATTTACATTCGGAAGAGGTTGGGTGGACCAAGATAACTGGAATCAGTAATCTAAATTTTAAATGCACTCCATGATTTATTGGGTAGATAAGAATTTATAGAATCTATTGCATAGCTTCTATACTGCTGGGCCAATTTATGGCTGCTTGCTATGCAACTAGATTGTGTTCTGCGTTTAATGAGGTGTTTAGTGGTTAGCTAATTAAAGTATTCTTATTTCAATTCTAAGTTACCGAAGCTAAAAGATCGGAGAAGGCTTATTCAGCTGCTCAGTTTAAAGTGATGATCCAGCGGATGTTTTCACTTACGAACATTTTAAATATGGAAGAGTTGAGTAATAGAGAGATAGAAAACTGATTGTTGAAAGTCAAACAACCAATCAGAAAATTGAGTACTTTGGGTAAAGACTGCTCCCTGTTTGGTGCAAAATGTTGGAAATATGATTTCCGCCTTTTTCAGAGCAAGAAATTAATGGTATCGAACAACAGTACAATATTTTTCTACCGCAGTAATTTCGAGACTTTTTACTAGAGATTGGCATTGGGGAAGTCGGCTGCGGTATTGAATTTATGTTGGTAATTCATGGCCCCATCGTAGGGAAGTGTGGATAACCCGGAGCTACCGTGAACCACAGTCATTCTCTATCAGCTATCTGGGTTAGTATGAAGCTGGCTGGCTAATAGTCTTCAGATGTTAGAGGCACAGCATCCACTTTTAAAGACTGACCGCCAAAGCACCTCCAGATGATTAAAGTCAATCCTTTGAGCCTGATAGTCAACTAGACCCACATCTACGAGTATATCTACTCCGAACGCCAGAGCGGATTGGACAATCTGGTCCATGCACTACTTACTGCTGATTCTTTGGTTAACGCCTATCTGATTATTATTTGAGCAAAAGAGATCGCTGATCAAATTTTGTACTGTACATAGTGGATAACCTGATAAAGGTAACCAGCGCTATTACCGCCATTGTGGCGGAGTACGCGTACCGCACTACAGACAGCGACAACCCGATAATGACCAAAATGCCGGCTAGGCCGGGGCTTCACTGGGTAGAGGGGCACGCTGGCTATCTTGACAGGTCCTGAGCCCTGTATCATATACTGTATGAGTATACAGTATTGTGCTTGGAGGTAGTCATGGGAACCAAAAACATCATTTTCGACGGAGAGCCGATCCGGATATGCCGCTATCGGTCGGACTATGACAACCGACCAATGTACGCCATCTGCATCCTTAACTATACAAAGTACGTACGCAGCTTTTCGGTTTCTGTGGGTGTGAATTTGCGTGAAGAACTGGAGCTGACACTAAGGCAGATGCGGGAAGTTGAGCGCAGTATGGCTTGGTTGGAATCAGAATTTAATGAGTTGAGTGCTTAATCTGGGTCGCTCTAAGCACTATTGAATGGCTAGCGGATGGCCAGGGAAACTTAACCGGAGAAAGGACATGGGAAGAACGATCAATAGGTTTGCAATCTTTGCCGAGCGTATTCATTTAATGAATGGCGGTGCAAAAAGTTTTAGAGGCTCCGCTCCAACTGATGAGGCGGCAATGGAGCTAGCAGCGGAAATTGCTAAATCCGAGAAAGCGGAGTTTTATTCCTGGCTGCAAATCCTTGATATTGTAACTGGGAACTATACCGAGTACTCAATCAAGAGAGGTGGTGTACTGGAGGAGAGGGAGTGCCAAGAATAACAAGTGCTTGCTAATTAGGGGGTGCTGCCCTCGTGACAGTCTTAGACTCGATGAATAAGGAGAAGGGGTGCGAGCGTATCGGAAAAGGTGATTGCTGGATTATAAGAATGGTGAGAGTCTTTTATAGTTTAAGCTAAGGCAGATCCTGGTTTGAAACAATTCTGGATGAATAGCATTGGTTACCAATGGTTAAGTTAACTGGTTCTGCAGCGATGCGGTTAGATAAATTCAGAGTAGTAATTGATTAAAATCAATTCGATATTGGAAAAGTGCTTTACACATAATGAGAAACATAGTGGTGGTAGAATGTAGATCCTATAGTGTTAGGGTATTTGTGGATATCTACAATTAACACACCTGATCGGGTTTTATGAGCAGGTTGCTGGCTATTAATAACCAATCGACTGCGTGTTTACAGAAAAATAATTTCACTTTCGGCTTGCTCTACTCAGGAAGTTGCCATCTAATAGTTTGCATATCCAGAAGGGGCATAACGCGATAAAGCTATGCTGTTGCTGGTATTTATAGGGAGTATCAAAAATGGCAAACCGTTCTTATCTTTACAGTCTTAGCAACCAACCAAAATCCTACTCAGACCGCCCCGACACTATCTCGGGCTTATCTGAATGGCCATACAATATCCCCTTCACTTATCGTGTGCTCATGTCTGGGAACCCAAAACTGTGTGCATCACTGGTATCAGATGGCTTTGATAATGATTCGCCCGATAATAAAACTCAGCTTTATGCTATCAGTAGTGACTTTGAGACAGGATTCGCGCGGTTAAAAAAATTTATTGAGGTTCTGCGAGTGATCGGGAAAGAGATTGATGGCCTGCAGGAATCAATGCTTAATGAAACATTAGAATTTCTTGAAGAACATAAGGATAGTTATCTACTACTTGAGACTATCGAGCTGGACTGCATGGATGAAAGTGAGGAAGCAGTCCTGCGTGGCTACGTTGAAGGCGAAATTAGCGCTTGCCGTGAAGCTGGATCTGCGATTGATGCGCTGCCAGAAGACCCAGAGGTAGCTGCTGGTATTGTAATAAATGCAGCGAAAAACAAGTCAGAGGCTGCCCCAAGTGCATTTTACGGCCTCCAGTTCAATGATAAGTTTGACGATATTGAGAGTGAGCCACCTTTAGGTCTGTACTGGAGTGATATTCTTTATTATGAATTAGAAAATAAAGAGGAATTTGAGGAGGCTCTTTGATAAGTGAGTGGGGGGCTTTAACTCCTTGAGTAGAAAACTTTAGAAGGGACCTTCTGCCACTTGTGTAGCTATCAGGCCTAGGAGATCTTTAGATTGATGTCCAAATTTCTGTAGAACAATAGCGTCACTTCGGGGCGATCATAGAGGGGGCGGTTATCTTTCAAGGCACATACTCAACAAAGGAAATATAGAACTTTCTAAATTTCCTTTACTTTTCCTTGATCATGCACCCAATGATACAAAGGGAAGGTGGCTGTATTTTTAAGTGATTCCATTTTATTGCAGGCGTGGAGGCCTGATAGTGATGTCGAAATGCGCTAAGTGGAGGAAAGAAGGCACTGGCAATCGCACAAACCATATACCCAGCATTTTTTAGCAGAGAAATACCATACCGCCCCAGCTAAACCTCTAAAGTAGTATTCATAGTTTTGATTTAGATAGGGCCGGTGCTTTGGTGAAATATCCAGCGGCTAAAGGGTAGGAGGAGTATTTCGGGAAACAGTAACTTGCTTCCTAGTATCTAGATATCAACTGCTCCAACCTATTAGCAATAAATAGTGCTCTATATGAAAGGGTAGAATCTTCAGTCCAGTTAAGTGCTCTCCGCCTACAAGCAGTCATAGTTTTTACAGTTTAATGCGTACTTCTCATACCTAACTCTTCAGGGAATGGATTACCTACATCAATAGAGAAGTTAATGCCTGTAAGATTGTTACTTTCAATAATGTTTTTCAGTTCGTCATTACAAAAGTAACCATTAAAGTCAATTTCAGCCTTAAAGATTGAAATTTCTTCTATATTATTTTCGTTAAATTCAATTGAAAATCTGTCATTCAGGGGGTCATGAATACTAAGCTTCTCATCTGTTTTTACTGTTGTTAAGCCGTTAAAAATATACCCTTTTTTACCTTCAAATGTTATGGGTAAAAACTCCCCAAATTTTGAAAGCTTATCTTTTAATAGGTTGTATGCTTTTTCGCTAAGAAAAAGTTTGCCCACATTTAAGGAAATATCAGGAATTTCTTTTTTCTTTCCACCAAAAGCATCATCAAAACCAACTTCCATTGGTTGCCATTCATTTTGGTATGGGAATGGCCTTTCATCCATGTAGAAGTCGGTATCTTCCCCAAGGGCTTCGCGGGCTTTGTCACCGTCAAAGGTAACCATTAAATAGTCTTTAATGTTTGGGTGAATACGATAAATCAAGGCTGATACTCCTTTGAGGCTGGAAGCATCACGTAAGGAGGGAAGGAACTTGTTTTTAATGAATTTTCAATCATTGAAAGTTGAAACCTTAAATGGCTTTGATCTTTTGTTATTGACATTTTGATATAGCTGGAAAGCCAGAAGTAATAGTTATTTCTGTGTATTCGGCTGTGCGGAACTGCATCTTTTAAACTCCTTGGCATTAACATCTTAGCAGCGGTGTTTTCCGGTAGCCAACAACCATTATCGGGATCATCAATTCTAAGTTTAAATTTTGCCAATACAGCTCTTAATGTGACCGCTTTGGGGTGTGCCCCAGAAACAATGGCATGAGCATGGCATTTGGGGTGGGGCTTGGAATCATTAGATAAGGCCATCCTTTCGCCAAGGTTTTGCGAGATGTGAGCTTCCTTCTCTAATTCAGAACGGCTCATACCTAAGCCATCCAATATATAGCCAAGCATTTTCGCTATTCCATCCTCAACTTGCCCGACTACCAAAACGGCATTCAAATCTGCCTCTGTAGGGTTTTCCTTATTGGAAAATTTTTCAATGGCTAATTCTGTGCGACTCTTAAAAGCATGAGGCTTTTCAAGAAGGAGTCCGTGTGGAGGTAGCATAATCAATTATTCCGTTAATGATTAAGGTATTGTCAGATTATATCTTACTATTTTGTAGTGCAGTTGATAATTTGAGGCAGATTTGAAATGTCAATCAATTGGGACGATTGTTATATATTCCGGCTGGAAGAACTTCTATTGTCGAGATAATTTTAACGATAATGAGACCACGATTGAGAGCAGTATCACAAAATCAAGGAGCGGTAAGGTCCGCTTTTGTTGGTGGCTGGAGTGGAATTTAAACGCGCACGATGATGCATATCATTGTATTTAGAAGCCATCAGAGTTACCCAAACACTAAACAACTTCTATATAAATCAATATTTTGCCTGAAACTTGAACTCCTCTGTGATCCACCAAGGTTTTTCCGTTGACAATGCTCGGCCCAATTAGGACTTTCCGCTAGTCGCCACCCTGGTAATGGGCAGAAGCCAACCCAAGAGGCGGCAATTAATGGGTACAAGAGCAGTGCGGATGGGTTGTGTGTTAGCCTTGGGATGGTATTGGGATGAAATAGTATCCTTGAAATGGGCACACGCTGGAATGTGCCTATTTTCTATGGTTTTATTAGTATGTATAGATACCATCGATTTTAGGGTAGGTTTTTCCATTATATTCAATACAGTCTCTTACCCATACATCTATTTCTTTGTTAGACATTTTGGAAGCTAGTAATGCACTATATAATTCTGAATGAGAAGGATTCTCCTTTTCTAGAATCAAATAATTAGAAGCAGAACAGTTATCTGGATTGTCCCAGGAACCATTTTCCCTAGCAACTAAAAGTAAGCCATTTGAACTGCCATTAAATAAAAAAGATATTTTTGCTTTACCACTATGGCCTGACGAATAAGCATCTAAGCTAATAGTGATTGATACTGATAAAATAAATAAACGAATGAATATTAAATAATCCCAATTATGTTTACTGCTGATAATGGGGGCGAAGAGTAGCGAGATTAGGTTACTACTTCGGAGGTGGATTGCTTGGTTACTCTTTTTCCTAGCTCTACGGTGTTTGCATTATTGGGATCAGAAAAAATATAGTTTAGAGCCTCATTTCCTTTTCTTAACTGGTCATGATGCTTCAAGTTTTCTATTCTTCCGTAAAGACTGCCTATACCATTTGTATTCTCGGAGACTCTTTCCTCACTCGCTGACAAACCTAGCAGTCCATTAACAGTGATGGCGAACGTATCTTGAATTATGTTTAGATTTACACCGGCTAGACCATATTTTTCATAGCTCCGTATCGCCGAAATATTTAAGAGTTGATAAAGTTCCTTTATCTTGTTGATCTGATTTTCGATTTCCTCAATTGAGACTTGCCCAGCGTTAATGAAACTCGTCTCTGCGTCACTGAGGCTTCTTAAGATTTCCATTGCCTTAAGTAAGCTGGACTCTCCTTTGCCTTCGTTTCCTAGTAATATTTTAAAGTTGGAGATGCGGCTATTAGGGAAGCATGCTTTATATAATTCTGTCTTATCCGTGAAAGCAACCCTCTGATCTTGCTCTATTCGTCCGAGTAATTTTTGGTATCTCTCATTATGATCTAGGTAATTTGAATAGGAGCTGTTTCTTTTTTCGTGTTCCCAGAGGCGATTACCATGGTTAATTTGTTTGGCCGTTTGTTCGCTGCGAAAAATTAAGGCAATTATACCGAGTATTGCTAATAACCCTGTGCATAATTTAATGACCGGTGAGAAATATGAAAGTAGATTTTTAATGCCACCTATTGAAAGTTGCACTTCATACTGAGGGCTGCTTCCCAATGTTTGGTATGCAAGAATGCCGCTAATGATCAGGGTTGCTAAGAATATTGTTATGGCGCTGAAAAATAGTAGGTCAGTAAATAAAGAATATTCCCATAGGGACGGTTCGTTATCATCTGCTTTATTTTCATTCTTAGGGAGAAAACTTTTAAACTTAATGTGTGCTGTCTTTATCATTTTTTTTATTACCCTGTACACCATGAAGCAGGCTACAACGAGCGCAATAACAAAAATCGCTAACCTTAATAATGACATGGCTACTATCCTTGTGATTTGTTATCCAGCGAAATTCTATCACTCCAAGAAGATGCACCAAAACCTGTAGCAGGCATCGACCACACACCAATCAAATTTCAATTCCCTTCAAAGCTTCTTGAAGCAATCAAAACAATCAATTCCCCCCAGGCCCCGTACTTTTTAAGGCGTTCAGACGCGATTGATTAAAAAACATACCGTAAAAAATGTCGCCGGTCACTCCTCCCCACGCCTGCCGATTTTGGGCGTTCTTTTAGTTGGTGAAATTGAGAATGGCGACTGGCTGTGAGCTGGTGCGGGCTCCAAGGCAAGTTGGCTTTTCACACAATGAAGAGTTTTGAAGAGAATTGAAGAAGAGTTTCATCAAAGCCGGGGGCGGATATCTGGTGTTCACAGCTGGGCCAAATGCGGACCAAAAAATTTCTGCGTGGACACAATGTGGACACTCTGGGGAATTTAAGCGCCACTTCTAAAAAAATAGGAGGTGCTGAATCGGAAATGAAAAACCCGCGAAAGCTAGGGCTGACGCGGGTTTGAGAGATGGTACCAGAGGCCGGACTCGAACCGGCACGCTTTTAAGGGCGGGGGATTTTGAATCCCCTGTGTCTACCAATTTCACCACTCTGGCACTTTCGCTGCTCGACCTTGGGGTCGGTGCGAAGAGGGCGTGATTATAGCAATGCTTTGGCCGGGGTCAACCAGTGATTTCAATGACTTACGGCATTTTCTGTCGCGCCAGTTAACAGCTCCTAAAATTTCCTATAACCTTCGCGACCTCTCCATAGTTTCTAGATTTCCAGGATTCCATGCAGCGTCAGGACTTTGACTTTCATCTGCCCGATGAGCTGATCGCCCGCGCGCCTACTGAAGAGCGCCGCGGCAGCCGTCTTTTGTGTCTGGATGGGCCCAGCGGGGCCATTACACATCGGCAGTTCCCAGATATTCTCGATCAGGCACAGGCAGGTGACCTGATAGTCTTCAACGATACGCGGGTGATTCCGGCACGTTTGTTCGCGCAGAAGGAAACCGGCGGTAAGCTGGAAATCCTGGTGGAGCGGGTGCTCAATGAGACGGATATCTGGGCCCATGTGCGCTCCAGTAAGTCTCCCAAACCCGGTTCCAGCATCGTTCTTGAAGACGGTACCCGTATAGAGGTTACTGGCAGGAAGGATGCGCTGTTTGAGCTGTCCTTCCCCAAAGAAGAGGGCGTGCTGGCGATTTTGGATCGCCTCGGCCATATGCCGCTGCCTCCTTATATTGATCGCGAAGACGATGCCAGCGATCGCGAGCGCTACCAGACGGTATACGGCCGCAACGCAGGTGCTGTGGCGGCGCCGACGGCGGGGCTGCACTTTGACGATGAAATGATCGGCGCGCTGCGGGATAAAGGTGTCGAGGTTGTGTTCGTTACCCTGCATGTGGGTGCCGGGACTTTCCAGCCGGTGCGCGTGGATAATATTTTTGAGCACCAGATGCACAGCGAAGTGCTGGATGTTTCCCAGGAAGTGGTGGATGCCGTAGCCGCTTGCCGTGCCCGAAATGGCAGTGTGATTGCGGTGGGTACCACCAGTGTGCGCGCACTGGAAAGTGCGGCGCGCGGTGGCGAATTGCAGGCCACGGTGGGGGAGACGGATATCTTTATTTATCCCGGCTATGAATTTCAGGTTGTGGATAAGTTGGTCACCAACTTCCATCTGCCGGAATCCACCCTGTTGATGCTGGTGAGTGCCTTCGCGGGGTACCAGCATACGATGGCCGCATATAAAGCTGCTGTTGAGGAGCGTTACCGTTTCTTTAGTTACGGCGACGCCATGTTTATTACCCGCGATCCCAATGCCAAAAAAGAAGAAGTCGCACCAGCGAAAGGAGATACCCAGTGAGCCGCGAATGTTTTATGCAGTTTGAAGTGGATAACACTGATGGCAAGGCCCGTCGTGGCCGTTTGCGTTTTCCTCGCGGTGTGGTGGAAACCCCGGCGTTTATGCCGGTGGGTACTTACGGCACTGTTAAAGGTATGTTGCCGAGAGATATCGAGGGCATTGGTACACAAATTATTCTGGGCAATACCTTCCATCTGATGCTGCGCCCGGGTACCGAAGTGGTTAAAGCCCATGGCGACCTGCACGACTTCACGCAATGGTCTGGCCCTATCCTCACCGACTCCGGCGGCTTCCAGGTATTTAGCCTGGGTGAGCTGCGCAAGATTACGGAAGAGGGGGTTTCTTTCCGTTCACCCATTGATGGCAGCCCGGTATTCCTGGACCCGGAAGAATCCATGCGTGTTCAGCGGGACCTGGGTTCGGATATCGTGATGATCTTCGATGAGTGCACGCCTTATCCGGCCACTACCGATGAAGCGCGCAAGTCTATGGAGCTGTCCCTGCGTTGGGCGGAGCGCTCCAAGAAAGCCCATGGCGATAGCCCGTCTGCGCTGTTCGGCATTGTGCAGGGCGGTATGTACCCGGAATTGCGCGATGTGTCCCTGCGCGGCCTCACTGAGATTGGTTTCGATGGCTATGCCATTGGCGGCCTGTCGGTGGGTGAGCCGAAAGAGGAGATGATCAAGGTATTGGATCACCTGGCGCACAAGATGCCGGAAGACAAGCCGCGCTATCTGATGGGCGTGGGCAAGCCGGAAGATATTGTTGAAGCGGTGCGTCGCGGTGTGGATATGTTCGACTGTGTCATGCCCACGCGCAATGCGCGCAACGGCCACCTGTTTACCTTTGAAGGTGTGGTGAAGATCCGCAATGCCAAGCATCGCCATGATACGGGCCCCTTGGAAGAAGAGTGCGATTGCTACACCTGTGAAAATTTCTCCCGCGCTTACCTGCATCACCTGGATCGCTGTGGTGAAATTCTCGGTGCGCAGCTGAATACAATTCACAATCTGCGCCACTACCAGCGCCTGATGCAAAAGCTGCGCGATGCGATCGCCGCCAATGAACTGGAGGCGTATGTCGCGGAGTTCTACCGCGGTCTGGGCCGTGAGGTTCCAGCGCTAGAGGCCTGATAGCGCCGTACTTTTATCCTATCTGGGGCACAGTCGATCGCACGATTGTGCCCCTGTCATTTGTCCGTTCATCCGATCCCCGTATAATCAGCCCCCACTTTTATTGGGGGCGGTGTACCTTGCATTCTGCGTATACTGCCCGCATATCCAGGCAAATTGCCAAGATTTACCGGCCCTCGGGGTCACACTAGAACAATGAGAACAGCATGAATCGCTACCCGATCTGGAAGTACTTTCTGATTCTCGCGGTTGTGGCCTTTGGCCTTATCTACGCCGCGCCCAATCTCTATAAGCCGGACCCTGCGGTGCAGATTTCCGGGCAATCCAGTGCCATGGTGATGGATGAGAATGTCCTCACCAAAGCACAAAAGGCCCTGGATGAATCGGGGATTGCGCACTTTGGCGGAGAGGTGGGCGATAAGGCGATATTGATTCGCCTCGAGTCCCAGGATGAGCAGTTGCCGGCCAAGCGCGCGATTCAGGAGGCCCTGGGCCACAGCGATTACGTGGTTGCCCTGAACCTGGCTTCCACCACGCCTCAGTGGTTGAGCGATATTGGCGCAAGCCCGATGAAGCTGGGCCTCGACCTGGCTGGCGGTGTGCACTTCCTGATGGAAGTGGATACCAACACCATCGTAAAAACCAATATGGAAGGCTATGCGCAGGATGTGAAAACCAAACTGCGTGAAGCCAAGGCCCGTTACCGCAGTGTTGACCTGATCGACGATCGCGAAATCGTCGCCCGTTTCCGCAGTGATGAACTGCGCAACCTGGCGCTCTCTACCATGCGTAAGGAATTCCCGCAGCTGCAGCTGCGCGAATCCGGCAGTGGTGAGAACCTGGAGATCCGTGCCACCCTGTCTGAGCAGGAGATCAAGCAGCTTGAGGACTACGCGGTTAGCCAGAACCTGACCACCCTGCGCAACCGGGTGAATGAGCTGGGCGTGGCAGAGCCGATCGTTCAGCGCCAGGGGCGCAACCGTATCGTTGTAGAGCTGCCCGGTGTGCAAGACACCGCCGAGGCCAAGCGTATTATCGGTAAGACCGCCAACCTCGAGTACCGTATGGAAGCCCGCCCCGATGAGCTGGTTACCAACAAAGAGTACTTCGAGTACCGCAGCGAGCAGACGCAGCAGATGTACGGCGGTGCCTGGCTCGAGCGCAAGATTATTATCAAGGGTGACAGCGTTACCAACGCTCGTGTCGGCTATGACGAGAGCGGCTTCCCCCAGGTAAATATCACCCTCGACTCCCGTGGCGGTGAACTCATGCACCGTGCCACCTGGAAAAATGTGGGCCGTCGTATGGGCACCCTGTTTATCGAGACCCGCTTTACCCCGCAAACCAAGATCGATGCGGAGGGCAACGAGATCACCGAGCAGATCAGGACTGAAGACAAGAAGATTATCAGCCTGGCTACCGTGCAGAGTGCCCTCGGCAAGCAGTTCCGTGTTACCGGCCTGGACAGCCCCGCAGAGGCCCAGGAACTGGCCCTGCTGCTGCGCGCCGGTGCCCTGGCAGCTCCCATGTATTTTGTGGAAGAGCGCGTGATTGGCCCATCTTTGGGTGCCGATAACATCAAGGTGGGTATTCAGTCGGTAGAGTACGGCTTGTTGGCGGTACTTATCTGTATGCTGATTTCCTATCGCGTATTTGGTCTGGCTGCGAACCTGGCCCTGGCAGTCAACCTGATTCTGCTGGTGGCGGTGATGTCGATTCTCGGCGCTACCCTGACGCTCCCGGGTATTGCCGGTATCGTTCTGACCGTGGGTATGGCGGTGGATGCCAACGTGCTGATTTTCTCGCGAATACGGGAGGAACTCAGGAATGGGATGCCTCCGCAATCGGCGATTACCGCCGGCTTCGATAATGCTTACAGCACCATTGTGGATGCGAATATCACCACCCTGATTGTGGCGGTTATTCTGTACGCTATTGGTTCCGGTCCGGTTCAGGGCTTCGCGGTAACCCTGTCCATCGGTATTCTCACCTCCATGTTCAGTGCCATTATGGGTACCCGTGCAATCATTAACTTGTTCTACGGCGGTCGCCGTGTACAGAAACTCTGGATTTAAGGAGACTGGCCATGAGTGAGACCAAAGTGGAAAACGGTAAGATCACCGAGTACATGGGCAAGCGCGTTTATGACTTTATGCGCTGGCGCAAGATTGCCGCGGTTGTTTCTGTCATCCTGGTACTGGCATCGATTGGCATACTGGCGGCCAAGGGCCTGAAGTTTGGCCTGGACTTCACCGGCGGTACCCAGGTTGAAGTGGGTTACGAAGTTGCGCCGTTTATTAACGATGTGCGCACCCAGCTGGAAAATGCTGGCTATGATGGCGCTACGGTAGTGAACTACGGCTCCGAAACCGAGCTGATGATCAAGCTGCCGCCGGAGGTAACTGAAGAGGAAACCCAGATCAGTGCTACTGATCAGGAAGCTGTTACACCGATTGGCGACAAGGTGGTAGAAGTGCTGCGTGCAGGCAGCGATGGTACTGTCACCCTGCGCCGTGTGGAAATGGTGGGTCCTCAGGTAGGTGCCGAGCTGCGCGATGATGGCGGCTTGGGCATGCTGGTGGCTCTGGCCCTGGTGATGATCTACGTGGCCCTGCGCTTCCAGTACAAGTTCTCCGTTGGTGCCGTAGCGGCATTGGGGCACGATGTGATTATCGTGCTGGGCTTCTTTGCCCTGCTGGGGCTGGACTTCGACCTCACTGTACTGGCGGCGGTGCTGGCGGTGATCGGTTACTCCCTGAACGATACCATCGTGGTATCTGACCGTATTCGTGAGAACTTCCGCAAGGTGCGCAAGGCTGAGACTGAGGAGATTATTAATATCTCCATTAGCCAGACTCTGGGCCGTACCTTTATGACCTCGTTCACGACCTTGCTGGTGTTGTGGGCGCTGCAGTTCTTCGGCGGGGAGCTGATCCACAACTTCTCCCTGGCGTTGATCGTCGGTGTGGTTGTAGGTACCTACTCTTCTGTGTATGTGGCAGCAAACGTGCTGATGGGACTGAAGATCTCCAAAGAAGATCTGATGCCGCCAGTGAAAGAGGGTGCTGAGCTGGAAGAAATGCCCTGATCCAGGCTAACCCTTAAATTAAAAAGGCCGCTTTAAAGCGGCCTTTTTTGTGCTCCCGGTTTCTCAGTCACCATTAATCAAGTGTAATTAAGTGCTGAAGTCGGGGCCTTTTGTTGGGCTAAATTGGGCTAATTAGTGAAGCCAGTTACGAGCGGTTTAGCTGCGAGGCTTCTTACCCAGGGTGATGTGCTTGGGGCCGGAGGTGTTGGTCTGGCCGCTCACACCCTTGGGCACCTGCTCAATCTCGCCACCCTTGGCCAGGAAAGCCTGCACCTGCGCTTCAATGCTCTCGCTGGTCTCTAACGGAGCGCTCTGCTTGCGACTGGAAGACGAGGATGCTTTTTTGGCCACGATAACTATCCGGTTTATGGGTTGGCCGGACATCATACATTGTTTTGAACAAAAAATCACCCAAACGCCTAAGCGCTGCACATAGCGGTCAGTTTGCCGCCGGGTGCAGCGGCACGGTGTGTCACACAGAGGTAATTTCTGGGGCTATTCCACTTCCTGCTCTGCAGGTGCCTCGGTAGCCAGTGGCCAGCCGCCCATTTCCCGCCACTTGTTTACGATTCCACAGAACAGGGTTGCGGTTTTCTCCGCATCGTACTCTGCGGAGTGGGCGCAGCTATTGTCGAACTCGATACCTGCGGCCTGGCAGGCTTTGGCCAGAACCGTTTGGCCATAGGCGAGCCCGGCGAGACTGGCGGTATCGAAACAGGAGAAGGGATGGAATGGGTTGCGCTTGATTCCGGTCCGCTCAACGACGGCGTTAACAAATCCCAGATCGAAATGGGCATTGTGAGCAACCACGATGGCGCGGGTACAACTGTGTTTTTTCACCGCACTGCGGATTTTGCGGAACAGCTCTGGCAGAGCAATTTCTTCAGGCCAGGCATCGCGATCGGGGGACTCCAGGTCGATACCGATAAAATCCAGGGCCGACTGCTCTACGTTGGCGCCCTCAAATGGTTCCAGGTGGAAACTGTGGGTCTCATGGGGGACGAGGTTGCCCTCCGCATCCATATCCAGAATAACCGCCGAAATCTCCAGCAGGGCATCGGTACGCGCGTTAAAGCCGCCGGTTTCCAGGTCGATAACAACCGGCAGGAAGCCGCGAAATCGCTGGGCGAGGGGGCTCTTGGGTCCTGTTGGTTCTTCCGCGGGGGTCACTTTGGGTCCTTGTAAATCTCAATTGTGCCGGGGTTGCTTGGACCCGGGCATGAGCGGGCTTGCTATTGGCCCGCAACAGTTCAAACCGGAATTATACGAGTTTCCAGTTCAGGGTTTCACCGGCATTCAGGGGTATCAGGTTCTCACCGCCCATATCCAGGCTTTCCGGCAGGGTCCACGGTTGTTTGACCAGGGTGATGGTGTCCTGGTTGCGTGGCAGACCGTAAAAGTCGGGCCCGAAATTACTCGCGAAACCTTCCAGCTTATCCAGCTTGCCGGCGCGCTCAAAAGCTTCGGCGTACAGCTCTATGGCGGAGTAGGCAGTGTAACAACCGGCGCAGCCGCATTCGTGTTCTTTTTTATGGTGAGCGTGGGGGGCCGAGTCGGTGCCGAGGAAAAATTTCGGGCTGCCGCTGGTGGCCGCTTCGATCAGAGCTGACTGGTGATCGCCGCGCTTGAGGATTGGCAGGCAGTAGTAGTGCGGGCGAATACCACCAACCAGCATATGGTTGCGGTTGTACAGCAGGTGGTGGGCGGTAATGGTCGCGGCCACACCATCGCGGGCATTCTGTACAAACTCAGCGGCATTCGCAGTGGTAATGTGCTCAAAAACCACTTTCAACGTGGGAAAATCTTCCACCAGGCGCGACAGGGTTTTCTCAATAAATACCTGCTCGCGATCGAAAATATCGATATCGTTGGTGGTTACCTCCCCGTGCAGCAGCAGCTTCATGCCGCAGGACTGCATTTCCTCCAGGGCGGGGTAAATATTGGCGATGTCGGTTACCCCGGAATCGGAATTCGTGGTTGCTCCGGCAGGGTATAGTTTTGCTGCGATCACACCGGCAGCGTGCGCCTGGCGGATTACTTCGGCATCGGTCTTATCGGTCAGGTAAATAACCATCAGCGGCTCAAAAGCGCGGCCGGCCGGAATATGCGCGCGGATACGCTCGCGATAGGCCAGGGCCATATCGGCGTTGGTAACTGGTGGTACCAGGTTGGGCATCACTATTGCGCGGTGAAATTGTTGGGCGGCATCGCCTACTGTGCGTTCTAAAGCGGCGCCATCGCGCAGGTGAATATGCCAGTCGTCAGGGGCGCGAAGAGTGATTTGCTCCGTCATGGTACTCCGTGGTCTTGGACGCTGTAGTGAGTCGTTGTGCGGCGCGCATGCTACCCGATGCGGGGTGAAATTGCGATGCACAAAAGGGTTAAAAATTAATCAATTGTGTCTACAAGTGTCTTGGCGCTAGTCGATTGCGAGCTGAGGCGCTACAATCGCGCCCCGATAAACAGTGTGGGTATTATTGTGCCCATAATACCGACCCTGGGTATACCTCCAAGAATAACTCCCCCAGACCGACATTAATTCGCGCAGAGGCGATCCATATCGCCGTGCCTAATGTTGTGACGGCGTGTTCCCGGCAGCAGAGGATAGCAATGAGCAAAATCGAGAAGGTAGTACTGGCATATTCCGGCGGACTGGATACGTCGGTAATTGTGCGCTGGCTGCAGGAAACTTACGGTTGTGAGGTGGTAACTTTTACCGCTGATATCGGCCAGGGCGAGGAAGTGGAACCCGCCCGAGCCAAGGCTGAGGCCCTGGGTGTAAAAGAAATTTATATCGACGACCTGCGCGAAGAGTACGTGCGCGATTTCGTCTTCCCGATGTTCCGTGCCAACGCGATTTACGAAGGTGAGTATTTGCTGGGCACCTCCATCGCGCGCCCGCTGATCGCCAAGCGCCTGATCGAGATTGCCAACGAGACCGGTGCCGATGCTATCTCCCATGGCGCCACTGGCAAGGGCAACGACCAGGTGCGTTTCGAACTGGGTGCCTATGCGTTGAAGCCAGGTATCCAGGTAATTGCTCCCTGGCGCGAGTGGGACCTAAATTCCCGCGAAAAGCTGATGCAGTATTGCGAACAGCATAAAATTCCGGTGGATTTCTCCTCCAGCAAAAAGAAATCCCCTTACTCAATGGATGCCAACCTGCTGCATATCTCTTACGAGGGCGGCAACCTTGAGGACCCATGGGCGGAAGCCGAGGAAGATATGTGGCGTTGGAGTGTCAGCCCCGAAGCTGCACCAGAAGAGCCGACCTATATTACTTTGGGCTTTGAGAAGGGGGATCCCGTTTCTATCGACGGTGAGCGCTTAAGCCCTGCTACTTTGCTTGAGAAACTGAATAAGTTGGGCGGAGCCAACGGCATTGGTCGCTTGGATATTGTGGAAAACCGCTACGTGGGAATGAAGTCCCGCGGCTGCTACGAAACACCTGGCGGCACCATTTTGATGAAGGCGCACCGCGCCATTGAGTCCATCACGCTGGATCGCGAAGTGGCTCATATGAAAGATTCCCTGATGCCGCGCTACGCTGAACTGATTTATAACGGCTACTGGTGGTCACCGGAGCGCAGCATGCTGCAGGCTGCGATCGATGAATCCCAGCTGGTGGTTAACGGTGAAGTACGCCTGAAACTCTATAAGGGTAGTGTGAGCGCAGTGGGCCGCCGTTCTGCGGACAGCCTCTTCGACGAGCGTATCGCTACCTTCGAAGACGATGCCGGGGCCTACGACCAGAAAGATGCAGAGGGCTTTATTAAGCTCAACGCCCTGCGTCTGCGGATCGCCGCCGGTAAGGGAAGAAAATTGATTTAGTTGATTTAGATCATCCTTGGCTAGTGCGGGGTGCGCTTAAATCCTTATCTGGCCAATAAAGTGACAGCTGTGTTTGCGCATAGCTGCCGCAGACCATGCGGTGGGCCAGTCCCGCTCAGTGGAACCGATTTTAAAAAAGCAACGGAAGTTTAAACATGACGACAACGGTGGCAAAGACCGGCCCTGTGCCGGACTATGACTACAATATCGTGCGCCAGTTCACCATCATGTCCGTGGTCTGGGGCATTTTTGGTATGGGCATGGGCGTATTGATCGCGGCCCAGCTGGCCTGGCCAGAACTCAATGATTTCTGGCAGCCCTTCTCGCACTTTGGGCGCTTGAGGCCATTACACACCAATGCGGTAATTTTCGCCTTTGGTGGTAGTGTTCTGTTTGCCACCTCTTACTATGTAGTGCAGCGCACCTGTCAGGTTCGCCTGTGGGGCGGCTGGCTGATTCCCTTTACTTTCTGGGGATGGCAGGCCGTTATCGTGGCAGCGGCTATCACCCTGCCGATGGGCTTCACTTCCACTAAAGAATACGCCGAACTCGAGTGGCCGATTGATATCCTGATCGCCCTGGTTTGGGTGGCCTACGCGCTGGTGTTCTTCGGTACCATCATGAAGCGCAGAACCTCCCACATCTACGTGGCGAACTGGTTCTTCGGTGCTTATATCGTCACTATTGCTGTACTCCATATTATTAATAATTTGGAGATCCCGGTTGCTCCTTTCAAGTCTTACTCTATCTACTCAGGCACCAAGGACGCAATGATCCAGTGGTGGTATGGCCATAACGCAGTAGGGTTCTTCCTGACTGCTGCCTTCCTGGGGATCATGTACTACTTCGTACCTAAGCAGGCGGGCCGTCCGGTTTATTCCTACCAGCTTTCTATCGTGCATTTCTGGGCCCTGATTTCCCTGTACGTATGGGCTGGTGGCCACCACCTGCACTACTCAGCGCTGCCTGACTGGGCCCAGAGCCTGGCGATGGTAATGTCCCTGATCCTGCTGGCTCCATCCTGGGGTGGTATGATCAACGGCATCATGACCCTGTCCGGTGCTTGGCACAAACTGCGCACCGACCCGACCCTGCGCTTCCTGGTGGTATCCCTGTCCTTCTACGGTATGTCCACCTTCGAAGGCCCGATGATGTCCATCAAGACTGTAAACGCCCTGTCCCACAACACCGACTGGACTGTTGGCCACGTACACTCCGGTGCATTGGGCTGGGTTGCCATGATTTCTATCGGTGCTCTCTATCACCTGGTTCCAGTGCTCTGGAAGCGTCGCGAAATGTACAGCACCAAGCTGATTAACGCGCACTTCTGGCTGGCTACTGTAGGCACGGTACTGTACATCGCTGCTATGTGGGTGAACGGTATTACCCAGGGCCTGATGTGGCGTGCATTCAACGCTGACGGCACCCTGACCTATAGCTTTGTGGAAAGTGTGGTTGCGAGCCACCCAGGTTATGTAGTGCGCTGGTTGGGCGGAGCCATGTTCCTGCTGGGCATGCTGCTGATGGCTTACAACGTTTACCGTACGATCACCGAGAAGGTAAACGATGCCGAAGCCGATAACACCGTTCGAGCTGTACCGGCGGCATAGGAGAGCAGACCGTGAAGAATCATGACATCGTAGAAAAAAATATTGGCTGGATGATCTTTTTCATCATTATCGCCATTAGCTTCGGCGCTCTGGTGGAGATCGTTCCGCAGTTCTTTACCAAGGCGAACTACACGCCCCTGCCGGGCCAGAAGCCGCTGACGGCATTGGAGCTGGAAGGCCGCGATATCTATATCCGCGAAGGCTGTCACGTGTGTCACACCCAGATGGTGCGCCCGCTGCGCGCTGAGGTGGAGCGCTATGGACACTACTCTATGGCCGAGGAATCCGTGTACGAGCACCCCTTCCTGTGGGGCTCCAAGCGTACCGGTCCCGACCTGGCTCGTGTAGGCGGCCGTTACTCCGATGAGTGGCAGCGCGCTCACTTGTACAACCCGCGCAGCGTTGTACCCGAGTCCATCATGCCGGCCTACCCTTGGTTGTTCGACAATGTAGTTACTGGCAATTACACCGCGCGCAAGATGGAAGCACTGCGTCTCGTCGGTGTGCCCTACACCGATGAGGACATCGCCAACGCCTCCAAGCCTTTCGAAGGCGGCAAGGTTAAGGAAATCGATGCTCTGGTCGCTTACTTGCAACAGCTGGGTACCCTGGTTACCCAAAAACGCTAATAGCGAGGAAGGAAACTCGTGACTATCGAAACATTGCGGGAAATCGGACTGGTTTTGGGATCAATCGCCTTTCTGGCTATCTGCTGGTGGGCCTTCTCTCCGAAGCGCAAGAAGCGCTTCGAGGAAGATGCCAATTTGCCATTTGCCGATGAAGAGCAACAGGCCGATAAGGATGAGTCGGCCGCTCAGAAGGATGAATCCAAATCCGGGCAAGAGTCCGGGACTGAACGAAAACAGGGGCAGGACAAGTAATGAGTACATTCTGGAGTGTGTGGGTAATTGTACTCACCCTCGCCAATCTGGCGTTGATTACCTGGGTGTTGTTCGCCAACCGAAAAGTGGCAGTTGACGACCAGGCAGAACCGGAAAACAAAACCACAGGCCACGTGTACGACGGCATTGAGGAGTACGACAACCCTCTGCCCAAGTGGTGGTTCATGCTGTTTATCGCCACGCTGGTGTTTTCAGCGGTATACCTGGTGATCTACCCAGGAATGGGTAACTTCAAAGGCCTTGGTGGTTGGTCATCTGTCGGCGCGCTGGAAGCTTCCCAGGCTAAGGCCCAGGAGAAGTTCGACGAGCAGTTTGGCATTTATCTCGATATGCCCATTGAGGAAATCGCCCAGAGCCCGCAGGCACTGAAAATGGGTTCCCGTATCTTCGCCAACAACTGTGCTGTATGTCACGGTGCGGATGCCGGCGGTAACTTCGGCTTCCCTAACCTGACCGACAACGCCTGGCTTTACGGCGGTACCCCGGAGAAAATCCTGGAAACCCTGTACAACGGCCGTCAGGGCATGATGCCTCCGCAAGGGCCGGTGATTGGAGAAGAAGGTGTTAAGAACGCCACTGAGTATGTTCTCTCCCTGAATGGCCTCGAGCATGACAAGGCTATGGCTGCGGAAGGACAGAAGGTCTTCAATACCGTGTGTATGGCCTGTCACGGTATGGACGCCAAGGGTAACCAGCTCCTCGGTGCGCCAAACCTGACCGATGACCTGTGGCTGTATGGCAGCGATCGTGCGCAAATCCAGCACACGATCCGCAGCGGCCGTAGCAATATGATGCCCGCGCAGAAAGATAAGCTGCGCGAAGACAAGATCCGCTTAGTAGCGGCCTATGTCTACAACTTGTCCAAACAGGACGAGGAACAGCAGTAATCGAATAAGGCCCGGCTATGCTGGGCCTTATTTTTTTGGAAGGAACTCCGGGTGCTGCAGGGACGGAGATAAAAGCCTCATACATAAGTGGCTGACTGTGCCCGCGTGCAGATAATGCCCGTGCGAGAGTGAGGTTTTTGTGAGTGACTTGATTCCCACCCGCGAAGAGCAGGAAGGTAACGGTGAAGTTCGCTACCGCATGCTCTACGAATCGGATGACAAAATTTATATTCGCCATATCCGTGGTATTTACACCCGGATTCGCAAATATACCGGCCTACCGTTACTGTTGGCTTTCTTCTTTATCCCCTGGATTAATATCGACGGGCGCCAGTCTGTCTTCTTCGATCTTCCCACCCGCCAGTTTCATATCCTCGGTACCACCTTCGGCCCACAGGATGGCTTCCTGCTAGCCTGGTTGCTGATTATTGCTGCCTTTGCCCTGTTTGCCGTTACCACCTGGATGGGGCGGGTCTGGTGCGGTTTTACCTGTCCACAGACTGTCTGGACCATGATGTTTATGTGGGCCGAGCGAGTTTGTGAGGGCGATCGCAACAAGCGGATGAAGCTCGATAAGGCCCCCTGGAACGCGGAGAAAATCCTGCGTAAAGGTGGCACCCACGCTATCTGGCTGCTGATTTCTCTCGCCACAGCTCTGGCTTTCGTTGGTTACTTCTATGGTATCCGCGACCTGGTGGTAGACCTCGCGACCTTTGATGCCCATCCGCAGGGGGTCTTTTGGGTCGCCTTCTTTACTTTTGCCACCTACATGAATGCGGGCTTCCTGCGTGAGCAGGTGTGCAAGTACATGTGCCCCTATGCGCGCTTTCAGTCGGTGATGTACGACCAGGACACTCTTGCGGTCTATTACGATGCACAGCGCGGCGAGACCCGTGGTCCACGCAAGAAGAACGTGGACTACAAGGCCGAGGGTATGGGTGACTGTATCGATTGCTACTGGTGTGTGCAGGTATGTCCTGTGGATATCGATATTCGCGATGGCATGCAGTATGAATGCATTAACTGTGGTCTATGTGTTGACGCCTGTAACAGCGTCATGGACAAAATGGGTTATGACCGCGGCCTGATTCGTTTTACCTCAGAAGACGAGTTGGAGACCGGAAAGACCAATTACCTGCGTCCGCGCCTGTTTGGTTATGCCATTGTCCTGTTGGCAATGGTTGGCTTGTTCTCCCATCAGGTGGCTACACGTAACCCGATTGAGACTGAAATTACCCGCGATCGCGGTGCGCGAATGTACCGAGTATCCCAGGGACTGGTGCAGAATGTGTATACCGTGAAGATCAGCAATATGGATCAAGCGGCACATGAGTTCACTATCCGTGTGGAGGGCAACCCGAATTACGATTATTCGGTTCGCAAGCCGCGTACGATCTACCTGGAGGCGGGGGAGATTTTCCCGGTACCGATCCGGGTGAGTGTGCCCAAGACACAGTTGAAAGAGAGCAAGCACGATATCGATATCGTAGTGGAGGCTGTCGATAACCCTGAGCTGGTCGACAAGCACCGAACGGTATTTATTGGTCCCAAGCAGTAGACGGGACGCCGTTCCCGTTGCAAAGTACGGGCCCGCCCAGGTGGGCTCGACTTTTCTGCATAAAACGGTAATTTTTGGTAACGCGATGAATGAACCAACCTCGAAACCCTGGTATCGGGAATTCTGGGCCTGGATGGTCCTGGCACCGCTGATTACAGTGCTGGTAGTGTCCTCTATCACGGTTTCTATAGCTGTGCGCCACGCTGACGATGAGGTCAGGGACACTTATCACAAAGACAGCCGTATGTACCATTTTTCTGCTGAGCAGGACCAGCGGGCCAAAGCCCTGGGATTGGCGGCGATGGTCCAGTTCCAGCGGGGCGATCGCGGGGTGGTTGTCGAACTGAACGGTAATACCGAGTATCCCGAGAAGCTGTTGCTTACCCTCAGCCACCCGCTAGAGGAAGATCTGGATCAGCATATTGTGTTATCCCAGCTCTCCGTTGGGCGCTATTCAGGCTCTGTGCCCGTGGATTTGAACAATCGCTGGTATCTGCGCCTGATGCCTGAACTCGATCCTGAGCTCCACAAAAACGCAGAGTGGCGTCTTAAGGGAGAGATTAATTTCGATCTGGGTGAGGCGGCGCCCCTGAACGCTGCCAGTCGATGACATCCCCCTGTTATCACTGCGGACTTCCGGTCCCTGCCGGTAGCAACCATTCGGTTGTTATTGAGGGGGCTGCACGTGATATGTGTTGCCCCGGCTGTGAGGCCGTGGCGACGGCCATTGTTTCCGGTGGCCTGGATGGCTTCTATCGCTACCGGGAAAAGCAAAGTGACCGCCCGGAACAGGCCCAGCCGCGGGACCGCTGGACCGCCTACGATCTCCCCGAAGTACAGCAGCAGTTTGTTCACGACTGGGATGGCGGCAGCAAGATGGCGGCGCTGCTGATCGGTGGTATTACCTGTGCCGCCTGTGTGTGGTTGATTGAAAAGCACCTGGGACATTTGGCGGGGGTTGGAAAGGTCTCAGTCAATGCCAGTACCCAGCGTGCCCAGATTGTGTTTGATCCTGAGCAGATTAAACCGAGCCAGCTTTTTGAGGCGTTGGAGCGCATTGGCTATCGCCCGGCTCCGGCCACCGCTGCCAACCGGGAAAATGTAATCCAGGCCGAACATCGGGCAGCCCTGCGCCGCCTTGGGGTTGCGGGCCTGGGTACCATGCAGGTGATGATGTTCGCTATCGCCCTGTACTTTGGCGCTGGTAGCGATGGTGTCGGTGAGTTTGAGCGCTATTTCCGTTGGGTGTCGCTATTGGTAGCGACACCAGTGGTGTTCTATGCGGCGCGCCCCTTCTTTAGCGCAGCACTGCGCAGCCTGCGCGCCCGTCACCTGAGTATGGATGTACCTGTCTCCATCGCTATTGGCCTGGCCTACGGTGCCAGTTTCTACGCCACGGTATTTGGCACCGGCGAGGTGTACTTCGAATCCATCTCCATGTTCACCTTCTTCTTGCTGCTTGGGCGCACGGTTGAGATGCGTGCGCGTCATCGTGCTGGGCTCGCCAGTGGCGGCCTGGCCCAGCTGCTGCCGATGACTGCAGCCAGGTATCAAGGCGATGAAGTGGTTCATGTACCGGTGGCCGCTTTGGTGGCTGGCGACCGGATTTTGTTGCGGCCCGGCGACACGATTCCCGCTGACGGCGAAGTGCTGGAAGGGGAGAGTGGCGTGGATGAATCGCTGCTCAGTGGCGAATCCGCCCTGCAGCAAAAGCTCGTGGGCAGTCCTGTGTATGCAGGCAGTGTCAACGGTGACTCCAGCCTGACTGTGTGTGTGACCGCAGCCGGCCAGTCTACAAGGCTGTCTGCCATCGAGCGTCTGGTGGAGCGCGCCCAACTGGATAAGCCGGCCCAGGTGGCCCTGGCAGACCGGGTCGCCGGTGTTTTTGTCGGGGTTGTATTGCTGGCGGCTGTGGGGGCCTTCGCGGTTTGGTGGCAGCTGGACCCGAGCAGGGCTTTCTGGGTAGCTCTGTCTGTATTGGTGGTGACATGCCCCTGTGCTTTGTCCCTGGCGACACCGGCGGCGCTGGCCTCAGCGACTTTGCGATTGCAGGAACTGGGGCTCCTGGTGGCCGGTGGCAGCCTTCTGGAAACACTGCCGCGTATCAGTCGCGTTGTGTTCGATAAAACCGGCACCCTAACTCGCGGTGAGCCGCGCATCCTGGAAATTCAATTGATGCGCGATGGCTGGGCCGAACAGCGGGTTAAGGATGTAGCTGCAGCCCTGGAATCACAGACCCACCACCCCTTGGCCCGTGCATTTCGCGCTTGGCGCGGCAACCTTACAGCGAGCAAGCTGAAGGTGCATACCGGTCGCGGCCTGGAGGGGCAGATCGAAGGGGTTGATTATCGCCTGGGCCGTGCCGATTTCGCTGCACCTGAAATACTGGCGCAGCCGCAGGGTGAGGGGCAGTGGTTGCTGCTTGCTGATGGAGACGGCCCTATCGCCTGGATCGCCTTGGGGGATAAACTGCGTGAGACAGCTCGGGATGCGGTACATCAGCTCGAAAAACTGGGCTTGTCGGTAGAGTTACTGAGTGGTGATCAGTCCAACGAGGTTCAGCGCCTGGCCTCGCAGGCTTCCATTGCCCACTTCCGTGCCGGTGCTTCACCGGAAGACAAGCTCTCCCATATGCAGCAGTTACAGGCCGGTGAAGAGAAGGTCCTGATGGTTGGCGATGGGCTCAATGATGTCCCGGTACTGTCGGGAGCGGATGCCTCGGTGGCGATGATGTCCGCTGCGGACTTGGCTCAATCCCGTGCCGATGCCATCTTGCTGAATGGTGACCTGCAGGTGCTTCCCCAGGCAATTTCCCTGGCGCGCAAATGCCGCCAGATAGTTCGGCAAAATCTGGCCTGGGCCCTGGGTTACAACGCCATTGCACTACCGTTGGCGGTTTGCGGCCTGGTACCGCCCTGGGCTGCGGCCATTGGTATGTCGGCCAGTTCGCTGGTGGTGGTTCTTAACGCCTTGCGCCTGTCCCGTGCCAATGCGTCGACGGAAAGTGCGGACAGCTCGGTGCCTGGTATGCAGGCACACCATGCAAATTAAAGAGAGGAGTGAATTGTGGACAGTCTCTATTTCCTGATCCCTATTGCAGTGGCCTTGGTTGCCTTCGCTGTAAAGCTCTTTTTCTGGGCGGTAAATAACGGCCAGTACGATGACCTCGAGACTGAGGGCCGGAGAATACTGTTTGAGGATGACGTGCAGAATCAGCCCGCAGCGGATTCGGACAAGGAGAAGTAACCAGTGGGAGATTGGGGGTTTTTGGCGGCTGCGCTCGCCATCGGGTTTCTGGGCAGCAGCCACTGTATTGGTATGTGTGGGGGTATCTCGGGTGCGCTCGGAATGGCGGTGCCCGGCAAGCAAACAGCTTGGGTACAGCTCGGCTCATACCAATTGGGACGTCTCGGTAGTTATACGTTAATGGGGGCGCTCGCTGGCGCTTTGGGTGCTGCGATTATTCCTGCCCTGACGCCGCTGCGCTTCGCTGCGGGCATTATGCTGATCGTTATGGCGCTCTATGTGGCCGGTATCTGGCGTGGGCTGGTATGGCTGGAGAAGGGTGGCAGCTATTTATGGCGCTATGTGCAGCCTCTCTCTGCGAAATTGTTGCCAGTTCGCTCTGCGGGGCAGGCGGTTGCCCTCGGTTCCCTGTGGGGCTGGTTGCCCTGCGGCCTGGTTTACAGTGCGCTGACCTTTGCACTGGCTCAGGGCAGTGCTGAGCGATCGGCCTTGGCGATGTTTGCTTTTGGTCTCGGAACCTTACCGGCCATGCTGGCCACCGGTGCTGCGGCTGTGCAAGTGCGCAATATTGTGCAAAAACCGGGAGTGCGTCTGGGTTTTGCAGCGGCTATTTTATTGTTTGGTATCTGGACTATTTGGGGAGCTCTTGGCCATGGGGGCCACAGTGACCACGGCAATCATGGGGAAATGGGGGCGATGGAAGCTCCGCAGGCAGAAGAGCAGGAGCACCACCACCATAATCACTGAGTTTTGAGCTGGCGCCGTTTTGACGCGGCGCCATTAGCCGACACCGGATAAAAACTAAAAATCAATTCTCAGGGAGAGGTCGATCGCGCGCAGGTGCTTGGTCAGGCTGCCGGAGGAGATGTAGTCGACATCCAGAGCTGCCAGCTTCTGAATCCGATCCCGGTCTACACTGCCGGAAATCTCTATTTTGGCTTTACCTTTGGCCAGGGATAGGGCGGAGCGAGTGTCTTTGTCATTGAACTCATCGAGCATGATTACATCGGCACCGCTATCCAGTGCCTGCTGTAACTCTTCAATGGTCTCTACCTCCACCTCGACCAGTGCGCCGGGTTTGATAGCCCTGGCCTGGGAGACAGCTGCATTAATACCGCCGGCGGCTGCGATATGGTTTTCCTTAATTAAAAATGCGTCGTAGAGGCCGATGCGATGATTGTGGCAGCCGCCACACAGCACGGCATATTTCTGGGCACTGCGCAGGCCTGGAATGGTCTTGCGGGTATCGAGAATCTTAACTTCAGTCCCTGCAGCACGGTTTGCGAATTCCGCTGCAGTAGTTGCCGTGCCGGATAGTGTCTGTAGAAAGTTAAGGGCGGCGCGCTCACCAGTCAGGATTGCGCGGGCATTACCCTCCAATTCAAACAGCACTGAATCTGCAGCAACCCTGTCTCCATCTTCAAAGTGCCAGGTCAGTTGCAGGTCTTGATCGAGCTGGCGAAAAACCTCTTCTACCCAGGCGCGTCCGCTCAGGGTGCAATCTTCCCGGGTGATTACTCGCGCACGGGCACTGCGCTCCGCTGGGATCAGCTGGGCGGTGATGTCTCCACTACCGACATCTTCATCGAGCGCGGTGTGCACGGCCCTTTTCAGGTCGGTCATGATGTTTGGGATCGCGGAGTCTTGTGGGTGCATTGGAGGACCTCGATAAAAAAGCGCGGGCAGTTTACCAAAACAGACTGGATTTGGGTTGCCTGGGGCATTTACTCGATTTTTACTGGGTTAAATCCTCGGGTAGCAGCTGGCCCTACATTTCGCTGTGACAAGCGTCTCAAATATGTCGCTAAAGTGTGTAAACAGGGAGGGGAACGCGAGTAGAATCGACGGGGTGAGAGAAAAGCTCACTGCGGGAGCCGTCGCCAAATTCGCTAGTCAAATTGACTGCATTAATGCGTTTAAAACCTGAGCAAAATCAAGTGGTTGTTGGATTTTCGGGTGCATTATCTCGAGAGAATTTTACCAGACCTATCCCCGCATGTTTTTAAGCCTTGAGGCCGCCTATTGAAGTGAGCAGCGAGGTGAACAAATGGGACTGGTGATTTAGACGGCCTATCCGGCCGACAAGATTTCAGCCAGCAAGTGCGCAAAACGCCGGATGGCATGCGAAGGACTTCTTGGAAATGAGTGAATCCAGCAAGGTAGTTTCCCTTTCAGAGAAAAGTGCGGGTCGACATGGTACTTCTATGGGTAAGCCCGCAGTCCTGCCCTCGGCGGTTGTGCTGTTAAAGGAAAAAGCCAGCACCCAGTTGTTTGAGCGTGTCAAAGCGCTGTTTGGGGCGGTGGATGATTCACTGTTTGCGATGGCGGAGCGTGCTCACGGCCAGGAAGAGCAGGATGGTCTGTTCCAGGCATTGCGCCTGCTGAGAGTAGAGCGCCGCAATGTCGCTGAGCGCTTCGTCAAAAACGTGCAGCGCGCTTTCCAGATCCGTCAGGAGGAGCCGTCGGAACCCGCTTTTGCCCAGGACAATCTGTCATTGGTTCACAATGATGACCTGGAGCAGCTGGTGGCCGCGGATACCATGGTGGCCAATGCCAAGCGAGATTTTGCCGAGCCGCTGACCGAATTATGCCTGCGCCTGGATACCCTCTACGCCGTTAAGGTGTATGACAAGAACAACCCTCTCGGCCCCGATGTGATCTGCGATGCATTTGTAGATGCAATTCAGGAGCTGGATCTCTATATCCGCGCGCGCCTTACGTTGCTCAAGAAATTTGAGCAAACAGTTATGCAGCAGCTGCGGGGTTTTTACGAATTCTGTAATCAGCTACTTGTAGAGCAGGGCGTGTTGCCCTCACTGCGGGAGCAGCAGCGCGCAGCGCGACAGCGCTCGGCTTATCCGGCAGGGCGTGGTCCCGGCAATCCGGGTGCAGCTCAGGCCGCTGGAGTTGGCAGCGCTGGGGATGGTGCTGCCCAGGCCGCACAGGGAGTACCTGTCAGTGGTCACTTTGCCCCAGGGCTCGTACCCGCTACGGCGGGTATGACACCCATGCCCGCTGGGGATCTGCTCACACATCTGGGAGCTTTGCAAAGTGGGGCTCATTACCAGGATGCCGGTGCAGCCCAATTGTTGAATGTTGGCGATCTGCTGCAGCAGCGCCTGGTTGACTCCAATCAGGCAGCTTCGCTGGCAAAAGTGGATAGCGATGTAATCAAACTGGTGGAAATGCTGTTTTCCTTTATTTTGGAAGATCGCAGTCTCGCCACACCGATTAAATCCCAGCTCGGCCGTTTGCAGCTGCCACTGCTCAAGGTTGCGATTGCCGATAAGTCGTTTTTTAGTAAAGGTGGCCATCCCGCACGCAAACTGTTAAATGAGCTTGCCGATGCTGCCACTGGTTGGCAAGCTCCAGACAATTTCGAGTCCGACCCTCTATACAGTGAAGTCTCGCTGATCGTAGAGCGGGTTCTCAGCGAGTTCGATCAGGACATCAATATTTTTGCCACGCTTCTGGAGTCTTTGCGCGAGTTTATTATTCGCGAACGCAAGCGCGCGGAAATGCTGGAGCGCAGGGTTATAGATGAGGCGGATGGCCGGGCAAAAACCCAAGCCGCGCGCGCTCGTGTAGCAGCGGTAATGGATGCCCTGGTAGCCGAGAGAGACCTGCCGCCTGTGGTACAGGATTGGCTGCAAAAGGTTTGGAACAATGTTTTATTCCTCACTTGTGTGAAAGAGGGCACTGAAAGCGAGGCCTGGAGTCGCGATGTGCGCACAGCCCGCGACCTGGTGTGGAGTGTGCAGGCACTAATGCCGGATTCCCGTAAGCAGCTCCTGAGCTTGTTGCCGGTTTTGCAGGAGCGTTTGCGCGAGGGTATTGAAGCTCTCTCCTACAACGCCTTTGAGGCGCGCGCCATGTTTGCCGGTTTGAAGGAAGTTTATCGCGAGCGTTTTGCCCTCGCGCAGCGCCTCACCGAGGAACGCGAACTTCAGGTTAAAGAGCAGGTGGCCCGCGAGGTTAAGGCGGCTACTTCGGTGGATCATTTGGCGGAAGTGGCCGAGGTTCAATCCAGTGAAACTCTGCCGGTAGAGGCCATAGCTCCCGAAGCTGGCGAGCCGCAACCGGCCGCTGATGATAAAGACGAACCGGTAACCGAAGAGACCGCTCTGTTGCAGGAAGTGGCGGTGCCGCAAATGGAAGAGCTTGAGCAGGCGGTTGCCCAGGCGGAGTTAGCGGCATCTTCTGCGGAGCAGGAGGGCCTTGCTCCTCTCGATGAGGCGGACCCCCACTGGCAGATGACCTTCCGCCTCGCCCAGGGGAGTTGGTTTGAGTTGAAGCGCTCTGATGAGGAGCAGTTCCGCTGCCGTTTGGCAGCGGTTATCCGCGATATTGACCAGTTTATTTTTGTGAACCGCAACGGTGCCAAGGTAGCGGAGTTCGGCCGATTGGAGCTGGCTCATGTGCTGCGCTCAGCGCAGCTGTTGCCCCTTGATGACGGTATGTTATTTGAGCGTGCGCTGCAGTCGGTTATTGGCAATGTGCGCAAAAAACGCAGCGAACAGCGCTGATCTGCCTGTTTTAGCTCCCCTGTCCCGGCAACTATTGCCGGGGGCCCACTTCTGTCGCGATACGTCTCTAAACCGATTGGCATATCGATCAACGCTTCCATAGAATGGTAACTGCCAAGGCCCTGAGTTCATTTGGGGTGGTAGTTTGCTGGAACGGAGATCGCAGATTGAAATACCAAGTGGAATCTGGCTGGCTATCCGGTGCGCGCCGGGTGCCCAGTCCTCACTGCAACAGCCGGCCCGACGACTGCCCCGTGGACCTTTTGGTCGTTCACAGCATCAGCCTGCCACCCGGGCAGTATGGCGGGCCTTATATCGATGCGTTTTTCCTTGGGCAGCTGGATATTGATGCCCATCCCTATTTTGCCGAGATTGCGGCTCTGCAGGTTTCTGCACATATCCTTATTGATCGGGATGGTATCGTCACCCAGTATGTGCCCCTTGACCGGCGCGCCTGGCATGCGGGTAAGTCGGAATTCAAAGGGCGCACCAACTGTAATGACTTTTCTATCGGGATCGAGCTTGAAGGCTTGGATACGGATATTTATACCGATGCCCAATACCATGCCCTGGCAGAGGTGAGTGCGGCCATTATGCTGGCTTATCCAGCCATCGGCGTGGACAGGATAGCCAGTCACTCTGATATAGCGCCTGGACGCAAGCTGGACCCGGGCCCCGGCTTTGACTGGGAGCGCTACTTGAATGAGCTCAATAAGCTCGTTGAGTGAAACTTCCACTTCGCGGTGCTGGTGTATCAATCCACATCGCCTTTAAAATTGAACTGCCATTGTGTGAGGTTCGCCTACTTGTTTAGCAGACCCAGGGTGGCGCATCATGATTCAACTATGGGCTGACGCGGTATCACTATGACTCTGCTAATCGTTTTATTCACTTTGGCTCTGGTGCAAATCTGGGGGTCTGGTGCGCCTTTGCACCGCGATGGCTGGTTTGATAAATGGTGTGAGCGACTCTCTAAAGTGCCGCAACTGCAATCGAATGGCGGCTTGTTGCTGGGGGCCAGTATTCTGCCACCGGTGCTGCTGATTGCGGTGGTGATGGTAATTGCAGAATCCAACTTTGGAGGCTTGGGAGCGCTTTTACTTGGGGTGCCACTGTTACTTTATTGCCTGGGACGAGGCAATTTTAACGAGATTGTAAGCGTTTACCTGCGCAGCTGGTATCGGGGCGACTTAAAGGGGGCTGAGGAAGCTGCGGCCCCTTTTCTACAGGATATCCACGAGACTCCGGCAGATGGCAAGTGCCTGCATGAACAGGTCTTCCGCGGTGCCGCTTACAGTGCCTTCGAGCGCCTCTTTGCCGTTCTTTTCTGGTTTATTTTGCTCGGGATACCGGGTGCGCTGCTATTTCGTTTGAGTGCTCTCTATGCAGAGCGCGCTCGCGGGACACAGTGGCAGGCAACTGCAGCCCGCTGGCTTTGGTTACTGGAGTGGTTGCCGGTAAGGATCATGGGGCTCAGCTTTGCGATTGTGGGTAATTTTGCCGGTTGCTACCGAGCCTGGCGTCAGTGTCTGATGTGTCGTGAGAGAGATACGGCACAGGTGCTCGAAGCCTACCTGGAAGGGGCGTTAGGAGGAATTGACGCCAGTGAATGCAGTGCCAGTGCAGATCTTTCACAAGTCCAGCGTCAAAGTGGCGCGGAAATAGAGGGACTGCAGTCCTTGCTTTCCAGAACCCTACTGTTGTGGGTTACCGTGTTGGCCCTGACGGTTTTGTTCGCCTGATTTTTTGAAGTTATTCAGAGCTGAAATGAGTAAATTATTTTTTAACTGAATTACAATTTGGAAAAATTTCCCAGTAATTGCTTGACTTTTAACCATCCTCCCAGATGATTGCGCCCGCTATCGCACTCCGGAGATTACCGGGTAGCGGGATGCTTATACTCAGTGGAGGAAGTAGGGTTTGAATGTTTCATTACTGGAACCGCAAATGCTGTCAGATCTCAGTGCTGCAAATGGTAGGGACTCCGCGGCGTTAGTCGCTGGACTAAGGGCATATTTTCGCAGTGGAAGTACCCTTGAGCTGGCCTGGAGGCGTCGCCAATTAATTCAGCTGCGCAAAATGCTCTCGGAGAATGAGGCGCGCTTTATTGGGGCCTTGAATGAGGACCTGCATAAGGCTCCCCAGGAAGCTTACCTGACTGAGATTTCGTTTCTCTATAGTGATATCGATCATACCCTCAAGCACCTCAAAAAGTGGGTACGCCAGCGCAAGGTTTCCTCGCCACTTCTCACCCAACCTGCGAAAAGCTATATACAGCCAGAACCCCTTGGGGTGATATTGATTATTGGCGCCTGGAATTATCCCCTTCAACTATTGCTGTCGCCTCTTGTGCCTGCCATAGCGGCGGGTAACTGTGCAGTGGTCAAACCGTCGGAATTATCCCCTGCGGTTTCTCATTTGATCGCTGAGTTGTTGCCCAGATACCTGGATAATGATGCCTTCGCCTGTGTTGAGGGAGCTGTGGCAGAGACCACGAGCCTTTTGGAGCAGCGCTGGGATCACATCATGTACACCGGCGGTGGTCGGGTAGCCAGGATTATTATGGGGGCAGCAAGTAAGCACTTAACTCCGGTTACCCTGGAGCTTGGCGGCAAAAGCCCCTGTATTGTGGCCGATGATGCAGATATCGATATTGCCGCGCGGCGTATAGCTTGGGGGAAATTTACCAATGCGGGGCAAACCTGTATTGCACCGGATTATGTACTGTGTACCAAGCACACCGCGGACCGTCTTGTCCCTGCTATCCAGCTGGCGGTAAGGGAGATGTTTGGGGACAGCCCCCGTCAAAGCAGCGATTATGGACGGATAATCAATACCCAGCACACATTGCGTTTGGCGGACCTCCTCGGTGATGGTGAGGTAATTTTTGGTGGGGATGTCGATGTGGATAGTTGCTACATGGCGCCAACCCTGATGCGCTGTGTCAATCTGGAGTCCCCGGTAATGCAGGAAGAGATTTTTGGTCCCTTGCTGCCGGTAGTTGAGTTGGATGACTTCGGAAAAGTGGAAGCGTTTGTTAATGAGAGGGAAAAGCCGTTAGCGCTGTATATTTTTACCCGGAGTGATGCCATCGCTGACCGGGTGCTTTCCCGCTGCAGCTCCGGTAATGCCTGCGTGAACGATTGCATGATGTTTATGCTGGCCCAGGATCTGCCATTTGGAGGAGTGGGAGCCAGCGGTATGGGCTGTTACCACGGTGAGCATGGTTTCAGAACTTTTAGCCACTACAAAGCCGTGATGAAACGCAAAAATATTCTGGATGTTGACCTGCGTTATGCGCCGTACACCAATCGAAAATTTAAGTGGTTGAAAATACTGCAGCGATAGAGTGGCCAAAAATATTTAGCGAGATATGGGCGAAAAGGGAATTTTGCTGGTTTTTTAGTGGCTTGAGTTGGTACATTCAGTCGTAAATTAAAAAGACCAACAGAGCTATGCCCTCGGACCCCAATGACCTGCCTACCAGTGCTGATGTTTTTTGCGCGGCACAAACAGTCTCCGGAACTGTCCATCGAACTCCCTTGATTCGCTCCCAGCTTCTCAATGAGCTGGGTGGCGCCAATCTTTGGTTTAAATGTGAGCACTTGCAAAAAGTGGGTGCGTTTAAAGCACGTGGAGCTGCAAATGCACTTTCCCTCTTGCCTGAAGGAGCTGAGTTGGTGGCGACCCACTCCTCAGGCAATCATGGCGCGGCGTTGGCATGGGCTGCTGCGGAGCGGTGTTTGCCCTGTATTGTTGTAATGCCAGAGACGGCGCCCGATATGAAGCGCATGGCTGTGGAAAGTTATGGCGCAACAATTGTTACTTGCGGTCCTACCCTGGCAGACCGTGAAGAGGCTCTGCAAAAAGTGGTGCAAGAGACAGGGGCCCATGTAGTGCCGCCCTATGACGACAGCAGGATTATTGCGGGGCAGGGCACGGTAGCTCTAGAGGTTGTTCAGCAATGTCGGGAGCAGGGTTTTACTCCGGATGTGATTGTGGCCCCTGTGGGTGGCGGTGGCCTGCTCGCAGGCACTGGGCTGGCAATAGCGGCGTTGGCTCCAGATGTATTGGTAATAGGCGCAGAGCCCGCTGGCGCGGATGATGCGCAGCGATCTTTGCGTGGCGGTGTTCATATCACTACCCAGCAGCCCCATACTATTGCCGATGGCTTGCGTACAACGCTTGGGCACCGAAACTACAGGGTGATTCGTCGCACTGTGAGAGATATTGTGACGGTTTCTGAAAGTGGTATTGTGCGGGCAATGCAACTATTGTGGACTCGCACCAAGCAAATGGTTGAGCCCTCAGCTGCCGTGGGGCTCGCAGCTGTGCTCGAGCACGGAGCGCGTTTTCGCAACAAGAATGTCGCAGTTGTATTGACCGGTGGCAACATGGATCTGGGCAAGGTTTCAAGCCTGTTGGCCAGTGTGGAAGAGTAACAATGAGAGTGTTGGATATGAACCTAGGATTTCGCCGCATAAAGTACAGCAAAATTGCCAGTTTCTTTGCAGCGACAATATTTTCTTTGATGGCTGTTGCCTCCCAGGCCGGGCAGTTGACACTGTCTTCTACGTCTTTGAAACCCGGCAAAAAAATGCCATTAGCTCATGTATATGCCGGCTGTGGCGGGGAAAATGTCTCTCCGCAACTGAGCTGGGAGGGGGCCCCCGAAGGCACTAAAAGTTTTGCGGTGACGGTTTATGATCCCGATGCACCGACAGGCAGTGGCTGGTGGCACTGGGTGATTTTTAATATCCCTGCTGACGTAACCAGTCTGCCAGAGGGTGCTGGAGACCTGAAGAACGGCCTGATTCCCGAAGCTATTCAGGGGCGCAATGACTATGGAAATCCTGGATATGGTGGCGCCTGCCCACCCAAAGGGCACGGCGACCATCGCTATCGCTTCCGTGTATATGCCCTGAAAGTGGATTCCCTGCCGTTAGATGAAAATTCATCTCCCGCCAAGGTGGGCTTCAATGTGAATGCCAACAAGTTGGCCGAGGCAGAGCTCGAGGTTCTGTGGGGCCATTGAGTTAGGTAGCTTTTTGGGTGCAGACATATTGCCTGCGCTCTTTCTTTATGGCCGGCAATAGGGCTCAAAGGGGAAGATTGAATATGTCGCGGCAGCAACTGACATGGGGGCAAGCACTTGGAGCTTATCTGAAGCCCCGTGTAATCACCATGTTTTTCCTCGGCTTTTCTGCCGGCCTTCCGCTTTTACTGGTCTTCTCAACCCTGACTGCCTGGCTGCGCGACTACGGTGTTAGCCGCACCGCTATAGGCTTCTTTGCCTGGGTCGGAATTACCTTTTCAATAAAGGTGCTCTGGGCTCCCATCATTGACTATTTACGGTTGCCTTTACTGACCAAAAGCCTGGGAAAACGGCGGAGCTGGATGCTGGTGTCCCAAGTGGGCGTTGCCATTGGCTTGGTGGGTATGGCCAGCGTGGATCCCCAGCTGTCCTTGTTGCAAGTAGCTCTGCTCGCTCTGTGGGTTGCATTCTGCTCGGCTTCACAAGATGTGGCTATTGATGCCTACAGAATTGAAGCCATGGATGAAGACTACCAGGGAGCTATGGCGGCTAATTATGTGTTTGGTTATCGGGTTGCGATGCTGATTGCTGGGGCTGGGGCACTATTTATTGCAGATTTGTTCAGTTGGTCTGGCGCCTACCTGGCAATGGCCGTTTTGATGGGGGTGGGTGTGATCACCACTTTGTTGATCACAGAGCCCGATCACTCGAAGGTTAATAAAGAGGCTGACGTACTGCAGAGTGAATGGGAGCAGCGCCTGTTGGGGAAGGGCGAACACAGTCGCTTGAAGCAGTGGTTTGTTCGTGCTGTCGCCTGTCCCTTTATTGAGTTCTTCCAACGCAATGGGCGCTTTGCTTTTGTTTTATTGCTGTTTATCGGTATTTTCCGCCTAAGCGATATTGCGATGGGGATTATGGCCAATCCCTTCTACTTGGATTTAGGCTTTTCCAAAACAGAAATTGCAGAAATCAGTAAGCTGTTCGGATTCTTCTGCACTATTCTCGGCTCCTTTCTAGGTGGAGTCCTGGTGGTGCGCTATGGCATTTTGCGCCCGCTGATACTCGGGGCGGTAATGGTTGCCTGCACCAACTTACTGTTTGCCCAGCTTGCACTGATTGGTCCGGATAAGGCATGGCTGGCCCTGGTGATCAGTGCCGACAACATCAGCGGCGGTATTGCTAATGCGGTCCTTGTCGCTTACCTGTCGAGCCTGGCCAATAAGGCTTATACCGCAACCCAGTATGCCTTGTTCAGCTCTCTGATGACGCTGCCGGGTAAATTTATCAGTGGTTTTTCCGGTATGGTGGTTGATGCTCAGGGTTACGCCCATTTCTTTATTTATGCTGCCTTAATGGGAGTTCCGGCAATTTTACTCTCTATCTATTTCTGGCGGCGTGAACAGCGTGAATGGCATCTGGAAGAACCGCAGCCAGACTCACGCGCGACCTGAAGAGAGCCATTCCAGGGTCTAATTTTATTGCTGGCATACAGATCTGCTTTATGACAGAAGCTTTCCTGTGTGCCGGTCACTCATCTCGTTTCTACGCCCCCGGATAATTCCTCATCAACGGGCATTTTCTCCGACTTGTGTCTATGGTGGTTGTATTACTCCTCCGCTCGAAACCTGTAATGGTTATTGGTTTTTTATAGAGATAAGGGAGGGGTTTTGGTGTCACTTATGGCTGTTAGCTGGGATGTCTAAGAGCTGTAGTTTTCAAGAATGATAATCAGCAATTAAAAGCGACAAACTATGGCCCACGAAACGGTTCGGGAGGCGGTATTCAATCGGCGTATGCTGATCTGTATCGGTACCGGATTTTCCTCAGGAATGCCACTTTTTGTCCTGATTCAACTGGTGCCTGCCTGGTTACGTTCTGAGGGAGTAGACCTGGCTACCATCGGGATTTTTGCCTTACTTGGTCTGCCCTACACATGGAAGTTTCTGTGGGCTCCATTAATGGAGCGCTTTGCTTTCCCGATTTTAGGGCGTCGTCGTGGTTGGATGCTCGTAATGCAATTGCTGCTGATAGTCTTTATTGGCGGCTTAGGTATGTTCAATCCGCAGTTCAATATATGGACAATTGCCACTTTATGTTTTGGTGTGGCTTTTTTTAGTGCCAGCCAGGATATTGTCCTGGACGCCTTCCGTCGGGAAATATTGCCGGATCATGAGTTAGGTCTCGGTAATTCCTTTCATGCGAATGCCTATCGAGTAGCGGGCCTGATACCGGGTTCGCTCAGTTTAATCCTGTCGGATCATTTGGCCTGGGACCAGGTTTTTTGGATAACTGCAGCTTTTATGTTGATCGCTGTATTTATGACCTTGATGGTTTCAGAGCCCCAGCACCCGGCTGCGCCACCAAGGACTTTGCGCGAGGCTATCGTGCTGCCATTTGTCGAATTTTTTAACCGCAACGGCGTAAAGCACGCAGTATTGGTGCTTGCTTTCATGTTCCTGTACAAGCTCGGCGATAATATGGCCACTGCATTGGCGACACCCTATTACCTGGATATGGGGTACACCAATACGGATATTGGTATTGTGGCTAAAAATGCCGGTCTCTGGCCCGCCGTGATTGGGGGATTTCTCGGCGGCCTATTGATGGTGCGTATTGGGATTAATAAGTGTCTGTGGATCTTTGGAGTTATCCAGCTCGTATCCATTTTTGGCTTTATGATTTTATCTGAGGCTAATGGGGATCTGGTGGGCACACCGGGTTTTAAGCCGAGCCTGTGGCTACTGGCGATAGTGATTGCTTTTGAGTATCTGGGGGTTGGTCTTGGTACTGCAGTTTTCATCGCTTTTATTGCCCGCACAACCAGCAAATTACACACGGCTACCCAATTCGCCCTGTTTACTGCGTTAACCTCGTTACCCAGGACCTTTGCCAATGCTTCAACAGGGTATTTGGTTGAGTCTGTGGGGTGGACGAACTTCTTTCTTCTGTGCGCCGCGTTGGCAGTTCCGGGGATGTTACTGCTCTTTTATGTCGCGCCGTGGAATGGTGATGCAGCGGAGGAAGCCTGATTACTACCGCCTAAACTTGTACAGCTCCTTTCGGGGTTATGGTCTCCAGCGATACTTGGCCATGTCCACCCGCCCCTTTAACAAGGTAATCCCTTCTTTCTCCAGCCGCTTGCGTTGGCGGGAAGCCCCGGGTTCGGGTAATGAGATTCTTCCCTGGGCGTTGATTACCCGGTGCCAGGGTAATTTGGTGTCTTTGGGTAGTTTCCGTAATGTCTGACCAGCTAGTCTGGCGGCTCTTGGATAGCCGGCCATTTCGGCGAGATCTCCATAAGTGACGACCCGGCCTGTTGGTATTGAGGCCAAAACCCGGCATATTCTGGCGAGAGCGCTGCCTGGTGTTTCTGGGCCGGTGGTATTGGTCTCTACAGGCACAAAAGCCTCATTTCTTAGTGGTTTATTAGATTTAGCCGCCAGTTTGCCGTATTTGTCTGCAAATAAGCTATAAAAAAGCACGGATTAAAGCCGGGGTATCATACTGAGCCGTTACAAAATAGGTAGCATTGGCGTGCCACATTTATGACAGTTGTGGCATTATTGCCGATTGAATAGGGCTTTCATCACAGTTTTCATCGCAAGCTCATCCAGAAACTTCAAGGTTCTCCTGTGGTTCTATCGACACAAATTCCCCGGATTTTTGCCAAAACTCTCCTTTGCCTTGCACCCTTACAGGTTTTTGCGGGTGTGCTCACCCTTGAGAATGGTGATCGCATTCAGGGGGAGCTGGTGCTTGTAGATACTGAACAAGTGGTATGGAAATCTGAGACCTTCGGTGAAGTTAAGGTCGATAAATCCAAGGTTGTATCCATGGATGTGGATACCGATCTCAAAGTTGCCGGGCGGGATGAGCCATGCACGCTGGCAGGGCACCGCCAGGAGCAGTGGGAACTCTACTGCGCAGAGGGTGGAGGTTGGTTGATCGACTTTCCTGGAGTGGAGCGTGCTGAGCCCTATCCACACTTTGTCAGTAATCCAATGACATTCAAGGGTAATGTGAGTGCGGGCGGCGTTTTTGAATCCGGGAACCGTGAGCGTGAGGACCTGGATGCAAATGTTAACCTGGATGTGCGCCATGGGGATTTCCATCACCTGGTCGGCGCCCTTTACCAGAATCAAGACAGTGAGGATGATGGCGCGCTGGAAAAATACCGGCTGACTTATGACCTGCGCTGGATTTTTGCAGAAAAGTGGTTTGCTGCAGCAAATACCGCCTGGGAGCATGAAGAGGCGCGGAACTTGGACCTCGGCACAACCATGGGTCTGGGTCTTGGTTACCTGTTTTATGACACAGACAAAACAGCATTTTCACTGGAAGGCGGTGTTAGTAGCCTGCAGGAAGATTTTATTGATACGGAGCTGAGTGAGAATCAGGACGACCAATATGTGGCAGGGCGTGTCGCGCTGAATTACCGTTATAAATTTTCCCTGGGCCCGGAAATTTACTTTGACCAGGAAACCCTGCAGTCTTTCGATCACAGTGATGACTACCAGGCAAATGCCAAGGTGGGGGTGAGAACACCACTGGTTGAAGGAGTGCTGATGGAAATTGGCTACCAGTGGCAGTACGACAACACACCATCGCTGGAAAGTGAAAAAGAAGATACCAAAGTAACCGTTGGTGTTGGTTACCAGTGGTAATAGCCTGGCGGCATTCTCCCAACTTTGCCGGAATAACAGGCCTTAGAGAAATAAAATCTAAAAAATACTAATGAGGAGTGCAACATGCAGATTGCCGGCAGTATTGTGGCGATTACCGGTGCTGGCCAAGGGCTGGGAAGAGCAATGGCCGTTTACCTGGCGGAGCGCGGGGCCCGTTTGGCATTGATTGATGTCAACGAAGAGGGGCTAAAGGAAAGTGTTTCTGCCTGTGAACAGCTCGGTGCCGAGGCGCGAAGCTATGTGATCAATGTCGCTAATGAGGAAGAGGTAGATAAAGGCTTCCTCCAGGTCGCAGAGGATTTCGGTGGTCTGCAGGTGTTGATTAATAACGCCGGTATTATGCGCGATGGCATGTTGCTCAAGTGTAAAGAGGGCAAGGTCACTGACCGTATGTCACTGTCCCAGTGGCAGTCTGTTATTGACGTAAACCTGACTGGGGTATTCCTTTGTGGCCGTGCCGCAGCCGGAATTATGGCGGAAAGTGGCAAGGGTGGAGTGATGGTGAATATCTCCAGCCTGTCTCGTGCCGGCAATATGGGACAGACAAACTATTCCGCCAGTAAGGCTGGTGTTGCTGCCATGACGGTAACCTGGGCCCGCGAGCTGGCTCGTTACGGCATGCGCGTAGCTGCAATTGCTCCCGGTTTTATCGGCACTGATATGGTTGCGCAAATGCGCCCGGAAATCCTGGATAGTCTGGTTAAGCAAGTGCCATTGAGACGCCTGGGTGAGCAAGAGGAAATTGCCTCAACCGTGGCGTTTATTCTGGAGAATGACTATGTAACCGGTCGAGTTCTGGATATCGACGGTGGTGCACGTATTTAACGATTCAGTAGCGTGTTATCAGATGAGGGTGAACTTTGTTCGCCCTTTTTTATTTCCCTTTCAGTAATGATTTTAAGATTTATCTATCCCTTCCTCGCATATCTTGTGTTGAGAGTCTTTCGATAAAACAGGTATACAAACAAGGAAATAATGAGCCAGGCCAGGATGGATGCCACTTCGTGAAATACTGTTTGTTCTAAAGATAAGTGAAAATCCCGCAGCGCAAAGCCTTTGATTTGTGCCGACCAGGCATACAGCATCTTGCACATATGCAGTGCCCACCATGGTCGGCCTGTTACTTGTGGTCGGAAAAAAACGTATAGACATCAAGCCCCATAAAAACCAGCATTAATGCGGATGGAGCCAGGTAAATATTGGCATAACTTGGGTGTTTACCAATATCGTAAAGAAAAACCTGGAAATAGAATACTGCGACCCAGGCAGCTATGGCAGCCAGTATCCAATCGATAATATTGAAAGTGATTCTGCCATCATTGGAGTGCTTGGTTCTCGGCCAAATTCGATAGGCAGAAAATATGGAGTAGCTGAATATACTGATCAATTCCAGTAATAAAAGGTCTGGGTGAAGCATTGATAGTAGTAGAGCTAAATCACCGCCACTAATTGCTCCCCCAGACTTTTGAAACTCTCAATGTTGGAAGAATTTGAAGTCTTCAATCAAGAATTTCTTACCCTAGCAAATACGTTCCACACCATCGGTTCTATTTTTCGATAACATCCACTGCCATAACTGCATTCTGCGAACTCTAAAGGATGCCGCGCATAACAGAAGGTAATAACGCCACATACGATAAAAGCGTCGACCATAGCGATCGGCGAAGCGAGGCCAATTACGTTCAAAATTATCATGCCAGGCCATCAGGGTTTTATCGTAATCGGGGCCAAAGTTATGTAGATCCTCACAGGTCAGTAGCTCCTGAGCTGCCAGAGTGATTTGACTGGCGGCAGGTATTTCTCCATTGGGGAAAATATACTTCTCAACCCAGGGGTCGGTAGGTGCGGGTTTGGATTTACCAATAGTGTGAAGTAGTAAAATGCCGTCTTTTTTCAAACAGCGTTTTGACACCTCCATAAATGCGCGGTGGTTTTTTCGTCCTACATGCTCAAACATTCCCACGCTGGCAATTCTGTCAAAGGGTTCATTGAGTTCGCGGTAATCCTGAAGGTGCACGGTGATCGGCAGGTTGGCATAGCGCTCGGCGACGTAGGCTCTCTGCTCACGGGATACTGTAACCCCGACACACTCTACCTGGTATTTCTGTGCCGCATAACCGATGAGGCTTCCCCACCCGCAACCGATGTCTAATAACTTCATTCCTGGTTCAAGCTGGAGTTTGCGGCAGATAAGGTCCAGTTTTGCTTCCTGGGCCTCATCTAGGGTCTGGGCCTCCTTCCAATAACCACAGCTATATGTAAGGCGGCTATCGAGCATGGCGGCGTAAAACTCATTACCTAAGTCGTAGTGGTGCTCACCGACCTCGAACGCCCGGCGACGACTTTGCAGGTTGAGCAAGCAGCTGCGTATATAGGGGAAGATATGACGCCAGTTCTTGAAGTGACGGCCCAAGTCGGAATCTAGAATACGGTAGATGAACTGATCTATGGCCTGTACATCCCAGTCCCCGCGCATATAGGTTTCCCCCAACCCCATACTTTGGCGGGCGACGATCTCATCAAGTGCCTCTTCTCGATGGAGCTGGATATCCCAGGGGCGGTCACCGTTAATACGGATATCGGCCTCGGCTAAAATATCATCAACAAAGTGGCGGCTTCGGCCTATGGCTGGTGCCTCTATGGCATCTTGCTGCTCGCTTGCCATTCAAGTCTCCCTCTCTCCTGGTTAGCGTGGGGTCGATTATGGCGCCCTTGAATAATTTGCCTCCCCACTCCATTTAATACAGCATGTCGAAAATATCCCCAGCCCCGGATTAGCCGTGGGCTGTTAGATCAGGAATCCTCTCTATGCGTCCCTTGCTGCTGCTTCTATTTATAGCTCTACCTGTACTCGAATTGTGGGTATTGATTGCCGTAGGGAGTGAAATCGGCGCCTTGCCCACCATCGGCCTGGTGTTTCTAACGGCTATCATCGGCGTGACGCTGCTACGTCGCCAAGGGCTCTCTACCCTGGCAAGGGCCCAGGAGAAGATGCGCACTGGTGATATTCCCGCCCAGGAGATGGTAGAAGGTATCTTTCTCGCCGTCGGCGGTGTTCTGCTGCTGACCCCCGGCTTCATTACCGATATTCTCGGTTTCGCCTGCCTGATACCGGGACTGCGCCAGTTATTACTGGGGCGGTTACTTCGCCATGTCACTATCGTTCGACCAGGTGGCCCCTTCCAACCGAATGCCTCCAGACGTGGCCCCGATATTATCGAGGGAGAGTACTCACGGGATGAGCGGAACTCCGTTGAGCACAAGCGCCACAAAGACTGATTTGGTTGAATAGTGCACACTTTTACACTTCAAACGGCACTTTTATAGTTTTTTCACTTTAGGGTGTTGAAATCTATTCTCCCGCCCATAGATAGGGATCAACTGAGAATTAAGCCCCGCCTCTGAGGACCAGAGAGGGGTGAGGTTACCGGCCCGATGGGCCTGTACCGCCAATGTTGGAAAACCTTAAAACGACTCAATGGAGAACTTATCCATGAAAATTCGTCCTTTACACGACCGCGTCGTAGTACGCCGTAAGGAAGAAGAAGCGATGTCAGCTGGCGGTATCGTGCTGCCAGGTGCTGCCAAAGAAAAGCCAAACCAGGGTGAAGTGGTAGCCGTGGGTGAGGGCAAGCAGCTGGACAATGGCGATGTGCGCGCACTGTCTGTGAAGGTAGGTGACACGGTTGTTTTCGGTCGCTATGCCGACAGCAATACCCTCAAGGTGGAAGGCGAAGAGCTGATCATCATGAGCGAAGGTGATATCTACGGCGTGTTGGAAGGCTAAGGCCAGCCTTTAACTTTACTCGCAAAAAGAATTTGAGGAATAAGAATCATGGCAGCTAAAGACGTAATTTTTGGTGACGACGCTCGTCAGAAAATGCTGAAAGGCGTAAACATCCTGGCAGACGCTGTAAAAACTACTCTGGGTCCTAAAGGCCGCAACGTAGTTCTGGACAAGTCCTTCGGCGCTCCTACCGTAACCAAAGACGGTGTTTCCGTAGCGAAAGAAATCGAGCTGAGCGACAAGTTCGAAAATATGGGCGCACAGATGGTTAAAGAAGTTGCTTCCAAAGCTTCTGACACCGCTGGTGACGGCACCACCACCGCTACTGTTCTGGCTCAGGCTATCGTAACCGAAGGTCTGAAATCCGTAGCCGCTGGCTTCAACCCAATGGACCTGAAGCGCGGTATCGACAAAGCGGTAACCGCAGCAGTTGACCACATCGCTGGCCTGTCCACTCCTTGTGCCGACACCAAGTCTATTGCTCAGGTAGGTACTATCTCCGCTAACAGCGACGAGAGCGTTGGTACCATCATCGCTGAAGCCATGGAAAAAGTTGGCAAAGAAGGTGTTATCACCGTTGAAGAAGGTTCCGGCCTGGAAAATGAGCTGGACGTAGTAGAAGGTATGCAGTTCGACCGCGGCTACCTGTCTCCTTACTTCATCACCAACCAAGAGAACATGACTGCCGAGCTGGACAATCCGTTCATCCTGCTGGTAGACAAGAAAATCTCCAATATCCGCGACCTGCTGCCCCTGCTGGAGCAAGTAGCTAAAGCCTCCAAGCCGCTGCTGATCATCGCTGAAGACGTAGAAGGCGAAGCGCTGGCAACTCTGGTTGTAAACAGCATGCGCGGCATCGTTAAAGTTGCTGCTGTTAAAGCACCTGGCTTCGGCGACCGCCGTAAAGCCATGCTGCAGGACATCGCGATCCTGACTGGCGGCACCGTGATTTCTGAAGAAGTTGGCCTGGAGCTGGAAGGTACCACTCTGGAGCACCTGGGTACTGCTAAGCGTGTCACCCTGTCCAAAGAAAACACTGTAATCGTTGACGGCGCTGGCAATGTTAAAGACATCGAAGCTCGCGTTAGCCAGATCCGTGCACAGATCGAAGAGTCCTCTTCCGACTACGATAAAGAGAAACTGCAGGAGCGCGTAGCCAAGCTGGCTGGCGGTGTTGCGGTAATCAAAGTAGGCGCCGCTACTGAAGTGGAAATGAAAGAGAAGAAAGCCCGCGTTGAAGACGCCCTGCACGCTACCCGCGCCGCAGTAGAGGAAGGCGTAGTACCTGGCGGTGGTACCGCTCTGGTTCGCGCTACCCAGGCTATCTCCGTAACTGGCGACAACGAAGACCAGAACCACGGCATCGCTGCAGCTCTGCGCGCTATGGAAATGCCTCTGCGTCAAATCGTTTCCAATGCTGGTGACGAAGCTTCTGTAGTTGTTGACAAGATCAAGCAAGGCGAAGGCAACTTCGGTTACAACGCTGCTACTGGCGAGTATGGCGATATGCTGGACATGGGTATTCTGGACCCAGCAAAAGTAACCCGCTCTGCTCTGCAAGCGGCAGCCTCTATTGCTGGCCTGATGATCACCACCGAAGCCATGGTTGCAGAAATCCCGGAAGAGAAGCCGGCTGCTCCTGACATGGGCGGTATGGGTGGAATGGGCGGCATGGGCGGCATGATGTAAGCCGGCCTTAAAGCCTACCCCAAAAAGCCCCGCAATTGCGGGGCTTTTTTATTTTAGGTACATGGAATGATAGGTTAATACTGGTGCTGCGACGCAGCAAACAATCTGATTAATGGGGATACAACAGACCCAGATCCAGGAATAGCCTATGGATCTAAATTAAGTTTCTTAGTTTGTTGTGCTAGTAATTCGGCTGTTTCCTTAGATATGCCATTGATTGGTGGAGCATTTAATTGAGGTTGTTTCAGTAGATAGGAAACAAAGACCGCGGCAGATAGATATACACCATTCTGATTGGGGTGGCTTCCATCATGAGCGTATAGGTCAATGACTTTATCTGAGGAGCTAATTGTTTCCCAAGCGAGGCCGACTGGTATTACTTTTGAAGATGTTGTCTGGGCTATATTCTGATAACCCTCAAACAAGCGGGCTTGCATTTTACTGCGAGTATCATTGGAATAATTTTGAGTGTCCCCATGCTTACGGCCCCAGGTTAGAAAGAGGAGAGGAGTGGCACCGGCCAATCTAATTTCTTTGGTGAGTTTTTTTGCGTAGGGGTAAATCTCTTTATGCCTCTGTTCTTCGGAGAATGAGGGAAGCTGGCTTTGCTCCTGAAGCACCACATAATCCCATGCCCTCTCATGAATAGCTTCTAGTGTATCCGCAGACTCAGAGTGTTTTTGTAAGGTCCACCCTCCCGGAGTTATGGATCTATATATAATTTGTGCTCCATTGCTTTTAGCAATTGCCTGGATTATCGGAGGAAGAGGGCGTGTGTAGCTATTACCGATAAAAAGCACAGATAGAATTTCCTGAGTTTTCTGCTCAGTCTGCTTCTTTGGCCCTACTAGTAAGTAAGCTCCTACCAATAATAGAAAGATAAGAAAAAATATTTGGATTTTTAGATGGCTTTTAAATTCTTTCATTGTGTTGGATTTCCAAGTGGGGCTATTACCACTTAGGATAGGTCTATTTTGTAATTTGTTCTGTGCAGCGTGTTTAAGGATCTACATTCTTATGAGGTTGAATAGGTTATTGAGGGAATAAATTGTTATCTTGAAATTAGTCATCTGATTATTTTTCGTTACTTTATGAGCTGTGAGAATAATTATGAATATGAACGATCTAGATTCGCTAAATATAAGTCTTATTTTAATTTGGGGGGAGAAACATTACATATATTTAATGTTCAGTCCAGCAGAGGGTTAGTATGTCCTTTTAGACTTCCCTTTCAGTAAATGGGAGGAAAGAGCAGATATGTTGCTATCAAAAGGTAATCTTGTACTAGCTGCCTGTCTTGCAGTACTAGGCTGCAAGGATTCGGGGGACTCTGGAGGGAGGCAGGTGTTAGAACCCAGGGGTTCGCAAGTAGACTTAAGCCAAACGTCGGCTGGTTTTTTTGCGCACTATACCCGTGTCAACTCAGTAGATATTCCGGAAAAGATCACAGGACCTTATGCTGACATTATTGTGAACCTTGAAGGGAAAGGTAAGCTTGTTTTTGCTCGTGATCATAGTTATCGGCCTGTTTGGCACTTTGGAAAAAATTCTAATCCTGTAGCGCATTTGGCTGATATTTCGAGTGATGCCAATACTCGCTTTGATAAATCAAATGACTTTTCTTATGTTCGTATCTTAGAGCAGTCAGATGAAAAGGTTGTTATTCATTGGCGTTACTTCCCGAAAGCTAATGCGAAAATGGGGCGAGATCCCGAAGGGGTAGTCCATGAGATATATACGATTACTCGAGATGGCAATGTAACCAGGTTATACCGGCCAGGCACTGATACCATCACAGGCTGGGATGTGCGTCGAGGGGCTATTATTCAGACTATGCGTCTCACGGAAAATGGCATAGCCGATGTACAAAATAAGTCTGGAGAGCTACAGGCAGGTGTGTCTCAGGGTAATGGGAATACGATAGTTAATTATACTCCCCCTGCCTTACCAGTGGCGCATTGGAAGTTTGATGAGGGGGAGGGCACGAGTACTGTTGAGAGCTTGAAATCAGCGACTGGATATATTGACAGCCACGGGGGTGATTGGGTCGCTGGTGTGTCTGGTTCGGCCCTTTTTTTTGACGGTTATAGATCAGCAGTGGTGGTCGCGCAGGATGAGGCACCCATATTTAAGGAGGCTCTTTCTATTGAAGCCTGGATTAATCTAGCCGCTTATCCATGGAATAATGCTCCTATCATTCACCAGTCAGATAATATGGGAAATGAGGGGTATTATTTTGGAGTAAGTTCTGACGGTAAGCTGCTTTTTACGGTAAATGGAAAAACTTTAACTTCTGATAGTGTAATCCCAGTTAATCAGTGGATTCATGTTGGTGTTTCTGCAGAAAAGAGTTTGTCGCTCTATATCAATGGTGTTTTAGATAAAAGCCAATCTTATGATGTCAATCTTTCAATTCCAGATATGCCAATGATTGTTGGAATGAATAATTCACCTTTAACAGCAACAGATGGGGTTCGGGAGAGTGAATTAAATGAATTCAATCATTTCTCCAGTATATTCGGTATTGAGGGGGCAATAGACGAGATTGCCATTTATAAGCACTCTCTGACTTCTAAGGATTTTGATGATAGCTACAACGGTTTTTTATTGGCACAAAAGAAAGCTCCAGATCCTGGTTTTACGAAGCGGCAATTGCCAGACCTTGAAAAATACCCCCAGAAGTTTGGTGGGATTTATACAAAGTTAGACTTTCATGATGCTTGGGATAACCTATGGAGGGTTACGGACAACGAAGATATTGTAGTCCGATTCGATAATAAGCCGATCAGTTATGTATATTGGCGAGGAACATCACATGGCATGAACTTGGTGACAGATAATCGGTGGATGTCTGATCAAAGTGTGGAACTGGTGATTCCCGATCCGGATGATCCTGAAACCCCAGCTTCAGTCAACCCAATTGTTTCTTTGGCTGAACACATGTCTGATAAGGCCGCTCTACGCACCCATGTTCGTATGATTGAAAATACTCCTGCACGGGTTAAAGTTCACTGGCGTTATGCTGCCGCAGATGTATTTGATTTACTCGTTTTGGATACTGCTTATATTGATGAGGTGCATACAATTTATCCCGATGGGGTGGCAATCCGGGATGTTTTTTACCATCCTGCAGCTGATGAAGGTGGAGTAGAATTTTATCAGGACTTCCAATGGTTACTAGGACCGGGTCAAAAAGCTGAGGACTTCCTGAATTATAATGCAGTTTCGATTGCGGGGCTTACGGGTGACTCCTCTGATATCATTTATCCTATATCCTTAGACAGGCCTAGTGATGGAGTGGACCCCAGTCCTTTGCCCGGTAATATTGCGGTGCTCAATAGCCAAACTAACTGGAAGGTCTTTGGAGTAAGTCAGGCAGGTGGTTTTTTCCCCTCTGCTAATGAGGAGAGTTCAAAGCATATAGATTTCCTGGGAGGTATTTTTCCGTTTGCAGGCCCTTGGAATCATTGGCCAATAGCTCAAATTCCTTCCGATGGTCGATTCTCCGTTGCCAATGATAGAGTTTCTCACTTTGCGGTTGGTAATCTAGAGGCCTTTGAATATGGTTCTGGATCTATGATGTATGGCTTTACCCAGGGAACACCGGTTGATTTACAGGGCTTGGCAAGTTCATGGATATCTCCACCTGTAATAGATGCGGTTCAAGGTGTTAAGGGCAATGTAATTAATTTTATCACTGATGAAAGAGCCTATAGCCTGACGGCAGATGGGGTATCAGGAGATATTTCTTTACTGGTGAAGGCTAATGATAGTAGTCCTTTGGTAAATCCATCACTAATTATTCGTGAATGGGGAACAAGCAAAACTCCGAGAGTAAAATTCAATGGCAAAGTACTATCCGATGTAAAATTGGGTATTATCAGAGATACAGATGGATCCCAGACTTTGATTGTGTGGTTACCTGTGACGGCAATCACGGATTCATCCATTGAAATTGTTCGTAATTCTGTTGGTGAGAGTTAATCTTCTTATTGGTTGTTGCATTTTAAGAATAAGCAGAATAGCCGTACCATAGTATGGCTATTCTGCTTTGTAAGTGGAAATTATCTGTATAGAATTTTTAACTTCCTTGTACGGATAAATATTCAATATAATTCACTGAATTTACTTTCCTGAGAATTTAATGAATGGGCGGGATGTGGATCTGTGACTGAAGGGATATCTATCTGTATCTTTAATCCATTGCAGTTAGCTAGGTGAATCTTAGCTTTGTGCAAATTACAAACAGCCAAAACAAGACTTAATCCAAGTCCATTACCTTTTGTATGCCTATGCGATTCCAACCGGTAAAATCGCTCAAAGACCTTTTTATGATCATCTTCTGGAATTCCCGGACCGCTATCGTGTAGCTGCAATTGAAGATACTCCCTACCCTGTTGAGGATGAGCTGAAAGCCTAATATCCAGTTTGCCACTTCCTGGTGCGTACTTAATTATATTGTCAAATAGGTTTGCAATAGACTGAGACCATTGGTTTTTATCTCCAAAGATCATATGTTGGTCATCAATCAAAGTAACGGATGGAAGTATTCCCTGATCATGAAAAATCGGTTCATAGACTTCTACCAGGGTTTTAAGAAGGTTATGAAGCGAAAAGTGCCGAAATGCTGACCTTTGTGCTCCTTGCTCAATTTGCGAGATTCTGAGTAACGCATTAAAGCACTCGATGATCCTGTCGTTTTCATTAATAATGGCTTCGATAGTATCTTTATCTGGTTTTTCTATATGCAATAATAGTTCTAGCTGGCCTCGTAGCCGAGAAAGTGGGGACTTCAAGTCATGGGCAATATTGTCGGAAACTTGTTTTATTCCCATCATCAATTGTTGGATTTTGTCCAGCATTGTATTGATATGTATAGATAACTGATCATAGTCTCCGCCATTACTATTATATGGGATCCGTTTGTCCAGATCTCCAGACATAATTTGGCGGCATACTTTGTTAATCTCGCTTATTCTTCTGACTGCTTGCCTAGATACAAGATATCCACAAATTAGGCTAATAATTGCAGTGATCAGAAGTCCGTAAAAAATAACAGAGTTAAGACTTTTCAATAGGTGATATTCTTGGGTGAAATCCTTCCCCAGTATTAGTTCTCCCCCGTCACTTAGTAGAGAAGTTTTTGCTAGGCATATGTGCTGTTCATCTTCTTGACCAAATGTAGAGTCTGGATTGTAGGTTGCCGTGTAGGTAGACTTATAGTTCGTGCTTTGCGGGGAAATTTCTTCGATATTACTAAGTATAATATTTCCCTTTGCGTCTTGAAGTTTTACACAGAGATCCTCTGTATCTAGAAAATACTCTGTCTCAATGTAATATTTTGCGAGTAGTGTTGCATCTATGTGGCGTTTCTTATGATATTGGGGCCAATGGCTAAATCGCTCATCAGTAATGTTGTCTACATAATCGTGAAAATCTTCAGGGAATTCACTATTAAGTAGGTGCCAGATTAGGTTGGCGGGAATTTTTTCTAGTGGGGGATTGATATTTTCTCCCAGTGCGAATAATCGCCCTTGAATAGCAAGTTCCTCCTGATTGCTTAAGCTGCTTTTATTTAAAAGATTTTTGAAGTAGTGTGTGTAGTCGCTAGTAAATTTTGATGGTGAAGTGTGGTTGTTAATAAAATTTCTAGGTTTTACATTTTTGAAGTTTGGAAATATATCAGGGTGAAAAAACTCTAGATCATTGATTTCCGCAATAGATTCTTTTGTTATATTTTTAATTTTATGAAATGTTGGATTTGCCAACGATTGTTTTGTGATTAAATAGATGCTTGCCAATGAAATACTGGAGCTAAGGCAGACGCAGCTGAATGTGATAATTGCCAGTTTGAAACTGGAGCTTTTATGTAGTTTAATTTTTTTCGCGAAGGACATAGCCGGCCCCCCTTACTGTGTGAATAAGAGGACTGTCCTGAGATTGGTCAACTTTCTTTCTCAATCTGCTTACGTGCACTTCTACTACATTAGTTTTCGGGTCAAAATGAAGATCCCAGACTTGCTCCAAAAGCATTGTTTTTGTAACAATTTGACCTTCATGTCTCATAAGATATTCCAGGAGTTTGAATTCCTGGGTTAATAGTTCAATACTACGGCCTCTGCGTTGTGCCTTCCTTGTTAAGAGATTGAGCTCAAGGTCTGAAACAATAAGGGATTCGCAGGTGTTGGATTGAGGTTGGCGCCTACCAATGACTTCGACTCTGGCTAAAAGTTCTGCAAAAGAAAAAGGTTTGGAAAGGTAGTCATCACATCCACTACGTAAACCCTCTACGCGATGGTCGACGTCTCCGAGGTTACTTAGCATTAAAACTGGTGTACTGATTTCCATTCCCCGCAGGGATTTTAATAGTTTTAACCCATCCATACCAGGAAGCATTCGGTCAAGGATTATTACATCAAAATTTTCGATGCTGGCTTGAATTAACCCTGTTTTTCCATTATGGCATAGCTCTACACCATGCCCTTCCTGACTAAGGCCCTTGTGAAGGTAATGACTTAATTTGATGTCGTCTTCTATTATAAAGATTCGCATATATCTTTAGCTGGTAAATAGTTTTGGTTGCCGGTTATTTGTTGATCGAGTTTTTTTTAAGGTTTTCTGATTTGCCTCAGACTAAGCCATGTACATATGGTGAATATAAAAACGTAACTAAATATTGCTAGGCACTTTCAGCCTTTTAGATATGAAAAGACTTAATTAAAAGTGACAAATGCTATTTTTACACCATTCTGAAGAACTGGAAGTAGTGAAGTCTTTCTAGTTTTTTGTTTGTGGAGAACACTAACAAAAAAAGAGTTGTTAGGCTAAAACTGCGTCTTAAGTTGTGTGTTAAGTGTGCTTCATACCCCTTGTAATATCAATGCTATGTGGATCAGTTATTGATAGAATACCCTTTTGGTTAAGCTCACCTTGGTGTAAACAGTGCATTAAAAATGACCTGTAATCTATCGGGAAATTTAGAGGCTGTTAAAAAGCTTTGGTTCACGGAGTTACAGCAAATGACTCAATTGAGGTAGTAGTTCTTGCTCTCCAGAGTAGACAGACGTGAGACCAGGAAGTCAAAGCATCGAAAACTCATGAATAACGATAGCTTGACTGCACTGAATTTTAATATGAATGAAGTGTACGAGGGTAATGATCACAGCTATTGATAGGTACTTGAGAAAATTATCCCGTTTATACCGAGAGTAGCGCCTTCTGAATTCCTGGGGTTGCAGTTTCAAGGTCCGCAGAACGGGAAACGAGATCTTGAGCTGGTTTCGACGTTTCTGCGAAACTCTTAGAGTAGGGTGAAGGTATGCCTTTGGACGATGGCATGTTTGGATAGTCAACCGGCACAATCGGATTCTTAGTTGGCGTCTTTAGCTTATATACTGATTCCAAGATTAACGCTTGGGAGACAGTTAAATGGAAACGGCACTTATTACAGGAGCCTCAGGTGGTATTGGCCTTGAGTTGGCCAGGATACATGCGGCTAAGGGCGGCAACCTGGTTCTGGTCGCTCGGTCTGAGGGGAAGCTTTCAGCACTCAAACAGCAGCTGGAGAAGGATTTTGGTATCCAGGCAATGGTTATTACTGAAGATCTTTCCGACCCTTTGTCCGCACAGAGAATTTTTGAGCGAACCCAAAGCGAGGGTGTGGAGGTTGGTACCCTTATCAATAATGCGGGATTTGGTGGTCACGGTCTCTTCTATCAGCGAGATCTGGAAGCTGAGCAGGGTATGATGCAGGTGAATATGGTTTCCCTAACCAATCTCACCCACCTGTATGTCAAAGGCATGGTTGCCCGCAATAGTGGGCATATCCTTAATGTTTCATCCACGGCATCTTTTATACCCGGTCCTTTACAGGCGGTTTACTACGCAACTAAAGCCTATGTGACTTCCTTTAGCCAAGCCTTGGCGGAAGAATTGAAGGGCACAGGTGTAACAGTAACCGCTTTGTGTCCGGGCGCTGTTGCGACTGGGTTTGTAGCGGCTGGTGATCTTCAGGGAGTAGATATCTGGAAGAACGCCCGTTCAGCAGAATCCGTTGCAAAATGTGGTTACGGGGCTATGGAACGTGGGGATTTGGTTGCTTTTAATGAGAAGCGGCTTAAAGTATTTCTGAATTGGATAATGCCATTACTGCCCCGTAAAATGGTGTTGAAATTTTCCCGCCAGACGATGGAAAAATCTTGATTGCGAGTAGACCCGGTAATGACCAAGCGCGCAGCTAAATTTCTGGTATCCCCCAGCTGGAAGCTGATGTTACACGATATGAATATCGACTCAGCCATGGCTCTGGCTTATGCCGGGTTACCTGCAGATCTATTGCAGCGAGAGTCTGTGACACTTACTCCAATAGAGTACTTCCGCTTTTGGTGTGGTATAGATCAGGCCTCAAAGGATAGGCCGCTACCGCTCTTGTTGGCGGAGCATCTTACAGCTGAATCGTTTGATCCCCCTGTGTTTGCGAGTTTGTGTAGTGCAAACCTAAATCAAGCCCTATTGCGGATACAGCAGTATAAACCCTTGATTGGTCCCATGGATTTGCACCTGGATATTACCGAAGAATACACAAAGCTCAATTTAGAGTGCTATGGAAGTGACGGTAATATTCCTACTGCTTTGGGGCTAAGCGAATTAATTTTCTATATCCGCCTGGCCCGGTTGGGAACCCGGGAGAAAATTCGGCCATTGGAATTGGCGTTACCACAGTTACCAGAAGATCAAACGCCTTATAGAGAGTTTTTCGGTTGCTCAATTAAGCAATCAGATCGGGTAAGAATTTGTTTCTCGGCGCAAGATGCGCAAAAGCCATTCCTGACCGCCAATATGCCTATGTGGGATTTTTTTGAGGGCAAATTAAGTCAGCAGTTAAAAGACTTGGATCGCGAAGCAACAATGGGAGACCGGGTAGGCTCTGTATTGATAGAACTCTTACCAGCGGGTGAGAGTTCTATCGAATCTGTCTCTGAGCGTTTATCTATCAGTAAAAGAACTTTACAGCGAAAACTTGGGGAGGAGAACCAAACCTTTCAGACAGTGTTACAGGAAGTCAGGTCAAATTTGGCCGATCACTATCTTGCCAGGTCCAGCCTACATTTGGGAGAGATCTCCTTTATGCTTGGGTTTAAGGAGCCCAATTCATTTATTCGAGCCTACCGAGGTTGGAAAGGAATAACACCATTACAATATCGGGATTCGATTGATTAGGCGACTAAAGTTATTTCTGGTAATAAAATTTAGTCGATTTTCTTTCGATTGTAGGTCTTACCGATGCACAATTCGAGAATATCAAAAATAAAAGATCTACTGGATTTGTTATCTGGCTGGACGATCAGCAAAAATTATTCCGTTATCTGGATTTACTTCCAGAGCTCTTAGTTCTCCTTGATACACGGCTTGTATTTTCCAGCGACCACCAACAAACCGCATACTGGTTATAGGTTTGAATCCCAGACTGTAGAGTTTTGCCCTAATAGTTGATGGATCAAGTGCGATTACCGAAGGGGTCGCCCCGTAAAGGTCGGGGCTATCATAGATAGGTGCTGGTTTATTAGGGTCTATCCCCGGGGGGATTGGATTGGTCAAGTTGCTCACGAGCACAACGGTTGTAATAAAACTCACATGAGGCTCCACACTACATAAAAGCCATATACTTAGTGTGGACAGGGGATGATCGTAGCGCCAGTGCTTAGGGGAGTATTTTTGGGTTTCCTTGCCAAAAAAATACCCCGGCAATGAGTTTTGCCGGGGCAATAAAATCAATTAGCGGTTAAAAATTTTACAAATGTATCTTGCGGTTAACGGGTCATCTTCAACATTACGTTCAAGATTTTGTTTGTGACATTCCCGTAGGGAGGGCGCATAAGTTTTAGTAGGTCAACAGGGCCCTGCTGAAATATTGGGCGTAACTTTGAAAAAGTGAGAAACCCTTCATAGCCGTGATAGTGCCCCATTCCACTCTCACCTATACCACCAAATGGAATATCGTGTTGTCCAACATGTAATACACAGTTATTAATCGATACACCGCCGGACATAATCCGCTCAATATAGCGGTTTTGCAGATTTTTATCGTAGGTATATGGGTATATTGCCAATGGTCTTGGGCGGGCATTGATATAGTCGATGACTTCCTCGGGCCTTGAGTAGGTCATAATTGGCAGGAGCGGGCCAAAAATTTCCCTTTGCATCGCCAGCATATCACCGTTCATATTAACCAGAATATGTGGTGGGAACTTGCGTAAGCTGTCATCCCGCTTGAGTTGCCCACCACTGAGGTCATATACCTTAGCTCCTTTGTCGACTGCATCGTCCAGGGTTTTCCACAGGCGCTGGTAGGCGTTGCTATCAATAATGGAGGTGTAGTCAGAGCTGTGCCAATCTGGAAAGCGCTTCTTAATTAGCTGTGTCGCATGCGCAATAAAATTGTCCAGCTGGTTTTCTGGAAGGAAGAGGTAATCTACATTTACGCAGATCTGTCCGGCATTTACTAATTTCCAGTGGATCAGGCGTTCTGCCGCTTTTTCAATCGGGAAATCAGGGGCGATGATAGCCGGCGATTTTCCTCCCAACTCTAATGTGACTGGAGTTAGGTTTTCTGCAGCGGAGCGCATTACAGCGCGGCCTGTAGTACTTGAGCCAGTAAAAATTAAGTGATCAAATTTCAGGCTGGAGAATAGTGGGCCTATTTCGCCATAGTCGGCGATAAAAGAAAGCTTCTCCTGGGGAAAATACTTGGGGCTGATCTCTATTAACAGCTCGGCCAGCCGGCATGAGTTTGTGGACATCTTGACCATTGCCTGATTGCCTGCGGCAAAGACATTGGTCAATGGGGAAATGCTCAGGTTAATGGGAAAGTTCCAGGGCACTATCACTCCAACTACACCAATAGGCTGGGGCACCACAGTATTTTTTGAGAGCGGGTAGGCCTTGAGGTCAATATGGCGCCGTCGAGGTTTCATCCACCTTTTGAGATTTTTTATCGCATCCTTGATACCTGCAAGTGCCGGGTAAATCTCCAGGAGCAGGGTTTCTTCCCTCGAGCGGTTCCCATAGTCTGAACATATGGCTTCTATGATCGCCTCCTGTTGTTCCCTCAACATTCGCGCCAGGGTTTTCAGGTCCTGTACTCGCTGCTGATAACTGGGGACTGGGTTGGCGTGATAGGCTCGACGCTGGCTATCCAGCTGACTCTGGAGTAGCGCCTTGTCTGCATCCTGCCGGGTAAGGGTCTGGATGGTCATTTTATTATCCTATGGCGTTTATCTTCGACCAGATTAACCGAATAATCGTTTGGGAGATTGACCAATCGCGTCAGCAGATTGACTAAATAGTAATTAAAGCGCACGTTCCAACTTTGAGGGCGGAAGTGCTAGGGGGCTGGCCCCGTCACAATAAATGTGTGCGGGGCGTTAAGTAGGATCCTCGTAATTCGAGGGTCAGCACTTCTTTGTAAAGGCGACCGCTTAATTGTTGTCAGGTTTGTCAGACAAAACTTCTGCAGAATTAGGATCTACTTCCAAGTCGTGTTTCTGGTCTCCTTTATAGGCCTCAATTTTCCAGCGCCCATTGTCCAAGTCTACTTCGACAATGGGAGTAAAGCCTTGTTGTTCGAGTTTTGTCAGAACAGTGGATAGAGCCATAGCACCAGGAGGGGGTTTCTCATCGGCAAGAGCGGGATGGAGAGCGACCGCAGCGATACTCGCTAGTAATAGCTGGTAGGTGGTCTTCATGGTTGTACTACCTCGCTTGTAGTTGATTGACCGCTATTAGCGGAATAAATTGACCCCGCTCCTCTCCCCAGAGGAACGGCGGTAGAAGCGGTTTTCTGGCTCTTTATGGGCCCTGGCTACCTCCTTGAGTAAGGCGCTTTTGGATCTGCTCACACCACTCGGGACTTCCTGGTTCTATTCCGGGAAAGCTGCCACCTGTCAATATGGTTACTGCAGTAAACCATTCTTTACTGCCAACTGGAGGCAGGCCGGATGGGTATAGTTTTGCTATATCGGCACTTTGTCTGGAGATGATTTGTTGCTGCGCCCAAGCAAACCACTCTGGGGTGCAATCCCTTGCGTTCATACTGTGTTCTGTTGGTGGTGCTGGAGTGTTCCCTATAGGCGTGGGCGGTGCGACTGGCTCTTTCATGGCTTCTCTGGCAGTCCCGTCAGGGGCAGGGGTGTCGGGCTCGGGAGATCTGTGGCTATCGGACTGACGCTCACAGCCGTGAATGACAAGCATCAAGACGAGTAGGGGAGCAAAGCGGACCATGAAAACTCAAAAGGGTGACTGATTTGCTCCTAAGCATAGGAGGGATTTTGCGACTTTGCCGGTTACAGAGGTTCCAGGTTGACATTAACATTCATCCAAATGAGAATGCTTCTCAAGTTATCCCGAGGGTGATAGGACTCCCATGTTTACCAGATCTCTATTTCAAAAAGCGATTGCAACTATTGGTTTGATTGGTGCCATTGGTGCCAATGCCGCTGAGCAAGTCAATATTTACTCTTACCGCCAGCCCTTTCTGATTGAGCCGATACTGGAAGAATTCACCGAGAAAACCGGTATTGAGACCAAAGTGGTCTACGCGAGCAAAGGCTTGAACGAGCGACTGCAAAGGGAAGGGCGCAACAGCCCCGCCGATCTGGTGCTCACCTCCAATACCAGTAGCCTGATGGACCTGCTTAACAAGCAGTTGACCCAACCAGTAAACAGTGAAGTCCTGAAAGACAATATCCCGGCACAATTCCGCGATGAGGCCGGCAACTGGTTCGGTCTGACCACCCGGGCGCGTTTGATTTACGCTTCCAAAGACCGTGTTAAGCCCGGTGAAATTACTCGCTATGAAGAGCTGGTAGACCCTAAATGGAAGGGGCGAATCTGTACTCGCAGCGGCAAGCACCCCTATACCCTGTCCCTGATCGCCTCCATGATCGCCCATCACGGTGAAGCAGAAACCAAGCAGTGGCTGCAAGGCGTGAAAGCGAACCTGGCACGTAAGCCCCAAGGCAATGACCGGGCTCAGGTAAAAGCGATCAGCGAGGGTGTCTGCGACCTTTCCCTGGGTAATAGCTACTACTTCGGCAAAATGATTACCAATAAGGAGCAGCCGGAGCAGGTGGATTGGGCCAAGTCAGTCAACCTGGTCTTCCCTAACCAGAAGGATCGCGGCACCCATATGTTTATTTCCGGTGCGGCGCTGACCAAGCATGCCCCCAACCGTGAAAATGCCGTTAAGCTGCTGGAATTCCTCAGTGGCGCCGATGCTCAATACACTTACGCTGAGAAAAACTTTGAGTTCCCGGTGCGCCCCGGCACTGCCCGGTCTGGGTTGATTAAGGAATATATGGGTGAATTCAAGGAAGACGATCTGAGCCTCACGGAAATCGGTTCCTACGTTCCGGCGGCTTCCCGTATGGTTGATGAAGTGCGCTTTGACTTTTAGAATGGTCAACTAATGGGAATTGCTGCCTGGCATATTGGCAGCACTATCTCAGCCTTATTCGAACGGCCCTGTCGAGAGACCAGGGCCGTTCTTTTATAATGAGCTTTTGATTCCTTAATCCATGCTAAACCGAGCGAATTTATCAGCTTCCCGCTGGCTGCTACTGATAGCTACTATTTCCCTACTAGTGGCCCTGCCAGTGTTATCCATCTTTTGGTTGGCATTTTTCCCTGAAGAGAATATCTGGCCGCACCTGTTAGACACGGTGCTGCTCCACTATGTGTCCTCCACATTGATTCTGGCTGGTGGTGTCGGTTTGGTAACGCTGATGGCAGGCGTGGGCAGTGCCTGGCTGGTGAGCATGTGCCAGTTCCCCGGACGCCGTTTGTTCGAATGGGGGCTGTTACTGCCGTTTGCTGTTCCCGCCTATGTGATTGCCTACGTCTATACGGATTTGCTGGAGTATGCGGGCCCTGTGCAAAAGTCCTTGCGCGTCTGGTTTGGCTGGCAGACGGCCAGGGATTACTGGTTCCCCGAAATCCGCAGTATGGGTGGGGCGATTGCCATGCTGTCACTGGTGCTCTTCCCCTATGTGTATATGCTCGCACGCGCGGCATTTATTGAGCAGTGCGGCAGTATACGTGCGGCGAGCCGGTCATTGGGCTGTACGCCCTGGCAGAGCTTTCTGAGAGTATCCCTGCCAATGGCACGCCCGGCAATTGCAGTGGGTTTATCACTGGTGTTGATGGAAACCCTGAATGACTTCGGCACTGTCGACTTCTTTGCCGTGCGCACCTTGAGTGTCGGGATTTACGATACCTGGCTGAGCCACGGAAATTTAGGGGGCGCAGCACAAATTGCCTGTAGCACTCTGATTTTTGTTGTTCTGTTAATTACGCTGGAGCGAATGGGGCGGGCGAGACAGAAGCACTTTGTACAGTCACCAAATTCCCAACGTGAACGCTATGTATTGCGCGGTTGGCGAGCCGGCGTAGCCCTGTTGTTCTGCGGGTTACTGCTGGTGGCGGGTTTTATTATTCCCCTGCTGGTTTTGGGAGGGTACGCACTTAGTAACTTCTCCAGCTATTGGAGCGAAGATTTTATACAGATCGCCAGCAATAGCTTGTTACTGTCTATCGCAGCCGCATTGGTCTCTGTATTGCTGGGCTTGCTGTTGGCTTACGGTAAGCGGTTGCAACCCAAAGGGCCCGTGAAGCTTTTAGTCGGCTTTTCCAAGCTGGGTTATGCAATGCCAGGGGCGGTATTGGCGATTGGTGTCCTGATTCCACTGGCTGCATTTGATAATGCCGTCGACGCTTTTTTACGTGAGCACTTCGATATCTCCATAGGGCTACTGTTAAGCGGTAGTATTTTTGCCATTATTTTTGCCTACACGGTGCGCTTCCTGGCCGTATCCACGGGGGCCATAGAATCCAGTCTGGAGAAGGTAACCCCATCAATGGATAGGGCTGCCCGCTCTTTGGGGCGTAATAGCTGGCAAACCCTGTGGGCCGTGCATTTACCTTTGGTGCGTACAGGCCTTCTCACAGGCGGCTTGGTGGTCTTTGTGGATTGTATGAAAGAACTGCCGGCGACTTTGCTACTGCGCCCCTTCGGCTTTGACACCCTGGCGACCTATGTTTATCAATTTGCTTCCGATGAGATGTTGGAACGCTCGGCCATGGGGGCTTTATTGATTGTCCTGGTGGGATTAATTCCGGTGATTATGCTGAGTCGTTCCATTGGTTGGCGTAGAGGTGAGGAGCGCACAGCCCTGGCGAGCTCTGAAACGCCCGCCTTGTCCTGATAGCTTCTATTGGGCTTGGTCAAACACCAGTGCAGAGGAGAGGTGCAGGGGAAGTTTATCGCCCGGTGCCGCTTGAATATCTGCCTTCAAAGCGGCCTCGATAGTATCCCCTGCGGCCAGCTGGAAGCGATAGCTTACCTGGTTACCGAGAAAATTCTTTTCCAAAACCTGAGCCATCACAGCACCGGGATGTTCGCCTGCGGCAATATCCTCACTGCGCACAAACAGCTCGAGCTGATCTCCACTTTCGTACGCAGCTGTCGGCACCTTTACTTCCCCCAGAGGGGTGCTGATCAGGTCATTGCCCACAACAGTACCGGAAATGATATTTCCTTCACTGACGATTCTCGCAACCGCCAAATTCCTCGGCTTCTGATAAGTATCCTGTGGGCTGTCCCACTGCTGTAATTGACCTTGGCTGAGTACTCCCAGCTTGTCTCCAGCAATAAAGGCCTCGTGGCGGTCGTGGGTAACAATAATCGCGGGGATTTTTTCCTCACGTAGTATATGGCGGACTTCGGCGGCGAGACTTCGGCGCAACTCGGTATCCAGATTGGAGAAGGGTTCATCCAGAAGCAACAACTTGGGGCGTGGTGCCAGCGCTCGAGCCAGAGCGACACGCTGCTGCTGTCCGCCGGATAGTTGGTGCGGGTACTGTTGCCCGAAGCCTTCGAGGCGCACTAACCGTAGTAACGACTGAGTACGGGATTGTCGCTTGTTTTTTGGCATCGACTGGATACCGAAGGCAATATTCTGCTCAACGGTAAGATGTGGGAAGAGGGCGTAGTCCTGAAATACCACCCCTATTTTCCGCTGCTCTGCTGGAACCTGCATCTCAGGGGAGGAAATCACCTCCTTTGAGAGCTGGATTCTCCCTTCAGTAACCGGCTGAAAACCTGCAATGGCGTGCAGCAGCGTCGTTTTGCCACAGCCGCTGGGGCCCAATAAACAGGCAATTTCCCCTGCCTGCAAAGCAAACGAGACTGATTCGATAACCACCTGCTCGCCGTAGCAGCACTGCAGGTTTTCTATAGAGAGTATGGGGTGCACAGGTTTTCCGGTAGTTTGGCTTTTAAACACTTCGGGCAGCTTTCGAGTGTAGTTGCTGATCATACTTACCACTAAACCAACCAGTCTAGTGTGAAGCATGCTTTTAGCTGTACAGCGGACGCTTCTTTTGATCGGAGTAGAGTTGGGTGTTTTTTAAGCAGGCAGGTTGTTTAAACACTCAACATAAACCTCATACGCTAATATATCCATTCTCAAGGATATTGAGATTTCGCCTACTCCATAATCATAGTGATCAGCTGAATAGTATCGACATCTAATTGTAAAATAAGCTGGTCCAATTCAGATTATACCATCAGCCTAGGTATTTAGTCGTGTATTGGGCTACAAGTGATTTCGAGCGGAGATAATAATACATCACTTACATTGAATTTTTCAGGGAGGGATATCTTCACTGGACGCTCATCAATACTGAGGTCGATGTGATGATTGGAATTCGCTTTTGAAGTGAGGAAAACTGGAGTAAAACTTTTTGAAGAGGCTAATCAAAGCTCCGTATACACCTGAGTTTTCCTCTGGTCTATGCCACACTTCCGTTTTAGGCCGAAACCTAACTATACAAGGTATCTACTAAACGTGGGTAAGTTCTACCTTTAGCGCTGTGGCCAAATTAACTTTGCCACTATAGTCATGAAGCTTGTTTTTTAATCTTTGCTTTATGATCATTTATTAATAGAAAGTAAATCCATAAGGTCGATATTGCAGCAAAGAAACACCAGGTTGATACCCATGTTTCACGCTGAGTAAAGTAGACGATAACACCGAGTAGCATGACAAGTGCCCAAAACTTTCTAAAAAATCGATTGCTCGATAATAGAAATAAGAAACCAAGTGAAGAATAAATAATATGTCCTGCTGTAATGGAGAATAAGCTGTCATCGGACATGATATAACATAGGCTATGCCCACATACACTCGTTTTTATTAAGTGTCTTGGCCCTGTTTCTAATAAGACAGGTATCCAAAGGTATAAGCCAAAAATAAAACCTATCATAATTAATATAATAAAAAAAATCCTTTTCCATCTTTTTGTTTCAAGGCTAAAGGCTACGATTGGTATCCAGGCAAGCCAAAAAAGTAGAGCAAAAAATAAAAAGAAAATAGAAGATGCTGTTGTCAGTGAGGTTAAGTTTCCGTTGTGTCCAATCCATACCACGCCTTCACTCACTTGTTGTAGCGCAAAAAGAATAGGGGTAATCGCGAGCAATAAATAGGTTTTATCATTTTTTATAGCGTGTCTTATACACAAAGTCCCGCCGACAAGAAGCAGCGCTGCTGATCCGAATGATGCTGTGGCTGAAAAACACATAAGGATATTCTCTATATGTAGAATAATGTATTTTAAGCCAGGGTCTTATGACTTAATGTACAACATAACAATAGCCTTAACCTGGAAAATCAGTATAACTTCGCTAATTTGTACTAAACTTTGGAGTTGATCTGTGAAGACTATATCAAGTTCAGTGCTTTCAATTCTTCCAGTGAGTGAATCTGAAAACATCAACAAAGATGCATCAAAATTGCCCACGGAAATCGATACTTATACAGACAAAGTCTATGTCGCATGAGGGCAACAAGCCAATGCGATGCCGCTCGGTCAGTAGTCGTTCTTTATTCAGTTATAAACGCTGGCCACCGTTTTGACCCTTGAATTGAGGATCGCCCGTTGCATATTAAGGTAATAATGCTCCCACTAAATTAAATGTATTTGGGGTATGTCGGTACTATCTGGTCAAACACGTTACGCGCGTTTAGCTTGGATCGCCACTGATCCCGCGACAACGGAGCTATTGAGTATGACTAATGTGGTTAGCGATGGCTCAGTCCGTCGCGTCTTGCTCAAACTGGCAGAAAAGCTCGATAAAGATTTGTTGTAGCAACATTTACTTGAGGGTTATCGTCTCCTATCAACGACAACTTGGATTTTAGACGTGGATACCACGGTTAAACCTACCCGCGGTAAACAAGAACCGGCAGTCAAAGTTGATAACCCCATAAACCTGGGCGTCCTTGTCACACTTATAGGATCGTGAATTTACGGCTCATTTTGGATGTTGTGGTAAAGGCGGACACTCACTGCCATTCGAGTCACAGTTTTCCCGGATTACTGGTCATACTCGAACGACTAGAGCGTTCAAAATGGCCTCGTTTTGTACTTTGGTAACCCCAAGTAACTTAGTTGCATGCCACGGAAATAGCCGACAACAATAAAATTAGAAAAGTCATCTTGATATTTAGGTTATTTATAGATGACTTTCAACACTCTAATAAGGTGAAAAAAGAGGCGTAGCGTATAGAGATCGGATTAATTGGTTTTTTAGGCTGGTTTAGGTAATGCGTAGATATCTCTACTCAAACCGTCATTAAACTGTACCCGCCTAGTTTTTTTTCCACCTAGCCTTTCTACTAGGGCACGTGCAGCAATATTCTCATCATCCATATAGGTTTCTACTATATTCCATTTGAACTCATTATAAGCGTGCAACAAAGCTGCATTAGATGCTTCTGTAGCTATACCTTTTCCTCGCCCTTCAGGTGTTACCCACCAAGTAAGTTCTCTAGGCCAGTCTTTACCCTGCCAAAAACCACACGTTCCAATATAGCTATTATCTGATTTTAATTGGATGGCCCAAACACCAAAGCCAAGTAAATGCCATGATCCTAGATCGGCTTTCAATCTAGACCAAACTTGTTCTTTTTTAATAGGCCCGCCATACATTTTTGATGCTTCTTTATCTGTATAAAATTCCTCATATACTTCAAAGCACTCTTCGCTTGGCGGAACTAATCTGAGCCTTTCGGTCTCTATTATTGGTATCATACTTTTCCCTTCAGTTTAACGCCTTTAGCAGCGGGCCGAAAAGGCGCCAGGATTTTTGATCCGTTGCCTAAACTTGTTAGAGTAAATATCGCACATTAGTTTTCGCGCACAAAGTTAATCAGACAGAGCGCTAAAAGCAAGGTTGCAATAACGCCCGATCCTCCAGCAATAGCAGAGGGCAAAAAGGCATCTCGTCCAAACGCAATCAAAATTGCATTAGCGAATATGGCAACAGCGCCAACTAATGCAGTCACACCTCCCAATGCCTTGCTATTCCCATGCATTTTGGCTATTCCAAAAATGAGTGCAGCAAAGCCTAACAAGAGCTTTGCTGCGTAATAGATCATGAAGGACAAGGCTACAACTGCTCCCGCCGTAGTTCCAAGCACGTCAAGTTGACTAGCGGCTTCGCGAAATGGTCCGAACATGGTAAGACCAATGCTAACCTGGACTACATTCAGTACTGCGCTGAACGCAATGGCGGACCATCCAACTTGATAGTTACTAGCTTGCACCATTGCGGCTCCGGCAAATGCTGAGAGAATAGTGAAGAGTAAGGCTTCGAGCCCCCAGAGAATTTGCCGCGGGGCGTTAATCTCAGCAATGTAGAGAGCAGTATAAACTGTCTGCGTAAGCGCCAGTACCAACAGCAGATATGATGTGATTTGGACAGTTTGTTTATTAGTAAAATTCATAATTACATGCCTCGTATTTTCTATGCCCGACTTTTGCTTTTAGGTGTAACTATCGTTCCAATACAATCCGTCTAAAGTTATTAGCTGGTGGCCGATTAGTCCAATTCATCAGGTTCCGTCTCACGCCGCCATCACCCACCGGAAGTAACTGGCGCTTTTTGTGCTCAGCAAAAAAGGTGACAGTTACCTGAGGTCCGTTGTCTGCCCTTGTTTGGTTGTTCTTGCCCGATTCTGATGTTGAAAATCCTTTTCTCTAATGGGTAAATTGAGATCCACCTTCGGCAGCTACCGAAGGCTTTGTTTACCACAGTTCGTTGCAGAGCCGGTTCATAAAGACCGATAGCAAGTAGGAACGTGACAGGCACTCACTAGGCATAATTCGAACTTTGAGCCCGAATAGCATTGACGATGATGCTTCTCACCATCTAGATTTCTGCTAGAGACGGTACTCTGAAACCCGTCTATCTATATGAGAATAGAGAGGCATGTAAATAAACATAAAAGTGCCATACAAAAAAGTAAAATTCCTTGTGAATTTTCCTCTTCCAATCCTTCTAGTTCTTTCCAAGCCCTTTTACTGCTTTTCTCGCCATTTAAACACTTATAGCTACCATGCTCTTATCAATAACGCCCACAGCAGGAGCGGCAGAAATGTAGTGTAGGCCGCCCCGCGCAGGCCCGAAGGCGAAGGGCCGGAGCAACCTGCCTGTATTTTTTAAGCATTTTTTCGCTCTGCAAGTTTTAACATACTGCATATCACCAAGGCCATTAACTCTGCAGCTAGAGTGAAAAGCAAGAGCACTATTGGTGCGACGATAACATGTATTTGTGTCGCTGATGTGTCTGAGTTTTCAGCGCGACCGTTCAAGGTGTAGTAGGTATAAGCAACCATGCTTAAGGCTACAGAAAAGATAGCTACAAGCTTGAAAGGTAGCTGGGGAAAACTGGAAAATTTAGAAACACCTTGTAAGATCAGATTGGCCAATATTGGCGCAGCTACAGCACCAAGGTTAGCTACGCAAAAGCCCCAAAAGCTGAAATAGCCTTCTTCGTACCAATTGTAAATCGATAGTAAGAAAATAAACGCTATCAGAACCCAAAGATATTTGTTCATACTTATGCTTAACGTTGCTGACACGCGCTTGTCGTGTGCTCAGCATTATTAAATTTTTTAACGTCCATAAGGCCACTCCGAGCCAATCGGCTCTGAAACATGCCAATAAAGAAGCTCGATGTACCGCAGGGGGCCATATACCCATACTGCAACTTGTCCTACCCCGGCAGCGAATGGCTGAAGTGAACCAACAAAGTCCCCTCTGCGCACACTATGCTGATATATCTTCTTACCAGTCCCTACCTCTGATTTGTAACCAGTCGCATGTACGAGAATGTCACTATGCCTGATCTCAACATATCCCAGGAGGTAAATTGCTAAAGCAACTAGGAGAGCTATTTTTTTCATGAAATTTAACGCCTCAATGTGCGGCGAGCGTTAGTGAGTCCAGCCCAAGCTTGCTTGGGCGATGCACCATTGACTTGTTATGAGTGATTCCTAGCACCAACTCGAATTGCTCATAGTTTTGTATTTGATAAAGACCTACTGATGCAGATTTAGCTAATGGCATTGACCATCCGCCACGATACAGCCAATGCCCAGAATCATTGCCACCAGATATATCTATTTTAAAGCCCTTTGACCAATCCATTCGTATCTTTTTGTCAGACGCAACCTTGGTTTGCCACAATGAGTAAAAGGCCTCAATGTCTTTTGGCTGAGTTAGCTCATTTATTTTTTTGAACTCACCATCAAAAACTGTAACGGACTTATTCTCTGCAAATGCCGCGCTACAAAATAAAGTCAGTGACAGAAATAGTATGTTCTTCATTAAATTACTCATAACGCCCGAAGGGCCGTAGCACCCTGCTTGCGTTTGTTAGGTGATTGATGCTTGCGCAGAGCTTTGCGTACCACTTTCACTTGCCGATAAATAGTGATTCCATACACCCGCTGCACCTGCAATTGCTACGCACACTAGAAAGCAGCCGATACATCTAAGGGCATTTACTCTATTTTTGTTACCTAGATCAGTAAACAAAGAAGGCATGAAGACCGCAAATGGGAGTGCCGCTCCCCATTTTCGATTTTCCCTCATGTTCTTGTTCGCTGCAAAGATATAGAAAAAACCAGCGATTCCAAATCCTAACCCAGCGACACTGGATAGCAAGAATAATACGTAGCTGACTAAGGCTATTCCTTCTGTACTCATAATCACCTAACGCCTTGCGGAGGGGCGAAGGGCGCAGCACCTTGTCCCGCTTGCGCAATTGTTATGTTTATGGCTGGCACGGTACTAGGTACTTAGCGTCAGGTTTTGGGACATTTTCTTCTTTTCCATTTATCCAGTAAGGGCTAGGGTGGACTAGGGAGAAAGATGGTAGTTCGATTTCCATTTCCGTACCACCTGAGGTTATGCTCCCCCGAACAGCCCAATATCTCCCAATTGTTCCCCACCCATGGTGAACTACTCTTGAGATGGTAATCTGAGTGCCTGACGGAACCTCAAATAGCATAGTCCTCTGTTTTTCAAATAGGAGCTTATCGAATTGTTTTTTATCAAATGCTTCACGATTTTCAAGATAAACAGTCCAGCTAGACGGAAATCCACCTTGTCCTACCGCCTGCACACTATTACATAGTTCGCTATTTTCATTAAATCCAGTTAAGTCAGCACATCGCCCTTCGTAAATGAATGCATTCTTCTTGAATTCGAAGCACTGCCCGATTAAATGCATTGCTTCAGGGGCCTCGCCCATATCCATGGAGGTGATGCAACCTGCCAGCAACGCAGGCAATAGTAAAACTAATTTTTGATGCATAAAAAATAGTTCTTAGTAAACATAACGCCCGCGTCATTTGCCGCAGCGCATCGGAGGTCAAATGCACGCGTTTATTATATTTTCGCCGCATTCTTTAGGTTGCTACCCTTTAGCGACACAATTTGATCTGCCAAAGTGAAAAGCTCTTCATCAATGGTACTGCCGTAGTATGGTTTAACTTCAATCACATTATTGTATTCAGACTTCACCAGATGTGGCTTATCATCAATGACTATAAAATTTTCGTAGCTCCAACCTAGCTCAACGATTTTTCTTGTATCTTTGACAAACGCATCATAACCGTCATTTTCAGTTATTTGAGCGCAATCTTCCCTAGTCAAAAGAAACTCTAGGTTATCTACACCACCAAAAAGTCTTTTAACGATATCCTGAGTATACAGGCCATAAGACGCTGTCCAAACCGCTAAAACGAAATGCTCGGACAATTCTGCAAGGAGTCTCTCGGCTCCGGGCCTTATATGCACCATCGCATTTGATATAGAAAAACTTGGTTTCTTACCAATCCATTCATGGCATGAGTGAATTAGTGTTTCATCCAAGTCAAGAACAACTAGTTGCCTGCTCATAGTGCCCTAATAAATATAACGCCTACGATAATGGGCCGCAGTGCCGGCGCGAAGCGCCGGAACTGAGGTCCGAGGCCACTTGCGGCCGGGCGTTGATTGTATTGTTAGGCATTTAAGAAAACCATTCCTTTGACTCTTTTGCATTTAGCAGTAGAAACACGAAAAGAAAACACACTGCCTCCCCTATACCCGTGTATATAGAATACTCCTCTAAAGGGGTATAAATACTCATACCTGCAACCAATAATGCGAGAATTAGAAATGTATTCTTCGGATTGTCACTTCTAGTTCGGATTGAGCTTGAAACCCAATATAGAATTCCGGCCCAAACCGGGATAAATAGATAGTTATATATATCGTAGGGCCCTTCTTCCGAGGCATAGGTCAGCTCTTCAATTAGAAAGATCATAAAGCTAAGCACAATAAACCCAAATGCAAAATATATTGTTTTTGGCATCACTTTCATATCTGTACTTAAATCTGATTCTGGAATTTTGTATGGGTCCATGATTTATGCCTAACGCCAAGCCTCGCTGCCTGTGATTGTTAACTTTGATCTACGCTCTTGAGCTTAACTCGCGCACCTAGCTTCCTAGCAATACCAGTGAGCACAGAGTCAAAGGGATTTTCATACTGAGTAAAACGAACCCCATGCTCAGTAAAATGAAAGCAAACTTTCCCATCGTAAGGAAATCGCTCTAAGTTCACAGAGCTTGGAACCCAGTAACCAGACCCCGGAATCTCAATTTCTAGAAACTCTTTTGTAAATGGGTTTTGCTGAATCAGTTTATCGGTGACTAGAAAGTTCGGCTCTCCACTCACAACTTCACGCCATTCATCAACCGATATCCTTCCCCCATCCCTTTCTATGATGCAATGCTTCATTGGCTACTCGTAAAGCTAACGCCTTGCTTAGGGGTGCGCACTTTTTGCGCGTCCCGTGGAGGCCCGTCTTTTGGGCCGCAACATACTACAGCAACTTGTTAAGTGTTGTAGTAGTAATTTGCCAGGACTATGCCGACAATAACTAAACAACTAAAAGCTACTTGTTTAATGCTAAAGCCCTTCTTATCACTGGCTCTGGCTGAATATTTAGCGATGGCATAAATAGATATGCCATATAAAAATAGTCCGGCTATGAGTACCAGCCAAGAATTATATATTACAGCCAAAACCGGTATTGCTATCGGCAAAAATACATAACCAATTGCCGTAGCTAGTTTTTGAAGAGCATCTCTCAGTTCTGGGTGCATAGACACTTTAGCCTGTCCGATTTCCTGCGCTTGTTAAGTTCGTTATTTTTCGCCTTCATAGCCCATATGATAAACATACTTTTCTAACGATCTCATTAGCCAGCTATCGTCGTCACAGTGTATGTGCGCTTGATAGTGCTTTCCTTTTTCTTGCAATGAATACCAGTGTTCCATGTCCTCTGCGAATATGACATCACCCGGTAATGGTTCAGGAGTCATAAAATAGGGATCTACTGTATCTAGTTTTTTCCACCATGCTTCCAATTCAAATGGTGTCATTTGAGGAAACCAGAACCAATGCTTATAGCCATACTCTTCTTCGAGTAAGACCATGAATTCTTTTTCTCTATACTTGATATCTTTCTGCATGACTCAAGAATTTAACGCCCACAGCAGGGGCGGCTTACCTTATGCGCGTCTTGCGCGAAAATGGGAGCGAAGTAACCAGCACAAAGGTGCATAGCATTGACCGTCCGGTGCAGCGCCTGGTTAAGTTTGATTGGCACGGTGCCCATTATAAGCAGCTCTATACTTAGTGAGATTTACGGCTTAAAAAGCCGCATCCAAAATATGCCTTCAAAAATTATACCTAGAACCAGGAAAATTGCGCCGCCTGCCGGAATACCAAATACATAGCATGTAATTGCAGCAAAGAAACATAGCAGTGTCAGCACCCACCTTTTTATCAACTTCAATGCGTTATCCTTTTTGATTTTTCGCAATCACTCGACCGCAAACTTAACGACCACAGCACGGGCGGCCAGAGCGCAACGTAGGCCGTCCCGCGAAGGACCGAAGGGCCGTAGCAACGTGCCTGTAATTGTTAGCTGCCTTTGCGTAATTGCTCATTATATATTTCCTGTATCTCAGCATGGCCAACTACTCTTGAGCCTTCTCGAACCTCCAGATGAGCACCAGTCTCTAGGCATTTTGGGTATGCCTCTGGCGTGATGAATTTAACAAACGCTAGAGTGCGCCTGTTAGGTTCCGCAATCCCCGCATCAATAAACCAATGAATTGTAGTCGTGAGGTAGTCGGCTTTAACCCTGTAATGAGGTCGGTATCCATTCTTTACGATGATATCTTTACCGGAAAGACATATCTGCACAAGAACATCAGGCTCCCAGTCTGGATTTTCAATTCTATCGAATTTATCAGGTATCACTTTTGTCTCTTACAACAGTTAACGTCTGGCGCAGCGGCGAAGCACACAGTGCTGAGTCCGGCAGCCAAAGGCTGCGCATTGCCGCCACTTGTTATGTGCTTCATGCCTCGTTCTTCTCTGATAATTTTTTAATCGTGTTAGCATAGTAAATTAAGAACACGCCTAAACATAGCAGTGAAACAATAAAAATATCGTCAAATACTGATTTAATGAATGATAAAGCATGGGTATCAATATGCCTTCCTAGAAACATTCCCAAACTGGCCCATATAAAATACAATAACTTGTGCGGCCACGTTTCAACCCTATCTTTTGGGACCATTTTGTATCCAAGAAGCGGGATGCTGATTATAAATGGAATCAATAGTACAGTATCGTAATAGCCTATATGCATGACCACAAATACTGAAATCAATAAAAAAGCCCCTATCAATCTAAGATTTAGATATTCCTTTAGCATATCAATATAATTCACATAACGCCGCAAACAGCGGCAGACTTGTTGTTGATTTTTTTATGCTAAAATGGCGAAGCCAAGCATAAAAAAGCGACGGCAAGGCTGTCCAAGGAACACAGCGACTGATGCTGGTTTGCTTTGTTATGCATTATCTTCGTCGTCAAAGTACATATCCCAAGAAACACTTAACCCCAATTTTACGAGCTCATTCATCATTGCCACACTTAGGCTAGGCCCACCTTGTCCAGTTGAATCCCAACGGCAAAATATATCTGTCATACAGCCTGAATCTTGAAGGAGTGAAAGGCGGCCTTCTTTACCTTTGAGTAGTGAAAGCAAAAACTCCAAATGTTCCACATTATCTGTAGAGTTCAAATCATTTTCGGTAGTTCTAGACCAAAAATTAAACTCTCTTCTGGGTTTATATTTTGAATTAAGATCTCTAGGGACCGAATCCGTCGATTTGATACCTATATGCTTTTCGATATCGTCAGGGTGCATTTCATCTGAAAATATCCTTAACGTAGCGTAGGTTTCAGTACAAGCCATTCTGATTCTCTAGATTTGCTGGTCTTGCCCACAAAAAGTAGACACTCTAACTATGCGTATTTTCGCTCATACTCTGCTGGACTTACATAGCCTAATGCAGAGTGCCTACGAACCCTATTGTAGAAAATCTCAATGTATTCAAACACCTCAGATTTTGCTTGCTCTTCGCTTTCGAATGTTCCGGCATAGACCAGCTCGACTTTTAATCTGCTAAAGAATGATTCCATTGCCGCATTATCCCAACAGTTAGCCTGGCGACTCATACTCGGCTTGCACTTGCTTTCGGACAAGAGATCCTGGTATTTCTGCGATCGATATTGCACACCCCTGTCAGAGTGAACTATTAGTCCAGGCTTTATTTGTCGTCGCTCTAGAGCCATTTTCAATGCTCGACGTGTCAATTCATCCGTCATCTGGGAGTCGAATGCCCAACCTACAATACGTCGAGAGTACAGATCCATAACTACCGCGAGGTACAACCACCGCTCCAGAACCCAGATATACGTAATGTCACTTGTCCAGCGGCAATTTGGTCGATCCACATCAAAGCAACGCTTAAGTAAGTTGGCGGAGACATTAATGCTCCCCTCTACGGGCTGACTATATCGAAAGCCTTTGCCGTTTCTCGCTTTAATATGCTCCTGATGCATAAGCTTAGCGACGTAGTTCCGTGAACATGGCTCACCTAACTCTCGAAGCTCGCAAGCGATTCTAGGCGCCCCATAACGACCTTTAAACGCAGTAAACGTCTCTCGGATTTTATCGATTGTTCGTATCTTTCTAATCGTGTGAGGAGGTGGCAACCGCCCTCGCCATCGATAATAACCCGATCTTGAGACTTCTAAACACCGACACATCAAGCTAACCGGGAATGACCCTACATGCTCTTGTATCAGTGCGTACTTTACTCTCGGTGGTTCGCAAAGTACGCAGCTGCCTTTTTTAGAAATTCAACCTCCTGACGTGCTTCATGCAGTTCCTTCTTGAGCTTGCGAACTTCAGCGCTTTCCTGTTTGGAATAGTTGACGCCGCCTAAACTATTGAACTGCTTATCAGACAGTCGATTAAATTGACGACGCCAGTTGTAGATCTGCTGTGCGCTGACGCCTAGCTCTCGTGCCACGGAGGCCGTTGTTGCTCCAGGCTTTTCCGCTCTCTTAACTGCTTCTCTACGGAACTCCTCCGTATACGCCTGAGTTCTTTTCTTACCCATGATACACCTCCGTGTTAGGACTAAACCTAACTATACAGGGTGTCTACTAAACGTGGGTAAGTCTTTTGCATAACGCCGCCGGCAGGGGCAGCTTACCTTGTGCGCGTTTTGCGCAAAAATGGGAGCAAAGCGACCTGCGCAAAAGGTGCACAGGGTAAGCTGTCCCGCGGAGGGCCGCAGGCCCGGAGCAAATTGCCCGGCTTTGTTATGTGGCCCCAAGGGAGCGTCTTAGCAGCCCTCTTGTTCCGATGGTGGAATAAACGGAATTGAGGAATGAAGCCTATTCTGTATACACCCACCATGAGAATACATAAGCTGTGTTTCCTCATCACCGAGGCCTAAATTGATAGTCACAGCAGGTTCATCTTCTATCAATTTACCGCAAAAACAACAGATACATTTAGTACCGAAAGCCTCAGATAAAGCCCTTCTCAGTTCTCTAATCCACATAGATACTCCGATAACCCGAGGACACATAACGCCCGCAACACGGGACAATTTGTAGCGACGAAGGAGCGGAAAATTGTTCCTCGTGCTTGCGTTTGTTAAGTGCACTTTTCATTTGCACAGATTTTCATGTATTGACTATCAAACTCCGGGGGATTTGTTGTGCCCCTAGTACTTAGCCATGTAGGGAAGGCCAGTACAGAATTAGTGGGGAGCTCTATTTCTAAACCTTTATTATCCCCTGAAACTATCTCGGCTCGAATAGCCCAATAGTAGCCGTTGGACCCCCAAGGATATTGAACCAACCTAGTCATTTTGAATACAGTGCCCTTGGGTATAGCCTTAATGATTGTGCGTTGCTTCTCGAATGCTAGCTTCGTGAATAGCCTTTGATCCCATGAGGCCTTTGAAGCAAGGTATTGCTGATAGTCTTTAGGTGTAGTTGAATATTCGTTCCCAGAGTTAAAAGCTTGGACAGCAGTGCACCATTCTGTCGATTGGATACCCGCATTTACATCGGCGCACCGGCCTTCATACAAGTAGCCATCTTTGACGAGCGCAAAATATGAACCAATGAAGGCTTCTGCTATTGCCTCATTAGTTTTGTCGTGGACAACGACACAACCACTAAGCAAGACAATAAAAGACACGACTAGGTATTTCACACACACCTCTTGTGCACTTAACAGTGTATTCAAAAGCAGCTGCATTATATCACCAGTCAATATACCCTAAGAATAGAAGGCTTCTCTAGCCGGAAAAAGCATATAAATCAGTATGTTAGCCAGCACTGGTGGAAAATTAATCTAGTGGATATATCGCGACTGAATTATATCCTGATATTTTGCTGCATTTGATCACAGGCGTAAATCATTCAAAAACAATAAGTTAGCGATTTTTTTACTGTGGATATGTGCGTCTGCTCTTGATCTTTGATATGGGTAGCATGAAAAGTCAATAAGGTGTATACAAAAATAACAAATTCAAGTCACTACGGTTGATATTTGCCCAAAGCTAACTGTTAAACCAGAGTGTCTGGTCGATATTTTGGTGCAGCCTATTTCAAATAGTGTTTATCGTACCAGAAGGCTTCTAACTTAGATAATGGGTGAAAATAACACTATTGCTACGAATAGAATGCCGACCAAGATCCCACAGCAATATTTTAAAAGTCTGTAAGATAATTAGGTTATTGAGAGATCTTTTCTATTGATGCGTGGGAAATATTTCAAGTAGCAATACTACTATTGTTTTTTGTGTTCTAACGTGAAAAACGCTGAAGGGTTCTAATTTAAGTGACCATTTTTATGTGTGACTGAAATTTTTCAAAGCGTAAATAGCCAAAAATATAGGTGCAGAAATAATTTTATTAGATTTGTTTAAGTGTTAAAGCTGCGTAATATCTAAACATATTTATTAGTATAACGTGTAGCAATATGGTTTTGTCGCGCCTGCTGGGGCTCAATAAGCAGGTAATTTCCCCTGGGAGCAGGGGGAACAGATTCGATCACGTGTTCTGCCTCTGCGTTGGAGAGATTGCCATAGCGGGACAGTAGCTTGACCTCCTTTTGGGAGCCGAATGTGACGGGCGTCCATCTTAGGAGGGAATAACACTTTCCTGCAGGTAAGGTGTTCCAATTGACCTTTGGGGGGCGGCGGTATGCAGACAGGAAATTTTTAAAAATTGCTGACAACGCTGTCATCAATCTTGTAGTATGGCTACAAATAGTTAGCGCAGGAGCGTTTATTGCTCTTCTGGCGTTACTTCCGGGGGACTGGGAAGCCCGGATGTAGTACATAACAATACAAATTCTTAGAGGCCGTTTCTGATGGCTGCGTTGGGAGACAGGGAAATTCTTTATATCGGTATCGATGGAGGCGGCAGTAAGTGCCGTGCTTCAATCCTCAACAGTGACAATCGGGTGTTGGGCACAGGGATATCAGGCCCCGCGAATCCACTCCACGGTTATGCGCAAACAATAGATTCGATTGTGCGCTCCGCCACGCTTGCGCTTTCTGATGCAGGCCTTCCGCCCCAAGCGCTCGGTGAACTCGTCGCCGGAGTTGGTCTTGCGGGCGTTAATATGCCAAGCCTCTACAATGAAATGGATGCCTGGGCGCACCCCTTCAAACAGATGTTCCTCACCACTGATCAGCACTCGGCCTGCCTTGGTGCGCATCGTGGTGGTGATGGGGCGGTCATTATTGCCGGTACCGGTTCTTGCGGTTACGCCTGGGTCAATGGTGAGGCTCGCCTTTTGGGCGGCCATGGGTTCCCCCATGGCGATAAGGGCAGCGGTGCCTGGATGGGGATGGAGGCGGTCAAGTACTTGTTTCTGGCCCTCGATGGTCTCGCTGAAGATTCCCGACTGAAAGATGAATTGCTGTCAGCGCTGGAAAGTGCCGATGCCCAGCAAGTGTTTGAGCGCATTGGTGGAAAATCCTCCAGTCATTATGCGCGCCTTGCAGTGCCGGTGGTGGAATATGCGGAAGCTGGTGATCCGGTTGCGCTGGCGATCGTGCGTGATGGTGCAAGTTACATCAGTGACCTTGCGGATAAATTATTTGAAATGAATGCTCCTCGGCTTTCCCTGATCGGCGGCGTTGCACCGCGTCTGAAGCAGTGGATGGCTCCGCATGTTGTGGAGCGTGTGGCGGAAGCCCTGGACCCGCCGGAGTTTGGCTGTGTTTATTTTGCTCGCCAATGTGTTGCCGAGGTGGCGAGTGGCAGTGCAGGTCCTATCGATGCCGATGAAAAAGCATTGTTCGGATAATTGAAAAGATTGGTACGGAATTGAATTTTCCCGCTGGAGCCGTTAAGGGAGACAGGTCATGGCGATGACAATTATGGAAACCGAGGCCCGTGAAGCCCCGGATTGTATTGCAGAACAGCTGCAGAGTAATGCTGCGGTAATGGCCCAGCTGGGTGAACGCCTGCGCAACAAACCGCCGCGGTTTGTCATGATCGTGGGGCGTGGGTCCTCTGATCATGCGGGCGTGTTTACCAAATATCTGATTGAAATCGAGACGGGTACGCCGACTTTCGCTGCGGCGCCCTCTGTATCCAGTGTCTATGGGCGCACGCTCAAGCTGGAAGATTCCTTAGTCATCGTCATTTCCCAGTCGGGCCGTAGTCCTGACATCCTGGCTCAGGCGAAGATGGCTAAAGAGGCCGGTGCCTATACCGTCGCTTTTGTGAATGATGAATCGGCCCCGATCAAAGATATCGTCGATTTGATGGTGCCTTTGAAAGCCGGGCCGGAAAAAGCGGTCGCAGCGACCAAAAGCTATCTGGCGACGTTATCCGCGGTGCTGCAGTTGGTAGCCAACTGGAAGCAAGACGAAGAGATGCTGAAGGCTGTTGCTGAACTGCCGCAGGCGCTACGTGATGTGGTTTCCGCGGAGACCCAACTGCGTCCGGAAGATCTCGCTGCGGTGAAAAACCTGGTTGTGTTGGGTCGTGGACCGGGTTATGGCATTACCCGCGAGCTGGCGCTGAAGCTGAAGGAAGTCTGCAATATCCATGCAGAGCCTTTTTCCAGTGCGGAGTTCTTACATGGGCCGGTAACCCTGGTTGAGCAGCAGCTGACCGTGATCAATGTGCCGATTGAAGATGAATCTTATCAGGCGCATAGCGAACAAATCGCAGATATTATCCGTCGCGGTGGCACCCTGATTAATCTGCATGTGCCTGCAAAAGGCATACATCCACGCGTTGCTCCGCTACCTCTGTTGCAGCGTTTCTATATTGATGTAGCGCATATCGCTGTCAGCCGTGGGATTAACCCGGACGAGCCGGCAGGTCTGAAAAAAGTCACCCGGACGGTCTGAGTTTGACCGCTAGAGCAGGGGGGTTGCGCGTGGTTCAGGTGTTGCTGGCAGAGCGTTTGTTTGATGGTGAGCGGGTTCTCAATGATATCCCGGTCTCAATCAATGCCGATGGCAGAGTTGCTGCGATAGGTGGTGATGTACCGGCTTCTGGCGCGGAGCGCTTGCCCGGTACCCTGGCGCCGGGCCTGATTGATGTTCAGGTCAATGGTGGTGGGGGTGCATTATTAAACAATGAACCGACGTTGGCATCGTTGCAGAAGATGGCCGGTGCGCATGCCGGTTTTGGCACCACGGGTATGTTGCCGACACTCATCACTGATGAGGTTGAAGTCATGCAGCGTGCGGCGGACGCGATTAGTACCGCCTTGCGTAAAAAAATACCCGGCATTATCGGTGTGCACTTTGAGGGGCCGCATCTCAGTACTCCGAAAAAGGGTACCCATGAAGCACGTTTTATTCGAGGTCTCAGTCAGGCAGAGCTGGATATTTACGCGCGTGACGACCTGGGTGTAAAAGTCGTGACGCTGGCGCCCGAAAATGTTGCGCTGGAGGATATCCGCAAGCTGGTGTCGCTGGGCGTGCATGTGTGTCTTGGGCACTCAAATGCCGATGGGGCGACAACCGCTGCGGCATTGGAAGCGGGGGCGAGCGGATTTACCCATCTGTATAACGCGATGTCGCCGTTCCAGTCTCGGGAACCGGGTGTGGTCGGAACGGCGTTGATCAGCGACGATGCGTGGTGTGGTCTGATTGTTGACGGCCATCATGTTTGTGCGGATGCAATTCGCCTGGCTTTGAAGGCCAAGCCCCGGGGGAAATTGATACTGGTGACAGATGCCATGTCGCTAGTCGGTAGTGAAGAGACCAGCTTTCCTTTATTTGAGCGCGTGGTGACCCGCGAGGGTGACAAGTTGACTTCGACTACCGGAGAGCTGGCAGGTTCTCACCTCGATATGATCGGTGCCGTACGAAATATTCGAGACTGGTGTGATGTGCCACTGGAGGAAGCGCTGCGAATGGCCTCCCTTTATCCGGCGACGTTCCTCAGCGTGGAAGGTGGCCGACTGGCAGTGGGTGCGCCGGCAGACATGATTTTACTGGATAGCGAGTTGCAGGTACGCAGGACCTGGATTTCGGGCAGGGAGGTTCACAGCATTTGAAGTTTTTTTCGTAATACGTTCAAACAACAATAAATATAAAAGGTGCTTCTTATGGAATCCGCCGTTAGTGTTCAAAGAGAGACGCGCAGCAGCCTGTTGCCTATGGCAATTATCGGCATGCTGTTTTTCATTTTTGGTTTTGTGACTTGGCTGAATGGCTCGCTGATGCCGTTCCTGAAAGTGCTCTGTGATCTCACAGAATTCCAGGCGCTGTTCGTTACTTTTGCGTTTTATATTGCCTACACCGTCATGGCGTTGCCTATGTCGTTTATCCTGCGTAAAACGGGATACCGCGATGGCATGGCCATTGGCCTTGCGATCATGGCAGTCGCTGCGCTGATTTTTATTCCGGCTGTGCAAACCGGTAGCTACCTGGTTTTCCTGGTGGCTCTGTTTGGCTTGGGGGCTGGCCTGACCATTCTGCAAACGGCTTCAAACCCCTACGTGGTGAAGGTGGGGCCTGCTGAAAGCGCGGCCATGCGTATCGCCATCATGGGCATTATCAGTAAAAGCGCGGGTGTGCTCGCACCTTTGGCCTTTACAGCGCTTGTGCTGTCTGGCCTGACCGATTTCAATAGTGAATCACTGGCCGAACTGTCTGCGGCTGAACGGGAAGTCCAGTTGGCGGAAGTTTCCAGCCGCCTGATCATGCCTTACATCTACATGGCGATTGCGCTGTTCGCGTTGGTTGGACTGGTGAAGTTTTCCGGCCTGCCGGAAATCGACGAAGATGACGCTGGCCAATCTGAGGGAAGCTTCCTCGATATTCTGCGTTACCCCCAGGTTGTACTCGGCTCTCTGGCGCTGTTCGCCTACGTTGGTGTCGAGGTTATTGCGGGTGACACCATCGGCCTCTATGGCGAAGGTCTTGGTTTGTCCAATTACGCCGCCCTCACGTCCTACACCATGGTGTTTATGGTGATCGGTTACACCATTGGTGTTGTAGGGATTCCACGCTTTATCAGCCAGCAGCAAGCCTTGTTCGGGTCGGCGGTGGCTGGCAGCCTGTGTGTGGTCGGTGTGCTGTTTGGTTCACAGGAAAGTACTTTACTGGCCGATATCCTGTGGGGGTGGAGTGGTATCGCTCCAGTAGTCCCTGACACCATCACTTTCGTTGCCCTGATGGGGCTGTCGCACGCACTGGTGTGGCCCGCCGTCTGGCCTCTCGCCCTGGACGGTCTTGGACGTCTGACCGCGCAGGGGTCTGCGCTGTTGATTATGGGCATTGCCGGTGGGGCCATTATCCCAACCTTTGGTTTCGGTCCTCTGTCCGAAATCGCCGGTGAAGTGCGCACGGGCTACTGGGTAGCGCTGCCGTGTTACCTGTTCATCCTTTTCTATGCCCTGAAAGGGCACAAGATACGCAGCTGGAAATAATTCCGCTGCATGTTGCATCAGTCAGTTTGATTCTCGTCGTTGTATCCCTTTGGCTCGCGTGAACCTGCCTTCCTTAAAGGAGGGCTTTTTTTGGGGGGAGGTAAAAGTTGGAAGGATCAGTTGCCCGGAGCGCTTCCGCTCGAATCACGTACGACGAGCTCGGGAATGAATTCACGTTGAATACCCGCTTCCTTGCTGGCGCTGGCGTTCTCACCGGATGTTTTACCGCGCGCTTTGCTCAGCACGAGTGCGGCAGCACACTTGGCGATTTCGTTGTTGGGCTGGTGCGCGGTTGTCAGTTTCGGCCAGGTCTGCCTGGAGAAAGGGCTATCTTCGAATCCTACGATGGAGAGCTGGGACGGGATGTCGACGTTCATTAATCGAGCGGCAAAGAGTGCACCGGCCGCCATTTCATCGTTGCTGGCGAAGATGGCACTGGGTGGGTTGTCAGTACCAAGCAATGCTTTGGCACCCTGAACGCCGGAATCAAACGAGTACTCTCCTTTGAGAATCAGGGATTCGTCCACAGGGAGGCCGGCTTCCTTCATGGCATGCCGATACCCGTCAAGACGACTGTGGGTAGAAATGTGTTCTTCTCCACCGCAGAGGAAGCCGATGCGCTTGTGGCCGAGCCCGATGAGGTGGCGGGTGATATCAAACGCGGCGGCAGAGTCGTCTACCTGAATGCAGTTGTCCTGGTCCTTTACATCCGCGGTTTTGGAAACGATGCGTACGTAGTCTGCGTTGAGACCCTGGAGTGTCTCGATCACGGCCGGTGTTTCTGAAAAAGGCGGAGTCAAAACGAGTCCGGCCACCTTTGAGTGTTCGACCAGATTTTTCAGTTCATCGTGGACCGATGCCGATTTGGAGTTACTGGGATGGATCAGCAACTCATAGCCCCTGGCCTTACAGGCATTGAGGATACCGTTTTGCATGTCGATCACATAGTAGGCGTTCGGGTTGTCGTAAATAAACGCGATGGTATATGTCCGGGAGCTGGCCAAATTGCGGGCGGCCAGGTTGGGCTGGTAATTCAGGGCCTTGACCGCATCCTCGACCTTCTTTTTGGTTGCGGGGCGCACCGAGGGCTCGTTGTTGATGACCCTGGATACGGTTTTTATGGATACTCCCGCATGCGCGGCGACGTCGTTAATGGTGGCTTTCATGGGGCCGTCTGGTCCTTGAACTGTTTCGTCGGCGCTTGTCGCTGCACCGTTGGTCTGTCCGCCATCCTAGCAGAAATGACCGGAAATTCGCCGTGAGTAGCGTAAGTAAGTGCTGGATTTGATGTGGATGAAGCTCGCGAAACGGCCCCCCGGATTTTCCGCCCTTGAGCTAACGGCTTTAAATTAAAGGGTTTTGGTATCTACGAGGTGCGGAATGTCGTTACATCAATCGCTCGGACCGAAGGTTTTTTTACTCCAAAGACGGTAGCAATTCCGGGTAATCCTGTGTATCTTCGATTATTTAGAATGACAGCGCTATCATAACCCTAAATGACAGCGCTATCATTTTGCGGTACGAGGTGAAATAAAAAAAATTACTCACAACCTTCATATAAATAATAAGCAAGGAAGGGGAAATCGATGCTAAAGCGCAATCAACTCGCTCTGTCTATCAGTGCAGCTGTACTCAGTGGTGGCCTGATGGCTCCGCTGGCGACTGCCCAGTCGGATGAAGCTATTGAGGAAGTCTCTGTAACCGGTATTCGTGGCTCTCTCCAGGATGCCTTGAGCACCAAGCGAAATGCTGGTGCAATTGTCGACGCAATTTCTGCGGAAGACGTCGGTAAGTTCCCGGACAAAAACATCGCTGAATCTCTATCCCGTATCACGGGTGTGGCGGTAAGCCGCGAGTTCGGTGAAGGGGAACGTGTCTCTATTCGTGGTGCGGGTCCAGATTACAACCGTACAACCCTGAACGGTCAATCTGTCGGTACTGCTGACTGGTTCATTCTGGATAATCCGTCTCGCAGCTTCAACTTTACCCTGTTGCCTTCCACTCTGATTTCCTCCCTCGAGGTAACCAAGAGCCCGCAGGCTTCTCAGGACGAAGGTTCCCTGGGCGGTACCGTTAACGTGCGTACTCACCGCCCGCTTGACCTCGACGCGGGTCAGGCTGCGGTTGCAGTAGAGAGCATCTACTCCGAAACTTCGGAAGAGTATGACCCGAGCATCTCTGGCCAGTACTCCTGGAAGAACGATAGCGAAACCTTTGGTGTGCTGGTATCTGCGGCCAAGCAGGACCGCACTGTTCAGCGTTCCGGTTTTGAAGTGCTGTCCTGGACCGACGAAGCCACTCCTGGCGTAATGGTTCCCGGTACCATGGGTACCCCGACTTTCTTTCAGGAGCGCGAGCGCGAAACTGTATTCCTGTCTGCTCAGCTGCGTCCGACCGACGAGCTGCAGCTGACTCTGGACGTGCTGGACACCAGCATGGACGCGGATAACATGAATGCCAACTGGCTGGTATTCGCAGGAGACAATGCGGTCGATCATGCAACTAATGGTCAGCTGAGTGGCAACAGTGTTGTGGCTTCCCAGATTTCTGGTGAGGGCCGTGGTGTTGTGAACTGGATCAACCGCGTATCTTCCTCTGAATCTCAGTCCTATACCCTGACTGCCGAATATGTAACTGATGCATTCAGCGTTGATATTGTTGCCGGTAATACTTCTGCCAAGGGCGGTACCTATCGCGAGACTTCTTGGGAGTATGGTTGGTCCGGTGGCGACTATGAGTTTGACCTGAACGCTCCATCTCTCGACTCCAATCCTGCGCCTAGTGATGCAGATGCCTATGCCGCTGGCTGGATCTGGGGCGGTGAGCGCCCGACCACTGATGAAGAAACCTACTTCCAGGTAGATCTCGAGCTGCCGATTGAGGTGGGTGCATTTACTTCTATCGAGACAGGTGTCAAGGTTCGCAGCGCCGAGCGTACCCAGCAGCGCATTGTATACAGCTGGCATGGTCCTGAGACTATGACTGGCAACGAGGATCTCGCTGGCTCATACCTTGATTATATCTTCGCAAATTGCCCAACTTTATCTTCTTGTGGTTTGAACTCTGGCGGCGTTGTGCGCTTTGATACACCCGCCGGTGGTAACTCCACCACCGCACTGGCGCAAATGCGTGACGTGATGGAGCAAATTGCGTTTGTTGGCTTGAATGGTGTCAGTGCCGATTACGCGCGCTCTCTCCAACTGGCAAATAACTGGGCAGTAGAGGAAGACATTTTTGCGGTATACGCTCAGGCGAATTTCGAGGGCGACAACTACCGCGGTAACTTCGGTCTGCGCTATGTGTCTACAGAGCAAGCCTCTTCCGGCTACGAATTCAGCAGCGATTCCTGGGGCTTCCAAACGATTGATCGCGATTGGTTGAACCCGTCTTACCTGGCCTGGGTCACGGAAGATAACGACTACAGCGAAATCCTGCCTAGCTTCAACATTGCTTATGACCTGAATGACGATATGGTGATTCGTACTGCGGTTGCCCGTGTTATGGCTCGTCAGAATTGGAACCAGATTTCTCCGTTCGAGACCTTTGGTGCTCTGAATGCACCGGACCCGCAGGGTCAGGCCGGTAACCCTCAGCTGGAGCCGTTCCTGGCGGACCAGTTAGATGTTTCCTACGAGTGGTACTACGGTGACGTGTCTGCGTTCTCCGCAACGACCTTTATTAAAAAGAACCACAGCTACCTGGCTCAGGAGATCTTTACCGAAGCGCGTTACGATGAACAGACTGCTACCTGGGTTGACGTTGACTTTAGTCGCCAGGTGAATGGTGATGGTGGCCTGGTCGCTGGTGTGGAGCTGGCTGTGCTGCACGACTTCGACAACGGCTTTGGTGTTCAGGCGAACTACACCTACACCGATACTGGTTCCGATAGTGTTGTTGGTATCTCCGATACCATGGCTAACCTGATGGGTTACTATGAAAACGATACCTTCGGTGCGCGGATGATGTACAACTATCGCTCGGAGTGGAGCAAGGGCTTCCATTGGAACGGTAACCCGCTGTCCAATGACGCGTTTGGTCAGCTGGATGCAAGCTTCTCGTACAACGTCACTGACAACGCACAGATCACTCTGGAGGCAGTGAACCTCACCAATGAGCAGGTCGTAGAGTACAGCGAATATGAGGATCGTCTCATGTCTCTGTATGAAAATGGCCGTCGCTTCGTTGTGGGAGCACGATACAATTTCTAATCGAAGTTGAACGGAAAAAGCCGGGCATTGCCCGGCTTTTTTGTCGCTGAATTATTGGAATTATGGGTGTTGATAAATATGAGTAGCAGTATTTTTATCCCATATGACCGGTACTTTGATGATGGAAGTCGCAAGCAGGGAGTGGAGCAAAGCCTGATGGAGGCTCCCTAGGGGCTGACAAACAGTTTTCGACGGTAAAGCCAGTGGAGAATAATCCACTGTACCGCCAGCACACCGATAACAATCACCAGGTTCCCGGCATCCGCAGAAGAAAATACAGAGGCAATGCCGCCAAACAGGCTCTTGCTTGTGTAGGTCCAGTTCACCAGGCTGCTGGCCATATACACCAGAATGGCATTGCAACCGATCACGGCAAACAGAGTGGTAAACCAGCGCCACTTCCATATATCCGAAATCAGGTAGAAGCAACCGAGGAACAGCAGGCTGCAACCAATGGTGACGAGGGAGAAGGATCCCGTCCATAAATCTTTATTCACCGGGTAAACCAGGTTCCAGGTCCAGCCGAGTGCGCTTAGGGTGATACCGGCGAGGAACAATCCCCTGAGCAGTTTGCCTGGCTGGTCTCGGTGCAGATGCAGCCAGCGGCCGGCAAAAACGCCGGCGAGGGCATTGGCGACGGCGGGCAGGGTAGACAGCAGCCCTTCAGGGTCGTACGGCTTGCCTTGATAAGTGATGCCCGGCAGGCAGCATTGGTCTACCGCAGCGTTAATTGATCCCGAGATACTGAAATCCCCCAGTCCGAGTTGCAGGAGCCAGTAGCCAAGCAGGATACCCGCAAAAATCAGGTACTGGGCGATGGGGCGACAGTGCCAGACAATCAGTGCGGCAAAGAACCAGGCAAAGCCAATGCGGGCGAGAACACTGGCATAGCGTATTTCGGACAGGTCGGGGGGAACACTTGCGCCCCAGCCGTGGTTATAAAGCACTCCGAGCCCCACAAGAATCAGCAGTCTTTTGATCGCTTTTTTGTAGGCGCTCTGGCGTTGTTGTGGTGGCTGGCCCCGCAAGGTTTTATTGGCCAGACCGAGGGTAACTCCGGAAAGAAAGATAAACAGTGGGAAGATCAGGTCATACAGGGTAAATCCATGCCATGTACTGTGCTGCATCTGTGCTTGTCCCCACGCAAAAGCACCGAGCCCGGTCAGGGACAGCAGCGGGGCGAACAGGGATTCGCCCCCAATAATCCAGAACATATCAAAGCCACGCAAGGCATCGACGGATGCCAGGCGCCTGTGGCTAGTGGGAGAGTAGTTGGTCTGTTGTTGCATGCTACCGCTTGATTCCGTACCAGGATTCATGAGTGCGAGGCAGTCATTGTCGCGCGTGCAGTTCGGGAAGTTGCGCTTACGAGCATGAGAAAAATTCCTTGGTCAAAAATAAAAAGGCCCCGGAGACCGGGGCAAGTACAGGAGTAATAACCTGTAACGTCTTCAGAGAGAAATTGGCAACATCCTGTTGTAACAGCGGAGGGCTTCCTGCCCCCGCTAAAACTCAGTTCACGTTGCAGACAAATTCCCAGCTGCCATCGGGGCTTCCTGGAACCGAATTTGTCCACCACTTGGCTCGGTATACGCTGCCGTCATGAATGATTTGTTGACCGCCGCTGGCGTGATCGCCAGAGGGCCACTGTGGATAGGTCACCAGTCCGCTGGTATCGATACCGGCGTCGGCGCAGCTGGTCCCTCCGCTGCCTCCGCCAGTGCCGCCGTCGCCACTACCCGCAGGCGTCGCCAGAGGCAGTTCCGGATGCTCGAATGCCAGTGCGTACGTTGTACCGTTCACGGTGGCTGTGTAGGCCTGAGGGCCTGAAACGGGCAGGTAGTAATTCATGGTCATATCCCAGGTCTCGCCATCGGCAAGATCCTGCCAGCCCGGCAGGGCGAAGCGCACGCGGTGGAATTCGTTCTCGAGTCCGCCGACATTGCCGCCACCGGAATTGGCCCCGTCCTCAATGACTTCGAGACCGGCACCGCTCTGATCGGTAATGATGTTGGATGTCGACGTCGGCATATCGAACTCAAATACAGTACCGCCGGGCAACACACCACCGGTGTTATTGGTAATGTACAGCTTGGGGTTTAGCGGGTAGTTCTGGTCGCCGAGTTTGAATCCGGAAATTTCGATACCCACATCGATCGCTTCAGAAGGGATTACGCGATCACTGCGCTGCTCGCGATAGGGCACCGCACTGGCAAATTTGTCGTAGGCGAGGGTCGTCAGGGTGGAGCCCATATAGTACTCGCCTTTGGCGGCATCCCAGTCGTAGTCACCGGCGAGTTCCCAGAACATGATGCCACCGACACCCTGGTCGATGACGTACTGTACCTTCGCGTCCATTGACTCTTCGTCTTCTGTGGAAATATACACACTCTTGGTGCTGTTCCAGAGCCACGGCGATTCAGACACGGCATCGTAGTTACGTACGTAAGTGCCGACAAACGCATCGTCCGGGTCGCCTGCTGGATCGAGCCCGTAGTCCGTGACATAGGAGCCGAGGATGCCACTTTCCAGATTCTTGGCATGCCACATAGGGTTCGAGCCCGCGCCCATTTCCACGCTGTTTTCGTCCAGGTCGTGCCACATGTTGTCGATGCCAATGGCACCGTAACCGCACTTGGCAGAGCCGCCGGTACCGGTCGGACAATCGGACTGGTTTGGCAGTGCGGCAGAGCCGCCCAGGCCGTTGTTGCCACCGCTCACGCCCTGCCAGCCTCGGGTATAGTAGGGAATACCGATATTAATTCGGCCCGGGGACATGGATCCGCGGAAGTACTTCACAGCCCAGTCGATATTCAGGTAGCCAATACCACCATACTGGGAAGTGGAGTAAACACTCGCGGCGGCCAGTTCCGGATCTTCGCCGTTGTCGAACAGTGCGGAGTTGTGGCCCACATATTCATTCCACGCGCCGTGCAGGTCGTAGGTCATGATGTTGACGTAGTCCAGATACTGGGTGATCTGCATGGTTTCCATGCCGCGCAGCAGGTATCCGGAGGACGGCGAGGCGATGGTCAGCATGTAGTGGGTGCCATCTTGCTCACCCGCGATGTCCAGCTTTTCACGCAATACACGCATCAGCTCCACATAAGATTTCATGAGAGAACCGCGCAGCGGATTGGCGATGCCAAAGTCCAGCGGGTTGCCGGCATCGTTCATTGAGGTGGGATATTCGTAATCGATATCGACGCCGTCAAAGCCATACTGGCGGATAAAGTCCACGGCGGAGTTGGCGAACGTTTCAATGCCGGCATGGTTGATGCTGCCATCGGCATTGGTGGTCATGGTATAGAAACCACCATTGGCAACACGGTCACCAGATTCGTTGAAGTAACCACCGGTTTCTGCCCAGCCACCGACGGAAATGAGGGTGCGCACTTCAGGATGCTGCTTCTTGAATTTGCTCAGCAGGTTGAAGTGGCCCTGATAGCTGAAGTCCGCATCCATCTCTGCGCCACTGACGCCGGGCCAAGTCATGCCGGTGGCAGGGTTGGCGGGATCGGCGGTGTTGCCAACGGATACTTCGTTGCTGTCATTGATATGGGCGAAAGCGTAATTAATGTGGGTGATTTTGTCCCAGGGGATATCGTTCACCAGGTAGGTGGGCTGTCCATTGGCACCGTTTCTCCAACTGGTGAAGTAACCAATGATCCGGCGCGGATGATCGGCCCCCATGATCTCCCGGCCTTCTGCGGTATAAATATCGCAGTAGTCCGGTGCCGCCCCGGGGCTGGTAAACAAGCCATCGGGACGACAGGGGAAGTCACCCGCTACGGGTTCACCGTTTACGGTGATTGAAACCGGCGCGGAGTCAGTGGACTGGTTAGCGGTATCGAATGCTCTCGCGAAAACGGAGGCGCTGCCGGGAGTGGCGACCCAATCGATACTAAACGGCGCACTGGAATCTTCGCCCACTTTCTGCCCGGCGACAAAGAACTCCACTTTGGAAATCGCACCTTCTGTATCGCTGGCTGTGGCCGCGATGCTGACACTGGTGCCTTCATCAAACACGCTACCGTCGACAGGATTATTCAGGGTTACGGTTGGCGGGATATCGGGTGTGGTGACGTTGATATTGGCTGAGGCTGATTGAGTGCTTTGGCCATCGTTGTCGGTGGCCGTTGCGTACAGGACATGGCTGCCTTCGGTCGCTGTCCACTCGATCGCGTAGGGTGCGCTGGTGTCACTCCCCAGGCTGTTACCGTCGACGAAAAACTCTACCGAAGTGATGTTGCCATCTGGGTCACTGGCGCTGGCTGTGAGGGATACAGTCGCACCGGTATCCAATTGCGTACCGTCTATCGGGTTGTCGAGCGAGACGACCGGGGCTTGTGAGCCGCTCGCGCTCACGGTGATGGTGACGTCCGTGGTGAACGCGTCCTGCCCTGCGTCGTCCACTATGCGTGCGCGCAACACCGGGTTGCCGGCAACGGCGGTCCAGCTGGCCTGCCAGGGCGCGCTGGTATCTGTACTGATAGCGCTACCATCGACGAAAAATTCCACACTGACGACCTGGCTATCATCGCTCGCGTCCACGGTAATGATAACGCTGTCATTTTCACTAAATGTCATACCGTTGGTGGGGGCGGTGATGGAGCCGGCTGGAGGCTGGTCAACAGCACCCTCACAGGCGCCTTGCAGCGTCCATTCCTGATACTGGCCGGAGAACTGCTCCGGGTTCTGGTTCTGTGTCCACCAGTTGGCCCGATAAGCGTTGCTGTTGTACTGGACTTCTGCACCGCCGTTATAGGCGGTTGCGGCATCCCAGTCCGGGAGGCCTGTGCAGTCCACGGCATGCGCCTGGCCTGCGGCAAAGATCGCCACGGCAAGACTGCCGAGCGCGAGAAAGTGTTTCATTGGGTTCACCTTGAGTAAGTTATTTTTGTTGTTGGTCATCGGCAGTTAGGTGACGCGATTGCCAAAATGACATCGCTGTCAAAATATCATCGCTTATAGGGAATCGCAATGCAGAAAGGGACGAATTACTACGGGGTAAAGACAATTAAAATGAAAGTTCCGCCACTGGAGTTGATATGAGACCCGTATCACGATCAAAGCGGAACATTAAGAGAATATGACTGAGGCAAGACATTACGTCTTGTCCCCGGGGAGATACGGTGTGATCAACCTGAATCAAGGGGAGAAAACGAGTGGTACTGGTAGGTTGCTTTTCTGCCTTAAGCAGGGGCTTTACCGGTGGTGATCATTACGGTTCACCGACCAGCTCGCCAGCCGGTAAGGGAGGCGCAGGAATAACAAAGTTAAATGGAAGTGTTGTTGACAGCGTTGTCTTTTTCGTTATTGTGGACCTTGCAATCACTGGTGCCATAACAAATAGAAAAGGACTCCCATGCTTTGCGCCATCCCCTCCCTGAATAAGACCAAGCTAAGAATTTCAGTCTTTTCCCTGGCCTTGGGACTGACGGTCGTCCTGACGGGTTGCGGTGGGCACGACAATCCGGAACGGGGTTCGGCCCGGCAGATTGCCGAAGATTTCTCGGTGCAGTTGGAAGTGCTCACCAACTACCAGGCGACCGGCGACGAACTTGCAGAGCGTTGCAAGCGCGAAGGCGGCAGCGGGGCAATTTGCTCGACCTACCGGATATCGCTGACCAACGCCGGCGAGGCCGCTTTGGCACCGGGTGCTTCGGAATGGAGTCTCTACTTCCACAGTGTGCGCCGTACCCTGGCGCTGATGAACCGTGACGATTTGCGCCTGGAGCATGTCAAGGGAGATCTGCACCGTTTGGTACCTCTGGCCCATTTCCCGGGGCTGGCACAAGGGGAGACGCTGCAGCTGGATTTTCTCGCCGAGTACTGGTTCCAGTTCGAATCTGACTTTATGCCGCGTCTGTTTACCGTCGATGCGAACGGACAGGCACAGGTTATCCGATCCACCGACTCCAATAGCATTGCCGAACTGGTTCTGCCGATTGAGAAAAACCACTCCGATAATTGGAAGCGGGCATCCACGGATGCCAATGTCCTGGCAACCGCAGCCAGTCGGTTTGAGGAATTCTCCCGGCGTGGTGTTCAGGAAGGTGATCAGTGGCAGTCCCGTATTATCCCCAAGCCCCTGAAGCTCGAAAGTCGTGGTATTGCCGTTGATATCAGTGCGGGTCTTTCTGTGGATGGGGGGGCGTTATCGACCGCGACCCTCAACGTTATAAAACAGCGTCTGGATGCCTTTGGCCTCGTTGGTGAAGGCGCCGGAGCCTATCCCGTATCAGTGGTGATCGATACAAAGCTGTCTGCGAATACTGCAGAATCTTACCAACTTGAGGTGGGAGAGACAGGCGCTTTGGTAACCGCCGCGGACCAGTCGGGCGCCTTCTATGGACTTCAGTCATTACTTGGCCTGATCAATGTACGCGCCGGCACGCTGATGACAGCCCGGGTTGAGGATGCGCCGCGTTTCCCCCATCGCGGGCTCTTTCTCGATGTAGGCCGTAACTTCCATACCAAACCGCTGGTGCTCAAGCTGCTCGACCAGATGGCGGCTTATAAACTCAACCGTTTCCACGTCCACCTGTCTGAGGACGAAGGCTGGCGCCTGGAAGTGCCCGGTCTGCCAGAACTCACTGAGATTGGTTCTCGCCGCTGTTTCGACCTGGAGGAGAACCAGTGTCTGTTACCTCAGTTGGGCTCTGGCCCTAATACGGATAACAATGGCAGCGGCCATTTCAGTGTCGAGGACTACATCGAGATTGTTCGCTATGCCGGTGAGCGCCATATCGAGGTGATCCCCGAGTTCGATATGCCCGCCCATGCCCGGGCTGCGGTTGTGTCGATGGAGGCGCGTTATCGCCGTCTGGTGGAATCAGATCCGGAAGCGGCTGCGCGCTACCGACTGATTGATGCAGAAGACAACAGCCGTTTCCTATCGGTCCAGTTCTACGACGACAGCTACGTTAACCCCTGCACCGACTCCACTTACCAGTTTGTGGGCAAGGTGATGTCTGAGGTGCAGGCGATGCACGAGCGCGCAGGCTATCCGCTGCAAAGCTGGCATTTCGGTGGCGATGAGGCCGTCAATATTTTCGCCGGTGACAGCTTTGAAGATGCGCCAGGGCAGGACCCCGCCAAAGGAGATGTTGGCGCTGGTGCTCGCAAGCAGCCGTGGTCGGGCTCCCCTCAGTGCCAGAAGCTGGTTGCCAGTGGCGCGGTTGCGGACATCTCGGAGCTGGGTAGCTACTACGCGCGCCGTGTTGCCTCTCTGGTCCATGATACCGGGATTCCCACGCTCGGCGCATGGAATGACGGTGTTAAAGCTGTAAAAGATGCCGGCGAGGAACTCGCGACAGAAAACAACTATGTCAACTCCTGGGCCCCGCTGTTCTGGGGTGGTGGTGATGAAAGCTCGCATTTCGCCGCCGTCGGATTTGACGTGGTGCAGTCTCACTCCGACTTTCTGTACTTCGATATGCCTTACGAGGTCGATCCGAAGGAGCTTGGTTACTATTGGGCGTCACGCCATACCGACACACGTAAGACCTTCAGTTACGCCCCCCTGGTCACGGCCCAACTGGCAGAAGTATCTACTGATCGCGATGGCAATGCCTGGTCGGCGAAAGCGGCAGATGAAAGCTTTGCCAACAGCGTACGCGGTATACAAGGTAATCTGTGGAGCGAAGTGGTGCGCACCGATGCGCAGGTGGAATATATGATATTCCCGCGGCTGCTGGCCCTGGCCGAGCGGGCGTGGCACCAGGCGTCCTGGGAGTTGGATGCGGTCCCAGGGCAGGAGTTTTCTGCTGAGAGTGGTCTCGTTGATGTTGCCGCTTTGGAGGCGGACTGGAGAGGATTTGCTGCCGCGGTGGGGCACAAAGAGCTATTCAAGCTGGATCTTACCGGGGTAGGGTATCGCATCCCGGTGCCAGGGGCGTTGAATGACGAAGGGCACCTAAAAGTTGCCCAGGCCTTCCCGGGGTTGGCCACCGAGTATTATGACGGTGAATCCTGGCGCCCCGTCACAGACGAGACACCAGCAAAGAAAGTAGATGCTATCCGAGCACGTAGTGCCGATGGCCGCCGCGCCAGTCGCGCTGTATCTTTCAGTGTTGTGGAAGAGACACTGTAATCTTCCAACTCTTGGGCCTCGGCACGGGGCCCTTCCTTCTTACGCTGTTTGAGTTGCTTTTCCAATTTCCGAATTTTTGCAAGTGCATTCCTTGGCTCAAGACTGTTCTGATGCAGATTATTTTTGTAGGTCCGACCGGTTTACTCTTTTTCACTTTCGACTTTTCATCCTACTTACCGTCATTAAACTCCTTGCGCCAGCGATAGATCAGGACCGGATGTATATCTAATGCCTCGGAAATATAGGTGACTTGGATATAATTATGATTTGCCAACCTAACGAGTACCTATTTGAACTCAGATGTGTATTGGAAATAGTTTCTTCTTTAAGTTTGTCCCATAAGGACCCCCTTTAGTGGATACTAAATTTACTGTCCACTAAAGCGATGTAAGTTCAAAGCATGGCGGGATTGCGGGCCGGGTCGTGTTGCAGCCTTTTGTTAGGTAACGGTACATGAGTGAGCCGCTTTAACCTGAAGGCTATTATCCTGACTGGCCCATATACGCGTAAACCTGAAATCTCCGTTAGTTGGATTGCCATCATATGTTCCACATATTTGTACTCGAGCGGTAACTACAGCAGTATTGCCCAGTACTTTTATACTATTTTCTGAAATATTGATTGACTCTATATCAAGCCTTCCTGATTCATGTGCCGATAAATCGTCTCTTTTGGTAAGCAATTGGCCGAGGTGGTTTGTAAAAACTAAATCATCAGCAAGAAGCGCGGATAATGCATTTAAATCAGAATCCAACATCGCATTCCGTAGCTTTGTTTCTGCTTCTTGTACTGCTTTACCAAGCTCCGTATTCATGTGTAAAACTCCAGTTTTTTCCTATCGCCGTGCTCTGCGGTTATTTGGGAGCGCCAGCGAGTAAATTTTCTGCAGCAGCACCTTGTTATAACTCACTTACTAAGTATTGCTTAATCGATGACGCCATGACAACTAACTCAACAGAGACCCCGCTAGAAAACTCAAACTTTAGAGCATCAGAATAGCCTTGATTATTCCTCATTTCCCAAGCCCAAGTTAGCTTATTCCCTATGCATTTGTGAAACACTGTAGGGGAAGTCCTTTCAGCCAATAAAGAGCCTTCCTCGAAACTCTTTAGACAGATTTCATCCGTGTCATCGATTACACAGAATACACAACTCGAGTGCTCAAACCTCAGCAATATCTGCGTTATTTCGCCAGGCAGTTCTTGGGGCCCATATGATGAAACCTCTTCAAGTATTCCGGCCGACTCGACTAACTCTGAAAGTTTCACATCCACCCTCGAGAGTTATAACGCCACCAACATGGGTCGAAATGGAACAGAGAATCTGCGGAGTGTAGGTCCAGCCAGCTTTGCTGGCGAGCGCGCTTGGCTTTGTTAAGTTTTTGGTTAGCTCTATATAACATCAGGGTTGTTACCTATTTGCATACACACTGTAGGGAATTTTTTAGCTTTGAACTCAAATACTGCGAGACCGCCCTCTGCCAACCAAGGCTCAACTACCTGATTTTCTGGAACCTTACTAACTGTATACTCCAGGCCGTACTTACCAAGGGCTTTGAGTGCCGGTTGCCACAACCCCTCACAATTTTCTGAATCAATGGGGAATTCGCTATTGTACTCTGAGTTAAAAAGTCGCTCGCGCCATGTAGGATCTTGACTAAGATCAATAATCGCTAACTCCAACCAGCGCCTATGGATTTTCTTCAGTACTCTAGGCTTTCTCTTCATGTGAAACTTAATGCCTTTTGCATGTGGCCGAATATGAAGTCCGGATTTTGTGCGAGTATGTAGTCGCATAAAGTTCAAGCGGAGTTTTTGGGTCCATGCTACTAAACTTGTTAAATCCTGTTCATAATATACGATGATTTATGGATATCAATACGCTTCACTACAGAAGCCAATCCGACAGCACTAAGACAATCCGAGTCACTTGTAGAAACACTAACTTTTTTCCAGCCATATAAGCTGCAAGAGCAATTGAAAGCAATGATTTTCCGCCTTCAGTTTTTGAATCAAAAGCTAAAACTCCAGTGCCCGTTGAACATGAATTGATTGCAGAATCCCTCCGACCAGTAGAGGACCATAATATTGTTGTCCCAGTATCTGTAGTGGCGATACGATCTAAGCTAGCATTTTGATAATTACTCGCTAAAGATTGTTGTGGAATTGTTAACAACAATGTAAAGAGCGAAATATGTTTCATAAGCATTTCATGATTATTACGACTAAAGATTTGACGTCTCAATAACCCGCAGCTGGAGCGCAGTGAAGCGGAATGTAAGTTGTCGGGTGTCGAAGGCGCGTAGTTAATTGATTTTTTAAATATAACCACACTGCACTAATGATAAGTGGAGCCATTATTACCGCTTGGATTTATTGGATTTACCTTGCTCAGCTTTAGCTTCAGGTGTATCAGTCACTCCTTTATTCATTGTTTCTCCCTCCGTATAACTCCGTAATCGACTGCGTAAAAAGTGCGTAAAGTTGGCTGCCTGCTGCGTTTCCTTGATATACTGGTTTTCTTGCGTCAAGTTAATCACTGACAATACCAATTGAAAAGACGAAAAATAATATTGCTAGAGAGCCAACAAGAATCCATTGCCCATACACAGTAAACAGAATCATACCAAGAAACAAGAAAATAGTTATTAAAGTTGATCCGAGATCATTAAGAACCTTCTTTCGTTTCAGTCTTTTGATCTTGGATTTTAATTCCTTTTCCTGCAACAGCTCTACGTTATTTTTCAAATATTACTCTCTCTAAATGTATAACGCCGCGCTCAGCCGCCGCAAACTTTGGACGCTTTATACGCAAAAATAGGGGTGAGGCGACCGCGTATAGAGTGCATAAAGTTGGACGTCAGTCTGCAGCGATTTGTCACGCTTTACTTTACCAAGCTAGCCTTCCCCGCTTCTACGCTCCATAGGCCGGTAGAAGTACTTACATAAATTGGCTTTCCATGATGAAGGCTCAAAAACACATGAAATTCAGTTGGCACGTTCGAAATAAAGTGTGTAGAGAAGGGGATGCTATCCCCCTCAGCATGAACCAATAAGCATGTTTTTGTGGATGGGGACACATCCACAATATCATTTGTACCTAGTTTGAATCTGAATTTCAAGTGACGACCAAATTGAACACCGGAATCATTCTCTGGGCTTAACACAAAATATATATTTTCAGTTTCAAACCTATCATCTATTACAGATACAGCCTTGTACTTTCCGTCACACACAAGATCTATAGACATATCTAAAAGATCTTGCTCTCTACTCGTGTAGGGCAAGCTTCCATCTTCCGAACGGATAGCATCATATAGCTTTTTGCCTAAGTATTCTGAGTGCGCAATCTGAAACGCTGCATCTATGTCATTTTTTACGGACGTAGTTTTGCATCCAGAAATAGTCAGAATAGCGAAAATTATCGATATTATTTTTTTCATTGTTATTTTCCCTGATTGAAGTAAAACGCTATGGGTATTGGGCGGACCGCGCGAAGCGTGGATCGTCTGGTGGAAGCCATGTTGTGGCTGGAACGAACATCATCCACTTGTTGCTTAGCGACACTTTAAACCAATCCTAACCACTCTGTTTGTCCCTCTGTATCGGGTACTTGAACACCTCTGGCCTGAGATATGAGTGATAGCGCTTCTTGTGAAGTGAGGCCCGATCTTACCAGTACCGCACCGGCAATAATGCCAGTGCGACCGATGCCTGCTCGACAATGAATTACGACATGTTTACCTAATGAAATCTCATGTAGAAGTTGATCAGCTAGTTCTATCGCATCTTTTGTAACTGGAAGACCTCGATCGGGTATAGGAAAAGAAACATACTCTATCGAATTCTTTTGGCAAAGTTCTTCTTCTGATTCCAATCCAACTTCGCGCTGCTCGAATAATTCTAGAAGGCTCACAATTTTATCAATGCCTAGACGAGCAAGTCCTTGGAATTCGTCTTCGATCCATTCGCCAGAAATAGGCTTTGCCATGACTGACAAAGCACCATTTCCAATATCTTTTACTTTATATGTGGTGGGTAGCATAATTTCCTTGAGGTACGTAACGCCCGCGGCAGTGGCGGATTACCTTATATGTTTATTGCGCGAAAATGGGAGTGGAGGGACCAGCATAAAGCGTGCATAAGGTAAGCTGTCCCGCGGAGGCCCGAAGGGCTGTAGATTTATTGCCTGTACCTATTATATTTCTCAGGGACATACTGGTAGTGTCCGGTTATTTTGAACTCAAATAGCATATCCTCAAGCTCAGGGCCGCGCCCAATATTGTGGACAATCATAGGATTTCCAGATTCAGAATGAATAGTATCGGTGACTATACCTATATGAGGTAAGTTACCTGGCAACATCCAAGTTACTATATTTCCTGGTTTGTAGTCATTTGCCGAGTTTGAAACTGTAAGCTCTTTGCCATTTCTTTTAAAGAATGCCTGTAAATTAGGAACCCTGCGATGATCGATATTCTTATCTGGCTTGTTTAGGCCCCAAATTCTATTCGACGGATAAGAGCTAAAATGAGAGCGCATATCTTCATGGACCAAAACCTGAAGGTCCACTCCTAATCTTCTGTAGGATCGAATAACTACATCAGTGCATACGCCTATATTCTCTGGAACGTCCCCTCCAGGGTATGGGATTGAAATATAGCGACCATCATATGTGACCGTTTTCTTTATTCTTTCATGGGCGGCTTCAACAAAATCTGTTTCAAATGTGGCGCCGCTTGCGGAGCAAGAGACGAAAAACAAAGTTATCAGAATTTTTCTTTGCATCTTAGCTTCCTAGAAATATAACGTTGCCAACAGGGGCAGCCAGAGCGTTTGCGTGCGAAGCGCGCCGCGTAGGCTGTCCAGCCCAGCCCTGAAGGGGATGGGCAAGCCAGTTTGGTTTTGTTAAATAGCTGGCCTACAAACATGTCCCCACTTGTTCTATTGTAGATTTAGTAACTACCCCTTTAGAGTCCGCCTTGAATGTGATGATATAGTGCCATTTACTACAGACAATACTATCAGTCTTACCAGAGTCAACAATCGTTAATGTATTTTCAGAAGAGTTAAAAATAGGCTCAAACACTTTGTATTTTACCATTAGATAACCAATTTCCAGCCTACGTGACTTGATAGATTCTATTTCTGCCTTCCAGTACTCAACTCTTCTTGGTCTTTCATTACCTAACTCACAAGAGCTAAGAAAAACAACCATTATCAGGGCGCATAAATATTTCATAGGCTATTTAGTGTCTGCCGAACAAGCGAGCAACTTGTTGCGAGTCCAAAGCGCGAAGCGCGTATTTGCACCGGCGCTTGTTAGTTGTTTTTTTTAAGCCGAAATATATCATCCAGAACAGACTCCCCATGGACAGTAGGTGCTAATTCATACTGCCAATTGCGATCTCTTGAATATGAGTTTGACCAATTCCAAGGATCATTAATGAATTCTACCAAGTCAGGCCCATCCAAAGTCCTCGTATTTTCTGGTGAATACGGAACCTTCGAGTCCGGCTTTAGCTGTTACAGGGCCAGCAAGCCTTTCGAATTTAGAGAAATTAAAAGTTCAATAGCCAGCTCAAATTTAGCTACTAGGCTCATTTCAAGATTATCAGAATGAATCTCAGAGATAAACTCAGGAAGCGACTTTCCAAAATCGGTTAACTCTACTAACAACCATTTTTCTTGATCTGACAAATTGATAGCTTTTTCTCCTTGGGCAACTAACGCTTTTAGCACCTGCACCTGCACCTGCACCTGCACCTGCACCTGCACCGTAGGCGCTTAAACTTGTTAAGTTATTGTGCATGCTAAGTCCTTTGCCACTGCTAACCTCACTTGATTACTTTTACTTAGCCTGTGCATGTAGGATTTTAATTCGCTTTTCTCCACTATTGGCGGTTTGGAGTTGTCGTACTTGGCGATCTCTACATCAACTAGGTAAGAGCCACTTATTAACACTGTGTATAAATCTTCGAGCTGCTCTGGTATCCAGTGAAGAACATACGCTGTTTTAGTGTTATGGCCTTTGGCAGTCAATACCTTCCGAAGTTTTGAGTCAGGCTCTTGGATTGTGTCGTTGGATCGTATCAACTCTTTGCGAAAGTCACTTTCCATTTTACTTCCAATTAGCGTCATCTACTCGATGCCTCGTGAAACATAACGCCCGCAGCATACTGCCTGCGTTTGTTAAAGGGACTTGGCACACCATTGTGTTACAGCCACTTTAGCGTCAACCTCAGGTTCATTAACCTTTTCTCCAGAGCTAGCAGCGCACTCATTGCTACCACACGTATAGCCAACAGCACGATCTACTTCCCCATATTCTTGAATTAGGCCAACAACTGAGTTGTTACGAAGATAAAAACGATTCTTATACGTTCCAGTTGGTACCGCGATAGGAACTGGCACTACCCCTATAAATGCTCTAGCACCCGCCCATGAGGTTCCATCTTTATAAATGAGTACTTTGCATTGCTCAAATTGATCTACAGAATCAGGACTACCCCAATGCTCAACAATTTCAACCTCTGAATAAGGCGAAGCTCTCTTTTCGAAAGCGAATTGATTTCTCTCTTTCCCTAAGCTGAATTCTGTTCTCGCCCATTCGTTTTTCCCATAAGTACCAACAGCCAAACCAACACAGCCAGATACTATGCTTAGAGAAACTATTACGAAAATAGATTTGATCATTGATTTACCTTTAACGCCTTTGGCTGCAGTGTAAGAAGTGTATCTGGGCCGCAAAGCGGCCGCACAGCCCAATTTTGTTAAGCTTTGGACCATATTGGATTCTTGATTCGTCCATAACTAAAGAGAGCAAAATATCCTGGAAGTGACATAATATAACCAATAGCCATAGAGATGTGAAATTCACTTTCAGACATACCCATTCTTAAATCAACCTCGGATATAAACATGTAAATAATCCCATAAAGAAAATATAGAACTAAAAACACCATCCAGAACTTTGGAAAGAGTATTTGTTTAAGAAAGCAGTAACCGAACAATCCGACAGTTGCAATAACTAAGCTAAAAAGACTTAGGTATTCAGGAATACCTGAATTCTCCGCTACAATATAAGAATAAGAACCAAGAAACGACAAAACCGTAATTAAGAAGAAGTATATCTTCCACCAAATCGACCTTTGCAATTCGCTGCTCTCATCTAAATCTACGCTCGGCGGAGTATACGGGTTTTCTAACATTAGTTTTTCCTTTAGATAAATTAGCTTAACGCTTTTTAATAGGCGCGCCGCTTTTTGGCGTTACCTGCTTGAACTTGTTAGAGCTACTTGGCACATACTCATGCCAAAGCAACTCGAATTGTTTTTTTGATATTGTTTTTCCCCGAAACCCATCTTGGGAGTTTATTTCTTCTAAAGGCAGTACGACTTCAGTGCCTAACCTCGTATGGAGGCTTTCTGTTGATCCGAAAGCAAAGCCAACCGAACCATCATGAAAGAACTCCAACTTCCTTGTTTTGTAGTCATTTATGTCAATTTCAGACACAATCCTTGTAAGTCCATCATTGAAATAATGCTTCCATTCTAAGTCTATATATCTCATAGGATCTTAACGCCTGCAGCACAGGCGGATCGTCAGCGACATCCAGCCACCTTGCTGGCGATTGTGCCTGCGTTTGTTATGCATTTTTCTGAAGACGAACATGGACAGAGACTTTATCTTCCAAAATACGGACAAGCACTGGGTCCATCCGGTCATAGTTATCAGGTATTACTAGGCAAACTAGCTTCTTACCCTCTAGTAAATCCTTAAACTTTTTCATTACCTTATTGCGGTGAGACTTCTCCATAACGAAGATTATGTCAGCCCACTCAATAAGATCGCCGCTAATAGTTGTTTCTGCATCTTTATTTGTGCCGCAACCAATAGCATTGATGCCATCATACTGAGAAAAGACTTCTTCTCCAGTTGGGCTTCTCAATCTATTCTCGCTGCAAACGAATAGCAAATTCATTGAACCTTACCCATTGGTGAATAACGCCGCCGGTAGGGGCAGCTTACCTTGTGCACATTTTGCGCAGGTCGCTGTGCTCCCATTTTTGCGCAAAATGTGCACAAGGTAAGCTGTCCCGCGGAGGGCCGCAGGCCCAGAGCAAATTGCCCGGCTTTGTTAAGGGCGCTCACTGGCTAATAGCTCCAGTAGCTTCGCATTGTATGCCTGAGCAAAGTATTTATTGTATTCATGGCTGCCTATGTCTAGCGCAAAATTTTTATAGTGGAGCCCGGTGCCACAAATAAGGAAAGTATTGGGCGCAAAATCCTGTAGGCTACCCTTGAGAGCCGACTCCGAAATCCCTGGGACTTTGTACCCTTCGCCGGGAATGTAAACTTCAACAAATTGCTTGTGATCCTGACGATAGTCACTAAGGGCCTCTTCAAAACCACGGTTAGCAGACGCTATAGGATCATTCGCTATTGCGATCAATTCGTTACTTTTCGATATTTCGACCCAAACCCACGAAACTAGTCCAGCTAATAGAGTCACACCTAAGAAAAATACGTTTTTTATGGTGTTGTTCATTCTGCCCCTTAACGCTTTGCTCAGCCGCCGCCGGAATGGAGTCGCTTTTTGCTAGCGTAGCGTACAACACAAAGCGAGCGGAGTGTAGATGGTCGGATGTAGTAACTTGTTAAAAGCTTATCGGGACCAGTAACCCAAAATATGGTATTTTCCTGACTCTTCAGGTTTTAAGCGAATGCCGAGAGTTCTAAAGCCAGGGCAGATAATCAGAGCACGATTGCTAGCGCTACCATCGCCTATTGGTTGTTTGGCATCACCTTCTAGAATGTTGAGGGCGCATGATGAGGCAATACTTCGCCGCTCATTGAATTCTGCCTGTGTGCTGTTGCCGACGTGAACGAAGCTATCTGTGCTCCCAAACTCTAATAGAGATCTGACGGTTGTTGAAAGTGCCTGATCTGATGAGGCACTAGAAGATAGAGTAAACAAAATAAATGCTGCGATAGTTTTCATAACTTTTGACGCCTCAATAACCCGCAGCTGGAATGCAGCGAAGTGGAATGTAAGCTGTCGGGCGCCGAAGGCGCGTAGTTAATTGGTTTGTTAAATGTAAGGCCACACTGCACCTATGATAAGTAGAACTATTGTTGCCACTTGGATTTTATTGGCTTTACTGTGCTCAGCATTGGCTTCAGGTGTATCAGTCACTCCTTCTTGATGATCGAACCCTCCTTCATCAAGATCTTCGTTGAAGATGATGAGGCCATTAATCAAAACAGCGATCATTACCAGTAACATTGCTGTTAGCCAGTAAAATCCCGTGAAGTACTGGATGCCCAAACCAATTAGAAGACAAAAAGTAATCATTACTGTTGCGGACTTTAGGTCAATACCATTCATCTTCGAGTACATCTAACGCCCGCGTAATCGGCTGGACACGCGAAGCGTGACCAGTCCGGTGGAAGCCCGCGGAGCTGGAATGAAGTTCACGCGCTTATTATGCGCTTTACGTGTCATACTCACCACTATCCCATGGCTCAAAAAATGCCATGTAGTTACCAGGCAGTAACTCTACTGACCAAATATCATCTTCGTCCTCAGGCTCTATAGCAATTAACCCGAATTTAGTTCCATTCAACTCTACAGAAAAAGGCTTAACTTCAATTCTCTCTAAACTTATATTTCCGAGGCTTTCTAATTTAGATGAATACTTTGCCTTTGCTTCATCTACTGAGAACGAACTTCTGGGGCCTAAAGGCTCAATATCTGAATCTACTAAATTACCCAAAGCATCAAATTTGAATAACGCAATATATTCAGCGATACCAGGCTCAAAAGGAGTTGTGAGGAAGAACTGTAACCCGTCTTTGGTAGTTCCGATATGCTGAGCATGATAATTATCATGATCTATTGCGATTAGCTCTGGTTTTCCATTCATGTCTTTGTAACTCTTCTGACACATAACACCGCAAGCAAAGTCGCGCGGTAGCGCGTCCAGTGGAGCGCAGCGGAACGATTTCACCTTGCCTTTTTATACGTTTACAGATCTTCTTCACTTATTTTCAATAACCTACGGCTATCTCCTAACCAGACCTCTGTGCCAGGATGCATTCTGATCTCACCGTTATTTTCATTGTTGAACGAGAAATTTAATTCCCCGCTAAATGTAACACCACTAATTTGGATATTGTTAAGTTCATCTCGCAGATAGACATCTGCGGTGCACACACGGCAATCGACGACCGGTGCATCTTTAACAATCCAAACTTTACCGTCAGGAACGACATAGCCTTGCTCTTTACTCAAGGTTAATTCTGCACCGAATGCAGAACTAGAAAGTAGGATTAGAGGGATAATAGTTCTCATATCTCAATTACGTATAACGCCCGCACTGTGTTTTATACACATCATTTAAGTCCATTTAAAGCCTCCGCTGCCTCCATATAATGGAGAAGTTTAGTGTACCCCTGCCAAACGGTTTTAACTCCAGGCTCACCATCGCCGCTCCGCCCCAGAAAGCCTCCAAGTCCTGCCAACATACGAGTTATATCTCTCATACTTGGAGCTTCATTTGGTGGGGAGGTTTTAGCTTGCATTATCCATATCATACGCCACTCTTTTTCAGAGTAGACTTTCGTACACGATGTATCAGGAAGCGTTCGTGCTCGTGTTGTCATGGAGTGTAGACGCCACCCAATAATCATATAGATTGCAATACAGTTCAGCATTCGCTGCTCGGTTCTAAAGCGATTACTTTCTATCTGGCATCCGCCTTTCACCACTCTAAAATAGGTTTCAATTTCCCATCGACTTCGATACCACTCAATGATAATCCTCGCTTGCTTAAAGTCCTCAACTGCAAGATCGGTCAGCAGCATCCATTCAATACCTTTTTTGCCTTCTGGTGGGCTTAATTCCTTAGCAAAAACTGCGTAGATAGAAAGAGGTCGTTTTGATTTTCCTTTCCCCTGTAATCTTACTTCTGCAATGGATACACTGACCTTAGCTTCCCTTTCTGGCTCCCCATTCCTTTTGGGGATACCTACTGAGTATTTTCCGATGGACTTCTGTTTGGTCAAATAGTCCCAAAGTAAAGTCGTATCTTCTCCTTCGATCTCTAAACTACGATTAGCCTTGGCTCGAACAATATAGCTTGCACGCCGCTGTTCATTTTGATCTTCAGCTAATTGAAACCACTCATGAATATCCCCCTCTCTATCCGCGATACTCACAATCGTGGTTTCAGGGCAGCGCTCTTGTATCTCACAAGCTGACTCATAATGGTCTAACCAGCGTCGACTCTCTTTATCTTGTATCGACTTGGTATAGCGAGAATTAGCACTAGATTCTTTATCTCGCTGCCACATGCTACCCTCAATAATTCCCAGGTTATCTCTGGATGGTGTTATAGCGATAGACGTATGTAGGAGCTGCTGATTAGTCTCTTTGCGTCGGAGTGTTCCCATTTCTTTGCTTTCTAAATCGGTAGCAAAATTTAGGAAAGTGGTATCCTGAGGGATAAGAACAACTGGCTGAACCTTGATTCTTTCAAGAGTGGCTGATTTATGTCCACTCATAATGGAGTCAAAGCTGACTTTATCATTTTCGATAAATCGATAGGCTGCAAAGGTTTCTGTCCAAGACTTGTTTGCACAGGGAATACTACTCTTTGGGTCGGTACTTAAATTACTGAGAATATTGGATAAGCGCTTATTCAATCGTGTATCACCCATAACCTGATTTTTCACTTCGTCCCTGACCCAGTCCTGCATAATTATCCAGCCAAATCTGTAGCTCCTATACCGTACAAACTGTAACTCATTGATTTTTATAATAAAACTGAAAAAACTTGTGTATAAAACTTAGCGCCCGCATTTGGGGCAGCCGAAACGCAGTGTAGACTGTCCTAGCCGCGATAACGGCGAACAACACACGCTTGTTATGTGCATGTACGTACCACCTGATTATTAAAGGTAAGTTCATTGGCATTTAAAGTACAGTTAGTAATCCATCTTGGTCTTGGGTGATATGGAACACATGCAGGCACATCCGCGACAACCCCTTTATTGTCGCCAGAGGTGGCCTCGACAACCACACGTAGAAACGGGCCATATGACCCATTGCTGTTACGAAAGATACCTTGCACTTTAAATTGTGTGCCAGCAACAAAGGATACTCCCGTTTTTTCCATTGGCCCTATTTGAACTCTATCCGATGAAGTAATCAATCTAGAGCTTGCGTATATGCTTTCTCTGCCTTCCCAAAGTTTATGAGGTTCAACCAACTCTAAACATTGCCCAATCAGAGAACTCTCCTGTGGTACAGCTACACATGAAGAAAGTAGAAAAAATATGGGAATAATTAATAGGTACTTCATAGTATCTTTAGCACATAACGTTGTCAGCAAGGGCAGCCGAAGCGGAGCGTAGGAAGCCTCCCCCCTTAAAGTAGACGCCACCTTATATTCATCTTATGCGGCCATTCTTTCATATTCATCTGGGCTTTTGAACCCAAGTGAACCATGTCTTCTTTTAAAGTTATAGTACCTATCAAGATACCAAGATAAGTTAGTTCTTAGCTCCTCAACGGATTCAAAATTAAACCCTTTGAAACTCTCAGTTTTCAGTGTTTGAAAAAATGATTCTACATACACATTATCATTCATAAATCCTGGACGGTTCATGCTCGGCTCAATACCCAGTTCTTTGAGTCGGTTTTGGTATGCATAAGCACCGTACTCAGAACCTCGGTCGCTGTGAAATATTAGATCTGATTCTATATTTCTGCGACGGACAGCTTTATTTAGCGCTGACAGTGTTAGCTCAACGGATCGAGTATCCGACAGCTCCCAACCCAACACTTTCCGGGAGTAAAGATCGATAATCACAGCTAAATATTGCCATTGCCCATTGATCTTCAGATAGGTTACATCACCAGCCCATTGAGAGTCTGGTTTACTCGGCATACCATTCTCTCTTTGTAAATTTTCAACCTTAATGCAAGGATTTCCAGGCAAAGGGTGTCGACGATAGATCCTTCCAGCTTTCCCCACGATTCCAGCCTCTCTCATAAGGCGTTCAACGCGCTTGTGATTTATTCGTTCACCATTAGCTTTCAGCTCTGCGCTAATTCTTGGACTTCCATAATTACCATCATGCTGCGCATAGATAGCTTCGATACACCCAAGAATTCGTCTATTTTCTATGTCTCGAGTGCTCTCATCACGGTTGAGCCACTTATAAAACCCTTGGGGTGAAACATTCAAGTATCTACATAAGTACCTGACACCAAAGTCCGATCGATTAAGAGCTATGAACGAGAATCTTTCAGCTTTGGATCTTTCAGGTACATTTCCCACTTTTTTAGGAAATCATTCTCCTTTTGCAATTTCTCAACCTGCTTTTTTAGACGTCTTATCTCTTTGTCATCAGTTTGAGACTGAGTTTTCGTTGTCTTGGTCATACTTATTCTACGGCTGGGCTTCTCGACCAGCTTGCCTTCTCTACTTTCCTGTCGCCATCTATACACCATTACTGGATGCAAACCAATAATATTGGCGATAGTGGTCGTATCTACTTTCAGTTGATTAGTGAGAGCTACCACTCTAACTTTGAACTCTGTTGAATATTCAACAACCCGCTCTTCACTCAGTATTTTCGGCATTTTCTCCTACCCTATTCAAAAGGTAGGCGTCTACTCAATGGGGGAAGGTTTCTAGACTGTCCAGCCCAGCAACCGGCTGGGCGTTGATTGTATTGTTAGGCATTTAAGAAAACCATTCTTTTGACTCTTTTGCATTTAACAGTAGAAACACGAAAAGAAAACACACTGCCCCCCCTATACCCGTGTATATAGAATATACCCTCTAAAGGGGTATAAATACTCATACCTGCAACCAATAATGCCAGAATTAGAAATGTATTCTTCGGATTGTCACTTCTAGTTCGGATTGAGCTTGAAACCCAATATAGAATTCCGGCCCAAACCGGGATAAATAGATAGTTATATATATCGTAGGGCCCTTCCTCCGAGGCATAGGTCAGCTCTTCAATTAGAAAGATCATAAAGCTAAGCACAATAAACCCAAATGCAAAATATATTGTTTTTGGCATCACTTTCGTATCTGTACTTAAATCTGATTCTGGAATTTTGTATGGATCCATGATTTATGCCTAACGCCCACAGCAGGGGCGGCTTACCTTATGCACGTTTTGCGCAAAAATGGGAGCGAAGTCACCGCGCAAAACGTGCATAAGGTAAGACGTCCCGCGGAGGCCCGAAGGGCCGGAGCCTCGCTGCCTGTGATTGTTAGCTTTGATCTACACTCTTTAGCTTAACTCGTGCACCTAGCTTCCTAGCAATACCAGTGAACACAGAGTCAAAGGGATTTTCATACTGAATAAAACGAACCCCATGCTCAGTAAAATGAAAGCGAACTTTCCCGTCGTAAGGAAATCGCTCTAAGTTCATAGAGCTTGGAACCCAGTAACCAGATCCCGGAATCTCAATTTCTAGAAACTCTTTTGTAAATGGGTTTTGCTGAATCAGTTTATCGGTAACTAGAAAGTTCGGCTCTCCACTCGCAACTTCACGCCATTCATCAACCGATATCCTCTCCCCATCCCTTTCTATGATGCAATGCTTCATTGCCTACTCTTAAAGCTAACGCCCAGTTATACGGCTGCTATCAATTCAATTTATCACCACAAAATGGACAGTAATAAACTACCACCATACTAAAATATGTGAACTCTCTAATGTACTCAGATTCGCCAATCTCAACCTCTTTAGCATCGGCAAAATTGAACTTCTGAAATTGCCAAGTATCCTGCGCTTCGTCCTCGCACGCTACACAATGAACAAACCTGTATTCGTTGGGGAAGGGGTTTTCATCACATGTATGTTCGCGATCGTACTCGCTATCGGTTTCCTTACCTAACTCTTTTAGATCCATTTATGTCCACTATTCGCGTATAACGCCCCGCCTAAGTTTTATACACAAGTTTTTTCAGTTTTATTATAAAAATCAATGAGTTACAGTTTGTACGGTATAGGAGCTACAGATTTGGCTGGATAATTATGCAGGACTGGGTCAGGGACGAAGTGAAAAATCAGGTTATGGGTGATACACGATTGAATAAGCGCTTATCCAATATTCTCAGTAATTTAAGTACCGACCCAAAGAGTAGTATTCCCTGTGCAAACAAGTCTTGGACAGAAACCTTTGCAGCCTATCGATTTATCGAAAATGATAAAGTCAGCTTTGACTCCATTATGAGTGGACATAAATCAGCCACTCTTGAAAGAATCAAGGTTCAGCCAGTTGTTCTTATCCCTCAGGATACCACTTTCCTAAATTTTGCTACCGATTTAGAAAGCAAAGAAATGGGAACACTCCGACGCAAAGAGACTAATCAGCAGCTCCTACATACGTCTATCGCTATAACACCATCCAGAGATAACCTGGGAATTATTGAGGGTAGCATGTGGCAGCGAGATAAAGAATCTAGTGCTAATTCTCGCTATACCAAGTCGATACAAGATAAAGAGAGTCGACGCTGGTTAGACCATTATGAGTCAGCTTGTGAGATACAAGAGCGCTGCCCTGAAACCACGATTGTGAGTATCGCGGATAGAGAGGGGGATATTCATGAGTGGTTTCAATTAGCTGAAGATCAAAATGAACAGCGGCGTGCAAGCTATATTGTTCGAGCCAAGGCTAATCGTAGTTTAGAGATCGAAGGAGAAGATACGACTTTACTTTGGGACTATTTGACCAAACAGAAGTCCATCGGAAAATACTCAGTAGGTATCCCCAAAAGGAATGGGGAGCCAGAAAGGGAAGCTAAGGTCAGTGTATCCATTGCAGAAGTAAGATTACAGGGGAAAGGAAAATCAAAACGACCTCTTTCTATCTACGCAGTTTTTGCTAAGGAATTAAGCCCACCAGAAGGCAAAAAAGGTATTGAATGGATGCTGCTGACCGATCTTGCAGTTGAGGACTTTAAGCAAGCGAGGATTATCATTGAGTGGTATCGAAGTCGATGGGAAATTGAAACCTATTTTAGAGTGGTGAAAGGCGGATGCCAGATAGAAAGTAATCGCTTTAGAACCGAGCAGCGAATGCTGAACTGTATTGCAATCTATATGATTATTGGGTGGCGTCTACACTCCATGACAACACGAGCACGAACGCTTCCTGATACATCGTGTACGAAAGTCTACTCTGAAAAAGAGTGGCGTATGATATGGATAATGCAAGCTAAAACCTCCCCACCAAATGAAGCTCCAAGTATGAGAGATATAACTCGTATGTTGGCAGGACTTGGAGGCTTTCTGGGGCGGAGCGGCGATGGTGAGCCTGGAGTTAAAACCGTTTGGCAGGGGTACACTAAACTTCTCCATTATATGGAGGCAGCGGAGGCTTTAAATGGACTTAAATGATGTGTATAAAACACAGCGCCCCGCACAGGGGCAGACAAATAAGCGCAGCGCTTTGGCTGTCCCAGCGACCAGCGACCAGCGACCAGCGACCAGCGGGAGCGATTGCTGCGGCTTGTTACACACGCCTTAGCTCTCTTAGTGAAAATCCCAAACCAAATATTGCTAGTGTATAAATAGCTAAAAGTGAAAGCCCTAACTTTAGATTGGTTTCTTCCACAGATTCTGTCCATTCACCTTCATATGACCTGCGAATTGTAACAATTTTACTGGCGCTAGAAACACTTATAAATTGTTTCTGATCATAGGTATTACTGTAATCACATTCTCCATTGATACAGGAGTAGCTGCCAGAACCAAATCCGATCTGAAGCAGTTTAGAGTTTGGAAGGTAATTTCTTGCTCTCTCTACGTGCTCTAAACTTGGATTCAAGTACCCACTCACAACAGAATATATCGGCAAAAAAACAAGCACTAGGCATGGCATTAATACAAAAAATACTACAACTAACTTTCGATTAAGCACTAATTCTCCTTGCCGTGTAACGCCTGCCGTAGAAGCTGACAAAATGGGTGCTTGTTTTGCAGCTTTTTGCAAAACAAGTGACCGTTTTGGCAGTCGGTTGCCGGCACTTGTTAGCACTTTGCATTAAAATTCCTTACTAAAGTCAGGAATACCCAACTCAGCCTTTATTTTTAGAAACTGCACCTCGGAAAATGGCCCCTGTGTAATCTCATCAAGGTTTAGATAGGTGCTATCTTTACTTTTCTCTATGTAAAAGTAGGATATATCTTCAGAACCAATAACTCCTTGCTTTGCTACGACAAATTTGTCATTGCTACCAACCGCTATCACTTCTGAGTCTGCTCTTCCGATTGTATCAGGACCACCATTGATCCTACGGGCCAATGTGACATTGTTTTCCGTATCGATCCAATGAATCTCATATGGGTGGTCACTCCAGAGAACACCAGAATCACATGAACACAAAGTGACCAAGAAAAATACAATTAGTGCTCGATTCATATTGAGTGCTAACGCCCCGCACAGGGGCCGACAAATAAGCGCAGCGTTTTGGCGGTCCCAGCGACCGATGGGAGTAGTTGCTGCGGCTTGTTATGTGAACGCGCAATATGCATTTACCGCTCACTCTCAATCTCTTTCATTTGCTTTTTGTAGCTGCGCCTTTCCCGCTCAGAGTTTTTATATGAGTACTTTTTCCCAAGCTCTTGAGTGTCGGGATCATTCTCGTTCAGCATACGATGCATCTCACGAGCCGACTTTCCGCCATAAACTCCTTTTACGGTTTGATGGATACTTCTACTCATATTCGATGGTTCCTAGTACACATAACGCCCGCAATAGGGGCGACCTATGCTATACACATTTTGTGCGAAACAGGGAGCGCAGCGAATGCAAAAAATGTGCATAGCGTTGGGCGTCCCGCGGAGGCCCGCAGCTTACTGCTTGCGCTTGTTAGCCATTTCTTGGAGCTGCGCCAGCCCTTGTTTACCGATATCACCGAGCGAGCGAGTGTTTGAACAAGAACTAATTTCTGGAATCGAACCAGTTTTCCCAAAAACTACATACTTGTACCCTACCACCATGTGAGACGCACACATATCTTCTGAAAACAATGTATTTTTGACATTTTTTGTATCTGCTACGCCCTTAATTTTCTCTAGTATAACTAATTCGTTTGTGACTACGCCATTGTCACCAAGCGTTGATGACTGAACCTGACCGAGATAAACATAGTCAGACTCCAAATATCTCTTCCCAAGAGGAGTATCTACGCAGTAGCAGCCGAACGCTAACTGAGATATAAACAGCGTTAAAAGTAATATAAAGATCTTCATTCTAAGACGACCTTATGGTTAACGCCCGCCGCACAGGCGAGTAACTTGTTGCAAGTCCACAGCGCGAAGCGCGCATTTGTGCCGGCGCCTGTTATAAGTAATTTCAATCATTCAGACCGGTACCCATATTATCTTCTAGCGCCTCTCCGACTTGGTGGAGTCCAACCACAGTAGTATTCTCGGCCGCCCAATGGAGATTGCCAATTATTTCCCGAATCGCTTTTCTGTCCATATTCAGGCTTAACTGCGCTTCGAGAGACTGCAAATCTCTGGAAAGCTGCATGCAAGAAGTCACGACTACGTCGAGCTTCCTTTTTAGTTCTTCAGGTTCCATTTTTATATTACTTATAATGCCGCTATATGTTGTGCTCAAAGCGTAGCTTTATTTTAGCGTATAATGCGCGAAGTGCATGCCAAAATGAAGCGAAATTTTTAGCATCACGCTTGATAGCTTTGTTATGTTTATTGCCAATTAAAACTACGGAATATTTTTAACACGCCAATAATTATTAAACTAAAAACCACTGGAAATAATAGAAAATACGCTGTTCTATCTACTCCAACATTCCAAAACCATAGTAAGATACACCCTGCGCAATATAAGCATGCAACCAAATCCCATACGCTTATTTCTGATGGATCACGAAATCCATTTGTAAAAACACCAAAAGACAAGCGGACACCTGCAACTAGGTAAGCTGTAGCTAGCGTATAGAATATTGCGGCTTCATAACCTTTCTCGTACCACGTAATGAGATACAGAAGAGGGAGAGAAATTACATGGAACAGGTTAATATTTTTCATATACTCGTTTAAACATAACGTTGCCAGCAAAGGAGGCCGAAGCGGAGCGCAGGCTGTCCAGCCCAGCCCTGAAGGGGGTGGGCGAGCTTGACTGGCCTAGTTATAGCTGGCGCGCTTGGAGCCGACTATTAGCACTTTGTCAGCCACGGCTTGGCTGGCCGCTGCCCAATATTTACGAGGAATGAGTACCGCACTTTCCTCAACCAATTCATATCTTACTGGCACTCCACGAAATTGCAGCGGAATGCCCGTTTCTGCCGCACCTAAGCAAACTCTCCAGGAGAGAAACTGCTTAAATATAATTCAGTAAAAATAGCTCAATACTGGGTGCTACTTAGTGGAACTAAAGCTTCAGTTGCCAAAAAAAATCAATAAAATCGACCGTCACAATAACGCCCAAAGCAGCGGGCGCTTTAGCGGTCCGACTGCCTTTGCTTGTTAACCCTTTCATCCTTCAATGCACTTTCATAAGCTGAAATCCAGATCTGCTTTTCTAAATTCGCCATATAATGTTTTTGAAACTCATCTATCCCGCTAATCCAGGCGTGAATTCTTAGAGGTGCTTTGGCTGTAGTCTTAATAGTAAACCACATCGATACCGGCGAATACGTTATCTCTTCTATTTCGCTCCACTCATATTCTCTGAGCCCTCTCCATCCTGACGTTCCTGCAATGCCACCGGATTTCAGGGTGATCTTTACTGTAAAAAATTCAATATAAAAATAAGCTGTAAAGAGAAAAGCTGCCGAGAATAGCCAAATAACTGCTCGCGCATCTGACTCTGTCTTTATTGGAACGAAGATAAGGGCAAGAAATAAACCACCTATAGATATAATGGAAAGGACGAGACCGGCACCTCTAATTGAATTCGCATACGTAAGAAGAACATCCCCATTCTCCATAGAAACGGGCTTGGCATTCTTTGAGGCTCCAAGCATCAGCGCTAGTACAAAACCCGCAATTGCTGAAATCAACACATAATTCACTCAATACACCTCTGGGTTAACGCCAATGTAAACGGCGAGCGACGCAGGAGCGAGTCCGGCGGAATGCCGTAGGCATGTAGCGATGTTTGACATTTTTGTTAGGCATTTCTAGCACAGCCCCTATTTTACACTGGATATTTTACAAATTGCCGAAGCAGTTTTGGCTGTAGAAACTTGTGATAACATGCACTTGGTGAGCCTTTGGGTTGTATTGAAGGGTAAATCATAGCGTAATCAACAAAGTAAGCTGCATCCTTCAACAAATCCAGAGTATTAGAAGAACCAAGTTTCTCTATTAGCTCCATATGACTCGACTCGGTTTCCTCAACCCATAAACTGACTTTTTCTGTATCAGTTTCGTAGTCAAAGGTAAAAGCGGCCCCCTCAACATACCAGTTATATCTGGATAATTTTTCCCACTCAGTTTCTCCCCTTATATATTGCTCTGCTAGCTCAACGCCCCTTTTACTCTCATTCTGAGGAAGAAGAGGCCAAATTTCGCGACAACAAGCTATATAAAATTTGTATAGAGGCATTTCAATATCCAAATAATCTTTCCAATCATTAGCAGCAGGATATTCTTTAAACCTTTCTGAAACTGTACGAAACGGCTCTTGTCTCCAAACAAACTCAATCATATCTGGAGCGTCGCAACAGTTATTCCATTCGTTTTTAGTCATTTCTGATGATTTATGTCTAGCGCCGCCAGCAGGGGCAGCTTACCTTATGCGAATTTTGCGTAAAAATGGGAGCGTAGCGACCTGCGTAAAAGGTAAGCTGTCCCGCGGAGGGCCGCAGGCCCGGAGCTTCATTACCTGGCTTTGTTAGGAGCCTGCTCAATCTTGGCAAAATGCCTCGCTAACAACACCGTTTTCGACGGTGCTGATACAACCAAAGGAATCATGCTCACTCGACTGACACAACCCCAGAATCGCAATTCCGATTTCATGGGTGTTGGGTGTGAAACATAGCCCTTGGCATTGTGAATTATCCGTGCAGCTTTTACCACCATCGATGTAATAAGCGACACAAGAAGGTATACCAAAAATTCCTATACCTTCAACTTTTCCACCAGAGGATACGCAAGCTTCGCTATCTATTTTCGCCCTGGCCTCGCTCCTCATTTTTTCTATAGAGCGCTTCATGCGCCAATCATTCCAAGCACTACATGCACTCAATTGAAAAATGATAATTAAATAAAGTGCTATTCGGATGATCAAGCTCCTAACGCCGGCAGCATGGGCCGGAGTTGCAACGCGGCAGAGGTCCAGTAAATGCGCAGCATTTACGAGCATGCCTGCCCTTGTTAAATGAGATACCTACATTGTTACGACTATCAAAAAATACGACACCACACCCAACAAAATATTCAAAATGATTGCCAATCTCGGTTTGCAAAAACATCCCCAGATAGCAAAAAATAGAGCGATAAGGCCGCAAATTCTGTACGCACCGAGCTTTGACATTAGGCTAAATAGGGAGTCCTTTAATTTACCCTCCAACTGAAGATAATTATCCCCAACTATTTCCCAGTGAACCATTCCGTAGTAATTTAAAAGTACAAACCCAAAAGCCAAAAAAAGCATAGAATTGTAGATGGGAAACCATGCGCTTCTATACCACTTTTGACTCATCATTCTTACTCCATTACTCGACACATTTAACGCGTTTAGCACCTGTGCCGTAAGTGTTGGGTGCCTATATTTGTTATATTTATTACTCAACTTCACTGGAGTGTTTATATTCTTTACGAGCTTCAGCTGGTAAAACATGTTGAATCATTTCTTCGCAACAAGCTCCATACCTGTCAAAGTTATTTCGTGCTTCGACAAGCGAGAGACCATGATTGTTGACAGATGGCACTGTCCCCCTAAAACCAACCTCCGAATCCGACTCCCAATAACAAATAATACATATCTCTCCATGTTCACCGCCATTTAGGGATAGATAGCCGCAACAGGGGCACTCAATTGTGGTATTCACTTCATTCATAGATCAGTAAATATAACGCCCGCAATAGGGGCGCAAAGAGTTGGGCGTCCCGCGGAGGCCCGAAGGGCCATAGAAGCTTGCTTGCGTTTGTTAATGGGCTTTGCTCCTTAGCAAGAGAACAAGTACCGGAAGCACAGAAATCGTCAGAAGAACTTTTACACTTGTACTCACTAGAAATCCAGAGCTAAGAATAAAATCTGATAGTGCCGGCGCTACTTCCAGAAAGTTAACAAAGCCGTAAATTGAAATAGGAATTAATGGAAGCCCCAAAAGCACCGATAGCTTGACAGGTTGTTTGAGCCGAAGCTTGACAATCAAAATTGCTAACAATGAAGCAAAAATTAGAACGGCACATAGACCATAAATTACCAGCATCGCTTGATACAGTATTGGCGAGGTTTGGATATCTACTGGGACATACAAGGTGGAGGTGTAACCAAAAAGCCTCTCACAGATCCACGAGTAGAGTACCGCTACCACAAATACCAAGGCTATTTTCATCTTTATACTGATTCTTGACCATTAACTCAGAGTGCAGGGGCGGCTGGAACGAAGTATAAGCCGTCCCGGCGCGAAGCGCCCTTGCTGCCACGATTTGTTAAGTGCTATTTTTGGTGCACTTGGTCTCCGATTTCCCAGGGTGGCTTGTAAATACTAGTTTATTACCAGAATAAACGAAGAAACCCGCCTCTTTTTCTGTGTTTAATGTGAAAGTTCCATTTTCATCCGTTTTGGTTTCTCCAAGTTTACCAGGCAAGTGAAAAGGAATCCATTCGTTTTCCCATGCTTCTACTTCTGCTCTAGCAATCGGATTATCTTGGCAATCGGTTACCGTTCCGGTATAGGTTTGTGGTGTAGCGCAACCATTCAAAATTAATGTAAGTAAAACAATTGCTACTGACGTCTTCATTCTCTCATGATTCTCTCATGCACTTAACTCCTAGGTAAACTGTGCCGCCAGGTATCAGTTTGACCTATTTGTTATGTGAATTTTTATGTCCATCCTTTACTCTTGGCAAAGGCTTTTTGTTTCTCTTTTTCAATCTGTTTTTGATTGTCGATATTTAGTTTTTCGTAATCTGGATGTTTGGCAAAGTAGGGCCCTAACCAACCTTCCTCATGAGTGAAAGCCATACACCAAGCCATATTTTTTGGAAAAATATAGTAGTCCAACAAATCAACTGTTTCAGGCTTTAGGTCAGTTAGTACTACTAACTCATCATCGTTTGCCATTATGTAATATTCGTGCGCACTATGATTGTTATATAGTTCGCGTGCTTTCTCTCCTTCGCTTGAAGGATAGCAACCAGCGCTAAAGGTATGCCATTTATAAGCTTTGGTATTTGCTCCCTGGGAATTCTTAGCGAAAGTGGCCATCCACTGTTTTTGAATGTTCCACATTTCCTTCTCGTAGAGGTCTTCTAAGATTTTTCCTGGGTGGCATTCAATTACTTGTTCCATCACCTTCCCCGTAGACAAATAACGCCCAAAGCAGCGGGCGCTTTAGCGGTCCGACTGCCTTTGCTTGTTAACCCTTTCATCCTTCAATGCACTTTCATAAGCTGAAATCCAGATCTGCTTTTCTAAATTCGCCATATAATGTTTTTGAAACTCATCTATCCCGCTAATCCAGGCGTGAATTCTTAGAGGTGCTTTGGCTGTAGTCTTAATAGTAAACCACATCGATACCGGCGAATACGTTATCTCTTCTATTTCGCTCCACTCATATTCTCTGAGCCCTCTCCATCCTGACGTTCCTGCAATGCCACCGGATTTCAGGGTGATCTTTACTGTAAAAAATTCAATATAAAAATAAGCTGTAAAGAGAAAAGCTGCCGAGAATAGCCAAATAACTGCTCGCGCATCTGACTCTGTCTTTATTGGAACGAAGATAAGAGCAAGAAATAAACCACCTATATATAGATATAATGGAAAGGACGAGACCGGCACCTCTAATTGAATTCGCATACGTAAGAAGAACATCCCCATTCTCCATAGAAACGGGCTTGGCATTCTTTGAGGCTCCAAGCATCAGCGCAAGTACAAAACCCGCAATTGCTGAAATCAACACATAATTCACTCAATACACCTCTGGGTTAACGCCAATGTAAACGGCGAGCGACGCAGGAGCGAGTCCCGCGGAATGCCGTAGGCATGTAGCGATGTTTGACACTTTTGTTAGGCATTTCTAGCACAGCCCCTATTTTACACTGGATATTTTACTAATTTCCGAAGCAGTTTTGGCTGTAGAAACTTGTGATAACATGCACTTGGTGAGCCTTTGGGTTGTATTGAAGGGTAAATCATAGCGTAATCAACAAAGTAAGCTGCATCCTTCAACAAATCCAGAGTATTAGAAGAACCAAGTTTCTCTATTAGCTCCATATGACTCGACTCGGTTTCCTCAACCCATAAACTGACTTTTTCTGTATCAGTTTCGTAGTCAAAGGTAAAAGCGGCCCCCTCAACATACCAGTTATACCTGGATAATTCTTCCCACTCAGTTTCTCCCCTTATATATTGCTCGGCTAGCTCAACGCCCCTTTTACTCTCATTCTGAGGAAGAAGAAGCCAAATTTCGCGACAACAAGCTATATAAAATTTGTATAGAGGCATTTCAATATCCAAATAATCTTTCCAATCATTAGTAGCAGGATATTCTTTAAACCTTTCTGAAACTGTACGAAACGGCTCTTGTCTCCAAACAAATTCAATCATATCTGGGGCGTCGCAACAGTTATTCCATTCGTCTTTAGTCATTTCTGATGATTTATGTCTAACGCCGCCAGCAGGGGCAGCTTACCTTGTGCGAATTTTGCGTAAAAATGGGAGCGTAGCGACCTGCGTAAAAGGTAAGCTGTCCCGCGGAGGGCCGCAGGCCCGGAGCTTCATTGCCTGGCTTTGTTAGGAGCCTGCTCAATCTTGGCAAAATGCCTCGCTAACAACACCGTTTTCGACGGTGCTGATACAACCAAAGGAATCATGCTCACTCGACTGACACAACCCCAGAATTGCAGTTCCGATTTCATGGGTGTTGGGTGTGAAACATAGCCCTTGGCATTGAGAATTATCCGTGCAGCTTTTACCACCATCGATGTAATAAGCGACACAAGAAGGTATACCAAAAATTCCTATACCTTCAACTTTTCCACCAGAGGATACGCAAGCTTCGCTATCTATTTTCGTCCTGGCCTCGCTCCTCATTTTTTCTATAGAGCGCTCCATGAGCCAATCATTCCAAGCACTACATGCACTCAATTGAAAAATGATAATTAAATAAAGTGTTATTCGGATGATCAAGCTCCTAACACTCAGGTCATGTGCAGACGACGCAAAGCGGCGGCTGTCACATGCACCTGCTTGTTAGCATCTTACCGAAACCCCACTATGTCAGAATTAAGAAAATTGATCCTGATTTTTTCGTCATCTTCATAACTCTGTCCAAAACAGTTATCAGCAAGGTATTTGTCATTCAATTTTCTTGGAACTAAATATGTACTAGAGAATACTTCAATATTAGCCGGCACTGAATCATAAGGCTCAAAAGCGACAGAATCACCAGTGAAATACCACGCCACATTTTGGCCAAAGGGATTAACAAAAACCTCACGAGCATATTCCTCGGCCTCTCGTTCTGCTCTTTCAATTGCCTCATCAAATGATCGAGCCTTAAAAGTAACGACTCGTTCTTCAACCATATCGTATTGATCAGAGTATCCCTCACTAGTTGAAAGAGGTACTCCAGTTGTTTTAGTCCGATATAGTGTTTTTACAGCGAATGTTTTCCACATACTCATATTATGCTAACAGTGTATTCAGAAGCAGCTGCATTATATCACCAGCCGATATATCCCAAGAGGAGGAAACTCCTCTAGCCAGAAAAAATCAAATAAATCAGTATGTTAGCCAGCACTGGTGGAAAATTACTCTAGTGGATATAGTGCGGCTGCATTATATCCTGATATTTTGCTGCTTTTGATCACAGGCGTAAATCATTCAAAATCAATGAGTTAGCGCTTTTTCTACTGTGGATATGTGCGGTTGCTCTTGATCTTTGATGTTGGCAGTACGGAAAAGCAACAAAATATATACAAAATAAGCATTTTCAAGCAGTTAAGGATGATATTTCCCCAAAACCATCTGTCAAACCAGAGCGTTTGGTGGATGTTCTGGTGCGGCCTTTTTAAACAGGGGTTACCGTACCAGAAGGCTTCGATCCTAAATGATGAGTGAAAATAGCACTATCACTACGAATAGAGTGCCGACCTAAATACCACAGCAATATATTAAAAGTCTGTAAGATATTTTGGCTCTCGAGAGATCTTTTCTATTGATGCGTGGAAGGTATTTCAAGTAGCAGTATTACCATTGTTTTTTGCATTCTAACGCGAGAAACGGTGAGGAGTGTTAATTTAAATGGCCATTTTTACGTGTGACTAAAATCTTTCAAAGCGTGAATAAATAAAAATATAGGCACAAAAATAATCTTATTAGATTTTATTAGGATTGTTTTAGTGTCAAAGCCACGTAAAATCGATAGATATTTATTGATATTTTGGCGGCGATTAAGAAGCCATCTAAAGGCAACAATCAAAGCCGCTCGGTTCAAGTGTATCTAGAGATTCAAGAACCCAAGAATTTTCTAAAAACCACCCCTTAAAGGAGAACGGTCGCGTGAAGTAAGAAATAGTAAAAGGCGCTGACCCAAGGTGCTGGAACACCTGGGGCCAGCTAACCAAATTGATAAATCACCTATCAAGATGGCTATATGAATAGTACGCTAGAAACCCGCTCGTCTTCAATAAAGTGGAGCACAATCAGCGGTTTGGAGAGATTCCCCAAGCCCTGGGGGCGTTGCGTCTGCCTTTTCTTTTTCTACGCCTACCGTTCTCGCGCACCACCCCGTATTTCCTCAAAACGTTACTATTCAAGCTTTCCCGTCGTGGAAGGTCTACTTATGGCTTGAGTATCAGTAGGACATAAATATGTTGGTCTTAAAGCGCCGGACAGGCGAAAACTTACGGATTGGAGCAAATGTCTCAGTCACGGTATTGGAAGTTAAGGGTAATCAGGTGAAGATAGGAATACTTGCTCCAAAATCCTTACCCGTACACCGCGAGGAGATTTATAGGCGGATCAAAAAGGAAGGAAGTATGGGCAATGGGTATCGTAAAGAATCTGATCGAGGTTGTGGCACCTAGCCATGAACGAGTGGTGTTATTATTGAAGGGCTAACTACTGATAGCTAGCCCTTCAGTTTTCTATCGTACTAGACGAGCCTTTCGCTGCGAAAAGAAACGCTGTTTAAGCTCGGGATTGAGCTTATTAGTGATGCTTAAACCCAGCGGCAAATTTGTCTGCTAATTTAAAGTATTCCTTCAGATCCTTGCGGGTCTTTTCTGCACGGTTGTTTTCGGAGTTAAGATGGATATTCTCCACCACAACGGCAATTTCTTTTGCCAGCTCTTGCTTCTCACCCTTTAAGTTCTCTGCGAAAAACTCAACGCTTTTTTCAAGCGTGTAGGTGATGACATGAATCTGGTGAAGCTCAGCAGCATCAAGCTTTTGCTTGCCCTTAATTTCTGCTGTTTTCTCAATGAAAATCTTCTTGGCATCCTTCATCGAAGTAACATCCGCTACCTTGAGGTGCTGAATGGGTTTTTCTCCTGATGCATCGCTAGCTTGCGCCGTGGTAGCAAAAGTAACCGCAAAAAGTAATGCAATTAAAATTCTCATTTTTCCTCTCTAACGCCCAAGCAGTAAAGATTGAAAAGGCATTGATCGGGCGAGGTGAATGCCTAACATTTAACTGTGATCACTTTGATTGCTATCACAAATGAGGATAACTATCATTAACATTTATGATACAGGAATTTTTAGGGGCTCAAAACATTTCTGGCAGAAATTGCGATCAAGCTGATCGAAGCTTGTAAAGACGAAGAAAATTGAATCTGCGAACGACGAATGCGGGAGGGGTCAACGGAGGTCTTTAGCCTGGAAGCGGCGCCCCCGTGTTAAGGAAAGTCATCAGATAGCCATCTGCTCGCAGCAGCAACTGTGAAGGTTATTGACAGAAAGAGCCGGTTAATCCGGCATTATTGAGACCGGCTTCACAAATTAATTGGTACGAAGGCTAGGAAATCTCCCCCAGTACATCAACCATTGCCGAAGTTAGTTGGCTTAGGTCTTCTTTAGAAATCACATAGGGCGGCATGGCGTAGACCAGCTTGCCGAAGGGACGCAGCCAAACGCCGCGTTCGATTAAAGCTTCCTGCACCTTGGCCATATTCACTGGCTCACACATTTCCACTACCCCAATAGCGCCAAGGGCCCGAACATCGGCCACACCCGGTGCGGATTTTAATGGGGCCAGCTGCTCGGTCAGCTGCTGCTCGATCACTGTGACTCGTTTCTGCCAGGGGCTGCTGAGAAGCAGCTGGATGCTGGCATTGGCAACGGAGCAGGCCAGGGGATTCCCCATAAAAGTGGGGCCGTGCATAAAGACTCCGGCCTCGCCATTGCAAATGCCTTCGGCAATACGATCGCTACACAGTGCGGCCGCTAAAGTCATGGTACCGCCGGTGAGTGCCTTGCCGAGGGTGAGAATATCCGGGCTGATCGCGGCGTGGTCGCAGGCGAACATTTTGCCACTGCGGCCAAAACCGGTGGCGATTTCATCGGCAATCAGCAGCAGGTCGTATTCGTCACAGAGTGCTCGTACCCGGCGCAGGTAATCTGCGGAATAAAAGCGCATACCGCCGGCGCCCTGTACTATGGGTTCGAGGATCACCGCAGCCAGTTGATCGCTGTTTTGCGCAATCAGTTGTTCCAGTTCACGGATATCTTCTTCCGGGCATGTTTCGCCGAAAGGGGTTTGCGGGGCAGGGGCAAACAGGTGTTGGCTCAATTGCCCGGCAAACAGGTGGTGCATGCCGGTAACGGGATCACAGGTGGCCATGGCCCCAAAGGTATCGCCATGGTAGCCATTGCGCAGGGCCAGCAATTTACTTTTACCCGGTTTGCCCTGAGAGTGCCAGTATTGAATGGCCATTTTAATGGCCACTTCCACAGACACTGAACCGGAATCAGCCAGGAATACCCGATTCAGCCCCGGTGGGGTGATCTCTACCAGCTTTTTGCACAGCTCAATGGCCGGTTCATGGGTGAGGCCGCCAAACATCACATGGGACATCTTGTCCATCTGATCGCGCATGGCCTGGTTTAGCTCGGGCACATTGTATCCGTGCAGGGCACTCCACCAGGAGGACATGCCATCGATAAGGCCGCGGCCATCTTCCAGGAAAATTCGAACCCCTTCAGCCCTGGCCACCGGATAAACCGGCGGCGGGTTGATCAGCGAGGAGTAGGGGTGCCAGATATGTTTGCGGTCGAATTCCAGGTCCATAAAAACTACATCTTTATTCTCAAGAGCCGACATTCATCAGTTAGGCCAGTTCGCGCAGTACTCTGAGCGGGGGCTGGCTGATCGAGCTGTAACAGGCCAGGGTACCGGCGGTGCCAACCAGTACTGCACCGGTGAGTGGTCCGGTTAGCCAAAGGACTGGGTGCAATATCACCGGCAGTTCAAAGACCCAATAAGACAGCACGGCCAAAGTGGCTTCAGCACCGATAGCCGCGAGCAAGCCGGCGGCAAAACCCAGTAGGCCAAATTCCAGTATCAGGCTTCTCAGTAATAAGCGCCTGCGGCCTCCCAGTGTGCGGATAATTGCCGCTTCCTGCAATCGCTCGGCGATACTGGCGCGTACTCCGGCAATTAATACCAGCACCCCGGCAACAAGCATCAGGGCCATGACTGATTCGATAGCAAAGGACACCTGGTTAATGGTGTCGCGGATACGTTGGATGATCTTATCCAGCTCTATCACGCTGACGCTGGGGAAGGCGCGAACCAGATCGTTGACCAGTAGCTTGTCCTCCGGTGGGAGGTAAAAACTGGTGATATAGGTAGCCGGGAAATCATCGATAGTGCCCGGTGCAAATATCATATAGAAGTTGGGGCGCATGCTGTTCCAGTCCAGCGAGCGGAAGCTGGCTACTGGGGCTTCTACTTCGAGGCCACCGATGGAAAAGCGCAATTGATCTCCCATTGACAGTTCCAGCTGGGCTGCCAGCTCCACTTCTACGGAAACACCTTCGCTGGCCTTGTCCCACCATTCGCCTTCCAAGATGCGATTGTCCGGCGCCAGGGTATCGGTGTAGCTCAGGTTCAATTCCCGGCGAACGCCACCGGGACGATCTTTTTTCTCTTTAATCGAAACGCCGTTAATCGCTACCAAACGGCCGCGCACCATGGGGTAAAACTCGGTGCTGCTTACCTCGCCCTCTGCCAGCATGTTTTCCATGGTTGGAACGTCGTGGGGGGCGATATTCAGAAGGAAGTGGTTGGGGGCTTTTTCTGGTAATTGCATCCGCCATTCATCCACCAGGGCTGTGCGGGCAAAGACCATGGCCAGCATGGCCAATAATCCGGTGCCAAAAGCGGCAATAAGGAGGGTGTTGAACGCGGCGCGGCGTTGCAAGCTGCCCAGGGCAATACGCCATGCGCCGCCGAGGGAAGCCAATTTGCCGCGCACCAGGAGTCGGTTAACCAGGGCGCTGCCCGCTACCAACAGGAGCATGCCGACAAACAAGGCGAGCGTCATGAGCAGACTGCCGGACAGCCACCAGATTAGGAGCAGCATGGCGCTGGGGCCGAGAATCAACCCGAGCCATTCGCGTCTGTCCGGATTGCTCCAGTCGTGCCTCAGGGTTTGCATCGGGTCTGTACGAGCCAAACGGAAAAGCGGCGGCAGGGCAAAGCCCAGGGCGCAGGCGAGGCCGGTGGCGAGTCCAATTAGCAGAGGGCTCCAGCTGGTGGCCGGGGGTTGAACCGGGAAGAACCCTTCCATCAGGTTGACCGCCTGGCTCTGGATAAAGGTGCCCAGTGCCAGCCCGATAGCAGTGGCAATCAGGGTGAGGGCGGCCAGCTGTCCCAGGTAGATGCCGAGGATTTTGTTGCGCCCGGCGCCGAGGCTTTTCATTACGGCTACGTAGGCGCCGTGGCGCAGTCCGTAGCGTCTGGCTGCCAGGCCAACGGCGACGCTGGCGAGAAGTACAGCCAGGCTGGCGGCGAGAAACAGGAATGACTCGGCTCTATCCAGGGCTGAGGCAACGCGGGGCTGGCCTTCGCGCAGGTCCAAGATTCGCTGGTGCTCAGTTAACTGAGGTTTGAGCCAGTCAAAGTAATCCTTCAGGACTTGGTCATCACCGGAAAACAAGTAGCGGTAGCGCACTCGGCTGCCGGGCTGGATCACACCTGCGGCGGGCAGGTCGGCGGTATTGGCTAGCAGTCGCGCGCCCATATCAAACAGGCTGGTGCCCCGGTCGGGTTCCCGCTCCAGTATGGCTGTCACTTTCAATTGGGTGTCGCCGAGGGCGATAGGATCGCCGAGCTGGATTCCCATCAATGGTAGAAGGCGGGACTCCACCCAGGCTTCTCCCGGGGGAGGTCCTTGTGGTGCCACTTCCCCTGGGCCTTCCGGGGACTTGCTGATTTCCAGTTGTCCCACCAATGGATAGCCTTTGTCGACAGCTTTGACTGAGACAAACTGGAACTGGTCGTTGGCGGAGATCATGGATGAAAACTGGACTATCTCGGCCTGTTCCAATCCCTTTTTGTCGGCTTCCTCCAGCCATGCGCTATCCACAGGCTTACTGCTGCGCAGCACCCGCTCTGCGGCCAGGAAGGTAAGCGATTGCTGCTCCATGGCGCGGGTAAGGCGGTCAGTGAAATGGGCAATGGCGGTTACACAGGTCACGGCCAGTACCAGGGCACTGGCGATCAGGGCCAGCTCGCCACCGCGCCAGTCCCTGAAAAGCAGTCGCAGCGGCAGCATCAGGCGGACACCTCCGACAAGTTGTCGTCACCAGAGAAGGGCACGTAAGACTCCACGGCTCCAGCAGACATACGAAGGTGAGTGGCGCAGCGTTCAGCGAGGCGTTGCTCATGGGTTACCAATACCAGAGTGGTACTGGACTCGGCGTTGAGCTTGAAGAGCAAATCGATGATTTTGGCGCCATTGCCGGCATCCAGGCTGCCGGTGGGTTCGTCGGCAAAGAGGATGGCGTCCTCTCCGCTAAAGCTAGCGAAGGCCCTGGCAATGGCAACCCGCTGCTGCTCCCCACCGGAGAGCTGGCGCGGATAGTGGCCCAGGCGATGTTCCAGACCAACCTTGGCCAGGAATTCCTCTGCGCGCTTGGCGGCGCCGCGCTCTCCACGCAGCTCACTGGGCAACATGACATTCTCACGAGCCGTGAGGCCTGGCAGTAGCTGGAAAGTTTGGAATACAAAACCCACGCAGCGGGCGCGTATCGCTGCACGTTGTTCCTCATCCATGGCGGTAATTTCTTCACCGGCCAGCCAGATTTTTCCTTCGCTGGGCTTGTCCAATCCCGCTAATAGACCGAGCAGGGTGGACTTGCCGGAACCTGAGGCACCGGTCACAGCCAGGCTTTCCCCGCGCGCCAGTTGCAGAGAGATATTGTTTAATAGGGTCAATGGCCCTTCGCTGGTGGAGACTCTGTGATACAGGTTTTCTGCCGTAAGAATGGCGGACATACTGTGTTCCCTATACGGATACGCGAATTTTTTGGAGAGTATGACATGACGACAGCCTTTTTTCGGCAGTTGGCGGCTCAATTCAGCTTGGTACTGTTGCTGTTTATCCCTGTCGGGGCTGCCCAGGCGAATACTGCGGATACCTTATTGGTGCTGGGTGACAGTATCAGCGCTGCTTACGGTATCAATGAAGAGCAGGGCTGGGTGCAATTATTGCGAGAGCGCCTGCAGGAGAAAGGCAAAAAAATTCGAGTGGTCAATGCCAGTATCAGTGGCGAAACGACTTCCGGTGGGTTGACGCGTTTGCCTCGCCTGATGGAGGAGTACAATCCGCGTTGGCTGATTGTGGAGCTGGGTGGTAACGATGGCCTGCGGGGCTACCCGCCGCAGTCCTTGCAGCGCAATCTGATGGAAATGGTGAAACTGGCCAAGAACTCTGGTGCTGAGGTATTGCTATTGGGCATGCGTATTCCTCCTAACTACGGTCGTGCCTACACCAATGCCTTTGCCGCTGTATATCCCAAGGTGGCGAAATCTGAGCAGGTCGGGTTGGTGCCCTTCTTCCTGGAGACAGTGGCGCTGGCAGATGGGGCAATGCAATCGGATGGTATCCACCCAACCGCCAAGGCCCAGCCCGCATTGCTGGACCATGTATGGCCCTGTGTTGAGTCACTGCTGGCAGAAGAGGTGGATAGCCAGTCGTGTACTCCGTGATCGAAATGCGTACAATCGCGCCCCCAGGATTGGGAAAGCCAGCAACTGGCCATCAGCCACAAGAAGTAGTACTGCGGCTGTGCCCCCAGGTTTGTAACCGGCCAGCGGTACTGAACTAGTTAGAGAGACACCATGCCCGAAGTGGAAAATCGCCGCGAGCGACTCGAATTTAACAAGCTGCAGAAGCGCCTGCGTCGTCATGTGGGTCGTGCGATTGCGGACTTCAACATGATTGAAGAAGGCGACAAAATTATGGTCTGCCTGTCCGGTGGCAAGGATTCCTATGCCATGCTGGATATCCTGCTGAACCTGCAAAAAACTGCACCGGTCAATTTCGAGCTGGTGGCGGTGAATATGGACCAGAAACAGCCGGGGTTCCCGGAGCATATCCTGCCGGAGTATTTGCGCTCCCTCGGCGTACCGCACCACATCGTGGAAAAAGACACCTATTCAGTTGTGCAGGAAGTGGTGCCTGAAGGCAAGACCACCTGTAGCCTCTGTTCGCGCCTGCGCCGCGGTACCCTTTACGGCTTTGCCGAGGAAATCGGTGCCACCAAAGTAGCCCTTGGCCACCATAAAGACGACATTGTCGAGACTTTATTCCTTAACATGTTTTACGGTGGACGCTTGAAAGCGATGCCGCCCAAGCTGCGTGCTGATGACGGCCGTAATATCGTGATTCGCCCGCTGGCCTATTGCCGTGAAGAGGATATTGCCCGCTATGCGGAGTTTAAGGAATTCCCGATCATTCCCTGCAACCTGTGCGGTAGCCAGGAAAATCTGCAGAGGCAGGCGATTAAGCAGATGTTACGGGAGTGGGATAAAAAATTCCCAGGACGTAGTGAAAATATCTTTGCCGCATTAACGCGTGTCTCCCCATCGCAACTGGCAGACAGGGATCTCTACAACTTTGAAAGCCTGGAATTGGATCGCTCTAAGCCGTCGGCTGCCGAGCGCCCTGACCATTTAATTCAGCGTCAGGTGAATTCCTGGGAGCCTGAGGATGCTCAGGAGGCTGCGCCCCAGTATATCTCGGCGCTGAATTTGTAGGGTCTGCACCACTTACCAGTTGGGCATAGCTGCATTCAAAATCCCTCGTAGTGGCGCTGGGCCCGTGGTGAAAATGCTGGTGCCACAGCCGCGCCATTTTCGCCACATCATTGGTCTCCGGCTCGGGAATCTTGTGAACATTCGCTGAGCGGTAAACCAGCCAGGCGATAGCGGTGGCATAGCGCAAGTTGGTGGTCAGCTCGCTGTGGGGGTGATCGAGAAAGTCTCGCTGGCTGGCCAGGCCGCGTACCTTTGAGGCCAGGGCTGGATGATCGATCAGATAGTGATCCCAGATCTCCCGGTGCGTGTGTGGTTGGATTTGATAGATGCCCAATCCATGGCGCCGTCCCTGCTTGAGATGAAACCCGAGCTGTGATTCTTGTGCGGCTGTGCCGAGCAGGAGGTTTTCCATGCCCTGACTCCAGGCTCTCAGGTGTTTGAGGGTCGGACGGATAACCTGGAGGCGCAATTCGTCCAGACAAATGCCCATAGTGTTGTCTTTTTTTCTGTGGCTGTTCTGAATATTTAGTTTGCGGATTGAGTCGACGCCACCTGTTGGGTAGATTTAGGCGCAATAAACATAACAATTTTTGAAGTGGTACCGATCCCGTAGCTCATTTTGCCCAAAAAGCGAGCAGCGAGTCGCAGAAAGTGCCCTCTCTAGGTGCCACTCAGTTTGAGTAGAAGGAATCCCCCATGCCTGCACAGTGGCTCGTAGCCCTAACCTTTATCGCCTACCTGGCCCTAATCCTGGTGATTGGCATTTACGCTTATATGCGTACCAAAAATGCCAGTGATTATTTCCTTGGTGGCCGTTCATTGCCCCCTGCCGTTGCGGCGCTCTCTGCAGGGGCCTCTGACATGAGTGGCTGGTTACTGCTGGGATTACCCGGTGCTGCCTATGCTGCGGGGTTGTCTGCGGGCTGGATTGCTATAGGCCTCTTTTCCGGTATCGTGCTGAGCTGGGTCAGTATGGGGCGCCGCCTGCGCATATATACCTATGAACTGGATGATTCCCTGACGGTGCCAGCCTACCTGGATCGCCGTTTTAAGATGGGCCACCCTTATCTGCGCACGGTATGCGCTATTTTCATCTTGCTGTTTTTCCTCTTTTACGTGGCTTCGGGACTGATTGCCGGCGGTAAGTTATTTGAGACTGTTTTTGGTTGGGACTATCACTTTGCGGTGGTTATCGGCGCAGTTGCAGTGATTTCTTACACGCTATTTGGCGGTTTCCTGGCGGTATCCTGGACAGATGTATTCCAGGGTCTGCTAATGAGTGTTGCTCTGATTGCCGTTCCTTTAGTGGTGATTTCCGATCAGGGTGGCTTTTCCGCCAGCTGGGCTCAGTTGCAAGCACAACAGCCCCAGTTAACGCATTGGTTGACTGATGGCAGTGGACAGGCGTTGGGCATGGTTGCCATTTTGAGCTCTCTCGCCTGGGGACTGGGCTACTTTGGCCAGCCCCATATCCTGGCGCGTTTTATGGCGGTACGCAGCCCGGATGATGTACCTGCGGCTGCAACCGTTGCCGCAGTTTGGTCCCTGGTTGGCTTTTTGGGTGCTATGGCAGTTGGCCTGTTTGCCCACCTACAGATGCAGCAGGGGCTGCCGGATGGCGAGACGGTCTTTATGGAACTGGTTCAGGTTCTGTTCCATCCGATTGTCGCGGGTGTACTGCTAGCGGCGATCCTCTCCGCCATTATGAGCACCGCAGATTCCCAGCTGTTGGTGTCCTCTGCAGCATTGGCAGAGGATATTTATCATGTCTGGTTTGGACGTAAGACCAGTCCTGAAGCCATGGTGAAAGTGGGGCGCTGGGCCGTTGTTGGGCTCTCTCTAATCGCTGTTTGGATTGCTATGGATCCTGATTCCAAGGTCTTGGATGTGGTGAGTTACGCCTGGGCCGGACTCGGCGCCGCCTTTGGGCCGGCGCTGCTGATCAGCCTCTACTGGTCAAGAATGACTGGCAGCGGTGCCATTGCAGGGGTGATTGTCGGTGGTGGCACAGTGGTGATCTGGGAGCAGCTCTCCGGTGGTATCTTCGATACCTATGAATTGCTGCCGGGCTTTATTTTCTCAGCAGCTGCTATCGTCATAGTTAGCGTACTGACGAAATGCCCGGAAGCCGTGGCCTCCCAGCATAAAAAATTGCTGGGCTAACCCCGGAGGGCTTGTACTTGCGGCCCCCAGTGATGGGGCTGAGTGCAGTGTGACAGCTACGCAAAGGGCGCGCCTGTGATATGGGTGCGACTGTTGTGAAGCGAAAAGGATTTCCATCCGCAGCGATTATTCAAATAGCGGTTGGAGATACTGAGTGATCAAAGTTCATCTCGGTGATATCACGCGATTAAACGTCGATGTCATCGTCAATGCCGCCAACGCTCGTCTACTCGGCGGTGGTGGAGTGGATGGCGCCATTCACCGTGCGGCGGGTCCAGATTTGTTGGATGCCTGCCGCAGTATCGGGGGTTGCCCGGTTGGTGAGGTCCGTGCCACTAGCGCTTTTTCAATTCCTGTCAAACGTATTTACCACACGGTTGGGCCAGTCTGGCGCGGTGGCCGTTTGGGTGAGCCAGAGCTTTTATCGAGCTGTTACCGCCAATGCCTGACTTTGGCGCGGCGAGAGAACATGCGTTCCATCGCATTCCCCGCAATTAGTTGCGGTGTTTATGATTATCCTCCCAGGCTTGCGGTAGAAATTGCCGTTGAACAGGTGCAGCAGCACTTGGAGAGAGAGGGGGAGCCACAGAGTATTGTTTTCTGCTGTTTCGATAGGGAGATGGCTGAACTCTATCACGCTCAGCTGGATGCATACGTGCGGCGTTGACAAAATATTTTACCTGGCACTTTCGGCCATTGATTACCGTTTGTGCCCGGAGGATCATAGCTCTCCTGACAATGACACAATAAGAAAAGGAGATTGTCATGCGCACCGCCCAGCAGTGGTTTGCCGAATACGGCGAGAGCCACCAGAACCCGATCAATAAATCCATTCACTGGGTTGCAGTACCGGTAATTTATGCAACTGTTGTTGGCCTGCTATGGGATATTCCGCAGCCGCAGTTTATGGCGGCGATCCCTTGGTTGAACTGGGCAGTAGTGATCACAGTGCCAGTGATGCTTTTCTATTTTGCCCTTTCCTTTGCAATTGCAATTGGCATGACTGCCTTAACGGTAGTTTGCCTCTGGGCCTGGTCGATAGCGGAGCGCCTGGGGGTGCCCGTTTGGCAGACGGCACTGGGACTATTTGTAGTGATGTGGATTTTTCAGTTTATAGGCCACCATATCGAAGGGAAAAAGCCCTCTTTCTTTAAAGATATTCAGTTTCTACTGATTGGCCCGGCTTGGGTTATAGGTTTTGTTTATCGCAAGCTGGGAATCCACTACTGATCACTCTTGCCAACTTGCAGTAGGGGGGCTGACTAGTCGCCCCTACTGATGGGCTCATCGATTGTAGTGAACGGGTACTTCCAGGGTTTCTTTTACTTCCTCCATCACCACGTAACTGGTGCACTCCTGTACTTCTGGCAGAGTCAGAAGAGTCTCACCGTAAAACTTGCGGTAGGCGCTCATATCCGCAACCCGTGCTTTGATCAGGTAGTCAAAATTGCCAGAGACCAGATAACACTCCTGTACTTCCGGTAGTGCGGCCACAGCGTTGCGGAACTCTTCAAATGCGTCCTGGGCGGACCGGTTCAGGCGAATCTGTACAAAAACCACCAGGGCGGCATCCAGGAATTCTGGATTGATCAGGGCAGTGTATCCTTGGATAACGCCATCATTCTCCAGTCGTTTTACCCGTTCAACACAGGGGGTAGCAGTTAAACCCACTTGTCGGGCGAGTTCAGCATAGCTGGTACGGCCATTTTTTTGCAGGACTCGCAGGATATTGCGGTCCACGGTATTGAGTTCTTCCGCGCGCTTGCGCATACCTCTGTCTCCTGGATAGATGATCAGCTCAAAAATCGGACTATCGACTAAGTTTAATAGTGGATTCCACTAGTTTGATAAAAAATCTTATAGAAATCCACTTTAGGAGTGGCCTTATACTGGGGAAAACACAGAAATTAGGTGTGGCTTTGTCTATGCGCAAAGATTGCGCCAGATACAGAGATTGAGGAGCAGAAAATGTTGATTGGCGTCCCTAAAGAGATCAAAAACCACGAGTATCGTATTGGCCTGACGCCGTCGAGTGTTCGCGAACTGGTTGGCCACGGTCATCAGGTAATCGTACAGAAAGATGGCGGTGCAGCTATTGGCTTTACCGATGAAATGTACGAGCAGGCCGGTGCCAAGATTATTGATACTCCGGAAGAGATTTTTGCCACTGCCGATATGATCGTCAAGGTCAAAGAGCCGCAGCCGAATGAGTGCGAAATGCTGCGCCCTGGGCAGGTTCTTTACACTTACCTCCACCTGGCTCCAGACCCCAAGCAAACCGAGCTGTTGGTGAAATCCGGTGCAACCTGCATCGCTTATGAAACTGTTACCGACCGCTTTGGTGGTCTGCCGCTGTTGGCGCCGATGTCTGAAGTGGCTGGTCGTATGTCTGTACAATGTGGCGCCCACCACCTGGAAAAAGCTCAAGGCGGCCTTGGAGTATTGCTCGGTGGTGTACCCGGTGTAGCCCCCGCGAAAGTCCTGATTATCGGTGGTGGTGTTGTTGGTACCAATGCAGCCAAGATGGCCCTGGGTATGGGTGCTGATGTAACCATCCTGGATCGCTCACTGCCACGTCTGCGTCAGCTGGATGACATCTTCGGTGGCGCTGTGCGCACTGAATACTCCACAAACGACGCTATTGAAAAGCACGCGCTGGAAGCGGACCTGGTTGTGGGTGCAGTATTGATTCCGGGCGCTGCGGCTCCCAAGCTGCTGACTCGCGACATCATCAGCCGCATGAAGAAGGGTGCTGTGGTTGTAGACGTGGCTATCGACCAAGGTGGTTGTTTTGAAACATCCAAAGCCACTACCCACCAAGAGCCTACTTATGTGGTAGATGGGGTAGTACATTACTGTGTAGCCAATATGCCCGGCGGTGTAGCCCGCACCTCCACCATGGCTCTGAACAACGCTACCCTGCCTTACGCCGTGGCCCTGGCAAACAAAGGTGCTAAGCAGGCGTTGCTGGATGATGCGAATCTTCTGGAAGGGCTGAATGTTCACGCTGGTATGGTGACCTACAAAGCTGTTGCCGATGTATTGGGCTATGAATTTGTGGATCCCAAGCTGGCTCTGCAAAAAGTAGCTGAGTCTGAAGAAGCTGTAGCCTGATTGTTGGCGGCTGCTCAGCAGCCGCCTATTTAAAACGAGCTGCAACGCGCTTGTTATTTGGGAGTTTTTCCCGGAGCGCTCCTGGCGTTCCTCTCTGTGAGACCTGACAGTGAAAGCTGTCATTGATAGCCGCGTATCAACGCGGCTTTTTTATTGCGAGTTTTATTTTCTGGGTTGGCTTACTGCTGCACTGATTTCCCTTAAAGTCAGTTGTTGGCGATAGCTCAGTATCAGAAGACAGGAAGGACTTTACAGAACACTCCATCGGATTTAATCCCGCCTCAATCATTTTTTCTTCCCTGTGAAACGGCAGGATCTTCAATTTACAGAAGCCAAACTTCAACCCGGCGATTTTTGACTTTGCCACTGGAGTTGTTCGATGCAATAGGTAGGTAAGCGCCGAAGCCTTGTACGGGAGCAGTGTTTATCTGGTGGTCGCGAAGTGCGGATCGCACAGTTACTGCACGCAGCTTGGATAGAATTACTGAACGTTCCGGGCTGGCTTTTTCATCGCCAAATCCAATCAGTAGCAATCGGCGATCACGATTTTGGGGTTTTTGCATATAGTTTGCGAGTCTTTGAATATCCTGCTGGGCTTTGTTGTCCAGAGACGCACTACCTTCAGAGAAGCGGAAATTAATACTTAGTCGTTCTGCTTTTTCAGTCAGGGTCAAATACTCCACTGGGCCTTCCCTTAAGCTGCCAGGCTTTACACCAATTGGGGTCTGTGCAACAAACCCTGTGGCTTTTACCTGCTCTTGTCCCAGCTCACTTTGCACAAAACGTAGAAAATCATCGGCAGCTGGTTTGGCTGAATACACCGGTGTATATAAAAACAGGCGGCGTGATAGGGGATAATCTTCGGTCGCAACAGTTAAGTGTTCAGGTGCTTGAGGCAAAGTATCTTCATCGGAAACAGAGATTGCCTTGGATTGCCTTATTGATGCCAGCCCAACAAAGCCAATGCTGTTGGGGTCTGCGGCAACCAGGTCCGAGAGTTGATCATTGGATTCAAAGCGTTTTGCGCTGCCGGCGAGTGTGTGGCTTTTGCCAAGTACCAGATTCTTGAATGTATCCCAGGTGCCAGATTGATTATCACGGGCATAGACTTTGATTCGACCTTTGTTACCGCCGAGTTGGGACCAGTTGGAAATTCTGCCGGAGAAAATAGAGGCGATTTGTTGCAAGGTCAGTTTTTCGATGCGATTACCGGGATGCACAATAATTGCCAGGCCATCGATAGCAATTACATGCTCTGCCCGGCTACTGCGCATGTCTCCAAGGCGGCTCAGAGATGATAATTCCGTATCCTTGATCGGTCTGGAAGCCATGGCAATATCTGCTTGAGACTGCTCAAGCCCTTTAAACCCAGTACTTGAACCATGCGCCGCTATATCAATGAAAACGGTGTTACTGCCAGTGTCTGCCTGTACGCGAAGTTCATTGGGAGTGTCCAAGGGGGTTACGCGAATATTTCTGGCGCTTTTTGCGGAGAGGTAATCGCGAATCAAGTTGGGTGCCAGCTGTGCACCGATGGTGTTGGATCCGTGTAAGGTAAACAACAGGCCCGAAGTGCTCGAGTCGAAAGGAGGCAGCTCAGCTGCAGCCGCCGGGGTGAGTATAGGCCCCAGTAAAAGTGATAAGGTGAAACATAGCCGGTGAAGGAACAGGTACATAAAAACTCGCCCATAGGGAAGAAAAACGAGGCCGCAAAATATGTCTTATTTATTACAAAATGATGAAATCTTGATGAATAAAACGTGCAAATGTCTCACTATCCGCTGTAGGAGTGATTCGCATTAAATGATCGAGTGGAAATTTGAAGCTGTGAGGTAGGAGAGATTAAGGCTTTGTAATAGAGGTGGCTCGGGTGTAAGAGGCTGCTTAATTTTTTTTACAACCCCTTTTCCGTTCGGTTGTGTATGCTCAGCGGGCGGGGAAAAGGCGACTTACCAATACTGGCAGCGCGGTTTCCACGCGCAGAATACGCGCTCCCAAATGTACCGAGTGGAAACCGGCCTCCATTAGCTTTTCAACTTCGTAGGGGATAAAGCCTCCCTCAGGGCCAATCGCAAGCGTTGTTGTCTTATCGATATCAACGGGACAGGCATCGCCACCTACCGGGTGAGCTACCAATTTTAATGTATTGGCGGATAGCTCGGGTAGCTCATCCTCCACAAACGGTTTGAAGCGCTTGCGCAAGATGATTTCCGGCATCTGAGTATCAACAGCCTGCTCAAGGCCTAACAGGCACTGTTCGAATAGTTTATCCGGTTCCAGCCAGGGTGTTTGCCAATAGGACTTTTCTACACGATAGCTATTCAGGAGAACCAGCTTTTTTACGCCTAGGGCAGTGATATGCTGAATAATCCGCTTCAACATTTTAGGGCGCGGCAATGCCAGAACCAGCGTAAGTGGTAGTGGTGGTGGAGGGCTGTTTTGTAACTCCACCCTTAACTCTACTTGTTGATCAGTAAGAAAAGTGATTTCACCAAAACCAATCTTGCCATTGAGTAACCCAACACGCAGTTGCTGCCCCGGTGCAGCTCGATGGACTTGGATAATATGTTCCAACCTGCGGCCTGAGAGGCGTACATGTGTTGAGTCGAAGAAATCAGTTTCCCGTAAAACAATCAGGTTCAAAATCCGCTAACCTTTGCTGGGCCCAGGGAATAATTTATGCGCAAAAGCTTATTGCTTGGCGGAGGCGATAGCCCCTTTACCCAAGCCTTCATAAGCGCGAACGGTGATTTCTTTTCCAGGCAAATCTTTGGCCAGGGTATTGGCAATATATTGAGCCAGTTGCTCCACGGTAGTATCGCAGTTGATCACCTCGCAACAGCGTACAGGAATCTCCAGAGTGAAATTGCCCTGCTGAGCCCGATAAGCGAAGCTCAGGGTTTTCTCGCCCTCCTCAATTAAATCTTCGCGGGTTCCTATATAGATGTCTTCCCAGCGTTTTGCCCATTGTTGCTCCAGCTGCTTGTCGCGCTCTCCAGCAGAATAAATCTGGATGCGGGATCGATGGCCATGGGCAATTCGCTGGCAATTGCCATCGTGTTTTTTTAGCCCGTGGCTGTAGTGGTAGAAGGCATCTTCTATTTTTTCATCTTCAAAAGAGAGCTTGAGTTGCTCGACACTGGTCGGAAAGGAGCTGGCCAGCTGCTTTACACTCCAGTTTGCAACGGTGTCTCTATTAATAGTGTCAGCTTCGACTAGAGCGAAAGCCTGCTCGGGCCCGGATACGGCAATTTGCTCGCCATTTGCCAGCTGCCAACTGAGTGAAATTAGCTCGCCTTCATTAGTAAATGTCAGGCCTGGGGCCTTGGTGGGCACTAAAAGGCGGTGGTCAAGTTGATCATCCAGCCAATGGCGTAGAGTCTTTTTAACGATACCAAAGTCACAAACCATACCCTGGTGATCCAGGGTGCCCTCAAGGGCAGCATTGGCCAGCCATGTCTCTCCTACCAGCCCGCGTTCATGGTCCAGGTAGCTGAAGTCAACATTGGTCAAATTATCGACAAAAAGGTGCATGAGTAACTCTATTGAAGGGGTAAAATACTAGACGTCTATTATAACCTGTTAATAGGGCTGGAACTTGCGCCTTTATGCCTCTATAATCGCGCCCTCTTCGGATGCACCGAAGATCGTTGTGGCGGCCCTTCCGGTCCCCTCGCAATGAGCAGCTGTGAACCCCGCCAGGCCCGGAAGGGAGCAACGGTAGCAGTGGTATCATGTGCCGAGGGTGTTGCTGGTTGGGCTGCCTCCATCTTCTCAGTCTTTCCCTTCTATTTTCTTTTAGATCTTCTTTCCCCGTTGCGAAGTAAGCTTCTTGAGACCTCGCGAACTGACTGGTTTTGAGCCGTATTTTCCCCCGGAAAATCTGCAAAAAAAGGTATTTTGTGTCGAACTGGGCTTTCAAATTGCGCCTGACGTCGATGACAATATGAAGCTTATGCTATAAACGGCGTCAGTTATAACCAGGCCCAATAATGATTATCTGAGGGGAAGATGAAGAAAATTGCTTTCGCCATCGCCACTACGGTGGCGCTGTCTGCTTGCGACGATGGCCAACAGGCTCCGAAAAATATTGATGTGGCTCAGGCTACTGCAGAAAGTCCGGCGGCAGAACAAGGCCAGCTGACAGCCAAAGATGCCCAGGTGTTCCTGGATGGCGCCCAGGCGCGCCTGGAAAAAATGGCCCAGGAGATGAGCCATGCAGCCTGGTTGGCCTCGACTTACATCAATATGGACTCCCAGTACGTTGAAGCGCTCGCCAGTGAGCGTTACACGACCCTGGCCGTGGAACTGGCCTCCGAAGCAGCTAAGTTCAATAATCTGGAACTGGATGCAGATACCCGCCGCAAGCTGACTATGTTGAAGCAGGGCTTGGTATTCCCCGCTCCGAAGGATCCGGCATTAACTTCCGAATTGGCTCAAATCGGCTCGAAGATGCAGGGTATGTATGGCGCTGGCAAATACTGCCGTGAGGAGTCGGGGGATGAGAAGTGCTATACCCTGACCGAAATGGGTCAGATGATGGCCACCAATCGCGACCCTGAACTACTCAAGGATCTTTGGGTCGGTTGGCGCAAAGTCTCTCCTCCAATGAAGCCACTTTATGAGCGCCAGGTTGAGATCGGCAACGCCGGTACCAAAGAGCTGGGCTATGACAACTTGAGTGTTTTCTGGCGCTCCAAGTACGATATGAAACCGGATGCTTTCGCAGCTGATATGGATACGCAGTGGAATAAGGTGAAGCCTTTGTATGAGGCCCTGCATTGCCATGTGCGTGCCAAGCTGAATGAGCATTATGGCGATGAGGTTGCACCTGCCCAGGGCAAAATTCCGGCACATTTGCTCGGTAACATGTGGGCTCAGGAATGGGGCAATATCTATGAATTGGTTAAAGATGAGGACATGCAAGCGCCTTATGACCTGACTCAGCTCGTTGTTGACTCTGGCATGAGCGAGAAGGATATGGTGAAGGTGGGTGAGAAGTTCTTCACCTCTCTTGGCTTTGAGCCGCTACCTGATACTTTCTGGGAGCGCTCACAGTTCACCCAGCCCCAGGATCGGGATGTGGTATGTCATGCCAGTGCCTGGAATATGGATGGTCAGGACGACATTCGTATCAAGATGTGTATCAACAAGACTGGTGAAGACCTGGTTACAATCCATCATGAATTGGGCCATAACTTCTACCAGCGCATCTATAAGGACCAGCCTTTCCTCTACAAAGAGGGTGCCAATGATGGTTTCCATGAAGCTGTTGGCGACACTATCGCGCTATCTATTACCCCGAAGTACCTTAAAGAAATCGGCTTGATGAATGAGGTGCCGGACGAGAGTAAGGATATTGGCTACCTGATGCAGCAGGCGCTGGATAAGATTGCCTTCCTGCCTTTTGGTTTGTTGGTAGATAAATGGCGTTGGCAGGTATTTAATGGCGAAGTGCAGCCTTCCGATTACAACAAGGCATGGTGGAAATTGCGTGAGGAATACCAGGGTATTGAAGCTCCAGTAGAGCGCACCGAAGCGAATTTTGACCCGGGTGCCAAGTACCACATTCCAGGTAATACGCCTTATGCCCGCTACTTCCTTGCGCGTATTCAGCAGTTCCAGTTCCATCGTGCACTCTGTGAGGCCGCTGGTGAAACCGGGCCGCTGCATCGTTGCTCTATTTACAAAAATGATGAAGCGGGCGAGAAGTTGCGCACCATGTTGGCTATGGGTGCAAGCAAGCCCTGGCCCGATGCAATGGAAGCTCTGACTGGCCAGCGCGATCTGGATGCCTCGGCAATTATCGATTACTTCCAGCCTTTGATGGCCTATCTGGAAGAGCAAAACCAGGGGCGTCAGTGCGGCTGGTAATCTGCTGGTTATCCAATAGCGTATTAGCGCACTAATTAAGAAAGGGGGGCTCCCCCCTTTCTTATTGTTCCGATGGTTTCTTCAAAGCTTTTCTGGAGTATTCTTTCAATTGCATTCTCTGTTCTTATAAAGTTGTGTTTGAATCCAATAATTTGGCATACAGCTGAGTAATAACATTCATATTGCGCAGCATTAGATCGGTAGTGCCTGTAATTACTTGAATCTGGCGCTTCTCAGATATTTTCATCTCTCCTTCGAACCCGCGACTGGCGTAATTTAGGTGATCCTGAGCTTTGCGCAGATTGTGGGTGATTTCGGGTGTGTTGAGTGGGCTTTCCAGAAGCTGGTTAAGGCGGTTGGAGTACTCGGAAAGATCCTGTTGCAGACCGCTACTGGCATTATCTTGGGAAATTTCCCAAAGTTTAGCAGCATAGTTTTTGACTATGCGCTGGGAGAGCATGCGTTGCCGACCTGCGATGTTAATTAACTCAGCGCTATTATGCGGTGCAAGTTGCTGGAGCTTCACAACATAAGCATGGGTTTCAGACAGGAGTTCATCACTCCGTTCAAACAGCTTAGTAGCGCTTTCCTTGCTGGTGGGTTGGAGGGCGATTTTTTCAAATTTTTCCCATTCCTTTTGCACTTTTATTAATTGGGTTTCGATTTTTTCCGCGCCCTGAAAGTTACTTAGTTTTTCGTGGTTTCGCTTGAACTCCTGGAGGGACCTTGAAAAGACTTTTTTGTGGCGCTCCGCACTGGGCTGTATTCCGCGGAGGATATACGCCTGGGTGATACGCTGAGACAGCATCCGCTGCCGGCCAGCTATATTGATGGCATCTCCCATGGTGAAGGCCGAGATATCGAAGCTTAAGAATAACAAGAAAAATACTGCTATTAACTTCATGATTTTACTCTTGTTGCTTGGTTGTTTTCGGTTTTGATTTTTGTTTGATCGGGCTGGTGCCGGGGGTATAGATCCGGTACTGCTGCCAGTGGTGCTCGGTTCGCCTAAACTTCTAGTGCCCTCAGTAGGTTGTTCATTGCAATCGGGTTCAAGGTGGAATTTCAGTTGTTACTATTTTGCTTGCTCCCTGTTCCAGGTCATGGTCACAACAAAGAAAGAGGGGTGGTTCTAGTGGCCGCTTTTTGTTGAGAGTCATTGGTGGAATTTAATCGACAAGCAAAATTGTTGGCGTTGGATTTTTGGGTTAGACAGAGATTTGAATTTAATTAACTTGAGGGGTGTTTATAGCAAATTTGCCTGGATGGTTATCTACCCCCTTTTTTTAAGGTCGGGGCTGTGGTGGTATAGGCAAGGCTTTGGGGGCTTGAAGCGGGTGTCTTTTGTTGGTCTGTAAACAAAAAAGGCCCTACCGGAGGTAGAGCCTTTTTTTCGTGGGGACTTGCTAATCAGAAGCGGTAGTTAATAGCTGCACTGAACAGCCAGGCCTCTGTTTTGGTCGTGCCGCCATCGTAGTAGGTCGGAACGGGGATTGGTGTATATTCCTGAATTCTCTCGTCGTCACCCCAGATGTAAGCTATGCCGGCATCTACGCTCAGCTTTTCATTATATTGATAGGTTCCACCAAGCGTGAGCCACTGACGATCGGTGTCTGGAATGGATAATGTGCGCCAGGTGATGGGGAGGTCCAGGCCAGTAGTGGCAAGAATTTCTTCTTGCTCGTGACGATTGAAACCATCGCGCGCTGCACCTTGGTCATAGGCATAGCCGAAGCGCACGGTAATATCATCATTGTAGAAATACTCGCCAGCGAGGCTGAAGCGTGAACCGCTTTTAAAGTTTTCTTCTTTGATGAGTAGAGGATTGAACCCCTCACCAGCGCTTGGGATAAAGGCTTCGAGACGCTCAAACTCTTCCCAGTTGGTCCACATATAGCCAACTGCAACTGCCCATTGGTTGTCGAAGCGGTGGTAGAAACCCAGCTCCAAAGTATCCGGCAGGTCTAACGTGAGGTTGCCGCTGGTATCATCAAATGGCGCGGCAGGGGGGGGAGGTATTAAGTCGGAACTCACATCCCCTTTGAGTTTGGGATCGTACTTGGCATGGTAAGAAATGCCGGCGCGGGTATTATCACTGATGCGCCACAATGCACCTAAGGTCCAGCTAACATCCCAGCCATCGCCCTCAATCTTAAGAACGGAAGCGCCAGAGAGGCCTCTGCCTAAGACCGCAGGATTACTGAAGATTGGGTCAAGAACAAAGTCTGTCGGTATATTGGTCTTCAGGGTTGCATCGGCGTACAGGAAATTGATAGAAGCGCCAATGCTAAAGGTGTTATTAATATCGTAAGCAATAGAGGGCTGGATATTGACTGTCAGCAGCTCAGTTTGGTTTGCAATGGCAGCCGCTGGAAAGCTATCGGGGAAGTCAGTCTCAAGGCCAAAATCTGTATACATGGCCAGGCCCCAAGACCACTCATCGTTGATCGGTGCGGCTAAATAACCGTTGGGAATCCATGCGCTGGTAGCGTAATCGTCGGCATCAGCCCGAACAGTGGTGCGGGTGCCCGGGATTGGCCCGAAATAAGTAACATCGCCAGATACGTCGATATTGGGGTCTACGTAAGTAAGGCCACCTGAAATAGTGTAGGTGTCAAACAGCGCAGAGCCCGCGGGGTTGCGTGCGAGGATAGAGGCATTGTCACCGATGGTGTTTTCGGCGGCGAAGGCGCGGCCTAGGCCAGATGCGCTGGTTTCCTGCAGGTAGAAACCTGCTGCCATTGCGCCTTGGGAAACGGAGCCGATTGCTGCGGCCAGAACTGCGTGTCGCAGGTATTTCTTATTCATGAGAGCCCATCTCTAAGTCTGCTGATTACTGAAAACCATATGCAGCATTTGAATAAATGCCGTTACATGGAAGGAAGGCCGTTAGACTTATATAGATACCTTCCGATTTCATAGCAAATCCCTTACTGGAAAAGTTAGGCAATAGAAAACTGCCTGAGCAAGGGAAAGGAGTCACTTTATAATGAGAAAGGAGGCAAAAATCCATCAAATGAATAGATTTTTTTTTGCCTCGCGGGGAACTGGTTTTTTATTGGCCTGAGCTGACGTTTTTTCCATTAATGGATAGATTTGTCATGGTGATTTGGTATTTTTTACCATTTTCCTCTCTTTGAACAAGCTTCACTAACGCATAGTTCCACTGGGGGGCAATCCAGACTGTTGTCTCTCTTGCAGAGTCGGCATCCCGAACCCTGCGCACTTTAATTGTCTCGATTTCCCCCATCGGGGTATCCAGGGTTTCAGTGCCTTCTCGGGCAAAAGTGTATTTGCGAATCTTCTTGCCATCGGCAATTTCGTACTGGAGGTCTTCTTTGCCTGCGGCGACATCCATTGTCAGTTGCAACTGGTAGCTGACCTTATCGAGAATATGTGGAGATACATCTTTCAAATCCCTTTCGGGATTGGAAACATTGAGTACCATGCCCTTGTCTGGCTCAAAATTGAGCACAGTGCCGCGATTACGGCCCAGTCCTTTGCGGCGATATTCGTAATGGTAGGGAGTTATGTGGCCGTTCTCACTGGTAAAGCGGGAGTACTCTTTGATGCTGGCAAATAGGGTGTTGGTGCTGAAATCCAGTCGCCAATTGCCCTGCTGGCCTGTGAGCTCGCGGGTGGCGGTGACGCTGATACCATTGAAGCGCGCAGTATAGGTCGCTTTAAAGGGTTCTAATTGGTTGGCCAGGGTTTGGCTGGTGAGTAGAAAAAGAAATAGAGAGGAAACTAAAAAACGCACGGCTGAGCCCCACTAATACTGAATCTCCTTGAATATTAGCCGGCGGGACTGGCAAAGTACATTGAAGGACTTTTACCCCGCCAGCTAATAACAGGTCTCAGCTGTTTAGTTTGGCTCCGCTACGGGGTAGGAGTTCGCCATCCAACTGGGAGCGATCACCGTGCATATGCAACCTTTTCTCTGCGAACCAGGTAACTGCCATTGGGTATATTGCATGTTCCTGCACTTGAACCCGCTTGGCCAATGACTCTGTTGTATCCCCATCTTTTATAGGGACTACAGCCTGGATGATGGCTGGGCCCCCATCCAGTTCTTCGGTAACAAAGTGCACGGTAGCGCCGTGTTCGCAATCACCGGCATCCAGGGCGCGCTGGTGGGTGTGTAAGCCCTGGTACTTTGGCAGCAGGGAAGGATGAATATTGAGTAGGCGCCCGCTGTAGTGCTGTACAAACTCCGGTGTCAGGATGCGCATGAAACCGGCCAGGACTACCAGATCTGGTTGTTGGCTGTCGATCTCGGAAATCAGAGCACGGTCAAAATCCTCTCGGCTGGAGAACTCCCGATGATCAATCACTGAGCATGAGACGCCAGCTTCGGCGGCTCGAGTCAGGCCGTAGGCCCCAGATTTATTACTGATAACTGAGCAGATAGAAAAGGGCGCGTCGGTTTTTGCCGAGGCATCCAATAGCGCTTGCAGGTTACTGCCACTGCCGGAGATCAAAACGGTAACTTTGCATACACCCTGAGTCATTATAAGCCTGCCAGTTCAACAGCTTCCGAGCCCTCAACGGCATTTTCAATGCTGCCCACTACAAAGGCTTCCTCACCCAGTTGTTTGAGGGTTTCCAGAGCTTTATCAGCTTGATTAGCAGGTACACAAATTACCATGCCGACACCGCAGTTGAATGTGCGGTACATTTCGCGTGGGTCGATATTGCCTGCGCCCTGCAGCCAGCGAAATACCGCCGGCATTTCCCAGCTGCTAACGTCAATGCGCGCAAGGCACCCTTCAGGAAGAACACGGGGCAGGTTTTCCAGCAGGCCGCCGCCGGTGATATGGCTGAGGGCATTAACCTGGACACTCTTCATCAGCTGCAGCAGGTTCTTGACATAGATACGAGTGGGCGCCATTAAGGCTTTGGCCAGGGTTTCTCCGCCAACAGCCTCTTCCAGGTCGGCACTGCTGACTTCCAGTACTTTTCGGATCAGTGAGTAGCCATTGGAGTGAGGGCCACTGGAAGAGAGACCGATCAAAATATCGCCGCTTTTGACTTTGCTGCCGTCGATGATTTCTGATTTTTCCACCACTCCCGTACAGAATCCGGCCAAGTCGTAGTCGTCGCCCTCATACATGCCTGGCATCTCGGCGGTCTCGCCACCTACCAGTGCACAGCCGGCCAGCTCACAACCTTTACCAATTCCAGAGACTACCTCAGTGGCGATATCTACATTGAGTTTGCCGGTAGCGTAGTAATCGAGGAAGAACAGGGGCTCAGCGCCTGCGACGACAAGGTCGTTGACGCACATGGCAACCAGGTCAATGCCGATGCTGTCGTGGATACCCAAGTCCATTGCCAAGCGTAGTTTGGTTCCCACACCATCGGTGCCAGAAACTAATACAGGCTCTTTATAGCCAGAGGGCAATTGGCAAAGGGCGCCAAAACCGCCCAGGCCGCCCATTACTTCTGGCCGGGAGGTGCGTTTGGCTACATGTTTGATACGCTCTACCAGGGCGTTACCCGCGTCGATATCGACTCCGGCATCTTTATAGGAGAGGGATGATTGAGTGGATTGCGGCTTGGAATCGCTCATGATTCTTCCTGCGGTGGGTATTCGAAGGGCGCGTATTCTAGCCGGGTCTTGCCTCAGTAGCCACGCCCTGGCGGCATCTCATTAGGCGATTATGGAATTTATCTCCATGTTGGCCTGTTGAAATACACGAATAGTGAGAACTCGGGGCTGAGAGAAGTCGCCGACGCTGATACAATAGCCCCAATTTTTATCCTAACCGTGGATTTTGGCGTCTTGCGCATCAATAACAATTTCGTGCAAGCTCACGGGGTGGAATGAGGTTTGGAGAGAAATCCTATGCACAAGCTGCTCCGGCAGGGATTGGTGTTGCAGTTACTGGCACTGCTTTTCGGTGCGCTAAGCCTGCCAGTCCAGGCTCGAGTTATCTCGGATCTATACGAAGTGGTTGAAGCCGTGCCCAGTCGTGGCGCTACAGACCGCGCGGCTGCGGGTAGCCGGGGACTCGAGCGGGTATTTGTGCGGGTTACAGGGGATGCCGCTATTGGCAGTAACCCCAATCTGCAATCGCTCCTGCCAAAGGCTCAACAGTTAGTACAGGGCTATCGCTACACTAGCGAGAACAATCAGCTTTATCTTCATCTCTCTTTTGACCCCCAGGCTGTCTCCAGGCAAGTTCACCAGCTGGGTTTACCTATGTGGCCAAATAACCGCCCAGGCACTTTAGTCTGGCTGGCCGTAGATACACTGCAAGATGGCCGCAGTGTCCTGCGTGAAGAAGATGCTCCAGAATTATTCTCTGTGCTTGACGCTATGGCCATAGAGCGGGGCGTTCCACTGGATTTCCCGGTGATGGATCTCAACGATCAGCGCAATATGCCTTTAGGGTCCCTCTGGGCTCAAGACGAGGCAGCTGCCGAACGTGCGGGTTTTCGCTACCGACCCGATGCTACTCTGATGGGGCGCCTATTGCAGGCTTCCGGCCGCCGCTGGCAGGCAGATTGGCTGCTGTTACACGGTGGGCGCAGCTATGCGTTCGACAGTAATGGTGGTTCTTTGGAAGAGGTGGCCTTACGAGGGGTTAACCAGATGGCTAACTTGTTAGCCCAGCGCTATGCGGTGCGCCCAGAAGGACAGGATGCTGAATCTGGAGCTGTGATTGTTGAACTGTCTGGTGTTGGTAGTTTTGCCGACTATACCGAAGCTTTGGCTTACCTGCAGGGGTTGGCTCAGGTGAGCAGTGCTCAGCTGCTCTCAGTGGAGAGCGATCGAGCGCGCTTGGCCTTGGTCACCTCTGTGGGGATGCGCAATTTACGTGATGCCCTGGCACTAAACCATAAATTGAGGGCACAGGGCCACGGGGACCCCATCGACCTGAGTGGAAAACGTGCCCCACTGGGCAGTGCTGACAATCCGTTGCGTTATCGCTGGGACTGAGATGAGTATTCCGCAGCAGTTGCCACTGGGCGTCTCCCTCCGGGACGATGCCACTTTCGATAACTTCTATCTGTCTGAGATGGACCCCAACCGTCAGGTTGTAGCCATGCTTCAGTCGTTTGCAAGTGGGCAGAACCCCGAGTCGGCAGTGTATATCTGGGGGGAGGCCGGTAGTGGTGTCAGCCATTTGTTACAGTCGGCCTGCCAAAGTGCCGAGGCCAATGGTCGTACGTTCCAATACCTGCCTATGGCTGAGCTGATGGCGATGGACCCTCTGGTGCTTTTGGATGGCCTTGAGCAGCTGGATCTGGTTTGTATTGATGACCTGCACCTTTTGGAGGGGCAGTCACAGTGGCAGACGGCGATGTTCCATCTATACAATCGGGTTAGGGATAGTGGCAGGCAGCTGTTGCTTGGGGCGCGTAAGTCCCCCCGGGGGATGGACATTGCCCTCGCGGACTTGCAGTCACGTCTTCAGTGGGCTCTGGTATTCCAGCTACAACCCATGAACGATAAGGATAAGGTAGCTGCACTGCGCAGGCGCAGCCGCTTGCGTGGTTTTGATTTGCCTGAGGATGTGGCCCAATACATATTACACCGCGCCCCTAGGGATACCCGGGCCTTATTTCTGTGCTTGGAGCAGTTGGATAGAGCTTCCCTGATGGCACAGCGCAAAATCACCATCCCCTTTGTGAAGCAAGTGCTGGATATCTAATTGGTTAGAGGATTGACCGGCGCTACACTGCGCCGGTAGTTTATCTACAAAAATATTCTACTCCCGGATCTTTTCTCAGATCCATCAGATGCCCTTATTGGTCCTTTTTCTTTGATTTTCCCTCGCCCCACAATATCAAGTGGTGACGGCCTTGGGGCTCGTGCGTAAATTGCTGTCCCTGCTTACTTCCGAGGCTCACAGCCAGAGGAGATTGATATGCCAAATGTTCATAGAATCCTCTATGTGAGTCACGCTGCGGAAGATGAAAGTAGCGGCTTATTGCAGGCATTTGCAGTTGCTCGCAATAACCATGCGGATATTAAGGTTTTGTTGGTGTGCCCTGCAGTACCTGAAGGTTTTGAGGATTTTGGTGAGTTGTGTGAAAAGGCCATGCTGGAGCGGGTAAGGGGGGAGATTGCTTCAGCCCAGGAGAGGATGAACCTGCCCAAGGACCAGGTAAAACTGGAAATAGAATCTGACTGCGGTCCACGCCCCGCCGAACGGGTGATTCGTCGGGTTCTTACCGGGGGCTATGACTTGGTCATTAAGAATGTAGAAGGGCGCACCCAGCGTAAGGGTTTTAAAGCTATTGATATGGAATTATTACGTAAATGCCCTTGTCCGGTTTGGTTATGTCGGCCGATAGAGCGTACTCACACTGATATTCGGGTTGCAGTGGCAATAGACCCAGAGACCGATGCGGCTAGTACTTATGATCTGGCAATTCGCCTGTTGCGCTGGGCTAGGGTATTGGCGGATAGCTGCAGTGGCACCCTACATGTAATTTCCTGCTGGGACTATGACGTGGATGAGTATCTGCGCCGCCATTTTCCGCTCAGTGCTTCTGAAGAGGAATTGGATCAGGCTACCGAGGCTGCGCGATCCCAACATCGCTCGAAGCTGGATGTGCTGATCCGTGCATCGGGCATTGGTGGAGACATACAGGTCCATCACGTGATTGCCCATCCTGATAACTATATCCCGCTGCTAATCGATGAGGAAAAGCTTGATTTGTTGGTGATGGGAACGGTGGGGCGCGCGGGAATACCTGGATTTATTATGGGTAATACCGCAGAGAATATCTTACAAAAAGTTAGCTGCTCTCTCCTAGCGTTAAAGCCCAGTGATTTTGAATCCCCTATTAAAATTTAATTTTTGGATTCTTGGTTAAGGTGCAATTGATATATTAATTTCTTTTGTTTCAAGTTATTAGATTTTTTTCAGGGTCTTTTTTTCATCTTTCTTATATGTTGGGTGGCTTGGGGTTTTAGTTTCTTTTGATTATTTTTCTGAGTGAAAAATTCAAGAAGGTTATTGTCTAGAGACAGTATGGCCTGGTATTTCTGAATATTGCTTTAATTTAGCTGTTTAACTCTTATTGATGTTATCAATATTTACATATTGATTGCCAAATTACTTGTTCCTTGGTGCCAGTTGGGTTTTATTTAAGTCGGGGCGTTTCAAGTGGCTACTTACCTAAATTGATTTTCAGTTGGTGTTTTGTCGCTCAATTCTACTTATTCGTCGCACTAAAAAGCCAGAGCGGTTGTGCCAGACCTCATTATAGAGTGAGAATGGAGTCACAAGTTAGGAGGAGAAGATAATGATAAAAAGGATATCCAAATGGTTAGGCGGGATACTATTACTCGGGGTAGTAGCAGTATCGGTCTTTGCTGTCAATGCGATCTATTTTAAACCCTGGTCTATCAATGTGTATTTCGAGCGTGCTTTTATTAAGCTCGGCAGCACCAGTCCAGAGATTCTCTCCCAACTGCGGGTGTTGGAGCAATTTGGTATCGATGGGCACAATGCTCACCTGGATGATGTTTCTGAAGAAGAACAGCAACGCCAGATGCAAATGATTAAAGATGAGCTGGCAGTGCTGCAGGGGTATAACCGCGAGGAGCTAAACGGGCAGAAGGCAATTTCATACGATGTGTTTGCTCACTTTCTTGGCAATATGGTGGAGGGAGAGCGGTGGAAACATCATAATTATCCGCTTAACCAGATGTTTGGGGTGCAAAATAGCTTGCCCGAATTTCTTGCCGAAGTACACCAGATCAATAATGTCAAAGAGGCAGAGTATTATCTCTCCCGGCTAAGCGAGGTTGATAGAAAGTTCTCCCAGGTGCTTGACGGGTTAAGAATCCGTGAACAGAAAAAAATTCTACCCCCTCGCTTTGTTATCGATAGTGTATTGGAGGAGATGCAGGGTTTTATAGCTGTTCCTGCTCATGAAAATATCCTCTTTACCTCTTTGCAAGAGCGCTTAGGGAAAATTGAAGGATTACCGGAGCAGGAGCGCACACGTATTCTGGGTAGGGGTGAGGCTTTGATTGATGCGGAAGTTTATCCTGCATATAAAAGCCTGATCGCTTATTACCGTGAGTTGCAACCACAGGTCTATGAAAATAATGGGGTTTGGGCATTACCGGATGGTGATGAATTTTACGCTTACCAAGTGCGCAGTCATACATCCACTGATTTGAAACCGGAGGATTTGCATCGTATTGGTCTTGAGGAGGTTGCTCGTATTGAAGGGGAGATGAGCCGAATTTTCGCCTCGGTAGGCCAGGATAGCGGCAGTATCAGTGAGCGTTTCGCGGGGATTAATAATGACCCCCAGTTCCTCTACGAGGATTCTGATCAGGGGCGTGAGCAGATCATAGCCGATTATCAAGCGATGATTGATGAGGTAAATACGGGCTTGGGAGATTACTTTGATATAAAGCCGGCGATGGGTGTTGAAGTTCGTCGTGTGCCTGAATTTAAGGAGCAGGGGGCTCCCGGCGCCTATTATAATCCCCCGGCTATGGATGGTTCTCGCCCCGGTGTATTTTATGCAAACTTGCGAGATGTTCATGAAACCAAGAAGTTTGGCATGCGCACCTTGGCCTATCATGAAGCTGTTCCCGGCCATCATTTTCAATTGGCGATAGCCCAGGAATTACAGGGGGTTCCCACTTTCCGAAAAATGGGTTTATTTACTGCCTATGCCGAAGGCTGGGCCCTCTATGCTGAGCAGGTAGCGAAGGAGGCTGGTTTCCAGGAAAACCCCTATGATGACCTGGGTCGACTGCAGGCGGAAATGTTTCGTGCTGTGCGATTGGTTGTGGATACCGGCTTGCATCACAAACGCTGGAGTCGTGAAGAAGCAATCGAGTATATGGTGGAAAAAACTGGTATGACAGAAACTGAGGTTACCACTGAAATTGAACGTTATCTTGTGATGCCGGGCCAAGCCCTGGCTTATAAAGCAGGAATGTTGAAAATCCTGGAGCTGCGTGAAAGGGCCCGTGAAAAATTGGGTGGCGACTTTGATATTCGACAGTTCCACAACGTGGTCTTAACTAATGGAGCCTTGCCATTGGCAGTGCTTGAGCAGCAGGTGGACAGCTGGATCACAATGAAAAAGGGGTAATGCTTTTTCGTACCCATAAAATAAAAAAGCCGCTCAATGAGCGGCCTTTTTATTGGAGTTACTTTTGTTATATGAAGCTAGCTATTCGCTTTCACTTGTGCGACCCATTCATTCACGAGCTCTTCCAGTACATCAAGTGGCACTGCACCATTGGCTAGAATAGTGTCGTGGAAGCCGCGAACATCAAACTTGTCACCAAGCTCTGCCTTGGATTTCTCGCGCAGCTCGACAATCTTGAGCATGCCGATTTTATAAGCGGTCGCCTGGCCGGGCATGACGATATAGCGTTCGATAGCCTTAACTACATCGCCTTTTGGGTTGGGGGTATTTTCCACCAAGTAGTCGATGGCTTGTTCGCGAGTCCATTTCTTGGCGTGGAGGCCAGTATCCACAACCAGGCGGCCTGCGCGCCACAACTCCATAGCTAGGCGACCAAAGTCAGAGTAGGGGTCTTCATAGAAACCCAGTTCCTTGGGAACCAGCTCTGAGTAGAGCCCCCAGCCCTCGGTATAGGCCGTGTAGCCACCGTATTTGCGGAATTTTGGAATATCCTGAAGCTCCTGGGCGATAGAGAGCTGCATATGATGGCCGGGGATGCCCTCATGGTAAGCCAGTGCTTCCATTTGATAGGTGGGCATATCTGACATGTTGTAGAGGTTGGCGTAGTAAATGCCGGGACGGGACCCATCTGGAGCAGGGCGCTGATAGAAGGCTTTGCCGGCAGATTTTTCACGGAATGGCTCAACAGCTCTTACATCAAGTTCAGCTTTGGGCTTGGTAATAAACAGCTCATCCAAACGCCCCTTCATGGTGTCGATAATAGCGGTGGCTTTCTCCAGGTATTCCGCCTTACCTTCCTCTGTAGTGGGGTAGTAGAACTGCTTGTCGGTTCGCATGAATTCGAAGAATTCCTGCAAGTTACCCTCGAACTTTACTTTGCGCATGATCTCACGCATTTCGTCGTGGATACGTGCAACTTCTTTGAGACCTGTCTGATGGATTTTATCAGCAGTCATGTCGGTAGTGGTGTATACACCCAGGCGGAATTTGTAGAAATCCTCACCATCAGCCAGTTTCCAGGCGCCGTCGTCGGTGGTGGCTTTTTTCTCAAGCTCCTGCAAATAGCCGATCAGTTTTTCATAGGCGGGGCCCGTGCTCTCTTTCAGCGCGGTACTGGCTTTGTCGATGAGTGCTTGTTTCTGCTCTTTGCCAATATCCAGTTTTTCTACTTTGCCTTTAAAGTCAGCAAACAGAGGGCTGTCTTTATCACCGTTAAAAGGTGCACCATTGATCAGGTTTTGCGAATCACTGATCACGTAGGGGAATACGAATTTTGGTACAATAGTGCCGGCTTCAGCATTGGCTTTCAGTTTCTCTTCCAACTGGGAGAAGTACTTGGGCATTGCATTCAGGCGCGCGATATAAGCCTCAGCATCACTTACATCGTCAATGCGGTGCTGGCTAATAAGTAGGGAGGCCGCACTGGTGTGTGTGGCGTACATCTGGTTGACGGGATAGCTGTGGTTGCGCCACTTATAGCCCTCGATATCCTGTTCCAGGTTACGCTTGGCCAAGCGCAAGCTCAGTCGGGTGGCTTCGTCCAGGCTACTGGGGTCAATTTTGTTTAGTTCAGCCAGCTGACGCTTGTCAATTTCCAGGGTTTCTTTGGCGAATTCGGGGGAGAGATCGTCCCACTTATCGTAGTCCTCTTTTTTGCCCAGGAATGTTTTGAATTCTGGGCTGCGGGAAAGATGCTCCTGGAAGAAGTCCTCGAACATCTGGTTAACCTGTTTGATGGCTTCCTGGCTTACCTCGGTAGTGGTGTCTTGTGAGGCTTTGCTTTCTGCTGCAGGAGCGGTCATATTCTGCTCCGCTGTGTTCGGTTTGCCGCGGTCACAGCCGCTGATAACAAGAGCACTTATGGCAGCTGCGATCAGGGTCGGTTTCAACTTCATGAGCATATTCCCAGTGTTCGGAGGTTCGTTGCTACTTTGTGCCACTCAAGTGGCATTCTCTAGGTTTTCGTTGCTATGGAATTTGCAGTTCCAAAGCGCACAGTAGAAGGTATTGTGCGCACTTGTGGTGCTTTTGGCCAGAGGCAGTTTCCCTCTACTTCGGTGTCACAGTTGCGCCCTGACCAAAAATAAAAAAGCGGGCACAGGGCCCGCTTTTTAGGTGAACTCGCGATTAAGCGAAATTCTGGTTTACAAATTCCCAGTTCACCAGATTCCAGAAGGCTTCCATGTACTTCGGACGCAGGTTGCGGTAGTCGATGTAGTAAGCGTGTTCCCACACATCGCAGGTCATCAGGGGAGTTACACCCTCTTCGGTCAGTGGAGTAGCTGCATTGGAGGTGTTCACGATTGCAACTGAGCCATCAGCCTTTTTCACCAGCCAAGTCCAGCCGGAGCCAAAATTGTTAACGGCACTGGTGGTAAACTCTTCTTTGAATTTTTCAAAGCTGCCGAAAGCGGCAGTGATAGCTTCAGCGATTGCGCCAGTGGCTTCGCCGCCGCCGTTGGGGCTCAGGCAGTTCCAGTAGAAAGTGTGGTTCCACACCTGGGCCGCGTTATTGAATACACCACCAGAGGAGGACTTGATGACTTCTTCCAGGGATTTGTCAGCATCAGCGGTGCCTTCCAGCAGGCCGTTCAGTTTATCTACGTAAGTTTTGTGGTGTTTGCCGTAGTGGTACTCCAAAGTCTCTTCGGAGATATGTGGGGCCAGGGCATTCATCGCGTAGGGGAGTTCGGGCAATTCGAAAGCCATGGTGTCTTCCTTCCTTTGTTTTCGGGTTATTGGTGAGAGCATTCTACACGCGCCGTATGCCAGAATTAAGCCGGCGCGATTGAATAGGGGAATTTGGGACGATTTCCTCGAACTCAAGGGGGGGGGTATATTGATGACAGTGTGCGACTGTCGTCTATTCTTACCAGTGGCCGCTTACTTTTTCGTCAATTTTTGGTATAACTGCCGCAGAATTCGACGAATCTGTCTCGGCTTTGATTGCCACATAGTATTCGATTTACCGGTACCTGGCTGGGCTGTTTTGAACCAGCCGGTACCGAATTCAGCAGATTTAGCTACCGGGTGTATTAATACATGCAACGCAGAGAGCCCACACTGGACGGCAGCGCCGCTATTGAACCAGCACTGGACCCACGGTCACAAAGAGAGAGTGAGACGGCGACTGAACCGCAGGTTATTGTTGAAGAGCGCCGCGGAGGTTTTTCCTTCCTCGGTATGTGTGCACTTGTCCTCGCTATGGGCGGGCTTGCCGCTTCAGGTTTTCTCTACCAGCAGTGGCAAGAGAGCCGTACTCAATTGGTTAATGCCGAAAACCGTATTGCCGATGCGGAGAGCCGGATTGCCGAGCTGGAGAAGCGTTTTAATCTCTCTGACGAGGAATCCACGGCATCTGTTGAGGTGCTAAATGCTAAAGCCAAAGAGAACTCCTCTGAGATTCGTAAACTCTGGGGTGTTGCTTACGATACTAACCGCAAGAGTATCACTGCGAATAAAGCAGCTGTTGCAGCCAATAAGAAGCAGGTTGCTGCACTCAATATCAAGCTGGGCAGCCTCGATGCCAGTGTGAAGAAGATTGCCGCTGTTGAAACTGCATTGTCGGAGCTGCGCAAGAGTAACACCGACAGCAAGCGCGAGATGACGGATAAAATTTCGCGTTTGGAACGACAACTAGCTTCTGTGCGCAGTGACCTGACTATGCGTGTTGGCGCTAATGAGGAAGCTGTGGAGTCTATCGACGCTTATCGACGCTCTGTTAATAAAGATCTGGTGCAATTGCGCGATGCAATTCGCTCCCTGCAGGCCAGTGAGCCAACTGCCTCATCTATGTAGGCATTGCGAGTAATAAAAAAGGGCGAACCCTATGTTCGCCCTTTTTTATTGCCCTGATAAATCAACAAGTCCCTTGTCAAATCAATAATCGGTCTATAACCCTACATTTCGTGTAGAATCGCCGGCCTTGAGACGTTAATCGGAGTTGGGTATGACCACTATCCGCCAGGATGATCTGATCGATAGCGTGGCTGACGCGCTGCAATTTATTTCTTACTACCACCCACAGGACTTCATTCGGGCCCTGAACAAGGCTTATGAGAAAGAGGTCAACCCGGCGGCCAAGGACGCCATGGCACAGATACTGATCAACTCACGTATGTGCGCCGAAGGCCATCGTCCCATTTGCCAGGACACGGGTATTGTGACCGTGAAGCTGAAAGTGGGCATGAATGTGCGCTGGGACGCTGAAATGGGTGTCACCGATATGGTGAACGAAGGTGTGCGTCGTGCCTATAAGAATGCCAGCAATGTGCTGCGAGCTTCTATTCTTGATGACCCTGATGGCGCGCGTAAAAACACTGGTGACAATACTCCAGCGGTCATCCACTACGAGATTGTACCCGGTGATACTGTCGAAGTTTACGTAGCGGCCAAGGGGGGTGGCAGTGAAGCCAAGACCAAGTTTGCCATGCTGAATCCGTCTGACTCCGTAGTGGACTGGGTTTTGAAGATGGTGCCGCAGATGGGCGCTGGTTGGTGCCCGCCGGGCATGCTGGGTATCGGCATCGGTGGTACTGCTGAGAAAGCCATGTTACTGGCTAAGGAGTCACTCCTAGATCCTATCGATATTCAGGAGCTGCAAGAGCGCGGCGCCTCCAGCCGTGCTGAAGAGCTTCGTTTGGAGTTATATGATTCCGTAAACAAACTGGGTATTGGTGCTCAGGGGCTTGGCGGACTGACCACTGTCCTGGATGTAAAGATTAAGGATTATCCTACTCACGCAGCTAACAAGGCAGTGGCGATTATTCCCAATTGTGCCGCTACTCGTCATACGCACTTCACTCTGGATGGCTCTGGCCCCGCGTGCCAGACTCCGCCGAAGCTGGAAGACTGGCCGGAAATTACTCGTGAAGCTGGCAGCAACACTCGCCGTGTCAACCTGGATACCGTCACTGCAGAGGATGTGCAGAGCTGGCAGCCCGGTGAAACCTTGCTACTGAATGGCAAGATGCTTACTGGTCGCGACGCCGCTCACAAAAAAATAGTGGATATCCTAGCGAAAGGGGAGAAGCTGCCAGTGGACCTGACTGGCCGCTTTATCTATTACGTAGGGCCGGTAGATCCTGTGCGGGATGAAGTGGTTGGTCCCGCAGGCCCAACTACCGCGACCCGTATGGATAAGTTTACGCGCACTATGCTCGAAGAGACTGGCCTGCAAGGGATGATCGGTAAGGCAGAGCGTGGCCCAATGGCAATTGAAGCGATTCGTGACAATAAAGCGGTATACCTGATGGCTGTGGGCGGTGCTGCGTACCTGGTAGCTCAAGCGATTAAAGCCTCCAAGGTAATTGCTTTTCCGGAGCTGGGTATGGAAGCCATCTACGAGTTTGAGGTGGAGGACATGCCAGTAACCGTAGCTGTCGATAGTCAGGGTGAGTCTGTGCATACCACTGGACCGTTGATCTGGAAGGCAAAAATTGAGGAGGGCGTCGTCTAAGGGCTGCCTCAATTTATACAAGCCGGGTCCGCGAGGTTCCCGGCTTTTTTTGTCTGCAAGCTTTTAGGGATTAAGTTTGGCGGGACTAGGTTGTCTTCTCAGCTAGTCACTGTAAACAGGCATAGTAAAAGCCTAACCTAATGCCTCAATTAGATTCATCCTGGTGCAGCACACTCCAAAAGCCTCTACATACCCAGCTCTGGGTAAAGCTGCAAAATGGTTTCTCTTAACCAGCGATGGGCGGGGTTATTGGTTTGTGACTTATGCCAAATCAGCTGCAGGCTGACCTTGGGGAAGTCCATAGGCAGCTCAATTGTACGAACAGGTAGTGCTCGGTAATGAGAGGACTTCATCATCCTTGCGGGTACAACGGCAATTAAATCGGTGGTGGCGACTATATGAGGAAAGGAGGATAGGTGTGGGACACGCAGACAAATATTGCGCTGCAATTTATTCGGTCTGGCCAGCCTCTCCATCGGTGAGCCTACGGGGCTTCCCCTCAGCAATGATATTTGTGGTATTGATTGAAAATCCGCTTCAGAGATGGATTTTCCTACCTTCTCATTATGCTCTCCTGCGATCACCACCAATTCCTCTTCGGCAATAATCAGGCTGCTGTAATTGGGAGACTCTAATGGTAAATAATCGATAATTAAGTCGACTTCACCATTGCTTACCATTCTGGAAGTCATCTCTGATTCGTCAGGCAATATTGTGAGCCTTATCCCAGGTGCATACTCTCGTAGCCAGGCACTGAGTCCTGGAATCATAAGGGTTTCCACCACATCGGGTAGAACAATCGAGAAATCCCTTTCTGCCTCATGATGTTCAAAGTCGAGTTGCTGAAAGCTGGATCTCACTGCTCCAAGAGCGGTGTGAATGGAAGGGTGTAGTGACAGGGCACGCTCGGTAGGGCGTAGCCCTTTTGCGGTGCGGATAAAAAGGGCATCGTTATAGGTGGATCTCAAGCGCTTTAAAGCGGCACTTACTGCAGGTTGGCTCATGTGTAGCTTTACTGCAGCCCTAGTCAGGTTACGTTCGACCATCAGGGCATCAAATACAGGCAGTAAATTCAAGTCCATTGATCTGAGATGACTCGACATTATCAATCTCACAAATAATGCTGTTAATTATTATTTATTAGAATTCAATCATCCGCCTGATTATATTTCTGGTCAATCAAATTCTTAAATTTGCTAATGCAATTGATGAGAGGCACCCTTTACATCACTTCTAGAGAGATGTGATCAAACAGCCTGATTCTGATTGTTTATATAGTTTTACGGAATACCAACTCTAATAAAAAGGAGCAGATATGTCGATCAATCACGATGCGGCTACTTTCAGAGCCGGGTACCGGGCACGAGTGAAGAGCCGTTACAGCGGGTGGTTTCATCTATCGGGTATTCTGGCTATTGGCGTCGGAGTTTGTATTTACTGCATATTTCAGTTGGATATGTTAAAACCTTGGGAGTTATTAGTGATCCCCGTAGGGGTTGTTCTATATAACTTTTCTGAATACGCAAGTCATCGTTGGGCTGGTCATAAAAAAATTAGAATTGCAGGAGTTTTTTATCGCAGACATACTGGGGATCATCACAGTTTTTTCTCTCCGCCCCTGTTTTCAATTGATACTACCAGAGACTGGAGGATAGTACTTTTCCCTACTTACTTAACGGCAACTCTTGCTTTAGTGATAGCCCCGAGTTTAGGGTATTTTTTTTCTATTTTCTTGTCGATGAATGCTGCTTACCTCTTGATTGTGACTATTGTAGTAAATCATTTGGGTTATGAATTGTTGCACTTGGGATACCACCAGCCTCTGGATCATTGGTTTCATCGAGTTCCCGTTCTGCGTGAGTTGGCTCAACTACATCGTATACATCATCAACGTAACTTGATGAATCAATGTAACTTTAATTTGACTATCCCCCTGTTTGATTTTTTGCTGGGTACTTTTCATTGGGAATCTATTGGGTATTGCCAGAAGAACGAGAGTTAGAGCTCTAAAACGTATTTGGTTCAAATAGATCCCGTCTCCTCCAGCTGGGTCAACATTAGCTCTCGAATTATCGGTACAGGTGCATTACCAAAGCTGAGAAATTCTTCGTGAAATTCTTTTAAATTAAATTTTTTCCCGAGTTTCTGCTTTATTTCATCACGCAGAGAAAGTATGTCAGTGTAACCCGCGAAGTAACTGGTTAACTGTACTTGGCTCAAGGTGGCTCGCCGCCATTTGCCCTCAGCTTCAGCCTGCTGTTGGAATGCGCCTTGAATCATCAGCTTAAGTGCATCGGCTTCATTAAGGCCTTTTACTTGAACTTCATAATCCAGGATTGTATTGGTGATAGTGCGCAGGTTCCACTTGTAATACATCAGCCACAATTCTGGAGAAAAATTACCATATCCAGCTTCTAACATCATACGCTCAGCATAGACAGCCCACCCCTCGATCATGGCTCCATTACCTAGAATACTTTTTATAAGGCTGGGGGATTGGTTGGCATAAACCAACTGAGTATAGTGTCCCGGGATGGCCTCGTGGATATTGAGGATCTGCAGGGTGTAGTTATTGTATTCTCGTAGCAGGCTGTCAGCTTGATTGTCGCTGAGCTGTGCCATAGGCATTACATTGTAATAGGTAATGGCATTCTTATTGTAAGGTCCAGGAGCATTGATGGAGGCAACAGCAAAACCTTGAAGGTAAGGTGGAGTGGTGCGTACAATCAGAGGTTTGTTTTTATCCAGTGTTAGCAAGTTATTCTTAGTTACAAAAGTGGCTAATTCTGGAATTTGTTGTTCAACCTTCTCCTTAAAAGTATATTTTGTGGCATGGTGTTCGGATAGTTTATCTAGTACCTTTTGGATCTTGAGTTGCTTATCTGAAGGTGGGGCTTCTTTAGGATAATATCTGGGCCAGAGTTTTTCTGATAGCTCTAGCATTTTATCTCGAACTAATATCTTTTCTTCCATTGCAAGCTCGTAAAGTTCGGCTGCACTTATACCAATCTGGATGTCAAAATTGAATTTTTCCTCGTAGAGTTTTTCGCCAATACGAAAATCGCGGAATTTTCCAGTTTTTTCCAGTTTTTTTTGTAGTTTCTTCAGGAATGTAATATAGCCTTGGATAGCCTCGCGAGTTACTTCCAGGCGCTGTTGGAAAACTGCTTTTTCATCGTCGAACAATTGGCTGTCTACTGCTTTCTTTTCTGTCTCTTCACCGAACACTTCCATGGCCCCTTCATTTTGCTGGATAGCCAGTGCCAGTTGAGGGGCGGCGGGCCTGCGGATGTTATGCATAGCAGCTTGATAATATTCCGGTACCTTGCGCATACGAGTACTAAAAGTTCGTAAGCGTTGCTCTAAAGGTGCATACTCCGTATTCAATATAAGTGCAAAAGGATGAGAAACATTGTAATTGGAGGGGTCCCATTCAAAAGATTTGAAGGTGGTATATTCCCACTGCAAACGCAGAAGGAAGTTTAAGATCAATGCCAAGTCAGTACGTGCGTTGATGCTCAGCTGATCTATGTTCAGTGCATTAAACTTTTCTTCATAAGTCTCTGCAAAATCCAGCAAGTATTTCCGGTAGGCCTTATTGGGTACCTGTATCTGGGTGGCGACATCATAGTAGCCCTCACGAACAGCCCAGGACGGAAAAAGACGCCAGAGCCCATTAACGAACTGTTCACTCAATTGCTGGAAAGTCAGCTCTGTCTCAGCCCGCATTTCTGCGATAGTTTCGGACTCCGGGGGGGTAATACGGTTCTTATCCAGACTCTGTGGACCGCAGGCACTAGTTGAGAGGAATGACAGTAATATCAACATACACAAAAGGGCTTTCATAAGAGTCCTTGCTTCGCTGGGCTTCTAATACCTAGGGGCTGTTCAAAAATTAACACACTTGATGGCGTTGCTGCGGCTGGTCGGCACCAAATGTCTCCAACAGTGGCTTACCCCGCTGCTTTTAGCAGGCTGTTTCATATTGGCGTGTTAAAACCGTATAAAATGCCTTTTTTGAGTGTGTGCTTGTTTCGTTGGGGAGCCCCGGTTAGAGTGGAGCCCACGCTAAATAGCCGATAATAAACAAGGTGTTGAGGACTCATTTATGACCGAACTCGCCCAACAACAATGTGAAGCCTGCCGAGCAGATGCGCCCCTGGTCAGTGATAACGAACTTCCTGGATTGCTGCGTCAGATCCCGGATTGGACCCCAATGACCCGAGAGGGCATCATGCAACTGGAGCGCGTGTTTAAGTTCCGTAACTTCAAGCAGGCTCTGGCGTTTACTAACCGTGTTGGTGCTATTGCGGAAGAGGTGGGGCACCACCCCGCGTTGCTTACCGAATGGGGTAAGGTTACTGTGACTTGGTGGAGTCATGAGGCTAAGGGCCTGCACAAGAATGACTTTATTATGGCTGCACGTACTGACCAGCAATTGGATGCTGAGTGATAGCACCTCTGGGGCCGCTCTGCGGCCTCTGTCCCTAAGTGCCCGGCCCTGACCCCAGGTTGGAAATGATCATCGAAGATACCTGCCAACTGGCTGCCCTCTCTGGAAGTCCCCGAGTAAGCCCGTAGATTTCAGACAATCAGTCAAAATAGCAGAGAAAGACTCTATCTGTAAGAACAGAAATTGTGTGCCCTGGATAAAAGGAGAGAGATTTTGTCTGAGTACACTTCCACAGTAGTCTGGCAGCGCGACGACCAGATTTTTACCGATAATCAATACAGTCGCGCTCATATCTGGCAATTTGATGGTGGCCTGTCCGTCCCGGCTTCCTCCTCCCCTCATGTGGTTCCCATTCCATATTCGGTTGCAGAGAATGTTGACCCGGAAGAAGCTTTTGTCGCTGCACTTTCCAGTTGCCATATGCTGTTCTTCCTGGCCATTGCTGCCAAGCGAGGTTTTGTGGTGGATGAGTATCGTGATGAAGCAGTTGGTCTAATGGATACGAATAAGGAGGGCAAATTGGCAATGACCAAGGTTACTCTGCGCCCCCTGGTGCGTTTTTTTGGAAATAAGAAGCCCAGTAGGGAGCAGCTGGAAAAAATCCATCATCTTTCACATAAACAGTGTTTTATTGCCAATTCTGTTAACTCGGAAATAGTTACAGAAATTCGCGAGGATTAGCTGACCTATTAAGTGTTGTGATTTATTAAGGGGTATTTAATATATTATGTATACAGTGGTAGAGAACGTGGCTCCCGTTGAAGGCTTTCTTCGTTTGAGGGAAGTTGCTGGACTTACCCCGAGAACCAGAGCGGCTGCGGAAAAGGGCTTACCCAACAGCCTGTATGGCATCCACATCAAAATAGGCTCACAGACTATTGCTATGGGGCGGGTAGTAGGGGATGGAGCCCTGAATTTTGAAATTGTTGATGTTGCTGTCGATCCAAAATACCAGGGGCAAGGTTTAGGGCGCTTGGTGATGAGGTATATGATGTCTTATTTGGATCGGGAGGCCATGCCTTCAGCTTATATTACTCTTATGGCGGATGTACCGGAGCTATACGAGAAGTTTGGATTTAAGCTAAGCAGCCCTGAAAGTGAGGGGATGTACATGTTGAAGTAGATTTACATCAAAGTATGTAAAATCTTGGCTGTAATTAAGGCCATATGGAATATCGGACCGAGTGTTTGATATTAAATGGTGTTTTCGGGTTAACTTGTACATCTTGTATTTCTTTCTGTTTATTTTTTTAGTGGCTGAAATACTTTCGTGATATCTCCAACCAATTGGGGGTTCTTTGGGTCGGCAGCCCGCTTTCCTGTGCCTTTTGAAAAATCAATTCCATGTAAATCTACCCAAACAATATTTGGATTTTTAACCCAGTTGAAATAGTAAATTCGGCGTTTTAAATCAATCACCGAAAGCCACCAAGTGGGGTAAGTAGCTGGTTCTCCAGGCCCCTCTTCCTGATTGGGGCGACTGTAAGGTGCGCCAAAAGGAACGGCCACAGTGCGAATAGCACTTAGGAGGTAAGCGACTGCCTGAATATCATTGGCAGGTTTTGGTAGATTGTGTTGATAGTAAGATAATCTAACAAAACGGTCAGCGCCATCAATCCCTCCTGGAACAGATTTAAGTCCTCCAAAGCCTTGGTAAAAAGGCAGGTTTTGAAGCTGCCATCCATAAGGTGGGTCATTTGTCATAACCGAAAATTTCTTACCGTGATGTACAACTAATTTACCATCGATTATTTCGAAGATAGCTGAATCACCGCTTGGGTCCTCTATTGCCATATGTGCACCAAGTACTTCGCCACCAACTTTCACTGGCGATATGCGTATATTTTTCATCCCGATGACAGCATCTGCGACTGTAGCATGGTTATCGAGAATAAAACGCAGCCAGCGCATATAGGATACCCCTGGCGTATTATTTGGTTTGGCGTAGCGGGTTGCTCCAAGATATAGAATATGTGCCGTTAGACCTTTTTCGTTAATTCCGTCGGTAGCACCGTCATTATTTGAGAAGCCATATTGGCGGGCATAGGGAATAATACTTTGTACAACACTTCCATATTTTGAAGTCCATTTGGCGGGGTTATGGCCATCCTCACCAATCATCTTCATGCCTCGAGGATTTATATAAAGAATATCCTCAAAAGAATGTCCCCAATCCATTGATCTGGCGGCAAAAACACCTTGCTCGGTATTCCAGGCAACCCGGGAGCATGCATAGAGTTTGAATGGCCAAAAAAGTAGAAGCAGTGAGATAATCAGTAGCACTCTTCTTATAGTTACCTTGATCATTGCACGAATCGCCTTTTTGGCGTGGATGAAAGATAAGTAGTTTAGCTTCTTTCTTATGAGCTCTAATATGCACTGACTAACCTTGGCGGATATGTACTCCTAGTCTTTGTTTAGTTAGGCGAAGTGCCGGGAGCGAGTGAGATTTTAATTTAATGAGGTTGGCTGGAGAAGTCTTGGCTGAATTGTTATTTAGTATAAATTACTCGAAGTCAATGTTTTAAATGATAAGGGTATAGGTATTAGCATTAAAAAAATTTACCTTGCTAGTTTAAGATAGTGGTCTTTATGTTTTTTGTAGCTTTATTTATATTGGCGGGGGATATTGAACCTTATTTGATGTAGCCCCGAATAAACAGATATTCGATAATTTGGCTGGAATCTATGACAACATTAAAATGGCTAATGGGCAGTTTTTGGTGTAGGGAAAAGGTTGCAGGCTTTCCTGACTCTACTGGGAGAGTGAAGACCTGGGCAAAATAGGATATATTAGTGCCTTTTATGGTTGAGTCGCAGATCAGGGAAAATAGGGCCCTAATAGTTAACAAAAGTAATATTATCGATAAGTACGACGTAGTAATGGATAAGCGAATCGATTCCACCCTGTTTATACTTTCGGCAGCAATAGTTGCCATGGAAATGGTTGTCCTTTCTGGGCTAGGTGAATCCTACTATCCTGATTAGAGTAGTCTGATGCTTCATAGCAATTAAGGCGTTTTTTTAGAGTGAGGGATGAATGGGTGAGGGTCAATTATTTAATTGACCTACTTGCATTTTTTAGTGTAGGCGTTCATTCTAACGAAATTACGCTAAATAAGCACAAAGTAATTACCTTGGAAGTTTTGAATGAGGAGCGGGGGTGCTGGGTACCTCCACTCACTTCCTATCGGAAAGGTGAATTGAAAAAACATCCAGTTCTTTAGTTTCTTGATGTAGATTTAAATAGCTTCTTTCCTGTTTTACTGGCACGGTTAAACAAATGGTCTCTGATACTACTCCAATTATTCCTGGAATGATTCTTGTTGGAATTATAAGCCAGGAATGAGTAAGAGATAGCTCACCAAACAGGCTGCAGATTAACTATTTTGGATATCGAAATGGAGCGTTAGGTATTACTGAGATTAATGAAGGTTGTCCGACTTCAGGATGGCAAGTCCTAGCAGGTTGTTTATTTGCAAGGTTTTAAGCTATCTATCATTTTTATTCATTCCCAAAAAATTTTAATGTTTACTCTGCGATTGTTCCCGGTATATGGTAGGACGATTAGGTTTTACTGAAGAAATGTACCGATTTTGTATGAAGTGAGCCACTTGATAAATACAAGTTATGTATAGCTACATCTCAATGAATAAGCATGTTTTTCTCAAGGGGAGTCATGTCTCAGAATTTATTGGTCTGTATGTTGATTCTGTGATATATGGTTTATAAGAAAAGTATTACACGATGTCCGTTATTGGTTTCTACAGCGAATTAAGACCTGTTTAAAGGTTATATGATTGATAGTCAGGCCAGGTTTTTTTGGTGATCAATATTGAGAGATATTTGAGAATGTTTGAAAGCGCTTTGTGGAAATTTTTTCCTAATGGGGGATGTTATCAATTTTTATTGTTATAGTCGGTTATGCAATAAGTGGTCCTGGGTTGATGTTGATCGGGCAATATAGTTCCTTAAGTTGAATGCTGAATACTCAGAAACTTACAAAGTGTTGAGTAGCTTGGCTGAAGCCTATATAGTCAAAGGATATATGAAGTAGGCTTTAGGGTACTATGGAAAGCCCCATCATTTAATTTTGAGAATTAGCCCGCAAGAATTGGAATAGCTGAAGCAAGGGTTGAGCAATTCTTGTTCTGAAAATTTCAAATGTAGAGTTATAAAAAATTTATAGTTTTAGCGGCCTGGTAGAGAATCTATTAAATTCTTCAGGCCGCTTTATTAAGTGTTGTGAAATTTAGTTAGCGTTGATGATTTTGTAGTGAGTCAATCATCTAGAATTAAATTATTTTCCGGATTGTAATAGCAAAAAGCGTGATCCAGGCTCTTGCGAAAGCAGTAGGGGTCTTTTGCTTCTGCTTCTCCCCACAATCCTAGATTGGAGTAGTATGCAAACTCTTGCTCAATCTCGAATTTATCCCCGCAATAGTAGGCATAATTCCAAGCGGCTCCTCTTGCGACCATTTCTTGATTGATGTTGTACCCATTTACAAACAGATAGCCAGTTTCTCTGCCGTACTGATCTCTCCCTGTAGATTGGAAATCCACAGAGCCAAATGACAATAAATAATTCAGGGTTTGAGTAGCCTCTGGGCCATACGTTTGCGTACTGGGATAGGTTTCTGGTGCATCAATACATTGAAGGCGTATCTCAACATATTCATCAGAAATATATCCGTGAACTGTGTCACCATCTATTATCCTGTAGTTAGTCAGTGGAGCTGCTTGCAATGAACTGGAGAATGCACACAACAAGATTAATCGTTTCATTGGAGTTATCCGGGCCGTTGTTTTATGTGCGCAGGATAGGGAGCATTTATTACGTGTTCATTTATAAATTGTGATAGTAATAAATAGTTTTTATTAAAGGAGGGAGTGTTTTTAGAGGAATATAGAGATATTCCTTAACTCTAAATGGTAAGTATCTAAGATCTATTTGGAAATTTTAATTTTTAAACGAAATTGTCAGGGCCCTCAAAATATGATGGCCCTGGCGTAAAGTAATATTAAACTTTTTTCAGTTCTCTTCGCTCATATTTCCCTATGTACTGCCCAAAGTAAGAATTCCCGGTTGCCATCGCCACCTTTAATTGGACTGTCAATGTATTCTTTGATCTCAAGTCCTAGTTCATCACATAAATGTGTGATTCTCTGGCGCACCTGTGGGTAGAGATTTGTATTGCGCACCAAGCCCCCTTTACCAATACCTTCGGGACCAACTTCAAATTGTGGTTTTACCAGGGTCAACAATTGGCCTTTTGGTTTTAAAAGAGTGGGTAGCTGCGGCAGTATTAATGTTTGGGAAATAAAGGATACGTCCATAACGATGGTATCAAACCCGTCGTCCCCATAGGGAGCTATCTGAGAGGCTTCCAGGTGGCGAGCATTAATACCCTCAAACAGGTGCATACGTGGGTCCACCAGGAGTTTCTGTGCCAACTGGCCCTGACCAACATCTACTCCTACGACAGATTTTGCGCCTTTCTGCAACAGACAGTCGCTGAATCCGCCGGTGGAACAGCCGATATCCAAGGCGTGCCACCCCTTTGGGTTTAAGCCTGTGTGATCGAGAATGGCTGCCAGCTTTAATCCGGCACGGGAGACATACTGATCTTCCGGTAACGGTGTGACATTAAGGGAACAATCGTCACTGACTAATTGCCCGGCTTTGCGTGCTAGTTCCAGGGGGCCGCCTTCAGATAGCATGACCCTGCCGGTATCAACCAGCTTTTTGGCGTGAGTGCGGGAATTGGCGAGTTTTCTCTTTACGAGCAATTGGTCCAATCGGGTCATCTTCTGCAATGCAATCCTGTCAATATGGTTAAGAATACAGTGGCCATGCTAACCTCTGGCTCCCGTAGGTAGAAGTGCGGCCCTCGTTTTTGTAGGGCTAGTCTTTAGGTAGGAGGACGTCAGTCGATGGCAAAAAGCGTTTTGGATAAGTTCAAGATTCGTAAAGGAAAGGTATTTGAAGCGCCTTTAGAAGGGGCCTTTGGGCGCCTGGTGACACCTTTCGAAGAATTTATCCATCGACAAAGCAGCAGCGGCATTTTACTGATGCTTTCTGCGCTGGCTGCACTGATTATTGCCAACTCCCCCCTGGAAGACGCGTACAAACACCTGCTGCATATGCCTATCAGCCTTAGTGCAGGGGAGTGGGAGTTTTCTCTTTCCCTTCATCACTGGATTAATGATGGCCTGATGGCAATCTTCTTTTTTCTGGTAGGTCTGGAATTGAAGCGCGAATTTATGGTGGGCGAGCTTTCCGACTTGCGCCAAGCGGTATTGCCGGTAATGGCAGCCATTGGTGGCATGGTGGTTCCGGCCCTGATCTACGGCGCCTTTAATTCTGGCGGTGAGGCAGAGCGTGGCTGGGGTATCCCTATGGCTACAGATATTGCCTTTGCAGTGGGGTGTATTGCGTTACTGGGTAACAGGGTGCCCCGGGCGGTAGTAACCTTCCTGGTGGCCTTGGCCATTGTGGATGACCTGGGTGCCATCCTGGTAATAGCAATCTGGTATACCGAACAGGTAAACCTGACTGCGCTGATTGCTTCGGGTTGCCTGGTGGTGATTATGTGGCTGTTAAAGGCTGCCGGTGTGCGCCGCTCCCCAGCTTATGTTTTTGTTGGGGTCTTGTTGTGGTATGAACTCTACCTGGCCGGTGTTCACGCAACCATTGCCGGCGTTATTACCGCTATGGCATTGCCTGCCAAACCTAAATATGACCCGGTGGCGTTCAGTACTTTTGTAAAAGATATTATTCGCAGCTTTGATCGCTGCTTCCGCCCGGGAGACAAGATTATTGCCAATGATGCTTTGCGTGCTCGAGTCATGGCTCTGGGTAATGGTGTGAACCTGGCACAGTCTCCCCTGCAGCGTATGGAAACCCGGTTGCATACCCCGGTGGGCTTCCTGGTAATCCCCATCTTTGCCCTGGCCAATGCGGGTATTCCGTTCGACAGCTTTACCAGCACTACTGCGGTGATTAACCCTGTTACTTTGGGGGTTATTGCCGGCTTGGTGATCGGTAAGTTGGTGGGTATCGTGGGTGCTACGTGGATTGGCTGGAAGTTGGGGTGGGGCAAGCTGCCTAAATCGGCGAACTTCCAACATATTGTTGGGGTGGCATTACTAGGCGGTATCGGCTTTACCATGTCGATATTTATTGCCGAGCTGGCGTTTAGCACCCAGGCGGATCTGTTGATTCAGGCCAAGGCGGGCATTCTGTTAGCCTCTGTGATCGCCGGTATCGCTGGTTTTCTGGTGTTGCGTAGTGCACCTGTGTCAGAAGAATTTGAAGGTGTGCACCTGGAGGTAGAAGGCGAGGAGGGCCTCGGGGAGAGTGCAGCGGACGAGCACCCTGGAAAACATAGCTAAGTTCCTGTCGTCATTTTGATTGTGGGCCCCTGCCTTGTGGGGCTGCGGTTCCCACCAGAGACAATTCATCACACAATCAATATCGGTATTAAATGAGTCGAGCGAGAAATAATAATGATGCAAGCGATTAAAGCGGTGGGTCTGTTGCCGATGCTAGCTGTACCACTGTTTTTGGGTGCATGTGAAGGAAAAAAAGCCAGTGAGACCCATACGGCAATACCACCGAAGGTTATTGAGGCAAAACAGGCTATGGAAGAAGCGAAGGGCGATTTATCTATTGACGATGTGGCAAGGGCGTATGTTTCCCTGGTACTGGAGCTGGGTAATCATGACAAGAGCTATGTGGATGCTTTTTACGGCCCAGCCGAGTGGCGTGAGCAGGCACAGCAAAGTAGCGCGAGCACGGCAGAAATTGCCCAGCGTGGGGAGGCGCTACTTGAACGGTTACCGGTCGGTAGAGAAGCAGATGGTTCTATGGGTGGCCTTCGTCTTCACTACCTGAAAACCCAATTGGGGGCTTTGGTGGCCCACGCTAAGCGCCTTTCCGGTGAAAGCGAACGCAACTTCGCCCAGGAGGCCCGCGAGCTGTATGACACCCAGCCACCTAAGCAGGACTTTGCCAGGTTTGAGCCCCTGCTTACGGAGTTGGAAGAGTTGCTACCGGGTGACCAGCCACTGAGTGAACGGGTACAGGCATTTCGCAGTAATTTTGAGATTCCCGCAGACAAGCTTGAGGCGGTATTCGATGCGTCAATTAGAGAGTGTCGTCTGCGTACCAAGCAGTACATTCCGTTGCCGGACAATGAGAACTTTGTACTGGAGTATGTCAGCGACAAGCCCTGGAGCGGTTACAACTGGTACCAGGGGGGCTCCCACAGTTTAATCCAGGTGAATGGTGGTCTGCCGATCACTATTGATCGCGCTATAGATCTGGGGTGCCATGAGGGTTATCCCGGTCATCACACCTACAATGCGCTGCTGGAGCAATCCCTGGTGAAAGAGCGCGGCTGGGTGGAATACAGTGTTTACCCTCTGTTCAGCCCTCAGTCTCTTATTGCCGAGGGCAGTGCTAACTATGGTATTGAGCTGGCCTTTCCTGGTGAGGAAAAGACCCGCTTTGAGATGGAAGTACTCTACCCCCTGGCCGGGCTGAATCCGCAGAATGCTATAAAGTACGATCGCGTTATGGCGCTAGTGGATAAGTTGAGCTTTGCCGGTAATGAGATCGCGCGCCAATATATTGATGGGGAAATCGAAGGTGATGATGTGCCGGCGCTATTCGAGAAGTACACCCTGATGAGCCCGGCCAAAGCCAAGCAAAGAAAGGACTTTGTGGATGCCTATGGCGCCTATGTCATTAATTATAACTGGGGGAAAAAGCTGGTGGCGGATTATGTAGAGCGCGGTACAGATAATACCGATGAGCGCTGGCACCGTTTTGCCAAACTGCTGTCCTCACCGCGCCTGCCATCTTCATTGGACTGGTAGGGTTTTATTATGTTGAGAGTGGCGATGAGGAATTATCTGCTATCTCGCCCTGAGGCTATTGAGGATTTTCCCTTTGGTCCAGATGTGGCGGTATACAAGATCAAGGGGCGAATGTTTGCTACCCTCAGCCGTTACCGTGGAGTGGATGCCTCCAATCTGAAGTGTGATCCGGATGAGGCTCAGGCCTTGAGGGATATCTTCCCCGGTGTGCTGCCGGGGTACCACATGAACAAGAAGCACTGGAATACGGTGTTGCTGGATGGCACAGTGCCAGATTATGAGATTGAGCGGATGGCAGATCGATCCTATGGATTGGTAGTAAAAGGCCTGCGCAAGATAGAGCGGCAGTCCCTTGAATTGGCCTATGGCGCCGATATCCTATACCGCTAACAGTACAACAAACCAATACGCAGACGTGACTCAGGAGAGTTTGTGAACGAATTTATTGTCGATGTAACGGCAGAAAACGCCCAGCAAGTATTGATTGAAGAATCCATGAAGCGCCCGGTACTGGTGGATTTCTGGGCGGACTGGTGTGAACCCTGCAAGCAGTTAATGCCAGTATTGGAAAAACTGGCTAACGAGTACGCTGGTCAGTTCCTGCTGGCCAAAGTGAACGCGGATACCGAGCAGATGATTGCCGGCCAGCTGGGAGTACGCAGCCTGCCTACGGTGATGTTATTGAAAGATGGTCAACCGGTGGATGGCTTTGCGGGCGTGCAGCCGGAAGCTCAGATCCGCGAAATACTGGACAAATATCTGCCCAAGCCCTGGGATATAAAGTTGCAGCAGGCCCAAGCACTTATTGGTGAGGGTAAGGTGGATGAGGCTTTACCTCTGTTGCGCCAAGCTTACACTGAGTCCTCAGAGCGGGCAGATATTGCCAAGCAGCTGGCAGCAGTATTACTAGACCAGAATCGCGCCCAAGAAGCGGAAACTGTGCTGGGCAAAATCCTGCTTGCAGATCAAGATGCAGAGTACCAGCAATTGATGGCCCAGCTGGAATTGAAGCTGCAGGCCGCGGATACTCCGGAAATCCAGGCATTGCAGAAGGCGCTGGAACAGAATCCCCAGGACTATGACTCCGCCTACCAGTTGGCGGTACAGTACAGCCAGGCGAACCGTCACCAGGAAGCCCTGGAGCTATTACTGGATATACTTCGCAAGGATATGAACTTTGCCGATGGCGCAGCCAAGCAGGCATTCCTGGATATTGTAAAAAGCCTCGGTACTGGAGACCCTGTTGCCACCCAATACCAGCGCAAACTGATGACAATGATGTTTTAAATCATTATGAATTGATGCTGGGCTTTGCCGTACGAAAGAGGCCTTAAGGGCCTCTTTTTTATGCCCCACTGTGAGCTGCTGCTATGTATAAGTTTTGTATTTATATTCCCGAATCCCATCTCGAAGAGGTGAAGCAGGCCCTTTTTGCTGCTGGTGCGGGGCGCATTGGTGATTACGATCATTGTTGCTGGCAAGTGCTGGGTACTGGCCAGTTCCGTCCATTACCAGGTAGCCAGCCATTTATTGGTGAATCCGGGGAGGTGGAGCAGGTATCAGAGTATCGCGTGGAAATGGTATGTGCGGATGAACATGTCGATGCCACACTGCAGGCACTTTATGGTGCCCACCCCTATGAAGAGCCTGCTTTTGACCTGTGGCGCCTGGATGATCGTTGCAATATAGCTAGTAAGCAAAGGCAGGAGACAAGAGAGTTTCCCACCGCTTAGATTCTAGAGGTTGTCTAAGGCTTGTTGGCGCTGCAGGCTTTTCTCTTGCAACGCTTGCACTTCTTTAAGAAGTTGGGAAATCCGGCTATCGGCTCCAGCGCTCTCCTGCGGGGGAGTCGCTTGGGCATGCGGAGGCTCCTCATTGGCAGAGACCTGAGTGCCTGGTACTGTGTTGATGGGCTTTACCCGGTGGATACGTATTGAGGTATCCAGCCCTTCAGGCACTGAGTCAGAGAAGTGCCAGTTTCCCTCTCTATCCTGCCAAGTGAAGACTTCAGTGGCGGGTGTTTCACTTTGAACTGGGGATATCAATCCACTGGACTTCACAAAGCTTTCCAGTTGCTTTGCAGATTGCTGTGAAGTGGAAGTGACTGTGTGCAGTGCACGTTGCCCTTGGTAGCGCACATTGTCTATTGTCTTCTGGTCCGGCAACCAGTCACTGGGAGACATTATTGGTTTGCCCTCTGGGTCAGGCAGAATCATTGATAAACCTACGCCTACCAGGAGCAGGACCGCAAGCATATAGGCATATTTCATCGGAACATCCTTTTACAATCTGGTGAGGCTGTGTTTCTCCCAGGTCTTGGGGTAACAGCTAGCCTTCATTCGCCATATAAGTTTGATGTGGGTTTGCCGATTACAGTTTGAGTTTTCGTGAAATTACGCCGCGGTGCAGTTGGTATTGCCCCAGTTTGCTGTCCTCAAAGTAGTGCTCGAGAGTTTTGTGCATAATGGGAAAGGCAATTTCACGCCAGGGGATGTCCACTTCGCGAAATAATTCCACTTCCAGGGATTCCGGTCCAGGCCCAAAATTGGTATCTGTCAGCTCACCGCGGTACATCAGGTAGACCTGATTGATATGGGGGATGTCATAGACCGAGTAGAGGCCATCCACACGGATGTTGGCGCGAGCTTCTTCCCATGACTCCCGTAGGGCACCTTCTTCGCTACTCTCCCCGTTTTCCATAAAGCCTGCGGGTAAGGTCCAGAGACCCAGGCGCGGCTCAATAGCGCGTTTGCACAGCATCACCCGGTCTTCCAGGTATGGCAGTACACCGACGATAACGCGCGGATTTATGTAGTGAATGGCGCCGCAGTTGCCGCAGAGGTGGCGGGGGCGATCATCACCCTTTGGAATGGAAAACGTGACGGCACTACTGCCGCATTGGCTGCAAAATTTCATGTCGTCAGTATACCTATGCAAGATTCCAGCGTCAGCTCCCAGAATTTTGACGCCTATAGTTGTTAATAGACGTTGATGTATTTAAGGCGGTGTCTTCTCTGCCATGGCGCGTTTTTTATTTTTTTGGCTGATCCTATTTGTCTTATACGCCTGTGGTGGCAAGGGCGATGAAGAAAAAACGCCGCCACCGCCTCCAGTTGAGGTGCTCGTGGTGCGAGAGCAGCCTGTTATTCCGCGCTTTGAATTTGTCGGTAGGGTAGAAGCCACTGACGAGTACAAAGTGCGCCCCCGGGTAGAGGGGTATATTCAAAGCCGCAACTTTAAAGAAGGCGATACCGTTCAGAAAGGCCAATTGCTTTTTGAAATCGACCCACGTCCTTTTATTGCAGAGTTGGATAATCAGAGCGCTAATTTGGAGCGCACTGAGGCCTCGTTACGGGTTGCCGAGCGTAATTTCCGCCGAGGTCGCACCCTCGTAGCAACCGGTGCTATCAGCCAAGTGCAGATGGATGAACTGATGGGCACGTACGAGGAGACAAAATCCCAGGTGGATGCGGATCGCGCCAAAGTCGAAAGCGCCAGACTGGATCTATCCTACACCAAAATTTATGCGCCACTCACAGGTCGTATCGGTCGCACGGATTTTACCGAAGGCTCCCTGGTGGGCCCTAATTCTGACCCCCTAACGACCATCGTTAAGATGGACCCAATTTATGTACTTTTCGAGGTGCCTGAAGATCAACTTTATGCTGTTCAGGTGGATGCGGAGCGACGCCGGCGAGAAGGACTGCCCCCCACCAGTTTGGATGTGCGTATAGAACTGCCGGATGGCAATTTTTACCCCTACAAAGGCAACATAGTTTTTATCGACAACCAAATAGACCCAAATACCGGATCAGTGGCAGTACGCGCCCTGTTTCCCAATCCAGGGCAGTTGCTGGTACAGGGTCAATTTGCCCGAGTTTCCATTTTGGTATTTACCGGCAGTGAGGCATTGAAGCCATTAGTGCCACAGTCATCTGTGCTGGAGGATATGCAGGGTCGCTATGTGTTTGTACTGGGTCGAAACAATATCGCGGAAAAACGCTATTTAACCCTGGGTCAACGCGAGGGGGAACTTTGGGCGGTGAATGATGGGCTGGTTGCCGGTGAGTCGATAATCGTCAATGGCCTGCAGCGGGTTCAGGCCGGAAAACCGGTAACACCGCAAAATACACCACGCAATCCCTATGATGCCGCAGCGAAGCCGGCGGAACCCACAGGAGAAGGTGGCTCACCAGCGCAGATGCAGTCAAAGGGTGCGAAGAAAGGAGAGCCTGGTAAAGGAGAGGATGAAAGTACGCTCCCGGGTTATGAGGGAGAGGCAGATGACTATAAGTAGTCCCGAAAGGGCGGGGGGCATCTAGCGGCTTTATGATCAGTGCCTTTTGTATCCGGCGGCCCCGTTTCGCTTTTGTAATATCCATACTGATCTCCCTTGCGGGGATTTTATCCCTGCCCTTATTACCAGTAGCCCAGTTCCCTGAAATTACTCCTGCGACTATTAATGTCACTACCAACTATGCAGGCGCCAGCGCGGAGGTGATGCGCGATAGTGTCGCTGTGCCAATTGAGTCACAGGTCAATGGGGTGGAAGGCATGGATTATATGTCTTCAACCAGTGGCAATGATGGCTCCTATAGCCTGACGGTCACTTTTAAATCCGGTTACGACGACGATATTGCTCAGGTAAATGTTCAGAATCGGGTAGAGCAGGCAATGCCTCAACTACCAGAGGATGTAAAACGGGATGGTGTAGTGGTTTCCAAGAAGAGTACTACGCTACTGCTTGTCGTTAATTTATTTTCGCCAGACCAGAAATTCGACGAGCTATTCCTGGCCAACTATGCGGAAATTTACCTAAAAGATGAGCTGGCCCGTGTTTCGGGAGTGAGCAGTGTTGTTATTTTTGGTTCGCGTAATTATGCCATGCGGTTGTGGTTGGACCCCAATCGTATGGCAGCACTGGATGTTACTGCCCAGGATGTAATCAGTGCGGTGCAGGCCCAGAACGTTCAGGTGGCGGCAGGGCAGATTGGCTCGCCACCTATCCGCAAGGATCAGCAATTTCAGTACAATATTCTGGTGCAGGGACGTCTGGTTAGCCCTCAGGAATTTGAAGATATTACTATCCGCGCCAAGCCCGATGGCGCCATGGTTAAGGTTAAGGATATAGCCAGGGTCGAACTTGGGAGTCAATCCTACTCGTCCTATGGTCAGTTGGATAACGAGCCTTCGGCAGTGATGGGGGTCTATCAATTACCTGATGCAAATGCCTTGGATGTGGCTGAGGGCATTAAAGAGAAGGTGGCGCAGCTCTCTCAACGTTTCCCTGAAGGGCTCACTGCAGAAGTTCTTTATGACACCACTCTCTTTGTGGAGGCCTCGATTAAGGAAGTGGTGCAGACACTGTTTATTGCCTTGATTTTGGTAATACTGGTGGTGTTCCTGTTTTTACAGGACTGGCGCTCCACTCTGATTCCCGCTATCGCCATCCCGGTATCTCTGGTCGGTACCTTCGCTCTGATGCTGGCATTTGGTATGACCATCAATACCATCACCCTGTTTGCGCTGATCCTGGCCATTGGTATTGTGGTGGACGATGCAATTATTGTGGTGGAAAACACCCAACGCCTGATGGGGGAGGGGTTGCCTCCCAAAGAAGCGGCACTGGAATCTATGCGAGAAGTTACCGGGCCGGTGATCGCTACCACCTTGGTGTTGTTTGCCGTATTTGTGCCGGTAATGTTGATGCCGGGTATTACCGGAAAAATGTATCAACAATTTGCCATTACTATTTCTATGGCGGTGGCTATTTCCTCATTAAATGCGCTTACGCTGAGCCCGGCACTGTGTGCCAGTATTCTTAAACCCGGTAAAGATGGAGAAGTTGCCGGAATTAAAGAGACCGGAGCATTTGGTTTCTTTAATAAACTGCTCCATCGCTCCACCAATTTCTATGTGGGCATGGTTAAGGCCTGTGTGAAAATTCCACTGATTGGTATCCTTTCTGTTATCGGGCTTTTTCTTTTTACCGCCTGGTTATTTACCAGTATTCCCACCGGATTTATTCCCGATGAGGACCAGGGCACTTTTATGTTGCATGTGCAGCTGCCGGATGGTTCATCCCTGGAGAGGACTGGACCAGTGGTTGATCAGGTCACGGATATTCTGTTGGAAGAGCCGGCCATGGCCCATGTGGTAGGGGTGCCGGGTTACAACCTGCTCACCAACAGTGCCTCCTCCAATACGGCCATGATGTTTGCGGTGCTGAAACCCTGGGACGAACGAACAAACGAAGAAGATCATCAGTTTGCCCTGATGGATCGCCTGCAGAAAAAACTGGCAGCGATACCCAATGCGCAGATTATGCCTTTCGCAATTCCGCCGTTACCGGGTATAGGTACCGTGGGTGGATTCGAATTTGTACTTGAGGATTTACAGGGGCGCAGTATTCTGGAACTCACCCAGGTTTTATTTGACCTGCTGGGTAACGCTAACCAGCGTCCAGAAATTGCTCAGGCCTTTACCAGCTTCCAGGCCAGCACTCCCCAACTGGAATTAAAACTGGACAAAGAAAAAGCCCATGTGCTCGGAGTGCCCCTGCCGGAAGTCTATTCCACTTTGCAGACATTTCTTGGTGGCTATTACATCAATGATTTCAATCTGTACGGCAAAGTATTCCGGGTGATTGCCCAAGCTGATGCGCAATTTCGCGATGAGGAAGAAAACCTGGCGGGCTTCTATGTGCGTGCCAATAGCGGTGGCCTGGTGCCGGTGACTTCAGTTGCCACTATCACCCCGATCGTCGCTCCGCAAACAATCACCCGCTATAACTTGTACAACAGTATCACTATCAACGGTGCCCCTTCGACCGGTTACTCCAGTGGACAGGCTATGGATGCAATGGAGGAGTTGGCCGAAAACCTGCCGGAGGGGTATGGCTATGAGTGGACAGGGATCAGTTTGCAGGAAATAACTTCGGGTAATCTGGCTCCAATCCTGTTCAGTCTGGCCATTGTGTTTGTATACCTGTTCTTGGTCGCCCAGTATGAAAGCTGGAGTATTCCGATCGCAGTGCTCTTGTGCGTGCCAATCGCTATATGCGGCGCCATGCTGGTGGTTTGGTTGGCTGGCTCTATCAACAACCTCTATACCCAGATTGGTTTGGTCTTACTTATTGGCATGGCGGCTAAAAGTGCCATCCTGATTGTGGAGTTCGCCTGTGTAGAACGGGATAAAGGGAAGTCGATTGCTGATGCGGCTCTCTCTGCCACGCGTCTGCGTTTTCGAGCGGTTCTGATGACGGCTATGTCATTTATCCTCGGAGTGATACCGTTACTGGTGGCCACTGGGGCCGGCGCGGTCAGCCGGGTTTCCCTGGGGTTGGTGGTGTTTGGTGGCATGTTGGCCGCCAGCTTGTTCGCCACCCTGCTGGTTCCGGTCTATTACGCCTTGGTGCAGACAGTGCGGGAGAAGCTAAAAGGCGGTTATACCCCGCAGACTGAACGAAGTGTTGCGGCGGAAAAGTAGGGATGTAGAGGTGTTCGAGCTATATGCGACAAATGGATTATGTGGCAGATAGCTCGGTGTTAACGCCAGAAATGAGTATGATGAAAGTTAGGGAGTACCCAGGTCTTCTGGGGCAGGACAGTGATTTATGCTATCAACGATTGAAAAAAATATATTTCAGCAGATTGAGGAGCTTGAGGCTGGAGTTCCAATAGGGCCAGACCTGTCCGGTCACGCTGCGGTTCTGGTTGCCCTGACCGATGAGCCTGACCCACAGGTAATTCTTACCAAGCGCTCCGCCAATTTGTCCACCCATTCCGGAGAGGTCTCGCTGCCTGGGGGACGTTGGGATGCCACCGACCCGTCGTTGCAATATACCGCTTTGCGCGAGGCAGAGGAGGAAGTTGCCCTGCCGATGAATGCGGTGCGTATGCTCGGTCCCCTGTGGCCGCGTAGAACCAGGTGGCAGGTAAATGTAACCCCATGGGTGGGAGTAATCTCCCCTGATATCGAACTTTCCCCTAATCCGGGTGAGCTGGATGCCGTGTTCCGTGTTCCCCTTTCTTTTTTTATGGCTGATCCCCGTATCCGTACCGATAGAGTGACCATTGATGATCAAGCTATTTATTTGCCGGCTTATCAATACGAGAGTTATGAAATCTGGGGTTTTACTGCTGGGGTGCTTACGGAATTTCTGGTAAGAATACTGGGGGTATCAATTGGGCGTCGCGATGATGTGCCATTGCGTGCATTAAATTAGTCCTGGTTGGTGGGAATAATTTTATAATTTATTTTGGCCTGTTTTATTACTGTGTTGGGAGTTTAACCCGGTATCAGCTCACCCTGGTTGTTCCATGCATCCAACAACAAACTTATCTGATCGCAGGGTATCCGGATCAGTAATGATAATTGGAAAAACAGGATCTTCCGGCAGGACAACTTCCCTCCCTCGCCGACATTGAAAAAGCCAGTGACCTGCTACCTTGACTAATTGATTCCGGTATTCGGCGGCTACGGCAACAGGATAACCGGATCGAGTCGCTACGATAAACATGGTAGTTGCTTTGCCCGAGGCAGATTGCCCATGTTCTGAACTTTGATGTCAGGGAGAGTATGTAATATGCCGCCCCCCACCTTGTTGTGTATCACTGTGTAGCATTTCAGTTGGGGGCATAGGATTGCCGTGTTTGAAGCGACCTTCAGGCGTAAACACTGATGCTTAGCCATGTGTATCATAGCTACCTATCGTTAATGTGTGGCGAGCAAGTAGATCACTCATTGCGAACTTATCTTTGAATAATTGAAGATCATTCATTTTTATAATCGGATGCCTAAAAAATGGACACCAATGAAAATAACCTGTGTGTCTAATTTTACTGGGATTAACTTTTATAAAGGACATAGTACAAATCAAGGAATAGTGTCGGCCTCCAAGCCAAATTGATAGAGTTCATTTCCGAAGGAATTTTTCCGTTCACCTTTTCTTCATTTTTTTTGCACCTGATGCTCTAACCAGCTAAATGACTATCAATAACAAAGCTGTTATCTACCCGCCTGAAAGCCTGAGAATTACAGGGTTTTCTGATCAGGACGCCAACAGAATTACTGGCCGGGTACTGTTAGCCATAGTCAACAGTAGAATGCTGTGCCAATGAGGGGCAAGGATTGGCCGAGTAATACCCGGGACTCGAAAAACGCGTCTTTATGAGCTCTGAGCTGGAATATGCTGTCTCAATATTCTCTATATTGGTGAGCAGTTGTTCCAAATTGGTTTATTCTTGCCTATTGCCAGCAATGAGACAGCTTAAGGATAAGCGAATCATGCGTAAGGATTTTCTAAAAGAAAAGAAAAAAAACCCGTTTATACAAAAAAGTATCAATACTGGAATTTGGCCGATAGAGGAGCGTTGGTCGCGCTGGAAGCAACATCTGGAGGAAATATTACCTTACAACTGCGAGCTAATTCTCAAGCCCCATCACTGCCAGGAGTATGAGGGGGAATTCTCTGGCACCATAAACCCCCTTACTGGAGACTCTTTTGCCCGCGCAATCTTCTCTGGAAACTCTTTTCATCGCAACAATCATCATCTTAGTGATGGCTACGCAGATTACACCGTGGTGTATATACTGTCTGGTCGTGGTGCCATACAGCGTGGTAATCACTTTATTCCAATGAATTCTGGTGGGATTTATCTGGTGGACTTGGGGCAGACTATTATCCATGACTTGATACAGCAAAGTCATGTACTGCTATGTCGTATCCCTAGAAAAAAAATCGAAAAATTTCGAAAGGGCCCTGGTGATAATCAGCCTCTAGTGATTGATAGCAATAGTGGCCCAGGCCTATTACTCAGAAATTATCTTTTGCTCTTGCCAAGAGCCAGACAGCAAAGTTCTTTTGTCTCTCCTGAGACACTATTTAACCCGGTAGCGGAGTTGGCTATTGCCTGTATAGAGGAGAGCCGCGGAAAGGCGGCGGCTGAAGTGGAAACACCGCAACGCTTGAATGTGGTATTTCGCCAGACTTGTCAGCTTATCCAGAAGTACTGTTGTGATGTAGATCTTTCAGCCCAGCAGCTGGCCATATCCTTGAATATTTCCCCTTCCTATCTACACCGTGCCTTGCGTTATCACAATACATCCTACAATAGCTTATTGCGTCGTGCCAGGGTGGAGTCTGCCTCAGCACAACTGGTGGGCTCTGGGCGCAATGCAAGTATGTTGCAGGTTGCCTTAAACAGCGGTTTTAATGGCACCAGCCAGTTTTCACGGGCTTTTAAAGAGGAGATGGGGATCACGGCGTCTGAGTTCGTAAAACAAACTTTCGCTGAGAAGAATGATTTACTCGTATTGGAAGAGTAGCTTTAGAATTTGGGGATTACATCCCAGCGCTATCATAATCTTATCTTAGGTCCCTTGGAGTGCTTTAAGACGGAAGCAAGGGGGGCATCAGCCACCTTTAAGTATGTGAAATATTCCTATGGAAGAAAGCGCAGGCATGCCGGTTCAGAGGACTCAGCTGTATTGTTACCCCACTCATTGGCAAGATTAAGGCATGTTGGGTCGGCACCTGGTGAACTTAGGTCATAGTTCATATTACCCAGTGCGGTGTTTCCTCTAATGATGTTGCTCTCACTACTGGTTTCTTCTATAAGTATGCCAACAGTTTGGTTGCTATTGGCGGTATTTCCCCTAACAATATTATTGGAGCTGTCATCGGCTATTTCTATGCCTTCAGCACCATTATAATTGGCAGTGTTTTGGCTTACTGAGGCATTGTTAGTATCGATTAATATTCCATCCCCGGAATTGTGCTCAGAAGTGTTAAATGAAACTACGCCTCTGGTTCCATCCAGGTCAATACCATCATCACCACTGTATGATATGTAGTTATGTAGTACTGTTGAGTCCTCTCCATCAATTAGTATCCCTTCATCTCCGGCATATTTTATCGTATTGTGTGTAATTAAATTGTAATTTCCATTTGAGTCTATGCCATCATCACCACTATATAACGGGTTTCCAGTGATCGTATTACCTTTGATGATATTGTTGTCACTATTGATCTTTATACCGTCATCCAGGTAGTAATTTTTTATCTCCATATTCAAAATGGAGTGCGAGCCGGAGCCAGAAACAAGGATACCCCCGGGGCAGTTTTCTATAATTCCTCCGCGTACCTGCCGGCCAGTTCCCTCGATTAGTAAGCCAAACTGGTCTTCCATATCTGAATTGCCGGTGCAAGTTATTCCTCCATCCCCCTGTATTTGTAAGTTGCCGGAAGGTCCGCTGACAATTATCGCGTAAGGATTTTCTGATGTTAATTCACAGTGGAGGTTTTCAGTGAGGAAGGCTGTAGTTGTGACGGTTTCATAGCACTCTACAGCGAATGCAGGGGAGATTGAAAGCGCATTGGCTACAACTATGGTAATAGATGAAGGTATGGTATTTAAGTCTATAAGTTTCATCATAATCCCCCTTTAAGTCAGAGTTAAAGTCAATCTATAAGCTGTTGTTCTGGAGTGCTTGTTAAAGCTGAGCTTTAAAACCAATTTGGTTTTTGTTGCTTAATGTGTCTTAAATGGTTTTATAAGGCTATGGTCTGGCAATTTTTGTTAATAAACAAATGATATTTTTGAGTATAAGAGGTATTTTAATTATTTTTAATTATATGGGTTGTTTTGAATCTTTGGTGGTATTTTGTGCTCGTTGCTCTTGATGACTTTTATACTATAGGTTCTCCCAATTTATCCCATGCGTCGAGTAAAATATTAATTAATTTGTTTGTATGGTGATCTGCGGTTAGCACTGAAAAATCAGGGTCTTCCGGCAAGCCAAAAGCTTCAGCACGCCTGCATTGAAATAACCAGTTGTTATTGATTTTTATTAACTTGTCATCGTATTGTCCGGCCATGATGGTGCGATAGCCATGACGTGTGGCGGCGATTACGAGGGTGGTTGCTTTCCCTGTAGCGCTTTGCCCATCAGAAGAAATGGTATACAGAGGCGAGGAGGTTATATGTCGAGTTCCAAGCTGGCTGTGTATAATCAGATATTGACGCAGTTTTTCTCGCCCTCTTATCATCAGGTTTCCATTCTCAAAGCGCCCATTTTCTGTAAAGAGCGATGCCCACCCCTCAGCATCATGGTTGTCGGCTGTGAGGGTGTACTGGGCCAGCAAATCTAAGATTGCTAGTTTCTCAATATTTTTCTGTAGATTATCCATCGCAGATGCCAGTTCAAAATTTATCTGTTGGGGTCAGAAGCATATCTTGGGATTAGTTGGTTATTTTTTCGTGAGTTTAATTGATTTTTTATTTGAGTAATTGCTGCTTCGTAATTTCTCGTTAAAGTGCAATTCCTATTTTTTTTGATTATCGGTTCTCGGGTTTTTGTTAAGCCTTCAAGTGGAGTATATCAGGTAGTTTCTGTTGAGCTACCAGGTATACGTTTTTAGTTTATTAAAATAAAATTGTGTTTGTTATAAATTGGATGTCTGTAATTCTGGATGTGCAACAATTCCGATGTCTTGAAGTCTAAAAGTATATGATTCTCACTGTAACGCTATTTTTGGCGTTAAAAAAGGCTTCTCTGCCTGGTTAGGTGAAATTAACTTAATTGACTTTAATTATTAATAGAGGGGATTTTGCTATGAGTCGTGCTACAGATATTGCTGATGATGCAGAAGTAGATGCAAATAATCACCAACAATATACTTGGGGTCCCACCGATAGAAATATTACTACCTGGGGAGGAGGTACGGGACCTCATGCCCTGTTAGGAAGTCCTGCCCAGCCTATCAACTGTTGGAGTTATCCAATACTGCTTGCAATAAGGCGCGGCTACCTCAATAGGCAAGGAGCTTTAAATCTAGTTCAGGATCTCAATCTAAAGTCACCATCACTTAAGCCCTATGCTTTTAATACTAGTGACCTGACAACCATGTGGACTGACTGGAAAGATTTTCCAGGTTCTTTGTGGCGCCCAAGAAGGGGGGACCTTGTATTTTTCCGGTCCTTTATGGGCGGATTACTAAATCACGTAGCTATATCAACTGGGAGAATACACCCAATGCTGGGTCATAGTGAGATTATTAGTTTTGGTGAAGGTAGAAGTACAGGGGGGCTCGCGACAGTAAATCGAACATCAATTGAGCTGGTTATGCAAACCCATCATACAGAGGTAAAATTTATTGCTCCTAGCTGGGATCATTAGCCTGGCTAATGTTGTTGTCTAGTATTTATACGATTGATGATTTCGTTTGAATAAATGGCGATTGAGGAACAAAATTATAAATTTTTCTTGGCTTTGAAGCTGGTTAGACAATTAAATAGAGTACAAGCAGAGGTTGTTTGTTTTGAGCAAGCAACCTTTGCTTTTGCTATTCATTTTTATGTTTGAGATCTTTCTGTTGGGCGTATTCCCTTAGGTTGTTCTCAAATTTTTTTGAATGTCAGCCTGCAGGTAATGGCGGCGTTTACGAATGATTTATTATGGCAGGTTAAAATAAATCAGTAAGTTGATCATGAGGCAGCCTAAAGCTGATGGTTATCTTTATCTGAATATTTCAGTTGGTCTTTTACCGATTTTATAAATCTCTGGACTTTAACAGGAGGCTTCTTTGGGTAAAGGTGCATATAATGTATAGGGGTTGAGCCGACTTCAATCACCCGCTTCAATAGACCTTTTTCGATACTTTGTGATGCAGTAATATCTGGAATTCTGGCAATCCCTAACCCCATCTCCGTCATTTTTAAAATATCATGTAAAGAGTTGCAGCGAATTTTTGGTATGACTCGTATTTTTCTTTTGCTGCCTAACTCATATTTAATTGGGATACCCTGCCAATCATTAGCGATATGTCGCCAATGGATCAATGTGGAGAGGTCCTCTGGTAAACCACCCTGCTCATCCATATAAGTTTTGCTTGCATAGAGACTTTCCCGAAGTATGCCTAGCTTGGATACTTTGGCTGATTGCATATCGAGGCTGCCCACTCGGATTGCAAGGTCTACTTGAGACTCAATCAGGTCTATGGGGGCATCGTTCGCCAGTAATCGTATTCCAAGCTGTGGATGCTGTTCCGCGAATTGTGCAATTGCCGGAACAATAACTGGCTCACAGAGTGCGTGAGGTGCAGTAATCGTCAGCGTGCCTGATAACTTTTCATTGGTGCTTTTTAAGTCTGCCAAGGCGGAGTTATAGATATCCCGGATTTCGCGGCAGTGAGTGTAGAACTGGGTGCCAGCTTCCGTTAAAGAGAGTGCCCGTGTACTTCGGTAGAGCAGCCTTGTACCAAGATCTCCCTCCAGCCGGGTAACCGCTTGGCTAATTGCCGACTTGGTACGGGTAAGGTTATCTGCCGCAGCTGTAAAACTACGGGCTTCTACTACGGCCAGGAATACTTGCATATCCTCAAGATTAGGCTTCATTGTTTAATTTTACTAAACAGTTATTTGATTGAATACCTGTTTATCATAAGGTAGTAGCTGGGGCAATATGCTTGCAGAAATTCAATACTTAGTTTTTGTGAAGAGGAGTCTGATATGAGTAAGGTGCTAATCGAAAAAACTGTAGTAGCCAGCGAGCAATGGAAGTTGTTTTTCAATCAGGGTAATGCTGAAGGCTGTGCGTCTATGTATGAAAAGGATGCCCAAATGGTGGCCAAACCGTTCGGCCTGTTTCAGGGAAGGGAGCAGATACAGGCCTTTTGGGAAAATCTGGTAGCCCAGGGGTTCTCAGAAGTGTCCTATCTGGATACTAAAATTGAGGTCGTAGATGATGTTTCAACTGTACTTTCTAGCAATTGGAAAATGAACAAGGCGCAAGGGGTGATCACGCGGGAACTCTGGGTTCTACAGGAGGATGGCACTATGCGCCTGCGCGAGGATCATTTTGAAGCTTTAGACCCGAGTGTGAAGTAAAGGAATATAAGATGAACGAATACTGGAATAGTTTTACACGGGAAAAAACAGACGAACAATACAACCCAACGCTGTGGACCCATCGGTTGCCTACAGAGGAGTTACTACCAGCCCATGTGGCATTCACCGAGAGTCATAGCTCCATTTACCGTCAAAAGGTAAAAGATGGGTTGCAAACTGTTCACTTTGGAGAGGGAGAGTTATTGGGTTCTATGGATGTCTTCAGGCCTGGGAATGTTCCTGAAGATGCACCCATCGTAATTTATATTCATGGTGGTTGGTGGCAGTGGTTCTCAAAGGAACAGTTTTCCTTTCTAGCTGAATCTTTTAATAAAAAGGGGGTTGCTGTCTACATGCCTGGATACCGTATGGCCCAGGATTGGAATAATGGCCAGCCAATGGAATCCATTGTAAAACAGATGCAGTGTGCGATGGCTACGGTACTTATAGAAGCTGAACAGAGAGGCTCGTCGGCAGTTTACCTGGTAGGGCACTCGGCGGGTGGTCAGCTTGTAGCGATGCTTCACCAGACCGATTGGGAACAGTTTGGTGTTTCAAAATCCGCACAGAGCAAATTCAAGGCTGCATTTTCCTTAGCCGGGCTTTTTGATATCCGCCCCCTGGTAAAGAGCTTCGTCAATGACACAATTAAGATGTCGATGGACTCAGCGGAGAGGGTAAGTCCACAGTTAATCCCGCTTAGAGAGGGGAGAAAACTCTGCCCGCTACATCTAATAGTGCCTGAGTTTGATACTCCTGAGTTTTTTCGCCAGACAAAGGAGTATCAGGAAAAACTGCTTAAGTCAGGAATCAACTGCTCTTTTTCTCTGGCTAATGACCGAGATCATCTTAATATTCTTGAACGATTGAATAATGTTGATGACAAAGTTTTAAAATATATGTTAGAAAATATGGATTGCCATGGTTGATTACTTTCAGTTGGTTTGGGGTTGATCCAACAGGATAGTTTTAAAGCTTCGAGATCTCTGAGTTATTTTTAAGGGCTTAAATGCCTTTATTAGGTCAATTTATTTTTGGAGAGTATTGATTTCTAAGATGTGATTTGAGTACAACAGCCATTCAAGGAGAGAGAAATGCCTTTTACAATGCATCAAAGCAGAAGGTTTGTCCGTGAATTTGAAGCTTGTAATGCTTATAGACAGCAAACAGGTGGGGTGAATGAGTATTTGATTTACAGATTTGACAGTGATGACAGCACCCTCAGTAACATATTCTCGATTGACTACAAAACCCCTGTTCGAAGTTCACCTTTACCTGGAGGAATTTACCCTGCTCAAAGGGGTAGGCTTAATAGCAGTAAGACAAAAGTGACCAAGCCACAAAATTATCAAGGTGGTGGGCATGCTGAAGAAATTTTCTTACGGTCACTGGATAAGTTTACTAGTTATGGGCCGGTAGGGAGAATAGAAATGTATATTTCAAAGATTCCATGTAATTATTCATCTGCAATGATGGTGAATGTAAATGGGTCAAATCATCACGTCCCATCTGGTTGTGGGAATAAGCTTCAATTGATGATCGAAGCCTTTACCAATATAAATTGGTATATTTGTTTTGATAGAGAGTACTCAGGTGCGACTCAAGGGCGTGAAACCAAGCAGAAAATGCTGGTGTTAGATGCAAAGATGAATTGTGAAGTTTACCGCTACAATAATGGCGCGCTGAATCGAGTTTCGGCGAATTAGGGGGGGAAGCTGTATCACGTTAACTTAAGAGAGTTATTTGTCAATCCAGATGACTTTCTTGGGTGTGTCGAGTGAGTTTATGACTTTTCCTGACCTGTAATATTATATTTTTTATGAGATTCTTACTCTAAAAATATGTATTGGTTATTGGCTTGGCGAAAGTCAAATCTGATAATTAAAATATTATCTGTTTATTGGTAATAGGCAGAGCCTCTCTTTCTCACTAGATAAACACTATTTGCTGCAGGGCAATGTCGTTATAGTCGTTGGTAGCAATATAGAGGTATCGCTAAGCGCCGCTTGCCGCTTTGTGGAGGCGGGCTAAGGGTAGCTATTCTGATGAATTGTGAGCTGGAGGACGAAAATTCGAATAAGCCTTCTTATACTTCCACCGATGCTGACCAGGTTGGGTGTTTGCCGCTGTTTCCAGTGCCTGCTGTCTCCCTGGCATCTGATAACCCCCTCTTTATGCTGCGGATATGATCAATCTGAATATTGGTTGGGTAACCAAGGTATGTGATGCCGCAGTAGGGCGTTCACCCTGCATATCTGGCTGAGCGTCTATATAAGTCTTTCAGTCTATTTATAATAGGCGCCTAATTTTCCTTCCGGAACCAATTATGCCGAGACCTAAGTCCACAGTTCCATTGGATGAGGTGCATTGGGGCGCACTTAAGACCCTGTTTCCCTACCTGCTGGAGTTTCGTAGAGCTGTTGTCCTGGCAATCCTGTGCCTGATTGGAGCCAAGGTCGCAGGGGTTACTCTTCCATTTATTCTTAAGCACATAGTCGATAATTTGGATAAAGCTGGTGGTGTAGCCGAGGCTATTGCGTTGCCGTTGGGGCTTTTGCTGGCCTATGGTGCAGTGCGTTTTTCCAGCACCTTGTTCGGTGAGTTGAGGGATACCATTTTTGGCCGTGTGACCGAGCGTGCCCAGCGCCGGGTAGGGCTGGAGGTATTTCAGCATCTGCACAAGCTGGATTTGGATTTTCACCTGGATAGGCGCACCGGCGGTTTGTCCCGGGATATTGAGCGTGGTAATAGCGGCATCGGCTTTCTGATGCGTTTTATGGTGTTCAATATCGTGCCTACCCTGGTAGAGATTGCTATGGTGGCGGGGCTTCTTTGGTGGAATTACAGCGGTGTGTTCGCCCTGGTAGTTTTGGCGGCGGTCATTATTTATATCGGCTTCTCCGTAGTGGCCACAGAATGGCGCACCCGCTTTGTACGAGCGCTTAATGAGGCGGAGTCACAGGCCAGTAGTCGTGCCGTGGACAGCCTGCTGAATTACGAGACGGTTAAGTACTTTGCCAACGAGCGGCACGAATCCAGCCATTATGATAAGGAGCTTGCAACTTGGGAGCAGGCCCGGCGTAAGAACCGCTTATCCTTGTTTAGTCTGAATACCGGTCAGGCTCTGATTATTGCCAGCGCCATGTGTGCCGCGATGGTGCTGGCAGCGGTTGGGGTAACGAACGGACAGATGACCATCGGTGATTTTGTCCTGGTTAATGCCTTTATGATGCAGATCTTTATCCCGCTTAATTTCCTCGGGTTTGTCTACCGCGAAATGAAGGGAGCCCTGGCAAATATTGAGAAAATGTTCTCCTTGCTGACGGTAAAGCCCGCGGTAGCAGATATGCTGGAGGCGTCCAAACTACAGGTATTCGAAGGGCGTATCGACTTCGAGCAAGTACGGTTCGGCTACAAGGACAATCGCGAAATTTTGCGTGGAGTAAGCTTCTCAGTGCTGCCACGTCAGAAAGTAGCTATTGTCGGTGCTAGTGGTGCCGGTAAATCAACATTGTTTAAGTTGCTGTTCCGTTTCTATGATGCCGAGGGTGGCAGAGTCTGTATCGATGGTCAGGATATCCGCACTGTAACCCAGGAATCCCTGCGCCGAGCTATTGGCGTGGTGCCACAGGATGCGGTGCTGTTCAACCAGTCAATCAAAGAGAATGTGCGCTACGGCAAGGTAGGTGCCACTGATGAGGAGGTAATGGAGGCGATCCAACACGCGCACCTATCAGACTTTGTCGAGCAATTGCCTAATGGAATAGATACCTTGGTGGGAGAACGCGGCCTGAAACTTTCCGGAGGGGAGAAGCAGCGGGTTGCGATTGCCCGGGCGCTGCTCAAAAAACCACCAATTATGATTTTTGATGAAGCGACCTCCTCCCTGGATAGCCGATCAGAGCGTAGCATTGTCGCCTCACTACAGGAGATTGCCCGGGAGCAGACCACTCTCGTCATTGCTCACCGCCTCTCTACGGTTGTAGATGCGGACACCATCCTGGTAATGGATCAGGGCAAGGTTGTTGAGCAGGGTTCCCACAGCCAGCTGCTGGAACAAGGGGGTCATTATGCGATGCTCTGGCAGATGCAGCAGCAGGAGCGTACCGATGAGGTAGAGATTGTCACGCCCTAGGCTCCTATCTTGATAATTGTGCCCAGCCCGACTAATGTGGCGCCGACACAAAAAAACGATAGGCAGAGCGATATGACCATTCCTTTTCAGTCCTCCAAGATCGCTGCCGCGCTGTTGGCGATAGCGCTGGTGGGCGGCTGTAGCAAAAACAAAGAGGCCGAAGAAGTCAAAAAAGATGAGGCCGAAGCCCAGATTGTTGAATCTGAGACTGTGAGCCCGCCTCCTGGCCAGACTGTGGAGAATGCAGATAAGCGTTTTGATATCTATGTGCCTGTAGAGCTTACTGCTAACCTCAGCAGCTTGAGCAATAACCAGCGCAAGATGATTGGTTTGCTGATCGACGCCAGCCAGATTATGGATCGCCTGTTTTGGCTGCAGTCCTACGGCCCCGCAGAAGTACTGCTGCCGGAAATCGAAGATAGCCGCGCGCGCAAGTTCGCCGATATTAACTATGGCCCCTGGGATCGTCTAAACGACAACAAACCGTTTATTGTTGGCTATGGCTCTAAACCCCTCGGTGCGAACTTCTATCCAGCGGATATGACGCGTGAGGAGTTTGAGGACTGGGATCAGCCTGGCAAAGATGGCCTCTATTCCCTGGTCCGTCGCAATGATGCCGGCAAGCTGGAGCTGATTCCTTACAACAAAGCGTATAACGCGGAATTGAAAAAAGCCGCTGATATCCTGCGCCAGGCTGCCGCACTGGCCGAGAGCAAGGAGTTTGCACACTACCTGACCATGCGCGCCGATGCGCTGTTGACGGATAATTTCCGTCCCAGTGATATGGCCTGGATGGACATGAAGGAAAATGAGATCGACGTAGTCATCGGCCCCATTGAGAACTACGAAGACCAGATGTTTGCTTACCGCACCGCTTATGAGTCTTATGTATTGTTGAAGGATAAGGAGTGGAGTGAAAAGCTGGCTAAGTTTGCCGCACTGCTGCCTGAGCTTCAGAAAGGCCTGCCAGTTGAAGAGAAGTACAAATCGGAAGAGCCGGGCACTGATTCTGACCTGAATGCTTACGATGTACTTTTCTATGCAGGGCATAGCAATGCTGGTTCCAAGACCATTGCCATCAACTTGCCCAATGATGAAGAAGTGCAGCTGGCCAAGGGCACCCGTCGTTTACAGTTGAAAAATGCCATGCGCGCTAAGTTCGACAAGATTCTGGTGCCTATCAGCGATGTACTGATTGCTCCTGAGCAGCGCAAGCATATTACTTTCCCAGCTTTCTTCGCCAATACCATGTTCCATGAAGTGGCCCATGGCCTCGGGATCAAGAAAACCGTTGATGGTGGTGCGAATGTACGCACTGCATTGAAGGAAACCTCCTCCTCCCTGGAGGAAGGCAAGGCGGATATTCTGGGTCTGTATATGGTCACCCGCCTGCATGAGAAAGGTGAAATCGAAGATGGCGAGCTGATGGATAATTACGTTACCTTCCTCGCCGGGATCTTTCGCAGCGTACGCTTTGGTGCGGCAAGTGCGCATGGTAAGGCGAATATGATGCGCTTCAACTTCTTCAAGGAGCAGGGCGCTTTTACCCGTGATCCTGAAACTGGTCAATACAGTGTAGACTTCGAGAAGATGCAGCAGGCAATGACTAATTTGTCTCGCCTGATCCTTACCATCCAGGGTGACGGTAACTATGAAGAAGCTAAAGCGCTATTGGCCAAGCAGGGCGTGATTGGTCCCGAATTGCAAGGTGACCTGGATCGGTTGTCTGAAGCGAACATTCCTGTAGATGTTACTTTTATCCAGGGGAAAGAGGTACTAGGCCTTAAATAACAGAGTTTTAGGACTGGAATTAAAAGCCCGGCATCGCCGGGCTTTTTTATTCTTTCTTAAAGCAGATCATTGATTTTGAAGTAAAAGCTATTAAATAATTTTTTCTACTTTGATAACAAATGTTATCTAGAGCTTTCAGTGATTCTCTTCTCCCCCAGGCTTTACTTGTAGTTCTCATTAAGCTTGCTCAATCAAGTCAAACCTGTTGCACTTTGGCTTAAATTTGTTGGTACGTTTGTGCCCTTAAACTGATAGAAAATAAATAGCTTTTTGCATTCTTTCGTTGCTAAATAAGCGCCGGTTATTATGAGGTGGAAATTACTAGTCTTCAGTTAGGTGGAGAGAAAGGATGCGCCGTATTTTATACACCGGTACAAAAAATGCCTCCTCTTGGGCATTCCGCGCTTGGCTCGCTATGCGGGAGCTTGGTATTCAATTTGAAGAGCGAGTGGTGGATATAAGAAAGCCCCAGAGGTTCGAAAATCTGCGGCGAATTGGAGAAATATCACCATCTGCATCCGTACCAGTGTTGGTTGATGGCGATAACATCATCTTTGACTCTTTGGCAATTATGGAATATGCCAATGAAGTAGGTGGGGATGCCCTGCTCCCCGCTGAGCCTTTAGCCAGGGCAAGGGTCCGCTCATTTCTGAGCTGGCAACATGCCGGGTTATCGGGGCTCTGTCCCCGCCTGTCATTTGAAAGTGCTTTTTATCCCAATAAGCGTGAGATGACCTCGGATGAGCATAAGGATACGGAGAGATTATTTTCTGTGTGGGAGTCGGAACTGAAATCTAGTGGTGGCCCTTATCTATGTGGGGAGCTTTCTCTGGCCGATCTGGTACTGGTGCCTACAGTTATTCGGATTTACTCACATTCTCCCCATATGAATACCTGGCCCCTAACTCACCAATGGATAGTGAAACTGCTGGCAAGAGAGAGTGTGGAAGAGTGGGTGTCCCAAGCCAGGTCTTTACCGCCCGTGATTTTGGACAATTATTGACTGCCAGCACATTGATAACGAGTTTGGAGTTGGGCTGGCGTTGTTTATTTCGCCAATAACTGGTCACTATTGGAACTGATGCTGGCCTTCCTTTACTGCCCCTTCATATTTTTAGGTACTGATGAACTGGCAGTTACTACCTTTTATCTGTTTATGGCGTTTATAGCTTGTAAAAAGAGGGACGCCGCGTACATTTTGCAGGAAATTCCTCAAATGTGAACCTATAGAAACTCGGTTGTAAAAAGGCGACTAAAATGTCCCTGGGGTAAAGGAAGGTTTGCCCGCTGGAATTGGGCGGCCAATATAAAAATGTTAAGGATAAACATTGGAACAATGAAAATACCAGCCTTGATTCTCGCCTTTGTATTCTGCCAAAGTGTGCAGGCCTCTTGCCAACTGGAGGAGTATGAACGTTTCCTGAATACGCAAAGCCTGGTGATGTTGGAAGCTTCCGTTAAACTGTTCGAAGAAGATAAAGATAAGTTCAAAACAATAAAACCATTCGTGAAGCTGGAAGTCAGGAATAACAAGCTGAAGGTATATATTGCCAGAAAACTGAGTGAGCTGAATCCAGAGGTACTCAATCTAACCGGGCCAATTGCCAATCTGGTTCCCAGTGTGTCGGTGCAAATTATGCCTGACGGGTCCATAAGGGATAAGGTGGATTTGGCGATGTCTGCAGATTCCCACTACCGACAAGAAAAGGCAGCAATGAAGCCTGTAGAACAGTTATATCTGTATCATGAAGGAATGACAGAGTCAGAAAAAAAGCGTTTTCTTGTCGCCAGAAGCTCATTGAGTAAACTTATGGAGACCAATGAGCAATTTGAATTTATGAAGCGTGCATTTACTACTTCGCTTGAAAGTCTTTGTCCCGTTGATTAGTAATCGCTAGTGAACTTTTGGTGATAAGGAAAGCGGTAAATCTCCGGTAATGTTTGAATTAAAAACAATAGCTTTGTTTTTTGTAACTGCACTTGCTGAAATTGCCGGCTGTTATCTTCCTTATCTCTGGATCAAGCAGGGAATGAGTGCTTGGCTTTTGCTACCTGGCGGCATTAGTCTCGCGCTATTTGTCTGGCTGTTAACACTTCACCCGACCGCAGCAGGGCGGGTTTACGCAGCTTATGGCGGTATTTATATCTTTACGTCCATTATGTGGCTATGGTTGGTGAATGGAGTCAAGCCAACTGTCTGGGATATAACCGGTGCCAGTGTGGCAGTGGTGGGGATGAGCATTATTATGTTCTCCCCGCGACAAATGCATTAATATAATGGATTTGCTGTAATAGTATCCGATTTTTTCTTCATAAGAATAAGTTTTATATATAAATCAAGTTTCGTTTGTATTCTGGTTAACATATAAATCTTTAATGAATTGACGCTTTAGCTGTTTTATGGTTTTCAGTGCTTCTGTTTTTTGCTGTAAAATGGTGCGCTTATCTTTTTATGGCTGTCGTGTTGTTTTACGTTTTATGCCCGGAATAAAAGTTTTTCTCATAGGCTTATAATTTTTTTAATCTTCCTAATTTACCTGGGGTCGGGCATTCTACTTACCTGGGCCAATTGAAAAATAGTAAATGGTTATAACAGTATCTGTTGGGGATATTGATTGTTTTGGCTGTTGATAATCCAGGTTGTTTTGCTATCTATTTAGGAAAAATTTCCTATGGCCCTTTCTCAAACCTAGGTCAAACTCTCCTTGGCTTTGGGTGTACTCTCCTTTGAAACAATCAATAAATGAAGGGAATCTAATATGAAAAATGTAAGTGTTAATCCTTTAAAAGCAGTACTGCTCGCCGTTGCCGGAGCCGCCAGTATTTCGGTGTCGGGTATAGCTTCAGCTGTCAGCTGTGGTGATGTTCTTACATCCGCAACTGTTCTGTCTGGGGATATTCTTTCATGCGCGATAAATCCTGCAGTAACGTTAAAAGAAGGTGCAAGCCTGGATTTAAATGGTTATACCATTAGTTGTGATACTCCCGTTGGAATCGGAGTGAGGTTAGTTGGAGCAGGCAGGGTTCTTGAGGATACTGCAGGCGGTGGAAGCATTGAGGGTTGTGCCACTGGAGTATCTGCAGAGGGTGATGGTGGCCATTTTATTATGGGAGTAAGTACCACTCTCAATAGTTTGTCCGGAGTTACCCTTTGGAGCACTGGCAACACCTTGGAGGCTTCTTACGCGAATGGCAATACAGGCATGGGTATTCGTCTGATGGGTGACGGAAGCCAGGTGAGAACTACTGAGGCGACAGGAAATACTCTTATGGGAGTAAAAATTGTCGGTAACAATTCATTGTTGAGAGATAATGATACCAGCTCTAATGGAGCGAGTGGCATCGTAGTTGCCGAAGGAAATGGCGGTATTATTGCCGAGAACTTATCAACGGACAATGGTGTAAATGGAATCATGGTACAGCCGTTTGCTCAGACTGGATGGCTTATTATCGGGAATGATGCCGCAGGTAATACAGGCAATGACCTCAATGATCAAAATGTTCCCCCTTGCACTGGTACTGTTTGGGTGCTCAACACCTTTGACAATGCTGCAGACGCCTGTATTCAGTAGAAGTAAAATCTAATCTTTGGGTGGGCCTATGTGTTGAGGTCGTATTTGATATGTAGGTCCATTATATTTTAATTTGACTTTTCATTCGTTAGTGGTTTGACTTGAGATGGCCAGGCCGCGACATTTGACTGCATTTTATGCTTGGTAAATAGTCAGTCTATATTGCACCTCCATTTGTTACGCTCTAAATCTCCACACTTTTATTTTGTAAGCTGGCTGGGTGATTGCGCCATCGTGTTGTATTTTGCCTGATTTTGATAATTCTCTTCAAGGTCTGAATCTACCTGGGTATTTTTTCCTATATTTTCGGTACTTATCTCCTATTGCGCAAGCACGGCCTGGCTACAAAACTCATCACAGCATCAAGCTGTGGCCTTATATAAGAAGTAACTCGTTGTGTGTTTCTACTGTGAGGAAATTTACAAGGATAGTTGCCAGAGTATCGGTACAACTTTTGTTGAGTATTACGCAGGAAACCCCTTTAAGCATTGGCGTTTGCTTTTGTGCTAGGGCGTGATGTTGATTAGATTCATCTTTAAAGCAGTAACAAGAAGTTTAAGTTTGCTAATTTCATTTCCTAAGGAGATAAACGTGAAAAGATGTACCCCCATAGCAGCCGCTGTTTTGTTCGCTATTGCCAGTCAAGGTGTTTTTGCTGACAATAACACTGCTATTGTTAACCAAAGTGGCAATGCGCACACTAGTGTTGTGGATCAGGTGGACCCAACAGTTACCCATAGCTTGATTTCCCAAACCCAGATTGGCACCAGTAACAGTGCCTTTGGCCAGCAGATAAATAGCACCTCATTTGCTTCTATATTTCAGCTTCAGGATGGGCAGTCAAATACAGCTAATTCTGTTCAGGATTTTGCCACTCTTGGAACGACTGCCGGTATTGCGCAAGTTGGTAACAACAATACCGCAACAACATCTCAGATTACTGCAGAAGCCACTGTAGCGACGATCAACCAGTTTCAGCAAAGTAATACAGCGACAATTATTCAAGCAAATACTTTCGGTGGTACTACTGCGGTAGCTACTCAAGTAGGCACTTCCAATGTAGCCACGATTGGGCAGTTTGTTGTTGTAAGTAGCTCTGCGGATTCAAGTCAAGTTGGTAATACCAATACAGTAAATATCAATCAGTCCAACCTTACAGGTGGATTTATTGATGCGGATCAGTTAGGAAATAATAACTTGTTGAATGCCTCACAGGTTGGCATTGGCCATATTGCCTTTGTTAGACAGGAGCAGGAGTCGAACACTCTGAATCTCTTGCAAACTGGTACTTCTAACTTTGCAAACTCCTTCCAGCTTGGAACCAGTAATACGGGACTCTTAGCCCAGTTTGGAATGATGAATGTTGCAGTTGCTTCGCAGAATGGGCAAAGTAATAATTTTAGTGTGACTCAAACCGGCACTATGGATACTGCAACAGTCGGACAAATTGGTAATAACCATAACAGTACAATAGTACAATAGTTAATCCTTGCCTCAAGAAGTCCCTGGCAATTTTTAGTTTAATTGTTAGGGATTTCTTATTGTTGTGATCTATATTTGATAGCCCATTTCTTGTTGGGCTATTTTTTTACCTGAAAGTAAAGGTTAAGGTTGATTTGGGAAGTTGAGCTCTTTGCTATTTCCTTAAATCCTGGTTGATATGGTTTCTTTAATGTTAGGGTTGAGGGTTTATTTGCTAATGCTCATTGATAGTTAGAAGAAGAGGTTTTAAGAAACAGCTTTGTAGTGTATTTTTCTAATCGGGAGGGAGTTCTCTTATAAGGCCTAAAAGGGTAATTTTTTCTGATCATAAACCGAGAATCTGGTTTTTTAATTTCAGTTAATTGTTGAAGCTATTGTTGCTTCATATACTGAATAGGGGGTGAGGCCAGAATGGTGATCTATATTTATAGTTTCCGACACTCACCGTAGTGCTTTCTGTATACTCCTAAGAACAACCTACATTATAAGTCGAAGGCCGCTGCTTAAAGAGATAGTTATACTATTGTGTGCTTGTTTGTAGCCCTGAGGCGGCTTCGAAGAGTTTAGTTATGAGTTTGTTGACTTTGATTTTGTTGGCGTTCTCAAGGTTGCTATTAGCCAGTAAAATTACTCCAATTTTATCAGCTGGGTTATAGAGTAAGTAAGAAAAAGAGCCTGGATCCCTACCATTGTGGCCATTAAGTTTGTGATTTTTTCCATTGTAATTCCATAGGAAATCAAGACCCCAGAAAATGCCGAAACCATCTTCAATTGGTGTCAACATATTAGAAACAGTTTTAGCCTCTAGAATTCTACTGCCCTGTTTTCTTGATACTAATTCACCACCATTCATAATAGTGGCGAGGAATAGTGCCATATCATAGGCGCTACTCCTTAATCCTCCATCTGGCCAGGTTGCAAGGTCGTAGTGTGGTATAGGTGTTAAATTATTTTCGATCGCATAGTGTGGGCTGGCGATATTTCCTGGGATAAAGTCGGGGAGCTTCCAGCTTGTGTTAATCATACCTAAAGGGGTAAATATTTCTCTATCCGCATAGTCAGCGAGAGAAAATCCGCTGGCGAGTTCCACAGTATATCCAGCTAAGGCTGCTCCTATATTAGAATATTCATATGCTTCTCCAGGTGTCTGCGAGAGAAAGTTGTGCTCTGAATCATAAAACTCTCCCTCGCTGTCGAGGTACGCTCCTAAAAAACCGGCCAAGGTGATTGGGCTGTCTTCTGGACAGATTCCAGGCTCTTTGAGGTTCATCAGTTTTGAGTGGGTACCATCTCCATGATTGATATAGTAACTACATTGATATGTGGGGCCATCATTAATGCCAGATCTATGGGTGACAAGATGTTGGAGTGTAATAGGTTGTGAGCCTGGGTTATCAATGTTGAAATAGCCCCCAGCAAGAAGGTTTTGTACTTCCTGATCCAGGCTCAGGATTCCGTCTTCTTGCGCTTTTGCAATCGCTGTTCCCATAACAACTTTACTCACTGATGCTAGCCAAAAGGCCGTATTCCGGGTAACCAGGCCACCCTCTTCCAGGCTTTTTACTCCATATCCTTTAGACCATATGATTGGCATTTCAGGCCTGGCAACCAAGGCAATAGCCATGCCGGGAATTTCGATATCCCGCATGGTGTTTTTAACGGCTTCATCAATTTTGGTGTGGTCAAAAATGCGAGGTTTATTTGTATAAGTTACTGTGGAATCAGCTTTAGTGTATTCAGTGTAGTTGCTGGTATCACTAGCATCCATTGCATTTGTAAGCACGGTTATAGATAGACTTGCACAAATAAAAAGATTAGACAGAATTGAAGTTGTCTGTTTTCCTTTCATGGTAAAACCTCCTTGATTTACTTTTCGTTTGGTTACTCCAGTTTTTTACGTCCGCTATCTATTTTCCTATATTTTTGCTGAAAAAAATTGGAATCAAAACAGCGGTTTAATGCTTCGGAAGATTGTTTCTTTCCTGCTATAGAAGAGGTAGCTCTTCCAGGAAGGGTGTTGCCAGTATGTGAATCGCTGACTTAACCTGTGCTGAATAAGATAGGTTTGAAATTATTCTGGCGGATTTATCTATTAATTAGGCGTGACTGCAGGCTTAATAGTAATCGGCGATTAAATTAAGCTAATACCTTGAAGGGGCTGTGTAGAAAAAATGAAAGGTACTTTTTATGGTGATAGTGAAAGCAGCAGCCCTTTTTAGGGCTGCTGCTTCGATGATTAATAAGCTTATGGTTGCTGGTCAATCGGTACCGCGCAGGCTAGATAAACATCCAGCTTGTTATTAATAGAGTTCAGGCCTTTCAGGCTTAGGCGAACCTGATCAAAGTCAGCCTGGGTATTTGCAAGGAGTAGACGGTGATAGTGCGCTCCGTTCACTTTGAAGGGGGCGAGCATATAACCACTTGTAGTCTCGCCAGTGGCTATGCCATCCAGGTAAGTACCGATAACAATGCTGTTCAGTTCGATCTCATCGAGCGGTGAATTGCCATTTTCCACCAGGAAGCCAATCATGTAGCGGCCGCTCTTAATATTGTCGTGATTTATCTGGATATAGGCGCTGCCTCCAGCACCGCTAACTACCTCTATTCTGGCTGCATCGGAGAGTATTCCGTTGGTTACCTTGTCGATAGATGTTACTGAACATCCATCGCAAGGTGAGGTTATGCCGTTGACCAACTCAGCATTCACACCATCCATAACTTCAAGACCTTCGAAAGAGGTACAGGAAAGTACACTATCAAAGTCACAGGCATCTCCTACGCCATCATTATCTGAGTCTTCCTGGTGAGGGTTGATGGTTTGTGGACAGTTATCGATATCATTTTCTACACCGTCATAATCCACATCCGGGTCGCAGGCATCTCCCAGACCGTCACCGTCAGTGTCAGTCTGGTTTGGGTTGGGAATAGTGGGGCAGTTATCTGCGCCGTCATCTGAGCCGTCGTTATCCTGGTCATGATCACAGGCATCACCGACACCATCGTTGTCGCTATCTTCCTGCCCACCATTTGGTACTGCTGGACAGTTGTCGACATTATCTTCAATGCCATCTCCATCAACGTCATCATCGCAGGCATCACCAGTACCGTCGTTGTCACTGTCGGTTTGGTCATTTGGAGTCAGAGGGCAGTTATCGAGATCGTTGATTACTCCGTCGCCGTCGCGATCGTTATCACAAACGTCGCCGATATTGTCTCCATCTTGGTCTGCTTGATCGGGATTTGCATCTGCCGGGCAATTGTCCTCACCATCGTCATGGCCATCGTTGTCGCTATCACTGTCCAAGTCACAAGCATCACCAATACCATCGCCGTCCTGGTCCTCCTGCAGTGTATTGCTGACAAGGAGACAGTTATCGACCTCATTTAATATGCCGTCGCCATCTAGGTCGGAATCACAGGCGTCACCAATGCTATCGCCGTCGGTATCTGTTTGATCGGAGTTGGGAACAAGCTGGCAGTTATCGGTGAGGTCATCTACGCCGTCATTGTCATCGTCGGAATCGCAAATGTCTCCCTGGCCATCACTATCATTATCCGCTTGATCCTGGTTGGGAATATAGGCGCAGTTATCGCTATTGTTGTCGACGGTATCTCCATCGAGATCGCTATCACAGGCGTCGCCTACGGTGTCACCATCCAGGTCTAGCTGGTCGGGGTTGGGTACATTAACGCAGTTGTCGATACTATCTGGAATTAGGTCCCCGTCGCTATCGGTATTGTCGTCACAGGCATCACCGTAGCCATCTCCGTCTGTGTCGGTCTGGTCTTCATTGGGTTCCAGCGGACAGTTATCATTGTTGTTTTCTACACCGTCATTATCGCGGTCGCTGTCACAGATATCTCCAGTGCCGTCATTGTCGGTGTCGGTCTGGTCCTCATTGGCATCTGCGGGGCAGTTGTCGGAGTCATCTTCAATACCGTCAGCATCATCGTCGCTGTCACAGGCATCCCCTTCGCCGTCAGAGTCGATATCACTTTGGTCGGGGTTGCTAATAGAAGGGCAGTTGTCGGTATCGTTTTCAGTACCATCATTGTCGAGGTCGGAGTCGCAAGTGTCACCAATACCATCGTTATCCTGGTCATCCTGCGAAGCGTTGGGGACATTCGGGCAGTTGTCAGAGTCGTTATCAAAGCCGTCGCCGTCTCTATCGCTATCGCAGGCATCGCCTATGCCGTCTCCATCGGCGTCTTTCTGGTCGGGATTTGGTGTATGTGGACAATTGTCGGCGCCATCGTCCAGGCCGTCATTGTCACTATCACTATCGGCATCACAGAGGTCGCCAATGCCATCATTATCCTGATCCGCTTGGTCGGGATTGGCTGTATCCGGACAGTTGTCCAGGCTATTGGTGTAATCGTCGCCATCACGGTCATTATCGCAGGCATCACCGACGCCATCGTTGTCTATATCGCCCTGCTCATGATTTGCGTCAGCGGGGCAATTATCGCTGTCATTATTAATTTCATCGCCGTCAAGATCTTCATCACAGGCATTGCCAATGCCATCGCCATCACTATCTGCTTGGTCAGAATTGGCTGTTAGCGGGCAGTTGTCGTCGGAGTCTGAATGGGTATCACCGTCGTCATCGCTATCGCATGCGTCACCATTGCTGTCTTTATCGGTGTCATCCTGGCTGGAATTGCTGATGCTTGGGCAGTTATCCCTGCTGTCTTCAATCCCGTCTCCGTCAGTGTCCACAATACTGGCGCCTGGCAATAGATCTTCGGCAGCATCTCCCCGGCCACCGTCGGATCCACAGGCACTTAAAAATAATATTGAGAGAAAAAGTATAATTAGCGGTATTTGGGGCATGGTTAAAGTCTCCGAAAACAAATTTTATTTTTGTTATCTGTCGGAGAAGAAGAGATGGATCTCGTCGGTTAACGTCGGAAAAGTATAAAAATTATTTTCACTAGTTTCCCGGTCTCTACTTCCCTGTAGATAGTTCCGGGGTCGTGCAGATAAATCGCTAATACTTTTGTATGTAACTACGGCACCGGACTTTGTGCCGTTTAATATGCGTTGTTTTGGTGTTGGATGTGTGAAGGTCTATGAAAAAATGGCGGGCTATTTTCTGGTTTATATCTCTTGTAATTTTAAAAAATAAAACTCCGCCATTTGGTTGGGAATGTTCGCGCAGATGTTGTGTTAAACATGTTTAGGCAAAAGTGTCAGGCAGATATAAGAAAAGGACTATGAGTCGAAGATACTTTTAAATTCATACTTGTATTGTTATTTATGCTTTAGCCTGATTTTTTCCAGTAAGCGAAAAAATTTATGCATTCTCTGCGCAAGTGTTACTGCCGTTATTGCTACTGATATAAGCCTGCTTCCAATTGAGTGAGACCAGTTAGTCAGTCTTTTATAAATGGCCAGTTCCGTTTTTGACTAGTTCCATGGGCGTGGAATCCATACACTGGTAGTCAGAAACGGGAGGGGTTTATGAAAATTGATGCTGCAGTTTGCTCCAGTGCGCGACTGGCTCGCGATCGTCGTTTCGATGGACGTTTTTTTACAGCGGTGAAAACCACCGGGATTTTTTGCCGTCCCATCTGCCCCGCACGCCCCCCCCTCGAGCAGAACGTTACTTACTTTGCCACTGCGGCAGAGGCCGCGAGTGCTGGTTTCAGGCCCTGTTTACGCTGCCGGCCAGACTCTGCCCCAGGCAGTCCGGCCTGGGAACTGGTCTCTACTACCGTACAGCGGGCACTGAAGTTGATGCGCAGCGAACGGGAGCCTCATTCAGTGGAACGGCTGGCGGAGCGCCTTGGGGTCAGCAGCCGTTACCTACGACGTTTGTTTGCTGAGCACTTGGGCGTGAGCCCTTTGTCGGTATGGCAGACTGAGCGGGCGCTTTTTGCCTTTCGTTTATTGCGTGATACCAATTTGCCGGTAGCAGAAATTGCTTATGAATCGGGATTTAACAGCTTGCGTCGATTTAATGGTGTGTTTAAACAGATTTACCAACGCACACCATCCGAGGTGCGCAGGGAGGGCCATAATAAGCGGCTGAAATGTGGTGTTTCTACAAAAGTACGGCTCTATCTCGATTACCGCCCACCATTGGATTGGCAGCAATTACTGGCATTCCTCCGTACCAGAGCCCTGACGGGGGTAGAGCAGGTAAGGGACTGCGAGTATTTACGCAGTTTTGCGTTGGAGGGGGGGCGTGGAGTGATGCGGGTGACCCACGATCCAGAGAGAAACCGCTTGGTAGTGGAGGTATCCGGGCAGGAGGGTGGTACCGGCTTGTACCTGCTTAATCAGTGTCTTCGTCGATTGTTTGACCTGGATGCTGATACAGCGGAGATCCAGGCAGTGTTAAATGAAGACCCCTTGCTGAAGAGACAGCTGGCACAGCGACCGGGCCTGCGCTTACCCGGAGCCTGGGACCCATTTGAATACGCTTTGCGGGCAATACTTGGGCAGCAAATCAGTGTGGCAGCGGCTACCACGATTGCGGGGCGCCTGGTGGCTCGCTATGGGGAGTCCTTTGTGGATGACTCTGGAGTTGAGAGGTTCCTGTTTCCCACTGCAAAACAACTTGCTGAGGCGGATTTTACCGGCTTGGGGCTGACACGTACCCGGGCCAATACTTTGCGAGAGTTTGTTGACGCAACACTTGATGGCCGGGTTAATTTTGGCGAGCAGTCCCTGGAGGATTGGTGTACGCAGGTCACTGCATTGCCGGGTATCGGCGATTGGACAGCACAATACATTGCCATGCGCGGGCTATCCATGCCGGATGCCTTCCCATCTTCAGACCTGGGAATCCTGCAAGCACTGGGCAGTAAAGGTCTAAAGGCAAAACCAAAAGAAGCCCTGGCGAGGGCTGAAAAGTGGAGGCCCTGGCGGGCTTACGGGGCAATCCTGCTGTGGCAGTCCCTGAAATCTGGAGAGCAGAAATGATTTTTTATGAGAGTTACACCACAGAACTGGGTGAAGTTGCCATAGCGGCCTCTGGTCAGGTAAATGAGGGTGAAGCCAGGGGTATTGTTTCGTTGCAGTTTTGCGATAGTGAGCGCCCGCTTCGCGCTGGGCCGGGTTGGAAAAGAGAAACCTCTGATCTTATCGAAAAAGCTGCTCAGCAGTTGCGAGAATATATTGCCGGGAAGCGGAAAAATTTCGATCTGCCCCTGGCCCCGCGGGGGACCGAATTCCAACGGCGAGTATGGGACGCCCTGTTGCAGATTCCCTTTGGTGAGACCCGCAGTTATAGCCAGCAGGCACAGCTCTTAGGGCAGCCTCGTGCTATTCGCGCGGTAGCGCGGGCCAATGGTGCCAACCCGGTAGCGGTGATAATTCCCTGTCACCGGGTAATTGGTGCGAATGGCAGCCTTACCGGTTATGCCGGAGGCCTGCCACTGAAGGCTCGGCTTTTGAAGCTGGAAGGAGCCAACTTTGTAAGTCAGGGTGAGTTACTTTAGTGCCCGGAAAGTGAAAAGCACAAGTGCCACCTGCTAGCCATAGACCCTTTGGCGCGGGATAATAAGCGGTTCATAATCATATTGAGCCGGAGGCCAAATGCTGTACAGATTGGGGGATAAACAGCCGCAACTGGAAGGTGAGGGCCACTATATCGCGCCCGGTGCCCATGTGATTGGCGATGTGCGTATGCTTGCGAACAGCTCTGTGTGGTTTAATGCGGTGGTGCGTGGTGACTGTGCGCAGATCACCATCGGTGAAAATAGTAATGTGCAGGATGGCTCTGTGCTGCACGCCGATCCGGGTACGCCGTTGACAATCGGTACCGGTGTCACCGTAGGCCATAAAGTGATGCTGCACGGCTGTGATATTGGTGATTACAGCTTGATAGGTATCAACGCCGTGATCTTAAACCGGGCCAAAATCGGTAAGTGCTGTATTATCGGCGCCAATGCGCTGGTGACCGAGGGCACGGTGATTCCCGACTATTCGATGGTTGTGGGTACTCCCGGTAAGGTGATAAAAACTCTCGATCCCGCTGCCTATGCGCTGCTGAAAGCCAGCAGCGATCACTATGCGGCCAACGGTAAATATTTTGCCAGCGAGTTGGCTCTGCTCGAGGCTGAGGATGTCTGAACAATCTGTAAAAACTGCGGTGCCTGAAGAGCACCCGGTTAAGTCCCCCTGTATTTCCGTATGTGCACTCAACGACCAAGATGTTTGCGAGGGTTGCTTTCGCAGTGGTATGGAAATCAGTCGTTGGGGCTCCATGAGCAACGATGAGCGCCGTGCAGTTCTGAAGCTCTGCACCGAGCGAGCGCGGCAAATGGGCCGACTCTGGTAAATCATTGAATGCGCTTTGCGGGGGCCTAGCTCCGCAGGGCCTGGAATCAAACGCGAATATGACCCAACCTTTTGTCCATTTAAGAATCCACTCTGAATTCTCTCTGATTGATGGCCTGGTACGTATTAAGCCGGCAGTTGCACGAGCGCAGGAGCTCGAAATGCCTGCCCTGGCTCTTACCGATCAGTGCAATCTGTATGGCCAGATAAAATTCTACCGGGCCTGCCTCGGGTCCGGCATTAAACCTATAACTGCTGCAGATTTCTGGCTCAGTGAGGGCGGCGAGGGTAAGCCTACGCTGATCACCCTCTATGCCATGAACGGCGATGGCTATCGCAATATCACTGAACTGATTTCCCGCGCCTGGATGGAAGGGCAGTACCACGGCAATGCCTATATCAAACGTGAATGGGTGAAAGAGTACAGCGAAGGGGTGCTCATGTTGTCCGGGGCCAAGTACGGCGATGTGGGCCGCGCCCTGGTTGCCGGACGCCGTGCTCAGGCTGAGGAACTGGCCAGTGAATGGGCGGAACTATTCCCTGGTCGCTATTACCTGGAGCTGCAGCGCACTGGTCGCGCCGGGGATGAAGATTACCTGCACGCTGCAGTGGAATTGGCCCGGGCCCTGAATTTACCTGTGGTTGCCACTAACGACGTGCGCTTTATGGAAGAGAGTGAGTTTGAGGCCCATGAAGTGCGTGTATGCATCCATGAAGGCCGTGCTCTTGATGATCCACGCCGTGAGCGCCGTTATTCCGCCGAGCAGTATTTCCGCACATCGGAAGAAATGTGGGAGCTGTTCAGCGATATTCCCGAAGCTTTGCAAAATACTGTAGAGATCGCTAAACGCTGTTCCGCACCGATTCAGCTGGGTAAGTACTTCCTGCCTGAGTACCCGATTCCCGAGGGTATGACTGAAGACCAGTTCTTTGAGAAGGTGTCCTATGAGGGGATGGAGCGGCGACTGGAGAAGATCCTGGATAAGACCGCTGCCGATTACGCCCAGCGGCGCCAAGTGTATGAGGATCGCCTGCGTTTTGAACTGGATATCATCATCCAGATGGGATTCCCCGGCTATTTCCTGATCGTGATGGACTTTATCCAGTGGGCCAAGGACCACGATATCCCGGTGGGGCCGGGGCGTGGTTCCGGTGCAGGCTCCCTGGTGGCCTACTCTCTGGATATTACCGATCTTGACCCGCTGCAATACGATCTGCTGTTTGAGCGATTCCTCAATCCGGAACGGGTTTCGATGCCCGACTTCGATATCGACTTCTGTATGGAGAAGCGCGACCGGGTTATTGGTTATGTAGCGGATAACTACGGCCGCCAGGCGGTGAGCCAGATTATTACTTTCGGCACCATGGCTGCAAAGGCAGTGGTGCGTGATGTGGCGCGGGTGCAGGGCAAGTCCTACGGCCTAGCCGACAAGCTGTCTAAGATGATCCCCCCCGATGTGGGTATGACATTGCAGAAGGCCTACGATCAGGAGGATGTACTCAGGGAGTTCCTGGAAAGTGACGATGAGGGCCAGGAAATCTGGGAGATGGCCCTGCAGCTGGAAGGGGTTTCGCGCAATGTGGGCAAGCACGCCGGTGGTGTGGTTATCGCCCCCACCAAGCTCACTGATTTTGCTCCGCTTTATTGTGATGAGACCGGCGCTGGCCTGGTAACCCAGTTCGATAAAAACGATGTGGAAGATGCCGGCCTGGTGAAGTTCGACTTCCTCGGCCTGCGGACACTGACCATTATCGACTGGGCCAAGCGCATGGTGGATGAGACGCGCGCGCGCGAGGGGTTGGAACCTCTGGATATCGCCGCGCTGCCGCTGGACGATGATGAAACCTTCAAGATGCTCAAGCGGGCAGAAACTACAGCGGTGTTCCAGTTGGAATCCCGGGGTATGAAGGATCTGATCAAGCGCCTACAGCCGGACAACCTGGAAGATATGATCGCCCTGGTGGCCCTGTTCCGTCCGGGTCCGCTGCAATCGGGCATGGTGGACGACTTTATTAACCGGAAGCACGGTCGCGCCCAGGTGGCCTACCCGGATGCCAAATACCAGCATGAAAAGTTAAAGCCGATCCTGGAGCCCACATACGGGGTAATCGTTTACCAGGAACAGGTCATGCAGATCGCCCAGGAGTTGGCGGGGTATACCCTTGGTGGCGCTGACCTGCTGCGCCGGGCAATGGGTAAAAAGAAACCGGAGGAAATGGCCAAACAGAGGGCCACTTTTGAAAATGGGGCAAAAGAGCAAGGAATTGACCCCGAACTTGCGATTAAGATCTTCGACCTGGTAGAGAAGTTCGCGGGTTACGGTTTTAACAAGTCTCACTCGGCAGCTTACGCCTTGGTGTCTTATCAGACTGCCTGGCTGAAAGCGCACTACCCAGCCCAGTTTATGGCTGCGACCATGTCTTCGGATATGGATAAGACCGATAAGGTGGTGACCTTTATCGAAGAGTGCCGTGCCATGGAGCTGGTGTTGGTGCCGCCCGATGTGAACCTGGGTAGCTTCCAGTTCTCGGTGGATATCGACAACCGAATTATCTACGGTCTTGGTGCCATTAAAGGGCTTGGAGAGGGGCCTATCGAGAATATTATCGCGGCGCGGGAGGAGGGTGGGCCCTTTAGTGATCTGTTCGACTTCTGCTCGCGGGTTGATCCTCGCAAGGTAAACAAGCGTGCTCTGGAGGCGTTGGTTCGCTCTGGTGCTCTAGACAGTATTGGGCCGGATACCGGCGGCAATGATGGTCTGGATTATTCTCGTGCGGTGCTGTTTAACGCCCTGGACGAGGCAGTGAAGGCTGCTGAACAGCAAAAGGCCAATGCCAATGCAGGCATGATGGACCTTTTTGGTGAAGTGGTACCCCAGGCATCCGATGGTGATGTTTACGAAGATTTTCGTCGCACCCGTTGCTGGAGTATTCGTGAGCGCCTGGAGGGTGAAAAAAATACTCTGGGACTTTACCTGACGGGCCACCCTATTGATGAGTACGCTGATGAGCTGCAGCACTTGGTTAAGGCGCGCATTGCCGACCTGAAGCCGGGGCGCGAATCGCAAAAAGTGGCGGGGTTGGTTGTCGCTTTGCGAGTGATGAAGACCAAGCGTGGCGACTCCATGGCAATTGTCACCCTGGACGACCGCAGTGGTCGTATTGAGGCGGCTATGTTCAGCGAGGCTTTTGGTGAGCATCGGGAAAAGTTAGCCAAGGATGCGCTGCTGGTGTTGGACGGGCCTGTGGCGAATGATGATTACAGTGGCGGTCTGAAAATGACGGTCAATGGAGTGTCAACTCTGGATGAATTGCGCCAGAGCAGCGTGAGTGGTTTGCGTTTACAGGTTGTCAGTGGCACTGCGACGCCGGGTTTGGCAAAACGATTGGCCTCCTGCTTGCAGCCTTATACCGGTGGTAAATGCAGGGTCAGCCTGGAAGTCGTGCGTCACGATGCGCGAGGTCTCTACCGCCTTCCACCCGAGTGGAATGTTGAGCCGAATGACCAGATGGTTCAGTCCCTGCGAGAGTTGTTGGGAAGAGAGCAGGTGGCGCTTCAATACGCTGAAAGGCGTTAAAGTCCACCGGACTCGACTGGTCGGTTCTGTACAGTTAAGCTATGCCGCTGTGAATGCCCGGTGGCGTTGGAAAGAGTTAAAGGCGCAGATTTCATGAATTTCAACTTTCTCGAGTTTGAGCAGCCAATTGCAGAGCTGGAAAGCAAAATTAAAGAGTTGCAGCTGGTCGGTGACGACAACGAACTGAATATTGCCGAAGAGGTTACCCGGCTGAGGGAAAAAAGCAGAAACCTGACTGAGTCTATCTACTCTGAGCTCACCCCCTGGCAGGTTGTGCAGGTAGCGCGTCACCCACAGCGTCCCTATTCCAAGGACTATATAGAACGCTTATTTACCGACTGGGATGAGCTGCATGGCGATCGCCACTTTGGCGACGATAAGGCAATTATTGCCGGTATCGCCCGCCTAAACGGCAAACCGGTGGCGGTGATTGGGGAAGAGAAAGGCCGCTCCGTCAATGAAAAAGTTGCGCGCAATTTTGGTATGCCGAAACCAGAGGGTTACCGCAAGGCTCTGCGTATCATGGAAATGGCCGAGCGCTTCAAAATGCCGGTGCTCACCCTGATTGATACCCCGGGAGCTTACCCCGGTATTGATAGTGAAGAGCGCGGTATTAGTGAAGCCATCGCCCAGAATTTAGCTGTGATGTCCCGTTTGCGCACGCCGATTATTTGTACCGTGATTGGTGAAGGCTCTTCAGGTGGTGCATTGGCTATTGGCGTGGGAGACCAGCTCAATATGCTGCAATACTCCACTTACTTTGTGATCTCCCCGGAGGGCTGCGCCAATATTATCTGGAAAACGGTGGAAAAAGCCCCGTTAGCTGCTGAGGCTATGGGGGTGACCTCCAGTGTGCTGGAAGAGCTGGGTATCGTAGATGAAACAATTCCCGAGCCCCTCGGTGGTGCACACCGCGACCCCGATGCCATGGCTTTGAGTCTGAGAGAGCGTCTCGGTGAACAGCTGGATCAGCTGAGCAGTATTCCAATTGATGAATTGTTGGAGAAACGTTATCAGCGCCTGATGAGCTACGGTAATATCGTTTCCTAACCCCTTAAGAAAAGAGTTTTGTGGCCGGCGTCTTACTGGAGAATCGAGGGCCGGCTACAGACCTTCCCCTTCTTTTTTTCCTCAGTTAATGACCCTTAGCTAGCTTCTCAGCTTGCAACTGGGCGTTGTCTTTTGACTGTTTCCCAAGACATTAAGCCGCTGGTTTTGTCTTCCTCCAAACGATCTGCTCCTTAACTTGCTGGTTTCAATTGCTTTTGAGCGCTTTTCTTAAGCAGCTGGGTATGGCTAGCGGAATAGTTACCTGCGTGTCCACATTGCCCCTGTTTTAACCCCCCTTATCGAAAAGACCTGCGGAGTTGATGTAGCTCCATGTTAGAAAGCTGGAAGAATAATGAGTGGTTTGATTGGCAATGATCTCCAGCTATGGGTGGGCGATATTGCTGAGGTCTGTGGAACAATAATTATGGCAATTTTGCAGAGTAATACAGCAACGGATACCGAGCAGTTGCAAGCTGGTGAAAAACCTGGAAATAGTTTTGCGTTGGTGGCTTTAACCTCCCTGTTTTTTTTGTGGGGGTTTATTACCTGTTTGAATGATATTCTGATTCCCTACCTCAAAGAAATATTTAGTCTGAGTTATACCCAGGCAATGTTAGTGCAGTTCTGTTTCTTTGGGGCCTATTTCCTGGTTTCCTTACCTGCTGGTTTTTTACTTTCTCGTATCGGTTACCAAAAAGGGATAGTAACTGGGTTAGCTGTTTCGGTAATTGGATGTCTAATATTTATTCCCGCTGGGCGTATGGAAACCTATGCGCTATTTCTGGGGGCGCTTTTTATTTTGGCCTCTGGTATTACCATTTTGCAGGTGTCGGCAAACCCTTATGTCGCTGTGCTAGGTAAAGAGAGTACTGCTGCCAGTCGTTTAACAATGACCCAGGCATTTAATTCTTTGGGAACAACTGTGGCTCCACAATTTGGGGCGCTGTTAATTCTTCCCGCTGCAGGTGTTGCTGCTGGTGCCGTCGGCGCCACTTCCGTAGAAATCCCCTATTTGATATTGGCCGTGGCCCTGGCATTGTTGGCAATTGTATTTGGATACCTGAAACTACCTAATATCGTCAGTGCCAACAGGCTGCCCGAACCTGAAGAGATTACCGGGTCGGCTTGGAACCATCGCCACTTGGTACTTGGTGCTGTAGCCATATTTCTTTACGTGGGTGCAGAGGTATCCATTGGTAGCTTTCTGGTGAATTTTATAGCGGAGGACTCTATTGCCGGGTTGGAAGAGTCCGAAGCCGCATTTTATATTTCCCTTTATTGGGGCGGTGCAATGGTGGGACGTTTTGCTGGTGCGCTGGTAATGCACTATATATCTGCCGGAAAAGTGCTGGCTATCTGTTCTATTGGCTCTTGTTTACTTCTAATGATCACGATTACCGGCAGTGGGCATCTCGCAATGTATGCTGTGTTGGCGGTTGGTTTGTGTAACTCCATTATGTTCCCGACAATATTTAGCCTGGCCCTGGCGAAACTGGGCACGGCTACCAGTCAAGGGTCTGGTATTTTATGTCAGGCGATAGTTGGCGGGGCTGTTGTGCCATTGTTGCAAGGAGTACTTGCCGATCAAGTGGGTGTGCAGCTTGCGTTTGTCCTACCGATTTTTTGTTATCTGTATATCCTTTACTACGGTGTGATCGGACACCAGCCAAATAAGTGCGCTTAAGTTGTTTTTATACTCTCAACTGAGCTCGTTTTGCCGGCATTTTATGTCGGCTTTTTTCTGTTCCTAAGAAAAATATTAGGCTTAGGGTTGATTTAGATAAGCGAGCTTAAGCTCCTTGATAAGGTAGGTTTAATGATGTCTATCCGCATGCATTGATTGGTGGGATTTATCTTTATGCGACATTGATTTTTTATTGAACTCTTGTGCCTACCTTGACACTAAGCTGGATTAAATTTTTGAGTGAAGCTTCTGGATAAATATTTTGGTTCCGTGTGGCCGCTTTCTTTCGTGAGAGCTTTGTGAAAAATTTCCTGTTTTTTGATTTTTCGTAGGTTGAAGTTCCAATATAAGAGTAAGTCAAGAGTAATTAACCGGGAAGGAAAGATAATTATGAATATCTATGATGCTCGGAAGGCTAGAGTGCAATACCTTTCAACCAAACTGTTTTTCAAGTACTTAAACCAATTGCGCAAGCCGGTTAAGGTGGGTGTCATTTTTTGTGCTGTGTTTTTTCTCGCTGCTAACCATGCCGTGGGTTTGCAGGCGATACAAAATGGAATTGGCGGTATTCAATTTACAGATGAGGGCTCAGCTGAATTTTTTGTTAATGTCGGTAGCTGGGCCGATGTGCATTACCAAGTAAATGGTGGTGTGCAACAAAATGTACGGATGCAACAATCCGGTAACCGCCAAACACTCTTTCTGGATGATTTACATCTGGGTGCCACGGTGAGGTACAGCTTCACCTACTTTGATCAAGAGTGTAACTGTGCTATCGATAGTGATTTACGAGATTATGTTCATGGCGATGGCGATGGCGATGAAACTGATGGGCAAAATAGTGATACAGGTATACAAGCCCAAGATGTCAACAGTGCGCGGTTTTTTGTAAATGGCCAGGGCTGGGCCGATGTGCACTATACACTCAATGGCGCTGGTCAATTAAATCACCGTATGACCCAGGCGGGAGGCATAAATAAATTTGATATTACCGGCCTCTCAAATGGTGATGTTGTCCGCTATCGTTTCACCTACTGGGATGTAGATTGTAATTGTGCCAAAGTTACTGAGTGGGCAATTTATACTCACAACGGTGACGGTGACGGTGACGGTGACGGTGACGGTGACGGCGTAGTTGATAGTGTCGATCTCTGCCCTAATACGCCACAGGAAACATCTGTAGATATCCACGGCTGTCCGCTGGCGGTTGATGTAGCTGAAGTCAGCATAATGAATGGCTTCCTGGTTGGGGGTAGAGGCAGTGAATTTCCCGGCTATGCGCTCTACTTTTTTGATGGCGATTTAGGGTCACCAAATAGTAATTGTAGTATTGAGTGCTCTGATAGCTGGCCTCCATTGTTAGTAAATGATGCGGCAGCTTCAGGTATTTCTGGCCTAGACGTTATTGTACGTGATGATGGTAGTCAACAGGCTGCTTACAATGGCCGTCCTTTATATTTCTTTTCTGGTGATTCCCAACAGGGTGATCAAAATGGTCATGGTGTAGGTGGAACTTGGTGGCTTGCAGAGTTGTTTGATCGCAGTGACATTGTTCCCCTGTTTAACGGTGATACCCCCCTTGAACCTGATACGGTTATCGAAACGGGAGATGCGATCATTACTCGTTTTGCTGATAGAGCCCGGGATAGACATGCCAGGGAAGATCAATTCCAGGCTTATGACCATTACCTTACTTTTTATTGGGAGCACCGCACAGCGCAAGTTGAGATTATCGACCGGGTTGCAAAGGGTGGTAATGATATTACCATCAACGTGATCACAGAGTGGGAGTTGGGCCAACCCGAGTTCCGCGCTTTTTATCGGGGAATCAATACCGTTGCTGAGTACTACCACAATGTCTTTTTAGACCGCGATCCTGAGGATGTAACCCGGTATAGCACAACGATCCATTTTAACAGTAAAGAAGGTCGCCCCCTTCAAGCTGGCGATCGTATGGAAATGGAGGTGAGTCAGTTTTTACTTAATCCACCCAATGGCCGGGCCAATTATTATGGATCTACCGTGCTTTATATTGTGGGACAAGGAGGGTTGGTGCCTTGGGAAGCAAAGGGCACCTTTGGTGACCCCGCCACAGAACGAGAGGATTCCTATCCTATCCCTACTAAGGGGTGGTTGGGAGGGGGCACTACTCTCCCCTATCAATATTCAGGTGAAGCAGATAACCATTTTATGCAAATGGCTTCGAATCTTGCTCCGCAAAACGGTCAAATCTTTGTGCGGGGTCGTCGAATTCATCACAGCGATTTTGGTGATGGATCCCACAATGAGAGTAGTGAAAATCCTGGGCTTATTGAGGTTGCCAATAAATTAGGCCCTCAATATATAAACCGATCCTGCGTTAGCTGTCATGAAAAAAATGGCCGGGCCCCATCTGCAACTACCGGCTCTGATCTATCCCAGTATGTAGTCAAAGTGGGTTCTGTTAGCGGAGAAGCGGATCCACTTTTAGGTCATGTATTACAGCCTAAAAATATCAATGGTAGCCCGGAGGCCACAGTTACTCTCACCGCGTGGGTGGAAAATAACGGCTTACGCCGCCCAGTCTACAAGTTTAGTGGAAATAGCCCTGCGTATTATTCCGTCCGTATTGCTCCACAATTAGTAGGCATGGGTCTATTGGAAGCAATTCCTGAAAGCGCTATCGTGGCCCAAGCGGATCCAGACGATAGTAATGGCGATGGTATTAGTGGTCGTTTGCAGGTTGTCAGTGACCCGCAGAGTGGGGAGCAGCGAATTGGTCGTTTTGGCTGGAAAGCGGCTCAAGCCAGTGTTGCTTCGCAAGTTGCCGCAGCTCTCAATACCGATATGGGAGTAATGACTTCGATATTTCCGCTACCTGATTGCGGTAGCGCCCAATCAGGCTGTGGCGCTGTTGGTAGTGAATTAAATGAACAGAATCTTAGTGACTTAGTCGACTATGTATCACTATTGGGCGTTAGTGCACGCCGAAACCTGAACAACAATACTGTGCTGAAAGGTGAAGAGTTGTTTACTAATGCTGGCTGTAGCAGTTGCCATACGCCTACCGTGGTTACCAGCGCTTATCATCCAAAGGCGGAACTTCGTAACCAAATAATTCACCCTTATACGGATTTATTGCTCCATGATATGGGTCCAGAGTTAGCAGATAATCTTCCGGAGGGGGTAGCTTCAGGTTCTGAGTGGCGAACCCCTCCACTTTGGGGGATTGGGCTGGGAGTCGATGTTAGTGGAGATGAGAGTTATCTTCATGATGGTCGTGCCCGCACCCTTGACGAGGCAATTTTGTGGCACGGGGGAGAGGGGAATAATTCGAGACAAGCTTATGAGCGAATGTCGGCGGATGAGAAGAATGCGTTAATTATGTTCTTGCAATCACTCTAATAAAAATAGCCCCTCTCAAGTAAGAGAGGGGCTATTTTTAGAATATTTCCGGCCCCTATGCTGCTTACCAAGTACTAGAGAGTGCTAGCTTACTGTAGTAAGGGAAACCCATATGAATTTGATAATCCTTATATGGCAGTTAACATTGACACCTGGAATGTAAGTTTTTCGAATGATTCGTTTTATAGGTGCGTGTAATCGGAAGTGCTGGAAAGTTGACTATATGTGAAAAAGAAATTATTTGTCGTAAAGATATTTCGATTTTATTAACAGATAGAAATACCAGCTAATCCCTGTCGGTATTTCTCGGACTCGAATTATCTTTTGTCAAAAGAATACTAGGAAGCTTGGGGGGCGGCTAAATTTTTGTGCCGATTGGACTCCAGGAACTCTTTGATTGGCAAGCGATAGTTTCTGCTAACCTTTACTTTCGCGCCACTGGTCAAGGTGAGAAAATATTCTCCTTTGGTAAGAACCTTAATGTGCTCAATAAAGTTAAGGTTTACCAGTGTGGAGCGGTGAATACGTTTGAAGTTCTTAGGACACAATTTTTTCTGTAAGTCTTTAATAGTGCTACGCATAACATGTGTCTCTCCTTTTACATGTACGCACATATAATCCCCGGCGGCATCAATCCACTCAATATCCTGCTGGCTCACCATAGTGATACTACCGCGGTCTTTGATGGCCAACCGGTTGGAAGCGTTTTGAGGCAGAGTAGCCCCTCTGTGGGCGTTACCCTGGTTTACAGTATCGTCAATGGAGCGCATCAGCCGGTTTTTCTCTGTCTGATGGCTATGTTTAGTAGAGGTATTCACCAGTTGTAGACGTTGCCGAGCCCGTTCCAGGGCTGTGCGGAGACGCTTACCATCTAACGGCTTGAGTATATAATCTACTGCGTGGACTTCGAAGGCTTTGAGAGCGTATTGATCAAAAGCAGTGGCGAATATAATTTGGGGCATAATGTCTCCCTGCAGGTTATAAACTACATCGAAGCCATTCATTCCCGGCATTTGCACATCCAGCACCAGCAAGTCGGGAGTGTGATCGGATACTGCTTGCAGCGCTTCTCTGCCATTTCGGCAGCAGGCAACAATTTTTATATCGGAAAACTCCTCAAGCATGCTTTTTAACAGCCGGAGGGCCAGGGGTTCATCATCCACTAGCACGACGGTGTAATTATTCATAGGGCTTCTCCCTGTGTCTGGTTTATGGGGGAGGTGGAAATTTCCAGCGGGATATCAATATGCACCATCATCCCGCAACCGGTCTTTTGGAACTGCTTTATTTGGAAGTCTTGTGGATAGAGGCTGGAGAGTCTCTCGCGCACGTTCTTTAATCCAACGCCGGTAGAGGTTGTGTGGCCGTTCTGCTGCTCTGGAGAATCATTCGAGCAGCCTGAATCATTGACTTTCAGTACTAGGCGGTTACCCGACCGGTGGGCGCGAATTGCTATAGTTCCACCTTTTTCATTGGGGGCAATAGCGTATTTAACTGAGTTTTCGACCAAAGGCTGCAGTAGCATACTGGGAACCCGGGCTTTGCGGACTTCTTCATCAATAGCGATATCTACACTGAGCCGATCGACAAACCGGGTCTTCTCAATTTCCAGGTAGAGTAGAACGGCTTCAATTTCCCTTTCTAATTCTACTTTTTGCATTGGCCCTTCTTTTAGGGATAGGCGCAGGAAGTCGCTTAGCCGGATTACCATCTCCCGGGCTTCGTCGGCTTGCTGAAAGCGAATTAAGGCATTAATGGAGTTCAGGGTGTTAAAAAGGAAGTGAGGGTTCAATTGATAACGTAGCATCGTCAGTTGGGCTTCGTTGGCAATAGCTTCCGCCCGGAGTCTACGCAGCTGCTCGCGTTCGTTGACTGCAGCTACATCAAGCATTTTCCTGTGCTCATCCTGCAGGAGCATATAGTATTTCACTCCACAGTACAGGGCGCTCCAGAATAAAAACACAAAGAGTGAGGCGTAATACCAACCCCCGAATTCGGACCAGATAGAATGCTCACCGCTCAGTCGGATATAAGCCTCCATTCGTACCAGTGTCCATATGCCTGAAATTACTGCTACAGCGAGCAGGTAGATGACGGTTCGTACCGCGAGCTCCGAGTCCCAAGCTATATCAAAAATGGGCCTGAGAAATAGCGACAATACAAAAGCAACTGCGCATTGGAACACGGTGTTTGCTGGTTCAAATTTCGGCCATTCAGAAGGGGAGTGCCATAGTGTGAGTGAGAGAAATGTAACCAGCAGGATGCCGGCCCAGCTGACCAACTGTAACTTCCAAAACCAGCGAGTCGACTGAACATCAGCGTTAAGTTCTATAGTTTGACGGGGGGAGTACTGCATGATGTCCCGTTTATTTAGTATTGTGAAAATGACGGGATAGGCGCTGATTATTGCGCTTATTATTATCCAATAGATACTACCTTGGCTTGGCGGGCCCCGCCATAGCTGGTGAGCGCCAGCTTTCCGGCTTACCTTTTAATTGGTCCTACTTGTCGCTTTTTGGGGTGATTAGTCAAGTAACTTTCGGCAATCTGGGTCCATAAGGCAAATATACGTGTTGAATGATATTTTTACTGGTTAATACCCTAAGCCCGTTAACCATTTTTAATGGTGATGCGATATTTTAGATTGGAATCAAGGACAAAAGAAGAAAGTCGATGACTGGAATAGGCCATTCTGCTGCATTAATTTTCCTTGTTTATCCTTAAGCGACTAAAAAGGGTTTAGGATAAACAGTTTCATTGCCGATATATAAAGAAGAGATTTGGGGATTGGTTTCTAATGAGCCAGATGTTGCCCGGGTCGAGGCTTCCCTCGAACGATATGGCTGTAAATGGTATTGGTGCTTCGGAACAATCTGCCGTGGCTCCAGGTCCTTTCAATTTGGCCGCCTTGACTTCACTGTTTTTACTTTGGGGCTTTATCACTGGTCTAAATGATGTACTGGTGCCCCACTTCAAAAATGTTTTTGAGCTGAGCTATACCCGCGCAGTACTGGTTCAATTTTATTTTTTTGCTGCCTATTTCCTGGTATCCGTTCCAGCAGGCCTACTATTACGGCGAGTAGGTTACCAGTTAGGGTTAGTACTGGGCTTGTTAGTAGCTTGCGCGGGTTGCCTGATATTTATTCCTGCTGCGCGCCTCCAGATCTATGAAGTTTTCCTGCTGGGATTATTTGTGCTGGCTTCAGGCATTACAGTACTTCAGGTGTCGGCAAATCCCTATGTTATTGCCCTCGGACACAGTAGCACGGCACCCAGTCGATTAAACCTTACCCAGGCATTCAACTCTTTGGGTACCACGTTGGCACCTATAGTTGGCGGAGCTGTTTTTTTTACCGCTTTTTCCATCACTTCTGATCCGGATACAGCGGTTACTCTGTCTGACTTCCGTGCGCGGGAGGCAGCCCTGGTAGAGAAGCCATATTTTTGGCTGGCAGTTATCTTGTTGCTGCTTGTGGCTTTCTTTTCCTGGATACGCCTGCCCGTTATTCCAGGGCATCAATTAGCTCCCGGGGCTGAGGCTAATAAAAGTGATGTTTTCTCTATATGGCGCTTTCCGAGATTGACGTTGGGTGCGGTGGCGATTTTTGCCTATGTTGGAGCTGAGGTGGCTATAGGCAGTTTCCTGGTCAGTTTTTTTGGCGAGCCCTCAGTTGCGGAAATGCGTCCCTTAGAGGCTGCACACTTTGTCTCCTATTACTGGGGAGGTGCCATGTTAGGTCGTTTTGCCGGCGCTTTGTTATTGCGATATATACCCGCGAACAAAATGCTTGCAGTCTGTGGGTTAGGGTCGGTTGTTCTGATTGTAGCGGCAATGCTTTTCTCCGGGCTGGTGGCAGTTTGGGCGATTGTTGCTGTAGGTCTGTGTAACTCCATTATGTTTCCAACCATTTTTAGCCTCGCTCTTCGTGGTTTAGGTAGGCATACCAGCCAGGGCAGTGGTGTGTTGTGTATGGCCATTGTCGGAGGAGCGATGATTCCGCTTATGCAGGGTGTTCTGGCTGATAATGCTGGTATTCAACTTTCATTTTTAGTGCCGATGTTGTGCTATTGCTACATCGTTTACTACGGTGCTTTTTCTCCAACTTTACGCGGCGCGGCAGTGGAATAGGGTATGTCTATATTTCCACTTTGTCCGTATTTTGAACCAGTCCATCGGATTTCTATTGGCGCTTCAGGTCAAGTATTGCACTTTGGTTGAATTCATCCTTTTCAGGCGGTTTCTGGTTAGAGTGGGTTGTTAAAAGTTGTCAGATATTTACCTGTTTGTATTTTGGACATTCTGTAATTATCCAGAGCCGATAAATTTATAAAAGTAATAAAATTAGCCTGTTTCCAATTTTCTAAAATTGAGCTTGAAGCCCGCAATACCAGTGGGTAGCTGGAAAATAGTAGCTGGTTAACAAGATAGGAAAAACTTGGGAGTTATCTGTGAAATTTAGTAAAAATTTTTCACTGGGTATTGTGCTCTGTGCGTCAGTATTTGCTGGTTGCCAACAGCAGAATAATGAGAGCCAGGCAAGAAAAGGTGAATCCCTGGTAAGTGATGGCGGTGGCAATCTCGAGAACTGGCCTGTACTTGCACCAGCGTTCATACGTGATGAAAAACTGGAAGCGCGTATTAATGAAATAATGTCTCGCATGTCTCTGGAGGAAAAAGTAGGCCAGTTAATTCAGGCGGAAATTCGCCATGTAACCCCAGAAGATGTGAAGAACTATCACTTGGGCTCGGTACTCAATGGTGGCGGTGCTTTCCCGAACAATGACAAGTTTGCTACTCCCCAGGATTGGCTGGCACTCTCGGATGCTTTCTTTGAGGCGTCTATGGACACCTCCGATGGCGGTGTCGCTATTCCTCTGATTTGGGGTTCCGATGCGGTTCACGGTCACAATAATGTAATTGGCGCTACCCTGTTTCCTCACAATATTGGCTTAGGTGCTGCCCGGGATCCAGATTTGATCGAGCGTATCGGTCGTGCGACAGCTCGCGAGGTCGCTGTTACTGGAATTGACTGGACCTTTGCACCAACAGTTGCAGTTGTTCGCGATGATCGCTGGGGACGAACTTACGAAAGCTACTCTGAAGATCCTGTGCTAGTTGCCGATTATGCGAAAGCTATGGTTAATGGGCTACAAGGAATAAAAAGCAGCGTGGGTTTTTTGCGCGGTGAGAACCTGGTAGCCACTGCCAAGCACTTTGTCGGTGATGGTGGTACTACCCGAGGAATAGACCGGGGTGATAATGCGGTACCCGAGCGTGAACTGGCTGAGGTGCACGCGGCTGGTTACCTGACGGCGCTCCCCGCGGGTGTGCAGACTGTGATGGCTTCTTTTAACAGTTGGAATGGTGAGAAGTTGCATGGCCACAAGTATCTGCTGACAGATGTCCTGAAAGGGCGTTTGGGCTTTGATGGCTTTGTTGTAGGCGACTGGAATGGCCACAGCTTTGTGCCAGGTTGTACCTTGGAGAGCTGTGCCGCAGCAATTAATGCCGGTCTGGATATGTTTATGGTTCCGGCAGACTGGAAAGCGCTCTACAAGAATACGCTTACTCAAGCCAAGAGCGGTGAAATTCAGCCTGAGCGTCTAGAAGATGCGGTGCGTCGTATCTTGCGAGTGAAGCTTCGCGCAGGCCTATTTGAGCGTAACATGCCGTTGGCTGGTAAAGGTGGCATTTTAGGAAATAATGAGCATCGCGCGATTGCCCGGGAGGCGGTGCGCAAATCTCTGGTGTTGTTAAAAAACAATGAACAGCTACTGCCGTTGGCTGCCAACCAGAATGTGCTCGTGGTGGGAGACGGGGCGGACAACCTTTCCAAGCAAAGTGGTGGTTGGACTATCTCCTGGCAGGGAACTGGAAATACCCGAGCTGATTTTCCCGGTGCAACCTCGATTTATGAAGGGATTGCTTTGGCAGTAAAAACGGCTGGTGGTGAAGCTATCCTGAGTGTGGATGGATCTTTCGGGGCTGATACCTTTGCAAATGGCAAGCCACCTGGAGTAGCGATCGTCGTTTATGGTGAGGATCCCTATGCAGAGTGGCACGGAGATATCACCAATATTGAATACCAGCGCGGCGGTAAAAAAGATTTGGTACTACTGAAAAAACTTCGTGAGCAAGAAGTGTCGATAGTCAGTGTTTTCTTGTCTGGACGTCCACTATGGGTGAATAAGGAGCTAAATGCGTCAGATGCCTTTGTAGCGGCGTGGTTGCCGGGCTCAGAGGGCGCGGGTGTAGCAGATGTATTGTTCAGGGGAGAAAATGGTGAGGTGCGCTATGACTTTACTGGCAAACTACCTTTTAGCTGGCCTGTGTATATTAACCAAGCCGTTCTCAATCCTTACCAGGAACACTATGAGCCACTTTTCTCGTTGGGTTATGGTTTAACAGCTAAAGAGGAGTCTCTGGTGAGTAATGAATTGCCTGAAGTCAGTGAAAATTTTGCTGGGGGAGTCCTTGAAGATGCCTGGTTAATGGTTTCCCGTCCCAGGGCTCCCTGGGTATTGAATATCGTTGAAAGGGATTCCAAGACAGTTCCAGTCACGGGTAATTACACAGCTAGTGACGATGATGAAAATGTCGTTGTTACCTCAATTGATATGTCCTCTCAGGAGGATGCCCGTCTGATCAAGTGGAAAGGTTTACGTCCTGGAGCCGTAGAGTTGTCTGCAGAATATATGCAGAACCTGAATATTTACCTGGAGGAAAAATCTGCTCTTAGCCTAAATATCCGGGTTGACCGGGAGGTGGAAAAGCCGGTATTTGCCGGGATGACTTGTGGTGAGGGCTGTATTGCCAAGGTACCTTTACATTCTGCCTTGAAAACCATGCCTCTGAAAGACTGGACTCGTATCTCTGTGGACCTGCGGTGTTTTGCTAATGCGGGCGCTGACTTTGGAAAAATTTTCAGTGTTTTCCGCTTGGAAAGTGAAGGCGCTATGGAAATTGCGGTGGCCAATGTGAAATTGATTCCAGAAGCGGCAAAAACTGCAACTGTTCAGTGTAAAAGTTAATAGCGAGATATTTGAGGGGGTCAAGTAGGTTCAATAAAATGGACTGGTTCAGGCCAAATCTGAACTACTACAAATAAAAGCTTGATTCCCTTTAGAGATTTTGAAAGCCCGCATTCAACTCTGAGGTGCATCACCCTCTAGGCCGCTGTAGCACTCGCATTGTCTTCCATAATCTGTCGAGGAGTTTTATAACCTCAGTGGTTCAACCATGGAAGATGCACTTTACGAAATTGAATCAACAATTAAATTTGTCAAAGTAACCTTGGGGAGCCGATCCCCAGAGTAAACAACCATCCTTGACAACTTTTCCTGCTAGCCCATTAACCTCCTAAATGCCGTCAAGGCTTTCAGGAAAGCTTTTTCATATTCTCCAGCTACAAGGAGTATCAGTAAGTCCCTAAGTCAGGGGCGCGTTAGCGCCCCAGGAACATCGGGTTACCACCCTGTGAGAGTGATCAATTGCAGGTTGCAGGACCAATTTCCTCCCAAACTGTGGAAGCACCAGGTTCGTCACCCTGGGTCCACCACTTGGCACGGTAACGGGCATCGCCGTGATTTACTTCGTCCCCACCGTTGTAACTGGTCGTTGCATTCCATGGCATTTCGACTTCACTGACCAGTATCCAGTCAGCTGCAGTTATCCCCGGCTCCATCTGGGTCCAGTACTTGGCCTGCCAAACGAGATTCTGATGGCTTACCTGGTCACCGCCCAGGTAAGTGCCCCCCATTTGCCAGGCAGGGTAATTATCTGCGTTGGGGTCGGACTGGTTGCAGCTATCCCCTGTATCGGTCACATTCACCTGCACTGCGGCAGAGACACTGGTGAAGCCATCGCTGACGGTCACTGTCGCGGTGAAAGCAGTATTCGCTTGAACCTGGGGTGCAGTGAAGGTAGCACTGGCACTATCGCCATTGGCTACAGTAAGACCCGGTGCATTCCAGTTGTAAGTAAGCGTATCGCCATTGGGGTCACTAGCATTGGCAGTAACACTGACACTCCCTCCTTCAGCAACAGAGACACTGCCTGGGACGGAAACGACGGGGGGCGCATTATCTCCCTCTGGTAGCAGAGTCACTAAGACATTATCGGTATTCGATAACTCACCATCGCTCACAGTGAGTTCAAATTCCAACTGCGTCTCCATAGTAACCTGCGGAGCGGTAAACTCTGGAGAAGCACTATCCGTACCCTGTAGGGGTACTGTGGGGGTACCGATCTGAGTCCAGGAGTAGGTCAAAACATCACCATCTGGATCACTGGAAGCACTACCATTCAAAGTCACTGAAGTACCGCTCACCACAGACTGATCAACTCCCGCATTGGCTGACGGTGCTCGATTGGCCATGCCATCATCGTGGCCCAGGCTCTCATGCATGGCATTGAGTATGTCACCGTTGTCTGCATCAATTTCCCAGGCAAACAAACCTGCGAGACCATTGCTTCGTGCGTAAGTACCTTTTTGCATGACGGAGGTGACATTGTCATAGGTAATCAGGTCACCGGTATCAGCCTTGAAGATATAGGCGCCCTGAGCAGTACTGTCGTAGTGCTCCTGCCACTCACCGCTGGCAATCTTCCCGGCAATATCACGGTAGTCCACAATGCCGGCTTCCCAGGTGCCTGGAGTCGCTCCGGTCGCTGTTCCTGTCAGGTGATCAGCACCCGTCCAACCGGTAACCCCGGTCCAACCGCGACCATACATTGCAGTACCCAACACCAGCTTTGACGGTGGTACACCTGCGCCGATCAATGTCTGGATACCGGAATGAGCATTGTAGTCATCTGTCGGATTCCAGCTCGGAGCATAAATCGCCGTCTGATGCCCAAGAGTCTCGTTACTCCAGGCTCCGTAGAAGTCATAGGCCATCAAAAACAGATAATCCATGTACTGTTCGACATTCGAGTAATCGACATCTTCGATCTTGTCAGCCCCAGCACCAATAGCAGAAGTGAGCTCGTACTCACGGCCGGTTTCCTGCTCGAGCTGGTCCAGCATTGCGCGCAGTTCTTTCATCAGTAAGCGGTAAGTTTCACCATCGGTATTGGGATCGCCAAGATTAGGGTTCGCGCCCTGGCCACCAGGGTACTCCCAATCAATGTCCACACCGTCAAAGAATTTCCAGGTACGCAGAAACTCCTCTACTGAATCCACAAAGCGGGTACGAAGTTCAGGATCATCAAAGAAGTAGAATGGATCGGATAGGGTCCATCCACCGATCGACGGTAGTACCTTGATATCTGGATAGGCCTGCTTCAACGCCATCAACTGGCCGAAGTTACCCTTGTAGGGATCGGACCAGCTGTGCCCTGCTTGTGATTTCTGCAGTGCCGCAAATGGGTCGTGAATAGCAACTTTGAAATCTTCCCGCCCAGAACAAGAGCGCTGTAGTGCCTGGAAGCTGCCTTCAATGTCCTTGAGGCTGTCGTTGATGCCGTCGCCGCCACAAATAGGAATAAAGCCGTACAAGATATGGGTGAGGTTATAGGCTGGGATTTTGTCAACCGGGAACTTTCGACCGTACACACCCCACTCTACAAAGTAAGCACCCACAACAGATCCGCTGGTATTAGTGTAAGGCTGGTTATTCTCTCCATCATTGAGCACGATTGGGTCCAAGTGGCTCCCGTCAGTATCAGCTACGACGATGTCAGTTACTTCTGAACTGCTGCAACCGGAGAAGTTACATAGGGCGACCTGCAGTTCGTATCGGCCTCCTTCAGTGATCTGCAATGTGGCAGTTCCGCTCTGGTTGCCGGCGCCATTTACTGGCTGCTCGAATACAACTTGTCCATCGAGCAGATACTGTGCAGTGTCGGCATCGTCGCCTGAAAATTTGGACCAGGACACAGGTATTTCAGCCTGGTCTTTGATGGTCACCAGCTGCTCGTAGGCGGTAGCTGTGTCGTCAACTTCAATAATGGCAAAGCGGGTTTCCATATTGTTAATGGCGGGTACACCGGGGACTGCGAGTGCGGTCGAACTGACTAAAGCAAATATCAATGGAGTTTGCGACCAGGTCAGGAATTTAGGCGTTTGCATAGGGTTTACCTTGAGCAAGTTATTTTTATTGTTGGCCATCGGCAGTTAGGTGATGCGATTGCCAAAATGACACCGCTGTCAAAATATCATCGCTTATGGGGAGTCGCAATGCAGAAAGGGATGAATTGCCACGGGGTAAAGAGAATTCGAATGAAAGTGCCGCCATTGGAGGCAATATGAGACCCGTATCACGAAAAAAACGGAACTTTACGAGAATATGACTGAGGCAAGACATTGCGCCTTTTCCCAGGGGGGGAGGTTTGATCAACCCGGATCAAGGGGAGAAAACGAGGAGTACTGGTGGGCGACTTTTCTGCATCGAGCAGGAGCTTTACCGGTGGTGATCGTTACGGTTCACCGACCAGCTTGCCAGCCGGTAAGGGAGGTGCAGGAATAACAAAGTTAAGGAACCTCTGATTAACGAAGCATTTTTCTAGAATTAAGCTGAATCACTTATAAAACTCACTTTTTTACGCGCAAACGCTTAATTTTCGCGTACTAGCTCCCTGATTTTTCACCAGAAGTCCTCAATAGGCGAATCACGGGCGCCCCCCCTAGGCAGCCAAGTATTTTTTCCCTATTAGTAAGTAAGTGAAGCCTGCGAACAAGCACAGCCGCTCAGTATTTTTTACCAGTCCTCGATAGCGGACCTTGTCATAACCCAATACCCGCTTGATGTAGCGAAAGGGGTGCTCGACCTTCGCTCTTATCTGCGCCTTGATCTTTTCCGCAAGGCGCGACTGTGGAACTAAAGTGTCCATTTCTTCAAGGAATTTTTCCCTACGGGTCTTGCGGCGCTTATTCAGAGGTTCCTTAAATCAATATCTAATATGGCATAACAACGTCAGTTCGAACTGTTTACGAATATCTTAAGCTCTGTGGAGGGGGTACGCTAAAGAAATCTGCCTAACAGGCCTGTGAGCAAAACACAATTCCTGCATGAATTAATTTAATATGTAGTGTAAATGCTCATAAAAAATAAAAGCATGATTATGTTGGAGGTTGGTAATCTTCTGTTTTTGTATGTTAATCGTTCCTACTCAAATCATTACATTCCAAGCAGAAGATTACACTTGATTTTGTGATCGGACACCGGGTAACAGCGGGGGTGCCTATAAAAACGATCACGTAGATATAGAAATTACTAAAGATCGTGGCGACGGCTTCAATGTTGGCTGGATTGATCAGGGAGAGTGGCTTGCCTACAAAAATTTACAAATACCCAGCACAGGAAACTACAAAGTTCATATGCGTGTTTCCAGTCCCTCAGGTGCCACAGTATCTGTTGATTTAAACGGTGTGCAATGTATTGGATCGAGCCGTCACCCCCAATACCGGCCGTTGGCTGGCAGAAATGGCTGACTATCGACTTCACCGCCAAAATAGAGGCGGGTAATTATAATTTACGCGTTTATGCAGAGTTTGGAGGTTGGAGTTTCAATTGGATCGAAATAATTGCCGTAGACTTTAAGAGTCTTGTGTCGGCCGACGAGCTCAATAGTACCGATAGCAGCAGCTGGAGTTTCTAAACCAATTATGGTGGTTGCGAGATACAGTATTACACTAACGGGCAGAATGTGACGATTCAATATGATCGCGCTGTGGGTTGTAAGGTGCTGGCAATCGAAGCCGGATAAGAGGAGCACAACAATTAGAATTGCTGATAGGGGCCGTGACCTTCAACTCCTTTTCCAGTGGAATGGTGGGGGTGGCGACGACGGAATATCGTCGGCTTAATGAAGGTGAAGTCAGTAAAGGAATTTGCTTCTGTTGAGGTGGGTTAGTGGTTTAACGGTTATGGTGGGTCCTCACTTTCTGCCCGGGTAGGTATACTGTTGCGGATTTTACTTCCAGGCTCTCCTGTCAGTGACAATTTCAACTTACCAAAAACGGCTACCAGAGCTTATCCAAGCTTCGCTGCAGTGCTATCCCGCACAGGGGCGTCTTTGGGTGGGGTTCTCTGGTGGCCTCGACTCCACTGTGCTTCTTCACGTATTGCATAAATGTGAGATTCCGGTGCTGGCTTTGCATGTACACCATGGTCTTAGTGAAAGCGCGGACAGCTGGCAGGCCCATTGTCAGGCATTTTCCAATGGGCTAAATATCCCTTTTACAGCGCTTCGCGTGGCAGTAGATAAGAAGGGTGGTGGGCTTGAGCAGGACGCACGCCTGGCCCGTTATCGTGCCTTTGGCGATGTCATGTCCCCAGGTGATCAAATTTTGCTCGGTCATCATGGGGATGATCAGGCGGAGACCTTCTTGCTTCGCTTACTGCGAGGTGCCGGTGTGCTCGGGCTTGCTGGTATGGCCAAATGGCGCCCATTGGGGAGTGGCGCATCCCTGCTTAGACCTCTGCTTAAGGTTGGTCGGGCTGAACTGGAGGATTGGGCCCGGGAGCATAACCTCAGTTGGATTGATGATGAAAGCAACAGTGATGAAGGCCTGGATCGCAATTTCTTACGTCATCGCATCATGGCTCCGCTTGGTGAGCGCTGGTCGGTTAGGCAGAGGGTTGCTCAGGCTGTGGATAACCTCAGGGAATCCGTCGAGCTGTTACAGGAGTTGGCACTTGCTGACCTGAATACATGTGACCTAAAGCGAGAGCGTTTAGGCGAAAGCCTGTCCCTGAAAGTATTTTCCGCCTTGAGTATGGCGAGACGTAAGAACCTGTTGCGATACTGGGTTCAACGCCAGGGGGGGATGCCACCAGAATCTGTCTCGCTGCAAGAGGCTCTGGCGCAAGTGAGTGGTGCAGCACAGGACGCCCAGTTGGTTGTGCATTTGGGGGGGCAGGTAGTGAGGCGATATCAAGACCGGCTTTACCTGACCCCGAAGCTGGCTCCTCTATCTTCCTGTAAGAATACTCTTTTGGCTTGGGATGGTATTTCCAGCCTTGCGCTGCCAGGAGGGGCGGTATTGGAGCCGGTGACAGGGTGGCCGCAGGCAGATTACCTGGTGCGCTATCGCAGCGGTGGAGAACGCGCACTGCCAATAGATCGTACCCATTCCCAAACTCTCAAAAAGATTCTGCAAGAGCGGGGCTTGGAACCCTGGCTGCGCGACAGGGTGCCACTGGTATACAGGGGAGAGGAGTTGGTGGCTGTTGCCGGGCTCTTTTCCTGTAAAGTAAATAGCGATATCCCCGATCGGCCTCCAAGCTGGCGGTTTTTCGATTGAGTGGGAAGGGGTTTTCTGCTACTCTGGCGCCCCGTCTCAAAGGCACCGGGAGAAGCTGGATTATCCGCCCGGGCCAGCCCTGTAAGCTCGACATTCATCGAGCGCTCAACTGACCAAGGTTTTGCATGACGCGCTATATTTTTGTAACTGGTGGCGTGGTTTCCTCGTTGGGGAAAGGTATCGCCTCCGCCTCTCTGGCCGCCATTCTCGAGGCCCGCGGCCTCAAGGTTACCATCCTAAAACTGGACCCTTACATCAACGTAGACCCAGGTACCATGAGCCCCTTCCAGCACGGTGAGGTGTATGTCACCGAGGATGGTGCCGAGACTGACCTGGACCTGGGTCACTATGAACGCTTTATCCGTACCCGGATGTCCAAGCGTAACAACTTCACCACCGGCCGTGTGTACGAGACCGTACTGCGTAAAGAACGCCGTGGTGACTACCTGGGTGGTACCGTACAGGTGATCCCCCACATTACCGACGAGATCAAACGCCGCGTCGTGGAAGGTGGCCGCGATGTCGACGTCGCTATTGTTGAAATCGGTGGCACCGTAGGTGATATCGAATCCCAACCGTTCCTGGAGTCCGTGCGTCAGCTGCGTGTGGAAATGGGCACCAACCGCGCCCTGTTGATCCACCTGAGCTATGTGCCTTTTCTTGCCACTGCTGGTGAAACCAAGACCAAGCCGACCCAGCACTCTGTTAAAGAGTTGCGTTCTATCGGCTTGCAGCCGGATATTCTGCTGTGCCGTTCCGAGCGCGAGATCGATGAGGACTCCCGCCGCAAGATTGCACTGTTCACCAATGTTGAAGAGCGCGCTGTTGTACCGCTGCCCGATGCCAAGACCATCTATGGCGTACCGCGTCTTCTGCACAGTTACGGCCTCGACGATATCGTTGTGGAAAAGCTGCAGCTGGAATGCCAGGCTCCAGACCTGTCCGAGTGGGACCAAGTGGTCGATGGCAAGCTGAACCCACAGCACGAAGTGAAAATTGCCATGGTTGGCAAATACATGGAGTTGCTGGATGCCTATAAGTCCCTGATCGAGTCCCTGACCCATGCGGGTATCAAGCATCGCTGCAAAGTGGATATCGACTTTATCAACGCTGAAGACGTTGAGGGCGAGAACGGTATTGACCTGATCAAGGATGCCGATGCAATCCTGGTTCCCGGTGGATTTGGTGAGCGCGGTTTAGAGGGCAAGCTTGAATCTGTTCGCTACGCCCGTGAAAACAATATTCCTTACCTGGGCATCTGCCTCGGTTTACAATCTGTGGTTATCGAGTTCGCGCGCAATGTGCTCGGCCTCGAAGGTGCCAACAGTACTGAATTCAATACTAAAACCCCGCACCCTGTTATCGGCCTGATCACAGAGTGGATCGATAGCGAAGGCAATATCGAGAAGCGCGATGAGCAGTCCGATCTGGGCGGCACCATGCGCCTGGGCGGCCAGGAATGTCGCCTGGCTAAAGACACCAAGGCCCGCGATATCTACGGTGCAGACGTCATCGTAGAGCGCCACCGCCACCGCTACGAAGTGAACAACAACTACGTTGATCGCCTGCAGCAAGCCGGTTTGAAAATTGGCGGCTGGTCTGCAGACGATACCCTGGTAGAAATGGTTGAATTGCCGAACCATCCCTGGTTCGTTGCTTGCCAGTTCCACCCGGAATTTACTTCAACCCCGCGCGACGGCCATCCGCTGTTCGAAAGCTTTGTTGCCGCGGCAATGAAGCAGCGTGAAAACCAGGGTTAATCAGTAATTCCATCCCCGGCGCCTGTGGCTGGGGGTGAGATGACAGGGAGCTGACAGTGAAAACCATTGAAGTCGGAAATATTCAGGTCGCCAACGATAAGCCTTTTGTGCTGTTTGGCGGTATGAATGTACTGGAATCCCGCGACCTGGCGATGCAGGTGGCTGAGCACTATGTAAAAGTCACTGAAAAACTGGGTATTCCCTATGTTTTTAAAGCGTCTTTTGACAAGGCCAATCGCTCTTCCATCAACTCTTATCGCGGACCGGGAATGGAAGAAGGCCTGAAGATTTTTCAGGAAATCAAAGACACCTTTAAGGTCCCCTTGATTACCGATGTCCACGAAGTACACCAGGCTGCTCCGGTTGCCGAAGTCGTGGATATTATCCAGCTGCCGGCCTTCCTGGCCCGTCAGACTGATCTGGTCGCCGCTATGGCAGCGACTGGTGCAGTGATCAACGTCAAAAAGCCCCAGTTTATGAGCCCGCCGCAAGTTAAAAATGTGGTGGAGAAATTTGCTGAGTGCGGCAACGAAAATATTCTTTTGTGTGAGCGCGGTGCCTGCTTTGGCTACGACAACCTGGTTGTCGATATGCTGGGCTTTAGCACCATGATCAATGCCTCCGGCGGTGCGCCGCTGATTTTTGATGTTACCCACTCACTGCAAATGCGCGATCCTTCCGGCGCAGCCTCCGGTGGTCGCCGTGCACAGGTCACTGAGCTGGGCCGCGCAGGTTTGGCTATCGGGATTGCCGGCCTGTTCCTGGAAGCACATCCGAATCCAGACAAAGCATTGTGTGATGGCCCCAGTGCATTGCCATTAGAGAAGCTGGAGCCATTCCTGGCGCAGATGAAAGCGGTAGATGACCTGATCAAAGGTTTTGAGCCGCTGGATACGAAATAAAAAAGAGAGTTTTTTGCGCGCCCTGATCGGGCGCGCGGCACTTTCCCCTCTGCTATTTAGCTTTAGTGCTGTAGCAAAAGTGCATAACGTCTGATTTACGAAAACCTATTTTCAGTAAGTACCAATACGGAGCCCATTGTAAATGAGCAAGATTGTCGCTGTTAAAGCCTTTGAAGTAATGGATTCTCGCGGTAACCCTACCGTTGAAGCCGATGTAATCCTGGAAGACGGTTCCATTGGCTCCGCCTGTGCTCCTTCTGGTGCCTCTACTGGTTCTCGTGAAGCTCTGGAATTACGCGATGGTGATAAGAGCCGTTACCTGGGCAAAGGTGTATTAAAGGCGGTTGAAAATATCAACACCACTATCGCCGATCTGCTCAAAGGTATGGACGCAACTGATCAGCGCACCCTGGATAAAGCGATGATCGATGCCGATGGTACTGAAAACAAAGCCAAGCTGGGTGCCAATGCTATCCTGGCTGTTTCCCTGGCGGCAGCCAAGGCCGCTGCAGCCTCCAAGAAAATTCCACTGTATCAGCATATTGCTGAGGTGAACGGCACCCCCGGTCAATACTCTATGCCGGTGCCGATGATGAATATTCTCAACGGTGGTGAGCACGCTGATAACAATGTGGATATCCAGGAATTTATGGTTCAGCCCGTTAAAGCTGAGTCTTTTGCCGAAGCCCTGCGTCAAGGTGCTGAGATCTTCCACTCCCTGAAAAAAGTACTGTCTAGCAACAGCCTGAATACGGCAGTTGGCGATGAAGGTGGCTTTGCTCCGAATCTGCCTTCCAACGAAGCAGCTTTGAAAGTCATTGCTGAAGCGGTAGAAAAAGCCGGTTACACCCTGGGCGATGACATCACCCTGGCTTTGGACTGCGCTTCTTCCGAGTTCTACAAAGATGGCAAGTACGACCTGTCCGGTGAAGGTAAGCAATTCGATAGCGAAGGTTTTGCCAGCTACTTGGCCGAGCTTTCCGCAAACTACCCAATCCTGTCTATTGAAGACGGTATGGACGAAAGCGATTGGGACGGCTGGAAAGTGCTCACCGACAAAATTGGTGACAAAGTACAGCTGGTAGGCGACGATCTGTTCGTAACCAACACCAAGATCCTGAAAGAAGGTATCGAGAAAGGCGTGGGTAACTCTATCCTGATCAAGTTCAACCAGATCGGCTCCCTATCTGAGACTCTGGACGCGATCAAAATGGCAAAAGATGCCGGCTACACCGCAGTGATATCCCACCGTTCCGGTGAAACCGAAGATACCACCATCGCCGACCTGGCTGTTGCTACTGCTGCTGGCCAAATCAAGACCGGCTCCCTGTGTCGCTCCGACCGCGTAGCCAAGTACAACCGTCTGCTGCGTATTGAAGCTGAGCTGAACGGTGCCGCTCCTTACCGTGGCCGTGCTGAATTTAAATAATCAATATTTGAATCGCACATAGATATTGCAGAGGACTTCCTCTGCAATATCTATAATACGAACAAGCGAAATATCGTAATCTCGTATGAAATGGCTGCTGGCAATTCTCACTATCATTCTGCTTACCACCCAATATCGACTTTGGGTTGGTGGAGGCAGTCTCGCCGAAGTTACCCGTCTTAAACGACAACTCGACCAGCAACAGGAAAAAAATGCTGCTCTCGCTCGGGAAAATCGTCAGCTATTGAGGGAAGTAAGGAGCCTCAAAGTGGGCACCGATGGTGTTGAGGCTAAAGCACGCTATGACCTGGGACTCATAAAAGAGGGGGAAACCCTTTTTATCTTCCTGGATTCGGAAGAGGGTAAAAAGTGATTACAGATTATTGGGTGATTGTACCCGCTGCGGGAATTGGCAAACGCATGGGCGCGGATCGGCCAAAGCAATATCTGCCTTTGCTTGGGCAACCCCTGTTATCCCTAACCTTACGTAATATTTTAAGTTGGCCCGGGCTCGCTGGAATTGTCGTAGCCCTTTCTGGTGATGATCAACTCTTCCAGCACTTGAGGGAGGCGGAGCATCCATTCGTGCACACTGTTACCGGTGGTGCTGAGCGTTCTGATTCTGTTCTTGCTGCATTAGAGTTTCTTTCTGAACGGGAATTGGCTGATACCCCTGTGCTGGTTCACGATGCTGCACGCCCCTGCGTGACCCTGGATGACATTAGCGCACTTCTGGATGAGAGTGTTTCCCCTATGGCTCTCCTGGCAAGACCTGCCAGTGATACGGTAAAGCGCGGTCATGAATCGAGTGGTGTGCCCTGTGTGGAGCAAACTCTTGACCGCACACAGATATGGTTGGCACAGACACCCCAGCGCGCCCCATTGGGAGTGTTGTATTCCTGTCTCAATCGCGCGCTGGAGCAAGGTGAAGCGGTGACGGATGAGGCGAGTGCACTTGAGACTTTTGGCCACTCGCCGCAACTTGTTGAGGGGCAGGGCGATAACATTAAAGTGACCCATCCTTCAGACATCATGGTAGCTGAGGCCATACTCCGCCTGCGTTATGCACCCACTGAGGATAAACGATAGTGAGTTTTCGAATTGGTCAGGGCTTTGATGTACATGCATTCTGCCCTGGCGATCATGTTGTGCTTGGTGGGGTAAAAATTCCCCATACGTTTGGCTTAAAGGCCCATTCAGATGGGGATGTGCTTTTACACGCCCTAGCAGATGCTCTACTTGGAGCTCTGGCCCTTGGAGATATTGGTTACCACTTTCCTGATACGGATAAACGCTATGCGGGTGCTGATAGTCGCACATTGCTGCGGCATGTCCTGTCCTTGGTTAATAGTAAGGGTTATCGTTTGGTGAATGTGGATACCACCCTGATAGCCCAGGCCCCCAAGATGGCACCATATATCCAGTCCATGCGAGAAAATATTGCCGGGGATTGTGATGTGGATGTTGAGAGCATCAGTGTAAAAGCCACAACCACTGAAAAGCTTGGTTTCACTGGGCGTGGAGAGGGCATTGCTGCTCAGGCTGTGGTATTGCTAGAGAATAGCCATGTCTGAGGCCTGGAACCTAAATTGGCCCCGGGCTTTGGGAGGGGCAGAAATCTCCGCAGATTTCCGTACTGAGCCGGAAGATTTTGTTGTCGATGAGTTGGCCTTTCCAGAACCCTGTGATGATGGCGAGCACGTATACCTGCACATCCGGAAGCGAGGTGCCAACACTGCCTGGGTTGCGAAACAATTGGCCAAACTCGCCGGCGTACGTCAACTGGATGTCAGCTATTTTGGTTTGAAAGATCGGCATGCAGTTACCACCCAGTGGTTTAGCGTGTGGCTTGGACAAAAACCTGAGGCCGATTGGTTGCAGATTAATGGTGATGAGGTTTCTTTACTGCAGACATTTCGCGGTGCCCGCAAGCTACGTCGCGGCGAACATGCCGGTAACCGATTCAAAATTCGCCTGCGCAATATTCGGGGAGATCGCCAAGCTGCAGACAAGGTTCTGGAGCAAGTTAGGGAGGGTATACCGAATTATTTTGGTGAACAGCGCTTCGGTGTTTCTGGCGGTAACCTGGATCTGGCGCGCCAATTGGTGGAAGAAGAAGGTCGATGCCGCAAAAGTGAGAAAGCCTTTGCCATGTCGGCAGCGCGCAGTTGGTTGTTCAACCAGGTTCTGGCGGAGAGGGTTAATTCAAAAAGCTGGTTCGAGTGCCTTGATGGGGAGCCAGAGGCCACTCCCAGTGGTCCCTTGTGGGGGCGCGGACGCAACCCAACTGTAGGTATTGCAGGTGAGCTTGAGGAAAGGGTTCTTGGAGAATGGCAACCCTGGTGCAACTGGCTGGAACATTGTGGCCTAAAGCAGGAGCGAAGACCGCTGGTATTACGTCCGGAGGCTTTTCGCTACCAGTGGTGTGGCGATAACCTGGAACTTGAATTTGCTCTTCCACCAGGCGCGTTCGCAACCGCCTTGCTGAGGGAAGTCGCCAATCTGGTCAATGTGAACTCGGGCACATAAAATTCAGTAATGGAAGCGACGGCTGCGATACAGGGGATGGAATCAAACAGCTTATGGACCGCTTGAGACACGAAGGTTTGGGAATGACTTCCCAGCGTACCCGCAATCGTCTGATACAGCGATTGCGTGAAGAGGGCATCAGTAATGAAGAAGTCCTCAATGTAATGGCATCAACACCGCGACACCTGTTCCTGGATGAGGCTCTGGCCATTCGCGCCTATGAGGATACGGCCCTGCCTATTGGTTACGGGCAGACTATTTCTCAGCCTTACATTGTTGCGCGAATGACAGAGCTACTCTTGAGCCGAGCCAAGTCTTTGCACAGCGTTTTGGAAGTGGGGACGGGTTCCGGGTACCAAACAGCGATTCTCTCTCGTTTGGTGGAACAACTTTATTCTGTAGAGCGTGTCGAACCATTGCTGGAGAAGGCACGTAAGTGTTTGACAGAGCTGGGTCACCATAATGTTGAATACAAACTTAGCAATGGCGGCTTTGGTTGGCCAGAAAAAGGTCCATATGATGCAATCCTGGCTGCGGCAGCACCGGTAGTAGTTCCCGATGAGCTGAAGCAACAGTTGGCACCTGATGGTGTGTTGGTGATTCCTGTTGGTTCAGAGCATCAGTATTTGACGATGGTGACCCGTCGCCAGGATAGTGATCAATTTGATGTGGAAAAATTGGAGGCGGTTCGCTTTGTACCGCTGCTCAGTGGTGTTGTTCGATGAAGTTATATGAAACCCTCAGAGGTCGCTATCCTGGGGTGGTGTTACGAGGTATGGCGATGGGGGCTGCAGATGTGGTCCCCGGGGTTTCTGGGGGAACTATCGCCTTTATTACGGGGATTTACCAGGAGTTACTGGACTCTCTCAGCCGAATAGGCCCACACTGCATCACTCTCCTAAGGAAGGAGGGCGTTGCAGCAACCTGGAAATATATAAACGGTGGTTTCCTGTTGTCCCTGTTTTTGGGAGTGCTGATTAGTATTTTTAGTCTTGCCCGATTAATAAGTGGACTGCTGGAGAATTACCCGATTGTTGTCTGGTCTTTCTTTTTTGGTTTGGTTCTGGCATCCACTGTTTCGGTTATACGAAATATTCCGCGGTGGTCCCCTTCAGTTATAGTTTTTTTGTTCCTGGGCATAGCTTTGGCGGTTACAGTCAGTGAGCTACGTCCGGGAGAAATCCCGGCAACGCCTCTGACATTATTTTTATCTGGAGCTTTGGCTATTTGTGCAATGGCACTTCCGGGTATTTCCGGCGCCTTTATTTTGTTGATGATTGGGATTTACCCCAAGGTGCTTTCCGCCGTTCATGAGTTACAGATAACAAATTTAATTTGTTTTGCCGCAGGTGCAGCCATTGGGTTGATGTTATTTAGTCGATTACTTTCGTGGTTGATGCATAGGTTTGTCGCTCGTACACTGGCTTTTCTTGCTGGAATCTTGCTGGGAAGTTTGAAAATAATTTGGCCTTGGAAACTGCCTATGCCCGGAGAGGCAGAAACGTCCAGTAAGTTGGCACCGCTGTTAACAAATACCACTCCGGCAGATTTTGTGACTCAAACAGGGGATTCGGCACAACTTGGTGGGGCTATTACAGCTGCCCTGGCGGCCATGGTGTTGGTTCTCACAATAGACTTTTTGGGAGGGGCTCATCGGGGAACATCTAGCGCCACACCGCAATAAGATCTGGAAAATCTCGGTATGGCAGCGTTTTATGAAGCGTTCACCGGAATTTTTGGAGCTTTTCTTTAGACACTTTTTCCATAAATGCCGTGGTCTGATGTAAAAAGAGAATAATGGAATGTCATCTTTTGCTACGCTCTAAAGGCCTGTTTTGGCGGAACAATTCCCCCATTTCTGGTCATTTTTTGTTTGGGGTGTTAAAAATATTAGGCATCAGTATCCTGTTATTGCTTCTGGTTTCCTGTGGTAGCCATATGGCTCCCACCAGTTCCCTGAAGCAACCCCCCAGTATCAGGCTCAACTATCACACAGTGAGTAAGGGCGACACCCTCTATTCAATTGCCTGGCGATACGGCAAGGATTTTCGGCAGCTGGCGGCGCTTAATGGCATTAGATCTCCCTATAATATCTATCCTGGTCAGCGGCTTAAACTGACGGGAAAAGTACCTCCAAGTGCCTCCTCAAAGGCTCCCATCGCCGCAAAGAAAACTGTGAGTAAACCGGTTTCCTCAAAGAAGCCAGCCGCGACAGCAAGTAAAAAATCCTTAACGAAAGCTCCTCGACGCCAAACGGCTCAAACCAAGCGCGCAGGCTCTATTCGCTGGCGCTGGCCTGTACAAGGCCAACTGATCAGCCGCTTCCGCTCAGGGGATCCTTTGCGTAAGGGTGTTGATATCGCAGGAGAAAAGGGTGAGTCTGTATTGGCAGCAGCCGATGGCACCGTTATCTACGCGGGAAGTGCATTGAGAGGTTATGGAAAGCTGCTGATCGTTAAGCACAGTGAAGTTTACCTGAGTGCTTATGCCCACAATCACCGTTTGTTGGTGAAAGAGGGCAGCAAAGTCAAAGCTGGGCAACGGATAGCGGAACTGGGTTCGAGTGGTACCGACCGCAACAAGCTCCACTTTGAGATTCGCAAAAACGGTCAGCCAGTAGACCCTCTTGCTTACTTGCCGTAAGCCGGATGGGTGCAGTAAAGCTCTGTAAATAAAAATGGACTTTTAACTAATACCACTTGAGGTAGTCACTGTAATCGTGACGACTGAAGGGTCTGGCCGATTCAGTGGCTGTCGCCATACACTCATGGTGCCTGATTGTATTTTGATCAGCTTCTTGAGTGTTTGGGCGGCTGATATTGGCAAAGTACAAGGAGCAGGGGAAATGGAAGCACAACGGCAAGACCAGTCTTTGGCTGGCCAGGCAGAAGACTTTCCTCCTGAGTTGGCGGTAGAGAATGAAGAGCAGAAACTAAGTAGCAGCGAAGAGAGAGGTAAAGGCCGTACCCGGAGAAATGCGGCAAAAAATAACTCCGTCTCCTCCCCCGGAGAGAAGAGTAGGGTCACCAGATTGGATGGCGACAGCCATTTGCAGAAGAATTTGGATGCTACTCAACTCTATCTGAATGAAATTGGTTTTTCCCCCTTATTGACCGCTGAAGAAGAGGTGTATTACGCACGTAAGGCTTTGCGTGGTGACGCTGCGGCGAGAAAGCGCATGATTGAGAGTAATTTGCGCTTGGTAGTAAAGATTGCTCGTCGTTATGTCAGCCGTGGCCTGGCGCTGCTAGACCTGATCGAAGAGGGTAATTTGGGGCTTATCCGCGCTGTTGAGAAGTTCGACCCTGAGCGGGGTTTCCGCTTTTCTACCTACGCTACCTGGTGGATACGTCAGACAATAGAACGAGCCATTATGAATCAGACTCGGACTATTCGCCTGCCAATTCACGTTGTAAAGGAATTAAATGTGTACCTCCGGGCATCCCGTGAGCTGGCGCAGAAGCTGGATCACGAGCCGTCCGCAGAAGAGATCGCTAATTTATTGGAGAAGCCGGTTGAAGACGTTGAGCGGATGTTAGGGCTCAATGAGCGGGTAACTTCAGTAGATACTCCGATAGGTCCCTCTTCGGAAAAGACACTGGTGGATACGATTCCCGACCAGCAGGAGTCTGATCCGGCTGAGTTACTTCAGGACAGTGATCTCTTTGATAGCATTAATCGCTGGCTCGGGGAGCTTCCCGACAAACAGTGTGAGGTTGTTTCCCGGCGATTTGGGTTGCGTGGCTTTGAAGCGAGCACCCTGGAAGAAGTTGGTAGGGAAATCGGCCTAACGCGTGAGAGGGTGCGCCAGATCCAGGTTGATGCACTTAAGCGCCTGCGTGAAGTCATGGAAAAACAAGGACTTGATGGACTGTCTTTGTTTGGAAACCTATAAACTTGGTCCTTAACCGAGGAAACCCCACGAAGACAATGTATCCGTGGGGTTTCCGTTAGCGATTCAATTTGAGGTTAATAGATTGGGTCTGATCTATTTCCTGACCCAGCGCCCAAGATTGTCCTGGTAATACTCCCCAGGAGAAAGGCGAGCTTCCAGTTTTTCCGCGGCACGGGCCGCTACTTGAGCAATATCGACATTATTGCGTTTGGCAATTTGCGCATAAGAAGTTTTGCGCTTTGCATTGATCTCTTTGACTAACTTCTCAAGCTCCGGGGAGCTAGCGTCTACGATAGCGATATAGCCGCTATTTGCCTCTCCAACCAACCCTTGACTCTTGGCTTCATTGAGTGAGATCGCCATTGCTGGAAGTGCGATGACGAAGCCTACGAGTAACAGGGCCTTCTTTAACATATGCATACGTTGCCTCCTCAAAAAATGCCTTCTTTGTCTTCAAACAAGGTATCTAGGTCCCGATCAACTTTTACCCGGATTTCGTGTTCAATCTTTACGTTTAAGTTTACAGTGATTGGCTCACTGGGAGCCTTTACCGCCACAGTAGGGGTGCACCCTGTGGCAACCATAGCGTACAACAGCCCTATGGAAATCAGCCGGCTGGCTCTCATCTGCTACTCCTTTCCGTACCTTCAGGTACCTTCTATTTGTTGCTGTTACAGCAGTTATCTCAATATCTGGGCCAGGTTTGCCAACCATATTGGGAGTTACCATATTCCCCATATAGTATTCGCTTAACCTTAACCGGCTCTGAATTAGCCAGTCCCCAATTTCGAAGAGCCTACTTTAATCCAGACCTATTGGTCCAGCTGCTTTTCCAAGGCTTCTGTCAGATCGCGGCTGGCCTGAAGAGAGCGAAGCATGGCTGGAATATTATTCTCAAGATTGAGGTTAATAATCAGATCCCGCTCTGAATCCACGGAATCACTGCGCCCTACAAGCTTTAAGCTTAGCTGCAGGTCACCACTGGGAGGGTACTCCATACTGCCTTCCAGGGTACGGAAATCGTAATCTTCGAGCGCATTCGCAATCAGCTTAAGTTGCGGGTTCCCCGACAGTATCTGAGGGGAAAAAGCTCCGTAATATCTCAGTCGTCCTCCCGGCTCCACTGCTTCCAAATGGCCGCGCTTTACTGTGATGCCGTCGGGGCCAGTTATAATAGGAATCACCAAATCTAGATGTCCGCCAGCTTCAAAGTTTTCTGACTCAGTTTCCTGAGCCAATTGTTCCAAGGACACATTCTTGGCAGACAGGATACTGCTCCGAGTTTTATCGGCCAGATTCCAGGTGAGCGCTTCTGAACGCAGCTCCCCGTCAAGAAATTCAGCTGAGAAATCCCTCAGCGACAGATCCTGCTCCCTGTCCAGAGACAAAGAAAAAAGGACTTTATCCAAAGTGAGTCCTGCATTGATAGATCGTATTGATAGCGGCTGAGGCTTCGGCGTAAACCAATGTTCCTCATCGTTTTCCAGTAGAATTGTCCCTTCTACTCCAGTAGCAAAACTTTCCCCGTAGACTGCAGCAATATTGGTAAGTATTAACTTGAAGGAATTTTTTGGTTGTAAAGGCCAGGATACATTGCCATTGGCAGAAAATGCCCCTGAAACTATATCTAAGGGCAAACCTTGAACTGCCTTGCTGAGGGGGTTATTTGTGGTGAATTCAACCTCTGGTAAGGAAAAATGAATATTACCGGTGGCCTGCTCGATATTATGATACCAATTCGAATCAAGCCTCAAAGCCCCAGCATTGAGCTGGCTTTTTCCCTCAATCTTATCTCCGTTCAGGGAGAAAACCCCAGTGAGGGTTGGTGTCATTGAATAATTTTCAGGAGTAATAACTTTGAGGTTTTTGCTGGAGAAGTTGGCACTTAGCTCAGTGTTTCTTTTGGTAGTTTTTAGGTTAAAATCACTTAAGACCAAATCTCCAGATAACGAAATAGATTCACTGTTAAATGCATCAAGTTGATTTTTCCATTTCGGACTAATACAGCTTGTAGAGAGTGTTTTTATCTCACAGTTCATTAGGGGTTGTTGAATAACACTCTTCTTTAGCTTGAATTCTCCCCCTGTAATTTCTTCAAATGTGGTATTTATCTGCTCAAGTTTAACTTTTCGAATGTCACCGTCCGTTTGGATTTTGATTTTTGCAGAAGAATGAAGCTCCTTTACGACGGTATTTATCGTTTTGTTAATAATGGTTGGTGCCATTAAGTCCAGGTTGAAATCGCATTCAGAAGTCCTATTATAACTGCAATTAAGCTGTCTAATTTGTAAAACAGCTGAGGTGGTTGAACCAGATGCTTGTAATTTTGAATTAACCCCACCATTGCTGATAGAGGCCGCAAAAGTGTTGGTGGCAGATGGCTCCAATATAAGTTGTACCGTATCTACAATCTCTACATCTGCTTGGCTTTGGTCCAATCCGGTGGACTTTAAAAGGGAATTTTTTTCCTGGTTTGATATTGAAGTGTTGAGGTGTATCTCACTGCCAGGGAGAAAGTTGATGCCAATCCTTTCTAGCCAGCTTTGCCACGCCGAGGTTGAGTTGACAGGCTTAAAGAAAATCTCACTCTGAAACTTCAGCTTGCCCCCCAAGTTGGTTACTGTAAATGAGGGAGCAAATATCTTCCGGTGAAGCGATTGTAGTATAGGCTCTGCTGCATCGAGATAAGCAGAACCCTCCGCGTGTAGTTTGGGGCTTTGTGCTTCGTCAGTAGCGGACTCAAATTTCAAGTTGAGCAGGGGTTTATCAGCTTCGTTATCATGTTTAGATGAAACTTCAAATGCACCGGAACCCGTGATGTACTCGAGTAGTAGGGGAGAAAATGACTTAAACTCGATCTCAATAGGCGTTGTGGTTGATAGCCTGGCCGTCGTATTTATGATTGATTTGTCGTCGAAACCTGAAATTTCCAGTGATTTGCTCTTCACCTGTAGATTGATATTCTGGTAATCCGAAAGGGAAAAGATATTATCAGGGATAAGTGCATTTGCATTTACAGTAAGTCGTCCGCTGGAGTCAATTTCACTTTCTGGAAATAGGTTTAGTAGCCGAGTAGCCCTGATAATTGGAGTAATTACTTCCAGGTTCGAAGTTGCTTCACCATCCAACTTCCAATAGTTACTGCCCTCTTTCGAGATACTCAGTGTCGTATAGGATATTAATTCAGAAGAACCTGGAGTGATACTAGCATTCACAGAAATCTTGTCTGGGGTTAGGTCTAGCTCTAAAGAGATGTGATAGTTATCAAATCCAATAGTCTTATAGGGTAATTCTGCGAGGATGTTGCTGTCTTCTCGGACAATGCTGAGTGGGCCAGCAATAAAGCTGTTATTAATTTCGATTTCCTTCACTAGCACTTTTCCGGGTATATTTTGAGTGATATCCCGGGCGATCTTTTCTAGGGAAAAAATAATTTCTTCTGCGAGCAGATGAGACGTCGGATTCTGTGTGTCCGGTTTGCTTTCCTGATGAGTTAACTTGTCAACTGATAATTCTATTCTCTGGATGTTATCCCGGCTGATAAGTACATGGAATGGGTAGAGTACTTGAACATTATCTAGAGTCAGGTTTTTGCCACTGGTGGATGTCAGTTGAATCCGCTCAATGGAAACTTCCCTGAAACTGATGTTCAGCCCGGATAGTTGCTTGATGACTACTTCACCGGAAAATAAATTGATAAGTTGAGGGGCGACGATATCCCTCTTCCACCAGCTGCCGAATAGCAGCATAGCCAGGATAGTTAAAAACGTAAAAATAAGAATACGGGGCTTTCGCACGCTAAACCTCAAGCTCCAGGAAAGGAGGTAACTTTGTTATCTCGCTTATGGACTGCAGTAGGTGGCATACAATGCAGGACAACTGCTCCCATAAAGTTGGTAAAAGGCTATTTTATCAAACTGGCCGGATAATCATTGGTGCAAACGTTGGATTATTCGTGAATAGGATGGTTCACTCATTCATGGCTGAAAAAATGTGAACAAGCAGTCATGGTGCTTCTACTATGGTCTCCTGCAGTAGCTTCAGGCGCCATAGGCCCTGTTCCTTGACCCAGAGGCTGGATGTAAACAGCCAGGCGGAAACTGGCTTATCTTCGAAGCTGCCCTCAAAAGATGTATACATGGTCATAAGTGCAGTCTTTGCGCTCAGAGGTGTTATTGAGACCTTATAAGAGGAGTGTTTCTTAATATCCAAGGTTCTGAACTTTTCAACAACCTGTCCGGGACCGAGGGCTTCCTTGTAATAGGGAGTAACTATCAATCCGTCTTTAGTCATTATTTCTTTGATGGCATTACCATCATGTTGCATAAAGGCCATTTTGAGAGCTTCCATGCGGGAGTTCAGCTCATCGTCCAGCTTTGCTGCCGAAGCTGGCGTAGCAATGAAAAGCAAAATGCCAACGATAAACAGTAAAGCGATAAGCTTGTTACCCATAATGACCACCTGAGTGAGAAGCAGCCCACCGACCGTTTGTTGCTTTAAAGATAACTGTGAAAGTAAATGGCCGCAAAATTGCTGAATGCTAGTGTCAGGGTGAGAGGCTTCCAAACCAGCCGGCATGGAGAAGGTCTTGTTATTCTGATCTACTGAGTGATAAGTGGGAATACAAGCCTATAAGAAATGCTAATAGTTAGGCTTATTATTTCAACTTGTAATACTGCTTTTTACCCCAATTTATTTATCCCCTTACCGTTCCGATAGGAACATACTTATTGAGGATGTTTCAACAATGCAAGATGCCCAGCCGAAGACTACTTACCTGAAGGACTATCGTGTGCCGGATTACCTGGTGGATAGTACCGACTTGTGCTTCGAACTGGAGCCAAAGGCCACCCTAGTGAAATCCCGTCTCAAAATTCGTAGAAATCCGGAGGCCGAAGAGGGAATACCGCCTTTACTTCTGGATGGAATCGACCTGGAACTGCTGTCTATTGCTATTGACGGCACCATGCTGTCTCCCGCTGACTATCAGGAGTTACCGCAGGGATTGTCGATTATTGTTGAGAAACCAGATTTTCTCCTGGAAATTCACAATCGGATAAACCCTGAGGATAATACATCCTTAGAGGGCCTGTATCTCTCCAATGGTATGTATTGTACGCAATGTGAGGCCGAGGGTTTCAGGAAGATTACCTTCTATCCAGACAGGCCTGATGTAATGTCAAAATTCACAACTACCATTGTGGCCCCAATAGATCATCCTGTGTTGCTTTCCAACGGTAATGAAGTGGATCGGGGCTATATTGAGGACGGACGTCAGTTTGTTACTTGGGAAGACCCTTTTGCCAAACCGGCTTATCTCTTTGCTCTGGTTGCGGGAGATTTACAGCATGTTGATGATACTTTTACCACTTCCAGTGGACGTGAAGTAAAGCTACAGATTTTTACTGAAGCAAAAAATATCGGCAAATGTGATCATGCGATGCGATCCTTGAAAAGTGCCATGCACTGGGATGAGGAGGTGTATGGTCGGGAATATGATCTCGATATTTTCATGGTTGTTGCAGTTGATCACTTCAATATGGGGGCAATGGAAAATAAAGGGTTGAATATCTTCAATTCTGCCTGTGTTTTAGCCAGCCCGGAAACCGCTACCGACTCGGCATTCCAAAGAATTGAATCAATCGTTGGTCATGAGTATTTTCATAATTGGTCGGGTAATAGGGTTACGTGCCGCGATTGGTTCCAGCTTAGTCTTAAAGAGGGATTTACGGTTTTTCGCGATGCAGAATTTTCCGCTGACTTGAATTCGAGGGCCGTTAAACGTATTGAAGATGTGACCTTGCTGCGTACTAATCAATTTGCGGAAGATGCCGGTCCAATGGCGCACCCTATTCGCCCGGACTCCTATATGGAAATCTCTAACTTCTACACACTTACTGTGTATGAAAAGGGCGCAGAAGTTGTGCGTATGATCCATACGCTTTTAGGAGCGGATGGCTTTCGCAAGGGGAGTGACCTGTACTTTGAGCGGCATGATGGGTGTGCCGTTACCTGTGAAGATTTTATAGTTGCAATGGAAGATGCTAATCAGGTGGATCTCACCCAGTTCCGTCGCTGGTATAGCCAGGCTGGCACGCCAGTCTTGGATGTGACAGATCAATTTGATGAAAGTACGGGTGTATATAGGTTTGTCATTCGCCAGTCTTGCCCTCCTATACCTGAGCAAAAAGACAAACTCCCGTTCCACATTCCCCTTACGGTGGGGTTACTGGACTCAACAGGGAGCGATATCGCGTTGGATAAAGCGGGCTCCACCCAGCTTGTTCTGGAGATCACTGAAAGTGAACAGATGTTTGAGTTTAATGGGCTGAATGAGAAGCCTCTACCTTCCCTTTTACGAAGCTTCTCTGCACCAGTGAAAGTACGCTATGACTATAGTCTTGAGCAGCTTCTATTCCTGATGAGCCATGATTCGGATACTTTTAATCGATGGGATGCTTCTCAAAGATTAGCGTTTAAGGCTATGAATCTGCTTCAGGGTGCATACCAAGAAGGTTTAACTTTAAAACTGTCTCCAGAGCTCATTTTGGCTTATCGGAATATATTGTTGGATAAAGAGCTAGACCCGGCACTGGTTGCGGAAATTATGCTTTTGCCCAGTGAGCACTCCATTGCGGAGGAATCAGTATCTATTGATGCTGAAGCTATTGTCGCTGCAAGAGCTTTTGCTCGTAAATCGCTCTCCTGCGCGCTTATTGATGAGTTAAAAGAACGGTATGCTGAGCTTGATATTGAAAGGCCCTATAGCCCTAATGCCAAGGATATCGCTGAGCGCAGGTTAAAGAATATCTGCTTGGAATACCTCTGTATCACAGAATCTGCGGATGCTCTAGATCTCGCTCAGCGACAATTTGATTCGGCTGGAAATATGACAGACAGAGCAGCGGCGTTAAGTGCATTGATTAACTATGGTAATGATCAATACGCTGAACAAGCCATTCATCAATTTTATGACCGCTGGAAGGAAGATACACAAGTTACTGAGCTTTGGCTTGCACAGCAAGCCTGTAGCGCGAAAAGAGGCACCCTGAATAATATCAAAGCGCTTATGCAGCATCCCGCCTTTGAGTTGAAAAACCCAAATAAAGTGAGGGCAGTAATTGGTGGGTTTGCCAATCGAAATTTCCAACAATTCCACAAAAATGATGGTAGTGGTTTTGAGTTTGTTGCAGACCAGGTTATTGCCTTAGATAAGTTAAACCCCCAGATAGCCTCCAGAGTGGTAATTCCTATCACGCGCTGGAAGAAATATCAGGGGGATTTGGCAGATAAAATGAAAGCTGCACTATTACGAGTGTCAAATTCCGGGGAGCTCTCCAAAGATGTTTATGAAGTGGTGAGTAAGAGTTTAATGAATTAGCAATTAGTCAGAAAAGAGCGGTGGTCGTAATACGGCCCCGCACAAACAGTCACACATAATGTACCTTATGGTTGGTGGTGTGTTTCTTCTTTAGAGATATTTTTGGGTTGCGTTCCGATATGTAGCTATGAACGGCCTTTAAAGAGTAAGCTATATGCGATTACACATTGATGAGATAGGTTTTATTCACTGGTGCTATGCTCTTCTTGTTGGCCATGTTTCCTGAATTCACGTGGGGATTTTCCCGTCCATTTTTTAAAGCTCCTCGAAAAGCTACTGGTGTCATTGAATCCAAGCTTATAGGTAATTGATGTCACGGGTAACTCTTGTTGCTTCAGGTATTGAATAGCCTGGTGTTTACGCGTTTTGTCCAGTATTGCCTGATAGCTAGAACCTTTTTCCTTAAGTTTTCTGTGTAGACTGCGGCAACTGATTCCGATGGTTTTGGCGACAATTTCTTGGGATAGGTCACCGGTAGGCATCAGATCTATTAAAACTTTATTTGTTATATTGATAATGTCATTTTTTCTTAGGCGTGATAGATAATTCGTTAGTGCCTGTTCGTTGATATTAGCCAACTCACTATTTCCTGAGCAGATGTGCCGATCTACAAAATCGCGTTCTAATCGAATTTCACAGGTGCTTGCAGAAAATCCCACTGGGCATCTATACATCATTCGATGGTGTTCAGGGTTGACTGGCTTCGTGCGCGTAAGGTTAATTGCAATCAGATTTTTGTGGATATCCGGGGATATTTTCCTGCATGATTTTATTAACAAGGCGATAAAGGCATCCACTGCATGGATGCTGGGCTCATAATGCAAGTCTTCGACCTTGTGCCAGGAGACTATTACTTCGTGTCGCTCATTGCGAATACTGATTTTCATGGCAGTGCTGACTACCTCTGAGAATCGCGATGACCGCTCCAGGCTTTCTCTGATGGAACTACTGGCCAAGTGAGCGTAACTTAGAGCGTGGAGGTTTGTGTGGTTAACATGCTTCACAACCTCTAAACCTATGCAATCATTGCCGGATAAGGACTCTGCCAGATTCCATAATTTTTTCATGTTTTCCAAAGGGATACGTCTATTTGTATCCTCTATGCTACAGGCTGAGATACCGGCCTTTCGCAGGGCTTCCCGGGGGGGACAATAAGGTTTTAAAGCCTCAATAATGGGTAAAACCCAGGTTGCAATGGTTGTGTGTCCATTCTCAGCCATTTGCCAGCTTGTCCTAATTGGTCAAGAGTTTGGCCAGTTAAGTAAAGAAGTGCATAGGCCAAACTATTAGCATCAAAATCAGTATTTCTACATTCTTCCAAGATTAGCCTAACAGTCTTGGTATGTTAAGGAAACCTGCTGCTTTTAAAGTAAGTCCCGATACTCATGCGATGGGAACTATGCACAATTTAATTAAAAGAATAGTGGTACTTACTGGTTTATCAGCCTCCGCATTATATGGAAGTGTGATGGCTGATGAGCCCACCCAGCTTTTCTGGGGAGATATGCATTTACATACCTCTTACTCATTCGATGCCTTTTTAAGTCAAAATTACTCGGCAACACCTGATACTGCTTATCGGTGGGCCAAGGGACAACCGGTTATTCACCCTTATACTCATGCTAAGGTACGAATAGATACACCGCTGGACTTTCTTGTGGTCTCCGATCATGCAGAGGGATTGGGGGTGATGAGGGCGATAGTTAACGAAACAGACCAGCTAAATACAGAATTACCCATTTCCCAATCAATAAAGCGCTGGTTCGCCAAGCAGCATATTCGCTATAAAGTATCTGTGAATGAGGGGATGGATATATTTAATGAGTTGCTGCCGATACAGGCGCTCAACTCGGAGGATGATGCTGATCCAGTACAGGACCCTGCCAATATTGCCCCAGAGCCGGTGCTCGGGGACTTAAATCAAACCCGGGAAACTGCTTGGCATGAAATCATTGATGCAGCCGAGCGTCATTATCAACCTGGTACTTTCACGAGCTTTATAGGTTGGGAGTGGAGTTCAACCCCTACAGGGGCCAACCTGCATCGGGTGGTAGTTTCCCCCAATGGTTCCAAACAGGCTAAGCAATATCTGCCTTTTGGGTCAGACCAGAGTCAATATCCAGAGGAATTATGGCGTTGGTTGGATGAAACGTCAGAGCGAACTGGTAGCGAGTTCATTGCTATCCCCCATAACTCCAATGTGTCAAAAGGGTACATGTTTGCAGAAACCACTCTGCGTGGTGAGCCGATCGACACACAGTATGCACGAACGCGCATGCGCTGGGAGCCCCTGGTTGAGATGACGCAAATAAAAGGGGATTCCGAGACGCACTCACAGCTTTCACCTATGGATCCCTTTGCTGACTTCGAAAATTATCCTTTCTACTTACAAGCTGATCCAGAAGCTTATCGTGTAGCTAAAGGCGACTATGTGCGCTCTGGCTTAAGGGCTGGTTTGGAGATTGGAGAGAAAATAGGGATGAATCCCTATAAGTTTGGATTGATTGGGTCCACCGATTCTCATACCGGTATATCGAGTGCTGAAGAGGGAAACTTCTGGGGTAAATTTGCCCATGATTCAATTCCGGAGGGCAAGCGGAAAAATACTGTCATAGGCGGAACCAAAGCAACTGGTTGGAATATGTCAGCTTCTGGTCTTGCTGCAGTTTGGGCCGAGGAAAATACACGAGAAAGCCTGTTTGCCGCTTTTAAGCGTCGTGAGGTTTATGCAACTACAGGGCCGAGAATTCAAGTGCGTGTTTTTGCAGGTTGGAGTTTCCCAAAGCATGCAATAGATGCAGAAAATATTGCTGAATTGGGTTATTCCCATGGAGTGCCTATGGGGGGGGATTTAACCAGGCCCCAAGCTTCAGATAAGTCGATACAATTACTGATACGTGCTGTTAAAGATCCCAAAGGAGCAAATCTTGATAGAGTCCAAGTTGTAAAGTCATGGCTCGACGAGGGAGGGCACAGTCATGAGCAGATCTTTAACGTAGCCTGGTCTGGCCAGCGGTCCCTGGATAACAGAGGTCAATTACCTCCGGTGGGTGATACTGTTGACCGCGAGACAGGCCTTTATACCAATACCCTGGGTTCTATCGAGTTGTCCACGTTATGGCAGGATCCAGGCTTTGATATGAACCAGAGGGCTTTTTATTATGTTCGTGTTTTACAGATTCCAACGCCGCGTCACTCCCTTTACGATGCGGTGGCAGCAAAAGAAATCAACCATGGAAGAGTTCAGATACCCTCTGAAGGCCCGGCAATTATTCAGGAGCGTGCCTATACCTCACCTATTTGGTATACGCCGTAGCTAATCAATGAATAAAGTCTGATGGTACAGTGAGGCGATCATTGCTTAACCTTATTAGCTTAGTAGTTGTAGAGGTTTTTAGTGGGAGGCTTAAATGCTGAAGAATTTGGGAGGACTGGGTAGAGATCCATTGGTACATTTTTTGGCTATCGCTTTGTTTCTATTTGTTGGTATTGAGCTGGTGGATCCAAAGGCAGGAGCATCGGATCAAACGAATATTCTACATTTGAATGAAGATTTGTTAATTGAATATATTCAATATCAAAAAAAAACATTCAACCCGAGGTTTGCCAGGACTTACTGGCAGAGCTTGGCCCCCTCTGATCGATCAGACTTGATTCATGACTATATTAGGGAGGAAGTGCTTTACCGCGAGGCTATGAATCTTGGCCTTCAGGATAATGATCAGATCATACGTCGTCGCCTTATTCAAAAGCTTGAGTATGTTACAGATGGCTTTGTTGGTGATATTAATGTTTCCCGGCAGGATTTAGAGCAGTACTTTTGGCTTCATCAGGAAGAGTACCGGATTGAAGCTTCTGTGACTTTCACTCATGTTTTTTTTGATTCCAGGAATCAATTTAATAACAGTCTAGAGGAGGTAGCTTTACAGACCTTGGATCACCTTTTGGAAAAGTCAGTGGCTTTTGAAAAATCCGCAGGGTATGGAGATAGATTTATATTTCACCGAAATTATGTGGCGCGAACGCGTCAACTGGTAGCTAGTCATATGGGGGAGGATATGACCCGGAAAATATTTCAGTTGCCAATAAACACTTGGTCCGGGCCTTATCAATCCCCTTACGGATTGCATTTAGTATTGGTGGTTGAGAATAATCCCAGTCGCCTGCCAAATTTTCAAGAGGTTGCTCCTCTGGTATTAGAAGACTATCGCCGTCAAAGAATGGATGATATGAGGCGACGTAAGATACAGGAATTGATTGCTCAATATCGAGTTGAATGGGATCTTTCAATACAGGATTTGTCTGCGGATTTTACCTATGTTAAATAGATATTCCTGCAGGTTAAGATTAATTATTTTAATTTTTCTGGTGGGTGGAATCTATGGTCGTCCTGGCTTTGCCCATGAAGGGAGGCCAATTTATATTCAATTGCAGGAGGTCTCAGAAAAAGTCTATAGTTTACGATGGAAGATCCCTCCCGTGATGGAGCCGGGTACTGAGCCCGATATTTACTTAAAGGGTGCAGACTGTCAAAAAATCTCTGGAGTTGAGGTTCCTCGTCATTCTGCTGTAAAAATGTATCAGTGCCAATCTCTAAGCTTCAATACTATTAAAAGCCCTACTACTGATTTGCAAATATATCTTGTATACCCTGTTGCAAATCCAGTGCTATCTACCTTGATTCACTTTGAAAGGATAAATGGGGATGCTGTCCACCTTTTTAATGGCCCAGGTGTATTGGAAGTAAATCTGCCTGCTGATTTGTCTGCCTGGGAATGTGTGAGGCAGTATATTAAAGCTGGATTTTTACACATTTTAGAAGGTTACGATCACCTGCTTTTTGTTTTGTGTCTGGTTTTTATTGCAAGGGGGCTTCGGGGTGTTTTGATAGCGGTAACTGGCTTTACGCTAGGTCACTCGATCACACTGGGGCTCGCAAGCTTGAATTTCTTTACCATAAGGGTGGATGTTGTAGAAGTATTAATCCCATTAAGTATTATGGTCCTAGCGGCTGAGATTATTAATGCAGGGCATTCTCGTGATAGGAATACTTTGTCTTGGCGATTCCCGGTTATTGTTGCTAGCGGTTTTGGGTTGTTACATGGATTTGGGTTTGCCAGTGCATTGACAGGGCTGGGCCTTCCTCACGACCAAAAATTAGTAGCCTTGATTAGCTTTAATGCTGGTGTCGAGCTTGGTCAATTGGTATTTGTTTTATTTGTGCTTCTTTTGACATATATGGTTAAGTTGATATTTTTAAGATGGGGTTTTTCAGTATACTCACTTCGTGGTTTGATGCCGTCTACATCAGCTGTTTACCCAGTAGGTGTGGTGAGTGGGTATTGGCTGATTGAAAGATCTTTAGAATTGGTTTCTTAGAATTTAAGAATTTTAATTTACATTAAATGTAAGATTTCTATTCGGTTATCCACTTATAGCAAAATTCAGCAATATTTATCCATTTGGGTTCTAGCATTAAGTAGTGGCCATAGCCTTCCGCAACATGCAAGGTGGTTTGTGAATTGCATTTCTTGGCGATGAGCCGTGCTGTAGAGGGTGGTATTGCGAGATCTTCAGAGCCTGAGATCATTAGAATAGGGCACTTTATTTTTTCATATTCAATTTTGGTGGTTTTATTTTCATCAAAGATCCAGAAGAATAGTTCAAAAAGCACTCTGCCTGATTCCGGTCCTAAACGATTAAATACAAGGTGCTGGTCAGATAAGTTTAGTTTGTTGAGCCCGAATTTTGCCATTGTTTCAAAGTCGGGTAATAGTATATCCTCCCAGAACTTCCCCGATGCCATAAACATTTTGCCAAGACTGCATTCCTGGCTGGTTGTGGGTGGAATTCCCCAGTTAGTGCTTCCATTCAATAAGATTATTTTTTGCGCTAGGCCCATGGAGCCTATTTTTTGTGCAATAACTCCTCCTAAGGAATGTCCAATTAGAATTGGTTTTCTATTCAAATGTATAACAAATTTTGCTATATCCTCTACATAGTCTGTAATGCTTGTTCCGACAAGGAGTCGATGAGCCGCTTCTGATTTTGGGGTTTCATGGTACCGATAGGCGGGACTATGGCAGTTAAATCCTTTTTGAATAAAGTAGTTATGAAAATTCTCTAAAGTCCAAGGGCCAGCATTAGTGCCGTGAATTAGAACAATGGGAGTGTCTATGGCTATTCTCCTGTTTTCTGTTACCGGGAATGTTGAAAGCTTAGCAAGGGAGTATGCTTTTTATTGGATTTTGGATGAGGTAATGTGGCTGTTGGTCAATTGATGTACGTATTGATTGACGTCTATAACCACAAGGAGAGTTTTAAGCTGTTTCGTCATTGAGAACCTAAAAGTACGTAATTTTATTTGTGGGATATTTAGATGATTTCGCATATATCATTGGGCACTAATGACCTTCAGAGAGCTGAGCGCTTTTATGATGCAATTTTAATTGTCATACAGGCTACAAAAACCTATTCATCTGAACGGGTTATATTTTGGGGATTTCCGAACTCAACAGCAAAGTTATCAATTACGGTTCCTTTTGATGGTGAGCCAGCGTTTCATGGCAATGGCACTATGGTGGCTCTTAAGGTGGAAGATGCAGGACTGGTGGATGCCATATTTACTAGGGCAATAGAATTGGGTGCTATTAGTGAGGGCGAACCTGGAGAGAGAAATCAGGGGGCTTACTATGGTGCATATTTCAGAGATTTGGATGGAAACAAAGTTGCTATCTTTTCGCGTTAGTAATTTTTTGAGACACAAAGACGGCCTCTACTCCGACAAAAGTTATATATGGATTTTTTTAAGGATTATTGTTAATGAGCAAAGGGATGTTTCATAAAATGTTGGATGGCAATTTACCTATGCCTAATGCGGCACAAACTCTTGGTGCAAAAATACTGGAGATAGATTGCAAAAAAGGAAAGGTAAAGGTTGAGTTTGAGGCGAAAGAGGCTTTTACCAATCCTGTGGGGAATATCCAGGGAGGATTTCTATCCGCCATGCTCGACGATACTATGGGGCCGGCGCTTGCTGTAACCCTTGAGGATAATGAGTTTGCGCCAACTTTAGAGCTGAAAATAAACTTTATTGCACCTGCTGTAATCGGTAAGCTATATGGATGGGGGAGGGTTGTTTCCAAGGGGGCTAGTGTTTGTTTCCTTGAGGGAGAACTTTTCCAGGAGGGAACCTTGATTGCCAGGTCTACTGCTACCGCTCTTATTCGGAATTTCTCTTCCTCCGCCAAAAAACAAGATCACTAGTGTGTGTATCAGGTGAGCCTGTGCCCAGAAAAAGGGATAGGTATAGATCCGCTAATATATTTTTCTAAACTAGCTGCAGGCTTCGATCTCTGCGAGTAAAGTTGTCATTAATTCGCTTGCAGGTAAGGCTCTGGCTAATGGGGCGCCCTGGCCTGCCCATTGGACTGAAAAGTCCTCGCTGCCAGCATTGGCTGCTGCGGCGGCAAGTGCTTTACCTGCACTGTAGCATATAGGGTAGTCCGGGCGGGCAGGGGCATTTATATCCAGCTCTCGATAAAAGCGATTGCTGACTCCCCGGGCAGGGCGCCCGGAAATGTTAGTGGTAATTGCGGTGTTGTGTGCCCGCTCACTCTGAAGGGATTTGCGAAAGGTATCATTAGCGGCGGATTCAGGGCATAGAACAAAAGCTGTCCCCATCTGCACCGCACTGGCACCCAGGGAAAAAGCTGCCTGAATACCCGCTCCATCCATTATGCCTCCTGCGGCAATAACCGGTAGGCGGTGTTGGCAGCTCAGTAGCCTTACTAGTGCCAAAGTGCCTAGCTCCTCATCAAGCTCTGGTTCGAATACACCTCTGTGACCACCGGCTTCTATACCTTGTGCAATTACGGCGTCAATGCCGGCTTCTTCAATAAGTTGTGCCTCTATAAGATTTGTGGCGGTAGCTAGAAGAGTAATACCTGCATCTTTCAGGGTGTCGATAGCGGATTGCTCTGGTAAGCCAAAATGAAAGCTGACTACGGCTGGCCTCTCTTCCAGAATTACTGACAGCATTTCACTATTACCGATAAAGCTATAGTAGGGCTCATGGAGTTCTTTAGGTGGTGTCGCCTTCAGGGCGGCAAAGTAAGGAGCGAGGTGGGCAAGCCAATCTGCTTCGCGTTTAGCGTCTGCAATAGCTGGCTGATGGCAGAAGAGGTTTACGTTAAATGGAGCGCAGGTTAGTGCCCGGGTTTGGCGGATTTGCTCTGCAGCTTTTTGTGGTGAACTTGCACCGAGGCCAAGAGCGCCCAGGCCGCCTGCATTAGAAACAGCAGCGGCCAGTTCTGGGCTAGAAACACCTGCCATGGGTGCCTGGAGTATTGGGTGCGGAACTCCCAGTCTTTCCAATAGTGCTTCCGCCATCCCACCGGCCTCTCTGATATTTGTCTTACTACATTAAGGTAGTTTGCGCGCGGTAGCTATACCGCGCTGCGGTTATTTCGAGTAGGTGGGGCAGGGCTATTTACAGGTGCAGGTTGAGTCCAATATAGGGACCTTTAATTTCGATATCGCTCTGCAGGTCGTCCAACTCTTCCAGGTCAAGGCTCATTACCCGATAGCCTGCCTCGATAGCCAAATCAATTGCCGGTACGAAATCCCAGCGTACTTTTGCGGTGAGGTCTGTGTGGGTATCACCTCGGTATGCCGTACCATTACCTTGAGCAATAACCGACCAGCCGGTAAATGGCAGGTCGAAACGCGCCATAGCGTAGGCCATTGGCAAGTAACCGGTGAGGTCGACAGTTTCTGCCTGGGTTTCGCTTACCGCAGTAAATTCTCCGTCATACATGCGCGCAGTCAGGCCTATGTCTAAATTCACCCAGTTATCCAGCACTTCGTAGTAGAAGGTGGCATCGGTGTGTGTAAGGGTGAGGTCAGTGGTGATCTCTGAGCCTACCAGGAAGGTTTCATCGTCGAAGGTTACAGAGCCCTCCAATAGTGCGGCACCATCGGTGTCAATCTTGCTGTGGGCTAACAGGATATTGGGGACCAGTGGTATCGGGTGCTCCAGGGCCGCCTGAATAAAGGTAATGTTGTCTTCACTGAGGGAGAGATTGTCCAAATCATAGTCATCATTGCCAATGCCACCGGTGTAACCTGGGAGCCAGACGCCTGCTGTGGCATCAAAACCAAGTATGGTATCTGCGCTGGCAGTAGTGCAGGCGAGGAGGGCACTGAAAGCAATTGCGGTTTTTTTCATGGACTTCTCTCCGTGATGAATTTGTCGCGGAGTGTACAGATATATTTTTTATGTGCCGCTGTAAGTTGCACATTTTTACAAATCTTTTTGAACGGATAAGCAAAACTGGCGTGTAAAAGCGTCGTGCTGTTGGGGTTCAGCTCTCCGCCTCCTTTAATGTATTGCGATTGGCTCCGGATTAGTCAGCCAAGTCTCACTAAATGAGCTTGTGATATTTTTCCTTTTGCGCTGGTTTAATTGGCTGCTTCAAATAACATTTCTTGTAGGGCACTGGCGGCATTGCTCAAGGTGCGACCGCGATGACTGATGACACCCAGGTTGCGCAGCACCTGCAGTTTCTTCACTGGTAATACAGCGAGGCTTTCATCGACCAGCGTGTGGGGCAGTACACTCCAGCCAAGGCCCACACAGGCCATCATCTTGATAGTCTCCAGGAAGTTGGTCGCTAATTTGGCGCTGAGTTTTAGCCCTTGTGCATCAAACTCGCGTTTAATCAGGCGCCCGGTATAGGTATTGAGGTCCGGCAGTATGGCGGGATAGTCGGCCAGGTCGGCCAGTTCCAGCGCGGGAATTTTTGTCAGGGGGTGTTCTGGAGCGGCTACCACCACACAGGGGTCGGGCCAGATAACCTGTGCATTGAGGTGCGGGTATTCTTTCAGGGCCAGAGTTACAACTGCCAGCTCATACTTGGCTGCCATCAGTGCCTCATAAGCCTGTTCGGAATCCAGGAAATCGATATCGAGGGCCACTTCTGGATAGCGGTTACTGAACTCTCTAAGCACCGGTGGCAAGTGGTGCAGTCCCACATGGTGGCTGGTAGCAATGCGCAAGCTGCCGCTCACCGAGTTGCTGAGGGCGCGTAACTCCCGCTCTGCATCACTGATTTCGTTGAGAATATGTCGGGCGCGGGGCAGTAGCACGCGGCCGGCATCAGTCAGCTGTAGGCGCCGGCCGATGCGGTTGAATAATGTCGCGCCAAGTTGCTGTTCGAGGGCGGCGAGGCGCTTGCTTACCGCGGGCTGCGTCAGGTGAAGCTGAGTCGCCCCCTCGGAGACAGAGCCTCTCTCAGCAATTGCTAAAAATGCTTTAAGCCATTGAATTTCCAAATTTTTTAGCCTCGTTTTATGGGTTGCGGGAATATTGTTGGCGGTGTATGAAGCGACCCAGCTTACATGCTACTTCAGGATGAGCTTTGAATTCCATTATGGAATACTTGTGATAATAAATATAAATTGGTGTTATTTGTTGCTGCTGGGTAGACTCGTTCTCTAAACAATTGAGAGGACTGGCTGTGGCAGGGCAAACACTCTACGACAAACTGTGGCAAGACCATCTGGTCAAGACCAGTGATGATGGCTCGGCGCTTATTTACATCGACCGTCACTTGATTCACGAAGTGACTTCCCCACAGGCATTTGAGGGCCTTCGACTGGCAGGGCGCAGACCCTGGCGCAAGGATTCCCTAGTGGCGACACCGGATCACAATGTGCCTTCCGAGAGCACGGAGCGCGCCGCAGGCGTGAGCGGTATCCGTGACGATATTTCCCGCATTCAGGTACAAACTTTGGATGAGAACTGCCGGGATTTCGATGTGGTGCAGTTTGGCATTAACGAACCGGGTCAGGGCATTGTGCATGTTATTGGTCCTGAGACCGGGGCGACTCTGCCCGGTATGACCGTGGTATGTGGTGACTCACACACCTCTACCCATGGTGCTCTGGGCGCGCTGGCCCACGGCATAGGCACTTCTGAAGTGGAGCATGTCATGGCCACCCAGTGCCTGACCCAGAAGAAGATGAAAAATATGCTGGTGCGCGTAGACGGCGAACTCCGTCCAGGCGTTACCGCCAAAGATGTGGTGCTGGCGATTATCGGTAAGATCGGCACCGCCGGGGGCACTGGCTATGCGATTGAGTTCGGCGGTGAGGTTATCCGCAACATGTCCATGGAAGGTCGCATGACCGTTTGTAACATGGCGATTGAGGGCGGTGCCCGTGCCGGCATGGTCTCGGTTGACCAGATCACTCTCGACTATGTGAAAGGCAAACCCTACGCGCCAAAAGGTGGGCAGTGGGACAGAGCGGTTGAGGCCTGGAGTCACCTGCATTCCGATGATGACGCCGAGTTTGATGCGGTGGTGGAATTGCGCGGTGAAGATATCGAACCCCAGGTGAGTTGGGGTACTTCACCGGAAATGGTGGCCTCGATCAGTGCCAAAGTGCCAGATCCCTCTGCCGAAAGTGATGCTACCAAGCGTACTGGAATGGAGCGCGCTCTCGACTATATGGGCCTTGAGGCCGGGCAAAAGATTAGTGATATTCGCCTGGATCGGGTATTTATCGGCTCCTGTACAAATTCCCGGATCGAAGATCTGCGCGCTGCTGCTGAAGTGGTCCAAGGCCGGTACAAAGCAGATAGCGTCAAGCAGGTATTGGTTGTACCCGGTTCTCAGGCGGTGAAGGCTCAGGCGGAACAGGAAGGGTTACATGCAATCTTTGAGCAGGCAGGCTTTGAGTGGCGAGAGCCCTCCTGCTCTATGTGCCTTGCTATGAATGCAGATAAGTTGGGGGCTGGTGAACACTGTGCCTCAACCTCTAATCGCAACTTTGAAGGACGTCAGGGCTATGGTGGGCGCACCCACTTGGTGAGCCCCAGTATGGCGGCAGCCGCAGCAATTGCGGGACACTTTGTCGATGTGCGTGAAATGGCGACGGTGCGAGCGGAAGAGGAGATGGCCTGATGAAAGCGTTTACCCAACATGAAGGTCTTGTGGTGCCGATGGACCGGGCCAACGTGGACACCGACCTGATAATTCCCAAGCAATTTCTTAAGTCCATCAAGCGCACCGGGTTTGGCCCCAATTTGTTTGATGAGCTGCGCTACCTGGACGAGGGATTCCCTGGGCAGGACTGCTCAAACCGCCCTGTTAATCCAGATTTCCCACTAAATTTCCCGCGTTACCAGGGTGGTTCGGTATTACTTGCGCGCGAGAATTTCGGTTGTGGTTCCAGTCGTGAGCATGCGCCTTGGGCGCTGGATGATCACGGTTTTCGTGCAGTTATCGCCCCCAGTTTCGCCGATATCTTCTTCAATAACTGTTTTAAAAACGGCCTGTTGCCGATTGTATTACCGGAGGAGGTAGTACATCAGTTGTTTGAAGAAACTCATGGGCAGGAAGGATATTCACTGACCATTGATCTGGAGCAGCAGCATGTGCGCAAACCCTGCGGCGAAGTGATTCCCTTTGAGGTAGATGCGTTCCACAAGCACTGCTTGCTTAATGGCCTTGATCACATCGGCCTGACATTGGAGCACTCAGAAGATATTCGTGCTTATGAAGAGGTGCGACGTGAAAAAGCCCCATGGCTTTTTGATGCGGTTCAGTAATTAAAGGAAATTCCTGTGACAAAGAAAGTAATGATTTTGCCGGGCGACGGCATTGGCCCGGAAATTGTTGAGCAGGCGATGGCGGTACTGGAAGTCGCGTCTGGAAAATTTAATTTGGGGCTTAGTTTTGAACAGGGGCTGATTGGGGGTTCCTCAATTGATGCCCATGGTGAGCCCCTCACCGATGAGGTGCTCAAGGCTGCTGGCGAGTGTGATGCAGTATTACTCGGTGCTGTTGGTGGTCCCCAGTGGGATACCCTGGAGAGAGAAATTCGTCCGGAGAAAGGCCTGTTGAAAATCCGCAGTGGCCTCGGCTTATACGCCAATTTGCGCCCGGCAATTCTTTACCCCCAATTAGCAGATGCTTCCTCCCTGAAACCGGAGGTGGTTTCAGGGCTGGATATTTTGATTGTACGTGAGCTGACTGGCGGCATTTACTTTGGTGAGCCTCGGGGTATCCAGACTCTGGAAAATGGCGAACGCCAGGGCTTTAACACCTATGTCTACAGTGAGTCGGAAATTGAGCGTATTGCGCGCAGTGCCTTCGAGGCGGCGCAAAAACGCAGCGGTAAACTCTGCTCTGTGGATAAGGCTAATGTGCTCGAAGTCACTGTACTTTGGAGAGAGGTATTGGATCGTCTGGCACCGGAGTACCCCGATGTTGAACTGTCCCATATGTACGTGGACAACGCTGCGATGCAATTGGTGCGTGCGCCCAAGCAGTTCGACGTAATGGTCACCGGTAATATGTTCGGCGATATTCTCTCAGATGCCGCCGCCATGCTTACGGGCTCCATTGGCATGTTGCCTTCTGCCTCCTTGAATGAAAGTGGTTTTGGCCTTTATGAGCCCTGCCACGGTTCCGCGCCGGATATCGCAGGGCAGGGTATTGCCAATCCATTGGCAACGATTCTGTCCGCTGCGATGATGCTGCGTTACTCCCTCAATATGAGTGAGGCAGCAGAAGCCATTGAGGCCGCGGTGAGCAAGGTGTTGGAGCAGGGGTTGCGCACCGCGGATATTTATACTGAGGGCAGCCAGAAAGTCACCACCGCAGAAATGGGGGCTGCCGTCGTCGCTGCACTTTAATCCCCGATTTCACTATCGCGCCGCTTTCCCGGCGGCGCACTTTGATCACATCACACACAGGATATCGCAATGCAAAAAATTGGTTTTATCGGCTGGCGCGGCATGGTCGGTTCGGTATTACTGGAGCGCATGCGCTCAGAGGATGACTTTGCCCATATCGTTGAACCGGTTTTTTTTTCCACTTCCAATGCGGGTGGAAAGGCACCGGATATTGACCGTGAACTGCCGCCTTTGGGCGATGCCTACGATATCAATGCATTGGCAGAGTTAGATGCGATTGTCAGCTGTCAGGGTGGTGACTATACAAAGGAGGTTTTCTCCCGCCTTCGTGACGCAGGCTGGAATGGCTACTGGATAGATGCCGCCTCGAGTTTACGTATGCAGGACGATGCCGTAATCGTTCTGGATCCGGTTAACCGCGATGTTATCGATCGCGCCATAGAAGCCGGGCAAAAGAATTTTATTGGTGGCAACTGCACCGTTAGCCTGATGTTGATGGCTCTCGGTGGTTTGTTTAAAGCCGGTATGGTGGAGTGGGTTACAGCCATGACCTACCAGGCCGCCAGTGGTGCCGGTGCCCGCAATATGCGGGAGCTCATTGGGCAGATGGGCGCTATTCGCGACGGTGTTAGCGGTGAGCTCGCCGACCCCGCCAGCGCGATTCTGGAAATTGATCGCAAGGTGGCTGCGGATATGCGGTCGGTTGAATTTCCCACTGCCGAGTTCGGTGCCCCCCTGGCTGGCAGCCTTCTGCCATGGATTGATGCCCAGCTTGAAAATGGCCAAAGCCGTGAAGAGTGGAAAGCTCAGGTTGAAGCGAACAAAATCCTGCAGACAACTGCTCCAATTCCGGTGGATGGTACCTGTGTGCGTATTGGTGCGATGCGCTGCCACAGTCAGGCTTTTACTGTGAAGCTGAAGAAAGACCTGCCTATGGCAGATATTGATCAGTTGATAGGTGCGGCAAATGAATGGGTCAGCGTCGTGCCCAATGATCGCGAGGCTACTTTACAGTCGCTGACTCCCACTGCCGTGACTGGCAAACTGGATATCCCGGTGGGGCGTCTGCGCAAGTTGAGTATGGGGCCTGAGTACTTGAACGCTTTCACTGTGGGGGACCAACTGCTGTGGGGTGCTGCAGAGCCCCTCCGCCGCATACTTCTGATTTTGCTCGGCAAGCTTTAATTGGTACGGCCCTGGATAAGTCCTCAAATGGCAATCTTTTTTGTGCCTATTAATGGAGGACTTTTCGCCAAGCTGTGAACCCCATCGCGTAAAAAGCCGCTACTGGTTGTCATAGCGGCTTTTTCGATTTTCCCTCACAGGTATAATCGCCCCTCATTTTTTCCTTTCCAATTTCAACGAAGTGAATAGCCATGTCCGAAGCCGCCCGCGAACTGGTCATCGTCGGTGTCGATAACGCCGCCTTTGCCCCTCTGCTGGAAATACTGGAGGAGCGGGAAATTATTACCGCTGAACAGCTGAGTTTGCTGGAGACCGAAGACCGGGAAGTGGACCCGCAGGTGTTTGCTAACCGCAATATTCCTGTGCAGTCCCTGGAAAAATTCGCTTTTAATGACCAGCAGGTGGTTCTCCTATTGAGCGCCGGTGATGCTGTTCAAGCCGCCATGGCTGCGGCCGAGCAAAATGATGCCTGGATAGTGGATGCGGCTGCCAATACCCGAGGCGATGAAAGTGCTGTTTTGATCCACCCGATGTTTAACAGTGGGGATCTGGCGAATGCAGATCGTCGCCTAGTTACCCTACCCTGTGCTGGTGCCGCCATGGTCGCGGAGGCCTTGGCCCCCCTGAAGGATAAGTTGCAGGCTATCGAAGTTCAGTTGAGCCAGCCGGTATCTGCGCTGGGGAAGGCTGCGATTGATTCAATGGCCGCACAGACGGCGCGTATGTTTAGTGGACAGGAGGCAGAAATTGATCCGGCGATCGGCCACCGCTTGGCTTTTAATTTGCTAAGCGCTAGCGAGGGGCTGCTCGCCAGTGGTCACACTGTGAGTGAGCTGACCCTGATCCATGATTTGCGCCGCCTGCTTGGCGAGAATGTTGCGGTGGACGCCAACATCAGCACGGTTTCCGTATTTCACGGTCAGCTGGCTAACTTGGGTGTTTCCCTGTTGGAAGATGTTGATTTGGAAAATGCGTGCGCATTGTTGGGCAATGGCGCTCGCCTGCAGTTGGCGGAACAGCCATCAGCAGAAAACGCAGTCGGCAGCGATGTGACAATCATCGGACGCTTGCGCCAAAGTCTACTTAATAAGCGTCAGCTAAATCTTTGTGCAGTATCAGACAACCTGCGAAAAGATGTAGCAATGAACTGTGCACAAATTGCTCACTTGTTGCTAAAAAACTACTGATATTTAATACTTAGCGGCCATAGTGAAGGTGTAATCTTAACTTTGGTCCGGCTGAGAGTGGCGAATTATTCACCACAGTTGGTGGCCGCTTGAAAGGCGGTCAATTAGTCGAACGATTACCGTTCAGTAATGGGGATTTTCTGAAGGCGCGCTTTTCGGAAGCCCTGGGAAGATTCTAACAATAAAGGGAATCGGATATGCGTGTGCGTAAGCTGGCACTTGCAGTTGGTCTAGTCGGTGCACTGGGAAGCAACGCGGCTCTAGCGCTCGGATTGGGTGAGATCAAACTCAACTCCACCCTTAATCAGCCACTTAATGCGGAGATCGGACTGCTGCAAACGCGCGGTCTGAACGACACAGAGATTAAAGTACGCCTCGCGGGGCCGGATGAATTCAATCGTGCCGGGGTGGAGCGCGCCTATTTACTCACTTCACTGCGCTTTGATGTGGATTATTCGGGTGCCAAGCCGGTTATTCGCATAACAAGCCGCGAGCCTATCCGTGAGCCTTTCTTGAATTTCCTGGTGGAGACTCGCTGGCCCAGCGGCCGCCTGCTGCGCGAGTATACCCTGTTGATGGATCTGCCGGCATTTTCGCCGAACACAGCCCAGCAACCGGTGCGTGCTGCTGAACGTGAACGCCAACAAGTCCGTCGGGATACTCCGGTACAGCGTCCCGCTCAACGTCCCCTCCAGCCAGCTCAACAGCCGACGGTTGAGCCGGACAGTGAGTTGGTTGGTGAACCTGCGACGGCGCAGCAGTCTGAGCCGGTTCGGCGCCAGCCGCAACGCGCTTCTTCTGTGGAAGACGCGGGCAGCAACAGCCAGGTTTATGGCCCGGTTTCCTCCGCCGATACTCTGTGGGAGATCGCCTTGGAAAATCGCGTTGGCCGCGAGTTTTCAGTGCAGCAGACCATGCTGGCGATCCAGCGCCTGAACCCTGAAGCCTTTATTAATGACAATATCAACCTGCTGAAAAAGGGCGCTGTTCTGCGCTTGCCCAATGCTGATGACCTGCGCAGCCTAAGCCTTACCGAGGCGATCTCCGAGGTTGCCCAGCAAAATGATTCCTGGCGCCAGCGTACAGGTGCGGAAGACATTGCTGCAGCTGCGCCCCTGGATGCCCGCGCTGTGGTCGAAGAGACCGTAGCCAATGATGTTGTTGAAGGGCGGGTAAGCTTGGCCGCTCCAGGTGATAACGAATCCGTTACTTCCGGCTCTGGCAGTGGAGCAGAAGACAGCGAAGCGCTGGATGGCGACCTGACAGTGGCAGAGGAAGAACTGGATAAATCGCAGCTGGAAAACACCGAGCTACGCGAGCGCATCGCAGAGCTCGATGAACAGATTGACACCATGGAGGCTCTGGTCGATGTCTCCAATGAAGAGATGCGCGCGGTACAGGCAGCTGCAGAGCAGTCTGATCCTCTGCTTGATCCCAGTGAAATTGACTCTGCAGAAATCGATACCGTGCAGGAAGAGATGCTTGCCGCGAGTGAAGGTGAATCTCTCGATACAGCCGAGCAGCCTGAGGTGGAAACGGCTGCTGTAGAGCCGGAAGCGCGCAATCGCGTAGTTTCGGTCAAGACCAAGTCAGAGCCCACTCTCATGGAGAGGCTCGGCGATAATATGCAGTTCATCGGTATTGGGGCTGCCGGCTTGCTGGTCGGTATTTTTGGCTTCTTTACTTGGCGCCGCCGTAAAGCTGAGCAAGAGGCCGAGCAGCAGCTGGAGCAGGAAATGGCTGCCGAGCGGGCGCCAATAGAGATTCCGATGGAAAACGCGGAACCGGATGAAACCCTGGCCGCTGTTGAAAGCATGGAGGCGGATGATACTTTTGACCTTGGCGATCTTGGGGATGTGGGAACCGATGACCCTATTTCCGAGGCGGAAATTCATTTGTCGCTGGGACAGTATGAAGAGGCTGAGGCCAAGCTGTTACAGGGCCTGGAAAAAGACCCACAAGTGGTGGATGCGCGCCTGATGCTGATGGAGGTGTATGCCCATCATCAGGATGTAGAGAAATTTGACGAGCACTATCTGCAGTTGCTCAGTATTAGCGATGGCCCTGTGGCTGACCGCGCAGCGCGTTTGCGGGAAACCATTGCCGGGGCGCCGGATTTTGAAGCACCGTCAATGGATTTTTCCAGTGAATCCCTGGAAGCGGCGCAGTTGGATGATATCGGTGCAGCCCTGGACCAGGATTTTTCCAGTGCTGAACCGTCAACCCTCCCCGCTGATGATTTCAGCAGTGACACGTCGCTTCTCGATGATCTGACCATGGATCTGTCCCTGGGCGATGAAAAGCCTGTCGGCGCCGATTCCGAACAGGAGTTGTCCCTGGATCTCGACCTGGACACCTCTTTTGATGAGTCGGTTTCTGGTACTGACCAAGCTTCGGACCTGGAAAGCGAATTCAACCTGGATGACCTTGATCTCAATGGCGCACTGGAAAATGAAGCGCAGTTGGCTGATAGCGAAACCCCATTGCAGGCAGATAATGATCTAAGCCTCGATGATCTGGATCTGGGTGAGCTGGACCTCGGCGATCTCAATTCAGAAGCTGGTGACCTTGGTGAGCCAGCAGTGAAGGAGGCCTCTGGGGATGAGTTAGCGATAGATGCCTTCGATAGCGCTGAGTTGGACCTTGACGCCCTGGAGCTTGAAAGTGACAGTGCGGAGCCAGCCATTGAAAGTGCGGCTGCCGAGGCCTCTGAAGCCAAGGCCCGCGGGTCTATAGGTGGCTTGGACTTCGAGCTGGACCTCTCCATGATGGATGGTGAGGATGAGGTAAAATCGATTATTGAGGAGCCTCAGGCTGAAGAGCCAGCTGCTGAATTGGATCAGGACCTGGATCTTGATGCTATCGATATGGATCTCGCAGACTTGCAGAGCCCTGCAGGTGAAGCCGATTTGTCCCTGGAGGAGTTCTCTGAGGGTGAGCTTGAAATGATTGGTGGAGAGCTCGATTCCGAGTTGGATCTCGACAATATCGATCTCGATGATATTGCCGCGGATCTTTCCTCTCCTGATGAATTGGCAGTGGAAGCTGAAGCGGTTTCCAGTGAATCGGCTGAACTCGATAATAGTGGTGATTTGTCTCTGGAGACGGATCTTGAGCTGGATATGGCCTCCTTGGAAGCAACCGGTGAGGAGTTGTCTCTGGGCGAGGAGTCTATTGAGGAGGAGTTCTCTCTAGAGGATGAGTTTGCCCTGATTGATGAGTCTACTGATGGCGACCTTACTCTTGAGACTGGCGCGGATCTTGGCGAGGGGGCTATAGCCGATGAGCCTGGGCAGCTTGAGGCTGTGGCTGAAAAAGAGCAATCTGGAGGAGAGTCTGAGTTTGCCGACTTGGATTTCAACCTGGAAAGTGACCTCAACTCGGAATTGAGCTTGCTCGAAGGCGGCGACGAGATGGGTACCAAGCTGGAATTGGCCCAGGCTTACCTGGATATGGGGGATAAAGAGGGCGCCAAGGATATCCTCAAGGAAGTGGCCCAGGATGGAGGCGGTGAGCATAGGAATCGCGCTGAGGAAATGCTGGAGCGTATGGTGTAAATTTTCTTGGTATTTCGCCTTAGAAAACCTCGCACAGGCTGCGAGGTTTTTTTATTGGGCTGAAGCATTATTTTCCTGTCCGTTAGGGGCATTAATCTGATTGATGTTGCTGTCGCTCTGATATCGGGAGGGGCAAAGAGTGGTTTTTCAATATGATGCAGGCCAGAGAACGCGAGTACATTTATAAAACCAATGGCGAGGTTCCAGCGGGTGAGCAGTTGCCGGATGGGCTGCGTAGATTCGCTCTGGGGGTTGAGTATTGTGGTGCGCGATTGCACGGTTTTCAGAAGCAAAAATCAGCTGCGGAGACAGTGCAGGCTCACCTTGAGCGGGCTTTGTCCATTATCGCTGCAGAGCCCATAACGCTGGTCTGTGCTGGGCGTACTGACGCGGGCGTTCACGCCACCAATCAGGTTATTCACTTTGATACTCACGCCCAGCGCCCAGAACGGGCCTGGATACAGGGAGTGAATACCAAGCTGCCAGACTCTGTGCGTGTGCGCTGGTGTCGCAAAATGCTCCCGCAATTCCATGCACGTTTTTCCGCCCATGCGCGCAGTTACCGCTATTTGATCCACAGCGCGCCGACTCGTTCTGCCCACAGCGCAGCGGAAGTTACCTGGACCCAGCACTCCCTGGATCTCGGTGCTATGCGCGAGGGGGCAAACTACCTGATTGGCCGCCATGATTTTACCAGCTTTCGGGCCTCCCAGTGCCAAGCCAAGAGCCCGGTTAGAGAAATTACCCGCCTGGACGTTGCTCGTGTAGGGCAGCTGATCGTTCTGGAAGTAAGTGCCGATGCCTTCCTGCATCATATGGTGCGCAATATAACTGGGGTACTAATGGCTGTGGGGCGCGGAGAGCGGGCACCGATATGGGTAAAAGAGGTGCTGGACCAGCGCGACCGCTCGGCAGGAGGGGTTACAGCACCGCCATTTGGCCTTTATTTGGTGGATGTGCAATACCCGCGGGAGTTCCAACTACCCCAGTGTGAGCCTGGGCCACTTCTGGTGCCTTTGTCTCTGGGAGAGTTACCGGTTGTATGACTGGAATAGTTGAGTAGTAGTCAGAATGGCCTTATAGGTTAGGGTGGCACGCGTTTCACACCTTGCACCAATCTGCTAGTATCGGGAATTCCCTCGTTTTTGCTGGTCGGTCGGCTGGCTTCAGGTTTAGCAATGCAAGTGAAGATTTGTGGCATCACCCGTGCTGAAGATGCCCTTATGGCTGTTGATGCTGGCGCTGATGCGCTGGGACTGGTGTTCTACAAGGCGAGCCCCCGCTATATCGATCCCAAGGCTGCTGCCGCTATCGCCGCTGTAGTTCCTCCCTTTGTTACCTTAACAGGGCTCTTTGTGAATGCTGCACAGGGTGAGGTGGATCAGGCACTGGAGCTCGTGCCTCTTAACCTCCTGCAGTTCCATGGTGAGGAGGGAGCCCGTTACTGTGAACAGTTCCGCCGGCCCTATATAAAGGCCCTCCGAATGAAAGAGGGGTTGGATACCATTGCTGCAATGGAGGAACACCCTAAGTCGCGTGGTTTCCTACTGGACGCCTATCGCCCAGGGGTTCCCGGTGGTACCGGAGAGACCTTTGACTGGGATCGGGTGCCTCAAAGTAGCTCCAGACCCATTGTTCTGGCCGGGGGGTTGAACCCGGATAATGTCGCCAGTGCCATCAAAGCTGCGCACCCGCAAGGCGTGGATGTCAGCGGAGGTGTGGAGCAGTCACCGGGTAAAAAAAACCCGCAAAAAGTAGCTGCCTTTATTCGTGCGGCGAAGGGTAGCCAGCTCGGTACCGCAGAGTAAAAATAGGTGGCACATTGAGGTGTCGCCCACCGGTGTTGGCCGGTAAATAAAAGTAGAGCGGAGTATCTACAACAGTAATGACCGGTAATGTTTAAAGTGGTTAGGAGTAGCGCTTTAATCAGTAGGTAAATAGACAGAAGAAATTTTTGTGATCGACGGAGTATGAGTGTGACTAAGCCAGGTGCTATTGATTTTTCCACCTTTCCGGATGCCAGCGGGCATTTTGGTCCGTACGGCGGTCGCTTTGTATCGGAGACACTGATCAGCGCATTGGATGAACTGCAGGCGATGTACAGCCGCTTGAAAGATGATCCGGAGTTTGTCGCTGCTTTTGACTACGATCTTGCGCACTATGTCGGACGGCCATCGCCCCTGTATCTAGCTGATCGCCTGACAGAGCAGGCCGGTGGAGCGCGTATCTGGCTTAAGCGCGAGGATCTCAACCACACCGGGGCTCACAAGGTAAACAATACCGTAGGCCAGGCACTATTGGCCAAGCACAGCGGAAAAACCCGGGTTATTGCAGAGACCGGTGCGGGTCAGCACGGTGTAGCTTCTGCAACGGTGGCCGCACGTCTGGGATTACAGTGCACGGTTTATATGGGGGCGGAAGATGTTAAACGTCAGTCTCCCAATGTTTACCGTATGAAACTCCTGGGTGCTGAAGTAGTACCGGTGGAATCCGGCTCCAAAACCCTCAAAGACGCCATGAATGAAGCGATGCGTGATTGGGTTACTAATGTCGATAACACTTTCTACATTATTGGAACTGTTGCCGGCCCCCATCCGTATCCGCAATTGGTGCGGGACTTCAATTCCATTATTGGGCGTGAAGCGCGTCGCCAGAGCCTCGAGCATTTTGGCCAGCTGCCCGACGCACTGGTGGCCTGTGTGGGTGGGGGCTCCAATGCCATAGGCCTGTTCCACCCCTTCCTGAATGATGCCGATGTGAAGATGTTTGGTGTGGAGGCCGGTGGTGAGGGCCTGGCTTCCGGTAAGCATGCGGCGCCGCTCAACGATGGTATCCCCGGTGTCCTGCACGGCAACCGCACGTACCTGATGGAAGATGAGGATGGCCAGATTATCGAGACTCACTCTGTTTCTGCAGGCCTCGATTACCCGGGTGTTGGACCCGAACACGCCTGGCTTAAAGATATTGGCCGCGTAGAGTACGTCACTGCTGATGACAAAGAGGCGCTCGATGCCTTCCGTCGCCTTACCCGAACCGAAGGTATTCTGCCGGCCCTGGAGTCCAGCCACGCTGTTGCATACGCGATGAAATTGGCTGCCAGCATGCAGCCGGAACAGAATATTGTTGTGAACCTTTCTGGTCGTGGGGACAAGGATATTTTTACCGTTGCCGCTATTGATGGCATTGAGGTTTAACTGATTGGCGCCGGCTTGTTGAGGCGGGCAGGTGGCAGAGAATACAGACCAAGTGAGCTGGTGATAGCCAGGAGTAGCTCAGGGAATACACAGTGACAGAACAAAACAGAATTGACCGCCGCTTTTCCAGATTGCGCGGCGAGGGTCGTAAAGCCCTGGTAACTTATATTGTCGCCGGTGATGGTGGCCTGGAGAATACGGTACCGCTAATGCACCAGTTGGTAGCCAGCGGTGCCGACATGATTGAATTGGGGGTGCCTTTTTCAGATCCTATGGCTGAGGGTCCGGTAATCCAGAAGGGACATGAGCGCGCGTTGGCCAGTGGTGCCTCCCTGCGCAAGTGCCTGGCCACGGTGCGTGAATTCCGTCAGGTCGATGAGGAAACGCCAGTAATCCTGATGGGCTATGCCAACCCGATCCAGCGTATGGGGGAGCGGGAGTTTGCCGATGCAGCGCTTGATGCCGGTGTTGATGGGGCGCTTACAGTGGATCTGCCTGCGGAAGAGGCAGGTCCACTCAATAGCTTGTTGGCAGAGCGCAACTTGCGCAATATCTTCCTGCTGACCCCCACCACTACTGAGGAGCGTATTCGCGAGATTACCGGCCTGGCGAGTGGCTTTGTTTACTATGTATCCCTGAAGGGGGTAACAGGTGCAGGCCATCTGGATCTGGATTCAGTGCGCGACAACCTCGAGCATATCCGCCGCTTCACCGACCTGCCACTATGTGTAGGCTTCGGTATTAAAGACGGGGCCTCGGCACGCTCAGTAAGTGCCCACGGAGATGGCGCTGTAGTGGGGAGTGTCCTGGTGACGGCGGTGAATGAGGCGGCAGATCTGGTGGCAGCAAAGGAGAGGGTTGGCGCAATTGTCAGTGAGATGCGCGAGGCTCTCGACCGCTAATCTAGCTTGGTGTCCCGTTACAGGGCTGGCCAGAAAGCCAAAAATAGCGGCTGATCTGGCCGGGTTTGTAATTCTGCTTAGTGTTTTAATTCGTAGCCTGAAACTCACTGGTCGGTAAAATGAGCCGGCCTATTGAAAGTATCCGGATTTGGAAACGAGATGAGCTGGTTAGAAAAAATAGTTCCCGCGGTGATTCGCACCGAGCGCCGCGCAGGTAGCAGCAAGGTTCCGGAAGGCGTCTGGAAGAAGTGCGTCAAGTGCGACGCCATGCTTTACCGCCCGGAGCTGGAGCGCAACCTGGATGTGTGCCCTAAGTGCGACCACCATATTAGGATTGGTGCACGTCGACGGCTGGATATTTTTCTGGATGAAGAGGGGCGTGAAGAGCTGGCCACCGATGTATTACCGGTCGATCGCCTCAAGTTCAAGGATGTAAAAAAATATAAAGACCGCTTGCTGCAGGCGCAAAAATCCACCGGTGAAAAAGATGCCCTTATTGCCATGCAAGGCACTTTGAGGGGTGAGCCCCTGGTGGCGGTGGCATTTGAGTTTGCTTTCCACGGCGGTTCCATGGGTTATGTTGTGGGTGAGCGCTTCACCCGTGCAGCCCAGCGCGCCCTGGAACAGCGCATCCCCCTGGTGTGTTTCTCCGCTACTGGAGGAGCTCGTATGCAGGAAGCTTTGATCTCCCTGATGCAGATGGCCAAGACCTCGGCAGTGCTGGAAAAAATGAAGATGGCCGGGGTGCCCTATATCTCGATCATGACTGACCCCGTTTACGGTGGCGTATCGGCTTCCCTGGCCTTGCTTGGCGATATCAATGCGGCTGAACCCGGTGCCCGTGCTGGTTTTGCCGGCCCCAATATTATCGAGCAGACCATTCGCCAAAAACTACCCAAAGGTTTCCAGCGCAGTGAATTCCTGCTGGAGCACGGGGCGATTGATATGATCATCCCGCGCAGGGATATGCGCTCCACAGTATCGCGCCTGCTGGGCAAACTGAGCGGTAACTGATATTCCATCCCCCGTATCGGCAGCCGGTTACAATACAATCTGGCTGCCCAATTCCCACCAGTGATTTATCCAACTATGTCTTCATTGCAAGATTGGCTCTCCCGCCTTGAGCAGTTGCACCCAACTGAAATTGAGCTTGGCCTGGAACGGGTTTCCAGTGTGGCCGCTACCCTCGGTGTGCAAAAGCCGGCACCTACGGTAATTACGGTGGCAGGCACCAATGGAAAGGGCTCCTGCGTGGCGACAATGGAAGCCCTTCTGTGTGCTGCCGGCCATTCCGTTGGTGCCTATAGTTCCCCACATTTGCTGCGTTTTAATGAGCGGGTGCGGATCAATGGTGTCGAGGTATCTGATCTGGAATTGGTCCGCGCTTTTGAGGCGGTGGAGACTGCTCGCGGTGAAATAAGCCTGACTTATTTTGAGTTCTCGACCCTTGCGGCGCTCTGGCTGTACCAGCGCGCTGGGGTTGAGTTTGCACTATTGGAGGTCGGCCTTGGGGGGCGCCTGGATGCGGTTAACCTGGTGGATGCGGATTTGGCAATTATCACCAGCGTGGCCATTGATCATGAGGATTGGTTGGGAAGCGATAGGGAAGTGATCGGCCGGGAGAAAGCGGGTGTCCTGAGACCGGGAGCCCCGTTTGTCTGTGCAGATAAGAATCCTCCGCAATCCGTGTTGTCTGCGGCAGAAAAACAGGCAAATTCGAGCTATTTTATTGGACGGGATTTCTCTGTTACTCAAAGTGAAGGTGAAGAGAAATACCAGTTTGGCGAACTGCAGCTGACAATACCGCCGATCAGTCTGCCGCGCCCGAGTATTGCTGCAGCAATAACTGCACTGGTGCTACTGGGTGTTCTGCCGGAGGAGGGTGTAGAGAGCGCCCTGGCAAAAATAACCTTGCCGGGCCGATGCCAGCAGCTGTTATGGCACAATCGCAATCTGTTACTGGATGTCGGGCATAACCCCGCTGCGGCTGAGCATTTGGCCCGCTGGTTGGATGCGAACCCAGTATCGGGAGAGACCCACGCCCTGGTAGCGGTTATGGCGGATAAGGATCTCATTGGGCTGTTTGCCCCCCTGAGCAACCAGGTGAACCACTGGCACCCAGCGCTTTTGCCCGGAAATGATCGTGCTGCGGGAGCGGATGCACTGCTCAGTGGCCTTGCTGGTGCGGGTGTTGAAGTAACTAAAGTGGATGCCCGCTGTCCAATTGTCGCCGATGGTTTACAGCAGCTGTTAGCGACCACCGGTCCACAGGACAGGTTGCTTGTATTTGGATCCTTCTTTACTGTGGCGGAAGTTCTGCAGCAGATGCGAGATGAGGATAATGGAGAATTGCGAGGATAAGTCTCCCCTTAGGGGACGGCTGAACGATGGCTTCAAGCAGCGTATCGTCGGTGCGCTGGTATTGGCTGCGCTCGCTGTCATTTTCCTGCCCAGTCTGCTGGACCGGGAGTCGTCAGGCTACATCAGTGAGGTGAGCCAGATTCCAGCGGAACCGGATATACGGCCTATTGAGATTGCCAAGCCTGAGCCTGTTGCCAATGTGGCACCAGCCCCGGTGCCCGGAGAGGCTTTCCAGCCGGAAGTACCTGAGCAGTTTTCCAATCCCAAGGCGGCAACTGCGACCGAAGAGACTACGGCAGCGGTCGGTGGGGTACCCGACGATAATACTGTGCCTGATATCCCCGTCCGCTCAGCCCCACAAAAAGGGTCTTCCGCCTTAGTGGATACTCAGGGTCTGCCTGTGGCTTGGGTAGTGCAAGTGGCCTCTTATCGTGATGCCTCCCGTGCGGATCAGCTGCGTATGCGTCTTATGGACGAGGGGTATCGCGCTTATACTCGGGCGGTTGAAACTGATAAGGGGCGTTATGTGAGGGTCTTTGTGGGACCTAACGTGGAGAAAGCGGAAGCCCAGGCTCTGAAATCGAAGCTGGACGCCCTGCTGGAAGCCCAAACCTTGGTACTGCGCTTCAAAGCGTAACAGCAATTGCTATTTGTAATCCCTTTTTAATGGCCCGGTGGACGTTGTTGCCACCGGTGACCCTTGACTTCCAATGCACTTTTATTCGGCAGAAATTCACAGCTGGACCGTCAATCTTCCACGGATACTTGTTCTCTGGGTATTAAATTCCAATCGGTTGGCCTACGGCTTCACGCGCCTAGCCCCTTAAGTTAGAATGCGCGCTCTTCGCGGCAGCAGCCGCCACGCAGGTAGGGTTGAATGAATTGGGCTGACTGGACCATCCTGGCTATTGTGGGTATTTCCACACTCTTCGGCCTTAGCCGGGGTTTTGTGCGTGAGACCCTGTCACTGCTCACCTGGATCGCTGCCTTTATTGTCGCAATGATGTTTCGCGACCAGCTTGCGCCTCTGCTTTCAAATCTCGTCGATACTCCTTCCCTTCAGGTGATTGCCGCTTTTGCCATCCTGTTCTTTGGCACTCTCCTGGCTGGGGCTGTCCTGAATATGATGCTTTCCGCTTTTGTTGAGGCCACCGGTTTATCCGGCACTGACCGTGTGCTGGGTATGGTGTTTGGCTTGGTGCGGGGAGCAATTGTGGTGATGGCACTTTTGATTCTGGCTCCGGCACTGGTGCCGGTGGAGCAGGACAGCTGGTGGAGTGAGTCGGTATTGATTCCCCATTTCCTCGAGTTTGAGGGCAGTGCGCGGGAGCTGGCCAAGTCCGTGAAGGACTTTTTTGTAGAGTTATTTTAATCGGGCGCTAGCACCGCCTTTTCGATCAATAGGGTCAAATATATGTGTGGTATCGTCGGTATCGTCGGTAAGAGTGATGTCAATCTACAGCTCTATGATGGACTCACTCTATTGCAACACAGGGGGCAGGATGCCGCAGGCATCGTAACCTGTGACGATGATCGCCTGAACCAGCAAAGGGCCAATGGCCTGGTGCGCGATGTATTCCGTGCGCGCCATATGGAACGCCTGAAAGGTAATTTTGGTATTGGCCATGTGCGCTACCCTACTGCGGGAGGCTCCGGCCCCGCCCTGGCGCAACCGTTCTATGTGAACTCCCCTTACGGCATTGCCATGGCTCACAATGGCAACCTCACCAATGTACGCAAGGTAATGGACGAAATCTTCCAGCAGGACCTGCGTCATATCAACACTGATTCCGACTCGGAAGTATTGTTGAATGTGTTTGCCCATGAGCTGCACAAGCAGCACAAGTTGCAGCCCAAGGCAGAAGACATCTTTACCGCTATGCGTGCAGTACACAAACGTGTGCGTGGCGCTTATGCCTGTGTGGCCTTGATTGTTGGCTACGGTATCGTCGCATTCCGCGATCCAAATGGAATTCGCCCACTGGTTTACGGCAAACGCGAGACCGAGAAGGGCACCGAATATATGGTGGCTTCTGAGTCTGTGGCCCTGGATGTACTGGGTTATACCCTGGTGCGGGATGTGGCTCCTGGTGAGGCACTGTATATTGAGCTGGATGGTACCGTGCATTCCGAGCAGTGTGCGGAAAACCCGTCCCTGACCCCCTGTATTTTCGAGCATGTGTATTTCGCCCGCCCGGATTCCATTATGGACGGCGTATCTGTGCACAAAGCGCGTCTGCGTCAGGGTGAGCACCTGGCAGATAAAATTCTGCGCCTGCGTCCGGATCACGATATCGACGTGGTGATTCCAATTCCCGATTCCGCCCGTACTGCCGGCCAGACTGTGGCGCACCGATTGGGGGTTAAATTCCGCGAGGGTATGGTAAAAAACCGCTATATCGGCCGTACCTTTATTATGCCGGGACAGAAGCAGCGCAAGAAGTCTGTGCGCCAGAAGCTGAACGCGATTGAGCTGGAATTCCGCGGCAAAAATGTACTGCTGGTGGATGACTCCATTGTACGCGGTACCACCTGTAAACAGATTATCCAGATGGCCCGTGATGCCGGTGCTGCGAAAGTGTATTTCGCCAGTGCAGCGCCTGCGGTGAAATATCCGAATGTGTACGGTATTGATATGCCATCAGCCAATGAATTGGTGGCCCACGATCGCACCACTGAGGAGATCTGCCAGGAGATCGGTGCAGATTGGTTGGTTTACCAGGATCTGGAAGACCTGGTAGTGAGTTCCAGTGGCGGCAAGCAGAAAATTGAGCAGTTCGATTGCTCTGTATTCGATGGAAACTATGTAACTGGCGATGTGGATGAGGAGTACCTCAATAACCAGCATGTGGCACGTAATGACGATGCCAAGCGCAAGAAGGCCAATACCAGCGCCTTGTAATTGACCTGGACCAGCGTCCTCTTCACGGCAGAAGAGGGCGCCATGCACGGCCGTTTCGGTTAAGATGACCGCTTCCAAAAAATACTGACCAGGAAGCGGTATATGTTTGAAGACGACGGTTACGCTCTGGAAACCCTGGCCGTGCGTGCCGGGCAGGTCCGTTCGCCGGAAGGCGAGCACTCTGAGGCCCTCTATCTTACCTCCAGTTACGTTTTCCCCTCCGCTGCGGAAGCCGCCGCACGTTTTACCGGCGAGAGTTCCGGTAACGTTTATTCCCGCTACACCAATCCCACTGTGCGTATGTTTGAAGAGCGTATTGCCGCGCTAGAGGGCGGTGAGGCAGCTGTGGCGACTTCCAGTGGTATGGCCGCGATCCTCAGTATTTGCATGGCTTTGCTGAAAAGTGGTGATCGGGTAATTTGTTCCCGCAGCGTATTTGGTACTACTACCGCACTGTTTGGACGCTATATGGAAAAGTTCGGTGTGCGCGTAAGCTACGTGGATCTCACTGATATGGATGCCTGGAAGCAGGCGGTGGACGGCTCTACCAAGCTGTTATTCATGGAGACTCCTTCCAACCCCCTGTGCGAGGTGGCAGATATTCGCGCCCTGGCGGAAGTGGCACATAGTGCCGGTGCTCTGCTGGTGGTGGATAACTGTTTCTGTACCCCGGCACTACAGCGTCCGTTGTCGCTGGGCGCTGATATCGTTGTGCACTCCGCGACAAAATTCCTTGATGGCCAGGGGCGTGCCCTTGGCGGCGTCACAGTTGGGCGCAAGGAAATTATGGATGAGTTGGTGGTATTTTTGCGCACAGCTGGCCCCAGCATGAGCCCTTTCAATGCCTGGGTATTCCTTAAGGGCTTGGAGACGCTGAAGCTGAGGATGCAGGCCCACTGTACTAATGCACTCGATTTGGCCTGGTGGTTGGATGAGCAGGAGATGGTGGAGAGAGTCAACTACACCGGTTTGCCAAAGCACCCCCAGCACCGGTTGGCTCGGGAGCAACAGGATGCCTTCGGCGCCGTGCTGAGTTTCACTGTGCGCGGTGGCAGGGAACAGGCTTGGAAGGTGATCGACAGTTGCAAAATCCTGTCTTGTACAGCCAATCTCGGTGATGCCAAGAGCACGATCGTGCATCCGGCCACCACCACCCACGGACGCCTGAGCGATGAAGACAGGGCCCGTGCGGGTATCACCGAAAACCTGATTCGCATTTCTGTGGGGCTTGAAAATGTGGAAGATCTCAAGCGCGACCTTATGCGGGGCTTGTCCCAGCTGTAGGTTGCACTTTTTGGCAGTGCCCCTTTCTACCTATGATTAATACGGGGTAGCCAGCTTATTTGCAGCAAAAAGCTGCCGGTGAGTGCTACCCATATTGAGGTTGAGGCCGTGTCCGAGGCCTGAAAAAAACAGAGCAGTAATGGATTTGCCGTGCAAAAAATAGTTTCCGCCATAGTTTCCGATATCGGCAGTGTTCTGCTGGGTAAAGAGCGTCAGGTAAAGTTGGCTTTGGCCTGCCTTTTGTCAAAAGGGCACCTGTTGATTGAGGATTTACCCGGCATGGGTAAGACCACCCTGGCCCACGCCCTGGCTCAGGTGTTGGGGCTTTCCTACAAGCGGGTGCAATTCACCAGTGATATGTTGCCGGCGGATATACTTGGCGTTTCCATTTTTGACAGGGAATCGGGTCAGTTCCATTTTCACGAGGGCCCGGTTTTTAGCCAGGTTCTTTTGGCAGATGAGATCAACCGTTCTTCGCCAAAAACCCAGAGTGCGCTGCTTGAGGCGATGGAAGAGTGCCAAGTCAGTGTGGATGGCGAGACCAGGTTATTGCCACAACCATTTTTTGTAATTGCTACCCAGAATCCACTGCAACAGTCTGGCACTTTCGCTTTACCGGAATCCCAGCTGGACCGCTTCCTGATGCGCATCAGTCTTGGTTATCCGACCAGAGAGGCCGAGCGAGCCCTGTATTTGGGCACCGATCCGCGCCAACAGCTTGCTAAATTAAAGCCGCGTATCGATCTCGCAACCCTGAAAAAGATGCAGAGCCTAGTGGGCCAGGTAAAAACTTCCGACAGTTTATTGGATTACCTTGAACGGCTTGTACTGCATACACGACAGAGCCCGGATTGCGCGGTCGGTTTGTCGCCCCGTGGTGCACTGGCGTTGTTGCGAGCGGCTAAGGCCTGGGCGCTTCTTCACAATCGCGGCCATGTGTTACCTGAGGATATCCAAGCCGTATTGCCCTCTGTGGCGGGGCACCGATTACAGGGCGAGGGTGGCAATGGCGATCAGTTGGTGGAGCGGCTGGTACGCCAAGTGGATATTATCGCGGCTTGAATGAATGAGTGTTTTACGCAACCCGGCTCGTTTTCTTACAGACCCCTTGCGTGGCGCCATGCAGCGCTGGCTCAGTCGCCGTGCGCCGCGCTCCCGCAGTATCACCCTCAATCACAGTCGTCTTTTTATCTTGCCCACCCGTGCGGGGCTAGGGTTTCTTCTGGTGATTATGCTGCTGTGGTTACTGGGTACTAATTACGAAAATAACCTGGTATTTGCCCTGACTTTCCTGCTTGTCAGTGTATTTGTAGTTTTGCCAGTGCATACCTTCGCCAACTTGACTGGCTTGCGCCTGCAGTTGCTTGGCACAAGCCCGGCTTTTGCTGGCGACTTTGCTGAAGCGCAAATCAATATAAGCCGTGAGGATAAGCGCGAAAGGGAGTGGATACGACTGTGCTGGCCTCCCGAAGAAGGTGCTTACTTGGATCTTTGTGCGCAGGCTAGCGAGGATATTCGCATTTCCATGCCTGTGGTGGAGCGCGGCCGTGTACAGGCCCCGCGTCTGCGAATTGAAAGCCGCTTCCCCCTCGGCTTATTTTGCTGTTGGAGTCGTATCGACCTAGATGTGGAGTTCCTGGTATACCCCCGACCGATATCTGCTGGTCCTCTTCCTTTTGGGGGCGTACAAACAGAGGGGGATTTCGGCGAGGTGCGCCATGGGGGTGATGATTTCAGTGCCCTTAAAGCTTATCAGCCCGGCGATTCCCTGCGGCACGTGGCCTGGAAACAATATGCCGCGGGGCGTGATCTTTACAGCAAGGATTATGAGTGCCGCACTGATGTGCGCCTCTGGCTCGATTGGGCACTGCTCGATGGGCGCGATGTGGAAACCCGTTTGAGCAACTTGTGTTACTGGTGCCTGCAAGCAGAGAAACAAGGCATTGCTTATGGGCTGCGCTTGCCCGGTGTCGCTATCGAGCCTTCCCTGGGGCCGAGCCACCAGCGGGAAGTGCTGCAGGCTCTGGCCCTGTTTCCGAAGTGGGGTAGTTAATGGCCACCACCCAGGATTTGCTGCCCCGCGAGAGCTTACTGTGGATCTTCGCTGCACAGTTTGTTGCTCTTTTACCCCAGTTTACCCAGCTGCCGCTTTGGGTGCCCTTTGCTTGGGCCTTCGCTGTCTATTGGCGCCTAGAAGTTTTTCGAGGTCGTCGAGACCTGCCTGGCCGTACTCTGAAGCTTCTGGTGATTTTTCTGATAATAGCCGGGTTGGCTATGTCCTACCGGCGCTGGTTTGCGCTGGAGCCGATGGTTGCACTGCTGACCGTGTCATTCACCCTGAAAAACCTGGAGCTGGTGAGCCGCCGTGACGCCTTTGTCAGCCTGTTATTGGCTTATTTCGTCGCCGCCACTCTTTTTGTGCGAGAGCAGACTATTCCCTACGCTCTTTACGGTTTGCTCAGTGTTGTTGTGATCACTGCAGCCCTAGCTGCTCAAATGGGTAGCTTTAGTGCTCGCCCGCGTCGGGCCCTGGGGCTTTCCCTGCGACTGCTGGCCCAGGCTACGCCGCTAATGCTGCTGCTGTTTGTGGTGATGCCGCGTCTGGGGCCCTTGTGGTCAGTACCCCAGGACACATCTGCCGGGCGCACTGGGGTCAGCGATTCCATGGCTCCGGGCGACTTTACCCGCCTATCGAAATCCGATAAGCCGGCACTGCGGATCTCATTCGATGGACCCATACCGCCGCCAGAGCAGCGCTATTGGCGCGGTTTGGTGTATTCCGAGTTTGATGGGCGCACCTGGCGTCAGGGCTTTGGTGTCGATCCGCGCAATGGTGGGCGCGTTTACTGGAGGAGTGGTGAGCGGCCGCTGCCTCAGGTGGGGCCACGTTACCGTTATCAAGTGATTCAGGAGGCAAGCCGGACCCCGTGGTTGTTTGCCCTGGCGCGCCCGGTTTCCGATAGCACCGAAGTGGGGGAGACCGAGGATGACCGGCTGGTTAAACGGACTCCTGTTTACAGTCGCTTTGCCTATGAAGTGCGCTCCTGGCCGAGGGATACCGATAGTGTGCAGGCTCCTCTTAGCACCGCCGAACGCCGTCGCAATTTGCAGTTGCCTGTAGAGGGTAACGAGCGCACCCGTAAGTGGGTGGAGAACTTGCGTCGCAGGGGGTTGGGTGCAGAGGAAATTTCCACGCAGCTGTTAGCTCGTTACAACCGCGAATTTACTTATACATTGAGGCCCCCGGCTCTGGGTGTTGATAGTGTTGATGAATTCCTGTTTGGCAGTAAACAGGGCTTTTGTGAACATTTTGCTGGCAGTTATGTGTTCGCAATGCGCGCTGCAGGTGTACCTGCACGGGTTGTCGCCGGTTATCAGGGTGGTGAGTGGGTAAGGGGTGAGCAATATCTGTTGGTTCGAGAGTACGATGCCCACGCGTGGGCGGAGATCTGGCTGGATGGGCGTGGCTGGCAGCGGGTGGACCCCACTGCGGCAGTAGCGCCTGAGCGGGTGCGCGATGGACTGGAGAGTGCAGCTGGAGAGGAGTTTATGCAGGACTCGCTGCTGCCCCTGCACCGTATTGATGTACTGGTAAAACTTCGACTGCAATGGGACATGATCAACTACCGTTGGTACCAGACGGTAGTGAGCTTCGATAGTGAAAGGCAGCGCGATACTTTGCAGCGTTTGCTGGGTGATGTGTCTCCACTGCGAATGGCGCTGTTGTTTGCTTTACCAACTGTACTGGCATTGCTGGGCGTATTGGCGTGGATCTGGTACAGCGGTCGCAGACGCAAGTTGCCACCGGCGGAGCGGCTATACCGCAAGTTTTGTCGTCGCATGGCGCGCGCAGGGGTAAAACGCGATGCCGGAGAGACGCCGCAGGATTATGCGGAGCGTATCGCCGCGCAAAAGCCGCGTTTGGCAACCCTGGCACAACGGGTTACCGATGCTTTTGAGCGAGCGGCTTATGCCGGTGAGAGTGCGGCTTTGAGTGAGCTGCGTCAGCTGCTGCGTTGGCGATTAGCGTCAGCTGTCAGTCCTGCCCACAAGCGGGAACTGGTGGGGAGCTGAAACTTGACTAACCTCTCACGCAAAATGCCGGCCCGGTTGCAGAAGTTTCTACTGGGTTACAGCGGAACATCGCTGGCAACTGGGTTGCAGGTCATTTTACTGCCTTGGATAGCACTGACTATTGTGGATTTGCCAGCACTGCAGTTGGGCTGGGTGCAAGCGTCGGTATTGCTTCCCAACCTGATATTCCTGTTGTTTGGTGGCGCCCTGGCTGACCGACGCGATCCGGCACTGGTGGCCACACTGGCCTGCCTGGGGCTTGCCCTGTGCCACGGTGGGCTGTTGCTCTACTACTCGTTAAACGTGGTCACACTGCCAGTATTGATGATCTATGGCGTTTGCCTGGGTATTTGCAGCGCGTTCCTGCAGCCTTCACGGGATAACTTGGTACAGCGTAGCGCGCGCAATGAGCAGGGCAGGGCATCAGAAAGCCGCGTTCAGAAAACCGTTACCTGGATGATGTTGGCCCAATATGGTGGACAGGCGGCAGGTATGTTGCTGGCGAGCCGATTTGATCAGTGGGGTTTACAGCCCTTATTAGTTGTTCAGGTAGGGGTGCTATTACTGGCAGCACTCTCCCTGCTGTCCCTGCGCGACGGTGAAACCCGCGTGACGGAGATAGAGAAGCGCCCTCACACTCTGATTCTTGATGGCCTCTCCCAGGCTTGGCGGCATCCGGTCTTACGCGAGTTGACTGCGCTGATGGCGTTCAATGGCTTCGTGCATATCGGTGTATTTCTGGTGGTATTGCCACTGCTGGCGGAGGGGTATGGCCGCGGTGCCGGATACTACGCGACCCTGCAACTGGCTTTTGTAGCGGGAACGGTGATCGCCACTGTAACCATGTTGCGCCGGGGACAGGGGCCTGAACCGGGGCGGGGGATTCTTATGTGCCTGCTCTATAGTGCGGCTCTGTTGATCGCCATTAGCCTTGGCCCCACCCAGCTGGGGCTGATCTTGCTTTGCCTGTGCTGGGGAGCAGTTGCGGCCGCCTCTGCCGGTTTGGGGCGCAGTATTGTGCAACTGTTGGCTCCGGCGGAGTACCGCAGCCGGATTATCTCAATTTACCAGTTTGCTCTATTTGGCTCGGCTGCCCTGGGTGCTCTGGCGGCGGGAGTTCTGAGCGAATATGCGGCCCCGTTCTCGACGCTCATGTGGGCCGGTATCTTAAGCCTTGTCGCCTTTGGATTGGTGGCATTGAGTGGTGCTTTACGCCAGTTAAGGGTCAGTGACCCGGAAGTTTAATGCATCGCCTGGCGCTGCCTTTGGGGCGCGATTTGGTCACCATATAGTTGGCATAATCAGCAAGTGTAGATTTTGAGGGTGGGAGGTGAAATTTGGGTCCTGCCAAAACAGTCAACTGGTCTGAGCAGGTGACGCGAAGCAGTCGTGCCCTGGATCTGCCTGAAGGACTATTTAGCCTTGATAACCCTAAGGCTATTGCCTGTTCACTAAAGGCCGCTGCCGAGTCCAGTAAGCGGTGCAAGGCTGATCCCTATCGCTCCGCAATGTCGATGCTGACGTTCTTTATCAATCGTGCAGGGCATCGCCTGCCGGCCAAAAGGCGGCGTATTCTGGAGGCGGCTAAAGATGAATTGCGCGATCTGTATGGGCGTCCGCGCCGGCATTGAACCGGCGGCGGAGAATGGCATCAGGCTATGAAAGCTTTTAGGGCGCCTGGCAGGGCAGGCAACGCACGTAGAGGGCGCGTGGGTCGCGGTAGCTCTGCAGTTCGGCGATTGGCGCCAGCACCGGCTGTACGCTATTTAACCAGGCGCCTAAGGGCAGGTTGGCCTCAAGGCTTGCGGCGATTTGCGCGTCCACATTATCGCTCAGCGCGCGCAAGAACTTCTCACCGGGGCTCAGTTCACGCTGAATCTCTATTACGTCGTATTCTTCGATTTCAGCAAGCTGCGCGGCGTCGGCGATGGCATCGCTGAGATTGCCGAGATCGTCCACCAGTCCCAGTTTCTTGGCCGCGCGGCCAGTCCATACTTGCCCCTGCGCAATCTTGTGTACCTCTTTGGGGGTGCTGCCACGAGCCTCGGCAACAATACGCAGGAAGCGGGCATAGGTATTATCGACGCCCTGTTGCAGGATGCTGGCGGCTGCCGGTGGCAGGGCGCGATCCAGGCGCATGCTGCCAGCCAGGTCTGAGGTGCCAACTCCATCGGTGTAGACGCCGATGTGCTCGAGAGAATCCTCGAATGTTGGGAAGGCGCCAAATACTCCAATAGAGCCGGTGAGAGTGGCCGGGGAGGCCCAGATACGATCACCACCAGTGGCAATCCAGTAGCCCCCTGACGCGGCCAGGCTCCCCATGGATATAACGACAGGTATATCGGCTTCGCGGGTGGCCAGCAGTTCCTGGCGAATGGCTTCAGAAGCAAAGGCGGAGCCGCCGCCGCTGTCGATGCGCAGAACCAGGGCTTCCACTTTCTTTTCACGAGCCTGGGCGATCAACTTACCGAGGCTCTCGCTGCCAATACGCCCCGCAGGAGCCTGGCCGTCAATAATGGCGCCGCTCGCAGTGATGAGGCCAATCTTGTTGGATTCCTTGATTGGCTTTGCAGTCTCGGAAATTTTACGGCTTCGCAGGTAGGTGAGGGCGTCGATGTATTTGTAATCGCGGTCTTTGTTTTCGTCTTCGCCTATTTCTTGCTTCAGCGCTTTCAGGGCCTCAATACGGCTCGCTAGCTGGTCCACCAGTTTGTTGGCAAGTGCGGCATCAGCCCAGCTACCCTCGTTCTGTTGCAACTTTTCCGGCAGCTCACTGATGAAGATATCGAGACTTTCCGCAGGCAGGTTACGCAGACCTGTTACCTGCTCACTATATTCACTCCAGAGTTCATTCAGCCAGCGCTGGTTATTTTCACGGGAGGCTGGGGACATATCATCCCGGGTATAGGGCTCGATAAAGTCTTTGTAATCCCCCACACGAAATACATGGAAGTTTACCTTGAGTTTTTCCAGTGCACTCTTGTAGTAATTGCGGTAGACACCAAAGCCAGTGAGCATCACTGAACCCATTGGGTTCAGGTAGACCGTGTCGGCATGGCTGGCGAGGAAATACTGGGATTGGGTGTAGTTATCCCCCACTGCGTAGATGGGTTTATCGGCGGCTTTAAATCTCTGTAGTGCGGCACCGATTTCATCTAACTTGCTAAGGCTGCCCCCTACCATATGGTCCAGTTCAAGCACCAGCGAGGAGATTCGCTTATCCTTGGCGGCATTATCGATGGCGTCTACTAGATCTTTGACACGCACTTCTGCCGGGCCCCGGTTGCCGCTGAGGAAAATTGGCAGCGTAGCGGGTTGGGTGAGTTCATCCACAAGGAAGCCACTGGGTGCGACACGCAGAGCCGCACCCTGAGGTACCACCAGCTGATCGTCTTTCCCAAAAATAGCAATACCGAGAAACAGCAATATCAGGAGAAATACCAAGTTGGTAAATACTCGTCGCAACCAGGTAATGGCGCCACCGATAGCACCAAAAAAACTACGGACAAATCCTTTTTGCTGGTGTAAATCAGTCAAACCTCAAAACTCCTTAGCGCGTCGGGGACCAGGGTAACCCACGCATTTGTGTCTGGAACCAATGGCGGTACGACCGCCGCGGGGTTACTGCATGCGATGCCAGCGACTGCTCATCATTGCAGAGAAGAATAGGATAAGGCTCAGGGCCGCCATTACGCCATCCTGCCAGCCGCGTGTAGGCATCATTACATCGACAATGCTGGTTGTGATGTAAAGGAGCAGGATAAAGCAGAGCCATAGGTAGCTGCGGTAACGCTGTTTGATTAAGCCCGGCAGCACTAACAGCAGTGGCACGGTCTGTATGGTCCACAACAGGATGGAGCCCCCCTCTAAAAACAGGTTTCGCACGGCAATAAGCGCTAGCAGGCCGATATAGCAAAACCAGTTAATTCGCAGCGCAATATGAAGTTTGCGCTTTACCGTATCATTCACGCGCTACCCCCTATTTGGCTGCGGCTTCTAATGTTTGGGACAGTTGGCCGACTCGGGCACCCAATGCCTTGCACAAGGTGATCTCATCATCACTGAGCACGCTACTACGCCCTTTGGCCCAGTGAGATGCACCATAGGGGGTTCCACCGGTTTGGGTACGCATCAGTGCGGCCTCGGAATATGGGATGCCGGTGATCAGCATGCCGTGGTGCAGAAGTGGCAGCATCATGGAAGTTAGGGTGGTCTCCTGGCCGCCATGGAGGCTACCTGTTGCGGTGAATACCCCCGCAGGTTTTCCGGTCAGGCTGCCCTCCAGCCAGATGTCACCAGTCTGGTCGAGGAAATAGCGCAGAGGTGAAGCCATATTGCCGAAGCGGGTAGGGCTGCCCATCAGCAGCCCGGAGCAGTTGCGTAGGTCTTCCAGGGAGCAGTAAGGGGCTCCCTCACTAGGCACTGGTGGTTGGCTGGCTTCTGTATCGGGGGAAACACTGGGGACTGTGCGGAGGCGCGCAGCCACCCCGCTGGATTCAACTCCGCGAGCCAGTTCTTTGGCCATGCGTTCGGTGGCACCGGTGCGGCTGTAGTAGAGAATCAGCACATAGGGTTCTGAATCCGAGGCCATTAAAGCAGCTCCAGCACATTTTCTGGTGGGCGGCCGATAGCGGCTTTGTCACCTTTTACAACAATTGGCCGCTGAATCAGAATTGGGTTCTGTGCCATGGCGTCGATCAGTTGGGCTTCACTCAGGTCGCGATCTTTCAGGTTGAGTTGCTTGTAGGGCTCTTCACCTGTACGTAGCAGGTCCCGTGCACTAATGCCGAGTTTGATAAGGATCTCTTTTAGGTTTTCTGCGCTGGGCGGCGTTTCCAAATAGAGAACTACTTCTGGCTCCACGCCATTTTCCTGCAACAGTTGCAGCGTTTGACGGGATTTTGAGCAGCGGGGGTTGTGGTAAATCGTCCACATTGGGTCGGCATCCTGTTAGTGTTTGGCGTATTCTAACCGAATAACGTTGCGGAGTTCTAAGTGCGGGCTGGCATTGCCTGCTTCTGCTGATAACCGCACATTGCAAGATGGAAAACGGAAACCACCATGAAGGATACGGTGATTCAATGGCGGCGCTTTGCCACTTCGCTGTGGTCGCTGTTTAGTGAAAAAGACTGCCAGAAGAGTGCTGCGGCACTCACCTATATGACCCTGTTTGGCATAGTGCCTTTGGTAACGGTCAGCTACGCGATGCTATCCCTGTTTCCAGATTTTGCCGGTTTGGAGAGCAAGTTTCAGGAACAGGTTTTTTCCCACTTTGTGCCACAAAGTGGTCGAGAGGTGCAGGAATATATCAACAGCTTCTCCGCTCAGGCCCAGCGCCTGACAGGGGTGGGCATCGCCATGTTGATTATTACCGCTGGACTGACCCTGAGAAGTATCGAAGGTACTTTCAACTCCATTTGGGATGTTTCCCGCGGGCGCAGCGGGGTCTCCAGTTTTCTGCTGTATTGGGCCATTCTTAGCCTGGGCCCTATTTTATTGGGTGCCGGCCTCGCCGCCAGTACCTATCTTCTCTCTCAAAAACTGTTTATGGGGGGGGAGGATGGTTTTGGCATGATGGCGGTGGTATTGAGGGTACTGCCTTTTATTTTCACCAGCATTATTTTTACTCTTCTGTTTATTGCCGTCCCCAACTGTTATGTGCCTCTGCGCCATGGTATTGAAGGTGGTGTAATTACCTCGATCGCCTTCGAAATAATGAAGTACTTGTTTGGGTTAATTGTTGCGCGAAGCTCGGTTCAGGCTATCTATGGGGCCTTTGCATTTGTGCCGTTATTCCTGTTATGGATTTACTTGACCTGGATGCTGGTACTGGCTGGTTGCGTACTGGTGCGCACCTTGTCGGTTTACCAGGCGGCAACCCAGGGGCGGCAGCATTCGGATTTGGTGGCAACCCTGATTGTGCTATGGCAACTTTATAAGGGCGGTCGCCATGGTAAACCTTTGCGTGAGCAAGATATTTCTTTAATGGGGATCAAGTTTGGGCAGTGGCGTCGCCTGCGCAATGTACTTCAGGGGCACCGGGTGATAACCCAGACCGAAAGGAATGATTATGTCCTGTTGCGCGACTTGAATTCCGTTTCGCTAATGGAGCTGGCTGGCTGGCTGAGTCCGCACTGGATACCCAGTAGTATCCCCCGTGATCTGGAGGGTTTCCGCTGGTACGCAGATATAGAGCACCGTTTTGCCAATGCGCGGGATTCCGCCAGGGAGCAGCTCAGTATTACGATCGGCGCCTTGTTCTGGGCGGCCCGGCAGAAAGATGAGGAGTCTTGGGCCAGGCACGGTAGCGCCCCTGCAGATACCATCGAGAATAATAATGAACGTGATAGCAATGGCCGCGAGGGAGAGAAGGATGTTTCAGGTAGTAAATCTAAAAAACGTGAAGGGAGTCCTGGGGCTGGCCTTTCTGTGCTTGGCAAGCGGAATAAGCGGCTGTGATAGTGGGGTTAATTTAAAGAGCAGCAGTGGTGCGCTTATTGAGACTGAGGGCAAAATAGTTCTGGTCAACTACTGGGCGGAATGGTGTGCACCCTGTCGAGAGGAGGTGCCTGTGCTCAACCAGCTGGCGCAGGCCAATAGCAATATAGTTGTGGTGGGAGTTAATTTTGATAATCTGCCAGATTCCGTTGTCAGCGAGCAGGCGCAAAAACTGGGAATAGAATTTCCCTTATTATCTACTGAACCAGAGGGCCGCTGGGGTCAGCCTAGGCCTGACGTTCTGCCTACAACCCTGGTTATCGGTACCGATGGCAGTTGGAAGGAAACCCTGGTGGGTCCGCAGTCTGCTGAGGACTTTAAAGCGGTACTGCAATAATATAAATCGCGGAACCTACAAATAACTGTATAAAAATATAACTAAAGCAACTATAGGGCGTTGGCGTAACGCTGATAGCATGCCGCCACTTTCCAGTTTGCCCGCTGTGGGATTTTCAGATCATGCATATCAGCTCCTTTGCTCTGCTGTTTTTCTTTGTTGCCTTGCTCTTTGCTTTACATCGCTGGCATAGAGGCCGGAAGTCTCTGGCCCCCGCAGTTTTTGCCGGCCTGCTACTCGGTGTAGTTTTTGGTGCTCTGTTGCAATTATCTCGTGGCTGGGGTGCCGCCCCCGTAGAAGTATTGCCCTGGATCCAGATGCTGGGTAAAAGTTACGTAAACCTGCTGTACATGCTGGTTATGCCGCTTGTACTTACTTCTATCCTTGTTGCGGTAGTGAAAGTTAGTCATACACAGGCGCTTGGCAGAATCAGCGTTTCCGTTTTGGGGGTATTGCTAGGCACAACAGCGATAGCAGCCTTAATCGGCGTAGCCATGGCAGAGCTCTTTGGCCTCTCCGCCGCTGGGCTGGTTGAGGGTTCCCGAGAGGCAGCACGGGTTGAAGTACTCAATGAGAGAATCGGCAGGGTGAGTGATCTCTCCATACCGGAAATTATCAGCACCTTTATTCCGCGTAATATATTTCAGGATTTGACCGGTGCCCGCTCCACCTCTGTGATTTCAGTGGTTATTTTTGCTGTGCTATTGGGTCTTGCGGCCCTGGCTGTGCGTCGAGAGTTCCCGGAAGAGGGCGCGGCAATTGAGCGCTTTATTCATATTGCCCAAGTGTGGGTGATGAAGCTTGTGCGCCTGGTGATGGCTTTCACTCCATACGGTGTAATGGCACTGGTTGCAGGATTGATTGCAAAGTCCAGTTGGGCTGATATCGCCAATCTGTTTGGGTTTGTGGTGGCCTCTTTTTGTGCGATTGGTCTGATGTTCCTAGTTCATGGGGCACTGTTATTTATAAATGGAGTGAACCCACTGCACTATTTCGCCAAAGTATGGCCGGTGTTGATATTTGCTTTCAGCTCCCGCTCCAGTGCTGCAACAATACCGCTCAACGTGGAAACACAGGTGGAACAGTTGCGTAACTCTCCCGCGATTGCCAATTTTTCCGCATCGTTTGGGGCTACTATTGGGCAGAATGGTTGCGCCGGTATTTATCCTGCGATGCTTGCCACTATGGTGGCGGTACCCATGGGAATTGATGTGTGGGACCCGCTTTGGTTGGGTACCCTGATTGCGGTAGTGGTTATCAGTTCATTTGGGATTGCTGGCGTGGGTGGCGGTGCTACTTTTGCCGCGCTGGTGGTACTTCCAGCCATGGGGCTGCCCGTAACAATTGCCGCATTGTTGATTTCCGTGGAACCACTGATCGATATGGCGCGTACCGCACTGAACGTTAACGGTGCTATGACGGCTGGAACCCTGACACAGCGCTGGCTGGGTGATGAAGTACCCGGAGCTGAAGTGGTAGAAGGGTGAGTAAAATGCCAGTGACTACTGGCATTTGTCTTAAACAGTCTTTATTGAGGGTGAATTACCAGAAAAATCAGGGTTGACTGTCAACCATTTAGTGCAGAGGCCGTTCTAGTCAGTGTTTGGAAAATTTGTTTATTTTTGATCACGGAGCTGGAGCAACTTATGAAACAACTGATAGGACTTCCCCTTCTGGTCGCCAGCCTGGCCCTGCCAACCTCTCTATTTGCCCAAGAGGATAGTATCCGATCCCATGATCACGGCGATCATGTGGAGGAGCGCCTGGATCATAAAGGTGATCGTATTGAAAGCAAGCTGGACAACAAGGGGGATCGTATAGAGGAGCGTCTTGATAACAAGGGCGACCGAATTAATGACCGCCTCGATCAGCGTGCAGAGCGAGCAGCTTCCAATGGCAATGAAAAGTTGGCTGAGAGGCTAGACCGCAAAGGGGATCGTATTGACAACCGCCTGGATCATAAAGGTGAAAGGATCAATGAGAGCCTCGATACGAAAGGCGAAAAAATCAATAGCCGCTTAGATAATAAGGGTGAGCGAATCGATCGCCGTATGGATCAACGAGCAAAATATAAGAAACATAAAAAGAACAAAAACGACTGATGAAGCCCGGTAAAAAATCGTCTTAAAAAAATCGTGACGGGACTGGTTTCGTAAAGAGACCGTGGAAAGTATTTCTGTGCACAAGGACCTCAGCCGGCATTTATGAATCAGTTCCTCGCTCAGGTGGAAAAGCGGGCTTTTACTATGGCAAATTTTGCTGTAGGTAACCGTGATGATGCGTTAGATATTGTTCAAGACTCCATGTTGGCACTGGTCAAGAATTACAGTGGCCGTGAAAGGGCCGAGTGGCGCCCGCTTTTTTTTACCATTCTTAACAACCGCATTACTGACTGGCACCGACACAATAGGAAGTTGTCCCGCTGGCAATTAATTCGGGAAAAGCTTCCTATCAGTGGTGATGACGATGATGATGCATTTGCCACGGAATGGGTTGATATCTGGGGACCGACACCAGATAGCGCATTGATCGGCGAACGCTTATTGCTGGCTATTGATGGTGCAGTAAGCCAGCTGCCATTGCGACAACAGCAGGCATTCCTGTTGCGCTGTGTTGAAGGGTTTAATGTGGCAGAAACCGCTCGCGCAATGTCTTGTAGCCAGGGCAGTGTCAAAACCCACTTATCCCGCGCTATGCATAGCCTGCGCAGCCACTTGGAGGAGTTCCAATGATACAGCCGGATAAATCTGTTCTGGAACAGGAGCGGCGGTTAGTGAAAGCTGCTCGAGTGGCGGTCACTCGCCGGGAAGAGGAAATTGATGGGGAAACCCTTTCAAGGTTGAGGCGTGCCAGGGCGGACGCCCTGAAGCAGTCAAAGACCTGGAGTATATCGGGGTATCACTGGCTATGGCTCAGTGGTGCCTGCACAGTGCTGGTGGTAGCACTGCTTTGGTCGGGCACTGATAATTCCCCGGGTAAAATAGAGCCGTTTATTGCAGGAGACTGGCTGCTGTATGAAGAAGTGGATGTAGAAATGATCGAGGATATGGAATTTTATCAGTGGCTGGCGGAGGAGCTGGATGGGCACTCCTCTTAAGGAGGGTAAGTTTCTTTTTGTTGTCCTCTTGTTGTATGGGGTGGCGGTAAAAGCTGCGGAGATGGAGCCCCTCGAGGAGGATTTTCTGTTGTTTCTCGGCGAGTGGGTGGATGAGCGGGGAGATGTACTCGTGCCTGAGGAGTCAGAATTATGGCCTGAAAGTCCGCAAAATGAGGTGCGTAGGCAGCGCCATTACGACGAGGGTGGGTATACCCGTGAGGATCAGTGGGATGAATAACTGGGGCATCTTCTACCTCGTTCAGCTGTGTGGTCTGCTGTTATGTCTCTGGGGAAATATCTCGCTGGCTCAGGAGTGGCAGACCCTCAATGAGGGTGATCGTCAGTTATTGAGGGGATATCAAGATCGCTGGCCCCAAATGAGTGAAACCCAGAGAGCTCAATTGCTGCGAGGCGCCAAACGCTGGAATACAATGAGCTTCCAGCAGCGTAGCCAGGCGCGTGAAAAGTTCGAGAGCTGGCAGGCGTTACCCGAGGATCGTCGCAACCGTCTTCGAGATTCCTACCGCCGCTTTATGGATATGCCAGAGGAGAAGCGCCAGCAAATCCGTGAGGCGCGCAAGAAATTCCGGCAGATGCCCCCGGAGCAGCGCCGCCAGTTGAGGGAGCGCTGGAATAAAGACAAAAGTGGTCAGCGCCAAGCCAGAGGCCGGGAGCTTAATGACTCAGGAGGGCAAAGTGGTCGCAGTGAACGACGTGAGCGAAATGGTCAGCAGGAGCACAGCAACCGGAGTGAGCGGCGCGAACGCAAACAGCAGCGTGAGAGAGATAATCGCCGTGAGCGTTCAGAGAGACCAGAGAGACAGATGCGGCGCGAACAGAGAGAAGGAGGGGAACGTCGCCAGAGGCGAGAGAGGTCGGGGGATTTCTGACGCTTTGTGCCTGCTATTGTGTAATTCAGCGTCTATTCAGATCGATTCGATTAATCTGCTACCCGTTGATAAATAACGGGAGACTGATTGTGCAACCTTTGAAGCAGTTTATCGCAGGCGCAGCCGTGGCCGCTTTGGTTGGCTTAAGTGCTACCGCCAAGGCGGGACCGGCTGGTTATGCAGATCCCTATGGCGCCGATAGTTACGATTTCGCTCGGGTTACGGAAGTTACACCCGTTTATACCGATGTAGAGGTTCACACTCCTCGCACCCAGTGCCGCGATGAGCAAGTGATGTACCGCGAACCTGCATCTCCGGCGGGTACCCTCGTAGGCGGTTTGATTGGTGCTGCAGTGGGCAACAGCCTCGGTGGGCACGGCCATCGCGGCCGCTATCACCACGGTGGTCACCGTGGCGGTGCCACTGTAGCTGGCGCTGTAGTTGGTGCCCTGGTGGGAAGCCAGATCAGTCGTGCCAATGCCCAGACATACTACACCACTGAATCCCGTTGTCGTGTTGTGGACGAATTCAGCTTACGTAGGGAATTAGTCGGATACGATGTGCGCTATCGGTATAATGGTCAGGTTTATCTGACTCGTACAGATTATCATCCTGGAGATAGAATCCGGGTTCGCGTCGCAGTTTCACCGGCACCTTGAGCCGGCGATAGCGCGGCCGAAGAGAGTTTAAGGTGGAAAATTTGGATATCCACAGGAGCCACACCGTGAAACTATGCCGCGCTTTAATACGGCCTTTTCTCCTTGTCTTCGCACTGTTACCCGGGCTTTGTGCCGCCTCACTGCACGGTTTACCGTCATACGAAAAAGAGGCTTTCAGGTACGAATACCGACGAGCGCAGGCTGGGGAGATTTCTCGTAAACAGGCCGCCTCCATCGTGAAGCAGCGTTATGGCGGCAAAATATTGTCAATCTCTGAGACCCGCAGGCAGGGACAGGCGGTATACCGCGTGAAGGGATTGTCGGATAAGAGTCAGGTTTATGTGGTCTATGTGGACAAGAAAAGCGGTCGCATCTCCCGTTAGCTGGCCGCACCCCCACAAAATAGATCCGCAGTGTAAAGGGATAGAAAATGCGTGCTTTATTGGTCGAAGATGAAGCTTTACTGAGACAGCAGCTGGCGGAGTCCCTGCGTGGTGCCGGGTATACGGTGGATGAAGCCCCGGATGGAGAGGAAGCCCTCTATCTGGGTCGTGAATTCCCCTACGATATCGCGGTGATGGACCTGGGATTGCCCAAAATGGATGGTATTCAGGTGATCCGTACCCTGCGCGGTGAGGAGAAACACTTTCCCATCCTGATTCTAACGGCTCGCGGCCATTGGCAGGAGCGTGTGGCCGGGCTTGAAGCCGGTGGTGATGACTACCTGGTAAAACCTTTTCATACCGAGGAACTATTGGCGCGTCTCAATGCGTTGGTGCGACGTTCCGCAGGTTTCTCCTCCCCCAGCATCAAAGCTGGCCCCATAATGCTGGATACCAGTTCACAAAGGGTCACTGTGAATGAAACGGAGCTGGAGTTGACTTCTTTCGAATACAAGGTGCTTGAGTACTTGATGTTGCACCCGGATGAAGTGGTTTCCAAAACTACCCTCACTGAACATATTTATGAACAGGATTGTGATCGAGACAGCAATGTCATTGAGGTCTTTATAGGACGCCTGCGCAAGAAATTTGATACAGCAGCGCAACTCAAGCCCATCGAAACCCTGCGTGGGCGTGGCTACCGCTTTGTTGCGCCCCAGTAACTGCCATTCTGAATGCGTTTTTTCTCATTTTGGTTGAATTCCCTCAAAGGCCGGCTTGCCCTGGTTACCAGCTTGGTGCTTGTCGGTTTTGTCTTGCTTATTTCTGGTGTGCTCGAACACGCTTATCGCACCTCTCTTGACGAGGCCAAGCAGCGGGAATTACAGCTGTATATCTACACTCTATTAGCACTGGCTGAACCTGAAGGGGAAGGTTTGGTGCTGCCGCCGGAATTACCTGAGCAGCGTTTTAATCAGCCGGACTCCGGCCTGGTTGGCGCAGTCCTGGATGGCGAGGGAGAGATTATCTGGCGCTCTGAGTCGGCATTGGCTATGCCGGATCTGCAATTCAATTCACTGCCCCAAGGGCAGCAGTCCTATATGCAGATTTCCCTGCCCGGGGATGATACAAACTACAGCAGTTTTCGCCAGGGTGTGGCCTGGGGACTTGAGAATGAAAATCCCTTTACCTTCGTTGTTTTGGAAGATGCAGGGCCTCTCAGAGCGCAGGTGGGGCAGTTTCGTTCCACTATGTGGCACTGGCTTGGTGTGGGTGCGCTTTTGTTGATCTTGGCACAGTGGTTGGTTTTGCGCTGGGGTTTTGCACCACTAAATGCACTGGCAGATGCACTGCGGGATATGCAGCAAGGTGGCAGTGACCGACTCGAAGGTAATTTCCCACGAGAACTGCGTCCTCTCACCGATAACCTCAATCTGTTGATTGAAAATGAGCGGCGCCAGCGGGAAAAGACTCGCCATACACTGGCCGATCTGGCTCACAGTCTAAAAACGCCCTTGGCTGTACTCAAGGGGTTAAGCCTGGAAAGTGACAGTAAGGCTGCAGGAAAGACTCTGGTGGATCAGGTTCAGCGCATGGACAGCATTATTAGTTACCAGCTACAGCGGGCAGTAGCCAGCTCCCCCAAATCTATCCTGCGTGGTATCCCAGTTGCGCCCCTGCTGGAAAAAATCCTGGATGCCCTGGAAAAAGTTTATCGAAGTAAACCCAGCCAGGTGCACAGCCAGTGCAGTGAGCGAGCCTTATTTTACGGGGACGAAGGGGACCTGATGGAGTTGCTAGGTAATCTATTGGATAACGCCTATAAATATGGTGAGGGTGAAGTAAAAGTTAATATTAAGAATGCCGATGATGGACGCAAGTTGACAATTCGTGTGGCAGATAACGGCCCTGGCCTTGATAGTAAAAAATGGCAGGAAGTCACCCAGCGTGGGGTGAGAGCCGATCAACAGCAGCCGGGGCAGGGTATTGGGCTTGCTGTGGTTATGGATATTGTCGAGAGTTATCAAGGGCGCATTAATGCAACGCCCTTATCCGGTGGAGGTACGGAAATTACAGTGGTGCTGTAAATTCCGTATTGAGCCCAGGGACTGTTTATTGTTTAGAACCAGCTATCCTGCATATCAAATGGAATACTGTTACCGCTTTTAAGTAGAGCCATAGATTGCTTAATATTTGGTAGTTCCCACTCAAAGTAAAATTGAGCAGTGTGTATCTTGCCGCGATAGAAGTTTTCATCCTCCAGACTGGGATTATTTTCCAGTGCTTTCTCTGCAATAATGGCTTGGCGCAACCAAATCCAGGCGACCAGTACACAGCCAAACACATCAAGATATAAAGTTGCGTTACTGAGGCCGCGGTCTACGTTTTCCTGCAGTTGCCCGAATAGAGCCATTCCGGTTTCATCGAGTTTTTCCAGTGACTCCTCCAGGGCGTTTGCCATGGACCCCAGGTTATCTTTATCTCGCGCTTGCATTACTGTGTTGCGGATTTCTGCCTGCATTAGCTGATAGGCGGTAAGGTTTTTGGCGGGCACTTTTCGTGCAAGCAGGTCCAGTGCGTGGATTCCCTCAGTACCCTCGTGAATAGCATTCAGGCGGTTGTCCCGATATAGCTGCTCCAGGGGGAATTCGCGGATGTAACCGGCACCACCGAGAACCTGGATCGCCAGTTCGTTGGCTTTCAAGCAATATTTTGAGGGCCAGGATTTTACCACTGGGGTAATCAAGTCCAGCAGGGTGGCCGCTGCCTGGCGTTTTTCCTCTGTAGGTGCTGTATGCTGATCCTCATACAGGGAAGTTGCATAAATACTCAGTCCCAGACCACCTTCGGAATAGGCTTTCTGCAATAAGAGCATACGACGCACATCGGCGTGCTGGATAATGGGAATCTGCTTGGAACTGGGGTTGCGATCGGAGGGAAGCCGGCCCTGTGGGCGCTCTCTGGCGTATTGGAGAGAATAGGCATAGCCTTGATAGCCCAAAACCGAAGCTCCGGCACCAACACTGATGCGGGCTTCGTTCATCATTTGGAACATATATTTTAGGCCTTGGTGCGGTTGACCAATCAGGTAGCCCACTGCCCCCTCATTTTCTCCAAAGCTCAGCACAGTAGAGGTGGTATTGCGGTAGCCCATCTTGTGCAGCAGCCCAGCCAGTTTTACATCGTTGCGTTCGCCGGCCTGACCATTTTGATTGAGGAGGAATTTGGGCACTAGGAAGAGGGAGATTCCCTTCACTCCCGCCGGAGCACCTTTGATCTTCGCCAATACCAAGTGCACGATATTTTCGGTTAGGGACTGGTCGCCCCCTGAAATAAACATTTTCTGTCCGTGAATACGGTAACTACCATCTTCCGATAGTTCTGCACTGGTGCGGATATCAGCCAGGGCGGAGCCCTGATCCGGTTCTGTTAGCGCCATGGTGCCGGCAAAGCGGCCATCCATCATCTGCGGAAGAAATTGAGCTTTGAGTTCATTGCTGGCAAAAGAACGTATCAGGTTGGCAGCACCGATTGTCAGGAATGGGTAACTGGCACTGGCAATATTGGCTGCGCTGATAAAGGCGAGGGAGGTGCGCATTATGATTTCGGGAAGCTGCAAACCGCCCTCTTCGAAGTCGCAATGTGCGGCGAGAAACCCAGCCTCTGCAAAAGCATCCCAGGACTGCTTGGTTTCCTCGATCAGGTGTACCTGTTCTCCATCAAAGCTCGGCTCATTGGCATCCCCCTTAGCGTTGTGATTGGCGAAATATTTTTCTGCAATAGTACGAGCGGTTTTGAGGGTAGCGTCGAAAATCTCGCGGGAGTGTTCCCTATAGCGCGGTCTTTGCAGCAGCGCTTCAGTGTTGAGGAATTCATAGAGGAAAAAATCTGTATCACGCTCTTTGAGCAGTGGATGAGCCATACCTGCCTCGTCAATTATTTTTATAAATCATCGTTGCTTAGGTACGGCGATAGATTAGTCAAGCTACCCTACCGCCATATCAGCATATAAGTAAACGCGCAGTATTGGCACTGGACAATGACTTATTGTGTGATTGCACTTGGCGATATAGTGAGAGGATATGGTCGTGCTATTTAGAGGTGTTTTGGTAAGTGTAGTCTCGGCTTTCAGTGGGTCTCGGTACCACTTTACGCCACAGGGCATCGGCCATTTCAGCCGGTGGTTGTTTGCAACCAGCAGCAATCCATCTGGCAATTGCCTCCGCCACATTAGGCCACTGGATACGTAGTGGTGGCGGTAGGTTGTTAAGCCAGTTAATGATACTTTGAGCGTTAATACACTGAACAATTTTTGCCAGCCCTAACTGATTAAGTGCCTTGGCATTGGCCAGCTGTTCGAATTGGGAGGCCAGTGGGCGGCTGAGAATTGGCTTGCCCAGAGCCAGTGTCTCGGCCAGCAGCTCGAAGCCGCTATTGCAGATAACTGCCCTGGAATTTGCCAGGTCCCGCTGGAATCCAGTGGTGGAAGGCGCTTTGAGACAGATATTCTCAGCAGCAGGCAGGTTCTCAGGTATACCGTATACGATAAACTGGTCATCTACTTTTGAAAGTTCCTCCAGCATCGGGACGGGATGCTCAAAAGGTAGATATACCAGGATATGGCTTCCCGCATCCTGATCGGGTCCTTTTTGTGGTGGAACAATTGGTGGAAGTATGGGGTGTCCAAAATGATGCCAATGTAAACCCAGGCTTTTTTGTGTCGGTGCGAAGATCCGCAATATGTTATGGGCGAGCCAATTAAATCTGGGGGCAGGGATCGGGTAGAGAAATGCATACTGGTGGCCGATCCCCACGCTAGCTTTCTTTCGAATTTTAGCTGCCCAGGCAGTTACAGGCTCATAATCACTAATAATTAAATCGAACTCATCGATTGGTAATTCTGAAACTTCTTTTTTAAATTGGAAGAAACCGAGCTTTTGGATTGTCTCAAAGGTTTTTAATTTCCCTTCTCGATGTATAAATGTTAAACCTCTCCGCCACCAATAATCTCCAAAAATTTCCATGCCAAATAAATTTTCTTTTGGTCTACCGGAAAATAGCCATTGGATTTCCAGCTCGGGGTATTTTTGCAGCGCCATTGCCAATGTGCGTGAGCGGGCAATATGGCCATTACCTGTAGCTTGCACACCATAAAGTATCTTCATGAGAAAGTTACGCTCGTGGTTATTGCAACACAGGTACCGAGCAGGGCTCCAGCACAAATATCTGAGGGAAAATGCACGCCTAGGCCGACCCGTGCTACGCCGACGCCCATGGCCCAGATATAACCAAAGCCCCACAGAGGGCTGAACTCAAGCGTTAAAAAAGTAATAAGCATGAAAGCAGCGGAAGTATGACCTGAGGGCAGGCTGAATTTATCGTGTGCGATGATGATGGGACGCATGCCGGGTATGGCTTGTGGGGGGCGCCTGCGTCGGGCTGTATTCTTGATGGCCCAATACAGAGATCTTTCGACTGCAACGCCGGTTAGGGCTGCAATAAAAAGCTGTGTGGCTGTATTATAAATAATGTGGCTGATGAGTACGGTTACGGATAGCCAGCCATCACCGGATTTTGACATCCACAGGTAACGCCTGCGCGAACTGGGTTGTGATGCCCTTTCCATCATATACAGGACCAGGGACACATCGACACTCTTCAGATTCATGGATAAGTCTCGCATGCAGCCAACATAGGAATTGATTATTGCACGGAGTTGACCGAATTATGTCGCAATAGTGAAATCTCAAAAATTGGAGAATCTGATGACTTGGCGGCGGGCTCTTTAAATCTGGTGGGACTTTCCCTTGTGCTAAAAAACTAGAATAAATGAACGCTTAAAAGCGTAAAAAGACAGGTTTTCCCGGCAGGTAAAAGAATTACCCGCCTGAAGAGAGGTTTTTGGTTAAGAAATTTTGATTTCTATATTACTGGAACCAGGTAGGTTTTCCACTAGCTCTGGCCCACATAGCATTGATGGCGTGAAATAGCCGCCTCTTCCCGAGTAAGTGAGGAGAAACTCCATAACTGCCAGTGAACCGGATACTGTAACATCGTATCCATTGGCGGTGATGACACGCCCCACTTTTCGCTCTCCACGGCGGTCGTTGCGCACCTCACCCCAGACCCAGGTCTTCTGTTCCTTGCGGCGTTCCTCATTGGGTCCGCGCACTGATTTATCGACCTTGGATTTCAGCCAATTCTGCACCCATTGGGTGCCCAACAGCCAGCGGATACTATTCAGGCGCTTCAATTTCTTCGCCCTTTTGGGGCTCATGGGAATATATGCCTCTATATTTGGAATACCGGTGGAGTAAAAGGCGGTTGCGACATCTCCCCATGGAATGGAAACTGCAAACTTACTGCCGCGGCCAAAGTCTATCTCTCGTGTCAGCTGGCCATGGCCGACTGTCTCAATCTTCCCCTTGCGGCGTATGGCACCACCAACGCCTAGACTCTCGATTGAGGTTTTCGCAGTGCCGGGGCTCAAACCTGAATCAGAGTCGAACCCCAATGCCAGGTGCGTGGCAGAGGGCATCTTTTTGTGTAGTGCCGCCGCCAGGCAGTCGGTGGGGACTACATCAAATCCTGTGCCCGGGCAAAGCACTACTCCGGCGGCCTCAGCCTCAGCTCCTAGGCTATGGGCTGCCTCATATACCGCGATTTCGCCGGTAATATCCTGGTAGTGGGTTTTTGAGCGAATACATGCCCGCATCATCGGCTCTGCGGTTGATGAAAATGGACCGGCACAGTGAATTACCAGATATACATCCTGCAGGCTGCGCTCCAGGGTTTCAGTGGCTTCAAGGCTAACTGCTATTGCAGGCAGGTTGAGCTGGTCTGCGACGGACTGGAGCTTCTGGGGGTTGCGTCCGGCCAGGATAGGGTGATAACCCTGTGCTACGGCTGCTCTGGCGATTAGTTCGCCTGTATAACCATTAGCGCCATAGATCATGATGTTTTTATTGTCCACCGAGTGTCCTTATTATGTGGCGTAGCTGGTTATTACCCAATTAACTGGCACCCCAGCGAAATAGTTTGTTATTTTGGGTTTTGGGCTTAGGCCCGGGTGACTTGAGGGTATATTGAGCGAGCTCCCTGGTGCAATTCGCGAAATTGTTCCGCCCTTCAAATAGCGGTTGCAGATTATGCGCCCGCCCGTTGACTCTCAACCAATTCGAAAGGCTTCTCCAGTGCGAATCGAGGTATGATTTTACCGTCTTTTTCCGAGGTTTCTGTGAAGATTGACAGTGGTTTTGCCCACACACCGTAGTCTCCATATAGAGCGCGGTAAGTAACCAGTTTCTCCTCAGTTTTACTGTGAGTGGCGACATATAGGGCCCCGTAAAGGTTTCCTTTGTGGTGGCGATAGAGGCCGCGCTTCATTTTGGAATTACCTGTTAACTCATATGGTGGGGAGACAGTTGCAGTTGCTCAATTCGGCTGCCATGCAGAATGGCGATGCCAGAGTAACGGTGCTCCCCAGTGGAAGTGAATTCAAATTCATAGCTGCGCTGCAGGCTGATATGGCCATGTTTGTTGCGCTTGAGGCGGGTTTTTACCAGCATAACGGTATCGTCGAGTAACTGGACACCCAGCTGCTTGCAGTGGTTGGATGCTGCGCGTTTGACTTGCTCCTTGGCTGCCATATTCGCCCAGATATACCAGACAATGGTTGCCAGAAGCAGGAACCAGAAGATATCAGTTAGTGAGTAATACATTGCTCTACAGTTGCTATGATCGCTTTGCGCAAGAATAACATCGAAGGAGTCGAAATGTCTGGAACCATACTGATTACTGGAACTAACCGCGGTATTGGCCTGGAGATTTGTGCCCAGTTTGCCAGTGATGGCTGGAAGGTTTACGCCTGTTGTAGGGATCTCGATCGGGCCAGCGAACTCAAGACCCTGCAAGGGCAGTATTCAAACCTCTATCCCATTCAGCTAGATGTGACAGATTATTCACAGATGATATCCCTGGCAAAAGCGATCGAGGGAGAGCCTATAGATATCCTGTTCAATAATGCCGGTTATTACGGTCCCAAAGGGGTGGCTTTTGGGCAGGTGGATCTCACTGAGTGGCGCCGGGTGCTGGAGTCCAACACTATCGCCCCCTATATGATGGCGGAGACTTTCTGCGACAATGTGGCGGCCAGTGAACACAAGCTGATAGCGATGATGAGCAGTAAGGTGGGCAGTATCGCCGACAATCGATCTGGCGGAGGGTATATCTATCGAACCTCCAAAACGGCCCTTAACCAGATCGTGAAAAGCTTGTCGATTGACTTGAAGGAGCGAGGTATCACGGTAGTAGCTCTGCACCCAGGGTGGGTAAAAACTGCGATGGGTGGTCCAGGAGCCCTTATATCTGCTGAGGATAGTGTCAGCGGCCTAAAAAAGATCCTTTTACAGGCAAATCAGGCCGATAGTGGTCACTTCTACAATTACGATGGTAGCCAGATTCCCTGGTGATAGTTGGGTATGGGTTACTGGCCTTTCTCTCGACCCCTCCCCCGTAGATGTCCTGATGTCTACTCGCACTGAGATTTATCCCGAGCACGCTTAGAGGTGACTTAATGGCGCTTGATTTCCCTGTTTGCAAAATTAGGCAAGGATAGGGAAGGAGTTAGCTACCACCTTGTTCATTAAAACGGTAAAAATATCCACGAATATGGAGGGTGGGCGTTTCCCTCGATTTATGCGAATAGGAACGACGGCGGCGTTTTAGGCAAGGACTGCGCGGTCAAATATGATAGTGGCGGAGTGGAACTGATGAATGGGGCTGTAGATAGCACCGGCGGTGGATATACCCTTTCCCAAAAACGGCAGTTAAAAGGTATACGCCTGCTACTGGGATTATCGTTAGCTGCTGGAGCGGCGCTTTTAGGGGGGATGCCTATTTGGGTGGCTATGTTAGGTGTCATTGCGTATCACTCACGCGGTAAGAATCTACAGGCCGGGGCTTACAACTTGGCTTGTGCGGTTACCGGACTGGGCCTGGGATTTGCTGCCCAGGTGGTAGTGGCTAAATGGCAGTTACAACCTCACTTTGCAGCCCTTCCCATAGCTTTGCTATTTGCGGCAATCGGTGCTTGGGCAATGGGCTGGGTAACGGGCGTGAGTAATATTTCCAGCTACGCGATCGGCATTTTGATTGGATTTACAGCTCAGGTGAAAATATCACTGGATAGTTACTTTATTTTGATTGCAGCGATATCGATCGGTGCCGTTATGTCGGGGGTGGTCGATAGGCTTTGGCCCGGACGCCACAGCTTGTAATGGGAAGTGGATGTGAGTACCACAGAACAAAGATTTTATTAGCAGCTTTTTTATTTGGATCGAATGGGAGTTGGGCGAACAGGTAAGAAGCAATCATTGGTGTAATCCCGTTTTTTTAATAGTGAAGTGGGAGTATATTGCTTAGAGGTAGTTGCAATGTTCAAACGAGTTATGTTTACAGTGGCGATGGTTTTCGTTACAGCTCTGGCCTTTACTGACCCTGCAGCCTCCGGCTCTGAAGCTGACTTAAAATATCTACAATATTGATAGAATTCAGTCATTGGCATTAATCTATATGTTGCCTTAATTTGATGCATAGGGGGTGCTTAAATGGAAGAAAAATTCTGGTTGGATAAATGGCAGAAAAATGAAATAGGTTTCCACGAAAAGTCTGGTAACCCCATGCTGGCTCAATATTTTACTGCGCTATCACTGAAAAAAGGCAGTCGTATATTCCTGCCTTTATGTGGAAAAACTGGGGATATAGCTTGGCTGAGAACTCAGGGATGTGCCATCGCCGGTGCAGAACTTAGTGAAGTGGCTGTGCAGCAACTTTTCGAAGAGCTTGAACTGACTCCAAAGATAGAAAAAGAAAATAACCTCAAGTGCTACAGTGCCGAAAAAATTAAGATTTTTGTAGGTGATATATTTTCCCTGACAGGAGATGCCCTTGGCTCTGTGGAAGCGATATATGATCGAGCCGCTTTGGTAGCATTGCCCGAAGAGATGCGTAAGCGCTATACCCAGCACCTGATGACAATAACAGGGGTTGCCTCACAGCTATTAATATCCTTCGAGTATGAGCAGTCGCAGTTAGCTGGCCCTCCTTTTGCGATCGGCTCCCGGCAGATCTTTGGCTATTATGATGCAAATTATCACCTGGAGATGCTTGGCCATCGGCAGGTTCCCGGTGGCCTGAAAGGTTTGGTGCCCGCTGAAGAGGTTGCCTGGCTACTGACTCGACGCTAATGCCTGTTACAGGTGTAACTTATTGCTACTTAAGCTTTCTGCCGGAGTAAGTCGCTTAATTTCCTATCTCCTGCTCGCCCTCCTTGAATAACACCATCGGTGGAAGGGTGCCGGCGATCAGGGCTTCCTTCTTTTGCTTGGGCCATTTCTTGATGGTCATTTCCAATTTGAGTGCCGCTGACTTACCTGGCACCCCTATCTGGTACTCAAGTTTGAGAGGGCCCTTACCCCGCAAAGCTTTAGCCGCTCTGGGACCGTTGGAACTGTGCTCTGTAAATCGCCGTTGAACATCCATTGTGATCCCCGTATAAAGAGAACCTTTGGAAGTACGGATCAAATAGACATACCAACTGTTCATTTAGTGGATTACCAGAAAAAGGTATTAAAATAGTTCAAAATAGTATCTGCTGATCTCCAGGCTGAGGTGGGCGGCAGAACTGGCTGCAGTCTAGCGATAGTCGACGATGATTCAATCCCAATTTCTTGATGGCAATAATAAAGCGTTGACGGAGTAGTTGGGCAAAAATACCAGTACCAGTGCGGCGCTGGGAAAATTCACTTTGGTAGTCACGCCCACCTCGGCTTTGCTGTACCAAGCTCATGACATGTCCAGCCTTTAGTGGGTAGTGAGCAGAAAGCCACTCTCGAAAAAGGGGCGCCACTTCATGGGGCAGTCGTAAAAGGATATAGGCTGCTCGCGTTGCTCCCACATCATGACCGGCCTTCAGGATTTTTTCCAGTTCATTATCATTGAGAGCTGGGATCATAGGTGCTGCCATTACCGCGGTAGGTATTCCTGTAGTACTTAGTTGCTCAATAATACGCAAGCGGGCTGCCGGCCCAGCGGTACGAGGCTCCAGCTTTCTCTTTAGCTCGTTATTTAAAGTGGTCACGCTTATTGCGATTTGGGCCAAGTTGTCCTGCGCCATTTCTGCAAGAATGGGAAGATCCCGAAGTATGAGCTGTCCCTTGGTGACAATAGTTACCGGTTGGTTAAACTTTTGCATAACCTCCAAAAGAGAGCGGGTGATTTTTTTATCTTTCTCCAGGGGTTGATAGGGATCTGTATTTGCTCCCAGAGCAATTGGGCTACATTGATACCCCGGCTTACGTAGAGCCTGCTCGAGTAGGTCTGCAGCATTAGGTTTGAAAAATATTTTGCTCTCAAAATCCAGTCCCGGCGACAGGTCCATATAGGCATGAGCGGGACGAGCGTAGCAATATATACAACCATGCTCACAGCCTCGGTAGGGGTTAATTGATTGAGTGAAGGGGATATCCGGTGACTGATTAGTGGCGATAATAGATTTTGCCTTCTCCTCAATAGCCGTTGTTATCAAGCGCTCTATAGGTTCCAGGTCCACTTGCCATCCGTCACTTTCATAAGTACTTGAATGGCTGGCAAATCGCCCGGTGATATTACTGGCAGCTCCGCGACCTTTGTGTAAGCGCAGAGGGTTGTTGGAATCTGTCATTTTACAATGGGAGAGGATGCTGGATGTATGTACAGTATAGATTGATTTGTTGGAATTGGGAATAGCCAGAAAGAAACTTGGTTTAAACAGCTTTTGTCGTTTGGCGACAATGATATAGATGATAAAAATTTTGGCCGAAATGAGCGAGTTAAGGTAAATTTCTAATCAAGAGTAAGTTGAATTAAGCATGTTTATTGGTGAAATCCAAAAGTTTCTTGATCCAACAATGTGGATCACCAATAAATATTAGCAGAGAATAAGCTGGCGCCCGCCCTGAAGAGTTTTACAAAGCGGGGTAGCAGATGTATCTATCCATTGGTTTCAGTAATGGTTTTGGGCATATATTTGGCAGGTACTGTAAGCCCCGGTCGCTCATCATCCCAAATCATATTCGTAATTTTCCATGATTTTCCATCATGGTAAAGCTGAATACTGTTGATCCCCCTCTTTAGAAACTGGGTTCTTTCCTCATCTTTCCAGGCTTCATACGTACTAAAGGCGTGGGCAATATTACCGAAAACTTCAATAATATTTTGAATTTCATCCTCGTAAAAGGCCCGCTCGCCTATCAGCTCCTGAAAGTTATCAGGGTAGTCTTGGATATCCATTACCAGTGATTGTGGTTCGCCATTACTGTCTGCTGAGGTGCGGATTACCTTTGCATAGGAAGTGAACAGGTTCTGTTGCCTCTTCCAATCCCGCTTATAACCCGCAGGGCCAGAAATTACCTTGTAGAGTTCCCTTAAAAGTTCTTGGATTTGAATTTTTGCGTCCATTGCTTCGTTCTCTTCATGTTATTTTTAGATATGTAAGAAAGCTATAATCCCATTTAACTTATACGAAAGTAAACCTCAATTACTGCTTTTATTTTTATAAAACACTGGGTAGTTGATTTAGGGGGGGTAACCAGGATAGGATTTTCCACCCCTTCTCTGTATTCGCCAGAGTGTAGGTACTACAGATATGATCAAGTAGGGAGTAATGTGATGTGTAGCGCTTAAGTAAGGCTGACGTAATAGTTAGGTTCTCGCCACGAAACTGAGTTTGAAAATTGACTATTTCAGACCTTGCATAATCTCTCTTCTCAAGTGCGAAACGGATATCCGCTAGGATAGCCTCCACTTCAGCTGCACTGCTTGGTGAAAATATCTTTGGGTCGAAAATAAAGTGAGGAGTTTGTGCTAAGTAGTGGCTTGCTGAGCTCTCAATTTTCCGTGATGAAAAGTTGTCAATAAAACCTGTAAGGTAGTCTTCATCTGAGGTATTTGCATAAGTATGTAAACTCGTACAAAGTAGAAATATTACTAATTTCTTGAATATGTTCAACTTTCTACCTTTAGATTTTGTTGATTGAAATCTTTGCTATCTAAAAATGTATTTTTTCTGCCGGTAAGTATCGCGACATTGGTGGCTCATCGATAGAGTTGCTTGCGAATAATAATTTAGAGTTGGCTGTGGGGTAAATGTGTATTTGATAATGGTAATTTTTGATTGTTCTTTGATGATATCTGGTGAGTCTGATCCTGTATGTATTGTTCGTGCTACGTCATTTTTAACATGGGCAATAGTTGGCTTTAATTTAATGGCATGGCAATCAGATATGTTTTTTATAAGGTTTGGATGACTATTTCCAGAATTTTACATATCTTGCTTTGAAGGGGCTGCTTCTGTGATCTAAAAGTAGCTATCAAAAAGCGGATTTTCCGTAAAGCAGGTCGGTTTGGTTATAGGTGCCAAGTTGGAGTCAGAGCTTGTTCCTAGCATAACTAGTTGTTTATTCTTATTTATTATTAGCCGTTTCTGGGTGCGTTCTGAGAATCGAACTATTGATAGCGCTTGGAAAGGCTGGAACATTGTGGATATATGGAAGGGTGCCGCGCTTTCTCTTTCCTATACTTCTTGGGCAAAGACCTCCCCGCCGGGAAGAGTTCACAATGCAAAAAGCAAAGCCTTTTCGAAAGCTTGGGGCTCAAGAAGCTCTTGATGTACATTTGACCAGCGAGTCAAACGGTGCGGTTCAACTGGTAACTTTCTTTCGGGTATGTAACACACTGAATATAGATAAGTTAATAAAGGGGGTAGAGTATCTACATAATTTCCATCCTATGCTCCATTCACGGATCAAGAGGATTCCATATGCCCATTGGTTCTGCGATGTGAGATTTGAAGATATTTCTATTGAAATCAAGAAGCATACACCACCTTTAAATTATGAAAAGGAGTTCAAGCGATTAGGAGGTAGCATTCTTGACTTGAATAAATTTACTTATTGCCTGACTGTTTATCTCGACAGGCAAGGAAGTGTGAAGTGGGTTGCTTTTGTTTTTAGCCATGCTGCCGTAGATGGGCGTTCAGCATTGATCTTAATTCGTGATTTAGATAGGTACTTGAGAGGGTATCAAACAGAGAAGTCCTTTCCCTCGATAATGCACAAGCCAGTGGAGGAATATGTTAGCTTAAGAAAACGTCTTAAAGGTTCAAATTTGCGAGTTAACGACAGTGTTTATACGCCAGTAAAGTGGCCAGTGGAGGAGGCAGCTCACGCCTCGCGGCGAAGTGGATGCTCTATTTATCGAGTCCTCCCAAAAGAATCTCTCGAACGTTTACAATCATTTCTAAAAAAAGAGAAGATATTAATTACATCTTTTTATAGTGCGATAGCCATTCTCGCTGCCCGGTCACTACCGGGTTTTTCTTCCGCAGCAGAGTTGATGCTGCCTATAGATGCACAATGCTTATGTAAATCTCTGATAAGCAAAGATGTTGTGGGGGAGTGCACAACATCTTTAACTTTATCACTCTCGCCAGAGGATACGAGTCTTGATTTGTTAAGTCTAGCAAGCTTAATTCAAAAAAAAGTTTATGTGCACTTGAGAAGTGGTGCATTTTCTGATCTTGCCCTGGAGCCGGATTGTAATCCTGCAGAGATCGTAAAGATAGCTAAAGAGCTTGCCTCTGAAAAGGACTGTTTTTTTTCCGGTATTTGTGTTTCCAATATGGGAGATGTACAGGAATTTGTGGGCCCTTTGATATTCTTTGATTTTGGCTTGATTATGACTGTTCAGACCCATGGGGCTCATCCGATAATGGTTCTGACTTATACAATAAATGGGCAAGGGGTATTTGTTTTCGGGTATTGTGAGCCACTGGTTAGTAGAAAAAGTGCTGTAAATTATGTGAAAAAATATATGAAGTTACTTGGGGAGGTGTTTGATGGTTAAGGTTTTAATACAGATTAGCCTTTAATTAATTTTTTAAAGATTTACTGTTTGCAGAAGCAAGCCCAGCAGTATTTTCCGCTCAGTAATAATTTTTTGTTGACTTAGTAGCGAGTGTTATAATTTTCTAACTGGGAGCGTATTTGTGGCAGCTAAACAATTCTCCAGAGTGCTGGGTGCAGAATAGGCTATTTTTACGGAGCTGGCACGAAGAACTTGTGGTGGGACTTTAGTTGTATCTTTCATAAAGGTTTTAACTGCGCTGAGCGTTGAGCAGTTATGCTCTGGATTCGCCAAAATTGATAAAGTTTATCCGCTTTTGCAGGCAAGGGTTGAGCCATGAGAGCAGTTAATCTGGCGTTGTGATGTGCCCTTTGAGTCAATTCTTATTGAATTGGTTAAACTGGATAATCCCCTTGACTTTGAGCGAGAGTTTAATCGTAGGGGAGAAATGGGGCTGGATGTTGACAAATGTACCTATACGCTCTCCTTCTACATTGATTCTAAAGAAAAGGTAGAGTGAATTATCCTTGATAAGCAGCCATGCGGCCTTAGATAGTTGTTCTGTAATGACATTATTTTGTGTCTTGGATTTCTACTTTAGGGGTGAAGTGACTTTTAATTTAGATGGTCGGCCCCTGTATGGTGCGGTCGAGAATTACTTTGAACCATCAAAGTATTTTACAAGCCAGGAGCCTTCGGTAGTAAAGGATGAACTATTTAAATGGCTTGTAGAAGAATCAGCTTTTTCTCCCGAACGTCAGGGCCGGGCTGTTTATCAGAATTTTACAACGAGGGATCTTGCGACTCTAGTCGACATGGGGAAGAAATATAAAGTGAGACCTAAAGCGTTATTTTGTGCGGTTGCTATTCAGTCTTCCCGCATTCTGCCGAATCACAGGGATTGGATAAAAGTTTTATTGCCTTTAGATGTGAGAGAACTATATGGTGCTCATATAGGATTGAGTGCTGTCGGTGCTTTCTCTGCTGTGACTACACTCGAAGTAATGCCGGATATTGATGTGGAAGATACCTGGCAGTTGGCAAGATACTTACAAGTGGAACTTGACCGTTAAGCTGAGACAGGAGAATCCCGTAAATTTGGTATCCCCAAACACTATGAGCTGAGGGATGTCATCGGTTGTATACGGGAATATGAAGACAAAAACCCTATTTTTGCTGAGGGGCTATGTGTTTCCAATGTAGGAAGTATGAAGGCTCTAGGCACAGAAATGAATTACTTTGAGATTGTTACTGCTATTCCACTTCAAACTCATGGTGCTCATCCGATCCCACTACTAACTTATTCCACCGTAAGAAATTCGGTTTTCATATACTCTTACTGTGAGCCACTCATAAAGAAACCAGGTGTTTTGCTATTTGTAGATAGATATATAAATACATTAAGGAAGTTATTGAAAATGGAAAAACTAACGTAGTTCCTGCGTGAATATGAAGAAAGTTAATATTCCATATGTTTATGCGGTGGGTATGCCCTTTGCAGTACTTATTGCCTCCACTTCGCCTAATTCCTCCCCTTTTCCTATACTGGTTGAGTAACTTCGCTGGACTACAAGATTCAATCAATGTAGGGCTCAGATATGCAGACAGAGCCACCTTCCCGAGAGCTGGATGCCCATAAAGCGTTGTTTTTGGCGTTGACTATATGGTCAATAGTTGGCGCCCAGGTTATTGTCTTTATCCGGGTATGGGAGGCAGTGGGTATTAAACTCTTGCACCGAGGTATCGCTTATCTACACCTGTTTCCCCCGATGTTGGGAGCCCGGGTTGAGAAGGGGGTAAAGCCCTCGTGGTGTTGCAATGTTGAATTTGGGGGGATTCTTTTTGAGGTGTATCTTGAAAGGTATGCCTGCCTGGTAACCCTTTATGTAAATAAAGAAGCGGAAGTTGAATGGATCGTGGTAGCGCCCTGCCATGGAGCTATTGACGGCCGCTCCATTATGGCTCTGTTTTGTTATCTGGATGTTTTTTTGGTTGATGGCTTTTATCCAGAGCCGGCCTCTCTGTCTTTGCCAAAGCCTGTTGAAGAATTACTTAGGGCTGTGGGTCACGTTAGTAGTGATACTTTATTTTACCGGAGTAGGAAAGAGGTAATGTGGCCACCAGTAGAACAGCTGGCTGCAGTTGAAAAGCGTACTAGCCATGCCATATCCCGGGCCCCACCCACAGAAGTGAATGAGTGTCTTGCTGCATTTGGAGAAAGGCACCATATAAATCATACGGCTATCTATTGTGCAATTGCGGTAATATCTGATCACACCTTACCCAGCCACCGCCCATGGGTAGAAATTCTCTTACCAATGCGTGTTCGAAGAATGTACCAACCGATAATTGATATTCATGTTGTTGGGGGGAGGGTGCCGCCACAACCGCTTCGGAAGTTCCTTCTGAGTCTGTTTCAGGGGATATTATGAAGCTCGCAGGCTATTTTCAATCAGGTTCTAATCAAAAGTGTCGACGGCAGGGACCGAGGGCATTTACATTTGAAACGAATTATCAACAGCAAGATATCCTTCAAATAGCCAAAGTGTGTGCTTCAGAAAAACCAGTATTTCTCTCAGCAATTTGTGTTGTGAATGGAGGCAATATGCGTGGTACCGAGGAAGGATTATGTTATTTTGAGTTTGAAGCAGAAATATTAGCACAGAATCACCGTACCCAACCCGTTACGGTAATTTCCTATACCGCCGAATGCCTGTCGGTATTCGTTGTTGGATATTGCAAATTTTTAATCAGTAAACAGAGCGCTTGTAGGTTTGTAGATCGATATATGGAATTAGTCGAGGATTTAGTGGAAAGGACTTAATACCATAGAAACCTATCGTGAATACAGTCGGAGGTTTTTAATTCTGAATTGCTGGTTGATCCTGACCATCGCTGGGAGAGTAAATTTGTGAACGATGTGGTTGTCATTGTCGGGCAGGGGCTTTATTTGGCTGCAGCAGCAGTTCTTGGCTTAGGTATTGCCCGTATCTTAAGGATCGATAACACACTCGGGTGCCTGGTCGCTGGGGTACTGGCGGGATTATTGCTACCAGTGATTGATTATGATACTGGCTTGCGCGCTACCAGTCTCCGTGAGTTGGTTTTCTTTGTGATTCTGCCTGTTTTAATTTTCGAATCGGCTTGGCAGCTTGAGCCGAAAATACTGAAGCGTTGGATTGGTCCGATTCTTCTATTTTCTACTTTGGGTCTTGTAGTCTGTGCCTTTCTTATTGCTGTAATTACTTACTATGGAATCGGGCATCCAGAAGGCTTCCCCTGGATTGCCGCCCTGCTTACCGGAGCGATACTTGCAGCTACTGATCCGGTATCAGTGGTCAATAAACTTCGCCAGGAAAAAACTGGTGAGGATTTATTAACCCTCGTAGAGGGTGAAAGCCTTTTTAATGACGCTGCCGCTGTAGTCCTGTACTCACTGGTTTTAGGGCTGGCCACTTATTCTATTGTTGGCGCAACTGGTATGGGAGCAGAAGCCCCCTCTCTGGGTGTGGGTCCCGTGACGCTGTATTTTTGTATGATATTTTTTGGTGGAGTGGCAGTTGGGCTTGTTTTTGGGTTGTTTACTACTCTGGTTATTTTATTTCTCAGGTCTCCCAGTGCCTCTCTAATGACTTTGGTCGTTGCTGCTTTTGCTAGTTTTTACCTGGCTGAGAGCATATTGCATGTATCGGGTATTATCTCTGTGATGACTTGTGCAATTGTTGCCAGAGCCTGTCTGCGCAAACAGAGTAAGACGTTTCTTGCCGACGCGGAGCCCACCTGGGAGTGGTTGGGATTACTATTTACCGCGATCATTTTTGTGATTATGGGACTGGTGATTACCTTTGAGATGTTTACCCATCAATGGCTGGCTATGATGATTGCCACAGCAGCAGCTTTAGGAGCACGGGCTTTGTCAGTGGTTTTGGTGACCCCTTTGACGAGGTTCGTTGGCCCACCCATCCCAAAATCCTGGCGCCTATTAATGAGCTGGGGGGGGCTGCGTGGTGTAATCGCTGTAGCATTAGTGTTATCACTACCTGTCGAACTTCCCTACTGGTGGACGATCCAGTCTATGGTATTCGGCGTTGTCCTATTTTCACTACTGGTTCAGGGCACAACCAGCGGGCGTCTGATACATAAATTAAAGTTATAGATATGAAAGTTATAGATATGAAAGTTATAGATATGAAAGTTATAGATATGAAAGTTATAGATATGAAAGTTATGGATATGGCTTTTGTGTCTTTTGTTTACGGGATGGATCAGGCAGAAAGCCAGTAAGAATTACTGAGAAAGAAATACTGAAGATATCGAGGAAACACGACAGAATCAGGAGGGAGTGCTGTTTTGATGAAGGGCTTAGGGTTGGGCTGCGGGTTGCCCCGCAGCCTGGGCAGGGCTATTTCCAGTTAAGGATAACCTTGCCGGACTCTCCGGAGCCCATAGTATCGAAGCCTTTCTGGAAGTCATCGATATGGAACTGATGGGTAATAACCGGAGTTAAGTCCAGGCCGGACTGGATCAGGCTGGCCATTTTATACCAGGTTTCGAACATCTCGCGGCCGTAGATACCCTTAATGATCAGGCCTTTGAATATTACCTGGCTCCAGTCAATGGCCATCTCGCCAGCGGGAATTCCCAGCATGGCAATTTTGCCACCGTGGTTCATGGCAGCGAGCATATCGCGGAAGGCCGCGGGTACACCGGACATTTCCAGGCCCACATCGAAGCCTTCACTCATGCCCAGTTCAGCCATCACATCGCTGAGGCTTTCCTCCGCAACGTTCACTGCACGGGTTGCGCCCATTTTACGGGCCAGATCCAGGCGATACTCATTGATATCAGTGATTACCACATGGCGTGCGCCAACATGTTTAGCTACAGCAGCAGCCATAATGCCGATGGGGCCGGCTCCGGTAATCAACACATCCTCACCGACAAGATCGAATGACAGAGCGGTGTGTACGGCGTTACCCAATGGGTCGAAGATAGAGGCCAAATCGTCGGAAATATTATCCGGGATTTTGAAGGCATTTAATGCAGGAATAACCAGGTACTCGGCAAAGGCGCCCTGGCGGTCCACGCCTACTCCATAGGTGTTGCGGCATAGATGGCGGCGACCGGCGCGGCAGTTGCGGCAGTGCCCGCAGGTAATATGGCCTTCGCCGGAAACACGATCACCCACCTGGAAGCCCGCGACTTCCTGGCCCATACCAACTACTTCTCCTACGTACTCATGCCCCACTACCATGGGGACCGGGATGGTTTTTTGCGACCACTCATCCCAGTTATAGATATGCATGTCGGTACCACAAATGGCGGTTTTGTGGATTTTGATCAGAAGGTCGTTGTGGCCGGGCTCAGGAATTTCCACGTCTGTGAGCCAGATTCCCACTTCAGACTTCAGTTTCGATAGTGCTTTCATTGTCATTAAAACTACAAATAGAAAGGCGCGGCGGAACCATGCAAAGGGTGAGTCCTGCTATGGCGCTCTGCCGCGATCAATTGGGCGTTAAATAATTTTCAGTTCACGGCCTACTTCGATAAAGGCATCGATACACTGGTCGAGTTGTTCACGAGTGTGTGCCGCCGACATCTGAGTGCGGATGCGCGCCTGGCCTTTGGGTACTACCGGGTAGAAGAAACCCACCACATAGATGCCGCGCTCCAGCATCTTGTCGGCCATCTTCTGAGCCAGTGCGGCATCGCCAATCATTACCGGGATAATTGGATGGTCGGCGCCGGCCAGGGTAAAGCCAGCTTCAGACATGCGCTTGCGGAAATAGGCGGAGTTATCGCGCAGTTTCTCACGCAACTCACCACCTTCCATCAACATATCCAGCACCTTTAGTGAGGCGGTAACAATTGCTGGGGCCACGGAATTGGAAAAAAGATAGGGGCGCGAACGCTGGCGCAGCATATCGATGATTTCCTTGCGGCCAGAGGTGAAGCCGCCGGAAGCGCCGCCCAGGGCCTTGCCCAAGGTGCCGGTAATAATATCGATACGACTGATAACATCGCAGTACTCATGAGTGCCGCGACCGTGCTCACCGAGGAAACCTACCGCGTGGGAGTCGTCCACCATCACCAGGGCGTTGTAGCGATCGGCCAGATCGCAGATGGCTTTTAAGTCGGCGATTACGCCGTCCATGGAAAAGACACCATCAGTGGCGATCAGCTTGGTCTTGGCGCCCTCGGCGTCAGCTGCCTGTAGCTGTTTTTCCAGTTCCGCCATATTGTTGTTGGCGTAGCGGTAGCGCTTGGCCTTACACAGACGTACACCATCGATAATCGAGGCGTGGTTCAGGGCATCAGAGATAATTGCATCTTCCGGGCCTAGTAATGTTTCGAACAGGCCGCCATTGGCATCAAAGCAAGAGGTGTAAAGGATAGTATCTTCAGTGTGCAGAAACTCGGATAGGCGAGACTCCAGGGCCTTGTGGATGTCCTGGGTACCGCAAATAAAACGCACAGATGCCATGCCGAAGCCGTACTGGTCGAGGCCTTCTTTCGCAGCTTCGATAAGATCTGGATGATTGGCCAGGCCCAGATAGTTATTGGCGCAGAAATTCAGTACCTGGGTGTCGTTGTTCACCTGGATCTCAGCGGCCTGTTGGGAGGTAATAATACGCTCGCGCTTGTAGAGGCCGTCGGCATCAATTTGTTTCAGTTCATCGCGCAGGTGCTCAAAGAATTGTTCTGGCTTTGACATGGTATTGTTTTTAGCTCCTGTCCGGTGCTCGTGGCACTTAGTGATTGGCGCTAAGCAGGTTGGCGCCTGTGTATTCTAGTTTATCCCGCCAGTTCACACGCCTTGTGGGCAGTGATCGGCTGCTCGCTGGCGCGGCAACTGGTGGCGAATTTTAATGCCTCTTCCGCAGTGTCGAACAGCAGTTGCCACAACAATTGCCGATCGGCCCGTCTCACTGCCCTAACCGCCGTACGGTTTCGCTGGTTGGCGATCTGAATTTCTATAACGTCTTTACTGGATAGCGATGTTTCGGACATGGTCCCTCCAACAATAAAATTTGGAGGGCTGACGTGGAAGCGGCGAATGGGTATTCGCTAATCCGGTTGGATTGCTCTTGTAGAGCCCCATCCTCCCCGCTGGCATTGGTGTGCCGGCAGAGAGAGAACCACCTTGCCCCGGTCGGCAGGTTGGCGTTGGCGTCAGCCACTCTCGTGATGTGCGGGCAAAGATAGCTGGGAGGGGATTGGCAGTCAACTATGCCGCCCCCGTTTGGGGGCGGTGCAGAAGTTTATGCGGGCAGTTGCACGGATTTCAGTTCGATAAACTCGCCGAGCCCGGCATCGCCAAATTCGCGTCCATTGCCCGAGCGCTTGTAACCGCCGAAGGGAGCATCGTAGTTAAACTCGCCCCCATTGACGAAGCAGAGTCCCGCCTCGATACGGCGTACCAGAGGCATGGCACTATCCGCATCCTTGGCCCAAACGCCGCTGGATAGGCCGTATTCGGTATCGTTGGCAATGGAGATGGCCTCGTCCATATCCTTGTATGGGATCAGGCAGGTTACGGGACCGAAGATCTCCTCGCGCGCGATGCTCATATCGTTGTGTACATCGGCAAATACAGTGGGCTTAACATAGAAGCCTTTTTCCAGGTTCTCCGGTGTCTCGGCACCACCAGTGACCATGCGCGCACCTTCATCAATACCCCGCTGGATATAACCACGAACGATTTCACGTTGGCGTGCAGAAGAGAGCGGCCCCATAAAGGCGTCTTCTCCGGTGCCCATGGTGATTCCTTCGGCCACTTGCTGGGCAATTTCCACCGCTTCTTCATAGCGCTCAGCAGGTACCAGCATACGGGTCAGGGCTGTGCAGGTCTGGCCGCTGTTGATAAATACATCTTCGCAGCCCCAGCGTACAGCAGCTTCCAGGTCTGCATCGGGGGTGATAATCAGCGGTGATTTACCGCCCAGCTCCTGGGTTACACGTTTTACCGTGGGCGCCGCAGCCTTGGCTACTTCAACGCCGGCGCGGGTAGAGCCGGTGAAAGACACCATATCGATGCCAGGGTGGGATGAAAGTGCCGCACCCACTACCGAGCCAGCACCGGGCACCAGGTTGAAGACGCCGGCGGGTACTCCGGCCTCATCAATAATTTCTGCCATGATAAAGTCCTGCAGAGGGGTAATCTCGGCAGGTTTGGTGATCATGGTGCAGCCGGCGGCCAGCGCTGGTGCCACTTTGCCGACGAACTGGTGCAGCGGATAGTTCCAGGGGGTAATAAAACCACACACGCCCACAGGCTCGCGGAATAAAATTGAATGGGCCGCTTTCTCGGTTTTTTCCATCTCGGAAGTACGCTCAGCGTAAAAGCGCATGGCGTAGATAGGGCCGTCGACGTGTAGCCAGCGAGCGATATGTTCGGGGCATCCGAGAGTTTGGGAAATTGCGAAAGTCAGTTCTTCTTTGCGTTTTTCCATTCCGTCAGCGATGGCGTTGAGCAGTTCGCGGCGTTTCTGTGCGGTACTGTTACGCCAGCTGTGAAAAGCCGTTCTGGCGGCGGTTACGGCCAGATCCACATCTTCGGCAGAGCCCTCTGAAACTTCGCAGATTAACGCTTCGGTGGCAGGGTTGATCACAGGGTGTGATCCTGCACCCAGGGGCTCACGCCACTGGCCATCAATAAACAGCTTTCCGGTTTGCAGTTTGCTGAGATCTGTCATGTCACGCTTCCATTTATTCTGCGCCTGAAGGCGCGCTGATTTCTATCAGGGTTGGAGTTTTTCGGCTAAAGGCTGCACTTACCGCTTCTGTCAGCTGGCCGGGTTGATTGATTCGGCACCCCTCTGCACCAAAGGCTTTGGCGAGGGCGACAAAGTCTGGGGTGCGCAGGTTTACACCTTCCTGGGGCACTTCAGCGGCGTCCATAAAATCACGGATTTCTCCGTAACCGGAATTGTTCCACACCAGTATCGGCAGCGGCAGTTGTTGTTCCACAGCCACTGCCAGTTCCCCCAGGGTAAACATCAGCCCTCCATCGCCAATCAGCGCTACCACGTCGCGCTCACTGGATAACTTGGCGCCAATAGCCGCGGGCAATGCAAAGCCCAGGGTGCCGTAGCCTGTGGTACAGGTAACGTGGCTGCGCGGATGATAGAGGGGCAGTGCGTGGTTAGTGTTATAGGCCAATTGGGTGGAATCTGTCACCAGGATGCCGTTATCCGGCAGGGACTCACGCAGGGCCTTTACCCAGGGGAGGCGTTCCTCAGAGCCATCCCACCACTCTTTGCGACAGTCCTGTAGTAATTGGGCAACCTCTTGTTCGGATTGCTCTTTAGCATTTCCGCTGCGTTGGACCAGAGCGGTATTTAATTGCTGTAGGCTTTCTGCTGCATCGGCGCAGATGGCCAGATCGGGGGTGGCGTTACAAACAAGTTGTGCAGCATCTATATCGATTCGGATTAACTTACCGGAAAAGGTGTAGTCTTCCCGGACCAGATTGCGGTCTGTCTCGGAAAGTTCGGTGCCCACTGCCAGTACGATATCCGCATTTTCCACCCGCTTGCGCACGCAATCGAAGCTCAGGTTGGCACCGCCGCACAATGGGTGGCGTTCGTCCACTACGCCTTTGGCAGCCAGTGACAGGAAAACTGGAGCGGCAACTTTTTCGGCAATTTGTGTAGCTGCCTCACCTGCAGACTGAGCCCCTCCGCCCAAAAGAATAACGGGGCTCTGCGCATTTTGCAGCCAATGAGTGGCAGTGGCGATAGCGGTGCTGTTGGCGCCTGGGGCCATAGCTGCTGGAGCGGCGTGATAATCCTCTATTTGGCCAGGCATGGGTGCCGGGAACAGGTCGATGGGAATTTCAATATGTACTGGCCCTGGGCGGCTGGATCGCAGTAGCTGGAAAGCCTTCGCCATTACTTCCGGCAGTTGTCCGGCCTGAGTCAGGGAATGTTGCCAGATACAAAAGCCGCGGCTGGCATCACTTTGCCGAGGCAGTTCGTGAAGGCGCCCACGGCCCATGCCCAGATCTTCGCGGCGATTAACTGCGGAGATAACCAGCATGGGGATGGAGTCGGAGTAGGCCTGTGCCATTGCGGTGGCGGCGTTGGTGAGGCCGGGGCCGGTGATCAAAAAACATACGCCGAGTTTGCCGCTTGCACGTGCGTAACCGTCCGCCATAAAAGCAGCACCCTGTTCATGGCGCGGAGTGATATGTATCAGGTCGCTGCCTGGCAGGCCGCGATACAGTTCGATTGTGTGTACACCGGGAATCCCGAAGACTTTTTCCACCTGGTATTCGCGCAACAGGCGCATCAGCACCTGGGCACATGTGGGTGCAGAGGACATAACCACCGTTTTCCTTATTCGTGTAAAAATGCAGTGAGCCTAGCCGCCTGCCAAATGCCACGCAAGCGCCCGCAGAGTCTGCATCTGCGAGATGGAAATCGCAGGAAAATTGAGATTCCCCCTGCGTCGCGACAGGAAACTTTGTACGGCTGTCGCGCTTTCATTTACCGTTGGCGGGATGGAAGGGGAGCAGATTTGACGAGTTACTCGCGGAAAAATACCTTTGCCACAACTCGCCAGATACACTATTGAGCAATAGCAACTTAGGAAGTAACACCATGGAAATCGATCAGTGGCGCCGAGAATACCTACTCGGCGGTTTACGTCGTTCTGAGCTGAAGCCTACGCCTCTGGAGCAGTTTCGACAATGGTTGGAGGAGGTCGTTAAAGCGGGCCTTAAAGATCCTACTGCGATGTGCCTGGCCACTGCGGATGCTGCGGGCCAGCCATCTCAGCGGATCGTTCTGCTGAAAGGTTTTGATGAACGCGGTTTTGTGTTTTACACCAACCTGCAGAGCAAAAAAGCCAGGGACATGGCCGATAATCCGCAAGTATCACTTTTGTTCCCATGGCATTTATTGGAGCGTCAGATCATTGTCTATGGCCAGGTTCAGCCGGTATCCAGGGAGGATGCTATAGCTTACTTCCAGTCCCGACCACTGGACAGCCAGCTGGCCGCATGGGCTTCTCACCAAAGCCAGCCCCTGTCTTCCCGCGAAGAGCTGCAAAAGCAGTTTGAAGAAGAAAAAGCCCGCTTTGATGGCGGTGAGGTTCCTTTGCCTGAATTCTGGGGTGGCTACCGGGTTGTGCCGCATTCCGTGGAATTCTGGCAAGGGGGAGCAAATCGCCTGCATGATCGTTTTGTTTACTGTGCTGATGATAGCGGCAGCTGGTCGGTTCAGCGCCTTTCCCCCTGAATAACTCCTATCAATTTCTCGGTTGTAGTTCGTTAGCGGACTGCACTTTTCCCTTCCCTGAGTAGCAAAATAAATGAAAGCGGCTTATTACCGCTTTCATTTTCTGTGTTAAAAACTCGCTTTCGTTCGCTTGCACCAGCTGGCTATTAATATGCCTGGCCGCTTAGAATATTGCGCAATAAACAAAGTAGAAAACCGGTTGCAAAAACTGTGGGTTCGATTTTTTTGCTTACTTAGCCTTTAAAAATAGGTAGAGAGTATTATGGCCATTATTGGGATTGATCTGGGAACCACTAATAGCGCTTGTGGGGTATTGACAGACGATGGAGTGAAACTGGTTCCCAATCGCCTTGGAGAGACCTCGACCCCATCAGTTGTCAGTTTAGATGAGGCTGGCAAACTGGTCGTAGGAAAAACTGCAAAAGAACGCTTGATCAATCACAGCGATACCACTGTTGCTGCCTTTAAGCGTTTAATGGGCACCGATCATAAAATTAAGCTAGGCCGTCAGCAGTTTAGTGCAACTGAACTCTCTTCATTGGTGTTACGTTCCCTGAAAGAAGATGCTGAGGCTTTCCTGAATAAAGAAATTACCGAGGCTGTGATTAGTGTGCCAGCCTATTTCAATGATAACCAACGCCAAGCAACAAAACAGGCTGGGGAATTAGCCGGCCTGAAGGTAGAACGCCTGATCAATGAGCCCACTGCGGCAGCTATAGCCTACGGTTTGCATGATAAACGTGAAGGTAATTTTCTTATTTTGGATCTGGGCGGCGGTACCTTCGATGTCTCCATCCTGGAATTCTTCGATGGCATTATGGAGGTACATGCCAGTGCCGGGGATAACTACCTTGGCGGTGAGGATTTTGTCGAAGCGATGATCGACAGTGTTCTGGAAGAATTAAAACTGAAAAAATCCTCACTGAAACCTCGCGAACTGCAGAACCTGTATATGCAGATGGAAACGGCCAAGCGCCGTATCAGCCAGCAGACAGGGCAGTTACTTAAATTAAACCTTAGTGGTCGTGAAGTTGAGTGGAAAGTGACTTCCGAATGGTTTGAGAGACTCAGCACTCCGCTGCTGCTGAGAGCCAAGCGCCCGATTGAGCGCGCCATGCGCGATGCCGATTTGCCGTCTGCTAAAATTGACGAAGTGGTACTGGTGGGTGGCTCCACCCGCCTGGCCCTGTTCCGCTCTATGGTGGGGCGTATGTTTGGCCGCTTACCCTCCTGCCACCTGAACCCGGATACCGTTGTCGCCATGGGAGCGGCTATTCAAGCCGGGCTCAAGGAAAAAAATTCCGCGTTGGATGATATTGTTCTCACCGATGTATGCCCCTACACCCTGGGTACCGGCATAGTGAACGAAGACAGCCCGCAGCTGGGCAATTACTTCCTGCCGATTATTGAGCGCAACACCGTGGTGCCGGTGAGTATCGTACGAAGCGTCTGCACTGCCCGCGATGATCAGAACGAAGTTTGTATCGATATTTACCAGGGGGAAAATCGCCTGGTAAAGAAAAATGTTTATCTGGGCGAACTCACGGTACCGGTACCCAAGAAACCCAGGGGCGAGGAAGTTGTGGAAGTCCGCTATAGCTACGATATGAACGGTTTGCTGGAAGTGGATATCACCGTCGTTTCCACCGGTAAAACATTTAATAAGTTAGTGGAATTTACGCCGGGCGCCCTGAATGAACAGGATAGAGTCCAAGCCCTGGAAAAACTGGCCAAGCTCAAATTTCACCCCCGTGAAGATGAAGAAAACCGGGCGCTGCTCGCCCGTGGTGAACGCTTGTACGAAGCGAGCCTTGGCGAGCAGCGCGACCATATTTCTAAATTACTCGCAAGCTTCGACCGGGTTTTGGATAAACAAAACCTAGTGGAGATTAGCAAGACGCGTGCCGAACTCACTGAAATATTTGATAAGCTCGACGGTGAGGACTGGATTTAATGAGCCCCTGGGAGATACTCGAGCTAGCGCCCTGTGATGATGCGCGGGCGATCAAGCGTGCCTATGCAAAAAAACTGAAGCATACCCGCCCGGATGAAAAGCCAGAAGAGTTTCAGCAGTTACACAGCGCCTATAAATGGGCGCTGAAAGCTGCCGAGCGTCAAAAAGAAGAGAATGAGGAAAGTAAGGAGTCGCAAAGTACTGAAGCTATTGCGGAAATTACCAATGCTGAGCAGGCTATACTTTCCCCTGAGGTCGCGCAATTACAGGGGCACGTAGAGCCGCAAGTACAACAAGGTAGTGAACTGAATCATCAAGATCACTCCCCAGTCTCCCCAGAAGCTATTGAACAAGCCCCATCAGAAGTCTCTCATGACCTTAACCAAGTCCAGGGCCAGGAAACTGGGGGTGAGATACAGCGGGAGACCGCTACAGAGAAATATACTGAAGAGCAGCATTCTGAAGGTAGGGATGCACAAGAAAATCCTATTGAAGAGGGTGTTACTGAGCAAGATCCACAGCGAGCACAGCGAATTACCGAGTACCATCAAGTACTGGATCAAGTGGATAGGCTGCTGAAAGAGCCCAGTAAATTCAATGTAAAAGAGAATTGGCGGTTTCTCACCGATACACCTTATATGCTCGATGAGGAATATAACTGGAATCTGGGTCTCACAATTTTCGAGCGTTTTGCCAGAATAAATTTGCAGGCAGGTGAGTGTGCCTCTAAAGATAAAAAACAAATACAGATTTCCAACAATATTATTCAGTATTGCAATAACCTGTTCGACTGGAATGGTAATGCCCGCTATTTATACGGCGCTTTGGATGAATCTCTTTGTGACTGCATTTTCAATTCACTACAAAGCGAAGAAGTTACTGTGGACCCTGCCCAAGGGCTTCGAGGTGGGCGCAAGCTGATCCGGCAGAAAGCTATCCAGCCGGAAGAAACCTACGATCAATACTATTTTGGCCACCTGCTGGCTCGAGGCGTAGCGGTCTTACTGGATTTATTGTTGTTGTACGTCGCTGTCGGTTTTATCGCCTCCATTGTAATTATGAAGGTTTACGATATGCCAGAAGGTGCCGCCACAACCATAGCGTTGGGAATCTGTTGCCTGGCCTATCTGCTGATGGCCTGGATTGCAGAGAGCTCCCACTTTCAGGCAACGCCGGGTAAATATTTGATGGGCTACAAAGTCACCAACAAAAAATTTGAGCGAATAGGCTATGGCCACGGCCTTTGGCGCCTACTGAGTTTCACCCTCACCCTACCGTTGGGTAAGATCGGTTGGTTGATTAACTGCTTCCTAGGTGGAAACCTGATGCACGACCGCCTCAGCTCAAGCCATGTCATCAATATGCGTAAATCCCGTGAGGAGCATTTGCGAAAATTAAGAGGGTAGGATTTTGAAAGATAGGAAGTCTATAGATGAACAGATGGTGTCTTTGATATATTTGCGCCTTCAGAGCTATGGTTCAAACAGCTCACAAATTTGGAGTTCTCACGAGTTTTTATAATGAGTAAGTTTTTACATTCTGCAAAGTGGTTATTAGGTAGCTTGGTTTTACTGAGTGGGCAAACTCTCTCTTACGATGTGGGGAGTAGTCCTGTTGAGTATCTTCGTACCTATAAAGGGTATGCTGTTGCTACTCTTACAAATGAGGGGCCTAACCCCAATGGATGCACTGCAACTTATAAGAATTGGGGGGCTGGCAGGTATGTCGCCATTGAGTTTGACACAGAAGAAGGGCAGGAGATGTATAGTGCCTTATTGGCTGCCTACTTAAGCGGTAACAAGGTAGCATTTGGGGCTTATGATGGTAAAGACCGTTGTAAGATGTGGAATGGAACGAATACTATTCCGGTTGCATATCGAATAGATATTCTTCGCAAATAGTTATAAATCCAAAAAATTATCGTCTACGCATAGATGATTATATTATAGCCCTAATAAAAGAGAGGCGGTGTAAAGACAGAACCGCCTCTCTTTTTAGTGCTACTTTTACAATGTAAAATATGGTAACCCCTTATTGTTTAAAGAGTGCTATGTTTATATGGGTTTTATTCTATCCAGTTTTTAATTGGGATTAATTAAGCATGATTTTCCATGCAGACTTAAGATATATATTGTAATGAATTTATTTGCCATTTGCGTAGCTAAAGTAACGGATAATATTTAATCCACCACTTGCTTGTTGGCTATAAAAGTCAATTGGGGCGAATTTAAGAAGCAGCCATTTGTTATTGCAAAGAGCGAATTTTAATTATAGGTAACTGCTTTCAGAACTCCTCTAGTATGAATTCAGATAAACAGAACTTATCTTTGGATATTGATTAGGCTGCCCACCGCATCCACTTACCCAGAAATTTACTTTTTTGCCATCTAGTTTAAGTGGGGGTTTATAAGTCCCCTAACATACTAAATAGTTATAGGATTTTTTTGCTTTTAGTAATCAATATATCTTTTTAATTGTTATTTAATGTTGAAGAGTGGTTTCAGTTGAAGAATTGGATTTCATCCAGTGATTTATTTGAAATTTTTTAAGGGCATCTTTGGTGTCCTTATTTTCCTATCGCCTATTCCAATAGCTTTAAGGCAAGTTAGGTGGGATTGAATGAAAGTGCACTATGTCACTTATGACAGTTAAGTTCTTTTTTTCGTTTCTCTTGCTCTATCGCTACTCTATTTTTGTACTGAATCATAAAGTCCCGCAATATTAAATCCAATTGATTCCTTATTGCCCTTATGTTTTTTAGGGTGGAGAAATTGATGCTTGACTTTCAACAGAGTGAATATAGGATTCGCCATCCGGCAGTCTATTGGTAAGCTATGTTTCATCCCTTGGAAGATAGATTCTTTTAGTTGTAGGTGTTAGTGATTAGGTAATACAAGCATAAATCTTTGGGGTTAAGAATTTTTGCTTACTAAAAAAGGTAGTGGAGTTATGGGGTTGTGGTTAAGGCTTAGCCTTTGGTTATTTTTATGTGTCAGTGAAGTGGTAATAGCCTCGCAGATTTTACCTGCGTCTCAGCATGCTTCAGATATTAAGCTGATAACAAGCACTGAAGATGGCAGTGTTGAAAATCTTATTATCAGGCCTCCTAACGATTCGGGGATTTCTGTTAACCGGTTTTCTACTTTCTCAGTATCGAATAAATCACTAAAGATTCTTAATTTACCTGAATTCTCCGGTTCAACGAGCTTGCCAGCCACATTAATTGTTATTCAGTCTAACAATCTGTCCCTGGCTAACAATATAGAGCTGGTTGGAGAGCCAGCAGATGTACTTTTCATTACAGATAGCAGTAGCTCCACAGTATCTTGCTCTGGGTGTAGTTTTGCCAACTTTCAACGTATCTCCCTAGCCGCTGGCACCCTCAGTAAAAGTTTATCCGATAGCACCAGTAATATCGGTGATATTAAACTGTTAGGAACGATTAATATCAACCAGCTTTCGGCTCCAGGTGCGCTGTCAGTCGATGTCATGGGGCGTTATATGAGCCTCAATGGTGAAATTAATACACATCAGAACGTCTCCTTAACATCTGGTGGGGATTACATTAGTGATACGTCGGGTCGCTTAACCACAGGTGGTGGGGCGGTTAACCTGTACTTGGGTAACTATTCACTGAGGTATGAATCCCGAGAGATTACCAATATCCCCTCGCAAGCAAAGCCCTCTTCCTACACAACCTTGAATGGCACTATTCGTTCTACATCTGTTACGGCCACAATGGCTAATACTTGGTACAGAATTGCAACGAATATTGATACCAGTAGTAATCTCATCTACTCAACGAGCTATCAAGATACTCATGTGATCAATGAAGAATCGATACTGATACAGAGTTTTAGTTCGCCATTGATTATCAACAGTAAATTGGCATCTGATAACAGTGTTACACTGCAATCTTATGACAGCTTAATCATAAACGAGAATGCAGAAATCAATGCACATACACTATCGGTGCTTGCAAAAAATCAGATTATTAATGATGCGAATATATTAACTACCAAAACAGAAATTGCCGCCAATGATGTATTCAATAAAGGGGAAATCGAGGGGCTGTCTGGAGTAGATATCTCAGTTGTTGATAATCTGCTTAATTCCTTTGGTGGAATCATCCGGGGTAATCTGGTTAATTTAAAATCCGATAAAGGTTTGATTCGCAATGGTTCCAGAACGCCATTCTTGAGTGAATATAATCAATATAATAACTTGCTGAGCTGGGATATAAACAATATTAGCCCTGCTGAGTTGGGTACTTTTTTTGCGTTAGGGTTAGATGCTAATGAAGCGCAGGGTAAACAAAAAGCTGATACTCTTGCAGCCAATATCTTATCTAATAAACTAACTATTAAAGGCAAAGCCTTCGAAAATATTAACCCCTACTATGTGTATAAAGCACCAGGGGATGACTGGTCTACAGGCGTGCCATTAAATGCGGCACTAGCTAATCAGGTTTTGGTTTCTGCGGAAACTCAGTTCTTTATTAAGGCTGATAACTATGTAGTTAATTCCTCTGCTGTTATGCGCTTGAATCAACCAGGCGCTGTCTATATTGATACGAATCTATTAACTAATGAACGTTATCGCTCCCAAGTACTTATTGAACGAGAGTCTGATAAGTGGGAAGAAAATTTTTATTACTATTCTCCACCAGGTCTAATTCATACTGTTGGCGACTTTAATCTCAAAGCAAATACAGGTTTTATCAATAACACCGCCTTCTTCGAGGTTTTTGGCAATGCCACGCTGGATACTCCTAAACTAAAAGAATTGGGTATAGCAATTTCACAGGTTTCTTATACTACCTATACTACCGTTTATCACACATGTTTACAGAAGGGGCGAAATGGGGTTTGTACTGAGCCGGGTGAACCCAAAACTGTTGAGACAACCATTGTCCGTGTCAATCAGGATGAGAAAGAATCACTCTTTCATGTGGAAGGTAATTTCATTGGTCCTAAGACGACGGTGAATTTTTCTAAGCATGATCCCATTGCTTATTATCAAAATCTTGCAATTGCTGATTATAAATCACGGGAATTCTACATACCCTACGGTGACAAACAGCAATACAATAAAAATGGAGTCCCATTTTACAGTATATATACAAGCACTGCTCAAGATGAGATCAGAATTACTCAAACTAGGTGCATTGTAAATCAGCAGGATCCTGTTGATGATTCTTGTGTTTCAGGGGTAATTAAAACTGAGTCGATTACAGATGTCGTGATTGCTTACATGGAAAAGATTAAGAATGCCGTTCTAAGCTTTTTCGATCAAGAGTTTGACTGGTGGGACTAGGTTTTAGGGAAGTATGATAATGAATACAGAAAAAAAGACAGAAAGGTCTAGTTACACCAAGTGGCAGCGTCTCATAGCTTCCGTGGTGACTTTCTTTTTCTCTATGCAGCTATGTATGCCTGCTATGGCTGGTGTTGCTGGGATTATAGAATCTGCACTTATTGAAGCTGAGCTGAATGCCAATCATCTATTTCAGCGAGAAAATAACAACGAATATCAATTTAAGTCCGCTGACTATTTGGATACAAACGCCCATCAAACAGATGTAAATATAGAGAGCTTTTTTAAACGTTTAAAAGAAAGCAGCAAGGAAAATCTACCTGCGCCCTTGATGATACCCATTGGGGTAGGCGATATTACGGTTATTCTGCCTCACTACCCATTAATTAAGCGGGTGGGTACAAACTTTGTCCAGAGTCGTTATATTCGTTCACAAGTCTATGCCCAGCTCGGCAGGAATCTGATTAATACGCAGGTCTACGGCACAGAACGCGAGCAAATTAGCAAGTTATATGATAACGCATATAACTATGCACTCGTTTCCGGGAAAATATTTGGCGAACCTCTTGGGCTATCTGCCAGTCAGATTACAACCGATATGATTTGGCCAGAAGTGCGCTATATCAATGGTGAGAATGTTCTGGTTCCTATCCTCTATTTGAAGTCTTCCACCATAGATGCACAAAAAGTTACCGGTGATGAAAATGAATTTGGCGGTAGTCTTGTTGAGCTTGGCGGACTACAAATAGACAACACCGATGTTACCCTCCGCAGAGCTTCATTCCTAAAGATTGCTGAGAACTTGGTTAATAACCAGGGTAACTTAATCGCCGAAGATGATCTAAAAATAGTTGCAGGAGGTTCCCTGCAGAATATTTCCGGATTGATTTCAAGTGAAGGAGACTTGCTTATTGGTGCGCACTCTATTGAAAACCGCACTATTGTTCACCGTTACAACCTAGGACAATTTCAATCTGAACGGTTTGGTCCTATAGCAGAAATTAATGCTGAAGGCGATATCTACTTTAAAACCAGCTCCGATATTATATTACAAGGATCTGTAGTCTCTGCAGGAGAATCCATACGATTCGAAGCGGGTGGTGATATCTATATCGGCAGTCAGCAAATCACCAACCGTCGAGAAGGGTCTTCTGGAGGGATATCTTATCGCAGCTCCTCAATTGCTCACTTGGCCTCCAAGCTTTCAGCCAGCGATACCATTGCACTGATAGCACAGGGAAATATTCTAATTGATGCTTCTGAGATTATTAGCGATAGCGGTCATATTGAGATATTGTCTGGTCTCGGTATTACCATAGAAGACAATCTGAACGTCAGGGAATCTTATAGAAAAGGGAAATATGGTAAGCGAAAGATTGAAGAATCTATTTATCAGACGGTAGCAATACGCTCACTTCTGGATGCTGGCGAAGGTATTCGACTGCATAGTGAGTATGGAGATATCACCCTCCGCGCAGCTGATATATCCAGTGAAGATGGCACGAAAATTCAGGCCAAAAACGGCGGTGTCAACCTGTTGATGACAACAGAGACAGACCAGTATAGCTACACCTCAATTAAAAAGGGTTTATTTACTGTATCGGTTAAGTCTGAAGGTCACGTTATTGAAAAAGCTGTCACCAATTCAATTGTTGGTGGTCTTGCAGTTAAAGCCTTTTCCACCGTAAACGTGGAATATGAAGGTGACCGCTCCTTATCGATGGATGAACAAATTGCTCAGCTTTCCAAAATGGAAGGACTGGAGTGGATGGGATATGTACGCTCTGAATTTCCAAATGCTGACTGGACAGCTATTGAACTTCAGTACGAAGAGTGGAATGAATCCAGCACTAGTATTTCACCAGCTTTTGCTGCTGTGATTTCAATAGCTATGGCTATTGCCTCTGGAGGATCAAGCCTTACTGCATCATCCTGGATGCAGGCCGCAGTTGCCGCAGGTACCGCTACTCTTGAGACTCAATTAGTTATTGCACTAGCAAATGGAATTGTCGATGGCGATATTGCTGGATCAATGGAGAATTTAGCATCCTCAGAGACCTTTAAAGGGCTGGCTGTTGCTATGGTGACTGCAGGTGTTTTACATCAGGTTGATACCACTTTCTTTGGAGCGGATACGAATGCCATAAATAAAGGTAAAGAAGCCTTTGATGCCGCGATAGCGATCAATCCTAGTGATATCGCTGCTGCGGATAAAGCTTTCCAGGCTGCCTTCGATGCGGCAGCAGCACAAAGTGTTTTGTCACCTTTGCAGCAGGTTTCTCAGGCTGTGACTCATGCTGCAGTTAGAGCAGGAATACAAACAGGAGTTTATGATTCTGACTTTGAGGATACTTTTACTCAGTCACTGATGCAGAATGGGATCAACCGTCTTGGTGCCCATATGGCAAAAAAAATTGGGCAAGCTTGGGATCCTAAGGATACTAATACGGAGATAAGTAACTGGGATACGGCGATGAAGTATATCGCACATGCGGGTTCCGGTTGTGTTATTGGTGTACTTACTGCAGAGAATTCTGGCCAGCAAAATGCCTCTGATGGTTGTGTAAGTGGTGGAGCTGGTGCAGTTATTGGAGAATTTACCGCCACTGTCTATAGGGAAAGAACTAAGCCTCAGGTTGATAAAGCGAATACTGCAATCAATAACCTATTTAAAAAATATGGTGACGATGTAGCAGATTATGAGAGTAGGGGTTATTCTCGTGAGCAGATTGCAGATATTTTCCGTTATGAATACGGGTTAGGTGCAATTGAGCAGCAAATTACAGAGTTAAAAGAGCAAGGAGTAGATTTAGCTCGATTCTCTGCTGGACTTTCTGTATTTCTAGCGGGTGCGGAAGCGGCGGGTGTTAATACGGCAGCGGATGTTGGCGCTATCACTGCTGAGAATAATGCACTCTTCATATTCTTAATCCCAGTTATTTTAAAAGCAATTGACCTTGCACTACTTGGTGTCGATTTATACCCGATATACGAGGCCTATCGTGATGGAGGAGTCGATGCAGGTAATCAAGCTTTAGCTGATTATATTATTGTTAATGGTACTACCAATTTAGTTCTTACTCTGTTCCCTGGAGGAAAAATTGGTAATAAGCTCATTTCTAAGATGGATGAGAATGAGCTTTTCCAAGCAATTAAAGCCTGGGGGGAGCAGCTTGGAAATGTTGCCAAAGAAACAGGAGATGCATTTTTAACCCTCCTTGGTGAGAAAAGTGAGTTAGCTCTTGAGGGGCTTAAGGGATATATTCTCAGAAGAGAGTTGCGAGATGATAAAGAGGGACTTGAATTAAATGGCGGTAAAGTAGATACAGAGAAATATTTAGATGGGCTGACAGACTTCTACGAACGGAAGGGTGATCTTTATATTAGTAAAAAGGGCGAGGGAGTTGCATATAGAGATACTGGAGTTTTAGAAGATGGCAAACCGGTTTTACAAAGTGAGAAGGGATCTTATTACTTCTATGTAGATGAAAATGGTGTTCAAGTTCCCACTAGTTCGCCATTTGCAGCCAATGTCGATAAGTACCGCATATTTCATAATAAGCAGGTTGATGCTATTTTTATTGAATATGGAAAAATACCGAATATTAAAGTTCAAAAAGAAGTGACTGTTCAGTATGACAACGAGGGGCACGAATATCATGGTATGATCGCGCGGGCAGATCTTTCAGTGACCGGTGGCGGAAGAGATGGAGCTATTGATGTACCCGATGATTTTGAGTTATATGATCTAAATGGCAATCATATACCTGGAGGAAAGATCCAGCTTGACTCAGAGGGACGTGCACTTCTCGAAGTTAAGACAGGGAATGCAACATTAACGTCAAACCAAAAAGTAGTTTATGATGCATGTACCTCCGGCCAGGCAAGTGCATGTGGTGCTAATGCTGATGAAGGCGGGTTCAGAGGACAGATGGATGAGATATTTGTTTATATTCTAAGGTCAACAAAATCTCCACATGATTAAAGGCAGGTCTACCATGACTTTTAAAAAAGAAATCTTGGAGGCCGCCAAGGGAAAGGCGACCAAACTCCCAGATTGGCAGTTTGTTTCTAATAGGTTTAGATCTCGTCCAGTGAAATTTTGTGATCTATTAATAGCACCCTTTTGGAATTTTAGTGGTTCTCCTGCTTGGGTAACAACCCAGCCGGCTGCAGGTGTTTATATTAAAGAGGTGGAAGATATTTCATCTCATCTTTCAGGTCTTCCTCTGAGACGAACTGCTACCTTTTCAAGGAGAATTAGAATAGATGACCTAAAGAACCCTTTTAATCTAACAGTTTATGCTAAAGATTTCGGAAGCCAGGGAGAAGCTGTGGCGCAAGTTATGCGTGACCTGGATAATATAATCGAGTTTGGGCAGGCGTACTTAAGAAAGCAATATTGTCTAGACAGCAAAGAGTCGTTTTACCTAAGTGTACCTGAAGAAACACGTGGTATCTGGGCTACACACTATTGTATTGTGCGTGGATTGCTTGGAGATACGGATTATATAAAACGGGTGCTTCGCAAAGAAATTGATCCCGAGGGTCATCAAGAGCTAGAGCTTATTGGCAAGGTTTTGGATTATTTTTCTTGAGTTTAAAATGGGGGCAAGGTTCGTCTTGCCCTTAAACTCACTACATAAAAAGCTTTACGCATCTTTAGCCAAATTCACATATTAAAATTTGGTTTTATTTAATTGGCATTTGAGCTAATTTTATATTTAATCGAGTATCAGTCATAATTTTAAGAAGGCATTCCAATGAATATCAAACTGTTGGGCTATCATTCAGGTTTTGCTCTCTGTAATGCTTTATATATAGGTAGCGTCACTAAAGAAGAGGAATTGCTTGTTCCTTTTTGTTGTTTTTTTGATGCTGAACAAAGTGTGATTACTCCTTTCGAAGCAGAGTCACAAGCTTTAGCAGATCAGAAAGCCCGTGCGGCTATAGCGAAAGAAGAAAAAGATTGGACAGGATGGTGCTATGCACGTGAAGGAAAGGTGAACCTTCAAGGTGGAGGTAAATCTGATGCTTATGTGATCGAAGCAAAATTAAAGGAAATGAAGCAGCCTTTAAGCCTGATCCAGCTCTTTGAATACCCATTTAAGCCCGTGAGCCGACTTATTGTTAGTGCTCCTAACGATTTTCGTGAAGTATTTGCAAATAATCTTCCTGCATTTAGAGAAGCATTTATTCAAGGGGCTAGATCTCACAAGCTGGGTGGTGAGAATTGGAAAGAGTGGGAGTCCACAGTTTTTACTGGTTAAGACTGTTTAGAAGAAGATGGTTGTTGTTTAGAGAAAAAATGAAAGATTTCGGAAAAGTATTGTTCTTAATTATTTTCTTTGTACCTTTGCTAGGTCGAGCCGAATGGACTCCCTATTCAAAAATTTCCTATATGAAAGTCCACGATGCTGGAGTTGAAATTAGATTGCAAAATTTCACCAATACCAGCTCAGAAATAAACTGTAAAAGTGATGTGGATTTTCATCTTACTGTTGAGGATACAAAACTATTTGATACAAAGCTCTCATTCTTACTGTCTGCGTATATGGCAAAGGAAACCGTTAGCTTTAGCTATTATGAGTGCAATAATACGGGCTCCAAAATACTGCTGTCTTCAGTTATGTTTCCTGAGTAGAAAAAATAGTAATGGTACCGTGTCCAATAAATTTGCCTTGCCCAGGACATAATCGATCTGAATGATTCTGAGTTTGTTAACGGTCGAGGCTTTGAGTTAGTAGAATGGGACGATCTATTTTTATTTGGTTTCGTTCCCTTGCGCATATAAGCCGGCATTCAAAAAGTGAGAGGCCTAGTTGAATGCCAGTTTGTTTAGTGGGTAGATTGTATTGTTTTAAGCTCGACCTAATTTAAAAAGTTAAACGGCAAATCGATGGCTATATATTTTCTATGGCATAACAGAGAGATTCCTCAAATCTGCAACATTGTGGTAAGTTGTACAGTCATCGCTACTCTTCAAAGTAACAGTCTGCTGGGCGGCGAGGGCGCTTAAAAGCAGGCTGAGATATATTTTGCCCTCTTCATTGGTACTATCATTAGCATCTTTGTTTATACCGTCAAACGCAAAACTATAGTTTGTATTGGTTGAACAGGAAACCTCTCCTAAAGGTGCTCCCTGAACTTTAACAAAAATTCTACCCTGATACTGTGGCCCAGTGTGAATTTGACTTAACTTTCCTGTAAAAGTGAACTCAGCGAGGCATATAGTAGGTAAAAAAATAAGTAGTAAGGCTAAAAATGTTTTCATTTTAAATACTATTGAATAATTGGGTGAGGGTATTTTTCTTTACTGTAAAACACTAAGTGATTATATTCGATTTTCCTATGTTAGTAAATTTTTCGATTGTTGGTAATAATGTATGCTTTTTGGGGGTAAGGCATATTATGCTTTCACTTCACTCTTTAGACGTTTGTTTGATTAGACCTTTTGATCTTATATGCAATAATTAAATTGTACAATTATGATCCCTGAAAAGCTTAAGTGAGACTGATTTTTTCAAATTAAAAAATTGAGGGTAAATGAAAGGCTACAATATCAGGTTTTTTTCAGTAGAGCACTATCGCAGTTTTTGGAATATATCGATTACGCCTCAGGTATAATTTATAATTAGTTTTGACATTCAAGGTTAACAGATTTTAAGGCTATACCTATACGTCATTAGGTTAAAATCTTATAATTTCTAGCAGTTGATCGATTGTTGTAAATTGAGAGTTAAATTTTGAGGTGTTGATGAGATTTTTAAGTGCTTTGAGCTTTACTATGGTCCTTTTAGCTGTAGATGTGCTGGCTCTAGGGGATGCTAACGAATCGACAGTGCGCTATATCGAGGTGTTTTCGAGTGCCTCCTCTAGAGATGGCGAAGTGGTTGTGAAGTTGGACGCTGAAACTGAGAGTTGTCATCAGTATTGGATAAAGTCGGAAGAGAGTGTAGGCCAAAAAAACTCAGTGGCTTCTATCTTGGCGTCACTCCATGCCAAATCTACAGTTCGGATTGTTGGTGATACTGACAGCCTTTGGAGTGGAAGCAGCGCCTTTAAGACCTGTGAGATTATTTCATTGCGTGTTCTGTAAAGGTTTTGTAGTTTGAAAACTGGTAATGTCTTCTAGCTAGAGCAGCCCCACTTTTGCTTGGTACAATATTGGTAAGTAGCTCCTCTTAGGGGGCGCACTCTGCGGTGTGAGAAGGTTGTATTAGGTGGCCGTATTTATTATGCGGCCTTTTAAAATGATCGTATGATAAGCAGAGTGACCTTTAGTTACTTGGCTCACAACAATATTTCAGCTCTCTTGCCCTGATATTGGATTGTCTCTACTCCATAAATAGTTTTTTTGATGCTCTCTTCTGCTAATTCTTCATCTGTCTTTTGTTGAGTTGTAATATACTGATTTATCGGCATTTCTTATGGGGTGTCGCAATAAAGTGAGAAGGTTAAGCTCGGTAAAGAGAAATGGGGCCCTTCTTATATGTGAGGCGAAGAATTCCTACCTTATTGTTATTTTGCTCTGTCTTAGCCCCCCATTTCGTCTCGAAGTTCGTATTTTGTTGGTATTTTTGTAATATAAGCGTCTTCAAGTTTTAACTCTGTTAGCTTTCCATTAATTTTATTTAGTCAATGCCTTGGATATTAATACATCTTGTTGAGTTTTAGTTCCAAGTCGGTGAATATATATTTAATCCATTATGGTTATAGTTCCTCCTTGCCATTTTTATTTTTTGTCTGTTAGATATTTGGTAATCAAATCAAGTACAAAGGGCAGGTGCTAAGTGGTGATGCAAAATTACAATTTTAGGTTTCTGGTAGCGACTTATCCAAACCATTAATTCTGTTTCTACAGGGCGGCTCGGGAGATGCGGAGTTGGGGTTGGTTCTATTTCAGGTGACTGCTGAACGGGCGCTCAAAGATAAGTATTTAGTGGCTTATCTTCATGAAATAGAGGCCGGCAAGTCTCTTGAGGTGAGTGACGATACATTAACGATAAAGAGTAATATTAAGGTATGCGTAATGTTATCTCTTTTCTAAATGAGCACTATAAGAAGGATAAGGTTACTTTAATTTGCCACTCTTGTGGTGGGGGCTTGCAGCTCTCTAGGCTAGTGAGCATCCTGAGACATTGGAGAGGCTGGTGTTTATCTCTTCCTCCCAGGATGCGCATAAGCAGGTAGAAATCAGTTTAGAAGCAACCCTGCAATGGGGGGAGAAGGACGGCAACCAGTTAGCAATACAGGAGTACAACAATATCATGAGTCTCCCTCTGAGTATTATCCGCTTCTTTCTAATTGGGTGAGTCGCGCGCGAATGGTGGTAACGCAAATGGGATCGATATTTGAGATTTTCTAGCAGTTGAAAAGATTAGTGAGAGATTTCCTGGGTGGCAGGAACGGCGTGGAAGTCTGGCTGACAAGATGCACGATGAGTTTTAGGCCATGAGCGTAAAGGGGGGTATCGATCATTTACAGATTCCTGCTCTATTTGTTGTCGGTGAGAATGATTCCATTACCACGCCTTCACAGGTAAAGGCAGATTATAAAAGGTATAAAGGGGGTAAATCTTTCTCGGTACTAAAAGATAGTCATCACTTGCCCTTTAAGGACGCAGCGGAACGTCTGGAGAAGACTATGTTAGTATTTTTAGAGGCCGGGGAGTATATTAGTGAAGAGCATTAGTGACGGATAGCAAGCTAGGCGAGTAGTCAGGGCCCAGTAACGTTTTCCTGCTATAGGGCCGGCAGGTTCGCGGTTAAAAAGAATACTTCCGTGGTAGCACCTTGGTTTTAAAAACCTGCTCTATCCCCTTATCGTAGCCTGGATTCACAACAGTATCGTGGTTTTCACCCTTAATGACTCGCTTGCGTAGAGTCAAATTTTCATAGTCGCGGGACTTGAGTCGCTGGGCCAGGTCCCTAAAGTCTTGAACGCCACAAACCTCTCCTTCTTCTAAGCAGACCTCCTCCCCACCGATAAACATATACACGCTTTTCGATAAGTCAGTCTGGCGTTCAGCGTAGGCAAGCTCACTCTCTAGAATTTGCTTATTGGCCCACCAGATACTCGGGCTGCCGATCACATAGCGGTCGAAGCTATCGGTGTGATTGAAGAGGGCGTGGAGGGCTAACAGTCCGCCGAGGGAGTGGCCAGCCAGTGTTTCGTCGCTTTCATCTCCTTTGAACGAATTATTGATGAAGGGCTTAAGCTCATTCTCCAAAAATTCCAGAAACTGATTTGCACCACCACCCAGGGTATTACCCCTGATTTCTCCAGGTACCGGAGTAAAATCCGTTAAGCGCAAAGTGAAGTTGGAGCTGTCCAAGGGGTGTGAGATACCTACAAGGATCACCGGCGGAAGCTTGGTATTACCCTGCTCATCGGGAACTTGTTCATGGATCAGGTTCGGTGCCACCATGGGGAAGTTCATATAACCATCGGTCATATAAATCACTGGGTATCTGGTATTGTCTTCGGGGTTAAAGGAGAGCGGCAGTAGCACATCAATAACAAATCCACGCCCCAATAAATCGGAATGGAAGTTGTAAGAGAGAATGCCCTGGCGGGTAAATGTTGTAGGTTCAGCAGTGCCGGCTTGCACAAGCTGCGTGGCCATAACCATTAAGCCAACTGTCAATATTTTAATTATTTTCATCTTCATCCCTTATTGAGCAACGCTTAAGTGTGCTCAGCCCCGTCATAAGGCGGTCAAGACTGACAAGCCTATCAGATCGGATACAAGACTAGCTACCTTGCGCTGTGCCAACAGTCGCAAAGATGAGTATATAAGTTGGAAAGGGAGTTGTGGGGCGCAGTTTGGCGGGTGGAGTGGCGCCAGGAATATTCCCCTGGCGCTTCCACATCCCGTGAGGGAGGATTTGGTTATCTAACAGTTGGGGCAAAGTACCTGGGCCATACGCAGAGAGCCCACCTCGCCAGAGCGGCCGGCGAATTTTGGTGGGACTATAAAAGAGCGGATGTTGCCTTGGGATACCTGGGGTAAATAACCACTTGCCAGGTTGAGAAACTTGTGGTGAATGTGTGCAAATAGGCACGCTTGTTCCATGAAGCCACCACCGAGGATGATTCGCTCCGGTGAGTAGCGGCAGGTCAGGTTCACGCACATAGTGGCCAGATATCCGGTTTGAGGTCCCGGGCGGCATGGTCCCTGTCTATACTCTGGCCGCGCAAGCCCCAGCGGGATTCAATGCGGGGCCGCAGACGAGGCCTTCCAGACAATTGCCATGGAATGGGCTGTGGCCTGGATAGGGATCTCTTTATCGGTCCTGTGGCATCAACATATGGCCGATTTCCGAGAGCATGGCGCCGGTTACCATCCACTATTACCCGGCGCTGATACCGGTGCCGATGGTAATAAATAAACTCTTTACATCTATAGCGGCCCTGCGCAGGTGTTCTCCTAACGCTGCGCCATTGACATCAGTGTCAAAAGCCACGGGGATAGAGAGGGCCTTCTTCAGTTGGCCGGCCATGTTGGTGTTGGGGCACCCGCTTTTAGGGATGGCAGTGATATATCCGTAGTGTTTGGGTTGTGGATCCAGATCTTCTGGTCCAAAACTTGCGATATCCAGTGCAGGCATAGAGCCATGAGGTTGGGTGCCGGCGTGGAAAAATTTGGTTACCTTGCCCTTTCCTTTACTCTATTCGGCCCGGCGGCGATTGCATAATTTAACTTTGTACCGCCGGCTTCTATACCTCCAAGCAAGGTATTCACTGCTTTGCCTTGCACTTCCATCCGTATCTGCTCCGCAGTCTGGATAATGTATTCAATGGAATTATTAACCGGTTTGTCTTAACAGGTGACACCGTTAGGGGAGTGACTGCACTGCGGTTAGTTTTTGCTAAAGAAAAAGACCGGATGCCAACAGAGAAGTTGAGCTTTCGCTGTTTGCACGAGGCTCTAAATGGACTGTAAGCGAATTCCGGGAATAGGGAAGACAACGATCAAAAAGCGAAATGAAGCTGACACTCGTGGAGCGGCTGCTAATAGTCGTATTAACAATGTGGATACAAAATGCTCGAATATGAATCCTTGCTTTTTTCTGGCGAGAAAGACTAACAAGTAGCTCTCTTTTGGGTCGCCAAGGGTTAAGGCCAGTGTTTTCAAACTGGCCAAAGGACATTTTTAATTTTGAATAGAATAATCTTTAATGGCTATATTCCGCCCTCGGGTGTAAGTTCCCTAACTACCGAAGTTGGATTTATCCGATGTGCCGCAAACACTTTTAAAGATAGCATGGCAGACATAAAGCCCAATACAAAAAGAGCGCTGAATAACATGCCTCCGGTAATCACTGTTGCAAGACCCCGATAAATTGCGGCGCTGTCTCCTGGACTGAGTACTAACGGAAGGTTGCCAAAAATACAGGTTGTGGTCGTTAACATTATCGGACGAATGCGCAAGCTCACAGCACTTTTAATGGCATCAAATTGATGCATGCCTTTATTAATGGAACTTTGGAATTGATTCACTAAAAGTATCGCATTATTCACTACCAATCCCATCAGAATTACGAATCCGATCATCGTAATCACATCTAGATTTTGCATTACAAACAGGTTGAGTAGACGAAGACTGAGCATACCCCCGGCAAAGGAGAGTGGAATTGCAAATAAAACAGCCAAAGCTAATTTAAGGGACTTGAGAGCAAAGTACATAAGCAATGCAAGAATCAACAAAGCTACACAAAAGATCTGAAAGAACTCCTGCAGAAATAATTTCAGCTCGTTGGCACTGCCCCGAAATTGGGTATGCAGGTCTCCATACTGGCTCTTATTAAGAAAGGCCAAAACGCTTCGATCTACCTGCTCAGTAAAATCCTTCATGGCAACACCCGTTGGTGGGGTCAGATTTAGGGAGGTACTTACTTCCTGGCCGACACGAAGAATGCTGTCTGGAGCTTGCGTAATCTGTGCTGACGTTAACTGCCTCAAAGGAATCAGGCCCTGCCCAGCAATCATAATTTCTGTATTTAAGAGCTGCTCAAGGTTGGCTGGTTCTTTGGCTTTAAAGTAGAAGGGAAGGGTATTGGTGCCTGTGTAAAAATTACCGATATAAATGCCATCAGTAAGTGCCATCAAATGACGATTAAACTCCGGTAATGTCATTCCCATACGAATCAGTTGATCCTGGTTGGGCTCAAATTCAATACGCAATCCGCGATTGCTTAATGCGCTCCCTTCAAGAATTTGTGCGCCAGGAAACTCTGAACGAAGATGTTCTAATAAGTCGCGCCCAGCTGCTTGAAGAACCGGTAGTTCAGCTCCTTTGATATCCAGTTGGCTTACACGGCTATTGGGCATTGCAAACCGGAGAAGGCCCCCTTGCTGCGTATGAATTCTGGTACCTATCAGTCCGGAGACAATATCCTTGTCAATCCATTTCTTAAATGCTTCGAAATCCCAGTCCCCTTGAGTATAAATGTAAAGGTGACACATGGTTGGATAACAGAGTGTGCCATAAGTAACTATTTGCTCTTCGAATCTCCCTTTTCCTTGTTCAATGCGATCCATAATTACCTGACCGACTTCGCGCTCAACAACTTCAACCGCCATAGGGCCTTCAAAGTTTATAAAGGTTGAAATCATCGCCTGTTTGGGGTCTGGAAGCACATCGACTGAGGGCGAACTGAGATAAGTCACTAATAAGGCAACAGGTAACCCAAGCACTAAAACGCAGTTACGAAAAGTGACTCGACCAATTGGTATCACTGATATAGCAGTCCAGCGTTGTAATATTCTATTAAGGGATTGAGTTCTTCCTTTTGGATTTACCTGCGGTGAGCCTTTTAGAAGATGTCGTGCCAATGCTGGCAAGAGCAGGAGGGCAAATAACAATGATGCAATAAGTGCGCTGGAAATGGTATAAGCTAGATCTGTAAAAAGTTGCCCCGTGGCTGACTGCATCGCCAGGATAGGTAAGAAGACGATGACACTCGATATCGTAGATGCTGTCAAGGCACCGGTAACCTCCTTAGTCCCTTGCCTGATACTGGTTAGCAAGCTAGCTCCCTGGCCGCGTAAACGCTGGATATTCTCGATAACAATAATGGCGGCATCTACCATCAAGCCAATCGAGAGTGCAATACCTGCTAGTGAGATAACATTTATGCTTCTTCCGCCCAGATACAGACCCAAAATTACCAGTGCAATACAAGCCGGTATGCTAGTGAAAATCAATACGAGTGTTCTAAAGTCTCGCAAGAACCAATACAAAATAATGCAGGCGAGAAAAGCTCCCAGGATCAAGCTGCTATAGACTAATTGCAATGAGTTGCGAATGCTTTTGGAATCATCGCGGCTGATCGCCACTTCCATTCCCAATCTACCGAGTTCTCCCTCGTTTAGATCTGATATTAATGTTTTGATCATATCGATGGTATTTAAAACATTAATATCCTCAGTAGGCATTAAATAGAAATAGAAAGAGCGGTTGCCTTCTAAAGCAAAATAATTCCAGTCGGAGGCCATTCTATTTTTTACTTTTGCAACGTCACCTAGGCGAATAATATGTGGCCCCCTGGTAGCAATTGGTAGTTTCTCAATATCAGCAATAGGGATCTGGCCTTTAAAGTGAAGGGCGTATTCTCTTGATCCGATAGTTAAATTACCGCCAGAGCGGTCAACCAAGTCACTCAAGCGAGACTGCACTTCATTAATGGTGAGTGATGCCTGAGTCAGGCCCCTGGGATCGAATTCGATATCTATCCTTTGCTCAATAGGTGTGCCGGCTACAGTAACGGAGGCTACGCCTGGAATCTTACTAAATGCAGGTTGAACATGATCTCGGAATGCCTGGGAAAGCTCCTGTTCAGTGGCCTGGTTAGTGGAATAAAGAAAGAAACTGGCCAAGGTTGCTCCGGCACCATTACTAAAATTATAAAGGCGGGGAGCAGATACTTGGCTAGGCCAGTTGGGTACCTGGTTAAGCCGGGATAGAACGTCAATATACATCTGTTCCATATCGGCATTTGAATGAAAGGTAATCAATGTCCAGGCAAACCCGTTGCTAATGGTGGTCTGGATTTCCTCCAGAAAACCAAGGCTGGAGAGTTCCTGCTCCAATGGGGCGACAAGTGCCTGTTCTATTTCCATAGCTGTCTTGCCCGGCCAAGAGGTAGCAAGAGCTATTTGCGGTCTGTCTATATTTGGTAGTAGCGTATTTGGAATTTTTATCCCATAAAATACACCTAGGCAAATAAGAAGAAGGCCGAAGCTGATAATAACCGGACTATATTTTTCAATAATATTCATGAGTCGCGGTCCACCGGTACTACTTCTTGATCTGCTTGCAGGTTCCCATTACCGAGAACTACAAGCTGATCGCCGGGCTGAATCTCTGAGATAACAATAAAATGATCAGCAAGTGTATCCAGGATTTCAACTTCGACTTTACGAACTTTGTTTTCCAGTCCTAATGCCCATGTATGGTACTTTCCCCCCTCTAATAGCACTGCATCGGAAGGTAACTTGGTAATATTGCCTGCTTTTTCTCGAGGCCCTGTAGGAGAGAGCATGGCGATCTGGAAACGTTGGCCCACCAACAGAGACTCAAAGTGCTTCCCGTGGCCATCGAAGTATAGGGACAGATTCTGAGTGTCCCCGTCCATGGTTCGACCGATGTTTTTTAGGGAAAGCGGCTCTCCATCGTAACGAAATTCGTTCTTTTGAATAGCTAAATTCATTCCTACTTGATCCCTGGGTACCAAGCACTCCAGTTGTTTCTCATTCAAGGGAAGAAGCTGGAGAATCCGTTGTCCCTGAGTGAGTCTCTCACCAGGATGTGCCTCGACTTGTAAAACCTGGCTGTCTCTGGAGGCAAAGTGCTTCAGTCGCTCGAACCTATACTGATCTATTTCAAGTTGTTGCTTAAGTCTTTGCTTGCTCAGCCTGAAAGTACTGGCATTAAGTTTAAGGTCATTGAGTTGAGAGGGGGAAACCATTTGAGCCTCGCGAAGAGGCATAAGTCTGGCTAGTTCCTCCTCAGCATGAGAAAGCTGACGTTCTGCAATTTCCAGGTCTGTTTTCAGGATATCCATACCTCTGGACAGGTAAAATCCATCCTGTTCTGCGACCAGCTCCCCTGCCTTGACAATAGATCCTACAGGCTTTACTGATTTCAGTTCGGCTTCAGCATGACTGGAAATTTGTGTTAGGGGTGGAGAGTTGACTGTGCAATAAATTATTGACCGCGTAGCTTGAAGCCATTCTTGTGCAGGTTGTATCCTGACTTTCTGCAGATCTGAAGCGTAACACTGTGATTGATATAGTACAGTTGAAAAGGATAGCGAGACCATAACGGCTGCTACTTTGATAGTCTTTTTCATCCTTGATAGCTTTCTTATTTTTTATGGCAAATAATTGACGAAAATCGATTTGCTAAGCAACTTGATGTTGTGTGAGGGGACTAAGACTGTATTTTACTAGTAGAGTCAGCAAGGCGAATGAGATCAGTTGAGAGATAGAAGAGACAAGATAATTAGTTTACTTAGTGTACTCCCTATAAATGAGGAATATCTGCAGAGAAGAGCGCCAAGGCTTTATTTATCTTCTATCTTAATAGATCTTTTCCCGGTAGCATTCGTAGTGGCTGAAGCTTACAGATGTTTTTGCCATATATGCGGACAAGAAAAGTGAGACTATCGTATCATATGCCTCGGGTTCATCTTTCACTAATATGAAAGTTTTAGTATCAGGGCATCATATTTCAGTGTCGACGTTTTCGAACCATTTCAGCTGAATATCTAATCCCCAGCTATGAATCATTAAATAGTCAATTCGTGCTTCCGGGGCCCAAAAGACTGGCTGGATACTAGCAGCCAAGGCACGAAGGAGAATAGCTGATACTATAGTTTTTATTTGCGCATCCTTGTAAAAAAGCCAGCGACAACTTGTGGCTGGCTGGTTCCTTAGTGTTTTTATAATAATAAATAGCAAATTAATTGGAGGGGTTCGAAGCCTCTATTGCTGTCGTAGTAGGCAAGGAAAAGAACTGTATGTGTGCCTAAGCATGTTTAATAGTGCACACTTGCATAGTCTTGTCCGCTCCATAAATAGAGTTTCTATTTTTCCAATACTATTCTTTGCGACTCCCTAATCCTAATTCTGCGATTTTTCTGCCGCTCCCCTCTAATTCTTACGCGCTCTCCAGACTTCATTCCCTTTTCTTTTAATTCTTTTGCATCGACAAAATAATATCGACCGGTGCTCTCATCCTTGATAGAGAATCTATGGTCAATTTCTCCAGTTTCAAAGTTTTCGGAAATTTCTTCTTCCAATATACCAGTTACGGTTTCCTCAGCTTGGGAATAAGTGGTTAAGGAAATTAATATAATTATAGTTACGAAATATTTCATGGTCTTGCCCTCATTTGCTAGTTGCTGTAGTTAACAGCAATAGTGGCGCTGTTATTACTGCTGTCCTTGGATTTAAGCTCAATGGTGACCCCAGCAGATGAGTCACTAAATTGATCGCCAGTAGTGGTAAGGGTTGCCACTTGATTAGCGGTTCCGTCATTTAAATAATGAATTGTTACCGCATTTGCATGGTGAGGATAGGGGTTCAAAACATTATGGGGAATATGGTATTCCACGTAATAGTGATTTTCTCCATTTGTACTGCCGTTACTTTCAACTTTTAAAAGTTGCGGTAGAGAGCTATTGAGTTCACCTGCAGTAAGCTCTACGGCCTGCACTACATAATCGGCATTGTTGCCAGCAGACTGCCTGATGGTTGTAGTATATCCAGGGAAGCTCTCATACCAGCCCATAAATTCTCTATGGGCACTACCGAATAACCGTGACTTCCAGCTGTTACCCATAAAGGCACCATTAGCTCCGTATTCGCTTTCGCCTTGGTCATTGGTATCGCCATCGTTATTGTCATCGTTACCGGCGTGGCTAAGTCCAATATTGTGGCCCAACTCATGCCCCATCACTAGTTGATCGGTATCTGCGGTAATGATGCTCCATCCCCCCCGTACCGAAGCAACTCCTGTACCAACCAAGCCAGCATTATTTGCGGCTCGGGGAAAAATAAATACACGGTGTCTCCAGTCATTGAGATTCACAGGGCGGCTATTGGAATCTACAAAGTTATTTTGAATCCAGGTGGTAGCATTATCTCTCCAGGTATAGCCACCATCTGAATATTGACCATCCTGTGAGGAGCCAGAGCGAGCCTGGGCATTCCCAACACTTAGTACGCCCCCACTTTGACTATCGGGGATGCTATAAACAAAGCAATCAATTGAGCTACTCTCATTATTGTCTTCTCCATAACAGTATTGTGCGAGTGACTGGTCGCTAATGAGATGGCGCTTAAATTTCAGTTGGCCGAAGGAGTTTTCTTTGTAAGTATTGTCCAGAGAATCCGTATCATTGAATGTCATATTGGCGAGTTGTGAAATACTAACGTCGTCAGTGACAGCGGCATCTGAAAAATTCATCAGAATAAAAACTATGCTATTTTCGGTAGCTTCAATAGTTTGTATTGCAAAGGTAATGGAGTGTTGATCTCCGTTTGTTAATTGAATAGAGATGGTGTCTTCTACAGATTGACCATTGTTGAGACTGGATGTATTGCTATTTAGCTGGTACTCCCAGTTCCCGCTATCATATAGTTTAAAGCTACCGTATTGACCTTCGATAGTGGACGCTTGGAAACCAGGGCTTTTGCTATCAGTGCCCTCCAGCTCCAAAGTACCCTCTGCATACTCATTGGTACCTACAACCAAGGTGGCCAAGGGGTTAGCTGGATTGAATGTGTATTCACCGGTATCCGAATTCCCCCCATTTGTTCCGGTATCCGACCCTGTATTTGAGCCGCTGTCAGCTTGAGGGGTATCTGTACTTTCCCCTCCACTGGAGCCGCCGCCACAAGCGGCCAAGAGGGCGGATAAGGTGATTGCGGTAAATATCTTAAGTGAACCGTGCATTGCTCTCTCTACTTATCTGTATATGCGTGGTAGCTGATGAAAATAGATATCTGGTGGACCGTCGTTATTTGGTACGGTTCCTGTGATTTGGCTGATTGATAACTTAGTAAGGTCAATTAGTCACCTTACGCAATAAACCAGTCTTCTTGTTGAGTGTTTAGGAGCTTTGTGGGGCATTAGTAACAGGTTTCGGGTGTTACTTTTCTACATCGCATCCAATCTTGTTTTTTTATCTATTGGTGACATTGCTGGAGTGCTATTAAGTGGAATGACGCTGGGTGGAGGAAGGGGTAGCAGTGTTTCTTTTTTGGTTTGTTTGTGCTCCGTGTGACTTACTTTTTTAGCATGGTGAAAGGGTTGCCCCGTTGGCCTGATTACCCGTTATTAGTTTGTTGACAGGCAGCAGGTCATAAGTGAGAGAACTCAAGATCCGCATAGCAGCCTTATTATTGGTGTATTTGGATTTGGTGAGATGCAATTTAGCAAATGCTGACAGGGAGTAGCACTATATTATTGTGCTGCGGGTATCTCACTGGTGGTTCTTAGAATCTAGAGTGCTAATGAAGTTTATCGTGTTCTTCGCCTCTACATTGGTAACTTGAGGTTGTTCTGCCGTAGCTTGAGAGAGTATTTGTTTACTTCTAATTACAAGTGGAGGCTGGGTACTTAGGTACTTGGTGTTTTAAAGATTGGAAATCGCCTGTTAAATTTAGGGATGACGTTGTTAGGCTGGCTTCCGTTGATAATTTTTGGTCGAAATAGGTTTACTTTTTGTTGTGATCCTCAATGTTAATTGATGGTGGGTGCCTATTCATAAAAGGAGGGTCCTAGACTGTAAGAATATATTTTAATGATAGGGAATCACTTTTTTCTGGAATTGATTTTTTGCTGCCATAGGTGCTGTTTTTTCATGGTTTCTAGTATTGGGGGTTATGCAATCAACCAGTGAGTTTAGTAATTTAATGAAAGTACGTGGATGACCTGGAAAAGCGATGCTGTGGCAGTCGATGCAGTATAATAGCTGCCCCAAACACGAATTTTTGGTGTTTTGATGTATATATTTTCTTATTTGTTAGTTTCTAATAAGGTCTTTTGAGGTGAAGATTTATATGGGATGGGGTTGCTTAAACAATAAACAATAAACAATATAGAGGATTTAGAGTAGAAAAATAGAGCCTGTCAATTCATTATAAGCTGTCTTATTGGTTGATTTTTTCCGCGAAAAGGCACTTGTTATAAGCTGTAATTGGAGGAGTATTGACGCTCGGCTATACTGCCGATCCCACCTAATTCTTGAAATAGGTGGGAGAGAACTATAGTTTGCATAATAAGAGTATTTTTGCTGTGTCCAAGAGTTTTAGTGCACTTTCCAGTGCCTGGTTGTCTGGATTATTTTTTCTTTGGCTACCTGCTCTGGCCCTGGCTGGCATATCGGGCCCCTCATCCAGTTCTACAGGAAAATTTACAATAACTGGGGTTGCACGTGCTCAGTTTCTTACTGAATACAGAAATGGTCTTGCAATAAGAGATATCCCAGTCAGTGGGGACTCGGTAACAATTACTGTTTCATCGTCTGGAACCTACAAGTATGAGGGCTGGTGGCGGTTCTGTTTGCTTGATCAGCCCGGGCCTGGTCCTCTCGCGTTGAGTCTTCCCAACTCTGACCAGCCTGATGACAGCTGTGAAGCATGGGATAGTAAGAAGAACTCCATCGGCAGCCATACAGTTGAAGTTACTTTCGAACCTGACGTAAATCCCCCGGGTCCTATTTACTTTCCAGCTATTAGCACTTTACCTGATGTTAGCGAGGACATTAAATTGAACCTCCCTGGGAACAACTTGAGGGTGGCCTGGGGCGAGGCTTCTGGAAAACCGAACAGATATGAGCTTTGGCGAAAAAGTGGGGAGAGTACCAGCTGGCAAATGGATTACTCTGGCCCAGCTCTTTATAAGGATTTTACTAATCTGTTAACCGACACGTATCATTTTCGCGCCCGCGCTTGTAATTCTGGTTGCAGCAGTTTTACGGATATAAAGAGTATTACGTTGATTGGAACCCCTTTAGAGGTGCATGCGACTAACCTAAACGGGAGTGTGCTTGTATCTTGGCTTCCGGTTAGTGGTGCAGACAAATATATTCTTCAGGAACAAAAAGACGGCGGAGCCTGGACTCAGGTTTACAATGGTATAGAGACGTCCAATACTTTAACTGATCGCAGTACCGGTAGTTATCTATATCGTGTTGCCGCGATCAAGGGCGGTATTACTGGTGCATTTAAATACTCCTCTGCTGTTACTGTAGTCAGATCTCCACTCTCTATTAGCGTGCCTGTTGCGAGTGCCAATGGCATTTTGGCAATATCTTGGGCGGCAGTTTCTGGAGCGGACAAATATATACTTCAGGAACAAAAAAATGGCGGCTCTTGGACTCAAGCCTACAGTGGTAGCGAAACGCAAAAAACGTTAACTGGTCGGGGTATTGGCAGCTACAGTTACCGCGTTGCCGCAGTCAAGGGTAGTACCACTGGCCCCTATAAGCAGTCCTCCACGGTTACGGTAATTAGTACCCCTCAGTCGATTACAGTACCAGCATCGAGCACTACTGGCAGTGTGACTGTATCTTGGTCGCAAGTTGCCGGTGCGGACAAATATGTTTTACAGGAGCAAAAAAATAATGGTAACTGGGCCCAAGTATATGAGGGCCCTGAAGTCAAAGAGACCTTAAGTGGGCGGAGTAATGGCAGTTACAACTATCGAGTGGCCGCAGTTAAAGGCAATGTCATTACAGCTTTTAAGAATTCCTCGACTCTTACCGTATCCCGGCCTCCTTCGGTACCTGGTAACCTCACGGCGCCTGGTAATTCAGCTGGCTCCTATAGCGTCAGTTGGAACTCTGTTTCTGGGGTATCAAAGTATCACCTAGAACAATCAGGTGCCTCTATCGGAAGCTGGACACTAACCGCTACCAATAAAACTTTTACTCAGACTAATAATGGTAGCTATTCCTATCGAGTTCGGGCTTGCAGTACCTACAACTCGGTTGAGGCCTGCAGTGGCTGGTCGAGTAGCAAGACTGTTGCTGTCAGCCTGCCAGTTTTGGCGATTCAGTCAATTAACGGCGGGTCTGTCAAATTATCTTGGAATATCGACGCGCAGGCACAAAGGATAACCCTGAAGCGAGGTTCCACTACTATTTATGACTCTGGCTGGAAAGAATCAGTAAGTAAGCAGGGTACGTTTACCGACTCCATAAGCACCAGTGGTAGTTACTCTTACTTCCTCACCACCTGGTACTGTTCCGTTGGGATTCCCGGCGGAGGCTGCCAAGAAGGCGAGCCATTAAATAATTTTGGCCCGGAGACAGCCAATATTATTTTGAAGCCAGGCCCATCAAGTTTACTTGCAAGCGTATCCAGTAGTTATGACGGTTCTGTGGGATTAACCTCCAATAGCTCTGGCCCTATCGAGTCGGTGCGTTGGCAAAAAAGAAAAGCGGAAAGCGACTGGCCGGCAGATAGTTCCTACGGCTCTGCTGGGAGCAGTACCTTTTCCGTAACCGGGCTTACCGATGGTAATTGGGAGTTCCGCAGTAAAAATTGTAATTCCTCTGGCTGTAGTAATAGTTGGAGTACATCGGTTGGACTGCTGGTACGGAATCAACCCATACCTACGGCCCCGACGCTGGATACCATTACTAACAGTTCTACCGGTACACTTAAATTGAACTGGAGTGACCGCTCTGCCCAGCAAGTTTACAGGTACAAGCTCTACGAAGGCGGCAAGCTACTTGAAGAATTAACCACGAGCTCTGCGAGTCCAGCGCCTCTCTCTGGCACCACGCTTCAGCGAGATGATGGCAGTTACAGTTACTACCTGATAGCTTGTAATCTGCGTGCTTGTTCCACAGCCAGCAATGCTCAATCTGTTATCGTCGCTAAAACCCCAGGTGCACCCAAATCCCCTAATCTATCGACAACTTTCTCGCGCACCGGCGAGGTTGATCTCACTTGGGGTAGTGCTAGTGGCACGATAGTGCACTATGAGATTATTGCCGGTACCGCATCGTCGGCAGAGGGGCCAGTAAGTTGGGATGAAACCGCACCGAGTAAACATACAGACTTAACGCGTTTGAGCAAAAAGCTGTCGTTGGAGAATGGCTTCTTCGCCTATCAGGTGCGCGCCTGCAACCAGGTATCGAGTTTTAGTAGCTGCTCAAATACGGTTGCCACGGATATTGTTCAGGTTGACCAGACCCCACCACCTGTAATCGTGGCGGTGCCCCCTTACAAAGCCTCAGCACTATCTACTACCGACCCTAGTGTGTTGGCCTCCGATCGCGTCGGCATCTTGCCCGGGGAATTCCGCGTGAGTGAATCCGGCGCGGCGACTTATACCATTCCGCTGCAGGTGGGCCCTTCATCCGGTGGCAGTACCCCGGCGCTCAGTGTGACTTACAGCAGCTCCGGCAGTAACGGCCCGCTCGGGGCCGGTTGGGGAATTAGTGGATTGTCCGCTATTAGCGCCTGCCGTAGAACTTTTGAAGAGGACGGTGCCAATGGCAGCGTCTTCGATCGGTTCTGTTTGGATGGCCAGCGTTTGAAACTAGTGTCGGGTCAGTACGGTAGCCTCGGCAGCGAGTACCGTACAAGCCTGGACAGCTTTGTGCAGGTACGGCTGGTTTCCAGTCCGGTAGGTAGCGGCCAGGGTTTTGAAGTGTACCGCAAGGATGGCTCTATCTCTTATTACGGTATGCATGAGGATGCACAGCAGGAGAAAACCTGGTACCTGAATACCCAGGAGGATAGTGTTGGCAACCGTATCGAATACACCTACCTGAAAGACACCGCGCTCGGGGAGCACCTGATAGAGGCGGTCGATTACTCTGCGAATGGTCACGATGCAACGCTGAATCGGATTCAGTTCCACTACGATACCAGCCGCAGCGATAAACGCTACGGATACAGTTTCGGACAGAAAATGGCATCAACCCGCAGACTCACCGCAATTACATCCACTGCGGACTCGATGGAGTTGCGCAGCTACAACTTCAGCTACCAGGAAAGCGCTACTGGCCGTTTACTGCTCGAAGAGGTTGAGGAGTGTGTGCAGGGTAACTGTCGCAAGCCCACGATATTTACTTATGCCCAGTCTGCCGGAGCGGGCATGGTGAGTGCGGCTGCTAATCCTAATATCTTCCACTCCGGTTACGAGGGTGGCAAGTATGGAGATGTCAACGGTGACGGACTGACAGATCTGGTGTTTATCCGTTACGACGGCAGTCATGGCAAACGCTATCTCCGTGTTGCCCTGGGCACTGCCGAGGGGGAGTTGGCCCTGCAATCCGAACAGATGCGTATCCGCGCCAATGAGCGCAAGGAATGGCATCTGTTGGACTACAACAACGATGGTAAGGATGACCTGCTCCACGCGCCGATAGATGACACCGGCACCCACTGGGCCGTGAATTTGTCTAATGGTAGCGGGTTTAGCAGCACTGATAACCCCACGGCAATCAGCTATCAGAAAGATCAGCTGGGTCAGATGCACGACTTTAATGCCGACGGCTTGCCGGACTTCCTGTCATTTACTCACGCTGTGGGCCTTCCTTCAGTGAGTGATACGCCCACCATGAAAATCCGTGAGCTGCAGCGCGGCAGTAGCGGAACACTCTCCTTCAAAAGCTCTGAGACGACTCGCAGCTTATCCCTGCCCACGGTCAGCGCTCCCGGAGGAGTGTCCTCAGCAAACTTCCTACGCAGCACTCGAGTGAAACTGCGTAATACGGATATGGTGGCCGATTTCAATGGTGACGGTATTGCCGATCTGACTGCGATAATGCAGACAGATTGGACTTGTATCGAGGCACCGAGCGACTGCAACAATCAAAGTCATGTGACCGACAATCACTTCGTTGTACTGATGTCAGAGGGCGATAATAGCCACAGGGCGGTATTCCATCGTGCACTCAACGGAGAGATAGCACAGGTGGATGATGCCGAGCACCGGATCGCGGATCTCAATGGCGATAGTCTGCCAGACATGTTATTCCGCTCCAGCGCAGACTGGGATTGGGGCGTATATTACTTTACTGGTGAAGGGTTTATCTCCACGGGAACACTTCCAGGGGCTGTGGACGATAAAATCCAGCTATATGACTGGGATATGGATGGCCTGGTGGACATTCTCTATCCCAATGCCAACGATAAAGAAAACAACGAATACCAGTACCTCTATATGCTGCCCAACCATTCCAATGGTTTTGGCAGCGCCATTGATACTGGCTTGCTGTTCGGCGCCGATACCAATGATCACAGCCATTTGGTGATGGATTTGACTGGTGATGGGCGACCTGAAATAGTCGAGAACTGTGCGAACCGCGATGAGCAGGAAAATCATTGCGATGATATGCGCAATCACTCAGGCTTTTTTAGTGGTCTAGGCGCTACAGATAAATATGTGCGTGTCTTTAAGCCCAAACATGCCGACAAGCCGGTGGATGTTCTTGAGTCTGTAGTGAATGGCTTTGGGGTGAAAACGGAAATCCGCTACGCGCGCCTGAATGATACCAGCACTAGTGTCTACTCACGTAAACTGGGTTCTTTCAAACTGAACTACGGGCGCAGTTCACCGGTATTCGATCTCTACTCACCGATGTACGTGGTACAGAAAGTAATCTCCGATGCACCGGCGGCCAATGACAATAACAATACGGTTGAGGCCCATTACCACTATGCCGGTGGGCGCATGCAGAGCGGTGGGCGCGGCTTTCTCGGTTTTGAATCGGTCACCACCTATGACCCGCAAAACCAAGTGAAGACCACCACTCACTACCGCCAGGATTATCCCTTTATTGGTATGCCTTCACAGACGGCCAAGGTGATTGAGTCCAATGCCAGTAATATCAAAACCCCGGCTACCTGTGAGGGTAGTGGACTCACCCTGATCAGCTGCTCTATCAACACCTTGGAATCCATAGCACCGGTATCGGGCAAAACGGTAATGCCCTATATCAGCCAAGCGGAGGACAAATCTTACAGCCTGAGCGGGAGTTACCTTGGCAAGGTGGTGACAACCACCAACTACACCGCAGCCAATGATATTCAATATGGCAATGTCAGCTCGGTAACTGTGAAGCACTATGATGCTTCTAATAATTTAGTGCAGAGCAAATCTACAAGTAACACTTACGACAATGTGGTGAGCAGTGATCGCTGGCATTTGGCGCGCTTGCGTGAGAGCAGCGTCACCACCCAGCGATATGGTGCTCTGGTAGCACCGCAAATCACGCGAACCGCTCATTTTGATTACGATAACCAGACTGGCCTGTTAACCGATGAGTGGGTAGCTAAAGGTAGCGCACAAGAGTTACACACCCACTATGAGCACGACCGCTTCGGCAATCGTGTTGCATCCACGGTAACCAATGCGCAGGGCGAAAGCCGTACCAGTCGCACGGGTTTTGACGGCTATGGCCGCTACGTATTAAATCGGGTTAATGAACTCAAACAGACTGCCGAGCAAGCTCTGGAGATGGACCCCTTCGGCCAACCGCAGCGCGTGCTGGATATCAGCGGTGTGGAAACGCACTATGCCTATTCCCCGTTCGGCAATCGCTATTTTGAACACCACGAGACCGGCAGCCATGCTACTACCTTGAGCACACTCTGTGCTGACAGTGGTGGCTGCCCCACAATAGCCGGTGTGCCAGCTCACTTTAAAGTGACCACAGCCGGTATCGATCAGAGCCAGAGCGTGATGTACCACGATCGACTGGGTCGAGAGATCCGTAAACAAACTCAGGATTTCCATGGTAATCCAGTGTTTGTCGATACCCAGTATGATGAACAGTCCCGCGTTAAAAAGGTTTCCGACCCTTATGGCAGCGGCGGCTCTCCACGCTGGACCATTTACTCCTACGATATTCTCGGTCGCACCACTAATGTGGATACCCCCAGTGACCAGTGTGACAGCACGATCACTTATAATGGCCTCACGGAAACTGCTACGAACTGTGCCCAGCAAAGTAAAGTAACGGAGAAAAACGTCCTCGGTGAGTTGGCTCAGGTTACCGACAATATCGGCGGCAAACTGCAGTACAGCTACTATGCCGATGGCAACCTCAAACAGGTGCGTACCCTTAACAGCGGTGGCGGTGAAACTTCAGCAACCAACATTGAGTACGATAATCTCGGCCGCAAGACCCGCATGGTAGACCCGGATAAGGGCACATGGACTTACGGTTACACCGGCTTTGGTGAACTGGCCTGGCAGAAAGATGCCAAGGGGCAGGGCACCGCCATGAGCTATGACGCCCTCGGCCGTATGGTGACTCGCGCCGATTACACCAGCTTCGATAGCAATAGCCAAACGGGCACTCTGCAGAACTTCAGCCGCTGGTACTTCGACCAGGATCCCGGCTGTGATTCCAAATTCCGCTTCGAAGGCAAACTGGTGGCCGTAGCCCAGGCCCCTGTCGCTATTGCCGCCGGTTGCAATGCCAATCTGGAGGATGTCAATTACCTCAAGCTGCTGCAATACGATACCTACGGTCGTCTGGGTGAAACGAATACCGGGCTCGGTGTACTCGATGGCGAAGGGGATTTTTATGAAAAAGTCACCTACGACCAATACAGCCGCGTTAGCCGCAGTTTCGACGCCAGCAATCAGCAGGTGGGCGATAATGGGGATTATTTACGCGGTGTAGAAACTGTCTACAACAACTATGGCTTTAAAGTGGGTGTGCGCGATGTAACCGCCCCCGCAGACAGTGGTTACTATTACCGGGTTAAGCGCATGAATCTGCGCGGCCAGGTGGAAGAAGTGCTGCTAGGCAACGGCCTCACCACTACCTATGCCTACGATCCACAACATCACCGCCTCACCAGCATCTTAACGGATATCAATCCCGGTGTGGGTCAGGTGCAGAACCTGCATTACGATTGGAATACTATCGGCAATCTGCTCTCTAAAACCGACCTCAGTGGCGATGGCAGCTACCGCAAGGACCTGCAGGAACGTTTTGAGTACGACGGCCTCAACCGCCTGCGCTATGCGCGCCTCTATCAAGCCGGCAGCCAAACTGCCACCCAGGAGGTACGCTACGATGATGCCGGCAATATCACCTATAAAACGGGCATCGGTAGCTATGAGTACAGTGGCCCACGCCCTCATGCCGTAACCAAAGCCGGTAATACCAGCTATCACTACGACGACAACGGCAATATGAGTAGCGACTCAGGCAGTCGTACGCTGGACTACACCGTCTTTGATAAACCCAGCCTGATTAGTAAAGGCGGCCACGATACGCGCTTCTCTTACGGCCCGGACCGCAGCCGTTTCAAGCGGGTGGATGACAACGGCAAAGGCACAGTGACCACCTTGCAGATCGGCAGCGTCGAGAAAGTGATTGAGCGCAGCACCTCCGGTGCTTTTATAAAGAGCTTTTATCGCCGCAATATCGCAGGGGTTGCTATCGAGCGTATCGAGCTGAATGCATCGGATGAAATTGCCGGTACCAGCACCCAGTATTTACACAAAGACCTCCAGGGTTCCCTGGATGTAATTACCGATAGCACCGGTCAGGTTGCCAAAGATGCCACTGGTAACAAACTGGTTTACAGCTTTGATGCCTGGGGCAAACGCCGCAACGCCCTGAGCTGGGAGCAGATTGCCGGTGTACCTGAAAATACGGTTAGCACACTTAATGTAGGAATCTTTAATCACCTGAGTAGTAACCGCGGTTATACCGGCCATGAAATGCTGGATGAGGTGGGCCTGATCCATATGAACGGACGGGTCTACGACCCGACCCTGGCCCGCTTTGTCTCCGCAGATCCGCTGATCGATGGGGTGACTTCGGTCCAGGGCTACAACCGCTACGCCTATGTGCACAACAACCCGCTGACTTATACGGATCCTTCGGGGTATAGTTCTTGGAATAAGTTCAGGGACGCCTTTGTCAATGGCCGGGATGTAATGCGCTATCTCGGCAGCAAACCGCTGCTGAATGCTGTCGCCCAGATAGCACTTTGTGTCTCTACGGGGCCTAGCTGTCCTGGTGCGCTGGCAGCTTACAGTGCGGCGCAAACTTATCATGTTACCGGTGAGATCGGCCGGGCCTTTGCGAATGGCGTACTCGCAGCAGCTTCAGCGGCGGCCTTCAGTGGTATGCCTGGGGGCTGGAGTACGACCAATATTACCATTCGCGGTGTGATCGGGGGGGTGTTGTCGCAGATCGGCGGGGGCAAGTTTGGCCACGGCTTTATTTCAGCGGGGGTCGGTGGTGGTTTTGCCCAGGATACCCATGTGGTGGTGAAGATGGCGGTTACAGGGCTGGTATCTGAGGCTACTGGTGGGAAGTTTATTAATGGGGCGGTCACGGCGGCATTCGCTGCTGTTGTTAGGGAGCCTGCACATGAGGCATCTACAGAGTACGCATCTGGAAGAAATAGGAAAATAACGGACCCAGAAAAGATAGCTGCAATTGATGCAGATGTGGCAGCTGCTAATGCTGAGGCACTGAATGTTAGTGGTACTGAGGATGAGGTCGTGGCTTGGGCTAAGCAGAAGTCTACAGCTCTATATTCAAAACATAAGGTAGAGTTTGGTGGGACTATTGTTCGAGATGGCGATGCATTTGGTATTGGTCGCATAGTTACTGATTATCAGACTCATAGCTTGCCGTCACTTAGTCGGGTTTCGGGATATGCCCAGTTTCATACACATCCTGGGCCTGGCACATTCAGTACTGGAGATATATCGGTGGCGGTTGTGAAATGGCTCAATAAAAGTTATATGTTTCCACCTGATGGAAGTACATATATCTTTGATGCAGCGGGATACCGTCGAGTGCATGACTGGCGAAGTTTGTTGCATTATATGTCTCCCGAAGAGGCTGCAACGGCATCTCAATATATAACCATTAGGAAGTAGCGGAAGATAGATCATGAAAAATGGGGTTTTATTGCTGGTGATATCCTTTGTTTCTGCTATTGCCCTGGCGGGAACATGGACGCGTGTTGAAGCGAAACTAGTAGAGTTTCGCTATAGCCTTCCGGAAGGTTTTGGTGATACCAAGTTGGTATTTAATGTGTTAGGTAGTCAGTTAACAGGGGTAACAGCTTTTTACAAAGGTCATAAAGTGAATGCCGATCAAGATTTAGTTAGTGATATATCCCTGCCCTCATGGGACTCTTTAAATATTGTTTATGAAGATATTGACGATAACGGTTTTATAGAAGCATTTTCTTTTTGTTTTTATGAGAAGCCTGAATTAAATAGCGGCCAGCTGCAGAGATATATTACTTACTCGTTGTATAAGGGAAAATTCTACAAAGAAATCATTAAAAGCGAAAACTTAGTAAGACGTTGTGAGCCCAAAACGATAAAATAATCTGATCAGTTCGAACCAACCCCCTTTCAAATACCGGTTGACCGTCTTTCCTATGACTTTAGTCAGGCTTGCCTTCTTCACTAAACTGTTCATCATCACTATTAGCGCCTGCTGGTCCTCATCCGGTAACTCATCGCACTACCGGCCATGAAATTCTGGATCAGGTGGGCCTGATCCATATGAACGGACGGGTCTACGATCCGACCCTGGCCCGCTTTGTCTCCGCAGATCCGCTGATCGATGGGGTGATTTCGGTCCAGGGTTACAACCGCTACGCCTATGTGCACAACAACCCGCTGACTTATACGGATCCTTCGGGGTATAGTTCTTGGAATAAGTACCGGGACTCTGTTGTGAAGCCGGTGGTCGCCGTGGCCATTGCCATTTGGACCGGGGGACAGTCTCTCGTGGCCCTGCAAGCTACAAATTATGCAGCGGCGGTGGGCTGGGCCGCTGCCGGCGGCGCCGCGGCGGGAGCGGTGCAAAGTGGCACGGTGAAGGGGGCCTTTTTTGGTGCCTTCAGTGCTGTGGCATTTATGGGCATTGGCAATGCCTTTCAGGGGGCGACATGGGCAACGAAAGGGGTTGTCGGCAAAGGTATCATGGGTACGGGCCTGAACGGCTATGGCTATGCAGCGAAAGTCTTTGCTCACTCGGTTACCGGTGGTTTACTGTCTGCGGCTCAGGGAGGGAAGTTTAAACACGGCTTTGCCGCAGCGGGTGTGACCCAGGCCTTTGCAGGAGGTATAGATTCAATAGATGCTGGCAATGTTGGCTTTAGTGCGGCGAGAGTCATTGCAGCAGCGATCGTTGGCGGTACAGCCTCTGCAGTATCGGGTGGTAAGTTTGCCAATGGGGCAGCTACGGCGGCTTTCGCTATGGCGATGAGCTCTTTAGGCCAAAGAGGAACTCCAGAAGGTGCCCCAAATCAGGAAAGTATTGATCGAGTTAATGCCATTCCGGATTCTCTTGAGGAGCGCCAAGCTATATATGCTGAAGGTCTAGAGGCTGCGCAGAATGTTGATGCGGCAAATATTGATGCGGATTTAGAGACGATTATGCTCGGTCGTCGAAGCGGAAATGGTTGGGATTATCAAGGGTTTTCAACTAAGTCTGATGCCATCGCTTTTTTGGAGGCTAATTCTAGCTGGGGTATTGTGGATGGAATTCACTTTGGCGGTAACAGCATAGGTATTTATGCAGGAGCCACTGCTTCGGGAACTACGCTGCGAAGTGGCTCAATGTTAAAAGCCTACCTGCTAAGCGGAAGAACTTTCTCGACTAACATGACTGGAGTTGAGAACGTTATTCAAACCCTTGCACACGAAACCGGTCACGCTGCTGGTATTTCTCATGGTAATGCCATGCTGAATCGAGAGTTCAAGGCTATACGACAGTACCGAAGAGGATTTTGATATGCGTGCAAGTTTTTGCTTATTCCTTTTTCCTCTTTTTATTTTTGGTTGTGGTGCAGTACCGGTAGCCTCAGCTACGGAGTCTGTAGTTAATGAGGCGTTTATTACTGGTGAGGTTGCTAAGATTCCAGCATCGGACGCAAAAGAGCTTGGGATTAAAGTTGAGGTCGAGAAAAATACTGAGTCGGTATCGACTGTTTCTTTGCTGCTTTCTAGCGATTTGTCTGAGTCTGTGAAGCGAGGCGACGTGGAGATCTCTGGAAATGTATTCTCCCTTGCTGGAGAACTAATCGTAAGCACGCCCCCGATATCAAAATCTGCAGATTTTAATGTGAAGAAAGGCTTAATCTTCCGAATTTCTTTCGTTTCCAAAAGGGATATCGGTGTGTACAAAGCTGGTACGACCTATCTATTTGATTTAATTGATTATTAGCGGCTCTTGTTTTAGTCGTTGAGCACACAAAGTTGGCTTTAGTGCGACGAGAGTCATTGCAGCCGCGATCGTTGGCGGTACAGCCTCTGTGGTATCGGGTGGTAAGTTTGCCAATGGGGCCTTTTGCTTCATTGATGAGCTCGATAGGGCAGGATAGGCAAAGAAAGCCCTCTACATCCTATGATTCAGCAGGTGGAACGGAAAGTGTTGTACCAGAAGGAGAGAGGCAGGCTTATCTTGATAAACGATTAAGTGAATTTAAGAAAATAATTAGTGAAACGGAATATCCTTCGAGTTATGCGAGACCTAATGCTGAAAAACTAACGGTTAGTTACGATAGTTCTTATCGTGGTTTTGCTGTAATTAATTCAAGATCAGGAGAGATCACTGTTGATCCAAGATTTTTTACTGCCCTTGGCGCTCCGGTAGAGGCTACGCCTGCACAAGCAGTATTTATTAAGTCTTTAAATGCCAGTCAATATGAAATGTTTGTTTTTAGACATGAATTGGCTCATATGCATCCATCCAACATCAAAATGGTAAACAATTGGGTTGATCCTGTACCTTCCCGTGAGACTGCTCCCTGGGAAAAAGATGCTACTTCGAGGGCTGTAAATTGGGCGAGGAGAGTTTATACAGACTAATTTCCTTACATTGATTTTATATTTAGCTTTAATGTCTTCTGCAATTGCAGATCAAAGAGAGTTATCTTTCAGAATTCAAGGAGGGAGTGAAATTCCAATGAACATTGACTTTTATAAAAATGGTCAATTCCATAATAATGAGTACGATGTTAGTTGGAATTATACGGTTTGTGAAAATAGTAAAAGGTACAAATGTATTGTAACGTCTACCCCATTTTTAGTTTTCTCTGTTCCTAAGATTCCTTTATCAAAAGGTGACAAGTGGGAGTTCTCTGGGTATAGGTTTGAAGTGTTGTCGGAAAATGGTGGTGCGGGGGAAAAATTATATTTTATAGAATCAAAAGCTACTGATGATTTGAAGCGTAAGCTAACCGGGAGTAAGTCATCTTTTTCTTTGCAAAGGACGGTGTTTTTATATTCATTGGCTGAGGGGCTTGTGTCCTTTAATAAATATTTTGATAGCGCAACGGAAAGTTGGACGATTATTAAGCCCTAAAATTCCAGTTAACCGCCATTATTGGTAGCTGAGTTCGGCACTAGCTTTAGTGATTAGTTTCTGATGTTAGCAGGATAATCTGCCGGGGCTTTGTTGTTTTTGTGGGTCAGCAAAACCGCCTGAGCTGTTGCTCGATCTTGTCAAGCCCTGTTTGGTGAATGTCGGGAAACCTATCCACGGCGGCCACCAGCTCCCGCGCCGTTGGCGCAATCCAGGTAATGGCCTCCAGTGTGTCCCGATGTTGCCGGGCTAGGTCTTGCCAATGCCAGATAGGTTCATGATGAAAATCCGGTTGCGCAGATGGCAGATGCGCTGAAAGCGTCGGGAAAGGTTGTTGCGGGTGCGCAGGCGGCGGGGCATTTCTGGGAAGGCAGTTTTTAGCAGGCGAGGCCACAGTACCTGTTTATAGCGCCGATCCAGTAGGCTGGTCCAGAATCCAAAACTGAGTTCCGCGATCACGCGTCCGGCATCCAAACCACCCAAAGCCTGCTGCAAACCGGCAGCAGCGGAGTCAGCACCAGCGAACAAATTGCCGCCGCGTTCATAACGGAGCGCATGGAATACCTGCCGCAAGGCTGGAGCGTTATCGAAGCCTGGAAGCGGCTTGATACCGAATGGCAGTACTACGTGAGGCTGCTGCAACAGGAATGCCGGCACCTGATCGAAGCCATCGAAGAAGCGGCACCACCGTTCTAGCCAAGCACCAAGAGGGGCACAAACGTCCCTCGGCTTTAGCCGCCTGTCGGCGGTCAGGCGCTGGCTATGCAGTGAAAGTCTTTGCTCACTCGGTGACTGGTGGCTTACTCTCAGAAGCGCAGGGAGGGAAGTTTAAACACGGCTTTGCTGCAGCGGGTGTGACCCAGGCCTTTGCCGGGGGGATAGATTCAATAGATGCTGGCAACTCTGGCTTTAGTGCGGCGAGGGTAGTTGCGGCGGCGGTTGTAGGCGGTACAGCCTTGGTGGTCTCTGGAGGCAAATTTGCCAATGGGGCGATAACCGCGGCGTTTTCCAGGGCCTTTAATCATGAGAATCATCCTACTGCACAAAAGAGCAGATCTCCGCTAGATGAGGCTATTGGTAACGCTCATTCGCGACTTGATGCTCTTAGACGTGGCCTTGAAGATGCAAACTCAATTTGGGAAGGTCAACACTTAGGAATGTATGTATATGAGGTCGATGGGAAGTATATTCTATCACAACCCTTTCCAGCAGACGTGGAGGGTGGTTATTTGATTAACCCAGATAATCAAGGGTTTGCGGGCACCTCATTTTCTGTTGATCTTGACGAAGTAAATATAGCTGCTGTAGCTATTAATGATGTAACTGGGACATGGCGGTCTCCAGAACAATGGAGTAAAGGGGTTTATCTAAACTGGTCTAGTCAAATTGATGGGCCTGTTTCTGTGACTATTAATAATAATAGTTATCCTTGGTATAAAACTAGCTGGAGATTTCAACAGGATCAATGTATGAGAACTGGATGGAAAGATGGGCCATGTTGACAAAAACGATTGCTAAAATTATCTATGTAGGGCTAGTCAGTTTACTTGCTTGTAATGTACAGGGAGGTGAATTAGCGAAGCATGTATCAATTTATAAGCTCATAGTCGAGCCTGAAAAATATGATGGCCAGCTTGTGATGGTGTCCGGTTATATTGGTGGAAGGAATGGTCCTAGTAGAGGCTTGTTCGTTAGGAAAATTGATGCATTAATTACTAACACGGTGAACAAAATAAATTTTGATAGATCTTCTGCATCTGAAGCTGTATTCGAAAAATGTCCATGGTCTTATGCGACTATCGTTGGGAATTTTTCAGTTTCACCTGCCGCTGGTAAATTATCATTAAAAAATATTCGATCTGTTAGCTCCTTTGATATCTCTAATGAGGAGCAAGGGGTTAAACGCCTATCTTGCTATCATGAATAGTCGGAATCAGTATGGATCTGGAGCAATTTTCACGCTGCATATAAGCAATAAACAATGATTAATAAAATTTTTTTTAGTGTAATCTTGGTCTTAAGTTCTGTTTTTGCTCAGAGTGACGAAGTGGTAAATCAATTTAATAAAAAAGAGTTTATTTCTCACTTAAATGAGGATATGGATAGGTTGTATAGTTTGTCTCAATTAAAGACGTACGACAAAAATTCTTCGTGTAAAGAAGCTGAGATACTGCGTAAATATCTTTTGAAAAACCCTGTTGTAGAAGCGAATAATGCAATAGATAAAGGTGAGCTAAAATACTTGGTTGTCAGTGGACCGCAGTTAGAGATAGTTGCGGATGGGATGCCAGAGACGATAAGTCGGCAGTTAATAAATAGTGGGAAATTTGAAGTTGTTGAGGGAGTTGCCGATAGTGTCTCTTGTGGTGAACAGCTTTATCTAACGAGATATGCTCATTGGTATATCTATGTATATAACTCGGTTTTGTATATTAATTCTGTGAGTGCTATTCAAGATACACGCAGATAGGGAGATATGAAACACATTCTGGATATCCGGTGCACAGAGATATACCGGAAAAAAGGGAAGACTTGGGCTTTCTTCAAATCGTAATCTTACTGAACCGAATAAAAGCCCCGGCAGAATAACCTGCCGGGGCTTTTATTCGGGTATGCGTCCAGCGCCGAGCCTCATACTTCACAATCATGCTTTCCAGCAGTTCGCGGATAATCAACTGTTCCTCGTCCGCTTTGTCTCCGCAGATCCGCTGATTGATGGAATCACCTCGGTCCAGGGCTACAACCGCTACGCCTATGTGCACAACAACCCGCTGACTTATACGGATCCTTCGGGGTATAGTTCTTGGAATAAGTTCAGGGACGCCTTTGTCAATGGCCGGGATGTAATGCGCTATCTCGGCAGCAAACCGCTGCTGAATGCTGTCGCCCAGATAGCACTTTGTGTCTCTACGGGGCCTAGCTGTCCTGGTGCGCTGGCAGCTTACAGTGCGGCGCAAACTTATCATGTTACCGGTGAGATCGGCCGGGCCTTTGCGAATGGCGTACTCGCAGCAGCTTCAGCGGCAGCCTTCAGTGGTATGCCCGGGGCTGGAGTACGACCAATATTACCATTCGCGGTGTGATCGGGGGGGTGTTGTCGCAGATCGGCGGGGGCAAGTTTGGCCACGGCTTTATTTCAGCGGGGGTCGGTGGTGGTTTTGCCCAGGATACCCATGTGATGGTGAAGATGGCGGTTACAGGGCTGGTATCCGAGGCTACTGGTGGTAAGTTCTCAAATGGTGCCGCAACGGCGGCTTTTGCGGCGGCGGTGCAAGCTTTATCTCAAGATGATATTCCAGTAGCCGGGGAAGGTGAAGGAACAGGTGGCCAGGGTCAAGGTGATTACTCACAAGTAGAACAAGAAATAGCTGAAGCCTTGGGAATTGACGGAGAATATACTATTGTAAAAAAACGGAAATCGGAAATTTTCTCCGTTACCAAAGATAAAAATGCTCATGGGACAGTTCAGCGTGGCAAAGATGTCAATTATGAAATATGGATAGATAAAAGCTACAGGGGGAAAGATTATTGGACTTTAGTCTACCATGAGATGCGCCACGTTTGGCAAAAGGCAAATGGACTAACTTTACCGAAAAATTATTTCCCTGCCGGTCTTAACAATCGTCAAATACGGATTGTTAGAAATATGCTTGAGTATGACGCATGGAGGTATACTAAATATATTTCGCATACATCAGGAGTCGGATTGAGCAACGCCTGGATTTCTGAAAGATTTAATTATTATAGCGGCAGGCATTTTGATCAAAGTATTTTAGGGCGAGGAATGCCTCCTGTAGAAATAACGTGCTGTAATTGACTGGTAAAAGATAAAAAAGATAGATAACCACTTTATTGATTTATAGATTTTTTAAGAGACTGTAATGGTGAAATATTTTTTAGTCACTGTGTTGTTTTTAATGGCTGCACAAAGTTGCGCTATTAATTCTCAAGTAAGTTTTGCTACAAATGAGTCAGATATTGATGGGTGTAGCTATTTGGGAAGTGTAAGCACCAGTGGAAAAACAGAAGTTCAGGCAAAGAAGGATGCTTTGCAGCAATCAAAAAAAATTGGTGGTGACATTTTATTAGATGAGCCTGGTGTGGAATTAGCATTTTCTCATGGTAAAACTAATGACGGTCAATATTTCACATACTATGGGAGGGTATATACCTGTAAAAATAGAGATTGACGTGAATATTTGGGGGCGGAGTAAAATTTTGACGCATTTTTATTAATGGGGCGACCACTGCTGCATTTGCTGCTTTGATGAGTGAGGCAGCTGCCGGTTCAATTAATGGTAATGGAGATGGAGGGTTGAATGAACCTGGAGGAAGTGGCGGCAAGTTCAAAGCACCTGTGAATGTGGATGAGTCGGTAGCCTATTCATCGAGATCAGAGGCGCTAGCAGCAGCAGACGCTTCTGTAGCTGCTATGGGCGATGCTTATGAGTGGTCGAGTTTCGTCGTTGAAAAAGGGGGACTTTACTATACGACACACCCCACAACTTCACTACTTCAACATGGTGTAAGGTACGATGGCGCAAGTCTTCAACGGTTATATGATGATGGATTTTCCATTAAAGTTGTCCACCATAACCATCCCACGAACCCTTATTTCTCCGATTCAGACCGGAACTTCTCTGGAGGTGTAAGGCTTTCAAATATGACCACCAATAGTTTTGTGGTTACTTTGCGTCATGGTAATTCATTTAGGTATGTGACATCGATGATGTCGAGTATGAGCGATCGTGCTATAAGACAAAATTATGGCCTAACATCAAGACAAGTAAAGCTCCAGAAATTGAGCGGACGTATTGTTAAAGGACAAGTGTGTAATAATTATGGCTGTTAAGAAAAGTGTTTTAGTTGTATATGTTATTACTCTGCTATTTAGTCAGTATGCATATTCATGTGAAGGAGACGTTTGCTCTGAGCACTTTATCTATAAACTGTATGACTCTGTAGCCGATTATTATGATGCTGACGCTGTAAAGGAATACAGAGAGGTATTTCTTTCAGAGAAATCGACTATCGAAGATCAAAAAAAGTTGGCAGAGAGGTTTATAAATGAAACACCAGGGTATCATCAGTTCGTTGAAGACTATTACTATTTTCTAGGATTTGACTTGGATGAGAGTTCATTTGCTAATCTTGTGATTTCCGCAATATTTGAAGAGGGTGCAACAAAAACCTCTTTTGAATACGCATTGCTACGCTCTCATGCTGCATATACCTATAGAACTAGAGTGAACGAGATACTCTACAGGAAGGCACCTAAGAAATGTGGCTTTAGTAAAGTTATTATTCTGGGTGACGTTATTACAAATAGCGGAGATCCTATAGGTTGGCTTGATTTAGCGGATACCAATCATAAATTGATACGGTGTGCATCAGATAATCGTATTTGGTCTTATTCTTTGAGCAAAAAGCGCTGGCAAGAAATTACGCCAAGTCGAGCGGAAGGGTTGCTTTCTGATGTGGTTGAAGATGAATCAGATGCCGCTGCAATAGAAACTTTAGTGAGTATTGTTAGCGCCCGGCGGTAACTTCGCAAATGGCGCTGCGACGGCGGCCTTTGCGGCGGTTGTAAGTAGTGCTGCTGAAGCGAGCCAAGGTGGCGAAAGCCTAGAAGCTAAGTCCTAAACGTGTAAAAGTGTTTCTCATTGTCGTAAGGTATTTGAGAATGGGTACCGGCTTAAATGGGTATGGCTATGCAGCGAAAGTCTTTGCTCACTCGGTTACCGGTGGTTTACTGTCTGCGGCTCAGGGAGGTAAGTTTAAACACGGCTTTGCCGCAGCGGGTGTGACCCAGGCCTTTGCAGGAGGTATAGATTCAATAGATGCTGGCAATGTTGGCTTTAGTGCGGCGAGAGTCATTGCAGCCGCGATCGTTGGCGGTACAGCCTCTGCAGTATCGGGTGGTAAGTTTGCCAATGGAGCGATAACCGCGGCGTTTTCCAGGGCTTTTAATGAAGAGAATCATCCTACTGCACAAGAGAAGTGGAAACAGCGCTACGAGTTACTTAGATTTAAAGTTTTTAAAGGTGTCCAGGAAGGATCCGATACGCCTATTCAGTTAAGTCAGCTAGATATAATTACTATCGCAGAGTATATGAGCATTAAGGCTGATGAAATTAACCCTCTAAATATTTCTGAATTTTCAGAAAATTTTATTAGCAAGGCGGATACATTTCTATATGGATATGCTAATCAAGAATTTTATGTTGATAATATTGGGGTCTTCAAAGGGGGTGAAATAAACTATATTGGTGTTGGTGTATTTGCTGGGCGTTATGGATTTTCTGAAGCTACTCTAAATACACTCGTAGGCGCTTGGAATGTAAATGATGTTCTTGCTGGTAAAGGAAGCTACAATTTATATCAGGCACAAGCCGGGGGGCTTTGGTCAAGATTTGGTCGAGACTATTACAATATTAAGTGATGATGTAAATGAATAATAAGCTTATTAAACTTACTGTTATTTTTTTTCTCGGGCTACTCCTAATTGCATCATATTTTGTGGTTCAGTTTATTTCGGCTACTAAATCCCCTTGCTCTAATTTGCGGTCTTTATCTAAAGATGAAGTGTTATTGGAGCAGTTGTGGAGTGGTGTGGAAAATGTACTTAGTAATTTCTCAGATTATCGAGTAGATCACTCAAGAGTTGGATTGATGTACGCTGAGGATGCGTATAATAATTTTGATATTGATTGGGGATTATTTGATATTCCCGTTAATGTTGCTTCACTAGAATTTTATGGAAGAAATATCGATTATGGTCATTTTGACGTCTCACAGGTTGAGAGTATAAAAGTTGGTTATGGTTATAGATACTATTTGAAATTTAAACTAGCTCCCCACTCGGTTGGTGCAGATCAAGAAAAAGTAAATGATAAATTAAGATATACGGAAGTTCTTATTGAGTGTAGGGAGTAATTGCACAAAAAGGGTCGACCGGTAATTTTTCTCCTGTCCAGGAACCTATTTTGATGAAAATGGTGTTCCAGTTACCGTTGGGGTCGGGCCGTTTGGTAACACAGTTAGCGCAGATGGTACGACAGCCTATAGTTTTGATTCTAATACTGGGACGTTAATTAATCTGATAGCGACCGGTACAGCTGGACAGGTGTGCGCTATTGTTTGTCTAGCTCCGATAGCAAAATGTTTACAACTACTACTCAGGAGTTATGTTTCAGTGACGTCCTGGGCGGGGATAGGACAAACGGCTGATTTAGCTGCGTGACGTTGGATTATGGTTGGCGGCGCAACACGTTGGAATTATTTCAAAACGATGCTTTGGGGGCCTCAAGTAAGAGGTGGGCAGCTTATATTAAGAGGCTACCGTCAGAATCCCTTCTCAAACTCTATTACTGGCACTTTACCTAGGTCACAAGTGAAGTGGCCCGCTGGGGCAGAGATGTGGAGGGGGATATTTGGGCCGCGGCAAATTAAATAGAGGATTTTTTATATGCTTTTTGTCTTTTATGTTTGTGCTGCCTTGTTAGCGTTGAAGTTGTTATGGAATTTGATAATTCCAATATCAGTAACTTTTTTTTGGTCGAAAGATGAACGTAAAAATAGAGGGGTGTCACTTGCACCTATTGAGTTTTTGATTCTTCTTGTAATAACTGCGCTTTCTTTTTTTGATGAGAGACTGTCTATTTTAGGTGTAAATGGCTTTGCTTTATTTGGCGTTGGTGTTATTGCCATAGTGGCCACCTATGTATTCATATATATCTTTTTATGCTTATTTAAAGGGCGGTTTTCTGATTGAATTTTACTGAAAAGTAATTGCCGGAATCATCATAATAGTATGAAATCAAGACACCCATAGCTTAGAGAACGGTGCACAGCCAGTTTCTGAACTCCCACATAGCCCCAAGGATAACTCCGGCGGGGTTTTTTGTTTAACCGACTTGCCGCTTGGCATCCCAATGCCGGGATTGATACTTAATAATCATCCCGTCCAGCAACTCCTTGACGATCTCTTTCTCTTCCGTTGGCAGTTGGCTGATAGCTTCAAATTGCAGACTTAGCTGCTCATCCAGTCCGCGCTCGTCTTCTTCGAATACCAGTGAGTCAATGGTGATACTCATGGCGACAGCAATCTGTTTTAACGCCTCCAGGGAAGGCTGTGTTGCCTCGGCTTCATAGCGCCGAATCGGATTGACATGAACCCCGGTGGCGTCGGCCATCTGTTGCTGGGTCAGCTCGCGCTCACCACGCAGGGTAAAGTCTCTGTATCGCTTGGCGGACGATAGCTTTACTCAAGCAGCCTCAAACTTCTCTTGCTCACCACGGCGCTCTTGAAAAAATAGATTCTCGATAGCTTCCGCTTCTCGCAAGCGCTTAATTTTGTCAAAAAATAATTGAGCTTCAGGAAAGGCGAGTTTGAGATATGCCAGCCACTGCTTGATTCGGTTGCCCAGGTATTTAGCCGGATAAACTTCCCTGGTTGTTTGGTAGTATCCCCAGAGCAGTTCCAATACTTGCTGCCAGGCCATAGGGATATAGTTCTCCCCCGAACAATAGGCTTTAATTTGTAAGCCGAGGTCCGGCCTGGCCAAAAGGCTACGCCCAAACATAAATGCGCTACAGCCTGTTACCTCACGGCACCGCTGAAACTCCTTGAGAGTCCAAATATCGCCATTGGCGATAACGGGTATTTCCAGCTGTTGGCGAATCTCCCCGATATATTCCCAATAAGCGGGTGGCTTGTAACCGTCTACCTTTGAGCGCGCGTGTACTGCCAGTTCATTGGCGCCTCCCGCGGCTGCCGCCATAGCGTTATCCATGTAAGAGGATCTGTCATTAAAACCCAGGCGGATTTTAGCGGTCACCGGGATGCTTTCCGGGACGGCTCGGCGCACAGTGCCAACAATCGCTTCCACGCGATGGGGGCTTTGCAATAAGCAGGCACCGCCATCACTGTTATTGACGGACTTTGCCGGGCAGCCAAAGTTCAGGTCGATAGCTTTTGCCCCAACAGAGACGGCCTTTATGGCATTGGTGGCCATAGCTTCTGGGTTTCCGCCCAACAGTTGCAGGCGCACCGGGGTGCCGGTGGTTGTTTCGGCATCTTGCAGCAGTTCGGGGCAGAGTCTTGTAAATACACGGCGGGGCAACCGGGTGTTTGTCACTCTCACAAACTCTGTGACACAGACATCGACGCCTCCGACAGTTGAGAGCAGTTCGCGCACATGGTGGTCGATAACTCCCTCCATAGGAGCCTGGTAAATCTTTGGCTGCTGGGAATCTGTCTTGTCGGTCATAAAGCTGAAAATGGAGAAATAAAGGCTAAAAGTTGGCGCATATTCTATCAGCTAGTTGGTTAGGTTTTGTAAAAACACTCATTCATACGTAGTTTTATTTAGGAGGATCAGCCTCTATGCGAAGGGGGCGTGCACTAAAATTGAGCATGTTGAACAGTGCGTCACAGTTGCCTCTGAAACCATTAAGTGTTTGATTTTAAAAGCAACTTGTATTGATAATAGATAATTGTTCAAGCTTCCATGCTGCTGAATGGGGCTCAGATAGTAGATAGTTTTGTAAATTGTGCCCAGGGAAGTTTTGGGATGGTTGTATTTGCAAGTCTCGGGAATTAGATTGCGGGACGGATAGGCACATGCGATAGAGGGTTTGAAAAGACTCCTGCAAGGGCGAGGCTGACCTCAAGCTGGCGCAAAAATTATAGGGGCAGGCACGAGTGGGGATGGTTTTGATCGCGCCTGAAAACTTAGGGGGAATAAGATAGTGCAAGATTTACTTTTTCAACAGGGACTGGATATTACGCTGTTCGGGATGGGGATTGTTTTTACTTTCCTGTTATTGCTGGTGATTGGTACCAGTATTATGTCCCGAGTTATCACACGTTATTTTCCCGAGGCCGAGCCGGCCGTATCTTCAACAAACTCCCCATCAGGCGATAACGCGCGTCTGCATGCTGTTATCAAAGCGGCAATCGAACAACATAGAAAAAAACGCTAGCCGTATTAATTCGCATCTGAACAACATTTAATCATTTCTGCCGAGAGAGATAACCCATGACTGAGGTTAAAAAGCCATTGGGGATTACCGATGTAGTCCTGCGCGACGCCCACCAGTCACTGTTCGCAACACGTCTGCGACTGGACGATATGCTGCCCATCGCGGAAAAACTGGATAAAGTAGGATTCTGGTCACTGGAATCCTGGGGTGGTGCCACTTTTGATTCCTGTATTCGCTATCTCGGCGAAGATCCTTGGGAGCGTATTCGTGAGCTGAAAAAAGCTATGCCCAATACGCCCCAGCAAATGTTATTCCGCGGCCAGAATATTCTTGGTTACCGTCATTATGCGGATGACGTGGTGGAAAAATTTGTTGAGCGCGCTGCTGAAAATGGTGTGGACGTGTTTCGTGTGTTCGATGCCATGAATGATATGCGTAACCTGAAAACTGCACTGGCCGCAGTTAAAAAGCAGGATAAGCACGCTCAAGGCACTATCTCTTATACAGTGAGCCCAGTGCATACCATGGATCTATGGGTAGACTTGGGTCGTCAAATTGAGGATATGGGCGCGGACTCCATTGCCATTAAGGATATGGCGGGCCTCTTGCGTCCATATGAAGGTTATGAGCTGGTGACTCGCTTGAAGGCGGCAGTGGATATTCCTATCCATATGCAGTGCCACGCAACGACAGGCCTCTCTACCGCGACAGCTCTTAAGTGTATCGAGGCCGGAATCGACAATGTCGATACGGCTATCAGCTCAATGTCTATGACCTATGGTCACAGCCCTACTGAAGCCTTGGTAGCTATTTTGGAGGGCACTGAGCGCGATACCGGGCTGAATATCAACCTGCTGGAAGAGATTGCGGCTTATTTCCGCGAGGTGCGCAAGAAGTACGTGAAATTTGAGGGGTCTCTGAAAGGCGTGGACTCCCGTATCCTGGTGGCCCAGGTTCCGGGCGGTATGCTGACCAATATGGAGAACCAATTGCGTGAGCAGGGCGCGGGGGACCGCCTCGATGAAGTTCTCGAAGAAATTCCCCGAGTGCGTCAGGATTTGGGGTATATCCCACTGGTAACTCCCACCTCGCAGATTGTCGGCACCCAGGCGGTGCTGAATGTGCTGACCGGCGAGCGTTATCAATCTATCTCAAAAGAAACGGCTGCTGTTCTAAAAGGTGAGTACGGCTCAACTCCTGCCGAGGTCAATAAAGAGCTGCAAACCCGTGTGCTCGACGGAGCAGCTCCAGTCACTTGCCGACCGGCCGACCTGATCACCCCTGAATTGGATAAGCTCACTTTAGAACTGCAGGAGAAGGCCGGCGAGCAGGATATTGCACTCACCAATGGGGAGAGTGAAATCGACGATGTACTCACCTATGCACTCTTCCCGCAGATTGGTTTGAAGTTCCTGAAAAACCGCAATAACCCCGATGCTTTTGAGCCGGTTCCAACCGGAAAGGAGAATAGTGCGGTCAAGAATGATAAAGGTGAGGAGGTCTATACAGTTACTGTAGAAGGGCAGAGTTACACCGTTACAGTTGCGGATGGTGGTGACCTGACTGGTGTTGCTCCGGTAAATGGTATTGCCCCTGTTCCTGCTGCTAATACCAGCCCAATATCTGCAACTGGCGGAGAGCCAGTAAATGCGCCGCTCGCAGGTAATATTTTCAAGGTAATGGTGAAACCAGGTGATCAGGTCAATGAGGGGCAGGCCATCCTGGTTCTGGAAGCTATGAAGATGGAAACTGTGGTGAGTGCTCCCCGAAGCGGTAATGTTGCCAATGTGGCAGTAAAAGAGGGCGATTCCGTGGCGGTGGGTGATGCCCTGCTGTCTATCGCATAGCAGGTAGGAGTCGCAAGTGGATAATTTAATCAGTCTTTGGCAATCGTCCGGCGTTTCTCAAATGGCGCCTGGCCAGTTTGTCATGATTATTGTGGGGCTGGGATTGCTATTCCTTGCCGTTCGCAAAAAATTTGAGCCGCTGCTGCTGGTTCCAATCGGCTTTGGTGGAATCCTGGCAAATATTCCTGGGGCCGATCTGGCACTTTCTGCTGCAGAGACAGCACTGACTCAGGGAGATGCCAGTGTGCTGGCTCAGATGGGGCAGATTCTCGGCTTGGAGAGCGGGGCGAGCTTGGGGGCATTGAAGGAGGCCTTAGGTAGTGCGCCAGCTGCAGTGCAGGTTCAGGCTGCAGAGTTTGCAAGGGATGCCGGTTTCAACAATGGAATGTTGTACAGCTTTTATTCGGTAGCTATTGCTTCCGGTGTGGCACCCCTGGTGATCTTTATGGGGGTTGGTGCCATGACGGATTTTGGCCCGCTACTTGCCAACCCTCGCACCTTGTTCCTGGGGGCAGCCGCTCAGTTTGGTATTTTTGCCACGGTGCTTGGTGCGGTAGGTCTTTCTGTGGCTGGGATTATGGATTTCTCAATTGCTGATGCAGCGGCTATCGGGATTATCGGCGGTGCGGACGGTCCTACAGCCATCTATGTCTCGAGCCTGCTAGCTCCAGATCTCCTTGGTGCAATTGCCGTGGCAGCCTATTCCTATATGGCATTGGTCCCTATGATCCAGCCGCCGATTATGCGTGCCCTGACTACAGAGCAGGAGCGTCGCATTGAGATGGTGCAGTTGAGGCATGTGAGCAAGAGAGAGAAGATTACTTTCCCGCTGTTATTGTTGATCCTGGTTGCCCTGTTCCTGCCGGCGGCAGCTCCACTGTTAGGTATGTTCTGTTTTGGCAACCTGATGAGAGAGTGTGGTGTAGTGGCTCGCTTATCCGACACTGCCCAGAATGCCCTGATCAACATCACTACAATTTTCCTCGGTCTGTCTGTCGGCTCCAAGCTTGCCGCCGATAAATTCCTGGATCCAAAAACCCTCGGTATTCTCGCCTTGGGTATTGTGGCATTTGCTATTGGTACTGCTGCGGGCGTATTGATGGCCAAGTTGCTCAATGTGTTTAGTAAGCACAAAGTGAACCCTTTAATTGGCTCTGCTGGAGTATCTGCTGTACCAATGGCCGCGCGGGTATCAAATAAAGTTGGGCTTGAGTCCAACCCCCATAACTTCCTGTTGATGCATGCAATGGGGCCGAATGTGGCAGGTGTCATTGGCTCTGCGGTTGCAGCCGGAGTGATGATCAGTATGGTGCGTAGCCTTGCGGGTGGTTGATTTATCTGATTAGTAACTTCAAAAAAGGGGCGAGCTTCGGTTTGCCCCTTTTTCGTTGTCCTGCAGTAAGAGACTCGTAATCTAGTCAGAAATTGCAGCCATTTTGGCTGTTGATTTTGTTTACTTTTCGTGGCTTTTTGATAATCGAAGAATAACGAGTCCTCAAAGTACAAATTAGATTTGTGTCAATTTTAATGATGCTTTTTCGCAGGCTTTAGAGGTTCTCTCCCAAAACAAAATTCATTTTGAGTTAAGGTTAATTACGTTATATTTCTTCCAGTTAATTTCGTGCTATAAGAAACTGTATTGGAAGTACAAGTATGCGTAGTTTGCCTCTCCTTATTTCCCTGGCCTTATTCTCTGCTCCAGTCATGGCTCATGACAATCATGTAACCTCACAAGACCTTAGAGAGATTAAGAGGGAGGTTGTAAAGCTTCGCAATGAGGTTCATTCCCTTAGGGGTGAAGATCAGAGTTCAAGTGAAGTTCGCAAGTTGAAGAAAGAGGTTGTGAGGCTTCGTAAGGACATTCGTTCTATGCAAGATATGATTTTGCAGTTACAAACGATGGTTGAGGAACAATCGAATGGAGCGCAAACAGGGGTGGTGCTCCAACCCGTAGAGGAGCGTCCTAAGTGGGCATGCTATATGAAGGATATGCGAGCGGGAGGTATGCATTCTAAAGGGTTCACTCGTGTAGAGGCGAAAGGGAAGTTGCTTGAGACCTGCTCTCAACGCGGCGGAGTCTGTTTCGAAAATAAAATTACCTGTTCTAACGAATAAGTTTTTGGATGATAGGGCCTGCTATCCTGATGATGCTTACAATAAGCGTTTGTAGGCCCTCGTCCGATTTTCCCCCACGGGTTTCCATTGCTAGTCATTTAACTGCTAGAACGCCGCTTTGGCTTACTCCCTTTTTTTACTGAAAATTAAGTTATGGCTTAATCTAGAGTGCGAAGTGGGTATTAAGTAGTCTAAATAGTGCTTTTTTACTTGCTATGTGGTTGCTTTGAGGGGAACCGTAGGATTTATAAAAGCCCGGGAATAGTGCGGCAATAACTTTTTGTGACCACTCTAGGTGAAATTGTATACCCAGTACTTTTTCCTTGAATAAAAATGCCTGGTTTGGACATTGCTCAGATTCGGCTAGGCGCTCGGCTCCAATCGGGATATCAAAATAATAGCTATGGGCTTGAAATACTTTTTCGATATTCAGGTTTAGTTTGTGGGAGCCTTTTATTGGTAGCCAGCCCATCTCTTCCTGATCTAATGGTCGGATGTTTGCCCCCAATATATAGGCAAGAATCTGTGCGCCCAGGCAAATGCCTAATATCGGCACAGCTTGCTCAATATGACCTTTCAACCATTCAATCTCATCGGCAAGCCATGGCAATTTATGGCGATCATCAACGTTCATCATCCCACCCAAGAGAATGATGCCATCAAACTGGCCTTTTGGCAGATGAGAATTTTGTGGGTTTACCGTGGTAAGTGAAACATGATGATCTCGGGCCCAGTCTGAAATATATCCTGGTCCTTCGGTTTCCTCATGTTGGATAATTAAAATATGTTTACCCACTTTATTGAAAGTCCTGGCTTTCAAAATACAGTTGCTTCTTTAAGTCAATGCCTGCCTTTGTCAACTTTTCAGGCCAGCTCTTGCTCGTTAGTGGTTTTTCACTATCAATACTAATTTCTATCGGGGAATTTGGAGTGACGTTGACTAGCAGAATTTGGTCGAAACTAGGGTTGGAAGCTATCTCATGGATCAGTAGTGCAAAATTATTATGTTGTACTAGTTGATAGGAACCATTTCCCCCTTGTCTTAAGGGGTGATCTAGTAATTTTCCTGTTACTTCAAAACGAATAGGATCCTGGTCAGCTTTACCCCCCCTCTCAAAGTGTCCTTTAAATACTCTGGCGGAAAAGGACTTTAACTCTCCACTGCGTAGTTTGTTTAATGAGAATTGTTCGGGCTCAAGCGTGATAAGTTCAGAGCCCTGAACTAAATCGTCCACTTTGACGTGGTCATTGGTTTTAAGTGTAAGAATAATCTGGTGACTGTGGCGCCCGCCATGAAGAGGCATATGAGAAGCTATCAACTGGCCATCTATAGAAAACAGTGCCATTCCATGAACGCCGATTGAGTGGTCATTATGGGAGGGAGCTGATGCTAGTGCCGGGGATAAGCTTGATTGAATGAAAATCATCCAGGCCAGAACAAATTTCTTCATCGGTTACTACTGTGCTTTTCTACGTTTTTGAGACTTAGGGATTCTAGATGTACATTAGTGATGAATCGATTCATTTTACTCAATATTTGATTCCAAAATGGAAATAGAAGCATTAGAGAAATTTCTCGATATTGCCGTTACTGAGAACCTGCAACGTTCTGCTGACCGACTGGACATGACGCCTGGGGGGCTGAGTAAAATTTTGCGCCGTCTTGAGGGGGAGCTGGGTGTACGCCTCTTTGAGCGTGTGGGAAAGCAACTCAAGATCAATGATGAGGGTCGCAGACTACAAAGTCGTGCTAGTGAGATTGTTACTCTTGCCAGGAAAGCCCGGGTAGAAGTTGGCGGTCTTGGTACTCACTTGGAATGCCGGATAGCTGCGCCTGCCATGTTGCAGTTAACTTGGGCTGCACACATCCAGAAGCAAGTAACGATATACCAGCCAAACATACGCCTGTCATTTATATCTGCTTTTGAGTCTTTGGCCCTTAAGATGCTGATTCGGGGTGAGGTGGATATGGCACTAATTTCGGGAGTGGTGCTAGGGCAGGTTCCTTCTTCTATGGAGGTCCACAGTATTGGCTCAACCCGCATGTGTATAGCGGCTGGCCCTGAGCATCCATTGGCCAGTGGTGGTCATTCCGAAGTGGTGGTGACGTTGGACAATATTTTGCAATACCCTTTTGCTGCTCCACGAATATCTCCTTTCTGTGGGGAGGAGCGGGGTATAGGCAGTGATGGGTGGCCAGAAGATCTCTTCTCAAGAAAAATACACGCGGTTGTGAATGATTATGGCGTGCTTTGCCGGCTTGTAATGCAGGCTGAATTACTTGCCTTCCTTCCAGAAGCGCTAGTGGATGAGATGGGGGGAGTGAAACTTAAGGTTGAAGGGGGGCGTGTTCAGTCCCAGGAGGACCTTTTCATTGTTTGGAGGGGTGGGGACGGTAGTTGGCTGGATAAATTGATTGGCTTTTTTTAGTTGACAGTAAAGTGTTTAGTTTTAGCTGCGGATAAGTAATAAAAGCGAGCTTAAATCATGGCTCGCTTTTATTGAATAAACCTTGATTGAGTTAGTTTGAGGTGCGTTCTGGGGGACAGGGCGTGCCTGCAGCAATCCATCCTTTCATAGCTTCAACCAGCTTTTCATGTGGAATGGTCACGGGTTGCCTTTTTCCCCCTGGGTTCCAGCCCCAGAGTGCCAGGGGGTTATCACTCATAAACTTCAGTAGGCTCTCGGGAGAGCGGCCGCCATTATCTTGTGGGGTTGTAAGGAGCTTGCAGATTTGAGCTGAAGACATATGTGACCAGTTAAGTTCGATTGGTGCCATGGCCCATCCTGGGGCACCTGGTGCTCCTGTCACAGGATTATTTTGATTGGAGTGACAATTGCGGCACTGCATGGTCCCTGATCCCATATTATTTGGGCCTCGCTCTACACGAGGGATATGTGGGGAACCTTCGTTGATCAGGGGCATCTCTAGCTGATGGCAATTTAGGCACCGGGGGTGCAGGAGAACCTCTACGATAGTTTCCCAGTCCTGATGTCCGGTGTTGTCAGCTCTGGCGTCCTGCGTTTGCCTTTCAGCTGTCTGGCTAGGCTTGCCCGCTCGGTCCTCGCAGGCCGTGAAAACCAGAAACAGTGATGCGCAAAAGGCCATGTGTGGTAATAAACGTACTGCTTGTCGCAGTTTCATTTAATCCGTCCTCAGTTCTGGGAAGAATACTCAACCTTAATTGTGGCAGATTGCCAGGGACAGCTAGCGGACTTGATAAGGATATCCAGCCTAAATTGTACATCTAAGCCAAGCGATTTTTGACCGATAAGTCATAAATGTATCTTGGCGCAAACTTCTGCGTGGTATTATGTGCGCTCTTTCAAGTAGAAATATCTGATATTGGAGTGCTGATTGGCACTCGGAGGAGAGAGTATGTCCTGGTTAGGGGCGGGAATCGGCGCCGGGTTTGGCTTTATGTTTGGAGGGCCCATTGGAGCAGCTTTGGGTGCTTGGGTAGGTAGCTCCTTCGGCTCAGGGTTGCGGCGCTTGGGTGGTGCCAAGGCTGTGCTTAATCGAGATGGAGCACAGACAATTTTTATCGTGACGCTGTTTTCCATGTTGGCAAAGATGGCCAAGGCCGATGGGCTTGTTTCCAAAGCGGAAGTGCAGCTGATTGAGGAGTTCATCCAAAATAATCTTCGCCTCGGAGGTGAAGAGCGCAAAGATGCTATTCGTATTTTTGAGAATGCGAAGACTGATAAGTACAGTATTTATGATTATGCCAGGCAGTACCGGATGCTGGTGCACGATCAAGCAATGCGTGAAATGGTTTATCGCCTTTTGTTTGCTGTTGCCTATGCGGACGGTGAATTACATGCTGCGGAAGAAGAAATTTTACGCCGAATCACTGCTGACCTGGGGCTGCATGAATCTCTTTTTACTGCCATGCAGAATGAATTTGGGCGACGGGGTGGAAACAGCGCATCCGATCTGAAGCAGCACTATGCGGTACTTGGCTGCTCTCCGGAGACCAGTGATAAAGATCTGAAGCTGGCTTATAGGCGCAAAGCTGCAGAGTATCACCCAGATAAAATAGCCGCCAAAGGCCTCCCTGAAGAGTTTATGCGCCATGCTGAAGATCAGATGAAAAGCATCACTGTCGCCTATGAAGCAGTTGTTGAGGAAAGAAAGCGTAAGGCAAAAGTTGTAAGTTGATTGTGGGGTGTTAATACCCCCATTCTTTTTATTCGTCAGAGCTAAACACGCATACTTCACCCTATTGAGTTTTTGAGAGATCTTATGAGTCTTGCCCAAAAAATAGAAGAAAAATTAAGCGCCGTATTTAACCCGCAATATATTGATGTCCAGTGTGAAAGCCATATGCACAATGTGCCAGTGGGCTCAGAGATGCATTTCCGGGTGGTTTTGGTTAGTGATGTTTTTAACTCCATTAGAAAAGTTCAGCGCCACCAAAAGGTATATGCTGCTCTTTCTGATGAAATGGCTGGCCCGATACATGCGCTTGCATTACATACTTATGCGCCAGATGAATGGCAAGGCGAGGCTCCGAGTAGCCCTGAATGCCAAGGCGGGAGTAAAAGCAAAGGCAAATAAGTGCCTTAGTTATTTTGAGAAATTAGGTTTCATCGTTTTATAGATAACTCCTCCCCTAGGTTTGGCTACATAAAGCTCAAATGAAGAGCCTTATGTAGCTCTTATACTATCTGTCGAGTCTGTTCTTTTTTTGTCATTTTTTTCTTTTTCTATCTACCGGTCTAGTTCATCTTGTATTCATTATCCGCCCAATAGAGCTGGGTAGAGAGAGGCATCTTGGGAGGGGTATGGATAAGCAGGTAAAATAGATTAAGCCATAAAAACCGTAACTAACCACTATTCTGACTAATCAATAACGCGCCAAAAGATTTTATATCTGCCATAAAAATAAAAAACTAAGTTTAGGCGCCAACAATTGAGCGTTTTTTCTACACCCGTATTTTCGTGCGACTAGACTGACCATTGATTGGGCTGATTGCTGTTTGATCTGCTGAATTTCAATGGAGTTACCACAAATGAAGATGACGCGTATTCTGATACCCGTAATGACGCCCCTCGCCTTAGCAATCTCTAGTGTCGCTTCGGCAGGACCCGCTGGCTATGCCCCTCCGCCACCGCCTACACAGGAATTTAAGGTCCGTATTGGTGGTGCTTACATTTCTCCGAATTCGGATAATGTGACTTTTGCTGATAGTTTGCTTATCTGGCCGGATCCTATTAACCCTAATTTCAATCGTCAATGGGGCGCTTTTAGAACTAATATCGACCCAAGTGACGAATGGGGTTGGTTTATTAATGCGGAATGGAAGCCTTGGGATCACTGGAGTGTTTCTTTAAGCTATACCGATGGTGATCGCCATACCGGTGGACGTCGAGATGGCTGGCATAATCGCTTTGGTTTGCGTGAGTTCGGCCGTAGAGGTGATTTTGCCCGCTGGGAACCCCAGATGACGGCTGCATACCTGAACTGGTACCCTTTGCCTCCTAGCTGCCTGATACAGCCTTACATGGGTGTTGGTATTAACTATACCGACTTCAGCAGTGAGCGCCTAAGAGATTGGGGTTGGATCAACCCATTCACTGGAAGGAGTGAATTCTGGGGTGGTCGGCTAAACCTGGGGGATAATTGGGGTTATACCTGGCAAATTGGTGTTGACTTTACTTTTGGTCATGATAGTAGCTGGCTAATAAATATTGCTGGTATATATTATGATGTTGATACTGATATTGAAGTTGATACTTTCTTCACAGATGTACCAAGGCAGGTGAACTATCGTCATAGATTTGGCGGTGATTATCTGTTTGATCCCTGGGTTTTTAATATCGGTGTAGGTTATAAGTTTGACTTCCACTGGTAATTAATCTTACCTTGCAAGGGGTGCTGTGCACCCCTTTCATTTTTTAAGATACTGTCTATCGCATCCTTTTTTAAGTCTAAAAATTTCTCCTCTGCATTCCATCGATAATTCATTTTCTGAATTTTATGGTGAGAATTTTTCTTATATATTTTAATTTCTGATCTCGCTTAACTTTTTATGTGATCTTGAGATTTTCTCTTGGTTTATGGAGATTGAAATGTAGGGTGTTGGTGGTTGTTAATAATGCAGTAGTGGTTGATTTATTGTGTAAGATATCTTAAATAGTAAATGATCTGCTTTTAATTTTATTTCCATAGCGCCGGAAGTGGTTTTTATTTTTAGTTGATAAGGGGCTAGCTACGAGCCCCGAAGTACCTTTACAACTATCCATTACTTGGAAAGCTAAACTGGGCTCCCTCTCTAACCCCGCTTGCCGGCCAGCGTTGAGTAATGGTCTTACGTTTGGTGTAAAAGCGTACCGAATCCGGTCCGTATGCATGTAAATCGCCAAAGAGTGAACGCTTCCAGCCGCCGAAGCTGTGATGTGCGACGGGTACGGGTAGCGGAACATTGATACCTACCATGCCGACTTTGATATTGTCACTAAAATATCGAGCCGCTTCTCCATCACGAGTGAATAGACAAGTTCCGTTTCCGTACTCATGGCGATCAATAATATCCATGGCTTCCTGCATGGTTTCTACACGCATAATACAAAGAACAGGGCCAAATATTTCACTGCTATGGATTATCATTTCAGGTTTAACATGATCGAACAGGCAGGCTCCAAGGTAATTACCTTGCTCTAAGCCTGGAGTCCTTAAATTGCGACCATCGATAACCAGCTTCGCACCTTCCTCGACCCCTGTGGCTATAAGGCCTTGAACTTTTTCCAGGTGGGCAGAAGTAACTAATGGACCCATGTCATTCTGGTTGTCCATGCCATCGCCAACTTTGAGTGTGGCTATCTGTTCTTTGAGTTTCTCGACTAAGGTATCGGCTGTATCATTCCCAACTGCGACAGCTACAGAAATGGCCATACAGCGTTCGCCACAGGAGCCGTAAGCGGCTCCCATTAGGGCTGCGACAGCGTTATCCAGGTCAGCATCGGGCATCACTATGGCATGGTTTTTGGCTCCGCCAAATGCTTGAACTCGTTTTCCATGTGCGGTGCCGGTGGTATAAACATATTCCGCAATCGGAGTAGAGCCGACAAAGCTAACTGCCTGAATACGCTTATCGGTGAGTATTGTATCTACAGCTTCCTTATCACCGTTGACGACATTTAAGACTCCTGCAGGGATACCTGCCTCAATACCTAATTCTGCAATAAATAGGGCTGAGGAAGGAGTGCGCTCTGAAGGTTTCAGTATGAAAGTGTTGCCGCAGGCAATGGCCATTGGCCACATCCATAAAGGGACCATCGCCGGGAAATTAAAAGGAGTGATCCCTGCGCAGACACCTAGGGGCTGAAATTCGCTCCAGGAGTCAATTGCGGGGCCGACATTTTTGCTGTGTTCTCCTTTGAGCATTTCAGGAGCTGAGCAGACATACTCTATATTCTCAATCCCGCGCTGCAGTTCTCCCATCGCATCGTTAAGCACCTTGCCGTGCTCCAGGGTAATCAGTTCACAAATCCTGTCTGCGTTTTGTTCCAGCAGATCTCTCAGGCGGTACATGATCCGCACACGCTTGGCGGTCGGGGTGTTACGCCAGGCAGGGTAGGCGGTTTCGGCAGCTGCAATGGCCTCTTCCACGGTAGCTTTACTGGCTAGTGAAACTTTGCCGAGAACTTCATTGGTAGAGGGGTTGGTGACATCCTGTAGGCGGAAACCGGCACCACTGTCATCATTATGGGTCAGGGCGCCATTAATCAGGTGGCCTATCACTTTCATAGGATTTTCTCGCTGGGGATTAACGCATTATTTTTTTACTTCTTTCCGCCTTTTTAACACAGGTAAACCCAAGGTGGAAAAAATCCCAGGAGATAAAAGGTTCTACAGCTTGGGGAAATCCCGCAAGACGGCGAGAAAAGCATCCCCGAAGCGCTCGAGCTTACTGTCACCTACACCGGAAACTTTAAGTAACTCTGCTCGAGTGTACGGGTGAGCCTTGACCATGCCTCTTAGGGTGGCATCGTGAAATACGACATATGGAGGCACACCACGCTCCTCCGCCAGTTGCTTACGGCAGTTACGCAGGGCTTCCCACAGCGGCTGCTCCTCTGGGGCTAGCTCTTCGAGATTCGCGGTATTCCGAGTTTGTGTTTGAGTCGCATTATTTGGCAGCTTGCGCAAGAATAGAGTTTCTTCACCTCGTAATAAGGGACGACAGATTTCTGTCAGTCTTAAACATTGATATTCACCCTCAACCTCCAGGTAGCCGCGCACGATTAGCTGGCGGACCACCGCGCGCCACTCGATAGTGGAAAGACTTTTACCAATCCCATGGGTGGAGAGTTGATCGTGACCAAATTTGCGCACTTTCTCATTTTCTGAGCCCCGCAGTACGTCGATTACGTGGCTGGCACCAAAGCGCTGGCTGGTTCGATAGACGCAGGAGAGCAATTTGACAGCAGCTTCGCTGCCGTCCCAGGTCGCGGGAGGTTCAAGACAGGTGTCGCAGTTACCGCAGGGCTCTTCCAGGTCCTCTGCAAAATAATGCAGAAGAGACTGGCGGCGACAGCTGGTAATTTCGCACAAGCCAAGCATGGCATTGAGGCGAGCACGTTCCTGGCGCTTGTGCTCTTCACTGCCCTCGGATGCTTCCACCATTTGTCCAAGTTTTACTACGTCCTCAAGGCCATAAAGTAGCAATGCGATGGAGGGTTCCCCATCCCGTCCGGCTCGCCCGGTTTCCTGGTAGTAGGCTTCGATACTTTTGGGCAGGTCCAGATGGATAACAAAACGGACATCCGGTTTGTCGATTCCCATACCGAAGGCAATGGTAGCGACGACAATAACACCTTCCTCTCGCAGGAAACGCCGCTGGTGTTCAGCCCGGGTCTCTACTGGCAAGCCAGCGTGATAGGGCAGGGCCGTAAACCCCTGTTGGCACAGCCACTCAGCAGTATTCTCCACCTTGGCGCGGGACAGGCAATAGATAACCCCGGCATTACTTCCATGGTCATTTTTGAGGAACTGCAGCATTTGGCGGCGTTGGTTATCTTTTGGCTCGATGCGATACTGGATATTGGGGCGGTCAAAACTACTGACAAAATGACGTGCGCCCTCAAGATCCAGGCGCTGGGCAATTTCTGCACGAGTGCGCTTATCGGCGGTCGCTGTCAGGGCGATTCGTGGCACTCTGGGGAACTGCTCGTGCAGGCAGTTCAATTGCAGGTAATCTGCACGAAAGTCGTGCCCCCACTGGGATACACAATGGGCCTCATCAATGGCAAATAATGACAGCTGGATTCTCTGCAGGAGAGCAAGAGTACGAGGCTGTAAAAGCCGTTCCGGCGCCAAGTAGAGAAGATCCAGTTCGCCGTGCAAAAGCTGGTGTTCTATCGACTGTACTTCATCGTAGGAAAGTGAAGAATTCAGGAAAGCCGCGCGTATACCCGCTTCCTGTAGCGCCTCCACTTGATCTTGCATCAAGGCGATAAGAGGGGATATCACTATTCCACAGCCAGGTCTGGCCAGGGCTGGGATCTGATAGCACAGGGATTTCCCCCCACCGGTAGGCATTAAAACCAAGGCGTCCTCTCCGGCCATCAAAGTATTGATCACCGCTTCTTGTGGGTCGCGGAAATGGGTATAGCCGAAGACGTGTTCGAGAATATGCTGTGGAGAATTCATGGCGGCGGAGTATACCCCGCAGGGCAGGTTTGTGCGGTGAGTTTATTTATCGTTTTTTTCTTGAAATACCATGCAATGGCAGTTTTTGTTTTGTGAGATGAATCACGGGGTATAATCGCAAGCTATCACAGCGACCGGCTATGGATAGGGCTATGCGCACTTTGATCCTGTATTTTGTGTTGTGGTTTTGTACTTTGGCTGGGCCTCTGGGTTGCTCATCGATTGCTCCACGTGAGTTAGCGCAGTCTGTTGTTGCAGATACTCATTTGGGGTGGCGTTCCGCCCCGGAAAACCAGCTGGTATTTTCTCTTGCTACCGTATCAGGTGTTGCGCAAGTGGAGCTGCAGCCACTCCCCGAAGAGTTCACTTTGGTAACCCTTGAATTACCGGGAATGCGTAAAGTGGAAGGAATCCAGTGGCAGGATGAGAGCGGCCAATCCACAGTGCTTTACGATGGTGAAGATGGGTTAGATGGTGTCAGCCTCCAAAGCCGTGGCTATGGTTTCGAATTGCAATTACAGCTTTCGTCTATGGACTATCTACGCAATGGCGGTGTACTGACGGTTATCGACCAGAAGCGCTGACTTTTGATGCTTCAGGTTTTATGGTATCGGGGTTGTTGAAGCCGAGCCCTTGCGGGCGAATCAAATATAATTGTTTCCAGTATTTCCCCGTTACCCAGAGGCCGTTGCGCTCCTTGTCCCAGGCTATGCCATTGGCCACAGTATCCGGATGATTGCGTACATCTGGGGTCAGTTGCTGCAGATCTATACCGCCTATTACCTGTCCGCTTTTCGGATCTATGGCAATAATACGGTTGTCCTGCCAGATATTTGCCCAGATCATACCTTGAGCAAACTCAAGTTCGTTTAAGTGCGACCACTTTTCCCCTGCACCCTTTACTTTGAGTTTGCGTAGTATTTTGAAATTATCCGGGTCGCGAATAGCAAGTTCGTCACTGCCGTTGCTCATAATCAGGTGTGTGCCATCGCTGGTAAGTCCCCAACCTTCACCGCTGTAGTTAAGGATCTCCAGGTGATGAAGGTCACTGGCTCGGTAGATATGGGCCTCGCCGGCTTTGTAGGTAAGCAGGTAAAGTTTGCCCCCAAGAACCGTGAGACCTTCGGCAAAAAGTTTACGCGGTAACCATTTGCGCCTTACGGGTTTTGCTGCTGGGTCGGTATACTCGGCAAGCCAGGAGCGGCGATATAATCCGCTGCTTTCCCACCAGCGCTGTCCATCATAGAAAAGCCCTTGAGTGAAGTGGTTTCCACCGCGCTGGCGCTCTTCCAGGATGGAGAATGGGGTCAACTGGAGCTGTGCCTCTGCTGCCAGTGGCAGCAAGGTAGTAAGTAGTAGCAGTATCCAGTTGCGAATTCTAAGTCGGTACATCAATAGTCTATGACCAGAGTAAAAACCTTTGTCACTTTGACCCTGTTGGGTGGCCTGGCAGTCGTGCTGCCTATAGCCATTTTTGTGCTGCTGTTTCAGTGGCTATTTGGTCAAATTAGTGAAATCGTAGCGCCAGCCGTTGTTTGGCTGGAGGCCCACACGGAGTTTAAGGATACCCTTGCACGGCTCGTGGTGATAGCGTTGATTTTGGGTAGCTGTTTCCTGATTGGTTTATTGGTAAAAACCAGTATCGGCCATTGGCTGCATCACCATGTGGATCACTGGTTGGGGCGCTTGGCGCCGGGATATAGCACCATCAAAGACGTGGTTCTCCAGTTTATAGGAGGCGGCGGTGAGGGAGTGTTGTCAGGACCAGTCGCGAGAGTGCGAATTCATGGGGCCGATAACCCGCTGGCGGTTACTGCTATTGTGACTTCACAGCACGCCAATGGGGATATGACCGTTTATGTCCCTACTGCCCCGGTTCCGACTTCCGGCTTTGTGTTCCACGTACCTGCAGAGTGTGTGGAAATATTACCGGGAGTGACGGTAGAGGCCGCGATGAAAACTATAGTGGCCTGCGGCGCCGGTAGTGCCAATCTACTGGCACTACCGGCGAAACCTTCTGAAAAAGGAAAAGGGCGCGATTAAGTGGGGTTTTAGCTGCGGTTTTTGCCCAGGTTGCGAATGGCGAATCTTGCCGGGTGCAGGGCTTTAACCAGGTCTGCTTTGGCCGGCAGGGGCTCGCCCAAGATCCAGGCAGTAAGTATTTCTGCAGTTAACGGGGCATAAGTAAATCCGCGGGAGCCCAATCCGCCCATGACATATAAACCGGGCTGGTAGCTGGCCTGCTTATCGATAAGTAGTTTACGGTTTTTACGCAGGTCACTGTAAGTATTCTCAAGTGAATCCCATTTGGGTAGCGGGCCCGCCAGGGGCAGGTAGTCTGGCGTAGCGGCACGCAGGGCGGCGCGGCCAGTAAGGGTCTGGTCTGAAAATTCTTGAGCGACTCCGGGCAACAGCCCGGCCAAGGTCTCCAGGTTTTCCCGGTGTTCGCTATCTCGCAGATCTATAGCGGTCTCCTTGAGCTTGAATGTTGCCCCAAAGCTCTGGCGGCCTTCATATGCGGGGGTGATGTAACCCTCGCCGCAAAGGGCCATTTTGAGCTTTGCAGAGCCGGCTGTAGCCAGTGCTCGGGATACCTGGCCTCGTATGGGTCTCAGTGGCAAGGCGGTAGCTGGGGCGAAACTGCGAATATCATTGGCCCCACAGAGCACCACAATGTCGGTTTCAATTTTTTCACTGCCAGCTTGCAGTAGCCAACTGCCACCTGAGTGCTCCAGCAGATCAATATTGCTGGTGTGACGCCTTTCAATATTTTTGTGCTCCAGTAGGGCGCTGCAGACTTTCTGCGGTTCCAGCCAGCCTGCGTCAGGGAAATAGAGCCCCGAGAAAGGCAGGCGAACGCCAGCCAGCTCACTGGCCTCGGTTGAGGTTACAGCTCGTGCCACCATTTGCCCCGGATATAATGCCAAGGATGCGGCAATTTGAGACTGGAGCAGTTGCTCTTTTTCGGTCTGGGCTAATTGCAGCAGGCCGCTGAAATGCGCTACCTGAGGGCAGTGCTGGCGATAGTAGCGCTGGGCGAACATCAGGGCGTGCAGGTTGAAGTCGCCATTTGGTCCTGGCTTGGGGGAGAGCTTTCCGTAGAGAATGCCTTGGTTGTTGCCTGAGCCACCGCTGCCGGGGGAGTCTCCTCGTTCAAAGACCCGTACTTGAACTCCACGTTCCGCCAAGGCCCTGGCAATAGTAGCGCCGGAGATTCCACCGCCAATAATGGCAGCAGTTTGAGGGCGTTTGGGGGCCGCTGTCGGCAGGTGCCAGGGGGTCGCGCTGACCCCGCTGGAGTAGAGCTCCTCGAGCGAGCCGCTCAACATCTCCCGCTTGCGGCCAAATCCGGGCACTTTGTGCAGCTTAAAGCCAGCGTCACGGAGCCCGCGCTTAACCAACCCTGCACAGGTGAAAGTGGCAAAGGTAGCGTCGGGTTTACTCAGGGTGGCCATAGCCGTAAACAATTGCGGCGTCCACATATCCGGATTTTTGGCTGGAGCAAAGCCATCCAGGAACCATGCATCCACCACCCGGTCACGGGACTCCTGTTGCAGGCGTAAGTTACTTAAGGCTTCACTGGCTTCCCCGATAATCAGGGTCAGGTTGACCTGGCCGAACTGCAGTCGATGCACGCCCTCAGCCAGCAGGGGCGGGTAGTTGCTGATCAGTTGTTGGCAAAGCGGTTGAAGTTGGGGCCAGAGCTCCAGGGCGCGGCTCAAGTCCTGCGGTCGCAGTGGAAACTTTTCCACGGATATAAAGTGCAGGTGAGCGCTTTTGGGCGCAATTTTCTGCCACAACTCCCAAGCGGCCAGGAAGTTAAGGCCGGTGCCAAAACCGGTTTCGCCGATAGTAAAGGTGCCGTTTTCTGGCAGGTCTGCCCAGCGCTCCGTCAGGGAATTTTGCTGTAGGAATACGTAACGAGTCTCTTCCAGTCCAGAGGCGGTAGAGAAATAAATATCGTCGTAGGCTCGGGACAAGGGTTGACCATCTTCGCGCCAATCGATATCCGCGTGCTTATTGCTGGGTTCGCTCACAATTGTGCTTCCGTCAGGCCTCGTCTCGCAGGCCAAACTCGCGCATTACCTGATCGCACCAGCGCTGGATACGCTCTTCACTGAGGTCGAATTCATTTTCCTCATCGAGAGCGAGGCCAACAAACTGGCTGCCATCGGAAGTAAGGCCTTTGGACTCCTCAAACTCATAGCCCTCTGCGGGCCAGTAGCCCACTATACGGGCTCCACAAGCCTGCAATTGAGCGTGCAGGTAACCTAGAGCATCTTGAAACCACTGGGGGTAGCCTTCCTGGTCGCCAAGGCCGAACAGGGCTGCAGTTTTGCCGTGTAAGTCCAGTTGCGCCAGGTCATCCCAGATATTTTCCCAATCTTCCTGTAACTCGCCATAGTCCCAGGTAGGTATACCGAGCAGCAGGAAGTCATAATCCTCAGCCTGGGCGATATCCACTTCAGCCACATTGTGTATGTCTATCCACTGGGTCCCGATACATTGGCGGATTTTCTCTGCGGCCATTTCCGTGTAGCAGGTGCTGGAGCCGTAAAAGAGCCCTATTGGGGCTTGAGAATTTTGCATAACAAGTGAAATTCTTACTACTGGGTGAGGGCGCCACTAAAGTCCAACTGCCGCCAGGCTTCGTAGATGACGATGGCGGCGGCATTGGACAGGTTGATACTGCGGCTCTCCGCACGCATCGGGATACGCAGGGTGTTTTGGTGGCCTACTTCCTGCAGAAATTCCGCCGGCAGCCCCCGGGTCTCGGGGCCGAAGACGATAGCGTCGCCGTCATGATACGCCACAGAAGTATGGCTATGACTGCCTTTGGTGGACAGGGCCAATACCCGGGCCGGTTTTTCGCTGTCGAGAAAAGTCTGCCAGTCCTGGTGGCGAACTACACGGCTGTATTCACTGTAATCGAGCCCGGCGCGGCGCAGGCGTTTATCGTCCATATCGAAGCCGAGGGGCTCAATCAGGTGCAGCTCGGCGCCGGTATTGGCGCAGAGGCGAATAATATTACCGGTGTTGGGGGCAATTTCAGGTTGGTACAGAACAATCTTGAACATTCGCTGGGAGTCGCCTGTGGTGGCGCTATATGGCTTGGCTGAATTGAGCTGGGCGGAAGTGCCCAGCTTCGCATGGCTGCGGATTATTCCACAATTAGATGGGGGTGGCGATCTCCTCGCAGTCGATTTCCACACCCAGTTCGTTGGCAATCTGGTCGAGTTCATCGCGCAGGCCATCGAGATCTATATTCTCGTCCACACTGATGGTGCATTCGGCGGTGAATAGGGGTTCGCCACTCCAGGGTGTGCTGCTGTAGATGGTCTCCAACTGTTCCATATTGATATGGTGGGCGGTGAGCGCACGGGAGATTTCTCGAACTATGCCCGGACGGTCATTGCCTACCAGCTTTAGGGTAAGGGTCTGCTGTGGGGAGGTTGAAACGGCCACGGCATCTTCGATTACCAGGTTGTATCCGTCGTCGGCCAGTTTGGCGAGGGCATCTTTCATGGGTTGGCTTTTGTCACCGGGTACGGCGACACGCAGAATACCGGCAAACTTTCCTGCGAAGTGCGCCATATGGCTATCTTCCCAGTTGCCGCCGTTATCAGCAATGGCTGTCGAAAGCTTCTCTACAACACCGGGCTTGTCGTCACAGATCAGAGAGATAACGAGATGCTGTTGCATGTAATATTCCTTTACTTCACTAGAGACCAATAGAAAGCATTGTAATAGGATCTCGTCGGATAACTCTATCGGTCAATCTCAAAGCCATTATCTTTCACGCCCGTACCGGGTAACTTGCGAGGGACTGTCGATGAAGGTACTTGCCGATTTATGTGTGATTCCCATGGGTGTAGGGGTGTCCGTAAGTAAGTATGTTGCAGAGTGCGAGAAAGCGTTGGCGGAAGCCGGGCTTACTCACCATTTACATGCTTACGGCACCAACATAGAGGGGGAGTGGGATGAGGTGATGGCGGCAGTGAAAGCCTGTCATGAGCGGGTGCATGCAATGGGTGCTGAGCGCATCACCACCAGCCTGAAATTGGGAACTCGTGTAGACCGTGACCAGTCATTACAGGATAAGATCGACAGTGTGCGATCGAAGCTGGATTAACGATAACAAAACAGGAACGATTATGACGATCAATATCAAGAAATCTCTGGTAGCGCTAGCTGGTGCTCTGGCCCTGGCCACTGGCGCGCAGGCTGCCGACTTGAGTTCGGTAATCAAGGGAGACCAGCGCAGCAAGGAGTACGCCGCTCGTGACCAGTACCGCAATCCCGCAGAAACCCTCAAGTTTATGGGAATTGAGCCGGATATGACCGTTGTGGAGATTACTCCCGGAGGCGGTTGGTATACGGAAATTCTCGGCCCCTACCTGAGTGAGAAGGGTAAGCTCTACGCGGCACACTTTCCTCAAGACAGTGAGTCTGCTTATTATCAGCGCTCCCTGAAGAACTTTAAGGAAAAGCTCGCAGGTAATGAAAAAGCCTACAAAAACGTAGTTATTACTGAGTTCTCACCCCAGACTGGCCGTGAAGTTGCACCTGCCGGCAGTGCTGATGCCGTAGTGACCTTCCGCAATGTACACAACTGGATGTACCGCGATTATCAGGATAAAGCGTTTGCCAGCTTTTTCGCTGCCCTAAAGCCTGGCGGCATCCTGGGTGTGGTTGAGCATCGCGCCAAACCTGGTACCAGCATGGAAGATATGATTAAGAGTGGTTATGTCACCCAGGAGTACGTAATTGAAGTCGCTAAGAAAGCGGGTTTCGAGCTGGAGGAAGCCAGTGAGGTGAATGCCAACCCGAAAGATACTGCCAAGCACCCGAAAGGGGTTTGGACCCTGCCGCCCTCGCTGCGCCTGGGGGATGAGGATAAGGATAAGTACCTGGCCATTGGTGAGAGCGACCGCATGACCCTGCGCTTCCGCAAGCCAAAGTCTTAAGCCACAATCCCACCTCGCTGATATCGTCAATATTGGGAGCGGCATTTGCCGCTCCCATCTCACCCTATCTGATAGTTGTATGATCATTCCCTATGAACAGCTGGATGCCAGCACCCTGCAGAACTTGTTGGAAGAATACGCCACCCGAGAAGGCACCGAATATGGTGAGAGCGAAGTGGAATTACCGGAGAAGGTTGCGAGCTTACGCCGACAGCTTCAGTCCGGTGAGGTAGTCATCTGGTTTGAACCGGGTGAGGAGAGCGTCAACCTGGTGCTCGCCCAGGATCTGCCCACCGATGTCTAATTACCTGATAGATAGCCCCCAGTCACCCAAAGCCCGCTTTCTGTTTGCCCACGGTGCTGGCGCGCCCATGGATAGCGAATTTATGCAGGCTCTTTCCCTGGGGCTGTGTGGACAGGGTGTAGAGGTGATTCGCTTCGAGTTTCCCTATATGGCCCAACGTCGCACCGGTGGCAGTAAGCGCCCGCCTAACACCATGCCCCAGCTCGAGGAGTGTTTTCGCGAGCAGATTGCGCATTTTTCGGGAGGTTTTCCCTTATTTATTGGTGGCAAGTCCATGGGGGGGCGGGTGGCGAGCCTGCTTGCTGATGAAAGCTTTGCCGAGAGTTTGATTGCAGGAGTTGTCTGCCTGGGCTATCCGTTCCATCCTCAGGGCAAACCGGACAAGCTGCGCACTGAGCATTTACAGGCGATCTCCTGCCCGACGCTCATCGTTCAGGGGGATAGAGACCCTCTAGGCAACCGTGTAGAAGTCGACACTTACGGATTAGCAGATACTATCGAAGTTGAGTGGCTGGAGGATGGTGATCACGACTTTAAGCCCCGCCGTGCCAGTGGTTTTACTCATGCAGGGCATTGGCAGTCTGCGGTGGAAATAGCGGCGCAATTTATGCTGCGGTCTCAAGGACGATAATACGCTCTTCCTGAACCAATAAGGGGCTCAACATGGCCATTTGGGCGCGGCGCTCCTCACTAGTGTACCAGTGTTGCCAGTGCAGCTCGGATTGCCACTTCGATAAGGTGAAGCGGCGCAGGGGATTGCCCTTTTCGATATAGGTCTGCCCTTCGATAAAGCCGATGGTGCGGTAGGCACAGGTCAGTACCTTGCGTGCTGCCTCCTCATAGCTACTCTGCATTTCGGCAGCGATCTCCCGCTCAATCAATACATAAATCATTGTGTACCCAAATCGCGATAGGGCCTTAGAGGAGTTTAGTGCGTCAATCCTGGATTTAGGTGACTGCCAGTTTTCGGGTGACGAAGCCCGTTAAATTGCGCACAATTGGCTATATGAAGTTTGATCACACTCTCGACGCCCGCGGCCTCTTGTGCCCGGAGCCTGTAATGATGCTGCACTCAGCGGTGCGAAATGTCGCCGATGGGGAGGTACTGAAAATGCTTGCCACTGACCCGTCCACCCAGCGGGATGTACCTAAGTTTTGCCAATTTCTTGGCTATGAGCTGGTTCAACACGTTGAGGAGAATGACGAATTCGTTTTCTGGATTAGAAAAGGGGAATAGCCGGTCGAGATCTTTTGCTGCCGCCCCAGCCCATAATGGCAGGGACGGCAACACACTCCTGGATACAATTCTCTGCCGACTAGATGGTCGGTCGAATAGATTATGGCGCCGTTACCAGTGCGGCGATGGCGGCCAAGGCCTCCGGGTCCTCTGATTTGATCTTGTTGGCGATATGGTGCTGGAAAAAGTAGCGAAAGCCCACGCTCTCCTGTGCGGGGTACAGGCAATGGTCACCCGGCAGTACCGGGGTGGTCTCAACGATATCGTGGTCGATCAGCATGCCGTGGATCAAACCATCGGCGTGCAGGCGCCAGCTGATCACCTCAATTAACGTCAGGTTCTCCCGATCCTCATCCATAAACACCGCGTGGGTGCCGATGGTATCGGGGATCTCCTGCAGCACTTCTTCAGCTTTGCTGCTCTCAAACTCAAAGTATTCCGCCGCAGTCTCCAGCTCGACGACTTTGTGAATGGGTGGGTGGTGGAAGATTTCCTCAATGCCGGGATCGTAGTAGCCTTCAAAGCGTCCATCTAAAGGGTCCTTGATGTCTGGACAGGCCACTATTGAGTTTAACCAGGGAACGAGGCCTACGACCTCGCCATTTGCTTTAAGCCCCCAGCACAGCACTTTCAGACTGTAGAAGTCTGTTCCGCTGGAGTTGTTGGAGTAGAGCATTTCCAAGCCGTCGAGTTCTGGCGACAGGCGGATAAAGCGCCGGTCCGCAGAAGTCTCGATCGGCTCGCCGGTGAAGAGGTCAACCACATTGTTAATGCTGTGGTCTGTCATGGAACACCTCCTGGCAGGGCCGGTTGTAAACCGTCTCCACTCAGACAAAGGTGCGACTACCTATGCCCTATCTCTGAAGGAAGACTGAATCAGGAGGGTATTTGACTACTTTATCCCTCCTCCGGGAATTCGCTGAAAGGGCAGGTGCCCAACGCGGCATCCCTGCCAGTAAAGGTATATGTTGATTTGCGGAAATACAACCAGCGCTGTCAATTGGCTCCACTGCGGCACAGCTTTGATCGAGGCGCCTGCGTTGATATAGTCCCCGCCTTTGCGGTACCCCGGAGAACACCTTGCCCGTTCCTAACCCAGAAATGGCTTCAGTTTCTACAATTTTGCCTATGGCGGATCGCATAATTGGCGTCTTTAATCGTTGTTTTGCGGATCCAAATGGGCTCAATACCCGACTTTGTGGCGGTTTTCCTGAACCCTACTACCGCCCCGCCGCCATGAACAAGGGGGTTCACCAGGTGGAATTTACCTTGGATTATGCCGCCAGCGCCCTGCACGAAGTGGCCCATTGGTGTGTGGCCGGGGAGGCGCGCCGCCTGCTTCCTGACTATGGCTATTGGTATGAAGCGGATGGGCGCAGCCCTGAGCAGCAGGCTGAGTTTGAGCTTGTGGAGGTCAAGCCCCAGGCGCTGGAGTGGGTCTTCGCGCGCGCCTGTGGTTTCCGGTTTCGGGTCAGTGCAGACAACCTACAAAGCGGCCTGGGCCCTAGCGACACCTTTAAGAAGGCAATCTGGGAACAGGTGCAGGAGTACTGTGCCCAGGGGCCAAACGCTCGGGCGAAGACTTTTGCCCAGGCACTGGCTGAGGAGTTTGAGTGCCCGGACCCGCTCGATAAGGTTGCCTACCAATTGGTGGAGTTATCGTGAGCAGCTATCTGATTGACGCCTCCGTCTATATTTTCCGCTATTACTTTGCGCTGCCGCCCAACTGGGAGAGCCGCAGCGGTTACTCCACTGAAGCTGTTTATGGCTTCACTAATTTCCTGCTGGATATGTTAGCGCGAGATCCGCGCCATATAGCCTGTGCTTTTGATGAGTCTTTGGGCAGTTGCTTCCGCAATGAGCTGTACCCGGACTATAAATGCAGTCGCGCTATGCCCGATGAGGCATTGGCCTTCCAGCTGGCGGCGTGTCGGGAGATGGCGGAGGCCCTGGGAATTGCCAGCTTCTCCAGTGAGCGTTATGAGGCAGACGACATTCTTGCCACCCTCACCCGAAAGCTGCGAAGGCACAAGCCGATTGTTGTGAGCCGCGACAAGGATCTGGGGCAATTGCTGGATAGGGGGGCCTCCTCCCTTTGGGACTTCGCTGCGGATCGCCATATGGATAGCGAAGCCTTGGAGCAAAAGTTTGGGGTGAAACCGGCACAGATTGCCGATTATCTGGCACTGGTAGGGGATAGCAGCGACGATATTCCCGGAATTCCAGGTGTTGGTCCCAAGACAGCGGCGCGACTACTGGAGGCTTTTGAGGGCATAGAGATGCTCCTGGTGCAGCTGGAGCAGGTGGCGTCACTACCTATTCGTGGTGCCAAGGGAATTGCCCAGCGCTTGCAGGAATTTGAAGAGCAGTTACGTCTGGCCAAGCGCCTCACCAGCCTGGAAGAGAATATCCCCCTGGGTATTGCTGTGGCAGATCTGCGTCCGCAAGTAGTGGACCTGGATCTGGCCCAGGCCCTCGCGGAAGAATTTGGTATCGGGGGCCTGAAAGGGAAGATGGTGCGGACCGTGAGCCGTATGGATGGAGAGCTTGCATGAGTGAAAGTTTAACTAATGGTGCCAGCCTGAAGATTGTCGCGGATGAAAATATTCCGGCCCTAGAGCAATACTTCGGGGATCTGGGCACACTGGTGCGTTACCCTGGCCGAACCCTTACCCGTGAGCAACTTGCCGACGCCGATATTCTGCTGGTGCGCTCGGTCACGCGAGTAAACCAAAGCCTGTTGGAAGGTACGCCAGTCCGCTTTGTTGGTAGCTGCACAATTGGCACTGACCACCTGGATACCGACTGGCTGGAGCGCAATGGCATTTATTGGAGCGCCGCGCCGGGCTGTAATGCCAACTCCGTTGTGGAATATGTATTCTGTGCTCTGGCGGCCCTGGGGGCCGACTGGCGTGGGCGCAGCTTTGGAATTGTCGGTTGCGGCAATGTTGGCGGCCTGCTGCAGAAGCGGCTGCACAACCTGGGCGCTACCTGCGCTATTTACGATCCCTGGTTACCAGAGAACCCAGACTATGCGCCGTTGGAGCAGGTGCTTAGCCAGGATATTGTGTGCCTGCATGCTCCTCTGGTTAAAAGTGGCCTTTACCCGAGCTTACATATGATTGGTGCGGAGCAGCTTGTACATATCCGGGATGGAGCGGTGCTGATTAGTGCCGGGCGGGGTGCGGTGGTAGATAACCGCGCACTGCTTCAACTCCTGCAAAAAGAGCGGCGTTTTAGCACAGTGCTGGATGTCTGGGAAAATGAGCCGGGTATTGATACTGAACTATTGAAATTGGTTGACCTGGGCACGCCGCATATTGCCGGCTATAGCCTGGACGGCAAGCTTGCGGGTACTCACATGATTCGAGAGGCACTGTCGAATGCGCTGGACCTGGCACTACCTGCAGTGGATAAAAGTACGGGATGTGAGGCCGCGCAAAATAGAATTGTCTCAGGAGGCATCCAGGCAGAACTGCTGTTGCAAATGTATGATCCCCGCAATGATGATTGCCGTCTGCGTGAAGCGGCGGAAGGCCCTGAGCCGATGTCTAAAGCCTTCGACCGTTTGCGCCGAGAATACCCCGAGCGCCTGGAATTTTCTCATTACAGTACGTCGGCGCAAAACCTGAGTGAAAGTGATAAAGAGCAGTTAGCGGTGTTGGGGCTTAAGTGCAATTAGACAAGCAAGTAAAAAAACTGGGGCTGATTATCAACCCCTGGGCGGGTGTCGGTGGCCCGGCGGGGCTTAAGGGCAGTGATGGGGCTGAGGCGGTGGCACAGGCGCTGGCTGCAGGGATCGAGCCTCAATCCCACAAGCGCGCCGCAATCGCCCTGGAGGCATTAGCCCCTTTTCGCGAGCAATTGGAGCTTCTGTGTTTTGCCGGTGATATGGGTACAGATACCGCTCGCGCGCTCGGTTTCTCTGTCAATGAGGTGGGGGCTGCCGATAGCAGCCCATCCACTCCCGCAGACACGGAAAAAGCAGCTAAAGCGATTCGCGATGCCGGTGCTGACCTAATTGTTTTTATCGGTGGAGATGGCACTGCACGCAATATGGTTAATGCCCTTGGGGAGCATTTCCCTGTGCTGGGTATTCCTGCCGGAGTCAAGATGCATTCCGCATGTTTTGCTATTTCCCCCAAAGCTGGCGGCGAGGTTTTACGGCGCCTCATGTCCGGTCAGTTGGTGGATTTGTGTGAGCGCGAAGTGCGGGATATCGACGAACAATCTTTTCGCCAGGGTAGAGTGAGCACCCGTTATTACGGCGAACTGTTGGTGCCCCAGGAGGGGCATTTTTTACAGGCAGTAAAAAATGCCGGGCGTGAGGTGGAAGAACTGGCTGTGGCAGACATTGCCGCTGAGATTGTTGAAGAGTTGGACCCCGGTACCCTGTACATTGTTGGCCCCGGCTCAACAACCCTGGCGATAATGACTGAGCTGGGCTGTAAAGGTACTTTGTTGGGGGTGGATTTGCTGATCGACGGTGCCTTACAACAGACGGATGTGGGTGCACCACAGATTGAGGCGGCGATCGCTGTGCACCAGGGCCCAATAAAAATCTTGCTCACTGCTATTGGTGGCCAGGGGCACTTGATTGGCCGTGGCAACCAGCAGTTTTCCGCAAGAGTTCTACGGGAAGTCGGGCGTGATAATTTAATGGTTGTCGCTACTAAAACCAAAATAACTGAACTTGGAGGCCGCCCCCTGTTGGTGGATAGCGGTGAGCCGGAATTAGATCGGGATTGGAGTGGCTTTATCCGGGTAGTTACCGGCTACCGGGATGCGATTTTATACCCATTGAGTAACGGAGAAGTTTGAGTGTCTACCAATTGGCAGCAGCTACTGGAGCTGGTTGAGTCCAAAATAGCGCAGGGTGGCAGAGACAGTCGTCGTCTGTTCCACGGCCGTGGCCGTTGCTATGAGGGGTTGGAGCAGATTTGTGTCGACAGTTTTTTTCCAGCGCTGCTGGTGACTTTTTTCGAAGAGTATGAAGGAGAAACGGAGTTGTGCGAAACGCTCTGGCAACTGGCAGAGCCGCATGATTACCGTGGTATTGCTACTCAGCGCCGCTACCAGACTGGTGCCCCGATAGAGTGGCAGTGTGGTGAGCCTGTGGCAGCTCCGATGGCACAGCGTGGCGAACTGAAGTTTCCCCTGACCTTTGAGCGACAGAACGTTGGTTTTTTCCTGGATATAGAACCAGGGCGCACTTGGTTGGAAGAACAGATTCGTGCCCGGGCGGAACAGGGGGCTGTGAAAATGCTGAACCTGTTTGCCTTTACCTGTGCCTTTTCTGCTGTGGCTCGTGCAGCAGGGGATATTGAAATCGTCAATGTGGATGTGAATCGCGGTGTGTTAAATCGCGGGCGCGAAAACCACGAAGTGAACGGTTTGTCCCTGAACGGCATTCAATTCCTGCAATTTGACGCGCTGCGTCAATTCAAGCGTTTTGACCGCCGAGGCCCTTTCCAGTTGGGCATCGTAGATCCGCCCACACGCCAGAAAGGCCGTTTTGATGTGAGTCACAATTACGAAAAACTCGTACGACAATTGCCGGCCTGCCTTGCAGATGAGGCGGATTTGCTGATGGTCATCAATTCCCCCCGTCATAGTGAGGCGCATTTCCGCGAGCTGATCCTCGGCGCTGACAGAGGGTACGAAATTGTGACCCGCTTAGCGCAGAGTCCGGATTTTCCCGATCGGGACCCGGATGCGGCATTAAAAATGTTGCACGTAAAATACCGCCGCCAGGAATAGCGGCGCTATCTTTTTAGGGTATTTGAGCGGGCTGTTGAAATTTTTTGGCCGCTTGCCGAGCGGAACAGAAATTCTCCAGTCTTAAGTTGTGTATGTGAGTGCATGACCGGCCGAAAAGGGTTTATGGAAAGGTGTCATAAACCCTAGTTGAAGAGCAATAGATCCTTTTGGGCAGGTTGTTAAATAGCAGCAAATTCCCGCATCAAGCGTTCCATTAGGGTCTGTAATTTTGTAGATGATGCATCGCGTACTGCGCTATTGAGAAGCTGCGCGTTGCTCTGTCCTGACTCTGCATCTGCATTAATCAGCAATAGAAACCCGCGGTGGGTCAGTACAGTTTCTTCTGCCGCTTCCTGGCGAACCAGCTGGGAAAAAGTAATATAGCCACTTTGCTTTAGCCAGCTGATTGCTCCCAGGCAGGCCAAATGACGTGGCGAATGTAACCCGAATTCATCAGGGCTATCGGGCCCGGCGATGTCCTCAACATAAATTGTTGTGGGTAGGGGAAACTGGCCGAACAGTGCCAGCAGAATCCTGCCGGCATCCCGGTAGAAATCGTGAATATGTAAATCGTCCAACATCAGCGGGAATATCGCTCCAGAAAGTAGCCCAGGCGGGTCATCGCGTGGGATAGGTCATCTGCCCTTGGCAGGAATACGATGCGTAAATGATCCGGTGCATCCCAGTGGAAAGCGCTGCCCTGTATCAGCAGGATTTTCTCCTGGCGTAAGAACTCCAGCACCAGCTGCTCATCATTTTCGATCTTGTGGTGATCGAGGTTCAACTTGGGAAATAAATAGATGGCGCCGCTGGGTTTAACGCAACTTACTCCCGGAATGTCATTTAGCATCTGATGGCCCAAGTCCCTCTGCTGGCGCAAGCGTCCACCGGGTAGCACGAGATCGTTGATACTCTGGTAGCCACCAAGGGCTGTTTGTACAGCAAACATTGCCGGTACATTGCCACATAGTCGCATGGAGGCAAGTATATCCATGCCTTCAATAAACCCTTTAGCGCGATGTTTCGCGCCGCTCACTATCATCCAGCCTGATCGAAAACCGGCTAAGCGATAAGACTTGGACAGACCGTTGAAACTCAGGCAGAGCACGTCTGGAGCCAATTTGGCCATTGGGGTGAACTCGGCATCGTCGTAAAGAATTTTGCTGTAAATCTCATCGGCGAAAACGACCAGGTTGTGGCTGCGTGCCACTTCAACGATATCCTCCAGTAGCTCCTTTGGGTAAATGGCGCCAGTAGGGTTGTTGGGATTAATTACGACAATGCCGCGGGTACGAGAGGTAATCTTTGATTTAATATCCTCGATATCCGGCAACCAACCTGATTCCTCATCGCAGCGGTAGAGTACTGGTGTGGCACCGGTGAGGTTGGTGGCCGCCATCCAAAGAGGATAATTGGGCATGGGCAGTAACAGCTCATCACCGTTATTGAGCAGTGCCTGGGTAGCCATGGAAATTAGCTCTGAAACACCGTTGCCCAGGTAAATGTCGTCAATATCAACGCCCTGGATACCCAGGGTCTGGCACTCCTGCATAATGGCTTTACGCGCAGCGAAAAGGCCCTTTGATTCGACATAGCCCTGGGCTTGGGAGAGATTATGGATAACATCCTGGATAATCTCATCAGGAGCGTCGAAACCGAAAGGGGCGGGGTTGCCGATATTCAACTTCAGGATTCGGTGGCCTTCTTCTTCCATCCGGTAGGCCTGCTCCATGACAGGGCCGCGGATCTCATAGCAGACGCCGTGCAGTTTTTCAGATTTATGGATGTCCTTCATGGTGGTTCGGCAGCCCTGTAGCTTGGCAGGAGCGGTCCTGGGCCGCGTGCGAGCTGCGCGAAAGCCGGGAAGTTCACTGGCGGCGAGTGCCGCTCCTGCGGGAACTGGTAAAAATGGAACAAGAGAGTATGTCAAAACCAAAAGACGATAACTACTGGCGCGATAAGCTGACAGATGAGGAGTTTGAGGTATGTCGCAAGGGGGGGACAGAGCCACCATATACCGGCGAATATTGGGATGTTTTTGACGAAGGCGTTTATCGTTGCAAGTGTTGTGGCGAAGTTCTGTTTGATTCCGGAGCGAAATTTGAGAGTCACTGCGGCTGGCCCAGCTTTGATGCAGAGTTTGCCGAGGGGATAGTGCGAGAGCTCCCTGATAACAGTTTCGGTATTCAGCGAGTGGAGGTGCTTTGCAGCAAGTGTGACAGTCATCTCGGGCATATATTTGATGATGGCCCTACAGAAACCGGGTTGCGTTACTGTATTAATTCCTTATCGGTAAAACTGGATAAAAGCAGCGGCGAGGAAGGGGAAGAAGAGTGATTGAAAAACACTGGAGTCGCTGGCTGTTGTGGGCCCAATGGGTGCTGCTCAGTGCGATTGTTCTGGCCGGACTCGCGCTGAGATTTGGGCTGCTGCATTTCAGTATGGCTTTCAAGGTGTTCACCTACGCCGGTGCTGCGGCCCTGGCGATCGCCTTGGTCAGCCTGTTGATCTTTGTCTGGGGGGTACGTAGTAACAGCGCCGTGACCCGTAGTAATGCGTTGTGGGCAGTACTGCTCGGCCTACTGCCGGTGGCAATTCCGCTGATCACGGTGGGCAAGGACAACTTTACTGTGCCGAGAATTCACGATATCACCACTGATACCCGTAACCCACCCCAGTATCGTGTGGTGCCGGGCCTGCGTAAGCCGGGGGAGAACAGTGCGGAATACGGAGGGGAAGAGGTGGCAAGGTTGCAGCGGGAGGCCGATGTTTATGGCGATATCTACCCCTTGCATGTGCACCTGCCGGTCGAGCGCACTACTGAACTGGCCGCTGAGGTGGCTAAGGAGCTCGGCTGGGAAATTGTTTCCTACGAGCCCAGTAATGGCCACCTCGAAGCCGTGGATAGAACTCTGTTGCTGGGATTCACGGATGATATTGTTGTGCGAGTCAGGGCGGAAAGTGACGGTAGCTCACGAGTGGATGTCCGGTCCAGCTCACGGGTTGGGGTGAGTGACCTTGGTGCCAATGGAAAGCGTATCCGAGAATTTCTGGAGGAGTTGCGCCTGCATGCAGTCAGTGCGGCGAACAGTGCCGTCTCCCAGGGCCGGAAATCTGTTCCCTCGAATCCACCGGGTTAGGTAAGTGCCTGACAATAAAAGAAAAAAATTTTAACTCGGGTGTTGACAGCACCCTGAACGGTACATAGAATGCGCCCCACTTCTGACGCAGAGCTACACTTTAAAACGCAGCGATGACGACAGAGGTGATTCTGGGTCCCCATCGTCTAGAGGCCTAGGACACCGCCCTTTCACGGCGGTAACAGGGGTTCGACTCCCCTTGGGGATGCCACGCGGGAATAGCTCAGTTGGTAGAGCGCAACCTTGCCAAGGTTGAGGTCGCCGGTTCGAACCCGGTTTCCCGCTCCAAGTTTCACGCTTCACGAGTAGATCTCTAGTCCGCTCGGGAAGTATCGCCACAGAGAAATCCGTGGCCACTGCCATGGACAGCATGGCAGCACAGGGCCGAAAGGCTGCAGTGCAAGTTTCTGTCCCCATCGTCTAGAGGCCTAGGACACCGCCCTTTCACGGCGGTAACAGGGGTTCGACTCCCCTTGGGGATGCCAATACGACCTGGCAGCAATGCTGCCGGGTCAAATTGCGGGAATAGCTCAGTTGGTAGAGCGCAACCTTGCCAAGGTTGAGGTCGCCGGTTCGAACCCGGTTTCCCGCTCCAAGTTTTGCTTTACAGGGTGATGTTCAGGTCATATCTGGAGAGTGAAGTCACTGGAATACCAGTGGCAATGCCATGGACAGCATGGCAGCACGGGACCGACAGGTTGTAGTGCAAGTTTCTGTCCCCATCGTCTAGAGGCCTAGGACACCGCCCTTTCACGGCGGTAACAGGGGTTCGACTCCCCTTGGGGATGCCAATAAGGCCCGGCAGCACTGCTGCCGGGCCAACCCAAAGCGCGGGAATAGCTCAGTTGGTAGAGCGCAACCTTGCCAAGGTTGAGGTCGCCGGTTCGAACCCGGTTTCCCGCTCCAAATAAAAAGCCGCTCAATCGAGCGGCTTTTTAATTTTCCGATATATTGCTTCTTAATTTATCGCTTGTGCCAGAGCTTTTGGGACTGTAAGCGCGCGCCTGGACTTTCGGCAATTGCCAGGCTGGGCCACACTGTCAAATCCCAGTATTCCACCGGTTGAATTCCTTTGGGCAAGCGCGTTGAATGGCGCCTCCAGTAACGGGAGTGAGAGATGACCGCCGCGCTATCTATCCAGAATCTGCAAAAGACCTATGAAGGTGGCTTCCAGGCCCTGAAGGGCATCAGCTTTGAGGTGCAGCCAGGGGATTTCTTTGCCTTGCTGGGCCCCAACGGTGCGGGGAAGTCCACCACCATAGGCATTATTTGTTCCCTGGTGCGCAAGAGCGCCGGGAGCATCTCTATTTTTGGGGTTGATATCGATAGTGATTTTCCAGCCGCCAAGCGTCTATTGGGCGTGGTACCGCAGGAATTTAATTTCAGCCAGTTCGAGAAAGTATTCGATATCGTGGCCACCCAGGGCGGCTTTTATGGGATGCCGCGCAAGTTGGCGGAAGAGCGCACTGAAAAGTACCTCAAGCAACTCGGACTTTGGGATAAGCGGGCTACCCAGGCTCGTATGCTGTCCGGCGGTATGAAGCGCCGCCTGATGATCGCGCGGGCCCTGATCCACGAACCCAAATTATTGATTCTCGATGAGCCCACCGCAGGGGTGGATATCGAGCTGCGCCGTTCCATGTGGGCTTTCCTGGAGCAGATTAATGCGCAGGGCACCACTATTATCCTCACTACCCACTATCTGGAGGAGGCAGAAAGCCTGTGTCGCAACATTGCGATCATCGACAAAGGTACGATTGTTGAGAACACCTCAATCAAGTCCTTATTGAAGACCCTCAATCGTGAGACATTTATTCTCGACTGTAGTGAATATCTGGAAAAGGCGCCGGGGCTTTCAGGGTTTGAATGTCATCTGTTGGATAGCCACTCCCTGGAAATCACTGTCGAGAAGGGGCAGTCGCTGACAGAGGTTTTCATTGAGCTTAAAGCCCAAGGCGTTACTGTGACCAGTATGCGCAATCGTGCCAACCGCCTCGAGGAGCTGTTTATTTCCATGTTGTCCGAGGAAAAAATGGAGGGTGTGGACGAGTGAGCAGCAGATTAACCTGGATCTCCTTCAGCACAATTTTCCGGCGGGAAGTGCGTCGCTTTATGCGTATATGGCCGCAGACACTGGTGCCGCCAGTAATCACCATGTCATTGTATTTTGTGATTTTTGGTTCTCTCATTGGGAGCCGAATCGGAGATATGGGGGGTTATCCCTATATGGAATTTGTGGTGCCGGGTCTGATAATGATGTCGGTAATTACCAATTCTTATGCCAATGTTGTGTCCTCTTTTTATAGTGCCAAATTTCAGCGCAGTATTGAGGAGCTTTTGGTATCACCCACTCCCAATTGGGCGGTAATGGCTGGATATGTACTTGGCGGCGTGGCGAGGGGCTTGATTGTCGGCTTGATTGTCACCCTGGTGGCGATGTTTTTTACATCGCTCAGTGTTGAGCATGTTGGCGTTACCATAGCTATCGTTTTCCTGACCGCAGTACTTTTCTCTTTGGCCGGGTTTATTAATGCTATCTACGCCAATAGCTTTGATGCTATTTCTATTATCCCCACCTTTGTATTGACCCCGCTCACATACTTGGGGGGTGTTTTCTACTCTATCGAATTGCTTTCGCCCTTTTGGCAAGGGCTGTCAAAGCTCAACCCGATTCTCTATATGGTGAATTCTTTCCGCTATGGGATACTGGGAGTTTCAGATATCAACGTGGCTTGGGCTTTTATTGGGGTTTTGGTATTTATTGCACTTCTCGCCAGTTGGGGGCTCTACCTGATGAGTCACGGCAAGCGATTGAGGCATTGAGGTTGATTATGAGCAGAGAAGATTGGCAGAACCTCCCGCTGGGTCGGGAAACCACTTACGAATCCACTTATAACCCGCAGTTGCTGCACCCAATTCAGCGTTCCATCTCCCGCGCGCAGCTGGGCCTGTCCGCGGGGGCCCTGCCATTTTTTGGTGAGGATGAATGGTGGGGCTTTGAGCTCTCCTGGCTGAACCCGAAGGGTAAGCCGCAGGTTGCAGTAGCGCGATTTAGCTTCCCTGCGGAAAGCCCCTGTATGGTTGAGTCCAAGTCGTTCAAGCTGTACCTCAACTCCTTTAATCAGAGTAAATTTGAGTCTTGGCGATTGGTTCAAGATACCCTGGCAAAGGACCTGGGCGAAGCTGTTGGAGCTGCGGTTGAGGTGAATCTCCTGGATGTGGAAGATGCTGCCCTGGCGGTAGAAAGACCGCAGGGTTTTTGCCTGGATGACCTGGATATTGCCGTGGAGCAATACCAGCCGGCCCAATCGCTACTCGCTTTGGAAGGAAGTGGGGAAGATGTCAGTGAAACCCTCTACAGTCACCTGTTGCGTAGTAACTGCCCGGTTACTGGCCAGCCGGACTGGGCCACGGTTATGGTGGAGTACAAGGGGCCGGCGCTGAAAAGAGAGGCGCTGCTGGCCTACATTGTTTCTTTCCGTGAGCACCAGGATTTCCATGAGCACTGCGTAGAGCGGATATTCTGCGATCTGCAGCAGTTGGCGGAATTTTCTGAGCTGACGGTATGTGCCCGCTATACACGTCGTGGTGGCCTGGATATTAACCCATTGCGTTCCACTCGTATTGAGAAACCGCTGCCACCGCGTTTCGCCCGCCAATAATAATTTCTCTAGCTCTTATAGGCCTGGCACTAGCTGGGCCAGCTAAAGGCGCTTTTCTCCTTTTTATTTCCATCAATTGGCCAGCTTTGTAAAGGCTGGTACAGGATCAATACCAGTATTTCAGAGTCTTGAACTACGCTTTCTTGAATAAAACTGTGGGAAATATGCATCAGCTGCTGAAATAGCACTTTTAATTTGAGCAGGCCGGGCCCGAGGGAGATGGAGTCAAGCCTTAGATATGGAAATCAATACACAATCCCCTGCGCTTCCTGCTGTGATTGTGTTTGCCATACAGGCTCTTTTTGCCCAGCCTTCGATTGCGCAGGTATATGTTGAGGCGGATCAGTTACTGCGTGTTATCGAGGATCAGCAGCGCCAGCTGGAAGAGCAGGAGGCACAAATCCAGCGGCAAAAAGCGGCTCTTGATGCCCTGCGCCAGCAGGTGGAGGAGCTGCGGCGCGCAATCCCCCAAGACCCTTCACCCCCTCCTCGCATAAAAAACCATCCTCCCGAAATTTCACCCTCTGAATTGGAAGCGGCGATCGCCGAAGCACCAACAGACTGGCCAGGCTCAATTCAGGTAACTGGGACTGAGCTACGGATCAAGATAGGCGGCTTCGCGGAGCTGGATGCCAACTACGACACTGGTGCAATTGTGAGTCCCGCTGAATTTACTACCAGCGCTATTGTCACCAGTGACAGAACCGCAGCCGAAGGGGAGGATGGGCAGACCAATGTCAGTGTGCAGGTTTCGAGGTTAGAACTCGAGACCAAGATGCCCTGGGGGGGGAGGCAGATCAAGACTGAAACGACAATGGATTTCCTCAGGGATACCACTATTGCCGAGCCAATTTTACAGTTGCGTAAGGCTTATGGTCAGGTCAGCGATATCCTACTTGGTGGTGATTTACTGATCGGCCAGGACTGGTCCACATTCACTAATCTTAATGCCTGGCCAAACACCCTGGATTATGAGGGGCCAAATTCAATGCTGTCCCTGCGGCATCCTATTGTGCGTTGGCATCGCAAATATCACCCAACACTTACTCTGGAAGTTGCTTTGGAGGCGCCCGATGAGCGAGTGTTTGAGGGCGCTGTAGAAGTTTCTCGTTGGCCTGATGCGGTAGTCGCTGTTATCTCCCAGACGGACCGTTTTAATTTTCAAGGCAGTTTTATAGTGCGGGATTTACGTGGCAGTGGGGAACCACAATCCGCTGTTTCAGATACCGGGTGGGGAGTGAATTTGAGCGGTGTTATAGATATGCCTGGGCGCTTAGCTCCGGATTTCATTACATACTCCTTAAGCTTTGGGGCGGGATATGGGGGGCTCCTGAACGATTTTCCTGCAGATGCCTCTTATGATTTTTATGAAAACCGGCTGGAGGCGATTCCAACACTTGCCTGGTACATCGGCTACCAACATTGGTGGAGCCCATGCCTGTATACCGTCGCTACCTACGGATTGGTACAGCAGGATAATTTCGACTTTCAGCCTGGCTTTGCATTCCGGGAAACTCAATACAGCAGTATTAACCTGACATGGACTCCGACACCGCAATGGTTATTTGGTGTGGAGGCTCTCTACGGTACTCGGGAGGATAAGGATGGCGCCTACGGTTCGGTTTGGCGTACCCAATTCACTAGCCGAATTTCGTTTTAAGGGGATGGCCAGTGGTTATTAGAGGAGTTTTACTTCTGGCCTTCCTGTGTGTGTACAGCTGCCATTCTGCGAGAACCATAGTTATTCATAGCTGGCATTCTCCATATATAAGTGCACGCCCTCTGGGGAAAACTTTGGTATTGACCTACACAACGGTACCTCGTCCAATCGTTGGAATTCATGTTGAAGATGTTTGGATTGATGAATTGAGCCGCTACGAGATACAGGCCTACTCCTGGAGTGATTTTGCAACGGGGCACGAGGTCCCATCCATGGAAGAGGTCGCCGAAGTGCTGGCAGCTTATCAATTCGATACGCTGTTAGTAACACAGCTAAGTGAGTTCAAACATTTGAACCGGAATATCTCTAACTCCCAGGTTGCCATAGTGGAAACCCGGCTCTATGAGGGCACTAGTGAGGAGCTGTATTGGTCATTGAAAACTGAAACCTTTCTGGTGAATTACATTGACGGAGAAATTCGTCGGCCACGGGAGGGGGATGCTCTGGAGTATGTGGAGACGGTTCTTCAGGAAATGATGAAGGATGGTGTTTTCTAGGGTGATAACTCTTCAATCGCCGATTAAATGTAATCGTCCGCCAGAAACTTAGCCCAGCAGGAGAGTACACGAGGTTAAAGAATATTTTAATCAGCTATTCTGGTGAGACAAGTCGCATAATAGTGCCCGGTGAGTACAGGGAGTACTTGGCTATAAATCCTAGGGTTTCGCGACTGTTTTAGTGTAACCGGTAGCCTGAAATGGGTGCCAGCGAGTCCTTTCGTCGGTAGGCTTTACAATGGATTGGAAAGTTGACACGCCAATGGGGTTTTCTCAGAACTTTATACAGTTTTTTAGGTGGTTTTCTCACTTTTTTTCCCGGCCAGTATTGGCTCTGCCCGTTATTCTTTTGTTTTTACTGAATGCCAATCCCGCCTTTGCATCCGAAAGCTTCCTGATGCCATTGGGTCCAGTGGCACATGAGCAGAAAACCCATTTCTTCTGGGCTACAGCCCTCACTATGGTGGCTGTGTTGCCCGTTTTTATTTTGGTGCCAATTATTTTATTTAAATACCGACGCAAAAAAGGTACCGGTATTTATACGCCCAAATGGGAGGTCTATGGCCCGCTGGAAGTCGTGATGTGGGGCGTGCCTTTCCTGGTTATTCTGGTGCTCTCGGTCATGCTTTGGCGTGCCACGATTAGCCTGGATCCTTACGAGGAAATTCAAGGAGTGGTACCGCCTGTTAAGGTGGAAGTGGTGGGGCTCGATTGGAAGTGGCTGTTTATTTATCCCCAGCTGGAAATTGCCACGGTGGGGGAGTTAGTTGTCCCGGTACACACACCGGTATCTATGACTCTCACCAGTGATACGGTGATGCAGTCTTTTCTCATTGCAGCGTTGGCGGGACAAATTTATGTCATGCCAGGAATGACGACCAAGTTGAATTTTATTGCCACCAAGCTTGGGAAAACCCAGGGGGAAAACACCCAATTTACCGGGAAAGGTTTTACTGACCAAAAATTTGATGTGTTAATTAAGAATGATGAGGATTTTCAGGCTTGGGTAGCACAAGTTCGCGCCTCAGGTATCCCGTTGAATGAGGATACTTACCATCGCCTGGCGACACGTACCACCCGTGAGGAGGCGCACAAAGAACTGGCCACGGCGCAAATGCCTGCCCAAGCCATTTATTTCACTCTCCCAGATGCCAGTCTCTTCCAGGATATAGTGATGCGCTACCACTCCGGTAAACCCCTCAGTATTGAGGAGCAGCCCGGCACCGAGAAATTTGGACGGGATAAGGAAGTGGAGGGCGCGCAACCATGAATGAATACGGTTGGTTGGGCAAACTAAACTGGGACTCCCTTGTTTTCAGTAAATTAATCACCGATCCCTCGGTGAGCGAATTTGTCGCCAGTACCGCCGGCAGTATCGTGATTATTGCCACTGTCGCAATTCTCGGCTTGCTGACCTGGTTCCGGGTATGGGGCACCCTCTGGTCCGAATGGCTTACCAGTACTGATCACAAAAGAATTGGCATCATGTACATAGTGTTTGCACTGGTAATGATGACCAGGGGGCTGCTGGAAGGAATGGTAATGCGGGCGCAGCAGGCTGCCGCGCCAGATGGTTTTCTCTACGCCGATCACTTTGCCCAGCTATTCAGTACCCACGGCACCATCATGATATTTTTTGTTGCCGTACCTTTTGTGGTTGGGTTGGTTAACTATGCGATGCCATTACAGATTGGTGCACGGGATGTTGCTTTCCCTGTTCTCAATCAAATCAGCCTGGCAGTTACGGTTGCATCTGGAATTTTATTAATGGTTTCCCTGGTGGTAGGGGAATTTTCCACTGGCGGTTGGTCTGCTTATCCACCTTATACCGGAGGGGATTTTAATCCAGGTGTCGGGCCCGATTATTGGATATGGGCCATTGTGTTCTCGGGTGCCGGTACCACCCTCACGGGTATTAATTTCACCGTTACAATCATCAAATGTCGCGCTGCTGGAATGAAATTCTTCCGTATGCCGATGTTTTGCTGGACGGTACTTTGCTCCTCTATTTTGATGATATTTGCCATGCCACCCTTAAGTGTGGCGGCGTTGATGCTGGGTTTCGATAGATACCTGGATTTCCACTTTTTCACCAATGATCTCGGTGGAAATATGATGAACTATGCCAACCTGTTTTGGCTGTTCGGGCACCCGGAAGTTTATTTGTTAGTGCTACCGGCCTACGGCATATTTTCCGAAGTTTTCTCTACCTTTTCTGCAAAGCGCTTGTATGGCTACAAGTCTCTGGTGATCGCCACTATGAGTATTGGTGTGTTGAGCTTTACTGTATGGCTGCATCACTTCTTTACCATGGGTCAGAGCCCCACAATTAATATTGTGTTTGGTATTGCCACCATGTTGATTGCAGTTCCTACCGGAGTGAAGGTCTACGATTGGATGGCGACCATGTACCGGGGACGAATCCGTTTTACCACGCCGATGATTTACTCCATCGGGTTTTTGATTTTATTTGTAATTGGTGGTCTATCCGGTGTGATCCTGGCTAATCCCACCGTGGATTTCCAGGTACACAATACCTTGTTCCTGGTGGCGCACTTCCACAATGTTTTAATTCCGGGCGTGCTGTTTGGGTTGCTCGCCGGATACAACTATTGGTTCCCCAAGGCTTTTGGTTTTCGTCTCAATGACAAGCTTGGGCGCTGGTCGGCATTCCTTTGGGTTCTCGGTTTTATGCTGACGTTTTTCCCACTATATGGTGCTGGCCTGTTGGGAATGCCAAGGCGTTCCTTCAGTTATATGGACCTAACTTTCAAACCCTACATGCTGGTTGCATTTGTTGGAGCCATGGTGGTTTTGTGCGCATTAATCAGCTTGGTGGTGCAATTGGTAGTCAGCCTGAGAGACAGGGATAAAAACCGTGTTCCAGTGGGGGACCCGTGGGATGGCCGGTCTCTGGAGTGGTCAATTCCTGCTCCAGCGCCTTCTTACAACTTTGCCGAACTGCCGAGGGTCACTGATCGGGACGAGTTTACCGAGGCCAAGGAACAGGGGCGCGCTTATCTGGCGCCAAAAGTCTACCGTGATATCGAAGTGCCAAAAAATAATCCGCTGGGTTTTATCCTCTGTGTGTTGAGCGGCATCCTCATGTTTGCGCTGGTTTGGTATATCTGGTGGCTGGCACTGATATCCGCTGTGGCCATTATTGTTGCAGTAATAGCCTCCACTTTCCGTTGGGACAGTGAACGGGTAATCCCAGCAAGCCAGGTGCAGGAAGACACGGAAAAGTGGCTGGAGCAGGTGAAGAAGAGCAGGGCGGTTGGCAGGGATTTGGAAAATACCCCTGCCAATGTTGGGTACGCCAAGTTGGAGCACTAGGCTGACAAATGAACGGAACCCCTTCGACCAGTAACCCCAGTGTAAACCCAGGCCAGGTGCCTGGGGCGATTCACAAAGACCCGGATATGGTGATCTTTGGGTTCTGGGTTTTTATGATGAGCGACCTCATTTTCTTTGGGGTGGTCTTCGCCATCTATATCACCATGATTGGGGCTACCGCAGGTGGTCCTGGACCTAGGGAATTATTCGATTTTGGCAGTTTATTCGCGCAAACCATGTTGCTGCTTACCAGTAGCCTTACCGTGGGCATTGCAACTGTCACCATGAAGCACCAACGCAGCCAGGCGAGCTTTCTGTTCTGGGTGGTGGTAACCCTAATTTTAGGGTTGGGCTTCCTGACATTGGAGCTCTACGATTTTTCGCAAATGGCGGCACAGGGTGGTGTGCCCCAGCGCAGTGGCTATTTATCAGCTTTCTTTGGCCTGGTGCCCTTACACGGCTTACATGTCAGCTTCGGCTGTTTATGGATGCTGGTGTTGATTGTGCAGATATGCAAAGTGGGTATGCTGGATATTATCAAGTTGCGCTTCCTGCGCCTGGCCCTTTTCTGGCACTTTCTGGACTTGATCTGGATCGGGATTTTCTCGGTTGTCTATTTTGGCGGATGGGTATATGGCTAATAAATCCGGTTACGCGGCCCATTTACGTACCTACCTAACCGGTTATGTTCTGTCGGTAGTGCTTACCATTGCGGCATTCTGGGCAGTTTTGGCAGTGGGGCGGGAAAATAAAAGCGTACTTATTTTGGTTGGTTTGCTTGGGGTAGCGCAACTGGCAGTGCAACTTAAGTGCTTCTTGAATGTTACAACACAAAAAGAAGGACGGGACAACCTGGCCTTGGTTCTTTTTTCAACCCTGATTCTGCTGATCATTGTGGTAGGTACTGCATGGATTATGGGGAACCTGGCTGTGCGTATGCATACCACTATGTAAAGCTAATTGGCAGAAACCGGGCGAGCTAGATAATGACCTTGCTTTTGAGGCTTGAGGTGGCTTTCTCCAGGGATTGCAGCACCTTGCCCTTGTCATAATTACGTATCTTATCCAGATCCAGGTGCATAGAGAAACCCGGGGCGTGTTCTTCCAGGTAGCTTTGTTGACCACCGAGGTTTTTACGCAGGTCTGTCACCTGGTAAACCTTAACCGGGGTGCTGATGCCTTTAACAGTGATATGGCCTTTATCACGGCACATAACTGTGTGCTTGATCATTGCCCAGGTCTCATGGCTGATCAGGATTTCCCCTGGCTGGGCCGCACCCTCAAGGCGTGAAGCCAAGTTCACATGGGTGCCCATTACGGTATAGGACTGGTAGTTGGCTGTGCCAAAGATTCCAACAGTACAGTAACCTGTATTAATTCCCATTCGCACTTGCAAGGGGCGGGAGATCCCCTTGTTGTACCACTCCTGCTTCATCTCACGAACCCGCTTGCGCATGGCCAAGGCCATAGCGACACAGCGCAGAGCATCAGATTTGGGGCCCTTGCTTTCATCATCCCCAAATACCACCATAACCGCATCACCGATAAATTTATCGATGGTGCCGCCGTATTGGCCGGCGATACGTGCCATTTCTGAAAGGTAGTTATTGAGCAATAGAGTAAAGGTTTCAGCCTCCAGCTCCTCGGTAAGCTGGCTGAAATCCTTGATGTCTGAAAAGAAAACTGTCAACAGCTTACGCTGTGTAGTCAGGGCCTCTTCATCACCAGTAGTAATAGAACGCCATAGGCGCTGCGGCAGATATTTGGAGAGTTTATAGGAGCGTACCTTACTTACACGTTGCTCGGTGGTGAGGGCATGATTGGCCTCCTTGAGCTGGCTGATTTGTCGGTGGGTAAAAAATGCATAGGCACATAGATAGGCGAGGATGCCTATTAAACTCACGGTGCTAATAGTGAGGTCGGCATTAATCAACAGTGCCGGTCTGTGTATCAGGTAGCCAACTACAACACCGACGAGAAGGCCTGTGTTGTGTTCAAACCACTTTCTGCCACCGCCCTGAGTCAGGGCATTGAGCTGCACCACAGTGACAAACAGCAATGATGGCAACATGCTGAAATTGGCTAATGCGATAGTGATACCAACAAATATGGTATCGATAAAGGATAGACAGCGCCGGGTTTTATAGGCTTTTTTATCGCGGGACTTATAAAGCAGGAATTGGGCAAAGCCGCAGTAAGCGAGTAGTAATACTGCTATGCCAATTGTAATCAGCTTGTCCAGTTGCCATGGAGAAGACCAATCGACAGTATTTGCCAGGGTGCCCGTAGCCGCAAAACAAATTAAGGTGCGGAAATAGGTAGAGTAATGGGGGCTAATGCCCCGCTCTGTGTTCCCCTCAAGCTTGTCCTGCATCTGTGGTTATCTTTTTGTCCGTTTAGCGGAATTATACATATAGCGAGCGGCCCGTAACCGGTTTCAATATCCCTGGCTTTTACTCGCAGTGCATCGATTTACTGGGCGAAGTGTACTCCTCCAAAAGCCAGATTGCTAAAAAACCGATATTTATACTGGGTTTTAATACGGGGCGCACGTATGCGCTACGTAGGCTGGTTAGGGTACACTCCGCGCTCAGACTTCAACTGGAGAAAACGATGGATGCCCTGACCGCCTTGCATAACAGAGTCTCAACGGGAAAGCTTATTGAGCCAGCTCCCAATGAACAGCAGCGCCAGAACATCTTTCGCGCCGCCCTTCGCGCGGCGGACCACGCCTGTTTGCGCCCCTGGCGCTTCCTGCTAATAGAGGGCCAGGAGCGTAATCGATTGGGGGAGCTATTCCTGCAGGCGGCTGAACAAGCTGAAGGCGCTCCACTAGTGGAAGCCCAGCGCAAGCGTACATTGGCTATGCCGCTGCGAGCGCCTTTGATCATTGTGGCTATCACCCGTCTACAGGAGCATCCCAAGGTACCTCACATGGAGCAGCATATGTCTACTGCCGGCGCCGTACAGGCTATGCTCACCGCTGCCTTCGCAGAGGGTGTTGGCGCCTACTGGCGTACTGGCCCCCTGGCCAGTAACCCGGTGGTTGCTGAGGGGCTCGGCCTTGCGGAAAATGAGCGTATAGATGGTTTTATTTACTGTGGGACCCCGGATAAAGCTCCCCGCCAGGCACCGGATTTACAGGTGGATACATATTTTTCCCAATGGAATGCACAATAGTACTTGCACATCAGGAAACATTTGGGTAAAGTGCGCGCTCTCTCGACGACACAGCAGCTATCTTCCTGATTTTCTTGAAGATTTCGCTAAAGAGAGATCCCCGCTGAAAGGCGGATTGCCCTCCCAGAGGGTGACAATTTGGTGAGGTGTCCGAGTGGTCGAAGGAGCACGCCTGGAAAGTGTGTATGTCGAAAGGCATCGAGGGTTCGAATCCCTCCCTCACCGCCATCTACTAAAAGCCCGGTTTATGCCGGGCTTTTTTATTTCTGTGTACTGCTTAACTCTCCGTTATCTTTTCGGCAATTATTATGCTGACTGTATAGATATTCGTTTGTCAGATGGGCCTCAACTATTTAAAGCGGCACTATCTGGTTAATTCTCTATTCAAGCTTTTATTTTCTGGCTGCCCCAACCGATAGCGCCAGGACCTATTGAGTGCTGCTATGGAGAGATATCTTTTCATTGGCTACCCGGTAATGCTGCTGTGCTTATAGCCGGTGAATCGTTCGATCTAAGGTGAGCGTAAATACAACTTGGTATGTTCATGCAGTTTAAACGCTTCTATGGGTTGCCCCTTATTGTGGCTCTTCTTGTCTGTTGGCATTTCCTCTACTGACAAAGTTGCGCGGGTTTGGTTCGCTCAATTGAATGGATTGCAGTTGCGAATTTAACTTGCTGCCGTTGCTTTGAGTCACAGCGGCGCCTTTTATCTTTTCAGTGTTTATCTCGCTCGCATCTGCATCATGTATTTTTACTGACTTGGTTTGCTTTTTAGAAAATTATTACCTGGTGAGTAAAGGCGTCATGTTCATAAATATTTCCTACTTCTTGTTTTTATCTTCTTTAGTATGGAATTACCCCGTATTTGTTAGCTGTTCTAGTGCAACAGCCCGGACAAGATTGGCTTAACTAAAGCGGCTTCGTCAGAGTCGATTTAGTTAAGTTGCACGGCCTACGCGACCTGTCGATAATTCAATCCAATACCGTCCGCCACCTACTTTCTCTTGACGGTAGGCAGAGTAATATCGAGTCCAGCACCACCGTTTGTGGGCTGTCTTGGGCGAGCTGATAATCACGCTGGGCAAGCATAAGCCGGAAATCTCCGATAACCGCAACGGTATAAAAGTGCCGCTATATGAAAGCAGGAGTGAGGCTCGTCGAGATTATTCCGAGCGCGCTAGGGTAGGGTGATCTGTTCACGCCAGGTCAATCGGCAAGGGCCAGGGAGACTATGCAAGCCAGTGATAGCATCAACTGCAAGTTTGGTCGGGGCACTCCTTTCCTGGGGGCTGAAGGCATCCAGAAGAAATGAAAGATGCGGCAGGCTTATACATCGCCTGCCTATACCACTTGGTGGTGGGACTTGCTTCAGGTGATGGCTTGAGTTGTTACCGGAAGCAGCGCTTTAGGAGTTTTATGCCAAGAGCAGTGGCAGTTATTTGGGGTGGGCTGCCATTGCTGCTAAGGTTTTTTAACTAGATGTTTACGTAGACTGCGTTGATTTTTATCCAGGAGCTTTGACAACCTTCAACATTCAGCCTTACTTCTTTCTCCGCTATAGCGGCGGATAGCAGTGTAGATTTCAAAATTGGGTCATCGTCACTACTTATGCCTGCGTAGCCATTATTTGTTGGGCATTCAGCTTTTGCTTCGTCGCTAAACCCTTCTTTCAATTTAAGTGCAACGGCTCCATTAGCGGTTGAATAGTAGTAGCTGATGGTTCCAATTGTTTGTGCGGAATGTGCTGGGATTGATGCCAGCATTATAAGCAGTGAGGTTAGCAGCGTAGGCTTTTTCATAGGTTTCCTAATTAATTAAGTGTGCAAATCTAATGCTTGCGTAATAGTAATCACTATCAACTTCAAGGCAATCTGGCAGCGCACTTTGCCGTATGAACTGCATTATTTCAATTAGAGTTTGAATGAGCAGAACTCCATTCTCAATTGGTGACCTGTAGGTAACTGTGAAGCTGTTGAGAAAGGCTAGGTCGGGATGATCTAGTCACGCCAGATCAATCTGCAAAGCCAAGTGAGACTATTGATAGTATCAACCACAAGTTTGGCCGGGGGACTCTGTTTCTCGGGGCTGAAGGTATCCAGAAGAAATGGAAGATGCGGCAGGCTTATACGTCGCCTGCCTACACCACTAAATGGGGTGATTTGCCTAAAGTGACAACTTAATCTGATTGTACTAATTAGATTCCGATAGATTTCATACTTTGCAAAGCCCTCAGTAGGTTAAAATGAGTGCATTTGTATAAATATACAGCAGGGATTGGCGCCCCAAAAAATGTCTAAGATTTGCTCCTAAATTATTGATCTATATAGAGCAAAAATGAGTAATAAAGGGTAGTTTTCTTAGACAGAGATTCCCCGGAAAGCTAGCAATCACGAGAGTTAGAGGGCTTTTTAGTCAATACTGCTGCAGTATATGAGTGCCTTTATGAAACCCTCCTACTACCAGGCTGAGGTTACTTAAGTTGCCTAGTCGACCATAAGTAATTATCGTTTTCAAAGAGGACGCCGCTCCGACAGGCGGCTTCTATAAAATTCTCAAGTACTATCCAGTATTTGTTCCTTATTGCGAAATGCCTTCTTCTCTCCTGTCGCGGGAAATTGATCGAAACCCATAAGCAGTAAGCTCCCCTCGCTTTGTCCGGTGTAATACTATTGGCATTTCCATCTTGGATAATTGAATGCTTTATTGACTCAACTCCAGGGGGCAACCAAAATACCTGCCTAGTAGTAATTTGCCGCAGTTTAGTTTTATGCGACTTAAGTCTTTGTTATTGATTTCCTTGCTCTCAGTAAGCGGATGTTATGAGGTTGCGCCTCAGTCTTACAATCGTAGTGAGTGGTTGCCTGGTTGGGCTGATGTGGATGGAGATTGCCAGAATACTCGCCAAGAGCTTTTGATAAGGCTTTCATTGGCTCCGGTAGTTTTTAGCAATGAAAAAGGTTGTACAGTGGTGTCCGGTTTATGGATAGACCCATATACAGGGCAGTTTTTTGAAAAGGCATCGGACTTGGATGTAGAGCATATAGTACCGCTTTCCTGGGCCCATAAACATGGTGGCTCCACTTGGAGTCGAGAGCAGCGTAGGGCATTTGCCGAAGATCCAGCTAATCTTTGGCTGGTGGATGATGGCCACAATCAACGTAAGGGTGGTAAGGGGCCGACTGAGTGGTTACCTCCATATCAGCCAGCCCGAAGCGTATATAGGCGGCAGTTCATGGCTATCGCCAGGAAGTATGGGCTCGATCAGTGAAGTAAATAGTGAGATGTCCCTTCACTTGGCAATTTATATTGACTTTTGAAGGGGCAATTTTTGATTGAGTTCTGCTTATTCTAAATTATTGCTTACCCTTTTATAGGCAATCTCTCTTTTTGAATTTTTTTGTTTTATATTCTCTCGTCTGATTAATATGTCTAGGTATTCTGTGCCTCGCAGCCAGATTGATTAATTAAAAGCGCACTGGTCATAGTTGTTTAAGATCTTGGGACCGTGATTCTAAATATCTTGGCATAACTATCTACTTGTACCGCAATACTACTGCGCTTCGTTGCCTTGGGTGATAAGTTCTGCGACTACTTGACCTTGTGGTAAGTTGGGGTGTTGTCGAGAACGTGTCTATAGGTTGCATAATTAAAGTGCTTCTTATGGGGTGAGAGCCTTTTAGGTAGGGAAGTAATTTCCTGGTTTAGTGGAAGAATAAAGGATAACAGTATGGACAGGGTTGCCGGAGTTTCATCAATATGTATGGGGCTAATCTATATTGCCGCTTTTTTATTTTTTGGATTTTTTTGGGCCTTTCCATCGGGTGGAAGTCCTACAGAAAAGATGGCATTTCTAGCAGAAAATCAACTGCTATTTAGTAGTGTTTATATATTAATGTACCTGGTGTTTGCTGTCTTTTTGGGGTGTTTGGTGGTTTGCCTTTATGAAAAGCTCAGGAATAGAGGCAGGAGGATCACAGCTCTAGCTTCCTTATTTGGGGCAATCTGGGTTGGTCTTTTGATTGCTAGCGGTATGATTGCGAATATTGGGCTTGCTTATGCCTTGGGGCTCTCCGAAGTCAATGTAGAAAAAGCTTTTGAAGCTTGGGGTGTTATATACCTGTTGGTTGAGAGCCTTGGTGGAGGGAATGAGTTGGTTGGTGGGCTTTGGGTCTTGCTGATTAGCGTGGTTGCGTTGCAAGCAAGGGTTTTCTCCCGCCCATTAAATTACCTTGGAGTGATAGTAGGAGTCGCTGGAATTGCGACCGTTTACCCTGCTGATATTCTCACGGAAATTTTTGGTGTCACTCAAATAGGCTGGTTTATCTGGATGGGTATTTCTTTATTAGGGAAGAGCAGTAATAGGCAGACTTGGGAAGCTGCTAACGCTGTTAATGGTGCTACGGAATAGTTTCGTGCTGACTAATTATTCTTCAGTGTAGAGAAGGCAAGTATTTTGTTGTGGTTATTATCGCCTCCACTTCCTAATGTTTGCCTTCATTGGCCCCCTCTTGGCATTATCAGTGGGGTGACTTTGTCTGTTCCACTGGTCTTGCTTACTTTACTTTCTGCTGGAGGATTAAAACTGGAGCTTCTGGCTTCACAAGAAGTGATATCAACGGCTGCTTAGCATTTTTTTGGATCTCGCGCCAAAAAATGAAAAATGCGTCTATTCTTTCAATGGGCCAGACAGTCTTTAAAGAGGTGTCCTGGCTAGAGTTTCCGCTGTAAAAGGTGTGGTGTAGAGACGGGCTTTACCAGTTGCCCATTGCTTTCAGTGTATTTAGGCATGAATAGCTAGTCTCAACCTGCCAGCTCCTGGGAAGCGAGCGGATAGCACATTACCTGCAATTGATTTACAGGCTGATAGCCCTGGAAACTTTGGAGATCTTATTGTGAAAAGCAAGCAGTACATCCTTCCTTTGGTAATTGCCAGTCTTGCTGCTTCTGCTGCCCTTGCGGATTCTCATCCCAAGAAGCCGGCGAAGGACTGGACTTGTGCAGATTTCCTGGCCATTGATGATGAGTTTAAGCCTAAAGCAGTCTATTGGGCTGCGGCTTATTCAAAGCGCGGTAAGGAAGAGGGTGATATGTTGGATATCGAGGGCACCGAAAAGGTGACACCAATGATTATCACCGCCTGTGCCAACGCGCCAAAAGAGTCCTTCTGGGCCAAGTTTAAGGATGAGTGGCACAAGATGGGGCGCCACCACGGTAAGGACCAGGCGAAGCAAATGATGAACATGCAGGGTGGCGGCAATAACATGGGTACCGATGGCAATAACAGTGGTACCAACGGCAGCAACAATATGCAGAAGCAAAAACAGAAGCAGTAGCCCACTGCGTTGGATGATACCCGGCTTCGGCCGGGTTTCGTCTATTCTGGTCTTGAAGCTTACCTCTGGCGGGGTATAGGCTATTGGTAAGTTTTCAAACCGGCTAGAGTTGGAGCTGCGATCATCGCCGGGTAATCAAGTAGTCAAATGGAGTTGTGCTATGGGGAAGTCTGTTAGGGATGGTGTGAAGCGTGGACGGAACATTAATCGTTCTGCCAGGCTGTTTTGGGGTGCGGTGCTACTGGCGGGCCTCTTCATGGCGCTGTTTATGCACTCAGCCAAGGCGTTCCCTCTGTAGCGCTTTTCTATAGCATAAGGGGGATAGAGATGGCGCCCCCGGGTGGACTCGAACCACCAGTCCGGACTTAGGAGGTCCGTGGTTTATCCTGTTAACCGACGGGGGCAGGCACTTTAACCGAACTTTGTATCTGGCTATGGGTGCGAAGGGCGGCCATTCTATCCGGTATGCCGGCAAATGTCATGTCATCCTGCACCCTCAACGTCTATCTGCTTAGTTTCATTATTCGCCGATACTCGCGAGTAGACCTGTCACTCTAGGTAACAGGCAGAAGCTCTAGTTACCGCATTACCCGCTGTTTCCTATCTGTGCGGTTTTCGAAATTTTTTCATAATTATTTGCTGTGCCATCGTTGGTTTTGTGTTTGAAAAACGCAATTTGGCGGACATTTTTGCGTGCTGAAAAGCGGAATCTGATTGAAGTCAATTTGTCATTGTTTAGGTGTAAATTTTTGCTTGACCATGATTGTTTAGCATCGCTAATCTGCAGTGGCACCCAAGGTGCAATAAGGATATTTCTGCTTTCGCGAATCAAGATTATGGAGTTTCGTATGAGCGGTAACGTTAACGAAAAGTACATGGATTTTGACAGTGTGGATATTCCACAAATTGCTAATGAAGTACTAAAGCAGGCTACTTCCCAGCCGCCGCGTGACGCGCGCAGGATGGTGGAGGATAAACTGGAGGAGATACGCTTGAGGCGGGAGTTAATGGATTATGATTTTGAAAACTAAATACTCAAAAGGGATTTAAGTTACCAATTATTTTAGGGTTGTACGGGGTTGCCACTAGAGCCCCGTACAATTTGAGAACTAATTACATCCATTTATTTACTGCTTTATTCATTGCTAATAAATTTCCCACGGATTAATTTCCATTGAAATTAGCTGATAACTAGTTGATGGGAAAATCTATCAATAACGCCCCAATTATCGCTGATGCAATTAAATGCTGACGTCCAGCGCTCAGAATTTCTCTATTACTACGTAGAGTTTTGCCGCTAATGACTTTGTAACTAAGTAGTGGTTCTCTATGCGCTTTTAAGCAGGAATGAGCGCTCTATAAGGAATTGCAAGCAAAGGCGGCCCAGGAGCCGCACCTTTGGCATTTAACTACATTTGTGTAGCTGTTCCTTCATCCCCTTTACTTTGCTTGCCGCCAAACCAGCCCAACAGTTGCTTTAGCTTATGGGATAACTTGCCGCGCTTGGCTTTACGTTCTTTGTCAGCAGCACTTACCAGCCAGGCTACCTGGATGACCATTCGCTGCCCCTCAAAAGGCAAATGGCCGTGGAACGAATTATCCGCGCGCTTAAAGGCAGCAAGGGTGCCGTAGACAGGAGAGACTTCAGGCGCAACAGTATCTTCGAAGTCATCTATGCGCTTAAGGAAACGTAGGCAGCCGTTGCCATCCACGGTCCACTCAGGGTTGAGGTAGAGCAGGGCGGTAGCGATTTTGGATTTACCGTCGGTATGAATCCTGCCGTGTCGCTTTTTCAAGGTGCGGCTGATGGAGACATAAGTTGGGTATTGGGAGAGCTGTTCAATGCCCAGGTTGTCACCGATGGCATTGGCAAATTCCGGATCGGTAAACTGGGTGATCAAGGTATTAATGGAAGTCCCGCATTCCTCCTTTTCATGGGGGAGGTAGCCAGCGCCTTTAAGGCGCGGAAAGTCTTCAATAAATGAAGACATCATGTTTTCGTTCAAAACTTTCTGGGCTACAAAGAATGGGAAGGGCTGGCGGTTAATCAGGATATCTTCGCCGGTCAAGTCACTGGCATTGAGCCAGCGGCTGGCTTCAGCAGCAGGGCTAGTCATTATTGTGCATCCTTACAAACTGGTCCGGTGTAGCCACCGGGTCACATCGAAGTTTTTGTTGATGTCGACCACAGAGTTTCAGCCCTGGTTCACCTGGGCATACGGCACTTGGCGCCGCCTCACGACAGTGCGAAAAGTATCAGAGCCAGGCTCTCGGGCCAATACCAGCGTACAAATACTGCCCCGATTTCTGGCTTTGCCTTGCTTGAAATCAAGGGCATGTGAGATAGGTTGCGTTGAATACCATGCATTTGGCGCAAGTGCCGGTATAATGCCGTTCAGATTTTCGTCAGAGCGGTTTTATCCAAGCAATGTCTGTGACTTCCAAGTCCCCAGTTGTATTGCAAGTACGCGACCTCGCCTGTGAAAGGGATGGTCGTCGCTTGTTTGAGGGCCTTGATTTCTCACTCCCAAGCGGGGCTGCGATCCAGGTTAAAGGTGCCAATGGGGCGGGTAAAACCACACTGTTGCGCACCTTAATTGGCAGTTCCAGTGATTTTAGCGGAGAGATCCTCTGGCGCGGCAATCCTTTCCCTGAGGCTTTGCGGGGAATGCGTGAGTCCCTACTATATATCGGCCATCGGGGTGGGGTACGGGCTGGATTAACTCCCTTGGAAAACCTCACCTGGTATGGGGCAGATAATGAGTCTGCTCTGCAGGCTCTTGATAGGGTGGATTTGTTCGGTTTTGAGCACAGTTTGTGCCATAGCCTGTCTGCCGGGCAAAACCGCCGAGTAGCCCTGGCCCGGATGTTCTTGCCGCGGGCGCCACGTTTGTGGGTCCTTGATGAGCCCTTGACTGCCCTGGATGTTGTCGGGGTGGCTGCGCTGGAAAAGCAGATGTCTGCGCATATGGATAAGGGTGGTTCCATACTCCTGACCTCTCATCAACCACTGGCCTTACCTGGGCTCGATTTTATCGATCTGTCTGACTTTGTAGTCGATGAGTCTTTTACAGATATCGGGGGAGAGCATGTCTTCAGTTGATGTCCAATCCCCGGTGAGTGAAGCCCGTACAAGCCCCGGTTTTGTTGCACTCTTCCGGATTGAAATGCTACTGGCCCTGCGTAAGCGGGCAGATATTGCTAACCCCTTGCTGTTTTTTGTCACAGTGCTCGCGCTTCTACCCCTTGGAGTAGGACCGGGGCCCGATCTATTGGAAAAAATGGCCCCCGGAATGATCTGGGTGATGGCTCTACTCGCCACCATGCTCTCCCAGGAGAGCCTGTTCCGCGGAGACTTTGAGGACGGAACCCTGGAGCAGTTAACCCTGTTGCCGCAACCTCTATATTTTGCCGTATTGGCAAAGTCATTGGTGCACTGGGTTGCTACCGGGTTGCCACTAGCGCTTTTATCGCCGTTGTTGGCATTGATGCTGAATCTCCCCGTCGAGGGATATCTCTGCTTATTTATTTCGCTGTTCCTAGGGACGGCAAGCCTCAGTTTGATAGGCGCAATAGGCGCGGCGCTCACAGTAGCTCTGCGTCGCCCCGGTCTGCTGCTGGCGCTAATTGTTATGCCCTTGTATGTGCCCGTGCTAATCTTCGGCACCGGCGCGGTGCAGGCGGCTATTGATGGCTATGCCTACAGCGCACAGCTGGCGATTTTGGCCGCTCTGCTGGCCGCCGCTGCAGCCCTTGCTCCGCTCGCTGCTGCCGGGGCGATACGTATCAGCCTGGATAATTGATTCGGAGGTCTTCTTGGCTTGGCAATGGTTTCACCGTTTAGGTTCGCCGCGTTGGTTTTATCAGAAGACCAATGTGTGGCTTCCCTGGCTGGCACTGGCAAGTGTTGTATTGTTGTCAGTGGGTACTGTTTGGGGACTTGGTTTTGCGCCGGAAGATGCCAAGCAGGGCAATAGCTATCGCATTATTTTTATTCATGTGCCAGCTGCTTTCCTGGCCCTGGCCGGCTACTACATTATGGCGATCAGTGGGGCTATCGGCCTTATCTGGAAGATGAAGCTTTCCTTTGCGGTGATGCGGGCCGCAGCGCCTATCGGTGCGGTGCTAACTTTTATTTCCCTTTTCACCGGTGCTGTTTGGGGCAAGCCTACCTGGGGCACTTACTGGGTATGGGATGCTCGTATAACCTCCATGTTGATTCTGTTATTCCTGTATATCGGTGTGATGGCCTTGTCGCAAGCTGTCGGCCGTGAGCAAGTGGCCGATAAAGCCAGCGCACTCCTTGCCCTGGTAGGCACGGTGAATATTCCGATTATCTACAAATCGGTAGACTGGTGGTTCACTCTGCACCAGCCTGCCACCATCCGCCTTACAGAATCCAGCAGCATCGATCCGAGTATGTTCTACCCATTGCTGACCATGATCATCGGCTTTTACTGTATGTACGCCTGGATCCTGCTGACCCATACTCGCGCTCTGTTATTGCGCCGGGAGGTTCGCACCCAGTGGGCACAACAGGAATTAGCGGGAGGAAAATAACGTGGAGTTCCAGTTTTCCAGTTTTGCAGATTTCCTGGCGATGGACGGTCACGGTATCTTCGTGTGGATCTCTTACGCCGTTACTTTTGCAGCACTGGCTGCCATGGCTCTTTATCCCCGACTTGCCCGCCGCCGTCTGCAGCGGGAACTGCAACATCAGCAACGGATTAGCCAGCGGCGCCAAAAGGTGAAAGCAGCGAGGCAAGCTGTAAAGGAGCCCGCATAGGCTGTGCCGGCTCACAGGTTTAGATTTAGATGTTTGCCCGGTTGTGACCGCTGCCCAGCTAACAAGATCAAAACTTAAATATATGGAGTTTAACTAAGACAATGCATCCTGTACGCAAGCAACGTCTGATCCTGGTACTTGTCCTGGTCACCTTGTCTAGTGTCGCCGTGGGTTTTGTGACCTATGCGATGCGTGAAAATATGGATTATTTCTACGCGCCCAGTGCTTTTGCGGCTGGAGAGGTCCCTTTTGAAAAGCGCATTCGCGCAGGCGGTTGCGTAGTGCCAGGCAGTGTGCAGCGCGCTGAAGATAGCCTGGATGTGCGGTTTGTTATCACTGACGGTGAAGCCGAACTGGCCGTGGTATTCGACAAGATACTGCCGGATTTGTTTGCTGAGGGTGAAGCTGCAGTAATTTCCGGGCGCCTGATGCAGGACGGCACCATGCGTGCAGACCAGGTCCTGGCCAAGCACGATGAAACCTATACGCCACCAGAGGTGGCTGAGTCTATGGTTTCTCACGAAAGCTGTGCTGATGGAGCAAAAATATGATCCCTGAGTTGGGCCATTTTGCACTGGTAGCGGGATTGCTGCTTGCTATTGCCTTATCTGTCCTGCCTATTGCTGGCAGCTATACCGCTCGGCCCTTATGGATGGAGGCCGGTAAACCCCTCGCCATGGGCGTATTCGTCTTTGTATTGATCTCTTTTACTTGCTTGACGATTGCCTTTGTACAGAGTGATTTCACAGTTAATTACGTCGCAAAGAACTCCAATAGCATTCTGCCTGTTTACTACAAAGTGACGGCAGTTTGGGGAGGGCATGAGGGCTCCATACTTCTGTGGCTTTTGATTCAGGCTGGTTGGGCAGCTGCGGTTGCCATGTTCGGCCGGCAGTTGCCACCGGAGCTGTCGGCACGGGTGCTGTCTGTAATGGGCATGGTGCTGATCGGTTTCTTCCTCTTTATCCTTTTAACTTCGAATCCATTCGATAGAACCCTGCCTTTCCCGCCGATGGAAGGTTCAGATCTGAATCCACTGTTGCAAGACCCGGGAATGATTTTCCATCCGCCTCTACTGTATATGGGTTATGTGGGGTTCTCTGTGGCTTTTGCATTCGCTATTGCAGCCCTGCTCGGTGGCCAACTGGATGCAGTGTGGGCGCGCTGGGCCAGGCCCTGGACGGTCGTGGCCTGGGCTTTCCTCACCCTGGGTATCGCCCTGGGTAGTTGGTGGGCTTATTATGAACTCGGCTGGGGTGGCTGGTGGTTCTGGGACCCGGTGGAAAATGCTTCCTTGATGCCATGGCTTGTTGGCACTGCACTGATGCACTCACTGGCGGTAACAGAGAAACGTGGTCTGTTTAAGAGCTGGACTATTTTGTTGGCGATATTCGCCTTCAGCCTGAGCTTACTAGGTACCTTCCTGGTACGTTCCGGAGTGATTACCTCAGTACATGCTTTTGCTACCGATCCCCTGCGGGGCAGTTTTATCCTTGGCTTCCTGGCGCTGGTTGTCGGGTTTTCCCTGTTGCTGTTTGCTTTGCGCGCGCCTTCAGTCAGTGCTCGCAGTGTATTCTCTTTCCGCTCCCTGGAGACTTTCCTGCTCGGCAATAATATTTTGCTGATCCTCATTATGGCGGTGGTGCTGACTGGTACTTTGTATCCATTGGTTGCAGATGCCTTGAACCTCGGCAAGATCAGTGTGGGACCGCCGTTCTTCAATCTGTTCTTTGTGCCGATAATGGTTGTGTTGTGCCTGCTGCTGGGTATGGGAGTGCACGCCAACTGGAAAGACAGCCGTTGGGACAAGTTATTGAATATTTGGCGTTTGCCGTTTTTGGCAGCATTGGTTATCGCTCTGGTTTGGCCGTTGGCTTTCGACCATTACCATTGGGGGGCAGTGCTGGGTATCTTTATCGGTGCCTGGGTATTCTGTGCGAGCCTTGCCGATATCGTAACCAAGACCCGCAACGCCAAGTCTTTCTTTGCTGGATTAAAGCGCCAGCGTGCCAGCTATTATGGTATGCATCTCGCGCATATTGGCCTGGCTGTTGCAGTACTCGGGGTTGTATTAACTACGGTATACAGCGTGGAAGATGACCTGCGCATGGGGGCTGGGGACAGCCATCAAGTGGCTGGCTACGATTTCAAATTTGATGGGGTGCGCCTCGCTCAGGGTCCAAACTACCGTGCCTTTGAAGGGGTGTTGCACGTTAGTAAAAATGGTGAGCCTGTAGCAGAGCTGCTTCCGCAGAAGCGGAATTATTTCTCTGGCGGCAATACCATGACCGAAGCGGCGATCGACACTGGCCTGTTCCGCGATATATACGTAGCCCTGGGCGAACCCTTGGACCGCAGCAATCCCAGCGGCGATTGGGCGGTAAGGCTGCAATATAAGGCATTTGTAGTATGGATCTGGCTCGGTGCTTTATTAATGGCGATTGGCGGTGGTATTGCGGTTGCGGATAAACGTTATCGTAAAGCCAAAGTGGCACGTCAGGTGCCGATTGCTGGCAATGTAGCTACTGCGTAGATTTGGGGAAGATAGTATGTCCAGATTAAAACTTTTCTTGCCTCTGATTATTTTTATAGGATTGGCCGCACTTTTTTGGCGCGGCCTGTCCCTGAATCCGCAAGAAATGCCCTCCGCATTGCTTAACAAGCCGGTGCCGGAATTTTCCCTGGAGAATGTTGCCGATAGTAATCAACTGTTGCAGAAGAGTGACTTGCCAAAAGGGCCGCACTTGCTCAATGTGTGGGCGACCTGGTGTGTTGCTTGCCGGGTGGAACACCCCTACCTGAATGCCTTGGCGGAGCAGGGTGTCCCTATTGTTGGGGTCAACATGAAGGATGAGGACGAAGCTGCAATCAAGTGGCTGGAGAAATTCCACAACCCTTACATTTACAGCCTTGCAGACAGGGAAGGGCGCCTGGCCCTCGACTTGGGGGTTTTTGGAGCCCCGGAAACTTTCCTGGTGGATGCCGAGGGTACCATTCGCTGTAAGCATGTAGGCGTAGTGGATAACAAGGTGTGGCAAACCAAGCTACAGCCCCTTTACGAAAAGCTGAAAACCCAGCATTGGGACGAGTTTGCCGGTGACCTATCAGATTCCCTCGTCTCCCGTTGTCAGTGAGACCGAAGAAAAGAAAAGCCGCTTTATCTGTTGGTTGGGGCCGGTCGAAGATAAGGTGGAATTTCAGCAGCAACTTGACCTGGTTCGTGCAACATATCCGGATGCCAGTCACCACTGTACAGCATTGGTGATTGGCAATCCTTCCAATCCTGAAGTGATGCAAGCGGATGATGATGGTGAGCCTGGCGGCAGCGCCGGTCGTCCTATGCTGGAATTGCTGCTCAAACAGGGTATCGGTAATGTCGGAGCTATAGTTACCCGTTATTTTGGTGGTACCAAGCTGGGGGTTGGGGGGCTGATGCGGGCCTATAGAGGCTCAGTTGGCAGCGCCCTGCAAGAGGTCAGGCTCGACACTTTTGTACCTCTGGAAAGTATTGTCGTTGGCTGTAATTTTGCCCAGGAATCCCGCTTGCGTTTCCTGGTAGGGCGTCATCAGGGAAGCTGTGGGCCGGCAGAATATGCGAGCAAGGTTGTTATTCCCATCTCCCTGCCAAGTAGTGAATGGCCGTCTTTACGATTACAGCTTCTGGCTGAAAATTTTGAAGTACAGGATTAACTAAATAATCCCATTGTTCTTCAGCTGCTTAATTTCTGTTTCTGAATATCCCAATTGGGAGAGAATGTCGAAGTTGTCCTGCCCCATTGTTGGGGCTTGCTTGAACTCTGGCATTTCTTTGTCACAGCGAATCGGCGGTGCGAGAATTTTAATTTGCTTTCCATTGTCATCATACATTGATTGTATTTTGCCATTCTCTGTGACAAATGGGTTGGTCAATGCTTGCTCCACGTCATAAATAGGAGCTGCAGGAACGCGACTCGAAAATAGTTTAAGCCACTGGTTAGTCGTCTTCTTACTGAGAATCATATCCAGTATTTCTGTGAGTTGATCTCGATTTTTTAGGCGTGTTTTGAAATCCAAAAATCTGGAGTCAGTGGTTAACTCAGGGTGCTCTATAGCCTTACATAGTTCTGTCCAGAATTTTTCCTTATTACACATTAGGTAAATCCAGTCGTCTTTGGTCCTATACAGTTGGCAAGGGGTAAGGGAAAAATGAGCCGAGCGGGGCTGTCGATGCTGGTTGTGCCCGGCATTCAACTGCCACATAGCTACATAGTTTAAATTATATAGTGCGTTATCAAATAAGCTGATATCGATATCTCTTCCCTTTTCCGTTTCCCTGGCACTGAAAATACCTGATACCAATCCAAGTGCCATAGCTACCCCGGTAGATAGGTCCACTAGTGAGAGGCCGCAACGTGTGGGTGGTCCGTCGGGTTCTCCTGTCAACTTGAAGTAACCGGCCTCCGCTTGCATGGGATAATCGTAGCCTGGCCAAGATGCTCTTTCTCCACTCCTGCCAAAAGCGGTTAGGTGGGCGCAGACAATTTTAGGGTTGACCTTTTTAAGGGCATCAAAAGTGATTCCCAATTTTTCAGGTACGTCACCACGTAGATTACCGGTTACCCCATCAGCAGTTGCAACGAGCCTATGGAGTATTTCCTGCCCTTCTCTCGATGTGAGGTTAAGGGACAAGCTCCGTTTATTGTGGTTGAGTCCCTGGAAAAACAAGCTGCTGTTATCTGATTTTTCACCTTTTATAAAATAGGGTCCAACGGTGCGGGCCACATCCCCACCATGGGAAATATCCTCGATTTTTATGATTTCAGCGCCTAAATTGGCGAGAAATAATGTGCCAAAGGGACCTGCGCCATATTGTTCTACGGCGATTACCCGCAAGCCGGAAAGAGGGAGCATTGAGAAGTTCACCAATCTTTGTTTATCGTCAATTACGATTTTAGGACAGATAAATCTGGGAGTGCTTCCCAGCAGTGTTGATTAAGGAATGGGAGGCTGGCGCAAAAAAGAGTTTCAGTCCGATAAGCCATTTTAATTGACAGCGCTTAATGAGTTCATGATTTTTAGGGCTGCTAATATGCTGGGATAGATCTAAGTATGAAGATGTCATTAAGAGTTAAATTTTAAAGATTTGGGCGAAGAAACCTGGTAAGGCGAAAGTGCAAATGATGGACCGTGAGACAGTTTGTTTTTTTCGCAGTATTTTGTTTGTTCCCGCTACACGTCCCGACAGATATATAAAAGCGTTAATGAGCGAAGCCGATGTGGCATGTGTTGATCTGGAAGACGCTGTGGCACCAGGTGAGAAAGAAGCTGCCAGAGAGAAAGTCGTCGATTTCTTTAAAGCCGAAACCTCAAATTCTATTCAACGGGCATTGCGAATTAATCACCTGGCAAGTGAGCAGGGATTGAGAGACATGTTGTTGATATTGAAGATGGAGCCGTTGCCAGACATCGTTATGATACCGAAGGTGGAATCCTCCGAGGAGATCGCTTGGTTTAACGAAGTCATGACCTCTCTTGATCACCCTGTCAGATTAATACCCTTGGTTGAAACGACAAAAGGATTGGAAAATGCCATCAAAATTGCAATGGCGCCAAATGTAGTGGCTATCGGTTTTGGTTCAGCAGATTACTCATCCGAAGTAAGGGGAGATATGAGCTGGGATTCCCTGCTGTATGCTAGAGGGCGTATTGCGCAGGCAGCTGGACATGCCAATATAGCGGCAATTGATGGGCCCTGGTTGGATCTAGGCGATGACCGCGGCCTGCTTGAGGACACACAAAAAATAACGGCATTGGGTTTTACTGGAAAAATTGCACTACATCCGGGTCAACTGCGGGGAATACATCGGGGAGTCTCTCCGTCGGAAGAAAGTCTACGTCAAGCGCAAAAAATTGTAGATGCTTACAGGGCAAACAGGGGAGGGGTCTTGGTGGTCGATGGCCGGATGGTGGATATACCTGTGGTTGAGCGGGCGCAGCGGCTGATCAACCTGGCAAATAGGAAATAGCCTTTCAGTTATGGCCAGGTAATTTACTTTTCAGGAATATATTTATATGGAACATCTTTGTTATCCCGGATATATAAGGGTAGGCGATAACCGATATAGGGAGAGATACGGTTTGGATTTTGAAGATTTTCAGGTGGGCCAGGTTTTTAAACACCGCCCCGGAGTCACTATAAGCCAGCAGGATAATGTCGAGGAGTGTATTACTACATTCAACCAGGCAATGATACATTTTGATTCAAATTATGCAGCACAGACAGAGTTCAAGCAGCCACTAATTGTGACCACCTTGATTGTATCGCGCCTGATGGGAATGACCTGGAAAACGTTCAATCGGCGAAAAAGCATACTGGAGTGGAAAAGTATTGACATGCTCGCACCAGTATTTGGTGGGGATACTCTCTATGCCGAAAGTGAAATCTTATTTGTTGGTGCAACTTCCAAAGACTCAGACGCAGGCCTGATAGAAGTCGCTGTTCACGGCATTAACCAGGATAAAGTAAAGACGAATGAAATGCGTTGTAGTATGTTGATTTTCAAGCGGGATCATCTGCCGTTTTCCGCAAATAATTACTAATGATTAAATCAATAGATTCCGTTGGAGAGCCATTGTGAAGGATTCATTCAGTTTTCTCCGTGAGGTTGAGCCCAATGTATTTATTGAAACTTATGGGGTAGATTTTGAGGATTTTGAAGTAGGCCAGGTTTTTGAGCACCGGCCGGGCCACACTTTCTCAGAAGCCAGCTCACTGAGCTATGCACGCAATGTATTTGATCTCAGCCCCGGCTATGCTGATCAACGCTATGCCCGAAGGGTCTATGGTGACCGGATAAAGGTATCTGAGACTTTTGTTTTAAGTGCGATGGCTCTTACAACCAAAACATTTGGTAAAGTCGTGGCAAACTTGAGTGTGACGGATTGTAAGGTTGAACCAGTATATGTTGGTGATACTTTATATTTTGAATCAGCAATTCTCGGAAAACGCAAATCCAAATCACGCCCCGATCAGGGACTGCTACATGTTAGTTCACGTGCGCATAATCAAGATGGCGCTTACGTATTAAGTTTCGAACGGAAACTGCTAGTTTACAGACGCCATGTTGGTCCTTATACAGCTGCCGGCTACTAACTAATAGGATTAAAGTGTTCTGGGAGCCGATTATATAATGTAGTTCTTTTACCAAAAGCTCATTAATTCTAATATTATCAAGGGTATCAATATTCAATAAGTGTGAGAATACCTCCTTGATGGAAACAGTATTTTCCATCATATATTTGACCCGACCTCACCTCAGGGGTTAGATTCCTTAGTAGTTTCAAAGATATTGTTTGCTGTACATGGTCAATGCTGAAAACTTCAGCGTCGAGGAAATCAAAATATTGTTTTACTTTTGGGTAGAGGGCTTTGAACAGGCTTTCCTTGATAGAAAATATCAAAGTTAACCAATTGGCGTAAGGTAAGCCGGAATTGGAGAGTAATAGCTTTTCCTTTTCACTCACTATCAGGTTACCAATTTCATTGGCGGTCTTATCTGTCACGGGTAATTCATAATCAATACCAAGCCCAACAGATTGTCTGCTGATTGCACAAACAGCTCTATTACCCGCATGTGTAATAGATCCAATCACACCTTTTGGCCATTGCGGGGACCGGTCCTGCCCAATCGGAATATCAATATTTTGATAACCATAATGATTTAAAGCTTGTTGGGCACAATACCTCCCTGCAAGAAACTCAGATTTACGTTTGTCTCGAGCTAAACGAACATCTTCAGATAAAGTAACATCCAGAGCCTTAAATAAAAGGTCGCTATACTCCTTGGGATTGAATTCACACTCGAATAGCTGACCCTGTAAAGGAAGCTTGGTAACTGGCCTTACTTCCGAAATAAATTCTTTAGTTCTCTGATTTTGAGGTGGAGTACTTGTATGTATCATGGTGACATGAAGGTTGGTGTCTATATTCTTTGCTTCAATCTCGCTTCCCCCCTTGTTATCCGAGGATAGAAGTAAGGATGTAAAATAGGATTTGCGAAGGTAGTAATTTCAGTATCATTGTCACAGATAGCTGGAGAACTGCAAGAGAAAAATAGGGATCTTTGAAAAAATACTATCTCTATTTACCCCTTCGCTATAATTCCCTAAATACCAAAGTTATCGCTGGTTAATTTCTGTGCAGCCCAGCGATTGATTGTAGTTGTTAGTATGGTTCTATGAGGTATCTCAGAGTAAATCAAGCCCGTTAAAAGCTACTTCTACTACAGGTTAGGGCACTAACGTGGAAAGTTAATTCGCACACTTATCCCTGGGAATTGAGAATATCCATAGCAGTTGTGTTTCGAGAATCGGTAGAGAAGCAGTACAAATCTATTTTGTTTAGGATAGTTTCTCAGTTACTTTGACTAGCTCAGTAATTTTTTGCCAATTGATGACAAGATGTTTGACGTCAAGAAATCCGACGTGATGATCAAATCTCACCAGGTCGGTATTCCTTTTAATCTCTCCCTAAAATAATCACTCAACTTAAAGATGCTCTGCTCTAAACAAACTGATTTGCTCGATAATTAACCAGCGGGCTCCGGAAGTGTATGTGCATAAATTTGTGCCGTGACGAAAAGTGACGAGACCTGGACTGTAGGTTCAATTACCGTGACTGCTATTTCTGAATAGTAACTTGATTAGCTTAAAATAAAATCATAAGGTTGTGTACTGATGGATATTTCGGGATAGTTGTCATGATCACTTTATAAATGTTAAGTTATCTATGAATTGGATATGCGGCGTTTCAGTGGCGAAGTTATCCAAATGATCAATTAAAATGGGTAAATTTGAAGTAATTGAATATAGTGGCAATATTTCAGTAAAAGCTTCTGATATTGTTTCAAATTGATTCGAAATCTTTCAAAGCTTGATAGAAAGTTACCGTAGCTTAGCATACGTTGTGGTGGGAACCTTATTCGTACTACCGTTTTAACTATTCCAGTAGCATTGGTTTAAGACTATCGAGGAAACTGGAACCAAGGCCTGTGAGCTACTAGGAGAACCGGCCTGGTGGTATGGCAATGTATATGATCCGCAAAATAATTCATTTAATTAGTGGATGTAGCTGGCTTCACGATGCAAAGCCCTGTGGCCGAATAATTTTCATTGCACGAACTATTTATGACTCTACTTTTGTGTTATGGCTACCAAGATGACTAATCTATCACTTTTCAGTGAATTATAACCCCCTCAGAATTTACCAAATACTTAAGGAGGTGTGAATGAACATCGAAGTAACATCAACCCCACAAAAAGAAGATTTAAAATTTATTAGCGAGGGGATAAAGAAATATAATCAGAAGTATATTCCGGATGATGTTGTATTTGAAGAAGATACTAAATTTGCAGTGTTTGCTAAAAGTGAAAATGGAGAAATTCAAGGTGGCATCCGGGCAACAGGGTTCTGGAACTATTGCATTATCGAGTTACTTTGGTTGTCGGAGGATACCCGCGGTCTAGGTGTTGGTAGTGAATTGGTGGCTGCTGCTGAAAAATATGCTCTTGAAAAGGGGTTTCAATATATTCGCACGGAAACATTAAGCTTCCAGGCTCGTCCTTTTTATGAAAAACTTGGCTTTAAAGTTTATGGTGAGTTGCCAGATTACCCCAAAGGACATACAACATACTGCCTAGTAAAAAAGTTGTAACAATGTGTTCTAGGGGCGCCCTATCAAGTAGCCCCAAAAGTCAATGCTAGGTGGTTGTTCAGCTAAGGTTCATAGTTTAATAGAGAGAATATTAAACTTTGAATCGGAGGTTCAGCATGTACGAAGATTTAGCATTAAGAGCAACCATGACGGAGTTTCCTCAATCATTACGTACGAGATCGATATTAATTCCGGTTTGAAGGAAAGAGCTTAGCTTGACGGAGAGTGTTCTTAAGATTCCCTCATAGCACTCAACTATGTTGCTAAGTACTAGTTGTGAAGCTTAGTAGGTTATGAATCAGGGTTTTGGCACTTATGTAATGGCAGTAATTATCTAATTTTAAGTAATAGTGATGCTGTGGGGTGTATAGCATGGATTCCGTAAGAGCTTCTATCCTAGAAAGCCACTTGACAAATGGTTAAAGCTGGTTAAGGGCGCAAAACTCAGCCTGCTATTTTAGGTGTATTAGACAAAAAATATGAAACAGCTTTCAGAATTGACGATTAAGATTTTGGCGGCATATCTGGTTCTAAGTAATTTAGGAAATGCCCTACCGTTTATCATTGCACCTGCATCTTGGGGTATCAGTGGGCCAATACCCATTGCTCCCGTTCTTGGGTCGATAGTAGTGCCAGCTGTTATTGGCATAATTCTTTGGGTATTGGCTCCAAAAATAGCACCTAAAATCATCAGATCTAGCGATGGGGATGCCCCTGTTTCTGAGAAGGGACTGGTGGCGGCTGGCACTTTTCTTATAGGAGTTTACTGGGCTTTAAAGTCTGTGGGAGTTATTGTTGGCCAGCTTTTTACTCAGGGAACTATCAATTACGGTTATGTCACTGTTTTGCAAATTTCACTCGCAATGATTTTTGGTGGTAGGTTTGTTACTACCATGTACCATCGATTACGCACAGCAGGTACGGGTGTATAACCAGGTATAGTACTTGGTTATCCACCTTTTTACTGGTTGCTTTATGCACATTTCTGGACTAGATATATAGCATTGTCCTCTGATGAGAACGGCAATAAAAGAGAGTTGATATGAAGAAGATTGTTTGTTTTATTTCTTTGTTAATATTTGCTAACAACGCCTTTGCATTGAGATGCGGCAACGAGTTGATATCGGTAGGAGACATTAAGTATAAGGTGTTGAGCGCTTGCGGCCAGCCCGTAAGTGAAGAGGTTATTGGGTATATTGATCGGGAAGATGCTGCGGGGAACAGGGTTCGGGTAATGAAGATTGAGGAGTGGATCATTCAAGTTACTAATTATGGAAAAACCAATTACTACAGTTTGGTTTTTGAAGGGAATAAGCTTTTTAAGATAAATGCTGTTGACCAAAATTAATTGTGTCGTATTTTCAACTTCCTATGCTACACAAGCTGTTGGTCAAGGGCTGGCACTACATGTTAGCCTCATCGCTATCTTATATGATTTTCAGGTAAGCAAGTACTTGTTTGGTGTGACTGGTATATACATACCTTTAGTCTATAGATATGGAATTAGCATTTTATAATAGACTGTTTGGTGAAATCAAAAACTCTGAGTTAACAGTTTTGTTATCTACCTGGAAACATGATTGTTGTCCAAAACTTAGTGTATATCTGAAATATACCGTCAAATATATTGGTTTAGGATAAGATATGAATGTGAACTACAGGCTTGGAAAAAAGGATGATTGTCGCCGTATTGCAGAGCTAGACTATATTGCATCTGACGGAGCTGTAGAGTATCTATTTCATGATTTGATACCTAATGTGCCAGCTATTGAAGTGCTTTCCAATGGTTTGGAGCAAGATATTTATCCACATACTTTCCGTAGTTGTATTGTTGCTGAGTCTAATCAGGAAATTGTCGGGGTAGCTTTGTCTTATCCTGCAAAGTTTCACTGTATAACAAAAGAGTTAGTGAATTTTCTTCCCCCGGATCGTTTAAATAGGTTTCGAGAATTTTATTCCAGCAGGGTTGAAGGGAGTTATTTTCTAGGTGCTATGTGTGTTGATGAGGCATATCAGCAGAGAGGGATTGGAAAATCATTGCTGGAACAGACGAAAGAAAAATCAAGAAATGAAGGCTACAGTGAGCTAAGTCTTATCGTATTTTCTGACAATACCATAGCCATTAAGCTTTACGAAGAGCACGGATTCAAAAGCATTAAGAATATTAAATTGGAATCACATCCACTTATTCCACATGTTGGTGGGTGTAAACTGATGAAATGCTCGTTGTAAGGAGTTTATGTTGTAAACAGATTAAACAATGGTTTATTTTAGTATATTACCTAATGAGGCAGCAGGTTAAGTTTTCAGTAACCCTGATGTTTAGTGATATGCGCTTGCGATAGCGGAAAAATCATAAGATGCATATAAATGATTTCATTCCAATATGGCGCCTTCTAACTTACTGATATTCACAAAATGTAAGCCCGTCAAGAGCTGGCGCAATCTGGGGCAGCCTTGAGTGCTAACCGGGCTAAACAGGATCTCTCTAGTACTAGTCCGCACAGATTACCTAAGACTTTCTTGGGTTATTCTTGTTGGTGACATTGCTTGCCGTGGGTGTTTGGCTGAACGCTTATTTCTCTATTTAAAAGTGTATCAAAATTCAGTAGGAAAGACTGATAACTTCTTATTAAGTCTAGATTTACAGCTATGACAAATTACAAGAAAAATTTGCAAGTTCGAGCTGTCAATTGGAAGTCATTTGATTAGTGGCTTGAGTTATCTACATGAATCATAACTTCATGATGTTATCACAAAAAATCTTAATTTTTCTTTTTTTAATTTTCACGCGAGATTAATCCTGGCTGTAAGTTGATGTATTTTTGCGTGCTTGGCTAAAATGTGTTGATCGGTTAGGCTTTCTCGAAATTGTTAGGCTCACTTCGGTGGTTTCTTAGGCGAGATACCTGGGCTAACTCTTAGTGGCAACCAGTTAGTAAAAATGTAACAAATGATTGCATCACAATATGGCCGCTGCATAGTTTTCACTTGATTCTCATCAGGTTGCGTTACTAGTGGGGAGTGTCAGGCGGTAGGATGTAAGATTAATAATATATTTTTAAGGGCTTCGTGATTCTAGTTAATAAGTTAACACTATTCTTTCTTATATTTCGGTTTGCAACTTGGTTACAGAAATAGGCTGTATTTCAGTAGAATTTATTTGGCTGGAGTTCCTGAGGTGAATTTTCCAGTCACAACAGTTTTATAGTTGTAAAGTTTGACCATTATATACCAAGTGTCAGAGCCAATATGGCTCTTCTCTATATAGGAGGGGATTCACTGACCCCACAGCGTAGAGTAGGTTAACCAAAATATTATTGAAATCAAATAGATAATTTTTAAGTTTTTGGAGCATAGGTGGCGGAGACTAAATTTTTTTGGTGCAAGTTGATGTGTTGATTGTAAAGCTTCAGCAAATGGACATTTCAACAGTATTAATCTTCAATTTGGGTTTTCCGAGTGTGAACGTTGTGGTTACTTCTGGTTTAAAAAAGGGGGCAAGAGTATAGGGAGTTTAATGAATCTTTAAAGTGTGTATGTCTGATTTTAATAATACGTGTTTAGTTGCCTAAAGGGGCCTTTCAAACACGCTAATCAAGTAAAAATGGATAGATCGATGCTTAAAAATAAGATTTATAAAAGGGCTTTAAAAGGGATTGCCGGGGTATTATTTATTTCTGCGAGCTGGCAGGCACAGGCGTTAACCTGCCCGCAACTGGAAGACGTTCAATTGCCACCCAAGTGTAACTCTACAGATCTGGAAAGCTGCAACGTCGCAGTGCAGAATATTATTCCTGCAGCGGCGTGTGCAATTTTTGAAGTGTCTCCCGCTGCTAACGACGCCACTTTAGTGCTCCGTTTTACGACGCTAATTACCAACTCTTGGTTTGATGCCACAGCCCCTTATCATCCGACTGCCAAAGGAATTTACTCAGATATTGCTCGGATGGCTGAGCCGACAGATAACAGTGAGCTAAATATTGCACTTTCCTATGCGTCTCATAAGGTATTGAGTGGGTTGTTCCCACACTTGGTATCTGAATGGGATAATCTGTTACTTGAGTTAGGGTTAGATCCTGATAACTTTTCAGAAGATACTACTACCCCGATTGGTATAGGGAACTATGCCGGTAGAAAAGTATTGGAAGGGCGTGTTAATGACGGCATGAATCAGCTGGGTAATGAGGGTAATCAGTTGTATCACCGCTTACCTTATGCCGATTATACCGATTTCAAACCAGCTAACACTGCCTATAAATTACGTTTTCCTTCAAAGTGGCAGCCAGCAGTTTTAATGGAGCGCCCTGGCGTATATCGGGTTCAACAATTTGTCACGCCCCAGATAGCGCTGACGAGGCCATACAGTTATGAGTCTCCGGATGAATTCACTTCGCCGGTACCTCTAAAATCAAAAATATGGAACTATCCAAGTTACGTGGCGCAAGTAAATGATGTTTTGACTACGTCTGCTAACTTAACTGATGAGCAGAAAATGAAGGCAGAGCTGTTTGATATGAAGATCTTCAGCTTAGGCTTTGCTGCTGTGTTTGCATCGGAGGCTCAGGGTTTATCGCTGATGGATTTCATTCATTACGATTTCCTGACTAATATGGCTGCCTTTGATACTGCTATTGCGATTTGGAAGGAGAAGCGTCGTCACAATTCCGTACGTCCCTTCTCTGCAGTTCGGTATATTTATAAAGACGAGCCTGTTACTGCCTGGGGAGGAGTGGGAAAAGGAACGGTAAATGATTTGCCTGCTAGTCAGTGGACCAGCTATTTGCCTGTTGCTGATCACCCAGAGTATCCGTCTGCTTCTGCCAGCTTTTGTGCCGCGCATGCTGAAACAAGCCGTCTCTTTTTACCCCAAGGTGATACATTGGGCTACACCGTGTCAGCGTTTGCAGGAAGCTCGCAGATTGAGCCAGGCATAACACCACAAACCGATTTGTCTTTGCACTTCCCAACCTGGACTTCATTTGAAGAAGACTGTGGTAATAGTCGTGTTTGGGGAGGTGTGCACTTTGAGCCCTCAGTTCCGGCGGGCCAGGCGATAGGTCACCAGGTTGCAAACCGTGCTTATCAATTTTATCTTTCTAAAGTGGCGGGTGAATAACAGGTAGAAGTTGGGATGGAGGATATATTTATCAATCAATATGATAAATGTTTATACCCTCCATTCCGTTTTAGTTGTAAGGGTAGCGTAAAAAAATTCTGGCTTGTTATTCTATTAGGTACACGAAACATTACATTTGGAAAATGAACAATTGCTCTGTTGGGGTAAGCAGCATGGATACTTCGGCTGATTTCTATAGCTATCTTTTTAATGAGATTCTCGTTACGAATAGAGCTGCTTCAAGACTGGCAATTTGCCGCAGAATACAACCGGTGAGGGCCATATTCTCAACGGTTTCTATTGCTTGCCTCCTGTTTCTTTTGGATACGGATATAAACTTCTTCTCGGTGAACAGATAAGGATTTAGGGGCATGTATTCCTATCTTTACCTGATTACCGTTAACCTCCAATACGGTGAGAGAGACATTCGCCCCAATTCTTAGGTTTTCGCCAGTCCGGCGTTTCAAGATCAACATTTTTATTTCCTGTTAATACTTAATTCATGGGTGGGCGCTTTTGGGTGAAAAGCTTAGAAGTCGACATTTGGAGGGCTTGAGGGGTGGGGCGCGGGAGCGGTGGGCACAAAATAGGAAAAGGCGGACGCTAGGCTCCCGAAGCTTGGGAAGTCGCTCCAAGCTGCTGAATATTCTCGACTTTATTGAAGACGAGCGGGTTTCTAGCGTACTATGCATATAGCCAACTTGATACTTTCTCTATCAATTTGGTTAGCTGGCCCCTGGTGTTGGTAGCACCTTGGGTCAGCGCCTTTTCTCTATTCTTAGGTCACGTTACCGCTCTCCTATTGAAGGGTGGATCATTGTGAAAGTTTTAGGCTCCTTTAAGGTATGAGCCTTACACAGCTTGCTTGATAACCAGCCGCAATACTGATAAATATCTATTGATTTTACGCGGCTTTGACACAGATAAAAACCAAATAAAATCCAATAAGATTATTCGTGCGCCTAAATTTTTACAGGCACTATTATTTTTTCGGATTTTTAGGTGGCTAAAGGAATCTCATGCTTTCACAAGTTAAGCATATTTGTAGTATCTGACTTAACCGGTTCCGCAGCTCATCCAGCTGATTTCGAGGCTCTTTTTTGTGTGGGATTTTGGGTGGCGGTTGATAGGGCTTCTTTGTAAGTGTTAGTTGATTTTGGCTTCCTTTGTACTAAGGGACCAGGTTTGCCATTGCTGTTCTACAGATGCGCCCAGCTGCTTATAGAAATCTTGCGCATTGATATTCGAGCAAAGTACTTCCCACTTTATTTTTGTACTACCTTGCTTGCGGGCTTCATGGATCAGTTGTTGCATTAAAGATTTGCCTATTCCTTTTCGGCGGTATTTCATACTGTCATTTACATATAGTTCCTTAATCCAGAACCAGGGAGTTAAGTCATAAGTAAATGGCAGGGGGTAAAAGGCCAAGTAGCCAATAATTACTCCATTATCTTCAGCGACTAGACACTTGAAATCTGCTTGATCGAATAGCCGGCTTTTCAGTTCACGCTCGTTGACTTTGAACTCAGTTAGGTAACCTTCAAATTTGGCGAGGGCACGCATCATTTTTAATAATTGGGCACCATCGCAAGGCATTGCGTAACGTATTTGCATTGGTCTCTTTTTTCTTTATTGGAATTCAGCTTGGGGAGACGATTTTGGGCGCAGTCCTGCGCCCCCTTGATTTCTGAATTGGTGAGACAAGATCCAACTTGCTTACTCGGCGTTGGTAGTTTCGCTATCTTTAATAAGATGAAATCCTTCATCTATCCAACCAGTAACACCACCAATCATCTTTTTTACCGGGCGACCCAATTTGGCAAGCTTGATAGCGGCTTTCTCTGTGGCATTGCAGTGGGGGCCTGCACAGTAGACAACAAACAGTGTATTGGCTGGATAGTTGGATATAGATTTTTCATTGATACGTTGGTGGGGTAGGGAGTGAGCGTCCTGGATGTGGCCTTGCCGGAATGATTCTTCGCCACGGACATCCAGCAGAACAAAATCCCGTCGCCCATTGGTAATGGCATGGTGGACATCCCAGCAGTCGGTCTCGTAGGCCAGCAATTCCTGAAAATGAAGCAGGGCTTGTTGGCTGCTGGCTGGGGCGAAGCGGCTTACAGCTGAGCTCATAAGTATCTCCTTGGTTCTTACTCTCATAAAAGCTTGTGCATAGTTTGTTCCTTGGCTGACAATTAGGCGATTGGCTTGAACGCCAAATAGCGTTAAGTTTGAGCCAAGCGTTGAATGGTGATGACTGATAAAGGGGCTGGGCCAATGGGGTGTAGTGATCCAAAGCGAGTAGCGATTCTGGTGCACCGGCAAGTTGCCTTGTTTGAACTTGGCTGCGCGACTGAGCTGTTCTGTTTGTCTCGCCCGGGTATGGATGAGCTCTATCAGGGTGAGGTGGTCTCCTTTGCCCCAGAAGCCCCGGTAGGCGTGGGCGGGGTGTCTCTGCAATGTAAGCAGATCAGCAGTTTGTTGGATTACGATCTGCTAGTGGTTCCCTGCTGGTCTACTACGTCACTGGCCAAAGATCGTTATTTGGACTCTTTGTACGGTGCTCTGGAGGGGTTCGTTGCGGAGGGTCGGCAAATCCTGACTTTCTGCTCGGGTTCATTTCTGCCTGCTGAAGTTGGCTTGCTCGATGGGAAGCAAGCTACTACCCACTGGCGCTATGGGGATGTCTTCAAACAGCGTTTTGCCAATGTGGAGTACGTGGGGGATGTGCTTTATGTCTGGCAGGGTGCGCTGGCCTGTTCGGCTGGCAGCTCGGCGGCAATAGATCTGGGGATAGAGTATTTGCGTCGCAACCATGGCCATGAGTTTGCCAACTCTGTGGCTAAGCGCTTGGTGATGGCTCCCCACCGACAGGGAGGGCAGGCCCAGTTCGTGGAGACTCCAGTTCCCAAGCGGCCAGACCATTTCGCGGGGGCGCTGGATTGGGCCCTTGCCAATCTGCATAAACCTATCATGGTGGGGGATCTGGCAGAGCAGGCCCATCTTTCACGTCGCAGTTTTGATAGGAAATTTCGCCAGTCTATGGGAGTCGCTCCGAAGGCGTGGTTGGTTCAGCAGCGTTTAAGGATGGCGCAGAAGGCGCTGGAGTCTGGCAAGAAGAGCGTCGATCTTGTGGCGCAAATTGCAGGCTTTGAGTGTAGCGCAACCCTTCGCCACCATTTCCGCAAAGCCTTCGGTATATCCCCCGGGCAATACCAAAGGCAATTCGCCTGTCCGGAAAGGCTTGGGGTTATAGAAGAGGAGTGAGTCTTTGGCGATGAGAGCAGGGGGCTTACTGGCTGGAAGCCGATCCCTTCCGTTGATACAACCCTAGCCGCGAACAGGTTATGATTCGCCCTTTATTGCCTGAATTCAGTACAGGAAACAAAGGATTTATGACCAAGCAGCGCGTATTGACCGGTATTACAACTACCGGCACTCCTCACCTGGGTAACTATGTTGGCGCCATTCGCCCGGCTATCGCGGCCAGCCAGGACGAGAATAACCAATCTTTTTACTTCCTGGCCGATTATCACGCGCTGATCAAGTGTCAGGACCCGGAACAGGTACATCAATCCACCCTGGAGATTGCCGCCACTTGGCTGGCGTTGGGCCTCAATACAGACAATGTCGTGTTCTATCGGCAGTCCGATATTCATGAAATCCCGGAGTTGACCTGGCTGCTGACCTGTATGACTGGCAAGGGCCTGATGAACCGCGCCCACGCATACAAGGCTGCCGTGGATGCTAACCGTGTGGATGGCGAAGATTCTGACTTCGGTGTGACCATGGGTTTGTATAGCTATCCGATCCTGATGGCTGCAGACATCCTGATGTTCAATGCCAATAAAGTGCCGGTGGGCAAGGACCAGGTCCAGCATATAGAAATGGCTCGCGATATTGCCCAACGCTTTAATCACCATTATGGCGAACACTTCGCGCTGCCAGAGGCGGTAGTGGACGACCATGTTGCCGTATTGCAAGGGCTTGATGGTCGAAAAATGAGCAAGAGTTACGGCAATACTATTCCGTTATTCCTGCCTGAGAAGAAACTGAAGAAGCACATCAATAAGATCAAGACCAATCTTCTGGAGCCAGGAGAACCTAAAGATCCTGATACTTCAACGGTCTTCCAGATCTGGCAGGCATTCGCTACTGAAGAGCAAACCGCAGAAATGCGTAAGGCGTTTGAAGAGGGTATTGCATGGGGGGAGGCCAAGAAGCAGCTATTCGAGCTGGTTAATGGTCAGATCGGTGAAGCCCGTGAACGGTATAACACGCTGCTTGAAAACCCATCTCAGATTGAAGCAGAGCTTGAAAAAGGGGCGGCTAAGGCGAGCGCTTACTCTGCTCCGTTTATTGAGAAATTGCGCCATGCGGTAGGTATCCGCAAGATCGGTAAGTAATGTTTTGAATTAAAGTTGGGAGGCTATGGCTTCCGTAGCCGTCCTATAGATAAAAGAGCATTAATAAAAATATAACGATACAACAGGGATTCATTATGGAAAATGTTCAAGCTAACCCTGCAGAGGGTGGCGACGCGAACAAGAACGGCTGGATCAACCGGGCGCTCAACTTTATTGAAGTGGTGGGGAACAAGCTTCCCGACCCGGCAGTACTCTTCCTCGTATTAATGGTTGCTATCTGGGTGCTGTCCTGGATGTTGTCTGGAGTAAGTTTCGATACCTTGCATCCAGCCACCGGTGAGGCAATCCAGGTGACCAACCTGCTCTCCAGTGGGGAGCTGGCTCGCTTCCTCTCCAGTATGGTGACCACCTTTACGAGCTTTGCTCCACTTGGTGTGGTGCTGGTGGCCATGCTGGGCGTTGGCGTTGCGGAGCAGAGTGGCTTTATTAATGCCGTTCTGAAAAAGCTACTGGCGGTGACCCCGCAGATGCTGCTTACCCCGATGCTGATTCTGGTGGCGATTGTCAGCCATACCGCTGTAGATGCCGGTTATGTATTGGTGATCCCCTTGGGCGGTGTAATCTTCTATGCGGCTGGCCGTCATCCTTTGGCAGGTATCGCTGCGGCGTTTGCCGGAGTATCCGGAGGCTTCTCAGCAAACTTTGTTCCTTCGGCCATTGATCCCTTGCTGCAGGGCTTTACCCAAACCGCGGCACAGATTGTTGATCCCGAGATTCAAGTAAACCCTCTCAATAACTGGTTCTTCACTTCGGCTTCCTGTCTCGTAGTAACTATGTTGGGCTGGTGGCTCACCGATAAGGTGATTGAGCCCCGCCTGAAGAATGTCGCCATTGATGGGGACAAAGAAGATATGCCAGTAATGCAGGAGCTGGGTGCTCGCGAGAAAAAGGCGATGTACCTGGCAGTGACTGTCATGGTGGCTGGAGTTGTGGGCCTTATCGCCTGGATGTTGCCAGAGACTTCTGCATTGCGCGACTCCCAGGGGCAATTGGCCTCCTTTAGCGCGCCGGTTATGAAGTCTATTGTGCCGCTGATCTTCTTACTGTTTGTTATCCCTGGAGTTGTATTTGGATATGCCGCTGGGACCTTCCGTAAAAGTAAGGATGTGATCAATGCGATGTCCAAGACCATGGGCTCCATGGCTTACTACATCGTGATGGCATTTTTCTGTGCCCTGTTTATTTCTGAATTTGCCCGCTCCGGTTTAGGCACCCTGTTATCAGTAGAGGGAGGCAGCCTGCTGGCTGCCATGAATCTGCCGGGCCCAATTACCCTGATGGGTATTATTATGCTGGTGGCATTTATTAACCTGTTTGTGGGCTCGGCCTCTGCTAAATGGGCGCTGCTCTCGCCCATTTTTGTACCCATGTTGATGCAGATTGGTTTCTCTCCGGACCTGACCCAGGCGGCATACCGTGTAGGTGATTCTTCCACCAACATTATTACGCCGTTAATGCCTTACTTCCCACTAGTAGTTGTCTATTGCCAGCGCTACGTGAAGGGAACAGGCATTGGTACACTGGTATCTATCATGTTGCCCTACTCGGTGGTGTTCCTGATCTGCTGGTCCATATTCCTGGTGATTTACTGGAATCTGGGTATGCCTTTGGGGCTGCAAGCCAGCTATACCTATCCAACGCCATAATGAGTAGCACCGGTGTGGTTTTACCCACCCCGGGATGCATCATTTCAGTTTCCACTCAGAGGTGTCCGGGTTCCTGGGCGCCTCTTGCCCAAGCTCTCCCCAACTAAAAATCAACCTGATCTTTGCCAGGTAGTCCCTTCTATTCATCTTTTTAAATATAAAAATATCGATTAATTCATGGCTTGTGCTGGGTATGAGCGAGGCTGAATTTCGATGGTCCCATGTGCTTACACCTCGCTCCTCCAGAGTATCTATTTCAGGCGCAGGTTTGCTCCCTTGCCTGCAATAAGGACACGGGCCAGACCGCATTAGTAAAAAAATGTTCTAATAAAGTTGTAAGTGATAACGATTCCTATTAAGATCCGCGTCAACTTATTTCGGTAGCAACTGCTGCGGCAGATAATATTTCCACTGAATTTTGAGGGATATCCATGGGCACCGCTCGAATCCAAGGTTTACGCCAAAACTCTTCTCCCATTCTTTCTGGGCTGAGCCACTCCCTGTTGGCATTGGCTATTGCAGCAGGCGGCTCTACTGCAGCTTTTGCAGCAGAGGATAAGAATGAGGGTATTGAAGAAGTTCATGTAACCGGCGAGCTGAACCTGTCCCGCCAGACTTCTATTGGCAAGCAAGATATTCCGGTTGATGAGACGCCGTTCTCTATTTCTCTGCGCGATAAAGATTTCTTCGATGTAACTGGCTCTAAAACTGTGCAGGATATCCTGCAGTACTCTGCCGGTGTGAATGGTGGCTTGTTTGGCGTTGATGCTCGCGGTGACTGGTCTACCGTTCGTGCTGTTGAGCCAATCATGTTTGTCGACGGACTAAAAACTACTTTCGGCAGTTATACCGGTTCACGTGCAAACCTGTATGCCTTTGAGCGTGTAGAAATCCTCAAGGGGCCTTCTTCTGTGCTTTATGGACAGGGTTCTACAGGCGGTATAGTTAACTTGGTATCCAAACGCCCCAAAGAGGAGTTTGGCGGTGAGCTGATGGTACAGGGCGGTGACTATGATCGAATAGTTATAGCTGGTGACGTAACAGGTGCTTTCGATAGCGATGGCGAGTGGCTCTATAGGGTAGTGGGTTACGCTCGCGATGCCGATGCTCAAGTTGATCATGTTGATGATGACAGCACCCTGTTAATGCCTTCCGTTTCCTGGCGCCCCAGTGCGGATACTGAGATTACTTTCCTGGTGAATCACCAGGAAGAAAAGACCGGTACCACTGCAGCTTTCCTACCTTGGGGCGGTACCATTGTCGATAACGTAAACGGTGAAATCCCGACTGACACATTTATTAGTGAGCCGGGTTGGGATAAATACAATACTGAGCAAACCGCTTATAGTTTGTGGGTTGATCATCGCTTGAATGATAGCTGGGGTATCAATGCGGGCCTCCGTTATTCAAAAGGGGATGTTGACTACAACTCGATGTATGCTGACTACACACTTGCATTGCGTCTGCAAAAAGACCTCCGTGAAGTATCGCGGACTGTCTATATGAAAGATGCGAAAAGCGACCTTTTGATTTTTGACCTGCGCTTGTCAGGCGAGCTGACTACAGGCTCTCTTGAACATCAGATTTCAGCGGGTGTTGATAGCCAGAATGCAGAAATCGATAACAGTATTTTAAGAGCCCGTGGCTACGGTGGTGATATCGATATTTTTGACCCGGTTTATGGTTATGTGCCAGAGGGACTGGAAGGGCTGGATAGAGAAATTACCGATGTCAATGCTGAGCAAGTAGGTATTTACTTCCAGGACCAAGTTAGCCTTGGGAACTTTATTTTTAATTTGGGCTTGCGTGAAGATAGGTTGTCTTCTAGGACCCATAGCAATGTTTCTACGAAGGCTAGCGACAAGCAGAGAGAGACGGAACTCACAAAAAGATTTGGCGTGATGTATGCCTTCGACAGCGGTGTATCTCCCTATGTTAGTTATTCAGAATCTTTTGAGGCTGTTTTAGCAGATCCGAATAGCCAGGGCGGTACCTACGAGCCTGTGAAAGGGGAGCAGATTGAAGCCGGTATTAAATACCAGCCAGAAGGCACTAATATCCTGATGACTGCCTCTGCCTTTGAGATTAAGCAGAAAAATCGCTTAACTTTCGGTCCTGACAGGTCCTATCGACAAATCGGTGAGGCGCAGATCGATGGATTTGAGCTTGAGGCCAGTGGGCAGTGGGGTAATCTGACACTGGTGGCTAATTACAGCCAGATGGATACTGAAATAGTAGAGAGTAGCGATCCATTTGAGGTTGGCACTGAAATTGAGACTGTGCCTGAGGAGCAATTCTCTCTTTGGGGAAACTATGACTTTAGTGAGTGGATACCTGGTCTAAGCGTTGGAGTAGGGGCTCGTCATGTTGGTGACAGTTACACCGGTATTGATAAAGTTCATGCGCAGTTGGTAACTGCTTATGCCGAGCAGGCTGCTTATTACGATTATGTTTTTGCAGATTTCCCTACCGAAAATCCTTCTTACACCCTGTATGACGCTACTATCGGCTATACCCTGGAAAGCTGGAAGTTCCAACTGAATGTGAAGAACCTGACTGATGAAATTCACACGACTTCTTGCCTGAGCCGCGGTGATTGCTTTTACGGTGAGCGCCGTTATGTAACTGCTGAGGCACGTTACACTTTCTAAGTTAGAGTAGGCTGGGAGTTTGTCCACAGGGGGAGTCTGTGGGCAGACTCCCTTTTTTACGTTTTAACAATCAGCCGGGAAGCGAAATTTCCCAGTGTGGTGGTTATGCAAGATTCCTTTTACTTCGTTGCTGGGTTAGCCAGTGTTTTTGCCTTTGCAGGTATTTTTTCCTTGTACTCGGCTTGGTCCAGTAAGGGGGCTCAGCCATTACGTAGTTGGCTTGGTTGGGCAATGCTGGTTTTGTCGGCCGTTGGCTGGAGCCTGGCAGTCGGTACAGAATTTGGGATCAGTATTGCCGCCTTAATAGTAATGCTCGGCGTATTTGCATTACTTGCCGTTAGGGGTGAATGGCCCAGCGGCCCCCGGCCTATTGAAAAGCAACGATCGGGTGGTGTTTCAGAGCCCGGAGCCCTGCGCCAATTGTGGTTGCGGGGCATTTTGCGTTTTTTAAGTGCCACATTTTTACCCTTGGTGAGCGGGATCGTTGCCGGGTTGCTTTTCTTTGGTTTTACCGGCCTCTCTGATAGTTGGCGACTAGTTGGTGGTGCTTTTGTTTCGGTGACCATTTGGACCCTGGCGATGGTGTGGGTTTGTGCCGACAAAAAATTGTTGCGTCCTTCGGCAGGCCTGCTGGCATTTTCAGTGCTCAGTGGCCTGATGTTGAAACTTGCCATTCCCGCTGTGGCAGCTTAGTAAAACGGACCTGAGTAGGGATCTAACGTGAAATTATCCTTTAAGCCGACGCCTGCTTTTGTAAGAAATATGACCGATGGGCATTCGGTTCTCGGACTGGCGGTATCGACACTTTTATACATTGTCTGTGTCAGCGGAACACTCGCAGTTTTTTACAATGAATTTGAACGCTGGGAGCAGGCCTCCGAACTGGAAAATCTCAGTGTGGCTGCGTCTGTGTATCAGACTGCTGCTGAGCAGGCGATTGCGCTGGCAAAAGAGCAAAATGAAGAGTTTGACTCAGTAAAATTCACTATTCCAAATACAGATATGCCCCGGCTGGTTGTCGAGGTTGGTGATATTGAGCGCTATGTTGCCGAGGACGGCGCTCTTCTGGGGGAGGTAAAACATGAGTGGACACACTTTCTAGCCTATTTGCATTTCGCCCTGAACCTGCCTTTGGGTTTGGGGGTGCCGCTAGTGGGGCTGATAGGTGTTTTAATGGCGGCCCTGATAGTCTCTGGATTGCTCGCGCACCCCAAAATTATCAAAGATGCATTCTCTTTCCGGCTATCCGGGTCTAAGCGCTTGCAGCAGGTGGATCTGCATAACCGCCTTGGTGTCTGGGCTTCTCCTTTCCATCTGGCCATCGCGATTACCGGTGCCTTTATCGGTCTTTCCCAGGTTGCAGCCTTTGCAATTGCGGGCCTTTTCTACGATGGGGATGCAGAGAAAGTTGAGCACATCCTGTATCGTGAGCATCCGGTTATGCAAGAAAATGCTCCCGAAACCTCACTGCCAGACTTTGCCGCTGTACTCGCAGAAATGGAGCGTATTGCCCCCGAAGAGGAGCGAACCAGGTTGGAGGTGGCTTTCCCTGGTCGCGAGGGGCAGGTGGTAGAAATATGGACTCGTGTTCCCGAGCGACTGGTTTGGGGAGAGCGCTATCACTTTAATCCAGACGGAAGCCTGATTGAGAAGGAGGGGTGGTCTGAAGGGGACAGCGCTAAGCAGGTCTATCTTTCCACCTTCCGTTTGCACTTCGGCCATTTCTCCGGATTCCCTGTGAAAATTGCCTACTTCCTGTTGGGTATTGGCATGTGTGTGCTTGTGGTTTCGGGTATCAATATTTGGTTGGTGCGCAAGCGCCAGAGAGGTGCTCCGGCTGTGCGGCTTGAGCGTGTATGGATGGCCCAGGTTTGGGGGATACCCTTTGCTATAGCCTTGAGCGCGGTGACTTATTTGGCCTTTACTGCGTCGGCAGTAAAAGTGTTCTGGCTAACCACGTTAAGTTTAAGCGTGGTCGCCGCTTTTGCGGGCACTGCAACAGGCTGGTCTATATTATTGAGAGTGGCGACCATCATCGCATGTCTAATGGCGGTCATTGTGCATGCTTCTATTTTCGGTGCAGACTCTTTTGTGCGTGCCTCATTGGTGGCCAATGCAGTATGGTTGCTAACTGCTGCCGGTATCGCTGCTTCTTGTCTGTATACCTGGGTGCGTCGCCGCGATAGCAATTTTGCTGCTGCGGTGAGCGGCGCTGTGGGCAGTAACTAACGAGGAGAATTGCCCGGTATTCGTCACGATGCCGGGCGCAGCATTTCTATATGGGGTATGCCGTCTTCGTCGTAGGGGTCGGATACCCTCTCGAAACCATATTCCCCATAGAACCGGGCCAGGTGTTCCTGTGCAGAAATACGAATTCCTCTATTGGGGTATTCATTCTGCGTCTGTTTGACAGCGCGATAAATAAGTTCTTTGCCTAGTCCTGTTCCGCGGCTGGACTCCGCGGTAAGTACTCGTCCAATGGAGGGTTCACTATATTTCTCACCGGGAAATACAACGCGTAGGTAAGCCTTTATTTGTGGGTTTTCATTGTTCCCGTCCCAGCAGATCAGGTGCCAGGCATGCTGGTCTTTGCCATCGGCATCTTGATAGGGGCAGTCCTGCTCTACGGTGAAAACCTCCTGGCGCACTCGCAGAATTTCATAGAGCTGGTTGATGGAAAGTTCATTAAAGCTGCACCATTGCCATTGCATCTTGGTTATTCCCTCATAAATAGAGTTTTTATTTTCCGCGCTCATAGGCTGGGTTGCTAACGATAACCTTTGGCAAAAAAATATTGCCAATTTTTAAGTTTTGCCGAGCCGGTTAGTTCCCGGTTGTATTGCCTGGACTGGCAGGGGTTGGGTTTTGTTTGCTTTTGGCAAAAGCACCATGCTCCAGATAGTGGAGGACCTGGGAGATTACCTTTTTATCTTTCATCATAAATACATGGGTAACAGGCATTTCCAAGTGATCATTCATGCCCTCTAGCTTGGTGCTGGAGACAGAAACTTTGCCATCGTCGGTTTCGGGTATCATTTGCGATAGTAGGAGGTTAATGCTGCGTGTCCCGGCGATAATACCAACATCAAAATCTGCCTTTCCCAGTTTGTTGGGAACACTCATTGCGCCGGTGCCCAGCTGTAATCCGGCATCGCCAAAAGCAAACTGAAAGCCCGGAAAATTACCGAGCTTATCTACCACTTCGCTGCCTTTGTTGGGAGGCCCTAGCATAACCACGCGGTTCAAATTTTCAATGTTCACTTTGCTCAAATACTGGCGAACCAGAATGCCGCCCATAGAGTGGGTGACGAAGTTAATTTCATTTTCACCGGTGCAAGCATCCAATGCTGGTGCGATTGCTTTGCCGGCCAGCTTCTCTATGGGAAACTTTGTGGAAGGATAGTCCACATTGACCGTTTTATATCCTGCATTGCTGATTGCACGCTCCATCTTGGCCATAGAGCTATCAGATTTGGCGAGGCCGTGAAGTAAAATAACGCAGGCGGAGTGGGCATTTACCGACAGGGCGCCGAAGGCGAGTGCCAGCGCAACAACAACTTTTCTCATTTACTTCCTTACCAGTATTACGTTTTGCAGGAGTATGCTGCTCGTCCTGAAAAAAGCCAAGTATGCCGCAGGAGTTGAGCTTTCCCGCTGGCCGGATGTGTGGCAGGGCTAGGAAGTATGCCGGTTAAGTATTTCAGCCATACGTTCTGGCCTGTCTGGGGTGATAACCAGTGTTTTGGTAGGGAAGTTTAGTACTACGGCCTTGTCGTGATCGGTCGCAAAAGCGCGGTAGCGCCCCAGCTTCTTGTTCTGGAAGAGGCCTGTGTAGCCAAATAGTCCAGAGTTTCCAAATATACGGATCGATCCTTGCATAGCTGAAGGGTCGGCTGAGGCTTTTCTGAGGTCCTGCAAGGGGATTCGTGTCCTCCAGCCCAGGCGGAGAACAAACAGGTTGTTATTTTGAATGACATAGCCTCTGACCATGAACAGGGCGCCTAACAGCAGTATGGCTGGCGGTAGTGCAAGAGCGATACTAAAGAGTAGGGACGGCGTGGGTGGGGCCTTAGTCATCAGGAATAGTGGAATGGCCAGTAAGAGAGCGGCACTTATAGTACTGATTATTTTTAACTGACGGCTCCACGGGGCTTGAAAAACGGCAGATGGCATAAATTACTCAATTAAGGACAAATAGCCTGAATTCTCCAATCATAGTGCTGGTGGAATCAAGTTGGCAAAGACCTTGTCCTAAGTCAGTGGTGATATTGAGGCGGGTCTGGAGAATTTTATGACCCATAAGCCATATTTTCGGGTGTGGTATTGAGATTTTGTGTTTTTATGGCGGTTTACCTATGGCAAGTGAACTAACAAAGAAAGAATCTTTATCTGCCCTTGTAGTGGAGGGTGGCGCTATGCGCGGCATATTCGCCGCGGGTGTGTTGGATGCTTTTATCGAAGCGAATTACTGTCCCTTCGACTTCGCAATTGGAGTCTCTGCAGGCTCGACAAACCTGATTGGATACCTGGCGGGGGATTACGGGCGAAGTCGCCGGATATTGCTTGATCATGCGCGCCGTACGGACTTTATAGATTGGCGGCGTTATTTAAAAGGAGGGCATTTTTGCGATATTAGTTGGCTTTGGCATGCCTCTTACAAGGACGTGCCATTAAATATTCAAAGCTATATCGATAATGCAGTGCCTCTCTACGCGGTAACTACCAGCATCAATAGCGGTGAAGCTCATTATGTTCGAGTGACGGAAGAGAACATGCATGAAGTGTTCCCTGCGTCCTGCGCTATTCCGATGGCGTATCGTGAATTTCCCATTGTTGACGGCGAGCCAATGACAGACGGAGGGCTTGCCGACTCCATTCCGGTTATTCGTGCTTATGAGCAGGGCGCAAGGGATATTACTGTTGTGCTGTCACGCCCGTTGGGGTACCGCAAACCGGTTGGGGCGGCGCCAAAGTTTATTAAGCAGTTCTTCCACGATCACGCGCGGCTATTTGAAGCTGTCCTGGAGAGGGGAGAGCGCTACAACCGCGCTTTGGACTTTATTCAATCTCCCCCAAAAGATTGCCGCGTTTCGGTCATTGCGCCGCCGGAAGACTTCCCGGTAAAGCGCTTTACACAAGAGGCTGAGTTGCTTGAGCAAGGCTATCAAGATGGGAGGTCGCTAGGGTGGCATTTTTTGCGGGGTGAAGCGAGCGCCGCCTTTTCTGCGTCGGCAGCAGACTGAGGTCGATTTGTTTTCGCAGTTTTTTAAGGTTCAGTGATGAAGCCTTGTCGTTGCTTTTTTTATTGGGGAAGAAATGGAAATTAGGCCGGTGAGGATAGAGGATGCTGAGGGACTCTCCGGTTTTTATTCTAGTAACGCGGATCATTTGCGCCAGTGGGAGCCAGCCAGGGGGAGTGGTTACCATAGTCTTGGAGCGTGGCAGCAGAGATTACAGGGTTGGCATATAGAGCAACAGGAGGGGAGAGGAGCATACTTCCTGATCACTTTTCCGGAATCCTCCCGGGTTGTGGCTACTTGTTCTCTTACCAACATTGTTTGCGGGCCTTTTCAGGCATGTAATATGGGGTACGCGGTGGACAAAAGTTTTGAAGGGAAGGGGGTAATGTACTTATTGTGCGAATATGTAATTGCTTTCGCCTTCAAGGAGTTGGGGCTAAATCGGGTGATGGCAAATTACATGCCTGAAAATTATCGATCGGCAGCTCTTTTACGTCGGCTTGGTTTTGTGGTTGAAGGCAATGCTAAGCGTTATTTGTTGATTAATGGGCGCTGGGAGGACCATGTACTGACGGCGCTAGTTAAAGAATAAGAAGCCCTTTTAGTTTCCATAAGGTCGGATGGAGTACCAATTGGCATTTACTTCCTCGTGCCGTTATAGGAGTCTAAGGTAGGGATGGGATATTGTTGCTACCCTATTTCGATTTCAGATAAGACTCTGAATTTCAGCTTATGGTAAGGAGGAAGGAATGAATGGAAAGTGCCTCTGTGGCGCAGTCGAGTTTCAGCTGGATGAGCCACTACCAAGCCTTTATCAGTGTCATTGTTCGCTCTGCCGCAAACTGAGTGGCTCCGCATCAGATACTGCAATGTTTGTGGCGCGTGATCAGTTTCGCTGGGTGCGAGGGTTGGACAAGGTTTCTTCTTACCGCACTCCAACAGGATATCGCTCAGACTTTTGTAGCGGCTGCGGTAGTACAGTCCCCCACCTGATGAGCAACACCACGCACTTCTGGGTTCCCGCAGGATTGATAGAGGGGAGCTTGGAGAGTCAGGTAGTTGCCCATTTGCACGTGGATTCCAAGGCAGCCTGGGATCTTATCGCCGGAAATGGCGAGCACTTTGCGGAGATGCCAGATCTGGAAGAGTTAACCCGCCTGTTACATGCCGATTTCGAAAAGGCAGAAACTGAATTGGCCGAAAGTTAATATTTGAAATACTGGATAAGCTAATTATTGTTCGGTGTTTTCACAAAACACAAACAAAAAAGCCCCGCTCTTTCGAGCAGGGCTTTTTTGTATATGGCGGACCGGACGGGACTCGAACCCGCGACCTCCGGCGTGACAGGCCGGCATTCTAACCAACTGAACTACCGGTCCGCATTCCTGTTTCTCTTTATTGCTCCTGCCTGGCAAGAGTAAGAGAAGTGGTGGGTGGTACAGGGGTCGAACCTGTGACCTACGGCTTGTAAGGCCGTCGCTCTCCCAACTGAGCTAACCACCCCGTGTCAGGAGCTGCGTATCTTAATGATATTTTTTTCACGGTCAACAGCTTTTTACGAAAAAGGTTTAAAAATAATTAATGGAATAAAAAAGCACCAACTTCTGCTTAAAGAATATTTGCTGTGAAATTATTTGGTTATTTTTTGGCAGAAAGTAAATGATTGCTGTCTTTTTGTTGGGGGGTTGCCCTGGTACTAATGGGTGGAATTAAATTGGTGTTGGCGGGGAGAATAATTTTTTTGTAGCGGCCGGTTTATCTGTGCGCGGCAAGTTTTTTAAGTGCGGAAAATGATCGTAAAAATTTGCCGGTCCTTTTTTTGGTTGGGTTGTGCTTTGTTGAGGGGAAGCTTCCATTAACTTGGAGTTAGGTTTGCTCGATCTGCCGGGGTCTGTTTTTAGTGGGTGTGGTTCTAATAATGGAAGATGAAAATTAAAGGAAAGAAAAAATAATCACAAACAAAAAAGCCCCGCTCTTTCGAGCAGGGCTTTTTTGTATATGGCGGACCGGACGGGACTCGAACCCGCGACCTCCGGCGTGACAGGCCGGCATTCTAACCAACTGAACTACCGGTCCGCATTCCTGTTTCTCTTTATTGCTCCTGCCTGGCAAGAGTAAGAGAAGTGGTGGGTGGTACAGGGGTCGAACCTGTGACCTACGGCTTGTAAGGCCGTCGCTCTCCCAACTGAGCTAACCACCCCGTGTCAGGAGCTGCGTATCTTAATGATATTCTCCGCGGCGTCAACGCCTTTCTTGAATTTTTTTTTTGACTTTCAATGAGTTAAGGCAGTTAAGTGTGAAGTCGCGGGCGTGTCCGATGGCAGGTGTCGCTGTTATAATCAGCCAAATTTCCCATGGATAAAGCGTGAGAGAAGCTGTGAGACAAAAGAATTGGCTGGGCCAAATCCTTTTAGCGATGGCCGCTCTGAGTCTGTCCGTTATGGTGCAGGCGGTGGTAGAGACCGAAAAGTTATCCTCCCCGGAACTGGAAGCACGCTATCGGGTGCTGATTGAAGAGATGCGCTGTCCAAAGTGCCAGAACCAAAACCTGGCAGATTCTGATGCATCGATATCAACAGACTTGCGCCGTGAGATTCGCCGGCTGTTGGAAGAGGGTTTCACAGATAGGGAAATTATTGACTACATGGTGGCGCGATATGGGGATTTCGTTCTATACCGACCACCGGTACAGAAAAACACTCTGGCCCTGTGGTTGGCTCCGGGTGTATTCGCCTTGATAGGCCTGTTAGCGCTGATCATTATTGTGACACGCTCCCGAAGTGGAACCGGTGCGAGCCAGGATGATAACAGCGGGGCCTTGAGCGAAGACGAGCGGCGCAAATTGAAGAAACTGCTGGGTGAAGATCCCAGTGATTTGACTGATGGTGGGAAGAAGAGCAAATGACTGATATCTGGTTTGGTTTGGCGATCCTTTTGCTGGCGTTGGCCTTTGTCTTCTTATTGCCAGGGTTGCGCGCTGCAGGGACAAAACGCTCGGGCAGCAACAAGCAAGAGGCTTTAGCGGAGCTTTACCGCGAGCGCTCCCGTGAGTTACGTGCGGCTGTGCAGAGCGGGGCTATGGATGAAAAGCAGTTTGCCCAACTTGAGGCGGAAATGGCCCGTGAGCTTCTCAGTGCTCAGGAAGAGGTTCAGGCCTCCGCACCTACTAGGCGTGGTGCGGGCGCTTTGCTCGGCCTGGCGGTGGTAGTGCCGGTGGTGACAGTTGGAGCTTATATGATATCCGATCGGCCCGGTGAGGTGGCGCTCTATCGGGAGATTCTGGCTAGCCAGCAGGGGCAGACAGACGCAGAAGCTGAGAAGAGAATCACCAGTCAGCTCAAGGCGCGTATTGAAAGCCACCCTGAAGACTTGAGCACTCGTTATGTGTTGGCGCAAAGGTTGCTGGTAAGTGGAGATATTGTCGGTGCCGTTGAGGCCTATCGATATGTGGTGGAGCGGGAGCCTGAGGCGGCCTCTGTAAAAGCGGAGTTAGCCCAGGCGCTATTTTTCGCTGGCGGTTCAAAAATAACCGAGGAAATCCGCCTGTTGGTCGGGCAGGTCCTTGAATCCCAGCCCGGCAATGGCACGGCGTTGGGGTTGGCCGGGATAGCCGCGTACGAGGATAAGGAATACCGTAAAGCACAGGAGTACTGGCAGGCAGCCCTGCAACAGTTGGCACCAGGGTCGGCCGCTGCTGAAGCCCTTGCTGCGGGTGTTGCCCGGGCGGAAAAGGCGTTGGTGGATGCTGGTGAGCCGGTGGTTGTTGCCCGGGACCCTGGTGAAAAGGCAGGCCCCGAGATTCGCGTCCAGGTTAGTTTGGACAGCAGTGTCGAGGCCGAGGCTTCAACGCCTGTGTTTATCTATGCCCGCAGTGCTGAAAGCCCAATGCCGCTGGCGATAGTGCGGCTGACCGCGGGCCAGCTGCCTGCGGAGGTGGTTCTGGATGAATCTCGTGCGATGATGCCGGGCCGCTCTATTTCTACGGTCGAGTCGGTTCAGTTGGTTGCACGCCTGGCACTGCACGGCGACGCGCGTCCGGCAGCTGGGGATTGGCAGGGCACTATTAAAACCCTGCCAAAGGCCAGTTGGGATAAAGCGCAGTCCATTACCATCGACCAAAAATTGTAAGAGGTGGCGATGCGGGGCCTAATGGCCCCATCTTCTCCGTCGCTTAGAGCCGGCGCAGGGACTGTAATTTCTCGCCTTGTATTAAAGTGTATTGCGGCCAGAGAACTTGTTCGCGTCTAAATGGTCACAGGCGCACGAGGCAACGTCGTGAGTGGTTTGAGGTTGTTAATGCAAACTTACCGGGCTATTGAGTTGGCCTTGGGTACCAGTTGCAGCTTTAGAGCGATCTTGACTTGACCACAGGCCATTCCGGCCGATAATCCGCTTGAAAAGTAACTGTGAAGAATTGCGCTGAAAGCCCAGGCAGCGCCATGTACAATTGAGTGTTTGGTGATCGGGCCGGCAAAGATAAAAAATACCGAGTTTAAGAATACATGCGTCTGAAGTGCATCAAACTTGCGGGCTTCAAGTCCTTTGTTGACCCCACCACTGTCTACTTTCCTACAAACCTTAACTCGGTGGTAGGTCCCAATGGGTGTGGCAAATCAAATACCATTGATGCCGTGCGCTGGGTAATGGGGGAGTCGTCAGCGAAGAACCTGCGCGGTGATTCCATGACGGACGTCATCTTCAACGGTTCCAGTGGGCGTAAACCCGTGGGCCAGGCTTCTATCGAACTGGTTTTTGATAACTCTGCCGGCAAGCTCTCCGGTGCCTATGCCTCTTTTACAGAGATTTCCGTAAAACGAAAAGTGACGCGTGAAGGGCAGAATAACTATTACCTCAACGGTGAGAAATGTCGCCGCCGGGATGTGACAGACCTGTTCCTGGGAACCGGTCTTGGCCCACGCAGTTATGCGATTATCGAACAGGGCATGATCTCCAAGCTGATCGAGGCCAAGCCGGAAGAGCTGCGCGTTTATATTGAAGAAGCCGCCGGCATTTCCAAGTACAAGGAGCGGCGCCGAGATACTGAAAATCGTATGCGCCGCACCAATGAGAATCTGGAGCGTCTTACCGATATTCGAGACGAACTGGATCGACAACTGTCCCGGCTGGAACGGCAGTCCGCAGCAGCGGAAAAATATAGTCGCTTTAAAGAGGAAGAGCGCAGCTACAAAGCGAATTTACAAGCCCTTAAATACCGCGAACTCAACGATCAAAATACCGCTAAGCAGCAACAAATCGGTGAGCTGGAGCTGACGGTTGAGGAGTTGGTTACCCGACAGGTGAGCTGTGACACCGGCATTGAACAAAAGCGTGTTGGCTACCATGAGTTGTCCGACAGCTTCAATGAGGTGCAGGGCCGCTTTTATGCGGTTGGAGGTGATATCGCGCGCCTCGAGCAGAGTATTGCCCATGCCCGTGAACGTTCCACTCGCCTGCACTCCGACTTGGCGCAGACTGAACAGGAGTTCCGCGAAGCGGAGACCAACCTGGAAGTGGATCGAGAAAAGGCTGCCCAGTTCGAGGAGGAGCTCGAAGTAATTGTGCCGGATCTTGAAATGGTTCTCGCCGCCGAAGAGGAGTCCGCTAGTGGCTTACTTGAGGCCGAGGAGCAAATGCGCAACTGGCAAAATGAGTGGGACCAATTTAATCAGGGGGCTTCAGGTTCCCGCCAAAAGGCCGAGGTGCAACAGTCGCGCATCCAACACCTGGAGACTTCCGGGCAGCGATTGCTTGAGCGCATTAACAAGCTGATCGCAGAGCAATCCGGTCTTCAGGTCTCTGAGGATGACGAAGAGACCCTGCAGCTGAATGAAGAGCTCGCCGAGATGGAAATGCAGGCTCAGGAGCGCCGTGAAGAGACGGCTGAGCGACGCGAATCCCTGGACGGATTGCGTTCCCGCGAACAGGAGATGGCAGCTGACCTTGACCAATTGCGCTTACAACTACAGACCAGCCGCGGTCGCCAAGCCTCCTTGGAAGCGCTGCAGCAGGCGGCACTGGGGCAGGGTAAAGCTGTTGAGAGCTGGCTGCAGCAACAATCCCTTTGTGAAAGGCCGCGTCTTGCCGACCAGATCCAGGCTCAAGCCGGTTGGGAAACCGCAGTAGAAACGATAATGGGTTCACAGCTGCAGGCGGTCTGCGTGGATCAGCTAGAGGGCCTTGTTGAGGGGCTGGGTCAACTGCAGAGCGGCCAGGCAATCTTTATTGATGAGGCCAGTGTAGCGGCCCCCCCCGATTCTTCATTACCCACGCTGGCCAATGTAGTACAGGGGCCGGCCTCTCTCACCGGGCTGCTTTCAGGCATTTACACTGCTGAAAACCTTACTGACGCACTGGCGAAGCGTTCTGAGCTGCGGGCTCATGAATCGATCGTAACCCGGGATGGTCTCTGGTTGGGGCCAAACTGGTTGCGTGTAAGCCGGGCCAGCGATGCGGAGGCCGGGGTGTTAGCCCGCAAGCAGGAACTGGAGGCATTGGCACAGGAGATTGCCCTGTGTGAAGAGCAGATAGAAAGTCTCAGTGAGCAGCGTGAATCCATGCGAGGTGATGCCGTAGACTTGGAGCGCGCAATTGAGCAGTCCCGACTGGATTCCGAACAACTCGGTCGCCGTGAGGCGGAGCTTCGCAGCCAGTTGTCTGCCCGTCGTGCTCGTGCAGAGCAGATGAGCGAGCGTCGCACTCGCATTGAGCAGGAAATTGCTGAAGTGCGTGAGCAGCAGGAGCTTGAAGGTGAGTCCCTGTCTGAAGCGCGGTTGTTGCTGCAGGAAGCCGTGGAGGCTATGAGCGATGATACCGATCGTCGTGAAACGCTAATGGCGCGTCGCGAGGAATTGCGCGAAGCTTTGGATGCTGCGCGCCAGCGTGCCCGAGAGGACAAGGATCGCGCTCACGAACTGGCTATGCGCGAACAATCTGTGCGTACACAGATGGTCTCTTTGGAGCGCACCCTGCAGGTGATGAATGAACAGCTCGAGCGTCTGCGATTACGTCGCAACCAGTTGCAGGAGCAAATGGCTGAAACCGAAGACCCTTCCCAGGATTTCCAGGCTGAGCTGGAGGAGAAGCTGGGCGAGCGTATTGAGGTGGAAACCGAGCTGGCAGAAGCGCGTAAAAAGCTTGAGGAAGTGGAAAGCGGCCTGCGTGAGCAGGAGCAGGAGCGCCACAAGATTGAAGCGGCCTTACAAGGGATACGTGCACAGCTTGAGCAAGAGCGTCTCGCCGCGCAAACCCTGGAGGTGCAGCGCAATGGTCTGGTTGAGCAGCTGCAAGAGAGTGATCACGATGTAGAGCAGCTTTTAGAGCAGTTGCCCGGTGATCTCACCATCGCCCAGGTGCAGGAAGATTTGGAACTCGTGGCCGCGCGTATTTCGCGCCTGGGGCCGATTAACCTCGCGGCCATTGATGAATATAAGCAGGAGTCTGAGCGCAAGCATTACCTGGATCGCCAGTATGGCGACCTGATGGATGCGCTGGGGACTCTGGAAAATGCAATTAAGAAAATCGACAAGGAGACGAGAACCCGCTTCAAGGAGACCTTTGACCAGGTCAATGCGGGGCTGCAGGAACTCTTTCCGAAAGTATTCGGGGGCGGTAATGCCTATCTGGAGCTTACAGGTGAGGATCTGCTCGATACTGGAATCGCAATTATGGCGCGCCCACCGGGCAAGCGTAACAGTACCATTCACCTGCTATCCGGCGGGGAGAAGGCACTTACTGCGATCGCTCTGGTGTTCTCTATTTTCCGTCTGAATCCAGCACCTTTCTGTATGTTGGACGAGGTGGATGCTCCTCTCGATGACGCTAACGTAGGTCGCTACGCTCGAATGGTTAAAGAAATGTCAGAACATGTTCAGTTCATCTATATTACCCACAACAAGATCGCAATGGAGATGGCAGATCAGCTGCTGGGGGTAACCATGCATGAGCCGGGTGTATCTCGCCTGGTATCGGTGAATGTGGAAGAAGCCGCTGAGCTGGCTTCCGCATAAGAGCGTAAAAGGAGAGACGCTTAAAATGGATAACTGGCTGGTTACAATCCTGGTAGTAGTGCTGCTTATCGCGGTATTGGATGGTGTGCGCCGCGCAATCATGCGGCAGCGGGCGGCTGTAAAAGTCTCCCGAAATTTATCCAAGGCGATGCAATCTGAGGTGGACAGTGAAGCTGACCCCGTCTCAAAATCGGCCCCCAAACCTACCGCTGATGATACACCGAGCAAACCCCGTGATGAACGTGCTGAGGAGAGGCAGGCGAACAGTGAACTGCCTGGCCAGGTGCGCGTAGTTCAGCGCCGCGCAATGGAAGATGCCCTGCACGTCAACCGCCAGGTGCAAGAGAGTTTTATTTCCTCGCGTAAGCCCCTCGCAGGGAGTACACCCCAGCGCAAACTGGAAGAGCAGGGTGTGCTTGATCTGGAAGAGCAGGTACCTACCTTAATGGAGTCCATTAGTGAAGAGCAGCGTTTTGAGCCGGAACTGAATGAATCCGAGAGCCTGCATGCGATCAGTGAGGACAGGGCAGGAACCACAACTTCTCCCGAAAATGAGCCACCTGCACACCGGGATCCAGGCCCGCAAATGCCTTTGGCTGATGAGTACCCCCAGGAAAAAGTACCGGTGCGCGACGAAGTTCTTGTCATTAATGTGATGGCTCCGGAAGGGGATTACTTTGAGGGCAATGATCTCCTGCGGGTGATGGTGGCTTCGGGTATGCGTTTTGGCGAAATGAATATTTTCCATTACCACGAGGGTGGTGGAGCCGATGGAGCGGTTATTTTCAGCCTGGCAAATATCGTTGTGCCGGGCGTTTTTGATCTCGCCCAGATGGAGGAGTTTGCCACTCCCGGGGTTAGCCTGTTCCTGGCGTTGCCGGTAGAGGGGGAGGCGATCAAGGCATTTGATCAGCTGTTGTCCACCGCTTACACCATCGCCAAGTTGCTCGGTGGGGAGCTGAAAGATGAAAATCGCAGTGTTTTCACTGCCCAGACCGCTGAGCACTATCGCCAGCGTGTCATGGAATACCAGCGCCGCCGCGCATTGGCTATGGCACAGAACTGATAGCGAAAACTTTTATTTGTCAGTAACAGCGGCCCCAGGCCGCGGTGGAATCCCCTGGGGTTTTGGCCGCGGCCTGGGGCCGCTGCTGTATACCAAATTCAAATTTCTTTTTTTAACCTGTTTTTCAATTGAATTGTTGATGACCATACAAACTATTCCCAAGCAGACCCGCGATCGGGTGCAGGAGCTGCACGAACTGCTCCAGCGAGCGAATTACCAGTATTACGTATTGGATGATCCGGAGCTGCCGGATGCGGAATATGATCGACGTTTGCGGGAATTGCAGGATATTGAACAGCAGTTTCCTGAACTGCAGACTGCAGATTCGCCTACCCAGCGGGTTGGTGCTGAGCCCCTGTCCTCCTTTGCCGAGGTACGCCATGAAGTGCCGATGCTTTCGCTCGACAATGCATTTAATGATGAAGAGTTGGTGGAATTTGATCGCCGGGTATGCGAGCGATTGAATAGCCGGGGGCCAATTGAATATGCCTGTGAGCCAAAGCTCGATGGTATTGCTATCAGCCTTTTGTACCGAGATGGTGTTCTCCAGCGCGCGGCTACCCGTGGTGATGGCACCACCGGCGAGGATATTACACAAAATGTGCGAACGGTGGGTTCGGTGCCATTGCGCTTGCGTCAGGCAAAAGGGGTTGCCAGGTTTCCCGCTGTTCTGGAAGTGCGCGGTGAGATTTATATGCCCAAGGCGGGATTTGCCGAGCTGAATCGCAAGGCTGCCGCAGCGGGTGAAAAGTTGTTCGTCAATCCGCGCAATGCCGCAGCCGGTAGTTTGCGTCAACTTGACTCCCGTATCACCGCCCTGCGCCCATTAGAACTTTGCGCCTATGGTACCGGGCTGGTAGAGGGGGCGCGCCTGCCGGAGGAGCATATAGCAACTCTGGAATTGTTGGGGCAATGGGGGTTTCGCATTAATAGCGAGATGCGTGTGGCAGAAGATATCCAGGCTTGTATCGATTATCACAAAGAGCTGGGGGAGAAGCGCGAGAGCCTGCCTTACGATATCGACGGTATTGTATTTAAGGTTAATAGCATGCCCCTTCAACGGCGATTGGGCTTCGTGGCTCGGGCACCTCGCTGGGCTATGGCTTATAAATTTCCTGCCCAGGAAGAAATGACCGAGCTTCTCGATGTGGAATTCCAGGTGGGGCGCACAGGTGCGGTAACACCGGTAGCTCGGTTAAAACCGGTATTTGTCGGTGGGGTTACCGTCTCCAACGCAACTCTGCATAACCGCGATGAAATTCAGCGCCTCGGAGTTATGATTGGCGATACTGTCGTTATTCGCCGTGCTGGTGATGTAATTCCGCAGGTAGTTTCGGTGGTGGAGACGAAGCGGCCGAAGGATGCCAAGGCAATTGAATTTCCCACGCACTGTCCGGTATGTGATTCGCCTGTTGAGTCGACACCCGGTGAAGCCGTAGCCCGCTGTAGCGGTGGTTTGATTTGCAGCGCCCAGCGCAAGCAGGCCATCAGACATTTCGCCTCGCGCAAGGCCATGGATATTGACGGTCTCGGAGACAAATTGGTGGAGCAACTGGTGGATGAGGGGCTGCTGCATTCTGTTTCCGGGCTCTATCACCTTGAACTCGAACAGTTGGCGGGTCTTGAGCGTATGGGGCAAAAGTCCGCGCAAAATCTGTTGGATGCGCTGGAGCGCAGTAAAGATACCACTCTGCCGAAGTTCCTCTATGCATTGGGGGTACGCGAAGTCGGTGAGGCGACTGCGCGAAATCTGGCGCGGTATTTTGGCACTCTGGAAGCATTGATGGCTGCTGATGAAGAGGCTTTACAGGAAGTAGATGATGTCGGCCCGACAGTAGCTCACTTCGTTGCTGAGTTTTTCCAGCAGACCCATGCTCAAGAGGAAATCGAAGCTCTACGCCAGGCTGGAGTACATTGGCCAGCGGAGGAAACGGGTGGTGAGGAGCAACCTCTATCAGGGCAGACCTGGGTGCTCACCGGAAAACTCGAAACCCTTTCCCGAAGTGAAGCCAAAGACTACTTGCAGCGTCTTGGAGCCAAGGTGGCTGGTAGTGTGTCAGCAAAAACTCATCATGTTGTGGCGGGCCCGGGAGCGGGCTCAAAGCTGAACAAAGCGCGGGAGCTTAACATTCCGGTAATGGATGAGGAGGGTTTAATGGAAATGCTGCGCCAGAGGGGCTTTGAAATATAACTTCCGCCTCGTGGGTGCTGTGAAACAGTACCCGCGTTTTCCGTTAATTCCCGCTCAACATAAATGATCGCCCGCGGAGTTATGGCTTTCTTGCCGCTTCGCCGTTAAAGTGCATCTCCAAGATCTTTTTTGCCCTGGGTACCTGATGTCCGGTGGCGCTGTGGTAAGGAATGGAATTAATGCTTCAGGGCGATCAGGAATCCATAGTTTACGGTTGTATCAAAGACAGCAATAGTCTTAGCGGCGGCAGTGAACGTCGCCGGGTTAACCGCAATGCGGTCCTGGCCTTACCTGGTGCCGATGAGTGGCCTTTTCTCTGTCGCGATATGTTTTCCATCCCTACCATCAAGGTAAAGCAGTCCCAGTACCAAACTGACGTAATTCATTTCGGTGCCTCATACCGGGCCGTGGAGTATGAGTGGGATATGTGGATTCAGAAGTTTGAAGAGCTGCTGAAAAGCATGTACTGGGTGTCGGCAACTGTACATTTGGAAACTGAGTTGTCGGGAGTCCACTCTTTTAGCTGGGAGGCAGCCGGCCTCTACCATGAGCCGGGTAGTGGCGATATGCAGGTGCGCTGCGAGTGGACCCAGGAAGGGCGTGTCAGTGTCTAAGAATTTACAGCCGAGGCTCTCTGGCTAATCCTTTTAATAATCCCGTCAGCTAATATTTTCTCTATCGCCAGCTATCCAGCTGGCACAGTCGCTGTTGCACTACTAGAGTCACAGATTTTGATGTACTGGTTCGATTCGGCAACTATATTCCCAGTGAATGCCTTTCAGTGAAACGATGGTCTGGTAAAGTGCCTCTGTCATTTGGCAATAACAAAGCCAATGATTGGCAATAAAGCCGGATTATAAGAATTGGCGCCTGGGGCGCCTTATCAGGAAGGAATGATCATGATCAAAGCAAGCTCTCTACTCTTTGCCAGCGCCCTGATGCTGTCGCCGTTGTTACACGCGGCGGAGCATGAATCCAAAACCGATATGGCCAGCAAGGCGCCGGAGAATGCCAAACTCTATATTATTTCCCCCAAGGATGGCGAGAAGGTTCCTCGGACATTTACTGTGAAGTTTGGTTTGTCCGGTATGGGGGTGGCTCCGGCTGGAGTGGATAGTGAAAATACCGGGCACCACCATCTGCTGATCGACGTGGATGAAATGCCGGATATGAGTAAGCCGCTACCTGCGAGTGAGAACATTATCCACTTCGGCGGTGGCCAGACAGAGACCCAGGTCACTTTGCCGCCAGGTAAACATACTTTGCAGCTGGTACTGGGTAATTACATGCATGTACCCCATGAAAAGCCGGTGATGTCCAAGAAGATCACTATCGAAGTAGAGTGATCCACGGCATAAAACGATGGTCACCGGTGTGCCTTGGTACACCTTGAGGAAGAGCAATGAGCGACAAATTCCGCACTGAAAAGGACAGCCTCGGTGAAATCCAGGTGCCGCAGGCAGCGCTCTACGGGGCCCAAACGCAGCGTGCGGTGGAAAATTTCCCAGTCAGTGGCAAGGGTCTACCGACAGAGTTTATTCAGGCTGTAGTGCTGATTAAGAAGTCGGCGGCCGAGGCAAATCGAGACTTGGGGCTGCTGGATAAAGCGCGAGCAGCGGCGATAATCGCTGCCTGCGACAGTCTTGGCGATCCGGAGTTTGCCGCTCACTTCCCAGTGGATATTTACCAGACTGGCTCGGGCACCAGCTCGAATATGAACGTTAACGAGGTGTTGGCACACCTGGCCGGTAAGGGTAATGGGCTCGCTATCAGTCCTAATGATCACGTCAATATGAGCCAGAGCAGTAATGACGTAATCCCCACGGCAATACATGTCTCTGCGCTGCTTGCGGTGCGCGATAAATTGTTGCCCGCCTTGCGCCACTTACATACCCGCTTGTGTGATAAGGCGGAGGAAGTGCAAAGTGTGGTCAAAACCGGCCGCACTCACCTGATGGATGCGGTGCCTATGACCATGGCACAGGAAGTGGGAGCCTGGGCAGCGCAGGTAGAGGACTGCCGTGAGCGGATCCGTGGGACCATACCGCGCCTGGCGCAGCTGGCCCAGGGGGGGACTGCAATCGGCACAGGGCTAAATGCCCACCCGGATTTTTCCGAGCTGTTTGCACAAAAGCTCAGCGCTCACACCTCACAACAGTTTCGCCCCGCAGACAACCTGTTTGCCGCTATCTCAAGTCAGGATACGTCAGTAGAGCTGTCTGGTCAGCTCAAGGTACTGGCGGTGGCGATGATGAAGATCGCCAACGATCTACGCTGGATGAATAGTGGTCCCCTGGCCGGAGTAACTGAGATAGCACTTAAGGCCCTGCAACCGGGTAGCAGTATTATGCCGGGAAAGGTTAATCCGGTAATTGCCGAGTCGGCGGCCATGGTAGCTGCGCGGGTGATGGGTAATGACACCACGATTACCGTGGCCGGGCAGAGCGGTAATTTCCAGTTGAATGTTATGTTGCCACTAGTGGCCAGTACCTTGCTCGAAAGTATCCATCTGCTTGCCAATGCATCACTTCTGCTAGCGGACCGTGCTATCGCTGGCTTTACGATAAACCGGGCGCACATAGAGGAGATGTTGGGACGCAACCCTATATTGGTGACGGCGCTAAATCCTGTAATTGGTTATCTTAAGGCAGCGGAGATTGCCAAGGCCGCCTACAGCAGCGGCAGGCCAGTATTGGATGTAGCTTTGGAAATGACTGATCTTGACCGCAAGACCCTTGAAGATCTTTTGGATCCTGCGCACCTGGCGAAGGGCGGTTTGGTCGGTGAGTAACTGGGTTTCAGGCAAATATGGCGATGCCCAGCATGATTAGGGTGATAATCGCTGTCATGCACATCATCCAGCGAAATAGGCGCAACAGGGTGGCCTGATCCTCGGGTTCCAGCATTCTTCTGGGCATCCTCGCCTCCTGCGGCGTTGACAGATACCTGCCAATCCCTCACGATTCGACGCCGCGTCGGTACCTGAGACCGACAATACAATGGTAGCGCCACAGAAAGTGGTAATCTCACCGGTTTTACAATCAATTTATTCAGATCACCATGGCCAATAAAAGTCGCCGCTCCTTTATTACCAGCGTACTTGCCTGTGTCGCATTTGTCGTGGCAGCGATTTATAGCTGGGACCTGCCTGTCAGAGACGTTGTGTACTACTTCCTACTTCTTCTGGTAGTGCTGTTTGTCATTATTGTAGTTGCGATGGGGTTTGGGGCTTTGTTGAACTGGCTGCGCAGGCGAAAGTAGATAGATGGCGTCAGAAGAGGATATCCGCATACCGATTGCCTACCTGGAGCGTTTGCTGGAGGAGGCGATTCGCCATGGTTGCGATCGCAAAGAGTTACTCAACTCAGTCGGCATTGATGAAGCCGAGCTTGAGGGCGTTGCCGCTTTCTCCGCGATCAGGTACGGCCGGCTGTACCAGAGGGTAATGTGGCTGGCCCAAAATGAGTGGTTTGGCATGCTCAGTGGTGGGCGTGTGCGCTCAGGCTCTTTCCGCTTACTGTGTCTGGCAGTGGTAAATTGCGCGACTTTGCGTCAAGCGATCACACTGTGTGCCGAGTTTATGGAGATCTGTAGGGGCTTTAAGGTGAAGCCCGTGCTTGAGGGAGACCCCTCCGGGCGTGTGAGGGTAGAGATTCATGGCATTTCTTCTTTGGAGGAAGGCGAGTTTGATCAGCTGTTAGCCTCCACCAGTCCCAGTGTGGTGCGCACAACTTTGGCGGTTTGGCACCGCTTCTATTGCTGGCTTGCCGGGCGCGAGGTGCCCTTAGCGCGTCTGCACTTTTCATTCCCGTGCCCGGAAGAATTCCGCAGCCTGGCCCAGAGCGAGGCTGATGAGTTACTGTTCGAGCAGCCATTTAATGCCCTCGAATACGATACGCGCTATCTCGAGTATCCTGTTGTGCAGAGCCCGCAGATGGTCGAGGATTTTATCCGTACCGCGCCCTACCACCTGGTGATCAGCGACGGCAGCGCGAACAGTATCAAAACAAAAGTGAAAACCATCCTGAATCGGGATGTGAGTGAATCCATGCCTGCAGCGGAGGCGGTGGCAGATCGCCTCAATATGTCTGTGACAACCCTGCGCCGTCGATTGCAGCAGGAAGGGACTTCCTATCAGAAACTGAAGGATGAGTGTCGCATGGAGGCTGCTTTTCACTATTTAAGCTGCCCAGACCTGTCTAATGGACAGATTGCCGAGATGCTTGGCTTCGACGAATCCAGTGCATTTTTTCGCGCGTTTAAGAAGTGGACAGGTATCACGCCAGGTGAGTATCGGCGGGGCGGTCGCGCCGCTGCCGGCCTGGATATTTGACCGGGTTGGTCACATTTTTTCGAATTCCCGCCTCGATTTGTCACCGCTTTGGACGGATTTAGCCATAGAGAGGGCTGCCGGCTTACTACTATGATGAACAAATCCTAGTAATTAGTCACAACTATGACCGGCCAGTTTTGCGCTTGGTCCTAAACATAAACAAATTGAGGGTATCAGGATGACCGATATCAAAGTGCCACTGCGTGATATGCGTTTCGTCATGCGCGAGATGCTGGACTCAGACAAGCATTACGAGTCACTTGGATTTGAGGAGGCGACTCCTGATGTCGTAGATGCCATCCTGGAAGAGGGTGCGAAGTTCTGTGAAAACGTACTGGCACCGCTGAATCAGGTTGGCGACCAGCAGGGTTGTACCTGGAAAGACGGTGAGGTCACCACCCCGGAAGGTTTTAAAGAAGCCTATCAACAGTTCGTAGAAGCTGGCTGGCCGGCATTGCCCCACGATCCCGAGTATGGCGGTCAGGGCCTGCCGCCCTCTCTGGGCACCATCATGAGCGAAATGGTGGGTATCGCTAACTGGTCTTGGGGCATGTACCCGGGCCTGTCCCACGGCGCCATGAATACCCTGGAAGAGCATGGTACCGATCAGCAGAAGGCCGTTTACCTGACCAAGCTGGTTGAGGGTAGCTGGACTGGCACCATGTGCCTGACCGAGCCTCACTGCGGTACTGATCTGGGTATCTTGCGTACCAAAGCTGAGCCCACCGGAGACGGCTCCTACGCAATTACCGGTACCAAAATCTTTATTTCTGCCGGTGAGCACGACATGACTGAAAACATCGTGCATATCGTACTGGCGCGCCTTCCGGATGCGCCGGCTGGCACCAAGGGTATCTCCCTGTTTATCGTGCCCAAGTTTGTACCTAATGCTGATGGTTCTGTCGGTGAGCGCAACGGCGTTGTGTGTGGTTCCCTGGAACACAAAATGGGTATTCACGGTAATGCCACTGCAGTTTTGAACTTTGACGGTGCAAAAGGCTTTTTGATTGGCGAGCCCAACAAAGGCCTGAACTATATGTTCACCTTTATGAATACCGCGCGCCTGGGTACGGCTCTGCAGGGTCTTGCTCACTCAGAAATCGGCTTCCAGAAGTCCCTGGCTTACGCCAAGGACCGTCTGCAAATGCGCTCCCTGTCCGGCGCCAAGAACCCTGAAGGCCCGGCTGATCCGATCATCGTACACCCCGATGTTCGCCGTATGCTGTTGACCCAAAAGGCTATCGCTGAAGGCAGCCGCATGCTGGTTGCCAACTGTGCGCTGCTGGTAGACATTACCCACAAGGGTGACGAGGCTGCTAAGAAAGAAGCTGAAGACCAGCTGGCTTTCCTGACGCCGATTGCCAAAGCATTTATCACTGAAGCCGGCCTTGAGTCTGCCAACCTGGGCCTGCAGTGCTTTGGTGGCCACGGTTACATTGCCGAGTGGGGTATGGAGCAAAATGTACGTGATGCACGTATCTCTACTATCTATGAGGGCACTACCGGTGTTCAGGCTCTCGACCTGCTGGGCCGCAAGGTGCTGATGACTCAGGGCGAACTGCTGCGCGGTTTCACCAAGAAGGTACACAAGTTCTGCCAGGCGGAAATTGATAATGAAGCGCTTGCACCTTTCGTGACCAAGCTGCAGGAGCTGAACAAGCAGTGGGGCGATTTGACCCTGCATGTTGGTGGTAAAGCAATGGAAAACCCGGATGAAGTTGGTGCGGCTTCTGTCGACTACCTGATGTTCTCCGGTTATACCGTACTCGGTTACTTGTGGGCCCGTGCCGCCAAACTGGCCAATGAGAAACTTGCAGAAGGTACCGCTGAAGCAGATTTCTACCAGGCCAAGCTGAAGACTGCGCGTTTCTACTTCGAGCGTATTCTGCCACGTACCGCCAGCCACGCAGCGACCATGCTTAGTGGTGCGACCAACCTAATGGATCTGGACGCTGAGCATTTTGCGTTCTAATTCCACTCCCAGTAAAAAAACCGCCGGTTCTTACCGGCGGTTTTTTTTACCGGCGCCGTAGTGGTTAATAACGGAGAGATTCCGATGCAATTGCCGGATTCAGTGCAGCAGCGCCTTCGGCGTCTAGCTTGTTTGCACCCACTTGCTCGGGTACAGTTTCGGCTGCCGGACGCCTGTGATTTTTTTGTTTATATCACTGGTAGTGCCAATGACCTTGAGGTGGTATCCGAATTCGGACAAGCAGAACAGCCGGCACTAATATTAGAAATGGCTAACCAAACGCTCAAAGCAATATTGGATGGTCATTTAAACGCGCGCCATGCCTTTCTCTTGGGGGACGTTCAGTACACGGGGGATAGAGAGCTGGCGGCGGCCTTGGCAGGTTTATTTCCTGCGCGGAGTAAAAAGGGAGATATGTTTGGAGAGGCATGAAAGCGCCTCTTTTTCACTATCTCGCAAGATACTACAAACAATAAATAAATTCTCGCTGGCGCCTTTAGATGGCAGGTTTCGTCTATAAGGACGGAAGATGAGAGCAAGCGACAACAACAATCAGGAATGGGAGAAGAGAGTTGGACATTGAACGCAGCATACTCGATGTTTTTAAGGGCGCTTGCGCCAAATTTGGTGACCGACCGGCTTTTACCTGCCTGGGACGAACTCTGACGATTGGCGATATTGACACTCTGAGCGCGAAGTTTGCGTCCTATCTGCAAAATCATACAAATTTAAAGCCGGGTGATCGCATCGCCGTCCAGCTGCCCAATGTACTGCAGTATCCTGTAGTGGTTTTTGGTGCCCTGCGTGCGGGCCTCGTGGTGGTTAATACTAACCCGTTGTATACCCAGCGTGAGTTAAAGCACCAGCTAAATGATTCCGGAGCCAAGGCGTTAATCGTCCTGGCCAATATTGCCGATACTGCTTCTGCAGTGGTTGCGGAAACCGGCGTGGAAGAAGTAATTGTTACTGAGATTGCGGACCTGCACAGTCCGCTCAAGCGCACGTTGATAAATAGCGTTGCCAAGTACATTAAGAAAATGGTGCCGGAGTTTTCCTTCGCCAACCAGGTGTCCTTCCGTGAGGTTATGACTCTCGGTGCCCAGCAACCGCAGCAGGATGCTGAGCGCACACCGGATGATATTGCCGTGTTGCAATACACAGGCGGTACTACTGGCGTGGCTAAGGGCGCTATGCTCACCAACCGCAACCTGGTTGCGAATATGGAGCAGGTGCGCGAAGCGTTTGGCAGTGGCATGAAAGAGGGTGAGGAATACTATATCGCGCCTTTGCCCCTTTACCATATTTACGCTTTTACCATTCACTGCATGTGTCTCTTCTCGACTGGCAATCACTCGCTGCTGATTCCGAACCCGCGCGATATTCCCGGTTTTGTAAAAATGCTAAAAGGTCAGCGTTTCACTGGTTTTGTCGGCCTCAATACCCTGTTTAATGGTTTGATGCGTAACAAGGAGTTTGCTGAGCTGGACTTCAGTAAACTGCATTCCACAGCTTCCGGCGGTATGGCTCTGACCCGAGATACGGCCAAGCGTTGGGAAGAGATGACCGGCTGTGTGGTAATGGAAGGCTATGGTATGACCGAGACTTCCCCTGTTGTGTCCTTCAACCCTACCGATGGTGTTCAGTTAGGTACTGTTGGTATCCCGGTGCCGGGTACTGAAGTCAAAGTGGTTGATGAAAATGGTAATGACCTGCCGAATAATTCTCCCGGTGAGCTTTGCGTGCGCGGTCCTCAGGTAATGAAAGGTTACTGGCAGCGTCCGGAGGCAACTGCGGATACTATCGATAGTGAGGGCTGGTTGAATACCGGGGATATGGCGGTTATACAGGATGATGGTTACATCAAAATTGTAGATCGCAAAAAGGACATGATTATTGTGTCCGGCTTTAATGTGTACCCCAACGAAATTGAAGATGTAGTGAGTGCCCACCCGAAAGTCACTGAAGCTGCAGCGATTGGTGTGCCCGATGAAAAGAGCGGTGAGCAGGTAAAACTGTTTGTGGTGAAAGCCGACTCGTCTCTGACTGAAGATGAAGTTATTGCTTTCTGTCGTGAAAATATGACTGCCTACAAGGTGCCCAAGCAAGTGGAATTCCGCGAAGACTTGCCCAAAACGAATGTGGGTAAAATCCTGCGCCGTGAACTGCGCGATGAGGAATTGAAAAAGCTGGAAGCCGTTAGCGCATAGTGCTTAGCCGGGTGAAGTCCCGGTTAGCTATTTTCTTTAAGCCTCACTGGAAACGGTGGGGCTTTTTTATTTTTAACTGTGCCGGGTTAGTAGATGGTTTTGCAGGAGGAGACCAAGACTGAGAGAGAGGGTTGTGTAAGTAAAAGGGGAGAGAAGGTCGCGGCAGCCCTGGGGTGCCGCCGCGAATAAAGGGAGGTTACCAGTTATTTGCGTGACTCTGCACTTGCATCGCGAATCGCACGGAACTCGTTACCCTCATACCAGTTGGGCCAGTCTCGGCTGTTGGCCAGTTCTAAGCCGAGTTTCAGACCCAGCTGCAGATCCATAGCAGAACCTTTGAGGTTCCAGGAGGGGTCGTACTCGTCGCCAGGCTTGTGATAGTGCTGGCTAACGTACTCATTGCCTTTCGCCTGGGCCCATTCGCGGCCATGCTCAAAGTTGTCTGTTCCGGAATCGAAATACAGCATGGGCACGCCTTTCTTCGCCAGGCTGAAGTGATCTGAGCGATAGAAGTAGCCGCGCTCTGGGTGCTCTTCCGGAGCCAGGTAGCGACCTTGGCCTTTGGCAGAAACTTCCAGCAGCTGTTCAAGCTCGCTGCTACCGTAACCAATCACGGTGATGTCACGGGCTGGGCCCAGAACATTCATTGCATCAAAATTGATACCGGCAACCGTTTTCTCCAGGGGGGCTACAGGCTTTTCAGCGTAGTATTTGGAGCCGAGCAGGCCGGACTCTTCAGCAGTCACAGCTACGAACAGTAGTGAGCGTTCCGGGCGATCCAGTTTTACAGCTTCGGCTGCCATAGCGAGCAGGCCGGCAGTACCTGTTGCATTATCCACGGCACCGTTAAAGATCCGGTCCTCACCTTCCGCGTTCTTGTTGACACCCAGGTGATCCCAGTGTGCGGTGTAAACAACCACTTCGTCCGGGTGCTTTGTGCCGGGTAGTTTGGCCACTACGTTGCGGGAGTTGGATTTCTGCAGGCGGTTTTTCAACTGAACACTGGCAGTTACCCCAAGGGCCTTAGGTTTGAAGCCCTGGGCTTTGGCTGCATCCATTTCCTTTTGTAAATCCAGACCAGCGGCGCTGAATAGCTCGTTAGCGGCTTGGTTAGTCATCCAGGCCTCTACAGCGACACGGTCAGCATTCTTGTTTTCAGCTTCGAGACTGACTTGCGCACCGGACCAGGAGCCGCTAACCACTTCCCATGGGTAACCCGCAGCCCCGGTCTCGTGGATGATGATTGCACCGTCAGCACCCTGGCGGGCCGCTTCCTCGAATTTGTAGCTCCAGCGACCGTAGTAGGTCATAGCATTGCCATTGAACAGAGCTTTGCCCTTGGTCGCGTAACCAGGATCGTTGACCAGAATGACTGCTGTCTTGCCCTTCATATCCAGGCCGGCGTAATCGTTCCAGTTGTTTTCAGGAGCGACAATGCCGTAGCCGACAAATACCAGCTCGCTGTTATCCAGGGCGGAGGCTGCAGTTTGCCTTTGGGTGAAGGTCACCATGTCTTCAATAGGTTGCAGCTGCTGCTCGAAACCATTTCCTGAGAATTTAAGGGGAGAGGCTTCTATCTCCATCTCCACGATGGGCACCTGCTGGAACCAGCTTGGCTTGCCGGCGGCATCTACGGCGCCGGGTACCAGGCCCAGGGCCTTGAACTGTTCTGCCAGGTAAGTAACGGTCAGCTCCTCACCCTTTGTGGCAGGAGCGCGCCCTTCGAACTTGTCGGAAGCTAGGATTGCAATATGCTTGTGCAGATCAGCAGCTATGGCATCAACTTGCGCCTGCTCAGCTTTGCTGAGGGACAGCTTGGATTCAGCGGCCTGATGCTCAGCATGGGCTGCACTGTGATCTGCTTCCGGTTTGGCAGCTTCGGGGTTGCCTTTACCACAGGCGGTAAGTGCACTGCCAACGGCTATGGTTAAGCCAAGGCGGCGCCAGAGGGTGGGGATTCGCATAATTATGTCCTGAGAGTCTTGCTCAGGCATAGATTATGCCCCATTTCAACTAAACTAACGACAGCTCTGAGTGGGCGGTATAAATGGGGTGCGCATAAAAAGAGCCCGCTGCATAGGCAAGCGGGCCCAGAATAGGGATATGAACTCAGTTTTTTTTACCAAATATTTATTTACCTAAGGCTCACTCGCTGCGGAGCCATTGTCCCTCATTGGCTTGGTCCTGGTAGTTGACCCAAACTTTGTCGTAACCAGTAGCTTCTTTAGCTGCTTTTAAAGCCTGGTTGTCCTGGCTGTTAGTGGGAACCTCAAATACATACTCGCTACCAAGTGACTGGCAAATATTGGCTCCGTGGGACCAGGGGCCGATGGAGGCGCTGACCAGCCAGCTGCCATTATTCATATTCTTACAGGCAAAGCTGTACTGGTTGCTGCAATTGGCATCATTCCAGCGGCCATTACCCCACTGCATCGCGCAATCTTCATTATTAAGATTGTTGGGTTCGCTTTGGTCCCATGACCAGATGGCAGCTGCGATGCGTCCATCGGTAGTATTCATATTGTCTAGATTGATGATGTTGCGGCCAAGGGCAAAGCCTTCGCGAACATCATTGGCAGTAATTCTCTTGATACCGCCGTTAAAAATTTCCCCAATGGTGCCAATGGTGGTGCTGTCTTCCCATACTCGACCAATTTCACCGAGACCAGTGAATGCCATATTTTGCATATCACTGTTTCCAGAGCAGCCGCCATCTTTCCACAAAATTACCTGTTTGCCCTCTGCCAGTACTTGATTTTTAGTTAGGGTGTTTGGAATGCTTTTGCAGCCGCCACTGTAATAAATTCTATCGCCGAAACGGCTGTTAATCTGATTGTAAAGATCCTGATGGCGACCGTCGGAGTGATCTTCGATGTACAGAATAATGACTTCATCCTGATTTGCGCTGTCTTCGAGCCAGGCTCTTACCTCATTGAAGCCTTCGGTCGCATACTTGTCATTGAGGCTGCATAGTCCATGACAGAGCAGCAGGCGTTTGGGGTAGGAGAAAAGGCTCTCCATCTTCGCTGTCCAATGAACATCGAGTTCTATAAAGCGGGCACCCATCCGCAGTTGATCCTTGATGGAATATTCCTGCTGGGGGTCAAGGTAGCGGCAACCAACAGAGAAGTTACAAGCCCGGTACACTTCCGAATTGTAGGTATTGTGCGTACCGAGAATATTGTTCTCGCTCATAGGCGTGTGGTTGTCAATTTTCCGTTGTAGATCCAGAGCTTTACCAGTCCAGCTATTTTGAAAATCAGTAACGGTATCTGCCCAAAGGGGGGAGCAAACAAACAGCGAGATAATAGCTGTTGCCTGGATTAGCTGCATGATAGTGCGTTTCATTATTATTCTCCGGGGGAGTTGGGGGTTGAGTAGCAGTTTCATTTACTTCGTATTTTGAATAAATGAACAGCCTTGTTGATTTTTATTGGTTTATTTTTTTGAGAGTGTGAAGTAGAGATTTATTTATTATTTTTGGGGTTTTTACTATGGATAAATTTCCCTGTCTAGAAAAAGTGAAATGCACTATTGGCTTTTGGGATGTTGGTTTGGTTGCCGGGCGGTTGCGTGAATAGAAAGTTCCAATATTGAGTTGATAATGTTTTGTGGTGACTGGTTATTCTATTTTTGGTTTTTTTGGGTTAACTCAAATTTCTCTTGTTGATTGGTCAGTATTTGTATTGACTAAGCGTTCACTTTTTAGTGTATGAGAAGGGCTTGTCTGGGGACTTTTATTGCTATTTGTGAAGGCTCCCGTGTCGTGATATGCCCTTTATGCTTATTGGTAGAAAGTCCACTGTGTGGGGAAAGTGGGATGAGTCTTATCTCAATAAATACCCCCTACAATTATTATTGGCTTAGAAGATGCTTGATTCTTTGGTGGTTGTTATCGCCAGTCAGGTATTTGGGAATAACGAAGTGGAGCATTGAGCGGTGCAGCGACTCAACAAATGGACTATTTTACTGGGTTCCTTTCCCGCTACTTTTATCTTGGGCCTGGACTACACCATAGTCAGTATTGCCCTCCCTACTATTCAGCAAAGCCTCGGCGCTACATTTGTCCAGACCCAATGGATAATCAATATCTTTATGTTAATGCTCTGTATCCTGATGGCGAGCATGGGGCGTCTCGGGGATATTGTTGGTTCGTTAAAAATGCTAAATGTTGGATGGATACTGCTAGCAGTTGCTTCTCTATTGGCTGGGTTGGCAAATGATCCATTGTGGTTGATTGTCTGGCGTGGTTTACAAGGTGTTGCTATCGCCATCATTGTGCCAAATAACATAGCGTTACTGTCCCATAGCTTTGTGGAGAAAGAAGCGGGTTTTGCTATGGGCTGGTGGATGTCAATTTTGGCGATAGGTTTTGCACTTGGGCCTGTATTGGGCGGAATAATGTGCCATCTTTTTTCTTGGCGCTCTATTTTCTTTATTAATATTCCCTTTGTCTTGGTCAGTGTTGTTGTAGGGCTCTTTATGATGAGGAGCCCACAGTGTCTGGATGCAGAAAAGAGCTATATAGATTGGCGCGGTATGATTTTGCTCGCGCTAAGTGTTGGATCGTTGGTATTACTGGTGGTGGAGGGGCCTCAAATCGGGTGGATGAGTTGGCCTGCTCTGGTTCTATTGGGGGTTTCTATTATTGGTTTTTGGCTTCTGTATAGGGTTGAGAACAAATTAGAGCAACCGCTAATTCATTTTTCCTACTTTAAAAACGCTCTATTTTCTGCCTGTATACTGACTAATTTTAGTTTGTTGGTGTTTTTGATTTCTGCATTTTTCCTGTTGCCGTTTTACTTGCACGTTGTTCGCCAGGACACAACAGTGATGTCCGGATTGATACTGCTACCAATTACTTTGGTGATGGCATTAGTCTCCCCGCTTGCAGGGCGAATGGCTACAAACTCACGTCCCGCTGCGCCGATACTAATCGGTGTAATATGTATTTTGATTGCGGCCATAGTAATGACGCAATTTTCTACTCAAACAAACTTTACTACTTTATTGTTGGCTTTTGTTCCTTTTGGTATTGCCTGGGGCTTTGTCTTTAGTGCTACCGCGCCTATCGCAATAGGTGCCCTGCCTGCGAATAGTGCCGGTATTGCCACAGGTATGCTGTGGGGCATTCAGAATATTGGTGCTGCACTTGGTCTGGCTGTTACTGGTACTGTTTTCCGGTTGTTGGAAAAGCACAACTTGTTACAGTTGATAAAGGAAGATGGGATTGCTATGTCACATAGCTTTGAAAAGTATATTCAAGCTCTATTAATGAATCCTGAGCGAGTTGACCACAGTGCCGCAGGAGTTTCCAGCCAGCTCCATAGCCAAGTTGTTACAATGTTTGACCAGTCTTTCGCGAGTGCTTTTCAATCTGTAATGTGGGGGTTGGTGGTATTTACCTTTTTACTTTTGTTGATGGTTATATTTCTACTGAAAAAATCGCAGTAAGTTTTCAATATTTTTTCTGTTTTCGATTTGGGGTGATTTAAAAATTTTATGTTGCAGTCAGTCAACGAAAAGGGTTGATAAATCTTCTCATTGGAGGTTGCTGTACAAAAGTTTGTGCATCGTAGTGAATGCTATTGAAGTTAATTGTAAATGTGTTTTGATATTTGTTCTAAGTGAATAATCGTAGAGGTTGCCTTCACTATTACGCCAACATGAGTAAGCTGTATCCAGTACGTAAAGCCTACCTGGAGCGGGTAGATTTGTTTGTATTCATTGAATAATTAATGTAATAAGAAATGTCTTTTATTAAGCCGAAAACTATAGCGCCCACTCTTCTCCATGTCTCTAAACTAATATCCAGGCAGTGAGTTTTGCTTCCTTGAAAGTGGGTTCCCGGCCGTATCGGCCGGGGCCATTTGTGACCTGGTTTTACTTCAGGGTTTTTAGTACTTCACGTATCGGGTACAGGATATCGCGGGCCAGCTGTTGGCTGCGGGCTGGTGACCAGCCTTCTATGGGATCGGGGAGGTTGTCGTTGTCTTTAAAGGGCATTTCCAGAGTTAGTGCCAGGGTGCGGAATTGGTGGCCGGCCCAGGCGGTGCCAATAGTGAGGTTGGCTTCGCCAGGCTTGTCCAGCTCATAACCATGCTCAGTTTGGAAGTCAGGGCTTAGGGCCTCATAGGCCTGTTTGAAGGTCTCCTCCAGTTTCGCATGGCGTTCATCGTAGCCGGGAATACCCTCACAAGCTGCAACAAAATTGTAGGGAAGCGCTTCATCGCCATGAATATCTAAGAAAATATCCCCACCAATTTCCAGCATTTTTTCTCGCACCAGGAATACTTCAGGACTCCGTTCCATCGTTGGGTTAAGCCACTCGCGATTCAGGTTGGCACCAGCGGCATTGGTGCGCAAATGTCCTCGGACACTGCCATCGGGGTTCATATTGGGGACCACATAGAAAACGGTGTCAGCGAGCAGCTTGTGGGCCTGTGGGTTGGCATCATCCAGCAATGCTTCAAGGAAGCCCTCTACAAACCACTCGGCCATAGTTTCTCCGGGGTGCTGACGAGCAATCATCCATACCCGGTGCTTGGCAGTATCAGCATCTCCGATAGTGAGCATGGTCATGTCGCGCTCGTCGAGGGTCTTACCGAGGGTTTGCACTTTCACCCGATCGTTGCTCTGCGCCCACGCCAGCAAGTCCAGATGCCGCTCCCAGGAGTAGGGGGCGAAATAGGCGATATAAATGCTTGGTTCATCCAGGGTAACTGTAAAATCGAGGGTGTTACCGTCATAGTTGGCGCCGACTCGGAACCAGTTTTGTCTATCGTATGAGGCACATACTCGATAGTTCTCCCAGCCTTCCGGATATGCTGATTTGCCCGCATTGACGATGCGCAAGGGGTAGCTGGCCCCAACTTCGCCTTCGAGGCGAAAGTGGAACCACTGGTAAAAATCAGAATTATTGTCCTGGCGGATGGCCAGTTCTATTGGGCTGCTATCAGTATTGATGACTTCGATATTGCCGCTGTCAAAAGCACTGGTTATATACATTTAGAGAGCTCCACGCTTGTTGTTGGGCGCAGGATACAGCGGTATGGGGAATATTTCAGGAATAGGAAAGGGAATATCGCCACTTTATGGTGCGATTTCGCGCTGCCAATAATAAAAAAGCACGGTATCGAATTCGATACCGTGCTTTAGCCAATCCCTGGCGGCACCTGCTACGACTACTGCTCCCTGAAATTTCCGGTGTCGGACCCCTGGCGACTGCTCACTGCCCGGCCTGATCACAAGTGCGTCACTCCACACTGTCAGAAATCGTATACTTCTCCATGACATACCGCAGCTAGTGCTGGTTAAAGTTTAGGCAGTCTCGGTGATCAAGTGTTGTACCTTGGTGCAGATCGGCGTAAATTTGGTTATCTTCTGTCCATGCTGAATGGGGCGATAGCCCCGTTAAGAGCGTGTTGGGTTGGCAAGCTTCAATTTGAGGGCCCATGACCTTACAGAAATATTATTCAATTAGATAAATGAGGTAAGCCATGAATAGAAATATCAAACGTGGCATTGTGTTCAGCGGCTTGTTGACAATGTTAATGAACCTCAGCGCATGTGGTTACTTTCTGTATCCGGAGCGCAAGGGGCAGGCCGGTGGGCGTGTTGATCCGGCTGTAGTAATACTGGATGGTGCAGCGCTGCTTTTTGGTATTATTCCAGGGGTTGTGGCCTTTGCAGTGGATTTTACCAACGGTACCATTTACCTGCCGCCAGGTAGGAGTTCAGTCGTTGATCGGCACGTCAGTAGTGTTGAGCAAGGTGAGGTGCGTCAGGTTGTCGATGAAAAGGGACAGGCTTGGCTGGAGGTACCGGTTGAAACCTCCGCTTTAGAGCATGAGAACCTGCAGCGCTTGAGTGAAACCTTGTCGGATGTCACTGGAAGCCAAGTTGATAGTGGTGAAATTCTCTGGCTGGAGGATTCGGCAGCCTTACGGGCAGCGACGTCAACCCAGACTGCGTCACGCTAACTCCCACTGCTGTCATATCATATTTTTGATATTGATGAGCTGCCAGCTGTGTAATGGTAGCTCTCAATGTCGCCTCTGCTCTTTCTCCAGATACTTAGCCGAGCCCGGACTGAGAGTAAAGGGGTTCCAGCAAGCCGCAGACGACAGTCCCCAAGCAACCAAACTTTAATAAACAGTTTTTGGTTCGTGCTAGATGCCAGGGTGGCATTCACAGGGCTTTTTCCGGTTTTTTCTCTTTCCTAACTCGCAGTTATCGAGGGCTTTCCTCTGGAAAGGGCATTCGAGGCGAGTGGAGGGCTCCATGCTAAGATGCAGACAAAGCCGGGAATACACTCGTGAAATTTATCGATAGCCACTGCCACTTTGATTTTGATGCCTTTCAACCAGATCGCGCTCAAGTCTGGCAGCGATGTATTAATTCAGGAGTAACTCGCCTGATTATTCCGGGAGTTTGCCGAGCACAGTGGCATCCACTTACAGCTTTGACCGGTAGCCAGTCGGGATGGTACGGGGCTGCGGGTATTCATCCATGGTGGGTAGCAAAAGAATCAAACCCCGATGGGAGCCTGATTCAACCTGAAGCGCTTGGTCGGGCACTTTCTGATTACCTTAATTCGAATCATTGTGTTGCCGTTGGAGAGTGTGGCCTTGATGCAGCTATTGAGACGCCTATTGAAATTCAGGAAGCAGTATTTAGAGTACAGCTGGAAGTCGCCAGTGAATTGGAATTACCGCTGATATTGCACGTGCATCGGACACACAATGAGGTGCTGAAGCTCTTGAAACAGTTCCGCCTGCCCCGAGGAGGTGTGATCCATGCATTTAGTGGCAGTGAGCAGATGGCTATGGATTACTGGAAAATGGGTTTTTATTTGGGCATCGGTGGCACTATTACTTATGCGCGCGCGGCGAAAACCCGCCGAACTGTGTCGCAGCTGCCCATTGAGAGCCTGGTACTTGAATCCGATGCGCCAGACATGCCTATTTCGGGCAGGCAGGGGTTGCGCAACAGTCCGGAAAACCTGCCGTTAATAGCCGCAGAGCTGGCTAAGTTACGCGGTGTCTCCCTGCAGGACATTGCGGATAAGACACAAAACAATACTGAGATTTTATTTTCCTTATGAGTTTTTCTGCAGAACACTTTAAGCAGCAGTTCCCGCTTTTTGCCCAGGAAGAAAATGCTGGGCTGGTTTATCTGGATAATGCGGCCACAACCCAAAAGCCGATGCCCGTAATTAATGCCGTGCGTGATTACTATATCCATAGCAGTGCTAATACTCATAGGTCTAGCCACCGTCTAGCTCGGAAGTCCACTGAAATGGTGGAGCAGGTTCGTAAGAAGGCTGCGCAGTTTGTGAATGCCGCCAGCGAGAGAGAAATTGTATTTTGTCGCGGCGCCACTGAAGCCTTGAACCTTCTTGCCCACTGTCTTTGTAGTGACATGGAGCCTGGAGATGAAATTGTTATTTCCACTGCTGAGCACCATGCCAACATTGTTCCCTGGCAAATGGCAGCGGAACGGTATCATCTGACTTTGCGCTTTGTCCCCCATACTGCTGGTATCCCACAATTTGACCGTTTGGGTGAAGTGCTGAGCGAACGCACCCGGGTGGTTTCCCTGACCGGTGGCTCGAACTCTATTGGCCTGCGACCCGACTTGGAAGTGATCCGCCAATTGTTGCGGCGTAGACACATTATGTGGATCGTTGACGGTGCACAGTTGGCGGCCCACGAACAAATAGATGTGCAGAAAATTGGCTGTGATTTTTTTGTTTGTTCAGCCCATAAATTTTATGGGCCGAGCGGAGTAGGTTTCCTTTATGGAAGGGAGGCTGTCTTGGAGTCTATGCCCCCATGGCTGGGGGGGGGTGAAATGATCTCAGAAGTGGAACTGCATACCAGTCGCTATGCCGGCTTGCCGCATAAGTTTGAAGCGGGGACATCGCCACTGGCTGCGCTTGCCGGTCTTGGTGCTGCGATCGACTTTCTCGCCCAACAGGATCGCCGGGCGATGGAGGAGCATGAGCAGAAGCTTGTACGCTGGCTTCATCGCGAGTTGAGGGCTTCGCCAACCTTCCGTCTGATTAGCCAGGTGCACCACAACCTGGGAATTGTTGCTTTTGTGCCAGTGTATGGCAGTGCAGCTGATTTAATGCATTGGCTGGATGAGCGGGATATTGCCGTGCGTGTGGGGCATCATTGTGCGCAACTACTCGGGCGAGCTAGTGGTAACCTGGTGACAGTGCGTGCTTCCGTTGCGGCGTATAACACAGATAGTGATATTAGGGATTTTTTACAAGCACTTGAGGATTACTGTGAAGTGCAGCAGCTGTCCGCCTCGGGGCTGGAAGATGAGAGTAACAGTTGGGACCTGGATGACTTTTCCACGTTATTGTTGGAGCGCTTGACATCCCAGCGTAATTGGCAGGGGCGCTACCGCGAACTTTTACTATGGAGCAAAGTCGTGAGTGCGAAACCTGAGATCCGCAACCCGGAAAATCTGGTACGCGGCTGTGAGTCAGAGGCTTGGCTGGTACACAAGGAGAGGGAGGGGCGCCATTATTTTGGTCTTGATAGTGATAGCCGTGTGGTGAAAGGGCTTGGGGCCCTACTTCTTTCCCAAATTGATGGGCGTACCCTGGAGGAAATTAGGGCGCTTGATCTGCCCCAGCTCTTTAAGGAGTTGGGGCTTAGTAAACACCTCAGTCAATCGCGCACTAATGGCTTCTACGCCTTGTTGCGCCGTGCTTTGCACCAGATAGAAGACGGTACTGCTGAGGTTTAATGGGTTTAGCTACCCTGAGGCAAAGGATTTTTGCCCGCTGCCCCTTTCGATACCAGGGGCTTAAGGCCAAACAATAAGCGCAGCAGAGGTATCCGCCTAATGAGCAACTCGTGGATAGCCAGGCACCCGACAATTGTGATTGCCAATACAAGTAGGGGCTCAACTATTGGCCCTAAAGACAAACTCCTCAATTTAAAGATCGCCGTTACGGTTATTGTCTGGTGCAATATGTACCAGGGGTAGACTGCTTCTGTTGCATAGGGTAACCAGGAGAAAGGTCGATTGAGGTAGTGATTCCCCCAAGCCAGTACTAGCAGCAGCCAAAGCCAGCGGTTGGTATAGATAATTATCAGGTTGATAAGTGACTGACCTGGAAATGAATTTTCCTCTATTGTCCGAGTAAAAAGCAGGAACAGGCCGAAGCAAGCCGGCGCAGCAAACAGAAGGAAAATACGCAGACGTGTCAACAGTTGCCAGGGTGCCTGGCTACTCACAAGCAGGTAGCCAATAAAGAAGAATGTAAAGAACTGGGCATGGGTGTACCAGTCGCCTACTACTGCGTAGTTAATACCGCCGAAGTGTGGGAAGAGAAAGAGGCCATACAGGGTCAGTGGAAGGAGCGGCAACAATACTAGGTGCCAGGATTTGATGCCAGATATCCAATGTTTCAACAGTGATTGCTTGTTTCGCAGGTAATGGGCAACAGGGATAATGGCTAAGGTGTAGCAGAGCAGGTAGGGCAGGTACCAAAGGTGATTCCAGGTGAAACCAACATGGCTGCCAGCAAAGCTATCGGCAGGCCAAGGTTGAAAGGAGAAGTAGCGCCAAAGGAAACTCAGGTAGCCGGGCTCTATCACGCCATTGCTGAGCGCTTCATAATAGGCTTGTGGTGGCACTATAACGAGAATGCCAAACAGTAGGGGAATCAATAGCTGCTTCAATCTGCGCAGCAGGAAGCCGGTACTCCCCAACTTGTTAAACAGAAAGTGAGTCGCCGCACCGGAGATCAGGAATAGTAGCGGCATGCGCCACTGATTCACCGCCAGCATGATGAGCTGTAGAGTCTCACTTTGATTGGCACTTTTTACATGCCAGCTCCACTCGGCGACATAAGCCATTCCCAGGTGATATAAGATCAGCAGGCCAAATGCTATTACGCGTAGGGCATCGATATCGTAGCGACGACGAGAGTTGTTTTCCATTTTTTCCTTCTTATGGGCATGGTTCGAGTAGTCACTATGCTTCCCTCTTCAACACGTCGCACGCCACTACAAAGGGTCGATTGGTCCCTGTTTGGGTACCAGTGGTGGCTTTTAGGGATAAATAGCGGATAGACTGCCGCTGAAAATTCATACAGGGCTGAATTAAATGACGGTGCAGATGTACCTGGCGCGCAGACGGTTACATGAAGTGGGATTCTGGGCACTGTTTTTTCTCGTGCTGTGGCTGGTGCAGTTTGCGGTGGAATATCTCGAACATCATGGTGGAGAGTCAGGCTTCAAGCCCTGGGAGTTCCTGGTTTGGGAGGGCACCAGTATCCTGGTGATAGCCATGTTGCTTCCCTTGTTATTGGCATGGGATCGCCGATTCCCCCTGCAGAAGGGAAAGATCCGGCGCAACCTGTTGATCCATTTGCTGTTTACCCTGCCGTGGTCATTGCTACATGTTGTTGGTATGGTGGTATTGCGCACCGGGATCTATCGCCTGGAGGGTGGCTCTTATGACTTTGGCAATTGGCCTGTAGAGTTTTTCTATGAATACCTCAAAGATTTCCGTACATACGGCTTTCTACTAGGTTCAGTTTATTTGTATCGCTTCCTGCTACTTCGTTTGCAGGGAGAGGTATGCATGTTAGAGCAGCCGGATGATGGGGAGTCAGTAGATCTGATTGAGCGCCCCGAGCGGCTTCTTGTGAAAAAGCTGGGCAAGGAATTTTTAGTCAATGTGCGGGATATCGAGTGGGTAGAAGCCGCTGGAAACTACGTTAATCTGCATCTGGAAAACAGGATTTACCCTTTACGGGGCACCATGGCAAAGTTGCAAGAGCGCCTGGATCCAGATTCATTTGTGCGCGTACATCGCTCTTATATTGTGCGTCTGGACTCTATCGCTGAAATTGAGACCCTGGACAGTGGCGATGCGCGCATTCGATTGTCAAATGGACAACAGGTGCCTGTGAGTCGACGTTATCGCGATCGCCTTAGAGCCCAATTGGTGACGGCTTAACTTTTCGATTGAAGGAGTCGCTCAATCGCTTTACTGGCAGCGATAAAACCAAAGGTACCCGTGACCATAGTGGCGGCGCCAAAGCCGCCACTGCAATCCAGCTTAACCCCATCCTGCATAGCGCTCTTCTGCTGGCAAACCTGGCCATCAGGCTTTGGGTAGACCATTGCTTCACTTGAATAGATAGCATCAATGCCAAACAGGCGCTTGCGGCTTTTCTGGAAGTTATGGAATCGATACAGGTGCTGGCGTACCTTGGCCAACATAGGGTCATTGATAGTTCGCCCGAGATCAGTGCATCCAATAGCCTGGGGTGAGCATTTGCCTCCGGCGGAGCCTACGGTGATCAGGCGCAGTTTTCGCGCTTTGCAGTAGGCTATCAGAGCGGCTTTTACCCGGGCGTTATCGATAGCATCGACAACAATATCGATGGGCATTTTACCTGGATCGATTAACTCGGCCAGGTTATCTGTGGCGATAAAGTCCTCAATGGAATTGACCTGAATTTCGGGATTGATCTGCCGCAGGCGTTCCGCCATTACTTCAATTTTCATGTTGCCAATGGTGGTAGCCAGCGCGTGGCTTTGGCGGTTAGTGTTAGTAATACAGATATCGTCCAGGTCGATAAGGGTTAGGGATCCGACTCCACTGCGGGCCAGAGCTTCTGCAGTCCAACTGCCTACGCCGCCAATGCCGATGACCAACATATGAGCGCTGCTCAATGCTTCCAAAGCGCGATTGCCGTATAAGCGGCCGATACCGCCAAAGCGTTGAAGGTATTGTTCAGACTGGCTCATTGGGGTTCTCTTCCGATACTTCTTCCAGAAAGCGATGCTCGTCTGCAGCTCTTGGCAGCAGGCAACTGTTACGTCGGCCAAACCAGCGATACCGGTTACGGGCGATCAGGTCATACAGGAGATCGCGTGCGGGACGTGGAATGTATCGCAAAAGGGCAATTAAACGCCAGTAGCCGGTAAGGGAGGCTGCGATACGCAGGGCAGCATCACTCTTATGATATTGGCGGAATGAGCCATTTTCGCGCTCCAGCAAAACCATTGTTTCAAAGTCCTGCAGAGGCATTCCCAGTTTCTGGAGAAGATACTGTCCTGCGGCTGACTGCGCTCGACAGAGGGTGAAATAGTGTTCCTTGTCATACTTCAGCAGCAGGCGGCTCCAGCCGTTACAGAGGTTGCAGATGCTGTCGAAGATAACGATCTTTTTGGGAGTGGGGGGGAGCATAACTAAGGAAGGGCGGCCCAAAGGATAAAGCTGGCTCCAGTACCGCCCGGCAGATAGATTAATGCACGTGGCCGTGGTCAATTTCTTCTGCAGAGGCTTCGCGCACGGAAACCACTTCGATGTCGAAGTGCAGTTCAACGCCAGCCAGTGGGTGGTTGCCGTTAATTGTCACCTCGTCTCCGTCGATATCAATGATTTCCACTTCGATGGGGTGGCCGTCAGTGCTCTCAGCGCGGAATGCCATACCCACTTCCAGGTCTTCAACTCCACCGAATGCACTGCGTGGCATTGTTTGGATCAGTTCAGGGTTTTGCTGGCCGTATCCATCCTCAGGGGCAATAACGGCTGTGAACTTGTCTCCAGGTGCTTTTTCCAGCATTTCCCGCTCGAGACCTGGAATAATATTGCCGACTCCCTGCAGGTACTTTAGCGGCTCGCCATTGGCAGAAGAGTCGATGACTGTACCGTCTGCATCTTTCAGGGTGTAGTGAATTTCCACAACTGTGTGGTTGGCAATCTTCATGGATAATCTCTGATTTAGAAGCGTAAGTGAAGTAGCGCTTACCGCTGCGCTGGAAAACGGAAGGTAAAGGCTGTGAGGCATCAATTGTATTGAGAGGTTGGGCGCGCCGCAACATACGCGGAGCGCTCAAAAAATCAACAGGCGATGGAAAGGTCTTGTTCGCAGCCACCGTAGAGGCTGCTCGCGGTCCGAACGAGATTTTCACTTAATTGCCAAGGGAACCCCAGTTCAACCAGGCGTTCCGCAAGGTACTCAAGTAGAGCATCGAACAAAGCTGGATTCAGGCCCCGAGCAAGGAAGCTGGCCCGACTACTGCGGTCCGGTTCGGGCTGCTCTGAAAGTGCGTGGTTGAGGAATTGAGCCTGGCGGCTCTGTTGCTTACGGTGATCGCAAGTTTCGTAATTTGATAGGTGGCGGCCTATGGCCTCGTAGAATTCACTGACTGTGCGATTTACAAATTTAGCACCACCGACCTGATCTAACAGGCTGTCCATATCTCTCCCCCCGGTGAGCAGTAGGTATTTAAATAAAAAATTCCGCAGAGCCGAAAATATTGTGATGGCGATAGTGCACAAAGTGCGTTGGCTCAATGACGGTACAACATTAATTGGTGAGCAGCCTAAGACATATCCGCCTGTACTGCCAACTTGCTTTAAGAAAATTGTCATTCTGTTCGACAGGTTGTTGTACGCTTGCTTTTATGAACGCCAAATAAAAAATCGCGATTTGTGTTAGTGTTTTTTTACGCGCGACGCTGTGTTTTTATCTCTCGGTGTTAGACTGCACGATTGACCCAAGTACAAAAAAAGCAACTGAAAAGGATGATTTATGGCAAGTATTTTTACTCAAATTATAAATGGGGATTTACCTGGGCATTTTATCTGGCGCGATGATAAAGCGATTGCGATTATGACAATTGCCCCAATTAACCCGGGACACTGTTTGGTAATTCCGGTAGAGGAAATTAATCACTGGGATGATATTCCTGCTGATCTTGCGGCGCATTTAATGCTTGTTGCACAAAAAGTCGCCAAAGGCCTAAAGGCGACTTATTCACCAAAGCGTGTAGGTGTGATGATTGCTGGGCTGGAAGTTCCCCACACCCATTTACATTTAATTCCTGTGAATGAATTAACGGACTTTGATTTTTCCTTGCAAAAATCTGCTACGCCTGAACAGTTGGCAATTGAAGCTGAAAAAATCCGTACGGCTCTGAAAGAAATGGGTTGCAATGAGGCTGATTGCGCTTGATGGGAAGTTGATAAACAACTACTGACTGAATGGTCTGCTTTCTTCCTGGTGAAAGTTATTTGAAGGCGGTGCATCCAAACCAGCTTCTCAGGTAGTCTAGTAGAACGTAACGGTGATAATTACGAGAAACCTGCAATGGCAACTTTGAAAAAAGCTTTTTTGGCCCCAATACTCGCTCTGCTGGCTGTGTGCTCTGTCTACAGCACCTCCGTTCAGGCTGAGAAAATGGAAAGCAAGACCTTCGACGTCAGTGACTTTACCCGGGTGTCCCTAAAGGGGAGCTCCCATGTTGAGGTGATTCAGGCAGACCAATTTGCAGTGAGTGCAACGGGGCCGGCTGAAGCGATGCCCTACACCAAGGTGGTGGTAAAAGGCGATACGCTTGAGCTGTCGGTGGAAGACAACACCCAGCGTTGGTTTGGTGTGGTTACTATCACTCGCGATCAGGAAGTGCACTTTACTGTGAAGATGCCGAAGATCGAGGGACTTTTGGTCACAGGGTCTGGAGATGCTAATGCCGACAGCATTGAAAGTGAAAACCTGGATCTCGGAGTCAGTGGATCTGGTGCGATTTATGTTAAAAAGGCTGCCGCAGAGACCCTAAATGCATACGTAACGGGTTCTGGTGATCTGCTGGTAGACAAGGCGCTGGCAGTGAATGGAGAGGTGGCTATCACCGGTTCCGGTGACCTACATTTTCGCAGTATTACCGGGGAAAGCCTCTCCGCGGCTATCAAGGGCTCTGGGGACATGAAGGTTGGTGGTCGAGTCGCCAGCGTCAATATCAACATTATGGGTTCTGGGGACTTTGCTGGACGCGGTCTGCGCGCTGATAGTGCCTCTGGTTCGGTGATGGGGTCCGGAGACATTGTCTTAAAACGTCCACAACGGGATTCTTTCTCGGTGATGGGCTCTGGAGATGTCGCCCTGGTCGACTGATCCCGGTTGCTTATAGCCATATGCGTATTGCCTATTCAGCATTGCGCCTCCCATACGAGACCGGCTTTGTGCCGGTTTCGCTCGTTATTTAGGAAGTCACTTCCCATATGGAACCCCAGGTAGTAGAGCCTCGGCAGCAAGGCCCGGACAGCGACATAGATCAAAACAGCAGTCGTGCTAAACGCTTTAAGGAAAAGTTGCGCAACTGGGGGCGAGGAGCCCAGGAGAAGTCCCACTGGGCAGCAGAGCGGCTGTTGGATCGCCGTGTATGTATTGGGGTGACAGGGCTCAGCGGCGCGGGTAAGTCGACACTCCTTACCAGTTTGATCTATCAACTGAGTCATCCGCAAAAAGCCCAGTTACCCGGATTTGCCCCGGCGTTAAATGGTGATCTGCTCGGTGCCGAATTGAAGCCAGCCCTCGATTCGGGCCTTCCGGTATTTGACTATCAAAGTTGCCTCGATGCACTGATGTCAGAGCCACCTCGCTGGCCGCAGAGCACGCACGATGTTTCGGCTATGGAGCTCCATATTCACTTGCGTAGCCACCGGCGCTTTCGGGGCAGGGGTTATAAAACCCTGGTTCTGGAATTGCGCGACTACCCGGGGGAGTGGTTAATGGACCTGCCCCTGCTGCGGATGGATTATCGTGAATGGTGTCGTCATCAGGCGCATATCATCGGCTCTGACACCAGGGCTGGTCTGGCTCCCGAACTCGTAACACGCTTAGCTGCTCTGTCACCTCGATCTCAGGCCAGGGAAAGTGAGCTTGCGTCACTCTGGGAGGATTACAGGCGATTCCTTCAGGATTGTAGGAAAGAACGGAAGCTCAGTTACCTGCAACCTGGGCGAGCCCTTCTCGATAGTGAGGATTATGGGGTACTGCCGTTACTCGATTTACGTGAGTTAAGTGCCGATGAGTTGGCGGCGATGCCGGATGACAGTAACTACCAGGTATTGCGACGCCGCTATGAGGCCTATGTTCAGGGACAGGTAACCCCCTTCGTTGAGAGCCATTTTCGCCATCTGGATAGGCAGTTGGTGTTAGTGGATATGATTGGCACATTGTTTGCCGGAGAGCAGGCCCTCGATGATATGCGCCTGGCTTTCACTCATATCGCAGATACTTTCCGCTACGGTGAGTCCGGCTTACTGAGTAAACTTTGGCGCCCAAAAGTTAACCGGCTTCTATTTGCTGCGACCAAAGTGGACCAGGTTCTGGCGGCAGATCATGATGCGCTCCGCCAGTTACTCGGGCAGCAATTGCAGCAGACATTTACCGGTGCTAGACATCGTGGTCTTCCCATTTTTAGTGAGGCAATTGCAGCGGTGCGCTGTTCTCGGGAAGATCAGCGCAATGGTCGGCGCATGCTCGTGGGCCACGATCTCAAGGGGCGTTATTTGGGGTTTGAGAATGCAGAGATTTTCTCACGTCTTCCAAGCGAGGAGGACGGCTGGAGCCACTACACCGGTGCAGCACCTCCACAGCTGCGCCCTCCCCAGGGAATGGATTCCGGTACTATTCCCCATATCCGTGTCGATGCGCTACTGAATTTGCTGCTTGGAGATAAAGTTTGATGCAAGGTGACAATAATGAGACACAGCGGCGAACCACACGTATAGAGTCATTACAGGAACCTGAAAGAGAGGTGCCACACAGGGATACGACGCGGGTTGAAGCCTTACAAGAGGAACGGGGGGATATTCCCAGATCCATCACAACTGGAGAGTCTCTACCGGATCGTATTGCATTTTCAGAGTTGCGCCTGCCAGTTTTCCGGCTCAAGTGGTTGAAACCTGCACTTCTTTCGGCGCTTGCGCTTACGGTGGGGGTGCTGGCGTGGGAGTTGCGACAATTATATACCTGGGCGGCGGATAAACACTGGAGCCTGGGAGCCCTTGCAGGCGTGGTTATTGCGATATTTGCAGCCGTCATTGTCAACTCTGTGTGGGAGTTCTTTCGCGCTGGTCGTCCTCTGCGAAAGCTTGAAAAAACCCAGTCGATGGCTGCGGAGATGCGTGATTGTCGCAGTCACAAAGAGGCGGAGCCATTTCGTAAGCAGTTGCAGGAGCACTTTGCCAACAAGCCCCAAGGGGTCCTGCTCAATCGTGTGCTTGATGAGGCGCCGGACTACTTTGATAGCAGTGAGCTGCTCCAGCATCTCGAAGTGACCTTTCTAGACGCCCTTGACCAGGAAGCGTTGCGACGTGTAGTGCGCCACTCAACAACAACCGGTGCACTGGTGGGGTTGAGTCCGTTTGCTAGTATTGACATCCTGGTCGCGCTGCGCCAGTCACTTCGTATGATTGATGATGTGGCACAAATTTATGGGGTGCGTCCATCGCTCGTCGTGCGTTGGCGTCTCTTCAAGAAGGTACTCGCCCTTGTGGCCTACAGTGGTGCCAGTGAATATGCCATAACAGAAATTTGGCCAGAGCTGGTTGGGGATAGCGTGCTCAGCACGTTTTCGGCGCGCCTGGGACAGGGGGTTGGAGCCAGTCTGTTTGTTGCACGTATTGGTCTGGCAACCATGCAGAGCTGTCGGCCTATCCCATTTGCGGACAAGCGTCGTCCACGCCTGGGCTCCGTAATGGCACGCATTGGGCTGGGACTGAAGGAGAGGATGCCCCAGCTCTTCTCTGCTGTAGGATTTGGCCGTAAGGAAGCGGGGCCTACGCGCAAAGAGCATACAGGGTTTTCCCGTTCTAGCGGTGATTAGCTCCTCCATTTTTTCTAAAAATCGCCCAGCCCAAATATGGTATGGGGAAGGGCCTGAGCTGGGTAATCAGGCCCCTCTGTAAGAGGCAGAGCTTTCTTGGATTTTTTACTGGAACTGCTTCTTCATCAGCATGCGGGTGTGGTGCCGGTCTACCAGTTGGGCCAGGGCTTCAAAACGACGCTTAACATAAGGGGCAGGGTTGTTATTTCCCGCATCGTCCCGATATTCAACTCCAGAGCGAACGTGTTGCAATTCACGGGTTAATTCAGTGATCGCGCTAAAGATGCTTTGTGTGTCATCTTCGCTGTGAAAAACATAGGTTTGTGCAGTGTCTTTGAGGTAATTATTGCACTCATTCAACCACTCGAGGCGCTGTTCCAGAAAGCGTATGGTATTGCGGATGCCCCCTTTGTATTCGGGGTTGAAGTGCTCATTGATATACTTGTCGAGACTGCGCATGCCTGAATCGACGAACTGTTCCACCAAGCTGCTGCAGTACTTTTCGGTGAGGTAGGATGGATGGGTATTTGCGATGCTCTGAGTGCTGGTAAATAGCAGGCATAGGAGCCCGGTGGCCCGTAGAAATACTGAGATAGGAGAGTTCATATTCTTGCCCATGCGTTGCTCTTTTTTTGTGACGGTTATTCTATCCGCCTAACACGCATTATTGGTTTACGACTTTGTCCGGCGGAGTATTTTTTGTGACAGTCTTCACATGAATATCTAAAGCGCCAAAAAGTGTCAACGATTATTAAGTGAGGAGTGACAGCTTTGTTCCAAATGGTTTGTCAGATGGTAAATTTCCTTCGGCTCTTTGTTGAAAAATTAAGTGAAGTAGAGGTTTGTTTTGGCTGAATATGAGTTTGATCTTTTTGTTATCGGGGCGGGCTCTGGCGGTGTGCGTGCTGCACGCATGGCTGCAAGTCAGGGCATGAAAGTTGCTGTGGCTGAAGACCGCTACATGGGTGGCACCTGTGTCAATGTAGGGTGTGTTCCCAAAAAGTTGTTTGTCTATGCCAGTGGCTACAGTGAAAACTTTGATGATGCGCGGGCCTATGGCTGGAAAAATTCAGGAGCGAACTTTGATTGGCCTACGCTTCGAGACAATAACGCAAAAGAAATTAGTCGGCTTAACGGAATCTATCGCAACCTGCTAAACAATTCCGGTGTTACTGTAATTGATGGTCGAGCCAGCATCGCCGACCCGCATCGTGTTGTCGTTGATGGGCGTGATTATACGGCGGAGCGTATCTTGGTGGCCACTGGTGGCTGGCCATTTATCCCAGAAATTCCCGGTAGGGAATTTGTGCTGACTTCCAACGAAGTGTTTTCTATGGAGGCGTTTCCGAAACGCGTGCTCGTAGTTGGCGGTGGCTACATCGCTGTAGAGTTTGCTGGAATTTTCGCCGGCCTGGGGGCCGATACCCATCTTTCTTATCGCCGGGACCTGTTTCTTCGTGGGTTTGATCGGGATATTCGCAATTTTGTACGTGACGAGGTAGTTAAAAAAGGCATTGATTTGAAATTCAATCATCAGGTCAAAGCAATTGAAAAGCTGCAGGATGGCAGCCTGCTTGTGCATGATGAAGATGGCTCCAGCCTGAATGTAGATACGGTTTTATATGCTACTGGGCGAAAAGCTAATACGGTAGGGCTTGGCCTGGAGCAGCAAGGAGTAGTGCTTCATAAGGATGGCACCATTTCAGTGGATGATAATTTCCGCACAAATGTGCACTCTATTTATGCGCTGGGAGATGTTACCGGTGAGCCTCAGCTAACGCCTGTCGCATTGGCGGAGGCTATGGCACTAGTTAAACACTGGCGTACAGGAAACACGGCAGAAATTGATTACAACAATATCCCCACGGCGGTTTTTTGCCAGCCAAATATTGGTACTGTAGGTTTATCTGAGGAAGAGGCGCGGGATTCAGGCATCTCAGTAACTATTTTCAAATCCGAATTTCGGCCAATGCGCCACACGGTAAGTGGTAATACCGAGCGTACATTGATGAAATTAGTTGTTGACTCTAGTACCGACAAGGTAATTGGTGTGCATATGGTAGGAGATGATGCCGGGGAAATTATTCAGGGTATGGCGATAGCCTTGAAAGCAGGCGCGACCAAGAAAACCTTTGATGAAACTATTGGTATCCATCCAACGGCTGCTGAAGAGTTTGTCACAATGAGAGCGCCGGTTGGAAGCTAGGGTTTACTTGCTGGATGATGATTTCCATTAGCGACTAGGGAGCTTGTGGAGGGCAGCAGGATTTATCTGTGTTTCCCGGAAGCTTGCATCAGTTCCAACAACAAAAAGGCGGCGCGATTGCGCCGCCCTGTCTTTTTATCTCCTCGAATACTTTCCTTACTCTTCTAGTTCGGCTTCTTCGTAAAGTGCCTGGTGGCGCATGGCCTTTCTGCGTTCACTGCGCTCTTTCAGGCAGCGCTCTGCAGAGGCAAACGTATCATTAACCGCCCGGTGAATAGATTCGTTTTCACTGCTGATGGTGACTGGGTTACCGCTAATGGCAAGCTCCAGAGAGGCTCGAAATTGTCGGCCTTTACTCTTGTGTTGATGGGGGGCTTCCAGGACTACACGACTGCGAATGATGTCGCCACAATAACGTTCCAGTTTATGTAACTTTTTGGATACCGTAGTAGCCAGGGCAGCTGATTTGTCGATATCGCGGAACACAATGTTATCGTTAGGCGCAGATTTCATGGGCAAATACCTCCGGTTAAAGGAAACCATGCAGGCCGCTTATGCGGTTTGCTAAAAGAAGGTAGGGCGCCCTAGTGGGAGGGGTCGTGTCTGCAGTTGGAGCACCGAGCCGCCGGGATCGCAACGAGAGTTTGCTGATAGCACAGCTAAGGGTGTTTTACGTCCGGGTCGGGTTTCCGCTGAGTCCAGCGATCATCTCCCTGCTATCCATAATGCTTCCGCTAAAAAAAAAATCAAGCGCTATTGCAGGAAAATGTCACATAAAATTCGACGAATTATCTTTAGAGTGACTTTGTCCATGTATTTTGCGGGATTATTGAGCAGTTAAGTACGAGATGTGGACGAGAGGTCATTGCCCACGGGCTTGAGCCTGCGTAAAATTAGCTCTGGCGCACAGTAAATTTTGGAATGGTTGAGCAAAAATTAGGCTCTGCGCTTTTATCTCACGTGTGACAAAAAATCGAGAAATGGGTTCTGTACAATGGCGGTAAAGCAGTACTGCTCGCTCTTTCTAGCGGGCTTGGTAGTTTTTGGCGGGGCTGTGGCACAGGCGCAATCATCCCTGACGGTGGAAAAAAACCGGCTGGCGCGTCTTGAGCAGTCTCTCGAGAACAAGCAGGTCGAGTTAGAAGACATTGAGAATGAGCTGCTCTCCTATGAGTACAAGCTTGAGCGTGCGCAAGAGTCCCTGAGTGAGCTGCGCAAGGAGTTTGAGGAAAGTCGCCTCGAGCTGGAAGAGGCGCGTCGCATCCACGACTCCAATGGGAATTCGGATACTGAGCGCCGTTTAACCAAGGCAAAACATGGTTTCGCTATGGCGGAGCGCGGTGTGGATAGCCGTAGCCGCCGTCTCGAGTTTATTCAAGAAAATCAAAATGAGTTGCAGACCAGGCTGGCTCAGGAGCAGCAGTCGATAACTCAGACTAAGGCCAAGATTTCCGCCCAGCAGGACAAGATCAGCCAAATGGTGGACACTATGCTCGCCAAGGCTGAAGAGTCGGAGAGAAGAGCTGCTCTGGCTAGGAGTGCCAGACTTGAGCAGCCCAAGCCACCCAAGCTTAAGACTGCATCCATAGAGAAACCCAAGAAGCGTGAAGTTGCGCCCGAGCCGGAGCCGGTACCGGAATTGAAGCAGGATATAGACCCTGAATTGCTTGCCTATGTTAAGCGTGAACAGGAGCGTCTGTCGTCTTTGTTGGGCGAGCAGGATGGAGATAATAAGCAAACTTTCCGCAATCTGGAATTGCGCCCCTCAGGAAGCGAGAGAGTGCCTTTTGAGTTCCTGGGTAAGAATCAGTACCGGTTGGTGACTACAGTAGAATCGGGTAGGCAAACCTATAAAATCAATACCTGGAAATTCCGTCGCACGATTCCCGCTGAAGATGATGGTACACGCTATGTATTTGTATTTGATGCGCGACGCCTTTCAAGGCCTCGCTTAGTGATGTATCCCGAATACGTTTTGGACTCTCTGAAATAATATCCCCAGGAAGGCCCGCATTTGCGGGCTTTTTTGATTTACCTTATATCTTCTGTGCCTGACAAGCTTGTTTCGAAAAGTGGTTGATAGTGACTGCTTTCCGGGGCAGGGTTGCTTTGGTAGAGAATGATATTGTCGAGCCAAAGGGGATGATCCAGGGCAGCAGTCAATAAATTGGAAAAACCACTCCGACAGCGAGCTAAGGTTATATGGGGGCGGTAGTCGAGCTCTTCAGGTTTCATGCCTAGGTTCTCGATCAGCCTTTTGCAATCCTCATACGCTTTCAGCAATTCCGGGCTGTGCGTCAGCTCAGTAGCGAGTAATTTTGAATTGCTTTGTGGGAAGGGGGTTATTGAGCTGATACATCCTTCGAATTTCACGGTGTTTTTCGCAATTTCCTCTAACCCTTTTTGGAGTGGCAGTACTTTTTCACTTGGGGTCTGGCCGAGAAACGCCAGTGTTAGGTGCCTGTTCTGTCTGCTTGTCCAGCGTATTCTGTTGAGTGTCTCCGGGTGCATTTTCGTCTTGCAGCGCGCACATAGATTATCGAGAAAAACTTGGGTGTCGCTTGGTGGGCGGATACCGATAAATAGGCGTGAAGAAGTTTTTGAGGCCAATTTTGAATCTTTTGACATGTTTTTTCTCTTTAAGCCCTTGAATAACTATTTGTTACCCTTATCTCTGTAGTGCGGAAGGCAGCTTTTTTTAAAGTGTTTTTTGCAAAAAATGCTCGGGCTTTGTGGCGAGCGAATTCTAATATTGCTCTGAATTGAGGATATAACAATGCGTAATTTTGATTTTTCCCCCCTGTACCGCTCTGCGATTGGTTTTGACCGTATGGCCAGCCTACTAGATGCCATGACTACCAGTGAACAGAAGCAACCTTCCTATCCTCCCTACGATATAGAGTTGACTGGTGAGGACAGTTATAGAATTTCGATGGCAGTTGCAGGTTTTGAACAGTCTGAACTGGATATCCAGGTTGAGCAAAACCGCCTGACAGTATCGGGCAAAAAGCCGGATGAGTCTCCCCGAGGAAATTTCCTGCATCGGGGTATTGCAGCCAGGAGTTTTGAGCGACGTTTCCAGCTCGCGGATCACGTTAAAGTTACGGATGCGAAACTTGCCAATGGATTGCTGCATATAGAGTTGGTGCGAGAAATTCCTGAGGCAATGAAACCTCGCAAAATTGAAATCAGCGAAGGCAATTTATTACAGCATACTGATGGTGAGAAAAAGTCAGATTCAGTTGCAGCCTGATTTGTCATATGTATGCCCACTGTGCCGCCACAAGGCGGTACAGTTTTATTACCGCGATAAGTTTCGTAGTTATCACCAGTGTGATCGCTGCGCCTTAGTATTTGTGCCCACCGAATATCATCTTACCCCAGATGAAGAGCATGCCTACTACGACCTGCATGAGAATTCCATGGAGGATGAGGGTTACCACCGTTTTCTCAGTCGTTGTGCTGCACCATTGCTGGATGAGTTATTACCGGCAAGTGATGGTCTGGATTTTGGTTGTGGTCCTGCACCGCTACTAGCCAGAATTTTGGCTGATAATGGCCACAGGGTTGATTTATACGATCGCTATTATGCTCCCACCACCGGTGCGCTGAAAAAGTCTTATGACTTTATCGTTGCGACGGAAGTGGTGGAGCACCTTGTGTCGCCTGGAGATGAATTGACCTGCCTTTGGCAGAGGTTGCGGGATGGTGGAGTGATGGCACTGATGACAAAGTTGGTGATTTCACCAGAGCGCTTTGCCAGTTGGCACTATATCCGTGACCCTACACATATCAGCTTTTTCAGTGTGCAAACCTTTCAATGGCTGGCTAAAAAATTAAAAGCCGAGCTTCAGTTTGCCGATAGCGATGTCATTTTCCTGCGCAAATCAGGTATTTACCCTGAATAGTTTTGCCCGCACAGTGGTGCGATATTCACTGGGCGTTGTGGCCAGGAATTTTTTGAATAGTGCGGTAAAGTGCCCCATATCCTGGTAGCCAACTTTTTCTGCGATTTCGTTAACCGATAAGTTGCTGGACTGTAAAAGTTCCCTAGCCATATCTACCCGCACATTCTGCAGATATTGCAGCGGTGTTTGCCCGGTAGCCAGCTTAAATCGCCGGTTAAATGAACGTACACTCATGTCAAACATTTGCGCTACTTCACTCAAGCGCACTTCTGTATTGCAATGTTCCTTAAGCCAGGCCTGGGCCTGGACGATATCTTCATCCGGGTGCAAGTGCACCGCGCCCTCTGAATAAGCGATTTCTTCAAAAGGCCTGCGGATTTCGTGGGAGAAGTTCCTTTCCACATGGCTTGCGACTGCAGGTCCGTAAAGTTGACGGATCATATGCACGGTGACATCAGCGAGGGCGTTGACGCTTGCGGCACAAAAAAGCTTATCTGCCTGGGTAATAAAATACTGTTGTTTCAGCTTAACTTTGGGGTAATCGGAGCTGAAGCGATCAAAGTAATGCCAGTGTGTGGTGGCGGGCTTGCCGTCTAGTAGGCCGGCTTCCGCTAAGAAGCACACACCAGTACCCACTGCATTGATGGCGGCTCCGGCTGCTGCCTGGCTCTTGAGCCAGTCCAGGATCGGTCCGCTACGCTTAAGTGCAGGGCGTGGATTGCGCCATAGAGCGGGAATATAGATGAGATCGCTATCTGGGGCTTCGCTCAAGGCGACATCGGGCTGGAAAGTAAAGCCACAACGGGTGTTGACTGGACGTCCATCCATGCTGGCAGTTATCAGGCGCAGGGATTCTTTTTTTCCCTCCACCCGGGCACGGCTCTCGGCTCCACGCAGCATTTCAAGTGGAAGCACCGTGCCGGTCGCCAGCATTTGATCAATTAGGAGAAAGGTTACCGTTCGCATTGCATACTCAAGCGCACTTGCGCCATTGGCCAAAACACTCAATTTTGCTGGCCAGTATGCCCATAACTGGGCGGAATCGCCACCCCCTACACTCCCCAACTCGAAAATTAAGTGTTTAGTGCTTGGCTGGAGGTCAGGATGCAGCGCCTTCCCGTAATCACCGCATTTGGTGGTTTTAACCCCGCAGGACGTAGTTCCTTTCATCGGGGCTATTCCCGTTTGGTGTTGGATAAGCTGGATCAGCGAGAGCGGGCTGATATCCTGTCTGACCTTGCTGCGCTAATGGGGCTTCGCAGGGGAGCTGAAGCCGGAACTCCCCTGGATCCAGGGCTTGAGCAGCAAGTACTGCAAGGGACTCTGGTGCGAGAGCTGGAAGCGCGTTTTTATGACTACCACCGGTGTCATTTCCACCAGGCAGCAAACTTGAATAGCGCCAATGGCATCACCTTTGAGATGTCGGCGCGTCAGTTACCTCATCCCCAACCAGATGGGTGGCAGGTTGAGCCCATCGGGGGTGGCAAGGTGCGTGTGATGGCATCGAGCTTGTCGGTGATGTTGGACAGTTACCGAGAAATTCCTGTTGGCGCTGGGGGACAGTTGCCTACTGGGTTTGAGCCTGGCGATCACTACAATTCCCGCTTCCACCCCCGCGGCCTGCAACTTGCTGTGTTGGGGGCCTCTGACGCAGTGCGCTCCATGGGTATTGACTGGGAGACAGTTGTAAGGGCTGTGGGACCAGGAAATATTTCTGTGTATGCCTCCTCGGCCATGAGCCAATTGGATCACTTTGGCAATGGGGGCTTGATGCAGTCCCGTTTGCGTGGTTCTAGAGTCAGTTCCAAGCAACTGGCGCTCGGTCTGAACAGTATGCCTGCCGACTTTGTAAATGCTTATGTGCTGGATAATGTGGGATCGACAGGAGCAGTGACAGGGGCCTGTGCCAGTTATTTGTATAATCTGCGAGCGGGAGTGGAGGATATCCGCACTGGCCGTGCCAGGGTCGCCATTGTGGGGGCTGCAGAGGCCCCGCTAGTGCCGGAAGTGGTAGATGGTTATTCCACCATGGGAGCCCTGGCTACCATCGAAAATTTGCGCAAACTCTACCCGGGTGAAGTGGACTTCAGGCGAACAAGCCGCCCCTTTGGGGATAACTGTGGGTTTACCTTGGGAGAGGGCACTCAGTGGGCAATCCTGATGGATGATGCCCTGGCGTTGGAGCTGGGGGCAAATATTCATGGCTCTGTTGCGGGTGTGTACATCAATGCCGATGGCAATAAGAAGTCAATCTCCGCACCGGGTCCGGGTAATTACCTCACTATGGCCAGGGCTATGGCAGAGGCTCGATCGATAATTGGTGACGAGGCCTTGCGCCAACGCAGCTTTGTACAGGCTCATGGCTCCAGTACTCCGCAAAACCGGGTAACCGAATCGGCGATACTCGACCGCCTGGCTGGAACTTTTGGAATAGAAAAATGGCCAGTGTGTGCTGTTAAAGCTTTTGTAGGGCATACCGTAGCTGCGGCCAGTGGCGACCAGCTGATTACAGCGCTAGGCATTTTTGATAAAGGAATACTTCCGGGTATCCTGACCACTGACAGGATTGCTGACGATGTTCATCAAGAGAACCTGGATTTCTCCCTTGAGCACGTCGAAAGAGACCCTCGCTCTCTGGATCTTGCGTTGCTGAACTCGAAAGGGTTTGGTGGCAATAATGCCACTGCTGCAGTGCTTTCTCCGCATCTTACTCGCAACATGATTGAGAAACGGCACGGGAAGAAGTCCGTATCTCATTACCGCAAGAGTAACGAAGCCGTTATTGAGCGGGCGCAGGCTTACGATGCCGAGGCTAGCCGGGGAGAGCTAAATACCATCTACCGCTTTGGGGAGGGTTTGTTTGATGAAGGTGAGATTGCATTGTCTACTGAAGAAGTTGTTCTTCCGGGGCTTTCGCCGGTCTCCCTTCCTCAAGAAAATCCCTATGACGATATGGTGTAGAGTAAAGGGACGATTAATCACTAGCGCCAATTGCTGTTATTGAAGGTGTGGTGACCGGAGGGTTAAACACTCAAATTTGATAGGAAATGCAATGGCAGACATGGATGTGTCCAGTGAATCCGGCGATAGCAGTGATGTCGGTATTCGATTGAAAATGGTGCGCAATATCTACGGTATCTCCCAGCGTGAGCTGGCACGACGGGCAGGCGTCACTAATGCCACCATCTCTTTTATCGAGCAGGGGCGGGTGAGTCCGTCGGTGGGGTCATTGAATAAGATCCTGGGTAGTGTCCCAATGTCCCTAGCGGAGTTTTTCTCCCTGGAGCTTGGTAAGCCAGGCCAGATTTTCTTTCGCGCTAATGAAATGCCTGATATTGGCCAGGGAGGTGTACGCTCCCAGCTATTGGGTGGTTTTCGGGAGCATCGCAGTATGTCTATTCTGCGAAAAGTTTTTCCTGTTGGGCGGGACTCGGGACCTGACTTTGCTGCCGCCGGCGGTGAGGTAGGGGGAATAGTGGTTGCCGGTGAGCTGGAGGTTGCGGTTGGGTCAGATCTCGCGCTGCTAAGAACTGGGGATGGTTTTTACTTTAGCAGCAGGCGCCCCCATCGCTTTCGAAACCCCGGTAGCTGTGACTGTATAGTTGTCTATGCTGCGACCCCAGCTCAAGCCCTTCCTGAACCACAATCCGCTGATCTACATACTGTGTTGAATAAAGAGTAATTTGCGCCAGACGGCTGAAAAGTCAAATCAATCCGGGATAGACTAGCTCCGCTTAAAAGCTTGGCCACCGTTTCTTAGGTTGGCCATTTTCTGTACTTCGGTGCTGGTAGCGCCATTCTATTTGTAAGAAATAGTATTCAAACAATCGTTTGAATCTGGCTATACTACGGCTGACCATATTGGGCCAAAGTGTCACCGCACCCTGCGGGACGGCCTGTGGTTGCACAAAAATTCCGACCCCGGGCCCAGGATCGCGGCCCAGAATAAAAGAGGTCAATCAATGTTATTTAGTGGCAAAGCGCTCACGGTACAGATGCTGGACAACGGCATTGCCGAGCTCAAATTCGACCTTCAAGGCGAATCCGTCAATAAATTTAACCGCCAGACGGTTTCTGAATTCTCTCAAGCGCTGGATGCTATCGAAGCAGCGGATGGTATAAAAGGCGTACTGCTGACAAGCGGCAAAGGCGTCTTCATTGTTGGTGCTGATATCACTGAGTTTGGCGATGCCTTCTCTGCGGGTGCAGAGGGTGTTGCTGATCTGATGAATCAGAACAACGAAAATATCAACCGCCTGGAAGACCTGCCGGTTCCGACTGCAGTGGCAATCAATGGCTACGCGCTCGGCGGTGGCTTTGAGGTGTGCCTGGGCTGTGACTTCCGCCTGATGGGCGAGGAAGCCAAAGTTGGTCTTCCCGAAGTTAAGCTGGGCCTGATCCCGGGTTGGGGTGGCACTGTTCGTCTGCCGCGCGTGGTGGGTGTTGATGTTGCTGCTGAGTGGATTGCAGCGGGTAAAGAACAGAAGCCGGCTGCAGCGCTTGAGGCTCATGCGGTTGATGCAGTGGTGCCTACTGACAAGCTCAAAGATGCTGCGATCAAACTGCTCGAGCGAGCCATTAATGGCGAGCTGGACTGCAAGGCTAGCCGCGAGATCAAGAAATCTCCGATCCCCCTAAACGATACTGAAGCTTTGATGGCCTTCTTCACTACCAAGGCATTCGTCGGTCAGCAAGCGGGTAAAAACTACCCGTCCCCAGTAGCTGCAGTCGAGTCTATTGAGCAGGGTTACAAGTTAACCCGTGAAGAAGCGCTGAAAGTTGAGCAGGAGAAGTTTATCTTCTGTGCCCAGACTGGCACTGCCAAATCCCTGGTGGGTTTGTTCCTGGCAGACCAGGCGATCAGCAAGGTCGCCAAGGGCTGGGAAAAGAAAGCCGACAAGCCGATTGAGCGTGCGGCAGTATTGGGTGCTGGCATTATGGGTGGTGGTATTGCTTACCAGTCCGCCTACAAAGGCACTCCAATCAAAATGAAGGATATCGACCAGAAAGGTATTGACCTCGGTCTGAATGAGGCCAATAAGCTGCTGTCCAAGCTGGTTGATCGCAAGCGCCTGACCCCTGTGAAAATGGGTGAAGTGCTCAATCGCATTGAGCCAACCCTAAGCTACGATGGCTTCAACGATATCGATGTTGTTGTCGAAGCCGTGGTTGAAAATCCCAAGGTGAAGCATGCTGTATTGAAAGAGGTGGAAACCAAGGTAAGCGAAGACACTGTAATCGCTTCTAATACTTCTACCATCTCCATTAACCATCTGGCCGAGCCGCTTTCCCGCCCGGAAAACTTCCTCGGTATGCACTTCTTCAACCCGGTGCACAAAATGCCGCTGGTTGAGGTGATCCGCGGCGAGAAAACTTCCGACACCGCCGTAGCTCGCGTTGTTGCCTACGCTAACAAGATGGGTAAGAAAGCTATTGTTGTGCGCGACTGCCCTGGGTTCCTGGTTAACCGTGTTCTCTTCCCCTATTTTGCTGGTTTCTCCATGCTGGTACGTGATGGCGCTGACTTCCAGGCCGTTGATAAGTTGATGGAGCGCTGGGGTTGGCCGATGGGCCCCGCTTACCTGATGGATGTTGTTGGTATTGATACCGGTGTCCACGCAGAAAGCGTAATGGCTGAAGGCTTCCCTGATCGTATGGGTAAAAACTTCACCGCCGCTTCTGATGTGATGTATGAAGCGGGTCGCTATGGTCAGAAGAACAACAAAGGTTTCTACAATTACGAGCAGGACAAGAAAGGTCGCCCGAAGAAAGTGGCTACCGAAGAGTCCTACGAGCTGCTGAAGCCGCATGTTGCTGATCGACGCGAGTTCGAGAAAGACGAAATTATCGAGCGCATGATGGTGCCCATGGCAACAGAGCTGGCTCGCTGCCTGGAAGAGGGTATCGTCGATTCCCCGGCTGAAGCCGATATGGCACTGATCTACGGCATCGGATTCCCTCCATTCCGCGGTGGAATCTTCGCATGGCTGGACAGTATTGGCCTGGATGAATTCGTGAAGATTGCCGATAAGTACGCCGAACTGGGCGAGCTGTACCAGCCGACCGATCGTATGCGTGAAATGGCCGCAAGTGGCAAAACCTACTACGGCAACAAGTAAGGAGAATAGCGATGAGTTTAAATCCTAGAGATGCCGTAATCGTCGACTACGCGCGTACGGCCATGGGTCGCTCGAAGAATGGTGTATATCGCCATGTTCGCGCCGATGACATGTCCGCTGAGCTGCTGAAAAAATTCCTGCAGCGCAACGACAAGCTCGATCCCGCTGAGATCGATGACCTGATCTGGGGCTGCGTTATGCAGCGCGATGAGCAGGGCTTTAACGTAGCTCGCTTTATTCTGTTGCGTGCCGGTCTGCCACACACCATTCCGGCGCAAACCGTCAACCGTCTGTGTGGCTCCTCAATGTCTTCCCTGCACACTGCCGCTGCCAACATTCAGGCTGGCGTTGGCGATGTGTACGTTGTGGGCGGTGTTGAGCACATGGGCCACTTGAATATGATGGAGCATGTCAGTCCCAACCCAATGCTGGGCCGATATATGGCAAAAGCTGCAGGCTCTATGGGTATGACTGCTGAATACCTGGCGATGATGCATGGTATCCAGCGTCAGCAGATGGATGAGTTCGGTGCTCGTTCCCACCACCGCGCTGCTGAAGCTACTAGGGCCGGGAAATTCAATCGCGAGATTATTGCCATTGAAGGCCACGACGACGACGGCGTACCTTTTCTGGTTGAAACGGATCAAACTATCCGCCCCGATACTACCGTGGAAGGCCTGTCTCAGCTGAAGCCGGCTTTCGACCCGAAGCATGGCCAAGTGACCGCCGGAACCTCCTCCCAGATCACCGATGGAGCTTCTGTGATGCTGGTAATGTCTGCTGAGCGCGCTCAGGCTCTGGGTATGACCCCTATAGCCCGCGTGAAGGAAATGGCTCTGGCTGGTGTCGATCCATCCATCATGGGTTATGGCCCCGTGCCTTCCACCAAGAAGGCGCTCAAGAAGGCTGGCTTGACAATCGGCGATATCGACAAGGTCGAGCTGAATGAAGCGTTTGCGGCCCAGGCACTGCCGGTGCTGAAAGACCTGGATCTGCTTGAGCAGATGGATGAGAAGGTCAACCTGTATGGTGGCGCTATCGCTTTGGGGCATCCCTTCGGCTGCTCAGGTGTGCGGATCACCGGTACCCTGTTGAGCGTTATGCAAAACGAAGGCGGTAACCTGGGCGTGTCCACCATGTGTATCGGCCTGGGGCAGGGTATTACCACTGTCGTGGAGCGAGTCTGATCTAATTGGATCCCGAAAAAAGGCGCCTTTGAGGCGCCTTTTTTTATTTTGTGAGGAAAGTGTTCAGTAAAGTGTTGAAGCCCTCAAAATGCTGTGGCACAATCTGCACCCCTTGTCGCGATGGGCTCTTGTTTTGAGCTGAAACTCTTTACTTTTCAAAGAGTTAGCGGCGGAAAAGTTCTGGGGACGTGGTGAAATTGGTAGACACGCCAGATTTAGGTTCTGGTGCCGAAAGGTGTGGGAGTTCGAGTCTCCCCGTCCCCACCAAATTAAGAACTCTGGAGTCCGCATGACTTGCCCTGGAGGGGTGAGTGCGGGCTCCTTGTATTTGGTGTTGGCCGGAAATTGCTGTGCAATTTTGACGGCTATGCCCTAAGAGGCGGTTGGCTAAGTCCCGGCGGCCCGGTATTCGTTGGCGCTGCGGCGCGATAAAAGAGATAGTCTCACGAGGATAAACATGCAGGTTTCCATCGAAACTACTTCCGGTCTGGAGCGTCGTTTAACGGTTAATTTGCCGGCGGAAATCGTCGATAAAGAAGTGGACAAGCGTCTCCAGCAGGCCGCCAAGACTGTTCGCGTAAATGGTTTCCGTAAAGGCAAGGTACCTTTGAAGGTGGTGCGTCAGCGTTTTGGTGCTGGTGTTCGACAGGAAGTGCTTGGCGAGGTGATGAGTCGTTCCTTCTATGATGCTGTTCAAAAAGAAGAGCTGAAGCCGGCCGGCCAGCCCAGTATTGAAGCCAAGCAGACTGCAGCTGGTGAAAATCTGGAATATGTTGCCACTTTTGAAGTATATCCTGAAGTTGAGCTCTCTAACCTGGCGGAAATCAGCGTTGAACGCCCAATTGCCGACGTAACTGATGCCGATGTAAACAACATGATTGATGTGCTGCGTAAGCAGCAGTCTTCCTGGAAGGACACTAAGCGCAAAGCACAAAAAGGTGATCGTGTTGTTATCAACTTCCTCGGTCGTAAAGACGGAGAAGAGTTTGAAGGTGGTAAAGCGGAAGGTCATCAGCTGGTTCTCGGTTCAGGCCAGATGATCCCTGGCTTTGAAGAGGGTATTCTCGGCATGAAGCCAGGTGAGGAAACAGACCTGGACCTGACTTTCCCTGAGGACTATCAGGCTGAAGATCTGCGCGGTGCTGCAGTAACCTTCAATATCAAAGTAACTTCCTCCGAAAAGCCTGAATTGCCCGAGTTGAATGAAGAATTCTTCAAAGCCTATGGTGTTCAAGAGGGCGGTGAAGAAAAATTCCGTGAGGAAGTGCGCAACAATATGCAGCGCGAACTCAAAAATGCGGCGTTAAATAAAGTTAAAACCCAAGTGATGGATCAGTTGTGTGAAAAGCACCAGGTCGAGCTGCCATCAACATTGGTTGCGAATGAGGTTCGCACTCTGCGCGGTCAAATGGTTCAGCAATTCGGAGGTCAGATCAAAGCCGAAGACGCTGAGCGCATGCTGCCGGACACAATGTTTGAAGAGCAGGCAAAGCGTCGTGTAGTACTGGGTTTGGTTGTTGGCGAGATTGTTAAGCAGAACAGCCTGTCTGTAGATGCAGATCGTGTAAAAGCGAAGGTTGAAGAGTTGGCGTCCACTTACCAGCAGCCAGAAGAGGTAGTTGAATACTACTATAACAATCGCGAGTTGCTGTCTGGTGTTGAGTCAGTAGTTCTAGAAGATCAAGTTGTAGACTTTGTACTGGATGCTGCGAAGGTTGAAGAGGTACAAAGCTCCTACGACGACGTAATCAAGCCGCAGAAGCAGGGTTAATAATCTGCTTTCTCAAGGATGCAATGGCTCTCGGCTTTGCCGGGCGTCATTGCATCTCCTTCCTTTTTACCGGCTGGCTTTATCCGCCCTGACCGGTTAAGCTCTGAAGACGAATTTCTCAGCACAGGCAAATCTGCCTATCTGCTGGCCTGCCGAAAACGCCACAAAAGGAAGCAATGGTACCTATGGCACGAATTGATTTTCCCCAAGCCTCGATCGAACCTTCAGCAAGCGGACTGGTGCCGATGGTGGTGGAGCAAACTGCCCGGGGTGAGCGTTCATTTGATATTTATTCCCGTCTGCTTAAGGAGCGGGTTATTTTCCTGGTTGGACCGGTTGAAGACCATATGGCCAATCTGGTGGTTGCTCAGTTGCTATTTCTTGAAGCTGAGAACCCCGATAAAGATATCCACCTATATATCAACTCCCCTGGAGGGTCTGTTACTGCAGGGATGTCTATCTACGACACCATGCAGTTCATCAAGCCTGATGTAAGCACCATGTGTATTGGCCAGGCTTGCAGTATGGGCGCTTTCCTGCTTACTGCGGGTGCTCCGGGTAAGCGTTTTGCTACGCCCAATTCCCGGGTGATGATTCATCAGCCCAGTGGCGGGGCTCAGGGGCAGGCTAGTGATATACATATCCACGCCCAGGAAATCCTGAAGATTCGCCATCGCCTCAATGAATTGATGGCGCATCATTCCGGCCGCCCGGTCAGTGATATTGAGCGCGATACTGAGCGAGATCACTTCTTGAGCGCTGATGAGGCCAAGGAATATGGCTTAGTGGATGATGTCCTATCCCGTCGCCAAGCACTGGAAAAATAGTATTTCAACAAAAAAAATTTGCTAGTGGCGTTTTCCTATATTTGTTAATAATTTTGAGCAGACTTCCTAGTTGAGGGGCTTGAAAAATACGCCAAAAAACAGCATCTTGCTGTAATAGCTAAATTTGAAGGCCCTGGCCGGCCAGTGACCACGGAGTATTTTGATGACCGACAAAAGCAGCGGAGAAGACAGCGGCAAATTGCTGTACTGCTCTTTCTGTGGCAAAAGCCAGCAGGAAGTGCGGAAGTTAATCGCTGGGCCGTCAGTCTTTATCTGCGATGAATGTGTCGAACTGTGTACAGACATTATTCGCGAAGAGGTCCAAGAGAGTGCGGAGGGCCCGGAGGGACGCTTGCCCACGCCGCGCGAGATCACTGAGATCCTTGATCAGTACGTTATTGGCCAGGAGCGGGCCAAGCGTGTACTGGCAGTGGCTGTATATAACCACTACAAACGCCTACGCAGCAAAGCTGGTGTAAAGAGCAAGGATGAAGTTGAGCTAAGTAAGTCCAACATCTTGTTGGTTGGGCCGACTGGTAGCGGTAAGACATTGCTTGCGGAAACCCTTGCTCGCCTGCTCAACGTACCTTTCACGATTGCAGATGCTACTACTCTCACTGAAGCTGGTTATGTTGGTGAGGATGTAGAAAACATTATTCAGAAGCTGTTACAGAAATGTGACTACGATGTGGAGAAGGCTCAGCAGGGCATTGTTTACATCGATGAGATCGACAAGATTTCTCGCAAGTCAGATAATCCCTCTATCACCCGTGATGTTTCTGGTGAGGGTGTTCAGCAAGCACTTCTGAAACTGATTGAAGGAACTGTGGCCTCAGTGCCCCCTCAGGGAGGCCGTAAGCACCCTCAGCAAGAATTCTTGCAAGTGGACACCTCTAATATCCTGTTTATTTGCGGTGGAGCATTTGCCGGCCTTGATAAAGTAATTCGCGATCGCTCCGAAAAGGGTGGAATTGGCTTCAGTGCTGAAGTGAAGTCCAAGGACGGAACCAGTAATTTCGGTGAGATTCTCAGAGATCTCGAACCCGAGGATCTAGTGCGTTACGGTCTCATTCCCGAATTTGTTGGGCGGCTTCCGGTAACCGCGACTCTTGAGGAATTGGATCGTGAGGCCCTGGTCCAGATCCTGACAGAGCCTCGCAATGCACTGACCAAGCAGTACGGCAAACTGTTTGAGATGGAGGATGTGGAACTGGATTTCCGCCCAGATGCCCTGGATGCTGTAGCTACCAAGGCAATGGAGCGTAAAACCGGTGCTCGTGGACTGCGTTCTATTATGGAATCTGTCCTTTTGGAGACTATGTACGATATCCCCTCCACTGACAACGTAGCTAAAGTAGTTATCGATGAGGCTGTAATCAAGGGTGAGTCGGCCCCGCTACTCGTCTATGAAAGTGAGACCCAGCCCCAGAAAGCAGCTCCTGAAGAGTGACGCCTCGTACTTAAAAAAGCCCCAATTCGGGGCTTTTTTTATAACCTCAACTTCTTAAAAAGAAGCTCCTTTTACCATTTGAGGCCCCAATACCGAGGCGGCTTATTGGTATTCAGTTGAGTTCGGCACAAATTGGTCGCCAGATTAGACTTGTATTCCGGGCTCTCCCCCCCCATCTCTAGCAACTGAAGGGCGGTGGCCCAAATTGAGCTGTCATTTACTACAGCAGCATGATGCCGCGCCAAATACCCAGTGATAGGGCCGAGAGGAGTTCTATGGATCAGTCATCCGACACCAAACTTGAATATCCGTTGTTGCCATTGCGCGATGTTGTTGTTTACCCCCATATGGTTATCCCGCTATTTGTTGGCAGGGAAAAGTCCATAGAGGCTCTGGAAGAGGCCATGCGCAGGGATAAGCAAGTGTTACTCGTAGCCCAGAAAAAAGCATCGGAAGATGACCCTGGCGCTGAGGACATCTATCGCGTGGGCACCATAGCTAGCGTTTTACAGCTGCTCAAACTTCCCGACGGTACGGTCAAAGTGCTAGTGGAAGGGGGGGAGAGAGTAAATATTCTCGATGTAATGGAGAGGGATAACCACTTCGAGGCGACAGTAGAGCCTATGGAGACGTTTGAGTTGCCTGAGGCCGAGGCTGATGCTCTGGTGCGCTCGGTGATGACTCAATTTGAACAGTATGTCTCTGTGAGCAAGAAGGTACCCAACGAGGTCATCACCTCTCTGTCTGGGATCGATGAGCCAGGGCGCCTTGCAGATACCATTTCTGCCCATATGTCCCTTGAGCTAGCACAGAAGCAAGAGCTTCTTGAAACCTCCAGCGTTAAAGAGCGCTTGGAGCATCTGCTTGGCCTGATGGATTCAGAGATCGACCTGATCCAGGTAGAGAAGCGCATTCGTGGCCGCGTGAAAAAGCAGATGGAGAAAAGCCAGCGTGAGTACTATCTGAATGAGCAGATGAAGGCGATTCAAAAGGAGCTGGGCGAAATTACTGAAGAGCCCAATGAAATTGAAGAGCTGGAAAACAAAATTGCCGATTCCGGTATGAGTGCAGAGGCTGAGAAGAAAACCCGCGCTGAACTTGCCAAGTTGAAGATGATGTCTCCGATGTCGGCAGAAGCGTCGGTCCTGCGCAGCTATATCGATTGGATGTTAAGTCTGCCCTGGAAAAAAGCGAGCAGGGTAAGGCATGACCTTAAGAAGGCTGAAGAGATACTCGAAAAAGAGCATTACGGTCTGGAGGAGGTCAAGGAACGTATACTTGAATACTTGGCGGTACAGAAGCGCGTAAAAAAAGTGAAGGGTCCGATCCTCTGCTTGGTTGGGCCTCCAGGGGTTGGTAAGACCTCACTTGGGCAATCTATAGCTCGCGCTACCAATCGACAGTATGTGCGAATGGCCCTTGGCGGCGTGCGCGATGAAGCGGAAATTCGTGGGCATCGCCGAACCTACATCGGCTCACTGCCAGGGAAGTTGATTCAAAAAATTTCCAAAGTCGGTGTAAAGAACCCGCTGTTTCTGCTCGATGAGGTCGACAAAATGGGCATGGATCAGCGCGGAGATCCGGCCTCAGCACTGCTCGAGGTTCTGGATCCGGAGCAGAACAAGACCTTTAACGACCATTACCTCGAGGTAGATTATGACCTGTCAGATGTAATGTTCGTATGTACTTCCAACTCCATGAATATTCCCGGTCCATTACTGGATCGCATGGAGGTTATCCGTATTCCCGGTTATACCGAGGATGAAAAACTCAATATTGCCCAGCGCTACCTTGTACCAAAGCAGCGTAAGGCTAACGGCTTGAAAGACGATGAGTTGGATCTGTCCGATGAGGCAATACGGGATATCGTTCGCTATTACACTCGTGAAGCTGGTGTACGTGGGTTGGATCGCGAAATTGCCAAAATCTGCCGGAAGGTCGTGACCGAGCATGTACGCAACCCATCGGAGAAAACGGCTGTGGTCAAATCTGACCAGCTGGAAGAGTTGCTGGGTGTGCGTAAATTTGACTTCGGCCGTGCCGAAGAGGAGAACAAAATCGGTATCGTTACCGGCCTTGCCTGGACGGAGGTCGGCGGTGAATTGTTAAATATCGAAGCTTCTGCGGTTCCAGGTAAGGGTCGTATGATCAAGACCGGATCTCTCGGTGATGTAATGCAGGAGTCTATCCAGGCTGCCCTGACAGTGGTGCGCTCGCGATCGCAAGCCCTCGGAATAGGGCCCGACTTCCACGAGACACGGGATATTCACATTCATGTGCCAGAGGGTGCTACACCGAAAGATGGCCCCTCTGCGGGTATTGCGATGTGCACGGCTTTGGTTTCAGTACTCACCAATATTCCTGTGCGCTCGGATGTGGCGATGACTGGTGAAATCACTTTGCGTGGAGAAGTTTTACGAATTGGTGGTCTCAAGGAAAAGTTATTGGCAGCACATCGAGGCGGTATAAAAACTGTACTGATACCTGCGGATAATGAGCGTGACCTGAAAGATATTCCCGACAATATCCTTCAGGACCTGGTGGTGAAACCGGTCAAGTGGATCGACCAGGTGTTGGAGTTGGCACTTGAGCACAAACCCGAGTCCCTTTCGGATGAGGAATATTCTGCCTTGCAAAAGCAGGCGGAAGAGCGCTCGCAAAGATCGATCCAAACTCATTAACCTGTTACGGGGTGACTGTTGTCACCCCGTAACAATTGCAAGACCAAAACATAACCACTCTGTTGATTTTTGATGCTCGGGTTTCGTTCAACTGTCCGGAAACCCGCATGGTTCCTTGACCCGTTACCGGGCAGTTGGTATAAAACGAGGCTTATTGCCCGGCGCCAAAATTGCCGGTGGTTAAAAAGTTACTAATAGTGATACCTGGCCTGAGGGTGTCCTGAACATATTTAAAAGAACAGAGGGATTAAGCGTGAATAAGTCCGAACTGATTGAAGCAATTGCCGCGTCTGCAGATATTCCAAAAGCAGCAGCTGGCCGTGCTTTGGACGCAATGGTTGATAGCATTACTGATGCGCTTAAAAAAGGCGATCAGGTTGCCTTGGTAGGCTTTGGTACTTTTGCAGTGAAAGAGCGCGCAGCCCGTACTGGCCGCAATCCTCGCACTGGCGACCCCATCGAAATCGCCGCAGCGAAAATCCCTAACTTCAAGGCCGGTAAAGCCCTGAAAGACGCCGTAAACTAAGTTTTTCGGTGAACTTCGAGACCTTGTAAAAGATTCGAAGCTATAAAGAGGCGTGTCAGGTTGGATACGCCTTTTTTGTATCTGGTAACAGTTAAATAATTAGAGTCAAAATTCGGAGCTGAGCATGCTTCAGTCCATGCGCGATAACCTGAAAGGGACGGCAGCGATTATTGTCGCAGCTTTCTTTGGGTTCATTATGGTCATTGGGGGAATCGACTTTTTCTCAGGGGCCAGTGGTGGTGCCGCCGATGCGGTTGCCGAGGTAAATGGTGAAAAAATCACCAATCTGGATTTGCAGCGAGCGATTCAAAATCGTCGCAGTATGATCATGAGTCAATATGGGGAAAATGTCCCAGCAGACCTGATCAGCGACGAGCAGTTACGTGAACCTGTATTGCGCCAATTAATTTCAAGCTCAGTCATGCGCCAAGCTGCTTTGGAGAGCGGTATGGTTATGAGTACTGCGGCTGTTAATAAAGCCATTACCGATATTCCAGCTTTTCAGGTAAATGGCACCTTTGATCCTCAATTATATCGCGATGCTTTGCGTCGTATGGGCTATAGCACAGCCAATTTCCCTCAAATTGTCGAAAGTGATCTGGCGCTGCAGCAATATGCAGACAGCGTTACCGAAAGCGCTTTTACTACGCAAGCTGATGCCGAGCAGGTAGTGGCGGCATCAATGGAAGAGCGTGATTTCAACTATGTAGTAATGCCGGTACAGGAGCTTCTGGCCACCACTGAAGTTGGTGATGCAGAAGTCGAGCAGTTCTACCAGGAAAATCAGAGCCAATACCAGCGACCTGAGCAAGTGGCAGTTGAGTATATAGAGCTTACTCCCGCGTTGTTTGCAGCCAATATCGATATTTCAGAAGAGGATGTTCGCTCGCAGTACGACCAAGAGATTGCCAGTTTTGGCGCTGACCTTCGTCGTCGCGCAGCTCATATCCTTTTGGAGGACGCAGACCAAGCGAAGCTGGAGGAGATCCAGACCAAGCTGGATGCAGGTGAAGACTTCGCCGAACTGGCCAAAGCTTATTCAGAAGATATTGGTTCACGGGAAGAGGGTGGAGACCTCGGCTTTACTGCCGGTGATGTTTTCCCTCAGGCTTTTGAGGAGGCACTGGCAAGCTTGGAGGTTGGTCAGGTGTCTGCTCCGGTTACCACTGATAGCGGAACACACTTTATTAAGTTGCTGGAAGTTGAGGAGAGTGAGCCTCCAACTTTTGAGGAGCGTAAGGGTGCTATCGAGACCCAGTTACGTGCAGCCGCAGCAGAGAGTGAATTCGTTGATGCCCTGAGCCGTTTGGCAGACCTTGCTTATAATGCCGATAACCTGGCAGGTCCCGCCGAGGAGCTGGGAGTGCCTCTAAAAACCAGTGGCCTCTTCTCTCGAGAAAGTGGCGCTGGGGTCTTGGCTAATGGGCAGGTAGTGGAAGCTGCTTTCTCCCCTGAAGTGATGGAAGATGGTAACACTTCAGATGTGCTCAATCTTAATAACGAGCACTCCGTGGTATTACGCGTAACGGAGTCCAAGCAGGCTGGAACCTATCCGCTAGAGGAAGTCCGCGAGCAAATTGTTGAGCGTCTCAAGCGTGACAAAGCGAGCGAGCAGCTTGCTGTTCGTGCCGAAGCCCTGAAAGAAAAGCTCGCTGCAGGTGAAGATTTTGCCAAATTGGCAGAGGAGCAAGGCTTAACCTTAGAGGTCAGCGACAAAACACGTCGCGGTGGCTTTGGGGAGCGCGGAGAAATCAATACCAAGGCATTCTCCTTGGCTGCCCCGGCCACCGGCTCTGAGGAATTGTCAGTGTTTGCTACGAGCAGCGGTGATCAAGTTGTTCTGGCATTACGCGGTGTGCGGGAAGGCAATTTATCCCAGCAAAGTAAAGAGCAGCGCCAGGCGCTAATGCAGCAATTAGCCTCAGTAAATGGAGGTGCGGAACTGGCAGCTATTCAGCGTTACTTATCTGATCAGGCAAATGTCGAGCTGGCGCCAGAGAGCCAGTAACTTTGCTCAATTAGAAAAATAAAAAACCCGGCAGATGCCGGGCTTTTTATTTACAGCCTCTTTTATTTAGTTGCGATAGCAGGCGGGCGAAAGGTCAGAAAACTCAACTGTTGCTTGCGCTGTCCACAAACAGAGTGAGGCGCTGGCCTGGCTGTAAGTACTTGGATTTGGTGATTTTATTCCAGCGTAAAATATCGTCGATCTCAATACTGAACTTGTTAGCGATTCGGTAAAGAGAGTCACCGCTACGGACTTTATAGGAAACCTTGCGTGTCGTACGGTTGTTGCTAGCAGGTGTACTCCCATCATAGGCAACCAATGTCCGGCCAGGGCGTAGGGTGTCACCGGGCGCCATGCTATTCCAGCTGGCCAATTGTTTGACGCTTACGTTCATTTTCCGAGCTATAGCCCAAAGACTGTCGCCAGGTCTTACTGTATAGCTGCTCTTCTGCCCTTGGCCGGAGGATTGACGGCGTTTTACACGCTGGTCCAGAGCATACGCATACTGTCCGGCAGGGCCAGAGGCACTGGGAATCAGCAGGGTTTTACCAGCCCGGATATTGTTATTGCGCAGTTTGTTAGTCTCGCGAATGGCACTGACCGTTGTCTGGTAGCGCCTCGCAATCGTCGAAAGTGTATCCCCGCGATTAATGGTATAGCGTTGCCAGGTTACTCGCTGGTCTTCAGGCAGCTCTTTGAGCGCGGCTTCGAACACATCCTGGTTTTCAATGGGTATCAATAATTGATGGTTTCCGTTGGGGTCTGTAGCCCAGCGGTTATAGCCTGGGTTAAGTAGGTAGAGCTCATCAACTTCAATTTCAGCCAGCTCAGCGGCCTGCGCCATACCTATCTGGCTGCCGACATCAACCCGGGCGTAGTAAGGCTCATTAGCGATATCATGGAGAGGCACTTTGTAATAGTCTGGACGTGAAACCACCTCTGCCAGTGCTAGCAGTTGTGGTACATATCGCTTCGTTTCCCTAGGCAATTTCAGGTCCCAGAAGCTGGTACCAAGCCCTTTGCGACGATTGCGCTCTACTGCTCTACGAACGGTGCCCTCGCCAGCATTGTAGGCTGCCAGGGCCAGTTCCCAGTCGCTGTCAAACCGCTCCATCAGGTAATTGAAGTACTTAACCGCTGCGCGGGTTGATTCATGGACGTCACGACGGCCGTCGTACCACCAGTTTTGTTGCAAACCAAAGGAGCGGCCAGTGGAAGGGATAAACTGCCACATGCCGGAGGCGCGTGCATGAGAGTAAGCGAAGGGATCGTATGCGCTCTCAACAATTGGCAACAGGGCCAGTTCGAGAGGCAAGTTGGCCTCTTCGAGTTCTTCGACTACATGGAAGATATAACGGCGCGAGCGCTCGCTAACGCGCGCCATATAGCCTTCATTGCGGGAAAAATAGGCGATGTAATCCTGGACTTTTGAATTATCAACGCGATGATTGAGACGGAAACCTCTACGCAAACGTTCCCAGATGTCTGTAGGGGGCAGGGCTTCCTTTTCAGGTTCAGGGGTGGAGATAGTGGTGCTGCTCGCAATTTTTCTTTCAGGAGCTTCTGCAGCTTCACGCTCAGGTGATGAGCCCTTATTTGGCATCTGCGAGCATGCCCCAACCGTGGCCGCTAACAGCGCCACGGCAAAATTCTTATGAACCATGATTGGTATCCGCGAATATTTCTTTTAATTCCTCGCTCAGCTTACGCCTAGGCGTTTATTTTTTGCTAACACTGAGCATTAGATCATAGTCATATGATTCTAAATAGTAGGAATAGTTTCGGTCAACGCGACTGAATAAAATATAGACAGTTTATTCAAGTTTGATTGCTACAGGATTTTAGCTGAGGGCACTTTGTCAAAAGTGGTCTTTTAAGTCTCTCAGGCTCGAAAATACCTCAACTTCACTCAGGCTTTCAGGGTTATTGCGGCCTAAGTGTCGCGCGCCACTTTGCTTAACCTCTGGAATATCACAGCGTAGAAATGGATTGGTTTCCCTCTCCCGAATGATATTGGATGGCAGCGTAGGTTTGCCTGAAGTTCTGAGTAGCTGGCATTCTTGCAAGCGCTGGGTTACTGCTGGGTTGTCTGGTTCAACAGATTTGGCAAAGTTCAGGTTACCCAAAGTGTACTCGTGAGCGCAGTAGATTTGTGTTGCCGGCGGTAGGGTGCAAAGCCGCTGTAGGGATTGATACATCTGTTCAGGGCTGCCCTCAAACAATCGCCCGCAGCCCGCGGCAAAAAGGGTGTCGCCGCAGAAGAGATGAGTTTGCAGAGCTCCGTTTTTGCCTTGCCCCTCAAGGATCAGAGCGAGATGGTCGAGGGTGTGGCCCGGAATGCTCCAAACCCGCAGGGAAGTGCCAAGTATCTGGAGGCTGTCTCCCTCAGTAATCGTATTTGTCACACCTTTTACTGCTTTGGGTCCGTAAACAGGGCAGTGATAGTGCTTTCTCAGTTCAGCTATTCCTCCAGTGTGATCGAAATGGTGGTGGGTGATCAAAATGCCATCCAGAGAGTCGCCTTTAAGTGCCTGGATAACTGGAGCAGCTTCCCCTGGATCGACAACCCAGTGCTCGTCGCCTTTGTTGAGGTGCCAGATATAGTTGTCTCTAAGTGCGGGAATAGGTGTTATTGAGAGCATATTGATCCTGCCTGCCATCTGGGGCTGGAAACGATACCATGTAATCAGAGTGGTAGTGTGCTGAAAGCACATTTAGTGGCCTGATTTACCTTTTAAATCCATAGCAAATAACGCTACCTTATCTTGTTAAACTGCTGTTGGGTTTCGGGGTGAACCTCTGTATCGGGTGGTTTTGAGGCCAGGATATTGCTGGCTTTTAATTAGGAGATTGAATGACTGATAAGTTCAGGTCGCGGAACGACTCGGAGCTGCCGTCACTGGTAAAAGCCTGCCCGGCTCTGTCACACTGGTTTTCCAGTAGTTTGGGTCAGGAAATACTGTCCCAGCAGCTGGCGCTATCGCAACCCTTGATTGAGGGCTTCTTTGGTTACCATCTGATGCAGGTCGGAGTAACAGACGCTGTGGATTTTGCGGACTCCAGTCGTATTAATCATCGATTCCGCCTCGCTGCCTGTCCGGAGCAGAAGGGAGCTGCGCTGGTAGAGTTGGAGCATCTGCCTCTACCATCTGAATCTATAGATGTCGTTCTATTGCACCATCTGCTGGACTTCTCAGCGCACCCCCACCAGATACTCAGAGAAGCTGCGCGAGTGTTGATACCAGGTGGTCATATGTTGTTGATAGGGTTTAATCCTTTCTCTCTTCTCGGTTTGTCACGGATGCTTTTTTCTCGCGGTGCATACCAAAAGGGCAACCAAATGCGCGCTGCCCGTGTGGCAGACTGGATGAATCTCCTGGATTTACAGGCAGATAAAGTGCACCGGGGGTTCTTTCGGTTACCATTACAGCAGCGGGAGTTGCTAGCTAAAACGGCTTGGATGGAGCGCCTGGGATCCCGCTGGCGCTTGCCTTGGGGGGGCTTTTACATCATAGTCGCGCGCAAAGAGGTGGCGCGAGTACGCACCATAAAAATTAACTGGCGTACCCAGCGAAAACCCGCCTTGGTGGCCACACCTACGAGCCCCCGTGTTGCGGCGCGGGGTAAGCATCAGAAGCGCTGATCCTGCGGAGCGGTTTCGCACATCGGCTACTTTCCTAATTTGGCGTCAATTTTGAAACAAATAACTATTTATACCGATGGTGCCTGCCGTGGTAATCCAGGCCCTGGTGGCTGGGGAGCCTTGCTGGTTTATGGCGATTTGGAAAAAGAGCTATGTGGTGGCGAGTCTCACACCACCAACAATCGCATGGAGCTAATGGCGGCAATTCAGGCCCTGGAAGCGCTTAAACAGCCATGCCTGGTTGACTTGCATACGGACTCTCAGTACTTGCGCCAGGGTATTACCGGCTGGATCAATAATTGGAAGAAAAACGGATGGAAAACCGCCAACAAAAAGCCAGTTAAGAATGCTGATCTTTGGCGTCAGCTGGATGAGAGTGTTGCTCGTCACCAAGTGCAGTGGCATTGGGTAAAAGGGCATGCTGGCCACCCGGGCAATGAACGGGCGGATCAGTTAGCTAACCGTGGTATTGATGAGCTGGAGTCCTGAGGGAGAGTAGAAAATGCGTCAAGTTGTCCTCGATACGGAAACTACCGGCCTGGATCCCAAAAGTGGCCACCGGATCATTGAAATTGGCTGCGTGGAACTGATTAACCGCAAGCTGACCGGGCGCCATTACCATCAGTACATTAATCCGCAGCGGCAAGTGGAAGATGGCGCTATAGAAGTTCATGGTATTACCAATGAATTCCTTGCCGATAAACCGGTCTTTGCGCAAATCGCGGATGAGTTTATGCACTTTTGTGAGGGGGCTGAGTTGGTTATTCACAACGCTCCCTTTGATGTTGGCTTTATTAATGCTGAGTTGAGGCTGCTCGGCAATCCCCGCTGGAAAAATGTGGCAGCCCACAGCACTGTCCTGGATACTCTGGCTTTGGCGCGGGAAAAGCACCCTGGCCAGAAGAACAACCTGGACGCTCTGTGCAAGCGCTATTTTGTCGATAACTCCCAGCGAGACCTGCATGGCGCTTTGCTGGATGCGGAGATTCTCGCTGACGTCTACTTGATGATGACCGGCGGCCAGACTGACTTAATACTGGCTCAGGGTGGCGATGGGCACAATCAAGAGGATGGGGATAAAGGGCAGAATGAAGACACTTCATCGGTAATCCGTAGGCTCTCAACTGATCGTGAGCCCCTGCTTGTAGTTCAGGCAGATAGAGGGGAATTAGAAGCTCACCAATCCATGTTGGCATTACTGGAGAAATCCTCAGGCAAGCATTTTTGGTAATAAAAAAGCCCGCATAGCGGGCTTTTTTATTGTGCGATAGAAGTGAAGTAGCTGTTAGGATTTAGTGTTTTTGAATCTCATTAAATTGCGTAAACAACGCAAACCAGCGCAACAGCAGTGAGCACGATAGTGTATGGCAAAGCCATGATTACCATACGCCCGTAGGATAAACGGATTAACGGAGCCAGGGCTGAGGTGAGCAGGAATAAGAAGGCTGCCTGTCCATTCGGTGTGGCAACACTCGGAAGGTTGGTTCCTGTATTAATTGCAATGGCCAACTTGTCAAAGTGTTCACGGGTGATGTCGCCCGCAGTTAGGGCAGTCTTAACTTCATTAATATACACCGTGGCTACGAAAACATTATCACTGATCATGGACAGTATGCCGTTGGCCAAAAACAGTAAACCCGGTTGTTGTTCAGGCTTTTGTGATAGTACGAAGTGGGTAACCGGTTCAAACAGATGCTGTTGGTGAATCACCGCAACAATGGCAAAAAATACCACCAATAGAGCCGTAAAAGGCAGGGCTTCTTCAAAGGCGTGTCCAATTCGGGCCTCCTGAACAATACCATTGAAGGACGTCAAAAGCACAATGATCATCAAGCCGATAATACCCACTTCGGCAACATGAAAGGCCAATGCGAATACAAGCAGCAGAGCAACAATGCCCTGTACCCAGAGTTCAGCCACCTGTGCAGAGGTACGCTTCTTTTCTTCTTCTCTCGAATAGTTCAACAATACTTCACGCACTGCTATAGGAAGCTGGGCACCGTAGCCTAAGATTTTAGTTTTTTCCAAGAATACACAGGTGATAAGCCCAGCAAATAGGGTGGGGACAGTGACCGGCGCCATTTGCAGGAAGAATTGAAGAAACTCCCAGCCGGCTTTTTCGGCAATCAGTAGGTTTTGTGGCTCACCCACTAAAGTACAGACGCCTCCCAATGCAGTACCTACGGCACCATGCATGATAAGGCTGCGCAGGTAGGCCCGGAATTGGTCCAGGTCCTCCCGGTGGTACTCCACTACGTGTTCGTCATTCGAGTGATCATGGTCATGGTGGTGGTGGGGTTGCTGGGAGGCGACCCGGTGATAAACAGAGTAAAAGCCTACAGCTACCGCGATTAGTACAGCAGTAACTGTAAGTGCGTCTAGGAATGCTGAAAGTACTGCAGCTACTGCACAAAACAGTAGCGAGAGCATACTCTTTGAGTTCACGTGAATTAGGATCTTGGTAAACACAAAGAGTAAGAGACTCTTCATAAAGTAGATCCCGGCGACCATAAACATCAGCAGCAGGATAACTTCAATATTCTCGACTACTTCATGATAGACCGCATCTGTGCTGGTCATTCCCATAAGGACGGCCTCAATAGCGAGCAATCCTCCGGGTTGAAGTGGGTAGCACTTTAGTGCCATTGCCAGAGTAAAAATGAATTCAGCAATCAGTACCCACCCGGTAATAAAAGGGCCGCTGACATAAAGTATTACTGGGTTTAATAGAAGAAAGGCAGCTATTGTGAGTTTGTACCAATCCGGGGCTTCGCCGAGAAAATTATCCGCAAAGGCCCGGCCAAAACCGCTACCGGAAGCCGTCAGTGCATTGTTGTAAGTGTTCATCATTTACTTCCCTGGGTAACCCAGTGTTTGGGTCAAATTGAAGTGTCGGGTTGTCCCTGCCCTTTGCGGCATTTCGGGAAAGCCCTTAGCCGCGATCTTTCTTTCCCTTGTATTCAGCTGGTGAAGCTGATTGTTTTTTGGGCGTAAGCGCAAAAAAAGTGCACATCTGCACACTTGAAAGTAGCAAACGCTACTGGGTTTTCCGGAAAATTCAAGTAATTTAGGGGTTCAGAGGAGGTAGCAGAGGATTTGTCGAATATTCGGTGGAATTTATTGGCGGAAAGGTGGACTCTTTTCTCTATTGGTATAAATTGCCCTTTACTAGGCCAGAACCTTTTGTTTTGGTTATTTTTTGTTCGGTTACAGGAAGAGTGCAGCGGTGCAGTCAAAGAGTGAATTGCGCAAGATCAACATCACTTCTGTCAATGTGGTCAAGGATGAGCTGGTAGTAGCAGTAGATAACGCTACCTCTCACTTGGACAAATTTGCAGCAGATACCACCCAGAAGCAGTCACTGGAGCAATGCTTGGCAGCTCTTAGGCAAGTGAGTGGCGTATTGCAGATGGTGCAGCTCCATGCTGGAGAATTGCTTGCCCAGGAGAAAATAACTGCGCTCACCGAAGTGTTGGAAGGGCGACAGCAAGCCACAGAGGAGCTAATGGAAGCTCTGGGTAGTGGGCTTTATGTATTGGGCCGGTACCTCGATTTTGTGCAGAGTCGGGCCATAGCCAGGCCAGAATTACTGATCCCCTTTATTAATAACCTTAGGGCTGCGCGGTCCCAGCCGCCGGTACCTGAAAGTCATTTTTTTCGTTGTAACCTGGATGCCTCAATACCTGGCATGGGCGCCTCGGCAGTAATGTCCGAAGACTTGCGTAGTTTTGTCCGTAGGTTCCGGCATATGTACCAAGTTGGTCTCTTGGCATTATTGCGTGGCAAACCCCGCGGCCCGGCTTTCACCATGATGGCCCGAGCATTGGAGCGGATTGCGAGTATCACTTCTGGGCGTCCAAATGGGCGCCTGTGGGTCGTGGCTGGTGCCGCCCTGACAGGTATGGCTGCCTGTGAAATGCGTATTAGCCGTTCCAGGGTTATGGTATTCAGTATGTTTGATCGTTGGTTGCGTGCCCTGCAAAAGGAGTGTGACGCTGCTCTAGACCAGCCTGCACCCCCGATATTGCTGAAAGAATGCATCTATTGGCTTGCTCTGTCGAAGCCTGCTGAGGCTGGGAGTAAGCTTCTCGATATCTTTTCGGCAGAATCCCTTGAATATACTGAGGAAGAACTGGAAAGGGAGCGCGCGAGCCTGGGTGGGCCTGGTGCCACTGCAATTTCTGCTGTAGCTGGTGCACTGGATGAAGAGTTATCCAGTGTGCGCCGGATGCTGGATGATATTGAGCTGATCGGTATCTCCGATATCGATGAGAATGATGGACTAGCCAGCACCCTGAGACGCGTTGCTGGTACCTTGCAAATGTTGAACTTCAAGCGAGTGGGCGAGAGTCTGCGCAATGCCGTAGCTGAATACCAAAGTGCTGCAGGTGCAGGAGGTTCTGTCGCAGATTCAGCTTTACAGAAGCTCACCGGTCAAGTGTTGATGGTGGATAGTACTGTGCGGGCATTAAAGCAGAGTACCAATATTGATCTCGATGAGTACGGCCATGCGGATATTGCTTTTGAGCATAGCCAGCTGGCAGAGGCAGAGGTAGCAGTGCTTAAGGAGGCGGAAGCTGGCCTTGCGTTGATAAAGCGCGCTCTAGCTGCATATGCAGATTCCGGCTATGACCATGGCCATATCCGCAACGTCTCGACCACTCTTAACTCTGTGCGTGGGGGGTTGATCGTCTTAAACCTACAGCGCGCTGCTTCGGTGGTTGAAGGCTTATTTAAATTTGTTGAAACAGTGGTAGATCGCCACGATGCAGGTCCTGATGTTGAGCAGTCACTGGATATTTTCGCCGATGCTATTATCAGCCTTGAGTACTACCTTGGCGAGGTAAAGCTGCACCGTCAGGCCGATGTGCAATCCCTTAACCTCGCTGTGGAGAGCTTGGCTGCACTTGGTTATCCCGTAGAGACGGTTTAACCTGAATTAGGAGGCTCTTTTGGTCGAACGCTTTGAGCCCGCTGCAAATGTGTGGGCTACCCCAGATTTTTCCCAGCAAATTATTGTGGCTGAGGGGTTGGTGCTCTGTCGAGGAGACCAGTTTATCCATGAGATGGATATATTTTTGGCCGAGGCTGTAATTTCAAACCACTACCTTGGGGAGTTGGGAGGACAAAGTTGCGGTGTTCGTGTGTTATCCAGCCTGCTGGATATTCGCGGGCATGACTGGCGTAACCTGCGCAGTTTATTAACCTCCACAGACGAGCATTTATTTGCATTGGCCGGCCGCGCTCTACAGATCGCGCATTGGGACCGCGACCATCGCTTTTGTGGGCGCTGTGGGACCGCAACTCACTACCATTCCATCGACAGGGCCAGAACCTGCCCGAACTGCCAATTGACGGTTTATCCGCGAATTTCTCCCTGTGTCATTATGCTGGTCACTCGAGGAGAAGAGTGCCTGCTTGCCCGTCATGCGAATCGTAGAAATATCACCTATACCGCGCTTGCGGGTTTTATAGAGCCGGGTGAAAGCGCTGAGATAGCGCTCAAGCGTGAAGTTCGTGAGGAAGTAGGCTTAGACGTAGGTAGCTTGCAGTATATCGGTAGCCAGCCCTGGCCATTTCCCGGCCAATTGATGTTGGGATATCTTGCGGCGTGGCAGGGCGGTGAGTTGTGTCCCGATCCGAATGAAATTGAAGAAGCACAATGGTTTCACTATAGATCGCTGCCGGAAATTCCACCTGTGCAGACTCTCTCGGGACAGCTGATTCACACTTTCGTGGAGCAGGTCGCGGCGGGAAAGTAGCCGTGGTTGTTCTAACGGCTCTGCTAAGAAGTATGGAGAACAATAATTTATGTACATCTTGATCACCTTTCTGATTGCCATATTGGCATTGCTGCTTGTTTTTTGGGGGGCGCGAGTACTGTTAAGTGGAAGCTGGGTGATGGGCTTTCTGCGAGGCTCGGCGGGCTTGATCTTTTTCGGTTTGGCCCTATGGATAGTCCTGGTGGCGGCCGATGTCTTCAGTTATCGCAATCTGGCTCAAGAGCACAGCGTCGGTATTGTCTCTTTCCGAAAGGTGGCCGATCAGCAGTTCGAAGTTAAATTCGCTGATGCCGATGGAATTTCTCAGAAATTTGAGCTGTATGGCGATCAGTGGCAGTTGGATGCGCGAATGCTGAAATGGCAGGGCCATTTGGCCCGTTGGGGCATTGAACCGGCATACAGACTGGACCGGCTGAGCGGGCGTTACCTAACCTTGAGGGATGAACGAGCCCGGGAGCGATCGGTCCACCAGATCGACGGCACCAATTACGGAGTGGATGTTTGGCGGTTTGTTAAAGGTTTTGATAAAAGCCTGCCTTTCGTTGATGCCGTTTATGGTAGCGCAACCTTTCTTCCTATGGAGGATGGAGCTGTTTACGATGTTCGAATCAGTCACAGTGGGTTATTGGCAAGGCCGCTGAACAAGCAGGCAACTTCCGCCCTGGATGGCTGGAAATGATATGAGTAATAAATTTTAATGTTGAAAGGTAGCAATCTGGAGTTTAAGTGGAATTTTTAATTGAGTACGGCCTATTCCTGGCAAAAATTGTCACAGTGATTGTGGCCCTAATGATATTGATAGGCTTTATTTTTGCCAATCGCGAACAGCTAAAGGAGCGTGTTCAGGGGCATATTAGTGTTACACGTTTGAATGACCGCTATGAGCAGTTCAAAGACACCCTGCTGGAAGCGGTCATGGAAAAGCACGAGTTTGCCCATCGCAAGAAGCAACTTGCGAAGGAAAAAAAAGCTGAAGAAAAGGCTTTAGTGAAGAGACATAAGGCTGAAGCAAAGAAGAAAGCAGCAAAAGAAATTGATAGCCAGAAGCAAGAAATAGGCACTTCAGAAGCTCAGGCAGAAAAATCTGAAAAAAGCATTGCAGTGTCCTCTGAGGATCGCAGACGTATTTTCGTAATGCATTTTAATGGCGATATTAAAGCAAGTGCGCTCTCCCACCTACGAGAAGAAATTACTGCGATCCTGCAGGTGGCAAAAACGGGAGATGAGGTGCTTCTTTGCCTGGAAAGTCCAGGCGGTATGGTTGCGAACTATGGCCTTGCGGCTAGTCAGCTGGCGCGTATACGTAGCGCGGGTATACACCTCACTATTGCAGTAGATAAAGTCGCGGCTAGTGGCGGCTATATGATGGCCTGTGTGGCTGATCGAATTCTGGCTGCCCCATTTGCGATGTTGGGGTCTATTGGTGTGCTCGCACAGCTCCCCAATTTTAATCGCTTACTTAAGCGTCATGATGTGGACTATGAGCTGTTTACTGCAGGAGAGTACAAGCGCACAGTAACAATGTTTGGTGAAAATACTGAAGAAGGCCGTGAGAAATTCCAGAGTGACCTGGAAGAGATCCACGTGTTGTTCCAGCATTTTGTCAGTGAATACCGACCCAGCCTGGATATTGCCAAAGTCGCTACCGGTGAAGTCTGGTTTGGGCAAAAGGCTTTGTCCCTTGGGCTTGTTGATGAACTCAAGACTTCCGATGAGTATCTGACTCATAGTGCAGAAGGTGCTGACCTTTATCAGGTGGAGTACAAAGAAAAGAAGAATATTGCCAAGAAAATGGGGCTGGCTGCTGAGGCAGGAGTAGAGTCCGCGATGACTCGTCTATTCTCAAAGTTAGCTGCTTGGCGGCATCACGCGCAATAAATAAGCACCTCAAGCAGGGTTGAAATCTTTGATAGACAGGAAATTTTCACATGAACAATTTCAGGGATGAAAGTTTCCGGGCAATAAGGGTAGAAGAGGTTGCCGTAGGTAAGTTCGACCAGCTTTTGGTTGAAAGGCAGGTCTGTGACCTGCCAGACAACCCCTTGTTGCTTGCAGTTTCCCATTCCTCTCTGAATTTCAAAGACGCGATGTCCGCATTTGGTAACCGTAGTATTACCCGGGAGTATCCCCATACGCCGGGTATCGATGCGGTAGGCAAGGTGTTGGAGGATCATAGTGGCACTTATAAACCCGGTACGGAATTGTTGGTCACTGGCTATGATTTGGGCATGAATACGCCGGGGGGCTTGGCAGAAATGATTGCCATCCCCCCCAAGTGGGCGTTGCCTCTTCCGCAGGGGCTTACTGCCAGGGAGTCAATGACTCTGGGTACGGCTGGCCTGACAGCGGCATTGTGTGTGGAGAAGCTCCTTGAGTCTGGTGCGGTCCCTGAGGATGGGGAGGTTCTGGTGACCGGTGCTACGGGTGGGGTCGGATCGATTGCAGTGGCACTGTTAGCTAAGCTGGGTTTCCGTGTGGCGGCGGTGACAGGTAAATTGGAAGCTGCGGATTTCCTGACTAATTTAGGTGCCTGGAAAGTTCTCGATAGGGATACCTTGGCTCCATTTGCCAGTAAATCTATGGCAAAGCCTCTTTGGGCCTGGGCAATAGATACTGTAGGCGGTGAAACACTTTTCAATGTGATTAAGTCATTGGCCTATGGTGGCGGTGTTGCTGCTTGTGGAATGGCCTCCGGGGCACAATTCCATGCCAACGTATTCCCCTTTATTTTGCGTGGCATCAGCCTTTTAGGTGTCGATAGTGTTGAGCTACCAATTGAAAAAAAGAGCGCGGTTTGGCAGCGGCTTTCGAGGGATTGGTATATCGGTAATCAGCTCCGCGGGATCGCTGAAGATATTTCTTTGGAGCAGGCGCCGGAGTTTCTTGCTCGTATTCATAGGGGGCATGGAATTGGCCGTTACGTGGTAAATATGTCCCTGTAAGCAGCTTAACTTTTCGGAATAATAATTACAAAATCCAGATTTTTAACTGAGTTGATTTATAGGCTGCATATAAGCATTGGTATTTGTTTGTCCGCTTTGTTTTCAATAGCATTTTGGTAAATGCTGTTATTGGCGGTCTATTTCTGTTGGAAGAGCACATTGTCTAAAGGTAACAACGAGTCTTCATTTCTCGATGAAAACAGCGCGCTGGTTCTCTCCGGTGGTGGTGCCCGTGCGGCATATCAAGCAGGTGTACTAAAGGCCTTGGCGGAGGTGGTACCAGAGGATAATCCTCGGCCTTTTAAAATTATCTGCGGCACCTCTGCTGGTGCGATGAATGCAATGATGCTGGCTTCCCATCCCGGCACCTTCAAAGAAGCCGTTGATAGCATGTGCTCTGTGTGGATGAGCCTCAGTGTTGAGCGCGTTTATCGTACTAGTTGGTGGAGCCTTATAGGCAATCTATTTTCAATTAGCCGATCATTACTTAACCAGGGGGTGGGGCGACAAAAACCTCTGGCACTTCTCGATAATTCACCTCTGAGAAAATTGCTTAAGGAAGTTATCGACTTTCGCAATATTCAGAAAAATATCGATGCTGGGCATTTACATGCCACTTGCATTAACGCACTTTCCTACAGTGAAGGTGAGTCAGTCAGCTTTTATCAAGCTGCCGATGGCGTGAAGAGTTGGCAGCGCTTTAGGCGATTTGGTGTGCCTACCGAGCTAACCGTGGATCATTTACTCGCATCAGCAGCTATTCCAGCAATCTTTCCCGCTGTCAGAATTGAAGATATTTATTTCTGTGATGGTGCCATACGTCAAATGGCCCCGATCAGTCCCGCTTTGCACCTTGGTGCAAAGCGGGTGTTTATTGTAGGTGTATCGGATAACCGCTCCCCCATACACTGGGGTAGCCGGCGCACTGACAGGCAAATGCATTCTCCTTCAATGGCCCAGATAGCCGCCCAGTGGTTCAACGCTGCCTTCATTGACAGCCTTGAGGGGGATTTGGAGCATATGGATAGGGTCAACAGCTTGTTGGAATCTGTAGAAAAAGAGAAATATTCTGATTTGGCGCCTTTGCGCCCGGTAGAGTCTGTGGTGATTGAACCCTCGCAAAGCCTTGCCTGGCTGGGAGGGAAAAAGCTGCAGTTTCTTCCCCCTGCGCTGCGCTGGCTATTTCGCTCCACAGGTGCCACCAGTGCCGGAGGCGGTGTATCAGCTGCCAGCTATCTGCTCTTTGAAAGACCTTATATAGAGGAATTGATTGAGCTCGGATATCAGGATGCAATGTGGGAAAAGGATAAGCTAAGTCATTTTTTGCGGCCTGTAACAGAAGTTATCGAAGGTCGTAAGGGCTTGTTTGGAGTTCGAGGGAAAGATTCGGAAGGTACCCCAAATGATAACGCTCGGGAATAGCTCCAATAGCCAGTAGTTAATATCGCAAGGGAACGTTGAGAAGTATTCGGTCGATAAAAGTGGTTTGTTTCGCTATGCGTGAATTTACTGGTTGTAACAAATTCCTATCTGACCGTTTTGTTGGTTAACGGTTGCGCTTATTGGCTTATCTCTCTTGCACCTCTTGAAGTGTTCACTTGTTATGTTGGAAGTCTACATGCTTTTGTTAGTGCGCCTTCTGTGGTTGGCTTCTCAGGGTGGTGTTTTTAACTTTTGATGACGCGGTTGTGGGGGTTATTCTTGCCCGGATATTGTAAGACTAGGGCTTTTGATGAACACCCCATTAAGTAAGTTAATGAGGAATTGACTGCGCCTATTCAGGTATGCAGAATTGCTGCCTTTGTACATTTGTACCATAAAATTGGGGTCATTGGGGAAGCCAGATGTTTCATTTGAGCAATAGTAATGCAGTTCAGTACGTATTTAGATGGCTTATTTTGTTGGTCTGTATACTGCCTTTATCGCTCAAGGCTTCAAGTTTTGATTCCCAAGGCCAAGCTATTTATTTAAAGGATATCGATGGTGACGGTGACCTGGATTATTATGTCATCAGCAATAGTCGATACTTAATTTTACATGGAGATATTGCCACCCCGATTGCCTTGCCTCCCAGGCCTTCATACGTGATTTTTGCTGATGGAACTATTGCTCCGTATAGCGTGCCAGAAGATGAGCTGACGGGATTTACAAGGCTTGAGGAAAATATTGACTTCTACTACGGTGATTTTGATGGTGATTCTGTAGTAGATATCCTGTTCAGGAGCCAAAATACTAACGAGCCACCTTTTGTAGTGGTAGGTGTTTCTGGTGATGAGGTTCCGACTTCTGTTGTTTCATATTCGCGCTCTAGTGACCTCTCTGAATTACTAGCTGAATCTAATAATACGTTCTATGTTGATGACATTGATGGGAACGGACAGGACGATCTGGTTCTTAAAGGCAGAAAAGAATATCTCGTAGATACTGCCTTCCTTTCTAACGGAAGTCTTCCATCGATTGAGCAGGATATTGTTTCTTCGGGCGTAAAGACCCCCACAATGGCCGGTAGCTCTGCTGGTCAGTTCAGGGTTAATGAGTCAGGTAGTGCGACTTATTCACTTGCTATAGCAGCAGGGGTGGGTACTGCCGGTGTTGTCCCTCAATTATCTTTAAATTACCAAGGTAATACAGGTAATGGGTTACTGGGTAATGGGTGGTCTATTGGGGGGCTTTCCGGAATTACCCGTTGCCGACAAACATTGGCCACGGACGGAAAAGCTTTACCTATCAGCTGGAGTCCTTCGGACAGGTTTTGTCTGGATGGCCAAAGGCTAATTAATGTTTCCAGTAAATCTTATGGTGCGGACGGCGCACAATACCGTACTGAGATCGAATCTTTTGTAAAAGTCACATCTCACGGCAGTATAGGAACGGGTCCTGCCTACTTTACCGTTGAAAGAAAAGATGGCTCAACCAGTTGGTACGGTAATACAGCCAACTCAAAGTCTTATGCCAATGTGTCAGAAGGTAAGGTTCTCTCATGGATGCAGAACGAATTTCAGGATAGCGTTGGAAATAGGATTGAATTCGAATATGAAGGTGATTCTGATAGTGGGAAGCGAATCCACGAAGTAAGATATGCATATGGAGCAGGAGCTAATGCGGCTTCAGTCCAGTTTACTTATTCGGATAGGCCTGATTACTTACAAGCTTATACTGCCGGGTACCTTTTTAATACAACGAAACGGCTTTCCAAAATTACGTCTGCCGCTGATGGCAATACCCTGCGTGAATATAATATTAATTACCAGCTGGTAGCTGATAATATATCCAAGAATCAGACCTCCCTTATAGATAGTATTCAAGAGTGTGTAGGCAGCAATTGCTTGCCGGCACTCTCATTTGAGTGGTCTCAGTACTCCTTAAATTACGGAACTTCCAGTGGATCTGTTGATTTTACGGCAAACAAGAGCCGCTCTTTAAGAGACTTCCAATTTGGCGACTTCAATGGCGATGGATACCAAGATGTTGTTTGGTTGGAGATGGATACTGATAGTGCGAGTGATCAGGATCATCAAATTAAGTATGCATTATCAAATGGCGCATACTTAGCTCCTGCCACTTATTCAAATGGCCAAAAATATTTATTCTCCGGGGCAAATGCAAACGAGGATATCAGTATTGCGGTTTTAGATTACAATGCTGATGGCCGCTCAGATATTGCTGTATACGATGACCGCTACACCAGTAAAACTTGGCATGTCTACCTTTCTACTTATGTGGATTCCCAGTGGAAGCTTTCATCCGATCCTATTGATACCGGAGTAGGAGAGAGGGATGGTGTCTTTGTCGATGTCAACTCTGATGGTCTGTCCGATTTGGTTGTGGTGGGTGGATCAACTTTACTAGTCTATCCCTTACGGGCTAGCTCGGATCCAATTAGTTCCAAGACTTATTATCGGTTCGGCTCAGCTAAAAGCTATTCCTTAGAGTTGCCTTCCGGTAAATCCATAAGCCGTTTGACCAACTCTCCATTGAAAGCAGCTACTGCGGATTTCAATGGGGATGGTAATGTTGACATTCTGATTGCTTTGGAGAGACCTTATGTTAGCGGTTGTAAGGACCCTGACAATAAAGTGGTGGACTTGGATTTTTGCCTTGATGAAAATGGGGATTTGAAAAGCGGTTTTAAATATATGTATTCGGCAGGACCCTCTGGGCATGCGGCTTTTGTATTTAACGCTGAAACAGATAGCTACGACCTTTTTGCAAGCCTGGGAGGTAATACTGCAAAGTCTCATGTCGCAGCGGACTTTAATGGTGATGGTTTAACTGACCTGCTATTGCAGGAATCTTCTTCGTCAAATCTTTATCTCAGTACTGGGGAACAACTGGTAAAAGTAACCCCTAGCAGGTTTGCTTCAGAGCAAGCCGGAGCTCTGGACTATAACCAGGATGGGATGCTGGATGTTTACTGGCCTGATCATGATGCGGGATTGTTGCGGATAGAACTTTGGGATCCCCAGACTTCCAGCTTTGGAAAGTCTATCTTTATTCAGACTGTACCCAATAATGACGATTACCTACACATCTTTGCTGATATCAATGGGGATAATCAGCCGGATTATCACAAGATAAGCGATGAAGGCTTTTTAACATCCTATGTATCCAACTATGGGAACTCTGCAAATAGGGATATTCCCAACAAGGTATTAACCAAAATTGACAATGGGCTGGGTAATACCACTGATATCTCCTATACCAGCACCATTAGGAGTTGGTTCTATAGTCGCCTTGAAATGTCGAAAACCCTTGAAGGTAAGGAGTGTACTACTACTCCGTCTGAGAGAGATGAGAACGGCGTAGAGATCCCCGGAAGTACATATTGTTATCTAAAGCAGGCCGCTAACACGGCGGACTTTTATACTGCACTGAATGGTCCATGGGTCCTTCCGGAGGATAGTGTCACCCTAGGAAAAGATGCACCGGTTCTCGATGTGTTGATACCGATGTACTTAGTTTCTAAAGTGGAGAGTACTTCTCCAGCTGCCGGCTCCTCTCCCGGTGCTGTTGATTTCACGGCGAAAAGTGCTGTTTCATATGAATACGCACAGATGAAACTGCAGGCTGCTGGGCGAGGGATGCTGGGCTTCCAGAAGATCTCCACAACTGATGAGCAAACGGGTGTAGAGACATCCACTTACTACCGCCAGGACTACCCGTTCACTGGTATGCCCTTGCAGACTGAGGTTCGATCTGCCTCAAAGGCATTGATACGAAAGGCTGCCAATACCTGGAGCTTGAAGGGTTGGAATGGTTCTGACACCTCTGTGTATCCTTATCAGCCATTTCTAGAAAAGGTAGTAGAGGAAACCTATTCTCTTGAAAATAACGGAAGTTCACATGGTGAGCACCTGCAAACCGTTATTACAGAGAATAGTTATGATAATGATGGAAACGTTACCTCAATAAAACTGAGAACTATTGATGAGGCCACTGGTGAGCAGTTTATTAAAAATACACTCAACTGCTTCGGCGGTTCTATGGCTGCCCATCCGAGCTCACTTTGTTCCGGTGGTACTGATTGGGAGTCAGAAAAGGGGCGCTTGAGCTTTACCAGGGTAATCAACAGCCGCCCGGGCCAGGCAGATCATGTTCGTGAATCTGCCTTTACTTATCATACCGTTGGAAGTTTAAAGGGCCTGCTCCTTACTGAGGTTGTTGAGCCAAATAATGCTGAGTTTACGCAAACCACTACTTATGAATATGATGGCTTCGGTAACATTCAGAAGAAGACTTTGAGCGCAGAGGGTGAACAGAGTCGCTATACACGGACTGTTTATGATATTTCTGGGCGTTTTGCGAATAAGAATTACAATAGTCTTGAGCATTTAACAGAAGAAGTAATCAGTCGAAATGCATATGGAGCGCCCCTGGAAGTTCATGGGCTGAATGGCTTTAAGAGTTACTTTAGCTATGACGTGTTGGGCCGTGAGACTTATCGCTACGATAACTCTGGAGCGGATGCACGAACTCAATATTCACTCTGTGGTTCAGGTTGTATTACCGGTGCAAAATATAAGGTTGTAAAAAGTAACAGCACTGGATCTACCTCTGTCGAGTATATGGATGCGCTTGGAAGAGCAATTCGTACAGAAACTCAGGGTTTTGATAAAACTATTTATATTGACCAGGAATATGACAGTCTTGGCAGGGTGAAATATGTCAGCGAGCCTTACTTTTCTGGTAATGGCCGGGTTTGGAGTAAGACTGAATATGACCTGTTAGGGCGAGCAGTAAAAGTTACTGCACCTGATAGTTCGCAGTCCTCAGTTATTTATGATGGTCTCACGACTGTTACAGTAAATGATAAGGTTCAAAAGAAAACAGAGAAGAAAAATGTTCTCGGGGAGTTGGTAGAAGTTATTGATGCGCTTGATGGTCGTATCAGCTATGAATACGATAATCAGGGCAATCTTCATAAAGCCCACTCTTGGGGACTAACAAATTCGGCAGGAACACATGTTGAAGAGAATGATGGCCTCACCTATCCAATTTCTGTTGTAATTTACTACGATGATTTGGGTCGCAAGACCAGGATGTATGATCCAGATAAGGGTGAGTGGTCCTATACCTATACCAAGTATGGCGAAATCGAAACCCAGACCGATGCCAATGGTCATAAGGTCGAGTTCACTTATGATACTTTGGGGCGCAAAAAAACTCGTATCGATCGCCGCAATGGCAGCACTATTACCGGTAATGTAACTTGGCATTACGATACCGCCAGCAATGGGGTGGGGCAGCTCGAGTTGGTGGAGGACTCCATTAGCGGCTACCAAGTGCTCTATCAGTACGATGGTATTGGCCGTAACAATACACAACTGGTGGATTTCGATGGTACTGGCCCGCAAGTGGCTTATGTGACTACCACAGAGTTTGATAGTTATGGGCGTGTATCCAAAACGTATGATGCTCTGGATGACTTGTTATCCAGTGGTCAGTCTGGTACTGAAAACCATTACAATAACTATGGGCACCTTGAGAAGATCACCGATCTGGGTTCGGGGGATTTGATCCAGCAGGTGCTGGAACATACTGCCCGTGGCCAGTTAAAACGCCAGCTATTGGGTAATGGTGCAACGAATGCCTACGGATATGATAGCGAGACTGGGCGTTTGCTGACTCAGACCTCAGATGTATTGGGGGTATTCGGTGTTCAGAATATTCGTTACAGCTGGGATACACTTGGGAATTTGAAAAGTCGCCATAACCAGAGCGGCAGTAAAGATCTGAGGGAAAGCTTCTGCTACGACGCCTTAAATCGGCTGGTGAAGAGCCATATCGGCTCGGGTGACTATAACTGCTCAGGATTGGCCTCTTCTCAGCAGGATCTGCGTTACAACGCTATCGGTAATATTGTCTATAAAGCTGGCGTTGGCGATTACACATACGGAAATAATGCGGGCCCACACGCTGTTACCTCTGCTGGAGGTGTCGCCTATCGCTATGATAACAATGGCAATATGATTTCCGATGATTTTGATGGTGGTCGTAAAATTGAGTACACCACCTTTGATAAATCAGAGCGAATCGAGAAGGGAAATCATATAACCGAGTTTCTCTATGGTGTGGAGCGATCTCGCTATTACCGTAAGGATACCAATAGCACAACTGGTGAAGTCACTGAAACCTGGTATATCGGCAACATCGAGCGTATTGAAAAGTCCTCCAACCCTGGTGAAATCCAGTGGAAGCGTTACCTTGCGGGGACAGCGATCTATACCCTGACTACAAACTCTAACTATGCAGTACAGTCGACAGAAAAAGTATTCCAGTACCTGGATCACCTGGGCTCAGTAGACCTGCTCACCGATGAGGGCGCAAATGTAATTCAGCAAATGTCCTTCGATGTGTGGGGGCAGCGCCGCAATTCTTCGGATTGGAGTGCACTGAGCCAGTCTAGCCTAGCTGGCTTTGATACAGTCAATACTACGCGGGGATATACCGGCCATGAGATGCTGGATGCAGTAGGGCTCATTCATATGAATGGGCGTATCTACGACCCAAGGCTGGGGCGCTTTATGCAAGCGGATCCGTTTGTCCAGGCGGCAACGGATACCCAGATGTATAACCGCTATTCCTATGTGCGTAATAATCCCCTGAATGCTAGTGATCCTAGTGGTTATTTTCTGTCTATCCTGATAGACCAAGTTATAATCAAATCTCTGCCGGCCCCTGTAGCAGATATGGTTCAGTTATTTGGATCAATTATTACTAGCATATACTGTGGGCCTTGTTCGATAGCTTTTAATGCCTATTTTTCAGCTCAGCGTGGCTATGCTGCTACCGGTGATTTCGGTGCTGCCATGAAAGCAGGGCTTGTTTCCGGTGCGAGCTCGGCGGCATTTTACGGTATCAGTAATGCAGCTGGCCTTACTGGAGGAGAGCGTATCTTTGTTTCGGCTGCGGTAGGCGGAATAGTTTCTGAACTCCAGGGGGGTAAATTTGGACACGGCTTTGTATCTGCAGGTTTATCAGCCTGGGCGGGTCAAAGTGAGACTTTCGGGGGGGGGGGTGGTCCCACACCGGAGGGAGCAATTGTGGCAATGCTTATTGGAGGTACGTCTACTGCAATCTCGGGTGGGAAATTTGCAAATGGGGCGGTTACTGGAGCTATGTCATATGTAGCTTCTTCCATCAGGCAAGTGGGGACTGAAGGAGATGGAACTGTACCAACACCTTCCCCTGTTTTAGCTGGTAATAAAGAAAAGAGAATGGCTCTTGATGCAGAACTGGCGACAATTAATGAGAGTGCTGCACAAGAAATAGCAGATAATCCGGATGGGGTTGCTCAATGGCTGCATGACAAAGCTTACGGGATTTCCACAAGATATAAAGTGGAGCTTGGTGCGGGAGTTCGTAAATATGGGGATGGGTATGGTTTTGATCAAGTGGTAACAAGCTATCATATTGATAGTGTTTCCATTGGTAGAACTCCAAGAAGTGCTGGTTGGGCTGGGAGGTGGCATACTCATCCAGCTTCAGCCAGCAAGTTTCATTCTTGGGATTTAAGATACCCTATAATGTTTGGGGTTAATGGGTATCTTTCGAATCAACAGAGTTTATATAAGTTTAATTGGTCCTCATTCAATAACGCAATGAGCAAAGCACTACCTGTTTCTGCAACTAATGCACAAATAGGGAGATTTATCAAAGACGTAAAATCTAACGGAGGAGCCCCCTATGTCAGTGAGCTCTAAACTTTCGGTTTTATTACTATTCTTTTGTAGTAGTGCTCTCGGATATGAGAGTCTAACCACTGAGGTTAATTTTTTCTCTTTAATGGCATCTCCGGCAAAATATAAAAATAGAGATGTTGATGTGGTTGGTGTGCTGGGGCTCGGATATGGACGAGAAGGGCATCTCTATTTCTCGAGGGAGCAGTATGAGGCAGGTATTACAAATAATGCCATTAAGGTAATCCTCCCAAAGGGGTTTCAATGCTCCGGGAGCTGCGGAAAATACTATCTTTTATCCGGTACGGTGAGGGTCGACAATGGAGGGCAGTTAAGGTTTATAGATGATGTGCAGTATATTGTTTGGGCTGGTAATTATCTGTGGCCGGCTGAGAGAAAGATAGAAGAAGAGAGTGATAAGTAGGTTTATATTTGGTGGTAAATGATAGTGCCAGTTGAGTGTTATAGTAAGATGTTTAGGGCTCTCAGGTTTTTCTGAAGCCCTTTCTCCATTCCTTATTGCTTTCCCTATATATAATAAAAAACAATTACCGCATACGTAGTCTGACAAATTCAGCTGCACTACCTATGCAGGAATCACTTGTCTGAAAGTCGATGGTACGGTTTGCCGCCTGTGCTGCTAGGGCGATAGAGAGCGCGTGGGAACAGTAAGAATTTTCCGTTGAACAGGCTATGATGGCATTGTACTTGGCGCAGGACGGTTGCTTATTCATTGATTCCATTAAGTGGATATAAACCATATTGCCACTAAGAGCCTCTACCAGGCGAACAGCCTTATCTTCGTCATCCAGTGCAACGGCGCCGGTGGAGATGGCTGATAATACACACAGGCCGGCTAATTTTTTGATTGTGGTTTTGAGTTTCATTTTTTACTCGTTAGTAGTTGGTTTTTCTGTAATTGGTTATTGGAATTTTGCTGGAAAATTGGCATTACGAGCTAATAGAGGGTTCTCGGTTGCCCAAGTCTTTAATTGGTGAGATTCCAGTTTAACTTACCCAGTAGTTCTGAAAATGTCCCTTTAGGTGTCATGCTAATCTCAAATACCGTTTCACTTATCGGGTGCATTATTTTAAGTTTGGATGCATGCAGTAACAATCGTGCGCAATCATATTGTCTGGCAAAAAACCGGTTGTGTGAAGACTTCCCATATTTGGGACAACCGATAAGTGGGTGGTGGATATGCTTGAAGTGCCTGCGGATCTGGTGGCGGCGGCCGGTTTTTAGTTGGATTTCAACCAGGGAGTAACGGCTGGTGGGGTATCGATCTACTTCATAGGGTAGCTCAACGGTATCCAGTCGGCGGTATAGGGTGATTGCTGACTTGCGTGGTAGATCAGTTTTGGGGCGCTTGCGTTGATGTTTGAAATCTGCGACAGGTGGTAGAGGGTAGTCGATAACTCCCTGTTCAGGGCAATAGCCCCGGCATACTGCGAGGTATTTTTTGATGGAGTTTTCGCTTTCCAGCTGTTGCTGTAAAAGGGTGGCCATCTCACTACTTTTGCCAAAGATAATAACTCCAGAAGTAGGCTTGTCCAGGCGATGTACGGGATACAGGCGGTGACCGCTTAAGTCCCGTAGGTATTGAAGTAAAATGCGATTTTCGCTGTGGTCTATTTCTGAGCGGTGCACGAGCCAGCCCTCTGGTTTAAAGGCTGCCAGAAGGTAGTCATCCTCGAAAATGATTTCAGGTTCGTTGTTCATCCGCTAATAATATTTACCATATCGCAGGGGCATTGTATGGCGGTATGGCAATCATTGCATCTGGGGGTGTTGAGCTGCCTTCTTCTAAGGTTGTGGGGAATAATTTTCTAATAAATAATAAGGTTTAAGGTTGACATGCCTAAATTAGTGAATAAACTGCAGGGGTAGTTTAGTAACCACCTAGTTAAACGTGGACAGCAACCACGAAGGAGCCATGAAATGCGAAATGTAGATATCAGCAACCTGTTTTTTTGATCGCTTTTCATGTGCACTTGCTTGAAAAGTGATTGAGCTTTTCAAGCCGGAATTCTCTAGAGCCCTGGCATTTGCCGGGGCTTTTTTGTTTAGGGCTTTGGAGAGCTTTTAATGATTTATTGGATCAATCCAAGGACTCTATATGCCTGTAAAAATTGTACTTAATAAAAACGCATCTTCAGGTAGTGTGCCGGTAAAAATATTTACCGATAAGGTTGAGCCGGCTGCTTTAGAACAGCTAAAGAATATTGCTCAATTGCCCATTATTCATTCCCATGTGGCGGCAATGCCGGATGTTCACTTGGGGCGAGGGGCGACAGTTGGTTCGGTGATTCCTACGTTTAGTGCAGTCATACCATCCGCAGTAGGTGTGGATATTGGCTGCGGCATGAATGCGGTGCGAACTTCGTTGCATGCCCATCAGTTGCCAGACAGCCTAAAAGCATTGCGGGAGGCCATTGAGGTGAAAGTACCCGTTGGAGGGGGTCGTCATAAGATGATTACTGCCAGGGAATCTGCCTGCAAAATATTAGCTCCCGGTGTAGATAGGTTGTTTGAAAAGCATCCTGGGCTTATGAAGAAGTTGCGTCAGCCCCAGAAAACCTGGGTTACCCAAATGGGGACATTGGGTGGAGGCAATCACTTTATTGAAATTTGTCTGGATGAGAGTAATGCGGTGTGGGTGATGCTACATTCCGGCAGCCGAGGTATTGGTAGTGCAATTGGAGAGCATTTTATTCAATTGGCACGCCGGGATATGGCTGGAAATATGCAAAATATGCCAGATAGGGACCTGGCATATTTTTCTGAGGGAAGTAGCCACTTCAATGATTACATTGAAGCTGTAAATTGGGCACAGGAGTACGCCAGGTTAAACCGGCAGGAAATGATGAAGCTTGTGTTGAATAGCCTGGGGGCTTACGTGCCGAAGTTTACCTTAACGTCAGAGGCTATTAACTGCCACCATAATTACGTAGTGCGCGAGCACCACTTCGAACGGGATGTCTATGTGACACGTAAGGGGGCGATCAGTGCCCAAAAGGATCAGATGGGGATTATTCCCGGTTCGATGGGGGCGAAATCATTTATTGTTCGTGGGCGTGGGAATCCCGAATCCTTTTGCTCCTGTGCCCATGGTGCTGGCCGTAAAATGAGTCGCACCTCGGCTCGTCAGCGATTTACTCGAGGCGATCTTGAGTCTCAGACGCATGGCGTAGAATGCAGAAAGGATAAAGGTGTGATTGATGAGATACCCGCTGCCTATAAGGATATTGATGAGGTGATGAATAATCAGCTGGATTTGGTTGATGTGGTACATACGCTGCGCCAAGTGATTTGCATAAAAGGGTAGGCTTGACTGGTTCACCCTTTATGAGAACTTTGAAAAATAATGGATTTTAATTTTATGAGTGCTATTGAATTCAATTTGACAATGAATTTACCTGTCGAGTTTCCTCGGCTTTTATCGTTGATTAGGCAAGGCCAAATACTATGAAAAAATACACCCCTAAGAAAGTCGCCAAGCCTCGTAATTACGTGGCTTGTAATCCACTGCTAAAAAAAGGTGGTGCCCACACTAAGGCTAAGTCGGGCGCTCGCTTTAAAAGTAAGCAAAAAATGTTAAAGGAGGCGCGGGAGCGGAGTAGCTCCCGCGACTATTTGAGGCTATTTCACTTCCTTGACGCCTCCCTGCAATTTGTTCCCCTCTAACCCTGGTTTCTCTTTTTACTGATCGGCTTGTGGCCAACTAGGTAGCGGTTCTAGGTAGACCCAGCGTTTTTTATAGAGCTTAAATAGTGATATCTCATGGATCACATGCTCTTGATCATTCTCCGTATACCAGGCTTTAAATTCCACTACAGACTTCTTCAGCCCTGCTTTGCTTTTAATAACTTCGAGGCGTGTCCATTGAGTCTCCAGATCGTCCGCATTGAGACCCGGGTAAGTTTCTGGGTGCCATGTTTTTCGTAGGTATGCCAGGTTTCCCATCGCATAGGCACTGTAGCGACTGCGCATCAGGGATTCCGCCATTTTCGGGTAGGCCTGCCCAGACAGGTAGAGGTTACAGCAGGCTTTGAACTTTTTTCCCGAGCCACAAGGGCAGGGCTGTTCCGTCATAAATTACTCCAGTTTCAAACCGCATAAGATGTCCAGCTGGTCATCATGGGCTTTGTAAACACTTTTTAACCTTGCTTGACGCTGGCAGAGGGTAGCATGGCTTGACGTTTTCCTGGGGGGCGGTAAGATACCGACCAGCCGGTTGGTTTGGTTGAAGATGCCTGGGAGGTCATGTGTCGAGAGTCGACAAAGCTGCCATAGTCCGTGCGGCGGAAGAGGTAGTTCGAGAAAAAGGGGCGCGAAAGCTCACCCTGGACGCAGTTGCTGCCCAGTGTGGTTTGAGTAAGGGTGGGCTTATCCATCACTTTCGTACCAAACAGTCACTGCTGAAGGCGATGCTGGAGGCCGCGATTGCCAGGGAGGATGCCAGTGCAGAGACTTTCGCCGCCGCTGGTGACGATGTGTTGGCGTCACGGCTTAAAGCGATTTTCGAGCTGATGGAAGATGATGAGGGGCTGCCGCGAGCGTTGATTGCGGCAGTCGCAGAAGATCCCGCCCTGCTTGAGCCGGTCAAGTGTAACGTTATCGAAATGCGCGGTGAAATTGACAGCTCATACGGTGACCCTGAACTTGCCCAGTTATTGATTCTTGCTGCCCAAGGTATGTTCCTGGGGCGGGTGCTGGGAGTTATGGAGTCCGAGGACCCAATGTTTTCCCGCCTGCGCGAACGGCTGCTAATGTTGTCGGCAGAGCTTACCTGAATACCTGATCTTCAGTTAAATAATTTATTGGATAGTGAAATATGAAATTGTCGGTAAATTCTCGTATCTCCCTTGCCTTGGTGGTAGCGGCAGCGGCGATTCTTGCGGGGTGCTCTGGTTCTGAGGCGGATGAACAGCAGGTTGAGCGCTTGTGGCCGGTAAAAGTGGCTACGGTCACCAATGTGGCGGAAGTGGCGGATCGCCAGTTTGCCGGTCGTGTAAAGGCGGTCCAGAGTGTGGATCTCTCTTTCCAGGTTGGTGGCAAGTTAGACAAGTTGAGTATCAGGGAAGGGGAAATTATTCCTAAGGGAACCCTGATTGCTGAGTTGGATGATCGGGATTATCGCCGTCGAGTGAAGGAAGCCAAAGTAAACGTGGAGTTGCTGGAAAAAACCTTGAAGCGGCAGCGCTCCCTGGCGGGATCGAAGGTCATTTCTCAGCAGCAACTGGATGAAACAGAAAGTAACTTTGATCTGGCAAAAGTAACATTGGAAAAGGCAGAACAGGATTTGGCCTATACCCAGTTGCGAGTGCCTTTTGATGCATTGGCAACTCGACAGTTGGTAGAGAATTACACCAATGTGCAGCCGGGCCAGGCAATTGTTCGGTTGCAAAACATCTCTGAGGTGCGTATTCAGATTTCTGTGCCGGAAAAATTGTTGGCTACAGGAAATGAAGATCAAATCAGCTCTATCACAGCGGAGTTCGAGTTCCTACCCGGTCAAAAGTTTGAACTCAAATACCGTGAGCACCAGGCTGAAGCCGATAGTGTAACCCAGACTTATGTGGTTGAGCTGGGTATGCCCCGCCCCGAAAATGTACAAATTCTTCCAGGCATGACAGCTCGTGTGAACGTAAAGCTGAAAGAAGCTACCGGGGATTTCTGGATTCCATTGGCAGCAGTACAGACTGGTGCCGAAGGTAATCCATATGTGTGGCAGATTAACGAAGATCAATCAGTATCCAGGGTACAGGTGGCGCTTGGCCAGACCAATGGAGAAGCGGTTCAGATTACGGATGGTCTCACCCCTGCGATGAAGCTGGTGGCTGCGGGAGGTCAACATCTTTATGACGGTGCAAAAGTACGCAACTATGCACAACGTTAATTTTCAAATGACCTCAGGCCCTGGCAAGAGTGGGGAAGTATCGTGAAGATTTCTGATGTATTTATTCAGCGTCCAGTGTACAGCTGGTTATTGATGCTGATCTGTCTTGTAGGTGGGATCTGGGCATTGTCGGATATTGGCCGACTAGAAGACCCAGCATTTACCATTAAAGAAGCGCGGGTATTTACTCTCTATCCGGGCGCAAGCGCGCAGCGGGTAGAAGAGGAGGTAACGGAAAAATTAGAGGTTGCGATCCAACAGATGGGACAGCTGGACAAAGTGACCTCAACTTCCAGTCCGGGCATGTCGGAAATTCGCGTCCAGATAAAGGATCAATACGCTTCGGAAGAGCTGGCGCAAGTCTGGGATGAACTGCGTCGCAAGGTTAACGATGCCCAGCGTGAGTTGCCCAGTGGCGCCATGCAGTCCGTGGTTAATGATGACTTCGGCGAGGTTTATGGTATTTACTATGCGGTAACCGGTGATGGTTTTTCGCTGACAGAAATGCGCGAAATTACTAAAGCAATTCGTCGCGAGCTACTGAGTGTTGAGGGGGTAGCGAAGGTTTCCCGCTCCGGCATTATCGATGAAGTGGCCTATTTGGATATAGACGAATCGCGCCTTGCTCAGTTCGGCTTCTCGCTTGATGACCTGGCCCAGGTACTGCAGGTGGAAAGTTCCACCCAGCGTGTAGGTGAAATAGAAGGTCAGGACCTCCGAACTCGTATCGTGGTCGACAATCCAGCCAGTGATCTTGAATCCGTTCAGAATATTCTCGTGGGTGTACCGGGCTCTACTGCGATGTTGGCAGTACGGGATATTGCGGATGTATCCCTCGGTTATGACGAGAACCCGAACTTTATTGCACGATTTAATGGTAAGCCGGCCATTTTGATTGGTGTGGCCGGAGCTGAAAATACAAATATCGTAAACGTGGGAACGGCAGTGGAAGCCAAGCTCAATGAGCTTAAGCTGGGTTTGCCTCTCGGGGTAGAAATCCAGCCGGTTTATGAGCAGCACAAAGTGGTTGAGGAGAGTGTCGACGGTTTTCTTTTTAACCTGATCTCCTCGGTAGTGATTGTTACTCTGGTCCTATGCCTATTTATGGGTTGGCGCTCAGGTGTAGTAGTTGGTGTGGTACTGGGGCTGACCGTGCTCGGTACTGTACTGATTATGAACCTGTTTGGTTTGAACCTTCAGCGAATTTCCCTGGGTGCCCTGATTATCGCCATGGGTATGTTGGTAGATAATGCTATTGTAGTTGCTGAAGGCATGCTGATGGGGGTGCAGAAAAAAGAAGCACCACAGAATGCTGCTCGCCGTGTAGTTCGCCAAACTTTCTGGCCACTTTTAGGCGCCACCATTATTGGGATCATGGCTTTCTCCGGTATTGGCCTTTCCGATGATGCCACCGGTGAATTCCTCTTCTCGCTGTTCGCTGTGATTGGTATCTCACTATTGTTGAGTTGGATTTTGGCAATCACTATTACTCCTTACCTTGGCTACCACTTGTTCAAGCCGGGTAAGAATGCTGATAGTGAAGACCCTTACAGTGGCCGTTTTTACCGTATGTATGCGGGAGTCCTATCCGGTGCCCTGAATCGCCGGGGGGGCACTATCGCTTTGCTGGTTGTCGTGACCATGGTCAGTTATTTTGGCTTTGGTTTTGTCAAGCAGGGTTTCTTCCCTAACTCCAATGCTCCGCTTTTCTACGTGAATTATCTCCTGCCCCAGGGCAGTGATATTAATCGCACAGAAAATGCGCTGCAAAAAGCTACAGACTATTTATTGGTGCAGGAAGAAGTAGTTTCGGTGACTGCGGTTGCCGGTAGCGGTGCGGACCGCTTTATGCTGACCTATGCCCCAGAGCCACCTAATTCTGCCTATGGCCAGCTGATTGTGCGCACAGAGGATCGCGAGCAAATTGCTGGCCTGATAGACCGGGCTAAAGCAGAGTTGCGGGATTCCCAGCCGGAAGCGCTTATCACCTTTAAACGCCTGGTATTTGGTCCGGGTGGTGGTGCCGATGTGGAAGTGCGTATTTCCGGCCACGATTTCAACACCCTGCGTGCGCTCGCCGAAAATACTGAGCAGCTTTTCCGGGAAAATGGTCTGAAGGATATCCGCCATAACTGGCGTGGCCGAGAGCCCACGATTCGTGCCCATCTCGATAATGAACGGGCTCGTGTCGCTGGTGTCACGAATACCGATATCAGCCGAACTATCCAGTTTGCGACTGCCGGTTATCGTGTAGGGGATTTTGAAAGTGGCGACCGTATTATCCCGATTGTCGCGCGCATGCCTGAAGGTGATCGCAATCAGGTTGGCTCCCTGCAGGATCGCTTGGTGTGGAGTCCGAATGAGCAGGGCTATATTCCAGCGGGGCAATTGGTCAAAGACTTTGCGACTACCGCTGAGGAAGGTCTGATCCAGCGTCGCGACCGGGTCCCGACAATAACGATCAGTGCCGAGGCCCCGGAGGGAGTCACCGCTATGGCCGCCTTTAATCGTATTCGCGCAGGGGTTGAGGGTATGCCTTTGCCCCCGGGTTACCATACAGAGTTCGGCGGTGAATATGAGAGCTCTACGGATGCACAGAAGTCATTGGGTAAAGGGTTGCCGCTGGGATTCCTGATTATGATCCTGGTATCGATCCTGCTGTTTGGCACCGTACGCGAGCCGCTGATTATCTGGTTGGTGGTGCCCATGTCTCTGGTGGGTGTGGTGGTAGGCCTGCTGCTGACAGGCTTGCCGTTTGGCTTTATGTCACTTCTCGGCGTATTGAGCCTATCTGGTATGTTGATTAAAAATGCGGTGGTATTGGTGGATGAAATTGAGGTGCAGACTGAAGCTGGCCTGCCACGGTTGACGGCAATTCAACGCGCCAGTGTTAGTCGTTTGCGCCCGGTATTTCTGGCTGCAGTGACAACTATTTTGGGTATGTCCCCGTTATTATTTGATGCATTCTTTGCCGATATGGCAGTGACCATTATGGGCGGACTGGGCTTTGCAACGGTACTAACCCTGATTGCTGTGCCGGTGTTTTATGCGGTCTTCCATAAGGTGAAGCCCACTGAGGTGCTGGGTTCAGAAGAAGGCTCGAAAAAGAAACTGGAGTCGCAGCCCAGTTCGGAGCCAGTATCTGCCTAATCAGGTAAAAGCTGGGTAAAGCTGGCTCAATTGAATAGACAAAATTGGGGCGCAGAAAGGATAACTTTTTGCGCCTTTTTTGTTTTCGAAAAACTCCTTTCTGATTTCACTGGCAACTTCCCTGTGCTTTTGTCGTGAAATCTTATTTGAAGGGGGATCTGCGAACCAAAATTTGACAGAGGTAATATTCAAAAGCAGGGTTTTCAAGTAGGCTAGTAGCTGGATTTGATTGGTAGTAGTTGTATGAGTGTTCGATCAATTTCAAAACAGTTTACAGTGATCTGTTTCTTGTTTTTCAGTGTTACCGCACTTGCTGCACCCTACGAGCGGGCCGAATGGCTGCCACGTTGGTCAGACTTCGATAGTGACTGCCAGGATACCCGCCATGAGCTGTTAATCCGCTTTTCCCTATCCCCGGTTACCTATACCCGCAGTAACGGTTGTAAGGTGGATACCGGTTTATGGTTGGATCCCTATACCGGCAATTTTTACAGCAAGGCATCAGACCTGGATGTGGAGCATATAGTACCGTTGAAGTGGGCACATGATCACGGCGGGGCAGCTTGGAGCCGCGAGAAGAAAAGAAGATTTGCCGAAGATATTGAGAATCTGTGGTTAGTGGATGATGGGCGCAACCAGAGTAAGGGGCACAAAGGGCCCGATGAGTGGATGCCCCCTTACGAGCCTGTTGGCAAAATTTATGTTCAGCGCTTTATTTCCATTGTAGAAAAGTATGGATTGCGCTTGAGTATTGCTGAATCCAAACAGCTCCGTGCACTGGCAGGTGATAGCTAGGGCAAAAGAGATATTTTGCCTGTCATAGCGGCGGGATTTCGTATAGCATTTTCGCTTTATGGGTAATACGGCGAATATGCAGGGAAGACAACGATTACTAATTGAGTATTTTCGCCGCTGTTATCAGGCCGATAGCCACGATCTGTCGCTTTCAAATATTGCTCGACTGGCCGAAAACCGCTGTTCGTTCATTGCTGAACAGGATTACCTGAGTAGCGGTGAGTTATACAGGATTCCGTTACTGGATGCCTCTGCCACAAAGCTGATAGAGCTGACAGATGCTTACAGAAAAGAACGCCAGCTAATCTACGCTAGTTTTTTTATTTGTGGCCAGCTTTTCAGTCAAAGCGGTGTAACAAACCAACGTAAGCTTTTTGCACCTCTTTTATATTTTCCCGCCCGGATTTATCGTGAAGATAATAGTTTCGTTGAGATCAATACCACCGATCTGCGAATTAATTTTCCTGTGCTTCGGCTAACTCTTAAGCCTGATATTGACCCTGAGGTAATGGGTTCTTTTCCACAGCTTCAGTTTCCTTTGGATTCCTCTCAATTGGCTGATGTAGGGCGCTGGTTGCATGAACACAGCGTGCTCGGTGGTCTGGAGGAATTGGGTCGCTGGCCGAGTCTTCAGTCAGGAGCCCTGATTAGGGAAAAGACTAATGCCTCACAGCCAGAGCTAATCAGTGCCGCTGCAATAATCCTGGCTGATCGATCCAGAGGTTCACGTGGTGTTTTGCACGAGTTAGGGCAGCTGGCTTGTGAGCAAAATCTCCAGGTGCCGCTGCATTTAGTTTTGGGTGGGGAATCTGACAGCTTTATTGCAAGCTGCAGCGAACCCGAGATGTTACCTGGGCTATTGAGCCAGGCTCAGGAGCGAGCATTACGCAATGCGGCTCATTTCCCTCTTAGCCTTGTCTCTGGCCCACCGGGTACGGGAAAGAGCTTTACCATTGCAGCTATGGCTATAGACCAGATGTTGCATGGCGACGCTGTTTTGGTTGTGTCCAAAACACCAGAAGCCATTGATGTGGTAAGAAACAAATTACGTGAGAGCTATGGGCTCACTGAAGGCTACGTACATGCGGGGGAGCAGGGATTTACCCGCAGTTTGAAAGCGCACCTGGATACTCTGCTCAAGGAGGGTGTTGAGCCACCAAAAGAGAGTGCGGCCAAGTTGAGGCGCAGTTTGAAGGAGATTCGAAGATCACTTTGGAAAGCTGAGCGCCGTTTTTCGCGATCGCTACGGATAGCAAAATTTTTGGGGCCTGCAGGTATGGGGGCTTGGCTGGCTCGCCTGGGTGAGTCGCTACTCCGGCGGCGGCTCAATATGGACGGACTGTGGGGATTACAAGAAGCTATCGGTCAACTGCGCCAGCGTTTTGAGCAGCAGGCTGCCAGCTATATTAATGCCTGTCGCAGGGAGAAACTTGTCCGGCTATTAAACAAAGAGAGAAGTAGCCTAGTTAAATTCCATCAGGCTCTGAGGGCAAGGACCTCTAAAACCCAGGCGGAACGATTTGCCAAGACTAACATGAATTTGGTCTTGCAAGCCTATCCTATTTGGCTGGCAAGCCTGGATGAACTCAACGAGATTTTGCCATTAATGCGCGGCATGTTCGATCTGGTAATTTTCGATGAGTCCACCCAGTGTGATATTTCAAGTGCGTTACCTGCATTGTACCGAGCCAAACGTGCGGTCGTGGTTGGTGATGGCAAACAGCTGCGACATATTTCCTTCCTCCCGGTAAAGCAACAGCAGCGTCTATGGGGGGAAGTCGTTCAGTGCGGAGAACTACCTGCATCTTACAGTTATCGGGATCAATCTCTTCTTGATCTGGTATCGGACAATCTGGCTAGCCAGGATGCGGTAACCCTGCTTGATGAGCATTATCGTAGCCAGCCAGAGCTGATAGCTTTCAGTAATCACGCTTTTTACGATGATCGACTCAAAATAATGCAGGCCAGCCCTGGGAGTACCCAGGAGCTGGCCCTCTCCTTCCACCCATTAGAGGGAAGACGAGCCAAGACTGGTAGAAATAGGGTGGAAAAAGACTGGGTTATTGCTCAATTGCGTAATTATTTTGATCGCTATGATGACAATGCTTTGAAGCCTTCTATTGGTGTGTTGTCCCCTTACAGGGAGCAGGTCGATTATTTGGACAAGGAAATTTCCAAGGCTTTTTCCGCAGCAAAACTGCGAAGTTTTTCGGTACGGGTTGCTACGCCCTATGGTTTTCAGGGGGAGGAGCGCGATGTAATGCTTCTTTCCCTTAGCCTTGATGACCAATCCCTGCGGGCGGCTGCTTATCTCAATCGTGCCGATATGTTTAATGTGGCCGTTACAAGGGCCAAGGAGGAACAGCGGGTAGCATACTCCATTAACCCTGAGCTGTTGCCTCCCGGGCATCTACTGCGTCGCTATTTATCCTTTGTACCAGCTAATCTGACGGTGATGCCAAGTGGGGAGTTTTCCTGCGATTTTGCCAGGGAGGTAAGCGCGGAGCTTGATGCGGAGGGTATCGCTCACTGGATTAACTTTCCTATTGCGGGTCAGCGAGTCGATGTGATGTGTGAGTACCAGGGAGTGATCCTGGGGGTGGATCTTATTGGCTATCCGGGAGAGCACCAGCAGCATTTCACCACCCGGGTTTACAAGATACTGCACCGGGCGGGAATTCGGGTTTTGCCTCTGCCTTACTTTAATTGGATTGAGAACAAGCGGGCTTGTATCGAGCGTCTAATTGTAGAGCTTCGCGGAGCGTTGGTGGAGAGAGGCCAGCAGCTGACTTAGGCAATTAACCTGATTATGAAATGAAAGTTGCGCCGGGGCTGCTAGGCTTTAAGAAAGTCCAGTTTAAAGCCTCAATGAGTGCGCCTATGAAATTGTGGTTGTTGATTCCCTGCCTCTGGGTTTCTAGTGTGGCGGCTGTCGATATTATTGTTGTGGATGCGCAACAGCAGCAGGGTGTGCGAAGCCCAACCCTAAGTTTTTGCCAAGCGCGATTCTATGAAGAGGACAAGGGCAGGCTTTACTGTAACTGGGCAGTCAACTTTCGCTATGCCTGCTTTGTCTGGTGGCCGACCAATAAGATAATTCCGGCTGGAGCGAAGCTGGCTGAGCCAGTGGTTGTTGGCAAATGCGGTAATGGTGAGCCGGTATACAAGCTTCACCACTACTAGCAGAGTATTATTAACAGAGTGGTAATGGGCTCTAAAAGGGCGGTGCTGCACCCGAGCAAGTCTATTGAAATCAACCAGTTTTACCCAAGAATCTCTTGAGTTTTCATTCGGTGATCTGTCCCCTCGTTTCCCTGCTTAACCGGTCTGCCACTCAGGCTGAGGCAAGTGTGACCCAGTGTGCTGGCACCGGAATGAGGGAAGTGTTAGCTTTTGTCCTGCTCGGTATAGAGTCCTCGATCTTGCATTTCCCGCGCCTGTTTGAGGATTTCAGGCATGGCGCTGTCTTCAACAGATAAAGAATCAATGATGGCCGCCAGCAGATCAGCTGAAAACATGCATTTGCTCACTTTGCTACGCAAATTCTCAGTGGTCATTGAAATCCCTCTATCGGCCAGGGCCTGGGCCAGATCCCCGTAACGCATACCCTTCAAAGCCATAGAGGCGCGCACATAGCGGGCAATGGCCTGTTTGTAAGGAGCCAATGCTTGCTGATTGCCGAGGCTTTGCTTGTGGTCCATGGGCTCTACTCCGTTACAGTTGATATCACTATTGTGGTAAATACTATCCTTATGTGTATTATTTGCAACATAAGTTTGAAATAAGTTATTGACCGTCGTTTTTTTGATGCTATATTTGTGACCAATATTCCACAGCGAGGGAGTTGAGATGACCTGGAATCATGAAAACCTGCGCCAGTTGGCGGAAAACCACACTGGGTGGGTAGTCGAGTCTGAGGGTGACTGCCTCAGCATTTCTAACGATGAAGGTGTCGATGCGTTTGTCTACGTCGGGGAAAAGCAGATTGTTGTAGAGAGCATCCTGTTTCCAGTGAGCCAGGTTGATGATGTGGCTGCACTGAATGAGATGATTCTCCAGACACATCAGTTGGTTCCTTTGACGGCGATAGCCATCAAAAATATTGGCGGCCAGAGCTATTACGTTGCATTTGGTGCGCTGTCTGTGTCCAGCAAGGACGAAGTAGTTATCGAGGAAGTTGAAACCCTGTTTTCCAATGTGGGGGATTTCCTGGATTTGTATGCAGATCATTTTGAAATGGAGGGTGTAGCATGAGCCTGAGAAAAATCTGGACTGCCTTGAAAGGTGCGGTAAACGAGGGCACTGAAGCAGTTGCGGACAGCCAGTCTATCCGCATTCTCGACCAGGAATTGCGCGAGGCTAAGGCTGAATTGAAAGCTTGTGATGAGAACCTGACTAAGATCATGGCCAAGCGCAAGCTGGCCGAGAGCAAAGTGGAATCCTTACAGGCCGATATTGAGACTTACAGTACTCATGCTATCAGTGCCAGTGAGAAGGGCGATGACAGCCTGGCCCTGGAGTGTGCTGAGCGCGTTACTGAGCTTGAGGCCCAGTTGGAAACTGAGCAGAGCCTGCTGGAAGGCTTCCTGAACTCCGAGCGCTCACTGAAAGGCAATATTTCCAAAGCCAAGACCAATGTGCGCCGTATGGAACAGCAGATAGATCAGATCAAAGCGACTGAGTCCGTGCAAAAAGCCCAGGTTGCTGTTTCCTCCCGTCACATGGGTGCTAACAGCAAGATCAAGACAGCCCTGGACAGCCTGGACCGGATTAAGAGCAAGCAGCAGGAGCGTGCAGCTGAATTGGAAGCGGCGGAAGAGCTGGCCACGGAGGAGAGCGGATCTAGCCTTGATGCCAAGCTGAAGGCGGCAGGCATCAAGCCCGGGGGCCAGGTCAGTGGTAGTGATAAACTGGCACAATTGCTGGCGAGCCGCGAAAAGGCCTGATCCAGTGCTGCTATTTAAAGTGCGACGCCTTCTGGCGTCGCTTTTTGTTAAGGCAAATATAACAACCATTCTCGTTGCCGTTCTGGGCTATGTGGTCGGCAGCTATCTGCTGCTGAGTGCTGCGGGAGAAAGCGAGATTATCGCTCCCGAAAACTTTATTTACTGGCTGGTGGTTACCGCATCGACGGTCGGCTATGGCGATTTCTCACCAGTTTCACCTGCAGGAAAAATCGTGGTGGCGGGCTGGGTGATACCGCTTGGACTGAGCCTGTTTGCGATGGTAGTTACCCGGGTAGGTTTTGCGGTTTCTGAGTTTGTGCATAGAGGAAAGAGAGGCTTGCGTATGACAAGTAATGTCAATCACACGGTCATTATCGGCTGGAACGGAACCCGAACTCTGCGCCTGATTGAACTTCTGCTCTCCAAGACCAATGGCACAACGTCTGAAATAGTGCTCTGTGTAGAGGCTGATATTGAAAACCCGATGCCTGGCAAAATTGATTTTGTGCGGGTTGAATCTTTCTCCCATATCGAGAGTATGCAGCGCGCCGGACTGGCAGAAGCCGCGAGAATTATTATCGACAACCCGTTAGATGATGTAACACTCACTACGGCTTTGTTCTGTGATAAGCACAGCCCTAATAGCCATAAAACAGCCTATTTCCAAGACGAAAATGTGGGTGAGTTGCTGCGTGCGCACTGCCCGAATATCGAATGTATTCCCTCTGTAGCGGTAGAGCTTTTAGCCAAGTCTTCGCTGGACCCCGGTTCGGCACGTTTGCACCGCCAGCTTCTGGATAGTACTTATGGAATGACACAGTACAGTGTAGAGTATCGAGGGGAGCGGCCACTGCCGTTTGGTCCCCTGTTTGATCATTTCAAACAGGATTTGTCCGCAACACTGATCGCTGTCCGCCGCAAGGATGTAATAAAAATCGATGTGAATCCCGCGCTTACAGACCAGGTTAGTAACGGGGATATGCTGTACTACATCTCGGCCAAGCGGTTAGATGAAAAGCGCTGCTTCGATATAAAAATGAATGAAGGGGAAGGTGTTGGTACATGTTTACCAAACTGATTAAAAAATTTAAGGGGAAGGAAGCTCCGGTAGTAACAACGCCGGAGATTATGGGTTTGCGCCTGGGAGCCAGTTTTGAGTTGGACCCACTGGCAATTCGTCTGATCTTGGATGAACTCACCATTGAGTCCTGTTCCCCCACACAAATTATCAAAGCAGTTGGTGTGGTGGAGTTGGACGGTACATGGGTTTATCGCTTCTATACCGACGATGATGCTTGGTTGCAGGTAGTAGCTGAAGGTGGCCAGAGTGATGAGCATGTCGTGGATGTAAAGCTGTTTCACTTTTACGATACCCAGGATGTTTCTAGCCAGCAGGTTTGGGATACTCTATTAAAAGAAAAGATAGGCGCTGCCAACTACCAGCTGGATGATCGTTCCTATAGCAGGGTATGGACCTCCACTGGTGATTACCACAATCCGGTGCACATGGCTGAAAAGACCTATGAAGAGGGCGGAGACTTCTCGCAAACGGATCAATTTACCATGCTGTTCGAACGCGAACTGTCTGATCAGCGCACTGAATCTCTGTTTCTCTCCGCTGAAGAAAAAGAAGAGAATGCTGGCTATTTAAGTCGTAGCCTAGTTATCAGTACCGGTATTACACTGACCCCCTCACAGCTGACTATTCACGGATAATAAGGAGAAGTATCAATGGACCAGCCTTATGATTTACTGACTGGTATCGTTCATTTTGCGGCTTATTTTGGCCTGTCACTGGTATTTTTAATTGCGTTTAAATTCCTCTACGCACTGGTGACCCCCCACGATGAGTGGAAGTTGATTCGAGAGGATAAGAATGCAGCGGCTGCTATTGGTTTTGGTGGTGCGGTGCTCGGCTTCGCCATTGCTGTGGGTGGTGCTGCCAGCAATTCGGTGTCCATTACCGACTTCGCTACTTGGGCGGTGGTTGCGTTAATTGCTCAGTTGATTGCGTTTGCCATTATCCGTTTCGGGTTTATGCCTCGTATTGTTGAGCGTATTGAAGACGGGGAGTTGTCTGCTGGGATTATGCTGGCAGCCACAACAATTTCTGTCGGTGTCCTTAATGCTGCCTGTATGAGCTACTAAGCGGGAGTGAGGATGAAACGTACCAAAACTATCAATCTCGCGCGGATGCGCAAAGGTCGGGGAGCAAGCTTTGTTCTGCGCCCTTTGGCAATCGGTGTGGCAGCAGCCCTTGTCGGCTGCTCCTCTGATGAAGAGGTTAAAGTAGTTTCCTCAGTTGAGGACTGCGTAAATAATACCCAATTGGATGAGGCCCAGTGTGAGGCTGCCTACCAGCGCGCGCTGGAAGAGGCTGAGCGCACTGGCCCCAAGTATGCCAATCTTTCCCAGTGCGAAACGGAGTTTGGAAGTTGCCGCGAGACTAGCAGTGGTTTCTGGATGCCCCTGATGACCGGGTTTATGGTTGCTTCACTATTGGATAATGATAGGCGCCATTACTCCTCCGGTTACTATAACCCCGTCTATCGTTATTCTGCCTCTGGTTCCCGTTATTACGATCGTTTGATGACAGCGGATGGGCAGGTGATCGGTCGATACGGCAAGTCGTCCTATACGGTTGACAAGAGTGCGATGGACCCGAAACCCAAGGTAACAAAGACGGTCTCTCGCGGCGGCTTTGGGTCTGTGGCTTCAGCTAAGTCCAGCTGGGGTGGTGGTCGCTCCAGTAGTGGTTCACGGGGCTGGGGAGGCTGATTTTGTGCTGAGGTTGCCGATTGGCGAACGCCCGCGCTGGCAGGAGCGGGCTCAGGAGTTTGGGTTTCACTTCCACACAATGTATGGCGAACCCTACTGGGATGAGAGCGCCTACTATCAGTTCTCCCTGGAGCAGGTAGAAAAACATATAGAAGAGCCTACCGAAGAAATCCATCAGATGTGCCTGGATGTGGTGGCGAAGGTGCTGGAGGATGAGGAGCTGCTACGACGCTTTTGTATCCCTGAGCAACATTGGGATTTTGTACGCAACTCCTGGAAGAACGGCGACCCCAGTCTTTATTCCCGTCTTGATTTTGCCTATTGCGGGCAGGGGCCCGCAAAGCTCTACGAAAATAATGCGGATACGCCTACCAGTCTTTACGAGACTGGTTTTTGGCAATGGTTATGGTTGCAGGATAATGTGGACCGGCGGGCCCTGCCGCTGCAGTCGGATCAGTTCAATAGCTTACAGGAAAAGCTGGTTAATCGTTTCCTGGATTTACAGTTTCTCACTCCTGGTCGCGAACTACACTTTGCCTGTTGCAAAGATACTGAAGAGGATCGCGGTACTGTCCAATACCTGCAGGACTGTGCCAGTGAGGCCGGCATTACCAGCCATTTTGTCTTTATGGAAGATATCGGTTGTGATACGGATGGTTTTTTTACAGATATGCAAGACCAGGTGATTACCTGGATGTTCAAACTGTACCCCTGGGAGTTTATGTTCCGAGAGGAGTTTGGCTCTTTGCTGGGGACTAATAATGTGCGCTGGCTGGAACCGCCATGGAAAGCGATTTTATCCAATAAAGCACTGCTGCCGATGTTGTGGAAGTTATTTCCGGGGCACCCAAACCTGCTACCATCTTTTTTTGAGGATGAGCTGCACAAGGCTGCTGAATTTACTGAGCTGGTAAAGAAACCGATTTTTTCCCGGGAAGGAGCTAATATTTCCATTGTGCGTGGAGGTGATGTGCAATCCCTTTCCGGTGGCCCTTACGGTGAAGAGGGATTTGTATTTCAGGCTATGCATCCACTGCCAAAGTTTGGAAAAAACTATACGCTGATAGGTAGTTGGTTGGTGGATGATATGGCGGCTGGAATGTCTATTCGTGAAGATGGAAATATTGTGACTCAGGATATGAGCCGTTACTTGCCGCATATTATTCTCTAGGCCGGTAGTACTGCAGCACCCACTACATGTCATTTGCCGGCGATACAGTTTAGGGTATCACTTATCTTCACTGTTTCTTGGTGTTGCTCAGCAAGCCACTGGCAATCATCCCTTCAATTTTCTTACTGAGGCGCTCATAAGTGAATGGCTTTTGGATACAATCTAGTACTCCATCAGCGATTACCTCCTGAACTTTGCTATCGACACTGTAACCTGTGGAAAGTAGGGCTTTTACTTCGGGGTTAATACGGCGGAGGAAAGCAAATAATTCCTGGCCATCCATGCCAGGCATAATCATATCGAGAATCACCAGGTCCACCTGATCGCAATGTTGGCGGTAGTAGGTAATTGCCTGTTCAGCCGTAGCAAAAGCCACAACACTGTGGCCATTCATTTCAAAAAGAGTTTTTGAATAACTCCGAACAATAGCTTCATCGTCTACAACCATGATGTTCAGTTTGCACCCAGCCGAAGGCAGGTTTGCTGGAGCGCCGGGTTTTTCCGGACGGGCTTTGGAAATTGGCAGGTATAGCTTGAAGGTGCTGCCTTCTCCTTCACGGCTATGGCACTTAATTGCGCCCTTATGGAGGTGGATGGTGCCGTGCACCGCTGCGAGCCCAAGGCCAGCGCCGCGGCCACTTTCCTTCGTTGTGAAAAAAGGCTCAAAGATCCGGCGTCGCACCTCAGGTGACATTCCGGTACCGCTGTCACTAATGGTGATTAACAAGTAATGGCCGGGCTGAACTTCAAAATCAGCGATAGTTATCTCTTTTTCGATAGTGATGTTGCTGCTGGTGAAGCGTAGGGTGCCTCCATTCGGCATTGCATCTTTTGCATTGATGCCAATATTTAAAAGGGCGCTTTTTAGTTGGGCGGGGTCGCCAATTACATGGGGGCGATTAGCCTCGAGTAGTTGCTCGATACGGATACGCCGGTCGATGGTTCGGCCGAGCATAGCGCAAACGTCACGTGTAATTTCGTGAGTATTACAATCCTTCAGCTGATAATTTCCTTTGCGGGCAAAGGTGAGTAGCTGCTTGGTCAGCTCTGCTGCGTGGCGCGCTGTAGTCAGGATATGATTAGTGTATTCACTGATACGGGGGTCTTCGGAGATCTGCTGTATTATCTCTGCGTAGCCACTGATCCCGTGAATCATATTGTTGAAATCATGTGCTATGCCACCGGCCAGCTCACCGATAGCCTGCATTTTCTGGGCTTGGCGCAGCTCCTCCTCTAATAGCCGCTGCTTGGTAATATCTGTACCAATACTGAGTATGCCGCTGGGGCGGCCGCTCTCGTCGGATATAATTTTATTGGTCCAGGCAATCCAAACCCTTTTACCGCATTTGGTAATATTTTCGTTGATGTTGTAGCGGTGTTCCTGTGGGTGGTCGCAGATATCGTCAATCAGTTTACGCAAGTCACGCCCACTGGTTTCACTGGCGGGTACGATTGTGCCGACCAAGTGCCTACCAATTATCTCAGCCTCGGTGTAGCCAAAGAGTTGTTGTGCGTATTCATTGAAAGAAGTAATTCTCCCATTTCTGTCACAGCGCATAATAATAGAGTTGGCATGCTCAACCAGTTCCCGGTAGCGCTCCTCACTTTTACGCAGGGCCTCGTAAACCTGATTCGAATCCAGCTCCCGGGTTGAGGCAAGGGCTGGGGAGGGTGAGAAAATAGGTAAATTGCTCTCCTTGATCATTTGTTCTCCTCCTGAGTCACCCTTGAGTATTTTTTCACCAGAAATTGCACCACGTAGAAAAAGAAAAGTATATAGGTAGCTAATTCGTTTTTTGATCTAGCACGCAGTCTTTGCTGACACGCCGTTATTTGTAAGCGAGTTTGTAATCACGTGTTTGCGTCAATGTGATTCGGTTCAACAGTGTTTTGCGGAGCTATAGGGGCCAAATGAAATATGGTGTACCCGCTGGTAGGGCTAAAACTTTTGCACGGTCAAGTAGTGGCTACAGCGTAACAACCTGATAGCATTTACCGCTATATTCAAAACCATTGGATGATTTACTATGCAGCTGCATTCTCGAGTTTTCGGGCGCGGTGTCGTGGCTCTGTTTTGTGCCACGTTGCTGCTGTCCGCTTGCGGAGAGAAGAAGGTTGAGAGCGAGCAGAGATCCCTGGACTTCGCCCGCCTGGATGCCTTTCCCTCCACTTATTCAGTCAGTCAGTCCCGTCCGGTCCTGATTCAGGGGGCCACTTTACTCACCGGTACTGGCGAGCAACTGGAAAATACAGATCTGTTATTGGAAGGTGGCAAGATTGCCCAGGTTGGTAAAGACCTGAAGGCTCCGGAAGGAGCCCTGGTGGTGGATGGCAAGGATAAATGGGTTACCCCCGGTATTATTGATGTGCATTCCCATCTGGGTGATTATCCGGCACCCTCTATCGAATCCTCTCAAGACGGCAATGAGATGACTTCGCCCAATACTGCGCAAGTGTGGGCAGAGCACTCCGTATGGACCCAGGACCCCCAGTTCCCGTTGGCACTGGCAGGTGGCGTTACCACTTTGCAAATTCTACCAGGTTCCGCCAACCTGTTCGGCGGCCGCAGTGTAACCCTGAAGAATGTGCCCGGCCGCAGTGTGCAGGATATGAAATTCCCCGGTGCGCCCTATGGTTTGAAGATGGCCTGTGGTGAGAACCCCAAGCGTGTTTACGGTGGCAAGGGTACTTCTCCCTCAACGCGTATGGGGAATGTGGCTGGCTATCGTAAAGCTTGGATTGAAGCCAGCAGCTACAAGAAAAAATGGGAAGACTATGTAAAGAATGGCGGCGATGAGCCCGAGCGCGACCTGGGGATGGAAACCCTGGCGGGTGTGCTGAACGGCGATATTCTGGTGCACAATCACTGCTATCGCGGTGAGGAAATGGCCGTAATGATGGATGTTGCTAAAGAGTTCGACTTTAAGGTTTCTACTTTCCACCACGCAGTTGAGGCCTACAAAGTAGCCGACCTGCTGGCAGAAAACGATGTTTGCGCAGCGATGTGGGCCGATTGGTGGGGCTTTAAGCATGAAGCCTTTGATATGACCGAGGCGAATATTGCGATTGTCGACCAGGCCAAAGCCTGCGCTATGATCCACTCCGATTCCGGTGTGGGCGTGCAGCACCTGAATGAAGAGGTAGCCAAAGCGATGACTGCGGGCCGACGCGCGGGTTTTGATATCCAACCCAAGGATGCCGTTGCCTGGATGACATCAAACCCTGCTAAGGCGTTGGGTATTGAAGAACAAACTGGCAGCCTGGAGAAGGGCAAAATGGCTGATGTTGTGGTTTGGTCTGGTAATCCCTTCAGTGTTTACACCCACGTCGATCAAGTATTTATCGATGGTGAACTGATGTATGACCGCGCTGATGAAAAGCGCCAACCGCGCAGCGATTTTGAGCTGGGTATTCTCAATGCAGAGGGAGAGCGGCAGTGAAAAGAGTAGTTGTTTTTTGTGCGTTTGCCCTCGGAGTTCTGGCAGCTAGTGCCCAGGCAGAGAGCATCCTTATCAAGGGTGGCAAGGTGCATACCTTGGGGGACAAAGGCAGTTTGGAGTCTGCCGATGTACTTGTTGTCGGTGGCAAAGTGGAGCAGGTAGGCCCCTCCCTGAGCGTTTCTGCTGACCGGGTAATTGATGCACAAGGCAAAGTAGTCACTCCGGGAGTGATAGCGCCGGTTTCCGAGCTTGGTCTGGTGGAAATCAGTGCTGCCAGCTCAACAAATGATCAGTCGGTAACTGGTGAGAGTATTGGCAGTGCATTTAATCCGCTGCCCGCCTACAACCCTAAATCTACTTTGATTCCTTTCAATCGCGCAGGGGGCGTGACCAGTGCTGTAGTTTTTCCCGGTATCAGCACCTGGGATGACGGTGCTGTTGAAGCCCAGCGCGTATTCGCCGGGCGCAGCTTTGCTATTAAGCTGAATGGTGAGTTCGATAGTGTAGAAGCCAAAGATGTAGCCCAGAAGGCCTATTTAGGAGAGGCCGGTGCACAGTTAGCTGGCGGCAGTCGTGCCAATGCCTATGCCAAGGTTGAGAAGGCCTTGAGTGAAGCTAAGGAGTACCGGGAAAATCGCGCTGCGATTCGTCGTGGTGAGTGGCGTGAACTGGATTACAGTTTGGCAGATCTGGAGGCCTTACAGCCGGTGGTGAGTGCTAAGGAGCCTTTGGTCATTACCGCCAATCGCGCCAGCGATATTCTCGGTGCAATTGAGCTTGCCAAAGCCTTCAGTGTGAAACTGGTGGTGCTGGGAGCAGCTGAGGGCTGGATGGTAGCGAATCAGCTGGCTGAGGCCCAGGTGCCAGTGGTTATTGATGCTATCAATAACTTGCCTATTTCCTTTTCCAGCCTGGGTGCGCGCCTCGATAATGCGGCGTTACTTACCAAGGCAGGTGTAAAAGTGGCTATTAGTGGGCCCGACTACGCTTCTACCCACAATGTGTATCTATCTCGCCAGTCGGCCGGTAATGCTGTTGCTCATGGCCTACCTTATGAGGAAGCCCTGAAGTCTATCAGCAGCAATGTGGCTGATATTTTCAATCTGCAGGGCGGGACACTGGAGCAGGGTGCAGTGGCTGATATCGTCGTTTGGAGCGGAGATCCCCTGGAAGTTACCAGCTACCCGGAACAGGTATTGATTGAGGGTGAACCTCAATCTCTCGTTACTCGTTCTACCCGTTTGCGAGATCGCCATTTGAAGCCCACCAAGGGTCACAATTTTGGCTACCAATATTAATTTGGCCTGGCCATAGCTGTGAAGTAAAGAGCGGGTATTGCCCGCTCTTTTGTTATCTGCCTACAGGAAATTAAGACAATGAGCAAAAAAGCCTTGCTTGTTGTATAGGATCTGTGTGGCAGCAATATAGTCTTTACAGCTATATTCCAACAGTCTGATGAATAAGAAAAAGGATCGACCTAATGGCCTATGTTACGGCACTTTATACCAGTCTCTGTGCAATCCTGATTATCTACCTGGCACTAAGGGTGGTGCAGTTTCGCCGCACTAAGCGTGTGGGAATTGGCACCGGTGATGATCGCTCTAATGAGATCCGAGTGAGAGTGCATGCGAATGCAATTGAATATACACCTATAGCACTGTTACTACTTTTACTTGCTGAACTGGGTGGTTTATCACAAATTTGGCTGCATATATTTGGGATTTCATTTTTACTTTCCCGTATTTTCCACGCATATGGTCTAACTGCCGGTAAAGGTGGGACACACATGGGGCGTTTTTGGGGTACGCTGATCAGCTGGGTGGTGATATTGGCTTTGGCCATAGTTAATATTGTTCAGGCTGTGAAAGCTCTGTAAACAGCGGGCAAGAAGGGTATCGCTGGTTAGAGAGAGGTGAGCATGGCCAGCGGCACTGGTTAATCATCAAATAGTTGGGGGGCTAATAAAAAAGCCCGGCTTAACCGGGCAGAGTACAGGGATGAAACTACAAGCACTTACTGGTTGGCGGCAAAGGGAGTAACAGTTTCATCAGAGGTTTCCTCTGCACTGTCCCCTTCCAGCAGAGCCTCCGGTTTGCCTTTGCAGGCTTTGGCTAGTGAATCGCGGCGCTTGGCTAACAGCAGCCCTATTTCTTCGCCAGTCTGTTCATCAATACCTTCGATATGGCGCTCTATTAGTGAGGTGATGTTGGCAGCCAGTTCCAGCATCTTATCGTGTTCTTCAGCATCTTTTTTGTTGTCGAACATTGCTCCGTCTCGATCACATTTCCAAACAGCTACTACGGCCATGATGTGCCTCCCAATTGCCTTTCAGACATTCCAATTTTTTTGTATGACCATACAGTAACTGTATAAATATTCAGTGTCAACGCAGGGGTCGACAAATAGGCGGGAAATTAATTGCGGTCAGGAGAGAGAGGGTTGCGATAGCCTGAACACAGGGAATTTTTAAGGCTGTCATAATACCGCTTCGCTGCTCGGTGTAACCCCCCAGGTGCCGAGTTGCAAACTCCGCTATCACAGGCCCGTAAACCGGGCCTGTTTTTTTTTAAATGTAAGCGTCAATTGCCGCTTGGTTATCGAGCAGGCTTCTCGGCACTGTCTTTTGCCCTTTCTGACTCTGGGCTGTGGCCGTCAATCGAAGGAAATCAGATCGTCAATACGAGCTTTGCAGCTAGTCCGATCAGCAATAGGCCAAACAATTGCTGGATGCGGTGGCCCAGGTGCTTGCTGACTAACTGACGCTTGCGGCTGGCATGTACTGCCAAGGCGATGATGCAATACCAGAGGGTATCTATCCCGGAAGCTACTGCGGCCATTCCCAACTTAGTGGTAAGAGTCTGTTGCTCCGATACAAACTGACTGAATAAGGCAGTAAAGAACACTGCAATTTTGGGGTTAAAAAAGGCTACACCAAAACCCTGCGCGATTGCGCGCTGAGTACTTTGTTTTGGTGCCTCCAATTTGGTGGTGCTGGAGCCCGGTGCTGGTGCGCGCAGGGCCTTCCAGCCTAAATACACCAACATGGCGGCACCGGCCCATTGCAAAATACTGAACAGCAGTGGTGAGCTGGTAATTAGTACGGCTAGACCAAAAGCGGTGAGGGCGGCATAGATGGCGACACCAGCCCCATGGGCGATTGCACTGGCGAGCCCCTGCTGGAGCCCTGATGCGGAAGAGCGCATTACGATCAATAGACTGGGCCCAGGAGACATGGCCCCGAGTGCACAGATACCTGCGAGTGATAACCAACCGAGTAAATCCATTATTTAAAGCCGCCCCCTTGTGCCAGCCATTGTTTCTCTTCATCTGTAGATTCGCGGCCGAGTGCCGCGTTGCGGTGCGGATAGCGCCCAAACTGCTCAATCACTGCCTGATGAGCCAGGGCGTATCGATAGTGGGTCGCAAGGTATGGGGCAACACTTGGGTCACCCTGGTACTGTCGCTGCAACTGGCTGAAGTATGCCACGGAGCGTCGTTGCATCGGGAGTTTTTCACTGTGCTCCAGCGGCATACCCACGAATATTTGCTGAAATAGTCCGAGTCTGCCGGTGTCTCCGCGCCGTAGGATATCTTCGGTAACTTCCAGCGCGAGGAGGTCTCCCGCAAAGGCTTTCTCGTTACCGCGATAGATATTGCGAGCGAACTGATCGCATAGGAGCACCAGGGCAAGCTCGCCTCGCAGGGTTTGGCGCCAATGGGGCAGTCTTCCCTCCAGAGCCCGCTCGGTAACCCTGCCAAAGTCGCACCGTATCTCGCGATCTAACGCTGGCGTCGCTGCAAACCAGCGTTGCTGCTGCGATTTGGATGGCAAGTGGCCCAGCGTTGGGCCGCCGAACCAGAATGTCAGCACATCCACTATTGAAGACATCAACCTGAACTCGTTTTTCAGTGGTCTGGATTATTGCGACTTTTATACCTGTTGGTCCAGCCGCAGAGGGAGATGGTGCTACCGGAAAGGTGGCGCGAAAAAATTTTTATGCATCTGCATCCAAACCTGAGGCTAGTCCCGTCATAGAGGTGTACAAGGAGAAACGATCTGGAGGTCACAATGTTTACTGCGGGATCATTTAAGAAGGTACAATTTTGCGCCGTACTGTTACTGGCGCTCAGCGGCATGCAAGCGGCAGAAGCCAGGGCGGTAGAGCTGGGCTTTTCTGTGGAAGACATCCACCGGCAGCTCATTGAGAAGACTGACCGGCATTTTATGGCGAAGCTCAATGAGTGTAAGGCAAAAGCTGATTCACAGAGCATCGGATTCCCCTATCCGGTGCATGTAGCTGAGGATAAGCCTAAACAGGGCGCCACACCGAGCCCTTATTCAAAAGGTCGCCTCACAGTCATGTAAGGCCAAAAAGTGGTTTTGGGTATCCCCGACGGTGCAACAGCACATATAACGAGAATGATCAGAGAGTAAAAAATGAGAGCGAGAAATTCACAATCCATGCGGGCTGGCGCTCGCTGGCTGGTAACTCTGGTGGCTGCATTTGCCGCCCTGGGTAGCTGGGCACAGGATGACAGCACGGAGATGCCGAAGCCTCCTGCTCCACCATCGATTGATGCCGAAGCGTCCGAGCCGAACTCACGGGTGCGGATTATGCGTGATGACAACGGCGTGCTCACTATTAAAACCCAGGGTGAAGATGGCGAGCGCAGTGAAGTCAAAGTAGATCTGGGTACCGATTTTGGTGGGCCACTGAGTCAGCGGATTATTGAGAAGCTTGAGAGCAAAGGCATTCTCGACGATCGGGGCCAAGTGGTTGAGGAGGCCCTGGATCAGGTTCCGGAGAATGTCGAAATCGGTTTGACTAGGCATTACGACCACAAGGCCAGGTTTTGGGATAGGGCGCATAACACTGAGCCCTTGGAGTCCTGGCTGGTACCAATAATCGCTCTGATCTGCATTTTTGGGATGCCGGTGCTGATTGTCTGGCTGGTGACTCATAACAGCTACCGCAAGAAACAGTTGGTTGTGGAAAATATCAACCGCATGGTTGCTGAAGGTCGCGATGTACCGCCTGAGATGCTGGATATGCTCGAAGGCAACAGCCCCAGGAGTCCTGCAGATAGAGGCATCACCCTTATTGCTGTGGGTGCAGCGGTGTTTATCTGGCTGACGGCCCTGGCAGGCTTTGGTGTAGGTAGTCTGGGTTTGATCCCACTGTTTATCGGCCTGGCCCGCTTTATCAACTGGAAGCTCGATAACAAGCAGGTGTAAGGACCCGAATATGGACCTCAATGATGAGGATTTGATCAGGCGCACCGTCGAAGACGGGGACCAGCGGGCATATGCTCAGCTGGTTCGCCGCTATCAGTCACAGCTGCGATTCTCGCTCCGTCAGCTGTGTGATGGCGACCAGGGCCTGGCGGACGATATGGCGCAGGAGGCCTTTATCAAGGCCTACAAGGCGTTGCCGGCATTTCGGGGGGATGCCCGGTTCAGCACCTGGTTGTACCGTATCGCCTACAATCTCGTCATGAGCCACAAACGCAAGAATGCGCCAGATGTGGATCAGGAGGCGGTCGACAGAGCTCAAGCAGAAGAGACTGTGGAAGAGTCCCAGCAACTGGGTATGGCAAGGGATCTAAACTCTGCTATGAGTAGCCTGAGCGATGCCCAGCGTCAGGCGATACATCTGTGTATGCAGAGGGGCTTTTCCCATGAGGAGGCGGCAAGCATTATGAAGTTGCCGCTGGGTACGGTAAAATCCCATGTGAATCGCGCGAGGGCCAAGCTGCGCAGCTTGCTCCAGCCATGGCGCGAGGAGGTGGTAAATGGTTAATTTTGAACAGCGGAACACTAAGGGTGGCACCTTGAACGATGTTGCTATAGAGGGCAAAGATCCACAGTTCGATGCCTGGCTAAGCGAACAGCTGCAGTTCGATGAGCCCTACCTGGACGACGATGGCTTCTGTGAAAGCGTGATGGCAAAACTGCCTGCGCCTTCAAAGGATAGTGAGCGCCGTGCCAGCCGATCCCAATACATCGCTGTGTTGGCAGCCTCAGGAATCGTGGCCTGGCAATTTCCATTTGGTGAAGTATTGAGTGAAGCAGCGCGCCAGTCCATCAGCCTTTACAGTCTGGTTGGCGTTGGAATGCTCTCCTCGCTAGTGGTGATGGCTGGCGGTATTTTTGCTGCACGTCGCTGATTAATTCCTAATAGTAATAAATAGGGATTATCGGCCTGCCCCCACTACCAATTGGGGGCGGATAAAATTTTGCTCCTCCGCTAATTGGAACACTTTTAAATAGTGACTTCGTACTGTAGAGGGTATGCTTTTAATTTCTTCTCTCTTTTTTGTATAGCCATGGACAGCGCTATGCTCGACACGGTGCTCTGATACTGGGTTAACGTCTAACCTGCCACCACGGTGCCGGTGGATATTTTCCTCAAATGTAAATGTGGGCCTGTAGATATTTAGTCCCCCTCAAGGGCAGCTTTACAGAATTCCACAAGTCATCCTCATCATAAATTACTTTGGAAAGCAGATTTATTCCGAGTAACACACTCTTTAAGGCAAGCGCAGTAAAGTGTATATCCTCACAATCGAATTCCCTTTTTTCTTCTGAAAGAGTTAGCAATTGTTCGAAGTGCTTAAGAGTTGTCTCTGGAGCTCTGGAGAGTGTCGGGCTGGCTTTTTCGTCCCTCCCAACAAGCCCGGCAATGTTATTAGCAGCAAGGCTACCGCAATGATATGGGGTACTTGCCCTAGCTAAACAAACATTGCTGTGGATCATGAATATTTCTTTCAGTATCTCCTCTTCCGGTTCACTTTTATACAGTACAAAGTCTGGGGGCTACTCAAAATACATATTCAATATTTCAAGGAATAACTCCTCACGTGCTCCAAGGGAATTGTAGAAGTTCGAGCGGGTAATGCCGAGTGTCTCTTAGAGCGCCTTAACAGGGTAAGCTTCATCACCCTCCCTCCAGATCACATTCATGATTGTCTGTAGTGCTTCCCGATCGAGCCTCTTTACTCTACTCCTTTTTTAAATGTATGGACAAAAAACAGAGCTTCCCATATTAACTCGTCTACGGAAAGGGTTTCGAAAGAGGTAAGAGTTAATCAATGGCAGCTGGGCATTTTGGGTGTGTCCGCAGGCCACTTGATAGAGCCGCGGAAGAGGCATGGGAGAGAAACGTTAAAGGATTTATGAGATTTTCGAGTGGGCTTGATGATGAATGTCCGGAAGCTGCAACGCTGTTGAGAATGCGTGATAGATTTATTAATAAAAAACTTGATTGTTATGGAGCTAAGGCTGCTTTTGATTCGAAGTTACTGGCCAGTGGAGATTCCAGGCAGGTATTAACCAGGGTTAACAGATCCGCTAACTTTGGTGACCAGCTCAATCAGCCTGTGTTGATTGCATCAATGGAGTTTTCACGCCCCATAAAAATCAAGTGGTTGTGCTGGAGTGTATAGTGACGTTTAACCATCTAAATGAACCATCTGACCGTGCCACTGGTGTAAAGGCTGGATACCAGTTCAATCGCGGTTTAAGTTTCTATTCAAGTGAGACTTTTACTGAGAATGAAAAGTTAGAATGTAAGTGGCTAAATCAGTAGCTTTTATTGGTAAAGGTTGGTTACTTATATTCTCTGAGCGAAAAGTACATTAAATAGCCTCCTATATTGTTCTTTATCTGATTTTTCCTTGAGATACTTCACAGAAGCTGGCGGCGTACTACTGGGTCAGAGAGTAAGAGTACACTGCACTCGAGAAGCGCTGTGAATACACTCTTTTAAGCTTGAAATCGGTATCCATGCCTCATACGATCCTGAACGCAGTGTATTCCCTCTTTCCCTCTCACCAGCCACCTATAAGCCTATTCCCCAGTGAAGCTCATCGTTGATGTCGGCCATCCTATGCTTAATCCATGCCCACCCAATTGAATTAGCATCAGACTAGTCAAAACTTTTATCTATTTTAATTCGAAGCCAAGAGTACCAATATTTACTGAGGTTATTGCCATTTTCTTTTGATGGGTGTCCAGAATTGATTTGTACCTTTAGAACACCTAGTAGGGTATATGTAAAAGTGATTGATCATCAACTAAATATTACCGACAGGGTATAAAAAATAAAATTTGCTCTGCATGGGTACATGTTTGAGGAATTAAATAATTCTATCTTGAATGAAGGGGGCTTATAGCTTTTCCATTTCATTATAAAATTATATGCTGTAGAGTTTTCAAGTTGTTTTAGTGGCTTTAATAATGGATCTATTTAGCCATTCTTTTGGTCGTAATTCGAGTAACAATTTCAGTGGTTTTTTTGACGGCCGGATGGTCAAAACTATCCAGCCGGGCTCTCAGATCAGCTATCAATATCTAATGATAGGCTCTTTAGGTTATGGATGACTTGCCTCCCATTTTCCTTCCTCAGCAATATCAGAGTAATGCAACCAGACTTGATCCACTGATACAGATTCTTTTGCTTGTACTAACTTTGTATTTTTATAAGGACTGGTGGGTACAGAGAATTGATATACGCCATTGGTCTCTGCGTGACAGATGGTCATACCTTCACTCCAGATTCCCTGTGAGCTAGTGATATACCAGTCACCTTGGGCATTTTCACAAGCAAAGGATTTTATCTGAGTGCAATTCAAATCGTTGAAGCGGCCGTTGGCTCTGGATAGTGCGCAGTCTTCATTGCTTGTACTGCCAGCATTGTTCGGCTCATTGACATCCCAGCTCCATACAGCTGCTGCGATTCTGTCCGAATTTGTATTGCCCAACATATCCAGTCCGGTAGAATTTAGGCCACATTCCATAAGTATCAATAATTCGCTGGCATTAGTGGTCTTATCATCGCTGCCCCCGGATAAATTTGTCCGATCCTCTGAAACTGACATTATGCCACTCTCTGGGTTTTCCGGGCAGACACCATTGAGAACCTCATTGCGATCGTAGGAAAGTCCACCTTCGTGATTCTTGAACACCAGGCTTTGATAATTATCATCATTACAGGCGGAATTCCCAGTAAAATAAACTTGCTTGCCTGCATTTAAAATATCTCTATCAGTAAGGTCTGCTGGCACCTTACTGCAGCCCCCGTTTGGGCGATAGACCAGCTCTCCCATAGACTCTTCCACTCGTGCTATAAATTCATTGTGCTCTCCATCCATTTCATCTTGAATTTTTATCTCTATGACTTGATCTGGATTTTTGTCAAGCCAACTTTTCACTTCATTGAGCCCTTGAATTAACCTGCGATCAAATGAACTGCATCCCCAATGATTGGATGTGCCATGGCAAAGCAGGAGTTCAGTTTTCCAGGTGCTGAAGCTAAAAAATTCATGCACATCGAAGTTGATTCTGCGAACGCCCGCTTCTAGTTGATCGTTCAAGGACAGCTTTTGATTTGGATCTACATAGCGGAATGCATTGGCATACTCCTCAGCGTTAAAGGAGTTGTGTGTTCCCAGTCTGAAACCTTCTCTTAGCGGTACATCGAGATCTATATCGTTTTGAATCTTAAGCGCACGGATACGCCAATCGTTAGAATCAAGTGTGAACTCTCCCGCGGAAACAGATAGGGAAACAATAAAGTTAGTCAATAATAAGGTAGAAAAGGTGGTTGTTTTGACTATGTTATTCATCGATTAATCCAAGTTTATTCCGAAAATTGGTGGATGTGTGAGTTGGAAAGTGTGGCAAGAAATTGAGAAGTTCAGCGGGATTTCTATATCTTAAACTGAAAATAGCCTGGCTGATTTATCCGTTTCCTTGGAAAATATCTACAACTTTTAATGTAAGCTTTCGATGTCTAATTAAATTAAACATCTTTGGTATTATAAAATGTTTATTGATTTTATGTTGTTGGCTTTAAGGTTTGTTGTATCCTTTGTTGAAAGAATTAGTCATTTTTGTGGGCTTGTTGGCGTTATGGCAATATAGTAGGCGACAATTAACTTTAAGAATCTAACATGTCTTTAGTTAACGTAATTGAGCGGGCCCTTAAAGCCTTTGCTGACTTCGTTTGAGGGCCTCGATTACTTATCTTATTGTTAATCCGGCGGATAAATCGTTTAATTATGCCGCGTACTTAATTGATTTATGTCGGAAATAGGCTGCTACACACGCGGGCTTTTTTGTAACATTCTCATATGAGAAAGTACTTTGCTTTTCAGTTTCTCCATGAGTCGGGCTGGCATACTACTGTGAATGCCCCCCTTTAAGGTTACAATTCAAATACTCATCTGGATTCAGTTCAGGTGAATATGATGGTAAATAATAGATTTCTATCTCATCCTCGTGCTCTGCCAGTCAAGCATTAATGACTCGTGTATGGTGGACCCTAAGATTGTCCAGGATGAGATAAGCTTTAAGTTCCGATTTTTTGGTTAATCGCTTGAGAAAGTCAATCAGCCTATCGGCATTCATACTTCTTTCGTAAATTTGAAAACGCACTGTTCCTTGGTTTGAGATCGCGGATATCATATTGAGTGAAGTAAGCGTGGCATTCAGCTTCACAATGGAATTTTTTCCTTTTGGTGCATCGCCATGCTCATGCTGGCAATCGCTGCGAATGCCTGTTTCATCACCCCAGTAAATCTCTGCGTCTTGCTGTTTCTCATGCTGTTTAATGCCTGGGTAATCTTCCTCCATCCATTTTTAATGGCTTTCGGGTTTTGTTCATAGGCCCGTTTGGCAGGCTTCTATGGCGTAAAGCCTCGGCGCTTCAGATAATCACCGACGGTGCGAATTGGCATCTTCAAACCGCATTCAGGTTCGATTAACTCCATGACTGCCTTGCGTGCCCACAGGATATAGTCAAGCTTGAGCTGATCTGGCTGCTCATCTGAGATTTGTTTTGAAGCTTTTTTTCTCTACCGTTAGCCTGCGGTTCGTACCTTCCGGATAGCCGCGCTTTTTAGAGGCCAATGCTTTAAAGTCCTCTGCTTTACAAGCATTGATCCAATTTTGTACTACTCGACTGGAAACATCCAGTGCCAGTGTAATTTTATCGCATTATTAATATCCATTTTGATATTGTACCGAACTATAGAGATACCAGATTAGCAACCAAAAACTTTAATAGCGGTGTCTTTGTGCCTTATATAAAGGAAGAGGAACGCTTAAATTATCGAGCCGATATTTAAAATGGATTGCTATATTGACGTGGCAACACTGCTGAATACTAATCCTGGCGGCTCCTGGGTGTTTGTTATGGATAAAAATGGACGTATCTTTTGCGGTAATAAAGTCGGTGACATTCAGAATCATTCGGCATTTTTGTCTGGGCAACCAGTTGCTGCGGCAGGACATATATCTGTGGCAAATGGGAGAGTAGAACTAATTAACAATTTTAGTGGTCATTACCCACCTACCAGTAACTACATGGAGTAATTTAAGGAAGAGCTGGAAAAAACAATGTTGACCTAAGGGTGACAAAAATCCAATTTGGTATCTCTTCAAAAAATTACGCACTACGCGCAAAAAACAATCAAGATCCATTTTATACAGGGAAATGGTATCAAAGTTTTCGTGGTACAGTAATCAGGGATACTGTTGATGGTAGCTCACATACATATAATGGCCGCACTCACATTCAAGGGCAAAAACTAAGGCTTTATCCTGATGGGCCCAAGTGGCAGTGGCTTTAATGTGGGAAAGTTGAACAGGGGAATAGCGGTGGGAAGTTCGCCTCTGAATTAGTAGACTATAGTATGCGGACTAATTCTTGTTAATTGATTTTTTAAATGGCTACTTTTAAAGTCAAATTTATATGTTTTGATTAGCGTCCGAAAGTGGATGTCACTTTCGAACAGAAATTCTATTGATTGGGCCGATAAGGGATGTATTCCAATTGCCTTCTAGTCAATTATTTTTAGGTAATACTAGTGTAACTCCGAACAATTTCTTAATATCAACAACGCTTAGCCAAGCCCCAATTCACGTTCAATTTGAGCTTTCCGCCATACCGAATATTTTTGGGGGAGCTTGGCTTCCTTGGTGTTATCAGCGATGATCGCACGTCCCATGCTGGGCCAGCATAAAACGGCCAGTACTCGTGGGGCAATTACTTGAAAGACTTTGGGTGGCCCCATCAGGGTTTTTAGTTTCTGTACAAGAGGCAGCCAGGAAGCAGGGACTACCTGCTCGGCAATCGCCCATGAAGCCTGGGGTTCACTGCCTAGCTGTTTCGTAAGGGATTCGTAGCGTAGTGTCGCTGCTCGGAGAGCCGCTTGTGGAGATGCTATTATTACTGCACGTGCGCGTCGCTCTGCACATAGCAGACAGATCTCTTTGGGTAGACCACTGCGTTCAGCCAACTCTGGATTTAGTGCCCAGCCGCTGGTTTTTATATGGCACTGACATATTGAACAAGCATACTTTGGGTTGTCAGCATTAAAGAGTGAATTTACTTTCTGTGGACGTTCGCCGTTTCGCCAGTAGAGGGGATATTGATCGAAAATGGAGCTGGCAAAGTATCTTGCAAAGATTAACCAGTCGATATCGGTAACAGTTCCAAAACGGTCCTTACGCACAAGTTCAGGAATATCCAGGCTATAGAGGTGGCGCAGGCAGTGGGTGCAGGGCTTTAGTTCATCTTGTGGAAAAACTTTTTGTGCAGCAGTGTAGTCGCTACTCGCCCAAAGTGAACCTTGGTAATTGCTTAGCGATGGGCATTTAGGGGTTATATGGATTTGCCCAAAAGAATGCCCCTGCGTAGAAGGGCTTTCTTCAAGGCCAAATACAAATACCGGAATGTTACGGTAGCGCCAGCCACAGGTGAGGCTATCCAGGTCTGAGTAGTCCAGCTGAATACCAGAGCTGATAGCTTCTGCCAAACTGTTCCGACTTGGAGTATTCGTCGGTACTTTCAATAGGGGACTGTCGGCGGGAATTCCGTGATCGCTACTCTCCGGTTGACATGATGTAGCTTTCATAGGCGTGAAGCCGTGCCGCGGCTCTTGTGTTTGGTGTTTATGAATAGGCTGGAGGTTGGTTGGCTTCACAAAGCTTCCTCAAGAATTTGCAGGATATGGCTTTCAGAGTCACGTACTACCCGGAATGCCACTCTGCGAGAGCGATCCGGATCTTCTATACCATTAGCATTGAGTACAGGCCGAGCAGAGGAATAGCCTACGGCCGCAACTTTTGCGCGGACTAGTACCGCTTGAGTCGGTGGTAGCAGCGAGTGGGCATACTGCATCACCGCTCTTGATCGCTGCTGTGACAGACGCAAATTATGAAAGTAACCTTCTTCTGGTTCAGATTGTTCACCCCACTCAGAGCTTGTGTGTCCCTCTATTTGGATTGCGGCAATAGAGTCCATATATGGAGTCAGGGCAGCAATATACCTGGGTACAAATGAGGACATAATCTCTCGGGCATTGTCACTCAGAGTGAAATCCCCCGCTTTAAACAGGGCATCACTATTATTAAATGAAATGGCGAGGGTTTGCTTATCCAGGGAGGCTCCCCAGTGATCCAGGTCGTTAGCAAACTCCTGTTGCAGGGTTTGGTAGATTGCAAGTTGAGTATCGCGATAAGACTCTGCAAGCTCTCGAATCTTAGCGCGTTCATCTATTAAGGAGCGCATTACGAAGACAGCAATACAGAGAAATACCATCATCAGGCCTGCCATCATATCGGATAGGCTGATCCACTGGCTCTCGCTGGATTCGCTGTTGGAGTGGGCACTCTCAAACATGCTCCTCTCCGACGACCTGCTTCACTTGACTGTCGATACGTTTCATTTGCTGGATTAACTGGCGGAAATCCCTTGAGAACTCACCACTCAGGGTGCCTAGCGCATCACCCATCGCAGCCATTACACTCTCGACTTCGCTATGTAAGCGTTGATCCAGTAGCTCATACTGACGTTTGATGCTTACGTCTGCATTGGTCAAATCACGAGTGATCACCTGGGATAACTCAGTAATCATCTGTTGGTGAGTCTTGGCGATAAGTTGTGCGAGTTCAACCATTGATTCACGATGGCTGTTTGCAGTCTCTTGTATAATGTTGGAAAAATGTTTTGGGTCGATACTAGTAAGGACATCGGTGAGAGCAACGACCTTATTCGTCCTCTGCTCAAAAACCTTAGCCTGGGTTTCACTCAGGGAGATTAGGTGTTGAACTTGAGTGCCTAACTGCTGATTCGCTTTTTCTATTCCTTGGGTAATAGACTCAAACTTAGGTGCGATATCTGGAATAGATTGCTGCAGTACTTCAATGGATGCCTGCTGTTCATTAAGCATGACAGAGATTTGCTCGGAGTGAGTGCGCTGCTGTTCAACCAGCGAAGGAATAACGTTAAAGATCTCCGGTAATTCAGTAATACGTTGGTGCAGCTGCAAAAGGTTCTCTTGTGCACCGTTAATCTCAATCAGTAGGGATGTGGTTTGCTCACGGTAGATCGCAGCAAGCTCGGCGTGTTGCTCATGCTGATCGATTAATGCTTGCAGGGCAGGGGATACAGCCTCCAGCTGTTGAGTAAACTGCTGCAGATTATCACCCATTTGTGCGTTCAGTCCCTGATTAAACTTCTCCACAACTGAAGTTAGTGACTGTAAAACCTCTTCGCTAATACTGTGTTGAAACTTTGTCAAATCCTGTCGCTGGTCATTGATCGCTTGTAAAATATCATCTGCAGTGGCTCTGGCTGGCTGATCTTTGCTAAATATTTGGAAAATAGTGCGCAAGACCAGCGAGAGGAAAAGGCCTAAGATACTTGTCATAAAGGCGGTTTCCAGACCTTGCATAAGTTCTGAAATCGAGGTGTCGATATCAGCAAGGTCAAAACCATAGATACCAAGAATAATACCGATAAAGGTGCCCAGAATACCAAGAGCGGTCAGTAGAGATGGAGTTTCTTTTACGAAGCGTGGAAACTTGCCAAATGGGTAAAGGATCAAGGCTATAGTGCCAAGGGCAAGCATAACTATAAGAAAGGTGTCTGTTACCTGCTCAGGAGATAACTTAGTCAACCAGTGGTAGAAAAACTGGGTCATTATTGATCCTTTACAACTTTCTGCATTGTTATTTCGTGATAAAAGGGCCCGTTGGGTATTCTCCCTGTGCCCTGACTTAGAACTTTCATTTGTGGTAGAGCTTTCACTACATCGGTAATAGTGCGGAACTTTGTCTGCTTATTTCCAGCTGGTTGGATATAGGTTCCAACAAGGCCTGATGGCTGAATCTCGAAAACACCACAATTAACTGGAAGTTGCTCTTGCTTGAACAACAGAAAATGCATCACACCGTTATTGCTGAGATACTGATATAGCGTATGTGTGATTAACTGAATTTGTTCAGTGGAAAAGAAATTCAGGAGATCCCAGAGCAAAATACAATCCAGGTTTTCAGGTAGGGTGGCCTGTCGTAATGCCGCCTGTACCGCGCTATTAAAGGGTACCTTGCGGCTACATTGCCAGAGAATTGCGGAATAGAGATCTGAAATAAACAGTTCACCCACCTCACGCTGGAGGTGCTGCATATTCCTTCCGGCTTTCTTCCCTACGTCCAGAGCTTTACTGACGGGAGAGCGCTTGGTGTGCATTAATGCTTGATCAAGAGCTGTCAAAGGGAGTTCGGTAAGGCTTGTTTGTCTAAAGGCGGAGATTGCTGCTGAGGTTCCCCCCGCACGTACAGCGTTTTGTGACTTTACATTACCGTATTCAAACATCAGCTCGATAAGATCTTTACGCATGCCTTTTCTATGCAGGAGAGAGGAGCGCAGAGAAAAGTTACCCATGGTTTTCATCAGGTTGAGCGACGAGTATCGATATGAGGGTAATGGCTCCGGCAGTGCTAGGGGCTCTGAGTTAAAAGTGAAGCCGGACAAACGCTTAAAGTCAGCGGGTGCTTTAGGCATTGTGCCGGTGTACAGCATAGTATGGAAGATGGTGCCAGCTTTTAAGTGAGGTCGGATTTCCTCAATTAATTGTGCAATAAGCTCGGGTTCCATAAAGTTGAAAAGGTCCCAGCAGAGCACGACATCAAGTTTTATCCGTTGCGGCTTTCTAGTCAGGTGTTTAGTTAACCTTGTGGTTCGTGTCTGCTGGTCAAATGAGTGGATCTCAAGCAGCAGGCTACGTAAATCCTCAATAAATGTCTGGCAGGATAGTTCCAAAAAGGTTTGTGTAGTGCCAAATGAGAGACACCCTAAATCCAATACTTTACCACCTGGTTGAATCACCTCGTCCACCAAGGCGGCAATACCAAACGAATGATGCTGCAACATACTTTCACACCAAAAGCTAGAGCCCCGGCAATAGCCGGGGCTCGTATGGAGGATCAACTGAGGAAGTTAACTCAGCTCTCCTCTGTTTCCTCTTCAGTTTCCTTGGTACCGAACAGATAGTCGCTGGTATCGGATAGACGGGATGAATCACTCGCGGTTGAGCTGCTAGAAGTGTAGGAGGAATTGTTCTGGGAACGATTTGCAGGCTTATCTTCAGTTGCCGGCAGGTCTGGGTGCACCAATCGGTCTGAGAATTCCTTGTGACGTTCTTTCATTTCGGAGTCGGTATCTACCATATCCATAGAGCCGCGGAACTTACCACCGTCGTCGAGTTTGATCCGAGGGGCAATCAGGTTGCCATTTACCTGAGCAGTATTTCGGATTTCAATTAATTCATCGGCAAGTGCGTCGCCATCCAGTGTGCCTTCAACAACAATATTTTTCGCGTGGATATTTGCAGTCACTGCGCCGCCGGTACCAACAGAAAGGTTGTGGCCAACCATAATTACAGTACCGTCTACAGTGCCTTCTACATGTAGATCTTCGGTGCCGATCAACTCACCGCGAAAATTGATACCCTCACCAAGCACTGATTTGGCGCCTGAATTCGAGAGAGATGATTGCTGCTCACCAGCGCTCATGCCTGCTAGAAAAGGTGTGGAGTCATTGCTTTTGTCAGTGCTCATCTAAATAAATCTCTTCGTTGTGGAAAAAGTCAGCTATTAAATCTCTTGTAGCCAGGCCCTCGGCTGAAGTCTTATCCGTAGGCCAGCTAATACATTGAGTCGAAAAATCACGAAAGCTCAATGTGAGAACAGTGATCTCGCGATGGCAGGAGATACATGTTCATTTTTTCGCAGAAACCTGGATATCATTACGCAAATATTTTCTACTACTAGAGCTCTCTTTTTCTCCTCTCCATGCTCTTGGTATTGGAGCACTTGGCTGAATGCTAACTTCATTCAGCAAGAGGATTTACGTAGTTATGGTTTCATCCGTATATTCATCTCTGGTAGATTTTTTATACCATCCCTTAACAGCTTCAACTTTTTCACAGGTGGCTTGTGCCAAGCCAGAAATTAATTTAGGTCGGTGTGGGCATTTGCCAACAGAGAGCACACCGAGAAATTTACAAAACTTAACCCGCAACCTTTAACTGTATAAAAATAGTCCTACTACCTAATTCTAGTGACGATAAATTTCTGGGATTTCTCACCATAACGTCACATTCTTACTTTTACATTAAGGTGTAATTTGTAAGTAAATATTTACTTCTTGTTGTGGAGGGCACACTGCTTATTGTCTGCTGATGGGTATTGAGTCTTATCTGGCACATATCAATATAGATTGGATTGTTACTACCATACAGCGCGAAAGCCACCGTAAAACGGATCGGCAATCAATCAAGCTGACCTCGACTTGAATGGGCTGAATTTAGCACGGATTCCACGTTAAAAGTGTGACATAGAGCACCTTTTTGTTCGCCTTGACCTAGAGGAAGTTACATTGGTGCTTCGAATGCAGCAGTGTCAGTACCATATACTACTAAGGGGTGGGTTGCTTGGTAGGTAATATGAAATGTGGAACAATTCCTCATGCATAAGGGGTTGAAAAAAGAAGAACTTAAAAGTCTAAACCACAAAATATGGGTAGTGTCTATGCGAAAATGGGGGAAACCTATATGAAAGTTTCTGGAAATAGAAATTCCAGCAAGGAAGCACTTTCTGATCGATAACTTTTTACTCGCCCGTTGGGTGAAAAGTACATAAAATCCAGTCTCGTTTTTGGGTTGTTAAATAATGATCGGTTTGGAAAAAGGGTATTCTTTAATTAATGACATTCTTCCGAAAAGCCAGCTTGAGGTTCTTCAAAATGAGTTTGAAGATTTAAAGCTTGCTAGGGGAACTGGAGGCATACGCAATGTAGAGAAAAAGTATAGCTCTATAGCGGCCTTGGCTACATCGGACTTGATTGTAAATTTAGCGCAGAAATACTTAATTCAGCGTCCTCGATTGGTAAGGAGTATCCTGTTTGATAAGCATGAGAAGTGTAACTGGCTTGTCACTTGGCATCAGGATAAGACTGTAGCGGTCTCTTCAAAATTTACTAAGTCTGGATGGGGCCCTTGGAGTGTTAAGGATGGAGCTCACCATGTGCAGCCTCCTCTACATGTTCTTGAACAAATGATTACGATCCGTATTCATCTGGATGATACTGATGCCAGTAATGGCTGCTTGAAGCTTATTCCTGGCAGTCATCAATATGGGATTTTTCAGCAAGATGAAATATATAAATATGTTAAACTGCATAATCCGATTGCTTGTGAGGTAAAATCCGGTTCTGCATTAATTATGTATCCTCATATTCTTCACGCCTCAGATAGAGCTTTATGTCCTAAGCGCCGCAGAGTGATACACTTGGAATATAGTTGCTATGAGCTGCCAGCTGGGATTACTTGGGCATAGTGCAACTAGATTCAATTTTCAATAATGATGTACGAGTTGACACCCATTACACTACCTTGCTATCAATTAAGATGTTCGTGTTGCATGTTACCATTGTAATTAAGGTCAGAAAGCCGCGCGACGATACCTATCGGAGCGCAGTCCGCTGCTTTTACTCTCTTCTTGAAGATTGGGAAAAAAATAAGTCAACACTTAAAAATATAATTATTTACATGATGGTCGATTTTCTTGAGGGTTGGCTGGTGACCATGTTTTCCTATAAAAATCGATAATTTTTATAAATATTTTGACTAATTTAAGAGCGCTTTAAGTAGTGGCAATTGCTGATGGCTGCTTATCAATTTGTTACTTACTTGTTTCTTGTTGTGTTTTTTTCGTTTTGGAGTTGGTCTTTGTTTATTTGAAAATTTAAGATTTATTTTTTTATTGATTTCTCTGTTTGGTGGCATTTTGGCTGTTAAAATCATGCGCGGTCAGATAAGGGGTTGATTTATTTGATTGGATAGGAGGTTTTACCTTCTAAATATAAGAATGATCATGTTGAAAATGGTGAAAAATGAATAATCAAATAATAAGGTTTTTAGCTCATTGGGTGATTCTTTTTGGAGCTTTTCAAGCAAAGGCGTTTGAGCCTAAATCAGATTTATCGGTGAACTTGGAGCGTGTCCGCTATTGTCATAATTTTTGGTGCACCCGGCAGGATACTCAAACTGAGTATCTTGCTTGGGAGCAAGAAGGTGTCAGTAATACTCATCAGCTATACACTCAGATTGCAAGGTTGAGGCAGCCAGCGCGAGAAGATGTGCGGAACTTGGTATTTATTGCAGCAGGACAACAGCCTCCGGGATACGGTTCTGAAAGTGCAGTAACAGGGCAGGGGGATAACTACAAAAGAAACTGTGGTATCTCAGAAAAATCCTGTTCCCGAAACATAGATGGCCGCTCCCTTGCCCGGCAGGTTCTAGATTCAGAGCATTTTCCAGAAGATGATACCTTCTTTGCCGTAGCTTTTGATGCACAATTTAACTATTTGGTGAGTAGTGGTGAGAAATCTCGTATAGAAAGTGCCTACCTTAATTGGTTAAAGTCCAAAGCTTATGCTTCCAATCTTGAAAGCATCTACTTGGCGGGGTCATCCAGAGGTGGTTGTTTAGCAATGCGCTTGGCAAAGGCTCTGCGTAATGATCCGGACTTTCGTAACATTCGAACCATTGTTCATAGTTTTGATGGAGTCTGTAAATGGGATCAGAATGAAATGGGAGTAACTTCTTCTTTTTTCCGTAACCCGGAAAACTCAACTTATTTGAGCTACTATACTGATCTCAATGCTCAGTTCCCCTATAAAGACAATTTATATATCCGTCAACTGGCAGGCGGTGATGAAGTTATTGAATTTACAGGGGTGCACTCTTTTGTCTATACAGCAGAAGATATCAATCTAGGTTGGTATGCTCAAAGTTGGGTCAATTTGGACCATATTACTATCGATCGAGATATGTACCCAGAAGTTAGAGATCAGACCGTGGTACCATTTTTAAAGCATTTGGAAGAAGTTTTTTAATCCGTTTCGTTGATTTCAATTGATCTAAAATCCATTATTTGTATGTTTAATTGATTGGGTGTGAGGGTTGCTGTTAAGCAGCCCTCTTTACCTAACTGGAGTTTTATTTTGTAGAAGCCTAATAAGTAGGTGATTAGCTGTATTTATGCAGAGTAGCTGGTCAGTTGGTTGAGCCAATAAATGATAGTGGAGAATTCATTTTAATATAGCCAGCCTGTTCTGAAGGAAATTCCTACATATACAAATAGAACGGAGAGAAGTGTTACTGGAATTATATGATAAGCGAGAGCCTTCAGGTTTCTGGTGGACAGGTTCGGAATAATCCTGAGCCTTGCGTCAATAGCAAGGAGGAATGTAAGGCCCAATATGATTAGCTTATATGAAATAAGCCTCGAAACCGGATTTGAGAAGTTAAACCACTGGGATATATCGGGTAAGAGGCTAAAGGCTAGATAGATACCGGAAAGAATCTGTAGAAGAAGGGCGGGGATACCAATTTTCTCATAGCTGCTTTCAAACCTTGAGATAAATTCTATATCCTGACTTCTTAGGGCGGAAGGGAGGATTGTGCATGCCAGCACCAGATGCCCTCCAGTCCAAACAGTTGCACCTAGTAAATGCAAAAACAGTACTACCTCGTACATTTCTATCCCATTATTTGATCCTTTTAAGCACTATATCTATATATGATATTGGTGCCCACCAATTTCTTGGATCGTTATGATGAATATTATTGACGTATCGTTAGAGGGATTACTTCATGCGAAAAATGAGGTGGAAGTTGATGTAAGTCAAGAAGATAAGTTGGATTTTGTAGTAAGAGTCTACTAACTAATAATGCCGAGATGTCATGTACTTTGTGCATTAGTATTTAAATAATTTTCCTTACCCAACCCATTCGATAATTGCCTTACCCTGACAGGGGGGCTCATCTATTGTTATAGGTTTTTAGGTCTATGCCAATAAGTGCGTAACAGTAAGAAGCGAAGCAGGCTGGTATTTAACAAAATACTAAAAGCTTCTTTTCATGTTTTAGAGGGTTTTACTCTCTTGATCAGCCAGTAAAGATATGTGTTGCGGGGACTACTTACTGTAGGGCTACTTGTAATGAGTCAAAACTAAGAAATCCTTACTTGGCTCCCAATAGTTGATAAATGATGCTTAAAAAAGGAAAAAGTCAATTGTTCGCAATTTGGAAACTTCAGGTGCTCAATATAGAAACAATAATATTTGACCGAGTTCATAAAATAAAAAAAATGCTCTTACAATTTTATTCCAAAATAAGTGTGATTGGATCTGTAGAGAATAATATGAACCAGCTCTCTAAGCTTCTAATAGTTATTGTTTTGTCTGTTTTCGTAGTTGCCTGTAGTGGTGGTTCTAGTGACAACAAAAACAGTAATCCAGAGGTAACTAACAATGGTGGTAATACTGGGCCTAACCCAGATCCAGGCCCAGGCCCAGATCCAGGCCCAGATCCAGATCCAGATCCAGACCCAAACCATGGGGTCATTAGTGGTGGGGAAGGTTACGTTAGTGAAGATAATGTAAAGTCTGCTACTGGCATACTGATTGATAGTACAAACCCAAATAGAATTTTTGAGGAAGTTAATGAGTGGGGGAAATACGGTCGCCTCCAAGTTCTCTCAGATGGCACCTGGGCATATACTTTGGATAGTAATCTTTCTGATCCGCTTAGTGAAAATGAACTTGCTACCGATGAATTTTCAATAGCTGTGGGAGCTGGAAATGACTTTACAGTGATTGTTATCGAAGTAACAGGTGCCGATGATGCCTATACTTTCGAACCAGACTCCCCCCTGGCGACATTAATTGTAGGGAGCAGGGAAAGTGCCAATGGCATTTTGTCGCTGCATGATGTCGATGGTAATACGCCGAGCTTTTCAGAGAAAAATATAGAAAGCACTTATGGTAATTTTAACATTACCAATAGTGGTGATTGGGAATATATCCTTAATGATAAGGCGGATAGTATAAAAAGTGATGACTCAGTAAAAGATACTGTTAATTTCCAGTTAACAGATGGTGCTCAGCAATCTGTTACATTTTCTATAGTGACTGCAGACCCCAATGGGTCTGGCCCTTTTGAGCTTTCACTGGATCAAAAGCGGGAAATGCTTGATAGGCATAATCACCTTCGTCAGCGGTGTGCCAGTGGTCAATCTGGAGAAGGAGAAGGGCCTAAAACTGCTGGAAATATGCAAACTCTTTTTTGGGATAATGCCTTGGCTAAGATGGCGAAGGAGCGGGCATCGGCCTGCTATTTTGGACATCTAGGCGACTCTGCAGGTATTAGAGACTCTTTTGATAAAGTAAAAAGTGAAGTATCTTTTGTATTGCCCGGGGGTTACGTTGAAATTGGTGAGAATGTAGCCATTCATTTTACCAACCCTCCAGCATCTCAATATAATGCCGAGCAATGGGCTGGAGCGGTTCAGGCTTGGTATGATGAGAGCTATGCATATAATTGGGAGACTGGGCAGTGTCACGATGACACCTGTGGACATTGGGCTCAAGTCTGCTATGGGGAAACTCGCTATGTTGGATGTGCGGTTGCTGAGTGTGACAGTATCAATGGTGTTGATGATCCTGCATATAATGATGGCGCACATGTCACAGTCTGTAATTATTTCCCCGCAGTCGATAAGTCTGTGTTGCCTTTTGTAGATAATTTTGGGTTTGAAAATTGCAGAACTTGCCTCAATTATGATATGCCCTTTTGTGCAGATAATATGTGCACTGGCGGAATATCAAAAAATTGGAATGCATCAGGTAAAACCGACAAAAATATTGATCAGTGTACAGATGGCTTAGGCAGAGATATTGTACCTTGCAAGTTTGGAGATCATCCACCACCCGCAAAGGTTAGTGGCTTTAAATATAGGATAGATGGAATGCAAGTGTTTCTCTCCTGGAATCACACTATTGAAAATGACGGTGTGCTCCATTACGAGTTATCTCGTGATGACGAATTGCTTGTAAATACCCGGGAACCTTCATACAAAGATTCAGGTTTAGAGTTGGGGAAAAACTACCGCTATAAAGTCATTGCGGTGGATCATTCTGGTAGAAAAAGCCAAGAGCCCGCCTTCCTTGATGTTACGATAAGTAATAATTAGGTGCTTTATAAGCAGATTTTAAATACGACTAATGAGTTAATGGAAGGGAAATACGGATATTTTCATCGAAAAGGCCATTATCGACACTGCTGCTAATAAAGCATAATCAAACAGGCCGCCCCTAGTAAATTTGCACCCCAATATAGTACTTGGTATGGATTTCCTAACTGCCAATAGCCAATTCTAGATAGGCGCAATGCGCTTTTGTGGGGCGCAACCTAAAATAAACAGGTTTTCTAACCTCAACAATAAAGAGTTGGGTTTTATTTTGAAAAAAGTATTATATATCTGCGTGGCTGTTCTTTTAAGTTTAAATGCCTATGCTAGCAATGGAAAAGTGCTTGTTGTCGTTTCAGCAGCTGACCATTTGACCCTAAAAAATGGTGGTGTAGTCGAATCTGGGTATTTTGTGAGTGAGCTATCAGAAACCTTGAGGCAGCTGGAAGCTAATGGATATGAATTTGATATTGCCACACCAAAAGGGAAAACTCCTGTAATTGATGGTTTTGGCTTGCAAATGTATTTTTATAAAGCATCAGTGGTATCAAATTGGCCTCAGTACACTTTAAACCCTAAGATAAAAGCCGAGGAGGAGCGCTTAAAAGATATCGCTACAGCAATGAAATATTTCGGTAGGCTCAAGTTTGCTAATCGTTACGCAAATGACGAAGTATCTGCTTTTCTAGATGATGTTGAATACAAAATGGAGCAGCAGCAACTTACTGAAAAACCTTTGCTCACGCTGGAGTCATTGACACAATCAAAATCTTTAGAAAAATATGATGGAATCTATATTCCGGGAGGTCATGCGCCAAAAACAGATCTTCTGTTTAGCGAGGAGCTGGGGAGTATCTTAACATATTTCCATGAAACCCAAAAGCCGACTGCTATAATTTGCCATGCTCCGATAGTGTTGTTGACAGCAATGGAAGGTATCTATGATCCATTTATCCCCCTAAGTGAAGAACAAAAAAATAACTTCATTTACAAAGGATACAACATTACACTGGGTAACAAGTCTGAAGAGCTAATTCTTGAGAACTTTCTTTATTTAAAAGGCAGTCGCCTAGAGTATTACGTTGCAGAGAAAGCAAGAGAGGCTGGTCTTAAAGTAAGTAATTTTCGTGTGCCCTCAATGTCGCAAGTAATCGAAGACAGAGAGCTGGTCACTGGAGCGAATCCGTCCTCGGTATATTCACTGGCAGATAAATTTATTTATAAGTTGCAAAATAGGCAGTAGCTTACCCAGTAGGCGCACTTCATTAGCATATGCGGAATCACGATATACTAAAGTGGAGCGATCTCCTTTAATGCGTTCCTGAGTAATTTCTTACCTTGACGGTTACAGTTGTAAAGCGCAACTCTTGTGGGTGAACGTTGCCTAGCAAGACCTAATAACTGTAGCCTTCAAGACCTATCCTATGGGATAAGCCTGCCACATACAAACTTGCCCGATTTCAAGGAAAAATTATTTTTTAGAAAGAGCTCATCCCGACCTGAATTTCCTGAAACAGCTTTACGACAGCTTGGTATTTTCTTTCTGTGCGGAAGCAGATAATTTTCTTGTATCATTACTATCCATTTAAGTATTATACAAAGCCACAAAGCCACAAAGCCACAAAGCCACAAAGCCACAAAGTTGCCGGGTTGCTAAGAAGTGATTCCTTTCGGTTATTTTATTAAAGCTTAAATATTAAACCTAGATGGTGAGTCGCTTTGTTATCCCTGTAGTTCGAATCATAACGCCCACAGCTATTGTTTTGTAAATTTTGTAAAGGGCTGCGACCATTCCGATGGCTATCATTTGCAGCCTTCGCGACCGGTAAAGACATTGCGGAATTATGTGCGGACCTCCTTGAGCTTCAATCTTTCTAATGTCGCTTTAGATAAGTTTAATTCTATTTAATGGCACAAGTCAGCAGATGAATAACTGATAGGTTGATATATTGTTCGTTAATTAGAAACCGGTTGTTGTAAAATTTGAAACAATAATCTATTACCAGCTCTTTACTTTAAAAGATTCAATCCGTTATATTTTTATGTATGTTGTTGTTTTTATACCAATATTATTTTTAATATTAGGATGAAATTATTTATTCTCTATTTTTTTGTTATATTTGAGCTGGCCGGCTTAAGTTAATATTATTTTTGTGCCATTGGGGTCTCTTTAGGTTACATATCTATTGCATCAGGGTTTAGATGTTTTTTCATAGGAAATGTAATGCTCTATTGATAATTAACTTTCTCATTAATTATTTTTATTCGGTGTTAAGGGCGGGAGATCTTGTTCGGCATATCCTTTTATCAAAAAAATTAAATTTAGGATTTAGTTATGAATTTTAAGAGAGCCGGCCTGTATATCGTGTATATCATGCTTCTATTTAGCCTAATTATGCCCACGTACGCTCATGCAGGCATATGGGATAATTTCACAAGCTGGATTGCTGAAACCTGGGATAAAGTTGAGGAGAGTGCTGAAGAAACTATCGAAGATGTGGTTACTACAGTAGAGGATGCCGCAACTGCCTCTGTAGGATTCTTAGTAGACACTGGTGAATGGCTATATGATGGCCTGACAAATTCAGTTGAGGGGTCACTTGATTTTTTCTTTGGGGTAGCTGATAACTCAGTTACTGCACTAAATTATTTTGGCCTTGATGTCGATATATCTGATTGGTTTAGCACGGGGCCCCGAAACTCTGAAGATGGCGCACAGCCGTGGACTTTAGCAGACTACGATACTGGATCATACCCAGCCTATCTAGCAGCCTTTCGTGAGCGCCAGGCGGCCTATATAGAGCGAGTTTTCGATTCAGCGAGAGAGGAGCCAAATAATGACCACATGGTTCTCAGGGCTTATCTTGGTTTGCCCTTGGATAGGGCAGCATTGGCTCAGCGATTAACAGAACTTTTCACTCCGGGCAAGCATGCTTATAAAAATCCAGACATGCAGTTGATTCTATATATTCGTGTGTTGGCGGAGAGTGATGAGTACGATGACTTGATTCTAAATGAAATTAGTAAGCTCCCTTATTGGCAGGACGAAGACACCGAGCAAGTACGTGTGTATACCTCTGAAAATCATGTGCTTATGTGGCTTTCCACTAGCTGGTTGTTATGGGAAATGGAGGGATGGAATATTGGGGGCGGGCCAGAGAAAATCAAAGAGCGCCTTATACGTTATTTAGAAGTTAAAAGACGATATGGTGTTTATGAGTCTACTTCAAATACCTATAGTGGATTTTCGATATCCGCGCTATTAAATCTTTACGACTATGCCAAGGATCAGGAGATTAAGGAGCTAGCCGGGCAGGTCGCATTAATATTTCTCAATGATATAGCTATGGTGACAAATGATCTTGGCGCTGCAACGGCTGCAGATTCAAGGTCCTATGCGGGAAGCTATGGAGGAGTAAACACTATGAAAAATAGCTTCTCAGAGTATATGGCTTTAGTCACCGGCATGGGTCCACAGGAATTTACCGCTGGTAACCATATAGATATATTTGCCATGACTAGCCTTGATGTTAGCAGTGTTGCTTATAATCGTCTGGAAAAACTAAGTGGCGAGGTCAATATCAGCTATTACTCAGGCCACCCCATCACTGAGGTGGATTCGGTGTGGGCAGGTCTAGATTTGCAAGATAAGCTTATTTTTTCCCAATCTGCTGGTGCTTATGCTCACCCTGAACTGCTTGACGAAATGTTGGAATACTACCTGACGCCTGTTGCCGGATTAAATTTCTTTTTTGAAGATATTATCGTGGAATCTAATCTAGCAGATGATTTGGTGGATATGTCTGGAGTCCTGCTTACGGAGACCAGTGCGCCTTTTACTACCAGTTCTATAATTTCAGAAAAAACCTTGGATCTCTATCGCCATGGTGTAGTGCAGTTGAGCTCTTACCAAGATTACCATGCGGGCAATGCCGGTTGGCAACAACAGCCTTGGGTTGCCACAACCGGCACGCTTCAGGTTACCACACGTTCAGGAGCGGGAAATGGTGGTTGGAAAGCTGGTGGCCAGAATATGATGAATACGAACTTGCCCTATATCAAGCAAAACAAGAATGTGGCTCTGGTTTTGTACAAGCCGGCTATGGAGTTGCGCTTTATGGATGGCGTAGGTAACGCCACGGATTTTCTACCGATTGATGACTTTGTTACGGAATCAGTTAATTTAACTTGGCCAGCTGATATGTTTGATGAAACATCCAGCTTCAATAACTGGTTATTTGCAAGAGAAGGGGAAGGTTACGTAGCTGTCTATCGTCATTGCCAGGATACAAAAACCTTTATAGATCACGGAAAAACTATAGAGATTTTCAGCTGCAATGACGACGAGCAGGTTTGGGCAACCGTTGTTGGTAATACTCAGACTCATGGAGATTTTAGTAATTTTATATTCACAGTTTCACAAGCCAAGATCCAGAGCAAGTGGCGTTGGAGTTGGGCAGATAAGCGACATGTATGGGAAACTACTCTCGAGGTAGACGGAAAAACACTGGGTTACAGTTGGGAAGCCAATGTTGATGATTTAACCGACCAGGAAATGTGGAATCTGGCGGGTGCCAATAGCTCATCTACCATAGAAACGGCATCTGTACGTGGTTACCAGGTAAATGATGTAACTAGTAATTTGACTCGTACAGGCCAAGGTAACTGTGAAAGCTCCAATGATATTCTTCTACATCAAAATGTGAGCTACCATGGTTCTGATCCAATTATTTCACAAATATCGGAAGACGCTAACGGCGAGTGCTTTCTGCTGAATGTGGAGGAGCAATCTTTGGATACTGAAACTGACCACGGCGGCGAGCAAATCGATGTGGTGCATTTTCAGAATCGACGTTTTGTTGGAGGGGAAGCGGATAAAGTCTATGCCGTAGACCACGAATGGACCACAGTTCAGCTGGATTTTAGCTATACCAACCCCGTGGTATTCACTTCTGTCATTGGTATCGCCGGTCCCGACCCTGTTACGACTGAAATTCGCAATATAACCTCCAATAGTTTTGAGGTTCGGGTAGCAGAATTTTCATGGAATGATGGTGTTCACTTGCCTGAAACTCTGCATTATGTGGTGATGGAAGCCGGCACTTATACAACAGCTAATGGCGCTGAAATTCATGTGGATGCTGTATTGCTGGAAGATAATCTAACTGGTACCCCTGAGTTTCAAACCGTAGGTATTGATTTACAGGATTACTTCCTAGTAAGCCAAGTGCAAGGCAAGAATATGAATGAAACAATTGGTACTCGTATCAAGGATAAACAAACAGGTTCTTTTGACATTAGTTTAATGGTGCAAGAGGCCCACAAAGAAAAAGGAGAAAATCTGCAAGCCGTAGTGGGCTATATAGCTATTGGTAAACCCGCGGTTAAATCAATGAAAATTGCTTTAAGGGGCCACCATGGTAAATATTTGACCGCAACTAATAATGGTGGTAGTGGGCAAACAGTCAATGCCAATGCTTCAACAATCGGAAGCCATGAGACTATTATTCTCAGCGGTAATAGCAACCAGCAGGGCTGCTTTGTCGATGGTGACGATGTGTGGCTGCAAACCACCGATGGTTATTATTATGGTGCCCAAGAATGGGGAGCACTTGATGTAGCCGTTTCTGCCAGATATAGCTGGGAAACATTTAAATTAATTAATCATACGGACAGAACAGGCTGTTTGGAGGATGGTGATCGGATCTCCTTATTCAATGTCCGACATGGTAACTATATTGTTGCTGAAGAAAACGGTGGTGCAAATGCAAATCGCAAGAATCTTGACATATGGGAGATGTTTACTGTACATAACCTGATCGTGAACTGAGCAGTACGAAAGGGCACCTCAACTTGATGTGATGGGGTGCCTTAATTGATTGTACAAACCTCCTTCTGGATTGGATTTTTGCACTCAAACTAAATGAGCCCTTCATATAGGAGATAGGAGAGCTTACTTGAGTGAGGATTTCTATACGAGGACAGCTGGTCTGAGCCTGTGAATCTCTTAACTTCCAAACTTGGATGCCGACTACTCCTTGTATTGGCATTGATGATAAGGCTTCCACTTCTCCATTAGCATTAAGGGGATTTCGGAGCTTATCTTTACCTATGAAACCTGGATAGCCGCAGGTGACGGTACCTTCGGTGACTGGATGCAGTGTGAAGCTGGCGAACTGAACTGACTACTGATTTAATTGGGTATGTTAAAAGATTTCTGCATACCCAGGTTAACAGGCAGTTATACTGTAAGGCGGTCGGTCTTTGGTCAATCTTAAGACCGATGCCTTTGCCTACTGCAACAATACTCTACTTTATTCTTGACTCCTGAGAGTCCGAATAAAAAGCAACACTTAAAAGCTTGTTTGTTTCCATTCATTTACAGCATTCAGGGAAAATTTCTGTCCAGTGTCACTGCTGTTGCACTTATAAATTTGAAGTTGTTCTCCATTGTCGGCACTTGCCCCTGGTGTATCAATGCAGTATTGCCAGTCTTTGTCGCGATTTTGAATAATCCCGTTTTCCTGTACCTGCCATTTTTCTGAGTTTCCACCATCGCAATCCCAAAGGTGCATTTTGTCACCATTGTCGGCAGAGCCTGAGTTGTAATCGGCACAGTATTTATTGTTGCCTTTAGGTCTTAATTGCCCCTCAGCGGTGTAGACAAACTGTTGTTCGTTGCTCGAGTTGCAGTTGGCCAAAGTAAGGTTGGAGCCATTGCCATAGCCTTGAGAAACATTCATACAGAGATTTGGATTTTGAATGGACTGGATGCGAAAATAACCAGGTAGGCTTCTTCGCACACCGACAAAGGGTATGGCTTGGCTGGTATAGCTCGGCGTGTCATTGACAGTATTTGGATCCATGCCAATAGCGGTAGCGCCGTGTGCAACCGCGATATAGGAATAGCCAAAATCTCTATTGCTGAAATCGCCAGAGCTGCTCCACAAATGCATCAATTGTTTACTGTTCGCCGCTTCATTGGCTGTTATTTGGTAATGATCGCCGGCTTTTACATTACCGCAAAATATCCTCTGGGAGCTGCTGGAATCCATGGAGTCTATATTGCCAGAAAACTCTTCAGGATCGGCAGTATCTACATCAGGGCAGAGGAAGGCATGTAGAGGGTAGTTATCCAGCGCCGATTCCATACGACCATTGACATTACCCGATTGCCCCCCAGTGAAAATTACCAGAACTTTTTTACCATTAGTGAAAAGCTCGCTGATAGTAGGCCAGCCGATATTCTTTAATGTGCTGCGATAATTCGTTGAAGTTGAGCTTTGTTTAAGGTGATTGACCATATCCTGGTAGCTGAACTGAAGACCCCCCAACTCTTGCTTGATATATTGATCCAGCAGATAAATTTCATCCGCATACCATGCTGCAAACCAATTGCTATTCGGCTTCATGTCAATATACAGCATCAGTGGGGCATCAAGCTCATTATTGGCAAGCCATGCCTTAATGTCGTCCAGGCAGTTTTCCAGACGATCATCTCCGCCGTTACTTTTACACATATGATTGCCGATATCACTCTGACCATGGGCGACATAGGGGCCGTGGCTGCTGCCTTGCCATGGGCCGTGATCAACTACATCCAGTTCAAGGGAGCGGAAGCCCTTATCCAGCCAGTCAGTTAGTGTTTCCCCACTGGCTAAGCGCTCATAACTATTATGGGGTTGCAGGTAGTAAAGCTGATCAATGCGATGGCTGGATTGTACTTGGTCTGCTACGGCCAGTATTGTGCTAGCAAAAGCTGAAGAGCTTAACAGTGTCGTAGCTGACAAAATAAGTTTGCTGATGAAGGGCTTCGACATTGGGGTATCCGCTTATGTTGAATGTTTTTTATTGCTATGGAAATAGGTAGTTAAAGTTGGATTATATGAACAACTTATGAAGAACATATGACGCCGGTAAGCTGTAAAGAATATATCTGAACTTTTGTTGAGTTCTTCACAATTTCCGGCTTTTTAAGCGTGCGTATTTTTAATGAAAGTTAGAGTTTCTTCCCCAGCCTCTTTTCCACTTGCTTTTTTTCCCACTCGGGCCCAAATAAGCTGAATACCTCAAATACACTCATGCCGTGAGATATTAAACCTATGCCCCAGCCAAGTGCGGCCCATAGCACCCAAAAGTAACCTGGCGATGTAATCAGGTTCAGTATGAACAAACCAATTATCACCAGTACATAGGTGATTACGTGGGAATAGAATGCCTTAATGTCGCGAACGTGTTCTATAACCCGCTTTTCTCTGTCGGATATATCCTGCTCTGTATTCACTTCGCTCTCCTGTAGTTCTGATAAGTCGATTTCAAAAACAGCAGCTAAAGCTTTCCGTGATTCAAGGCTAGGGTTTTGCCCTCGCTCTATTCTCTGGATAGTCCTGATGTTGAGCCCGCTTATTCTGGCCAGTTGTTCTTGAGACCACCCGCGTTGAAGCCTTAGTTTTCTGATGATCATACAGCTCCTTTAAATTGGCTTTTGGAGATATTTATAGTGAATTTCGCAGCTGTCGGGAACGGGCATCTAGGTGACTTCCTTACGACATTATCTTTATTATCAATGAGTTAGGGCCTGGCTATGCTGTCAGTTGATAGCGGTAACCCCAACTAAAACACTCTTTTTCCCCAGGCGGTGTGAGCGTTCCATTGTAGCTCGATACCTTATCAAATATCTGCGTGACAAGTTATTTAACTACCAAACCAGCTGGAAGTATGAATGAGTTATCCTAACTGGAAAAAAATTTATGGTGACCTCTTGCGGTAACTAGGCCTGCCAATAGATATGGGTAATGAGAATTGGGTTTATCAGAGAATGACTATCTCGACAGCCGCTGGAAGTGGTATGCGCTTGTTCTTAGCGATCGGTAAAGTGGCATAAGGGCGCTTGGTTTTAACAAGTGCCCTTATGAACAACATAACGGGTCTAGAGAGTGCTATCCGGCTGATTTTCCGGACGTGCGTCGATAAACGCCGGTAGTTCATTACAGGCTTCGGCGATTTTCTGGATTTTCGGATAGTTATTCATTTCCATACCGAAGCGCTCGGCGCTATAGATTTGTGGTAATAGGCAGCATTCAAAGAGTCCAGGTTTATCGCCAGCTGCGAAGGGCTTGGGGTCTAGCTCTTGTTCCAGTGCTGAGAAACCCAAGTGAATCCAGTGCTGAATCCACTGTATTTTTTGCTCGTCACTAATCTTAAATTCAGCCTGCAGATACTTGAGGATGCGCAGATTCTGTACAGGCTGAATATCACTGGAAATAGTGTGAGCCAGTGCGCGAATGTGGGCGCGGTTTTCGCGCCCCTTTGGTAAGAGGGGCGGTTGCGGATAAGCTTCATCCAGCCACTCCAGTATGGCCATAGACTGGGTAAGGCTAAAGTCGTTCTCGTTAAGTGTGGGCACTAACCCCTGCGGGTTGAGGCTTTGGTAGCTATCACTCAGCTGCTCACCTTTTAACAGGTTCACTGGGTGGTAGTTATACTCGAGTTCTTTCAGGTTCAGGCCTATACGAACCCGGTAACTCGCTGAGGAGCGGAAATATCCGTAAAGATCCATTCTCTTTCCTTTCTTTCGTTGTTATTGCTTTGGCAACATAAATTGCCGGTTTTAAGAACACTTTTCAGTCGTGTCTCGAGTCACTCGTTTTTCCATGAATTAACATAGTCTGCCAGCTCTATCGCATGGGCGTCAGGCAGTATGTCCCACGGTGTGCGGCTATCGATCATTACCGCGACTTCGTCGGTTTCTTTCCTTGCACGCTTGGCGCCAACGGCGAAAGCTTTAGGGTGGGGTCCATGGGTAAATCCCATGGGATGCAAGGTAAGCATCCCCGGATGAATATTATCGCGGCTGAAAAAGTTGCCGCGATGGTAAAAAATCAATTCGTCATAATCATCGTTATTGTGGAAAAACGGTACCTTGAGTGCACCCGGATCGCTTTCCAGCGGGCGGGGTACAAAGGTAGCCACCACAAAACCGGGCCCAACAAAGGTAGTGTGTGCAGAGGGTGGTAGATGATAGCGGTGGCTCATAAGTGGGCGTAAATCCCGCCAATTAATTCGTACCACAAGGTTATCGCCGGTCCAGCCCCTGGCGTCCAATGGGTTAAAGGGGTAAATAATCGTAGAGAGCTGCTGGCGGGCTTTTACGATCACGCGCCATTCAGTGTCTCCCTGCTGGGCTTTAAAACCATCATCAATTTTGGGGACATCGAGAATCGCCTGATCAAAGATCGCGTTCGGGCCAAGAACGCCCCTATCTGGCAACTGGAAGTGGCCGCCAGTTGCCTCGATCATTAACAATTCCAGAGGTTCATCCAGGGTGGGAGCCAGACGCCACATGGTGCCTCGCGGCAGCACAATGTAGTCTCCATCACGAATGCTCAGGTGGCCAAAATCGCAGTAAAGGTCTCCGCTGCCATTATGTATGAAGAGCAGCAGGTCTCCATCGGCATTACGCACCAAGTGGTCCATTGGGTCACTACAGGTCCACAGGCCTACGAGGCTGTTGTTGTTGCGTAGAATTGGCTTTTGATCCCAGGGGCTACTGCCTTTGTGGACCAATTGAGTGGCATCAAAAGCATGAGGACGCAGTGGTCCCTCAAATTTGCTCCAGCCGGTCGGGGGATGGCTGTGGTAGAAATGGGTGCAGGGGCCAAAGAAACCTTCCTTGCCCATCTCCCTTTCAAAAGTATTGGCTGGAAAGTCTGCATGGGCTTGGCGGCTGGTTTCACCTTCAATGCGGGGAAAGCGTATCCACTTGTTCATGGGCGGCCTCGCTTATGCTGGGCAGGGCGCTTATCGGCAGGTGGAAAGTTGATCGTTTCTGCAACAGTGTCGCGCATATTTCTTGCGTTTAACCGGCATTGGGTTAACAAAGATGGCGCAAAAAACCCTATACTGTGCGACCAATTTTGTCCGGTGCTCCAAGTAATCCCAGCGCAATATTTGCGTGTACAGTGGTTACAATTGAAACCAATGTTAGTTAAATTGAGCATCTGGTACAACCCGGATTCCCAGACAGGCAGGTGTGAGAGCAGCCATGATTGATAACCAAAATACGCCGGAAACGGCAGTAAAGCAGGATGAGTTGCGCCTGGAAAAATTCTTGCCATACCGCCTGTCAGTACTCTCAAACCGTGTGAGTAACGCCATTTCACAAGCCTATGGTGCACGCTTCCATCTCACCATCCCCGCGTGGCGGGTGATGGCCATCCTCGGGCGTTTTCCTGACCTCTCTGCTGCAGAGTTGGTAGAGCAAACGGCCATGGACAAAGTGGCAATCAGCCGGGCTGTTTCCTCGCTGCTAAAGAACGATTACATCACCCGCAGCGAAGATCCTGCAGACCGCCGGCGTCAGGTGTTGAACTTGTCTGAGTTGGGGCGGGAAGTCTACGCGCGCATAGTGCCGCTTGCGCAGCAATACGAAAATGATTTGATCGCCTCCCTTTCCAGTGAGGAGAGGGAGCAACTGGATGGCATTATCGAAAAACTGTTGGTTCGCGCTAAAGAGTGGTCCGAGCGCGGCTTGATCGATGAATAAATAGGATAAATAAAGGAGTTTTCAGATGTTTGAGCATTTAAGCAGCCTCCCGCCAGATCCCATCCTGGGTCTATTGGCCAGTTATCGTGCGGATGAAAACCCCAGCAAAATCGACCTTGGGGTAGGGGTCTACAAGGATGAAGCCGGCCACACCGCGGTTTTGCAGGCGGTAAAGGAAGCGGAGACTCGCTTGTTACAAAGTGAGGAAACCAAAGCCTATATCGGCCCAGCCGGTACACCAGGCTTCAATTCGGTGATGCAGGAGTTGGTACTAGGCGCCGGACATCCCGCCCTGGTAGGTGGCCGCGTACGCTCTGCCCAAACGCCCGGTGGTTGCGGCGCCCTGCGTGCTTTGGCGGAGTTGATCAACCGCGCCAAGGAAGGAGCTACCGTATGGGTGAGCGATCCCACTTGGGCGAACCACGTGCCGTTGTTGGGGAATGCTGGCCTGAGTATCAAGAGCTACCCCTACTACGATCGCGCCACCAGCAGCTTGCAGTTCGACAAAATGGTGGAGACACTGAAGAACGTGGGCGAAGGCGATGTGGTCCTGTTCCATGCCTGTTGCCACAATCCCTGTGGCGCGGACCTGTCCCGTGAGCAGTGGAAAGTATTGGCGGAAATGGCCCAGAAACAGGGTTTCACTCCGTTTATTGATATGGCATACCAGGGTTTCGGTGAAAGCCTGGAAGACGACGCCTACGGCCTGCGCCTGATGGCGGAATCTGTACCTGAAATGCTGGTAGCTGCTTCCTGCTCCAAAAACTTCGGCCTTTACCGTGAGCGCGTTGGCCTGGCCATGGTGATCTATGCCAATGGTGAGAGTGCCGATAAAGGCCACAGCCAGATGCTGAGTGCAATTCGCGGGAACTATTCCATGCCACCTTCCCACGGTGCTGCGGTTGTGGAATCTATCCTTACAGATGCAGGCCTGAAAGCGAACTGGGAAGCGGAGCTTACCGAGATGCGTGAGCGCATCAACGGGCTGCGCGCAGGTTTGGTAGAAGGTCTGGCGGCTGCCGGAGCCGCAGGCGATTTCGGTTTTATCCGCCAGCAGAAAGGCATGTTCTCCTTCCTGGGCATTAGTCCAGAGCAGGTGCAACAGCTGCAAAAGGACTATTCCATCTATATGGTGGACTCCAGCCGCATCAGTATTGCCGGCTTGAGCTCCAACAATATGGAATACTTCTGCAAGGCGGTTGCCAGCGTGCTGTAAATTCGGCACATTTGGGGGTGAGCGTACTGCTCATCCCTTAAGATTTATCTAAAGAAGTAAGAGTGAAAGATGGAAGTTGAGCTAGGAGCCCCAGTGTCTGAATCCCCCACCCAAATCTGGACCCCTCAGAGCTGGCGAAACTTCACCGCACACCAACAGCCCAAATATACCTCCACCGATGATGTTACCCAGGTAGCCAAACAGCTTGCTGGCCATCCGCCTCTGGTATTTGCAGCCGAAGCGCGCGAGCTACGCCGTCAGTTGGCCCAGGTAGCGGAAGGAAAGGCGTTTTTGTTACAGGGCGGCGACTGTGCTGAATCTTTTGCTGACTTCAACGCAAACCGCATCCGCGATACTTTTAAAGTATTACTGCAAATGGCGGTGGTACTCACTTTCGCCGGTAATCTACCGGTAGTAAAAGTGGCACGGATGGCAGGTCAATATGCCAAGCCGCGCTCCGCAGATACTGAAACTGTGAATGGTATTGAGCTGCCCAGTTATCGTGGCGATATCATCAATGGTATCGACTTTACTGCGGAAGCTCGCCAGCCTGATCCCCAGCGCATGGTTACCGCCTATAACCAATCCGCGGCTACCCTCAACCTGCTGCGCGCTTTCGCCCAGGGCGGCCTGGCTGATCTGCACCAGGTACACGGCTGGAATTTGAGCTTCCTCAAGAACAATCCCCAGCGCGATAAATACGCGCAGTTGGCGGAGCGTTTACAGGAAGCCCTGGAATTTATGGCGGTATGTGGTGTTACTTCTGACAATACCCCCGCAATTCGTGAGACCGTGCTTTATACCTCGCATGAAGCACTGCTACTGGAGTACGAGCAGGCTTTGACCCGTACCGACAGCCTCACCGGCAAATGGTATGACTGTTCTGCGCATATGCTGTGGATTGGTGAGCGTACTCGCCAGCTGGATGGAGCCCATGTAGAGTTCCTGTCAGGAGTGTGCAACCCCATTGGTGTAAAAGTCGGTCCAGGCATGCAGCCAGATGAGCTGCTGCGTTTGATCGACAAGCTCAATCCTGAGAATGAAGCTGGCCGCCTCACGTTAATTACCCGTATGGGCGCAGACACCCTGGGAGATAAGCTTCCAGAACTTGTACGTGCAGTACAAAGGGAGGGCCGTTCTGTGGTCTGGAGTACAGACCCTATGCACGGTAACACCGTAAAAGCCGGCAATGGTTACAAAACCCGAGACTTCGATAAAATCCTGCGTGAAATTCGGGACTTTTTCTCAGTACATTGGGCTGAGGGCAGTCACCCCGGCGGTATTCATTTGGAAATGACCGGTGAACATGTAACTGAATGCACCGGCGGCGCATGGAAAATTTCCGAAGCAGACCTTGCCAGCTGTTATCGCACACAGTGTGATCCCCGCTTAAATGCTGATCAGGTATTGGAGCTGGCTTTCTGTGTGGCCGAATGGCTGCGCGCAGGGCGAATCGCTTAACAGCTTGGCTAAAAAGTAAATATAAAACCCCTTATTCAGGCTTTGGGCTTGGCTAAGGGGTTTTCTCTTCTTGTTCAAAAAGTCTTTTAATTCAATAGATGGGGAGTTGTAAGAGGCTTTGTAATAATAATCTTGATGACTGTTTACCCAGTTGAACCATTAGTATTAACGGGCTCTTCAAAAGCTTATTCAGTTGTTAATCGTGTGGGCTATTCCGGTAATTGGGGCTCTAATAGTCCTATACTTTTCTAGTACAATAGAGAGCGCTCAAAACTATAAAACCAGTGATGTAGCTCCAGCCAAGACTTATACCCCATTAATGGTGCCGTAGAAACAGGGGGCGGCGACTAAAATCGTGCAACATATCTTTGGCAAACTGCAGTATGCTTATCGGCAAGAAGCGCAGGCGGAATTGTCCAGATCCTGCTTCGGTCGCCCGTGTACTGGGCATTGTGTTTAATTGGTAAGCCGGGTAACTATGAAGATTGATTTCTGGTTCGAATTTGGAAGCACATATTCTTACCCCGTAGCTATGAAGATTGAAAAAATGGTGACCGAGCAAGGTGGGCACTTGGAGTGGAAGCCTTTTTTACTCGGGCCGATATTTAGCAATCAAGGCTGGCATGATTCTCCTTTCAATATTTATCCTGAGAAAGGCAAATACATGTGGAGAGATCTAGAGAGAATATGTGAAGCTGATGGCCTGAACTATAAAAAGCCAACCAGTTTTCCTCGCAACGGGTTAAAAGCTGCAAGAATAGCTTGCTTATTTTCTGGTGAAAAGTGGGTGCCTGAATTTATCCGTTCTGTATACGCTGCTAATTTTGAGCTTGATCTTGACATCTCACTTGAAGAAATATTGAAAAAATGTTTGCCTTTTTCAGATGAAGAGTCATTTACAAAAATTAAACGTGCAAATACTTCACTGGCAAAGCAAATGCTAAAAGAAAACACAGATCAAGCGAAGAAAAAAGGTATTTTTGGAGCTCCAACGTTTATGGTTGGAGATGAAATATTTTGGGGTGGCGATAGGTTGCATGCTGCTATACAGTGGGCAAAAAACAACCAGTAAATGCTTAGTATCCTTGTTCCGTTATGTAAAGTATGGCCAGCTGTACTTTCTATATCAAACTCTATTATATATTCGGAAATAACTCTGGCTCTCCTAAAGTTATCCAAATTTCGGACTTTGCTTCATTTGTGCCAGTGCCAATGGCAGAGGAATATGGCATACAGCCGGAGTAAAATGTCTGAATAAATGCTATAATTAAGTAACCGAGTAGAAATGGAAGTAAAGTTAAAGATTTATATAAATAAAATAGAGCTATCTATTGGCTCTAAAGTTATCTCTGAATCTCCAACGGAGCCGTTCACAACACAAAGACTTTTGGTTGGAAACTTTGATACAGCGTGGAGATGCATCATTAGTGCCGAGAAAAAGTTATCTATAAAAGGGCTCTTTAAGCGAAAACCGAAGGTAATTGTAGAGCCTAAAGAGATGGTTGAAGGCGGCATTTCACAAGTGGAAGAGCGTATATTTCAAGAGCTAGCATTGGCTCTGAACCCAAAAAGCGTGGAAGTACAAGTCTAGTGCTCCGGTTGTAACAAAGGAAAGCAGGGTACACAGCTCTCTCGGAACTCGGCAAGATAGTCTACACAGCACATATTGTATGTTGAACGCTTGCATTGAGCATTAATGCACTAAGAATTAAGTATGCAATCAGCAACTAAAGGTATATTCTTTATACTGGCTTTGTCCTTTTTTTGTTTGGCATAATAGATCTCTTAGAGCAATTAAAAGCAGGCGAGGAAATTAGATGGCGAGCGCCAATAATTTTCTTAGGTTTTGGGCTGGAATATCATTTTTTTACTCATTCTCTGACAGGTTCACTACTGATATTACTACTTGTGTAAAAGGATATCCTGTGAATGTTCATTGGAGGACTCTGTCGATGATGAAAGCAGCGGCTAAATAATGTACCAAATAGTGAACAGGCGAATAAGGCCAGGTAAATAGTGCTACGAACCAGCTACAACAAATGCGTATTTTATGAGTACCCAAATTACTGAATCAGGTATGAGAAGAGTTATTTTAATATTGTCAATTTTAACTATTTCTGGATGTGCAACGTCCATGAATGTATTTGAAAAAAACGTTAGAGCTAATGAACTTCAAGTTCAGGCAGAAGAAGGAAGAGTAATCAATGATTATTCTGGAGCTGCAGAATTGGAAAATAAGGCGGAAGAATTACGAAAAAACAATTCCGTTAATAAAGAAGATATTATTTCAGGTGTTTTATCCAAGGTTTTTAGCCGAATTTTTGATAAAAAGCCAAAAAGTAAATATCAAGGATGGCAATAGCGCCCGACTATTGGCAACAAAGCTTAGTTTTACGCTCAGCAAGCTGGGCCGAATGGGCTATAAATTTTGCAGTGTGAGGTTTGCTGTAAATGACGTCGTTACACTTTTTAGGTGAATATGAAACACTTTTTAGTTGTGGTATTTATAATTTTCGCTAATTTTACTATGGCTGAGGGTATGCTTGGCATTCCAGAGTCGTTCTTAGGTAAGTGGGGTGGTAGCAAAGATTCGTGTTCTGCACAGTTTCCACTCGATGTGCTTAGTATTGAAGAAAAGCGGATCATATTTTGGGAGTCTTCTGGAAAGCCCAAATTAATTATGTTTGAGAATGATGAACTAGAATTAACATTGCACATGGTGGGTGAGGGGGAAGAATGGTTGTCAGAAGAAGTATATTACCTGGATGCCAGCTCTCAGGTCCTCACCCGCAGAACAAAAAATGGAATGTTCCAATACCACAAATGTACTAGTTAGGCATAATAAGTGCATCGAGGAAGACCACTATAGTAACGCTCTGTCGGTGTACCCAGAAGAAAATATGGATTAAGCACCATTTAGTGCTACTTACACGAGCGCCAGCTGTCAGAGTGCCAAAATGAGATTTATATTGTGTTTCTTACTTGGTGTGTTTTTAACTGGATGTATGCTTGTGATTCATACTGCAATGTGTATAGATGCCAAGATTCCGAGAAAGGGTACTATGAGGTGATTCTTGAATATCCAGGACAGGAAATAATCACTAGAAAGATTGAATGTGAACGCTATTACGATAGCCAATGCAGCACCAGCGGCAACTCATGGGCATATAGAGAAGTAGGCCAAGAAAGTAAGTTTTTTTCGCAAAAAGTTACAATTAATACATTTGAGTATGGATTATTAGAGTTTAGCTTGCCTAGTTGCGATCGGTTTGTTACGGAAAAAACAATAAGTAACTACAAGAGCCTTAGTAAGGTGTTTGGAGAAACGTACTTCTTAAGATCATCAGATAAAGATAGGCACACGTATGCTACATTCAGTCTAGGCGAGGTACCGAAGAAAATTATTACTATAAATTATTCAGTCAAAGTGCGGTATGTGGGTCAAAAACAGCTAACAAGCCAATCAACTAGATACCTGTCGGAGCCGGACGTATCAGCTATACGTGGCAGTCATAGAGATTTTATGTGCTAGCAAGAAGATAGAAATGGCCATAGAGATAGAAAGAAAATTTCTAGTTGATCATCGAATTGTTTCCGATTTGACCGGTGGAATACGTATCTCTCAGGGGTATGTTAATACCGCTGATAAAACTGTAGTACGAGCCAGAGTCAAAGATGATGTAGCGTACCTGACCCTAAAAGGTGAGCTCAGAGGGATGACTTGTTCGGAGTTTGAGTATGAAATTCCGATGGAAGATGCTAGGTGTATCATCGATGAGTTATGTCGAGGTAATACCATCTTTAAAACAAGATATGAGATTCAGCACGGCAAGCACTTGTGGGAGGTGGATGTATTTCATGGCAAGAATGAGGGCCTGATTATTGCAGAAGTGGAATTGTCCAGTGAGGCTGAAGTTGTGGATATTCCGGCCTGGGTAACTGAAGAGGTTACTGGGCAGGTTCAATACTTCAACTCTTCTTTGTTGAACGAGCCTTATTCGGAATGGACAGAAGATAAGAAGTTCCTGTAGTACCGTCTGCTTCACTGGCCGGGAAAATTGACGCAGCTGTGCCGTTAAAGACAACCCATCGCTATGGGTTGCATTATGTGTTCTCCACCCAATGAATAGGAATTAGAGTTTGAATATTAGAAAAGCCGAAATGAGTGATTTTCCTCGATTATTGGAACTTGAACAGTGTGTCATTGATGCGGAGAGACCATTTAACTCTTTATTGAAGAGGAAATCAGCATTCTACTACGATATTAAAAAACTAATTGCATGTCCTGAATCCTATCTTTTGGTTGCTGAGGTTGATAGTGAAATTATTGGTACAGGTTATGCCCAAATCAGAGATTCAAAGCAATCATTAGAGCATAAATGGCATTCTTATCTTGGTTTTATGTATGTATCTCCTTGCCACAGGGGAAAAGGCGTTAATGCGAAACTAATTAACAAACTAATTGATTGGAGCAAGGGGCGAGGTATTATCGATTTTTATCTAGATGTGTATTCTGAAAATGACCCAGCTATCAGGGCGTACGAAAAAGTTGGTTTCAAACCATCATTGCTGGAAATGAGGCTTAGTCTTGATGAAGAATGTACATAGCAAGCGCATGCTGCCAGACTGGTTTTCCATTGCTCTTTTTGCCAGTTATCAATGAAAACATAATTTTTAGAACCTTTCCAGCTTTAGGGAGTATGTATGGAAAGTTATATCTTATTCTTTATAATCGCTGTGGCAACAATTTTAAGTCCAGGTCCGGGTGTTATCCTGACACTCACGAATGCCATTCGTTACGGTACTTCAGGTGCGATAGGAGGCATTCTTGGAATCGCATTCGGTACCTTTATAGTTGCAGGCATTTCGGCAACTAGCCTTGGTGTTATCTTAGCTACATCCGCAGTGGCCTTCAGTATTATGAAATATATTGGCGCTGCTTATTTAATCTATTTAGGCATAAAGTTATGGCGCTCGCCGACCAAACAAATCGAAGCCAGCCTTGGAGGTACAAAAAACAGAAAGCTTCAGTTTGCTGAGGGCCTGACGCTACAGCTTACCAATCCAAAAGCTGTATTCTTTTTCATGTCGATATTCCCCCAGTTTGTTAATTACAATTCAAATTTTGTAGGTCAATTTTTCCTGCTAGTTGTAACCTATAGTGGCTTAGTTATTATAATTCATGCCTTATACGCACACCTTGCTAAGTCGGCACGTGGTTGGCTTTCTTCTGAAAAAGGGGGGCGTATGGTTAATCGGGTAGGTGGGGGTACATTTATGTGTTTTGGTGTTGGTCTTGCGTCAGCTAGCAAGTAAAAGCACAGTAAGGCAATTATCGTGAGACATTCAGATAAATGCAAATGTCAAATAAACCCTAATAGGTTTAAAGCAGGAGTATAGTTTTCAATAAAACCATGGGTTGGTGTTTAATATGGCATGATACGGAATATTAATAAATAGTTAATCGAGACGTAATAAATAGTAAAAGTTTTATATGATCGCTATAGTAAAATTGGAAAATTTGCACCTGTCGATCCTTCTCTAAATAAAAAGTGTTGGAAGCCTGAGAGTAGAATGACCCCGGCAATTAATGCAGCTAAAAAAGCGAAAATTACCTTCAAAGTGTACGAATACACACATAACTCATCGAGTGAATCATACGGGTTAGAGGCTGCAGAAAAGCTGGGAGTGGCCGAAGCTAAGGTTTTTAAAACACTAGTAGTTATTCTTGATAATAAAGAGCTAGCAGTAGGAATAGTACCTGTTTCATCAATGCTAAACATGAAACGCATAGCTAAAGCAGCTGGAGCAAAGAAAGCCACAATGGCTGCTAAATCTGATGTGGAGCGATCCACTGGCTATGTGCTAGGTGGCGTTAGCCCGCTAGGGCAAAAAAAGAGACTCAAAACTATTATTGACTCATCGGCTAAAAATTACGCGACGGTTTATGTGAGTGCTGGCCGCAGAGGGCTTGAAATTGAGCTGGCACCTAATGATCTAGCAAGTCTTGTCAACGGGGTCTTCTCTAAAATATGTCAATAGATCCATTTATGACAATTACAGAAATAGGGCACGAAAAGGCGTTGCATTCACACTGCAAGTATTATATGTCTTCATAGCGTTAAGAGCATACATGAAACGGACCATATAGCTTGTTCTTTTTTCCTATTTTTTGGTGCTAGAGCAGAGTCTGCGTGGGAGCATGACAAAATAATTTATGAATTAAAGCAGGTGAATAAGCTGATTGATATTGGCTTGATGCGAGAAATCAACCAGCGTCTAACTCCAGGTCATTTTGGATAGATTCAAACAAGAATTAATGTCCCTAAACACTGGAAAAACTCTGAGTTGGAGATGAAAGAAGGCACAATACAGTTTTCTGTTGGGAATAAGAGTTTCTATCCCGATGCTAGAAACGAAGGGCTTCTCAGTTTTGCCATTTGTTAAGGTGGTACAAAAATCGACCTTCACTACAGGGAATTTGGAACAAATATTCAATCGGCATATAACAAATGGTTAAATAGGAATGTCTACTATATCATAAGTCGCTAAACCAAGTGTTATATGAACCAAAGGAAGTAACCATGAGCGTAAATATCAAGGAAGTTGATGGAGTAAAAATCCAACTCAAGCATAGAGCCTCATGTCACTGCGGTTCTGTAGAAATAGGGCTGGACTTACCGGAGGGACTTATAGATCTTCGGCGCTGTGATTGCTCTATGTGCCGTAGGAGAGGAGCGGTTGCTGCTTCCGTATCTTTAAATGGTATTAAAATCTTAAAAGGGGAGCAGCATTTAAAACTTTATCAGTTTAATAAAAGAACGGCGATGCATTACTTTTGTGAGAAATGTGGTATTTATACGCATCACAAGAGGCGTTCTAATCCGAGACAGTTTGGATTCAACGTGGGATGCTTGGAGGGTATAAATCCCTTAAAAATAGAGGGTATTCCAACCTATGATGGTATCAATCACCCGGCGGATCTAGAGTAAACGATACAAAAAAATACTGGTAATATATGGATTTAAAAAATTTTATCTTTAGTCAAAATGAAGGTTGTTACTGAGGACTGAAAACTGAATTTATGTATCCAGGAACATAGTCGTTGAACAGATCATATTAAATAAGCCAATGATTTTCTCATGGAAGTCCTATATAGGGCTGCTTACTAATATTTGTTATAAATGTAATTGTATCGGTTGCTAGGTTATATTACCGGATTGCTCTTAAGGCGGTAGTTAGTCTGAACAGATAAGGATTATATATGGAAAAGCTATCTCAAGAAGAGCTCAAGCAAATGTTTTGTCTTATCAGGCGATTTGCTGATACGGACTTAGATCAATTCGAACACTGGAAGTTTGATTCAGATAAGGGCAAAGTCTTCATTGAATTAGCTCTTGTCCCTAATGGTTCAGAAGACGCCTATATAGAGGTAGACCATCTACTATGAAGCCCAATTGTGTTGGTGCTCTTAACAAGCTATTGAACAATGGCCTTTGGGTTAAATCAGGCTGTATTTAATGGATAATAAATATCAGTAGCGAATATACCACCAATTCAGTTGAAAAAGTTAATGGCCCTATGATCAATGTCGAAGAGGTCATGCTAAGTTTACGTGTCAATTCCTTTTGGTATATACATGCTACTCGCTCCTCTACATCGGTAATTTTGCTTCAATATGATCTCAAATATGAGTTGAAGTATTTTTTATAAATAGGGTGACATGTGATTCTGATTAAGTATGAAGATGTTGTTTTCAGGGCAGTCAATACCGTTCAAATGAATTCCAAAATGCTGATATCGATCTTTGTGTAAGGGCTGAAAAATATGGTGCAAAAAAATGGAACATGTGGTCGTATTTCTTGTCTAGAAGTGATCTATCTAATAGAGGGAGGAAAATGAAGTAACAATGATAGAAGCGCACGCTATCTGTACTGTTGTCTCAATTATGTGGTATTGAGAATGGCTCCAGGATTGCCAATTGATAATGATTGCTTAGTATTTAGATGGTTGAGAATCGGTCTGTATATAATAGCTGCGTCTCTGGATATTAGGCTACCAACTTTTTAATTTTTAGATATCTAGGTCACATCGATAAGGGTTAAAATGAAAAGAATAGTGTTGGTATTTTTACTTTCTGTATGTGCAAATATATGTTTTTCTGATGAAGTACTAGAAATACCTGCAAATCCAGAAAAAGGTTTTAGGTATCCATATCTAATCAAAATACCTGAAACAGTTCCAGAGGATAAGAAGTTATACCTGATTGTTGAATCAAATAATACTGGAAAAGTTTCAGAAGATTTCTCCATTCATTATGAGTCTGCAAAAAATACAATTGTAGGTAATGCTGTTGGCCCCTGGCTTTCTAAAAAGTTATCCTATCCAATTTTGATGCCAGTTTTCCCTAGGCCCGAATCCCAATGGCAGGTTTATACCCATGCCCTTGATAGAGATTCTATGCAAGTAGAGTCACTGCCATATGAAAGATTGGATCTTCAACTTATAGCCATGATCGAAGATGCTAAGAGGGTCTTGGCAGAACGCTCTTTGGATCTTCAGCAGAAGATTATTCTAGCAGGGTTCTCTGCCTCCGGTACGTTTGCAAATCGGTTCTCGCTATTACATCCTGAAACTACTGAAATTGTTGTAGCAGGTGGTCTAAATGGCACATTAATGTTACCTATTGGATCTATGGGTGAGCACAACCTCAAATATCCATTGGGAATTAGCGATTTTAAGCAGGTAACAGGCAAAGAGTTTAATTTAAGTCAATGGCTTAAAATTAAGCAATTTTTGTTTATGGGTGAAAATGATACGAATGATGCCGTTGCATATGATGATGCATATTCAGAAGAAGAGAGAGTGATCATATACAAAACTACTGGAAAGGAAATCCAGCCCGAACGCTGGAATAATAGCCAGAAAATTTATTTAGAAAGTAAAGCTCGTGTAATCTTTCGCACCTTTGAAGGGGTGGGCCACGGTACTAATGGTGATGTGCATCGAGAGTTCCTGGCTTTTGTGAAAAAGAATACGCTACAAGTCTCTGGGCAGTAGTGCATGTTGGACTTATGACAATTTGGTAGCGCATAGATAAATTGTGTTGTAGTGCTTTTAATATAGTATTTAGTGCTATGCAAATAGGGCTTCATAATGTGGTTGTCGGCGCTATATAGTCTGTATTTCGATGGGGCTAAGTTGCTTTGAGAAGCCCCTAATCTAAACTACTAAACTTAAAGCTACCCCCTGTATTTCGATTAGCTACTCCTTGCTTTTAAATGCAATTATTCAATCCACACACGAGTATAAAGACGTTTTTGACCAGGTTTATCTGTAAATTTCTCTCTATCATGAAGAACTCTGGTATTGTCGAGAAACAACATATCTCCCGATTTCATAGAAAAACAAATACTATTCTTATTGCTATTTAACTCATTGTCTAATAAATCAAAGGCTAAAAGGTCATTTTCAGTTAGCAATCTCCCGACCTTCTCGTGCCCTCTTTCAATCCAGTAACGCATGTAGCGGATAGATAGCTTTTCTTCAATATAGCTAAAAATAGGGAATTTGTTGCTAAGTAAACTCTTGGTACTTCCATCACTGCCTGGAGTAACAAGGTCTCGAATGTAACTTTTATATAGGATTTTCAGTTTGTCTGGAGCTACCTTTCTTATGTTTTCATGTACCTTTGCAGCAGATACTATTTTCGTCCTACCTCCAAGAGCAGCTGGAGTAATACAGCAAAGTCCAATTATTCTTGGCTGAATCAATTTTTGCGAACTGTCTGTATGTGGGCCAGTAGCTGCTTTGGTTTGTGAAACTGGAATCGACTCATCCCTGTAACTCCTGCCAGTATTCTGAACTCTATAAAGCCTACCGTAGGTATTAACGGTGACACCTAGTGCTAAACTAAAATTTAGGAAAAGAAGATTAAGTGATTTATGATCAAGGCCGTTAATGCCTCTAATCCATGCTACTCCACTTCCTTGAAGAAGTTCTTGTTTTACATGATAGGAGAGCTTATCGAAACGTGGTGTCAGTACGGATTCGGCGCCTAGGTCTTCAATTGGATCTTTCCTTTTCGAAGCCCAATCAACCAGTGATCTGAACTCAGTGTTCCAGCCTTCTGGCCATGTGAATTTCCAGCCAGTTTTTCTTTCCAGATCTACAGCGCTCCAAGCTTGAGCGTCAGCCAGATCAGGGGGAGCTATCTCAGCCATTTGCTTGAACCTTAAATAAAAGATGTAGAGGATAGCCCTTTAGCGGACCAAAAAATTTCGGATCTAGAGTTAGATGCTCTTCAGTTACCGCCAGCTCCCTTATGGAAGGCATCTTTTTAAATCCAGCAGATTGAAGTGCTTCAAAATAATGGGTGAATGTCTTGTGCACACAGCGTACTGGTACAGTAATTCCATCTCTACGCCAAATTCTACCTTCAAAAGTAACATCTACGCCCTCAAAGTAATTTTTATCACCAAACTTGAAGTAAAATGGAGGTGATTGATTGCGCATAAAAGGTAAGCAAGGATGCGGCACTGTGAATATAAATATTCCATTAGGGCTAAGTAGTGACTTTACATTGGTCATCACCTGTGTCATTTCCTTAACTGTCAAATAGTTGAATAGAAAAATGGCAATTACTTGATCGAATTGAGTCCTGGGGTACCTGTTAAAGGTAACAGCATCTGACACTTCGTAAATTGCTTTATGTAAACCAAGCTCAGCTGCAACAGATTTCGCTTGAGAAATCATTTCAGAAGAAGAGTCGACTCCAAATACCGAAGCTGCACCGGCGTCCAAGATTATTCTAGAAACATAGCCCTCGCCACATCCTATATCTAAAAGATGTTGGCCTGTAACACTACCCAATTCCTGTAGAACAATAGGTCTTGCTGTGTAGTCACTCAGTAATATTTTCTCAGACCGTAACCAGTTTTCTGCCTGATCATTGTAAATTGACTCAGTTGATATAATATGATTCATTGTTCATCCCTTTTTGTACATTGTCCATGGAAATATACTCAGAACCTTTCATGGCTCTATCTAGTAAGCCATCCCAAAACGCCGCTCTAAGATTTAGTGCTTTTATCGCCCCATGGCGAAGACGCTTTCGCCCCTCCTCTGTGTCAGCAAAATCCAAAGCAACTTGATTAAGATTCTCTGTATGGCTGTCATCAACAAGTGTATGTACTGGGAAAAAGCAGTATTCTTCTAATTTTAAACTCTGCAAATTATTCAACCCTTTCTCTATATATGGATAAATTGAACTAACAATATGCTCAGTTCCCATGCCTATAGCCCCAATCGCCTCTTCTGTGGAACCATGAAGCAGTACATCAGATAACATTTCATACCAAACTATGCCTTCCGACTGGCAGCTTTCTGGGATATCTTGTGTCACGTGCGACTTAAATCTTTCGAATAATTCTGTATGTGATATATTGTCCACCCAGTTTTTCTTAATTCCATATTGTTCCAGTTCTCTGAGTTCGGACTCCTCATAATGTCCAGATTCCTCTTTGAGGTTTTCGAGAAGGACACTCCGATGTCTTTTTAGCGTTAGGCGCGAAATTACAGCGGCCAACATATTGATGAATCGCGAGGAATAAAATCCATACTGCTGAGCAAAATCCCCAACGGCGTGTTTAAAGTTTGGTAAGTCTCCATTGGCAAACCGTAAAAGATATGGATGGTGCACAGCCCTATGTGAAAGGGCCTCTTCGGAGAGTTGTTTTAACCAAGCTGTTTTTTGAAAGCTCATGTGAATTCCCTGATTAATTACTGATGCAGTGATTGATGTTTCTGTAAAAATAAACATATAAATTTATTACTTAATAATGTTGTTGAGATAGGGCATCCCGTAATCCTCCTATTTTCTTTACAAGCTCAAATTACTATCTGTCACATTCATGCTGTCGCTAAAAGTTGGCTTGTGCATGCTATTCATCAGGGATAATCAGTAACTTCGAACATAAGATGCCCCTCAATCTCAATAGGTGTCATTTAAAGATCAGTCGCAAATGCCCTAAAAAATATTACAGGCCACACTATAAAAATTGGCTATCAAAATAGCATTTAAATTACGAAATAAAATATGCTTATTGATTAATAGCTTGTAGTAAAATATGACGCTGCCGATCAGCCGCAATAGCCGTATTGTATGGGAGGAAAAGGCCGATAGGCGGAGTATTCATTCTGGCGCAGTTCTCTGTTTTGACTATGTGCATTTATTAGCAGTTCTTATATAAGGTGTTATCTGATTAGAAATTACCTGTCTCTTTAGTGTGATGATCTTGGTGCCACGACAAATTACTAATGAACTAATTTCTAACCTGTTCCGTTAATAATGGCGAAGACATTGCCTGTATTTTTTGAGAAAAACAGCCGGTTCAGGTACAACCAAACAGGTATGTCATTGTTGGAGAAATTATCGATAAATAGGTTAAGGGTGGTTTACCTAAGTTTATAATTGATAACCAATTGAAGGTTGTCGGGATGGAGTTAACCACTAATGCTGGCTTTGAAGATATGGTACGCCCAACAGCCAATCATGCCAGGCAGTATGCGAATGATTCCAGTAAGGGTGAGCACGTAAATTTTTATGGTGAATTTGCTTAGATCATGCGAGCTGTGGCGGGTATGAGTACAACTGCAACTGAGATGGCAAATTATCTTATCACTTTACAGTCGGGTAAGTTAGTTAAAGACCTCAATTTGCTATGGCACCAGTCATTCTTGAAGATGGGAAAACCAGAGGGTTTAACGATATCGAGAATAGGTATGCGATGGGGTGGTAAGTTATTGATAGAGGGCGACATAGGGCTCTTAGTGCAAGTGGTGCCAATGCGGGAACTGTGATTCACTACCCTGAGGACGAACTATCTATTGTCGTTTTCACAAACTTACTTGGAGGGTTACCTATTCAATTTGTAGACCGAATCGCCGCGAATATGTACCTGGATTCCAGCTATAAATTCAGCAACCAACCCCTCCGTTATTTGATATCTTGACCTATGATCAAGCTAATTTACCTGTCTCTGAAGCGAATGAATTAGGTGAGTAAGGAGTGATTTGTGACAACTTTTGTTTTGGTGCATGGAGGTTGGCAGGGAGGGTGGTGCTGGAAGCGGGTTTCAGCACTTCTGCGCAAGGCAGGTCATGACGTTTTCACACCCACCCTCACAGGGCTTGGAGAGCGCTCGCACCTCTTGAACGATAGGATTGACCTGGACACCCATATTCAGGACATTTTGGAAGTTCTTCGGTGTGAAGAGTTGTCTGACATCGTTTTATGCGGGCATTGTTATGGGGGTATGGTTATAACGGGTGTTGCTGATAAAGTACCCGAAGCTATATCTTCCCTAGTTTATCTCGATGCTTTAGTGCCAGAAGATGGGCAGAGTGTCCTGGACCTCCTTCCCAGCGACGATGCCTCCAGTTTCAAGGAGAGCGCTAGAACTAAAGGTCAGGGTTTTCGGGTGGCACCTAGCCCAGCAGAAGTTTTTGGGGTTAATGCTGAAGATCACGCCTGGGTAGATCGGCGTAATGTTGATCATCCATTAAAGACTTTTGAGCAACCTATACGCCTGGATGGCTTATGGAAACAGGTGCCTGGGCGCCTTTATATTTTTGCTACAGGTTGGAGCCCAGGTATCGGCAAGCCTTTTTTCGACAGGGCTGAGCTGGACATTGATTGGCAGGTTATGACCCTTTCATGTGGTCATTATGTGATGATAGATACGCCCAAGGAGTTGACTCAGGTGTTGATTCGTTCGACTTGATTGTCGCTATCATATCGTAATGGAGGTATGGAAAAATCAAGCGATAATTAATTAAAAGCTCAGAATAAAATTAATTGCTGTTTATTGGTCTTTCTTTGGGGTATTCTTTGTCCTATTAACCTTTCTGTATGGCTGGGCTCTATTTGCACTCGGTGGGCGGTCAAACAAGACGCAAGTCTTTGATCTGTTCAGTAAGTTTTTTTATAAAGTATTCGGTTAGTGCGAGTTTGATCTATTTTTCTTATTACAAACTAAGTAATAGCTTTAGTTCATACTTTAGTTTCCCACGCGCCCCCCTCCCGCAGGGGAGGGGGACTGAACACTCCAGGCTAGGCATCGACAAAGATTACTTCACCAGTTATAAATCCATCGACTGAACGTTCAAAAGCTTTTCCGACCAGGTGCCCCGGCACGGGCTCGAAACCAGGCATCATATCACCGTAGACATCCCAGGCTTCTTCCAATACCGTTGGATTAACCACATTGATTCGAATATCCCTGGGGAGTTCATAAGCAACACATCTGACAAAGGTATCAATTGCTCCACTGGTTGTTGCATCGGCAATTGCCATAGGGATCGGTTTGATGTTTAGAATACCGGATATTAGCGTAAAGGATCCTTTATCGGCGATATACTCTTGACCGATTCTTACAAGATTGATTTGTCCCATCATCTTGCTCATTACTGTTGTCATCCACTGTCGCTCAGTCATATCGACAAAGTTTGCGTATTCACAGAAACCAACGGTGTTTACGACAGCATCGAAGTCACCCACCGTCTTAAACAGTCGCCTGATAGAGTCTTCATCAGTAATATCAACCTGATGGTCACATCCCTTTCCCGAGCGACTCGCTGTGATAACCTTGTGGCGGCTTAACCCTGTTAAAGCGGCCTGTCCCATTTTACCTTGTGCGCCAATAAGGATAACGTTTTTCACTCTAAGTACCTGTTTTATATGAAGAATTTACTATTTGCCGCAATTCGATGCTGCTCAATTACTAGGAGAATGCTAGTTTTATTGTGATACAATGTTAAACAGTATTTATTTGTAAGAGATACAAGTGTGAACCAAATAAATCGATTGGAGGTCAAGCAGCTCCGAATATTCCAGGCATTAATATCTGAAAGAAGTGTATCTCGTGTCGCAAGCCAGATCGGCCTTACTCAGCAAGCTGTTAGTGAACATTTAAAAAAGTTGAGAGATATTTTTAGTGATGAACTTTTTCTCCGGAAAAGCAATGGACTAATTCCAACGCCGACAGCAATAAACTTAGGGAAAAAGGTTGATGCGATCCTCCAAGGGTTAGATAAATTGTTGGAGCCAGCAGTTTTTGACCCATCTAAAATAGCACAAACCTATACCATCGCTGCGACAGATTACTCCCAACAAGTGGTGCTTCCCAGCTTATTGCCTAAACTCAGAGCGCTAGCTCCCAACTTGAAAGTGGTAATACGGGATATTGCTACAGACAGACTGGAAGAGTTAATGAGTGAAGCCAAGGTGGATTTAATAGTTGCAGATTCGGATATAAATTCTGACCTGTACTCTTCTATCACATTATTTACTGATTACTATGTCTGCGTTGCGGCAAAGAGTTCGCCTCTGGTAAAGAAGAAGCTGGGTTTGGAGGAAATAGCTTCTGAGCCGCATCTTATGGCATCTCCGCTTAAGTCTGGTGCGGCAGGAATTATTGATGGTTGGTTTGCAAGGCACCGTTTGCGTAGAAATGTTGTTATGTCTACGCCATGTTTTACCACGGTTCCACAATATCTCAAGAAAACAGATATGCTTGCTTTTTTACCTAACCGGGTAGCGAGTGATTCAAACCTTGCCATTCTTAATCTGAAAAACAAGCCGGTAGAGTTTGATGTTATAGCCGCATGGCACCCTCGTTCAGATCATGATGCTTTACATAATTGGGTTGTAAACTTGTTGAGAGAGTGTGTCTAGTATTCTTTAGTTGATATTAAAGTACATAAAGGTGCGAGAGTGGTATAGGGGATTCAGGAGTTACTGAGTAAATGAGATCTTTAGAAACGCAATTTTATCGGGAAAATAAATGATTCTTGATTTTCATTCGTGCAATAAAAAGTTGAACAGGAGAGGCGCGGCGGAGAGGGTGGCATAGTAATATATCAAGCCCTTAAATGCAGAGATTTTAATAGAGCATGAGATTTTGCTATTCCTGTTGTGATGCCACGGTTTAGCTCTGTGGGTGAGCTTGCCCATTGTGATATTGAGGAGATGTATATCATTTTAAAAGCTAAAGGCACTTTGACTATCGAGGACGAGAAGACACGAGCTTCCGCTGAAGGTATAATTTTAAATAAAATAGCTGGAACCCATGGATTAGTTAATGACTTATCGAAAGAGATGGAATTGTTAATTATTCAAGCCAGTTTGAAGTGGTACCAGCTTAATAAGTCAGTTAATTTGACGGTAGAAAGTTACCAGGCTTGAATGCCTTGATTTTCATTGGAGTGACGATTTAACAACATGATTGGGAGTGGGTAAGAGTTATGAAAATGCGAAACTTCTTAAGAATGGTAATTATCGGGATTGGTTTATCTGTGGTCAATGTAGCTGCAGAAGAAGTCGAGATAGATAAAGACCTCACTATTTATTATGAACAATCGGGGAGTGGTGATACTGCCATTATTTTTATTCCTGGCTGGATGATGTCGGCAGACGTTTTTCAGCATCAACTTGCCCACTTTAAAGATTCTAAAAAGTACCGCGCGCTGGCATATGATCCCCGTGGGCAGGGCAAATCATCAAAGCCCGTCGAAGGGCACACCTATCAACAACATGCTAGAGACCTGGCTAAGTTAATAGGGACATTGGATATAGACAAGGTGATCTTGGCAGGTTGGTCATATGGCGTAACGGAGCAATTGGCATATTTGAATCAGTTTGGTTCCGATAAACTGAAAGCGATGATCATGATTGATACTGGACCAGATATAGCGGGAGCAAGCCGTGATGAGTGGGTTTGGTATCTAAATGATGATTCGGACGGCTATTCACGCTCATTTACTGAGGGCATTATAGAGGATCGAGATAATGTAATTAGTGAATTTGTGAAATGGATGCTTGAAAACCCTTCAAAGGAAAATATTGCCTGGGTTACCCAAATTGCTAATCAGACCTCTAGTAGTGTCGCTTCAATTACCAACGCGACCGGATTTTACCTGGACTATAGTGATGATCTTGTAGCATTGGAAGGTAAATTGCCCCTACTGTATGTTGTTAGAGAGGAAGTTAAAAGTGTTGCGGATAAATGGATCAAGGCCAATACACCGTCTGCCACTGCTGTTTATATGGGAAAACACATGATGTTTTGGGAGAGACCCAGAGAGTTTAATCAGGTACTCGATCAGTTTCTTTCTGCCATGGAGAATGATAAATAATATATAAGCCCCTGCTTTACTTAACTTGTGTATAGAGTGGTTTCGTGGTGATAAACACAGAGGATCAAGAAAATCTGGTTCTCTGTAGTTTTGTTTTAAAAGTTAAAGTGCTCCCCAATGGGGAATGATTTGTAAAGCGCATATTATGTCTAGAAAAATATTATCCTTAAAGGTAAAAAGAAATACGGAGCCTAAGAAGGCTGATAAAAAGCAAGAGGATACTTCTGATCCAAAGAAGCGGTTCTTAAATGGCGTAGCTATTAATCCATCTGAGCCTATTCGCCTTGAGTCAGGTTCTCAGCAACTTACGGTACGGGCGATGGATTTGATTACGCCAATTGGCAAGGGGCAACGAGGCTTGATTGTGGCCCCTCCGGGCTGTGGCAAAACCACTATCCTCAAGCATATCTGCCAAGCAGTGGGGAAGGCTTACCCCGAAATAAAGCTGTACGCTTTGCTTATTGATGAAAGGCCAGAGGAGGTTACTGACTTTAAGCGAAGTGTACCGGCAGAAGTGTATGCTTCCTCCTCTGATCATAGCTATAAAGAGCATGTGCGGGTAGCTAAAGAACTCCTTGATAGGGCTTGTAAGGAAGCCGGTGAAGGCCAGGATGTAATGATCGTGGTTGACTCGTTGACAAGGCTATCACGGGTGCATAATGCGCAGCAGAGTGGTAGGGGGCGTACAATGTCAGGTGGGATAGATGCCAGGGCTATGGAGATACCCAGAAAGCTGTTTGGCGCTGCGAGAAAGATTGAAGGTGGTGGATCACTTACGATTCTGGCAACGATACTCGTGGATACCGGAAGCCGAATGGACCAGGTGATATTTGAGGAGTTTAAGGGTACGGGAAATATGGAGGTAGTATTGTCAAAGGAAGTTGCGAGACAGCGAATTTACCCTGCCTTGGATATTGCTAAAAGCAGTACTCGCCGTGAGGAAGCCCTGTTTAACTCGAAAGATATTGCAACGATAAGAGCTTTACGAAGAACGCTTGCCGGCCTTAAGCCTGTAGATGGCACTAAAAAACTTATTGAACTCCTTAAAAAGTACCCGACTAATGCGGAGTTACTTGACCATTAATTTTTAGTTAAGTTTAGGGGGAGTATTTAGCTGCTTAGCATTTTAGGAGTTAGTTACTGAACGCCCGAGACCTTATTATGACAACTGTTAGTCAGTCGGGAGCTTCACACGTCAATTCTATGGTGTGTTTTTGCAGGATACTCTTCAATGGCTTCCCCCTCTAGTATTTCACTACCAGTTTGGTAACGCATTGTCATCTGACCAGTTGCAAGCAGAGTTCCTACGCTGTCATAAACTTCGGTATAGGAATAAAAGATTTTATGCCCCGAGCTGGTCAACTTACCTATGGCGGTTAACTGGTTGGTTTTGGCTCGACCGGTGAAATTAGTTGTTAATGAAAGCGTGAGGGATTTACGTCGACGATTTGGGTACGGGCAGTAGAGACCACAGTAGGATCCGGCAATATCAATTAACGTTGTAATAAACCCCCCATGGGGTACTCCGTGGCTATTCAAATGCTCAGGGAGTACGGTCACGCCGATCACTACACGGCCTTCCTGCCATTCATCAATTTTCACACCCAAATGATCATTAAACGGTGGTTGTTTTTTATTTTGCCAACTCATTTGGACTTACCTTTTGGGAAATTAGTTCGGAACTGGGTGCGTTCGGGCAGCGCGCAGGGTGGAGAAATACACTGTGAGCAGACCTGCTGTGACCACTATAAGAATTCCTATCAGCGCAATTGTGTTAGGCAGATGCTGCCATATCAGCCAGCCAAAAATGCCGGCAATAACTACTCCAAAATAACTGATTGGTGAAACTACACTGGGTTTTGCATAACTATAAGCTTTGGTATAGAGCCATATCGCTAATAAAACAGAAACCCCATTAAAAGCCAGGTAGGGAATAGTCCAGGTAGGTATTGACTGCCAGTAGTAGATACCCAGGGGCAGGCTACACATAAATGAGATAAGGACGTAGTAAAACAAAATAAGGCTCGACCTATCAGTACGAGACAGAATACGTGTGCCCACCATAGAGACAGCTAGAGTAATACCTGACAGTAAGCCGAAGGCGTGGCCACTGCTGATACCATGGATATCAGGTTGAAGAATCAGTGCGATACCAAGTAGTCCAAGCACAATGGGTAGCCAGCTTGTGGCGGGAATCTGTGCACGCGCCCAAAGCCAGGCTACAAGTGGAACAAAAATAGGGGCGGCATTGCGTAGTAAGCCTGCCTCCATCAATGAAATACGGCTGAGTGCATAAAAGTAGGAAAAGAAGCAGAGCCAGCCTGCAAAGCCTCGCAGTAAATGGGTTTTCCAGTGTTGTGTTATGAGCTGTTGGGGTGACTGGCGCACCAGCCAGGGAATAAGTAATAGTAAGCAGATGCTGTATTGGCTGAGAACTATTAAAGGTACTGGTACGGCGGGTGATATCCATTTACTGGCTGCGGCGGCTGTACTGGCAACCATGGCGGTGGCCAGTGCGTAACCTATGCCTTTCCAATTGTTTCTCTTAACCCTGGCTTGGATCGCTTTGTGGTGATCTAACGGTTCTGGTGACTGTTCGAGCTGCAACTCATTAAACCGCATCTGGCTCGGTCGTAGTTTCGATTCTATTAAGGTATCAGGCCTTGTCATTGTGTTGCCAATTAAAAATCTCTCAACTTTGGCAAAAAGGGTAACCGGTACTTTTACCGGTTACCCTTGAGAAGCGAATACTATCGCTGATCGTCTGCCCATTTCGCAAATGTTTTACCTTCTTTTACCAGTTGGACGAGCAATGGTGCGGGAGTCCAATTGGCTTCGCCATGTTGGTCACGGAATGTGCAAATAGTATCGTAGATCTTTTTCAGGCCGATGCTATCTGCGTAAAACATGGGGCCGCCGCGATGGGGAGGGAAACCATAGCCATAAACATACGCAACATCAATATCACTGGGGCGTTGGGCTATCCCTTCTTCCAGAATTCTGGCTCCCTCATTAATTAAGGCGAAAGTAAGGCGATTAAGAATTTCTTTATCGGAGATGTCTCGCCGCTCTATCCCATGAGCTTTGGCTTGAGCCTCTATGATTGCTTGGACTTCGGGGTCACTGGTACGAGCGCGAGTTTCTGGGTCATAGCGGTAATAACCGGCTCCACTCTTTTGGCCCAGGCGTCCCATCTCTACTAAAGCATCCGCAATGCAGTAGGTTTTGGGGTCGCCTTTTTCTGCTTCGCTCAGGCCCTCGCGGGCTTTGTGGCCAATATCGAGACCGGCCAAATCTCCAACCGCTATGGGCCCCATGGCCATGCCCCAGGATTGCATTACGGTATCTATTTGCTCCGCGGTGGCTCCTTCTATTAAACAGAGTTGCGCTTCACGGGCATAGGGCCGCAGCATCCGGTTGCCAATAAACCCATAACAGTTTCCGGCCAGCACGGGAACTTTTTTGATAGTTTTTGCCAACCGCATTGCGGTAGCGATAACATCGTCGGCGCTCTTTGAGCCACGAACGACTTCTAGAAGTTTCATAACATTGGCGGGGCTGAAAAAGTGTAACCCGATAACATTTTCTGGCCGATTGGTAGCAGCGGCGATCTGGTCGATATCCTGGTAGGAAGTGTTTGTTGCGAGAATGGTGCCGGGTTTACAGTATTGGTCCAGCTTGGAAAAAATTTCCTTTTTAAGCGTTACATTCTCAAACACAGCTTCGATAACGAGGTCTACCTCTACCAGGTCGGAATAGTCAGTGGTGCCCTGGATTAGTGAGAGGCAGTGTGTTTTTTGGGGCTCTGTAATCTTCCCCTTTTTCATACTGATACTGTAGTTCTTGTCGATTACTGCCAGACCACGCTCTACGGCAGCTTGATCGATATCCAGCAGCTTGACTGGGATACCGGCATTGGCAAAATTCATGGCGATACCTCCCCCCATAGTGCCGCCGCCAATAATGCCAATACTGTTTATTTCTCTGATAGGGGTATCTTTGGAGAGATTCTGAACTTTTGTCGCACGTCGCTCGGCAAAGAACATATGCCTCAGGGCGGCGGACTGACTTGAGAGCAGACATTCGATAAATAGATCCAGTTCTTTAGCTAGCCCTTTATCGAATGGCAGTTTAACTGCTGCCTCCACACAGGAGACAATGTTCTGTGGGGCCAGTTGACCAGGTGCTCTTTTTTCCAGTCGCTGGCGGAAATCGTCGAATAGGCCCTCTGGAATACTGGCAGGATCTATTGTGATATCCCGGACTCTGCGTGGTGGGGCTTTCTGGTCAATTAGCTCACGAGCAAAGGCGAGGGCCCCTTCGAATAGATCATCATCAACCACGTGATCGATCAGCTTCATGCTTTTGGCCTTCGCAGCCGGGATTGGGGTACCTTTGGTGATCATTTCTAATGCAGTCGCAACGCCGGCCAGACGTGGCGTGCGCTGAGTACCACCGGCCCCAGGCAATAACCCCAATTTAACTTCAGGCAGGCCGACTTTGGCAGAAGCCTGGGCGCAACGATAGTGACAAGCCAGTGCCACCTCAAAGCCCCCGCCCAATGCGGTACCGTGAATAGCGGCAATCACCGGTTTACGAGAGTTTTCGATTTCTGTAATCACCTCAGATAAGGCAGGTGCCTGTGGAGGCTTACTAAATTCTGTGATGTCTGCACCAGCAATAAAAGTGCGGCCTTCACATATTAAAACCAGTGCCTGAGAGGCATCTTCCTGGGCACTCTTGATCGCTCCCCAAATGCCTTCGCGCAGCCCGTGGGAAAGCGCGTTGACAGGGGGGTTGTTAAGTCGAATAACACCAATATCGCCAATAAGTTCATAATTTACGGTAGACATTGTTATCTCCAGATCTTAAATGACTATTAGATTGTTTCTCCTAGAGGGTCTCGCCGGTTTTTATATACGCTCTATAATCACTGCGATTCCCTGGCCAATACCAATACACATGGTGGCTAACCCGTAGCGCCCACCGCTACGCTCCAGCTGGCGTAGTGCTGTGAGTAGAATGCGGGCTCCGCTGGCGCCGAGCGGATGCCCAACTGCAATTGCACCACCATTGGGGTTTACCCTGGAGTCCTCGTAATCAATCTCGAGCATTTTCAGGCAGCCCATGGTCTGTACAGCAAAAGCCTCGTTAAACTCCATGACATCCATATCTGCCAGGCTCAAGCCTGCACGAGCCAATGCCTTACGGGTAGCCGGGACCGGGCCTAACCCCATTACTCTTGGCTCCACTCCCGCAATAGCACTGGCGAGAATACGTGCGCGGGGCTTGAGATCTACGGCCTGCCCAGCCTCCTGACTGCCAATAATGAGTGCTGCGGCACCATCGTTGATTCCAGAAGCATTTCCAGCAGTTACTACGCCGCCTTCAAATAGCGGGCGTAGCGTTTGCAGGCGCTCCAGGCTGGTATCGGGGCGGGGATGCTCATCAGTATCGACAAGGCGGGGTGGTTGCTTTCGGTCCTGTGGCACTTCAATAGGAATAATTTCATCGATAAAAAAGCCATCAAAACGCGCGCTTTCATATTTTGCTTGTGAAGCTAACGCAAAGATATCGCACTCTTCCCGCTGAATATTCAGGTCTGCGGCGATATTGTCTGCAGTTTGCGGCATGGTATGGCTGCCAAATTCTGCAACAATATCGGGATTGGTGAAGCGCGGACCCAAAGTGGTATCCGCCAGTTGCTGGGTGCGATCGAACGGGCTGCTTGCTTTGGAGAGGACCAAAGGGGCGCGGCTCATGGATTCAACACCACCGGCAATGAACAAATCACCTTCCGAGGCCCTGATGCAGCGGGCTGCATCGGCAACGGCAGATAAGCCTGAACCACATAAGCGGTTTACCGTAATACCACCGGTGGAGATCGGCAGTCCTGCAATTAGCCCGGCAAAGCGGGCGATATTACGACTGTCCTCACCGGCCTGATTGGTATTTCCGGCAATCACATCCTCAAATTGCTTGTGATCGAAATTATTACGTTCAACCAGGGTTTTAATGACATGCGCGAGCATATTGTCTGGCCTGATACTGGAAAGGCTACCTCCATGGCGACCAAAAGCACTTCGGCCGCCATCATAGATATAAGCTTGTGGCATTGTCAGTTTTCCCAATGACTGATTATTGTTTTGTGAGCAGTAGTAAATGTCCGGGCTTAATCAAACTCCAGTGCTACCGGAATATTTTCCAATGCCTCCTCTGCTACCGTTTTAGCCGAAGGTTTTTCCAGGCGAACTTTTGCAACCTGGCCCAGGGCACTATCAAAACGGGCAGAAAATTCTGCAGATATATTTTTTTCCTGAAGTGCCTGACCAATAACATATTCGGTAGCGCGATTACGCAAAGCGGGTTTGAATACCTTGGCTACTGCAGTTAGGGGGATTTCATCAATGATCTCTATCCGCTTGGGTATCGCTGCACGTTCAGAAATCTGGGTGCGGCAGTAGTCGATAAGCTGCGCTTCCGTGGGAGGATTTTCGGACGGATATAGAGTGACATAGGCCACCGGAACCTCACCGGCATAGGCATCGGGCTGTCCCACGGCAACGGCCATAGCCACGGCGGGGTGACGGCTTAGTGGCTCTTCAATCAAGGCCGGATCTATATTGTGGCCGCCACGAATGATTAAATCCTTGGCTCGCCCGGTCAGATAAAGATTGCCATCGCCATCGACATATCCCATATCGCCAGTATTAAACCAACTGTGGTCAACCCAAGCCTTGGCGTTATCCTCTTCGGAGAGATAGCCTGAAAAAATATGTGGCCCCCGTGCTAGCACAATACCTACTTCACCGGTGTTACAGGTTCTCACTAGCCGGTTTCCATCCACTTCGGCAATTTTCATTTCCATGTAGGGGAGGCGGCGGCCGACGCTGCCTTCGGGTGCTTGCATATCTGTTGGGGGGCGGGCCAGCAGGCAGCTGGACTCTGTCATGCCATAGCCGTTGCTTACCGTCACATTGAATTTTTCCTCAAACGCACTCTTAAGCGCTGCGGGTAAAGGCGAGGCCCCGCAGCCAACATCTGTCAGGCAGCTGATGTCATTGTCGCCCACAGGGATTTGCATCAAGATGCCGAGAATAGTGGGCACGGCACCAAAGCCCTGCACCCGGAAGCGGGCGACGTGATGCCACCAGTTGGGGAGCACATTGGGGGAGCGAAAACCTGATGGGGTCATTATAACAATCGTGCGGCCGGCGAGCAGAGTGCCAATGCCGGCGACCACAGTGCCGAAAATGTGAAACAGAGGAAGGCCACTGAGGGTAGCAAATCGCCCCTTACTGGATGTTGTGTCCACACTCAGTTGTGCGACAAACGCAATATTGCTGTGGGTCAGGCGTGCAATTTTAGGTCGCCCGGTTGTCCCTCCGGTGTGGAAGTAACTGGCAATTTCATCGCCTTGAATAGTTCGCCCACTAATTAAGTGGTCATTTGGCTGTTGGGCAATTGCCAATACAAAATTCTCTACCTTAATGCCGGAAGGCATGGATAGGGTACTAACCGGTTTTTTACTGATTAGTAGCAGTGCCTTCAAGGTTGGAACCTGCTCAATGACCTGCGCAACCTTTTCCCAAATCTCCTCACTGAGATCCTGCCCAAGGCTGACTAATACCTTGGCTTTGGTGGCATTCATGATCTCGGCGATATGCTCCGGTTCCAGCAATGGATTAATAGGACTGGCGATTCCTGCGGCTTGTCCTCCCCAGAGTGCGAAATGCGTTTCTGGAAGATTGGGTAATAGTAATGAAACCGTATCTGTCGAATTTATGCCGAGAGAATGGAGTAGATTGGCAGTTTGGTGAACTCTCTCGGATAGCTGTGAGTAGCTCACTGTCACACTTTCTTCATCTGGTACAGCGGTGGGAAGAAATTCGATGGCTGCATCTTGTTGGTAAAGACGGGCGGCCTGCCGAATTAAATCGTAGGTGTTTTCCCAGGGGTAACGTTGTAACAAAGGAACTTTTTCATATTCCTGGATTTCTGCAAGAGATTGCAGCATGGGACTGCCAGTGGAAGTGGACGTGATAGACATGGGGGCTTCTCTCACTATGGTTATTATGCTGATGACAATATCAAAAGTGAAATGAGCATTCCACTCTGCGGAATTCAATGGTAATGTTTTGTGCGTCGAGTGGTGATTTAAAAGCTAATTGATGGAAAATGGCGGGTAAATATATACACCTGCTATGTAAATACGCCATTAAGTAGAAAGTTGCGCCAATAGAGTTGGCTCGTTAACCGAGGACTTACTTCCGTGAGTCGGAAAAAGTCAGAATAGCGATGCTCAGATATCAATATCAGCCTGAAATTGTTTGTAGATAGGTTTACTTAAGACAAAGAGTAGGGCCCGCCGAGCCAGATCGAAAGTGAATTTATTCCGCTTGTATAAGGGAACTTCCGAATTTAGTACATGTTGATTGTGCAAGTTGGTGAAGGAAGTTAGCTGAAAAATCTCTGCCAATTGCACCCATAAAAACAGGAGCAAGCGAATGAATATAGATTTTTCCCCAGAAGAATTAGCTTTTCAGCAGGAAGTTAAGCAATTCCTGCAAGAGAAGCTTCCGGCGGATATCAGTGAGAGGACACTGGATGAAATTCCCCTGGGAAAAGAGGACTATGAACGCTGGCAAAAGATCCTGTACGAACAGGGTTGGGCTGCGACTAACTGGCCAGTTGAATATGGGGGTACCGGTTGGACGCCAACACAAAAATACATTTGGGCCAATGAGTGTGCCAACTTCGGCGCGCCAGATGTAATTCCTTTCGGTTTTAAAATGGTTGCACCAGTTATCTTCACTTATGGTAGTGAAGAGCAAAAGCAGCGGTTTTTGCCGGATATCTTGGCAAGTAATGTTTGGTGGTGCCAAGGATATTCGGAGCCAAATGCGGGCTCTGATTTGGCGTCGTTAAAAACCACAGCAGTGCGAGATGGCGATGAGTATATCGTTAATGGTACCAAAACCTGGACGACTCTGGGACACTGGGCCGATTGGATTTTCTGCCTGGTTCGTACCGGAGGCCCCGAAGTCAAAAACCAGGCCGCAATCACTTTCCTGTTAATTGAAATGAACCACCCGGGCATTACTGTATCGCCCATTATGACTTTGGGTGGCCATCATGAAGTGAATGAAGTGCATTTTGATAATGTACGGGTACCAGTGGCCAATCGTATAGGAGAGGAAGGTCACGGCTGGACCTATGCCAAGGTATTGTTGACCCATGAACGCACAGGCATTGCACGGGTTGCCACTTCCAAAAAACGTTTACAGACTTTAAAAAAGCTGGCAGGTGATACTTGTGATGGTGACACCAGCCTCCTGGAAAATCCAGCCTTTGCGCAAAAGCTGGCAGAGATTGAAATAGATCTTTTAGCTCTGGAGTTTACCGAGCTAAGAGCACTTGCGGCAGTGAGTACCGGTAATGCACCGGGGCCGGAATCCTCCATTTTGAAAATTAAAGGAACTGAAATCGCCCAGCTTATTGATGAACTTTACATGGAAACTGCGGGTTATTACGGAATGCCATTTGTCCGGGAGCAATTTAAAAGCGGATTTGATGGCGAGCACGTAGGCCCTGGAGTTATTACCAGCAGCGTGCCCCGTTACTTAAATAATCGTAAATCCTCGATTTATGGTGGCAGTAACGAAATTCAGAAAAATATTATCAGCAAGTGGGTACTTGGCCTGTAAACGCGACGTTTAATGAGGATTGGAACGATGGATTTTTCCTATAGCGAAGAGCAGCAGATGTTGCAAAGCAGTGTGTGCAAATTTATTCAACAGGATTATGACTTTGATCGTCGCAGTAAGTTAATAGACAGTGATACTGGGTTTAGTGAGGATAACTGGAAGTTATTTGCCGAGTTGGGCTGGCTAATGGTTCCATTTAGTGCAGAAGACGGTGGTCTGGGTGGTTCTGCTGTTGATTTGATAGTGGTGATGGAAGAGTTTGGTCGTGGTCTGGTGGTGGAACCCTTCCTGGCAAGTGCAGTTTTAAGTGGTGGGCTAATAGCAAACGGTGCCAACGAGGCGCAGAAGCGAGAGCTAATAAGCTTGTTGATGGAAGGCAAGTTGCAGCTGGCATTTGCATTTGCTGAGCCCCAGAGCCGTTTCAATCTTTCTGATATTACCACCAAAGCTGTAAGGAACGGAGACAGCTACGTAGTGAATGGCCACAAAGCCGTTGTTCTGAACGGTTCAGCCGCAGATAAACTATTGGTGGCAGTACGTACTAGCGGCGGCCAACATGATTGTGAAGGTATCACTTTATTATTGATAGATGCCAACACTGAGGGTGTTCACCGCCAGGGGTATGCCACTGTGGATGGGCACCGTGCGGCTGAGGTAAAGTTTAATAATGTCATGGTTCCTGTGGCAAACCGGGTCGGAGAGGAAGGAGCCGCTTTGCCAGTAATGGAACAGGCAATTGATCGGGCCACACTGGCGCTGTGTGCCGAGGCAGTAGGGGCCATGGAGAAAATATATAAAAAGACCGTGGAATACACAAAGACCCGAGAGCAGTTTGGCGTTGCCATTGGCAAGTTCCAGGCCTTGCAACACCGTATGGTGGATATGTTTACCGAATATGAGCAGGCCCGCTCTATTCTATTAATGGCAGCGTTACAGTTGGATGTGAATAATGGCGTTGCCCCTAAGGCAATTTCTGCAGCAAAAAGCCGCATTGGAAAAGCTGCCCGGTTAGTAGGCCAGGAAGCAATTCAGTTACATGGCGGTATAGGGGTTACAGAGGAGTTGGATGTAAGCCACTACTTTAAACGTTTAACCACAATCCAGTATTTGTTCGGTAGTACAGATTATCATACCCGCCGATTTGCCGGGCACTAGCGAGGCAGGCAGCTGTGAGGTGATGAGTTGTTCCCCAGGTTGGTTGCATTGCGCTACTAACCTGGGGTCAAGTTATCTAGTAGCGGATCAGCATGGCCTCTATATTACCGACCATATTCTTCAATAAGGGGGCGACTTCTTCTTTCAGGAATTCTGGACTCAGGCGGTAAGCAGGTCCGCCAGCGTTAAATGTATAAATGCGCCCCTGGCTTAATTGTAGGGGGACAGCAATACCATTAACATCGCGGTTCCAGTCGCCAAAGGAGCAACAAAAGCCGCGCTGCTTATAGCTTGCTACCGCTTCTTCAATTCCAACCTTGATTTTCGGCCAGCGCTCGCTATTCCTTTTCTCCAGGTGTCCATAAAAGTACTCGCGCTCCTCTTGTGGTAGTGCTGCCAGGAAAGCCCGTCCTGAACCACTAGTAGCTAGAGGTACACGGTTACCTATTTCGTAGCGAAAAGTCGTAACATTAGCAGCTGCACAAAACTCGACAAATATCATATCGAGTCGATCACGGTCAGACAGTCCTACCGCAGTTCCTGTGGAGTTTGCAAGGTCTTGCATAAGGGGCTTGGCAACCTGGCGAATAGCCAGATTAGAGACGAAAGAGTAACCAAGTGCTAGTACGCCGCTTCCTAATTGGTATTTTTCCAGTCGATCCGAGTAGGTCAAATAACCTAATTTTGTCAGAGTGTAGGTTAGCCGTGAAATACTGGAGCGAGGCAAGCCGGTGCGTTGGGCGATTTCAAGGTTACCCAGAAAGCCATCACCAGGTTGAAATGCCCGCAGTACATCCAGTCCTCGGGCGAGGGCTTCAATAAACTTGCGATCGGGTTCTGCGCTTTTCTTTCTTGGAAGATCACTCAACGGAGCCATGGTCTTAAATCCTGCTTCTATAGTAGCAAGTATACAAATTTTACTCCTGGATCTGAAGTTAGATACTTAGCCTCGAAGAGAAATTTAGGCCTGTGAAGGGTGTTTGGATAATAATGAGCGGTAACGAAAATTGTGGTTGTACTTGGGGGCCCAACAATGAGTCAAGATCAAGAGTATTCTGTAATACCGATATAGTTTAATTGTATTTTTTTTTGCGGCATACCTATATATACATTCTATTTATCGTATTTTGCATAGTTGCTGCTTGTTTCAAAGATGAAATTAGTGTTTGAATTCGTTACCAGTTAACTTTTCCAATTTCGATCTCATTTAGAAAAAGAATTTTAGATATGATAATAAGGCTTCTTGTTGGTGTCGTAATGGCTTTGATTGCTGGCAATAACTGTTATGCCATAGATGATAGTATTGAAAAAGAAATAAAATCAGCTCTGGTGGAGCTGTCTAATAGTAACCGCTTAATTGGCTCACATTTTGTTGCAATAGTTGATAAGAACGGGCTTGATTTCTTTTATGCCTATTCTGAAGATGGCCCTAAAGTTACAGAGAGAACGCCTATCTTAATCGCAAGTCACACAAAGTCTTTTACCAGTACTTTGATGGCTATCCTGCATAGCTCGGGCAAGTTGGATTTAGATAAACCCATATCATCTTATAAGCTCCAGTTGGGGCTTGAGGGAAAAGTTGATACTAATAAGATCAGTATTAGGGATTTACTGACCCATACGGCAGGATTTACAAGTATCCAACATACCTTTAAGTCAGCTTTTTTAGGTTATTCCGGTCCAGAGGAGCTAGTTCACTCATTAAGTGAGAATCTACTGATAGCGCCAGATTATAATTTTAGGTATTCAAATACGGGCCCGATAGTCGCTTCGATGATTGCAGAGAATGTCACTGGAAAAACTTGGGGAGAGCTAATAAAGGAGTATATTGCCGACCCGCTGGATATGAATGCGACAACGAACAACATATCCAAGGCGAGGGCAATTCTCCCATCTTTCATCACGTCTAGCGATGGCAATATCTTTAGCTCAGGGCATTTCAAGTCTGACCTTACGATGCATCCCTCAGGAGGGTTGGTTTCGACAGTAAATGATTTGGCGGTATGGCTTCAGGTAAACATAAACAAAGATAAGTTAAATTTATCTAAAAGTGATATCTTTGATGAACTTCATGAAAAGCAGGTAGGCCAATCTAAAACCTATTTCACCTATGAGCGATCTGGATACACTTTGGGGTGGGATTTGGCTGAGTATAATCAAGAGACGCTTTTGACGAGGTTTGGAAACTATGGTGGATATAGCATTCATGTATCATTTATGCCAGAAAGAGAGATTGGTGTAATTACATTCACTAATCAGGATGTGGCTTATATCTTACCCCATGTAATGGCAAACTATACTTATAACTCAATTTTAAATAAAAGAAATAGGAGTACATTATTTGAGCAAGAGATGAATCGACTGAAGAAGTCTGTTCGACGTGAGCTATTGGAAGCTCCAGATTCTGCCTTGATTGTCAGCTCCGATAATTTTCCAGATAACTTGCTTGGCACTTTTACCAATAGTAGCGATTGGCCGGAGCAAAAACTCTATATTGACAATGGTAAAGTAATGGTAAATTGGGGGGTTCTTAACGGACCTTTATTGAGAGATGGTAAAAAGTATAGGGCACATTTAGGGGCTCTTCAAAGAGATATTTCTTTTTATATTCAGGATGGAGGCGCTGTCAATTCTCAGAATGGATCTATCGAATTTATTAAAAAATAGGCGAGGTTCACGAGAGAAATATTCTTTGATGTTGTTGAATATCCCTGTGTGGTATTTAGGGTTGCTAAAAGTGCAGGCTGGGAAGAAGTTGAGAAAAGTTTTAATCTCTTAATAGTGGGTAGTATATATTTTGATTGTGGAAGTCATTGATAAAACAAATTAGCTTATCGCCCAGCTAGATGAAAATCGTTCCAAGACTAGAAAATCTAATTGTTGACCTCTGCACCTTCAATCCACTTCGGCTTTCTTGGTGCAATAGTTGCGAAATGATATAATACCCAGCTATCCCTTGGATCCAAATAAATGTCTCAGAGGAAAGAAAGTAACTGATTTTACCCTCTTAGCTAAGAGTAAGATGCTTCCTTGATCTGTTCAATCAAGGCACTTAAAATGTGCATACTCTAATAGAGATTCGTGATCAACTAAAAATAACGCTCTATAATGATTAGTAGTGATCTTTGAAGAGGTGGGGAATATAGTTCGATTGAATTAGTTCAGACCAGGCGCCTCTTTTATTTCAATACCAATGTGTTAAATTTAGTCTGAACTAATCTAAGAAGTAATATTTTTAGTCAGTTATTATCTCATTTTAAGCAAGTTGGATCAGCCGTTTCAAAGATATTATCCAGCCAGACATTACTGCCAGTGCAATCAGGGTCAAAGACATCCTTTAGATCAACTTCACTATTGCCAAGTGATGTGTTACCGACAATTTCGTTGTTTTCATCAGATTCCAGCAGTATTACTATGCCTGCACTTCCAGGAATTACAAATCCATTTTTTGTCACTAAATTATTAGATACAAGGTTATTTGATGCCCCAAAGATTTCTATACCGTTGCGACCATTTTCTGTAACAGTATTGGAGTTAACCACAGCATTATCATCCTCGATACTAATACCCTCATCATTGCCTCTCACAAAATTTGCGGTAATTATCGCATTTAGTGCCTCTATATCAATGCCATCATCTCCATTTCCGTCAACATAATTAAAGTTTACTGTTGCAAAATCGCCATCAATTTCAATTCCCTCATCCCCTACACCAATTACTCTATTTTCTGTGGCCGTATTGTTTTTTCCATCTAGAGAGATTCCCTCTCCTTGAGTAACCCCTAGCCCCATGACTACTGATCTGGAAACAATGTTGTTGTTACTTTCCAAAGTAACACCTTCAAATAAAGCGGCATGAATTTCCGTCTCTATAATGGAGTGAGATCCTCTACCTCTCGCAATCACGCCGTTTGGGCAATCATTAATCTGCCCACCTACTAAACGTGCGGCAAAACCTTCAAGAGCGATTCCCACTTCCCCCTCACCGGCATTAAAGGAGCAGGTAAGTTGTTTGTTTCCCATTGTCAAGCTGCCTGAAGGCCCTTCAATAGTTAACGCTACTGGTTTTTCGGGTGATAAATGACAATTCAGCTCCTGCAGAAGAAACTTCGGTGTTGATATGATGTCGCCACATTCTACCGCTAAAGAATTAAAAGAGATAAATATACTAAAAATGAAAGCTACAAAAGTTAAAGTGCGCTTTAAGAAGGTCAATCTATTCATCATGGTGCCTTTAAAAATCTATTTAGTGTTAAATAAATAATGATATTTTCAGTTTTCGCTAAAAACTGCCTCATTTAAATCTGCCGTTTTGTGAAATGTTTAAAAATTTGGCGAAAAATCACTTTTGCAAGGTTTTTTTAGGAAAATGCCCACGTTATAGGTTGTGATTGGTGGTTGAGAAAATCTTGAAAAAAGATATTTCCCTTTGTACATTAATTTGTCATATTAACACTCAATTTTTTTACCGGGTTTAAGATATTTATTTTTTCTTATGTTCTAATGTGGGCCTCCATTAAGATTCGTTATTGAATAATCAGGTTCTAGACATCTTCTAAAGTCTCTTTGTTAGTCCAGTTGATAGTACACCCTGAAAATTTATACATTACACTTGGGGTAAGTGAAGTTTTCTTTCAGCGTTTAACTGTAGATCTTAAACTCTTTTGTATATTTTTCTAAATAAAAATTGAAGTAATTCGACTGTTTAATAGCGTGGCCTGTTCTGAATGGTTGAATTTGGTGCTGGATTCGGTTGTGATGCTTCTGGCTAGAAAATAAATATATATTTTTTGAGTGATTAATTTTTGTAGAATTCTCGGCGAAAGTTATCCTTTGAGGAGTGGTTATCAATTGATTGATGTATGGTCTATGTTGAAGCCAACTCAATTCTAATTTTGATTGGTTAGAATTAATGACAGGTAAAATTGATTGGATGTATTTAGCTTTGTTATGAAGGTTTCAGTAATATTTCAGTACTAAATGCACTTCACTTGGCCAATTTATTCATTGGTTTTAATGTAAATAAGTGCGTGTGATTCTAGGTGGAGCTGATAAAAACTATCTTAAATAATTCATTAGCAGTTATATCTCATTACTGAAGGTATCCTAATAAAGAAGCTACTTACCTGATTAGATAAGTAGCTTCCGAAAAGTGAATATCAGTAGACTAAGTTTTCTGACTTATTGCGCTGACTCAGAATCGTTCACCCACTTGGGTTTTCCGGGAGCTATAGGGGCAAATCTATATAACTCCCAGCCACCTCTTGGATCCAAATTAAATGGGTTTGCAGTGCCGAGCCACATAAACCTGGGGTGATTGATCATTGTGCGGAAACCAAAGTTCCCGGAATTGCCAACGCCATTAAAGGTGGCTGGAATAGCTCTACGATTTGGTGAAAAGAAGCGGTAGAGCTTGCCGCCAGAGGTCTTGGGATTTGATAGCGCATCTTCCAAGAACATGAGTAGCTCCGCGGGAAGCTCGTTGGCAGGATCGGTTCCACTTTCAATCAGGCCAGCAAACTGCCGACTCACATCCAGGGTTCCCAGATACATATCGCTGCCCGTTACCCCTAGGCGCCAAGTATAGACATTAAATGGCCACCCCAAGCCGGCTCTGCCTAATTGGGGGAGGCCTGCCAGAGTATTCTTGTCAACAAACATATTGCTGTCTGGATCCCAAACCTGAACATCCTTGTAGCCATAGAGCACTTCAATCTTTGGTTTCCGTTTCTTTTTACCAAATCGATCTCCGCGGAAAACCGTTGTTGCCCTATGGGTTGCGATGATGGTTTCCAGCTCTCCAATTGGATTGTTCCAGGTTTCCCCGTAAGCGAGGACATGCGCCCTAAAGCCTCCCAGCGGGAAGTTAATCGTGCCCCAATAGAGCTTGCCGCGCCAGGAGGTAATATCACCGCCAGCATACGCACCTGCGGAAACAAGGTCTGGTTCGTACTCGGTAATGTTCCAGACTTCCTTCCACTCTTTGGCATTTTCCGGCAGGAATCCACCCTCCGGAATTTTGGGGCTCATTACAATGCCGGAGTAGGCACGGATTTGTCCCGTCTGAGCGTCGCCAGTTGGCCAGGTAGAGAAAAACAGGCGACCATCATGTACGGTGAAATTAGCCGGGGTGCTTTGCATTGTACCCACGACCTCAAACCTGAATGGATGATGGATATTGCCCATCCAGCGTAAAACCTCCCCTGTGCCACCGAGAGATTCTTGCACAGCCACACCGGTATATAGAACGCCCTCATGGTTAAGGAACTTGCGGATATTGGAGTATTGGGGAAACCGCTTGGAGCCAAGGTAGCGACCCGTACTTGCCTGCCAGGCCATCATGATGATGCTGTTGCCGCCGCCTTCACCGGCGATTCCCTCCTGAACCCCACCGGGACCGGCGAGAAATACTACGTCATCGGCATAACCGCCGGAGCGGAAGCCCAGCGTATCTTGTAGCAGGGGATCGTAAGTAGGGGTTATTTCCGTTACCTCAAGCGTACAGGTATCCATGCGATAGGCCATTGGAGCACGCCAATCACCAAGATTTTTAAGATTTGGATTCTCTTGGGCGAGTATTCCCTCTGCAAACTCACAAACCCAGCCCTGGTTGGGAGCAAAGATAGGCGTCAGTACGGCATTTGGAGAGGCCTGTGCAGTACAAGGGACATTTGCTCCTGTGCCCCAGTAGAGGAAACGGGGTGACTCAGCCATACCCCAGATCTGGGCGCCGTTGCGTTTTGGTTCACCCGCGGAGCAGACGCCATCAACCAGCTCGGGGTAGGGTTCACCAACGCCATTAAAGCACTCATCCACTGGGGCTTTGAACAGCTTATCGAACCGGGGTTTAACCCTTTTACAATGCTTGCCAGGGTGCCCCAAGGATTCTTCGCCGTTTCCGCTCCATTGTGCGTTGGCACCGGGTGCAACCAATGTCGCCAGAAATATTGAGAGTGCAAAACAAGATGTGACTTTCATAAGCATCCCTTCCTCTACTACAGACCGCTATGGCGGGTGATACTACGGGTCAAAAGGCAGGTTTGAGTAGAATATGCCAATCCACATGGGAGAGTAATATTCCCTAAAAAGTAGAGATTAGGATGTCACTAGAGGCAAGAATATTGGCTAGATTATTTCCTCCTCAATAGTACCAGTCAGATTGATATTTGAGATAGCAGGATACTATAGCGATGATGCGCTTGTTAAAATTTTGTTACTTAATGAGGTGGTCGCCAATTTTAGTGTGGGCTTGCCGATCTTTCTTAAGGCGGCTAGTACAACAGGTTGGTGTGTTATCAAATAGGGAAGGTTGTATTAGGTGCTTTATAAATTTAATTTGGTGTAACGGGAAGAGTAAGGAGTATGGTATTGGCTGTCCCTAAAATTCTCAGTATATTTTTAATCCGTCTAAAAACTGGTTTTCACTAGATAAAATGAAAGAAGAAACTGGATTCTTTGTAGGCAAATCGCTGGCTTCTTGGGATGAGGCCGGCTCCATTCATTGGGAAGTCAATAAGCAGCTGCTCGAACAAGTCTCAGACTCTAAATTTAATGCTTTGGAGAAGGATTTCGATACATTAGTAAGTGGTTATGATATTTGCGGAAAATCAGTGGTACAAATTTGCTGCAACAATGCAAAAGATCTGATATCCATAAAAAAGAAAGGAGCTGGCCGCTGCGTCGGTATTGATGGATCTCAAGCCTTTGTCGATCAAGCCAAGCTTCTGGCAAAAGCCGCGGGATATCCAGGTATGGAGATTGTATGTTCTAACATCTACGAGTTACCAGAAAAGCATATTGGTCAATTTGACTTTGCAGTTATTACCATTGGCGTACTCAACTGGATGCCGGACCTAAAGCGATTTATGCGTATTTGTGCTTCGCTGCTGAAGCCAGGCGGCTATCTTTTGATGGAGGAGATTCATCCTGTTTTGAATATGTATGAAGAAGGTAACCCTTCACAAATTGCGATGTCATACTTTAATCGAGAGCCACAGCGGGATGATCAAGGGTTGGATTATTTTAGTGGTAGGAAGTATCAGGCAAAAGAAAATTATAATTTTCACCATACATTGGCCGATGTGCTGATGGCAGCAATTGCTTGTAATCTATCATTGAAAAACTTTATAGAGCTGGGTAAGAATATTGGGAATTGGTGTGGAGATCTAGAGGAATCTGAGTTTGTGCCGCCTATGGCAATGCTGGCCAGCTGGCAGAAGCAATTCTAAATGACAAAACCGTGGCTATTGGAGCCTTATTGTTAATTACTAAGGAAAGCGAATGTATCAGTTGTTTATAGCAAATAAAAACTATTCATCATGGTCACTGCGGCCCTGGTTGTTAATGCACCACCTGGAAATTCCCTTTAATGAGCAGTTGGCGACTTTTGAAGAGGGGGGAAGCTGGGAGAAATTCCATAGTTTTTCCCCTACTGGATTGGTGCCCTGTTTGATTGATGGCGATATTACCGTTTGGGATTCCCTTGCCATAGTGGAGTATGTTGCAGAAGATTTTCCGCAGGTTTGGCCCATCGATAGACTGGCAAGAAGCTGGGCACGGAGTGCTTGCGCTGAGATGCACTCTGGTTTTTCGGTTTTAAGGAACATCTGCGCTATGAATTGTGGTTTGATTGTGGAGCTGGTTGAGATTCCACCGCAACTACAGAAAGATATTAGTCGCATTGATGAGCTTTGGCAGGAAGGCTTGCAGCGATTTGGTGGGCCTTTCCTTACCGGGGGAGAATTTACAGCGGTGGACGCCTTCTTTGCGCCAGTTGCTATCCGCGCACAGAACTATGGGTTGCCATTTAGTAATGCAGCTAAACAGTATATTGATCAGTTGCTAAGTTTACCTTCTATGAAAAAATGGATCTCAGATGCGCTGCAGGAGCCCTGGAGAGAAATGCTGCATGAGGAAGAGGCTCGAAATATGGGTGTTGTGATTGAGGACTTGCGTAGCTAATAATTATTTTTAATATTGATGTAGCATGTCACAAGCGTGATTACAGCTAAAGTCGCGTTTGTGACTGTTAAGGAAGTTTTTTTACTCAAATAGAAAGTCTTTTTCGTGGTTGTTTTACGCATTTGGGGCTTCGGGTGAGAAACACATTATTCGCCCAGTTGTTTGAAGAATCTCATACCTCTGATTCGAATGGGTCATAAAGATCAAAGATGGTATGAGCTAGCACTACATTTTTATTATCAGTGGCTCCTTATTCCGATGAAAAATTGTGGGATATTTAGTTTTTCTTTTTAGAGTTATTTAAATGTTAATTTGAGATTTAATACTCGATTTTTAATTTATTCACTTATATCGATCATTGAATCTTTGAACTGGGATTGTTTTGCCTGGTAAGGCTTCTTCACTTTTAATAAATATTAAGACCCTGCACTTTAATGGCGGAAGTAACTTCTTTAACAGTGTGTTATGTACAGTGTGTATAAATCTTCTTGAATTAACCTCTCTAAGGCCCGGGGGTGCGATTCGCTGTGTAATCAGGAGATATCAGGCCTGCTTCTTCCTTCTTTGAGCGGGAGCTGAGGCTTTGTACTGACATTTGATGGGTACAAAGAAGGCCTGAGGCTTCTTTGGTAGATAACGGATCAGCTATCTGACCATAAAGTCATACTTTTGATGCATTATAAACTATTTACTTAAAAAGTCGTTATCAAGAAAGCAGACGGAGTACTTGCCTGGGCGGCGTTTCATAGGTTGATCAGGTGTTGGAGGTTGTCGTGGAAATCTCTCTGTTTACCGCAGCTTCAGGCATCTGAGGCGGTAAAGTTGGCCTGGGTGGGGCATCTGGGGTTAAACTCTCGACCTTAAAACTATTACAAAACTCTATCTTAGAGGAGATAGCAAATGCGTCAGACAATGATCGCACTAGCCGTAGCCGCATCCCTGGCGGTTGTGGGCGGTTGTGGTGAAAAGGCAAAGCAGGCTGAGGTAGCTAAAGACACTGTGAAAGCTGAAGAGTCCATGGCTGTAACTCCAGAGCACGCCAGTAACATGCTTCTTGCTGAGTGGACTGGTCCCTACGGTGGTGTACCTGCGTTTGACAAGATGAACCTGAAAGATCTCAAGCCCGCGATTGAGAAGGGCATTGAGATCAATTTGGCTGAACTTGAGGCCATTGCTGCCAACCCAGCCAAGCCCACCTTTGCCAATACTATCGTGCCGATGGAGCGCGGCGGCGCCGAATTGGGCCGTGCTACTGCTTACTACGGAATCTGGGCCGCTAATATGTCCTCTCCAGAGTTTCGTAAGGTCCAACAGGAGTTGGCACCTCTGTGGGCTGATTACGAGTCCAAAATTTACCAGAATGAAGCTCTGTTTAATCGTATCAAGGCCATCTACGACCAGCGTAACTCGATGGATCTGGATGCTGAACAAAAACGTGTTGTTGAGCTGATCTATACCCAGTTCTCTACTAACGGTGCCACGGTGCAAGGTGAAGCCAAGGAGCGCTATGCTGAGATCAATAAGCGCCTGGCGGAGCTTTACACCAAGTTTTCCAACAACGTGCTGGCGGATGAGGAAGGCTACGATATCTTCCTGACCAAAGATCAGTTGGCCGGCCTGCCGGAGTCCTTTGTTGCAGCTGCCGCAGCGCTGGCAGAAGAGAAAGGCGAGAAGGGTAAGTACGCGATTACCAATTCCCGCTCCTCTATGGACCCATTCCTGACTTACTCCGATGATCGCGAGCTGCGAAAGCAAGTATGGACCAACTACTACAGCCGTGGCGACAATGGCGATCAGCACGATAACAACGCCATCATCGCTGAAATCCTGAAGCTGCGTGATGAGCGAGTAGGCCTGCAGGGCTTCGATAACTACGCTCAATGGCGTCTGCAGGACCGTATGGCGAAGACTCCTGAGCGCGCTATGGAGCTGATGGAGGCAGTATGGCCAGCAGCAGTTGCCCGAGTGAAAGAAGAAGTGGCTGATATGCAGGCCGTAGCCGATGCCGAAAAAGCCAATATCACCATTGAGCCCTGGGACTACCGCTACTACGCGGAGAAGGTTCGTAAAGCCAAGTACGACCTGAACTCTGATGAAGTGAAGCAGTACCTGCAACTGGACAACTTGCGCGAAGCTATGTTCTACGTGGCTGGTGAGTTGTTTAACTTCAAATTCACCCCGGTAAAAGAAGGCTCAGTGCCGGTATTCCATGAAGACGTTAAAGTCTGGGAAGTGAACGATAAGACCAGTGGCGAGCATATCGGCCTCTGGTATCTGGACCCATTCGCTCGCGCAGGTAAGCGCTCCGGTGCCTGGGCTACTATGTATCGTGACCACTCCACCTTTGATGGCAAGAAGAATGTACTGTCGTCCAACAACTCCAACTTTATCAAAGGCGCACCCGGCGAGCCTGTACTGGTAAGTTGGGATGATGCAGAGACGTTCTTCCATGAGTTTGGCCACGCGCTGCACTTCCTCGCATCCAATGTGACCTACCCAACCTTGAACAGCGGTGTACGTGACTACACCGAGTTCCAGTCTCAGCTGTTGGAGCGCTGGCTGTCCACCGATGCGGTAATCGACAACTACCTGGTGCACTACAAAACTGGCGAGCCGATCCCTGCTGATCTGGTAGCCAAGATCAAGAAAGCAGCCAAATTCAACCAGGGCTTCGCCACTACTGAGTACCTGGCTTCTGCCTTGATTGATATGAAGTTCCATACCGCTAATCCTGAAGGTATCGACCCCGACAAGTTTGAGCGTGAAACACTGGACAAACTGGGTATGCCGAAGGAGCTGGTAATGCGCCACCGCACGCCGCACTTTGGTCATATCTTCTCTGGTGAGGGTTACTCCGCCGGTTACTATGGCTATATGTGGGCTGATGTACTGACCTCTGATGCGTCTGAGGCGTTTGCTGAATCTAAAGGTGGTTTTTACGACAAGGGCGTTGCTGCCAAGCTGGTTGAACACCTGTTTGCACCGCGTAACGCTGTGGACCCCGCAGATGCTTATCGCGCTTTCCGTGGCCGTGACGCCAATATCGAAGCGTTGATGCGTGATCGTGGTTTCCCGGTACCAAAGAAAAAGGAAGGCTGAGAACTTAGTTTCAATAGCTCGTTCACGAAAAAGCCGCATCTTTTGATGCGGCTTTTTTATATGTGGCATATGGAAATATTTGACTCGCAAATAAATAATTCGTAAGCCAATAAGGGGGGCGTGAGTTTATATGCAAGCCTGAACGGGATATTAAAATTCAGGAGTTAAGCAGCAGTTTTTTCGGGCCCTCCAGCAGGCTCTGTGAATCTAGCACTTGTGCTCCTATAGTAGTTGAGCCATGAGTTGAGCCATGGTGAAATAATTTTGTTTTAACAATATAAGTTGACCAAACGTATGGCCAGGGTATAACAAGTAGGTCGGCAATAATCCCGATTGTATTGGATCATATGCGTCCTGCTGCTATAGGGCCAATCTTTCCAGCTGACCAGAGTTTCAGGCCAGCTGCCAGCATCCAGGTTGTTTTATAAGTTGATTATATAAATAGCAGGGGAGGTATTATATCTATTGTAATTTAGATAGTTCTATTGTCGTGAATTTAACCAATATTGTTGAAGCGAAAGCTAATGCTGCTGGAAATGGCAGATGAAAATATGGCTAGGATAAAATATATCCGGCTTAACTCGGAGTTTCCTTTGATCCCTTCTTTCGAGCTGCAAGTACAACCGGTGATATCAAGGCTGTAATAATAACAAAAATAAATAGATTGCCGCTCATAATATTGAAAACTTGATTGATTTCATCGATGGTCATGTTTTGTATGTAGTAACCAAAACCATACTCAAACAAAAATGTGAGAAAAGCCCAAAGTGAACCAAGTATAAAGCAGGTAATTATAGAATCTAACTGAAAATATTTTACAGCCCTGTAGGCTATTGCAAATACAAGTGCTGATAGAGTCAATCCACTTATTGGTAAAGATAGTTTCTCTCCCAAATATGGATTTAAAATACTCTCTCTAAAAAATCCATTTGCAATTGCAGCCATAACCATGACAATCCAAGCAGTAGTGGCTTTAATGAGGAACATGGCTTGACGCATTGTGTGCTATTTTATCACAGGATTCTTAAAGAGAAACTATATTATTGAATGCTTGTTTGAGCAATAGTTTTATCTGGTTCAATTTGAAAACGTTTCTTCTGAAGTAAAATAGATAAACTATCCTTAATTCCGCACTTTTTAGTAAAAATATATATTCTTGATGTCAACGATATTGGCTTGAGCTCTTCCAGTGAAAAAGATCTTGAATCTAAGGTTTTCTGATGGTATGGGTTTCAACTTAGCTGTTTAATTCTATATAGAGCCTAAGCATGTCCTTGTGTTGCAAGTCATTTTCAAAAATTGGCTGATCATAATTATTTAGGAAATAATCCCTGATGACAGCTTCCACTCTAAAGCCATGGCGCTGATAGAAAGTTAACTGATAGCCAAAAGTGCCTGTGCCGAGTTCAACTCTATGGATTCCTTTTGAGGTTAGTTCCGAAAGTGAGAATTCCAGGAGCTTAGTGCCAATTCCTTGTTTTTGTTTCTCTGGGGAAATAGAAATATTGAAAATCTCCGCAATGAATGTATCAACTCTATTTGCAACGCAAATGCCTTTAATATGGTTAGTGTCAATGGCTGCAAAGCACCAGGAACCAGGCAGATAGGAGCGTATATGTTTTTTGGATGGGTCGGCCTCAAGTAAAAGTGAGAGGGGGACATCCTTTTCTGGTATTTGAGTATATTCAATCGTATTTTGATACTTCATATTGTCATATCGTGCACTAGGGTATGTTATCGTTGTCAATGCTTGAAGAGGCTCCCCTTTCCCAGTAATTTTTTTTGCTGGATCTTTTATGGCAAAGTTACTTATCAAGTTCGACAACTTTGCCAGCATTAACGATTTCCTTATAAAAGGGGGGTAGGGTTAGGCCAGTTTCTACAGCTTGCTGCAAAGCTGCTTCGTCATTTTTTACTTTTTGGAGTTTACTGCTTATGGCGTTCAATTGCTGTAAGGGTACGACAATAACTCCAGCTCGGTCTGCAATAATAATGTCACCTGAGCAGATATGGGTTGAATCAAGGTTTACAGGGAGGCCAGCTGATGCCGGGCCGTTTCTAGCTGGTGAATTCGGTGTAACCCCTTTGCAAAACACAGGAAGTGAAAGACGTTCTATTCCTTCTAAATCTCGAACCAACCCATCAGTGACAAATCCTATCACCCCTTTGTTTTTCATCATGCCCAGCACTAAATCGCCAATTACCGCTGTTTGAGTATATGAATCTGTTGAGGCAACCACTATGTCACCAGGTTGCGCTACGTCGAGCGCTCCCAGAACACCAAGATTGTCCGCAGGGCCACATTCGCAGGTGACCGCTATACCGACTATTGAGGAGTCCATTGGTAATATCGGTTTAATAGCATGGTGTAGAGATCCGCGACCATCCATACAGTCGACAATAAATTCTGTTGGCGTATTGCGTAACACGTTTATGTCGGCCTGAGATGGGCGGGTAAAGTTACGGTGTAGCTTGAGGGTTGGGCTGTCTTCTATCATGGAAAACGCAGCTATTTAGGATTGATAAGCAAAGATATAAGTACATCAATACCAAAGTGTCAAATTACTTAATTTGTTCCTGCCACTCCTGGGAAAGCTAGTAGTAGCATCGTAAAGGGTTGGCAGTGTGAAGCATTGGATCTGTGATTAATAATTGGGAGTAAAGCTAATATGCTTATCAAGTACTTAGCTCTTCTGGATGCACTCTTCGAGAAACTCTGGATTCGATCATCTTATTATTTCCGGCTTCAGTCAAAAGCCAGTTTCCATCTCTATCAATAGATATCAAGCTTAACGCTATAAATTGAACTCGTATAGAGAATAATACTTGTTGATCTACTTTGAAATCTGAGGCATTCAGTTTACTTGATGTGGATCTATTAAATTCAGTTGCAATGAAATTGCTTACTAAATTTTCATGTGGTGAGCGCGTCAAGTATGGTGAGATGATTGAGAATAATTTACTCCATGTAGTCTCTGTTTTCCAGGTTTTATCAAGTATTTCATAATTGATACTACTTGCGTTAACAGAGTAAGTTCCTGTTATATTAATAGAGTCATGCCAATCTGCTAAGTCGGATAATGGAATAATAAACGAGCTTCTATTTAGGTTTTCGAGTTGCAATTTGAGTGAATCATTTAGCTTTCTTAAATTGTTGAGTTCTATAAGTAAATCTGGTGAGGCTGTTGAATTAGCTCTAACCCATCCTGTAGAGGGGAATATTTTTATTGTTTTATTTAAGCTAAGGGCGACTTCGCCTGGTAACTGCCTTGGGTCTGACCAAAATCGAACCAGTCTCCCACTACTAACTTTTTCTCTAAATTTATTTAGCTTTCTCTCAAGCTCTTCACTTTTTTCAGTCTTTGCTCTGGGTAGTAATTCAGGGGAGTCATGTAATAGAGCAATAACTTTGATTCCTTTGCTAACAGCATAGTCAAATTCTTTCTCAGTATAGCTAAGACCGTTATCGGCTATTGATCCATAGCGACCACCAATTATAAGCAGGTAATAGTCACAATCATCTATAACTCTCTGAATGAACTCCCATTGTTCTTCGTCTGCTGCAGGAAATAGCTCCATTCCAGCAGGGATACAATCCATTTCCATCAGGGTCTGAAGAACTTTCTGTCTCTCTTCTTTTAAATCAACATAGGTTGAGCTGACAAAAACTTGATATCTTTTATCCATACTTTAGTGTACTCAGGCTTTTGAAAGATGTTTAAATAGATTTCTGATTAACGACTGTAAAAAAGGATGTAAACATTTTGCAAATGTATGAATATTTTATAAGAACCGAAATTTGTTGCTTAGAATTGCACTGTTTTTAGAGTGTAGGATCGGTTGGTGGTAGTAAAGATATTTAATATCGTGGCTGATCACTGGCTTTATATTCAAAGAACACACTGCAGTTTTATTGCAATTCTTGAGGGAGTAAAAAGCGGTTGTGACATCTAGCACGATTTTTTCTTCCTTGTGTACTTACATTGAACATATTAAGGGGTTCAATGTATCCCCCAGATTTTATCATCAAATGGAAATCATTTGGAGACCAGCAAACTCTATCACTGTCGGCCACTTGTTAAAAGGTCCCATCTGAATATCCTGTAATCTGGTGGGCTATTTTCATCTGTTGATAATCTTTTGAAGGTGGTAAGTCAGCTTTTTCTTACAGACAAACTGTTATTGAGCTTTTTGATGTATGGCAAGATGGTTGCTATCTGCAATATGTCCAAAGTAATATCTAGATCTGATATTTGATGAAGTTAGTTGTTGATCACTTACCTTTAAATTCTGTTTTTAATAATTAGATTTATTTTTTTGGGGGGGATTAAAGTGGATTTTGATACTTTTGGTTTTATACAATCCAGGTAGGCTTTTATGAGATGGCCTGGCCGCTGAGTCAAAGACTAGGTAAGCCTGGAACCTGAAGTAGAAATGACCTGGGTATTCGAATTTAGAGCACCTAAGATTATACATGAAAACAAGTTTGCTCATTACGCTATAGCATTTGGCTTTTTTAGGTCGTTTGCGGGCTCTTCCTAAAATTCTTGAGTGCTTACTGTAACTTATTGCAAAGGTAGTTCTTCAAAAAAGTACTTTAAGCCACTGCTGTTAAGAAAAGCCCATTATTCTTATCAGAAAGTGGTTTTATAAACCCTTTCCCCCTCAACCCAGGTTTCCATTACTTTTGCTTTCCAGATTTCTTGAGGGTCTATCTCAAAGATATTCTTGTCCAGTAAAATAAAGTCTGCGAATTTTCCAGCTTCAAGGCTGCCAATCATTTTCTCCTGGTGGCTGGCATAGGCTGCGTCAAGGGTGAATGCACGTAGCGCCTGCTCCAGGGTCATTGCTTCCTCGGTGCGCCAACCATCAGTGGGATTTCCCTGGCGATCACGGCGGGTTACTGCTGCATGGAGTCCGAAAAGGGGATTGGCGGGCTCTACAGGGAAATCGGAGCCGGCAGCGATTGGTGTACCTTGATCTAATAGGGTTTGCCAGGCGTAAGCACCGATCAGGCGTTTCTCTCCCAAACGATCACCAGCCATGTTTTTATCACTGGTGGCATGGGTGGGCTGCATCGAGGCAATCAGATTAAGCTGGGTAAAGCGAGGAATATCCTTCACTTCTATGACCTGTGCGTGCTCCACACGGTGGCGAAGCTGCTTCTGGCTTTCAGCCTTATCCAGTGTCTCCAGGTGATTGAGTACGATATGGTTGGCTCTATCGCCGATGGCATGGACATTCACTTGAAAATCGTTATCGGTAGCTAATTTAAGCAGAGAGAGCATTTTGGTTTCTGGGTAGAGTAGAAGCCCTTTTTCCGATGGACGATCGTGATAGGGTTCCAGTAGCGCTGCACCACGACTGCCCAAGGCACCATCGGCCGATAACTTAATACTGCGCATATACAGTCGATCTTCGGGACCGCCGATATGGCCGGCTTTTAGCAATTTGGCATAGTTGTGGCTGTCTACTGACAACATAGGGTACATCCGCATGGGGATAGCACCTTCTTTAGATAGTTCTCTATAGGCGTTAAGAGTTTTCTCGTTAATACCTGCATCATGCACGCTGGTAAGGCCCAGAGAGAGCGCCTTGGCGAAGGCATTCTGTAGGGATTTCTTTTCTTGGGTGAGAGTGGGGGCTGGAATGGCCTTTTGTAAAAGACCCATTGCATTGTCAATCAAGATGCCTGAAGGTTCGCCTTTGCTATTCCGCAGAATCTCACCGCCTTCCGGCGATTGGGTATTTTTATCTACGCCGGCGAGACGCAGCGCTTTGGCGTTGGTCCAACCGGCATGGCCATCTACCCGCCGTAGCCAGATCGGATGATCAATTTCCAGGGCATCCAATTGGTCGCTCGTGGGAAATTGTTTGCCTGGCCAGGTGACCTGATTCCAGCCTCTTCCTAGGAGCCACTCATTGGGCGCCAAGTGTTCGGCGTGGCGCTTGATGGACTTCAGGGCTTCCTCCAGTGATTGGTCGCGCAGGTCCAGCATAGTATTGAGCTGGCCCAGGCCCAACATATGGCCGTGGGCATCAATTAAACCGGGTAGTAGAGTTTTGCCATTGGCATCAATCTTGTCTGCATCAGGATACTTCTTATTCAGCTCGGTAATGCTGCCAGTTTCCAATACCTTCCCTTGATCGAAGGCCATGGCGCTGAACTGGATCAGGGCTTTATCGGTGGTTTGATAGCCTGAAAAATTGTGTATCACTGTTACAGCTTGGGCGCTGACAGACGAAGCGGCGAGGAGTGCTACAGCCAGAACGCGGGAAAGTCGCATAGTTGATAGCCTTTTTGTTTTAATTGTCAGCTATTCTATGGCGGCTTTAGCTCTTATGGAAAGGCAAACACGGGAAGCGGAATTTACTTCCCGTTGGTGATTGCCAGCTCTCTTATTGATCGGGGTCGATACGCAGTAACCTGCCTTGAGGGCCATCGGTGATCACATAGAGGGTACCATCTGCCCCGATTTCAGAGTCGCGGACTCTCTCGCCAATCACGATGCGTTGTTCACCGGTAAGCGCATCGCCCTCGGGGTCAATGACTCTTAAGTCTTGAGTGACTAATCCTGCTGAAAGCAGGTGTCCACGCCATTGAGGGAAGGCTTTGCCTGTATATACGGTGAGGCCGCCAGGGGCATGGGTATCTATCCAGGCAAGAATAGGGGATACAAATTCCGGATCGGCAATTTTGAAGGAGATATTTGAGCCATCGCGGTAGTCCCTGCCAAAAGTGACCCGTGGCCAGCCGAAGTTGGCTCCTTTTTCAAGTCGATTCAGTTCATCGCCCGCGGCGGGGCCATGTTCATTCGACCATACCACTTTAGTCTCTGGATCAATGGCGAGCCCTTGGGGGTTACGATGGCCAAAGCTCCAGATTTCCGGTTGGGCGCCTTTCATATCAATAAAGGGGTTGTCGTCAGGTACTGAGCCGTCAGGCTTGATACGAATTACAGAGCCAAAATGCGTATGTAGGTTTTGCCCCTGTTCGCGTGCAAATATATCCAGGTATGCCTGCGGGGGATTTCCTCCATCGCCGATGGTCGCCAACAGAGTACCATCGGGTAGGAATGCAAATCGTGAACCGAAATGCCGGTCATTTGTTTTCCCCTGGGCGGCTTTAAATATTTCCTCAAAGTCTTGTAGAGTGTCGTTCTGCCACTTGCCTCGGCCGATGGCAAGACGGTTGTCTTGCGTATTGCCGATTGAGTAACTGAAAAAGAGCAAATTATCCTTTGCAAAGTTGGGACTGGCTGCCACATCCAGGAGGCCGCCTTGGCCCTCAAAGTAAACCTGAACGGGAAAGTCTACGGGATCTGAGAGGTTGCCATCTTTTATGGTGCGTATTTTTCCATTACGCTGAGTGATCAATAAAGCGCCATCCGGCAGCAGTGCAATACCCCAGGGATATTCGATAGGGCCAGCTACCTGGCTCAGCTTTACATTATCAATGACAGGAATCGCACCGCGGGATATGCGTGTATCAGCAAAACAGTTACTTGCGATAATTGCGTAAATAAGTACAACTGTTGTCGCGATTGAGATCCTTCTCACTTTGCCTCCTGAAAAATGTTTCTGGAAGTGGGGTAGTCGGTGGGCGGAAACTCTTGAAGTATATCAGCGGTGAGGCTTCCAATAGATGCGGCAGGGTTGTATGAGTAGCGCCCTCAGTATTACGCTTAAATGTATATACGTCGGTTTAGACTTCCACTGATTGAAATAGCTTGAGGAGGCGGGATAAATGGCCCGCTGGATGATTGTTGCAGGGTTTATCTTGGTGGTCCTTGGTGTGCTGTTGCATTTTGCGCCCTGGCTGTTTAACTGGTTTGGGCGTCTGCCAGGAGATATCCGCGTTGAGTCCGGACGTACACGATTTTACTTTCCCATCGTGTCCATGATCATTATCAGTTTGGTGTTAAGTTTGCTGGTGAATCTCTTTAGACGTTAGTTTTCAAATTTAGCTTGGTAATTGATTAGACAGAACGTAGATAGTGGAATGTAAGAGGAAAGTCCCCACCAAATGAGTAATTGGTGGGGAGGGTGGCTTTAGTGCATATAGCGGAAGCGCATCAGCTTGTAGGGCGGTTTTGCGTTACCAAGACCTGAACTGAAGGCCGGGTGCTGGTGCAGTTGATCCTGAGTGATATAAACCCAGCCGTTGCTTACTGCCAAGCTGTCGGGCCATGAAAGCTGCTTGTCTTGCACCAGAATTTTATAATCGCCTTTTGTGGTTAAACCTATCGCATTATTTTGCAGGTCAGTAACGAGAATCCCATTCCCCGGTGCCATCACAATGCCATCGCTTGGATTCTTTGGCCCAAATTCTTCAATGTTAGAGGCAAGCTTCTCATTGGAAATTCTATGGTCAGCCAGTAGTGCTGCAGGTAAGCGGTATAGGGTATTACCACTTAAGGTGCCGAAATATAACCACTCACCCTGATCATCCAATGCTATGGGGTTCAGGCCAAAGCGTAAGCTTTTACTGGAATTTTCTTTGGTTTTTGCTGATAACAGTACGCCATCAATCACGACATCCTGGTTGGGGGGCATAAAAGCATCGGCGCTCTCCAGTACCCGTCGTGACTGCCCTGTCTTAAGGTCAACTACAATGATCGCCGGTTTAGTAGCGCCGTTGAAGTTACCAAAAGACATATCAGCGATATAAATTTTCTGACGCTTCTCATCCAGGGCAAAATCTTGTGGGAAAGAGTTGGTGAGTAGTGAAGATCTAGAAATTTCCAGTTGCCTGTGCAATTTATTATTTACGCTATCCCAGGCAACTAATTGAGTGGGGGAATTCTCACTACCCATATCCAAAATCCAGACAATCCCTTCACTGTCGGAGTGTATGCCAATAACTGAAGTAAAACCGACCTTACCGGTTTCTGGCCCATCGGCCCAATCGCGGTTGGGGAATGGCTGTTTGGTTCCGTTGGCCATTACTTCCATCACTTTCAATTTTGGTGCATCCAAAGGGTGCATGCTTACCAGAATTCGACCACTGGGAGTGACTGCAACGCCCGCCGCACGGGAGTCCGTAAACTCTGTAACCGTCTGCAGGGCCCCTGACTCAACTGCATAGCTCGAGTAGGATGCAACGCTGCCAATTCCGAGTAGGGCAAATGCAGCAATTAAACTGTTCAGAGATTTCATATTTAACTTTCCAAGTTTGAATTTCGAGAGGTTTTATTGGGTTTTTGATCGTGTGCGGAGCTCGTCCTCTAAAGCGCTCAATTTGCTATTGCCAATGTAAAGCTGTGAGAGGTCTGCCATGGCAGCATCACCAATTCTCTGTTTGGCATCTTTGCGGACGATAAGGGTCGCTTCATCTTGAGTGCCCAATAGCCCTTTGGGTTCTTTGAGGGCACGGATGGTGTAGCGGTTATGTAGAAACTGTGGATGCCATAGAGGAATGACAGTCCACCGGTTCTCTGCAACTGCCTGCTCAAACCGGTCGAAGCAGTCTTCCTCAGATCCAGGGCGAAATTCGTAACCGGCTTTGTCGAGCCCATATGCCTGGATCATCTTTGCGGAAAAACGGCTGATGCCGGCTCCAGGATTGATACCTTGTATCAATCGCTCCATACGGTTCAGTGCCGGTTCATGCAAAAGATCTTCGATAGTGGAAACCGCTTCTTCAGGCACATACTCAGGAACTCCCCAAATACAGTAGGGCTCATAAAGCACAGACACTTTTTCTACCTGATCAAGGAAGGGGTTTAAGTAGATCTCGTGGCTGGACGGCAGCCATGCCGAAGCCAGTAGATCGATTTCCCCTTTATTTAACATGTCGAAAGCGGCCTCGTGAGAGGCAGACTTGAAGCTCACCTCGTGGCCATAAGATTGAAGAATTTTGGCGACTTCCAGAGCGCTGGCCTCATGGAATGACAATGCGATGTGACCAATACGAATGCTTTTATCCATATCTCATCTCCCTGCAATATGCGTTGCTGACCGGATAGTAGTAACTGCTGATAGGAGTATTGTGGTCTCCTATATTTGCCGGATAAACTGTCATTTATCGAAATGAATATCCGGTTTAGACGTACAATGCTTCTTGCTAACCTTTCGCTGTTTCTTCAGATTGTCGAGAAAGGCAGTCTTGTATCCGCTGCACGTGACTCAGGCCTCTCCTCCAGTACAGTATCTGAGCGTCTTGCGGCCCTAGAAGCTCATTTTGGTGTCGTCTTGTTAAACCGAACCACGCGGGCGATCAGTCTCACCGACGAGGGGCGAACTCTGGTTGAGGGAGCCAAGTTGGTTCTTGGCGAAGTTGAGGACCTGGAGTCCCGTATCCGCTTGGGGGCGCAAACCCTTTCGGGAACGATACGGATTAGCGCACCCTGTGACCTTGGGAGGGCAATTGTAGCGCCCGAAATAGACCGTTTCTTACAGGACCATCCGGCGGTTTCGATAGAGTTGCTGCTGTCCGACGGCTATGTAGATACCGTTGGCCAAGGTATAGATGTCGCGTTGAGGTTTGGATCCATCACTGACAGTTCACTGCGGGTCAGAACCTTAGGCAGTAAGCAGCGTATTGTTTGTGCCTCTCCGGCCTACCTGGAAAAGTATGGCACTCCGAAAAAGCCTGAAGATTTAATAAGCCATAACTGCTTAGTAATGCGCTTTGGGGAGAATCTGGACAATAGCTGGCGCTTCAGAGAAGAGGTTAAAGGACAGAAAAGTGAAGTTTCAAGAGCGGTCACGGTGCGGGGAGACCGGATTACCAATGACGGTGAGCTAGCTCGACAGTGGTGCTTGAATGGACTTGGTATCATTTTGAAATCTGAGCTGGATGTCGGCTCGGATATCCGAGCTGGGAGGTTGGTTAGGTTGTTAAGCGAGTACACACCCTCCGCAATACCGCTGCAAATGCTCTTTCCACCGAGTCGCGCTCAGCCCAGACGTGTGGGTGAATTTGCAGATAGGTTGGCGCAGCGCTTTAAATCAATAGAAGTAGCTAATACTTAGTTCCTGAACGGATCTTATGGGAGTGCCGGAGTATTGAATATTTAGAAAATTTCAAAAACTTATATTTTTAGAAAACAGTTAACAGCTAAAAATATTTTTTTAATCTAAATTAAAAAAGGCCGCATGGGGGCGGCCGCAAGGGACTTATAGGAGAGTAGGAGAAAGACTTCTCCAGTAATCAAAAAAAGGTCGTCCTTGACCTACTTGATTACACCTCTGAAATTGCGCAAAGCGCAGAGTGACTTGTATTTCAGGGACTTTGCTGGCCGTGACCAGCGACGGCGCTTCCTTGCGCCGCATCAATCCGGCTATCCACTAATTAGCCGGATTAATAACTTAGAAATCGTACTTAACGGATGCAGAAAAAGTGCGGCCCGGAGCAGAGTTTACGTAGATATCACTGCCTTCCTCCCAGCCAGCTACATTCAGGTAGGGCACATACTCTTTGTCGAGTAGATTGTTGACGGCCAGGTTGAGAGACATCTGCTCCATCAACTGATAACCCAGCGTCCAGTCTACAGAGCCATAGCCTGGAGCTTCTGTTTCTCCTTCATTCACCCGATCCATACGGTCCGCCCAGCGTACCAGTACCTGGCTGGAAAGTTGTGCGCCTGTGTAGCTGGCACCAATGACACCGGAAAGCGGGCTGATACTGGTGAGGTATTCGCCGGTAGTGTCGTTTTCACCGCGTTGATAGCTGGCATTTGCAAATAGCTCGAACGCTGGAGAAAGGTACCAATTCGCACTTAACTCAACCCCTTTAATCGTCACTGAGTCGATGTTTTGGTATTGGTATTGCTCAAATACGTGAGAGAAGCTGCCATCATCGTTGAAGAAAGTTTCGCTGTTTATAAGTGCAGTTTCGAGGAAGTCATCATACTCGGTGTAGAAAGCGGCAGTGCTAAAGGCAATCGGACCCAGGTGTCCACGCAGACCAAGCTCGAAAGAGTCGCTGGTTTCTGGAGACAGGTCGTCAGCTGGCAGCACCTCGTAAGCATAGGTAGAGGTTGGTTGCAGGTAGTGCTCGATATAGGCCAAATCGTAGGCCGGCACTTTGAAACCCTGGCCGTACTGGGCGAAGGCAGACAAACGAGCGTTGAGTTTGTACAGGGCTCCCAGGTTGAAGGAGGTATTGCTTTCTTCAATTGTGGCAAAAGGAGTGCCGTCAGTTTTCTCAGCGCCGTTGGGGTCCATCTCGTACCAGTCGTAGCGTATCCCGGGGGTTACAACCAGCTGGCCATTGGCAAAAGTCATTTCGTCGTTCAGGAATAAGCCCGCGCGGGAAACTTCGTTTTCCGGGAATTTGTCAGTAGTCACGTCCATGGTGGAGCTGTCTTCCACTTCGCGGTACTGGTGTACGGTACGGCGGCTTTCGGTTTTTTCCAGGTCGAGGCCATATCCCAGGGTGTGAGTTTCGCTCAGGGTCTTGCTGGCATTGGAAAGGAAGCCAATGGTGTCTTGACGGTAAAGGCTGGTCTCCCACATATCACGGATTTCGAAAACACCGAACATAGGAGCATTGATGTCCAGCTGACCATATTGTTCGTCTTCCTGTTCGGATTTGTTTTGGTACAGGCTGATATTCAGTTGGTCATAGACTGCGCTTGGGGTTTCGCTGTGGTAACGCAGTTGGTAAGCGCGGACCTTTTTATCAGAAACCGATTCTTCCTTGACGATGTTGTAGCCGTAATCAGCTAGTCCGCGGAAATAGTGGAGCAGGCCATCGGCGCTGTCGCCGGTACTTTCCTGGTTCCAGTGATCGATGCTGAAGCTGATAAAGTCCTCACCACCAAGGCTGTACTTGGCCTTGTATAGCAAGCTCTTCGACTCAATTTCGAAGGGGTCCTGGCTCTCATTGAAATTTTGCTGCTCTTCTCCTTCGCGGAAGGTGGTATGCAGCAGTTGCTCAAAATTGCCGGTGCGCAAGGCAAGAGCAGGTGATATGTGTGATTGACTGGTAATACCTGTGTACCCGGTTTTGATCGCGCCGCCGAATTGCTCACCATCCTCCAGATAGTCGCTGGCATCTTTGGTAGTGAAGACCACGATGCCGGCGAGCGCATCAGAGCCATACAGGGAAGAGGCAGCACCCTTGGCGACTTCTACCTGCTTGAGGGTATCTATTTCGATAAAGCCGCGGCCGATGATGTCATTCTGGCCATCGGCCCCATAGCCTTCGTTAACCCGCATACCGTCTTTGATAATCAGTACCCGGTCGCCACCCATGCCGCGTACCAGAATGTTTTGTGCACTGCCCGCAGCGCCGGTTACTTCAACTCCGGGCTCGTATTGGAACAGCTGATTCATATCGTTCAGCTGAAGCTGTTCAATTTCATCGGTAGTGACAACAGAAACACTTCCTGCGACATCTTTTAGCGGCTTTTCCGCGCGGCCGCTGACCACGATCAGCTCCAGTTCGCTGTTGGCTGCCGAACCTGAAGTTTCGGCATGCAGGTTAGCGGCGGATGCCAGGCCGAGTAGGGCCGCTGCAATTGGGCGAAGTTTCATGGTGTTGTCCTTGAGGTAATTTCTGTACTTCTGCTCTGGTTGGTCGGCTGTGAAGGTGTGGGTACTCACCAATGGAGCCAATTGGGGGAGGATTATAGGGATGATTTTTATAATGTAAAGCCAAATGCGAATCACTATCAATTAGATTAAATTTGACGTTTAAAGGTAGTTCCGCTAGTTTCCGCGGCCATTGATACAGAGCGAAAGTGCTGGGCTGAGGAGGCTTGCAATGAATATTTCGATAATTGAGAACCTGATGGCCGATGTGGCTGATTTATTTATGGCCCCGGTATTGCTGGCGATTCTGGTCCTTTTTATCTACTCGCTTTACGCAACGGGACGCTTCATCTCTCTATGGATGCTGCGCCGGCGCAATGCTGTCGCTTACAGTTTGGCTCTGAAGCAAGGTCGGAAAGAGGGCCTTCCAGGCTACCAGGTGCACAATTATTACGTGCGACATCCTTTGGCATGTGATGACGAGCTGGAAGTTTTTGCACTTAAAAAATTGGAAATGCTACGCATGGTCACTCGTATCGCGCCCATGCTGGGCTTGATTGCCACCATGATCCCTATGGGGCCGGCGCTGCGTGCCTTGGCCGATGGCAATATCCAGGGTATCAGTGAAAACCTGATTATCGCTTTTGCTGCTGTGATCTGGGGTCTCGCGATTTCCACTCTGACCTTCTGGCCGGCCTCGGTAAAGAAGCGTTGGTTTGCCGCTGAGCTGATTAACATTCGCAAATTGAAGGAGGCCGCCTGATGCGCTTCCTGGATGAAGATGAAGAACTTAACCCGATTCTGAGTGCGGTTAACTTGATTGATGTCTTTCTGGTGATTATTGCCGCACTGCTCATCGCTATTGCACAAAACCCGTTAAACGTTTTTTCCAACGAAAAGGTCACGGTGATCAAGAATGCCGGTGAGCCCAATATGGAAGTTATTGTAAAAGATGGGGAAGAAATCAAGCAGTACAAATCCACCGGCGAAATTGGATCGGGAGAGGGCACTCGCGCGGGTGTTGCTTACCAGATGGCAGACGGCAGCCTGGTTTATGTGCCGGAAGGAAAAGAAGAGTCCGCAAAAGACAAGGCTGTAGGGGGTAAATAGTCATGTTGAAGAAGGTGTGCATGCAATTGGCATGCTTCATCGTAATAGCCTTCACTGCGATGATGGTGCAGGCCAGCGATAAGCCCAAAGTTTTGTTGATGATGTCCAGTCATACAGCGAAAGCCAAAGGGGAGCTGTTATCTGATTTGGCTGCAGATCAGCCGTTTACCCTGGAGATTTTTAATAGCAAAGGTAAGAGTGAAGAGCAAATAGCGCAGGCTTGGGGTTCCTCCAATTTGGTGATGCTAGATGGTATCAATCCGGCACTCTCCCAATTTATGTTTGGAAAATACCAACCTCTGCTAACCCAGTACCCCAAAGTGCCAGTGGTTTCCCTGGGAGATGCCGATAACGCCTCCATGAACCAGGGGCTGACCTCTGAACAGCACCAATCCATCGCTGCGTATTTCAATAATGCTGGGCGTCAGAACTACCGGCATTTGATGCAGTTCCTCTCCGCGGGAGTCTTTGGCCTTACAGAGCTGCCTGTAGCCGATCCTATTATTGTGCCCAAGGTAGGTTTTTATCATCCGCGCCTGCCAAATCTGGTGACTGACAGCGAAGGGGATTTCTTTAAGTGGCTGCAGGTATCAGGAGAGCAGCCGGTTATAGGTCTGGCTATCCATCGCTCAGTAGTGGATTACGAGCAGCAGCAGGTTGTAGATGCAATTTTGGCTGGTCTGGAAGAAAAAGGTGCTAAGGCTTTTGCCTTTTTCTTTGAAGGTGAGGACCTGCCGCTTTCCTACCCTGATTTATTACAGGACGAAGCAGGGCAAACACGTATTGATCTGATGATCAATTACCGCTCTCTCCATTATGTGAGTAAACGTCGCGCAGAGTTCAAAAAGCTGGGCGTTCCAGTTATTCACGCTCTGAACTATACCGAGGGTAGTGAAGCGGATTACCTTGCTGATAATAGTGGGGTTTCTCCTTCATTAACCCCATTCTTCCTGGTAATGCCTGAAGATACCGGCAGTATCGACCCGGTAATTGTTGCGGCAAGCGAAGATGGCAATAAGGTTGTGATGGCAGATCAGCTCAATGCGCTGGTGGAACGCGCGTGGAGCCATGCTTCTCTTGGCTATAAAAAAAATAGCCAGAAAAAGGTGGCTACCTTTATCTGGAACTACCCTCCCGGTGAGAAGAATATTGGTGCGGCCTTCCTCGATGTACCTTCCTCCATCGAGTCTATCGCCAAATCTATGGCGGAGCGTGGCTATCAAATAGAACAGCAGGACTCCAAGACCCTGATCGACTGGGCCGGCCAATTGCTACGCCCCTATTATCGTCGTGAAGACAGCACTGCGTTGATTGATAAAGGTTTGGCTGACTGGATGCCACTTTCCAGCTACGTCGATTGGTTTGATAGTTTGCCGGCCTCTGTGCGTGACCCCATTGTGGAGCGATGGGGTAAGCCGGAAGATAACGCCATGTTGGCAGACCATAATGGTGAGCGGGCGTTTGTGATCCCACGTATGACATTGGGTAACCTGATTGTCCTGCCACAGGGGGTGCGCGCGGATAATGCAAAAGACCATGCATCCCTGTATCACGATATGAAAACCCCGGTAAACCATGCCTACCTGGCGGTTTATCTCTACGCGCGCAAAACTTTCGGGGCCGATGCCTATATTCACTTGGGGACACATGGTTCCCAGGAATGGTTAACCGGTAAGGAGCGCGGGCTCTCTGTGTTCGACGCCCCAAATTTGGCTCTGGGTAATATCCCGGTATTTTATCCCTACATTATTGATAATGTAGGCGAGGCTATGCAGGCCAAGCGTCGCGGACGTGCGACTATGATCAGCCACCTGACACCGGGCTTCGCTAAAGCGGGTCTTTATGCTGAGGTGGCCGAACTCTCTGAGTTGATTGGTAATTACCTGATTCTGGAAGAAGGGCAAACCCGGCAGAATACCCAGGAGCGCATTATCGCCCTGGCGGACAAGCTGAATATGCTCAAGGATTTAGAAATCAGCGCTGAAACCCTGCGGGCTGATTTCGATGGCCAGCTCAGTCGTCTTCAGGACCACTTGGCCCAACTGGCTGAAATGAGCCAGCCACTGGGTATCCATCGTTTTGGTCAGCTGCCCAAGTCAGAGCATCTCACCAGCACCATGCTGCAAATGCTGGGTGAAAACTTTATCTCCGCCGCCGGCCAATATGAGAGCGACCAGAGCCTGAGTTTGCCGCAGGATCAGGTGCTGGATGAACGCAATGTAGTCGCCTTGGAAGCACAGCCGGGTTATCAGCTGTTAAATGCCTACCTGGCTGGCCGTAAGTTGCCAGAACTTTCTGAAGAGCTGCAAAATTACCTGCAGCAGGGCCGGGAGTATGCCGATAACTTTGCCGGTATCGCTGAGCTACAAAACCTGATGCTGGCGCTCGACGGTGAGTACATTCCGGTGAGCTATGGGGGTGACCCTATTCGCAACCCGCAGGCAGTGCCTACCGGTCGCAACCTCATTGGATTCAACCCTGCCAAAGTGCCGTCCAAGGAGGCTTATGAGGCCGGCGTTCAACTGATGGAACAAACCATTGCCGACTATCGGGAAAAACACGGCCGTTTCCCGGATAAGCTGGCATTCTCCCTTTGGTCCCTGGAGACGATGCGCCACCAAGGTGCGTTGGAAGCGCAAATACTGCATGCGCTGGGTCTCAAGCCCAAATGGAATCAGCAGGGCAATGTTACTGGAACTGAGGTGATTCCCTATTCAGAGTTAAAGCGCCCTCGTATCGATGTGGTGATCTCTGCTACGGGCCTTTACCGCGATGCTTTCCCTAATGTGATGCTGTGGCTGGCGGAAGCCATCGATAAAGTGGCGCAGATGAAGGAGGAGAACAACTTTGTTTATCGCCACAGTCAGGCCTTACTGCAACAGCTAAAGGAAGAGGGCAGCTCCGAGGAGGATGCCCGCTATCTTTCCTCCGTGCGTATTTTCTCCAATGAAAGTGGCAATTACGGTACCGGCCTGAATGGTGCCAGCCTGGCTTCCGACAGCTGGGAGACAGACGACAAGCTGGCCGATCTGTATATGCGCCGCATGGGGTTTGCCTATGGCAAGGATGAGTCCCGTTGGAGCGAGGACCAGCGTAATGTTGCACTTTATGGCAAGGTGCTTTCCGGTACTGATGGGGTCATTTTCTCACGTTCCACCAACCTCTACGCGATGATGACCAATGACGATCCTTTCCAGTACTTTGGTGGTATGGGGCTAGCGGTGCGCAATCTCGACGGTAAGACGCCAGAGATGTACGTATCCAATCTGCGCCGTAAGGACAACATTAAAACCCAGACCCTGGGAGAGTTTGTCAATCAGGAAATGCGCAGCCGTTACTTCCATCCCCGCTGGATTGAGGCGATGCAGGAATCCGGCTATGCCGGCGCAACGGCAATTCTGGATCGCGTGAACAACATGTGGGGCTGGGAGGTGATGACCCCGGAAACCATTCGCGACGACCAATGGCAGGAGATGTTTGAAGTCTACGTGGATGATAAATACCAAATGGATATGCGTGAGTTCTTTGAGGAGCACAATGCGGAAGCCTTGGCGCAAATGCTGGAGCGCATGCTGGAAGCCGTGCGAAAGGGTTACTGGCCTGCCGATGCAGAAACGCTAAGGAAAATGGTTGAGACTTACACCGAACTCGCCAACCAGCACGACGTAGCAACAGACAATGAAAAATTTACTGATTTTGTGAATCAGCAGGCCCTTGGATTTGGTCTTGCCACGCTTGTAAGTGGCCAGACGGTAGATAATGTCGCTAACAGCGCTCCCGCGTCTCAGCAAGTAAGTGGGCAGAAACTAGAAGAAGTAAAAGAGCCAGCAGCTCAGGATAAGCCCCAGGACTTCTTGTGGTTATTACTGTTGGCAATTGTTATCACCGGATTTATTAGCGTATTTTTTGAGCGCTTTTTTGAGGAGGGAGGGCAGCGAGTGACCCATGCCTAGGCATTGGGCATTACCCTAGGCAATAAAAGCCAATCCTAAAGTCACTTTTTGATCAGTTAAGGCCAGCAATTCTTACCAGCGTTGCTGGCTTTTTTCTTTTTTGGTAAAAAAATTTTTGAGCCAATGTTGTTGTCATTTTTCAGGAACCTGTCGATATTTTTTCCTATCCAGCAGGTAAAGTCAGAGAACGCTCACAGGCTACCCATACGGGGATGACATTTTTGTGAAATATTTCTGAAAAATTAATTGCGTGGAAATTAGCATTAAGCGTCTCAGCATAGTGGTCCATGTTAAGAAAGGTTAAGTCTCGATTTTGGTGTAGCTCATTAAGTAATCAGCACTATTGGGATTTTCTCTGAACTAACATAAATATTTTGCAGTGAGAAGCTAATGAGAAAAATAATTCCACTGATTGCTCTCCTTTGTGCGGGAGGGTATTTCTTCTGGGCAAAGAGTCAAACAGATAGCCCACAACCGATTACTGAAAAACCAGTCTCACCTCCCTCCAAGAAAATTGTTCCAACTGAAACTAAATCCACTGAAGAAGTGGTAGAGATGCCTTCCGTCAATGAGCAAGAGGCGAACCCTGGTAGTGCCTTGATGTGGGCAGAATCGGATGTCGCAAGGCAGGTTTTACATGAATCAGGACGCTTGCCGATCGATTTAAATGGAGAGACATATCTTGAGGTCGATGTAGAAGCTCTAAAGAATTTATCAATTGGAGACTATGTCGATATAGAAATGCCTGGAGTGAAGGGAAGCTTCGATGCCCAGGTGGATAAAGTCCAGGAGCATGCCAGTGGTAATAAAAGTGTGCAAATGAACTTGCCCGGTTATGGCAGCGTGTATTTTGTAAATTTCACAATTGGCAAGAACTCGGTTTATGGCAATTTAACATTGCCTTCAGGCTCATACTCCCTAGAGGCGCAGGGAAATTATGCCTGGGTGGCCTCGAAAAAAGATCTAACCAGGAGTCACTTGGAGGAAGAGGTAAAATTAAAGTGAGAATTTATCTATTGTTGGGGCAGGAGTTTTCTGACCTGGCTAACAGCAAAGGGAGTGCTGTTTGAGGTACCTGTTACTGCCAGAAGCAATTGCTTTTACAGGTGGAGAAGAGAGCAGGGAGTAATCTGTTTTCCAGTTAGGGCAAGTAAATTTTGTGATTCGATCAGTTTAACTGAAGATGTAACCGGTTTCATTGGTCCGATTGCAAAGATTGGGGTAAATAATTTAATAATAAAAGGAACTGCTATGAAGCTAAGAAATAGTTTGGCTGCCGCAATAACGGCTCTCACCATCTCTGGGGCGGCAAGTGCGGAGACGATAAAAATTGCGGTTTGGTATACCGATCCTGCGGCTCAGTATACCGGGGATATTTCCGTAATGGTCGATAATCTGATCAGTACCTCTAACCGTATCTACGAAAATAATGGTCTGGATATTCAGCTGGAATTGGTAGACTCTAGAGAATATTCCAAAGAAGATCTCCTCATTAATGGGGACAACCTCAATGAATTTTCTGGCTTAGCTGAGTACTTTGCCCAGGATAGTACGCCGACCTACGATGAAATTGCGCAAGTTGCTCCCGGCCCAGTTGGGGTGCAGCGTCAACTTTTTGAGGCCGATATGGTTGCTCTGTTAGGCAAGGGAGAACCAGTTTGGGAAGATGGGAATTTTCTTGGTACTCGTTGTGGGGTAGCCTGGGGCGGAATAGGTAGTCGCGGTGTTATGGACCCTAGTGCCAAGCGCTTGGCCTATAGTTTGACCGCAGTTGATTGTGGGGGTACTGATCTTACATTTATTCATGAGTTGGGTCACAACATGGGACTGACTCATTCTCGCCAACAGGGTGATACCAGTGGTTATGTTTACCGCTGGGGGCTTGGCTACGGTGTAAATAACAGCTTCTCCACTATTATGGCGTATCCGTCAGCATTTGGAAGCGCTGAAAGACTGGATACATTTTCTGATCCAGACAAACTCTGCAACGGGTTACCGTGTGGCGAGAGAAATCGAGCTGATGCTCACAGAGCATTGGAGCCGATTATTGATGATGTAGCTGGCTATTATTAATCTACTTTTACTTTCTTGATCTGTTAAGAAGTTATTGACCGTTAACTCCATTGTTTTGGGGAGGGCTTTGCCCTCCCTTTTTTTGTTCTCTTGCTTTTTGCGTGGCTTGTTTTACAGGTGTTTTTTATCTTTTGGCGCAATTGATTGGCTTTCTTTTTTTGGTTATAACTTTATAACCATTTAAAGTCGTTAAGTGGATGAACTTCTCAATATTTTTAAGGGCCGATATTTGTTAGTTGCGATAAAGTTTGCAGTTTTTTTAAGATTTTGCGGCTGGCTCCAATTTTGCTTATTTTTCTTATCTGTGAAGTGTTTTCAAAAAAATATTTTGAGGTCTTGATACCATTCTTCGTCTGAAGCTGGTTGGGTGCGTTGAACGTTAGGTGCCGTGAACGTGGGTGGTGAATTGCCTGAGGCGGAATGAGTGGTCGCGGTGTTGTGGATCCAGCGCTAAGTGCCTGGTCTATAGTTTGACCTGAATTGATAGTGGGGCTACCTATCTTACGTTTATTTATGAGTTGGGCTACAACATAGGGCTGACTTATTCTTGTCATCCAAGTGATGCTATTGGTTATGTTTACAGCTGGAGGCTAAGCTGCAGTGTAAATAACAGCTTCTCCACCATCATGGTGTATCCACAATATACGGAAGCGCTGAACAACTGGATGCATTTTTAAACCCGGATGAAATCTGCAAAGGGTTACTGTGTGGCGAAAAAAATCGAGCTGGTGCTCACAGAGTATTGAGGCCAATTATTGATGATGTAGACGGCCATTGTTGATCTAATTTTACTCTCTTGATTTGTTAAGAAAGTACTGACTGTTAATTCTGTTATTCCAAGGAGGGCTTTGCCCTCCTTTTTTTGTTCTATTTTTCTGCCTGGTTTATTTTGCAAGTACCTTTTCTATCTTTTAGTGTAATTAATTCGATCTTTTTTTGGTTATAAATATATAACCGTTTAGGGTTGTTAAGTGGATGAACTTCTCAATATTTTTATGAGCCCATGTTTGCTGGTTGCGATGCGGTTTGCAGTTTTTTAAGCTTGGTTTTTATGATTTTACTTTGATCATTTTTATTTTTTTCTCATCTGTGAATTATTTTCAAAAAAATTTTTGAGGTCTTGATACCATTCGTCGTCTGAATCTGGTCGGGTGCGTTGGATGTTGGGTAGTGAAATTTCCTGGCTGAAAATTACGGGAATTTATTACTTCTGGAAGGTGGGGTTTCAGAAGTTTTATTTTAATAAGTGAATTTTGGGGTGTGAGCCGTGAAAAAGTTGATATTTCCTATTTTGGTGGTCTTGCTGGGAGCTGGATATTATTTTTGGCCTAAAGGGCAGTCTAATACTGAAAGACAGGTCGCAAAAGTTTCAGAGCCTAAGATATCTATTGATAGAGCTCCTGTAGAGGACTCCTTAGATGAAGTTGTTGAAGGTGAGGCGCCTGCAATGGATGAGCCTCTAGAAGAAGTTGAAAGTATTCTTTGGGAGGAGTCAGAATTGGCCAAGCAGGTTCTTCATGAGAATGGTCGCCTGCCAAAAGATCTTAAGGGTGAAACCTATCTTGAGCTTAACGTGGATATGTTGAGGAGTTTAGAGATAGGCGAGTATGTTGATATGGATCTTCCCGGTGTGGAGGGTGACTACGATGCACAGGTGGGCAATATCCAACAGCACGCAAGCGGAAACAAAAGTTTGGAATTAAATTTTCCGGGGCATGCAGGTCTGTTTGGGGCCACAATAACGCTAGGAAAGGATGTGGTCTATGCTCAGCTGAACCTACCGTCGGGCTCTTACACTATGGAGGCGCAAGATGGTTTTGCATGGATTGCGCCTAATGGTGCGTTAATACAAGGTCATGTAGAAAAAGGTGACCTACGTAGAAAGCCATCCTCTCAAGGAAAAAAGTTGGAAGGCGGAGATCTTTTAGTAGAGGATGAGCTGTAAAGAATCTAAAGGTGAGGGACATATAGTTTCGAATCTTTAGGTCGACAAGGGATATGTCTAGATGTAGCCCATAATTACCAAGAGTTTATTTTCTCGGTAGGTTAGGAAAAAAGGATAATTTCTTTTTGGGTTAGGGTGCAAAAGCACGTTTTTTGGCTGTTAATATATTTCTCTAACTGACAAAAAAAGCACGTGCATTAATAATATAAAAAGGAAGACTATAATGAGTCTCAAAAAAAGTTTAGCTGCTGCTGTTGCAGTTGCTTCAGTTTCCGCCTATGTGAATGCTGAAACTGTAGATGTTGGTATCGTATATACAGATCAAGCGGCAGCTTATACTGGCGATATTTCTGCAAAAATTGATCAGTATATTGCTTATGCCAATAACTCTTTTAAAAATAACCTTGTTGATATCCAGTTAAACTTGGTAGGCACAGCGAGAACTTCTACAGATCGACGCCCTACAGAAAGTGACATCGATACTATCACCGCGAGTAGCAGCTACCAGAACTGGCGTGCCTCAAAAAATGCGGATATGATAATTTTGCTGGGTATGGCCGAAACTGATGGTCGTTATACAACTTGTGGTATCGCCTGGGTTGGTCAAGGTAGCAATGGCACAATGTATGCTTCTACCCGTGATGAAGCTTATAGCATTACTGCCGTAGACTGTGGCTACAATACTTTTGTCCATGAGCTTGGTCACAATATGGGCTTGAGTCATTCTACTGCTCAGCAAGGTACTCCTGGTGTGTACTCCTATGGCTATGGCCACGGTGTACAAAATAGGTTTACTACGATTATGGCTTATCCGCATGTATTCGGTACTACAACCCAGTTTGATATTTTCTCAGATCCGGATTGGGTAGCCTGTGATGGTTTACCTTGTGGTGAAAGAAGAAACGGTGTTGATATCTCAAACGCATACCGTGCAATTGGCCCGATCGTAGACGATATTGCTGGTTATTACTAATCGGTTAATTTATCTCGCTGGATCATTTCATGTAAGCGCCTGTTAACACCCAGGTGTCTATATGCATTTAGTCTCACAGGCTAAAAGAAAACCAGGAGATCTTCTCCTGGTTTTCTGCTGTAAAAAAAGTTATTTAAAAATGAAATACTGATTGGGTAGCACGATACTATTTCTTTATTGGCTCCAATAAAAATAATATTAATTAACGCAAATACAAACAGTACTAAAAATCCTATCCCAACAGAAATCAAGATGGTACAAACAATAAAAATCCCCTGACTTATTTGTCGTGTACAACATCGACTGGCCCGTGATCATCGCAGTGATCCCCGTGGACATGGTGTAATCGCCCTTCCACGAGGTAATCAAAGTGGTCGCCATGGGGGATACGTTCGTGCCCACAGTCCTCCCCATGCACGTGGGTTGCGTGAGTGGCGGTCTTAACTGGATTGCAGGCATCTGGGTTTCTCTTGCTTATTTCCAGTACATGTTCATCGTAGTGACCCTGATGAGGGTGATGCAGATGCCCGTCATGTACATAACATACGTGGTCGCCGTGCTGGATGGCGGCATGGCCGCAGTGGGGGCCGTGTTTGTGGGAGTGGTTGTGTGCCTGCTGGCAGTGATTGTTGGCCATAACAGATCCTCGTATGAGATGGTGCTCAGGGCTCTTAGCATCTACTCACTAAATAGACAGCCGGATACCACCGGGTCACGTCCATTCATTAGGTGCTTAATAAGAACTGTAGGAATGCCGGTGATCTCTTTCAAAGGGATAGTTGCTGATTTACTTTTCTAAGCTCGGCGCTGCCTGGGCATTCTGGCCAAATACGTGAGCCCTCTAGTAAGCGGTGTGACTATCGTTATAGATTTGACCTCAAATGCAGCTTGCAATCGATTGCATTGGCGGATTATAGTCATCATCGCGGTGTCGTCTCACAGGACAGGTTTGGCTGGGTTTTGCAATCGATTGCATTGTTGTGCCGGCCACCAACACCAATAAATCAGATAAGAATGACGATGAGAGGGAAGTGTTGATGAATAAGAAACCTCTGGCGCGAGCAGTCTCCCTGGCGGCAGTATCACTTGGCTTCTGTAGTATCGCGATCGCCCAAGAAGCTGTTTCTCCAAGCAGTGATGAAAATCTAGTGATGGAAGAGGTGATTACTACGGGTACCCCAGGTGGTTCCGGTATGCGCAAGCTGGATGCCAGCTTCTCAATCACCACTCTGAGTGACGATGAAATAGGTAAAGCCTCCCCATCAAGTACTGCGGATTTGTTGAAGTCCATCCCAGGCCTTTGGGTTGAAAGTTCTGGTGGTGTGTCTGGTGCGAACATTGATGTTCGAGGCTTTCCTGGTGGCAGCGATGCACCGTTTGTTACGGTTTCTATGAATGGTTTGCCGTTATATCCGGCTCCGACACTCTCTTTCATGGAAAATTCCTCCTTGTTCCGTGTGGATGAGACCATCCAGCGTGTAGAAGGCCTGCGCGGTGGACCCAATCCGGTATATTCCAATGGCCAGCCTGGTCTTACTACCAACTTTATTCTGAAAGAGGGTACTGAAGAGACCGAGGGCCGCTTTAAGTACACCACCTCTGATTATGATCTTCAGAGGGCGGATGCCCTCCTGACGGGGAAGCTCAGCGAAGATGTGTACTTCATGATGGGCGGCTATGTGAGCTCTTCTCCCGGCATTCGCGATGCTGGCTTTGATGCCGAGGAAGGCCACCAGTTTACCTTGCACCTCACCAAGGAAATGGATAATGGCAAAGCCGGTTTCTATATACGCGATACCAAAGATACCGGCACCTGGTACCTGCCAAATGCCTCTTTTTTGGCAACTGATTACACTCAAGTTGGTCCCAGCAATCGCAAGGTTTCAGTACCTGTTTCCCAGGCCGACGGGAATGGTGGCTCAGAAACAAGCTGGGAAACCTTCGATATGGGTGAAGGGCGTGGCTGGGATGGCAGCGTAGCCGGTGCCTACCTTGAGCTGGACCTGGGTAATGGATGGAGTCTTACTGAAAGATTTGGACTTACCAGTGGCAATGCCGACACCCTGGGCTTTGTGCCCAATGGAGGTCCGGTCTCAATCGGTGATCTGCGATACACCGATGGTACAGCTGTAACTTCAGCTACTACAGTGTCTGGGGCAGAAGTCAGCGACGATACCCTGTTACAACAGTTTGGCGCCTGGGTAGTGCGGAAGGATATCGAGGCAACTACCAACGATATCAGCCTGTCCAAAGAATGGGACAGCTTCAAGGTTACAGCGGGCTATTATACCTCTAGCTGGGAAGTAGACGAGTGGTGGTCCCTTGGAAATCAGGATTACTATGTACTTGGTCACGATGGCGAGCAAATTGCGGAAGATATCTCCTGTGATGATGAGGAGCTGGATCCCATCCTCTGCTGGAGCTACGACCTTGAAGCTGTGGGTGATGCCCGCGAAAACGCCTTTTATCTCGCCAGTGAATTCTACCTAGGTGATTTTACTTTCGACTTAGGGGTTCGTTCCGCCAACCGTGAGACCAATTACTCCGTTGACGATGGAGAGCGCAATGGGGTCTTTACCACTTACAAGGCGGATGAAGATGGATTCGCCTACACCGCTGCAGTGGATTGGGCCTTTGCGGAAAATATGGGAACTTTCTTCCGAATTAATTCCGGCTTTAAATTCGCGGACTTTGATAACTATCGCGAGTTTGGTGGGAGCTTCCTTGCCGGTTCCGATCTAATCATCGACATCGACCAGTACGAGCTGGGCTACAAATTGCAGGACCAAGACTACTCGCTGTTTGCCACGCTCTTCTACAATGAAACCCAGGGTATGCCAGACTGCATTATTGGTAGTACCACTTGTACCCGCCTGGAAACAGAAGCCCTAGGCCTTGAGTTGGATGGTAAAGCCCATTGGGGTGATTTTACATTAGGCCTGAATGCAACCCTGCAAAAGCCGGAGATCACCAGTGGGGACTTTAAAGGTAATCAGGTGATGCGCCAGCCCGAATACCAGGTTCGCCTGAGCCAGAACTATGATTTTACCATTAACAACATTGATATGGCTGTTTTTGGAGGAATCAGTCGGGTAGGTGACCGCTTCAACGATAGCGAAAACTCAGTAACTCTACCCGGTTATACGAAAGTAGACTTGGGGGCCGTAGCCTATCTCAATGATATTACCGTACAACTGGCGGTGGATAATTTGACTGATGAGGATGGCATTACTGAAGGTGATCCCCGTGATCCCCTTGCTTCCAATGTTCGCTATATTTTGCCGCGTAATATCAAGCTAAGCGTGGCCTACGATTTTTAATCCCATACCTCTCCCAAAGGTATTTTAAGCTTTGCCGCACGAACTCCAGCGTGCGGCTTTTTTGTATCTCTCCATCGGGCACCCTTTCGACTTACCTTCCTGATAAGTAACAACTAGTGCCATCGCGCTCTTTTTTGGATGCCTTTGCCTAAATTGGTTTCCCGCCTGTATAAAAGTAATATAAGTTTCACGCCCTTTTGGGATATGAAATAGATAGACAGGAATCTTATACTATCTGTGTTTGTTATTTACTGTAATTGAATCATCAAAAATAGAGTCCATTTTTGTGATGAAATATGAGGTTTCTCTGGGGTGAAAAGCTTGAATTGTGCCTCTTAGAGGGGGTTCTTCTTATATGCACAAGTCAGATCAATTAGCAGAACCATCACTAGGTTGTTGTTATGCTGGTTGCTATCCTTCAGATAGCTATTTAAATGTTATTCACCCATGGTGCTAAAACAATAAAAATAAAATTATACGTTCCCACCGAGAATGGGAGTTATATTTATGAGCACGATGGTATCAATGCGCCTGCAATTCATAGTGCGGTGAGAATCAACCCTGATAATGGAGAGATATTCATAGTACTTAGTAGTGGTGACGTTAACCTGGCATCGAAGCTAGGATATCACTGGACCCTCTGGCAAACAGGCTACCCGGATTTTTCTCTATCGAAAGAGCCCTTCATATTTCTTTGGGTCTATTCTCTATTGGATTACTATTAATTTTAATATTTTTTTTAAAGAATTTTATAGCTGCTAGGAAAAATAAAGGGTCTGAAGCTGCGTATAAAATTAATGGCGAAGTGCTGAAGTAGGTGTTCAAATTTTACGCCTTGCAGAGGATATTTTGCGTAGGTTTTTAATTGATATAAGCACTTTCAAAAATTGCCTTCAAGACTTGAAATAGAAATATATTTTGTTGGAAGTTTATTTTTAAATGCTGATACTGTTTTTAGTAGTGAAACAATGAATTTAAAGATTGGTGGATTTTCTATATAGGATAATTATAATTTATACTGTGGTAAGGCTTATATTTGATAAGCTAATAATTTATATAAAATTAAAGGTGGTTTTGAATATATGGGAGCGTGGATTAGCTTGTTCGTAGCGGGGCTCTTTGAGATTGTGTGGGCTGTGAGTATGAAATATTCGGAAGGTTTTACCAAGTTGTGGCCATCCGTAATTACTGTCATGGCTATGTGGATTAGTTTTGCCTTTCTGTCATATTCGCTTAAATATATACCAATAGGCACATCTTATGCTATATGGGTTGGTATAGGAGCAGTAGGTGTCGCAGTACTTGGTGTTGTATGGTTCAATGAGCCAATAACGCTTGCGCGTATTGCTTGTATATCTCTTATAGTGCTAGGTGTGGTAGGCCTCAAGTTGGTTGCATCTTCGGATGTGTCTGCTTAGGTCATTATCCACTAATGAGCAATTTGGGTATCGCTACGTTGCCCGAAACTTCCCAGGCTTAAAATTACCTGGCAGTAAGCTCAGGCCTTTTGGATGGCAAACTACTGATAAAACAACAGATGCAGGATGGAATTAATGTTACCTAATAAAATCTATCTAATAGATAGGTCAAAAGACCTGGTGGAAGCCTGGCGTCAGGTTTTTGAAGGAATTGATATTTTTGAAGTTGTAGAGGGAGATTATTTTTCGATATCCGCCGATGCCATGGTGAGTCCGGCCAATAGCTTTGGAATTATGGATGGAGGTTTGGATCTTCCAATCCGGAATACATTGGGTTTTGAAGTTGAGGAGAGGTTACAGGAAAGAATCAAGTCTGATTTCCATGGTGAGCTACCTGTAGGGGCGGCAATAATAGTTCCAACATCTAATGACAGTTGGCCGTACCTTATAGCTGCTCCAACAATGCGCGTGCCAGAAGATATATCCACTACGTTAAATGCTTATCATGCTTTCAGGGCTATTCTAAATTCCGTTCAGATGTTCAATCAGTCACCTAATGGCTGTCAGATAAATTCAATTGTATGTTCAGGATTGGGTACGGGAATAGGCAACTTATCAGTTAGGCGCTGTGCGGGACATATGAGGGCGGCCTATAGTTATCTGTCCAAGCCTTCCAGGATTCCAAGTTATAATGAGATTCATGAGTCCCATAAAAAGTTACAATTAACATACTAAGATTTTTTGATAAATTTTATTGAATTGATACTGGATTTTTGTAGTTCAATATTAATGGTCAGTATTTCCGGAGCAGCTAGTTATGAATACAGTCGAATTCAGGAGGCTCAACGCTATAAACCAGAAGGAATTATTAGCTGTTCTTAATGAAGATAAACTCAGAATGCATCTGATTGATCACGCATACTTTGATGACAATTCTCTGAAACACTGGGTCGAGGCCAAACTTATAGTTGACTCTCTTCCAGGTTGTCGAGTTAGAGCTGTCTGCATAGACGGTAAAATTGCCGGGTGGTGTGGGATCCAGCCAGATGATCATGGTTATGAGCTGGCAATTGTCTTATCCCAGAAATTTTGGGGGCTAGGGATAAGTTTGTTCAAGGTTTTGATGCGTTGGGCAAATGAACTCAAACATAAAGAAGTGCTATTTCATTTGTTGGATACCAGGCCAGATTATAAAGTATTGAGTAAAATTGCGAGTCGAGTGATTAAGACATATCAACTGGGGCGCAGCTTTAACACCTATTTTATTGATGTAAGGCGTAGCCTTATGGATAGTATTTAATAATCTGAGTGGTATCCCCTAGAAAGCCCGATTATAAGGACAGTTATAAATTGGGGGGGGATGGAACTAGATGGCCAATACTAGCAGTGGTGTCACTCAACGCCGAAGATAGATACTCATTATCTTCAAAGAATTAGACCGATCCAATGTACTCACCACGTGCTGGATAATCGTTTTCTTGGACAAATTCGAGTGCTCCGATCATTTCTTTGAAATGTGGACGCACGAAAGGCATGGTTTGCACTATGGCAAAATAGAGCGTGCTATCATTCCGAACCAGAAACACACCTGGTTCAGAGAAAAGGATAGGCTTTTCGATACCTACAGAAGTGGCTCCATGACCTGATGAAAGGTAAAGGCCCCACTCTTTTGCGACTTGCAGGGGCAAATTATAGCCAATACGTAAATCAGGGTAAGCAACCTTTTCAGCCATCTTTATGGCATTATTTTTGTCGTCTGAGGATACTGCGATTGTTTTAACTCCTTTCGCAAGGAATTCAGGCGTCAAACGGCCAAGTTCCTTCAAGTAAGAAACGCAGATAGGGCAGTGAAAGCCACGATAGAACACAACCAGAGTTGCGTAACCGGGGGCGTCTTTAGATAAGTCAAATGTACCGGATGATAAGGTTTCCACGACCAGATTAGGTACAGGATGTTGGGGGGATTCGCATTGTTTTCTTCTCATTATCATTCTGTAGAATGTGTTGCAGCTGTTTGAACAAGTAGATTTTAAACTGTAAAAGTTTGGTTTAGAATCTAGACAGGCACTGTGATTTCATTGATTGTGAAGTTTTGTATAACCATAAATACATCAAGTTACCTATTTTCTGGTGAAGCGCAATTAATACTGTCGACATAGCTGTCAATATAGCTGAAATTCGGTCAGCCAGAGTAAGTGTATTTGGTTTGGTAGAAAGAAAATTGGCGCTTTTTTGGATGTTTTTTTTAATCAGTAACGCGAGATAGTATTAATATCCGTTATCGATTTTGAATTAAGGGTAAGCAGAAGTCATCATAAAATGAAGAAAGTAGCGATATTTGGAAAGCCTGGGGGAGGAAAGTCTACTCTTGCCATGAATCTGGCTGCTGTTACGGGTCTTAAATATTTCCCACTGGATACGGTAGAGTATAATAAAAATGGTGAGCGTATTTCTCCTGAAGATTTTTTGGGCGAACACTCTGAACTAATTGAATCTGATAACTGGATAATTGATGGCTTGGGTACGATGGAGTCGTTTTGGGCACGTATTGATGCAGCCGATACGCTCATTATTGTTGACTTGCCATATTATATTCATTACTGGTGGATTACTAAAAGGTTGTTAAAAAGTTGTTTTGTGAGGCCCGTAGGTTGGCCTGAGGGCAGTTCCGTTCTAAAAGGTACATTCGCAAGCTGGCAATACTTGCGATTATCACCCAGATTCTGGAGTGATGAATTATTTGATAAAATACAATCTCTAGGCGAAAACAAAAAGATATACAGGATTGAGAAGGTAGATGAGATTAATAGTTTTGCGCATCGATTTTCGAGAACTGATACTAATATTTAGCCGGTAAACTTATCAAATAAATAGGCGTATTTATGTCTAAAATACATGGTTTTGCCTATATTCAATTTTGCTTCGATTGCTTGATTGTAAAATTTTATAAGTTGTCATTCTTTGCTGCATACAAATTGATATCCCGGGTGTTGGGCAATGTCTAAGTGTTTGAGCCGGTGTTGTTTTATAACTGCAGGCCTTTCTTAGGCATTAAACTCTTCCTTTGTCTACCTCAATCAATTTCTCTTAACGGTGCTATGCTTAGTGTTTTTATTATCGGAGCATTGCCAGGTGACTCGAGACATCTTTCTAAAAGTTGGGCTTATTGTGGTACTTGCCCTAAATACTACGGCTCAATCAATTGCTTTTACGACTAAGGAAGATCGGCATAAAGCGGAGAGTTTGATCCAACAGCTTGAAAAAAAATACCTTAGTAATGAGGTGCCCATTATTATTAAAAAACTTGAGGACAATGTATTGCCAGATTCAATATTGCAAGCATTTGCGTTGGAACAGCATTTGATCATTCAGTCAGATCTTCGTAGCAATGCACTATCTTTACATCGATTTGGAGGTTCCTCAAGTCAAATAGTTCGACAGTTCTTTACTCGGCTGGTCACCGGTGAGGTTATGGCCAGTGAGCAGTTGCCAGCTCTTATCAAGGCCCTAGAGATCTCTGATAAACAAATTAACGAGTACCAACCATTAGCCGGAGCACAAGCATACCCAGCTTATACTACGTGGTTGGCAAATTATGCTATGCCTGCGGAAATTGCTGCTGCATTGTTGATCAATTTTCAGAGTTTTGGTAAAAATGTTGGACGCATGGCTAAGGCGCTTAAACAGAATAAGAAAATGTCAGACAGCCAGCTCGCATTCTTAATCAGTTTTAGAGAATTGCCCCCTGGATTTCGAGAGCAAGTAATAGATATAGTTGCCAAGGGTTTGGCTTCAGGAATAAGTGAGTTAAATATCGAAACACGTGTTAGGCTTATTCAGTCCTATGAAAAGGAATTCTGGCGAGCACTGGAAAATTCTGGTGATACCAAACGGAATTCCAATTAACCAGTTTATTGGTTCTTTATGGTAGAGAGTATCGGGAATAGATGAATTGACTAATATAATAAACTTGATATAAACAATATATTGGCTTATGAAAGACATAAAGTATTTCAATGATATGTGTGCTGGGAGGTTGCCTGAACTACTTGGTATAAAAATTATTAATTTGGATGAGTTAAAAATATGCGCAGAAATGGATATTACAGCGTCGCATTTAGCTCCAAATGGATACCTGCATGCCGGTAGTGTTGTTTCATTGGCAGATACTGCTTGTGGTATTGGCTGTATTGCAAATTTACCAAAGACTGCAACGGGTTTTACTACTATAGAACTGAAATCGAATCACTTAAGTACTGTACGGGAGGGAAGAGTAGAGTGTATCGCGAGCCCTATACATAAAGGGCGCACTACTCAGGTTTGGGATGCTGTAGTGCTTTGCCTAAAAACTGGTAAAAAAATTTCTCTCTTTCGCTGTACGCAAATGCTGTTGTACCCATAGTCCCATCTGTAGGATATTGTAGAGAAGTACCTTAATGGAGAAGTATTGATTATGTCATGGGCATATTGAGAAAAAATACTTTTTTAAAATCCCATGGCTATTAGCCGGCTTAACTGTGGCTCATAGGTAGCTTTATTCTATGTACCAATATGATTCTGGTGTGAGATTTGGTACCGCTGTGAATTTTTCTAATATAGTCATATTTTATAAAACTTTGTATGGGTTCCCAAGTCATACCACCAGTGAAGTTAATATCAAGTATATAGCCCTGGCGTTCTTTCATGATTAAAATTCTATTGTTGGTACTCACTCTCTTATTGATTTCTTTATCAACTGTTGCTAACGACCCGAAGCGAAATCAAATTGGTAGCTGGGGAGGTGTCATATTCAAAAGTGATCCTTTATTGAATTTACATCTTTTCCTGTATGAGTTGGCAAGAGATAGGGATGCTCTGGAGGAGTTCAAGAGTAATGGTGCCATCACTTCTAGTAAGATTTCCATCTTTGAGAAGGCGATTAAAGATTATCGTAAACTTGGGGCGGAAAATAATATTCATATTGTTAGGTCTGAATCTGAAATAGCAAATTTAACTGAAGCTCTGATGACCGGTAAGGGTATTGACAATAGTGAGGCAGAGAATACGTTGGGTCACCATATAAATGAGATTGCTCCATTATATAATGCAACCCTGTGGGGGAAGCACTTAGAGAAGAATCTGGAGTGGCACCAGGAGTTGCAATTTAAGCTAAAGAGGTATGGCAATAAAATATCTGCAGATCTTGAGAGATTGTTTGCTGAAGATTTAATAGTTAATACTCATACGATCAATATTACTTACAAGTCGGGCTTGCGCCAGGGGGCGACAACTTCTGCAAGAAGCCACCAAACTATCATCAATAGCACCTATCCAGATTATAGTGGCTGGTTGGCTTTGGAAATGTTCTTTCATGAACTGTCTCACGTTAGTAGTGTTGGAAGAAAAAGTACACTCCGAAGACTGATTGATAAAGAATTTGACAAGTTTGGTGTGGCTGACAAAAAGGGGATATGGCATCCGATTCAGTTTTATACAGTTGGCGAGACTGTGAGAAGGGCTGTTTCAAGGGTTGAGCCTAATTATACGGCCTATGCGAAAGCAAATGGGTTATATAGAGGACACTGGGACTATAAGGTACTTCTTGATAAATATTGGATGCCGTATCTTGATGGCTTGGTCTCCATGGATGAAGCTATAACCAATATTGCTAAAGCCCTTTCAAAAGAGAAGGGTAAAGAATTGACTAAATTTAAAATGTGGGGAAATAAAAGTGCAACCTAAAAACCTGTCTGAACATCCTGAGGGTGGAAGATATCTTGAGGTATTCAGGTCGAATGCTGTAGTTACCAATCAAGATGGGCAGAAAAGGTCTGCCCTTACACATATTTATTTTTCATTGAATAATGGGGAGGTTAGTCGTTTTCATAGGGTGCAATCAGATGAAGTATGGAACCTGTATCAAGGCGCTGGATTATATCTATATACCTGGGATGGGTTAGGTAAGGAAGTTAAGCGAACAGAGCTTTCTACACAATGTAATACTTTCTGTGATGTTATTCCTGCTGGTGTCTGGCAGGCAGCCGAACCTATCGGAGAATCGGTTCTGGTGGGTTGTTCGGTCGGCCCCGGCTTTGATTTCTCTGATTTTGAGATAATTGATCCTCGGTCAGGTACGGCCAATAAGCTACGAAGTATAGACTCCGGTTTTCAAAAGTTTATAGAGCCATAGCAATACATTTGAACTGACTGGATGTAGAGGGAGTGGATAGATATGTTTGAGCTGGGAGTTAATATTTCCTTAACTTTACTTTTTGGCTGGTCTTTAATTTGGGTTTTCCTTGCCTGGGGATTGGGAGTTGCCAACTTTGCGCAGGCACATGATAAGTTTGTAAGCTGGTTGGGCTATTGTGTTTGGGGCTTGTTAATCTTGCTGCATTTTTATGCAATATATGCTTTGTGGATGAATCTATTCCCGGCCTATTGGATGGTTATTATTCTGTTCATATCACATTTGCTCTTTGGGTTTGTTTTTGGTCGAAACCTCAGTGCTCGTTAAGAGCTCAAGTGAGATTTACCGAAGTGTACTTGCCCCTAACATGGATCTTTTCCCTCTCCACACAGAAGTGACTACCAAATATGACTATGCTCCGGTAAAGCTGAGTAGCCAGTTTCCAAACCTGCTACTCAGCTTGTATAGCGATATCTAGGGACCTTGATTAACTAACAGCAGCTGCTCTAATTGCCGAGAGAAAGAAGTCTTTTGGATCGAACATCTCTAGGCTGCCGACAATATAGTCGGCACTTCCAAGCGTACTCTCACTTCCTACACCGACAGCAGTCATTCCCTGTGCGGCCTTGATAGCCGTAACACCGGCTGCGGCATCTTCAAAGGCAATGCAGAATTCAGCTTCAACCTGCAGGCCTTGTGCGGCTGCGAGAAAAATTTCCGGAGACGGTTTGGGGGCTGATTGCTCCGGGTCTGTAATATATGAGAAGAAATCTGATATTCCCAAAGCTTGCAAAACGGCCGGAGCATTTTTACTTGCGGAGGCCAGAGCGATGGGAATTTTTCTCTCGTATAGCCAAGCCAGGAGTTTACCTGCACCTGGCAGAAGATCTTCTGGCGAGAGGCTGCGAATCAATTCCTGATAGCGACTATTTTTACGGGAGGCCAGGGCGAGCTTTGCTTCCTCACTGAAATTACCGCTCTCCCTCCCGAGAATGACTTCCAGAGAGGCCATTCTTTCAAGTCCCTTTAGTTTTTCCTCTGTGTCGTCAGCCCAGGGGCGTTGCAGGGCCTCAGCGAGTTGACGCCAGGCTTGCAAATGTAATCGGGCTGTATCTGCTATTACGCCATCCAGGTCAAAAATTGCCGCACGATAGATCATCAAGATACCTCCTCCATCGCTGCCATTTGGAAAGTTTGCTTTTGTCCGGCTGTGCTCAGCATTACTACCTCTTCGCCGTGATACAGGGTGATTGCCTCTCCGCTTACCAGGGTATAGCTGGCTTGAAGGCGATCGATTTCCAGGGCAAGCGTACGACCGCGGAATTGAAGGCGGAAACGATAGCCGTCCATCCCGTCGGGTACGTAGGGATTAAAGTTCAGTTCGTTGCCGTGCAGGCGCATTCCAGCAAAACCTTGCACCATGCACATCCAGGTACCGCCCATGCATGCGGTATGAATACCATGCTGGGTATTATTGTGATGGTTATCCAGATCCATACGCGCTACCTGCTGAAAATAGCTGAGAGCTTTTTCCGGATAACCGACTTCGCTGGCAATAATGCTGTGTATACATGCAGACAAGGTGGAGTCGTGGGTGGTGAGAGGCTCGTAAAAATCAAAATCGCGGCGCTTTTGCTCTACTGAAAATTCGGAACTTTGTAATAAAAGCCCAAGCACAACATCTGCCTGCTTACAAACTTGATGCCGATAGATAACCAGCGGGTGATAGTTCAGTAATAAGGGGTACTTTTCTTCAGGTGTCTCGGCAAAATTCCATACCGGCTTGTTCAGGAAGCCATCGTCCTGGGGATGGATACCTTCAGATTTGTCATAGGGAAGGTACATGGCCTGGGCTGCGCGGGCCCAGTTTGCAGGTTCTTCCGACTCCAGCTGGATTTTTTTAACCAAAGTTTGGCAGGCTTCCGGGTCGAAAGATTGTAGCCATTGGAAGACCTCTTCCGCATATTCCAGATGCGCACGAGCCATCAGGTTGGTGTAGAAATTGTTATCTACTAACGCGGTGTATTCGTCTGGTCCGGTGACTTCATTGATGCAGAATTGGTTGTTACGACGCGGATTGAAGTGGCCGATCTCCATCCACATCCGCGCGCCTTCAATGACTACTTCCGCACCTTTATCTCGTAGGAAATCAGTATCGCCAGTTACCCGGCAGTAGTTACGTACCGCATAGGCGATATCTGCATTGATATGGTATTGGGCGGTACCGGCGGGATAGTAGGCTGAACACTCTTCGCCACCAATTGTTCGCCATGGGAAGAGGGCACCTTTTTGAATGGCCATCTGCCGCGCGCGGGAACGTGCAGACTCCAGAATTGAGTGCCGGTATTCCAAAAGTCCTTTTGCCAATTGTGGCTGGGTATAAAGGAAAAATGGCAACACATAGATTTCTGTATCCCAGAAATAGTGGCCGTCGTAGCCGTCACCGGATAGGCCTTTCGCAGCAATATTAGTGCGCCCATCCCTACCCAGTGATTGGAATAAGTGAAACAGGTTAAAGCGAATCCCCTGTTGCAAGGCATCGTTGCCGCTGACCTGGATATCCGATTCCCGCCAAAAATTCTTCATTTCCAAGTGTTGAGCTTGAGCATGTTCTGTAAAACTATTACGCGCACAACGTTGAAGGTAGTTTTGTACCTGTGCGGCGGTTAAAGGTGCTTTGTTCTGTTCGGCAAAGTAGGCAACATATTTTGTGAGGCGAATTGGGGTATTCCGGTACGCGCTAAAGCGGTAATCCACCGAGACGCAATCTTCACTGCGGAGATTGCTGGAGGTGAAATCATTATTACTTTCACAGTGGTGTAGTGCCCCACTACAGATAGAGAAGCCGCTGCTTTTAACGAATAATGGCAAAGCGAGATAGTCGCCATCGGCAGTACTTTCAAGCCACTCAATATCTCCACTATCTATAGGTGAGGCTAAGCGGGGATCATCACTGCGATCCGCCTGGGCCAAGTCTCCGTCCAAGCGAGATTGCAAGCGTATTTCGCCATCAAAATCGAGGGGAGTTATTTCCAGGCTGACGATAAGCAGGTGCTTTTCACTCAGGGAGACCAGTCGCTGGGCGGTAAGCTCAATGGTCTTGCCGTGGGGTGAACGCCAAGTCAGCGTTCGTTTGGATATGGCGGTGGAGATATCCAGGTGGCGCTCATAATTGATCAGCTCGCCTTCTGACAAGCTGAAGCGCTCACCGTCAATCCAAATGTGAATCGATTTGCCATCCGGAACTGTCAGCATGCGCTGGTTGTTGCGAGCATAGCCGTAAGCGGATTCGCCGTAGCTGATCGGTTCACTGGCATAGACACCGTTGAGGTAGCAACCATCGGTGAATGGTTCCGGTTCATAGCCCTCTTCAAATGCGCCACGCAGACCGATATACCCGTTACCGAGAGAGAAGAGGGTGGCGTTGAGGCAATAATCCTCGGGTTGGAAGCTATTTTCTACCAGGCTCCAGGGATGAATCTCGTGTTTGACTTGTTGTTCTTGCTTCATACCACATCACAGAATCAGTTATTTAGGTTCCACCCCAAGCGGTTGCTTTTCTTGGGCAGGCAGGTTTCAGTCTATCTCCAATTGATATTATTTTGCAATCGATTGCAATTGTGAGCATGTAAAGGTTATAACCATGAATATCGACTGGATCTCATAAACAGATATATCCATAACTCATTGATATTTAAAAATAAAATAGTTTATTAGAGTGATGAACTGATTGGTTTTGTGACTGGATTGGAAGAAAGGTATCCACTTAATATTCCACATTAAATGCAATCGTTTGCATTAAGTGGGTACTTTAAGCAATACTGAGGCCTCAGGCGATGATCACGCAGGTTTCATTCGCCTCACAAAATTAGATCAAAAAATGTACAATAACAGGCTGGTACGGCTTAGCGCCTGAGCCATAGACCGATGAAGAATTTGTTATGAATAATCAGCGCATACTGCTTTCCCTATTCGCCATTTATTTTGTGTTTGCCATTCTGCTAAACAGCGTGGGCACAGTAATCATGCAGGTAATCAATACTTATGGTGTGAGTAAATCTGCCGCCAGTGTATTGGAGGGTTTTAAGGATATCCCTATCGGTGTGGTTTCATTCCTGGTGGCTTCTCAGCTGCCACGCTTGGGATTCAAGAAAGCGATGTTGATAGGTCTGGCGATTGTTGCTGTGGCTTGTACCGCTATGCCGATACTGCCGGGGTTCTGGACAGCCAAACTGCTGTTTCTGTCTGTTGGTGTCGCCTTCGCTTTGGTCAAAGTCGCTGTTTATTCAACCGTTGGTTTGCTTGCGAGAGATCGCAAAGAACATGCGAGCCTGCTAAATACCCTCGAGGGGGTTTTTATGGTGGGTGTGTTGGGGGGCTATTGGCTTTTCAGTGCGTTCATTGATTCCGCCAACCCTGGCTCAACTGCCTGGTTAAGCGTCTACTGGGTATTGGCAGCTATTTGTGCTATCGCCTTCGTCCTGCTGTGGACTACTGAAATGAATGAATCGGGGACTCGTATTGAGGGGGCCAGCCCTCGTCAGGAGTTCCTGGCAATGATCAAGCTAATGGCCAAACCGCTGGTATATATCTATGTGATTTCTGTGTTTATCTATGTGCTGATTGAGCAGGGAATCGGCAGTTGGCTGCCTACATTTAACAATGAGATTCTTAAGCTGCCGGCTGCTATGAGTGTCCAGGCGGCCAGTATTTTCGCAGCAGGCTTGGCGATAGGGCGGCTCGGTGCGGGGGCTATCATGCGGCGTCTGCACTGGTACCCGGTTCTCAATATCTGCCTGTTGGCAATGGCGCTGTTGGTAGTATTAACCTTGCCATTGTCGAGTAATGTCCAGCCAGATCCAAATATCAGCTGGTTCAATGCGCCGATAGCCGCATTTGTCCTCCCATTGATAGGCCTGTTTATGGCCCCCGTATATCCGGCGATCAACTCAGTGATGCTGAGCTCACTGCCTACACACCAGCACTCCGCAATGACCGGGTTACTGGTGATTTTCTCTGCATTGGGGGGGACAACGGGCTCACTAATAACAGGAACTGTTTTTGAGGTATTCGATGGCCAGGTGGCTTTCTATCTGTCGCTGGTTCCTATTTCAGTGATTCTTATTAGCTTATTCTTCTTCCGTCGTGCAGTGGAGCGGCAGGCACCTGGTGAGCAGGTGCTACCGGCCAGCCCGGTGACCTGATCGAAATTTGTTCCTGTTTTACAAATATTTACCACACCCCTAAGATGGCGTATTTCCCGTGAACAAGGTGAAGTACGTCATGCCGAAGGATTCCTCCTCTCCCGTATCCATGTCAGATATTGCACGGTTGGCGGGAGTCTCAGAATCCACGGTTTCCCGCGCTCTGAACAATAATCCGCTGATCAACGAAAAGACCCGGGAGCGCATTCAGCAGATTGCGCGGAGCATGAATTACAAGATTAATGAGAGCGCGCGCAATCTGCGTTTGAAGCGTAGCCATACCATTTCAGTGGTGATCAATACCGGTTGCGCGGGTGGCCAGACGTTTTCCGATCCCTTTATGCTGGACATGATTGGTGCCATTGCCGATAAATTGGCACAGTACAAGTACGATTTGCTGTTCTCTAATAGTATTGCCAGCAATGACGATTGGCACTCCTACCTGATGGGTTCTCGTCGTGCCGATGGGGTCATAGTGATTGGCCAGGGCGTGGATGACAACCCGCTGCGGGAGTTACAGAAACTGGGAGATCCCCTAGTGGTTTGGGGGGGCACCACCAAGCCGGGCTCGGAATACTGCATTGTAAGCAGTGACAACCAGATGGGGGGGCACCAGGCAACTAAGCACCTGCTTAGCCTGGGGCGCAGAAAAGTTATCTTCTTGGGCGACACCGCTCACCCGGAAATCAATGGTCGCTACGAGGGGTACCGCACGGCACTGACTGATACTGGGCTGGGTAAAACTGAACGACAGATTCCGGTGTCTTTCTCTAGTGAGAGTGGTTACCAGACAATTATCGATTTGATTGGTCGGGAGGGGCTGACTTTCGATGGGGTATTCGCAGCCAGTGACAGCATCGCCATGGGTGCAATCAAGGGCTTGCAGGCATTGGGCCATAGGGTGCCAGAAGATGTAGCGGTGGTGGGCTTTGATGATATTCCCATCGCGCCTTTCTATACCCCACCTCTCACTACTGTGCGCCAGAATATTCACCGCGCTGGCGAGTTGATGGTTGAGAAGGTTATGCGGCTTGTAGGGGGGCAAAGTGCTGAGCCAGAAGTTTTGCCCACTGAGCTGGTGGTGCGGGCTTCCTGTGGTGCAAACCCCGAATACCAGCCGGTTCAGGAGTTCTTCCAAGAGGGGCATGGTTAAAGTAACCTCTATTCCCTTATCTTTGCCAGTTATTCCCCTCTCCTCAGAGGTTTCTCTACTTGGTCCCGCAATTGAGGCTCCGCAGAAACGGTGGAGTCCATTTATCACCTCTTAGGTGGATTCCTATCGTATTTTGGTGCCGTTGGTGTCCGATGCCTACAAGCTGGGCGTGATTACCAGCATCGCTGCTATGGCAGACATTGTACCCTCATAAATATGTTGGGTACTTAACAGCATTCGTTATATTTTCGGCTTATCTATACAAATTGCGGTTGATAAAAACACCTTATAAAAATCCTCAGCAGCATGTAACTCAATGTTTCAATTTCTAGGAAGGACATAGATTCAATTGCAACCAGGATTAGATAAGTAATATGAATGCGGGAATCATCTCCTTGAGCCACACTTTCGAGATAACTTTCCTATCAAGTGGATACTTTGGTAATTAATATGGCGGAAGAAAGAACGCCTCTCACAAAGACCCAATTCTTGGGCCTGACAGCGTTAAGCCTGGCTGTATTTCTAATTGCGAATGATTTCACTGCGTTCTCTGTGGCAATACCCGCCATGGAAAAAGAGTTTAATTCTGATATCACTACGGTCCAGTGGGTAATCAATGGTTATACCCTGGTTTTTGGTGTTCTAATTATTTCCGGTGGTCGTTTGGCAGACATGTTTGGGCGCCGACGAATATTCTTTATAGGTACCGCTATTTTTGTATTTTTCTCCCTTCTGGGCGGACTGGCTGTAGATGTTTGGATGCTATTGATTTCGCGAGCATTAATGGGTATCGGCGGAGCAATGATGTGGCCGGCGATACTGGGAATGATTTATGGTTTGATGCCCGAGGATCGCTCGGGTCTTGCTGGTGGCTTGATCATGGCGGTGTGCGGAGCATCAAATGCGATTGGCCCCATGCTGGGGGGGACACTGACAGATTTACTGAGTTGGCGTTGGATCTTCTTTATTAATGTACCTATAGCAATCTTGGCGTGCTTTGTCTGTTGGCGGGTTGTAGCTGATGACAGTCCTGAAGAGGTGCGTGAGCGTATAGATTATGCCGGAGTAACTGCTCTTACAGTTTCCTTATTTGGACTGCTGGTTGCCCTGGATCTCGCTGTGGATTTTGGTTTTAAGAGTCCGTTAATAGTAGCGCTGTTTTCGATATTTTTATTGTTTATAGGCTTATTTGTGATCATTGAGCGCAACGCTGGTAAGGATGCACTGATTCCTCAGGATGTAGCGAGTAACAGCAAATTCTTTGCTGCCGGTATTGCTACTCTACTACTTTCAGTGGTTTTCTTTGCCGCACTTTTGTATGTACCGCAATTTCTAACCAAGGTTCGCGGCTACTCGGCAATGGCGTCAGGTATGGGCTTATTGCCGATGATGATCGTATTTGGCCTGGTATCTTACGTTTCAGGAAGTTTGTATGAACGGTTAGGGGCCAAGGTAATCGTTTCTGCCGGAACGGTGTGTATGTGTGCCGGAATGTTTATGTTGTCACACCTACATGAAGACACCCAATATTCCAGTATGATTCCCGGACTAATGATACTGGGAGCCGGTATAGGGCTCTTTTATTCAACCATTACCACAGCTGCAATTACTGTTGTTGATCCATCCAGGTCAAGCCTGGCCGGGGCGATTCTCTATATGTTCCAAATTGCTGGTGGTGCTCTCGGATTGGGAATGAATACCACTATTGTAGTTATGGCACCGGATTTACCAACAGGTATAGACCGTGCATTTACAGTCAATGCTTACTTGGCTCTGGCGGGATTGATAGTTTGTATTCTGTTTGTGAGTGGTAAAACTATAGAAGTGGAGATAGAGGAGGAAGGCATCCTTTAGCAATAGTAGAATTCCTTCCAAAGCCAACTATTAATTTACTTTTCTTTCGGCAGTGTCTAATTGAAAGTCGCTAATAATCGACGTGTATTGAAGTAAAATAACGTGATAGTTTGAATCCTGCCAAAACTATTAATTACCCCTTTGTGAGTGGTATGCGGCCACCCGCTGTAAGGGTGGCCTTCACGATGATTTATTGTTAGTAAAATCTAGTCACTATTGAGATATGTGTAAAGCAGATAATCATGGTACTCCTCATCTGATAATTCGGCATCTTCCTTCAGCTTCTTAATCAGTGCAATTTGTGCTGGATTATCAAAAGTTAAAGGTGCTTTTTTCAGACTTTTGGGTCTTGGCTTGATTCTTCCATCGGACCCCGAAAAATAGTACCAATCATGGGGGATTGCCACTTTTCGGTTATCATTCCCTTCGACTACTCTGGATGTTAAACCTTCGTGGTAGGTAATCATTCTCCCATCCCTCCCCCAGGTGGTCTTCCATGGTGAGAGAGATGGAATGGCTATCAGCCTTTCATCAAAACCGGAGTCTGTTAGCCAGCCTGCGGGATAAGCTATCAATCTTGAATCGCGTCCTTGATCGGATTCCCAGCCGGGGGGTACTACAATCTTGCGGTAATCACTGCCTGCTCTGACATTTTTTCCCCACAGTCTGTTACCGTGTTCATCTACATCCCAATCCCTTGGAATTGCCACGCCGCGACCATCTCTTCCTTCAAAATACCCCCATTCACTATAGGGGTAGGAAATTATCCTTCCATCATCTCCTTCTTGTGTGTAAAAACCGCGGGGATAGGCAACAATTCGGCCATCCGAACCCTCGCGGTGATCCCACTCATGGGGAAAAGTGATCCAACGACCATCGCTGCCTTTCGCAATTCGCCAATCGGCAGGGTAATGGAGTACGCGTCCATCCCAGTCATCTTGATGGTCATAATTCAATGTTTTCCAAAACGGAACATCTTCAGTATTGACATTTACACCCAGATGAACCGGCCCTGGCACTACAGCCTCAAAACCAGACTGAGCATTAACTGTGGAGGTAAAACAAAGGGAAATAAGTATGAGTAAAAGAGCTTTTCCATACAGGGCTTTAATTTTCATAAAATTGCATTTCTAACCGTAAATTTTTTATTTGTTCTTAATAGTGTGAAAATTTAGTCGATAGATAGGGTAGAGAAAGATCACATAAACCTATCATGTGGCTTTTTGGATAAAAATTCTCCTTGCTAGAGTTCATAAGGTAAAAAATCCACCCTAATATTGCATGCATAAATGCAGCAGGCAATAAGGAGTCGAACAATCGTACTTGATTTGTGGATAGGAATAGAAGAAACACGCTTAAGAATTAATATTCATAATTTTGTCTTTTGTCACGAAAGCCACATTTGTTCTTCTTTGGCAATTTCCCTCTCTAATGTCTCAACATCTTGATATTTAGGTGTGGGAAGGAGGGTAAATATTTAGGAGGTTAACTCTGCTTTGTATCTTTTAGAATGTTAGGGTTTAGAGGTTTTTTGAAGGTCTTTCTGATAAATGATTTTTAGAAATTTCTGTTGTTGGTCTTTTGGATGCTGTAACTAGGGAAAATTTCTATTTGCCGTTTAATTTTTCCTTGGATGAGGGAGTAAGGTATGGTCGTTACGGATTGAAGAAAGGTTGCAGTCCACAACGTCGCATAGTTTTAAATTATTGGGTGGGCAAAACTAATACTTACAGGGCTTTACTTAGCTACTCTTGCCCCAGATAGAATGCTTTGGCATTCTTCCAAAGTACTTTGCTGGATGCAGCTTCTCCCAATGTATCCTGAATTAATGTAATGTCTCCATACTTGAAGGGTCTTGGAGCCCTGGTGGAGGGAAGGTCAGATCCGAACATCAGGCATTCTGGGTTTGCTTTATATAAATCAGCAATAGCCGAGGCCGGTTGAAAATCCAGGCGTCCAAACCCTGTCGCTTTTACTCTTACTCCTTGCTCAGCAAGCTGTAATACTGATTTGAAACCTGCTTTTCGTAGCCCTAAATGATCGATTGAAACCTTGGGCAAGGCCAGCAAGGTTTGAATGAGTGCATCTAATTGCTGTGAATCTATATATAGCTCGACATGCCACCCAGCAACCTCATAAATTCTTTGGGCAAAGGGTGTAATTTTGGAAATATCCTCTGAACCTCCACGCCTTAGGTTAAAGCGTACCGCACGAATACCGGCCTTATTTAAGCGAAGAATAGTATTATTGTCTGTACTTGATAATAATTGAGTTACTCCAACGTAGTTTTTTCCCAATCGTGCCAGGGCATCCAAAAGGTAGGTTTGATCCTGTTTCTGGAATGATCCAGAAACAACTGCACCACCAGCCAGTTCATAATTATCGAGCTTGCTTAGGTAATCAGCAGTAGTGAATGGCTCAGGGGTGAATCCCTGGTTTGAATAAAGAGGGAATCCTGGTGCGATAATATGTAGATGACTATCGAAAATTGTAATTCTACCTTGCTTCATGTTCCCATCTAATATCTTAGTATTTAGGTGATTTTTATAAGTTTAGTCTGCCTACATTTGTAGGTCTTGTCTATATGTAAGTTTGGCCCCCATTTAAAACTCTGAGGGAGCAAGACTAAACACTTCAATAGCTTTGATATTGCTTAGCATTGTTAATCTAGGCAATCTGGATTTGATGTTTTAAAAATATTGCCTGTCCATAGATTAATGCCTGTACAGTTTGTGTCGGAAAGATCCTGTAAATCAAAGGCATTATTATCTAGTGAGGTGTTTCCAGATATTTGATTGTTGGTGCTATTGAATCCAGATATATTTATTCCAGCACGATCTGAGAAACCACTAGTTCCATTCTTGGTGACGAAATTTTGACTAACAATATTGTTTGATGCACCATCGGTTATTTCAATTCCATTGCTGTAGTTGTTGGTAACAAAATTTTGAGATACTGTTGTATGGTCTGCATTGACTTGGATTCCACTGGCACCATCAATGGCTCCCACAATGTGGTTGAGATTGACTAGGGTGAATTCTCCATTAATTGTTATTCCCTGATCACCAGCTGACTCTATATAATTTTGCAGTATTTTGTTTTTGTCGCCTCTTATATCAATTCCGTCGTCATTGCCAGTATCAATAATATGATTTCTTACAATGGTATTGCTGTCGCTATCAATAACGATGCCTTCCCTAGGGGAACTTAATATTTTGATACCTTCTATTATGTGAAATCCATCACCCTCCAGATTTAAGCCGTCAGGGCAGTTAGTAATTGTCCCCCCGGAGACAAGCCCCGAGAATCCATTAACCAGAATGCCTGCGATACCATGCTGGCTGGCTGTTTCACATATAATTTCTCCATCTCCAACCATTTGTAAGTTTCCATTTGGGCCAAAAACAGTTAGTGCGTAGGGCGAATCTTGTGTCAATTCACAAGTAAGCGGCTCAGATAGCACAGTAGTGGAGTTTATAACGTCGCCACATTCCACAGCAAAGACAAATGGCGATATGGCAAATACAGCAGCTAAAATAGATGATGTCTTACAAGTATCGATTAATGTTGAATGTTTGAATTTCACCTTGATGTCCCTCTCAGAGATGTAAATGGAAAGAAGTACTTGAGTGTCAATTTTGTCTTACATCATAGTTGAGCTGCTATTTTTCTTTAAATATCTATTCGATATAGTTTGAGTTTTATATATTCCCATACAGTTATCGTCTAAATATTTTTTCTGGGGGAGTGGTCGTTTGGCACTGTAAATTGGATCTATGATTGAGATGGTAGCGGTAGAGTCATATTTGCAAGTGAGCCCTTATGTATCGCTGTCGGGAAATACCTTTATAGTGAAATTCTTTATGAAAATTATTTTTTAAGATAATGATGAAATTGTGGTGTTTGAACGACTGATACTAATTTTTATTAAAAGCACATATTGAATTTAAGGGACCATTGCTTTGCCTCCGCAGTTTCTATAGATGATTCTTAAGTTGGCCAAAAAACTGGTACTTTAGGGTGTCATGTTGTTCGGTCTAGGCCACTTGAGATGGTATTTATTTATGTTGTTGGTCCGAATGGATAAACAATTATTGTTTTAGGTTTCAACTAAGAATTACCCTGGTCCAAAGGCTATTTTGATCGCGTGGGTATCTTTTTCTGGTTAGCTCTCCGTTTTATCCTATAAATATAATTTTGAGTCCTCGTGGTTATACTGTTGTTTTTAGTCAGGTTGTATTGTTTCGATTCTCAAAAATGTAAAAATTGAAAGGCTGGATTTTTACCTAGTCTGAATCAAGTTAAGAGCGCAAAGGAAGTAATATGGGCTTGCTTAAAATTATACTGCCGTTTACAGCTACATTCTGGGTGGCGTGAATTGTGATCGCTTTACCTGCGATAGATGTAGATAATTGGTAGGAAATGGATGTACTCGTTGAGCAAAATACTAATTGCCCCCCTGATCGGAAGGTCCAGCCAATCAGGGAATATGGCTAGTCTTTATATCGATTGAATCGCTCGTATTCGGTCTTTGTGAGCGCGTATTGATACAGAGATTTCAGGGGCAAAAATTTCCCATGAATGAATTACGCCAGGGTGAACATGTAATTCTGTGCTGACCCCTGCATTACCTAGAAGTCCAGCATACTGAATATCTTCATCTCGAAAAATATCCAGCTCTCCAACATCGATATAGGCTGGCGGTAAGTTGGTGGCATCCTTTAAGCGTGCAGCTGCAGCATAAGGACTCACTTTGTTGGAACCAATGTCTTTGCCAAGGTAGGCTTGCCAGGCAGTAAGGTTGTCGTCAAAGGTCCAAAGCACAAAGGGAGCCAGACTGGGGTTTGATGTTGTGGTTCGATCATCTAGCATGGGGTAGATAAGGATTTGTTTCGAGATGGCAGGTCCACCGCGATCTCTACTCATAATGGCTAGTGCTGCTGCCAACCCACCACCCGCACTATCTCCCATCACCGCGATTCTAGTGGAATCGACCCCCATTGATTCAGCGTGCTTAACCAACCAGCTGAGCGCGGTGTAACAGTCTTCAATAGGTGTGGGGTAGGGGTGCTCGGGTGCTTTGCGGTAGTCGACGGAGAGGAATGGCACTCCACTATCAGAAACATACTTGGCAACGGCTTTATCGTATATTTCCACATCATTGTAAATTAAGCCGCCCCCATGGATATAGAGGATTGCAGGGCCTGGAGTGGAATCTCTTTTGTGATACCAGCGTAGCAGGAGGCTTGATTCATTTGAGGCCTTGACTAGAAAATCATCTTTTAACACGTCATTGGGCATTGGATAGGTATTAAATACCATTCTTAAAACCCCTTCACCGATTTCCCGCCTTGTAATGACATCTCCTGGAGGAATCGGCTCAATTGAGTCTATCAGATCTTGGTATTTTGCAGTCGCCTGAACGAATTCCGGATCAAATGTAAAAGCCATGATCGTTATCCTTATATTTAATCTGATGAAGTATAGATAACTCTAAGCAATTGATGAGCTTTAAGCCGAGCTTGGTATGCAAGTGGTAACCACATAAGATTGACTTGATTACGATCAAGGATTTAGCGGGTTTTGGATTGCCGATCGGGATAAGTATTTCGGCTTTGTTTATATAGAGAAAGAGATCGCGCAGGCACTTAGGTGTTCGGGTTCATTGGCTTATTGAGGTGTAAGAGATTGAGAGTTGCTTCAAGAATCTGGAAAGTATTATAGCCATAGCTGGAAGGTGGTGATGCTGTTGCTTATTCGACTGTGAATATCGACATTATTGGAGTGGAAGATCTTTTACCCGAAATAACACTTGCTTACTGTAAGCAATCGCCACTGTCATCACATTACAAAAATGTTTCATTTGCGTATGTCTCTTTGCTAGAATCCGCGCCGACTTAAGATACAGCGATTTCATGGAGGATTTTGAATGAAAACCGTCGCTACATTTTGTGCAGCAATTCTGGCTGTTGCTACCGTAATTCCTACCCAGGCAAGTGCCACCTTTGAGCTTCCAAATTTTAGCCAATGCGCAAAGGTTGCAACTCAAAGTAATACTAACGATCGTGAGGTATACCGGTTTTTTTCTGATTTCTATTATGAAATAGAAGATAAAAGAGAGTATGCGATTACTGCCGTGAGGGAGTGGGCGGAGACTTATGCTCCTGGCTGCCTGGGATCAGCTACTCCGGTTGCCCTTGAGGAAATCCAGTGTGACAACTTTGTTGGCGGCGCACCGGTGTGTCGTATAGAGAGTGACACAGGAGACTATGTGATATCGAAAGATTATGTAGACTCCACTAATGTAGTGCTCTCCAAACATGACGAGCAAAATTGGCCGCAAATCCATGCTTCCAAGGATATGGATATGCTATGGATAGCAAAGCCAGAGCTGTGTTATTCAGAGCTTTTAGAATCTGGAGGTGATTCACAAGCCTATTATCTGGATGCATATAATTACCGTTACTTTGGTGATTACCGCTATGTCTTAGCCCGAACAACTCGCGATTTGGTTCAAAACATAGCAGCTCAGCCTGGCCAGTGTATGTACGACACTGTGGGTGTTGAAGCCTATAAGATGGAGTGTTCAGAGACTTCCAAAGGCACCAAAGTGTGTGCTTCAAGGCATACCAACGGCGGTTTCTTTGTCTTTGTAAGTGATGACAACCATGGAATGCATGTTATTTTCAATCGCTGGGACTAGCATCAGGCTATGACTTTAAAAGGCTTCCCTTGCCAGGGGAGCCTTAATTTTATATCTGCCAACCTCTTTTCTTATCTCCTGTTTACCGCGCGCTTCATATCCCTTAGGTAACTAGAATGGTGTTAGTCTCGCCTTGATTGCGTTAAGCGAAGGGACTTGCTTCTTTTCCAATCTGCTGATAATTTAAAAATGTGATCACATTTTTAATACACCCAAAAAATGTGACTAGAGTCATGTTTATGGGGAGGAATAGTAAGAAGGCAAAGGAATACGACTGATGCTCGATGGGATTATAAAAGCCTCTGCGGAACATAGTGTTAAGGTTGCCAGCCTGGTGGCTAAGCTGTTGCAGGCTCTTGTAGGTCATAAGCGGGAGATTGACTTAGAGCAGTTAACGGCTGTTTCCAAGAGCCTCCTGTCTGAAGGTAGTGGCTTCCATGTTTTCCTATATCTGGTTGAAGGTATTGAGGTTGGGGTAATTACTGTGTCACAGTCTGCAGCTATTTATGCTGGTGGGCACTATGGTGTGATTGAAGAGCTTTATGTTGAACCTGAATACCGCTCTAGATTGATCGGCAAGGCTTTGCTCAACAGGGTTGTGAGCTTTGCCAGGGAGCAGGAGTGGCCGCGACTGGAGGTAAGTACACCAGAGAAAGAGCACTGGCAGAGGACGATAGATTTTTACCGAAGAGAAGGGTTCGTCGATAATTCCATCGGGGAAAGACTGAAACTAAATTTGTGAAGTAAGAAAAACTCAGGGCCTGTGCTGGATAATCATCTGTTTATCTTCTTTCTGTTTATTGCTATTAAGTGTTGGCCTACAAAGTGAGGTCCTCTATTGCTATATTGAAGATCTTGCCGTTGTAATTTGACTTTTTGACGTAGAGGTTCGCATTGGTAGTTTTCTTTGGGGGAGCCTGAAATATGGTTTTGGAGCTATAGTATTCAAAAAAGAAGAGGTCAATAGAGTAAAATTTCAGGCTATAGCTAGAGTCAGGCTTTCTACTTGATTCATGCTGCCTTGCCCAATCAACTGAAAATGAATTTCTATCTGTTGTCAGCTTTGCGATCCGTGGAATAGTTACCGCAAAATTTATATATAACTACCTGTAAATTGTAAGTGGTATAAAGGAAGGAAACTGCCAGCATAACTTTTAGACGGCGAGTCGTTTTTGTTGTCGTTCTAAAATATATTTTTCCTGGATGAATGGCTGAGTGAAGCTGAATAGTGCAGATGGAGCTAATGTCTATGATAGAGGTATAGCGGGCCGTTGAGCTTTCGAGTTAGCAATAAGCTAATCGGCAAATAGGGTATCAGGTACATTGCCTGAAATTTCTGTCAATAAAAATTAACACATAAATTTCCACTTTTTCCAAGCCTCTTTTTAGATTCTCGGCACATCTATTACTCACAAAGTTTGTGGTGAATAAAATTTCTCTTGATGGTTGTATCTTTGTTTGAAGTTGCTTTGTAGAAATGAAGGCTTGATAAGGTTTTAAAATCATCAGGGGCTCTATTCAAGGATCATGCTATTTTTGTAATGACACAGAAATCAACGTCGAGATTCCTGTTTGAGCTTCCTGGTGCTTCAAATTTATTTCTTTTTGGGTGGCGGATAATTCCTTTAATAGCTTGTTTGTGTAAGTCTTGCGGGTGAGTTGCTTTTCTTCAAATTTACGAAAGTTATGATGTTATAAGCAATGGTTGCTCTTTAAAATCTTTAGATAAATGGTATTTTATTGGATATCTATTGAGGACCGATCTCTTTAATGGAGTTGTTTTCAATATTCATTTGCATGACTGTATAGTTCATTTTTAATTAATTTTTAACTTTCTCTTTTGGTGGTTTCTGTCACAGTTCCAGTCTTGATTTTTCCAGTTTAATATATTTAACTGCTTCGCTATTGTGTTTGGCAGAATAATATTTTTGTAAATATTTCTTGATTGAGTAATAAGAAATATAAAATTATCTCTCGCTGTCTGAGATCTAATTTTTTCGTTAACTGGTTCAAATAGTCCATTAAACATTGGGTCAGAAAGGCAGTCGGCCGTTTATTCAGGGAAAGTAATGAAACGTCGCGATCTTTTGAAAGCTGCAGGGGCTATCTCTGCATTACCACTTGCTGGTATGTCCTCAATGACAGCTCAGGCACGTAGCAAGATAACTGATACCGATTTTCCAGAATCCATTATGTATGGCAGCCTGGAGGATTCATCTGGACATTTATCGGTAATCCAGGGGAATTTGCCAGATGATGTTACGGGTCATTTATTGATGGCTGAGGGAATCCCCATCGCTCCTAATCACCTGACACCAAACGGAAAAGGAGCGCTTACACGACTGGATTTTAGCGGCCGAAGTAACAACTCCAATGTTGCTTATACCCGAAAAATGATTCGAACTGCTTCTGCCATTATGCAAGAGCAGGATCTTAGTGGCTTTGACAAATTTAACCTCTTGGGTGGAACTATTTATTCCAGTCCAAATCTGGGCTTCATGAATTATTGCAATACGGCTCCCAATTATATGGGGGATAATCGCTTTGCGATGAGTTATGAGGGCGGTATGCCGTACGAGTTTGACGCAACCACTCTGGAGATGATCACGCCTATTGGTGAAGTGGATGAGTGGGAATCCAGCCTGCCTCCACTACTTGAGAATCTCACACCTAAAAAGTGGCTGTTTCCCCAGATTCGCACGACAGGGCACCCTTTCTTCGACTTGGAAACCGGAGAGTGCATCACTATTAATTATGGTGGCAATATGGGTGACTCAGGTCGCTCTGGGTTTATCCGGCTGATTTCCTGGGATCAGCAGGGAGCTTTCAAAAGCTGGAATATTCGTGATCGCCAAGGGAACAATGCCTATATTGCTGCCAGCTCACACTCCCTGGGGGTAACACGCAATCACGTCGTGATTTTTGAGACAGCCGCAAGGGTTGAGTCCACACGAATACTTGGCACACGAATTGTACTGCCGCAAGAGCATCGCACGCGCTGCTGGGTGTTGCGCAAAGCGGATATGATAACTGGCCGTGAGGATATAGTTGCCGACTACTTGGAATTGGGTTTCGATACTTCCGATATTGTTTGTAACTACGATGATAGCGCTGGTGAAATTACCCTCTATGGCCAGTACATGGGGGCTATGGATAAGTCAGAGCAACTGTTCCGCTACGAGATTTTGCAGGAGGGTGGTTTGGTACCCTCTTGGCTATCTGGTTATCCTGCCGCACCGGTAGATGTTGGTGGGCTTGTCCGTGCTCGTATTCAGGTGACTTCCGGTTCTGCGAGGGAGATTAAAGAAGACTATCAGGTTATACGTGATGAGCGTCTTCTGTGGGATATGAATGACCCTGCTTACAGAGGCCACTTCCAGTTCCCCGAAACTTTTGAACACCTGTATTGGGCAGCAGTTGGCTATCGTCCCAATCTGGTTTCTATGCGTGTGTCCTGGGCCTACCGGAACTATCCAGAGCGCCACTTTGGTTACTGGGATATGCCAGAGGAAAGTCGGCCTTCAGCACTGGTTCATATGGATTGCAAGCAAATGCGTATTGCTGATGCTTATCAGTTCCCGGATGACTGTGTGATGCGCACGCCTCAATTTATGGCCAGACCCGGCTCCACGGCACAGAATGACGGTTACCTGATTGCTGCTGTGGTCAGGAAAAATCCCACCACTTCAGCTTCCAATGGCAAGGAATTCTGGATTTTTGATGCGGCTGCTTTAAGCCGTGGGCCACTTTGTATTCTCGCCAGTACTTCACTGGAGTTTGCCACCACCAACCATGCCCTGTGGGTACCCTCAATAGGGAGACGTCCCATTGCAGCTTACCGCTCAGGTTATGGAGACTTCCTTCGCGGTAAAGCTCCAGATCATAGCGGTAATGTACAAGACATTATTAACCGGGAGCTGCTGCCCCGATTCGGTTAATTCACTTATCCAATTGAAATGCAATCACAAGGAAACAAAGGCATGTACCATTTACTTTCTTCCGGGCGATGTCGTTTGTTGCGCGGGGCCACCAACTTACTTTGTGCGGCAGGTCTGTTTATTGCTGCAGGGGCTTCAGCAGCACAATTGCCACCACCCATTGAGGTTCCTGAGGTAATTAAGAATTACCAGGGTACCCAGGATTGTTTTCCAGGCGTTATCTATGATCCCTCATCGGTAGCAGAGGTTCAGGATATTGTACGCAATGCCGCTGCGCAGGGGCGTAAGGTAATGGCGGGTACTCGCCGATTTAACAGCCAGATTGATGCTGCCTGTGCAGGAAATGGTGAAGTTCAGGTCACCTTAAAAAATATGGATCAGGTGATTAGCCTGGATAAGGAAAACCGCCTGGTGACCGTTCAGGCAGGAATGCGCTTTAACGACCTGACGGCCTACCTGCGAGAGCATGAGCTAAGCGTTCCTATGGTGACAGAACTAGCCATATTTACAATTGGCGGCATGCTCGGTAGCGGCACTCACGGTTCAACTTTTACACAAAAAAGCAACATGATCTCAGACTATGTCACTGAGCTAAAAATTGTCGATGGCAAGGGAGATCTGCGTGTATTGAGTGGGGAGATGCTCAACGCCGCCCGAGTAAACCTCGGAGTCCTCGGCATAGTGGTGGAAGTCACTATTGAGGCTGAACCCGGTTATAAAGTTCAGGCCAAGGTGAAAGGGCACCGGGATGATGAAGACCTTGAGAGTGTGATACTGGATCTGGCCCGGGATAATCACTCAGCCAATGTTGCCTGGTTCCCCGGACTCGGTCGTTATACGGTAACCACCTATAATAAAGTTCCCCTGGATACCAAAGGCAATGCCTATAATGCCCAGGCGGATGTCTCTGATTTCTCTGAATACCTTTTCGGTCTTATTTTTGACAGCTTACATGAAGCTGACAGCTCTGCCTTGCAGTGCTTTGCAGCGTCCTTGCGTTATACCGCACGCTCCAGTTCTTATTTCAGGGATGTAGATAGCGGCTTTAAGAAGTTTATTAAGCCGACTGGTCATGCGGATCTGATGCAGCACTTTGTTTGTAAGGAGCCTAACAACTGCGTATGGGATAAACTACCGATTGCCCTGCAGGAAGTTGCCATTCCCTTTGAGGAGCTGCCTAACTGGATTGCGGATGTACGTCAGATTATCGCACACAGTGAGCGAACCTGCTTCCCGTTGAATGGTATCTATTTCCGTTTTGGCAAGGCTTCTGATAGCTACCTGGGCATGAGCGCCGGCCGCGATACTGCGTTTGTGGGTATTGAATATACCTTGCGCCAGCGTGGCGAAGCAGTGCCCAAGAACTACTTCGTAAACCTGGAAATTGAGCAGATGTCTCTGCGCAAGTATGGAGCCAGACCCCATTGGGGTAAGAACTCGGTGGCGATCTTCGAAAATATGCCGTCGCGTTTCCCCAAGTGGTCTCAGTTCCTGGATGCCAAGGCTGAACTGGATCCAAACAACGTATTTACTAATCCCTTCTGGGAGAGGGTGAGCGGGCAAGATCCTTTGGAAAATTACCTGACCCCGGAATGTAATGCGGAAGGCCAATGTTATTGCACGAATGACTCTCATTGTGAGTCAGGCGCAACCTGCCAGGCGGGCAACTGGTATTCTGATGCCCGTATCTGTAAGGCCGAGTAGCCGCTGATACTAAGGCTGTATTAATTGCTAAGGGGGAGCATTTAATGCTCCCCCTTTCTTTAATCATCCAAATCGACTAACGATTATTCTTCCCTGGCTATATGTTCTTTTATGAGCTGGCTAAATTGCTCCGGATTTTCCAGCGGTAGCATATGGTTTTCTGAAAGAACTTCAATTAGCTTGGCGCTGGAGATGTGGATGGCTGCAGATTTAGATACTATTCGAAAAAGAGATCTGGTATCGCTGCCAAAGGCAATAGTGGTTGGAATCTGGATTCTCGAAAGGTGGGTTTTATCCAGAGAGGGCTGTTCAGATTGATTCAATTGTAGGGGTAGGGTATGGGTATTTTCCAGTTGTTGGCTGCGGTGATTTTGCGACTGGGAAGAAAAATACCCGATCTTATTACCGGACCCGTCAATTAGGGACTCTACTGCCACTTCGAGATTCCCATCAGAAACGGCCTGGAACACCTTGCCAAACATGGCCTCGGCATCCTGCATATACTTAGCCATCTCTTCATTATCCAGGTGTCCCGGATATCCTGGTTCATACAGAAATAGGCTTTTAAACAGGGTAGGAGACTTAATCGCAGCATTCAAGGCCACATCGGCTCCATAAGACCAGGCTGCAAGATGCACGGGCTTACTGGTCTTCTCCTTAATAAATGAATTAAGATCCTCGGCATGGGTATCAATTCCAAAGTTGCCATTTGAATCTTGTCCATTTACACCAAAATGTCTCTGGGTAAAATTAACCACAGTGAATTCTTTGGGTAGGAGCTGGATGTGCGGTTCCCACATCCTCTCATCTGCAAGGGCGCCATGAAGGAGTATCAAGGTGTCTTTAGGTTTTTTCTGGGATTGATCCATTTTTTGAGTATTGTTATTGGTTTCTGAATTGTTTGTCATGACATTTAGGGCATCGATAGACCTTGGGGCTTCTTATATTTCGAGGCAACTTATTTTTTGTAAAGCTTGATTAGCATTAGGAACCCGATAGCTGCTAGGTTTACCCCAATACCCCAAGGCCTATCACTGAAAATGGCCATGGAATAATTGGCTCCCAGGCTGAAAAAGTAATTACCTCCGTGTGAGGAGTACATGAAAGCAAGGGATATTCCTGTTCCAATTTTATACATCAAGATTGGTGAGGAAAGCCATGGAACCTGGAGGAGAAAAGCGCGTGAAAGCTGTTTGGTATTTGAAGCGGATTTAGAAAATTGCAGTCCGGCATAGAGTGTATATATAAAGACAGTAAGGGCCAGGCCATTCACAATAGCCCCACCTATAGTCCAGCTACTGAAAGCAAAGAAATAATTCAGGGCTGAGACACAGCCCATAAAACCACCTCCGATAGAGGCAATGAGTAACGTCGATCTAATAAAAGTTTGCACTTGTCTTATCCTGCGGGTTTTATAAAAGGTGTAGTTTTCTAGTCGTAGGTATTTTTGCTATTTAAATTTTCATATGTTTATATCCCGCTGGGTTTGGGCAGTAAGTGAATGAGCGGATTTCTAGGTCGCTACAAATGGTGGGTGCCGGGGTATGATTCGACTTAGGTGTTTACTTGAGGGGAGCGCCTGGTTATTCCTCAGGCGCTTAAAGCGAAGTAAGATATGAACTTGCCAGCTTCGCAGGAGAGCAATTCTCTCTTACTGTCCCTTCTTTTCCAGTAACTGATCCAGTGGTAGTTCTGTTCGGTAGCGTACCTGTTTGAGGGAGAAGCTACTCTTAATATGATCAATGCCCGGTAGCTCGGTGAGCTTCTTGTCCAAGAACTCCTGGTAGGCCTGTAGATTGGGGACCACGACTCGGAGCAAGTAGTCGAAGTCTCCCGTCATTAAGTAGCATTCCATCACTTCCGGCCATTGGCCTATTACGGATTCAAAATCCTGTAATTCTTTTTTGACCTGGTGGTTGAGGGTAACCTGGATAAAGACGCTCACCGGCAGTCCTACTTTTTCCGGCTCCAGTAAGGTCACGGCACGCTTGATAAAGCCTTGTTCATTCAGGTTCTTGACTCGGCGCGAGCATGGGGAAGGGGAGAGGCAGACTTTTTCTGCCAGTTCAATATTGGGAATAGTGGCGTCCTGTTGAAGAATTTCCAGGATCTTTTTATCGATGGCATCCAGTAAATAGGCCATGGTTTTTTCCGTATCTCATCTTTCTGAACGTATACCGGGTTTCCGGCAGTCTCACTTTCAATCTGGCAAACCGGGTAACCTTCCCGTCTATTCATGTCTCCAGTAAACGGTTGGTTTTTATGAACCGATAGTGTGAATTACCTGTTAGCTTCAGTCTTCGAGCTAAGCGTGGTAAAGCCTTTGCCGTAGCGTTGCTGTGAAACGGTTTTGTCTTTGTTATAAATACTCACTCTTACCTACATCCCATGTAGCGACCAACTTAGCTGCTTTCGTCACACACCCGGTTGCTGTAGCTCTCGGGAGGTATCGGTAGACAGTAGCCCGGGTATTCAGCGCTCAAATGTGGTGGCACATCTGGGCCCTTCCTCTTCGATAGATCCTCCAAAATGTGGCATTTTGAGTGATTTGTTGCCATCAGTTGGCGATCTTTAGCGAGTTGTGTCCGTATTATGCCCTAGTCAGGCCTATTTTGGTATGACCTGCCCAGGCGGCCGATGTTAATTTTAGCGGCTAATCAAAAGCTCTGGTTTGCCTTCAAACTGCTTTACGTCCGCTGAGTTGAAACAAGTGGCCTGCAGATCCTAAGCACCCAGTAGCGAGAAAAGCAATAAAGAATACACAGGTGGTACCCATGGCAATGGTCGAAGGCGATCAGGAGCTTGGCTTTGATACGGAGTATTCCCTTAAAGCCGCATTTACTCGTGAATCTGGCCGGGTCTTTCTGACTGGTATTGACGCACTGGTGCGCCTGCCCTTGATGCAGAAGCGCATGGATGAATTGGCCGGCCTCAACACCGCTGGCTTTATCTCCGGCTATCGCGGTTCTCCCCTCGGCGGCTACGATCAGGCCCTGTGGCGCCACAAGAAGCTGCTGGCAGGGCACGATATCCATTTTGAGCCTGGTATCAATGAAGATCTGGGGGCTACTAATATCTGGGGCACCCAGCTGGTCGATCATTACCGCAAACAGGCAACACGCGATGGGGTCTTTTCGATCTGGTATGGCAAGGGCCACGGCGTAGATCGCACTGCAGACGTATTCCGTCAGGCAAATATTCAGGGTACGGCCAAACTCGGTGGTGTATTGGCCCTGTGTGGCGATGATCACACGGCTGAATCTTCCATGTTCTCTCACAATACCGACCAGATTTTTGAGTCGGTGATGATGCCGCTAATCTTTCCGGCCTCAATCGATGAATATTTGACACTCGGGCTTGCCGGTATCGCCTTATCCCGCTTTTCCGGTTTGTGGGTGGGCTTCAAGACAATTACTGAAACCGTAGAAGCTGGAGCCTCCCTGGCTGTGCCCGGTTTGCCTCAGTTTGTAACTCCCGCAGACTTTCCTGTTCCAGCGCATGGCCTGAATTATGACCCGCACCTCAACTGGCCGGCGGAGCGCTTGGAGTATGAACGTCGTATGTTGCAGGAGCGTCTGCCGGCGGCCCAGGCCTTTGCCTATGCAAATCGCCTGGACAAAACCACCCATAAAGCTGAACACAAACGCTTCGGAATTATCACTGTCGGTAAGGCCCACGGTGATTTGCTGGAAGCTCTGCAACTGCTCAATTTGAGCGAAGAAGATTTGAACAGAGCGGGCATTTCTATCTTTAAGGTCGCAATGTCCTGGCCTTTGGAGCCCAAGGGCATTGGTGAGTTTGCCGATGGCATGGAACGCCTTTTGGTCGTCGAAGAAAAGCGTCCATTGGTGGAAGATCAGCTTAAAAACCTGCTTTACGGCTGGGAGGATGGACGCCGGCCGAAAGTGATCGGTAAGAAAGACCTGAATGGCGATGATCTGCTGCCCGCTATTTGGGGATTTGGGCCAGATCAGGTAGCCAAGGCGATTGCCCGTTGGCTGTCAGATACTGATCTGGCAGAGACACTGATTCCTCTGGCTGAGAAGCTGGGTGGGAATGTACCAACTAAAGCCTGCGGTTTGCTTGCGCGGGAACCGATATTTTGTGCTGGCTGCCCGCATAATACTTCCACTAAGTTGCCAGAGGGCAGCCTGGGTAGTGCCGGTATCGGTTGCCACATTATGGCGCTGGGTAAAGGCCTGCGCACCGATACTTATTCCCATATGGGGGGTGAGGGTGCCCATTGGGTGGGCCTGCACCGTTTCTCCAGTGCCGAGCATATTTTCCAGAATATGGGTGATGGCACCTACAATCACTCCGGCTTGCTTGCTATTCGTCAAGCTGTGGCCAGCAAAGTCAATATTACCTACAAAATCCTGCTCAACGATGCGGTAGCCATGACCGGCGGCCAGCCCGCTGATGGTGAGGTGAACGCGCCAAGCCTGGCCGCCCAGCTGTTGGCAGAGGGCGTCGGGGAAGTGGTTTTATTGAGCGAAAACCCGGACCACTGGCACGAGCATCGCAACTTGTTACCGGCCCGGATAGAAGTACTGGATCGCTCAGAGCTGGATGCAGTTCAACGTCGCCTTCGTGAGACTCCCGGTGTCACTGCGATTATTTATGAACAGGTGTGTGCAGCGGAAAAACGCCGTCGCCGCAAGAAAAAGCAGATGGTTGATCCTGCCCAAAGGCTGCTGATTAACCAGCGGGTGTGTGAGGGCTGTGGGGATTGCAGTGTGCAATCCAGCTGTATTGCAGTGGAGCCACTGGAGACACCTTTTGGGCGCAAGCGCCAGATTAACCAGTCCAGCTGTAACAAGGATATGCGCTGTGCCGATGGTTTCTGTCCGAGCTTTGTGACTGTAGAGGGCGGTGAATTGAAAAAGCCACGGGTACAGTCGCTGGCCGAATCCCTGGATTCTGCCATCGCCGAATTACCGGCGGCCCCAGCTGCAGATTTACAGCAGCCACTTAGTATTCTGGTTGCAGGAATTGGTGGCAGTGGTGTACTCACCGTGGCGGCCTTACTGGGAATGGCAGCGCACCTTGAAGATAAAGGCAGCACCACCCTGTATTTCACTGGATTGTCACAGAAAAACGGTGCGGTAGTAGCCCATGTAAAAGTGGGCGCTCGCCCTGAGTCAATTACCACTGCACGAATTCGCGATGGCGCAGCTGAATTATTACTCGGCTGCGATATGGTGACGGCCGCAGGCCAGCGCCCCAAATTTGCCACCGGAAAGATGCGAGCGCTAGTTAATACTGCAGAAGTGCCGGTAGCTGCTTTCGTTCGCAATAATGAGCTGGCATTTCCGGCGGATACCACCCAAGAGAGTATTGAGTCCCTGTGCGCTGAGTATTTTGCCTTCGATGCAAATAAATACGCTCAGGCCCTTTTTGGGGATACTGTTGCCAGTAATCTAATGATTATGGGGTTTGCCTGCCAGAAGGGCCTGCTGCCTATCGGTGAAGCAGCTTTGGAGCGGGCCATCCAGTTAAACGGCGTCGCGGTGGAAAGTAACCTGCGGGCGTTCCGTGCAGGGCGCCTGCTGGCGACTGACCCAAGGGCAATTGAAAAACTGGCGGTTCCAGCGCAGCCAGTAAAAATGATTGAGCCCCAAGAGAGTGTTCAGCAGCTGATCGCCCGTTTGGCAGGTGAATTGAGTGAGTACCAAAATGCAGCTTATGCCCATCAATTCACCCGCCGTATTAAGCAGTTACATCAGGCGGAGCTGTCTCTGCAGGGCACATCCGGAGAGTTGACCCGGGCTGCGGCTAATAGCCTCTACAAGGCCATGGCCTATAAAGATGAATACGAAGTGGCGCGCCTCTACAGTGGCGACGATTTCCAGCGGCAGCTGCGCGAGACTTTCACCGGCGATTACACCCTGAAGTTCCATATGGCGCCGCCATTGCTGGCCAGGCCAGATGCCAGTGGCACAGTGCGAAAAATGCAGTTTGGTCCCTGGATGGGTAAGTTGATGCCATTATTGGCACGGGGCAAGGTACTGCGCGGTACCTTTATGGATATATTTGGCTACTCTGGGGAACGTCGCGCAGAGCGCGACTGGGCACACCAGGTGGCCCTGGCCGTAGAGGGAGTAGCAGCTCAACTCAGAGCAGACAATATTGCCACTGCGCAGGAGCTGCTAGAAATCCCGCTCAAGGTGCGTGGTTATGGTCATGTGCGTGAGCAGAAGTTTGCCTTGGTAAAAGAGCGTTGGCAGGAGCTGTTTGGGCTGTTTGTGGATGGAGATCAGGTTTCGGTGGTGGCATCCTGATAGCCCGGATCTTTCTCTGGCTATATTAACCTGGGCGGAAGGGGATCAATCGGTTGAGTAATAAACCGCTGATCCCCGTGATGGCTACCGGGGCAGCCACTGCAGAAAAGCACAGGCAGTCCTGGTCCTGGGTGGCAATTGGGCGGTGTATCTGGCCAGGTTCGCGATATACAAAATCTCCCGGCCCATAAATCCCATTGTGGTCAGAGAAGCTGCCGTTTAGAACCACTGCAAACTCTGGCCCCCTGTGGTCGTGTTCTGGCAGCTTGGCTCCCCTGCGTAGACGGTGAAAGGCGACTTCATACTCTCTTTGCCCGGTCCTCACCCGACACACTTCTAAATTGCGAGAAGCTTTTCTCCACTTGCTGCTGGGGTTTTTTTCCAGCAACTTGTTCAATACTTTTGGTAAATGTTCCATTGCCGGGACCTGCTTGATTGATAAGTCTGGTTGTCTAGCAGGTTTTTCCAGATCGGTAATCTTTTCCTGGGTCTGGTCGATACGTGCAATTAAGCATTCGAAAGCCTTGGACTTCAGGGGTTGAGCGGGGCTTTGGTTTAGCAGGGAGCCACCCAGGCAATTGAGGCTGTGGTAGTGTGAGCGACAGTCCGCGCACATCTGGATGTGCGCGGCGACTACCAGGCTAGGTCCGCGTGCCAGGCTGCCGGCTGCGTATTCCAACAGTAAGTTATTATCGGGGTGGTGGCGAATCATACGGCGATCACCTGACAAATCGAGCTTGTAATTTCTTCATTGCCAGGCGCACGCGGGATTTCACCGTGCCCAGCGGTAGGCGCAGCTCTTGTGATATTTCACTGTGGGATTTTCCCTCCATGTAGGCCTTTTCCAGGATATGGCTTTGTTCTGCTGGCAGTGCACTTAAACCGTCGGCAATATCCCGCTCATTGCGTTTATGTTGCAAGAAAAGCAGGGGCTGATTTTCCAGAGCCTCATCCCAGATGTCAGCGACATCTATATCGCCTTCCCGGTGCCGATGGCGCTGGTTGCGGCGCAGCATATCGATACGGCAATTGCGCATAATCGTATAGATCCAGGTGCTGGCAGAGGCCTTACTCTGGTCAAAGCTGGGTGACTTGTGCCATACCTTGAGCATTACCTCTTGCACCAATTCATCAGCTGCTTCGGTATTGAGTGCCTGGGTGCTACGGCTGTGGTGGAAGCCCTTAATCAGTGGAGCGAAGTGCCGAAAAACACGTTCAAATGCCTGCCTGTCACGCTGGGTACCGACCCGCGTGAGTAATGTACTCCAGTCATCTGCACAGTCCTGGGTGGCTCTCACTGCAATTCCATTGCTATTGAGTTTTTGTATCTGCGCCATCTTAGCGCTCTTTGCTGTATTGTCGATACTTACTACGCTCACTGGAAAGGTATGGATGTGGTTTTTTGAAATTTATTTTGTATCTTGCTTGTGATCCATCCTCAGTGGTTGGGCGTAGATTTAAGGGACAGAAGTGCGGGATATTGTGGAAGAGGCTATGAGCAGTCAAACGCTGGTAAAAGAACTTCAGACTTACTACCAAGATTTTTTGATGCGAGATCCAGCGGATTTATCTGCGATATATAGCGATGACGTTGTTTTTCGCGACCCACTATACCGAATTGAGGGGCTATCGGCGTTAAAAGCGCACTTTGGTGAAATGAGCCGGGGACTTACCCAGTGTCGCTTCCGCTTTGAAGAGGCATCCATTACCCATGAAAGTGCCTGCTTACCCTGGTATATGAACTACTCCCACCAATCCTTGAAAGGGGGGCGGCCGTTGCGATTGCGGGGCTGCAGCTTGGTGCGATTTTCGGATAAGGTATTTTATCACGAGGATTTTTACGACATGGGTGCAATGGTCTATGAGCAGGTGCCTCTGCTGGGTTCCCTGATTCGAAAAATCAAGTCGCGGCTGGGCCAGGGCTGACTGGTGGGTGAAATTCGTGATAAGACTGTATGGGTAACCGGCGCCAGCTCTGGTATTGGCCGTGCGCTGGCCCTGCGCCTTGCTCGGCACAATAACTTTGTAATTGCCTCCGCTCGCCGACGTGAGACATTGGTAGAGCTGCAAAAGTGCGCGCCCAGCCGCATCCAGATACTCGACTGTGATGTTGCTGACGATAATGCCATGGCGGCAGTTCCCGCCCGCCTTAATGAGTTTAGCGACCACTTGGATATGGTGATTGCCTGTGCGGGTACCTGCGAATATGACAATGATTTACAGCTTGAAAGTGCTATGTATCGACGGGTGTTTGATGCCAATTTCTTCGGTGTCATAAATACCTTGCGCATCGCTCTGCCACTGCTGAGTGTAAGCCCTGCCCCGATATTTGCCGCCCTCGGCAGTCTTTCATCGGTTGTCCCTTTTCCGCGTGCGGAGGCCTATGGTAGTTCAAAGGCTGCGCTCGATTATTTTCTGGCATCGGTGCGTGCCGATTCCTGCCATACAAACCTCAAAGTTGTATGTATTCGTCCCGGGTTTGTAGACACTCCACTGACGGCGCGTAACGATTTCGATATGCCTTTTCTAATCAGCCCGGAGCGGGCTGCAATATATATAGAGAGCGGCCTTTCAAAAGGAAAATCAGTAATCGATTTTCCCCGACGTTTGAGTTGGCCTTTACGATTTTTTGGCTTTTTTCGTTTTATTTGGTTTCGTTTTTGCACACCCAGGATAAGTAGGATTCGCACTTTAAGGAAGAATTGATGCGTATTGCCATTATTGGCAGCGGTATCGCCGGACTCACATCAGCTTACTTACTAAGCCGCAGATATGACATAACCCTCTTTGAGGAACAGGAACGCCTGGGCGGGCATACCGCTACTATCGACATACAGGAGGGTGAGCGCCAACTGGCAATTGATACTGGCTTTATTGTATTCAATGACTGGACTTACCCGAACTTTATTCGCTTGTTGGATGAACTCGGAGTTGAATCCCAACCAACTTCAATGGGATTCAGTGTGCGCTGTGATCGGGAGGGCTTTGAGTACGCTGGTAATAACCTGAATACGCTGTTTTCCCAACGCTCCAACATACTCAGTGCCGGCCACTGGCGAATGCTTTGGGATATTGTGCGATTTAACCGCGGCGCGTTACGTGATTGGCGAGAAGGGCGCTTGCACGATGGCCTGACCCTGGGCGAATACCTTCCTGCAAATGGTTATTCATCAGAGTTTGCCAATCGTTACCTGGTTCCTATGGGCTCTGCAATCTGGTCGGCTAGCGTGTCGCAGATGCTGGAATTTTCAGTCAGCTTTTTTGTACGCTTCTTTTTTAACCATGGCTTGCTCAATATAGTGCGCAGGCCTCAATGGCGGGTGATCAAGGGTGGGTCACGCTCCTACATAGATCCCCTGGCAGCACCTTATATCGACAGAATACGGCTCTCCACTAAGGTTTGTTCTGTGCGGCGTACAGAGCAAGGTGTGAAGTTATTAACTTCTGCCGGTGAACAACATTCTTTTGATGGGGTGATATTTGCCTGTCATTCTGACCAGGCTTTGCGATGCCTGGATGATGCTTCGGTTCGTGAGCAACAAGTCCTCTCAGCAATTCCCTATGCCTGTAACAAGGTAGTTTTGCATACAGATACCGCTCTGCTGCCGAAGCACAAGCTCAGCTGGTCTAGCTGGAATTACCGCTTACGCGCGGAGCAGGATCAGCTGCCAGTTCTCACCTACAACATGAATATCCTGCAAGGACTACAAACAGAAAAAACCTACTGCGTTACGCTGAATGCGGAAGAGCGAATTCAACAGGAGAAAATCCTGGCACGCTTCGAGTATGCCCATCCGCAATTCTCTGTTGCTGGCTCGCGGGCACAGCAGCAGTGGGCCAGTATCAATGGCGTAAACCGTACTTGGTTTTGCGGCGCCTATTGGGCCAATGGTTTTCATGAAGATGGTGTAAATAGCGCTTTGCGAGTGGCCGAAAGCCTGGGGGTTTGCTGGTGAAGGGGAAATTGTAGTGGAGAGTGCCATCTATACGGGCTGGGTACAGCATCGCCGTTTTTCACCTAGGCAGAATCAGTTTCGTTATAAAGTGTTTATGGTGTATCTGGACCTGGCGGAATTGGATAGCTTTTGTTCTCTTTCGCGGTGGTGGTCAACGCGGGGTTGGGCACCGGCGCGTTTTTGCAGGGAGGACTTCTTTGGTGATCCGGTTTTAAGTCTGGATGAGGCCGTGCGTCGTAGAGTGGAAGATGTTTGTGGAGAGCGTCCGCAGGGCCCTGTGCGTGTATTGGCTAATTGGCGTTATTTTGGCTACAACATGAATCCAATCACCATCTATTACTGTTTTGACGGAGAGGGCAATAAGGTACGCTGGCTTTTACTGGATGTGCACAATACGCCCTGGAATGAACGCCATAGTTATGTGTTGGATTGCCGCTCTGGAGCCCCGGTACAGAAAGTGGCATTTGCCAAAGCTTTCCACGTTTCCCCTTTTATGCCGATTACCCAGGGATACCGGTGGCGCAGTATCACTCCAGGAGATCGACTGACGGCTTATCTGCAGAATTTTGACACGAGTACCGAGGGAGAGAGTGAGCGCCCTCTATTTGATGCTGTACTGAGCTTGCGTCGCCGTGAAGTGAGTAGCGCGGTGCTCAATAGTATCCTGATCCAGTACCCATTCATGACCGCAAAGGTAATAGCCACAATTTATTGGCAGGCGCTGAAATTATGGATTAAGCGCACCCCCGTTTTTTCCCATCCGGGTAGTAAGCGTGGGACTCAGGGAGGAGAAGAGCAACTATGAAAGTCATACAACAGGACCAAAGGGAAGAGAGTACTTCTTTAGCGGGGCTATCAGAGTCATGGATGGTTCGCCTGGCCCGCAGGTTAGTGTTGAGTAAGATGCGGGTAATTGATAGGGGGCATTTGCTTATCGAGGAGGGAGTTAATAAATATCGATTTGGCCAACCTATAGATCAAGCCTGTGTTCGTGCACATATAAAGGTACTGGATGGCAGTGCATACGTACAGGTGTTACTCAATGGCACTATTGGTTCTGGTGAAGCCTACATGCAAGGGGACTGGACTTCACCGTGTCTTCTGAGTGTAATTCGTTTGATGGTCGATAACATGGATCTGATTGAGGATATGGACGGGCGTTGGAGTCAGTTACCACGAATGTTCCTGCGAGGTCTGCATCGATTAAACTCGAATAATCCTAACGGTTCGCGTAGGAATATTGCTGCACACTATGATCTGGGTAACGAATTTTTTCAGCTTTTCCTCGATAAGACCATGCTCTATTCATCGGCAATATTCCCCTCAGAGAAAACGCCGCTATTTGATGCCTCAGTACACAAAATGGGGCATATTTGCCAAAAATTACAGCTAGAGGCCAATGACCATCTACTTGAGATAGGAACCGGCTGGGGCGCAATGGCCATCTTTGCCGCAAAACACTATGGGTGCCGGGTAACTACTGCCACTATTTCTGAAGAGCAGTATGACTATGCCCAAAAGTGGGTACAAAAAGAGGGGCTGCAAGATAAAGTTTCTGTGCTCTTACAAGACTACCGTGATTTGCAGGGAAGTTTCGATAAATTGGTTTCTATTGAAATGGTGGAAGCGGTAGGGCATGAATACCATCGTAAGTTTTTTTCTACTTGCAGCCATTTGCTTAAAGATAATGGTTTGATGGTGATGCAGGCCATTACCATTCAGGATCAACGTTATCAGCAATATCGTAAAGAAGTGGATTTTATCCAGCGCTATATCTTCCCTGGTGGCTGCTTGCCATCAAACCAGGTGGTTGCTCACCATGTGGCGACAGCCACGGATATGCAGATGGTCGATCTGGAAGATATTACCATCCACTATGCACATACTATCCGCCACTGGCGCGAGGCTTTTTTGAAGCAGGTGGAAGCAATGCAAGCTCTTGGTTTTGATGAACGCTTTATTCGTATGTGGGAATTTTACCTGTGCTATTGCGAGGGTGGATTTATGCAGAGAGTGATCAGTGCCGCACAGTTTATTTTTGCCAAGCCGCGGTTTCTCGGTAGCTTTTAAAATGTGGCGATTTTTCGCCAATGCCATACTATTTGATATAGCATGGCCTCTCTGTGTGATTGTTGCCCGCCCCTGGATTGTAGTGCCTTTTACTCTGGTTAATTTGAGTATTCACCTGCTTTTCATAGCAAATCTGCGCAGGGAGCCCCTTTGGTTAGCGGGCATCTTTCTTTTCGGTGTGGGGGTGGACTCTGTGCTTTTCCATATTGGTGTGTTGCGCAATCTCAGTGGTAGCTCCTGGCCGCCGGTCTGGCTGATTTGTCTATGGTTGAACTTTGCTATGACACTGCGTTATAGCCTGGCAGTGCTGCAGCGTAATTTATGGCTGCCTGTCTTACTAGGTGGGATTTTTGGACCTTTCAGTTATTATACCGGCGCTTTACTAAACGGTACCGTGGAACTACACCGGCCCTTATGGCAGTCAGTTATGGTGCTGTCAGTACTATGGGCTGTGATGTTGCCGGTTTTTGTTCGGTTGGCACGTGCTCTGAATACGGCATCCAAATAGTTACTCTGTTGCCTCACTGATGGCCGGGCTAATCAAATATTTCTATGGGGTGAACTATGTTAGAGCTGCTGGCTGCCCTGGCGATATCAATGGCAGGCTGTGGCTATCAAGGCCAGACCTCTGCAACGGGCCTGGCATTCGATCCAGAAAGCCACAGCCTTGAATACTGTGAATATTATCTACCCGCTGAAAATGGCCAGGTACAGGTGCTGTATTTTTCAGCTCAAGGGCAATTGTTTGCTAAAAAGACATTACTGGATCATACCGGTAACCCTCATGGTGGCACGACTATGCCGGAAGTTATACAAACCGACCTTCGCCACGGGGAAGTACGTGAAGTGCGAAGGGAGCAGGGGCAATGGTTGATGCGCTACCGTAAGTCCGGCCAGACAGGTTGGAAGAGTGTAATGCGAGAGCGGGAAAGTATCGATGTGGTAGATGCTGGCTTTGATGTATATGTGCGTGAACACTGGCAGGCATTAGTGCGTGGTGACGTCCTCAAATTCAATTTTGCCTCTCCAATGCATGGGCGGGCAATCAAGCTGAGGGCGCGCAAAGTAGCCTGTAATCAAAACCAGCTGGAGAATACCTGTATCCGTGTGGACGTAGCCCAGCCATTGTTGCGACTGTTTGCCGGCGATCTCGACTTAGTTTATGACAAGGTCAGTCGTAAATTGCTTAGGTTTGAGGGGGTAGTTAATATTCTCGATTCAAGGGCACAGAGCCAACGCTTGAAAATCTTTTACCAGTACCAATCATTAGGCGGATCATTCTAAGTAAAAAGCAGCCGGGTTAATCATCTGTAATGATATATATAACTTAATCCTTGGAGTAGACCCTGCTCTAAGGTGTCACTATTTATTGGTTTAAGGGAGTGTGGCTAGAGAATGGATTTCAAGCAGGTTAGCTATTTTCTTGCGCTGGCAGATACGCTGAACTTTACTCGTGCCGCTGAGCAGTGCCATGTGTCGCAGCCAGCTTTAACCCAAGGTATTAAAAAGTTAGAAGAGGAACTCGGTGGGAATTTAGTACACCGTGAAGGCCGATATATTGAGTTGACAGAGCTAGGCCGTAGTTTACGGAGCAATTTTGAACAAATTGATCATACTCGGCAATTGGTCAACTTAACAGCCCGCGCAATTACAGCTGGGGAATCTGGTGAGCTAAATATTGGGATCATGTGTACCATTGGGCCGCAAGCTCTGGTGGGGATGTTGGGTCAATTTCGATTAAATAATCCTCAGATATCCGTGGTGATTCATGATGTCGCACCACCAGCTCTGGGAGAGCTATTGTTGACAGGTAATCTTGATGCAGTGTTTTGTCTGCCGCAAAGTGTGGCGCATTCACGAATACGCTTCCTGAAATTATTTCAGGAACCGCTGGTTTTGGCTTGTCCTCCAAACCATAATTTTTTAAGCCGAAAGTCTATCTCTATTTCTGATCTTGCCAATCAACCCTATGTTGAGCGTTTACATTGTGAATTCCGTCAGAAAGGCCAAGTGTTCAATAGCGAGCAGGATCTGGAGTTGGATATTGTATTTCGTAGCGAGCGAGAGGACTGGATTCAATGCTTGATTAGAGAGGGAGCAGGAGTCAGTGTGATTCCTCTTTACTCATTAATTAAGCCGGAGCTTGACTACCTCCCAATTACAGACCCACCATTATCTAGAACAGTAGGTCTTGCTACTACCAATAATTCTGTTTTGTCCCCAGCTCTTGAAAAATTTATTGCTGCTACATCTGGGTATGATTGGAGCTCTTTGGAAGCTAAGTGGTCAGATGATATTGTGAAGCTTTCTGCTGAGACTACTTAGCTTCTGGCAGCTTGAGTGGGGAAATCAGTGGCCGATAGAGATCCATAAAGACCATATCTTCTGTGGCATTGGCCATATGGCAGCCTGCGCAGGAAGAGATATCCATTGCTTCTGTACTGGCAGCATATGGGGGAGCATGGTGACCAAAGTTAAAATATCCCCATCCCCTGGACTCTGGAAATCTTGTTGAATCTTTTACAGACACGTCCATGCCGTTAACTTTTCCGGGAAAATAACCGCGACCGGAGGATTCGTAACGCGAACCATCGGCTTCTGTTGCTTTTCCTCCGGTAAGTTGCAGCTCTTTTAACATGATCGTTCCTTCGGGCCATTTACCATGATCCCGATGGTATTGAAAGGCTTCTGGTTGGACATAAACATTATGGTATTCTGGAAAGCTGGCATTGCCCCCGTTTAGTCCATTTGGGGTTATTGGCGAACCAATAAATACCCAGCGGCGAAACTCTTTTGGTTGAATTAACTCCAGTTTATTATCATCTGCCCACTCTGGTTCAATAATAATGTGCTCATAACTATTGGCAAATATTGCAGGGGAGTTTTTATAGTCCTCGCTTGCCGAAGTTATTGAAGAGTAAATAATCGCAGCCACAAAGACTACCTTTTTCAATATGCCGTATTCCATTCTTAGTATCCTTCAACCATTTTCAGGTGTATCACCAATGGATTTTGTGAATCCATCAATTAACTGTGAATATATGGGAGAGTTTAAAAAATGCCCAATAAGCATATGAAAAGTATTAATAAGTGATGCTTATAGTTTGAGAGACTTTTCCCAAGTGTATTTTCTTATGTAGCCAATACGAAAGTGGACGGTCTACCGCGTATGATAAGTTCTACCCTCCGAATGCTTGCTCCTGGAATTAAGGTGAGGTCCGGGTTTTCCTGTCTGCAGGGTCACACTTTTCTCCTCTTTTAGTGCTTCCTCGCTGGCGCCAACTTCAACTGAGAGCTAAACCTAAAGTAGAAATACGTGACAGCACCTCTGTCTCTAAGCACTAGCTGGAAGGGGTATCCGATGAATACTGGTATTACCGCCACTGCTGGACTCTGTATAACACTTCTTATTGGCTGTGCCGCCCAGCCGGAGCAGGTGCCTGGTGCTGGAGGAATTGTGATCGACACCTGGGGTGTCAACATGAATCAATACCAAATGGATCTTTCCGAGTGTAAGGGGATTGCCTACTCCACCTATAGCGATCAGGGCCGACGAGGCTTGGCCGGAGCCGCTGGAGGCGCAGTAGTAGGTGGGGCGCTTGGAGCTATTGTGGGTGATAGTAGCCGAGCCGCAGCAGCAGGAGCTGGTGCCGGAGCACTGGTTGGCGGTCTCTCCGGTGCGGGGAGTGCTGGGGCTGAGGCTGACCAGATCATCAAGAATTGTCTGCGCGGCCGAGGTTACCGCGTACTGAACTAAGTTCTATCACAGGAATTAGCCAGGTTTTCTCGTAGGTCCTCTGAAATTCAGCAACCTCACAGGACTTGGCTTGGGCCGGGAATATCCCGGCTCTTTTTTGTTTGGATGAGCACTGGTTTTCTGTGGTGGGAACCTGAATCAGGTTAACAGTAACGGGAGTACCTTATGCCGGAGAACAGTACCATCAATGCTTATGCAGTAATGGAAGCCGGCGGTCCCTTTCAGCCCTATCAGATAGAGTTGGGTGAGTTGGGCGCGACGGAAGTTGAGCTGGACGTACTCTATTGTGGCGTTTGCCACAGTGACCTAAGTATGATTGATGATGAATGGGGAGTATCCAAATACCCTATGGTTGCGGGCCATGAAGTCATTGGTCGAGTCGTAGCGGCGGGGAGGCAAGCTAGCCATTTTAAGCCTGGCATGGTAGTGGGATTGGGTTGGAATTCTGGTTATTGTGAGACCTGCCACTCATGCCGTTTGGGTAACCACAACCTTTGTGCTGAAGCGCGCTTTACCATTCTGACTAATGGCGGCTTTGCAGATAAGGTCAGGGCTGACATGTGCAGTCTTGTGATTATTCCTGAGGACATCGACTATGTCTCTGCGGGCCCTTTATTGTGTGGTGGAATTACAGTATTCAACCCATTAGTGCAGTTCAATATCAAGCCTACTGATAAAGTTGCAGTAATTGGCATTGGTGGACTAGGGCATTTGGCGCTCATGTTCCTTAATGCCTGGGGTTGTGAAGTAACCGCTTTTACCTCCAGTGAGCATAAAAGAAAAGAAGCACTATCATTGGGGGCCCATAAAACCCTCAACTCCCGTGATCCTGATGAGATCAAGTCTGCTTCAATGAGCTTTGACTTCATTATCTCTACAGTAAATGTCAATCTGGAGTGGGATCTTTATTTGCAAGCGCTAAAGCCTAAGGGGCGTTTACACTTTGTCGGTGCCATTGTAAATCCAATACAGTTTACACTCTTCCCAATGATATTTGGCCAGCGCTCCATCTCCGCATCTCCGGTAGGTAGCCCAGCTACCATGGAAACCATGCTCGACTTTGTCGCTCATCATCAAATCAGGCCCCAGGTGGAAATATTTCCCATGAGCCAGATTGAAGAAGCGTTCAAGCACCTGAAATCTGGCAAGTCTAAGTATCGGATTGTGTTGTCTGGAGAGGGATAGAGTACAGCTGGATAGCTGTAATCAAGTGCTTTCTCTGTATGGGTCGATATATTGACCATTAAATATGGGGTTTTTTACTGATGCTTTTCATCGATGGAGGTGTGCAGCCCCTAGTAGACTAGCTTCTGTTTAAACCGCGTGTCCAAATTAAGAATTAACGCAACTAAATTAGCTGCTGCTGGTTTTTGCGCGGGTAAAGAAAACGGTGGGATTAGGGCAGGCTCATTTTATATTTTTATTCTCTGCATAAATAGCTTTTTTGCCTTGATAAGTTTTGTAAAATCTCAGGTGAGCTTCATAAGAAAAGGTGTCTGATCTTGCTTTATAATCCTTGATCCAGCGTGTCAGCATATCAAGATTTGAATCCTGTGCCTCTTTGGATTCGTACTTATGTGGCTCCCAGGGTCTATTCCTGGCATTTTCTATACACTGTTCTATGCTGAGATCCATAAATATTATTTCTGTGGATTCTTCTACTAGAAGTTCAAGTAAATCGGTGTAGCATCCTTCTACCACCCAGTTTTCATTTTCCCTTAGAAAAACCTCTATCTTAACTCGGGATTCTTCTAAAGGCATTCTCTGGGGAGGGGAGGTGGGTAGCCATGCCAAAACATCCAAATCCAAATGAGCTAATCCTTTGTTATTTGAAAGGTGCTTAGCTAAGGTCGATTTGCCGGAACCAGAGTTTCCAAAAATTAATATTTTGCTCAATTGAAAATTCTATCTCTGTGATGAATAGGGTATTAAAAGGTAGGATCTTTAATGTATATGCTATCAGTAAGTATTGATTAAGGCCACCAGTAGTTGCTCTTTCAAGTGCACAGATAGTAACAATAAAGCACTGGCCGATCTATACATCGGCCAGTGCTAATATCTAAGTATTGCCTTTCCTGTGCCAGAATTAATCAGCTTTATGGTTGTACAACTGTTGCTATAGGGTATTTCTAGCCAGAACTCCCTTGGTCATAGCTAAATGCTCATGCTGAAGATTATAGTTGATTCCGTTGTTTGGTGAGAAGCCATAATGCTCTGCAAGTGCTGTCACTAGTACGTAGGTATAGAAGTCGCATATTGATGTGTCGCCACTAAACTTATCTGCTGCTTTTAATAGATCTTGTTTGTTTTCAGTCAGTTGCTGACCAGTTTTTTGAAACTTCATATAATCACGTGTATCACTATACATCCAGGCAATGATAATCGTGTTTCCCACGGCTGTTGGTGCAAAAAGCCCCACCACGTTAGAGGCGATCGCCAAAAAATCTCGCCGGATCATTTTATAGTATTCCCTCCAGGATGTGTTCTGTGAGGCCAGATTACTTCTCAAGCCTTTAAGTGCGATAATTGTTGCCACAACTCCATTGATCTTTGATGAAATATCATTGACGGATGACGCTAACGAAGAGGCTGAAATTGCAAAATTAATACGCCTATCTTTTTTAAGAGCATTGTTTTTATCGATTTCTTTATCTATTTCTTTCGTGAGGAACGCCGTAGAACATAACCGCTGATAATCCACTGCAGCGATCCTAAAGCGGTCTCGTAAGTTATCTAGTTGTGCAATTTGGCTGGCAGGTACTCTCGAAGTCAGGTATTCCCTGAGAAAGGAGTGGATGGCCAGGATGCAGCTCGCTTCACTGTTAAGGTCATTCCAATAAACTTGTCCATCCGCAGATCGCTCTCGACCAGATTTATAGTTATTGGCGACATCCTTATTAATAATTTTGGTCCAGGCGTCATAGCCTTTGGAGCAAAATTCAATCATCTCTTCTATTTTGGTATTAGTGAAAACGTCTGCACCCATGATTAGTCCCTTTGTCAGGTGGAGAATTTAAAGTGGAAGTCGGCACTCAGTTATATATGATGTTCTGGAAGGCCAGTTATGATGAGCAGCATAGGAGTAGTACCATAATTTGACTCCTATATGTCTTAGCCTTAAGACGGTTTAAAGGCTAACGTGGTTTCTCATGGGAATAGCCAAGGCCCGATAATCAGCTTCTACATTACCATACTTCCCTGATAAACCTATTACTCGCAGGCACATCCCAATAGTGCAGCTGATTTTCTATATTTCTTTGCCTTAGATAAATTGGTTTACATAAACTAACCTTCATTGAGCATGGCGTAAGTTGGTACTTGAATACAAAAATCGATTGGCAGATTTTTTGTACGATCGTACGGAATGTGTCTGCTACTCTATTCATTAAGCCAGAAGGCCAGTAGTATTTTCTAATGGATCTTTTACTGGCAGTTGGGTTTAGTGAGCTTTGTGTTTTTGTCCAGGACTTATGAAGAGTGAAAAAAGATATCTGATTTTCTGAATCAATTTTTTAACGATGCAGCCCGATTAAAAAATTAAAAAATAAGAAATTTTGTTATTTTTAATGTTGAAAAATACAGTATTGGTTTCATGGGTGGGACTCTAAATATCTTATTGTATCCTGCCTGTGAACTTATTAGTGGTGTATTGATGGTCAATTAGAGGTCGATTATTTCAGTGGAAATATGGCATTGCTGAAAGTCTTTATTATATTAAGCAGGGGTGCAGAAATCTAAGCGTTTTTAACTGCTAAGATTAAAAAATTAAATTTTACTGGTTTGGCGGAATAGGGTGAGACAGCCGGGAGCAAAAAAGATTTAAAAGTAATTACTTATATGGTGTAGAAAAAGCGGGCTAAGCCCGCTCTCTCATTTTTGAAGATTACTGTCCCAAAGTAAACAGCTGTGTATTGCCACCAGTGGCAACGGTATTGATGGTTTTGGTTTTCTCGGTAGCAAAACGGAATAAATAGTGGGGGCCGCCGGCTTTGAAACCGGTGCCGGAGAGGCCTTGGCCGCCGAATGGGTTCACGCCGACTACTGCACCGACCATATCCCGGTTTACGTAGCAATTCCCTACATTAACCCGTTTGAATACCGCGTCTGCTCGGCCCTCGATGCGGGAGTGCAGGCCGAAGGTAAGGCCGTAGCCGGTGGCGTTAATGCGGCGAATCATGTCTTCAAGTTCTTCCGCTTTAAAGCGTACCACGTGCAGGAAGGGGCCGAAGACTTCGCGCTTTAGTACAGAGAAGTCTTCAATTTCTACAACTTGAGGGCCGAAGAAAGTGCCTGTACCGGGCTTTTTATCTTCATCGAAGGCAAACAGCGTTTTGGCCTCTGTGCTCATACGCTCCCGATGGGCTTCCAACATGCCCAGTGCTTTGTCGTCGATTACTGGGCCGATGTCGGTATCCAGCTTGCCGGGATCGCCAAGGGAGAGTTCTTCACAGGCGCCTTTGAGCATATTGAGCAAGTTATCGGCGATTACGTCCTGTACACACAGAATGCGCAGGGCGGAGCAGCGCTGGCCGGCACTTAGGAAGGCGGATTGAATTACGTCATCTACTACCTGCTCGGGCAGGGCAGTGGAATCCACAATCATTACATTCTGCCCACCAGTTTCGGCAATCAATGGAACGATCGGGCCCTCTTTCGCTGCCAATTGCTGGTTGATCAGGCGAGCGGTCTCGGTGGAACCGGTAAAGGCTACGCCGCCCAAGCGGGGGTCTTCGATCAATAACTTACCTACGGCCGCACCGGTGCCGGTAACCAGGTGTAGTACTTTTGCTGGTACGCCAGCATCGAGCATCAGGCGGACGGCGTGGGCGGCGATTATTGGCGTCTGTTCAGCGGGCTTGGCCAGTACTGCATTACCAGCCGCCAGTGCGGCAACCACTTGGCCGGTAAAAATAGCCAAGGGGAAATTCCAGGGGCTGATAGCGACGAATACGCCACGGCCGCCTAGGTATAGTTGGTTTTTTTCACCAGTGGGGCCGGGCAGCTCCGTTGGTTCACTGAAATGCTGGCGCGCTGCATTGGCATAGTAGCGGCAGAAATCGACTGCTTCACGTACTTCGCTGATACCATCATTGAGAGTGCGGCCTGCTTCCAGGCAAATAATTGCGGCAAGTTCATTCGTCTTTTTCTCATAGAAATCGGCGATGCGATCGAGAATCGCGGCGCGCTCATTGCCGCCCATACGATCCCAGCCGATCTGTGCTTCAGTCGCAGAGGCGTAGGCTTGCTCAATCAGGTGCTTGTCGGTATTAGCGGTGTGGCCAATGACCTCGCCGGAAGCCGGATTGTAAACTGGCTCTTCGGCTTTACCCATAACACCGTTGATGATTGGGCCCCCGAGGAAATGCTTGCCGCGCTGCTTGTCCAACTCTTCCAAAAGCGGCTCTACAGAATTGGGATCGGTCAGCTCGATGCCGTGTGAATTTTTTCGTGGCAGGGCTTCTGCGCCCATATAAATATTCTCCGGTACAGGAATTTGTGGGTGGCGGTATGGGTTACAGGCCTCACTGAGGTCGAGAGTGTCCTGTACCAATGCCTCAATTGGGGTCTCCTCATCCATAAAGCGGTTTACAAATGAGCTGTTTGCGCCGTTTTCGAGGAGTCGGCGAACCAGGTAGGGAAGCAAGTCGCGGTGGGCGCCTACCGGAGCATAAACTCTCACTGGTACGCGTTTGCCGTGTACAGCTTCAATTTGCGCGTAGAGCAGGTGGCCCATGCCATGCAGGCGCTGGAATTCATAGTCAGTGCGTTCACCAGCCATCTCCAGGATCAGGCCTACGGTGTAAGCGTTGTGAGTAGCAAACTGGGGATAGATAGCATCACCGGCATCCAGCAGCCTCTTGGCACACACTTGGTAAGAAAGGTCAGTGTGACACTTGCGGGTATATACCGGGTAATCGGTCAGGCCCATCTGCTGGGCGTGCTTGATTTCGCTATCCCAGTAAGCGCCTTTCACCAAGCGAACCATTAATTTGCGGCCGGTGTCTCGACCAAGGGCGATCAGCCAGTCTGCAACATGGGGAGCCCTTTTTTGGTAAGCCTGCAAAACAAAGCCGAGGCCCTGCCAGTCCTTCAGTTCAGGGTCGCGGGCAAGTGCTTCGAAAATATCCAGGGAGATATCCAGGCGTTCCGCTTCCTCGGCGTCGATATTTAAACCCATATCATATTTGGCGGCAGCAACGCACAGGCGCTTTACCTGGGGCAGCAGTTCATCCATGACACGATCGCGTTGCAGTACGCTATAGCGAGGATGAAGGGCAGACAGTTTGATAGAGATCCCGTTAGCTTCGACAACGTCACGTTTGGTGTTGTCGTTACCGATGGCTTCGATAGCCATCATGTATGCATCGTAATAGCGCTGGGCATCGGCCATGGTGCGCGCACCCTCTCCGAGCATATCGAAGGAAAAGCGGGTGCCGGGCAGGTTTTCCTTGGGGCCGCGCTTAAGTGCCTCGTCGATAGTACGACCAAGTACGTACTGTCCACCCATGATCTTCATGGCCTGCATCATGGAGGTGCGCACCATGGGTTCGCCGATACGGCTGATCAGGCGTTTCATCCAATGGGAAGGGCGCTCGGTGATATCGGGGTCCAGCTCAACCACGCTGCCGGTAAGCATAAGCCCCCAGGTAGAGGCATTCACAAATAGTGAATCTGACTGGCCACGATGGCTGGACCAGTTGCCGGAATGCACTTTCTCAGCAATCAGTTTATCGGCAGTATCAGCATCGGGAACCCGAAGTAGAGACTCCGCCAGGCACATGAGGGCCACCCCTTCTTTGTTCGACAAGCCGAACTGCTGCAGGAAGGCGTCCAGGGTGCCACGCTTACTGCGCTGCTGGCGTGAGTGCCGTACCAGCTCGCGCGAGGTATTCAGAATTTTCTTGCGCAGGGCTTCACTGGGGCGCGGTGCGGCCAGGAGCTCACTTACACATTGGTTTTCGTCGGCATGCAAATACTCGCGTGCCTGTTCTCGGGCACTGTGTAGGTCTCCGGCGAAGTTTGTCGACATATCGTCTCCCAAGCTCTATATCTAGGGTCAGAATAAAAAACCGGATTATGTGCGAAAGTGCTTAGAATTAATCGCCATTTTGGCGCCAGTTGTGGTTAAATATCACGCCTAATTGCGTGATTGCCAGTAGGGTATTTTGTAATGTCTCGACAGTTGGAAGATCTTGATCGTATCGATCGCCAAATACTGCGTATCCTGCAACGCCATGGACGACTGCCAAACGTAGAGTTGGCACGCCGGGTTAATCTCAGTCCCACTCCCTGCCTGGAGAGGGTCAAGCGCCTCGAGCGAGAGGGATTTATCCGCGACTATGTAGCGTTGCTGGACCCGCTCAAGGTTCATGCCGGCCTGGTTGTTTACATCCAGGTGACTCTGGCTAATACAGCCACTGAGGCACTGGAAGCCTTTAACCAGCATGTGGCTGGCTTGGAGGAAGTGCAGGAGTGCCATATGGTGGCCGGTGGTTTTGATTACCTCGTAAAGATTCGCATTAAGGATATGCTTGGATACCGCCGTTTTCTCGGAGAGAAGCTGGCTTCAGTGCCGGGAGTACGCGAAACCCATACCTATGTGGTGATGGAGGAGGTGAAAACCGATACTGCCGTAGCGGTGCCGGACCCTGAGCCTAAGACCAAATCAGCCCGGCGCTGAGCCGGAAGCGCGCTTTAGGCGCGTGGTGGCCTGGAACCTATCTGGAACCTATGGGGAGTCGGCCACCGGGCAGATAATCATCAGGTAAGGTTGCCAGAGCTCGGGAAAATGACTCGCCAAAAAACTCCGTACCCGGCATGTGCTCCGTGTTGAGGTAAAACCCAATTGCTTTTCCCCACCGCTATCTTTGCTATTGATTGCGGAATTCATGGTGGAATAGGGTGAATTGGCAACCATTGTCGGTCGGTATTTTATTATCCTCGACATAACTTGTGCGCGGTGTCCCCGCCGCCGAATCAGAATGCGATAACGATAAAGTAGGTAATGTATGGATTTCTCACTGAGCGAAGAGCAGCAGATGATCCAGGACGCAGCACGTCAGTTTGCCGAGAGCGAATTGAAGCCTATAGCTGCGGAACTCGACAATACAGGTAACCGCCCTCTGATACTGGAGAAGCTCAAGGAATTGGCCGAACTGGGTTTTATGGGTATCAATATCGATCCCAATTACGGTGGTACAGGTGCAGGCACGGTGGCTTTTAGTTTGGCGATTACCGAACTGGCACGAGGCTGTGCATCCACTGCAACTACCACCTCGGTTACCAATATGGTGGCTGAAGTTATCCAGGCTGTAGGCAATGAGGACCAGCGCCAGAAGTACCTGCCAAAAATCTGTAGCGGGGAATACGCTGCGGGTTCTTTCTGCCTGACTGAGCCCGGCTCAGGTTCTGATGCTGCAGCTATGCGTACCCGTGCAGTAAAAGACGGCGATGAGTATGTGCTGAATGGCAGCAAATTATTTATCAGTAGTGCTGAATTTGCTGGCATTTTTGTTGTGTGGGCGGTTACCGACCCTGATGCCGCGAAAGGTAAAGGGATTTCCTGCTTCCTGGTTGAAGCGGGCACACCGGGGCTGATTATCGGCAAGGCTGAAGAGAAGATGGGGCAGAAAGCTTCTGTCACCAATGAAGTTTCCTTTGATAATTGCCGCATTCCCGCAAGTAACATGCTGGGTGAGGAAAACCGCGGCTTCCGAATCGCCGCGGGTGAACTTGCTGGTGGTCGTATCGGTATCGGTTCCCTGGCACTGGGAATTGGGTTGGAGGCGATGGATTGCGCCCGCGCTTATATGCACGAGCGCGAGCAGTTTGGTAAAAAACTGGCGCAGTTCCAGGGATTACAGTGGCAGCTGGCAGATAAGTACACTGAGCTCGAAGGTGCGCGCCTGTTGCTGTTACAGGCAGCTTGGCAGAAAGATGCGGGCATGGCTTTTGGCCCGGCGGCGTCCATGGGCAAACTGTTTGCCAGTGAAAAAGCCAATGAAGCTTGTTACTTAGCCCTGCAGATCCATGGTGGGGTCGGATATACCCGCGAGTACCCATTGGAGCGCATGAGCCGCGATGTGCGTATCACCACCATTTATGAGGGCACCAGTGAGATCCAGCGCCTGATCATTGCGCGTCACCTGCTTGATGTGCGTTGATTTAGTGATATAAGACCCAGAGGCTGGCTCTACCCAAATGGAGGAGTCGGCCAGTGGGCTCCATGCTTAAAATTGTCAGCAATCTTCCCTTCGCTACCGAATATCCCATCCTTACTGACAGATCCTACCTATTCTCTACTGGGAAATTCTTTTCCTGTTTTCCGGGAAAATATTTTTCAGAGCTTGTCCGCTAAACAGTACTTGCGGCCATTAAGAGTATCCGATAGCGGGTGAGAATGATGCTTGCTGACCAGGGAATCTCCGCGACTTTTTTAGCTCGCCTGGCATTTATTATATCTCTTCAGTTTTCTGTTTTCACTTATGCCGATCCACCTAATCCGGCGAGTGCTGTCACCCAAAAGGCCAATCAGACAGTTTTAAAAGAGTTGCCATTTGATAATCGGCAGGATTTTGAAAATGTAAAACGCGGTTTTATCGCGCCATTACCTGATAATGGCGTAATTAAGACCGAAAAAGGACAGCCTGTCTGGAATCTTGAAGCCTTTCAATTTGCACGGGATAAACCTGCACCAGACAGTGCCAACCCAAGTTTATGGCGACAATTACAGTTGATCTCCGAGGGTGGGCTTTATGAGGTAACTCCGCGAATCTACCAGGTGCGTAGCGCCGACCTCTCAAATATTACGTTTATTGAGGGAGAGACTGGGGTGATCGTAATGGATCCCCTGATCTCGGAAGAAACTGCGAAAGCAGCCTTGAAATTGTACCGGCAGCATCGAGGTAACAAGCCAGTGGTCGCGGTGATTTATACCCACAGTCATGTGGATCATTACGGTGGCGTACGTGGGGTGGTAAATGAGGAAGAGGTAAAATCTGGAAAAGTTAAAATCTTTGCTCCAAAAGACTTCCTGATTGAAGCGGTCAGTGAAAATGTCTTTGCCGGTAACCATATGGCGCGTCGCGCCAGTTTTATGTACGGTAATTTGATCCCAAAAGACCCTAAAGGTACGTTGGGGGCTGGATTAGGCCTGGAAACCTCTACGGGTACCGTCACTTTAATTGAACCCACCGACACTATTACAAAAACAGGAGAGACTCGAACCATTGATGGTCTGACTTTTGAATTTTTGATGGCACCGGGTTCTGAAGCACCGGCTGAAATGCATTTCTATATTCCCGAGCTAAAGGCAGTAACCGCTGCCGAAAATGCTACCCATACCTTGCATAATCTTTACACGCTTCGCGGGGCCAAGGTGCGCAATGCAAGGGATTGGTCGCGTTATTTAAATGAGACCATTCAGCGCTGGGGAGACAAGGCAGAAGTATTGTTTGCACCGCATCACTGGCCGACCTGGGGGCAGGAAAATGTTGTTAATCACCTAAAGAAACAGCGAGATCTTTATAAATACCTGAATGACCAGACCCTACGCTTGGCCAACCATGGCTATAACATGGTGCAGACTGCTGAGATGATGGAGCTTCCCCCAGAGTTGTCTCAGTATTGGGCCAACCGAGGTTACTACGGTAGTGTTAATCACGATACTCGCGCAGTGTGGAATTATTACCTCGGTTTTTTTGACGGCAACCCCGCGCGTCTTTATCCAATGCCTCCCACTGCTGCCGGCAAGAAGTATGTGCAATATATGGGAGGAGCGGCCAATATCATCAAGCAAGCCAAGAGAGATTATGATGCTGGCGAGTACCGCTGGGTGGCGGAAGTGCTGGATAGACTGGTCTCAGCCGAGCCGAACAATCGTGCTGCAAGAGATTTACTGGCCGATGCCCTGGAGCAAATGGGTTACCAACAGGAAAACGGAACCTGGAGAAACTTCTTCCTCAGCGGCGCTAAAGAGCTGCGGGATGGCATCGAGCGCCTACCGGTGCCGCTAACTGCCAGCGCAGATACTATTCGTAGTATGCCCACCGAGCTGATTTTTGATTATCTGGGGATTCGCTTGAATGGGCCAAGAGCGACAGGCAAAAAAATATCGATCAATATTAATCTTCCAGATATAAAAGAACGCTACTCACTGGTGCTGGAAAATGCAGTGTTGAACTATGGCCCTCCAGTTAATGACCCTCATTCCAGTGTCACAATAAAGCGTGAAGACTTGAATGATATTATCCTTGGTACCGCCACAATTCAGGAGAAGATGGAGGATGGTTCGATAAAAATAGTTGGGGATGTTGGCCAGTTGAAAACTCTTCTCTCCCTTATGGATCGATTTGACTTCTGGTGGAACCTGGTAACCCCAGAGCCTATGGAAAAAATGTCTTCAGGAGACTTCTGATGAGTGGTCCATTGCCAACTGTTGTTACCGTAGAAGAGGCTGGTGCGGATAAATATACGCAGATACTGCACTCGGGTCCCCATCGGTTAATTGCTGATGAGCCGGAGGATTTAGGCGGGCAAAATCGTGGACCAGGCCCTTACGAATATTTACTCATGGGGCTAGGAGCATGTACCAATATCACCGTGCGTATGTATGCAAATATGAAAAATATTCCGTTGGAGCGAATACAGGTCATCCTCTCCCATCGTAAGGTCCACCTAGAGGACGGGAAGGACTGTGAAAAAAGTTCGAAAAAAATTGATGAAATTGTGCGGGATATTACCCTGGAGGGGGAACTGACCGGTGAACAGAGGCAGCGCCTGCTGAAGATTGCTAATCGCTGCCCGGTACATCGGACTTTGACATCATCTATCACAATTCACACCCGGATTAGTTCATAAAGATCTGAAGATGAAGTTGGGAGATGCAATGCATTGAGGAGGTAATGTGAGTAAAAGCACTTTATCAGAAATGCTAAAAGGTTTTGGAAGTTTGGATGATATTGCTGCATCCTACTCGATTGATTGGAGGCAATCTATTTATGTGTGGTTGGCAGTGATGGTTGTGGTGATTTATAAGATATTTGTGATGCCCTGGAGAAGAAAAAAGAAGAATGACTTGTTTGTAGATTTGGATAATTTGAAGAACTTAAAATTGAATATTTCCAGAGATAATATCTCGAATAAGTCTAATGAGAAAGGTCCAGGCGAGTACTTTCTAAATGAGAGTGATCTGAGTTTCTTTGAGAAAAATGGATACCTCCCACCTTTTCGTGTGATTTCTTCAGATGAGGCTGAAGAACTTAAGGGGGAGGCGATGTCCAGTTTTAAAAATGATTTTGACGGGTTCAGCTTTCTTGGAAAGCTAATCCCGGAAATTGAGAAAAAACAAGGTCAGTGGAGTATTGAAAGTGCTGGGTTGTATCAGGCACTTCGAATGAAGTCATTTCGCAATTTGATGCGAAAGCCTCAGATTTCTCAACGTATGGCTAGCTTATTAGGTAAGGAGGTTATCTGCTGGCGCTCACAATTTTTTGATAAGTTGAGAGGTGGGCGGGGTACTATTTGGCATCAAAATGCTACATTCAGGGAGACTGGAAAATATGCTAAGTTGCAGCCCACTAAAGAGACAGATCCTGCAATTATACAATTAAACGCCTGGGTTGCACTCACTGATACTAATCAGGAGAATGGCTGCTTGAGGCTGTTGCCGGGATCTTTTGTCGATGCAAGAATGGATTACTTATATAGTTATGTGTTGGATAATAAGCTTTTTTACATGGCTCTGATTCCACATGCTTTTTCACATTTTTATGTCCTTTTAAAAATAGTACTTTATGGGCAGGTTTTTGATAAAGGAATGTTTGTTTTTTTGACTGCGGTTGAATTACTTGGTGAGGATTACTTTGATCGATTTGATGTGGTAGATATGGAAATGAAGGCAGGGGAGTGTTTGATTTTTTCTTCTTTAAATATGCACGCCTCTTATCCTAATATGAGCAGTAAAGAGGATCGATTTTCCTTCGTTGGGCGATGTACTGCTAATCATGTAAGGGTTGCTCCTTCCGGAAAGGACTTCTATTCAACCGCAGAGGGGTTGATAGAGTACGACTTGCCGGAAGTTTCTAATTTTCAAGTTTATGGGAGGGATAGTTATGGCTATAACAAGATTATGAAAGATTAAATTATGATTTTTAGGCTAGGGCACTAGTGTTTAAATGGGAGAGTTTTTAGGAGTTTAAATTTTACTGTATTGTGGGGAGTTGAAATCCGGTATGGTCTCATCACAGGGTTTTACTTGGTGCGCAGATGAATCTACTTTCCCGGCTAATCTCTTTCTAATTTGTTGTACTTTTTATCTGAGTGAAGACTGATAGAGGTTGGTGTTGAAAGGTCTAGAATGTACTATTTTCTAGATTTTTTTTGTTGAGTGTAGGTCCTCTGGAGGTCTATTTTTATTTGGTTTTTGGGTCTTCTTGGCTAAAAATCGTAGAATGCCATCTTCAATCGGGTTATTCAGTAAAATCTTTATATCTTCTTCATAGTTATTCAATAGGCGCCAAGGATATTTTTTACCTTGACGAGGAAGGGCGCTGTTTCCTCTTTTAACATAGCCGGAATCCAGCTCACTCATTACCGAAACATCCTCAGCGCAGTTCTCCATGTCGGTTGCGCAACAAAAATCATATTCATGTTTATCCATGTAGGCTAGGAGTCGGCAAATATAGCGAGCGGCAATATCTGCTTTTAAAGTCCAGGGTGCGTTAGTATAGCCGAAGATCCAGGACATATTGGGTACACCCTCCATCAGAACCGCTTTATAAGTTAATTTTTTTCTGGCCTCTACAAGATCATCATCCAGGTATAATTCCACTCCACCTAATACTTGTAAGTTTAAGCCGGTAGCAGTGACAATGATATCAGCGTTGAGGTGACGGCCTGATTTAAGCTGTATGCCATTTTCGGTGAGCATTTCGATTTCCTCTGTTTCCATGGAAACCTTGCCGGATTTAATTACCTTAAACAAGTCATCATTTGGTACCGCACAGAGCCTCTGATCCCAGGGATTGTAGCTTGGAGTGAAATGGCGCATATCATAGCCAGTTGGTAATCTCTTGCGAATACCACGCAAGAGCAATTTGTGCACAAATTTTGGCCAGCGTTTTGAAGCCTTAAATAGCCAGCGTTGCACTCTGATATTCCGCCAGCGAGCCATTCTAAACACCCAGGCCTTTGGTAGGAATTTCAGTAGTAGGGATGATACTTTGTCAAAGGCTGGTACGGATAATATGTAGCTGGGAGAGCGCTGCAGCATGGTTACATGCTTGGCTTTTTCCGCAAGTGCGGGAACTAGAGTAACCGCTGTTGCTCCACTGCCGATGACAATGATCGTTTTATTACAGTAGTCCAGTTTTTCCGGCCAATGTTGCGGATGGATATAGTCACCCTGAAAATGTTCTGCTCCAGGAAGCTCAGGCAGGTATCCCTGATGATGATCATAATACCCTGTACAGGAAATCAGGAAACGACAGCTATAGCTGCACCGTTCACCGGTTTTTAAGTTAATTCCGTCGATAACCCAGATTTTTTTTTCGCTATCCCAATTGGCTTTGGAAAGTTCAATGCCGAAATGAATATGCTCCTTAATGGAATATTCTTCGGCAGTATCGCTGATGTATTGTTGGATAGAGGGGCCATCGGCCAGCACTTTGAGGCCAGGCCAGGGGTGAAAATCAAAACCAAAACTGAACATATCTGAATCGGAGCGAATTCCTGGATAGCGAAATAAATCCCAGGTTCCACCGACTTGTTCGCGGCGGTCCAGAATGGCAAAACGTTTTGTAGGGCACTCGCGACTGAGGTGGCAGGCTGCGCCAATACCGGAGAGGCCAGCACCGATAATTAGTACGTCAAAATGAAGCAGTTCCAAAATCAATTACCTGGCTGATTGGTAGGTGTTTATAGACTGCGTAGAACCAATGCTGATTTATTGCTACATTGCGACAAAAAATTATCTTGAGGCGCCAGAGGCGTTTTGGAGGGGCAGTGGGAAGCGTAATACGAGCCAGTGTGCTCACGGGATATGGCGAATTAGTGGAGGCTTTGGGTGGTAATACCGCTAGCTATCTCACTGAATTCAATATACCGCAGGATATTGTGGTGTCCGACACTCGTCTCTTGTCCCATGCCGATGTTGCGAGTTTGTTGGAAGTCTCCGCACAGCGATTACAGTGTGAGGACTTTGCGCTGCGCCTTGCCTTTCATCAGGGAGTAGACAGGCTGGGGGGAATCGCTGTGATTGCCTGCAACTCTACAACGCCAAGGGAGGCGGTGGAGGCGGTAGGTAGATTTATGCCTCTGCATAGCCCGGCAACCCAATTGCGTCTGGAGCCTGTAGGCGACGGGCATTGTGAGCGCTTGGTATTTAACTTACTTGACCCAGCTTTGTCACGATTTACCCAAATCCATGAGCAGACATTGGGTAATGCATTGGCAATGTTACGTATGCTGATGGGGGCGGATGCTGCACCACAACGGGTTTTGTTGCCGCACAGTCCGATCTCCAACAGGCAACGTTATCACGAGTACTTTTCCTGTCTAGTGGAATTCCAGTCGGGCTACTGTGCTATGGAGTTTCCCTCTGACCAGTTGGATAGTCAATTGCCCTCTGCCGATCCCGTGACCAAGCGTTTGGCTACCTGCTATCTGGAGCAGCAATTTTCCTCATCAGCAGCGTCTCTGGGTACCAGAGTGCGGGAACTATTACGGCAGTTGTTGCCAACGGGAAAATATCAGGTGGCGGTGGTTGCTGATCACCTGAGCTTGCACCCCCGCACTCTACAAAGGCGCTTGGCAGATGAAAGTCTGCGTTTTGATAGCTTACTGGATCTGGTGCGTAGGGAGCTGGCGGCAGAGTATCTCTCAGATGCCAGTCTTGCATTGGGGCAGATAACGGGTTTATTAGGATATGCCGAGCAGAGTACTTTCCAGCGCTCCTGTAGGCGTTGGTTTTCCGATACGCCACGCAACCATCGGCGTCGCCTTACTCGTGCGCAAGCTTTAGAGCGTAAAGGTTTGGCTACTGCAGATCAGTAGTCTGTTAGCTCAACCTCTCCGGGGCGCCAAGTCTTTTCCAGCCAGGGGCCTAATGGGCCATATAGGCGCAAAATAACAAAGAAGCCTTTACCCGGCACTGTCTCCAGCCAGTTGTTTTCAAATCCTTTCGGCGCTACGGGACCGAAAAAAATATCGTAAGAACCATCAGTGTTTTTCTTGATACCTTTGCTCTGGCTGCTTACCGAGGGAAACTCCTGGCTTGTCTTTAGCTGGGAGCGGGTTTGGCTGTCATAAATGTTAACCGCCCAAAATGCATTGACAGGTACATCGGGTGGCAGGTGCAGTTTGTATTTCCTGGCGCCATCAAAGGGCTCTTTGTTTTCGTCGACAAAGGCAATGGCATAGTCAGAACCTTTACCTGGCTCGATGGCTGTCATCGCTGGGCTGACACCGGTGTAAGGGTAGAAGTAGCTAACACGGGCATCACTGTTAATCGTTTTACCATCGGGCCCATTGAAGAAAATATTTTTACCCGGGAAGGCCATCACCCAGGCGCTGTCGGTGCCCGGATAGATTTTGACATCGGATAATGATTTGTCTGTGCGTGGGTACCAGACAATAGATCGGGCGATGCCATTACCGATGCCAACTGCATCGGTCAGTATCTTGATCATGCGTTCATCGGGGCTAAAAGCCTTACCTTTCTCAATGCCGATAGAGGCAAACAAGCCGCGAGTTTCCGGATTTAGCATTCCTATCCATTCGTATTGGATGATCTCATTTAAGTGCTTGTAGAACTTGTAGTTGTTGGGGTGGATGGTGTTGAAGGCCTTGCCAGAGGCGCTAATAAACACCATGCGCGGAGGGTGATTCTTCTTGGAGAGGGGGTAGATCCTCAGTTTGTCTTTAACGCTCTGTACAGCTTCATCCAAGTCCTGGTTGCTGGGAGAGCGCATAAAGACCCATACCCGGTAAGAGCGAGGATATACAGGGAAGTAACCGAAGGGAAGATTGCCTTTATAGTCGGGTGGCAGGACTAGATATTTTCCTCCCCGACCCTTATCGGGGCCGGAGTTACCTATGTCTTCCGCATAGCGAAACCAGGCATCATTGAATGCGCCCATCACATTCGGTGGTGCGTGTAGAACTGTAGGGCCATCTCTCTTCAGGTCCAGGAAGGCCAGGGTGTAGATGGTGGATGTATTGCCGGTAAGGAACAGGGATTCGGAATTCATTAGTCGATCGAAGATCAGCACTTCATGGGCCGACTTGGCGCCGAGTTCGTACCCACCTTTCATGAGTGCATGTACTGATGCTCCCTGAATACCTTTCAGGAAGCTATCTACCGCGCGCATATGGTCCAGATAGTCATATAGCTTTTCAGCTGTCTCAGGGTAAGGCGCGCCGTCGCGAAACTTTAATAAACCGATACTACTCTCGACTTTATCCGGGGTGCTGATGGACTCTATGGTTTCCGGGCCGACGTCTGTGCTAGCAAATGTAGCGGGTAAGTAAAAGGTAAATAAAAAGAGGGCCATCAAAAACCCTCCGTGGATGCAAGGACGTACTTGCTGGAGAGGCAGCCATGACCGGTGGTTCAAATTCTGTTCCTCCATTGGTGAGGTTGCCTTTGAGTAGATTAATGACAGGAAAGGCAATAGCTTCCAATGCTTCAGCTGTAAGTTATTTTCCGCGCAGGGAAGCCTTTAGAAGTAAAAAGGTGTCATTTACTGGCGCGTATAAAAGAGAATTTGGCAACTACATATTAGTCGCTTCTGCTGATGGACTCTTTGTCAGTTTCAGAAGTGGCGCAAATTTATAACATGTTTTGACAGATGGCGTATTACGTAGAAATTCATGCAGGGACAAGTTGTAAAAACCTGGGAATAACACTCTCATAATATTAATTTCATCAAGAGCTTTGAGCGAATATGTTAAGTGGTCTTTATAATGGTTGATCACTTCCTGATTAAAAATGGATTAAAGGTTGTTCAGGAAAGAAAAATTTTTTGAATGAAAATGTCATTAATATATGTTTTTTTTGTCAATCGTGAGCAGTTAATCGGCTTGCTAAAGGTAGAGTGGGCAGCCATTTTTTAATTGAAATAATTGCATGAATATTCGGATTTTTTTCTTACTGGAAGATTTGTTGTCATTTTTTGTGGACGAAAAAGATTTAATTTCAGCTCATGTTAATGGTTGGGAACTTTATTCTTAGAGTTCGTTTTGTCTGTTTGTCGCGGATAGACAAAACAAAAAATGTCTAACAATTTTTGACTTTTCTTAATTTCAAGTAGCTGAATAAAAACTTCATCACAGGATTTCAAGATAGTACTTGTCATTATGGAGAGCTAACTTTATAAAATGATCGTCCCATGTAGGTGACCCCGAAAGTTTTTGAAGAGCAACTGGGGAAACCGTAGTTAAAAAATTTAGAATAATTAATTGGACTAAGAATGTTCTCGCTTGCCGACCTGTTCGATAAGGTTGTCGCTAACTCTTGGCATGGAAGCTTGGAAAGCCTGACCGGCGAAAAATTGACCCTCTCACATTGTGAGGAGGCCCTGGCCCTGTTGAAACAGGAGAGTCTAGGTCTCATCAACGGGGATAGGATTGTTGTCAGGGCACACAGCGATATTTTTACTGTAGCCGTTATGCTGGCCGCTTGGCGACTTGGACTGGCCGTAGTGCCAGTTAAAGGTGATGCGAGCGAAGCTGCGGTGCAATCTGTAGCTTCAGACTGTAATGCGAAGGTAATTTTCAAAGATGGTGATGTTGTTTCCCTAGAGACTTATCGCTCAGAGCAGAGACGTTTCGAGTTTTGTGCGCCCCCAGAGGTAACCGGGGTTGATTTGGCACTGATTATTTATACATCTGGTAGCACGGGCAGGCCCAAAGGAATAATGCTCACCCACCAGAATGTGCTGACCTCACTGGAGTCAATCACAGAGTACCTGCGCTTAACTGAGCAGGACAGGATTCTCTGTCTCTCACCTCTATCTTTTGACTACGGTCTATACCAGGTGCTATTTGCCCTCTACAAAGAGTGCACGACGGTCCTCTATGATAAGCCCTTTAATCCAGTTCATGCGTTAAAGGCACTTTCTGAGAATAAAATCACGATATTACCGATCGTTCCTGCCATGGGGGCAGCATTAGTAAAGCTGGTTTCTCTGGTGAAGCCGGATCTTTCACTGCTGAAAAGTATCACCAATACCGGCGGTCACTTATCTGAATATGTGATTCGGGCCTGGAAAGAGTACTGCCCGCAACTCAACGTTTTTTCAATGTATGGACTTACTGAGTGTAAAAGGGCCATGTACCTGGAGCCTGAGCTTTGGGAGGAGAAAATGGGGTCGGTTGGGAAACCGGTTCCCGGTCTGGATGCGCGAATTTTTCAATATGACAGTGACGCAGATAGCTATCGCGAAGTAGCAGAAAACGAAGTCGGTGAGTTGTATGTACGTGGCTCAGCGGTAATGCAGGCTTATTACGATCCGAATGCCCAGGGCGGTGCGACAATTGTGCATGGCCTGTATCGAGATGATAACTGGCTTGCGACAGGCGATTTGTTCAGCAGGGATAATGAAGGGTTTTATTATTTCAAGGGACGTTCCAAAGACCTGATCAAGCAGGCAGGATTCTGCCTTTTCCCTAAAGACCTGGAAAACCTTATTGATGCTTGCCCGCAGGTACACCTCAATGTGGTGATGGGTTCAAAAGATAAATTTCAAAGTGAAATTGCCGTTTGTGTTGTTGAACTGCATGAAAATACGCCGGAAAATCAGCAGCAGTTTAAAGTGTGGTTAAAAGAAAATCTGGATGTTGATTACACACCTCGGGAAATAAAATTTGCTGAGAGCATTCAGTTGACGGCCAATAGTAAAGTGGATAGAAAATTACTGCAGCAAGAGTTTCAGGCCTGAGTTAGAGTTTCTAATTCTGGCTATTTGCAATGATACAAAAATAAAAAGCGCTGAGACTTATTAGTCATCAATACGATTGAAACATAAGCGCATTATAAGAATGACATTGAATTTCTTTAGGGGATACCATGAACGCTTCCTTGGAAAAGCTTGTTACCCAGCTTGACCAAAATAGACAACAATTTTCAACGCCTTGTTACGTATACTCGATTGAAGATGTTGCTAATAATTATCGCAAGCTAAAGGAACAATTGGGTACATCCCTGATTTACTCGTTGAAGGCAAACAGTTGCCTCGATCTCATTGTACGCTGTGGGCATATTTTTGAGGACGGTATCGAGATCGCCTCTGTGGGGGAATTGAATCTTCTACCGAGAGGTGAGAGTCCCCGTTACATCAATAACCCTTCAGCGGACAAAAGCTTTATTCGGGCCGCCATAGCCAGTAAGTGTACTCTGGTAGTAGATAACCTTTTCCAGTTGGAAATTATCAGAGAGTTTCAGGGCAAGAGGCCGATCAAACCCCTGATATTGCGCCTGAATCCAAGCACACTCGATCAGTTTGTAGAGCCTCCAGTTGGAATCCGGAAAGATCATTTTGGTTTGAGTTGGGAAGATGCAATTCGAGCCCTTGAAATCTGTAAGGAGTATGGCCTGGACGTTGCTGGCTTCCATGTTTTCCGCGGATCATATAGTTTTGCCAAGCTTGCTAACTCTACTGCGCAAGCTGCACTAAAAATTGTAGAGACATTTGAGGATTCTCTAGGCTACCCGCTCTCGCTTGTGAACCTTGGAGGTGGCTTCAATTCGAACTGGGAGGATGAGAATTTTGATTTTAACCAATATCGAAGTCTTCTTTCAGAATTTCCTTCCCATATCAGTATTATCCATGAAAGCGGGCGGGCCATTATGGAGTCTGCTGGCTACTTTGTTACTGAAGTGCGCTATGTGAAGTCGATAGAAGGGCGCCGTTACGGTGTTTGTAACGGGGGGATGGCCCAGAATTTTCTATTGGCCAAAACGGAAAGTGCTTTCAAGCGATTCTCGCAACCCCTGGTCTTACGCGAAGGCACTGTAGTTAAACCTGAGGAAGAGGCCGGTAGCTGCTTTTTGGTCGGCACATCCTGTAACAAAGAGGATGTGATCGGTGAGGTTAAAGAGCTTGAGGTAAAGCCTGGAGACCTGGCTATTTTTAGTCATTGTGGTGCTTATAACGCGAGCTATACCGTCGCTCCTTTCCTAAGCCTGCCGTCCGCAAAATCCTACCTGATGGAGTAGTTCATGGAATTGCAATCCATTGCTGGCGGCTTTGTCGCTGACCAGCTCGCATCGATTTCGCCTGTTCCTGCGACCTTTCAGAGCCTGCTGGAGCGGGCCTGTATTCGCTTATTTGATGCCTCGATGATTATTGAAGACCCGCTGACTGACTTGGCTCCGCTTAGGGAGCCCTCAGTAAAGCAGCCTTTAGAGCAGTTTGAGCAGACCTACGTAATCGATCAGATTATTGATAGGGTGCGGGATGAAGGGCTTTCGGGGCATTTCCATGAAATGATCGGGCTTTTTGGCTCCATTATGATGAGCCTGACTGCCACAGATGAGCAATTAGCGCAGGTGAACCATTGGGTAGAGGAGGGGATTTTTGGCCACTTCTTAATGACGGACCCCGGCGGGCCCAGCCTGCAAAGTTGGAAGACTGAGCTTAAGGATAGTGACGAGGGCTTGGTACTCAATGTTAATAAGATGCATGGTATTGAAGCCCAGAAACTTGGGTTTGCCATGGTTGTAGCGAAACAGGCTGCGCGTCCATTTCCAATCACGGTGATGTTGCCCCCTGATCTTTGTGCTGAATTAAAACAGCTACCTGTTGGAAAGCCTTTCCTGGATGGCAGGCTGCAGCTTGGTAATTGTCAAGGCAGTGTGCAAGTCTCTAAAGATATGTTACTCAGTAAGGGGGGGTTGGGTAGTGTTAACCGTTTCCTTACTTTGGTTCGTCCCCGTTTTGTAAAGTCCTTGATGCACTTTGTGCTGTGGTTAAAAGATCAGGGAGAGGTAGAGCTCTCAGTTACAGATCAGGGACATATTGAATACCTCATTTACCTGTGCAACGAGCAGACTTCGGCAACGATCTTTTCAATGCACAGTGTAAACAGGGTATTAGCGACAAAGTTTGCCAGTAATGAACTGCTTCTCGATATAGTGGCTTCTGGCAAGGTAAAAAATAAGGCTCGCCAGCGTGACTTGTTGGCATTTACCAAAATGGAAGGAAGCTCCTACCGCTGCTTTTTCGAGATCTATAGCAAGGCGAAAGGGCACCGGGTATGAGTTTGTATTTGAAGTCTGCCGCTTTCACTCCTATCGAAAGTATTACTTTTTCATCGAGCGGAAGTCTCCGTAGTGCTTTTGCTCACGTCAGTGAAATTCTCTTTGAGCAGAGTACTCGTGTACTTGAAGCAATTTCCCCGGATATAAGGAAAGAGATCGGTCGCCACTTTCTTTGCTCAACAATGATCGAATTGCCCTTTACAACAGGCGCTATTGCGGAGAGTGATTTGAATGTTGTGGGAAAAGAGCAGCATGTCCCTGTGACCAGCTTTGTGAATACTTATGAATGCGCCTCGTGGGGCTATAGCCTTCGTTATTATTTAAAACAGAACCCTGATGCCCGTTATGTCATGGTCAGTATTCTGGATGCCAATGTACTGGACTTAAGTTTTTGGCAGAGTAATGAAAACTGGGGAAATAGCGGATTTGGTCTTTGTACTTTGCTATTGGAAGTGGAATCATTTGAAAAACATGATATCACTGCAAGCTGTGCTGTTACCTATAATACAACCCCCGAGTTTGCAACGATTATCCGAAAAATGGCAGCTGGTAGGGACGACCTCACATTATCATTGCCATTCTTCCCGGAAAATATTCGTCAAATTTTTACCAAATTGCTCAATGGTTTCGAGCAACTGCCCGATTTACATGACAGGTGGGGTCACTGTTTTGGTAGTGATCCCTGGTTGAATATTATCTGTCACGGTGTCAATGGTGATTTTCATCAGCCAAAAAAAATACTGGCCTGTTCTATTGCATTAAATGGCTACTACTGTACGGCAGAGGTGTGTGTTGACCAGCAGAGCACCTTTTATCTGTCGGAGGCAGTATGAGTAAATTGATAGAAATTACTGCTACGCTGGTTCGTAATCCATACCCAGATCTACCTAAGCTCTGTGCAGCCAGGACTTTGCCTTTACATAGGGAAGAGGATTTCGAAGCGATATCTATTCTTCCGGTGAATAGTAACCCGATGATGCTGAACTTTGCCGAGCACTATCGTTTGATCGTCGAGTTGCTCGGTTGTATTAAGAGTTTTGAAGCCAGGATTGATACGTACCTGCTTAGGATACAAATGCCTGCAGGTGGGCGTATGCCTAAAGAGTTTCTCGATGAGAAGGTCTTGATGTTACAGGATGTACGCGCTGAAGAGGCATTCCTTCAACGTGAAGGAAAACCATATATTGCTATTGAAGACACTCTCCCTCGGCATCCATTAGAGGCGGGGAATAATAAAATCCAAATTCGAATTGCCTGCGAGCAGGACCCTTCCGATTTACATTGGAATTTAGTGGAGGGTATTTCAACCAAATTAAAAGCCGTTGGATTTGATGCTGTAGAAACGACAGTCAAGGACAGGACCGCGTAGACATGTATATCAAAAGCCTGTGGTTGGACAATAAAGGGGAGACGGAGCAGCTAGTACAATCGCTGAATCAGTATCTGGATGGTTTTGCTGAACTTCCTGAGCTTATCTATATCGTGTCTGCCGGGGAGGCGAATGTGCTGCTCGAGCAGCGCGTAATGCAGTTTATTACGGAGCTGGAAGAGTCCGCCCACAATATTCTTTTCGTAGGTAGTGCTTGTACCAGCTTTCATGCAGCGATCCTTAGTTATTCACGGCGAGCTGAAGCAGATGCGTTGATTATCAACCTGGAGGTGGGTAAGGAACGTCAGCAGGAATGCCTGGACTCCCTGGGCATAGGCGTGAAAGCAGGACAAGATGGCCTCAGTGTAATTACCGGTGTAGCAGTCACCTGGATTACCAGAAAGTATCACGAGCAGAGCATCTGTCAGATTTCAAGTTGTGACATTTTATCGCAGTCCCCGTCATTGACTGGCGCACACGAGCTGGTAAAGAGTCTAAAGCGAATCATGTCCGTCAATTTCGATGATGCGAGTCAGGTAGTTTCCTTTGATATTGAATCCAAGTGGGCCAAAGGATTATTGAAAGGATTCTCTGGCGCAGAAAGGTCAACCTGGCTGCCAAGTATTGAAAAGGATGGCCTGCATTATTTGAGTATCAAACCGCTAGCTGAGATTAGAAAGTACTTTCTTGAGAAAAAACTTGAGAATCTTTGGCTGATAACACTCGGTGGTGGTGGTAGAGCAGGGTGTATAAAGGTAGTGAGTCCCGCAATCGACCGAGCTAGATTGCTTTCCAGATTGGTCCATACCGAGACGCTGTCTTTGGAGGATGCCTTTTCCGATTTTAGTACGGCGCAGCATATCGGAGATACGTTAGGGCAGGATTACCTTCCACATGTACGTGAAGCCTTGAGTTACCCCAAAAGAAAGTATCGGGGAAGGCACAATCAAATATTTCACTGGGTGCTAAATTCTGGCAGCTGGCGATCCCTTTTAGAGAATCAAGGAGCCAAACATGGGTAGAAATATCTACAAGGCTGATTTAAGGGAATTCAAATTCCTGATTGAAGACCAGTTTCACCAAGCCCGAACCCTGTTTGAGCACCCGCTATATAAAAATTGTACGCCAGAAATATTGGATGATATTTTGTTGCGTGGAAAGCAGTTTTCCTATCAAGTCTTAGGGCCAGGTTATCAGGAAGCTGATGAACAAAGTTGCCACCTTGTAGATGGCAAGGTTCAACTCCCCAGTGCCTTTCCTGAAATGTGGAAACGTTTCAAGGAGGAGTGGGGGAATATGGCTGCTGTGGATGGGGCACAGGATACCGGTCTGCCGCCTTTCGTTATGCAGATGCTCCTGGAAATGTTTATGGGCGCCAACCCCAGTTTTATGACATATGGAGGTTTCTGCCTGCCATCCGCCACTTTGGTAGAAAAGTACGGCAGTGATATCCAAAAGGCGCTCTTCAAGGACAAGCTGGCAACCTCCGAGTGGACTTCCTGTCTTTGCTTGACTGAACCTCAGGCTGGCAGTGACGTTTCCCTGGTGGAAACCAAAGCTACTCGCCAGGAAGATGGCACTTACTTACTAAGTGGTGAAAAATATCTGATCAGCGCCGGTATGCATGACCTCACAGGTAATACCATTTATTTTGTAATGGGCAGAGGAGAGAAAAGCGGATCAGGTACCTATGGGTTATCTTGCTTTATAGTGCCCAAATATTGGGTAGAAGAGGATGGCAGCCTGGGAGCTTTCAATCACGTGGAGTGTATATCCCTGGCTGATAAAATGGGTTTTAAAGGCTGCGCCAATACCCATCTGACTTTTGGCAAAAAAGGCCAATGTCGGGCTTATTTGTTAGGCGACAGAGAGAATGTCGGCCTACTACAGTTTCTCACCCTGATGAACCAGGCCAGGATAAGTACCGGTGTTTATGCACTGGGGATGGCTTCCTCTGCTTATTACAATGCGCTGGCCTATGCCAGTAAGCGTCTTCAAGGCAAGCGGTTCCATGAGAGTTTCAGCTCAACAGCCAGCCGTGTAAATATTGTTGAGCATGTGGATGTTCAGCGTATGTTGCTGGAGATGAAATCCAAGGTGGAAGGCTGTCGTGCGCTGATTGCCAAGTTGACCCTTTCGGAAAGTCTCCTGAAAACTTTTGCCGGTGATGCCGACAGAAAAGCGGAGATAGCCCACCATCAGGGTCTGGTAAATCTACTTACTCCAGTTGTTAAGGCCTATATCAGTGATCAGGCCTGGAGAATCTGCGAGCTGGCGATTCAAACCTGTGGTGGTCAGGGTTACTTGAAAAGTTTGGGTATTGAGCAGTATGCCCGAGATATCAAAGTGCTGGCCATCTGGGAGGGCACCAACTATATCCAGAGCCAGGACCTTATTCGAGACAAGCTCGGCCTGGGCAATTCCAGCAAGCTCTTTCAGGCATATAAGACTGAAATCGACGCATTTATTGGCAGGGCGGCAGACTTCCCACAATTCAAGGGGGAGTTTGATCATCTGAAGCAGTCCTTTGAACACTTGGAGGCAGCCCTGAAGGCTGTTCATGTCTGGGTCCGGACCAAAGAGATGTTTAAAATCCCAGCGTACAGTACACGTATCCTGCACATGATGGGGGATATTACCCTGTCCTGGTTATTACTCGAAGCCGCCTGTGCAGCCTCCAGCAAATTGAGTAAAGAAGATTCAGATAAAGCTTTTTACGAGTCAAAGATACTTAGTGCCAAGTTCTTTATTCGCAATGAGTTGCCCAGAAGCAGGTTTACGCTGGAGGTAATTCAAGACCCTGACTCTTTCTGTGGGGTCGACTCGCCGGTTTGGGCCTCACTGCTCAGTGATGTGGAGTAACTGTAATGAAAGCAGTCGAACAATTAGAAAAAGAATACGACGTTGTCATTATTGGTGGCGGTTGGGCCGGCTTGACCCTTGCGCGCCAGATAAGGCGAGGCAGTAAGGAAATCTCAATCCTTGTTGTAGAGGCCAGCGAGGAGTTTCGGGGGAAAGTTGGTGAAGCCACTGTCGAAATGACAGGCCACTATTTTATGAAGCAACTGGGGTTGGTGAACTACCTATACCGTAATCACTTACCTAAAAATGGTCTGCGTTTCTTTTATGACAAGCCTGATCACAGCTTGTCGCTCACAGAAATGAGTGAGCATGGGACTACCAGCATTCCACCGCATCCGGCCTTCCAACTGGATCGGGCCCGCTTGGAAGAAGATCTGGTGGAGATGAATCGCGCAGATGGTATTGAAGTTGTCATGGGGGTGAAGGCCAAGGCACTCAATATAGAACGAGCAGATAAACGACACTCTGTGCTGGTGTCTGCCGGGGATTACAGTTCGGAGATTTCTACACATTGGTTAGTGGACTGTAGTGGTCGAAACCGATTCACCAAAAAGCATAAAAAACTAACTCGGCAGGAAAATGTGCCTGAACACTTCTCTGCTTGGGGGCGTTTCAAGAATATCCAGGATATAGATTCCATGGGTGATGAGGCTTGGAGAAAACGGGCGTTTGGCCGTTTCCTCTCTACCAATCACTTTGCGGGGGATGGCTATTGGGTATGGTTTATCCCTTTGAGTGGTGGCTACACCAGTGTTGGTATCGTTGGAGAAAAGGCTAAATTTGAGAAACCACCTACTAAGCGCGATAGCTTCCTGAATTTCCTGGCGGAATATCGTGCGATTGCGGAGTTGTTGGAGGGTGCGGAGCTTGTGGATTTCGAGGCCTGGGGCCAGCTAGCTTATCGTGCGGACGAATTTATTTTTCCAGATCGTTGGGCAACTTCCGGCTTTGCTTCTATGTTCCTGGACCCGCTATTTAGTGGGGGGGGCGATATGATCGCCCTGTTCAATGATCATATTTCCAAATACATTCTTATGGATCTTTGTGAATCTGACAGAGATAAAGCTCAGGAAGTACTGGATCATCAGTTACCGGTTGCCAACCAAACAGTAAAAGAGTTTTACCAGGGACTTTATGCACATGTGGCTAATGTGTATCCGGTCATTGACTCCGCCGAACTGTGCTCGCCGCTACTGGCTTACAATACCGCGGCCTATTTCTTGGAAATAGCCTGGGATTATATGTCTGGAAATTACCTTGACCAGGAATACTGGCAACGCAAGAGCTACCTGCGTCGCGGCTATATGGCTCTTGAATTAATACTGCAAAAGCAGCTGATAGATACCGCTGAAGTACTCAAGTCCGAGGGGCGCTACTACCGCCGAAATGATGAGGGCTTTTTCGAATCTGGAGCCGATCATTATAAGTATTTTGTTTACTTGATGGGTACCAGTGGCAAAGATGGGTGGCGTATTGATTTAAGGGTCAAGCTCTGGGTGGAGATGTTCCTTAAAGTAATCGAAGCTAAATTGGATCTACCGATGCTTGCCAGTAGGATGGTTGTGCAGCAAAGTATTTTATTGCCGGACCTTTTGGAGAGGCCCAACCTGAATGTTGGGGACAAAGATTGGCTCCTGAATAAAATCTCAGACAAATTATCCGAAATGCTCTCCGAAGAAACCGAGTTCCCGGTTCAGGCTAAGATTAATGAAGATACCTTTCACACTGATATGGTGAACGTTGTGGACCCCTCAGGTGATCTCACTGAAGTTGAGCTTGAAAAGCTTTCTAAGAAAGCCAAGGCACTCTGGGGGCAAACTCAGGAATATATAGCCATGCCGGGTATGGTGCCTGTATTTCTGGCATTTGCTCGTAGCCAGCCTGATAGCATTATGGATTCAGTAATAGACCAGAGGAAAATGCAGGGTATGAATCGAGAAGTCTCTGAAATTAATGTTGTGGAGGCGGTGTGATTCAGGAGTTTTTTAAGGCCAGGGATGGTAAGAGCCTGGCATTTCGCTGGTTACCAGCGGATGATACTGAGACTGCACTAATTTGTATGCACGGTAGTACTTTTAGTAGCCAGTGGTATCTGATGTTTGGACGTATGTTGCACAGGCAGGGGATGACCATTTGTCTACCCGACTGGCGTGGCCATGGCAAAAGTGAAGGCCGTCCAGGTGACCTGGACTATCCAGATCAATTACAAGACGATCTGCATGATTTAATTAATCACCTGAAACAGCGCGGAGTACGTCGTATTATTTTGGGGGGTCACAGTGCAGGTTCTCTTGCGTGCTTAAGATACCTTGGGATATATGGTACCCAGGACATAGTGGGTTTCTTCGCTATTGCTCCGCCATTAACCCAGGCAGAGGAAACCAGGAAGTACGATATTGCTACCTCAGGCCTTGAGTACTTTATCCGTTACTTCCGCAAGAGAAGACATGCACGGCCGATGGCGGGTCCTGAGCAACAAAATTTGCCTAAAATAAATCTGTGGAAGTATTGGCTGGCAATGCTCTTTCCTGTTTTCAGGCGGATGGCTGTGCTGAGCTTTCCTCCAGTGGGGTCGGATGCCGGTAACCAGGGTAGAGTTCTTGATTGTAGCTTTAATCTCCTGAGCGCTTATACAATCAAAAGATATACGGATCTGTTTGCCAGTCTGGATATTCCGTGCCACATCACAGTCGGTGAGCATGATGAGGTGGTCGACGCTCATATTCTGTATACAGTGATGAACTGGTATATATCTCCCCAGGTTGAGTCTTGTCTGACCGAGATTCCAAAAGCCACGCATATGTCAGCTATTTCGGCATCGGCCAAACCACTTTCCAGCTGGTTGGATAGGGTAGTTGAGCGTCAGCTGGAGGCAAGCCTGTGAAGCAAATGGTTTACGATGTTCCGGGTGTGGAATCCGTAACTCTGGCAGTTGGAGCAGAGCTTTCCCTACTTAATTTATATCCTGCCAAATACAAAAAGTCAGAAGCTATTCCACTTGTAGATCATGACTCTGTGATTCAGCGAAGTGATCGCAATAGCTTTCATATTAAGCTTGGCAAATCATTCAGTTTGCCCCTTTATCACTTCCTCTTTAATGAACAGTTATATATAGGAAGATGTCTATCTTCTTTTATAGCGGTGGGTGCCGATAAAGTTGATCCTCATTATTTAATCGAACTGGAATACTTTGGTTTTCCGACAGGGCGAAAAAGCCTGCTGAAAAATGTCCATATGCTTTTTCCTGGCGATGAAGTGATGATTAATGCAGAAGAGCTTATTTGGCTGGATGAAACCTTGCCGGAGCAACCGGGTTTACATGCGACTTTGGTGAAACCTCAAGCAAAAGGGGATGTAGTTTACAACCTTCTGCCCAAAGTGGCTGCGGACCTGTTTTCTCCTTTCGATCATGTATTTTTTGCCGAAATTTCACAGCAACTACAAGACAATGAAGATTCGGTTCTTGAAATATCCAAAGATAGTCTGCCGAAAAATTTTGGGCTTAATAAAGAAAGGGCTGATGTCTTTAATGGAGCCCACAAGTCCAACGTAGTTGAGGGGGTTGATCTACAAGAATACACCGATCAGATCAATGGCTTAATCAAGTCAAGCTGGGAGGCTTCGGGAAGTAAAGAGTCCCTAGGTTGCTATCTGGCAGAGCAGTTTTACTATCCATTTATTCTGTTCCAGCTCAATACATTAGCTGCTGGAGCTGGTAAGGAAATCAGGGTTGTTGAATCAGCAAATCAGGAAAACAGTGTAGCGCCGGTATTTTCTTTGGACGATGCCCCAATAGTAAATGTCTATGAATCATTTCAAAGGGTGTTCTTTTACGGTAACCAGTGGCTTTCTCGCGTATGGTTTTTTATTCCACCCATGATTAGTGCCAAGATTATTAAACGGCAACAGAAATATTCCGGCGGTGAACAGCATATATGTATATATGCCCTTACTCTGGATTATTTGTTGCGATTCTATCCCTTAAAAGTTGGTAATGTTATTGGAGATTAGGTATGTCTACAGCAGTCGTAGAGAGCAAAGTACAGGAACTCTGTGAGCAGATAGCTCTTATGCTGAATGTTGATTCCGTCGATGCGGATACTCCCATCGCTGAGCTTGGTGTTGATTCACTCAATATTGTTGAAGTGATACTAATTTGTGAACAGCTTTATCCTGGAGTTATGAGTCCTGAAAATCTGGTGTTTGATGAACACACCACTCTTAAAGAAATGGATAACCAATTACTTGAGAATTCTGTCGAGATGTAAATCTCTTATAGGGGGGTAGCCCATGTTAAAGAAAGTGCTAACAATTCTAATAAGCAGCCTTTTTATCGGAAATATTGTTGCCTGGTTTTCAGGGGCAGCTCCCATAGATTTTAAAAAGGTCGCTTATAGTAAATCAGAAACAGAGCAGTTGCAGTTCCTTAAGGCGGAGCTTGAACAGGATCAATCTGACACAGAGTTGATGCTGCAGCTTGGTCAACTGTACAGCTATCACAATGAAATAGATCGAGCAGATGAGTTATTGAGCCTTGCTTACCAGAAAGATCCTGACAATATGCTGGTTAAGGCTGCCTACTTCTCTAATGACGGGAAGCTGGCCGGGGCTATGTTTGATCCCGTTATGGGGATCTACAAGCTCTATCGGCTGCGTAATGCGATGAGCCAAGTGGATGCGGCCGCAGTACAGGCGAACTCTGATTTTAATGTACGCTTGGTTCGTTTACTGACTTTCTCTTTTGTTGGTGAGATCAGCGGTCACTTTGATCGGGTCTTTGAAGATGAAGACTGGTTTAATGCGGTAATTGATGAAGACCCTGCGGCTTTACCTGCTGAGGTCAGGCAGCTGGTATATCTCGCTCTTGCCAATGCCTATTGGGTTAAGGGGCAGGAAGATAGTTCCGAGTTTAGTATAGCCTCTGACTATTTTCAGAAGGCAGAAAGTCTGGCTGACTGTCCCTCGACAATGCAGGATGCTTGCAAGCAATTAAGTCAAATGGTTGTAACCCTGGGCAAAGCCTAATGCTGGTTGAACTTAATAATGTATCTAAACGCTATGCGATGGGTGATGTTTGGGTGGATGCGCTCAAAGAAATCACTCTTTCCCTGGATAAAGGCGAATTTTTAGCTGTTAAAGGCCCGAGTGGCAGCGGAAAGAGCACCTTGCTGAATATTTTGTCTGCACTTGATCAGTGCGATTCCGGCACCGTTCAGGTAGGGGGAGTTAATGTCGGGGCGTTGGGCGAGCACAAGCGCTCGAGGTTCCGCAACCGGCATATTGGCATCGTGTTTCAGTCCTTTAACCTGATACCGGTACTGACCGCTTTGGAAAATGTGATGTATCCACTGACTCTCAGGGGGGTGAAAGATGCAAAGCCGCGGGCTTTACAGGCACTGAAAGATGTCGGTCTAGAAAAGCAGGTTAATCAGAGGCCTACACAACTGTCTGGTGGGCAGATGCAACGGGTAGCCATAGCCCGGGCGATTGTTACACGGCCCGATATTGTGCTGGCTGACGAGCCTACTGCAAATCTGGACTCAAAAACCTCTGAAAATATTATGGCGTTGATACAGAAACTGAATAAGGAGCAGGGTGTCACCTTCGTTATATCCACACACGATAATTATGTGACCAGCCTGGCTTCCAGAGTTATTACTATTCTGGATGGAAAATTAGTGGGAGATAGTCTTGCTGAAAATAGGCAGGCCAATAAATATTCAGAAACTGTTCTTGATGAGTCGGGGGTAGAGGTATGAAGTTATTTGCTCAGCAATATGCTCTGAGATTTTTTGTTATCTTTTTTATTTTAGCCAGCCATCTATCAAAAGTATGGGCTGAAGAATATATACAACCCACTGAGATTCCCCCTGAGAATAGTGAGCGGGCTTTACTGATAGCTGGATTAAATGAAAATTCCACCCCGGAACAAAAAAAAGTTGCCTACTTAGCCGAGCTGGCATTGCTCACTTCCTCGGCCGATACACAAGTGGCACAAGTGGAATTGCTGGAAGAGAAGATCACTCAATTACTGAAGTCACAGGATAATGATTCAGAACTAAGTGCCGCCCTGGGTTCAGCGATCTCGTTTCGATCCAGTTTTTATACAGACCAGCTGGCAAAGCTTTCCTTATTCTCAAGAAGGGGAAATCGCATTATGGATAGAGCTGTTAAACAAGCCCCCTTTGACTTGGGTGCCCGGTTACAGCGCGGCATCAGCTGTGCAAATATGCCGGCGTTCCTTCGTCGAGCCCGCTATGCGGTTGAAGATCTAGAACTGGTTCAGCAACAAATAGGTGGGAAATATGGCGAAGAGTTCCAGGCATTTGTCGAGTTCTACCTGGCGCAGGCCTATAGTCGTAATAAGCAGGCAGAGAAGGCCCGAAGCCTTTGGGCAAAGCTGGCGGGCTCTGAAACCAATTGGGCGCAAAAGTCTCGCCAGGCGCTGGAGAAGTTGTAACCATGACTCTGGGTTGGAAAGTAGCACTGTTAAATATCCTGAGAAATGGACGGCGTAGTCTGATTACTCTGGCAGCAGTTGTATTTGGTTGCACGAGCCTGATTATATTTGGTGGCTTTGTGCAGTCTATGTACGATGGTATGCGTGAGAGTATGATTCGTTCGCAGTTAGGTCATATCCAGGTTTACGCAGAGGGGTTCGATCAGTATGGTAAGGCTGAACCAGAGAAATACCTTATCTCCTCTGCTGACTTAGTAGAGATTAGCGATGTAATTGAAGAGCAAATCCAGGCTTTGGTGGTGGCTCCACGACTAAATTTTAATGGGCTTCTCAGTGATGGAAAACAGTCTATAGCCATAACGGGGGTTGGTATCGATGCGGAGAAAGAAGTTCTCCTTTCCTCCGCTATTCATATTGTTGCAGGAGAGGACCTGTTTCCTGAAGATGCGGCTGCTGCGCACCTTGGAGAGGGGCTGTTTAATTCACTGGATGCTGAAATAGGGGACTATTTGACCTTGTTGGCTAGCACCCAGGATGGGGCGATCAATGCGGTGGATATCCAAATTGCTGGAGTGATTAGCACTGGTGTAAAAGAGCTGGATGATCGTCTACTTCGCGTCAATTTACCTCTTGCCCAGGAGTTGCTTTATACCTCAGATGTAACCAGGCTGGTTGTCCTTTTGGACGATACCAAAATGACCGACAAAGTCGTTGGTGATTTGCAAAGGATATTTCAACAGCAGGGTCTAAAACTGGAAATAAAGAGTTGGTGGGATTTGGCTGGTTATTATCACCAGGTCGTCGGGCTATTCAATGGTGTCTTTGGTTTTATTACAGTTATTGTATTGGTAATTGTGGCTTTAAGTATCTCCAACACCATGCTGATGGCAGTGATGGAGCGCACTCGCGAGATTGGTACTATTCGAGCCATGGGGGGAACCCCCACCCAAGTGGTCGGGTTAATTCTTCTGGAATCCGTATTCCTGGGTATTATCGGTAGTCTTTTAGGTCTACTTGTAGGCGTTCTGGCTGCTAAAGGCATCACCTATGCGGAGTGGATGATGCCGCGCCCACCGGGTAGTACCCAAGATTACCCTATACGGGTATTTGTAGTTTCTGAAATTTTAATCAAAACCTTTGTCTTGGGATTTTTCATCTCTTTGGTTTCCAGTATTTATCCTGCCGTGAAAGCATCCAGAATACCCGTAGTGAATGCTCTGAGGTTTACCTGATGTTAATGCGAGCTATCCAGTGACGTGAGGCTTAGAAAGAGTATTGTGATGGAAAAATATCGCTTTGGTTTTTGGATTGTGTTTTTGCTTGCTTTCAGTCTATCGTCAAAAGCTGAAGTGACAGCGGAATACCTGGTAAATCGACTGGATGAGGTCAGGGGCTATAGGGATCAAGGATTTGTATTCGATATCACTAATATCAGCTACAAAAAAGATAAAGAGCCCCGAACAAATACGCTCAGTGTTAAAGTCTTCAATGATAAATCCCTGATTCGTTTCGAGTCACCCGCCCGAGAACGGGGCCGGACAATGTTGAAAGAAGACTCCAATATGTGGCTCTATATTCCGGGGACCCGCCGTATTATCCGAATAGCGCCTTCGCAGCGTTTAATTGGGGAGACCAGTAATGGAGATGTAGTGGGCACTAACTTCTCCAGGGACTACCGTGCAAAAATTGTTGGTGAGGAATCAGTCGAAGAGCAGGAGTATTGGTTGTTGGAGTTAACTTCGACTGCTTCCGGCGTAGCATATACCAAAGTAAAGGTATGGATGGCAAAAGCCGACGGCCATCAACCGTTAAAAAGTGAGTTTTATTCCCGCTCCGACCGCCTCTTGAAAACAGCATTTTACAAAGAGTATAAAAAGTACTCTGGCGAATTGAAAGTACACAAGATTTTGTTAGTTGATGCACTGATGCAGGATAACTATACCTGGATGAAGTTTGATAATTACCAGCTTGAAGCGCTAGATCCGGCTATTTTTCAAAAGGCTTCTCTGGGTAGGCTGAATTAAAAGAAGTAAAGATCATGGCAAATCCTAGCTTGGTCCGGCAAAAGCTGGCTATTTTTTTGTGTATTGCTTCACTACCTCCCTTAGTCATTGCACAGGAGTATGAAGATCCGTTTTCAACCGAATCTTCCGAAGCCAATCTGGCGGGTGAGCTCGGTAGTGATATGTTGGAAAATTCTGCTTCATGGAACTTTGATGTCTCTGCTATTGCCTACCACCAGCAAAATAGCGTTAGGGACAATCAATACTTTAATCCTGGAGGGTTGGTTTTTCGTGAAAGGGAGTCCCAACTGGCATTGGATTTAAGTGGCCAGTTTTCTACCGGTTCTTATTTTTCCGCTTATACACGTTTAGCTCTCGTAGGGGACTATCGAGTAGATGAATCAGGAGGTGCTTCTGATGAGTTCAGCCACTACTTATTAGAAGGCTATTTATCCTCCTATTCCTCTAATCGACGATTTGGAGTGAATGTTGGGCGCATGAAGCCACAGTGGAGCAATGGCTACAACTGGTCACCCGCAAATTTACTCAAGCCCGTTTATGATCGCCCAAACCTGGATACCGATGACCTGACCCAACAACAAGGGTGGGATATGGTTCATCTGGATTTTCGCTACGGGGATTGGAATACGGGTTTCTACTTTGCTGAAGTGGAAGATACCTTGGACCGAAATCTGGACCTTCCATTTGGCGATAGTGATTATCAGTATGCGTTGGTTTTCAACCGAGAGGGGGACCTGGATACTCGTCTGGTATTACACCAGCTAGAAGGTGGGGATATTAATGTTGCCCTTGGATTAAGTGCACTAGCTGACGATAATATCACTCTAAGGTTTGAGGGCGCCTGGGAGCACCAGCGGGAGCTAGCACTGGCAGGTGATATGCAATACGCCGACCTGCAGGATCTCGGTTACTTGAAAGCGGTTCTCGGCACCCAAGTAAGCTTAAATGATGGTTGGGATATTACGGCAGAATATCTGTATAACGAGCATGGTTATACAGCGGAAGAGTGGGATCAGGTAATTGAGCAAATAGATGTGGCTAAGCTGAATCTCACTCAGTCAGGCTTTTCCCTGACAAGCCTACAATCAACTGAGGCGCACACAGCTTTTAATTTCCTGATTGATAGCTTTGGCTTGTTATCTGTGGGGCAGCTACGACGGGAATATCTGTTTTTTATGTGGGGCAATACGCGTGTAGAGCGTAAATTCCAATATCGTCAAAGCATCCAATATAATATTGACGATCAGAGTCAATACCACAATCTGGAATTTATCCAGAATTGGACAGAACATTTCAGTACAAGGCTTCAGGCTCAAGTATTTTCCGGCTGTGATAACTGTGAATTTGGTCTGATTCCCAGTGAGCATCTACTGCGATTGAGTTTCTATTACGATTTCTAGTTTTTTTTATACTAGAGGATGTATAAATGGAATAGCAAAGTGTTCTCTGATACTTATATAGAATTAACAGGTCTATTTAGCTCAAAGTATTTAATAGTTTCCAGTAAGTAGTACTTCATATTTTTTTGCTTTTTCGAGATTGCCAGATTCACGATGAATAGAGATTATTGCCTGCAATATATCTGGTGAGGATGGGAACTGATCCAATCCTTTTTCAAGTACTGAAAGTGCCTGCAATGGTTCTTTGGCCGAGTGTAAGGCAATAGCATATACGTAGATATAACGACTATTGGTTTCCTGGGCTTCTGCAGCTTGTTGCAAAAAGTTAATTGCCTCTGAGTGGCGGCTCTGCCGTATCAAAGATAGCCCCAAGGAGTGCTGAACTGCCGCTTTGCTTTCGGCTCGATTCAGGCCTTGCCGCAGTAGTTTCTCAGCCTCCTCCTCACGCTCCTCAACTCGATACAGGTCCGCCAGATTCACGTAGGCAGGGACATAATAGGGGGCACTCTTAATTGCTCGCCGAAAAAAAACTTCTGCCTGGCTGGAATTACCTCTCTGTCTGTGTAGTTCGCCCAGGTTGACCAGGGATTCTGGGCGATCACTATTAAATAACTCTGAGGCGGTGTACTCCTTAAGTGCTGTGTAAAACTGCTTCTGAACCGGGCCTGGGTAATTATTTAGGGGCAATGATCCCAGTGCATTGGCGGCTAACGAGCGTGTTACGCGTTCACGCTCAAAGAGAAGGGGAATGCCCAGTGCCGGGCGAAATTGTGCTGGTACTCTATCCAGTGATTGGGCTAGAGCCAAACTGAGAAGCGGTTCGTTACCTTGCGCTATTGCCTGCAATAGCTGGGCGGAATGACGTGTGAAATACTGGGGGAGTAGGGTTACTGCGGTCGCCCTCGCAATTGCTGGCTGTGTGGAATCTGTAATTAGCTGGCTTAGTTTTTTCTCCCCATCGATTGCTTGGAAAAATCCTGCGTGAAGCGCTTCGCCGTAATGAGACTTGTCGGGGGCACCAAACTTTCTGTGCAGTACATCAGTTGCCCATTGGTTGGTTTGTTCCTGGTGGCAGCTGAGGCAGGCATTGGGTGTGTTTAACTTATCAGAAAGGTCTGGCCTTGGGATTCGAAAACTATGATCCCGACGGCTATCTACCTGCATATAGTTTTTTGATGGCATATGACAATTGACGCATCTTGCACCGGAGCTATTAACAGGGTGAAGGTGGTGATCGACTTGCGCAAATTTTTCCGGGAGGTGGCACTGGGAACAAACACCATCGCTACTACTGCGCAGCTGTAAGTTATGTGGTTCATGGCAATTGCTACAGGTAACTCCTGCTGCATACATTTTACTCTGCAGGAATGAACCGTAAACATAGACTTCCTCGTTAATTTGACCATCTATATGATAGAGCGGCGGTAGCAGCAGGGCGGGATTATAGTGATCCAGAAATTGGCTGCCAGCTTTTGCGCCAGGAAAGAAAGTAGTGCGCCTGGAGTGACACTGGGCACAGGTTTGTAGCTCTTGATTTTTTTGGGATACCTTATTTTTGGCAATGCCACTTTCATGGTCCATTTCCCAATTGGTCGCACTGACCGAATGCAGTTCAACAGGAAATCCAAAATTTTTGATCTTTAACTGCTTGTTCTCAGCCCATTCTAGATGTTTGGATGCTGACCCGTGGCAGGACTCACAAGCAACATTGATTTCGGACCAGCTGGTTTTAAAGCTATCGGTATTTAGGTCGTAATTTTTTTGTAGTTTTGTGGAGTGGCAGTCCGCACACATAAAATTCCAATTTTGATTGATGCCGCTCCAGTGTAGGGAGTGCTTATGTGAGATCTTCTCATCTGGATATAGGTGGAACCATCGCTGCCCCCCCTCTGCCTTGGACCGACTATCCCACGCAATACTGAGTGCCTGGAGGCGTCCGCCGGGAGACTGAATCAAGTATTGTTGCAGTGGTACTGCGCCAAATGTATAGGCAATAGGAAAATCTTTTAGCTCGCCGTTGGCCCCATCAGTATTGACGTAATAGTCCCCTTTCTTTTTATAGAAGGTGGAAGTAATACCCTCATAGGTAAAAGTTGACTGATTAAAATCGCCGAGGATACTCCCTTCATTCGCTTCCTGCATTGCAAAAGCATGGTGGGAACTTTGCCAGGCGCTGGTCTCTTCCTTATGGCAGTGAGCGCAAAATTTAGACCCTACATAAGTCGTTTCTTTATGCGCAGCTTGACCTATCTGCTGATTATGAGTTGTGGAGGTATCGAGGTTTTTAACCTTATCTACTTTGGACATACTGCGATCATTCGGCCCACAAGCAATCAGAGCTTGAAGACTCAAGAGCACGACAAGTCGGGAAATACCGCTGACTATATTTATCATAATTCTTGCGTAGTCCTGAATAACCCAGTTCGGCTCTGGGATTGCTAAAGCAAGATTAGTTCATTCGCCGCCAAAGAGTAACGTTTAACCATTAGGGTGGTTTGTGGGTATGGTCAGGATTCAAGCGTATCTGTTTGCATATGGCTTACTCGTGTCAGCATATGCCTGCTTTGCTAACGAACGTGGTAGTGCGCCACTTCCTTCATGGAATAGTACTGCTGCAAAGTCCGCTATCGTAACATTCATCGATAAGGTCACTCAGGAAGGTAGCGCAGATTTCATCCCTCCTGAACAACGTATAGCCGTATTTGATAACGATGGAACCTTATGGGCAGAAAAGCCAGCCTACTTTCAGCTGCTCTTTGCTATGGATGAAGTAAAGCGGTTGGCACCGGAACACCCTGAATGGAAGTCGGAGCAGCCTTTTGCGGCGATTCTCAACGATGACATGATCACCTTGTTGGCACAGGGAAGAACCGGTTTGGAGAAAATGATCGGTGCGACTCATGCGGATATGACCAGAGAAGAATTTAATAAAGTTGTTACTTCCTGGCTTAATACAGCCAGAAATCCGCTCACAGGAAAGCACTACATTGCTATGTATTACCAGCCAATGCGAGAGCTATTAAATTTCCTGCGCTCGAAAGGATTTAAAACTTATATAGTTTCTGGAGGTGGCGCAGATTTTATCCGTGTGTTTTCTGAACAGCTATACGGTATTCCTCCAGAGCAGGTTGTTGGTAGCCGACTGAAAGCCCGCTATGAGGATGGTGATGGCAAGCCGCGTGTTATCACTACTGATGATATCGAATTTGTGAATGATAAAGAAGGCAAACCTATCGGTATTAGTCAGATGATTGGCCGCCGTCCGATTTTTGCCGCTGGAAACTCCGATGGGGACCTGCAGATGTTGGAGTGGGTAACATCAGGCCCTGGGCCGCGTTTTGGGATGTTGATTCATCATACCGATGCAAAAAGGGAGTGGGCTTATGATCGCAATTCCAGGGTGGGACGCTTGGATAAAGCGCTAAAAGCTGCGAAACCCAATGGCTGGACGGTTGTAGATATGGCCAAGGACTGGAAGGTGATATTTCCCGTCGTACAAACCGCCGAAAAAGAGGACAGAAACGGTGAAAAAGTACATGCGCCAAATTAATCAAACCTTTCGCCAGGGAAGCATATCGAGCAGTGTTGGTATAGCAGGCACCAATGGGTAAAGACTTGTCTAATCTTGCTGTATTACCCCTCAAAGAAAGTGCAAGATTTGAACTCTGGCGCCAATAACAGGGGTCATATTCTGGATATCAGGCAAGGTGCTTTTGTTTTGATATGAGCCCGCAAAGCGAGTGATGAGGTCCGTCATGTATTCACTTTTCCTGCTGTCGCGACGAGTAGCAGTGGCTATTGGTTTACTTTGCTGTCTTCAGTGGCAAGTTAATGCTCAGCCTCAACTCGGAGAACAAAAGCAACTTGAAAAACAACCGGAGAGCCCTGCTCAAGCTCAGTCCCAGCAAGGTAAACCCCAACCTCAAATGCCAGAAAAACCAAATATCCTGGTGATCTGGGGAGATGATATCGGTATCTGGAATATCAGCTTTAACAGTCGCGGCATGATGGGGTACGCGACCCCAAATATCGATCGGTTGGCAGTTGAAGGGTTGTCATTTACCGATTACTACGGCCAGCAATCTTGTACTGCTGGGCGTGCAGCTTTCCTGGCAGGCAACGTTCCGGTGCGAACTGGAATGACCAAAGTAGGACTCCCGGGAGCCAAAGAGGGATGGCAAAAGAGTGATGTGACAATCGCTACGGTGATGAAAAGCCTTGGATATGTTACAGGGCAGTTTGGCAAGAATCACCAAGGTGACCTGGATGAGCACCTGCCGACTAATCACGGCTTTGACGAATTTTTTGGAAATCTCTATCACCTCAATGCGGAGGAAGAGCCGGAAAATCGTGACTATCCCAAAGATCCAGAGTTCCGCAAAAAGTTTGGTCCTCGTGGAGTCATAAAGTCCTTCGCTGGGGGCACTATTGAAGATACCGGCCCACTGACCAAGAAACGGATGGAAACCATTGATGATGAGACTCTTGCTGCGGCCATAGACTTTATCGAGCGTGCTCACCAGGACGGAAAGCCATTCTTTGTGTGGTGGAATGCCACCCGAATGCACTTTCGCACTCATGTACGGGAGGAGCATACAAATCTGGCGGGCCCGAACAGTAATGAATATATGGACGGTATGGTGGAGCACGATATCCTGGTAGGGAAGTTACTCAGCCTGCTGGATCGCCTGCAAATTGCCGATAATACCATCGTGTTCTATTCAACCGATAACGGTCCTCATTTCAATACATGGCCTGATGCAGCGACTACCCCCTTCCGCAGTGAAAAGAACTCAAACTGGGAGGGGGCCTATCGGGTCCCTGCCTTTGTACGCTGGCCGGGTAAATTCCCGGCAGGAACCACATTAACCGGTATTGTTTCACATGAAGACTGGTTGCCTACTCTGGCTGCTGCAGGTGGAAATCCCAATATTAAAGAGCAATTAAAGTCAGGGGTGGAGCTGGAAGGTCGGCAATATCGAAACTATGTCGATGGTTACAATATGATGGATTACTTCACCGGCAAGGCAAAGCTATCACCTCGCAAGGAATTTATCTATGTGAACGACGATGGACAGATAGTAGCCATGCGTTATGAACCCTGGAAGGCCATTTTCCTGGAAAACCGCGGAAAGGGTTTTGAAGTCTGGCGTGAACCTTTTACGGAATTGCGGGTTCCTCTTCTATTTAACCTGCGTCAGGACCCTTTCGAAAAAGCGCAGCATAACTCCAATACCTATAACGATTGGTTTATTGACAGAGCTTTTGTGCTGGTGCCGATGCAGCAGCTCGCTGCCAAATTCTTACAAACGATGAAGGAGTACCCTCCCAGTCAAGTACCGGGGTCTTTTAACCTGGATAAAGTACAAAAGCAACTCGAAGCGGGTGCCGCAGGAAGTAACTGACTTTTCCGAAAACACTCTGGCTAAAGAGCAAAGCATGAAAAAACTACATATAGCACTGTCCACTGATAGAATTGAGGAAACAGTACAAGATTATAGTACTCGCCTAAACTGCGCCCCGTGCTCTTATGTTGCCGGTGAATATGCTTTATGGCGCACCGACTCACTGAACCTATCTGTCCGCAAAGACCCAAAGTGCAGATCTGGGACTCTTAGGCACTTGGGATGGGAAGATCCGGCTGCAACCGCTTTTACCCAAGAAAAGGATGTTAATGGTATCACTTGGGAGCACTTTAATGCCCAACAGCAGGCGGATGAAATCAATAATGTCTGGAGTAGTGCTAATTATCATCCAAACAAGTAATTAATTCACGAATTTGATCAGTATTTAAATTATATTAAGAATGTTGAAAATTTAAACCAAATTATTGCTGAATGTCTAATTAAACAGACCTACCCTATAAGTCTGTGTAAAATTTGTTCGCCTTATAAATTTTGTAGGCTATGGATAAAGGATGAACAGTTAATCTTTAACTATATATAAGATCCTAAGCTTGATACAATCCTTCTTTTATCATTAAGAAGTATACCGGATGTTTGCTAGAAAAAAGGGGATAGGGGGGCAGTTTGCCTGCCTTCTTTTGGGGTTGTTGGCAACTAATCAGAGCTGGGCTTTTAAGTTAAAGAGTCATGTATTTGTTGGTCAACAAGTAATCAATGATCTTGCTGATGATGGCAAGCTGACTTTTGAAATCAATAATAATTACTATGATATCGATGTTCCAGATGATGTTTCTTCAGCGATCCTGAAGAATCAGTCCGCTTATCTGCTTGGCAATATTGGGCCCGATGCTTCTCCCGATTTTGTAGTTGGGCAGACCAGCGTTCACCCTGGAGCACTGGATAAAAATGAGGCTGGTGATGCGATAGTTCAAGAGGATAGCACGCGTTATAACACAGACGATTGGCTAAAGTACTTGCTGACCCAGAAGGACACCTCTAATATAGGAAAAGCTTATATCTATGGATACCTCGGGCATGCCTCAGCGGATGTATTCGCTCACACCTATGTAAACCAGTACTCGGGTGATATTTTTGCTATTTTTGATGGTGAAAGTTTAAATGAAAAGCGCCATATAGCTCTTGAATCTTACATTGATTCCAGGGTACCTATTCTGCGTGATCACCTCGGAAAGGTCCTCGGTGAGCCTCACCAAAGAATTGATCTCAATGATGATGAGCTGTTTGAGTTTCTTCGAGACAAGCTTATTTATGCTGATATTCCAACAGAACAGTATGGAAAAAACCCCCTGGCATCTCACTTGGCTTCAATTTCAAAGTTCAGGGAACAGCTATATAACCAAGCGATTGATGCAAATGGCTATTGGCACACCATTGATGTATGGGTAACCCAATACCTTATTAAGGATTGGACTGGTTATGAGATGCCGGAGTCAATGGCTAGTGATCTGAATAACATTGCCAATGATTTTATTGATGAAGTCAATATAGGTATCGATAAAGCTCAATCAATAAGTAATAACTTACTAAAGTACAGGCTTGATTTTGAGGGGCGTGGCTTTGATGGGGTAGCAGATGCCTTAGATAAGGTGCAAAGCTCACATGCCAAGCTGGTCAACAAAAAGCATGAGTTAGAGAAGGCCCAGCTGGACTGGCGCACAGAAGTAACGGCAAAAGGTTGTGAGTTTGCCCTTAAAACAATTGACCCCGCTGGTCTGATTGACAAGTCAATTGACCTTGATCCTATTGCTAACATGTTGGGTGTTGATGGTGTAGAGGACCTGGTAAAGTTAGCTTTGAACCCGGGGAGTCTATTTGATGGTGATGGTGATGAGCACTGGTATGCGAGAGATTTTGATATTTCAGCACATCAACTTTTCTCAGACCAATACCTCTATGAGCAGCATAGAAAAATAGAGAGCGAAGTCCCCTTTAATAGTAGATACCCTAGACATCTAACATATATGATTGATGGTGTTACAGATGTTTTGAATTTAGCACGAGAAAACACTCAGGCACCATTTATTCCTATTGCATCAAGTAATATTTTTATTCCTCTTATTAATGACAAAAAATATGATTGGAAGATGCGTGTATCTTTAGATCACAATGTTGTAGATCATTTTTGGGTTCGTGAGGCGGAATCAGAAAAAATGATAATCAGTATGCAGGCTGATAAGCTCATCTCAGATGATGTAGATGTATGCGAGAGCCTTGCAAAGACTGTTCACGCCAGCGAATATGCAGCGCTTAAAGTTATTCATGATCTAGAAGAAGAAGCCAATGATTTGGCTAAACAAAATATTGAGGATGCTAGAGAAGCTCATGCGGAAATGCAAAAAGCACAGAAAAATCTGCATGCCATTGCAGATGCCGCCATCGATCTTTTGCAGCTTCTGAATAGTAATGTTAGCCCGATCCAGTCCAAATTTGAGATGTGGAAATCAGGGGTTGATGTTGCAATGTTGGAATATACACGCACTACCGCTACCATGATGGTAAATACCATGGATAAGAATGCTAGTAGTGTAGATCCTTTAACTGATTGGGTATATTGTTATGGCCCAACTTTTATTGGGGTACCATCGCAAGTTTGTGATATTTGGCAAAATGTCGATAGTATGATCGATTCCCTGTCTGATGTTTTGACGGTTCTTGATAATGCGCCAATTCCTCTTACGGTACGCAATGCCAGAGAAGAGCTCCGAAAGGCAATTGATGGGTTAAAAGGGGAGGTAAAGGAGTATGCGATTGAAGAGGTGGAAGATGTGCTGCCCACCGAATTCAAGGAGTTACTCGACCTGCTTGATGCACCCATGACCGATACTGCGCTGAATACCTGGTATTCGAAAAATGAATCCAATACTCAGCATTTGGTTAAAATCCCAGATATGGCTTATCGAGTCACAGCAGAGATGCGCCTGGATGGTAATGGCGACTACAGTGTGAGTGAATATCCAGTAGTAGCAAATGCCATTACTTTGGCGAAACTAGCCTTGCTGGATACGGAGGGGCTGAAAGCATTAGCCAGGACTCAAGGTTTGAGCGAGTCTATTTTTAATGGATTAAGCGCTGATAATCTTGTTGCTGGTGCCTTCAAAAGCATCGACGGTAATCATCAATGGATGTTGTGTGCACCACCGTTACCAAGATCTATTGGGAGTGAGGACAAATACCGTTTCTTTGATAACTTCTCTACATCATCAGGTTTTGTGCTATGGAAAGACTGGCGTGCAAAAAATGATTTGTTTGATGGTTTGTTTAAGGGACCGTTAACCGCTGGAGTAACCAATCCTACTGTGATAGGTTTTGATTGGATTCTTGATGCAGGCTCTTCTTACAGAACACTGAATGAGAGCTTCCCATATCCAGATCGTCAATGCGCCATGCCCTAATAAGGTTGACCTCTTTTGTATCACCTTATTGGTGAGTCGAGGAGTGTAGGATAGAAAGGCCCCTAAGAGCATTTTTCTAATGGGGCCTTTCTATTAAATCTTATCTACTTTATTTAGGCAGGAATTGCCTGCCTAAATACCTGTAAAATTTTTTTCAAAAAGTACATATATTTTCTTGTTGGCTCTAAGTGTATTGGTAATTGGAGCGATACAATTGCTTTGGCGCTAATTGCTAATAAAATTTAGGAGCACTCTCATGTGAGTAATAGATGGGCTAAATTAGTAGTTTTTGAAGCCGTGCCAATTATCACCCTGACAAGTAGTGATTGTTGGTATTGAGTGCTAAATAAGCAGTAAGTTCTATAATCCCTGCGCATTCAACTGACTTAGATTGCGAGATAAAATGTCCGCCTGGCAAACTAATAACCTCCAGGGACTCTAATAGAAAGCTCAAAGTTTTAATTAGTCTCTTTGACTACTAAATAGTCATTCACAGGGCGGATATAAACCGAAGCTATGCTGAATTTTCGAATTGGTGTGTCTATTTTTGTAATATTTATAAATCGTTGTTTTAGTATATCTGTATTCGTTTGCTTCAATGACTGAAAAAGCTGCTGAGATTTTTCGTCTGTGTCACAATCATTGAAGCCTGAGAAGTTGACTATCAATCGGCCTACGAAGTTGGGTTTCATAATTCAAACTGACAGTCATTTAGAAAATCTGGATATGGCTGATGGTGGTGAGACAAAGCTGACAATAAAGACAATCTCTTTTACTCTATTCTCTGTTAATTGGCATAGCTCATAGGCTAACCTGCCGGAATAGAACTCCACAACCAGAAAAAGGATTTCTTCCTTTGTCATTTTTTCTAGTGATACTGCTTGTTCTGAGTAGTCTTGTCCTTCTAATTCTGGGAGGGAAATTGCCTCGTAATTTAGTGTCTTGGGGAGTGCTTTTATCAGGTCGTTAAATAAGATGTCAGTGCCATCCAGGCCAGGTAGAAATACAAGTTTCAAAGTCATAACCTCAGAATGCTGAACTGTTTTTACCGATAGAAATATGTCTGGGCATTTCAGTTTAGGGTTGCTACTTATTAATAGGGATGCTTGTGTGCATATATAATCTGGATATATTCAATTTTTGAATAATTGTTACAGTTGTGGATGGTTTCGAGAAGTTAAAAAGTATATTTTTTAACTTAGAGATGATAAATTACGTGGTATTTGTTTTATTGCAAACATAAGAGGTCGACCATGTTGTTTAAGGTTTTTGCCGTATTCGATTGGAAATCGATAATACTTTAATCGAAGATGTCAACTTAAGTGGGTGGTAGTTGGTATTTTAGTTCCAGGTGAGGCGGTATTTCAGGCTGCTTTTGAGTGGTAGTGAGAACAATAACTTTGAGTTGGTAGTAGATTTGTTGTCATTTTTGTTGGTGAGTATTTTTACACTTTAAAAAGAAAGATGAATATTAGAATTGTTTCGTTAGTAAAAGTGGTTTTAATTGGTTGTTTGTTGAGTGGGGCTGGAAAAATTTGGGCTGAGGAGGAAGTTGCAACCTCACCTGTACCAGGATGGGTAACAAATGTAGTTATTCCTGAAGTAAGTAAGACTCCAAATGACAAAATTCAGAATGGAGTTCATTACTTGCTGTTAGATACACAAGTTAAGGTGGGTGAGGAGAAGGCGCCAGATTATTTCTTCCGGATGGCTGAAAACATTATTAATCAAGAGGGAGTAGATGAGAGTTCGCAGATTAGCATTAACTATGATCCTGTCTATCAAAAAGTAGTTCTGCACTCTATTAATGTTATACGAAATGGAGAAGTGTTAAATAAAATCAATACAGCGCGTATGGATTACATACAGCGTGAAGAAGAAATGAGTGAATTGATTTATAGTGGCCAAATAACATTAAATATTCTTCTGGATGACATTAGGGTAGGGGATGTTGTAGAGTATAGCTATACTCGCTCGGGAATGAACCCTGTCTATCAAGGGCTATTTGCTTATAGTTTCAATCTTAACTGGTCTGTTCCATTAGAAAGTCATTTTCTTCGCATACTTTGGGAAAAGCCAAATCCTCTCCAGTACTCGATCGTAAATAGTGATTTAGAATTAAAACGACGGAATCTAGGTGATGCCAATGAGTTTATTTTACAGGATAGTAAAATTGACCCTTTGAAGTCTGATGATGATACTCCCTCCTGGTTTAGTCCATGGGGGGCTGTTTACTTTAGTGAGTCTGAGACATGGGAAGATGTTGGTATTTGGGGGAGAGGGTTGTATGAGGATGTATATCATATTAATGAAGATATCTCGAAGCTAGCAGATAATATAAAATCAAACTCATCAGATAAGGGTTCCCAGATATCGGCTGCACTAAAGTTTGTTCAGGATGAGGTGCGTTATTTAGGAATAGAGTTGGGGGAAAATTCGCATAAGCCCAGATTGGCGAGTGAGACATTAAGAAACCGCTATGGTGACTGTAAAGATAAAACCGTACTATTTCTTACTCTACTAAAAGAGTTAGGAGTTATAGGTTATCCTGCGTTAGTTAATACGGAGTCAAAGTTAAAGAATAAAATCCCTAGTGTCAGATCCTTTGATCATGTCATTACCTATTTTGAGTTTGAGGGTAAAGAGTACTGGGTAGACCCGACTAGAAGCTATCAGCATGGTGCTTTAGATACAATCCACCAACCAGACTATGGAAAAGCACTCGTACTAAGACCTGGCGTCGATAACTTAACAGAAATGCACCCGACTTTTGCAAAATTTGGTGTGTTTGTAAAGGATGAGTTCAATATTCCTACTGAAGGCTCTGTAGCATTTAAGTCAAAGACTGTTAATTATGGATGGAATGCTGAAAGACAAAGGCGAGGCTTGGCGAGTAATGGGCGAGACTCAATTCAGAATGGATATCTGGAATTTTTTGAAGGCTATTATCCTGGTATTGAAGTTGAAACTATAGTTGAATTTGAAGATGATCTTGAGAGGAATATTTTTTCTTATACCGAGCAATATAGGATTGAAGAGTTCTGGGAGAATAAGCCTGAAAGAGAGCGGTATGAAGTTGATTTTTATGCAAATATTGTCAGTTCGGCGATTTCAAAATATGATGATAGGAATAGGCGGCACCCTCTAGAATTATTGTATCCGGAGCTAATCGAGCAGATCATCGAAGTCAACTTTGAAGGGGATGATTGGTCCTTTGATAATGAGTTTTTTGAGGAAGATAACAAATTTTTCCACTTCAAGAATACCGTTGATTATCAGGAAGCCACTAAAAAACTGAGGTTAGAGTATTCATACCAAAGCAAGATTGATCATGTTAAGGCTGAAGATTACAAGTCTTACATTGAGGCAATTGAAAGGGTAGAAAATCACTTGAGCTATGGTGTCTACAAACGGTATACAAATTCTTCTATAGTAAATGAGGGCGAAGGGGGGTTGGTGTCTCAGTTGTCTGTCGCCACATTTATTTATATATATGCATCTTTCTATGTGCTGCTTATTTTTATGTGGCGTTATGAAAGGTGGAAAAATCCAGTTAAACAAGACGCGATTTATTACCCAGTTTCTCTAGGTAAGTTGATAGCGATGTGGATTTTTACTTTTGGATTATTTGGTGTCTATTGGTTCTATAGGAATTTTAAGTATATTCGGGTACAGGAGAACAGCGCAATCATGCCGGTTGCCAGAGGGATATTTAACGAATTTTGGTATTTCCCCCTTTGGAACAATCTAAAAGAGGATAGCGTAAACCGTTTTGGTGTTTCTCACTTGCCTGGTAAAAAATTGGCAATCCTATTGGCTATAATCTTTCTAGTCTCGTCGATTTTAGGACATATTACAGATTACGTCTTGCTATCCTTGCTGATAAGTGCATTAGCTATATTGCCTCTAGCAAATTATATGATTTTTGTTAATGGTGCCAAATCATCTGCAGAGATAAATAATTCCCGCTGGGGTATTAGGCATGTTCTATTGATTTTACTTGGCCTGCCTCTATATGTGATTCAAATAGGAGGCGAAGTTGGGTTGACTCCGAGCGAAGCGGTAATAGATGGCAGCGAAATTTCGGCTGATAACATTAAGTTTATGCAAAGACAGGGGATAATAAAACCAAAAGATGAAGTTGAATATTTTTATAGTGATGCCCTTTTATTTGTGAGAGATGATGGGAACGGCTTCACTCAACGTCATGTATTTTCTTATTGGAAAGAGGAAGGGGTATTACAGAAAGAAGTGGCGACTTATGACAAAGTAGAAGATATCCAGGTTGAATGGGGGGGCTTGGAGGATAATACTACGGTCACCATCCTTAGGAAGGATGGTAGTGACTTCATCCTCTATGTTTCTGGCGTAGATGGTAGGGATAAACTATTTGTCAATGCCCTGAAAGCACAATGGCAGTCTATTCAGTAATTATTTTTTAACGAAAAGGTGGTAGATAGCTTTAAGTTTAAGAGGCTGGCCGCTATCTATCCCGGTTAAAGGGTTCGGACATTGCTGACCTCAAATTAGGAATAAACAAATGATTACAACCATTGATATCGGTATACCTAATGCCCTTGCATTCAAAATATCTGGAGATATTACTGAAAGTGATATTTCTGAGGCATTTGACCAGATGAAAGCCCTTGGGGAGAAATATGAAAAGATCACAATTTACGAAGAAATAGAGTCATTCGATGGCCTGGAGTTTTCGGCAGTTGTAGAGAAGTTCAAGTACCTATTTGAGGTTGGCATCTCAAATATATGTGCCGTGGCGATTTTGACTGATAAAGAGTGGCTTAAGAAAGTTGTAGGTGTTGAGGATAAGCTGTTTCGAGGTATTGATATGAAGTGCTTTTCTCCAAACCAGCACACAGATGCGGTACATTTTTTAATGCAGTATGCACCTACTGATGATTAATTTATAGCTTGGTTTTCATTCTTGTAAGACGGTGAGTTTATGTCAGAGGCATTAGAATTGGCAAAACATTACTTTGACCTTTCAAATCAGAGTAATTTTGTCGAGATAGAAAATCTATTTGATCAGTCTTCCACATTCTGTGCGCGAGATGGCGCACTCTATCTGGGTGTGAAAGATATTATGGTGATGCAAAGGGTCCATCATGGCTCTTATAGCAAGTTAGAATGGATTGTAAATATAGTGGAGGAGGTTAAACCCGGCATTATTCGTTTTGATTTTGACTTTGAGGGCACTACTCAAGAGGGTGAAACTGTCAAAATGTCTGGCGTAGAGTTTGTAATTGTCGATAGGGGAATCATTCGACATATAGATGTTCGAAGCCAGTAAGATTGCGATCTACTGAGGTTCACGGTAGGTTGTTATGCTAACGATATTAATAATGAGGATAATCCGGAATGGCTATGGTTGTTGAGCAGATTGAAGGTTTTGATCTTGTGGGGCTTAGTACAAGAACCAAGAATGCCAATGAGGCAGATCCGGGCACTGCAAAGATTACCCCCCTTTGGGATAAGTTTGGCGCAGAAGCCGCACCAAAATTGCGTGGCACTCCCAAGGTGTATGGTGTGTATACCAACTATGAGTCAGACCACACGGGCTTGTTTGATGTCTTTGCCTGCTCCGACATGCTTTCTACGGAGATGTCAGAAGACTTTAAAACAGTTCATATAGAGCCAGGCAAGTACCTTGTATTTGGCGCACAGGGTGAGATGCCCCAGGCAGTTATCGATCTCTGGGGGGAAGTGTGGGGTCATTTCTCAGCACCGGACTGCCCTCATGAGCGAGCTTACACTACTGATTTTGAGCACTATGCAAGCCCTAACGAAGTTAAGATTGCTATTTCTATCAAATAGTAATGCAATCTTTTCGATGCTTACTGCGGCGAGTACCAGATTGGTGAGCTGAAGGCGCGCCCTTGCTGAATGAGGGGCACCTTCTCGTCCATATCAATGCCAAAACGCACCTTATCGTAGAGCGTCCAGCGAGGTGTCGGTATTTCAAGGGCGCGCAAATAGTAGACAGCGCTTTGCTTGGGGTTAAACTCCGGGTCTTTGAATAGCCCAATCAGCTGGGGTTCGCCAATAGTGTTCGAGTATTTGGCTGTGTCCAGATCAACGGTGTTACCTACAGGTGGAATCTTACCGGCACTGTCTATTTTGCGCCCACCGGACCACTTTACATTAAAGATCTTTTCCCTTGTGAGCCCGTTGTCATCCAGCCAACCTTTAATGATTTGCACTCGGTCTAAGTTAGCTCCTTGAGGGTCTTTCAATACAGCTACAAGAAAGGTCGCTTTTTGCTCCTCGGTGGCGGGAGGCAGCTTTTGCCCCATCGGTACCCCTTTTTTATAGCCATTCGCCACTATGTCTCCTTTGATATCTGCATCCGTATAGTCATAACCGCCAAAGAAGCGCACGGAAATCCGGGGACCTGTGGTGGCGAAGGTCTCCTTGCGGTTCATTGCATCCCAGATGGCTTCGCGGGTATTCTCTCTAGCCCATACACCAGTGATGCCCGAAGCGGCTTGCTCCCATCCAAAGTACTCGCCACCAACCCCTTTCAACAAGGGAAAGGCCCAGCGTTGTTTATTGCTGGGTTCCAGGGTTTTGAACTTACCGTAGAAATTATCCTGATCAGGAGTGGAGAGGCCTGTGTGAGTGTCTGTACCTGCATTGGCACCGTATTGAAAAGGGTTGGTGCCCAGGGCTTTCTCCAAGCGCAGTCCGGATTTGAGAGCCTCGCGCCAATACTCGTACTGTAAGGCACCGGGAGGTTTGGGTTTCAGGATTAGGTTACCGCGGTCCCAAAGGTCCCAATTAGCGAATTCATCCTCGGGAGAAAGGGCAGGGTGAGACTCACTCTGCCCTTTTACCTGAACAAGTTCATAGAGTGGCTCATAGCGCGCACGAAGCCGAGCCCACTCTGGAGTTAGGGGAGAGCCGTCAAACTGCTTCTCGATAAACATGCGCCCATTGGACATATTGCCGTTGTGTGGAATCGCTAATACTCGCCCACCAGTTTTATCCTCATAAGCCTTCATCCATTCCCAGAGTTTTACCGGGTTCTGGGTGTCGAAAGTAGTCAATGGCATCAGTGATTTGGTGCGATCGGCTCCATCGCGAAATATGACGTTGCGATGCAGGTTATCACCGCCATCGGCATTGACCGTCCACTCGAAAGCAATAAAAGTAGTGAACTCACCGGGTTTGTAATAGCGCTCTGCGGCGTCAACGGTTCTCTCCCAAGCGGTACGCATCCACTTGGGGTCCATTACCTGTTTGGGGAGTTTGCCTTGGGACTGGAGAACAATGACCTCGCTCTTGGCATCATTGGTGGCTTCCTCGCTGCCGGAGGCGAGAGCATCGTGCCAGCGTTTAAGGGTGGGGTCGGACATCATCTCCGGGTTGCCAGCGACTATCTCACTAATAACGCCCATGCCGTCGGAGTGATCGGTGATCATAAACCAATCATAAGGTCGGTTTAATTTTGCTTTGAGTCCGCTGTTGGAAGTAACTTCCTTTCCCAGCGCAAACTGATAAGCATCGTCCGGGGTGAGTATTGCGCCGTCCAACCCCGCGTCGACAGACCAGCCAGTATGGACATGTGTATCGCCAAAATAGACATTGCGTGCGATACGTTTGTCAGAACTTTCCTGGGCCTCTATCTCTGCTTTGATCTCCGGTGCCATGGCGGTAAGTACCTCACGCTGATTTTTTTCCTGTGAGGCTTGTTCGTTCTTTTTATTAGGTTGCTCCTCAACCTCACCATTATTTTTTCCGCAGCTATATAGGCCTGACGCGACTGACAGGGCGATCAGAATACTTTGCAGTTTTTTTATTTGCATGCCGGGCGCTCCATTGCCTGGGCAGAAAATGAGTGGCGCCGATATTGATTTCGGTACCGCCTCCTTAGGTGAAAATACAGCTAGCATAGTTGAGCGGCGTTTTTTTAGGGGCGGGTAGGCCGAAGGGTGGGTCTTGTTATATCGCGGAACAATGGATAGTCTTCCATGCCCCACTGGATTGGCAGGTTTGCGCACAATCCTGACCCGCATTAGTTAATTTAGTCAGATTGCAAAAGCTGAGCGCAATTTACTCCATCTGCCGTATCAGACTTAAAGCAGGTTTATGAGCAACAACGAAAAGCGTCCACTCTATATCCCCCACGCCGGTCCCTCCCTGTTGGAGATGCCACTGTTGAATAAAGGTAGTGCCTTCACTTTAGAGGAGAGACTTGAATTCAACCTGGCCGGGCTTCTGCCAAATAATGTCGAAACGATTGAGGAGCAGGCTCGGCGCGCTTATCTACAGTACCAGCAATGTAAGACGGGGCTGGACAAGCACATATATCTGCGAGGGATTCAGGACGATAATGAAACCCTGTTCTTTTACCTGATTGAGCATCATATTGATGAGATGCTGCCGATCATCTATACGCCCACCGTAGGGGCAGCCTGTGAGGAATTTTCTAACATTTACCGCAATCATCGCGGTCTGTTTGTCTCTTACCCAGACCGTGAATATATTGATGATATTTTGCGAAGCGCTACCAAGGAAAACGTCAAGGTTATCGTAGTGACCGATGGTGAGCGTATCCTCGGTCTTGGCGATCAGGGTATTGGTGGAATGGGTATTCCTATCGGAAAACTATCCCTGTACACAGCCTGTGGTGGTATCAGCCCGGCTTATACACTTCCCGTCACCCTGGATGTTGGCACCAATAATCGCACCCTCCTCGGCGACCCCATGTATATGGGCTGGCGTCATGAGCGCATTTCCCAAGAGGAATATGATGAGTTCTTAGAGCAGTTTATTGAGGCGGTAAAGCGTCGCTGGCCCAAGGTGTTGGTACAGTTTGAGGATTTTGCCCAGACCAATGCCATGCCACTGTTGCAACGCTACAGGGATCAAATCTGCTGTTTCAATGATGATATCCAAGGCACCGCCGCTGTCACTCTGGGGACCATTCTGGCCGCCTGCAAAACCTGGCAGGAGCCATTAACGGCCCAGCGGGTTCTGATTGTGGGTGCCGGTTCCGCCGGTTGTGGAATTGCCGAGCAGGTAGTGTCCGCTATGGTGCAGGCTGGCCTTGGCGATGCAGATGCGCGCTCGCGCATTTTTATGTTCGATCGCTATGGGTTGGTAACCTCTGATATGAAGGGGTTACACGATTTCCAGGCTGCACTGGCCCAGTCTCCGGATATCTTGGATGGGGCAGCCGAATCAGACCTGCAAAGCCTGATTAGCAAGGTAAAGCCGAGTATTCTTATTGGCGTATCCGGACAGGGTGGTTTATTTAACCAGCAGGTGATTGAGGCATTACAGAAGGGCCATGAGCGCCCGCTGGTGATGCCGCTGTCAAACCCCACCTCCCGCGCTGAAGCGACCCCTACAGAAATATATACCTGGACCAAGGGGGAGGCGCTGGTGGCTACCGGCAGCCCATTTGCCGCAGTGGAAATTGATGGACATCACCACCCGGTGGCCCAATGCAATAATGTGTATATTTTCCCGGGTATTGGCCTTGGGGTGATTGCCGCGAATGCCACGCGGGTTACCGACGGCATGTTGATGGCAGCCTCCAATGCCCTGGCAGAGCAGGCGCCAGTGGTGAAGCAGGGGGAGGGCGCGTTATTGCCACAATTGGATGATATTCGAGAGGTGAGCATTGATATCGCCAGGGCTGTGGCTGCCCAGGCACAGCTCGATGGAGTTGCGCCCAAAGTGAGCCATGAGCATCTGGAGAAATCTCTCAAGCGTAACTTTTGGCAGGCCGACTATCGCAGTTACCGCCGTCGTTCTTTCTGACCACTTAATAACAGCCCTGGCCGGGTAGTTCTACCCGGCTTTCTTCTTTTAAGCCAGTTGCTCCCCTGAGAAGAAGACTTCCGGTTGGCGCAGAACCAGATAATCCTCCCATTGGAAACCGCTGCTTAAGAACTCAATCGCAGCTCTAACGCCCGATAAGAACAAGTGCTCACAGTGTTTTCCTGGCATTGCGAAGTCCAGCCAGTGGGGGTGCTCACCGCTGGTCATCGGTTCTATAGCGATCTCTTTTACCAGTGTGTGGTACTCCGCATTCAGGCTTGCCCGCACATGGTTGTCGAGCATATTACGGCAGGTATTGATTAGCCCCATGGCAAAGCGCCCCACCTTGTCAGACCTGGGCTGGTAGTGGTCCACCTCCAGCTTGATACCAAAAGTGGGTAGCTTGGGAGTACCGACTGGCTTGTGGAAGATATCAAAGGGGAAGTTGGATACCAGGCCGCCATCAACAAACTGAATCTCTTTAGGGAAACCATTTTTAAAGAACAGCCTGGGATCGCCAATCCCTTTTATACTGCGCCAGTTCTCAGCCACTGAACTGCATTCATCCAGCTGGGGAATATCCTTCACAGTGTAAGGTTTGAAAAAGCCCGGCACAGACATGGAAGCCCGGACGAACTCGGCGGGATTCACCACATCCGGGTTACTAAAATAGAGCGGTGCCTTGGCTGGGAATACGGCTCGTGTTTCAGTGGTAATATCCGCCGCAACCAAAGCGACTTCTGCATTGCCTACTATGGGATCGGGCTCCCCCCGGTAGTGAAGGGTGGGAAACTGATTGATACGCTGGTTGAGTTGTGCCGTATTGGTAATGCCCAGCTGGCGCAGTTCCTCTTGTAGCCATTGGGTAAAAGCATCGCCAGGATTGAGGCCTTTTTCTCGCAACAGTTGCTTGCAGGTTCGTAGAGAATCGAACGGATGCAGGGCCAGGCTACTAAAAAGCCCTTTGCCTTTAAGCAGGCGTTGTACTGTTTTGCGCGCAAAACGTTCGCCGTCTTCAAAGCTGGCAAAGTCCGCCTTAGCCATAATATCCAGTAACTTTGCACTCTTACATGAGCCCGGTGTGCCTGCAGCGGCTAAAAACAGCGCATTGATGGCACCTGCAGAAGTGCCCGCAACCTTGCGAAAGCGTATGCCGGCCTTCTCAAGGATATAGGTGTAGCCCACCAGGGCAATCCCCAACATGCCACCGCCTTCCATCACCAGATCCACATACTGGAGCCCGTCAGAATCCTGCACGTCGCTAAAAGATTTACCCTCGATCGATTTCCGCGAATCTTGCCAAAGGGTATCCGCTTGGGAGATAGCACTGGTCACCCACGCTGTTTTACTCATTTCATCTTTCCCTGAAGTGGCGGTCGATTCCATACGAAAGTTAAAAATATTATCGGTTAAAAGAGTGGGGCAGGGTATCACCCAGAATCAAATTCGCCATAGCATCGAGCTTGTTTTTCGTGCCTTCCCACTTGGGCATCACTTGATTCATTAAACGGTAAAATCGCTCGCCGTGGTTGTGTTCGGCGATATGGCAGAGCTCGTGCAAAATGACATAGTCGATGCACTGGCGTGGTGCTTTTACCAGGTGGGGATTGAGGGTAATACGCCCTTGCGGTGAGCAGCTGCCCCACTGGGTTTTCATGCTGAGGATACGCAGTGGTGGGCGCCCGGAAACCCACAGGGTCTGCTCAAGCAGAGTATCCAGGCGGCGGTGAAAAATTTCTTTGGCGCGCGCCTTATACCACTCCGTCAAAAGCAGGCGCACTCTTTCGGGATCTTTTTTACGCACGGATACTTCCAGCTTGCCGCGCAGTAATTTCACCTGTTGTTGGGTGTCTTCAGGTTCAATCACTTTCAGCAGATATTGCTTGCCCAGATAGTAGTGGCTCTCGCCGCTGATATATTGCCGTGGCGTTATATATTCCAGCGCTTTGCGGAAATCTCGTAGCTGCTGGTAAATCCAGCGCCCGCGTTTTTTTACCGCTTTTAATACCGCATCGTTATCGATAGGTTCCGGTGCGCTGACCACCACACGACAGTCGGGATGCACTTTGATCAGCACTCGCCCGTTGGCCTGGGAGCGGGGTAGGCATTCAAAAGTGATGCGCTCATCCCCATAGGCAAAGCTCAGTTGCCGAGAGTTGGGGTTAGTTGGGGGGGAAGTAATGGGCACATTCATGCCGAGGTTAGTCTCCGCTTAAACCAACGCGGGTGATCTGTAGGATCATCTCCACCATTTTCTTGGCCTGCACCATACCACTGCCGATGGATTTGCACTCCATAAATAATTTGGGCATCAGCTTTTTATGGATATCCTTCTCAATATTTTGCGGGCTGATGGAGTGCTCCATTACGGACTGGGCAACCATTGTATCGATCTCGAAGGCCAGCTTGATCCACTTATCCTGTACCTGGCTATCACCAACCGCAAAAACTTCCGGCAGGTTTTTCTTGAATACACCAAAATAGGCCTGGGCGTGGCGGTTATCGGCAAAGACGTTGGGGATTTCATCCAGGTTGCGGGCTTTTACCTGGGATTCCAGCGCTTCGAACAGTAAGTACTGCTTGTGTGGGTGATCGAACAGTTTTTCCGCCTCCTCAATGGCTTGCAGCAGTAACTTGGAAAAGGCTTCCTGGGCATAGGGATCGTCGCGCAACTCCTGTTCGATCATGCGGGTTACGCGGGTTTTAATAATATCGGTTTCGTTGCGGGTTTTGTCCTCCTCCCAATCTTCAGGCCGCTCCGCTTTGCCCATTTTATTGACTTCGTATTTACCCTCGGGCTCTAAGATTTCCACCCCCACCACATGCTTATCCAACAGGTTTTTTACCTGGGCCGCGTATTGGTCATAGTCCACAGAGATTCCGGTTTGCTGCAGCGCCCATTGGCGCAAACTGGCAAATTGTTTAACCGTCTGTTTGTAGTGCTGGCGATCACTATCGCTAAAGCTTTTGTCTTCGAAGAAGGTGGCCGATTGCAGGGCTACTTTCAGGCAGGTGGTGAAGTGGGTGAGTGCTTCGTAGAAGTCCTCGCGCACTTTTAGGTTTATATCGACCAATTCACCATTGCGCTGTTCAATTTTGGGCACTATCACCTGACGCAGTTGCTCGGTGTCCTGCTTATTTTTCACACCGGCGAAAATGCCCCAAAGGTTTTTATACAGCAGGGGCAGGCGCTTGTACTCGCTGCTCATGGGGCTATAGAGCCCGGCGATATCGTCGATATCGTAACCGCCCTGGGTGCGCGCGGCCAGATCCTGGTATTTCTGCATGGTGGTATCCAGCTCTGCCAGGATGCCCCGGTAATCGATTAGCAGGCCAAATTTTTTATCCGGGTGCAGGCGGTTGACCCGCGCGATCGCCTGGATCAGGTTGTGTTCCTTGAGCGGCTTATCGATATACAGCACCGTATTTTTGGGCTCATCGAATCCTGTCAGTAGTTTGTCCACCACAATCAGCAATTTCAGGGAGTCGTCTTTATCGAAGCGCTCAATCACTCCCTGGGTGTAGCGCTGTTCATTTTGCGAGCCCACATTGTCTTTCCACCACTTCACCACCTCCGGCATCGAGGATTCATCTACCGCCTCGTTGCCCTCGCGGGTATCTGGTGCACTGATCACCACGGCTGATTCAAATTTCTGCGCTTCTGGCCAGTGTTGCTGGGCCTCATCCAGGTACTTTTTATATTGGATGGCAGTGGCCTTGCTATCGCAGGCCAGCTGGCCTTTTAAGCCCGCATCGATGTTTTTAACAAAATGGGTGGCGATATCGGTAGCAATCAGTCGAATGCGATCGTCTGCCGTGTAAATCTCTCCCTTGCGGGCAAACTTGCGCTTTAAATCTGCCTGCTGCTCCTCGCTCAAGCCCACCGTAATGCGCTCAAACCAGCGGTCAATTGCGCGCTCATTAACATTCAAGTCCGGGATACGCTCTTCGTACAGCAGTGGGGTTACGGTGCGATCCTCCACCGCCCGCTGCATGGTATAGGCATGGACTATGGGGCCGAATTTATTGGTGGTTTTGTCGTCTTTCAGCAGGGGTGTGCCGGTAAAGGCCACAAAGGCGGCATTGGGTAGGGCCTGGCGCATACGGATATGGTTTTCGCCGCCCTGACTGCGGTGGCCCTCGTCGATCAGCACAATCAAGTCGGCACTGTCGTTGCGACACTCCGGCAGGGCAGTGGCGCCGGTAAATTTTTGCACCAGCGAGAAGATAATCCGCTCATTGCCGCTGCCAATCTGCTGGGCCAAACGCTTGCCGGAAGTAGCCATGGCTGCTTCTTTGTCTTTCTTGCCCGCCAGTTCTCCACCGCTGGCAAAGGTATTGCTGAGCTGGCGCTCCAGATCCACCCGGTCGGTGACAATAACCAAGCGGCTCTGTTTGAGACTCGGCTGGAAGATCAGCGCCTTGCTTAAAAACACCATGGTGAAGGATTTGCCGGAGCCGGTGGTATGCCAGATCACACCACCCTCCCGCGCGCCGTCATTGCCGCGTTGGGCAATACGCTCCAATAGCCGTTTAATGCCGAACACCTGCTGATAGCGGGCGACGATTTTGCCGGCCTTTTTATCGAACAGGGTGAAGTAACGGACCATCTCCAGCAGTCGCTGGGGCGATAGCAAGCTGATCAACAACCGATCCTGGCCGCCCAGGGCCAGCTCGCCGCCGGCGATCAGGGTCTGGTACCAGTCCAGATCTGATGGGGAGCGCTGTTTAAACAGAGTTTGGATTTGTTCGCTGGAAAGGGGGCGGTTTTTGACCGCCAGCATTTCCTCATCGGCGATATCTTCCTCGCGCCAGGCCGCCCAGAATTTTGCCGGGGTATTACAGGTGCTGTAGCGACCCTCGGCACCGTTCACCGACAGCAGCAGCTGGCTGTAGGCGAACAATTTTGGGATTTCATCGGGGCGCTGGTTGCGCAGGCTCTGGGAGATACCCTCGTCAATAGAGGGCCCTTTCTTGCCATCCGGGCGCTTGGCTTCGATCACTACCAGGGGAATACCGTTGACGAAACACACCATATCCGGGCGGCGGGTCTCTACGCCGCTGGCGCGGGTTACGCTCAATTCCTCGGTAAAGGCAAAGTGATTGTTTTCGATGGTGTGCCAGTCGATCAGGGCAATCGTGGGGGTGGCTTTTTTGCCATCGACAAATTCGGTCACCGAAATGCCGTAGAGCAGGTGGTTGTACAGCTCTTCATTGGCTGCTAGCAGCCCTTTGTTAAGCGCTGGGTTGCACACTATGCCAATCAAATGGTCGATGGATTTTTGTGAGAGCGGCTGCTCTTTACCGGCGAAATGGAAGGTCCGTTTGCCCAGCTCCCGGCGCAGTATCTCCGTGAGTACCACTTGGTCCTGGCGCCCACTACGGGCTGCATTGGCCTCGGTGGGAGGCAAAAACGACCAGCCCAGATTGCATAACAGGGCCAGGGCGGGGATCTTTGCGGCGTATTCTTCTTGGAATTTTGGAGGGGAGTGTATCATCCTAAACTTCTCATAAATCCGTTTTAGCGAAATTCTATAAGCCTATCGATCTAGTACAGCTTCGTTTTTAAATCCCGGTGGCAGGTGTTTAAATCTATCTGTTGATGAAGGAGTTGATTTAAAGTGAAATGCTCTGAGTGCTGCAATATCTACTTCTGTAGTCAATACACAGGAATTGTCACCACCTTTAACATACAGCATGGTTTTACTTGCAGTGTTTGTAGGGCGTAGAATGCAAGAACCTCCATATTGAGATGTGTTTGCTTGCACGGTATAGCAGTGAAGATCCCTGACAGCGGATTCAAGAATGTGCTCATAGTAATTTGTATCTTTATTCCATACGCATGCGAAGAGTAGGTCAATTTCTGATTTAAAAAGGACTCTGTGAGTTATATCTGACAACTCAAAACAATTATAAGTAGCGAATGAAACTCCCCTCCATGACACTTTGTGATAGAAAGCTGTCTGGTCTGCTTTGGTATTACCGGCGTTTAACCTTAAAGCTTTGAGGAGATCTAGTTCAGCAGGGGCATAGTGATTCTTAATCCTGGCAGTAATGGCGCATGTCTTGTATTTTCCCAACTCTTTAAAAGGTAATGTTTCGATAATTAGATTATAGGCTCTATCGCCAACCACCCAATGCTCTAGACCAAAAACTAATCCTATTTGATTACGCCGAGAAAACGTAACCATAAAGGGAAGCCAGCTTACGGGGATGGATACTTCAGGCATTATAAGAATGTCGGCATTTTCCCTGATCGAGGAATTCAGAACTTCATAAAGCTGCTCTTGCCGGGTAAAAGATAAGTTGGGTTGCTGGTCTTTTCTGATGGCAGCCTCAATATTTAAATCCTTTACGATTAGGTTTGCGATAGCGATCTTAAGTTTTTTTTGTGATATGTCATCTTTGATGGAGATTTTAGATTTTTTTATTTTACCATCATGGCCTTCGTCAATTTCCACCTTAACAGGGAATGATTTTTTTTCAGTTTGGCATTGGTATTTTTCTAGAGCGTCTTGAAGCCAAGTGTTTAGATTTTTTTCATGATCTAAGTATTCGGTTAGGGTGGAAAGTTGCAGCTCATCGAAATGAAGGTGTCTCGGGGAGAAGTTAACTTTTCTCTGATTTGCCTTTTTGTCCGAAGACTGCCTAATGCTTTGTTCGCAAGTTAGGTCGCCATCATAATTAGAGTAATTTGCTAAAGGCCAGGCAACCAAGTGATGACGGATGAGGTTGGACTTTCTAAATGCCCATGAGTATTTATGTAAAGTAGAGTTGTATGAGACTAGTCTGTTCAGAGAATGTCTTGATGAGTTGAAGGCGGGCTGTTGATCTATATTTTCAAATAACGCAAATGTTAATTGCGGAAGGCGTTTGATGTCGAGTAGCCCTACAGTAATGGCCAGCGATATCTCATTATATTGTTTGAGGTCGGCTTGAATTTTTTCTGTGACAAAATTAAGCTCTTCATAAGAGTTGGAATTTATTACCTTAACTTTTTCTATTTCTATTTTTAAGTTGTTGTAGAAGGATGATATGAAGTTATAGTCTCCAGTTATTATGGCGTATTGATATAGTTTTTCCCATAGGCGCGCGAATTGCAATGCATTTTGGCCGCTAAAAAATTTCTTTGTTTGCGGCAGAACGGTATCCTTTTTGTCTAATTTGCATAGTCTATGAGCTGTGATATGGCTAGCAAGGTATCTGGATAATTCAGTCTCATTTTCTGCCAGACCCACAATGCTGCGAAGTTTGTTGGCTGACCCATTGTACAGTACATTGTATGCAAATTTATCTAGCTCTAGATCAATGTGGTCGCTAGGCAAGAATTTGAATGCGCTACTACGTTCATCTAGCTCTTGTCTAAAGATATCTAGGCCAGCTCTGCTATGTTCTTTATCATAAAATTGTAGAATCAACTTGTCTTTCTGTATTGGAAGATGATTCTTGCCTATCTTTATGGTATAATCAGATGCACCTTTTGTTGTTGATAGTGCCGCCTTTAGGTATTGACTGATAAAAGACTGTATTTGGTTTTTTGAGTCAATTTGGGGGCGCTTAAAAACCATAATAATATCATCAACATATCGCCCATAGTATGCCGGACGTACTTGATTTTCAATCATCGAATCAAATTCAGATAAATACCAGTTTGCAATAATTGATGAAGATGGAAGCCCAATTGGAATTCCTTGTTTGGAGCTGGTCGTATGCGTTTTTTCGCGGTGAGGCTGGATTACTTTGTAATATTGGCAATAAATTTTCTCTAGAATGTCTGTAAGTTGAATAGATAAGCTGTAGCGGTTTTTGTCATTTTTATAGTGTTGTTTGATTACATCTCTGACGGCTTCAAAGCTAAGATCTATGTTGTAGAAATATGACTTTAAGTCTAGTGATAGAAGTGCAACATCATCTCCATCTTTGGATGTTTTTTCGGCTTCCTGAATGGCTTGGTCTCGCCATTGATTATATTGCTCTATATATCGTTTGAAAATTTCTTGCCCTTTGGTGCCTCTTTGATCATTGGCGTAGTTTAAGGCCGATAGATGCATCCTGTTGCCATAACTATCTTTTGTCATTTGGGCTTCGAGCGCCGGGCCAGCAAAAAGGCACCAGAGCATGTCAATAATGTGTAGGTTTACTGGTAAGTTAATGAAATAATTAACTTTGTAGACTTGATATTCTTCAGAATTGCGCACATTGCTTATAAAAAGCCCATTATCTTCGTTGTGATTATTCTGTTGGAGATCCTCCTGTCTCTGTACTACCTTAGGAAGTAGATGATAATCAATTTGATGGATTAGTTTCTCAAGGATTTCATTTCCTTTTGTACTTCCACTTACGATAGCGAATACTTCTTCGCTAACAAAATTGAGGTTCTCTATCTCACTCTCAAATTTTGCTACTCTGCACTTTGCAAATAGATTTAGATTCTCATAATAAACATAGCTCTTTAAGTAAAGGTAGGCTGTTTCAATATGGCTGCTGCTTAGGTCCATCTAAATTTCCTTAAGTTTGGATTTGCACTTGCTAGTTGCGCAGTTTAAGAAAAATTACCTGTTATCTATTTGCTAGATGCTTTGATGATTTTCCAAAAAATCATTAATTGTGCCTTCTCCAATTTTATTTTCTAGCGGCGGTGCTATCAGTGCAAACAGCAACGTTTGAACTTTTTACCGCTGCCACAGGGGCAGGGGTCGTTGCGGCCGGTTTTGGGTTCTGCTCGGTGGGGGCCGGAATTGGTTGAGAGTTCCGGGGCGCGCTGTTGCAGCCAGTGGCGGTGCAGGGCGCGGGCGGCGGGTTCTATTTGAGTGACGCTGTGCTGGTGCTCTGTATCGGTGAGGGTGCCGAGGTGATCGAGGTGTTCCTCGCGGCCGTGTAGGGCGATGGTTTGCAGCTGGGTATCCAGTTCTGCGGGCAGGTTGGGCCATTGGCCCAGGTCGACGCCGCGCATATAGCCGAAGCACCACTCCTTGACGATGGCGAAGGGGGCTTCGCCCTCTCGCTCGGTGATACGAAACAGGGCGCTGAACTCTGCGGGGGTCTCTACCAGCATCATGGCATTGCTGTTCATCAGCTGGAACAGCAGCGCGGTAAAGCGCTGCATCTCCTCCTCGCTCTGCCACTCCGGTTCATTGCCGGGGCCGCCCCAGAGGGCGGAGAACCAGCGGCTGGGGGGAATCATTTCCGGACCGGAGACCAGGGCGGTGAGAAAGCCATCCAGTTCGCAGATATCCAGCACCGAATCGTCGTTGCCGTATTTGAGTAGCACGTCCTCAATAAATTCCAGATCGGCTTCACTGATGGGCGTGTCGAGATCGAGGGTTTCGCTAAATGTCATTGGGCACTTTCCAATTGGACCCGGCGCTTGCCGGTGAGCAGCTGTTGCATCAGGGCTTTTTTCTCCTGCTTTAGGCAGTCGAGTTTTTGTTGCAGGGTCTCGATTTCCCGATCGGCGCTGGATAGGGTTACGGCGATTTTTTGTTGTTCATTAAATGATGGGACCTTTAATGTTATCTTCTCAAAGTCTTTTTTTGAAATCTCTAAGAATGTAGAGCCGGAGGATTTTTTGACCAGCTCTTGTGAGTTGAAAGTCAACAGGTAGTATAGGAACTCAACTAAGAACCCTTCGCCTGGAATAATGTTTTTAAATCCTTGATTTGTTGTAATTTCTGATGTTGAAATTGCCATTACGCCAATTGTCGCCCTGGTGCAAACTAGCAAGGTCCCTTTGGGAAGTAAGGTGGCAGAGCTACTTTTCAGCGCTTTTTCAGAGATCGTTCTTTTGGTGCTATCAACATACTTGGAGTTGAGTGCGCTAACATCTGTTGGTGTTAACCACATTAGTGAGCCGCCCCAAAATTCTTTGACTTTAGTATCAGGAGTTCCCCCTGAAAAAACCTTTCCCATTTTAGAGATGGGAGTTGCTTTCCACTCCCCACTAAACCGAACCCCATTCTTATCCCGCAGGCGCTTTTTGCCGGTCAGCAGTTGCTGCATCAGGGCCTTTTTCTGCTGGCGGCTGTTGGCGAGCAGTTTTTCGCTGGTGTCGATGGCCTTATCCCAGGTAGATAGGATTTGGGAGATCTTTTTTTGTTCGGGGAGTGGTGGAAGCTTTACAGGTATGGAGATCAGTTTTTCACGAGTTAAATGGGCAATACTTGTACGAGTTGTATAGTCATCAAGTAATTTTGTTCCGGCGATACTTGCCATATAGGCCTGAAAAAACTCTGATATTATCTTTCCTTTACTTCTCAGTCTATGTAGGGCTTTTTGATAGTAAACTTCCCTTTCGTTATCGTTCCAGATTGCGCATCTACCCACTTCTCCGCCTTCACACATGATTACGTCACCGGAACGTAAAGAGAATTTCTGTATATCTTTATCACTGAAATGCATGTATTTGAGATTTGAGAGGTCAAAACTGCCCCACTGAACGTTTGAATTGCCCAGATAGGGGTGTTGAGGCTCTAACTCTTTTGCTTTCTTGTTAAGCATCTTACCTAACTGTACATCGAACAAATCGCCAACACTCTTGATGTTCCACTCCTTGGGCAATTTCATTTCATTACACCAGAGTGTTTGCTCATTTGTTCCTTGCTGTTGCAGTATTCACGAGAGCCATAACCCAACTCCTGCAAATACTGCTCCATTTCCCCCTCCAGCTCACTTAACTGGGATTTCAGCTGCTGCCGCTCGGCACGCACGGCCAGCAGGTCGACCTCTTCCTCCTCCTCGAAGGTATCCACATAGCGGGGGATATTCAGGTTGTAGTCGTTATCCTGAATTTCCTTGTGGCTGGCTACATAGGCGTATTTGTCCAGGTCGGCGCCCTGGCGGTAGGTGGCCACTACTTTGTCGATATTGTCCTGGGTGAGCAGGTTCTGGTTTTTGCCGGCTTTAAATTCCCGCGAGGCATCGATAAACATGACGCTGTCGTCCTGCTTGTCGCGGGCGAAGATCAGGATGGCGGCGGGGATGCCGGTGCCGTAGAAGAGTTTTTCCGGCAGGCCGATCACCGCGTCCAACAGGTTCTCCTCGATCAGCTGCTTGCGAATCTTGCCCTCGGCGGAACCCCGGAACAGCACCCCGTGGGGCACCACCACGCCCATGCGCCCGCTCTTGGGATTGAGGGTTTCGATCATATGCAGGATAAAAGCGTAGTCCCCCTTGGTTTTTGGCGGTACGCCGCGATGAAAGCGGCCGAAGGGATCGTTGCCGGCTTCGTCGTGGCCCCATTTGTCCAGGGAGAAGGGCGGGTTGGCGGTGACGATATCGAACAGGTCCAGGTGGCCGTTTTTGTCCAGCAACTTGGGGTTGCGAATGGTATCGCCCCATTCGATTTTGTGGTTGTCCTCGCCATGCAGGAACATATTCATCTTGGCCAGAGACCAGGTGGAGCCGATGGCTTCCTGGCCGTAGAGTTCGTACTGCTTGCTGTCGTGGTGTTCCCGCACCTTGCGCCCGCACTTCATCAGCAGGGAGGCGGAGCCGCACGTAGGATCGCAGATGCGGTCGCCGGGGCGGGGGTCGAGCAGTTCGGCGATCAGCTCGGACACTTCCGGCGGGGTGTAGAACTCACCGGCCTTTTGGCCGCCGCTGGCGGCGAAGTTCTTGATCAGGTATTCGTAGCCGTTGCCGATCACATCCAGGTTGCCCACGCGGCTGGGGCGCAGGTTCAGCTCGGTTTTGGTGAAGTCTTCCAGCAGGTGGCGCAGGATGGTGTTCTTCTGCTTCTCCTCGCCCAGCTTGTCGGTATTAAAGGAGATATCCTGGAACACGCTCTTGCCGGCGTCCTTGAGCTTGGTGCCGTTGGCCTCTTCGATGGCGTGCAGGGCCTGATCGATACGCTCGCCATTGCCGGGCTCGTGACGGTGCTCGTACAGGGTGTAGAAGCTGGCACTCTGCGGCAGTACAAAGCGCTCGCTCTTCATCATCTCCTCGATCAGCTCCGGCTCGTCGCCGTAGGTTTCCACATACTCCTCGTAGTGGTCCTGCCACACGTCGGAGATGTACTTGAGGAACAGCATGGTGAGGATAAAGTCTTTATAGGTATCGGCGCTGATGGTGCCGCGAAAGGTGTCGCAGGCATTCCACAGGGCCTTGTTGATGCTGTCCTGGCTGATTTGTTCGGCGGCGCTATTGCTGCTCATGGGGTGCTTCTTGTCCTTTGTGTACTGCTGGGGCGCTGTGGCCCAGTCGAATTCGGTTTGTGCTGGCATTGCTACGGGTGTTGTCGCGGGCGTTGCTGCTGGTATTGTTTCTCGGCCTCTGCGCGGTGGCGCCCATTATACGCGTGGTAGGCGCTGCAACTGCTTGGCAATCAGGATAGTGAGAGCCAATCCAGCGCAGATCTCTGGCATCCGGGCAGCCGGGTTATTTGGGGGCTGCTCGCCCTGGCTGTGGCGATGTTGATTGAGCGGTCGGGTGGCGTCAAGGGCATTTATACTCTGGGCGCTTTGAAGTAAAAGCAGCTTCAACAGAGGGTGCGATAGCTGGTTAATACGTAATGATCACAGTCTGATTTTCTGGTTGTTTTTTGATCTTCTGTAGTGAGCCTTCCGAATGGTTGGGCTGGGATGGCTAATCTATAAAAAGCCCTGTGCGTTAAAGGACTTTTGAGCTACTACTGGCGCCAGAGCAGTGGTTGCGTAGGAAATGGTAAAACTGTAATTGAGCTTGGCGGCGGCTTGCTAGCAGGGGGAAGGGGTTAAATATGATTCGGCATATTACAAGTATCTTGGCGAGCGTGGCTCTTTGGCTCTGTGGGAGTATGAGCCTGGCTGAGACGGAGCAAAATAAAGGAAAGTATCTTGGGGCCTTTAATGATCCGGTGGCTTATTGTCGAGTTGTGGTCAACGCGGACAACCCGGAAGAACCCTATATAGGCCCCGCAAAACCGCAGATGGTATTAACGGGTATTTACCTGGCGGCTGGTATTTCTGCGGGCGCCCCAAGGGATTGGGTTGCGGGGGGCACCTTTTGGCGTTGTATGGATGGCGGAGTCTATGCGTGTTTTATCGGTGCCAATCTTCCCTGCAAGGAAAAGGCGAATACTTCGAAGGAGCCGAGTGAAGCGATTACTGCTTACTGTAAGAGCAACCCTGCATCTAAATCTATACCGGCAGTTGTAACTGGCCGGGTGACTATCTATGAATGGCACTGTGAGAATAGCGTTCCAGAAATTACCCGACAGGCGCTGCAAGTAGATAAGCGGGGCTTTATCGCGAATTACTGGTATCGGATGGATAGACCGTGATAAATAGATATCATCGATAGAGTGGCTTGTCTTATGCAAATTGAGAGCCACTGTCACCGAGGTGGAAAAAATGCAAAGCCATTGTGAAATGCGGCCAAACTATTTTGGCGCTCAAATAATTGGTGCCAGTGCCCAGTAAGGCTTCAACAGTGGGGTGTTACTCCCCGCTGCTCTTGAGGCCTTAAAAACCTACTAACCCCATTTCTTACCTGAAAATGGATTTGTTACTAGTGGATCGGAGAAAGAAAACGTTGGACCCGGGGCACGCTGTGAATACATCCCTGTGCGCTCGTAATCGGTATTCATGTTTTAAACGCTTCCTGTTCTTTCACTCTGCTTTTTTAGTAAGAAACAAGCCCACTAATTTCACTCTTAGATCTACTCGTTATCCAGTTTTTTTGCGAGTTTATGGCCTTCATCGGAGTCCCCAAGTTTCCAATAGCTGGAGATATAAATATGGGTTTTGGGGATTTCTTTTTCCTGCTTAAAGAATTTCCGTAACTGACGCATGCTATTAAATTCGCAAGCGGCCCAGACGGCGGCTTGACCTTGGGGCCAAGGCAGTGCCTGAATTTTAGGCAGGAGCATCTCTCCGGTGGGGAGGGGATTTACCACCCAGTGCAGTTGCAGGTTTTTTGGGTGTTTGAGTAGCTGAATATCAGATTCGCTTTGGACCTCTATCACCGCATATCCACTGGCCTCATCAGGTAATTGGGCCAGGTTAACGCTGATAGCGGGTAGGGCGGTCATATCTCCGACAAGCAGAAACCAGTCGGCCTCATGGTTAACCAGCTTCTTAGGGCCTGGTCCTCCTATCTGAATACAGTCTCCAGGTTGTGCATTGGCCGCCCAATTTGAGGCCGGTCCTTGATTTTCATGCAAAGCGAAGTCGATATCGATTTCTGTCTGCCGTTGGTGCCTGATGGTATAGCTTCTCATTAGCGGGCGTTTACCTTCGCCCTTAGGGAAAACCAGTTTTACATAGGCACTTTCCTGGTCACTGGGAAAGGATTCAAACCCATCGCCGCCCAGAGTGATACGTAACATATGTTTTGAGATTTTTGTGGAGCGCAAAACGACCAGCTCTCGTGTACGTTTTTCAGCCATAGTATTTAGGCTCCTTAATCTGAAGTAGAGTGTTCGGTCAGGTTCTCGATCATAACGCTGGCGATATGGGCAAAAGTTTTTAGTTCTTTTTCGCTCAGGTTGTGGGTCATTGCAGCGATAACTTCTGTTTCCAGGTTATTCACTTTTTCAAGAATCTTTTTTCCTGCTGCTGTGGGGGTAAGGAATTGACTACGGCGATCATCGGGGTTATCAGTTTTATTGATGAGTGCGGAATGAACCAACTCATTGAGTACCCGTGTAATTTGGGCCTTGTCCTGATTCATTCGCAGAGCGATTGACCGCGCGGTACTCTGCGGATATTTGCCTATTCCCTTGAGCACGCGAATATGATTTACCGGGAGGTCAATTTCTTGCTCCTGAATACGGGCTCGCAGCTGTCTTTTGTAGGCGTGGATCAGCTGGTGCAGGATTTCATTGGCTGGGTAGCTCACAGTGATACCGCATTAGATTGATTGACTTTGTCAACTTTATTTTAAATGGTTGATAGTGTCAACTAATCTGAATGGCATCGCGTTAGAGTCGAGAGAGGATTTTCCGTAGAAGGCAAAATTAGGGGGTGAAGTTCGCAGCAAGCCCGAGCCTTAGGGAGTAATATTTGCAAACTTAAAATCGGATAAAGGGGAGGGGGAGCCCCTCCCCAGTAACAGTAGGAATCGCGTTTACCAGGTTAAGCTGATATCGGTTCCATCAAACTTTACGTCTGAGTCGTACACATATTTCAATGTGCCTTTCCAGAAGGAGCCGTGCCATTCCCAGTCGGCATCGTAGCTGACTTCATTAATCACCTTTTGACTAAAGGCTTCAAAGCTGCCGTAGCGCTCCTGGCTACCCATGATCACTACCCAGGTTTGTTCGTTCCAGTCGCAGGTAACGGTATTGGAGTCACCATTGCCACAAGGATAACGCACAGCGATATAGCCGTCGTCTTCCTTGCCGAACTTCCAGTTGCCGCTGCGCTTTTCCTCTTCAAACCCTTCCGGCCACTGCAGGGCTACGTTGGAGCCGCCAGAGTGGAACAGCTCAATTTCCGGGTAGGGATTGTATTGTATTACGGCAACATTGTTCACCTGCTTAATCTTGGGCAGGTGGTCGTTTTGCATGGTGCTATTGCCATCGCCAACCTTCGCCCAGACTGATTGGGTGCCGGTGGTGGCGATCCAGGGGGTCTGCTGGTAGCCCTGACGACCACCCCAGTAGTTCTGAATGGAGTGCATCATCACACCACCATTTTTATACATAGAGAAGTTGGCACCGGAGAGCACCGAGCTGCGGCTGAATACAGCTCCGGCCTTAGCGGCAGCGGGGGCAGCCGCTTCTGAAAGACCCAGGAATTGGTCAAAGGCCTTTAGCCCTTCATACCCTTCAAGCTGATATCTACTGGCGAACCAAGCGGTATCAGCGGCTACGTCGGGGTGGAAGTAGGCTCCCTGGCTCCAGTAGAAGGGCACACGTTCTTCGCGGGGGAAGTCGGCATAGAGACTGTTTCTGGCATCGCCGAGAGAGTGGCCTACCGAGTAATTCATATTCAGGTTTTTACCGAAATACTCAAAGACCTCATCGGTGATCTCCAGGCCAGAGGTAGCCAGCATTACACCTGCGGGGCTTGGTGTTCTTACTGACTCTTTGCCCAGGCCCGTTAACAGGTAGATGATGCGGTTGATGTTGCCGCCGGAACCGTTTCTGCGATAGCCATCGTTACTGCGGCCTGCGGCTGAAAAAAGGATGCCCTGGTCGTTAGTGACCAGCAAGATGTCCTGTAGCAAGCGTTGCGCAGCTCCTGTGGCCAGTGCGCGGATTTCTGCATCTTCAGAGAAATCGACGAGGTTAAGTAGCGCGGATAAGGTGTAGGGGTAATAGACCGGGGAGTAAAACTCGTAGAAACCGTACTGGTTTTTGACTTCCAGGTAGCGCTTTAGGCGCTTATAAGTTCTGTCATCTGCAAAGGCACCGTACTTTTCCTGCAAAAGGTACTGGGCAGAGGTGTACATGATCATGTGGTTTTCAGAGGCAAAGACATGATCCCCAGTGCCGCCTTCCTTAAACCAGAAATGGTATCCATCCAGGGCGGCAAATAGTTCGTCTTTAATTTCCGGGCGGAAAAACAGAATGCGGATCAGCCTGGTGAGGGTGAAATCTGAATTTTTTTGTCCACCATTGCGCAAGACATCCAGGTTTTTGTTCAGTGCCTCCCAGTTGAGCTCATCGCCAGTGTATGCCTGCAGGACTACAGCGGTATCATTGGTGGAAGAAACCCCCTCTTCAATATATTGCAGTTGCCTATTTTGATAGGCGCTCTCATCAAAAGACTGCGCACTTGCAGAATGTATCGCCAATCCGAATAAAATTGGGTACAGCATTCCTACTACTGGTACTTTCATCAGTACTTGTTCCTATTTAGATTTTGATTTTTGGCGTTAAACACCATAAATGTACCACTTATGTATTACAGGAATTTATTGGACTAAACGATAGGTATTTTCTGTCGGCTTGGGTTGCGATTTCGACCACTTAGGCTCTTGGTTCTCACTTTTTAAAAATTTTCGTGGTCAGTTTTTTGGTCGTCTTAATTATTTATTTTTTATGTCATGCAGATGAATTTTTTTAGCTGCTAATTGGTACAAAGTGGTATCCAAGATAAATTTGTTTTCTCAGGTAAGATAATGAGTAACCTTTTATTCGCTACTGTTTTAATTGTCAGTTTAGGTCTGAGATGAACAGCTTCGGGAAGGGAATGATTAGTTTAATAATCACTTCTTATTGGCGCCAGTTTAGTTTGTAATTGCTGTGCCAACCGATTTAGCACTTGGTGAGAAGTACTCAGGTTTATAAGGTGGCAAAGCCTGGGGGATTAAAAATTTGCTATTTTGAGAAGAATGTTTTTACAAATAGCGATGTTCGCTTTCATGCATTCGAGAATAAAAAATGAAAAAATTACTAATCTTCTTTGCGGCTGGTTGTTTGGGCGCAGTAGCCAATAGTGTTGTGGTATGGCTGTTTGGGGACTTTGGAATAACCCCATCTCTTGGTGTGTCTATTACCCCATCTTTATCCGCTGAATGGCTCTATCCCAGGGTAGTTTGGGGGGGTATTTGGGGGCTTTTTTTTATTCTTCCCTTCTTGTCATCGAAGTTGTTGTTAAAAGGCAGCATCCTGAGCTTGCTCCCCACTGCGTTCCAGCTTTTTGTGGTTTTTCCGGTGATGGCTGGAAAAGGTATGGCTGGGCTTGAATTGGGTGCACTTACCCCGGTTTTTGTATTGTTTTTTAACTGGATATGGGGAGTTGTTACAGCGCTCACAATAAAATGGGCTCAATCATAAAGCCGCTATATCTGGTTGCTGGGCTTAATTGACAAGTATTCTTTTAGCTGCGCCAAGGCCGCGACTGGTTGTCGTAGAGGGTCCATTAATCCAGTGATCAATAATCTGATGGGCAAAATCACGCCTCTGTGGCCCACTGCTGCCCTTGGTGAGTTCTCCTAGAACCCAGTGATTGTGTGCGATCCAGGTATCCCTGGCGACTGGGCGAATACTCTGGTCTGCCTCACAAAATAGCGGTAGGGATATGGTCAGGTCGCTGGTTTGGCGCAGGGTCTTTGAAGAGATACCTGGGTTTCCAAGTGTATTCCACCAGTGCCGGGCCGTATCCGGGTCGTGTCCAAATTTTTGCTTAAAAGATTTTGTAAAAGGGCTGAGAAACGGCCAGGTACCGCCTTCCAAAATACGTTCAACTATCTCTTTAGTGCTTGCCCGATCACCGAAGCTCTCCGGGTCATAAAGTACGCGGTCTTTAGCGGCGGCATGGATAGGGCTGGTGGCGTCGGCGGTAACTATCGTTTCTGTAGGCAGGGCTGCTGCGGCAATGGGCAGCAAAGATGGAGCGCCAAGGCCCAGGCAGTGAAATCTTTGCAGGCGCGTGTTGCGGTCTTGGTAGCCATCTGCAATGCCTTTAAGTACTTGTGCCAGGCGCACGTAACGCCGTGGGACCGGACGGGCCAATTTGAAGGATGCTGTACCACTAACGTAAAAATCCGTTGCATTTAGGTCACCGCAAATACCCGCGAGCCCCATAGCTGCGGATGTTACTCCAGCTTCTGCGGCGAGTTGTCCGGCGTCGCGGGCCGTGTTGTAGTCCATCGCACTCAGTACCGCATATATCGCAAGCCCCTGGCAGAGCGGGTTTTCCGCTACTTTTTGCCAAAGCCTTAAGCTGCGACGGTTGCGTGAGGCAATGCGCTCCACTGTCCAGCCTGTGATCTCCCGTTCCAGGTCCAAGGCCACCAGGCAGGTGCTGGCGAAGTCTTCCTGGGCGATAAGGTCGGTGGGATTCATCAGCAGCTGACGTTCGATCAGCTGGAGGGTATCGATAGACTCGGATCGTCCAGTGCAGTCGGCAAGTACGGATTCTGCCAGTGCATCGGCTTTTTTGCGTAGGCTTGGCGGGACCTCGCGACCGCGGGGGAGATGACCGAGCTTTCGGCGTAGAGTTTTGACCTCGCGGGTGATTTCCCTGGCTTTTTCAGAGAACTTCGCAATGACAGAATCGATTAACTGCTTTGTGCCGTTATCGGCAAAGAGTGGCAGGCCCCTGTTGCGCACCTCAACAGCCAGACGCAGGTTTGGGTTTGTAATACGATGGGCTGATAGCAAGTAGCCATCGGCCGAAATGAGATGACTGGCGAAGGCATCCAAAGTTTGACGGCGTAAGTTGGCAATAAAGTGCATTGAGGCAACTACCTGAGCGGTGCTCCCCCATGGAGCGCATGTGAGCAGGATTTCCACTCATCAAGCAGTCCATGCATGTCTTCCAGTTCCACTTCGAGTTCGAGCGCAACCTGCTCAAAGATATCCCACGCGGCAAAAACATCGGGGTGAGTTTCGATACACTCGGCCACGGCATGATCCATTGGCTCGATAGGCATATCCATCTCATCTTTTTGATGCAGGTTGGGAAGGCTGGGAATGGCCGTCTCGAGACATTCAGCGCGCACAGACTCTTTGGCGGCGTGCCACTCGGCCTTTGCCAACTGCGCCATCGCCAGTAGTACCTCTAATTCCAGCAATTTGATTTCAACACTTTCCTGTTCCGACAAGCAGCCGTCATCCGGTGGCATGGTGCTTCTCCTGTTAACGTATCAGAGGGGTAAAGAGCAGCTCTGCAGCGCCCTGGGAAGATTCATCGCTACTATCAGGGTGTTGGACTCCAAGGGACCAATAGAGATTTGCATGGCTCCGCCATGGCTGGAACCAACGGCTTGCCAGCCTCATAAATGCGATGTCAAAGCTGCTTTCGCCAATATCGGCAAGTGCGAGAGCGTCTACCTCTACACCAGGTCTTCCGCTTAACAGGCTTGAGCTTTTTCTGAATATGCCGCTGAGCCTACAAAAGGCCCCTTTGGTAACGCCGGCATGCGGTAAGTGAGAGAAGCGCACCACGGCATTTGCCTCGGCATCGCTGGAGGGGTCATGCAACTTAATGTGGCTTAATAGCATGCCGCCTTCCTGAGGAGGAGAGGTGACATTTTTTACGAAACCACGAACTTCAATAAACTCTCCGTCCAAGTGGTTACTGAGTTTGGCCAGCTCCACATTCTTACCATTGGGAAGTGCGGTACTAAACGACATTGAGGCAATACCCTTCTGCAGTTCCTTAATATCTTTTGGTATTTCCAAACCGCTCGTACTCGCGGCAAGTCTGTAGCAGGCCACATGGCTGGCAATGGCCTTGCGAGTAAGAAAGTGGGCATCAACGGCGATATCCCCAACCCGCTCAGCCAAGCCGCCGCTACCTCTCCCCAAGAGTTCTTGGATGACGTTATGCATAGCCGCCTGCGCTCCTATGAGTGCGGGCAAGTTCCGTTCTATTTCCCCTGCGAATAACAAGGAAATGTTTGTGATATTTTCCGGGTTGCCTATCAATACTGCGCTGTAAATCTGCTTTTGCCACCCCTCTATAAAATCTGTAAATTCCCTGATGATGGCTTTAACTTCGCCTATGTCATCCGTTGAGAACCCAGGTTTATGCCCTCCTGTCGACACAGCGTTATTAAATTGCGCATGCACTAAAGCCAACAGGCCGCGACACAGGCACATAATTACCGCATCGGCACCACTTTCCAGGCCTGGGTTCAGGGGTTTATCTGTATTGGGCAGGTAGGCGTTCAGGAGGCTGATATTTTCCGTGTCTCCACTCGCCAGGCCTTCCATTGATGCCTGAATATCGGCCCTTATTCCTATGTCGGCCAACCTTGTACGCAATCGCTCCACAATACTGTTGGGGACTTCCGAGCCCACCATTTCTTCGGCTTTTGCCAAGAGTCTATCCAGGCGGCTATCGATATCCATTTGTTGAAGGCCATCTTCAAGGTTGGTCGCAAATTGGTCCCTGCTTTCACTGATAGCAATACCTCGTAATACGTATAGGAACTCCAGACCCATTCGATGATCGATTTGATTTAGTTCGGAAGCATTATCTGCGCGGCTTTGTAAATTGCGAAACTCTGCATATCCAAGCCCCAGGCATAGGCGAGCCTGCTGCTCAAGCTGGTTCCAAGAGAAAGTAAGAAGTGTTTTTTGAACAGCTATTGCTTCCCGAAATAATCTTTGGAGAGCGGGATTTGGAACCTTGTAAGCTGGCAGTAAATTAAACTGAGATCTTAGTAGGGATAAATAAGTCTTGCTGGGGTGCACATTGGGCTGTGGCATCCAGGTCTCCTTACGTCACAAACGGGGTTAGTTTCTCAGTCAGGAGAAGTAATAATAGTTAATCGTAAGGTTTCTGCCTCAAGCGTTCATCGCTTGAATAGTTTTCTTTTGAGCGCTTTTAAATCAAGGCGAACAATCGCCTAGCTATTACTTGCTGATAATTAACCTTGCTAAAGATCTGTTTTTGCGCCTCTGATGAACTATTGCCGTTCTAGCTTTTTGAGGGGGCTTTGATTAACCATTTTATTAGGCAGGCGTTAATAGAGATGCCGAATACAGAAGTAATTTATTGCGATCTAAAAGCGCTTTGACTGCTCCGGCCTCTGTACCATCAGTTGACATAAGCAGAGTATCGGCACTCTGCTTAATTGGTTTGACCACAACGGTAAAGCAATAGTTAAAGATTAAAAAACAACAACTCAGGCGCCTGGAGAGTAAATTGAGAATAAGTCGGCTGATATCTTTCTTCCAGCCAGTATAAAAAACAACCACACATATTTGCTTGGCAATTGCACTATTTGTATAAACTTTAATAAGCTTGTTTTAGCTTGAACCTGAAGGCACCTTCTCTTCGATAGTTTCAATCGGCATCCAACCTAAGTACTGGTGCGCATTTTCGTAATGGTCCATTCCTACTTCCCAGGCAATAAGGGTGGCGCCCTCTGACTCTGTGGCAACTTTCCAAATTACCCTGACTAACCCACGATTTGTGGCATTTTCCGCTGTAGGAAGACAGTCTTGACAGCTAATCCATTGAGGTAACTTACTGTTCTGGCTGGGTTTACCAGCAAGGGAGATTTGGTTACTCAAAAGAAAGTTCCTCACCAAACAAATTTGAATTGTAAATAGTCTTATTGTTGCTTATTGAGGTGCCAATAAAGGTATCGATATACCCGCGGTATTGTTCACCTGTCGGCAATCATAGCATATTTGATAGTGAGACTTGCTGGTCAACTATAGGCCTACGCAGCAATAATTTGGCTTCAAATGTGAACTGGTTAAATGAATTTTTTTATTTAGCAGGGTGTCTATTAACCTTCAGCCCATAAAAGTAGTTTTTCTTTTAATTTTTCATAACCCTCAGGCCGGCCTGATTCTTATTGTTGCGTAGATTTAGGGTTGTCTGTGAGGCTATGAGATCATGTGATTATACTAACACTGTTTAATATTTTGGTGAGTTTCATAAGGGCTGTATTGTATTTTTTGGCAATTGTATAGACCAAAATATATTCTTTATTAAGAGTGCTGGCAGGTTCTGTAATAGTTAATAGAGAGGTTGTTATTAAAATTGTTGCGTATCTTGGGAATTCCTTACTCTAAAAGATCAGTAACTACCGCATGATAGGTGCTAATAATTTTGGCCCATGCTGATGTTATAGTATTTCAAGGATTTCTTCTTCGGAAATTGGTTGGGGTTTAATTAGATCTTGTCATCGGGTCAGAAGGGGCATGATCTCTTGAGAAAAACTGATACTTTACCAATATGAATATCTCGGATAAATTTTTTAGTCGCGGCAACTATTGGTGCTGAAAGATTTAAACACTGAATTCTATGCAGGGATTTCTCAGAAAAATCCTAGGCACCTAGTGTTTGATGGAAAGTAAAAGCAGAGACTTACAATGCTCTCCCGAAAGACCAGTATATATGATCTCCGTATCGCCCTAATGGGCGATAAACTTTTTTAAACTGCATATAGACCATCTGATTCTCAGCGATTTCTATTTGTCACTATCCGTTTCTTTTTGATCCGCAGATAAATTTCTTCGCGGTGAACGGAAATGGATTTGGGAGCATCCACTCCTACCTTTACCTGATCACCCTTTACTTCAAATACTGTGACCGAGACTTTTGTTCCAATTCTGATGTTTTCGCCAATTCGGCGGGTTAAAATTAACATGGTCATTTCCTATTGAACTTAAACCATAGGCAGGCTTTCCACAGTGGAAAGGCTTAAAAGTAATGTGTGAAGGAAATGCGGGGTGGTGCACGAGAACGGTAGGCGTAGAAGAAGAAAAGGCGGGCGCAACGCTCCCAGAGCCTGGGGAATCGCTCCAAGCTACTGAATGTTCTCCACTTTATTGAAGACGAGTGGGTTTCTAGCGTATTATCCATTCAGCCATTTTGATAGTTGCGTTATCAATTTGGTCAGCTGGCCCCTGGTGTTACAGCACCTTGGGTCAGCGCCTTTTACTTACTCTTACATCACGCTAGCGTTCTCCTTTGAAGGGTGGGGTTTCTAGGGAAATCTTAAGGCTTCTGACTCTCTGAGGCTTTTTAGATTATTGCCCACAGAGGTTTGCTAAATAAGCGCCTAAATCCCGATAAATATCCACCAATTCTACGCAGCTTTGACACTAAAACAAACTTAATAAAATCCAATAAGATTATTTTCGTGCCTATATTTGCCTGGTTACACTTGGATATAATTTTATTCTTGATTGATTTAGGTGGCTTTCCGTACCGGTTCTCATCTTATAAATTGAATAATCCCTCCGCTTTTCCAGGTGCTCACTGATTGGTGAGATAAAATTCAGGGAAAAGTGTTTGGAGAAGTTATGGAGAAGTAGGTGGAGCCTTCAGGGCGGGCCGATAACTGCTTATTGTAGGCTTATCCCCGGTTTACTTTATGGGTTTATTGTTTCTGGTGGGGTTAGCCTTTTTGGGGGTGTCCCGGCGTAGACAGGTGTGTGAGGAGTAGAAGGCCGTTTATAAATTCAGGAATAGGGTGGTTTATTTTTTAATTTGGACTGAAATAGAGCTTGATGTATTTTTTTATAGACAGTGAGTGAGCAGGAATAAAAGGGAAGGGATAGGTGGCCAGTGGCACTTACTTTCCCTCCTCAACAAATATGTAGAAGCGTTACTCTTCGTAACGGATTTCAGTGATATAGTAAGTCTGCCATTCTTCTCCTTGACGAATTTCTATCTCATCGTCGAGCTTTCGCCCCAGTAGGCTGCGTGCAACTGGGGAGTCCATTGAGATCAGGCCTGCTTTCACATCAAACTCATCTGGGCCGACGATTCGATAGCTAACAGCTTCACCGTCCTCATCCTCAAGCGTCACCCAGGCCCCAAAAAATACTTTTTCTTTATCTTCTGGTACCCGATCTACTACGGTGATTTCCTCCAGGCGTTTAGTGAGAAAGCGCACGCGGCTGTCGATTTCACGCAGTCGTTTCTTGCCATAGATATAATCTGCGTTTTCGGAGCGGTCCCCTAACTTGGCTGCGTCACTGACAGCCTGGGTGACCCTGGGCCGTTCTTCCTCCCAGAGGTGTTTTACTTCGGCGCGCATTCGCTGCGCGCCCTCTGCGGTGATATAGCGGGAGCCGCGCGGACGCGGCGGTCTCCATCTTCCCATAGGTTTACTGGATGCCTCTTAACTGTAGGGATGCGCTGCTAAAGGTTTTCAATGGTGATTCCTGGGCCGGCTTCTGCCAGCGGAAACTTGAATATACGACTATAGAACTCGAGTTCGCCTTCAAGTGCCATCTTGATGCTGTCGCCACTCCTGAATCCGTGTCCTTCATTGGTGAAGGTGATATAAGAAACGGGAATGCCACGCTCCTTGAGGGCTTTTACCATGGTTTCTGCCTGGTTGGGCGGTACTACCTTATCTTCCATACCCTGAAAGAAGATTACCGGGCAGCTCAGCTGCTCCACATGATTGATGGGAGAGCGCTCATAATAAATATGCTCGGCAGATGGCCAGGGGCCCACCAGTTTATCCAGGTAGCGGGATTCAAATTTGTGTGTGTCTTTGGCAAGGCTGCTCAATTCACCGATGCCATAATGGCTGGCGCCGGCCTTAAAGGTGTCGTGATAGGTGAGTGCGGCGAGTACTGTATAACCGCCAGCACTGCCGCCTTTAATTAACAGCCGTTCAGGATCTGCCAGGCCTCGGTCAACCAGGTACTCGGCACCTGCACAGACGTCCTCGACATCATAAATCCCCCATTTATCGGTGAGGCGATCTCGATATTCACGCCCATACCCTGTGCTGCCGGAATAATTTACATCCAGAATGGCAAAGCCGCGGCTGGTCCAATATTGCACTTTTAAGTTGAGGCCTGCTGAAGTGGCACCTGTGGGGCCGCCATGGCTAAATACAATCAGTGGGGGCTTATCGCCTTCGGGGGCTGAGTAGCTGGGGTTGTGTGGAGGATAGTAAAAGCCATGGACGTCGCGGTCGTTTACCGTAAAGGTAATTGCCTGGGCGTTGGAGAAGAGATTGGTTGGTAAGGTACGGCTGTTACTGCTAGCTATAGGTTCTAAAGTGCGCATAGCCGAGTCAAAAGTGACAACCGCTGGAAAACTGTCGGTGCCAGCGGCAATCATAATGGCTTTTCCATCTTCACAGTGCAGGCTTTCAATATCGCAATAGGGCTGTTCGATAGTGTGGTGCTTACCGGTGCGGGTATTCAGGGTGGCCAGATACCAGCGGCCATTCTCTGTGTAAGTACACAGAATTTCTTCCTCGCTGATAAAACCGTAGGTAGACATGCCGAATACCCATTGGGGTGTGGCGAATTCTGCATTTTTTTCCCACAGGGGAGTTTCTTGCCCCAGCTGGTACAGGTTCCACCAGTTGTTGCGGTCAGAAACATAAACCAGCTCCCCCTGTGGGGACCATTGTGGTTGAAATATGGATTCGTTCTGCCCGCCGGCCACTTGCGTGACTTCGGTAACTTCCCCTTGTGTATTCAAGTCGGCAAGGCACAGTTCGGTGGCATCCCAGGGGAGGTTGGGGTGATGCCAGCGCAGGAAGCTCAGCTTGCTGCCGTCGGCATTCAGGGCCGGGTTTGAATAAAAATCAGCACCTTCCTGTAATACTTCGGGAGTTGTATCCAGTGGTTTTTGCAGGTCGATCGCAATGATACGAGCACACGCCTCAGCGCCTTGCTCGTGGCCGCTGTCGTCTTCCTCGATACAGATCAGGCGGTTTCTTTTTTTATCCAGAATTAAGTCTGCGTAGCGCGAGCTATTTTCTGGAGTAATAGCTTCGGGCAGGGTGCTGTTGAGTTTCATGCGGTAGATACGCTGGTCTTCCGCTAACACAAAGTAGAACGTATCCCTACTCACCAGGTAGCTGCCGCCACCGTATTCGTGGGCTTTGGAGCGCACACTCACAGGGGCGGGAGTGAGGTCCTTGCGGCCATCTTTTGGGCAGTATTGCACCAGGACATTGCGGCCTTTCTCTAATGGTCGCGACTCCAGCCAGTAATAGCGCCCATCTACCAGAGTGGCTTCCCCTAGGCGCACACTGCCCTCTACAAGAAGTTCAGCGCTGATTGCAGATTTCCAGCTGCCATAGGGGGCGGTAATTGTCATGGGGACCTCGCTCATTGGTTAGTTATTTCCTTATTTGGTTTCTTGCATTCTGCCGGCCCTGTAAAGAGGGCACAAGGTGCCTTTCTAAGGGCAGATGCCTGTGATAGGCTGCAATAACCAAGCAAGCGCTTGGTGTGATCAATAACAATGATCAACTGACTTTTAGGGATACTGCCTTGAAGATCTTGTACCTGGTGACGGTGCAGATACTTCGAGAAAGGCAATCAATGGATTTTGAATAGATCCTTCGACTTGCCAGGTTGACCGCGGCCCAAATAAAGATAATTCAGGAGAGCCTGCGATGTCTGATGAAGTTGTAATTACTTGCGCCCTGACAGGGGTGCTCACCAACCCCCAGCAGCACCCGGTTCCGGTTACCCCAAAGGAAATGGCAATCTCTGCGCGGGAAGCCTTTGATGCCGGTGCTTCGGTTATGCATGTACATTTTCGTGCCCAGGAGCCGGGTAAGGGGCACCTGCCCAGCTGGGACCCGCAAGTGGCATTGGAAATAGCCGATGCGATTCGCGAAAAGTGTCCCGGTGTTATTTTAAATTTTTCCACTGGCACTATAGGCAGGGACCAGCGAGGCCCATTGGAGTGTGTACGCGCCGGCAAACCGGAAATTGCTGCCTGTAATGCTGGCAGCCTGAATTATCTGAAGGCGCGCTCTAATGGCACCTGGGCCTGGCCGCCCATGGTTTTTGATAACCCGGTAGACAAGGTGGAGGAGCTACTGGAAGTTTGCCGTGAGACAGGTACCCGGCCAGAGTTTGAGTGTTTTGATCTCGGTATCGTGCGCTCGGTGGGCATGTATGCAGATGTAGGTATGGTGGATAAGCCCAATTACAATCTGGTGATGGGGGTGGCTTCGGGAATGCCCGCAGACCCGGAACTGCTGGAGCTTATGCCGAAATATATGAAGCCAAATAGCCTGTGGCAGAGTACGGTGATCGGGCGTGAGGAAATCTGGCCCGTGCATCGCAAAACAGCGGAGCTGGGCGGGAACCTGCGCTCAGGGGTGGAAGATACCTTTTACCTGCCTGGAGGGGAGCGTACTAGCGGTAATGGCCAGCTGATTGAGGCGCTGGCTGTTATTGCGGAGGAGCGTGGCCGTAAAGTGGTATCTCCAGAGCGAGCGCGGGAAATTTTCTGTTAAGACCTTCCTATTTATGGTGATGCCGTGGCGGATGAATTTTATGCTGCGGCAGGCCCTTCCTCTTTATTCCTTTGACTCCTGCTGAAAATCAATCTGCCTTGGGGCTGCTAGTCTTATTACCAGCCTGGGTGTCGCCGGTACCATGGGTGAATAAAAAGTAAGCCGTCAAAGGGAGTGGTGGATGCAAGCGCTTCTGGACCAATTAATCAGGGTGATTGACTGGGCCAACCTGTTTCTATGGGGGGGAGTTGCCGGCATTTGGTGGTTGGGAATTTTGATCATGGCCTTATTGCCGGCCGGCCTCTACTTTTCCATTCGTACCCGCTTTATCCAGTTCAGGCACTTTGGCCATATGGTGAAGGTTATGGTGCGCGGTATCCATAAAGAGCATCCCGGTTCAATTTCTGCTTTTCAGGCATTTGCCACCAGTGCTGCGGCCCGTATTGGTACCGGGAGCCTTGCGGGCGTTGCGGTTGCCATTACTGCTGGTGGGCCGGGTGCCGTATTCTGGATGTGGATGGTGGGCTGGCTGGGGATGGCGACCAGTATGGTTGAAAATACCCTTGCTCAGGTTTACAAGGAAAAAGGGGAGCAGCCGGGAACGTTCCGCGGTGGGCCTGCGTACTACATCGAAAAGGGGCTCGGGCCAAACTGGAGGTGGTTATCAGTCACCTTTTCTATATTCCTGTTGATGTGTTACGGCTTTATTTTCAACTCAGTGCAGTCAAATGCCATGGCCCAGGCAATCAACGATGCCTGGGGAATTAACCCGCTGTTAGTGGGGTTTGTGGTGGCCTTGGTTGCGGCGATTATTGTGTTTGGTGGTATACGCTCTATCGCAAGCTTTGCGGGAATTGTGGTGCCCTTTATGGCGATCGCCTATCTGTTGGTGGCTCTGGCAATCTTGATCGTCAATATTGCCGAGTTACCAAAAGTACTCGCCACTATTTTGAAAAGTGCTTTCGGACTGACTGAGGCTGGCGCAGGTGTACTGGGGGCAGTGGTTTCCAATGGTATTAAGCGCGGATTATTTGCCAATGAGGCCGGGTTGGGGTCTTCGCCAAATGTTGGTGCTGCCGCCGATGTAAAGCATCCATTGGTGCAGGGTTATGTGCAAATGGCTTCGGTATTCCTGGATACTATTGTGATTTGTAGCTGTACGGCGGCGATTATTCTGGTTGCCGATGTTTATATGGTGGGGAATGTTGAAGGAGTAAAGCTGGCCCAGGACTCGTTAGCTAGTGAGGTGGGCTCCTGGGGAAGCGGATTTATTGCCTTTGCGCTGCTGTTCTTTGCGTTCACTTCGATTATTGGTAATTACTATTATGGTGAAACCAATATTTTTTATCTTTACCACACGCGCACCTCTATATTCTGTTATCGCATTGTTTTCCTGATATTTATCCTTTTTGGTGCCTGGGTTTCCTTCAGCGGCAGTGCCGAGAATTTTACCTTGCTTTGGCGCATGGCTGATGTGTCAATGGGATTTATGGCTTCGACAAATATCCTGGCTATTATTTTGCTTTCAGGCATTGCATTCAAAGTTCTAGCGGACTATGAAGAGCAATTAAATCGAGGAATTAAGGAGCCAGTTTTTGATGCCAGCAAGTATGATATTAAAGGGATTGACCATGAGGTATGGGATAGAAAATAAGAGTTTACATTATTAGCATCTGTAAAAGATTTATGTCCAGTAGAAATGATAATAACCACAAAAAAATAAAGTAATTAATTTTGCTCAATATCATTGATAGTTCTTACTGGATAAGCAAGACCCTATTCCAATATTTCTAAATTCTATTTTAGTGAATGGAAAGAGGGACTATCTATTGAAAGTCCCTCCATTTTATTGGGATGTTAGACAATTTCGTATTTAAATGTATATGGAGCGAGCTGTTCAGAGAGATGGTTCTGGAGATTTGAATTTCCCTGAGTGGAGACCCTGGCAATAGTTCCAAGTGTTTTATCCTGCTCTACTTTTACCTCAGTATCAGCAGTGGCAATATCTGTATCCTGGTTGAGCTGCCTGATAATACCCTCAACACATATGCGGATTTCTTCCATCTCTAGTGCAGGTTTGAATATTTTGCCAACTGCTGTAGTGGGGAGCACTGTGCGCAGTACAATTTTCTTTGGAATAGCTGCGCGTTCAGTAATGTTCTCCCTGGCGTAACTGGTAATTTCTTCCAGTAGGGTTTGGGCAGAGGAATTCATTACAATCTCATTCTCTTGGGTTGTGAGAGAATCGGCGGCATCATCGGATAACATGACATAGGCGACGGGGATTTCTCCCGCATAAGCATCAGGAGTACCTACCGCTGCCACCATGGCAACAGATGGGTGCTGACAAAGGATTTCTTCGATCAGCTTGGGTTCAATATTATGCCCGCCGCGCACAATTAATTCCTTCTTGCGGCCGGTGAGCCAAAAGTACCCATCTTCATCCTGCCTGCCCAGGTCTCCGGTATTTAACCAGCGGCGCCCCTGGTCATCGTGGACCCAAATCCCCCTGTTGTGCTCAGGATTGAGATACCCATTAAATACATTGTCACCGTAAATAATCAGGCTCCCGATTTCATTTGTCCGGCTATAACGGGTGAAATTCCCTTGTTCATCCAGCTGCGCACTTTGCATCATTTGCTGCGGTAAACGTAGCCCTATAGAACCGACCTTTTTGGTTCCATATGGGGGAGTGATGCTGCTGGCACAGGTGCCCTCCGTTAAGCCATACCCCTCGACAATCTGTACACCAGTTATTCGCTCAAAAGCATTAAATACTTCTACGGGCATAGGGGCTGCACCGCACAGGGCCATCTGCAGAGAGGATATATCGCATTGATTTACTGGCTGTTGGAGTAGGGCGGAATAAACTGTAGGTACAGCGCTAAAACTATTCACTCGATATAGCTCGATGATCCTCCAAAAATTGGTAAACACACCTTCTCCCCTGTAGCCTTGGGGAGTCATTAATACAACTTCACAGCCATTGATAAAGGCTGCAAGTCCAGTCACTATTGCTGCATTTACATGAAACAACGGCAGTCCGCAAAGAATCACCTTTCCTGGATTCATAATATCGCCTGCGACAAGGCTAATACTTTTCGCGTTGGCTAATTCATTACCGTGGGTATGTGTTGCAATTTTGGGTAAGCCTGTTGTACCTCCGGTACAAAAAAGGGAGGCAATATCATCACTATTAATACTGCGTTTGAAATTCAAACGGTTGGAATTCTGTTTTTTTATGGCCGCTTGAAATTGTATTCGTTGTTTTCCCTCCAGCGACTGCAATTGTCTGCGGTATTGATATTGTATAATTTTAGCTGCAAAACCTTTAAACCCGCGGGCGTGATAGGCGGGATCTACATGGAGAATGCTTTTAACTCCCGGCAGGTCGGTCAAGATACTCTCAATTTTTTCGAAAAGATCGGTGCCGGGGAAAGGGCTCAGGGTGACAATTGCTTTTGCTTGGCTATGCTGCAACAGCTCTTTTATCTGTTTGGCTTCCAGCAAGGGATTGATTGCCAATACTCTGGCAGATGCTTCTGCCCCCCATAAAACATAGTGTGTTTCGGGCAGGTTTGGCAGTATGTAGGCTACTGTATCGGTTTCTTCAATACCAATACTTCTAAATAAGTTAGCTGTTTGAATGATGCGCTCGGCCAGCACTTGATAGCTGATTTTTACCGGTTTTTCATAATCATGCCCAGTGAGAAAGAAAGAAACTGCAGTTTGCTGAGAGTAGCGTTCACAGGATGCCATTAATGCATCAAAGGTGTTGCCAGTAAACTTTTCCGAGATCTCTTTAAGGTGAGTAAAATCATAGCCTTCTGGTTGCTTGTCTGTTCCAAGGTAGGCTTCCAGAGCCTCGATGTCTTTCAAGGTTGAGGTGGACATAGTATGACTCCCTGTCTGCGGGCTAGCGCCTGGCAGTATTGTGTTATTCATTATTCTGGGGTGTGTGAAAGTCAGCTCAGACCTAGCCCAGTTGTCGGGCAAGCCACTCTTGCTCTTGCCCGGGCTCCGGCATCACAGCGCCTCCCTCGATAACCCAGCTTGCGGGAACATCAACAAGGTCTACCGAGCAGCGAGAGCGGGGGCAGCACAAAATCTGGGAAGCTGAGTTAACAAAGGCACTGGCCAACTCTGACTTGATTTTATCGCTACGGCCTGAGCGAATGGAACCCAGGATATGGACAATGTTTCTTGAGCGCAGGTGAACGCCTCGGCTGAATACAACTTGTACGAATTGTGCAGGTGCGCCGGTAATGGAGCAGTGCGCTTCGGTAATTGCGGATACCAATGCCTGTTGATCAGAGTCCAATAGTGGCCGTTTAGTGGAAATTGTGTATAGGGGCATTTTTATCTCCTATAAGTTGATGTGTGTTTTGAATTGCCCCGAGGCGCTTTTGGATTTCACTAAGCGTATTAGTGTCTTGCCAATAAATGCTATTTGCCTTAGCGGAGACATGCGCTTGCGATTTGTGCTTAGGAATTCTTTGCTGAGCGAATGGTCCGGGGCTGTAATGACGACCTCGTATGTATCTCTTCCTGTTACTGAACACCACTGGTCAAGCAGCCTGTATAAAAATGAGTGCCGTAAAGTATTGGTAGTTCCATCGGGTAGGGGGGCCATAAAGGTGGCCGCTGACGATTGCTTACCCTCCATAAATGCCTGATTAACTGGCACTTCCATCCATACAACCCTGGGTGCTACACGTGGGTTCATATGATCCTGATAAGCCAGATTAATGGTGAACTCCAGCTTCTGTTTTTCGTGGTTAGTTAAGGTCCCCTCGATAAAAGAGCACAAAACAATAGGTTTGAATCGCATTATCTGTCCATTAGGTTGCATTATGGAACTTATTAAGAGCCAATAAGTTCTAAAATGCAACTAATTTGTTAATAGTGAAAGCGTATCAAGCAATAACTTTTAGTTATATCTGAGCCTATTGAGAGGTTCGGGAGAGTTTTGTAATGAAACTTCCTATGAGACTATGGCGCCCTGGGCTACTACAGGACTGTTATGAGAGAGAAGAAACCCGCTGTTCAATGTGCGATCGAAGAGGCGCTTTCTGTAATTGGGGATCGCTGGAGTCTGCTTATTGTTCGCGACGTACTGAGAGGGGTGAACCGGTTTGACTCACTGCAGGAGAGCCTGCAAATTTCCAGAAATATTCTTACCCAAAGATTAAATACCCTGGAAGAAGCTGGCATTCTGGTTAAGATCCCAATCAAACCCGGAGCGCGCCGCATGCTCTATAACGCAACCCCGAAGTGCTTTGCGCTGGTTCCTACTTTGGTTTCTCTGATCGACTGGAGTGCCCGCTGGTCTGAAAAGCCAGATACACGGTGGGCCCGTGTCATTGATAAAAGGACTGGGGAGCCTGTGACAGTGGATTTGGTTGGAAATGATGGTGAGCCGGTTTCCCTGTTGGACTTGGACTTAACGTACTAGGGGCTGTTCTCGCCAGGTCGGTTGCGGGTAACCTGATTGAACTGGTTGATAATTGTCACTGCTTCTACTGCATAGCATGGGGTTACAAGATTGCTATCTGCCGGGAGACGTGTACCCGGCAGGAAAGATTATTTAGAGGGAAGGCTTGTTTATTGCCAAATAGAAAATTAAAGCGGCCTGCACTACTGCCAGAACAATCGCAATAATACGGGTACGCTGCGTAGAAGACTGCTTTAAAGCAAAAAAACCGGCGATTATATAACCAAATACCAAGGCTATTTTCACTGCAAGCCAATGGTAAATGGCCGGATTCCAGCTGCCGATAACTACCAGCGCGATAGCTGCACTTAGCAGAACAGTGTCATTCACATGGGGTATCCAGCGCAATGGAGTTTGCCGCCATGCAGTATTTCTGCTGAGATCCAGGCTGGTACGTAGTAGAAAGAGAGTGATACTCAGAACTGCGGCAAAAACATGGGTATGTTTTATCAGGGTATAACTAACCATCGATAAGGCTACTTCATTTTCCCGAGGGTAATGTCCGGAAATTGTAAATTGGAACGTGCCAGTTGAATGAGCACACGCTAGTGATGGCAGATGGTAACGAGTAAACAGTCGATCCTGCAACTGGATTAGGGGCTTAAGTAAGCCCCGATTATACGGAACTTCGATACAAGGTAGCGATACGAAACGCTTACTCTGTTTAATACGAGGCACTTTTCGGGCCAAAGGAGGTACTGACTATTATGGGATATGAGTCGTAGTAGTCCAGGCTTGGCCTGACAGAACATCTTTTGAAAAACCGGTAACTGTCAGCTCAGGTATGAACTACTACATTTAAGGTATCCTAGTCTAAGAAAACCTTAATAACTGAAAAGTCAGAACTATTCTCTGCTAGATCAATGGCTTTGATATAGTAATCAATTTCAGAAATACCTTCGGGGATATTTTCATCTATAAACTCGGGTTTCCAGGTTCGACCTTCGTAACCATTTAAATTTGGAAGCTGCCTATATATTGCATAATGGCCGATTCCATAATCATCCTGTGAGTTCTCCCATTTAAGGTGTACAGCGCCGTTCAAAATTTCATAAGTGATGCCTGTTACATCAGAAGGCGGGGTAATGTCATCACTTTTATTACAAAGCTTTTCATATCGACCTAATCCATCGTGGCATTGATCAGGTTTATCTTGAATTTGGCCGCTTGACAAAAATTCACTGCTCTTGCCCCCAACACACAAATTTTCATGGCATTGGTTGGTATCAAAATTTGCCCTACATTTTCCGCATAATCCAATTGGGTCCTCATTAAATGGTTTTTTAGATGCATCCCTTTCTGGCCAGTATGTACACACAACCTGTATGGCGCCATCTTCATAGTTTGGGTTCCCAGTACCAGCTATTCCGGTATTGCAGTTGGCGACAGCGCAACCGATATATCGAGTTTCATTATTACAAACTTGAGCCCAATGACCACAATGTTCACCATAACAAGCATTGGTTTCCCAATCATAACTAGTATTTTCGTGATACCAATCAAACACTGCACCTTTCCAGGTTGAAATGTCGTAGTTGGAAGCAGGAGGGTTGTGTGTAAAGAGAGCAATATTTTCTGTGGCATATTTTCCACCTGCCAAACTCTCACTATTGTAGGAGGTTAAATGTCTAACCGAATCATAGGCATCTCGAATACCTTGAGGCCCCCCGTAATGACCATTGTAACAACTGAGTGCTCGTTGTTTGGCCATTTCTTCAAGCGCAGGGTCCCAAAAAACTTTGATCATGTCTGAGGCTGATTCTGGTCCGTTCATTCCGCTACCTTCTCCACTGGCACACTTAGAGCGGTAGTCATTATGTGCATCCAGTAAAGCCTGTTTTTCTAACTGCGATAACTCATGAATATAGTTATCGTCTCTCGGGTCTGGCTCCGGTTCTGGCTCCGGTTCTGGTTCCGGTTCCGGTTCTGGTTCTGGTTCTGGTTCTGGCTGTGGTTCTGGCTGTGGTTCTGGGTTAGTAGGGTTGTCTAAATCAGGAGTGGGCTCACCACCTCCACCCCCACAGGCAGCAAGAAGCATACAAGCTAGTAAAAGGGGAGTGATCTTCTTTATGTTGAGTGAAATCGAAAATATTTTGGTCAAAATTTTCACAGGAATATCCATCCATACCACCCTTGGCGTTACGGGCTTAATTAAAAGGCCTTGGTAAATTCGATATATGATTTGCTTCTGCGTATTTTTTTGAGGTCATGTAAAGGCCCCTCTGTGGAAGAGCACAAAACAGTGGGTTTGGATCGCATCATCTGTCTCATGGGTTGCATTTTGGAACTAATTTAATGATTATAAGTTCCAAAATGCAACTAAAGTTATTGAAAGTGGAAGGTATATCACAATAATTTTTTGGTTTTATATGGACCAATCGGGGAGACACAGGAAAGTTTTGTAGTGAAACTTCCTCTGAGTCTATGGCGCCCTGGGTTATCACAGGACTGTTACGAGAGGGAAGAAATCCGCTTTTCAATGCGTGATTGAAGAGGCGCTTTCTGTAATTGGGGATCTCTGGAGCCTGCTTATTGTTTGTGATGCATTAAGAGGAGTAAATCGGTTTGATTCATTGCAAGAGACCCTGCAAGGTTCCAGAAATATTCTTACCCAAAGATGAAGTACCCTGGAAGAAGCTGACATTCTGGTTAAGATCCCAATCAAACCCGGTGCGCACCACCTGCTCTATAACGCAACCCAGAAATGCTTTGCGCTGGTTCCTACTTTGGTTTTTCTGATCGACTGGAGTGAAAGGCCAAATACACAGTGGTCCATTGTAATTGGTGAAAGGATGGGGGAGCCTGTGACAGTGGATTTGGCTGGAAAAGATGGTAAGCCGGTTACCCTGTTGGATCAGGACTTAAAGTGCTGGGGCCGTTACAGCCAGGTCGGTTGCGGGTAATCTGGTAGAATCCTATATTGTATTCAGACCTAAGGCTGCTATTAAGGCTGCTATTAAGGCTGCTATTAAGGCTGCTATTAAGGGAGCTAAACTATTTCTGTACGGTACTTCACGAATTGAAACAGCGAATTTGGTCCATTCATAATTGAAGAAACAGCTGTAACTTTGCTTTCCTTTGCATCAATTGTTGGTGTCCAGGAATTCTAGAACCTCCTCCATCCATGTCTCCACATATACCGGCGCCATGGCATGCCCCATACCATCCACCCACAGCGTTTTTACATTTGGAATACGCGCAGCATATTTTTTGGCATGAGCGATATCCAAGAGTGGATCTTTATCGCCATGGATAACAAGTGTAGGGACTTCCAGTTTTTCAAGACGCTGCAATCGCGAACCCGAGAGAGAGATAGCAGTGGCCTGTTGAGTGGGTAGTTGGGGGTCAAATCCCTTCCTGTGACGTAACTCGTAAAGGGTGGTGCGAGTGATATGCTCCACGTCAAAGCCCCCCTGTCCCTGGAGAAAGTGATAGGTGCTGGCCATAAGCCTAACCATGCCTTCCTCTGAGCCACTTAGCCCGTAGCGCAGAAATAACCGAAGCATGCTGTATTTAAATGCGTGTTCCACGGGGAGTTCGGGATCATTTACGTAGCCTGAAGACATAATTGAACTGAGGCTTCTCAGGCGGGCAGGGTGATGCAGAGCCATTTCCTGGGCAATCATTCCGCCCATAGAGGCTCCCATCACATGGGCCTGCTGAATTCCCAGGGTATTCATAACCTCAATATTATCCTGCATCATGTCGCTGAGATCATAAGCGGTCTTTTTACTCCAGTTATGAACGCGACTGGAAGCACCGCAACCTCGGTTGTCTGTGAGTAACACTTGGTAGCCCGCGGCGAGCAGGGGTTCATAGACCTTGGGTGGCCAATATAATGAAGAGGAGCCCATTCCATTGATTAATAGAACAGTCCCATGAACAGGTTGTTCCGCAGGGGCTTTGAGCTGATACCAGATATTGATGTCCCCGGAGCGTACTAAGCCGCTGTCGTCTGACGCCAGAGGGGGCAGTGGTTGGTTTAGGGTTCGTTGCAGGCGTTGCTCTATAGCTTCGGGAAGCGGTGGAACAGTAATGACCCAAACGACGCAGGAGAGGCCTAAAAGTAATAACAGTGCGCCCACTGTTAAAGCGATTTTTTTGATCAACGTAATCCTCCTGAGAGCACCTATCCGGTGCTGCTGTAAAGATAAATTACAAGGAGTATTGGTTGCTAGCTTCGCATAAGTAAGTCGCCGGTGTCACTCAATCCTTACGACATTTGTCATTTATTTTTTCAACGACAGGACAGCGAATGGACTGCTAGCACTATTTAGTTCTGTGCTATTGGAAATGTCATCGCACTTTTAGTGGGTTTGTTTAAGTTTGTACCGCACTGGTGCCCGCTAGACTGACAACATCCTAATAAATCAGGTCAATTAGATCTGAGCCATCATAGCCTAGTAGCCTTGAGGGTGGGGCCTGGATAAAAGATTAGTTACCTGAGTGTGATCCATTTGCAGAGGTCCAAAGATATTTTCGTTCAAATATTCTACAAAGGATTTCTTGGTAACCTGTTCGATAACAGCAGATTGGATATCGTGTCCACTATTGCTGAAATTCAAGGTGGGATGGGCTTTAGCAGTACTTTTACTGAGTCAGTATGTCCCAATGAATCATTATTTTATCTCACCTATTGAAAATTGTGAGGCTAATTCTCTGTTCAATAAGTTCTCGTTTTACATTTCGGCAAGAATTTAGAGGTATGGGGTTGATAGGCAAATATTAACCTTTTTAATGTGAACAATGTTTATGCACTCTCTGGGATTCCAATTATGTAGAGTAGCTCTAGCTTTCTCTTATTCACAGTCTCGATATCCTTGAACAATTGGCATTAGTAAGTAGACTGCCAACAGGCTTGGTGATAGCCATCACCCTGAACCGCCAGAGAAAATATCAGTAAAAAGAGGATACGGCGACATGCTGAAAGCGGAATATCGTGAACGTGGCCCAGTGCCACAGGATGTAATTGAAGCTGTTTCATTTGATGTGCCCGAATTAGAGGATGGCCAGGTTCTGTTGGAAATGCTGGCTGCGCCAATCAACCCCTCTGATGTACTCACTTTAACTGGGCAATATGGCATGCTGCCGCCGTTACCGGCTATTGGCGGCAACGAGGGTGTTGCGAAAGTGATTAAGCAAGGACCTAATGTGAGTGGCCCTGCAATTGGCCAGACTGTTCTTCTGCCGGTGGGAAGTGGTACCTGGGCTACGCATATGGTTGCAGATGCCAAAGGACTAATCCCGCTGCCCAATGATGTAGATCCTGTGCAGCTATCCATGATCACCATCAACCCACCTACTGCTTATCTTTTGTTGAGCGAGTTTGTTGACCTCAAAGAAGGGGACTGGGTGATCCAGAACGCTGCCAATTCTGGTGTAGGGTCTTATCTCACCTCATTGGCGAAGCTTCGGGGTCTTAAAGTAGTGAATGTTGTACGCCGGGCCTCCCTGGTGGAGCCATTACTTGCTGCGGGCGCAGATGTGGTATTGGTAGACGGCGAGGTTGATGGAAAGAGTCTTGCGCAAAGAGTGGAAGCTGCCACCGATGGGGCTAAGATCCGGTTGGGAATTGATGCTGTTGGCGGGATGGCGACCGCCCGCCTGGGTGAGGCGCTTTGCGAAGGTGCTACGTTGGTGAACTATGGTGCTCTCAGTGGTGAGCCTTGCCTGCTGGCTCCAGGCATTATTATATTCAAAGATATCACCGTACGGGGCTTCTGGCTGGCCAAGTGGTTTGCTACCGCCTCTCCGGAGCGACAGAAAGAAGTGTTTGGAACTATTACTGGGCTAGTGGCAGAAGGAAAATTATCCGCTCCTGTTCATGAGACCTATCCAGTCAAGGATATCAAAGAGGCCGTAAGAGTTGCGGCGGCGGGAGAACGCAATGGTAAGGTGCTCTTAGTGGGGGAGAATCTACCCAATTAAATTCTAATAAAAGACCAGCGTGAGTCTGCAGATCACAAACGCCACAGAGTTCTTGTGGCGTTTATTTACGAGATGATTTTTTGCTTAAGAGACATACTTATCTAAAACAACTTTATGATGAATGTAAGACGTCTGGCTGTATTCATTTAAGGCTTCTTGGCCGTTAGAGGACTCTTATCGCATGGCTCTTTAGCCTTGGCAATATTGCCCATTTTGCTTACCCTTATCCTTGCGTCACAATTCCTTGAGCTGAATAAGTTTATCGATTATTGAATAATGGGCACCTGATTAGACGACAGGTACCCGGAAAGTTGTGATTTACCTCATATTTCCTTGAATATCTTGGTAACTGGTTGGTGGCCAACTTTAAATCGAATGCCAGCGTAATCCTGTCCCAAAAGGTTCCTGCCTGCAGGAACTGTGACTACTGCCTATGGCATGAAAAGTTTTCTGATATAGCTCTTCATTGTGATGGGCTTATTGAAGCAAGCCTGATTGAGCCTATCGTAGGTGTTCAAGAAGAGTGGGTCCAACTATTTCAGTTCGAGGCTGTGGAACAGTTAAATATTTTTTTAAAGAAAGCTGACTTACGATCAGTCTTGTCTGCCTGTGAAGAGGAGTTTGGAGCAAAAATACAGCAGCAAGTGATTGTTAATACCAAGCAGATGACTGTTCCAGCCACTATTGTGGTCTTTGAGCGTGTTAAACCTGACCGTATTCGGGGCTATAAAAAGTGGCTTGGGAAGATTGGGGAGGCTGCAGAAAGTCATCCAGGATTTCTTGGAAGAGAACTTCTAAAACCCATTAAGGGGTTACAGGATGACTGGGTAATTATTATTCGATTTGATTCCGAGGAAAACCTCAATCTTTGGTTGTCATCTCCCATCCACAAAGTGCTTATGGAGGAAGCAGAGTCTTTTCTAGAGCGCGTACAATATAAAAAAATTGGGAGAGGTTTTGAGGATTGGCTTGCCCATGCCAGAGGTATAAAAAATAGTGCGTTGCCTCCCCAATGGAAAATGGCGATGCTCATTATTCTCGCGCTCTACCCAATTATTATGCTGATCTCAATTTGGATTCTGCCTTTAATGGAAAATTGGAAGTCAGCAATGTCACTTTTTGTTTCTAGTCTTATTAGTGTTTCAGTCCTGACTTGGGTGGCAATGCCGATTGTGACGAGGGTATTTAGTTTTTGGCTCTCTGGAGGGGAAGAGGTAAAGACAAAAACGACGATTATAGGGGCGTCTATCGTAGTCTTACTTTATTTGATGGCAATCCTTCTATTTGTATCGTTGTAAGAAGTGACAATACTCAAGCATATCTATTGTCCATGAAATCTGCCTGGTTCTGCCAATATTCTCTGCCGGGTCTATAAAGTAACTTCAGAACTAAGATAAAACTTGGATTTTCAAGAGGACAAATTCGTGAAGAATCCTGTCAATCGCTCCAAAAGCACGGATTGGCCCGACATTTCATTTGCGCAATGGTCAGAAACGGCATCAACTTTACATATGTGGACCCAAATAGTAGGAAAAATTCGCTTGGTGCAGACCCCATGGACCAATCATTCCTGGCATGTGCCACTGTATGTAACAGCAAAGGGGTTGGATACTTCGCTGATTCCATACAATGGTAAGGCTTTTACTATAGAGTTTGACTTCGTCGACCATCAATTATTGATTGTAGTCTCAGACGGTAATAGCCGCTCTATACCTTTGAAACCGCAATCTGTTGCTGCTTTTTATCGAAAGATAATGCACTCAATGAAAGACCTTGGACTTCCAGTAGCAATTTTTACCACCCCTAGTGAAGTCACTGATGGAGTCCCCTTTGAAGGGGATGAAAAGCACTGCCATTATGACCGGGAATATGCCACTCGCTTCTGGCGGGCCCTGGTACAGATGGATCGAGTGTTTAAGGAATTCCGATCTCGGTTTATTGGTAAGTGCAGCCCTGTTCATTTTTTCTGGGGGAGTTTTGATATGGCAGTAACCCGCTTCTCAGGAAGGGAAGCTCCGCCACATCCGGGTGGAGTACCTCATTTTCCCGACTGGGCTGCTCGTGAGGCCTACTCCCATGAGGTGAGTAGTGCAGGTTTTTGGCCCGGGGGAGGTGGTGTTGAAAGTGCATCTTTTTATTCTTATTGCTACCCTGCGCCAGAAAATTATTCTGCTCAGAAGGTGAAGCCTGCCTCTGCCTTTTATTCGGAAAAGCTGGGAGAGTTCATACTTTCATATGATGAGGTCAGGAATGCGAGTTCACCAGATGAATTGTTATTGGAATTTCTACAAAGTACCTATGAGGCAGCAGCTAACAGTGCTGCCTGGGATAGAAATGTGCTGGAAAAGGACTTTACACTTGAAATAAATGGGTGATTATTCCGGATTGTAGGCTGTGTTGATTTGGACTCACTGGAATATCACAGCATCTCCAGATGCTTGATTAGCGGAAGCAAGTCAATGCGCCGCTTAATAGCTGCCGAGAGTGCTATAGCCACTACACCAGTGTGATTGGCTTTTCATGGCAATACCGGTGAAAAGCAGAATGGTAGCCAGGTAACACCAGCTCGAACCAGCCCAGATATAGGTGATATCACCACACCAAACTTGATTGGGTTTTTCTACATTAAATCGACGATCAAATTTATTCGGTATATCTAAATGCTCGACTGTTGCTTTCTTATATCTATGGGCCAGGTTACTTACAAACCAAGCCGGCCTCATACATTAGCCTTCGGGCTTTAAAGCGTCCGATTGGAATTCCCTGCTCATAAAGTAAACCTACGATTGTACGACTACCTGCAGAGCTACGGCTGCGCTGAAAGAGCTCACTGATTTTGGAGCGAAGCTGCATTCTGGGCGTATCAACGACATCCTTCCGTTTCCTGTATTCGTAGTAGCATGATCGAGGTATTCCAAACGCTTTACAGACCTGTTCTACGGACTCATGCTCACTTAATCGGTCTATCAGCGCGTACAATTCATCTCGTCGGACATCAAAAGAGCGGTAACCTTTTTTAGTATCTCTTTCTCCCTTTCTAGGCGATTGATACGGACTTCAAGCTCCTGAATTTCCTGTTGCTCAGTGGTAAGTGCACTATTTACAGGTGCGTTACCCCCACGCTCTGACTCTAGCTGCTTCATCCAACGGCGGGGCCGTTGTACCAACATCCAGTGAGTGGGCCGATTCAGCTATTGAGTAACCTTGATCTACTACCAAACGAGCAGCATCTAATTTAAATTCAGGAGAAAAGGATCGACGTTGTCTACTCATTGAACGCCTCTATTTTCGGTGGCAACTTTACCACCTAAATTGGTGTCCGGGTTTAGTAAACCACTACAGACTACTTGCTGGTTTATATACGGCCTAAGCGCAAAACCCATAAGACACCCTCAATACATGCTCGGCTATCAATGGGCTTTGGGCCTCCCCTTCCTACGTTTTAGCTGGGGAATGCAGGGTTCAAATTTCCACTGGTCGTCGGTCAACTCTGACTTGAATCGGCTCACAACCACCCGTCTTTTTACTCTATGAGTGTGCGAGAATAGCCGATTGCAAGTTATGAAACAGCCTCTATTAATCTTCACTGATATTACACGGATCGACATGAAGATTCCATAAATCATAAACCCCTTGGGCTTGATCGAAGTCAATTAAATTAGGCCCCTGATCAAAATGGGTAATTGCGACAAAGGTGCGCAGGTTGGTTTCGATAGTGAACTCTCCGCCGCATTGACTGTTATCAAGATGTTGCTTGATATCAACCATTTGGTTGTCGAACGAATCGCTATAGGGGTAATCAGAGAATTCATGTCCTTCATAGATTGCTGAATCATTGACAGAAAAATACTGATCTGGAAATTCATGCCTTACCTGTGATAGCAAAAATCCATACTTTGTAATTACAAATGAGCCAGCAGCTGAAAACCCCGCATTCGTAAGCTGAGATTGATTGTCAACGACAATTTTATATTTGAGGTAGCAATTTTTTTCATCAAAATATTTTTCATTAGCATAATCGGCGTCGGATATGGCTGCTTGCATTTCTTTATTGGTGAAATCAATCCTTATCAAATCACCTTCGCCCGGAGCTCTTTGTTTTATCTCTATATTGCTATTTACGCAATCGCCCTCCTGGGCAATCAGTTCAATATTGTAGGGGTCTGAACCCCTTTGGTTATATTGATTGTCGTATGCTACGCTGGCATTCACGGCCCCTGAATTAAAACAGATCAGCGATATTACAAGTGTTACATACATTATATAGGCTTTAAGCATAATAAGTCTCCGTCTATTAATACATCAGGATTGTAAAGGTGGGGTGGGGTCGCATTCTTCAAAAGTCATTCTTGAGTGATCCACAAAAGCTTCGTTTATTTGAATAAAACCCGGTGAGTCGGGGGCATATTGAAACTCTGAATATATACTAGCCTCAATAGAGACAGGTTTGCCGCAATCGTCCTCATCTGGACTATCGCTTGGTGGATGTTTGGTTGCTAGAGTGACATCCAAGTCAAATGATTCTTCTCGTATTTCATTCTCTGGAGCTATCACGATAAGTTGTTCAGATTGGCTGAGCGAACTGTTGTTGTATCTAAGCCTGACCCGAGCTGCAGCAATCGAACTACTTTTAACGAGGTAGTTTCCTTTGACACTAAACTGCAATGACTTCAGACGAATGTTGTTTTTTGTAGGTAAGATCAAGACAAAGAAGTCTAATTCACAACTTTTCTTATCAGTAACTCCAACACTCTTTAATTCGTCAGTGAAGTTTACGTGCATATAGGGGAATCCCTCTGCATCGTTATCAATGACGATATCAGTAAACTGACAATCAAACTGTTGGTTTTGCAGTATTACTGCATAATTTACGTCTTTCAATGCTTCTTGTGCATTCGGTACGGATGTAAAACACAATATTGCAATAAAGGCGATCAATTTTTTCGGCGATAGTCGGTGCCGGTTAGTATTCTTCAACATACCAAATCCTTCTTTTCAAATAAGCTTCTAGTAAATCGCTGAATAATATATGTCTCTATTGTTAAACTTTGTCTTCGGCTTTCAGTCCAAAGCATGATGACGTGGCGGTATAGGTTACTTACCGCTACTCATAGCAATTAGCCTAATTTTTACACCTTATCTATTTAAGGTGATTCTTAGAATTGTGTGAATAATTGAGTTGTCATATCCAGCTTTCTATAGACAAAAGGATGCTATTTCTAAAACTCTCGAATGATCAGAAGCTCCTCTCTCTGGATTTTATACCTTGGATTTTCGAATTCAGCCCCTTCGCAACACCGTTACTAATTGGATCCTAAAAGTAGGTCAGCAGGTTGGACAAGTGCCATTTCAGAATTTGTGCAACCTTATTTATCGGATTCATTCCCCTGCGTATCGCCCAGCTTTACCAGCGCTCAAAGAACCTCTCGGTTGTAATTCTGCTCATACATTGCCAAAAATTGCGAAATAGGTCTATGATCAAACAGGTGCGCGCTACTTCCAGGACAGGGTCCTTTAAATGCATAATTTTTTTCCGTCAATTTTTCGCTTACACTACTCGGAGTTGGTCAACAAAAAATATTTACTTCTAGATAAACGCTTGTCACCTTTTTTCAGTAAATCCCCCTGCTCGCTTGATCAACTGCCTTGTTGAGGTGCAGGCGAATATGAAAGCGGTCGAGGACAATGGTCGCACCGGGCAAACAGTGGCCAACATCACTGCAAAAAGCCTTCCACTGTATCCAATTCACTTCTACCTACTCACCGGCGATATCAAGATCGACATCACTCATATTCCATTCAGATTGAACACCTAAGAGTTGCGAGTAGTGGTCTTCAATCTGAATGGGCTGCTTATCCTGATGTAACTGGCAGTTTCGATGAATACATGACCAATTATATTGGATTTTCACACTATTCTACGAAGAACCTCATTTAAAAACATGGAACACAGACAACTGTTGCTAACTTAAAGGTGCCATTACCTTGGTCGAGGTTTGTGATAGCTGGAGAAGCATCGCTAACTGGTCGGTAAGTTATTTCACTATACAGATCAGTCTCTACGAAAACTGATTGACCACACTGGCCTAAACCTGAAGTTGTAGTTGCGATAACATTGTCAAAACTGTCGCTTTTTATTTCTCCGGCACCAAACCAGGATTTTTGGTCTGAAAAAGTTTGGTTTTGATTGTTAACACGATTTCTCACTCTGGCTGCATTGATGGAATTAGGGCTAGTGAGATAGTTGCCAGCTGTTGAGAACTCGATTGCTGCAATCTTGTACCCTGGGAATGGAGTTATTTTATAGTCGACCTCACAAGATTTTTTTATGGTTGTTTGGCTAGTTCCACCTGCAAGAAGTGCCTGCATTTCATTCTGGAGAAAATCAAGCCTTATCACATTAGCTCCAGGGGGAGAGGTAATTGGTGTGTTCGCACAATCGAACTGTTGTTGAACCACATTAACAGAGAAGTTATTTGCATAAGAGGCGGCAGATGCCGTCGCTAAAATAGACAGCGAAAAAATAGTTAAAGCTTTCATAGTTTTCCCTTTGATAGGTTTGGCCATTTATCCTTAATAGTGCCTAATGAAAAGATAAGGATTATTAAAGATACAAAGCTACTTTGTAGCGTTAGTTAATATTTGTGACTTGAAGTAATTAATATAAATGAATGACTAACAATTAGGAAGAGGTAAATGTAAGGAAAGGCACAAGAATGCGGTCTGGCTATAAATCACATGCCATAGTCTTTTAGCAGTTATTATTTGTTCAATATTAATGCTGTAACAAATATAAATAAAATAAGTTTCATCTCAGTGATATTTGCGGAGTGGCCTTAATGGGAATGGTTTCATCAAGAAATGCCCCCTAGTCAATAATTCACAGATGTAGCAAAAAACTATTTTAAATAAACGTCACCGATCCAAGTCTTTTGTGTACACATAATGTTCATTATGTGACGTAATCAGATACTCCAGGCTGCATTTAGGCTGGGTATATTCATAGCGTTTGAAAATTAGGTTTTACAAAGAGTCATTTTTTTTGCCAATGGATACATTCAAGTTAGGCCCCTGAAGGCCCAGCCAGAAAACCCCAAAAATGAGTATCGGAAATCGATAAAGATGGTAAGGGCAAGGCTGTGGATCTTGGAAGTGCGAATCAAACTGAAGTGCAGAGCATAGTGCTCTAGCGTCATTGACCGAAGATGCCAACAGGAATTTTTTACGTGCCATCACAAAGGGTTTGATTTCCGGCTCTGTTAGATTGTTATCGATTTCCAAGTGATCATCGCTGAGGAATTCACAAAGCCCATTCCAGTATTTCAGACAGTAATTTACTGCATTACCCTGAGGGAATTTGAATAGCACTTGTAAATGGTGCTTATCCAGCCAGCACTTAAAGGAGGTCATGATGGGTTTGGATTCTTGCTGTCGTAATTCATGCCTTTGTTTCGATGATAGATGGTTGTCTTTGGCTTTCCTTTTAACCCGATAGAGCTTCTTATAAAACTGCATTGCCCGTTTTGCCAGTCCATCCCCCCTGCGCTGCTCTCGCTATGGATTTGAGTTTTCGACGGGCATGTGCATTGTAATGATTTGGGTTTACAGCTGTCTGCTCAAATAACAACTCAAAAAATGGATCAGCATCACAATGCAGCGTGCCTTTAAAGCCGACAAATCCGTCAGTTACATCATTATTGTGATCCGAGACATTATATTCATAGAGGATAGCTTCCTTTCCCGGAGGACCGCCTCGGAAACAGTAGGCATAAGATTTTCGGCTTGCTGGCCGGCCAGGTTCATTAAGAACTTGGAGTGATGTGGCATTCAAAGCCCCAATATCCTAGCCAATGACGTCATCTTTTAGCAAATTGATCAGTGGTTGTAGGGGAGTAGCACAATCGATAACAGTATGAGCCATGGTTTGATGGGTGAAACTAAAGCCGGCATGGGTCTCAAACTGTTTTTCCAGGTGATAGAACGGCTGACGATCATCAAGGTTGCTGGCTATGAGGTGGGCTAGAACGGATTCGGTAAACTTATTCTTAGGTAGGATATGCTTTGGCTTGGGAGCAATAACTATTTGGCCTGCACAGCCTTTGGGACAGGTAACCTTCACCGACAACTCGACAATCACCTCATATATTGGGGATATGTAGTTCAAGCGCTCATGACGTTCGTAATAAACGAGATTCTTTTGGCAGCCACATGCACAGGTTTTATCCTGTTCTGAGGCGGGGATTACCACCTCTTTTCTTGGCAGTTGCTCGGCAAAGATTTTCTTTGTTTTTTTATGACGCTTGTGTGTCGCAATACTAACCACATCGTCCTGGTCTTTGTCGCCATCAGCCTCGTTTTCCTCTACAGAACCTTCATCCCGAACTTCTGTACTGTTGAATAGTAACCCCTGGGGATCTTCAGGGTCTTCTTATTGCTTAGAGCGTCGACCAAAGAGAGAGCGCTATAGTTATTTGAATTGAAATAATAGCTGACTGTAAGCCTTTCCAAATCTCATTTCGCTTATAAAGGAGCCAAAATCTATTATCTTCACAATAGAGCATACGAATTTTATCGGCCTTTTTATTGCGAAAGACAAAGAGCTGACCGGGTGTCGGATCTTTGTGTAACGTATCAGCCACCAACAGCACGATACCATCAATCTGATTGAGAAAATCGATCGGCTGACGGTAAAACCAGACTTGGTGTTAAACAGCAGCCACATCGTATTTACAGGTCCATAAGGCCAGGAGTTTGCGCCAACAACATCGGACTGTTGATCACCAGCTTTATGCCATTGGGGAGCTCTAATACACCCAGGTTTCCCGTAGTGGCTGTAGGGGCTTGATATCCACGGGAACAAAGTCGGGGATATCAGACACAGGCGTTTGTCAGATAGTTTGCGGTACCAGTAGGGGAACTGGCTGTAGTTTAGGTTGTGCTTACGGGTATAAGCGCGCTTGGATTGAGAGCTTTTCTCGTAGGCGCTGACATGACTTTGCCACTGCTGCTGATTCATGGGGCTTCCCACCGAAGTTGATGGAGGGGGCATCATGCCAGTCTGCCAAAGCAAGTTGAATAATGTGGTTCATGTACCGCTTACCGATTACTTTTAGAATGTTTAGATGATAAGAAACCGGGCTCTGTATAAGCCCGGCAGCTGCAATCAAACATTTTAGTTTGTAGTTACTGGTGAAGAAAGTTTAAAGTGGGCGAGGGCCCTTTCAGCAATCTCCTTGCCATACTCCTGCACAAAATGGCCGGCCTCTTCAATCTTGAGTGGTTCCGGGCAGTTTTTGATGGTACTCCTTAGCATTTCCATTACATTTTCACCGAGCACAGCGTCTCTCATTCCAATCGCCATAAAACTATCCCCGTCCCAGTCCTTGGACCAGAATTTCCGAGCTCTAAGCCCAAGTTCTACACCCTCCATGCCGGGATCGACCGGTACAATCGATGGGAAGCGACGCACCCCGGCTTTGTACCTGTTGTCGGGATAGGGGGCATCATAAGCCACTATATCGAAGAGGTTGACTTCAGATCGGGCATCGCTTGCTATCAACCCGCCAACAGGGATTTCTGGCACTCCGACTGAGAAGTTGCGCCAATGGTAGAATCCCTCCGAGGCTCCATCTCCCGCTGCTATAGCAGTATTCATTACCAATAATCGGGTAAACCTGCCTGGCATATCCATAGGGAGTGTGAGCCCTAGAAGCCCTCCCCAATCCTGGCAAACCAAAGTGATGTTCCTCAGATCGAGGTATTCAATCAGGCGCATCAAGCTATTGCGGTGAAAGTTAAAGGTGTAAGTATCTTCGTTTATCGGCTTATCAGACCGCCCAAACCCGAAGAGGTCTGGTGCAATAACCCTATGCCCAGCTTCGACAAATACTGGAATCATTTTCCGATAAAGATAGCTCCAGCTGGGTTCTCCGTGCAGGCACAGAAAAGTTGTTTCTGCCGCTGGCTCTCCTGCATCAATGTAAGCCATACGCATGGCATCGAAGCCTTCGAGACTGTCGATATAATTTGGTTGATAGGGAAATCCGGGCAGCAGGGAAAAACGCTCTTCGGGTGTTCTTAATCGCTCAATAGACATGGGTAACCCTCTTTTGCGTGAAAAGTAGGCAAGCGACTTTGCCTTATGTTGTTATCGACTGGACCCTTTACAGCAGAATACACAACTGTAGTGAAATATATCGGTTAATCAACCGGGCATTAAGGGTCTATTTGCTCGCGAGGCCTGGCAAGATCTTTAAGGTAAAGATACTTGACTAAGTTATTGGGTACGAGACCAGGTAACCTTTAGCCCAAACTGGAAATAGGGCGTATTGGGACAGATGCCAGCGGTTAAGCATAATTCTTTGAGGGTTGTTAAGAGTCGATATTGATAAAGATTACACGATTATCAGACTCAATTCTGAGTAGGGCTTTGTCTTCAAAAAAAAGTGGGCTCTTCTTGGTAGTGCTGTAATTAGGGTTAAATTGTTTCTTTATAAACTTTACCTGATTGTTTGTTTCCCAGCTGACAGATGATGGCCCCCAGGACTCAGGCCTTATACTGTAAACAGGTGTCAGGCCATTCACAGTTAAAAGATAGAGCTCTAGAAGGTTTTCATTGAAGCCAGCATCCAGGTCTTGCTCCACTGTCAGGATATATTGCCCATTTGGAGAGGTGAGAGGATAGCCTTCCAGGGAGTATTCGACACCATTCTTTAAACTTAAAAGAATATAGTCACTGGATTCCCATAACTGTCTATATATCAATAAGTAACTATCAGCCACGAACTCGAGAGCCGAATAGGTATACTTTTCTCCTGGGGGATTTTCTTCATGGGAGTCCTGATAAGTTTTGGTTGTGCCATTTTTCAGGGTTACTATTAAAGAAAAAAGTTTGTTACGTTTGATAAGGCCCGTATTTTCAAGCAGCTTACTTTCTATAGAGCGCGCGCAGTTATGAGAATTATGAATATTGGGGCAATCAAACTTACCTTCTATTGCACTGAAGTGGACTGCAAAACTTAAGCTGGGAGTTATTACTGTAGATAGGAAGCCCAAAATAATAAGTAGCTTTTGTAGTTGACTTATCATAAGGGCTTCCTCTGCCGCTAGAGAATACTTTAATTAGATTTTTCCTTTAGCGCTAAATAGCGCCACACAGCCTTTTACTTCTATTTGATACTCTTTGAACTTGCTTTCGAGGTAAGTTTCGAGGTCTTCCTGGCAATCCTCGGTATTGGAAAAAATTCCCTTTTTATTGTAGATGGCCATTAATTTCTTTGCTGCAGTGTTCCTGGGTACACCTTTTGATAAAATCGTGGAACCAAATACAACTCCGGATTCAGAAAGTAGTGCACTAACGTGGTCTAAGGCTGATAGTTTTTCTGGCAGTTTTCCTGGGAGACAATGGAATAAATAGTTCAGAGAAATGGAATCAAATTTTTCAGTGACTAAGTCAATTTTATCCAGCACATTACAGCGAAACTGAAGTGGGCTGTACCGTGCAACTCTAGCAGCAGAAACATCCAGACTATTTTGGTTCAAATCCATCAATCCCAGCCGTACATCACCGGAGGGGAAGGTGCACTTATCGAGGAAATATCCTGTTCCAACACCGACATCCAAGTGGTTTGACGTTATGTGCTGGTTGAAGTGCTTGAGAATGCCTGGAGTGGGACATTGCCAAATAAAGCGGTTGGATAGCCCTAGAACCCAAAGATCGTACAGCCAGAGTACGGGTTTGGAGTAAACGGCTTGTCCCTGCTCAACTTCTTTTGTAACGGCCATGTACATCTCCTGCAAGTCTGACTGGAAGTTAACTATTGGTCTAATTTTGAACACTATAGTAGCACTTTTTCAGCATAAAGCTGAAGTTGATACCCGTGTAGTGAGTGGTGGTTCTAACTGTCAGGCTTTTGGTTAGCGGTATAAAGCAGCTCTTCACCATGAAAGCTAAACTCTTGCAGGTATAAACGAATGTGCCTTTTTTGTGAGAGAGTTTGGTATATACAGACTTTAATTGAATAATGCCTAAATAGTTTTTGGTTCCATTTAAGTTGGTTAGGCAAGTGAAGAACCGAATAAATAATTACAATGAGTATGAACTAGAAAAATAAAGCTGCCTGGCCTTCCATTGTAAATAGAGTTGAGAAGAGCAGCCCTATATCCAGCTGCCCTTAAGCCATTAAGCTTGAGTGGTTAAATACTTAAGAATATCCACAACCTGGTCCGGTGTTTGCGCCCAGGCTTGAGCAGCACCATCAACTTCTTTTAATGCATGTACCAGTGATTCATCATGTAGAGTGATATAGGATTTACCAAGCGCTGCGCAGTATCCAGCATCGAACGCTGCATTCCATTGTTTATATTTTTCACCAAAGCGGATAACAGCCAGGTCACAATTTTCTATGTGGTGTTTAATCCGTATCGCGTTGACCTTGGCAGACTTATGATCTCGCCAGAAGGAGTTATCTTCCACGCCAAGGCCATCGCCAGCTGCATCACTGGCATCGTGATTGGTCACCGCAGAGGAGAAAGAGATTTCCAGTCCCTGCTTATTGCAGCCTTCGATTATCTGGGTTCTCCAGTCAGAGTGGATTTCTCCAGAGAGATATACTTTCAGTTTCATAGTTTAGTTACCTGATAGTGGTAAACAATAGAGTTTGATGCTTAGGAAATGATTTTACAATATGATTTTGACTTGAAAGGAGGGGACTACTGATTGAGTTAAATAGGATGTATCAATGCGTCATTAGCGCTGAAGTATAAGACCAAAATCCCTTTTGGCTCTTACTTATTGGTGGTTAAGGTAGCCTTATGGCTTAAACACTACATTTTCTGGTACTTTTCCAGACGGCAGTCTTGTAGAGTGCAATTGAGAGAGGAGCCACTTTCCTTGCACTTTCTTTAGAATAGCGCTTTCGAGCCAGTAAACATCCTGGCTCTTGTTCTTTGCAGCAAAATTGGCCTTATTCCAATAGTTGATTGTGACTAGATCTGGCCTCTCATCAAAGTCAATAATGCTAAAGTAATTGGTTCTAACAGTATCTGACGGCTTTGCCACCTTAATTAGATCTTCAATCGTCCATACTTCACCATGTTCGAGCAAGAGAAAAGACTCAGTTACGGTGCCTCTCATACGCTCATGGTCTACATCTGATAGGTAATTTAGAAGGTTCTCGATAGTTTTGAATGCTTCAGGCTTCTCTTGCGCCTGTGCGTTACCGATTGTCAAAACAAACAACATCAATGTAAAAACAATTTTTTGCATAAGTTATATTCCTGGTTCTTAGAAGTTAATTTTTAGTAACGGGAGTGTTGATTTTACAATATTTGCTCCATCAAGTGCCTAAATTCCTTAAGGTGAGCGAAGCTATATATGTAAGGCGGGTTCCGATCGGAGCAGGCTCTTGCTGATACTGTCTATTTTTTCAGCAAAAAAATTGTTTTTTGGGATCTCAGAGCCCCACTGTACAGCATACCAGAGTAAGCTTAGATATTTGTACATTCTGCGCCAATGGTATAGGCGTTGCCAATGTTCTCGGGCCGGATTACGCCTAAGATACAGCTCGAGTAGGGATTGTTGCTGAATTCTGCTGAGCTGATGTTCCTCTATGATCACGGCGAGGTCATAGAAGCGATCGCCCATAGCCGCGTACTCCCAATCAATGGCATAAAGCCGCCTGGCCTTTCCAGCGATGAGGTTTCCAGTGCTTAGATCATTATGGCAAAGAGAGAACCCATCACCTAGCTGTTCCGCGGCAGCAATATGGGAAGGGATTTTTTGGTGAAGCTGTACTAGAGTCGGGTAGAAATCTGCTTGTTTATCAATCGAGCTCCAATATTGGTCAGCTTTATAGGATATATCCAAATGGGCATCAATTTCGGGGAGGCTGTGGATTCCATCAAGTAAATTGGCAACCTGTTCCAGAGCATCGGCATCATTTTTATTCCAAGGTCGCCCTTCAATAAAGCGGGTAACTTGGTATTGATATGCTGGGTCACTGTAGACTAAAGGAGCGCATAGCCCGGCGCTACTTGCTCTTACAAGGACGTTGGTTTCTGTTTGTCGGTTTAAATCTAGAGCACCACTGTATTGTGAATTGATACGTAGAATTAATAGCTCTTGGTTTGTCTTGAGTAGAAATGTTTGGTTCGTTTGCCCTCCTGTGAGCTGTCTGACCACAGTGGGTCTGGATTGGCTCCATAGGGGCCAGTCCTGGGGCAGCATATCATCTAGGGGGTTACTCATGACTATGGGGCGCTCGTTTCAAGACCAGTTAAATAAGAGTGGCTGCTCTATCAGTTACTGCTTCGCTCGCAGATATTTCAGACTGCCTTTCCTTTCTATAAATGGCATGCCACTGGAAAAAGCCGATGATTACTAATATTACATAAAGTGAAAACAAGGCAGCCGTGGGGTATAGGCCTCTGTCCAGGTAAAGGTAAATTGAGGCACCATCAACCACAATCCAGTAAATCCAGTTCTCTAAGACTTTTCGAGTGACCATATAAGTTGTAACTATGGCCCCTAAAGTAGTAAAAGAGTCCAGGTAGGGCAGGGCGGCATTGGTTGTATTCTCCAGAATATAGCCAAGCAACAAGGTGAGCCCGCTGACGCTTGTCAGTACAAGAAGGTGGGTTTTAAGTGGCCAACGATGAATTTTGAGATCTTGTTGTTTATCTCGATGACTACGCCATTGCCACCAACCAAAAACAGCCATTACCAGGTAAAATACCTGCAGGGCCGATTCCATCAGCAGGCTGACGTCCCAAAATAAAAAAAGGTAAATGGCTGTGCTGGCAAAAGCGGCGTACCAACAGCTGATCTTCTCACGCATTGCAAGCAGTAGGTAGGATAGGGCCAATACAACTGCAGCAATTTCCCAGGTGGACATCGCGTTGATAGAAGCTGAAATATCGCTAGTGAAATCTTGATCAAGCATCTGATGCCGCCGGTGAAAGATCCCCGTCTATAAATTTGCAAACAAAGATGGCGCGGCCAAACTGCTCATAGGCTCTGCGCAATTCTAACTTGAGTACATCTATTAGCAAATCGTAGTCCCCAAAAACCTGAGTACTCATAGTATTGGTAATTACCTTGAGTTCTGGATATTTATTGAGTCGATCAATAAATGCTTGGATGCCGGGGATATACTCATCCTTTAGTGGGTACATACTGATTTCTACTGAGAGCCTCACAACGCCTCCTATTGAAAGCAAAAGTTGGGGTGGTATAGACCACCCCCCAATGATACAACTATTAGAAAGTATAAGTACCGCTTATACCGGCGATACGGGGCTCGCCAAATTGATAATAGGCTTCTGGCGCATAGCCATTGGCAGGGTTGTTACCATATTGGTTGCTAAAATAGAAACCCCTGGTGTAATAGTCTTCATCAGTTAAGTTTCTGCCCCATAAGGACAGATCCCAATTATCACCCTGGTATGTCAGTCGGGCGTTGACTAATTCATAGGCATTAGATTTTTCATTGTGGCTATTGGAGAAGTAGAACTCGTCCTTTCCTTCCAGCTCTAAGCGCAGAACTAAGTTGGGCAGGAGAGAAATTTCGCTGCCAGTGAAAAATTGATAGCTTGGCGCATGGGCTACGTCTCGACCATCCAGGTTTACAGGTGCTCCCTGGGAGTCATCTCTTGCGTCGACATGAGAGCCGGTTATAAAGTTTTCAAACTCCGCATTTAGCCAGCCTGCAGAGGCAAAGATGCGCAGAGAATCTGTAGCAAAGTAGTTAAACTCTACTTCCAGCCCGGAAGTTTTACCTCCCGCGGCATTGGCCAGGTAGTCGTGAAAGGAAACTTCATCTTCATTAAATATGAAGACGGATTGTTTTGCCTGGATATCATTGCGATCCTGGTAGAAAGCAGCCAACTGGGCATACAAGCGGTTGTCGAACCAATTGCCTTTAATACCTATTTCGTAGTTAAGCATATGCTCAGTATCAAAATCGAAGAAATTAGGGCTAATTTCTACATTTCTCACTGATTCAGAGATGATTACACCATTGATACCGCCGGCCTTGTATCCTCGGGATACCGTCGCATACGCCATAGTATTTTCGGAGTAGTGATACTCCAGAGTGATATTGCCACCCCAGAGGTCCTCGCTGATATCCCTGGCAGTGAACAGGGAATCTGTGTAATCAGCACTTCGCTTCTCCAGGCGGAGCCCTGTCACCAGATTTAAGCTGGCGGTCAATTCAGTATTAAGTTGGCCATAAATCGCTGTGTTTCTTGTGTCAAATTCACTGGAAAAGTATTCAACATCAGCCCCAAACTCCTCATTAGAGGTTTTGGTGCGTAATAAATCCTCACGTTCTATACGCTCATATATACCTACAACCCAGCTGCTACGGCTAGAAAAGAGTTTGGATACATCAGTAGAAAGCAAGCGCAAGTCTAGGCTGATGTTATCTTTGTCGCGATGGTAATTGTCTTTTTGGCTGTATTCCCATGGGTGAAAGCCTTGATAACTCCAGTCTTCGTCGTAACCGTATTCTGTGTCTGAATCTGCGAGGCTCAGCGTGGCATCCAAATGGAATAGCTCACTCCCTGACCACTGTGCGGCTAGGGCTCCGGCCCAGGTTTCCTGTCGATCCGAGCCTGGTTCGTCAGACAGTGTTTTACGGGTGTTGTATAAGGAGAAGGCATCATAGCCGTTGTCAACATTCACATAGAGCAGAGAGAGGTCAAACTTTAGGTTGTCACTAGGCGTGTAGGCCAGCTTACTTCTTAGCACTGATTCATCAATATTGTTGGTATTATCACTGCCCAGGAATGCATTCTCTGTATAGCCATCGGATTTTTGCCTATTGGCAGCGATTCGATAACCAAGTTGATCGGCTAATGGGCCGCTGGAAATTACAGAAATATTGCGTCCATTGTATTCACTTACCTCGGCAGATACTTTTGCCATGGGTTCAGTGGTAGGAGCGGCGCTGGTCATATTGATCAGACCCGCCAGGGCGTTGGCACCATACGCAGTGCCTTGGGGCCCGCGAAGAATCTCTACTTGATCGATATCCAGGGTGCTGGCAGCGAGCCCGAGGCCGGTGAAGTCAATACCATCGATAACCAGGCCAACAGAGGGGTTCACAGGGTCTATAAATTGGCTGCGCTCGCCAATACCGCGAATTTGGATGAAGCGGCCCCGTGATGCACCGGAAGAGAAATTTACATTTGGTGCCATATTCAGGATCTGATCCAGATTGCTCGCACCCCGGGCCTTGATTGTATCGGCATTAACCACTGTCGCGCTGGTAGCCAAGTCCAACAGGTTGGTATTGCGTAATTGGGCAGTGACTACGACCTCTTCAATCCCTGCTTCCCTCGATTCAGCAACTGCCAGCCCCGCAGACAAGCTGGCTACAATGCTAACAGACCAGGCAATGGGGTGGGCTTTGAACAGATTCTTCATGGTTCTCTCTCGAATCAACACAAGTGAAAGAGACCCGGAGCGCGACGTGAGGAGGCGTTTGGTGAGGTTACCTATCCCTACGCCGGTATTAACCGGATCAGGTTCAAGGGTTTGCCCGGAAGAATCAAAAGTCTTCTGGGCATCTCAGGCCAAGGCCACCCCTTAGGTTCGCGGGCGCGATGATAGCAGAAGTTGAGGGAGGAAAGGGGTCTAAGTGTAATATTCAAGATGTCAAAATCTATATCTAATGTGTCACCCCTTCCGTATGCTAATCAAAGTATATAATCCTTTTCTCAACGTCCATGACGTGAAGAAACTTAAGAAGGAGAGATCTGCAAGTAAAGGTACTATATACATTCTGTATCTAGTAACCTAAGTAGGTGCCTCCCACTTGTCCTGCAAAGTGCGGAATAAACATGGCGTCAAAGCCATGCCAGTCACCGTATTTACTTTGTAGCTCAGGGTAAACTATATCAAAAATGGCTCGTAATTTTTTCCCTTGATCAGGTTCATAATTAATTTTAGACATCTCACGTTCTACGGTTTTACGAAAATCTACCATCATATTTCTATAGTGAATTAAATCTCTTCTATCTCCTTCGTTAAAGTGGCTGGGAATATAAATTTTTGCATTTAATTCAATCAGGCGATCGAGGGCCCGTATGTAACCGGGGTAATACCAGTCGGGCAGACCAAAAGGGGGAAATGCGTTCACGAACATCATATCTGGAGCAAATACGATGTCTTCACTTTCAATATAAAATCCATACAATGTTGTTGAGTGGGATTCAGGCATATATAGGAAGTGGACAGTTTGATCTCCAAATTTTAAAGATTTATCACCATCTATTGGGCTAGTTACAGGTAGGATTTTATTTAATGGGTGCTCCCATTCTTGGATTAGATGGTTAATATTATTATGTCCGACGACAATTTTTGGGCTTAGATGTGCTCCGCCACGGATGTGATCCAAATGATTGTGGGAGTAGACTAACCAGCGCACGGGATGTTCGGGAAAGTGTTTTTTTAGCTCATCAGAAAGCGATTTACTGAAATTTTCATTAAAGCAATCGAAAACGACTAATCCGTTATTTGTTTTCAGAATCATTGCCCGGTTCATTCCCAGACGAAAACTATAAACTCGATCACTATGTTGAACAAATTTTGAAGGTAATTCTGTAAAAGGTTCAAAATAGTCGACCGGAATCGCCTGTTTCATCATGGCTTTTCGAATCTCGGATTCACAGGCGCTGACTATGAGGGCACTAAATATTAAGAGTGTTATATTTATTAAACCTTTCTGTCTGACTTTTTCCCTTTGTCTAAAGCATCTTCTGGCTGGCTTTGAGTAATTTCTTCGGTGAGGCATAGTGACTCTCCTGACAAGTTACTTTGTAATATTGATAAATAGGAGATCTGAAAGAGTAATTAAAAAGGGGTTTCTTCTATTTTTTTTAGAAAGCCAAGTTCTACAAATGGCCTCATATAACTATGTGGTTTTCTCCCGACTTGATCGTTGAGCATGCTTTGCATACCCTGCTTAAAATCCAGTCTGGGATACTCATTAATTACTTCAGACAAGGTTTTGGGATGAATATCACTCAACCATAACCCGGCAATGTCCAGCCCTGCGGCAAAATGTAGTAGGGCAATCTCCGGGTCTTTTTTGTGCGCAATTCCAACAGAGTTGTGATGAGCGATCATCTCATGTACTAAATCAGCCTTCTCGGTAGAGATGTTATGACCAATACAAAAGGATCTTGCTGCTTGAGCTCCGTCTAGCTCAAAAGTACCACCGACATCATAGGCTGGGGTTAGTCCTATATCATGCATGATGGCACCAAGAAAGTAGACTTCTTGATCTATCACTGTCTTTACTTTGTGACTCATTGCTAAGCCGAATGTATAGCTTCTAAGGCTGTGGTTGAGGAGGAAGTCGGGGCTGCATTGAGCCACCATATCCAACGCTTTTTTACAGCTCATCGAGTCAGGAATTTGATAGACCTCTTTAGCAACATACTGAATGTGCTCCCTCTTAAGGTAGCGAATAGTGCGTGTGTAAGTTGCACTTGCACTGGATGTAACAAAGCGGCAGGCCAGACAAGGCAAAGGTGGCGGTATTTTATTCGTTGTAAGTTCCATAATATCATTTATTTTGTACCGTTTCGAACAATAAAATATGATAGGCTTTCTGCGGTGTCAACAATTATGTTCGGAGTAGTACAAAAATGAAAAAGAGAAGAGGCCGTCCACCTAAATATGATGCCACTGAGGCCCTGGAGGGCGCTCTCCAGGTATTTTGGCGCAAGGGCCTCACAGCTACTTCTTTAGATGATCTGGCTGAGTCGATGAAGATGAACAGGCCAAGTATTTACGCCGCTTTTGGTGACAAAGTATCCATTTACCGTAAAGCTTTTGCGCAGTTTGCGAATCAGCTAGGTAAAGACCTTGATGCAATATTGAATGATGGTGCTCCTTTGCAGGATGCTATGCTGCGATTCTATGGGCAGGCGCTGGAAGCTTATCTGCTAAAAGACGAATCGCTGGGTTGTTTTGCTACTTGCACTGCACCAGTGGAATCATTGGCTCATCCAGATGTTCAAGATGACTTGAAAATTTTGATTGCAAGAATTGATAGCCAACTGGAAAGACGACTCCTGCGCGCACAGGAGGATGGGGACTGGCCTATAGATCGAGACGTTCAACCGACAGCTAAATTGCTACATGCTGCCTTGCAAAGTTTGGCTATACGAGCAAGAGGTGGCGAGGCCCGAGAAACTCTGGTCGATTTTTACTACGCTACAGTCAAGATGCTGTGTTGATCCTAATGGGAATCACAATCAACATGTATAAATGCTCCTTATCTGGATTGTGCTTTAAGCACGGCATATGTAAGGAATATGTTCGATTTTTATTGGGCTTTCTATCTAAGGCAAAGATAAGATTGTTGTTTGCTATAGCATAAATTTTTAATCACTACCATGGAGCTATCAGCTACTTCAGTAGTTCGATATTTCGCCTTGCGAGAAACCTAAATTGTATATATTCGAGAATAAGGAATACAAGATGGCAGGCTGTAAGTATGTGAAACTTCTCACATGAAAGAATAAATACCCAAAAAGCATCCACATGTAATATTTGATAAGCCTCATAGGTTAATACCTGTATCATGAGGGTTGATGAATTGCTGTTCGTGAGTATTTGGCTTCAAAAGAAGGAGGTTAAAGGAAAAGTTTAGGATATTTTTATTTTTGGCAGTGAAAAATTGTAAGCTTTGAATTTGCCATGTAGGTCATGGACGTGTGATTTTTAGCTTTGGTCGGTAATTTACCTCTTGATTATTAAAAGCAAGAATTAGGCTAAAATTTCATCACTTAGTAATAGCGCGAGCTGTAAGAAGATGATTTCTTTCCTGCACCACTTTCCCATTCTATGTTCAATGACTGACGGCGAGTGATTATCGGCACGCAATTAATCTGTGAGTCATGTAAGTGGCTGTTGTTTACAGATGGCCAAATGGCTTGAGAAAATGGCAGGGTGGTTTCCCAGGCTTGTTTGCCGAATTGCTATGTTTGGCGGGGTTACCACTTGATGTATTCGAAGTTGTAAACGAATTATCTCGGTTCGCTCTCGAAACTCTTCCTAATTTATCAAGGTATCACAGCAAACAAGAGTGAGTATTTCGATTATGGGTATAACAATCCGAATGCTTGGAGAGCTGGCAGTTTATCGCGATGGGGTACCGATAAGCCTTCCCCCCTCAAAAAGAACTCGTGCACTCTTGGCATTTTTAGTACTGGCAGCTCGGCCTCATCGCCGCGATCGTTTATGTGAGATATTCTGGGAGTTGCCAGATGACCCAAGGGCATCTCTAAGGTGGTCTTTGAGCAAGATTCGCCCAATTGTCAATGATTCTTGTGGGGAGCGCCTGATAGCAGATCGAGAGAGGGTCCGACTAGAGGGGGAAGATGTCCACATTGATATAAAGTCGATAGCGCTAAAGCTAGGCGATCCTGATCTTTCGGTAGAAGAGCTTCTATCTATAGATACTGCTCTTAAAGAGCCATTTCTGGACGGAATTGATTTACCGGATCAAGAATTATTCCAGCAATGGTTACTCGCGGAGCGAGAGGAAATAGGGCGATTGCGGGGTAAGGTGCTCTCCCGTTTGTCATCTCATCCTGATGCATCACTTCCGGATCAGCTCAAGTGGGTGCGCAGCTGGGAAGCTTTGGAGCCCTATAATACCCGCGCTGCGGCTCAGTTGTTAGTTAAACTGGAGGCACTAGGTTTTACCAAAGAAGTGGCTAATGTTCGGCCAAAATTTTTGGAGAGATTTAGAAAGGCTGGGATTGCATGGTCCCCCCAGGTTTTATCATTGGGAGAGGCTAAAGATACCAATATTGATAATCAGTATCTTGAGCGTAAGCTTCTTACACAGCAAAAAGTTGGGTTCTGCAGTGCTTCGGATGGCGTTCGTATTGCCTATGCAGCTGTTGGGGATGGTTCTCCCATTGTTAAGGCGGCTAATTGGTTAAGTCACCTTGAGTATGACTGGGATTCGCCAATTTGGAGCCCTTTGTTCCGAGAGCTTTCCTCGGATCATCAATTCATTCGCTACGATGAGCGTGGTAATGGACTCTCAGATTGGGATGTTAACAATATCTCTTTTGAGTCTTTTGTGACCGACTTAGAGACTGTCGTAGATGCATGTGGTGTCGATAAATTTACTTTGCTCGGCATATCACAGGGAGCAGCTGTATCTATTGAATATGCAGTGCGGCACCCTGAAAGAGTAAAAAGTCTTATTCTTTTTGGCGGTTATGCAGCAGGTTGGCGGACAGGGGCTACTGATGCCGTAATTAAAGAGCGAGAAGCTATAATAACCCTCACTGAGACTGGCTGGGGGCAAGATAATCCTGCATATAGACAAATTTTTTCTTCGACATTTATGCCGAGTGCAAATGCAAGTGAGCTAGCCTGGTTTAACGAATTTCAACGCTTAACCACCTCTCCTGAAAATGCCGCGCGGTTCCTCTCTGTATTTGGGGATATTGACGTTCGTAATCAGCTTAAAAAAGTAAGTGTTCCTACATTGGTCATTCATTCGATAGGGGATCAACGTATCCCGGTAAAGGTGGGTTTTGATATCGCATCAAGTATTCCGAATTGTAGATTTATTGGTTTGGATAGTGATGGCCATTTATTACTTGGGCGTGAGCCTGCTTCAAAAATATTTGTAGAAGAAGTGCGGAAGTTTATTGGCAACTCTTATTGATATAAGCTAAAGCAAGACAGTATCTTTAAGAACCTTCAAATTATACAGGCAGGCCATACTTAATAGCGGCATATTGAGTAAATCATTTTTAATTTGTCAACTCTTTTCCAAATGTACTATGACAAGCAAAGCTTTGCCTCACTGTAAGTGATTGGAGCAGAGTTTTTGCTATTAAGTAAATTTTTTACAAAAGATAAACGGCCAGCTCTTGAGCGCTAAGATATCGGATTCCTGCTTGTGGATACTTGCGAATAAGATCTAAGGCAGCTGAGCGCGCAGAAGCCTCATCAGAGAATTTTTCTGGTAACTTTATGTTTGCAACTCGGTTTCCTGATTTGCAGCGAGTAACAATGATATATTGACCTCCCCATTTGCCCCAAAGTACTTCATCAGGATCTTCCTTGGGGGGAGGTGGAGGGGGAGTTTGTTCCTGTTCTTTAAAGGTTAATCCAGCTTCTGATTCCCAAATCATTTCAGCTAATTGGTTTAACTTCTGAGTGTAATCGTTGGTAGACATCATGCCCCTTGAGAATGATAAAGCGTATGCTGCATCAAGAAAAACTGCACAAGCTGGGAGTAAAAGGACTCCCTAAGTAACGCAATTATAGCGTTTCGATGGAAGATATCTAGCCCTTAAAGCACTAATTGAAGTTTGGATAGGGGTTTACATTAATTAACAAATCGCTTTTGATGACTGGAGCTGTTCCAGCCTAAGGTAGTCATAGCCCTATTATTGTGATAATTAGTCTATGAAAGGATAGTGAATACTTGTGAATTTTCAGTCAGCTTGCATTATTTCTAATAAGCGGGCCAGAGCTATAAGAGCTATATAAACCTTTGATTGGTTAGGGGCGAGTCTAGAGCTGTTATATGAGCGGTGGAGCTATTTTACTTCGATGGTCATTTATGAGGCATATACTTCAAAATTTGTTATCTAAGGTCGATATTATTGACTATAGGAAAAGGGTGGTTGGTAAAACTTATGACACTTGAAATTATATACTTATAGCGATAATTCCGGGTAAATTTACATTGCGGAAATCCAGACTTTATAAAGCACTCTTGAGGTGAGGTTGCCACTTTGAATGAAACTGGCTAGATCACTATCAAATTCAACGGTGGTTCAAACGGTGGTTCAAACGATATAGAGGTTCACTGGAGCTCGTTAACCACGTTGTCAAAGTCAATATCTATGCGGTTCACAGCCATATTCTCTCATATATTTGGAATATAAGTATGAGATTTGTGCCAAAACAGGGAGCTGATTCCTGAAGATGCATTGGGGTCGCTTTGCAGAATATTGTAACCGCGCGACTGGTGACGAATTATTGATAGAGATTCTAGTGATTTAATAGTGTGTAGAGAGGGACATGGATATTCCAATCGGTAAGGAGCAGAATAGATTTGTTAATAGAGAGGTAGTAGTTGAATGCCGGCACTGTGGAAGCCTGTTTGAGCTAAAGATGCTGTCAGTTCCATATGGGGAATCTATTGGACTCAATTTTTCGTCACCTTTGAACTTGATTATGGTGGCGGCTGGTACTGCATTAGTTAAAGGTAATCAATCAAGCTTTGAGCTAACAGTGGGGCAGACGTGGCTGGCGAGCTCCAATAGTGACTTTCGTTTGAGTAGCGATTTAAGGGGACACAGTATTATTGTAATATGCGTAGGCATTAGAGCTGCAATGATTACTAGATTCTACCAAAGATACGATAATACACTACTCCACAAAAGGAACGGGATAAATATAGACAGCTCAACACTTCCTGAAGATAAGGCGCCTATTGTTCTTCCTGGCTGTGAATTGACTCGGTTAACACTAGACTCCTTCAGACTGTTTAGCCTGTTAGGTGACGACGGTTTAAATACTCTTAAACTGGAAGAGCTACTGTTGCTTAAATTAAATAGTGATCACGGGCCAATACTTGCTGCGGAACTTCTGAATCATATAAACCCTTTACAAGAAAACTTTAGACGATTTATGGAGGAAAACTTCACAAAAAACTGGTCTGTTGCTACCTTTGCAAAGCACATTGGTATGAGTTTAACTTCATTTAAGAATATGTTCGGGCAAGTATTTAGAGAGTCATCACCTAAGTCTTGGATTAATGAACGGCGACTCCGCTATGCGGATGCTCAATTAAGGACCACCCGTAAACGACTTATTGATATTGCCCTTGACAGTGGCTTTTCCAGTCAGTCCTATTTTACACAACTGTATAAGTTAAAATATGGTGTTTCACCACTAGGGGCGAGACAGCAGTGCGGTTAAATCTCATAACGAATGAGCATTATGGTGAGATCTTTAATTGATTGCAGCTTCTTTAATGCCGAATTAGGTACTTGCTTCCTGTTGATTACTTGAGTTGAAGTAAGGTCCTTTTTGCTGATCATTAGAATGTTAGCACTTATTGAGCTTGTCTATGCGCCCCATTGAATATATGTCAAGTAAACAGATCATGAGCTTGATGGAAAGGAATACCTCCTGTAGGGCTCAAGTGCGAGTATTAAGTATTCGTAGGCGCCATTCGATCTTGGTGCCAATAGTGCCGGTAGTCGAGTATTGGCTCGAGGTTAAGTCTCATCTATCACAGGGAAGCCTGAGTGGAGTGGGACGATTCTGTTTTTACTTGCTATTTTTTTGCGATAGTTACTTAAAGTGACTCGCTTAAGCGTAGTGGTCTTGCCAGATGTTATACCTCTGGCATCTATCTTTGAATCCTTTCCATTCACCGATACTGGGTATCAGCTATATTGAAAAAAATCTGCTTGAATGCTTACTAGAAATTAAGTGTTAAGTGTTTTTAATCTGAAAGCAACTTTATTTAATTATTGATTTACAATTTGGTCTCTTCAGAATGATTAATATAAGCAGGGCAAGTTTAGGGGCGTTGGCATTTTCTTCAGCTTTGATGGGATGCACCCTAACCGAAAATAAAATCGATACGGCTGATCAGAAAGCAGTTAGTGACTCGGTATTACTCCATAAACTTGCAGATCAATATACTGATGTTTATTTAGATAACTTCCAGCCGTATGCATATTTCTCAGATATGGATCTGGACAGACATAATCTCTTCTTAAGTAATTCCCCCATAAATTCTGCTTCTATGGCTGCGGCTGAGGATAAAATACTCAAGGCTTTGGCTGAAATAGATCTAAATGGACTAAAAAGTGATCAAGAGAAGGTATTCTACTTCAAGCTGAAAGAGCGATTGGAGTCGAATGTTGGCTTAAGGGTCTGTAAGACTGAACTCTGGTCTGTTGATCATATGTTTGGCCCCCATATCATACTTGGCTTTTTGACAGAGGTTCAGCCGGTTGAAACTGCCCAAGACAGGGCAGACGCGATTGAGCGTTGGCTTGATGTGGCTCGTTATTATCAGCAAGAAATAGCTAATCTGAGTCGAGGGCTTGAGCAAGGTTACTCCGCACCCCAGAGCGTGGTGAAGCGAGTCATTCAGCAAGTTGATGGTTTGACCCAAGTACCCATTGATGAGCATCCTTTCCTGGGTTTAGCGAAGAAAGCTAAGGACCCGGAATTTGAGGCAGCATTTAAACAGGTGCTTTCAGATCACGTTATCCCCTCAATGGTGAATTATAAGAATTTTCTAGAATCCACCTATTTACCTGAAGCCAGAGCCGAGCTTGGCATCCATGCAATTCCTAATGGCCGTGAATGCTATATGGCTCAGTATCGTTCTTATACGACATTGCAGAGAACACCAGAAGAAGTTTTTGAGTTGGGTTTAAGTGCTGTCAACGCAAACAAGAGCGAAGTGGTTCGCTTAGGCAAGGAGTTCTATCAAGTAGATTCCTATTCTGAGGCAGTGGCAAGGGCCAGTGAAGATAAAACTCAGAAATTTAACAGCGCTGATGAAATGCATCAGTTTTTTGAGCGCTTGGTAGATAAGTCTAGAGATTTAACCGTAGACTTTTTCCATGAAATGCCTTTGATCGAAATGGAAGTGAAGGCCATCCCTGAACATGAGCAGGGTTCTGGTCGCAGTGCACACTATATTCCGGGCACTAAGGAGCGAAAGGCAAGATTTGGATATGACCCGACAACCTACCAGAATGAGTCATACGCTTCTGCCGAGAAGGTAACTATCCATGAAGGATACCCGGGCCATCATATGCAAATTGCTCTTGTACAGGAGCAGGAAAAGTTTCATAAAATAGAAGATGCCTTGTCTAACTCTGCTTTTGCTGAAGGTTGGGGCAGGTACTCTGAACATCTAGCGGAAGAAGCTGGGATGTATCAGTACGGGTCCACCAAAATCCTTAGGCGTGCTTGGCCTGCGCGAGGTATGGTAGCGGATACCGCAATGCATGTACTCGGTTGGAGTGATGAAAAAGTTGCGGAGTTTTTGCAGGATTCTGGCGCTTCATTTGCGAAAGGCCCGAGGACTCTGATGGACCGAATGGCAGTAATGCCCGCCCAGCTTACCTCTTATGATTCCGGTGCCCTCGAGATTTTCGCCTTGCGAGAACTGATGCAGAATGAACTGGGTGAGGACTTCGATATTAAGGACTTCCATGAGATTATTCTGAGAAATGGCAATGTCCCTATGGCCGTACTGAGTGAGCAGGTAAGGGACTTTATCGAAGAAAAGAAGAAAGGTTAATTTAGGATCTTTACTAATTCAGTCCCACACCCATGCGGGACTGAGTTATAAATAGGCTTAGCAAGAGGCTTTTATCCTGCTACTCTAAATTCCCATCTGCCTGGAAGCCAGATCCCGCATTATTTCTTCAGATCCGCCACCAATCGCATTCACGCGCACTTCACGATAGATACGCTCAATCCGACTGCCACGCATATAGCCTGCGCCACCTAACACCTGCATCGCTTCCCGGGCGCAGAATTCAAGGGTTTCTGTGGCTTGGACTTTGAGTAGAGCGATATCGGCTACCTTGAGCTGATGCTGTTGCTCCGCCCAGGCACAGAGGTCCAGATAGGCTTGGGTGGCATTGATGCGTTGAAGCATCTGGGCAAACTTGTGTCGAATCACCTGGTGATTGGCGAGGCGCTTTCCGAAAGTTTGACGCTCCTGAGCCCACTCAATGGCATCCTGCAAACAGACCCGGCTGAATTCTACACAAGAGGCGGCAATGCCCAGGCGTTCGCGATTGAAGTTGTGCACTATGGGTAAGAAACCTTGGTTCTCACCGCCAATTAGATTGCTCGCGGGCACGCGCACCTGATCAAAAAAGATACTGGCCGTATCAGAGCACCACCAGCCCTGCTTTTTATCGAGCAGCTGCCGGCTAACCCCTTTGGTATCCGCAGGGATTAAGAGCAGGGAGATACCGCCGAAGCCTTCTTCACCAGTGCGCACGGCAGCAGTAAACCAGTTAGCGCGCATGCCGCCGGTGATGTAGGTCTTTTCGCCGGTAACGATATAGTCATCCCCATCACGCTCTGCGCGGCACTGGAGATTGGCTACATCGGAGCCTGCGCCTGGTTCGGTAATTGCCAGGGAAATATGCTTATCACCACGTAATACCGAAGGAATAACCTGATCTTTTAGGGCCTCACTGCCATAGTGCAGTAATGGGGGCAGGGCAATGCCGTGGACCATCAGGCTGGCGTAGAGTCCACCGGCGCCGGGGCGGGCTAACTCCTCTGCGGCAACAATCATATGGAAGACATCGGTTTCGATGCCGCCGTAGTTTTCCGGATAACTCATCTGCAGAAGGCCAACTTCTGCGGCTTTTTTCCAAAGCTCGGCGGGTAGCTGGCCGTCTTCGTCCCATTCAGTAATGTAGGGAGTAATCTCACGGTCGACAAAGCGGCGCAACTGGGTGCGCCATTCCTGATGGCCTTCGTCATAAAAGGGGCTTGCCATACGGGAGGCATCAATATCGTACATGCTGATCTCCTTTAGGAAGTAGCGTCGCTGGGGATTTTGGCGGTTTCCGTGGGAGCGGCTTCGATCTGAACTAACAGCTGGCCACCGCGTACCTGGTCTCCTTCACAGGCGCCCAGTTTAATTACGGTACCGTCACGGTCTGCGCGCAGGGCGTGCTCCATTTTCATGGCTTCCATTAAGGCGATAGTGTCTCCCCGCTGAACGCTTTGATTGGGCTCAACCAATACCTGCACCAGGCAACCATCCATAGGAGCCGTGATGCGGCCACTGCCTTCGTTAAGTCTCGATTTGGCCGGGGCGTGGGTGATATCGACAAAATGAAACTGCCTGCCGTCTAACAGGACATACAGATTGCTTTGGTTGGCTAGGAACAGTCTCTTTTGACTAACGCCACCCAGCAGGAGTTCAGCACTATAAATTCCACTTTCTTTTTGTGATTTCTCAAAATGGACCGACTGAATCAGGAACTGCTGGTCGCCTACTGAGATTTGGTAAGAATGATCTACTAACACCAGCAGCTCACAGTTCAGGGTTTGCCCTGAAATTTCCAGTCGGTAGTTGATCGGCACGCTGTTGTCGCCACTGCGCCAGTCACTGCGACCGCTACGCCGATCCTGAGGGTTAGCTTGGTACAAGTGATTCAGTAATGTGGCTTGGGCTGCAATTACTGCTGGAACTGGTTCTGCGGATGTCAGCGTGCTGTTTTGGTCGAGAAAACTGGTATCGGCATCGCCAGCGATAAACTGTGATTCGGCCAGGATCTTCTGCAGGAAATGGATATTGTTTTTGGGGCCGATAAATTCCAGCCGGGTCAGGGCTTGGGTTAGCTTGCGCCGAGCTTCTTCTCGATCCTGCCCCCAGGCAATTAATTTGCCGAGCATGGGGTCGTAAAATGGCGTAATTTCACAACCATTTTTCAAAGCGTGGTCGATACGGATTCCTTGTCCCTTTGGCGCTACCCAGTGGAGTACTTTTCCGGCCTGGGGCAGGAATTGTTGTTCCGGGTCTTCGGCATACAGGCGGACTTCAATGGCGTGGCCATGCTGGGTGACTCTCTGCTGGGAAACGCACAGGGCTTCGCCGCGGGCCACTGCCAGTTGCCAGGCTACCAGGTCAAAACCGGTTACCATTTCTGTTACCGGGTGCTCTACTTGCAACCGGGTGTTCATTTCCAGGAAATAGAATTCGCCGCTGGGACAGAGTAGAAACTCTACGGTGCCCGCGCCTAGATAACCGCAGGCTCGCGCGGCGGCGACTGCGGCTTGCCCCATTCTTTCCCGCAGCTGGGTGTCGACCGCTGGGGAAGGGCACTCTTCGACCACTTTTTGATGGCGTCGTTGTACGGAGCAATCCCGCTCTCCCAGATGAATACAGTTGCCATGACGATCCGCAAATACCTGGATTTCGATATGGCGAGCGTTGACCAGTGCCTTTTCCAGAATTAATTCGTCGCTGCCGAATGCACTCATGGATTCACTGCGGGCGGCGCGCAACTGGGAGGCCAGTTCGCTGTCTCCGTGAGCCAGGCGCATGCCGCGCCCACCACCGCCTGCGGCGGCTTTGATCATTAACGGGAAGCCAATGCGCCGCGCCTCGGCGATCAGGGTATCGTCGTCCTGGGCACCCTGGAAGCCGGGAATACAGGGTACGCCGGCAGCGGCAACAAACTCCTTGGCTTTGCGTTTGTTGCCCATTAGTTCTATGACTTCGGCACTCGGGCCAACAAAACGCAGTTCATTCTCTTCGCAAGCGCTGGCAAATTCCGCATTCTCAGCGAGAAAGCCGTAGCCGGGGTGGACGGCGGTGGCTCGGGATTTTTTAGCCGCGTCGAGAATTTTCTGGATATCCAGATAGGACTCCGCCGAAGTCTGCCCGCCAATGGCTACGGCGATATCGGCAGTCTGTGCGTGAAGTGCATCGCAGTCCGCATCGCTGTAGACGGCGACTGTGCGATAGCCTTCCGCCCGGGCAGTTCGCATAATTCGCAGTGCGATCTCGCCTCGATTGGCGATTAACAGGGTCTCTGTTGTCGACATCAGTGCTGCCACTCCGGTGATCGTTTTTCCAGAAATGCGCGGGCGCCTTCGCGCCCTTCATGGCCTTGAATTGCACGGGAAAACTGCTGCGCAGCGCCGTCGAGCAGTTGGCCGAGGGCAGTCTCATCGCTTACCCGTGCAGCATCCAGCAAGATCTGCTTGGTCGTTGCCAGGGCGCCGGGAGCGCAGGCATTGATCGCGCCCAAGTGTTCCTGCAGCGCGCCTTCGAGGGCTTCGGAATTATCGAGCAACTGGTGGATTAACCCAATTTCCAAGGCCTGCTGTGCATTGACTTTTGCTCCGCTGAGGGCCAGGCGCCGGGCCTGGGAGAGGCCGACCCGTGCCACGACAAAGGGAGCAATTTGTGCAGGCGGTAAACCCAGGCGGGTTTCCGGAAGGGCAAAGCGGCAACTGCGATCGGCGATGGCAATATCGGCACTGCAAGCGAGCCCGAAACCACCACCCATTACGGCACCTTCCAGTACGGCAATGACTATTAAAGGGGTGCGATTAAATCGTTCCATCAGTTCACCGAAACGACGGTTTAGGTGAAAAAATACATCACTATTTCCATCGCTCGCGCCCTGCTGAGCATTGAGCATATCGGCAATATCGCCACCGGCGCAGAAGTTGTGTTCTGCACCCCGCAGTACCAACGCTCGCACCTGCGGATCTTCTTCCGCTTCTGCGAGTTTTTGCAGAAGCTCATCTACCATTTGCAAACTGATGGCGTTGCGCTGTTGCGGGCGATTTAGCGTGAGATGACGGGCGATGCCGATGGTTTCATCAATAATTGTCTCCATGGCCTGACCTCACGCGGTGGGTTTGCGTTTGCTAGGCAGTATGCCCATCAGCTTACAGATAATGCCGAGCATTACTTCATCTGCACCGCCGCCGATAGCGGTGAGACGGCTATCCCGGTAAGCGCGGTTGATTACAGTCTCCTCGATATAGCCCATGCCACCCCAGAACTGCAGGCACTGATCGGGAATAGAGCGGGACAGGCGACCAGCCTTGAGCTTGGCCATAGAGGCGAGGGTAGTGACATCTTCACCGGCTACATAGGCTTCCACCGCGCGCCAGGTTAGAGAGCGCAGGCATTCCACTTCGGTCTGCATTTCTGCGAGGGCAAAGTGGATAGTTTGATTGTCGATCAATGGTGCTTTAAAGGCATGGCGTTCGCGCACATAGTCGATGGTGCTGCTCACGCAGTTTTCCAGGCCCTTTAAATTAAGTGCGGCGCCGGCGAGGCGCTCTTCCTGGAATTGCAGCATCTGCAGCAGGAAGCCAGCACCCTCATCGCCGATGCGGAAATGTTTGGGCACTCGCACATTGTCAAAAAAGATAGGGGCGGTTTCCGATGAGCGCATGCCTAATTTGTCGAGCTTTTCGCCGATGCGTACCCCTGGCGTTTTCGCCGGAATAATGACCAGGGATTTGTTGCTGTGGGCTTTGCCTTCACTGGTATTGACCAGAGTGCAGAAAAAGTCTGCGCAGGGGGCGTTGGTGATCCACATCTTGCTGCCGTTGATCACATAGTCGTCGCCATCGCTTTTGGCAGTGGTTTTAATTGAGGCAACATCGGAACCGGCGCCGGGTTCGGATACGGCGATTGCGCCGATCATCTCTCCGTTCACGGCGGGAATCAGGAACTGCTCTTTGAGATCCTGGCTGCCGAAGTTGGCCAGGGCAGGGGTACACATGGAAGTCTGCACGGAAATCGACAGGGGCACGCCGCCACAGTGGGCACCGCCCAGCTCCTCCAGGAAAACGGTTTCATAACTGAAGTCGAGACCCAGGCCACCGAAGTCTGTGGACTTGCTGATGCCTAGCAGACCCAGACCAGCCAGTTGTTGGAAAATTTCGCGGATAGGAAAGCGGCCGGCCTTTTCCCATTCGGCCACATTGGGGTTAATTTCCTGCTGTACAAAGTTTTGTACGGTGCGCTGCAGTTCCCGGTGTTGATCGCTAAATATCATTATTGTTTTCCCTGCCTTGAAGTGTGAACCCGGTGATGGTGTGAATGGGCAACCGCACTTCCTTGTTGCCCAGGTTTTTCGTTAAAGCCTAGCTACGCCAAAGGTATTTTTGTTGAGTTTTCTCTGCTCGGCCTCATTGCAAATTTCTAGCAACATGCCTAAAAGTTTGCGCGTATCGCGGGGATCGATAATGCCGTCATCCCAGAGGCGCGCACTGCAGGCGAGAGCATCGGAATTGCCCTGCATAAATGCGCTGGTGTCGTTTTCCAATTTGTCTAATACCGCCTCATCGACATTGCCGCTGCGTTGCATTTTTTGCTCGGTGACGATGCGCATTACCTTGCCGGCCTGGGCTGCGCCCATAACGGCGGTGCGGGAATTGGGCCAGGCAAAAATAAAGCGGGGATCGAATCCGCGACCGCACATGGCGTAGTTGCCGGCCCCATAGGAGCCGCCTACGACAATGCTGAGTTTTGGTACGCTGGCATTGGCCACGGCCTGAATCATTTTGGCCCCATGCTTGATGATGCCGTTGCGCTCCACCTCGGTACCCACCATAAACCCGGTGGTGTTATGCAAAAACAGCAGTGGCGTGCCACTCTGTTCGCACAATTGAATAAACTGCGCGGCCTTGTTGGCGCCCTTGGGGGTGATCGGGCCGTTATTCCCAATAATTCCCACAGGGAAGCCTTCGATACGAATATGGCCGCACACGGTTTGTCTATCGAATTCCGGCTTGAAATCCAGCATGGCGGAGCCGTCGGCGATACGAGCCAGAATTTCGCGCACGTCGTAGGGCTTTTTGCTGTCTGCTGGAATCAGGCCGAGCAGGTCGTCGATAGGGTGCAGTGGGTCTCGGTAATCTTTTTGTACTGAGCTTTTAATGGGTGAGGGTAGGGCGGCAACAATCTCTCTTGCTATGCGAATACCATCGGCGTCGTTCTCTGCTAAGTAATCGCCACTGCCGGACTCGGTACAGTGCATTTCTGCTCCGCCGAGGCTTTCCGCATCGGCAATTTCACCGGTGGCAGCTTTCAGCAGCGGCGGCCCAGCCAGGTACATGCCGGTTTGTCCGCGCACCATAACGACATAATCTGACAGGCCCGGCTGGTAGGCGCCGCCGGCAGTAGCGCCGCCGTGTACCACAGTAACTTGCGGAATACCGGCGGCGGACATTCGCGCCTGGTTGGCAAAACCCCGCCCACCGGGAGCAAAAGTGTCGCTGGCGTACATCAGATTGGCGCCACCACTTTGCGCCAGGGCGACTATTGGTAAATGATTTTCCAGAGCGATCCGCTGCATTCGCAGGGCTTTATCCATCCCGGCTGGTGAGATGGTGCCACCTTTTACGGCATAGTTATCCACTCGAACCATGCAACGTTGCCCGCTGATCTGGCCAATACCACAAATGGCTCCGCCACCCGCACCGGTACCATCCTGGTCGTCAAACAATTTATAGCCGGCGAGGGAGCACAGCTCTACAAAAGGTGCGCCGGGGTCGAGCAATAAATTGAGGCGCTCCCTTGGCAGCAGCCAGCCCCGATCACGATAGCGGGCAGCCTTACTTTTTTCAGCTTGAACCGGACGTTGCTCAGCTTCACGAAACTGGTTGATCTGCTCGAGCATGGCAGCTTGGTTGTCATTGAACTCTGCCGAGCGGTTGTCGAGCTGGGAATCAATCGGCTGCATTAGAGCTTACCCTCCGCTTCCAGCTCTTCCACAACTTGGGGCCGGCGTTTGCGGTGGAATCCATTAAAGCGCTTGGAGTTGTTGGCGGCTTGTGGCTGCCAAAGGGGAGAGTGATGCTTGAGACTTGAGCCACCATCGATACGCAGCGTTTGTCCGGTGATATAGCTGGCGGCATCGGAAAGTAGGAAGCACACTGCCCCACTAACTTCTGCTTCTTCTCCCAATCGGTAGAGGGGAATGCTGTCTCGGAAGCCCGGTAGTAGCTCGCGCAGGAATTTGGGGTCGTAAGTATCAAAGCCGCTGGAGAGAATATAGCCTGGCGCCACGGCGTTAACTCGAACGCCAAAAGGTGCCCACTCCAATGCGGAGGTTTCGGTAATATTTTCCATGCCCGCGCGGGCGGCACCGGAATGGCCCATCATTGGCATGCCGCCGGCGTTATCTGCGGTGATATTTACGATACTGCCGCCGTGCTGTTTCATCGACTGCACAAAAACTTCTCGGGACATTAAAAAGCCACCGAGCAGGTTGCTGCGTACAACGGCATCGAAACCTCTTGTGTTGATCTGCTCAAGGGGGGAGGGGAACTGGCCACCGGCATTGTTCACCAATCCGTGAATTTGGCCCCGGGCCTGGACAATTTGCCCCACTGTCTCCTGCACTCCGTCTTCATCGCGAATATCCAGGCTGAACAAACTGCACTCGCCACCATCGTTATTGATTTCACCGGCAACCCTTTCCAGCTTGTCCAGTTTGCGCCCGATCAATACTGCATGGGCGCCGAGGCTGGCCAATTCGTGGGCGATACAGCGGCCAATACCGCTGCCGCCGCCGGTGACGATATAGGTTTGCTCGCTAAAGCTGCCTGAGCGCAGCTGGCTTTGATAGCGCATGAAAGTTTCCTTTTTTACGGCCTCACGGCTTATTCAGTTTTTATTGTTCTTGTTGGCGCTTGCGCCTGCGTGTGAGAAAACGCAGAATAGCTTAACGCTACCAAGCAAGCGCTTGGTATTCAATAGCTGGCGTCTATTTGATTTGAAATTCATTGGGCCGCTAATATTCCGGGTTAATTACCCGAAAAAGTTTTGGAGAGATACGTGCGAGAGAGTGCGCAAGTGCTGGCGGAGGTGCCGACTCAACTGTCACCACAAGAATTAATTGGTACTCTGGTAGAGCAGGGTATGCTAACTGACCCTGCCTCTCCCCGCGGACGTTTACTGAATGCCGCTGCGCGTCTGTTCGAGCAAAGGGGATTTGCCCGCACCACAGTGCGTGATCTAGCTGCGGAAGTTGGCATACTTTCTGGCAGTATTTTTCACCATTTTGCCAGTAAAGAGCAGATTCTCTGCGCGGTAATGAAAGAGGTCACCATATTTGCCAGTGCTCGAATGCGTAGTGCTGCAGAGAGTGCAGGCTGTCCGCAGGAAAAGTTGCGGGCTTGCATACAGTCTGAGCTCGAGGCTATCCACGAACAAGCCGTACCAGGATTTTCCATTCTGGTAATGGAGTGGCGCAGCTTGTCTGAGGAGAGCCAGGAAGAGGTATTGCAGCTGCGCGAAGAGTATGAGCGGATCTGGTTGGATGCAATTGTTGCGGCCAAATGCCCTGGTGATGACCCGGCACTTGTGCGGCGGCTTTTAGTTGGCGCACTAAGCCACACTTATAGCTGGTTCGAACCCAGGGATAGGGGGCTGACAATTCCTGAATTGGCTGATCGGACCTTTCATATCTTTACTCCCTGACCACAGAAAAACTGCGAGGCGCACGAAAAACTGTGCACTTTGCCTCCTTTCTTGCCAATTATGTAACCTTGAATGGTTTCCTGAGAACTGGTGCGCACCCGTTTTCTCATGAATCTTTTACCCTGCGCGCAAGATGTAAAGAATGTGACAATATGTGTCACTAGGTGACAGGAGAGGGGAATGGCGAGCCAGGAACTTTACCAGGTAGTTTCCACTGGAAGGACACTTCACGCCAAAGATTCGGATCAAGTGGTGCGGGATGCTACGAAGCTGTTTTCAATCCCAGAAGCCCAAGCTCGAAGGTTTCTATTGAAAGGGTGGGTTATCAGAGATCAGCTGGAATCTGCCCGTGCCTTGGAGTATCGCGCCGGTCTTCACAAAATTGGTTTGAGAGTGGAGGTCTGCCCTGCAGGAAAATTTGATAATCAGCAGTTAATTGCCCGTATTAAGGTAGCGCAGAGGCGCAAAGCCCAGACAGCCAAGGGGAGGTCCTTCAACAAAAATAGCATTATTGGCAGCGGCCCAGGGGTACCACCAGAGTACAGTCAGTCCCCTAAAGCTGCTGTGCAATCGGAGGGCTCAAGGACCTTAGAACCCTCAAAGGGAATAGAGCAAATTATCAGTGATAAGAAAGTTACTGTGCCCTCCGGTGTTGGCAGAGCTTTATTGGGTTTTTTGCCGGCAATAGTGCTGCCCGCTATTTTTTTGACAGTTGCTGGCCTGTGTTTGTATGGGGTCGGTTTTGCCCTCTGGCAGATTCCGCTTGCAGTATGGCAGGGCGATTTGAATGGCAGCGTTATTGTATCCAGTTTGATTGCGATTGCTGTGTGTGGTTTTCTTTTTCTGCTCCTGGCTGCGCCCTACCTGTGGTTTCCGAGAAGTGCTTGGGCCAAACTCGGTGAGATACCCCTCGATCGAGCCCAAGGTAAGGACCTTCTGCGTTTATTTGAACAGCTTTCCCGAAGAACCAGTCTGCCGAAAGTGAATGAGATTGTTCTAAGTCCCAACGCCCAGATTTTCAGCTCACCCACACTTTCCGAGGTAATACGCCAGCAATTACCACTTCATTTGGGGCTCGCCAGCGTGACGGCTCTACGTGGCAGTGAGGCCCTAGCTTTGGTGGGCCGTGGAATTGGTATCTACCAGGGGAAACTAACCGGATTATTGGCTTGGTTGGTTTTGGATGGTTTGCGCCGCCTTGAGTTAGTTCAGTGGGCTCTAGAGAACGAACGCAGTGTCCTGTGTACAAGTGGAGAGCCCAGTATTTTCCAGAAACCCTTTCATCGCATGCTGGTCATCTGTGGCCACTTTTTATTGCCTTTAGTGGAGCGTCTCGAAAACCTGCACCGATTCATTACCCGTAGTAGTGCCCGTTACCTAGAGTCACGTGCTGATCTGTGGGCGGCAGATTTGATTGGTAGTCAGGTGTTTCCGGGGTTTGCCGAAAGGTGGCACCGACTGGTGCACGCGGATTTGATTGTCTCAGAGACCGCCCGTGAGGCCGCTGCCCTGGGTCAACGATTTGAAAATATCCCTACTGCGATAGCCTGGACGTTTGAGAATCTGGACCAAGAAACCTGTAAGGCTATAGAGCTAGCCATGGGGCAGGCAAGTGATCCCTGGGATGTGTGTGAGGCGGCGGATTTAGAGCGTATTGAGGTGGTAAGCCGGCGTGACCTGGGCTCTCGTATCAAATGGGAAGTCTCTATGCCGGAGCTATTCGCCAATTTTACTGAATTGGCAATGGCCTGCACTGCTTCCAGCGCTGGGGCTGATTGCCAAGTAGTAGAAAATCGCCGCTTGCTCTGTTCCAGCCGTGAGGTAGACGAGGCAGTGCAGACTTTGGAAGAGTACTTTAATCGTCTTCCTCCGTTTTCTTTGCTGCCGTTGAGTCGACCAGCATCTAAAGAAATGCAGGAGATGGATCTGCAGGCCATTGTCGATTGGTTGCGAGGCAAGTTGGTTGATTTGGGTGAGGTGCGCGAGCGTAGCCGGATGTTGCGAACTCGTATGGCAACAATGCAGCTGGGTGCGGCAATGATTAGGAACAAGTTGCGTATCGACCCCCAGGATTACTCACTAAAAAGTGGCAGTCTTGCATCGGCTCAAGAGTTGGCTGCGCTGAAACGATCCGAATTGGAAGAGAGTGAAAAGCAGCTGCAGCATATCTATACCGCGTTTTACCAACGCTTGTGTCTGGCTCTGGTAACCATGCCGGCGAAGGAACGCCAAGAGGCGCGCAACCAACTGCGCCATCTTTCTGCATACGATTCCCTAGAGCCTCATCTGGAGCGGCTTGCCGGGTTTAGTGCCAGTTTGGGGTTATTTGCCCGGCATCTATCGCAAAACCTGTCAGAACGGGAGCTGGTGCAGAAATATCTGGCCTTGAGTGCTCGGGAATTGGATGCGACTTTCGCTACAGTAGAATCTTCTGAGTTATTGAGATCGCAGGGTCTTGGTAGTGCCCTATGTATCAAGGCTAAGCGTGAAACCCTACAGGTATTGCCGCAGCAACACCAAGAGGCATTGGCAGCTGTGCGGTCAATGGAGTCTCGTTGTAAATATGCCCGATCGGTGATTCTGGAGTATTATCAGGTACAGTTGGCAGCCTTGTTGAGACGCTGTCTGGAGCGGGAAAGGCAGCTGCAGCTGAGTCCACTTCGCCTGTTGCGAACCGTTTAACCCCCGGCCAGCTTGACCTTATAGTTCTTGGACTCGAGAAGGGTCTTGATTTCCGGGCGCTTGTCGCCTTGGATTTCAATCACACCGTCTTTCAAGGCACCACCGCAGCCACAGCGTTTCTTCAATTCTGCCAGCAGTAATTTCAATTCACGATCAGTACCTGCGATCCCGCGCACGCAGGTCACCCCTTTACCCTTGCGTCCCTTGGTCTCCCTGTGGATACGTACTATGCCATCCCCCTCATGGCGCTTTTCTGCAGAGGGTTCTTCTTTTATACGGCCGCGATCGGTGGAATAGACGAGACGATTTTCCTTGGCCATGGCTGAGGGCTCCCCGATAAACAATTGTGATTTTTGGTCGGAGCGCGATTGTGCCCGAGGTGTGGAAGAAGTCAAAGGGGACCCAGCTGACCGGCAGTGGGCCCGGTGAAAATTAGAGGCGACCAAGTTCCTCCTAAAGGTTAGAATTCCGCCGAAAATTGATAGCAGCAAGTGGTTGAGGTGATAGATGGCGTTAACAGGACGTCGAAAACTGCTCAATGAGGTGATCTTCGGTACAGATACTCCCGCCGGACGCAACTTTGATGTTTTCTTGATCTGGGCGATTTTGATCAGTGTGTCCCTGGTTTTACTGGCTTCGATTGGAGCTGTAGCGGATCGTTACGGTTCGCTGCTCATCGGTCTGGAGTGGGTCTTTACCGGGTTGTTTACCATAGAGTACTTCGCACGAATTTATTGTTCGGTGAATCGCCGTAAATATATTTTCAGCTTCTATGGAATTGTCGATCTACTCGCAATCCTGCCGAGTTATCTGGCCCTGCTCTATACCGGTGCAACCTATTTGCTGGTGATCCGCTTACTGCGGGTGCTGCGTATTTTCAGGATACTTAAGCTGGTTCGCTACCTGAGGGATGCCAATATTTTGTTGCGTGCTTTGGGGCTTGCGCGGCGAAAAATTCTGGTGTTCTACTCTAGCGTATTTGTAATGTGTATTATCTTTGGCTCCCTGATGTTTGTAGTAGAGGGGCCTGGTCATGGTTTTACCAGTATTCCCACCAGCGTGTATTGGGCAATTGTCACCATTACGACTGTAGGCTATGGGGATATTTCGCCACAGACACCACTTGGGCAGGCAATTGCGGCGATGACGATGTTGATAGGTTACTCAATCATTGCAGTTCCCACAGGGATTTTGACCGCGGAGTTGGCGGGAGAGATGAATCGCGAGCGTACCCAGCTGGCTTGCCACAACTGCAGTCGCAGCGCCCATGATCCCGATGCGGAATACTGTAAGTTTTGTGGCCACAGGCTGGAGGATACGGAGGAGGTACCTGAAGTTTGAAAATTGTCAGCTCATCAGGCCTGCCTGCTTTTTGAGCAGAGAGGGGTAGAAGCTCCGAGAGATAGGGTCACCCCTGAGTCCATGTGACCTGAGCTAAAAATTCATCAGAAAGTATTTTTCTTGTTGGGAGTGGCTACCAGTCACCTGGAACACGTACTGCCACAACCTCAGCCTTGGCGCATAAACGGCCATCGCTGGTAAGGCTACAGTGTAATACGGTTTTTTTGGGGCCGCGTCCGACAATAGAGGCTTCGAGGATTAGTGGTTTATCAATCATTGCTGGAGCCAGGTATTTGATATCGAGCTTACCGGTTGCGTACCAGATTTTCTCCCCAGTACCAACATCGCGCCCGGCCTGTACATAGCCATCAGCGATAGCCGTACAAATAGTATGGCAATCAATCACTGTGGCGATAATACCACCATTCAAATACTTTGCTGGACCAGCATTGTGAAACGGGCTGGGAGTAAACTCACAGCGGGTTTGATTCTGGCCACTCCAATAGCTCTTGATACGCAGCCCTTGGTCGTTGTCCGGGCCACAACCAAAGCAGTGGTTGCCCTGAATTTGATCCTGGATGGCGATTTCTTGAGTCATAACTGTCCCTCGCGATAGACGCGCAATACTACCGATTTGCGCCAGAGAGGGGAAGAAATTAACCTTGCGGGCTTCCAATAGAGTTACCCGAATTATCTGGACATAGATACATGGAAATATATGGCCTTTGCGCCCCTGGGTTTGAGGCACTTTATGATGCTTTCGCCAAAAATTTTCGCGAGTGTGGGGATACCGGCGCGGCCTTTGCGGTGCGCCAGCATGGAGAATTGATCTGTTCCTTATGGGCCGGTAGCGCTGATAGGGATGCCGAACGCCCTTTTACAGAAGATACTCTAGCCAATGTATTTTCTTCCAGTAAGGGCATACTCGCACTGCTTGCTATGCAACAAGTAGCTGCTGGTAACCTGGATCTGGACCGCCCTGTGGCAGACTACTGGCCGGAATTTGCCCGAGGTAAGGACAGTGTCACGGCACGCCAATTACTTTGCCACCGTAGTGGTTTGGTTGCCTTCCGTGGGCGGGTAAAGGATAGCCTGATTTATGACTGGCAAGCGGCATGTGATGAAGTGGCTCGTACTGAGCCTTGGTGGGCTCCTGGAACTCAGCAGGGCTACGCCCCTTTTTTGTACGGCTGGAGCTTGGGTGGGGTGATCGAGCGGGTAGCGCAAAAGCCCTTATTGGAACTTTATCGGGAAATGTTAGCCAAACCCCTCGATCTCGATGGGGGCTTTGGCGCTAATGGACACAAATCCCAGCGTATAGCTGATGTCAGCCCCCTCAAACAGCCGCTTCCAGAGTTGCGTGAAAATGCTATTGGTCGTGCAATAAAAGAAGATCGCAAGGGTCCGGTTTCAATGGCGTTTAGCAATCCCGTTAGCCTGATGATGGGAACCAACAGCTCCGAGTGGCGCGGAGCATTGATTCCCGCTGCCAATGGACATTTCAGTGCGCGAGACCTGGCAGCAGTGTACGGCGATCTGTCAAAGGACAACCCCGAAACTTTACCAATAGAATGGGTAAAAGAGGCTGCACGGGAGCAAAGTTGCGGCCGAGATAAAGTGCTACAGGCCGAAGTGAGTTTTGGTTGTGGTTTTATTCGCAGCAGTAACGCTGCGGATTTGCGTTTTGGTGGTCCTGAAGGCTTTGGTCATCCGGGTGCCGGTGGCAGTGTCGGATTCGCCGATCCTGAATGTGGCTTGGGATTGGGGTATGTCACAACAAGGCTGGGGCAGAGTTTGTTTATGGACCGGCGCGCGGTAGGGTTGGTGGAAACCTTATACGGGCTGCTGTGATGAGTGATGAAATTTTAAAGCTGGTTGAGCGTATTGATGAGCTGGAGAGCCGTCTCGCTTTCCAGGAGGATACTATCGCCCAACTTAATGACGTTATTGCCCGCCAGGATTTGGATATCCGGAACCTGATTGCACGCATTCGTGAGCTGGGAGAAAAGTACAGTGCGATAACTTTCGAAATGCAGGGTGGAGCAAAGCAGCAAGATGAGAAGCCGCCACATTATTAGCAGGGGATAGCTTGTAGATGTGAATGATTAAAGTCGTGCCATTGAGTTGTGGGAGTAAGCACAAATGCGTCTAAAAAAAGTTTGTCCTCTGGTGCTGGAGGTATTGACAAACTTTTCCACATGCAAACATGCTGCTGACAACTACCTGTATACACTAAAACAGCCGGTACATTAAAAATTTTGCTTTATCTAACCTGTTGTTTTTATTGGCAAAACTCAAGAGTTTAAAAAATGTGCAAAATGCTATAGGCAAGGGATTACGCCATGTGGCGCTGACCTTTGTCGATTAATGCACAGAGTTATCCACAGATTTTGTGGAAGAAGGGGGTAAACACTTCTCTAGTGGCGAAACTGCACGCTAGTGCATCGTCGTCGCAGTAATCGATGATGCGCAATGGGGACTGGTCAATAGAACTGATGATCAGTTTATCTTAGCCTTCACAATATTTCGTAGGGTCGATTCAGCCGCCGGTCAGCTAGCGTGCTGAATACTGTAGGGACTGTGCAGGAGCACTGGGCTCAGTGCATCCCAATACCCGTTTATTAAAAGTGCGTTAGGAGAACCAATAATGAAACATTGGGTAGCAATTCTTGCAATGGGCTCACTGGTGGGTTGTTCCACTTTGGACCCATACACCGGTGAGAGTAAAACCAGTAATGCCGCCAAAGGGGCAGGAATTGGCGCTGTAGCTGGTGCAATTGTCGGTGCGGCAACTGCGAGTAAGAAAGACCGTAAGAAAGGGGCTCTCACCGGGGCCTTGGGTGGCGCAGCCATTGGCGGTGGCATTGGCTATTATATGGATCGCCAGGAAATGGCTTTGCGACAGCGCCTGGAGGGCAGTGGTGTTCGTGTTCAGCGTGAGGGCGATAACATCCGTCTGATCATGCCTGGCAATATCACATTTGGTACCAACCGCTCCGATATTCGAACTGACTTTTACGATACTCTGGAATCTGTGACTGTTGTTTTACAGGAGTTTGATAAGACAGCCATCCGTGTTAGTGGCCATACTGACAGCACTGGCTCTGACGTTTACAACCAGTCCTTGAGTGAGCAGCGCGCTAATTCGGTAGCTAGCTTCTTCAGTAATAGCGGTGTTGCCTACGGTCGTGTACAGGCTGTCGGTTATGGTGAGCGTTATCCGCTGGCTAGTAATGACTCTGAATCAGGCCGCCAAGCTAACCGTCGTGTAGAGCTCGAGCTGTTGCCGCTATAAGCGGCATGAGGCTTAGTTGCCTCTAGAGTGACACTCGCAGCGCCTAACTGAATAGTCGTAGGCGCTGCGGTCCTAATTAATCCCTTTTGACCTCCTCAGTATCAATCCTCCTTTACAGATGTGGCAGGGTTGCCCTTCTACCCTTATGTTTGTTTAATCATTGACCTTACTTTCAGGCAGGGTTAGTAAACTCAGGGCTAATAGTGCCGGTAGCAAACCATAGCTGGTGGCAACAGCCATTCGTAAAGGGGGGGCGATAGGGCTTTTAAAGAGTTTCTTTTAGGTCGCTTAACTTATTCTCGCAGGTTTCTGTCTCATACAGTCTTTATTGGTTAGTCAAAAAGTGCATCTAAAGCTAAGATAGCATTTTGTCTGTTGACTGCGTCCCATGAAAAAAATACTGCTAATTAGTTTATTGCTCTCATCAGTAGTGCAAGCTGAGATTACCCTTGAACAACTAAAGGTGCCGGATGGCTTTGAACTTAGTTACTTTGCCGAAGATGTAGAGACTGCACGACAACTGGCACTTTCTGAGTCAGGTACTGTTTTTTCTGGCTCTTTCAGTGCCAAAAAGATATATGCTTTCAAAGATACAAATAACGATGGAAAAGCAGATCGGCGTTGGTTGCTCATGGAAAACTTAAGAGCGCCGACAGGGATTGCCTATAAAAATGGCGATTTGTATGTGGCCGATATTAATAAAATTATTCGTTTTCCTGATATAGATGAAAATCTTGATAAGCCAAAATCTGAAGTGGTTTATGATCAGTTCCCGTCTGATAGGCATCACGGTTGGAAATTCTTACGTTTTGATAAAAAGGGTAATTTAATAGTTCCTGTTGGAGCGCCATGTAATATTTGTGATGCAGATAAACGCTATTCCAAGATATTTTCTTTAGATCTGGCTTCAAAGGAAACAAAAGTAATCGCTAATGGAGTGAGAAATACTGTGGGTTTTGATTTTCACCCGCAGACAAATGAGTTGTGGTTCAGTGATAATGGCAGGGATATGATGGGAGATGATATCCCGCCTTGTGAAATTAATAGGGTAAGCTACGAAGGAGAGCATTTTGGTTACCCCTATTTTCATGGCGCTGATATTGCAGACCCTGAATTTGGTCAAGATAGGAAGGTTAGTGATTATTCCGCACCAGTACTAAATTTGGGTGCCCACGTCGCACCTCTGGGAATACACTTTTACCTTGGCAATCAATTTCCTGATGATTACAGGAAAAACCTTTTGGTTGCGGAACACGGCTCCTGGAATCGAAGCAAGAAGTCGGGTTATCGTGTGATGTTAGCTACTGTAGAAGAGAATAGAATCACCAACTATAAACCTGTGATTACTGGTTTTATGCGGGATGAAACGACTTTTGGACGCCCGGTGGCCTTCCTGGAGATGCCTGATGGCAGTGTGCTGATTTCAGATGATTTTGCCCATAAGATTTATCGTTTAACTTACAGTGATCATTGAACTTCAGCTGAAGTGATTTTCTATAGAAGTATTGGGTTAGGCTGCCTGTAAAGGCGGCCAACTATCTTCAATATTTCCAGTAGCCATTAATGGGGCTCTAATTGCCTTGTCGCGTGTGCTTACTCATGTTTTGCGTGGAAGACAAGCCTTGACACTAATAGCCCGGCATGCTTCATATAATTCATTGGTTGAGATGACCGGGCTTCCCTGTCAGTTGAAACCCATGAATACTGACCGGTAAACGCTTTTTTCATAATTTTTTGCTGAAAGTTTAAAATCAAAATAGGGTTCTTCCGGGTTGTGCTATTTCTACAGTAGCGACAATACGAATAATGGAGAAAGCCTGTGTCCCGTCAAGCCACCCTAATAACGCTCTCCCTGGGATTTGTCTTAATTTTCCTCAATTTGATGCCTCATATGGGACATGCAGAAGAAGGAGTATTGGGTGTGCCTACTACCAACCTGGAGATGCGTTTTACCGAAGCGGCGGTGGTAGCTCAGGTGGAGGTTATAGGAATTCATAGGGATGTAGACAGCGCTCTCTCAGAGCCGGGTGTCACAGCAATTTCAGGCTATGTTTATTCGGCTGTTCCTGAACAGATATGGAAGGGGACTGTGGCAGATCAAATCACATTTCGTTTGGGGCTGGAGTTTTGCGATACCAAGCTTGAGAAAGGGGAGCGTTATTTGATCTTTGCCAGTCTGGATAGTTATGGACGGCTACAACTGCGCAGTTGCGATGCCGCAGTGGTGGAATCTGATGCAGAGGAGCTCTTAGCAGAGCTCAATGAATTCACCACCCGAGGATAGGTGCTTTAAGAGCGCCGCCAGTAACTTTGTTGATCTAATTTTGTTGAATAGAACTGTTGGTTGTAAGTTGCCTGCTATTTACAGCAATCCAAACTCTCCAAGTGGAGGTTACCTCCTTGAAGTACGCCAATGCCGAGTTATTCTTATCAGTATTGGCGTCATCTTCTTTTAGTCGATATGCGTTGAATTACTTGGCGCTGGCGTCAAAAGGCCTTAGGGCCAGCTATTATTGCCGCAGGGATGCAGTGTGAGGCAAGCCTATAGTGCTCACTGCCGTGGGCCCAAAAGCCCAGGCGCTTAGCCGGCCTTGCAATAAGTGTTTTCCAGAAACCGCTTGGGGTCGAGAGGTCGACGTATGAAGAAGCTATTGATTCCATTGATCATTTTGTTACTGATCATCGGATACTTTATGTCTCGCAGTGGCGAACACAAGGCCAAAGAAGCCTATGACTCAATGGATCAGCCAAAGAGCGAGCAAATGAACGATAACTCCACGCCGTCGGGTAGCGGCAGTGGTAGTGATTCTTCTTCGCCTAACGGCACCACCACACCACCTGATGGCATGGGTAACCCCGATACCCAGGTGCCACAGGAATCCGATCAGACAGATCCCACACCTCCTGGGGGTAGCACTTCTACTAGCTCTGGCTCAGTTCCCTCGAGCGGCGGACCAACCCCGGAGCCTGGGGAAGCAGATGCAGAGACTGCTAGTGGCAATCCTAATGATTCAACCCCAGAGGAAGAGCCGAGCACGGCAAGCCCCGCAGGTGAAGCTGTTGATGAAGCCTCCAGTGAAGCCCAGCAAGCAGTAGAGGGTGCTGAAAATATGGAAAGTAATCCCGGTGATACCGACACGGGCACTGATGAGGGAATGGAAAGTAATTCTGGCCAGCCCCAGCAATAGATAGAACAGAAAGTAGGAACCAGGAGATCGGTGAGGGTCGCCTGTTTAGGCGGCCCAAAGCTATTTTAACAGAATGATCGAGCACAAATGGTGTCAGGGACACAAAATCCTAGAAATTCGCCCCAAGGGAAAGTTTTCTGCAGAAGATTTCCATCAGCTGGCGTCACAAGTAGATCCGGTAATCAGGGAACAGGGCAGAATAGAAGGACTAATGATCGACGCCGAGGATTTTGCTGGATGGGAAAATTTCGTCGCGATGATTACTCATTTTCGTTTTGTGCACGATCACCATAAACACATACAAAAAATTGCGGTGGTGTCCGACAACCCTGTTTTAAGTTTTATGCCGCATTTGGTTTGTCATTTTATCAGCGCAGAAGTCCGCCCGTTTAACTCGAATGAGAAGTCTGAAGCTCTGGAATGGTTGGAAAATCCGGGGTAGCATCACGCACCATCTAACGATTTTTAGGAGTAGTGGTGAGTCCAGCATTGGCCATTATCGCGGCGGCCAAAGATTACCTTGCCGCTGCTGAGCAACTTTCCAACCAACTTGACCTTCTCTGCCTGGGTGTTGAAGATCCCACAGAAATTTGTGATTTTCCGCAGGTGCTACGTTGCGGTGAGCAACTACAGTTGTGCGCGACAGGAAAAAAAGCACCGGGACCAGTGGTTGTGGACTTTGTTGGTGGGGCTATGGCGCACAGGCGTAAATATGGTGGCGGTAAAGCGCAGCCAGTCGCTAAAGCTGTTGGTATACGGCCTGGTTTTCACCCCCGTGTTTTGGATGCGACCGCAGGGCTCGGACGTGATGCCTTTGTTTTGGCATCATTGGGCTGTGAAGTCCTGATGTTAGAGCGTAACCCAGTGGTGTATTTGTTGCTGCAAGATGGCTTGAGGAGGCTGCAGGAAGCTGCAGTCCTTGATCCAGAGTTGATATTGGTGGCAGAGCGATTGTCCCTTACTGATCGAAAAGACTCTTCTGCTGACTGGCTGGCACAGCAAGCGGAAGGTTCCTGGCCTGTTGTCTTCCTGGACCCAATGTTCCCGCCACGGGGCAAAAGTGCCAAAGTAAAAAAAGAGATGGTGGCTTTCCACTATTTGGTAGGAGCAGACGAAGATGCGGATGCCTTACTTGAGCCCGCGCTTAAGGCCTGTTATTACCGTACCGTGGTCAAGCGCCCGAAGCAGGCTCCGCATCTGGGTGAAAAAAAGCCCACGCTCTCGCTTGAGGGTAAGTCCGGACGTTTTGATATCTATACCAAACATGGCGTTCCTGGCTAAGCCACTTTAAGAATGTTTAGCTGGCGGCTTATGTAACCACCGGCTAAATATCGAATCAGGTAATATCATATTGCGTCTTACCCAAAAGCAGGGTGCTCTCATTTGCTAGCTCCTTTTCCTTCCTAAACAGCTGGTTGTAGCTGGTCACAGGGTCTATGTTGCCTTGGTGCCTGGTGGCATTTTGGTTTCTACTGCTATGTTGTTGCAAAACATCCATATGTAAAAACCCTCTTGGTATAAAGAGGGGGATATGCAGCGGCCTTTCATTGATGCAGATTAATGGCAAGGAGGTTGGCTATGAGAGAGAAGTCTCCGTTCGACCTGTTTTTTGATGAGTACAATGAGGATATTCCTGAAGATCACTTTCCCCGTGACAGTATTTGTGCTTATGCCGCCGAATCCATTGTAACCAGTGAAACCTGGTCTGACGCCAAACCGGCTATGAACCTGTCGTCCTTTGTCACCACCTTTACCGAGCCCGAAGCTTTTGAAGTGGCAAAAAAGCACTATCTCAAAAATTATATCGATCATGATATGTATCCCCAGCTTTTTGCTATGGAAGCACGGATGGTGCGCTGGTTGCACGAACTTTGGAATGGCCCGAAGAATGTAGAACCCTATGGTGCAGCGACAATAGGCTCTTCAGAAGCTTGTATGTTGGCGGGTCTGGCCCATAAATGGCGCTGGCGTAAGAGGCGAGAGAAAACAGGTAAAGATGGGGGCAGGCCTAACTTGGTCACAGGTGCCAATGTACAAATTGTGTGGGAAAAATTTATGCGCTATTTTGATGTAGAGCCACGCATTGCCCCGCTTAAGCCTGGACATTACCGTTTTACCAGTGAACACCTGGATACGTTAGTAGATGAGAATACAATAGCAGTGGTGGCTATTGCGGGGCAGACATTTACCGGTGAAGATGATTCCTTCCGTGCGATCCATAATTGGTTGGATAGTTATCAGGAAACTACTGGCCATGATGTCCCTATGCATATTGATGCTGCATCCGGTGGATTTGTGAACCCGTTTTTATATCCGAATTACCACTGGGATTTTCGCCTGCCGAGAGTTAAATCTATCAACGCGTCCGGTCATAAATTTGGCTTAGTGCCGCCAGGTTTAGGTTGGATAATTTTTAGAGAGCGTGCTGTTTTTGATGAAGACTTGATGTTTTATGTAAACTATTTGGGTGGTGAGATGCCTACTGCCACATTGAACTTTAGTCGCAATGCCTCCACTGTTGCCTACCAGTATTACAACTTTATTCGTCTCGGTTTTAAGGGTTACCAGGATATTATGCAGCATACTTTGGATAACGCTCAGACTTTACGTAATCGTTTAGTTGAGAGTGGCTACTTTGAGATTATGAACAAGACTCAGCGTATCCCGGTAGTGGCGATGACTCTGAATAATAAGATTACCAATTTTAATGAGTATGATATTTCAGATAAGGTCCGTGAGCGGGGTTGGGTTCTGTCAGCTTATTCGATGCCGCCAAACGCCCAATCAGTAAATACCTTGCGAATAGTGGTGCGCCCACACCTTAATCTGAATGCAATACATGGCCTGGCAGATGACATCATTAACGCCTGCAACTGGTTGAAGCAACACGGCGGCAATGCCAGCCCACCGAAACTGCACGACCCTCGGAAGGTGGCGCCGAGTAAGTGTTAGTTTTCGTCTTCTGGTGAAAGTTGCTTTTAGGTGTTCTCTGTTATATAGAAAAATAACGTAAGATTTGAGATAAATTTTAATATCTGTTTCTTATAAAGATTTAAAAATAATAATCAATAATTATTCCTTCAGGTTATTGAAGCATACTCCAACATATATACATCGCTCACATTAATAGCCGTTAGACTGGGGCCCTGAATATTCGGTCTATATTATTATGGGATACAGACTATGAGTTGCAGGTACTCCGTAGTTTGGCAGTGGGCATACATGCAATTTTAGTTGAGGTGATCAAGGTAAAACTACTAAGAAATGTCCCTATGCCAAAGGTGGAATTTTTGAGGCCTTAGTGGCAAGTTGGGTTGAAAAGTGGGGCTAATCAGATCTTTGGGGCGCTTTATCGGTAGGGGGGAAGATTGACGATAAAAAATGATAATTTTAGCCCAGCGATTTTCTTCAATATATCGATCTAAGTTTAAAAATAGGGTTGATGGACGCTTCATAATATGATTTTTTTCAGTTTTGGGGGCGGGTCTTGCAATGTTAATGATTGGCAAACAGCAATAATTGAGAAATATCTCGAGTAAGGATATGCTTCAGCAGAATCGGATTATTGGGTTGCCTCTGATAATGATGTGCAATTAGGGGCTGTGACCAAGTATTTAGGCCATGTTAATACTCAGTATCAATTCTAACTTGTCAGTGTTTTGGGGAAGTTCATGTTTCAAAAGTTAAAGGCCTCTTTGGGTATTGGTGCCGCAAAGGTTGATACAGTATTGGAAAGTAGCAGCATACTTCAAGGCGGCGTCCTTAAAGGAAACATTCATATCGCCGGTGGAGACGTGGAACAACAGATTGATGCTATCAATTTGAAACTCTGTACTGAGGTGAAAATTGAAAATGATAACGGCGTTAGTTACCAGCAATTTGTCCTGGATCAAATTTAGGCTCTGGAACCATTTTTGATCAATGCTAATGAATCCAAGCAGTTACCCTTTGAGCTTAAATTGAATGACGAAACTCCGGTAACCGCACTTAACACGCGCAAGAACCAATGTCGGGTTTGGTTAGAGACCGTGTTAGATATTGATTTTGCGCTCGATCCTAAGGATAGAGATCTTCTGCAAGTACGGCCCTTACCTGTTGTCGAAAAGGTGATCGCGGCGATAGAGCAGGGTGGATTTAGCATGGTGAAAGCGGATGTCGAGAAGGGGTACCTGAGGGGAGGGAACTTTTCTTCAAAATCTGGATGTTACCAGGAGATTGAGTTTAAGAATTCAGGTCTTCTTAGTTCAAAAGAAATTGAACTTTCTTTTATTCTGGAGGGGGGAATGGTGCACTGCTTGGCAGAAGTTGATCGTAGATTTGGTCTGCGAGGCGATCAATATCGTTCTTTTACCTTGCATCGCGATGCCGATGAGAAGGAAGCTACTGCGGCTGTCCAATCAATATTGACACTGTAGTTAGTAGTGCCATCCATTCTAATTTGTTAAGACATTTGCATGCTGAAACCCGCGATGTGTTGATAATAGCAGGCGCTAGTCATTAAACATCGCGGGTTATTCGGTTATCAATGTTTAGCTAATTTTGCTTGACAATTATTCACTGAAATCTGCAGTGACAATCGTATCTGAGAATCCTTGATAGGCGGCCTCAAACATCTTAGCCATAGGGTCTGGGAATAGGTGAAAGTCCCCGTTTGCGAGGGACTCAACAATGCCTTTGGCTACAGTACTGGGAGCCTCTCCCTCCTCCAATCCTGCCTGCTTGGCCATATCGGTTTCTATTGGGCCTGGATGCACGCTGAGTACTTGTACTCCACGCTCTCCAAGTGTTTCTCGAAGGGCTTGAGTTATTGCGTAGCTTGCGGCCTTGGAGGCGGAATAGGTGCTCACCTGGGTGAAGGCACGCAGAGATACGACAGAATTCAATTGGACCAGTGCGCCGCGGTTCTTTTCCAGTTGAGGTGCAAAGGCCTTGGCAATCCTTACTAGCCCAAATAGGTTTACATTCAACTCGTGCTGCAGAGACTCTTCAACCTGCTCGCCGAGGGGTTCCGTAGGAGCTAGTACCCCGGCATTGTTGACCAGGATATCCAAGTCCTGGATTTCTTTTGCTAGTGCTTTTATTCCATTGCCATCTGTAACATCCAGTTGCACGGGGACTACCTTAGCACCGTATCTTCTAGTGAATTCGGCGGTGGTCCCGGGGTTTCGCACCGCCAGATAGACTTTTTTTGCTCCCTCCTCAATAAAGGTTTCCACAATGGATTTGCCAATACCGCGATTGGCTCCGGTGACCAGTGCAACTTTGCCTTGAACGGAAATACCCATCCTGATTCTCCTGTGAGTGGTTACTATCTTCAATATGTACCGATCGGTATGATTTGAATTGAAGTGTACTGATCGGTACAATATTGTCAAATGGTTTTTTGAAGAGACTTCACTATGGCGGGGCGCAGACTTGAGTTTGATAAGCCGAGCGCACTGGATGCTGCGATGCGAGTGTTCTGGAAGAAGGGATATGTGGGGACATCTTTAGCAGATTTAACCGGGGCTATGGGGATCAATAAGCCCAGTCTTTATTCTGCTTTTGGAAATAAAGAAGCGCTTTTCGTGCAGGCTTTACACCAATATTTAGAAAAACATGCCAAAGATCGCTTGGCTTATTTAAGTGACGATAAGCTGACGCTGACTCAGAGGATCTCTGGTTTCCTCCTTGCAACCGTCAGGGGCCAGTTGGCCGAAGAGACCCCTAAGGGCTGCTATTTGGCCCAGGGTCTGTCGGAGACTGCTGGAGAAGGGCTTCCCAAGGCAGCTATACAGGCCTTAAAAGCGGCTGATGAGGAGAATATGCGTTTGCTGGTGCGTTTCTTTCAGAGTGATGCTGACTCCCAATACTTGGGTTTAGATCGACAGGCGGAAAAGGTGGCTTTATACCTGGTGGCTCTGCTTCACGGCACTGCATCCCTGTCCCGGTCGGGCAGGAGCAAGTCTGAGTTGGAGGGTATCCTGGGATTTGTGCTGCGTGGCCTGGGAATCAATGAGGATGGGAAGCGGTGATCTGCCTCTACGCTGGATGGCAGGGGCAGATCTTACAAAATATTGCCTCAGAAGCGCCTACGGAACATTGGCAGGGGTTGATCTGTTCCTGTTTGGTAGCTGTCACCGAAATCACTTAGGGAGTCTTTTAAGCTGACAAGGGGCTGTTCACCCTCAAAAGCATAAGCGTTAAAGCCACAGCGTTGAAGGTAGGTAAGCTGATCCCGCATAAAACCACCCACAGCCCGCAATTCGCCTTTAAAGCCAAACCGCTCGCGCAGTAGGCGGCCGGCTGTGAAGCCACGGCCATCGGCGAAAGCAGGAAAATTTATAGCGATCAGTGGAAGTTCTACAGCCCCATCACCAATCAGCTCCGCGCCTTCCTCGCTATCAAGCCAGACGCCGATTTCATCATGGCGAGCCGCGAGAGCTTCTTGATGATCTTTCCACTGGCGCAAGGGCAGGATTACCTTGCCATCGGGTAAAGCAGACAGATCAAAATCTTCGCCAGCTTCAACTTGGGGTATCAGCTGCCACTCATTGGGGCTAACCTCGCCATTGAGGATCAGCTCGGCGGGATTGCCCGGCTGCGGGCCCAGTTTAGCTGGCTTTGGCATAGACTCTCTCCTTGAAGGGCTGCAGGCCGATGCGGTTATAGGTATCGATAAAGGGTTCTTCGGCTTGGCGCTGCTCAACATAAAAGTCGAGAATTTTACCAATCACTTCAGGGACTTCTGCGCGGGAAAAGCTCGGGCCCAGTACTTTGGCCAGGCTTGCCTCGTTGGAGGCGCTACCTCCAAGCTGGATTTGATAGAATTCCTCGCCCTTTTTATCGACGCCAAGAATTCCTATATGCCCCACATGGTGGTGGCCACAGGCATTCATACAGCCGGAGATATTCAGGTTCAGGTCGCCCAGGTCATATAGGTAATCCATATCGTCGAAGCGGCGTTGGATTGCTTCGGCCACGGGGATGGATTTGGCGTTGGCAAGGGAGCAGTAGTCACCACCGGGGCAGCAAATCATATCGGTCAGGGTGCCGATATTTGGGGTGGCGAAGCCATACTTACGCGCCTGCTGCCATAAATCATACAGCTTGCCTTGCTCCACATCGGCGAGTACTACATTCTGGTCGTGGGTGACACGGGCCTCACCAAAGCTGAAGTTGTCGGCGAGCTCTGCAATGGCGTCCAGTTGGCTGTCGGTTACATCACCAGGGGGTACGCCGGTGGGCTTGGTGGATAGCTTGATAGCGCGGTAACCAGGTACCCGATGCGGGTAGGTATTGCGTTCCAGCCAGCGGGCAAAAGCTTTATTGCCATCCGTTTGTTGCTGTAGCGCGTCCTGCGTACTGGCGCTGTCAAACTCTTTGTATTCAGGTGATGTGAAAAAGGACTTGGCCCACTGCAAAGCTTCCTGGGTCAGCTTCTCTGCACCATCTTTAATATGCTGCCACTCCTCTTCTACCCGGCGGCCAAATTCCTCTGGGCCAAGGGCTTTTACCAGGATTTTAATGCGCGCTTTGTATTTGTTATCGCGGCGGCCCAGCTGATTGTATACGCGTACAATGGCTTCCAGGTAGGACAGCAGGTCCTCTTCAGGTAGGAAGTCACGAATGGTTTCGGCAATAACCGGTGTGCGGCCCTGGCCGCCACCAACCAGCACCTGGAACCCGATTTCCTCGCCGCGCTTGATGATTTGTACGCCGATATCGTGTACGCGGATGGCGGCGCGATCCTGTTCTGAACCACTCACGGCAATCTTGAACTTGCGCGGCAGGAAGGCGAACTCAGGATGGAAGGTGGACCACTGACGGATAAGTTCGCAGTAGGGGCGTGGGTCGGCGATTTCGTCGAGGGCAATGCCGGCGTAGGGGTCTGAAGTGGTGTTGCGAATACAGTTGCCGCTGGTTTGTACAGCGTGCATTTCCACTTCGGCCAATTCGGCCAGAATAGCGGGTATATCTTCCAGCTGCGGCCAGTTGTACTGCAGGTTCTGGCGCGTAGTGAAGTGGGCATAACCCTTGTCGTAATCGCGGCTCACACGAGCGAGGCGGCGCAACTGGGTACTATTGAGCAGGCCATAAGGTACGGCAATGCGTAACATGGGGGCCAGTCGCTGAATATAGAGGCCATTTTGCAGGCGCAGCGGCAGGAATTGTTCCTCGCTTAACTCGCCAGCGAGATAACGTTCCGTCTGGCCGCGGAACTGGGCCACGCGATCGTTGATGATGGCGCGATCCCGGTCGTCGTATCGATACATAACAGCTTGATTCCATTGCCTTTGTGCGCTGATGGTGGAGAAAGGGGCGAGCCCCGGATAAATCTCCGCTGGCGCATAACATACCAGCGCTCTTATGCAATAAATAACAATATTTTCCGCTATATCTGTAACCAACGGTTATAACGGAAAAGGAATTGCTCGCATATGCTGTCTTGCGCGATAAACGGAGATTTGCTCTACTTGACTGGCCGTTCCATGCGGCTCATCTACTTTGCATAACAATAATGAGCAATCGGAGTGATTCGATGAATGAAGAAGTAGTTGTTACCCCGGAAGAAGACAATTTTGTAGACGCTATAGCCGCCGTGGCTCTAGTCGCTATTTTTGTTGCCACCTGTGTTTTCTGGGTTGCTACCCGCTAGTAACCCAATGGCCCGGAGCTAGGCATTACCGGGCCTCCTACCTTCATTTTGTTAGGATGTTAGCAAAGGCAGCGGACTAGTCCTATCGGTTTCTTTAGTCGTAGTCGCTTGATTTCTGACCACGCTCTTAGCCCATATTGCCCAGAACAGTTTTCACAATGAGAGCCAATGCCAGTACAAAAAATGTGGTGAAGAGAATACCGGCGATAACATAGTTCACCATGCTACCGCTTTGAAAATCACGCTGTCGATTCTTGTTACTCTGAACGCCGATTGCCGCGGCCAGAGTGCTGAGCACTATCTGGCCAAAACCGGGTTTACCTGCCTTTTCTTTATTATTTTCTTGCATAGGCTCACTCCTCCAGATTGGGACGTAGCCAGCGCTCCAGTTCCAGTTCGCTGACACCTTTTCGTTTGGCAAGACTTTGCAGCTGGTCCCTGCCAATTTTGCCGACATTGAAGTATTTTGCCTGGGGGTGGGCAAAGTACCAGCCACTCACTGCGGCTGCAGGCATCATGGCAAAGTGTTCAGTAAGACTGACGCCTGCATTTTGCTCCGCCTGTAGTAATTTGAATAGAGTGGCTTTTTCCGAATGATCTGGGCAGGCCGGATAGCCCGGGGCAGGGCGGATACCTTGGTAAGCCTCCTTGATCAGCTCCTCGTTGCTGAGCGTTTCATCTGCCGCATAGCCCCAATATTCTTTACGGACCAGGCGGTGTAATGTCTCGGCAAAGGATTCCGCCATACGGTCTGCCAGGGCTTTTACCATAATGGCGTTGTAATCATCATGTTTGGCTTCGTAACTCTCCGCCAGCTCATCTGCGCCGATACCGGTGGTTACTGCAAAGCCGCCCACATAATCTATTTGGCCGGATTCCAGCGGCGCAACGAAGTCCGCCAGAGAGCGGCACAGACCATCGCCGCCGCGTTTCTGTACCTGTTGGCGCATATGGTGAAGGCGGGCCAGTTCCTCGCTGCGGCTTTCGTCCTTGTAGACGATGATATCGTCGCCGACGCTATTGGCGGGCCAGAGGCCGAATACGGCACGTGCACGCAATAGTTTCTTATCGATAATCTCTTTTAACATGCGTTGGGCATTGTTGTAGAGATCGGTAGCTGCTTCTCCTACGATTTCGTCTTCAAGGATCGCTGGGAATTTACCTGCCAAATCCCAGGAGATAAAGAAGGGGGTCCAGTCCATAGTATCGAGCAATTTCTCCAAGGGGAAATTGTCGATCACGGTGAGGCCCAGCTTGTTGGGGCGTGCCGGCTGGTAGTTTTTCCAGTCGAACTCCGGTGCGGTGTCACGCGCCTCCTCGTAGGTCAGGCGGGTGTCATTGCGCTTGCGGTTGGCGGTGCGGGTGCGCACTTTCTCATATTCGGCCTGGACCTTTTCCACGAAAGCCGGGCGCAGCTCATCGGAAATCAGACTGCTGGCCACACCTACGGCGCGGGATGCATCCGCCACATACACCACTTGGTTGCGATGAAACTGGGGGTCAATTTTCACGGCGGTATGGGCTTTGGAGGTGGTGGCTCCACCGATAAGCAGGGGAATATCAAACTCCTGGCGCTCCATCTCGGCAGCTACGTGAACCATTTCATCCAGGGAGGGCGTGATTAGGCCAGACAGGCCAATAATGTCACATTCTTTGTCCCGCGCAGTTTGAAGGATGGTTTCCGCAGGGACCATAACGCCTAAATCGATTACTTCGTAATTGTTACAGGCCAGCACGACTCCCACGATATTCTTGCCGATATCGTGCACATCCCCTTTAACAGTAGCCATCAGGATGCGGCCGTTGGAGCGACTGTCCTCGGTTTTTTCCGCTTCAATATACGGTTGTAGGTAGGCTACCGCCTGTTTCATTACCCGGGCGGATTTCACAACCTGGGGCAAGAACATCTTCCCTTCACCAAACAGGTCGCCGACGATATTCATGCCATCCATCAGCGGGCCTTCGATCACATCCAGCGGGCGTGAGGAGTTGGCACGGGCCTCTTCGGTATCTTCCTCGATGTAGTTGTTTATGCCTTTTACCAGGGAGTGTGCCAGGCGTTCGTTCACGGGCAGTTGGCGCCAGCTCAGGTCCTCTTTGCGCGCAGCTCCTCCACCATCGCCTTGGTACTTGGGAGCGATTTCCAGCAGGGCCTCAGTAGCATCCGGGCTGCGGTTAAGGATTACGTCCTCGACTTTGTCTCGCAGTTCCTCTGGCAATTCGTCATAAACCGCCAGCTGGCCGGCGTTAACGATACCCATATTCAGGCCGGCTTTAATGGCGTGAAACAGGAATACGGAATGGATGGCCTCACGTACCGGGTTGTTGCCCCGGAAGGAGAAGGAAACATTGGATACGCCGCCGCTGATCTGGGCATCGGGCAGGTTTGCGCGAATCCAGCGGCAGGCTTCGATAAAGTCCACCGCGTAATTATTGTGTTCCTCTATGCCGGTGGCGACGGCGAAAATATTCGGGTCGAAAATAATATCGGTGGGATCGAAGCCGACTTCATCCACCAACACATCGTAGCTGCGCTTACAGATTTCAATTTTTCGCTCGAAGGTGTCCGCCTGGCCATCTTCATCAAAAGCCATCACCACCACAGCCGCACCATAGCGCAGGCACAGCCGGGACTTTTCGATAAACTCCTCTTTGCCTTCCTTGAGGCTGATGGAGTTCACTATGGGCTTGCCCTGAATACACTGCAGTCCGGCCTCGATCACCTCCCATTTGGAGGAATCCACCATAAATGGCACTCTGGCAATATCCGGCTCGGTAGCGGCAAGATTGAGGAACCGGCGCATAGCGGCAAATGCGTCGAGCATCGCCTCATCCATATTGAAGTCGATCACCTGTGCACCGTCTTCCACCTGTGCAGCAGCCACTTGCAAGGCGGTGTCGTAATCCTCTTCCAGGATCAGGCGCTTAAATCGGGCGGAGCCCGTGACGTTACAACGCTCGCCCACATTGACGAATAGGGCATTTTCATCGGCGACAAATGGCTCCAGGCCTGATAGACGCAGTGCGGGTTTAATTTTTGGCAATTGTCGTGGGGCCAAATCGGCCACCGCTTCGGCAATTGCGCGGATATGATCTGGAGTGGTACCGCAGCAGCCGCCGAGGATATTGATAAATCCACTGCGGGCAAATTCCGCTACGATTGCGGCGGTCTGCTCCGGGGTTTCGTCGTATTCGCCAAATTCATTGGGCAGTCCCGCGTTGGGGTGGGCGGAGACATAAGAGGCACAGGCGCCTGACAAGGCTTCCACATAAGGGCGCAATTCGGTGGCGCCCAGGGCGCAGTTAAGCCCCACAGAAATCGGTTTTGCGTGGGCAACGGAATAGTAAAAAGCTTCGGTAGTCTGGCCGGAAAGGGTGCGGCCGGAGGCATCGGTAATGGTGCCGGAAATCATAATCGGCAATTCGAAACCCAGCTCCTCAAAGAGCTGCTGCATCGCATAGATGGCTGCTTTGGCATTGAGGGTGTCAAAAATGGTTTCAATTAAGATCAGGTCACTGCCACCATCAATCAAGGCGCGGCCCGCTTCTACATAATTTTCTACCAGCTGATTAAAAGTGACATTGCGTGCGCCGGGATCATTGACGTCTGGTGAAATACTGGCGGTACGGGAAGTGGGGCCGATTACGCCGGCTACCCAGCGCGGGCGTTCTGGGGTGGAAAGTGCATCCGCTGCGCGGCGCGCAATCTCTGCGGAAGCTCGGTTGATCTCCACCACCAAGTGTTCCATATCGTAATCTGACTGGGACAGCTGGGTCGCGTTAAAAGTATTGGTTTCGATAATGTCTGCGCCGGCTTCCAGGTACTCCCGGTGGATCTTTTCAATCAGCTCCGGGCGGGTCAGGCTCAATAGGTCATTATTGCCCTTTAGGTCGCGGGGGAAGTCGGCGAAACGCTCACCTCGGTAATCGGCTTCTTCCAGCTTTTCCCTTTGGATCATCGTCCCCATGGCGCCATCCAAAATCAGGATGCGCTGTGCGAGCGTGCCATTTAGTTGCTCTAGACGTTGATCACGGGACTGCTCGGACATATACCAATCCTTATGTTGTCGATGGCGTGAGAGCCATCAATCTTAGCACAGTACTTCCACCAAAAAGGGGGCGACTTAGTGTATCAATAGGGTATCCCCACAATAACCGGTATTTTTTTGCTAAATAACAGCAATTTATGTTTATGGTTGCGCTATTCATGGGTACAAAAAAGCAGGCGGCAGTGTTGTTGCGCCTTATACACTGTTAGGACCTGCTCTTTTCAATAGCATTGATTCAGCAGTTTCAGGTAGAGAATCTAAACGGGGCTAAGGGGCAGGGAATTTCACAGTGTGACTAATTGGTGCTCTAGACTTCCCACAGTTTTTCATTCTTTGATACTGATAATCGAGTGATATCCACCAATTAATGTTTCATTTTGCTGGAGGCTACTGATGAAAATACTGATGGTACTGACCTCGCACGACCAACTGGGCAATACCGGTAAGAAGACCGGTTTTTGGTTGGAGGAGTTTGCCGCACCTTATTACATCTTTAAGGATGCGGGAGCTGAGGTGACCTTGGCGTCTCCAAAGGGCGGTCAGCCGCCACTGGACCCTAAAAGCGATGAACCGGATTTCCAGACAGCTGCAACTGAACGCTTTCACCAGGATCCGGCAGCCCGGCAAGTGCTGGCTAACACTGTGAAACTAGCTGATGTAAAAGAGCCAGATTTCGATGCAGTTTTTTATCCTGGAGGTCATGGCCCACTCTGGGATCTCGCGGAGGATCAGAAGTCTATCTCCCTTATTGAGGACTTCTTTGCTGCGAATAAGCCAATAGCTGCAGTCTGCCATGCTCCCGGTGTTTTCCGTCACACCTTGCGCCAGGATGGCAAACCGCTGGTCTCCGGTAAGAGTGTCACAGGCTTTACCAACACCGAGGAGGCTGCAGTTCAGTTGGTGGATGTGGTGCCCTTCTTGGTGGAGGATATGCTCAAAGATAAAGGGGGACACTACTCCAAGAAAGACGATTGGGCGCCCTATGTGGTGCAGGATGGCAAGTTGGTGACTGGTCAGAATCCTGCCTCATCAGAGGAAACTGCCCAGACTCTAATGGGACTGATCCTGGTTTAGGCTGGCTTTGGGAGGCGTCGAGGGACGCTCGTCACCTCCCGGCCAATACACCGGTTTCACTTGAGCGCTTCTGAGAGTAAAATACCCGACAAAGTAGCTCGGTTATTTGAGAAGGCTTATGTCAGAATTGAATGTCACCATTACCGAATCTGCGCAGGAATACCTGAAGGAACTGCTGGCCAAGCAGGACTGCGAGGGAATTGCCATTCGCATGTTTGTCTCTAACCCCGGCACACCCAGTGCCGAAACCTGCATCGCATACTGCCGCCCTGGTGAGGAAGAGGCAGATGATGTGATGATTGAGATGAATGGTCTCAAGGCATACTTCGAAGGGCGGAGTGTGCCTTACCTGGATGAGGCTCGAGTGGATTATTCATCAGACAAAATGGGCGGTCAGCTTACTATTCGTGCGCCCAACTCGCGCATGCCCAAGATTACCGATGACAGCCCCATCGAAGACCGGATCAATTACGTACTCTATAACGAAGTGAATCCCGGACTTGCTGCTCATGGTGGCCAGGTGAGTCTTGTGGAGGTTACCGAAGACAAGTTTGCTGTGCTCAAGTTTGGTGGAGGCTGTCAGGGGTGTGGCATGGTGGATATGACCTTGAAAGAGGGCGTTGAGAAAACACTGAAGGAAAAGATCCCAGAGCTTGCTGGCGTGAAAGATATTACTGACCATACCGATAAATCCCAGGCTTACTATTGATCGCAAATGCCGGGTTAGCCCGAATGGCATGATCGTCTGAGTTAAAAAGCGGCCTATAAGGTCGCTTTTTTTATTGTGCATTTTTAACTCCCATTCTCATGTTTGATGCGGCGAACGGCAGGGTGCCGCATTGCTTCCCCCTGTTTATATTTGATTTATTGACAACGCTTTTCTGTTGATGAAGTGGCGTTTTCCTTGCAGATACACTGGACTGGCGGGGAAGAAAATTTATGTTTGACCAGGTAGTGTTTGCCGGTGGCGGTGTTCGTTGTACCTGGCAAATTGGATTCTGGGATGCAGTGGCCAGTGAGATACAGATGACCCCGAAGGTGGTTAGTGCTGTTTCCGCCGGGGCTTTGGTATCGAGCCTGATCCTTATGGGGAAATCCCTGGCAGCGGTAGATCACTTTGCCTCGGAGTTTCGTAGCAATAGTAAGAACATCCACTGGCAAAACCTGTTTAAGAGTGAGCCGGTCTTCCCTCATCACGATATTTACCGTCGAGCCATGCGTAAACTATTTGCCGGCGGCCTTAAAAAACTGCGTGCGACTGCAGACTTGCGTGTCGCGGTCGCTTATTCACCAGAGTGGCTCAAGGGGCCTTTAGCACTGCTTCTGGGGATTGGAATCGACTATTCCGATACCTATATCTCACGCAGCTTACATCCGGATGGTGCCCGGCGGATTGGCTATCGGCAGTCCTTTATTTCCGTGCACAAATGCACTGATGAGTTGGAACTGGAACGGCTAATTTTAACCTCTTCTTGTACGCCCCCTTTGACACCAAGGCAGCAATTTAGGGGCGCGGAAATTCTTGATGGTGGTGTGGTGGATAGTGTGCCGGTTGGGGGCTTGGACCCGACCCCGGGTAGGGTCCTGATTTTGCTGACCAGAAATTATCCTCAGTACCCTTGGTGTTTTACCTGCCATAGGGGTGAACAGTTGTGGACTTATGTGCAGCCCAAGCAGCCTCTGTCGATCCGGGTATGGGATTTTGCAAATCCCGAGGCTTTGAACCGGGTTTTTCACGCTGGGCGCGCAGACGGCCAAGCATTCCTGGCGATGCTACTGGCAGGAGAGCACTGTTGACGATTAGCCGCGAAAGTGGAGTTGCGCGGAATGTTTGATCAGGTGGTCTTTGCTGGTGGCGGCGGGCGCTGTACCTGGCAGATAGGGTTTTGGGAGACCGTTGCTGAAAAAATTCAATTGCGCCCCCGTGTGGTGAGTGGCGTGTCCGCAGGCGCATTGATTGCAGGCCTGATTATGATTGGCAAAGCCCCGGCAGCTGTGGACTATTTTGCCTCTGTGTTTAAGGCCAATCAAAGGAATATCTATTGGCGTAACCTGTTTCGCAAGGAGCCGGTGTTTCCCCACTATGATATTTACAGGAACGGTATCAGGGCACTTTTCTCAGAACGTTTTCCTCGCCTGAGATCTGCGGCTGAGTTGAGGGTTGCCATCTCCCGGCCGCCGAGCTGGCTTCCGGTTTCCCTGTCATTGGCTATGGGAGGGGCTATTTACTACTCAAATAAATATCTGCTGCACGGGCTTCATCCCTCCGCAGCGCGACGCCTGGGGTATCACCAGGATTTTTATCGTGTCCAGGATTGTGCTGATGTAGCCGACTTTGAGCATTTGATATTGAGCTCATCTTGTACGCCACCTTTTACTCCTCGATTACGATTCCATGGTCTGGAGGCACTGGATGGTGGGGTGGTAGACAATGTCCCGGTTGGGGGAATAGATCCTGGCAAAGGCAGGGTGCTAATCCTGCTGACACGCCGTTACCCAGGTTGTCCTGATTGGTTCATCGAGCGTAGGGGGGAGCAACTCTGGACCTATATACAGCCATCGAAGTCTCCGCCGATCAGTGTTTGGGACTTTACAAATCCGGAGGGGCTGAGAAGTACCTGTGAAATGGGCCGCCATGACGGCCGACTTTTTTTACGCAATGTACTGGCAGATCGCTGTTTTTACACTGACGTGGGGAAAAGTAATGTTTGAACAGATGGTCCTTGGTGGAGGTGGCGGTCGTTGTACCTGGCAGCTGGGTTTCTTGATGGCTATTACGCAGGAGATTGAGTTGGCACCTAAAGTGATCTGTGCTGCGTCAGGTGGAGCCATGGTGGCAAGTTTCCTGTTGATGGAAAGGTGTGAGGAGGCGGCAGATTATTTCCATTCGGTGTGCAGGAACAATCAGAGCAATATTCACTGGAATAACCTTATTTCTGACGAGCCGGTATTTCCTCATTTCTCCATTTACAAAAAAGGAGTGAACCATCTGTTTTCTGGGGGGTTCGAGCGTTTATGTGCTGCTGCTGACTTGCGAGTGAGCGTAATTCACCCACCTTCATGGTTACCGTCTCCCCTGGCTTTAGCGACAGGAATTGCGCTTGATCACCTAGAGAAGCAATTTGCACAAAGACTTCACCCAACAATGGCTTTCCGGTTTGGTTTTCGCCAAATGTTTTATGGGGCGCGGGACTGCTCCAATGTGGCCGAATTAGAGCACTTAATTTTGAGCTCCTGCTGCAACCCACCCTTATCTCCCAGGCTCTATTTCAATGGTGAAGAAGCCCTTGATGGTGGGGTTGTGGGCAATGCACCGGTTGCGGGCCTTGATGCTGTAAGAGGCCGTGTCCTGATTCTCGATGCCGGGCATTTTGCTAACTTCCCAACATTTCACAGCGTGCGTAAGGGAGGTCAGCTATGGACTTACGTTCAGCCATCCCAGGCGCTACCGATCAGCGTTTGGGAATTTAGTGATCCGGAGGCTACTCGAAAAACTCTGGAGATCGGTCGTGCTGACGGACAGGCTTTCCTGAAATACCTATCCAGCGAAGAAATAAAAATCCTTTGGGGTTGGGATTAATGTGACTGCGGATCGCATTTGGCAGATAAGTATTGAAAAGGGGAATTGTCAGTACTTGGTTTGGAAAAGTAGTGATTTAGAGGCTTAGGAAGAGCCGTAAAGTTTAAAGGACGTACTCCATGTTTGATCAAGTGGTTTTTGCCGGTGGCGGTGGTCGTTGCATCTGGCAGATTGGCTTTTGGGAGTCGATCGTTGATGAAGTCCAGTTATCACCGAGAGTGGTGAGTGCAGTATCAGCAGGGGGACTTGTTGCCGGGCTGCTACTGATCAACCGTGGGCAGGATGCGGTGCAATACGTTCGCTCTGTATTCAGTGACAATCGTAAAAACGCTTACTGGAAAAATTTATTTCGTGATGAAGCGGTATTTCCCCAATACGCTATCTGTCGCAATGGGATTCGAGAGCTGTTTGATAATGGCCTGGAAGACTTGAGAACGGTAGCGGAATTGCGTCTCGCAGTTACCCGTCCACCGGCGTGGATGGTTGGTCCATTGGCACTGACCTTTGGCGCCGTAATTTATTACACAGATAAAGGTTTCCCGCGCAGCCTGCATTCCACTTCCGCCACGCGCCTGGGATTTAGGCAGACGTTTTATCGCGCCCAGGATTGCTCTGATATGGATGAGTTTGAGCACTTGATTCTCAGCTCATCCTGTACCCCTCCGTTTACGCCGCGTCTGCAGTTGAATGGGGCTGAAATACTGGATGGTGGCGTAGTGGACAATGTGCCAGTTGCCGGATTGGATGCGGGGCAGGGCAGGGTTCTGATACTCCTGACAAATAGATTTCCAGGTTATCCAGACAGCTTTACCCAACGCCAGGGTGTGCAGCTGTGGACCTATGTGCAACCTTCCAGGGTTTTACCGATCAAGGTCTGGGACTTCACCAACCCTGAGGCCGTTACCGCGACTCTGAATATTGGACGCGCCGATGGTAGGGCGTTGCTGACTCAGCTCAAATCGATTGCCCCTGAAACGAGAGTGCAGGCTTTGTAAGCGTGTTCAACCAGGTAGTCTTTGGTGGGGGTGGCGGACGCTGCTGTTGGCAGGTTGGTTTTTGGCAGGCTATCGAGGATGAGATTAACCTGGCACCACAAGTAGTCAGTGCAGTATCTGCCGGCGCACTTATGGCTAGCTTGGTATTAATGGGGCGTGGTCAGGAAGCGGAAGATTACTTCCTATCTGTAACCCAACAGAATCAGAGGAATGTGTACTGGAGTAACCTGCTGCGTAAGCCACCAGTTTTTCCCCATTATGAGATATACCGGCGTGGTGTCCGCGAGCTATTTGACGGAGGTTTCGACAAGTTATGCGCTGCTACCGACTTAAGGGTGGCAGTGACGTTACGGCCTCGCTGGATGCCCCCAGTCTGTGCCCTGGCGGCGGGCGGCACCCTCTACTACATCAACAAATACCTGCTGCGCAGCTTGCACCCCAAGCTGCCATCCAGGCTTGGCTTTCGACAGGTGTTCTACCGGGTGAGGGACTGTGCGAATGAGGCAGAACTTGAACACCTCATTCTCAGTTCCTCGTGTACTCCGCCGATTACCCCAAGGCTACGGATGGATGGTGCGCAAGTGCTGGACGGGGGCGTGGTGGACAATGCTCCAATTGATGGCTTGGAAGCTTATAAAGGGTTGGTGCTGATACTACCGACCCGCCGCTACCCACGTTTGCCCCACTGGTTCAGCCGGCGTGTCCAAGGGCAAACATGGGTTTATGTGCAGCCCTCTCGCCGGCTTCCCATTAAGTCCTGGGATTTCACCAACCCTGAGGCATTGACAGAAATATTTGAGATTGGCCGGGTCGATGGCAGGGCATTTCTTGCCGAAATAGTGGCCAAGGGGGGGCGATTTGGATTTGGCAATTAATGGACTTGCCACAGGAATACCATTGTCATTTATGCCCAGCATGATTGAGCGTATTGGGCAGGCCCATTGGTTGCGCTAAGCTGCTGATTCTATTAGCTTATGCAATTAGTTGCATATGGGTATGTGTGGCGGTTGCCTGCTGTAGTTACTCGATTATTGCAGGCAGGCTAAAAGGAATATGGGCTTGGAGTTGATCAAAAGCCCAGTGCAGAAGGTAAAGGATTTATGTTTGATCAGGTGGTTTTTGCTGGCGGTGGCGGGCGCTGTACATGGCAGATTGGTTTCTGGGAGTCAGTTGCCGGTGAAATAGGTCTTGTCCCGAAGACTGTGACTGCGGTGTCCGCCGGAGGCCTTATGGCGAGCCTAATCTTGATGGGGCGCACAGAAGAAGCCCGGGAGCACTTCTGGTCGGCATTTGCTGCCAATGATAAGAATGCTTATTGGGGCAACTTATTTAAAAAGGAATCAGTATTTCCCCAGTATGGAATCTATCGCAATGCCATGTGGGAGCTATTCCGCGAGGGCATGAGCACACTTAAAACTACAGCGGAGCTACGTATTGCAGTAACCCATCCGCCACGGTTGCTCTCAGGGGGAATGGCATTGGGTGTTGGAGCCCTGGCTTACTATGCCGACAAGCACTTGTTGCGGAGCTTGCACCCTAAGGTTGCTCTGGGGCTTGGGTTTAAGCAGGGATTTTATAAGGCGCAGGACTGCACAAGTGTGGAAGAGCTGGCGGAGTTGATCCTTTGTTCCTCTTGTACACCGCCTTTTACTCCACAAATGCGATTGCGCGGTGCGACGGTGCTTGATGGCGGAGTGGTAGACAATATACCGGTAGCGGGACTGGATCAGGAAGAGGGTCGAGTATTGATTCTGCTGAGTCGCCGTTATTCCCGTTACCCGGACAGATTTACCCGGCGACAGGGAGATCAACTGTGGACCTACGTGCAGCCCTCACAACCACCTTTTATCAGAGTTTGGGATTACACGAATCCCGAGCTGGCGCAAAAGACTTACGAGCTCGGCTTTGCCGATGGCCGGGATTTTTTACACAAGCACAAGCTTGAACGGGAGATAGTTGATGAACAATTCCAATAATTCGATAACGGAGTCAATCGCCTTGTGGCATGAGATGGTAGAAGCGCGAGACTTCACCAGGCTCCCTACTATTGTTGCAGATGATGCGATTTTTCGCTCTCCGGCTTTCTTCAAGCCCTACCACAGCTCAGCGGCGGTTTGCCTTATTCTCAATACTGTGATGCAAGTGTTTGAGAGCTTTGAATACGACCGCAGCTTTACCACTGAGTCCGGCCGTGACCTGGCCCTGGAATTCAAGGCTTCTATTGGTGAAAAAAGCCTCAAAGGCTTGGATATCATTCGCTTTGATGAGAGCGGTAAGATTGTAGAGTTTGAGGTGATGATTCGCCCACTCAACGCCCTGCAAAAGCTGGCGGAGGAGATGTCAGGGCGCCTTTCCCAATATGTGACACAGTACAAAGATAGCCAGCTGGCTTAATACTCGTCCTTATGGCACAAGCACCTGGCAATCAATCTGGGCTCTGTGCCCAGTTGCCTGCCAGGAGTGAGCGATGATTTAATTTCCTTCCTCGGTATCCAGGGAGTCGAAATAATCATATACGTCGATACCATCCATATAGGCGCCGTCGAAACCTGCATCCACAATTTTGTAAATATAGGAGTCATTGTTACCGTAAATGATATTCTGCCAGCCCTCCTTCCAGTACTCTACATAGTAGTTTCCTGATTCCCCTGGTACTTCTTCCAGTAGCCAGCTGGGTGGGTTGGTGGGCCATGAGGGGTCCCAGTAATAACGGCTATCCTGGGCTTCACCAATATTTATATAGGCAATTAGCAGCCTGCGCCCCCCATTATTTTTAACCTTGAGCTGCTCAATTTGCTCTTCAGTGTATTCTTCGCCATTAAAGAAAAAGTCGATAATTAGCAGGTCGTAATCGGTTTCGGATAACTTGTCGACAAATTCCTGGCGTGTGGAAGAGATCCGTGGATTGGTGATATTAAGGAAATTTTTGACATTCTCCAGCTCATCAATGTTGTTACTGTTTACATTGAAGGGCTCTTCAGGGTAGGGCGGAATATCGTCCAGGTCCGTATCGTCAGCGACGAAGGAGACGTAGCCGGCTTCTTCATTCTCTTGATTGGATTCGTCAATATTGCGCTCGGTATAGGCGAAATCGGTCACAAGGATTTCGCGGCCTTTATCCTTGGCTAAGTTGAGATAGTCCTGCAAGCGAGCGCTTTCGGTGCTGCTGGTGGGTTGGTCTACATCACCATTTTGCCCAAAGAAGACCGCTTCCTGGGCGATGCCATCGGTAGAGTTTACATAGGCGTTATCTACTGGGCCATTGGTCTTGGTATTGGTGTTGATCAGTTCAATACCATTTTGCGGGACAATAATAAAGTCGTCCCGGTTAATACCCTTGGCATAGTCACTAATATCCTCTACCAGATATCGCATCTCTTGATCGTAATCCACGTAGACAGGGATTACGAAGTCGGGAAGGTCGTCAAAGCTACAACCGAGAAGAAGAAATGGGCTAAGAAGGAAGGGAAGCGTCCGGTGCAAAATTCATCTCCGAAGACGTTTATTAGTGAGGTAAGGTTGTCTTGCTAATTTTTACCTATTGGCAGGGAAATGAAGACTAAGTTCCATTGAGTTTAACATTTTCCACTGACCAATCACATGCAGGCACAGATTGACAATGGGCGACTCTGCTGCTGTGTGGAAGTGCTGGATCTAAAATCCTAGCTGATCAAGCCTGAATATTGGCTTAATGGCTCACTGCGCATCCATTCTTTTCTTGGTTTTGCTAGTTGCTATTGCTGTGAGGGGATCGTCTGGCCAATAGTGCTTTTGGTACTTGATACGTAACTCTTTCTTTACCTCTTGATAGGTGTTGGCCCAGAAGTTGGCGAGATCGCGGGTTATTTGGACCGGACGTTTTGCCGGTGACAGCAGGTGGATCATCAAGGGGAATCGGCCGTCCAAAATAGCAGGCGTTTGTGCCATGCCAAATAATTCCTGCAAGCGCACAGCCAATACCGGGGGTGATCCTTCATAGTTGATTTGAATGCGCGACCCGCTGGGCACCGTGAAATGGCTGGGTGCCAATTCTTCCAGCCGCTTTTGGTGTGGCCAGGTTAGTTGACCGAGTAAAATGGTAAACAGGTTCAGTTGTTTGAGTTGCTCTAACTTATTAAAGCCCTGGAGATGGGGTAGTAACCAGTCTTCAAGGTGAGCTAAAAGCGCTGCATCGCTCCAGTCGGGTAGGGGAGTGTCGCTCAGAAGATCTGGCCCCAGCTCACACTGGCGTAGAAACTCCACCCGACTGCGTAACTGAGAAGCATCTTTGCCCCAAGGAAGTAGTGCCAAGCCTTTCTTTCTAATGGCACCCAGAAGAGCGCAACTCAGCAAGCCTTCGGGAACATCCCTGGCCGCTTGTTGCTTTAGTACCAAGCTTCCTAAAGTGATACGAGTCACTGCCTCCGCACGTCCGGAAGACTCATTCCAGTCAACACTTGTCTGCTGTTTTATCAGATCGTCAAAGCAACCTCTAAGAGAGGTTTCCGAAATAGGTGCGGCCAACTGGATTCGGGCATCACGTCCTTTCCCATCGAGTTCCGCAATTACAAGATAATCGCAAAGGGCCAGTGCATCATCATGAGTGAAATGTGCCCCCCTGCCATTGGCGAGCAGGAAGCGCCTACTGCCATCTCGGCGGCTTATGGCGATTCTATCTGGATAGGAGAGCCCCAGGAGGACGCCAGCATGGTCGACACTATCAATTGATAGTGTGCTCACCGGTTGGTTGGACGTGAGTTTATCCAGCTGAGTGCGCCAGGCCCGTGACTGCTGCCGAATTCTCTGGATAGACCCTTGATCCACTTCTCGACCTTTGGACCGTTCCTGTAGGACCTCAATGCGCTTGCTTATATCCCTGTCCCAGCGGGCCTCACCGCGGAAGATATCCCGTTCGGATAGAAGAGCTGCCATCAGGCAGGCCTGCTGTTGCAATCCCCATTTAAAACTGTGGATCATCATATGGGCAAGACGGGGATGGCAGCCGAGGGATAGCAGGGTGCTGCCGTGGCGAGTAATGCGCAGTTTACTGTCGAGTGCTCCCAACTGCTGGAGTAACTCTTGAGCCTGTGCCATAGGTCCAGGAGGAGGGGGGGCCAGCCATAGGAGCTCTTCAGCATCAGTAACTCCCCACTGGGCCAGCTCCAAAGCAACTGGAGCCAAATCACTGCGAAGTATCTCTGGAGTATTCTTCGTACTCAGGGCGTTCTGACGCTCTTTGCTCCATAAGCGCAGGCAGTGACCTGCACTGAGTCGGCCGGCACGACCACTACGTTGAATAGCCGATGCCTGAGATATACGGCTGGTGATCAAGCGATTCATCCCGGTGTTGGGGTCAAAGCGCGATTCACGCATTAATCCCGAATCCACCACGCTATGAACCCCCTCGATTGTCAGGCTTGTCTCGGCAACATTAGTGGCCAATACAATTTTACGCATGCCGGGTTTTGCTGGTGCAATGGCTTGATCTTGTTGCTCCCTGGTCAGGTCGCCATATAGCGGAACTATTATGATATCGCTGAACTTGTGGGGTTCCTCAGCGAAGCGCTCTCCCAGCGTTGCTTCGATCTGTCGTATTTCCCCCACACCGGGCAGGAACGCTAGCAGGCTGCCAGTATCATTACTGATGCATTCCAGAATTTTGCGGGTCATCAGCTGGGGAAGTTGACGTTCATCTTCCAGTTCTTCACGCCTATCGAGGTATTCAACACTGACGGGGTAGCTTCTTCCCTCACTGGCCACCACTGGTGCCTGACCCAGAATTTCAGCGACAGCATCGGTCTCTAGGGTTGCGGACATTACGAGCAACTTAAGGTCTTCCCGCAGATACTCCTGGGATTGTAGGCACAGTGCCAGTGACAGATCCGCTTGTAAGCTTCGCTCGTGAAACTCATCAAAGATCACCAAGGCAGTTTTGCTTAGCTCAGGATCAGATTGCAGAAGACGGGTAAGAATGCCTTCGGTAACCACCAGAATACGGGTTCGCCCGCTGGTTCTGCGCTCCCCCCGTACCTGGTATCCCACTGTTTCACCGGCCTTTTCACCAAGCTGGGAAGCCATTCGGGCAGCTGCTGTGCGTGCAGCGAGTCTGCGGGGCTCCAACATGATGATGTTCTTACCCCTCAGCCAGACACTATCCAGTAGAGCCAAAGGGACAACAGTAGTTTTACCTGCACCTGGTGGCGCTTGCAGCACCACATTGCTGTGTGTTTCCAGTGCTTCAAGTAACTCTGGTAGGACGGAATGTATAGGTAACTCTGGCATAGCAGAGAATTATAGTGGATTCAGGATTAAGAAGGTATGGGGTTTCTTCGCTTGTGCAAAGGGCTAGTTTTCTACGATAGAGTGTTAATTGCTGCTGAAGGCTACAAATAGGGTTCATCTTTATACAGAAATTGGGTTGTATTTTTAAAAAGTAAGCTTGCAAGGATTCCGATAAGGGATAGGCAAAGAAAAGCAATCATTACCGCGTGAAACCCGGAATGAAAAGATGTTTGACCCCATTCCAACACTTGAGAGTGTACCGAAGGATCAGGAAAGAGCTTTGTTATTTTTTTCAGAGGTTGTGCACCCGTTATAAAAGGAAGTATTTCCAGAGTACTTACTTTGTGCTCATTGGAGAGAGCTTCTTTTGAGATTTTCGAGAAAGTTCTAACACTTGCAGCGCTTAGTATTGCTCCTGTAAATGCTATTCCTGCAGCATACCAAAGGTATGTATTAGAGATGAACAATCCGTAGGCTGCACCCTTCTCTTTTTTTGGTGCGCATTGAACCGCTGCAAGGTTAGTTGAAGAATACATTATTCCGGTAGTAACCCCCATAAAAACCATTCCGATTATTAAGTAATACCAGGATAGTTTGTCGGGCATCAAAGTAAGTGATAGGACACCAGTTAAGCAGGTAAATTGTGCGATAACAATAGGGGGGATAGGGTTGAATCTATTGTTAAATATCCCTGTTAAGATTGAAGAGAAGCATAAGAAAATTGTCATTGTCAAAATAATAAGTCCGACTTTGGCGGCGTCGTACCCAAGTATGTTTTCCAGGTATAAAGGTAAAATAAACAAGAAAGATCCAAATATCATTTGGAAGCATGCTCGAGTTATAAGTAACCCCAGGAATAGCTTGTTGTGTAGCAGTTTTAAGTTGATCAATGGTTGAGGAATAGTTCGCTGCCAAAGAAGTACAGAAGTTAGAATTCCTATAGATGTTACGATGGGTAGAATAAATTGAAGACTTCTGATTCCTGTGTGAGGCACGATATTGAGTGAAAATAATATCAAAAGATACGCAATCAGAATTAGAAACCCCGACTGATAGTGGACATTGACCTCCTTATTTTGAGTGCCTCTTATTGCAAATAAATGAATAATGATAAGGCACAATAAGCAAACAGGAATGTTTATTAAGAAAGCCCATCGCCAACCCAGATGGGTAACAATAAATCCACCTAAAATAGGGCCTATTGATTGAGCGGCAGCGGTGAATATTACCAGTAGTCCTACGACTAAACCCCGTTCAGATTTGGGGAAATGGCTTTCAGCTAGAACAAAGATCATACCGAAGGAGGCCGCCATGCCTGATCCCTGTATGAATCTTCCTATTATTATGGTTCCTAGGTTTGGGGCTGCACTTGCAATCAATGATCCGACGAGGAAAATGGTTATGCCAAGCATGAGCGTAATTTTATGCCCAAATCGATCTCCAAATTTTCCAGTGGTGATAATTAATCCCCCCATGGCTATTAGATAGATATTGTTGATCCATTGCAGTTGATATATTTTTGCAGAGAAATTACGCCCTATTGTAGGGATGGCGAGGTTGATCACGGTGACATCGATATTAACGATCATTAGAGCCAGACCGAGGCCTCCCAGCACCCACCATCGATGTGGATATGGAGCGTTTTTTGAGGGATGTTCCTTTTCGTTGCTCATGTTGTCCGATCAACCATATTTATTGAAAGTTTTTTTGGGAAGGTCTTCGTTGAATAGAAGAAGTAAGATAAGTAGCTCAATAAAGGTCTAGATACTATTATGCCTTCTATATAAGTTAGTGATTTAATCTATTGTCTAAAGGTGGAGATACACAAGATTTAGGTATAGAGAGCCAAAATATAGTATTGCTGTAGTGCAAAGTTATCAGCTAGTGCTTAAGTTATCTATAGTGATACGTGACAGTTATCAATGCTATATACGCTAGTCTATTTTTCCTCTTGCCAACTTGAGAGTGTGGTATATAGGGGAAAAAAGCCCCTATCATTAAGTTGGATCAGGACTCTTAATGGAAAAGGATATGGGGCTAAATATACGACGCGTAGTGACAGGACACGATAGTGCCGGCAAGCCTGTCGTGGTTCTGGATGATAGGGGTGAACATACTGCCAGTTGGCGTCCTCATATGGAGCAGCAACAGTTCTGGACAACAGCCGATCTGCCCGTTGAGATTGACACGGCAAATAGCGATAAAGGGGCTCGTAGGGCTGGTACTACTATTGCGGGTGGCTCCATCTTTAAAGTGGTTGAATTTGGCCCAGGTGTAACGCCTCGTATTCATCGTACAGATAGTATTGACTATGCTGTAGTCCTCTCTGGGGAGATTGACATGGCTCTGGGAGAGGATAGAGAAGTTCATCTGGTTGCTGGAGATACATTGATACAGCGCGCGACCATCCATAATTGGATTAATCGAGGGACTGAGCCTTGCCGTATTGCGTTTGTTTTAATCAGTGCTAATGGGAACTCGGCAATTGGTTAATATGAATTATTTGGTTGGGCTGTAAATCTCGAATTCCATAAAATGTTTACAGGCCGATATTGTACGTCTGTAAATGTACTGGAAGGTAAAGAGGCTAATTTACCGGCGTAACCTGTGATGAATAGTTGATATAATGGACTCTATATCTGGAACCTGGATGGAATAGGCTCATTGATATCATTAGGGTGAATGAGCGCTGCTTCTATCCCCGCATGTACGCCGAGTGCGGCTGTCTCCCTGGACATACTTGGAGTGCCAAGATTTTCAGGTAATGCCGCCACGTGAGGTAATTGTGGGAGGTGAATCCAACCGGCACGTATATCTAGCTGATTTATGGCAATATAATGTAGTACACCGTACATTAAATGGTTACAACAAAAGGTGGCTGCGGTATCTGAGATATCTGCGGGAACGCCCACGCCACGCATAGCCTTAACCATGGCCCTTAAAGGTAGGGTGCTGCGGTAGGCCACGGGACCGTCGGGTATGGTTGGCTCACCCTGCATTTCTACACCGCGGTTATCCTTTAGGTTATATCGGGTAGAATCATTAAAATTTTGTGCGATTCGTTCCACTGTTATTTCTGCACGACCGCCATACTCACCCAGCATCACCACTAACTGAGGTTGTAACTCTTTTATTGCAACAGTAACAACCTCAATACTTTCAAAAAAATTATTGGGCACTAAGATTCCAGAAATTTCAGCTTCCCCTACATAGGTTCCATCTAAAACACGCATGACTGATTCTGCTGGATTTATGGGGGTGTGCCCAAAAGCTTCGAAGCCGGAAACAATGATTTTTTTCATATTTGGTGGTTCCGCTGAAATTTTCTCTCGGGCAATTGGTTGCTGACAAAGATAAAATTTATAGGCTTAAATTTACATTGGGAATTGTTTGCCCAGACCACGAAATTTAGTCTGTGAGGCCCAGTTGTTCCAGGAAGGAATACTTATCCCAGTCAACCCAACTTTCCACCATTTTGTCTTTTTCGTATAGATCAGTGTGAATACCAGTCCAGGTGGTGGTTTTTCCTGTCGGTTCGTACTGCATAAATTTACCAGTATGCTTTGCCGTCATTCGCCAACGTGTGCAAACATAGTCGCCCTCGGCCACTTGAAGTAGGATTTCCATCTTTACATCTGAAAATCCTTTATGGAATTCGGTGACAAGTTCCTGCCATTCTTTAAGTGACTTGCATGAGGTTGCACTTCCTGCATCAGGCATCTGGTGGTTCTTGTAGTTGGGCGAGAGATAGCTAGTGGCTTTATGAGGTGTGTTATCTCCCCACTGCTGGAGAAGACTCTTTGACGTTTCTTTATGATTGGCAGTCATATAATCCTCGGATGATTTGTTAGTCGGTACTGTGCCATGGCAGAAATCCAAGCATAGTGTAGGGCGTGACATTTTATAGAAAGTAGTAGCGCACTATGCCTTTCATTAAGAGGTTTTTGTGACAACTCAGGATGAGGCGTTCAACTGTTACTTAAGGTCTCTAATTTTGTTCAACAATTTTTGATATTTGGTGGAAGGCATAGTAATTCTTGTGCCATTAGATATGAAATTTGATTAATACCATGGATTTAAGTTGTGCCAATCATTGATATGTTTGTCAAAGACTGGAATGATTAAATTGGATCTTTAAGCTGCTAAGTGGATATATTTTTTAATTCTTGTAAAAGCTATCGAAATCATGATGTGTGGTTGATTTCTCCATAACCCTCTATATAAAGACTACATAAAGCCTGGGTGAGAGACGAATTTATTGGGGTTGTTATTTGAATCAATCCCTGGGAAAAATTCCTTGTAAAAATTTCCATAGTACGCCCAGCTTGCGTGAAGTAGCCTTCCTTTTGCTGATATACACCAAATAATGGCCGGCTCGCTTGTATCCATTGTGGCAGGATTTCAACTAGAAGACATCGATGTGATGTCATTGTTTTCCAGGTAATCGCATAAGCTAGCGATGCCTGATTCGGCCAGGGTAGCTTGGTATAGGGGGAAATAGTTATTGGCTATGTAATAGTGGGCATATTGATTGTTATTTCCTGATTATTGCTCGATAAATTCCAATGAGCAGGGCTTTTATCAAAGCTAAAGGCAAGCAAAACCGTTTAGTTCTTTCGGACTCCGGGATATACCCGATTGATGTATATTTTCTAGTGATGCAACTAAGCGCCGGTGATGCTTACCCAACTTTTGTGCATATAGAGAAGAGTTAACGGATGTTGCTTTGATGCGTATTGCCAGGTTAAAGCCTTCTCCAATGATATCTCTTAACTGGTTATCGAGAAACAGCTCCAATCGATTAAGGGGGTGAGCTATAAGTTTTGGAAACTGTGGAGCGTGCCAAAATTGTCCGAGTGTTGTAGGTGCCCTTAAGGGAATAAGCCCAGCTGGTCCACTGTCACGATTGGCGATACGATCTTCAATTTCTTGGAAATCAGTCAATAGTTGACTAAGGCTAGATTCGAAAATTTACCGGATTTGGAGATAGTACTGTAGAGGTACGGGAGACAGCACGGGCTTCTTACTATAACTGGATAGCTCTAGAGGCTGAATACTGATAGTCGTTGGCACTAGTGATAAAACATGAAATCTATTAACGACACTGCCATAGTCCATCGATTATTAATCCTGCAGGAACAAAGATACCCTAGTTAGAAAGTAAAATAAGAAAGGGGCCCGAGGGCCCCTTAAGGGTCTGTTCTTTGTGCGTATAGCACTTTGCTAATAGCGCAGATTGCTAATGCACTGGTTATATTCGCGGATATACACTTTACCACCGATACGAGGATTGGCATTTGCTTTGTCCGCTGCCGCGTTCATACAACCTTCTACTTGATCGCGAGTCAGGCCATAGTAACGAGGCGTAGAGTCGCGCCAATAGTAGCTAGGCTGAGAACCACGCCAGTAGTAGCGAGGCTGAGAACCACGCCAGTAGTAGCGAGGCTGGGAACCGCGCCAATACATATTTCTAGGTTGCTCATATTGACGGATACGAGTCGGAGGTTGTACTGGGTAAAAATAACGACCCTGTTCATTAAAGGCATAGAAAGTATTGCCGCTTTGATAGTAAGTTTTACCAAGTATTTGCACCGGTGATGCGCCTGCTGGCAGCTGTGCCAGACGCTCTTGCGCATAACTGAAACCGGCAAGAGAGAGTAGTAATATCATTGAAAGTACATAACGCATAACGTTTTCTCCTTCTCCCAACTTGGCAACAAGTCTACTCGAACATGTGTGCAGTCCCAACGTGCTGTTTGAGAAGTTTCATTTTTTTGTAGATTTTTTTTGTTATTTCAGGCAAAGCTTTTTTGAGTTCCCTTGTGCTGTTTATTTCGATAACTGGCAGCAGCCTCAAATAATATTCCAGACCATGAATCGACTATAGAACTTAAGTCTCGATTTATGTCAGTTTGTACGGTTGACCATGACTTTATACGTAATGCTTTTGCTTTAAAATGGGGCTAAATTGAATGATATTTGCGATGACTGGTTCGTCATGTTATTTATAAATATTTTGGAGCCATTCCGGATACCTTGATAGAGAGTAAGTGCCAAAAATGCGTAAAGCTAGGGGATTAAGAGGCCTTTTAATTCGAGTAGATGTGGTTGGGGCTGCAGTTCCAAGCTTTGGGTTGCATTGGCTAGGATGGATCCTTCACTGAATGAGCCTAGTAGAAGGCTCTTTTGTTGCAGGCTCATCAGGTGATTTTTTTAGTTGATATGAAATTATCTCGATGCGTTATTTTTTCAAAAATGATAAGCGCCTAGCCTGACAGCGTGTAAAATGATTTTTTGCTCGAAAAGCTGTGTTCATGATTGCAAGACCAGATAGCACAATTTTTTTAGATCTAAGAAGTTTTCAGTGAACTATAAATATGTATAGAAGGAGGGGATAAAACTAATTTCAATAGCATTGATGTTTGTGACTCCTTGGGTTTCTCAATCGATATGGCTCTATTTCTGCTGATTTCTACAGGGTGATAGTAATCTAGCCGAGTTGGAATTGCTTTTTTGTATTGGCGCCCCTTGTAAGTTCTTTTCATTGTGTTTTGTATAAACGCTGGAATCCAATTGAATTATAGGTTACCCGTCAGTTTCTAAGTTCTTTGGTCTGACATTGATTGTCATAAAGTTTGGTACATATTATCTATGTTGGTGGGGGTAACTTTGTTATTAATTGTTGTCTTATTTGGCAGGCTAGGCGTGCAGCTGATGGCTTTTGCTGTTCACAAAAAATGGCTTAATTCTTACGTAGGATTGGAGTTTATACGGTAATATTATTGGGGCTTTGTGTCCTGTCTATGGTGGAAATTCTTCTCAGCTCTGATCTTTTTTTCTTTGGGGTGGCTGATTTCTGATTTTGTTTGGCTGTGTTGATGGGGCCTGTCTGATTGACAATTTTAACTGTAGTGATGTCATTATTCTTGATGGCTTCCACTATCAGATTACATGAATTGGTAGGTCACTTACCAATGCTGGTAGCTGGTTTTTTAGTGATTTTTTGTGTAAGAGGAAAATCAAAGTTAATTGAATTTATGAAGTTATTTGCTTCGAGCCTGTTAACTTAAGGATTACCTTGGATACCCCGTTAGTTATCAATCAATATAATATCTCCCGCTGAGATCAATTAGGGCTTTGTAGAATAGGCCTACTCGAAGGAGCGTTCACTATTATTTAGATATAGTTTGGTCGAAACCGGCGTTGCGCAAGCTACAGTTTGAAGTGACATGCAAGCTTGTCGACAGCAGTGGGCGAATTCCAGCAGTTTTTCTTCTGATTCGTCACTCTCGATGATCAAATGCATTTCCACTCGATCACCTGTGCCAAAAACTTCCTCAGGTTTGATCCCCCCAAAATTCATTGTTGTAGAAAACTCGGTTTTTTGCTCGAGCCTCACACTGTTCAGTTTAATATCTGCTAGTTTTGCTAGCATCTCTACGTGGGACATCATGCAAAGTGCCAGTCCTGCAGAGAAATACATAATTGGTGATGGGGCACTGCCTCGACCGCCAACCGCGGTACCTTCATCACAAATCAGTTCCCAGGTGCCACCATTGGGAACATTGGAAAATATCGTAGCTTTTTTAAGGTGATGCCCCTGAGGCAATTGTTCTACGTTGATATGTGCATGGAACTTCAGTAGCTCCCCTTGTTTCACCTTGTCCAGGTGAGGTGCGGCAAACGTTAATTGTTCAGCTTCTTCCGAAAGTTTGCGAACAATTGTTGAAGAAGACATGTCCCACTTGATGGAGTCCATATTTGCCTCTCCTCAATTAATTTAAGTCCTGACCTGCGGGTCACAATGAAGGCAAGTTATTGACCTTAGAACTCGGGGCTGGGAATCATACAGATAGGGCGGAATATTAGGGTGCCTTTGATCTACTTCACAGAGTCTTTAGAGAAAAGCAGTTATAGGTATAGAGAGTAACTTAGGATTATCTTCCTGAGTCAGCTTAAAGCATCCTATCAAAACTCAAAGATTTTTCAGTCCAGGACTGGTAATGCGGTTAGCTCTGAAAGCTTATCAGCAAATTCCAGGGCATCCTCTTTTCTGGTGAAAACCCTGGCCAATACGCCCTCGTTGGCGCTGGCATGTCGAAATACCAGATTGATATGCCAGCTGGTGTAGCTTTTTTTACTGCTTGCCGAGTAGCTTGAATAGGGAATTACTTTTATTCCTCGAAAGATGCTCAGGGGGTGCCTCTCTGTCCAGCTATGCCAAAGGATTCGGTTTTCAGAAATAAACAACTTCTTTGTGCCGTCGACATAACGTGTTTTTTCGAATGAGAAGGTGATGCAAGCAAGTAGTGCAAGCAGGGTAGTGGCAATCCAGGGGAACATCGCATTGCCTTCCAGAGCGAAGCTAAGGCTCACTAGCAGCCAAACTAGGATAAATCCGCCGAATATATAGGTTAAGACTTTGTTGGACTGCAGTTCCATTATTGTGGCCCGATTTAAACCGACTAATTACATGCCTCGTTGACAGAATTAAATAGATAAAATGTAGACTTTGGCGTCACAAAATGGTAACTCCTGCTGCAGCATACTCCTGTAAATGAAGAATGTCAGCGATTGTTAGGTGGAGGACTAGGGAAGGGAGGTAGTGGGAGTTGATAGAGCGAAGGTATCAGGACCTCTAGAAGGCCCTGATACCATCAAAGGGTTTGATCAAGCGTTACGCCGCTTTAGCGGGTCATGCAGTTGCTCTGCCATTCCCAGCAGTAACGACTCGGTAGTTTCCCAATCGATGCATTTGTCGGTAACGGAAACGCCGTATTCCATATCATCCAGCTTCGGCAGGATACTCTGGTTGCCGGCTTTCAGGTTGCTTTCCACCATGATACCGATGATTGACTGGTTGCCGTCGAGGATTTGATGGGTCACATTGTCCACAACAAGGGGCTGTAATTCGTGGTTCTTGTTGGAGTTCGCATGGCTGCAATCCACCATAATATTTGGCACGATATTAGACTTGCGTAACTCCTGCTCACACATTGCAACACTTACCGAGTCATAATTTGGCTTGTCATTACCACCGCGCAGTACCACATGGCCGTATGGGTTGCCGGACGTGTGAATGATCGCAACTTGACCGCGCTTGTTGATACCGAGGAATCGGTGGGGATTAGCGACAGACTGCAAGGCGTTAATCGCCACTTCCAAGCCGCCGTCGGTACCATTCTTAAAGCCCACAGCGGAGGATAGGCCGCTGGCCATTTCTCGGTGAGTTTGGGATTCGGTAGTACGCGCGCCAATAGCTGACCAGGAAATAAGGTCTTGCAGGTACTGGGGTGAGATTGGGTCCAGCGCTTCTGTAGCGGTGGGTAACCCCAGCTCGGCGACATCCAGGAGCAGTTTGCGGCCAATGTGCAGACCTTCCTCAATCTTAAAAGAATCATTAAGATGAGGGTCGTTGATCAGACCCTTCCAGCCAACTGTGGTACGCGGTTTCTCAAAATAGACACGCATCACTATCAGCAGAGTATCTGAAACCTTATCAGCTACCGCCTTAAGGCGCTTGGCATACTCCATCGCGGCGCCCACATCGTGAACGGAGCAGGGTCCGATTACCACCATTAGGCGGTGGTCTTTGCGATCCAGGATGTCACGCACGGCGGAACGCCCTTTGGCGACAGTTGCTTCGGCGGCATCACTGATGGGGAGTTCTGATTTCAGCATCTCCGGGCTGATCAGAACTTCCTGGGAGACGACATTCAAGTCGTCGAACTGCTGTGTGGTCATAGCGTCTTCTGATTACTCTGTTCCATAGTACCGCGCTGCACTTGCAGGCGGATGACTTATCCTACTGTGCCACAAAGAATAGGGCGAGGGTTTCATTTGCAACCAAATATTTGGCCCGATTTTGGGATATTCATTTACCTTTATCCTGTGACAGTTTGGCACTTTGACAGAATTTAGGGGAGCTCAGTTGAGTCCGTTGTGGCGAATAGGGCCTGCGAACTGAGAAGATAATCACGTGCAGCTTGGGAATGCTGCCACTGAGGAAAGGAGACCTTGAGGGGGTGAACTACTCGTTCACCGGTATGGTTGGTTGGAAGGGCTGCAGTAGAAGGCCCTCTGGCTTGGTAGATTAAAAGTCACAAATTTGAACCCCTTTGAGCAATCAGGAATGAAATTGAAGTCGATGGTGTGGATGCTCTCATATGAATCTTTGCAGTTGCTTTAGGTATTAGGCTTGAATCAGCACTCAGAATCGTAGTTGGGCTCTACCTTTCCGAACATGCGCCATTCTGACTGTTTTCAAGAATGTGCTCTACTTTCGTGGCTGGATTGAGGGGAGGATACTCTGCACATGAAACGATGTTTGCGAATAATCGCTTGCCTAAAGATTGCGGAATTCTGAAGTTTCTGCCCATGGGCTTGGTGACCCATTCGGAAGGGTTAAGATGCTAATGGTCAATTGGTCAGTTTATGAAAAATAGCTTCAGGGATGATGTGGAATCAGAAATCAAACGGAATCAAGAGCCAAACGGACTGCTGAAGATCTAAGAAGGCTCGTGAGGCGTGACCTTCGCGGGAATATTTGTACTGCTTTTAACCCTCCCTTAATAAGACATTAAGTTAGTCTTGTTCTATAATTTTACTGATCTATGCTAACGCATCAATTTGCTTGCATATCTTGCTAAATTCAAATGTGGCAATCCTAGTGAATCACTGCTACCCCTTTGCTTGAATAAAACTTTGAGTAAAAAACTATGAGGCTACCGATACTTTTAATGCTAGTAATTTACTCCAGTGGCCTTATTGCCGAAACATTCAAGGAAAAAGCAGTTAGTAAAATATCCGCATATTACTGCAGTGGAAATCAAAATTTTCTTTACTGTATCAAGCCTGAGATACTATCAGACTTACAAGATTGCGTTACATATTTTGTAAAGAATACAACTGAATGTTCTTCGAAATACCTGGATTTAGGCATGAGTCTATCTGATGAAGAGCAGATGAATATTACGATGGAGTTTGGGCAGTGCTCATTGAGAGAGTTAATGAAGGCAGAAGATATAAAGGAATCGGATTTTGATGAGTGTTTTAGTAGAAACTATGATGAATCTAAACGAAGTCCAGTCCTTGATAGATAGCAAAAGGATGTATTAGCTAGCATGAGTGCATTTAAATTTTTCATGTAAAATATGCTTAGGGGAAAGTTAATATGTGGGTGTTATAAGAATAATTATTTTTCTTAGAAGTCTTAATGAGACTTCTAAGAAAAGAGTAGGGACATTAATGGTGTGTGGTATGGCGATGTTATCCATTAGTGAGGAATACTGATGGAGATTCCATGATTAGTAATCAGCCACTCAGAAAGCGCCAATAAACAAAATATAAACTAAAGCAGATCAGCAAGCCCAAGCAGGCAAAAGTATAAACCAAATACCAGCCTTTTAAGTGATACTCTCTTGGTACCCATTTACCATTCATAACCAAAATATTGAGTAATGCAAAGATTGGTGCGCAAACGAAAGATAAAGTGGTGACAAAGTCGATAAGGCTTTTTAGCTGATTGGCAAATAGGGAAATAATAAACCAGCTTATAAGGCTTAGCGTAACTAGGCTTATTATGTAGACCCTATTCTCAGAAATCTGGTTGCCACCTGAGCCTTTTAGGGCGCTTCGCCAAACTTGAGGGAATCCATCAGAGACCGCAAATGTTGTTGAAAAAAGTGCGAAAAAACAAATAATACTGATTATTAAGTGGCTCCAATCACCTAGAGATTCGGTATAAATATTGATTAGTTGTCCGGCAAAAATGCCAGCAGACTGGGATAGTTCTATACCTTTCCCAAACATTATTAATGCGCCTAACCACACAAATACTATTGCTAATAGCAAGCTGGTGAAATAACCAACTTTAAAGTCAAATACTAAAGACTTCTTAGCATACTCTCTTTCCGGAAGTTCTTTTATTTTTCGTTCTGACCAAATAGAGTGCCAAACAGAAACTTCAATAGATGTGGGCATCCAGCCGACTAAGGCAACGACAAATGCGATACTCATAGCTGGGCCTAAATCAGTCAATAAATATGTTTTAGGGGGGAGAAGGCCGTACTGACTTATTGCAGCAATGAGCGTGATTAAGCTGGCGATAGCTAGTATAAGTACCATCCATTTTAAGGATTCATTTAGCCACTTAAATTGGCCAGCAATCAGTATTCCGCATGTGATGATCAGAATGACGGAGGACCACTCCGAAACATTTAAGAAATCACCAAATAGATTCAGAGCCAAGGCTGCAGTGACAATCGTAACCGCCGCCTGTACAAAGAACATTGTTAAAAATGTGAGTACCAGATAACTATAAAAGCCCAATCGACTGTGTTTTTTGTAGCCTTCTAATAGACTCTCGCCAGTTACAGCAGCATATTCTGGACCGATTTTGAAAAAAGGATACTTGATTAAATGAGCCAGAAAGATAAATCCAATTAAAGCAAAAGCGTAATCCGCTCCTGCCCGGGTAGACTGTACGATATGAGATACGCCAATACTGCTTGCAGCCCAAATGATTCCAGGGCCCAGATTTGAGAAAGTGCGTTTAAATACATCCATTAAATTAGAACTGCTCAGAATGGTGTTTTGCAAAATAACTTTTTGCCATGTCGATAAAAGTTTTAACTTTCAAAGATAGTTCACAACGATGAGGGTAGAGCGCAAAGACTGTTAGTGGTTTTATTGTGAATTCAGGCAAAACTTCAATTAATTGCCCAGATTCGACATAAGATTTGACTGAATAAAATGGGGCTTGAATAATCCCTTGTCCTTCTGCGGCGGCTTCATTTAATAGTCTTCCATTATTGGATTGCCATGCCCAGGGAAGTTTTATTTTCTTGATTTCTTCTTTATCTAGAAATAGCCAATGGTCGCCGCGGATACTGTGGTTAAAGAACAGTAATTGGTGCTTCTTTAGTGATTCCAAGCTTTCAGGCTGTCCATTTTCTTCAACGTACGAGTCACTCGCCCAGAGTGCTAACTTGGTCTTTGCGATAGATTGGACGATATAGCTAGAATCGGGTAACTCTGGTGCGATCCTAAAAACAAGATCGATTTTATTGTCAAGTAAATCGAGAGGATCATTGCTAAGGTGAAAATCCAGAAACACTTGAGGATAAAGCTCGCGATAATTTGCGATCAATCCGGAGAAGTATTGACTGCCCAGTTCTACGCTAGTGGATATCGAAAGTCTACCCTTGGGCTCTTGATTATATTCTGACATCGCCTGATCGACGGCATGAAGTTTTTTTAGTATTGGTGAAATCTGTTTATAGTAGTTCTCGCCTGCTTCGGTTATCGATACTTTGCGCGTATTGCGCATCACCAATAGGCAGCCCAGCTCTTCCTCTAATTGCTTTATGTACCTGCCAACCATCGCTGCGGAGATTCCGAGCTCACGAGCAGCAGCTGCGAAGCTCTGCTTTTCGCAGGCCAAGCAGTAGGCTTCAAGTGCGTGTAATTTATTCATTGACTTTCCTCGCGGCCAGTCAGCTTCATCTCTTATCGTCGTGGATCGGAATTGAGTATACCGATATACCAAATAAACTTATAGTTTATACACTATAAAATAATATGGCATTTCAAATATGACTTTAGTGGCGCAAAATAGCGCGATTAGATTAAAATCCTGCAAGCCTCCCTTTAGATAACTCCATGAATATAAAGAAAATATTGACTCTGGTAGTTCTATTTATCACCACCAATAGCTACGCCTTAGCTTCCGAAGATACTCTAGAGCCAGTTTTGCTCATTAACGCCAATATAGTGGATGTTAATTCACTTAAAATCGCCAAAGATCAATCGATCCTCATCGAAGGCGACAAGATTAAGAGAATCGCTTCTACGAAGAAGCTGTCCAAAGTGAAGGGGGCGAGCGTTGTTGATTTAAAAGGTAAGTTCGTTATACCAGGTCTAATAGACGCTCATGTTCATCACGCTACAGATCCGGATGACTGGGATAAGCTTTCGATTACTACTGAGCGACTTAGATATCTGCTTCGCGGCGGCGTCACGTCTGTGAGAGATATGGGAGGCGATGCGAGAGCACTGGCGTACTTAAAACGTCAAGCTGAGGTGGATTCGATCGCGTCGCCGGATATCTACTTTTCAGTCATAATTGGTGGAGAATCCTTTTTCTCAGATCCTAGAACCATTGCATCAGCCAAAGGGCGCGAACCTGGGCACACCGTCTGGATGAGAGCGGTAGGCGAGCATTCCGATATGGATTCAATAATGCTCCAGGCTAAAGGTGCTGGTGCAACAGGCATCAAGATATATGCAGACGTTGAAGCTGAGACGGTTCCATTACTCGCTAGCGCGGCCAAAAAACACGGCTTAAAAGTCTGGTCGCATGCTTATATTGGCCCTTCCAAACCCCTACAAACCGTTAATGCTGGCGTTGAGACTATTTCACATGCCTCTGATATATCCGCACAGTTAGTTGACAACTTCAAGGAATGGCGAAGAAAAACTGCTGAACTGGATGGCTCAAAGTGGGAAGAAATCCTACAAAAAGATAGCTATTTAGATCTTTTTGACGCGATGAATGAGAATGGAACAATTCTAGATGCAACACTCACCGTTTTTGAACAAAGGAATGAATTAAACGAAAAATATAGGCTGCTTGATCAGCTTAGTACAAAAATGACACAATTTGCCTATCAAAACGGCATTACTATTGCCGCGGGCACAGATGCATTTAGTGACCTGGAAAATGACACAACACCGATGATTCACCATGAGTTGAAGCTACTCGTAGGTGAGATAGGTATGAAGCCTCTCGAAGCAATTCAAGCAGCTACTTTAAATGCCGCAAAGGTGATAGGAATCGAAGACTCTGTCGGTAGTGTTGAAGAAGGCAAGAAAGCTAATTTGGTGGTGCTTTCAGAAAGTCCCGAGAAGAATATTGAAAATAGTAAATCGATAGTTCATGTTGTAAAGAATGGTCGTTTTATCTTTATCGGCGACGACCCACAGTTGCCTTTCTCTTCTTCACGTGAAATGAATGGAACTATTTGGCTATCCGGACAGATCGGCAATCATCCTTCAACTTTAACCTTGGCAGGTGAAAGCCTGGAAGTTCAGATGCATCAAACAATGAAGAATATTGGCCAAGTTCTTGAGAGCAAAAATCTGGGTTTTGATGATGTGGTTAAATGTACTTTGATGCTCGCTGATATTGATGACTGGCCAGAGGCGAATAAAGTTTATATTCAGTACTTCAATGGAAAAAAGCCTGCAAGGAGTGCTTTTGCAGCAAGCGGACTTGCACTTGATGCAAAAGCGGAAGTTGAGTGTATTGCTTCACGAAGTACTGATTAATTCTGGCGAGGGGGTTTTATGAGCGATATAAATAGAAGAGCATTAATTAAATCTCTGGTGTCAGGTAGTCTTGGTTCTTATCTGGCTATTAACTCGGGCATATTAAATGCTTTTTCAGGGGTTGATGCAGGCAAATCAGTGTGGAATCAATACGATTCATCGATTGTAATTGATGGGCTCAGTGTAGCATTCTCGCTCAAGGAGCCTGTTTCCCAGAAGTCGCTGGGGATATTCAAAAACTCAGGGATTAGTGCCTTGAATATGACTGTTCCCTACCCAGGTGATGACTATGGAGAGACTTTAAAAAAGGTCGAAAAAACTAAAGCTATCATTGAGCATAATTCGAACTACTTAAGCTTGATTCTATCCGCATCAGATATTCTAAAAGCTAAAGAGGACAAAAAGCTTGGTATCATAATGGGATTTCAGTCAACTGAAATGCTTGATGAAACACTTTCAGGTATTTCAGAGTTTGCCAAGATGGGTGTTAAGATCATGCAGGTCTCTTACAATGGCCCTTCAATTCTTGGTAGCGGTGGTCTTGTCAAGGAGGATTCAGGAATTACCTCGCTCGGCAAGAAAGCCATAGAGATAATGGAATCAGAGAGGGTGCTGATCGATCTATCACACTCAGGAAAGAGAACTGTTGCCAGTGCCATCAGGCAGTCAAAAAGACCGATTGTGATCTCCCATACTGGCTGTAATACGATTTATAAGCATCCTCGAAATAATGACGATACAGAGTTGAAAGCAGCAGCAGACACCGGCGGCTTGGTTGGTATCTATTTAATGCCATTTTTGGAAGGCGGTGAGCATGAAATTAAGGCTGACATGGTAATTAAACATCTATTGCATGCCTATAATATATGCGGTGAAGATCATGTTGCTATCGGTAGTGATCAAGGCGTAGTGCCAGTCAACGACGGCCCTGAGTATCGGGAAAGTATTCGCAAAGAAGTTGAGCGTCGTATTGCGGCAGGAATTTCAGCGCCAGGAGAAACCCCACATCGTCCTCCATTTATTCCCGAACTGAATTCTGAGAGACGAATGGAGCTTATTGCTTATAAGCTAAGTCAAAAAGGGATCTCTGATCGAGTAGTAGAAAAAATAGTTGGTAAAAACTGGTTGCGTGTTTTTTCTAATGTATGGAATTAAAGGAAGATAAGCTTAAATGGATAAATATCTAAAATTTGATAATATTTTAACTCGGCTGGTTGCTTGTGTTACGCTTCTCTTTTCACCTTTGCTCTCTGCTGAAGAGCTTAGCACTTACTCTGAATTCCCAAAGGGTTCAAAGACTGAAGTAATTCCTTTCCCGATCGAATTTGCTTCAGATATCACCTTGAATGGTATTGAAGAGCTTGTGTTTTTACCTGGCATGTATAAACAAGAAAAAGAAGATTTTTTTAGTTATGCTTTTTCATGGACCCATAAGCCTGAGAAGAATCAAGTTATTGGAAAGACCAAAATTGAGAATTTTATAGCCTCCTACTATAGGGGGTTGTACAAAGCCGTCACTGAAGGCAAAGAATATGAGCCTGCTATTACAATTGAGCAGGTTGATGGCAAATATACTGGTCAGATAAGCTGGATTGAGCCATTTGTAACCAAAAAGGAACAGACCCTCCACTTTAAAGGGGACCAAATCCATTGTGAAAAAATTAATGAGCTTCGCTGGTTTTTCCTTGTCTCTCCACAAGATTCTTCTCATCCCGTTTGGAAAGAACTTCAGTCGATAAAACCCTCTGATTGTTAGTGGTAGAACCCTAGATTTAATCACCTCTTTGACAAATACGTCACTAAAGAGGTGATAGCGGATAGAGAGTTTGGTTTTTATAGTGAGATGCTAGTTCGTTTGTTACTGGGTCCCACAGGTAGGTAGGCCCTTGGCGCTCCCACACCTTGAGTCAGACCAGGTTATCTGCATGAGGGACTAGGACGGCTAAGCCAAAAACTCGACCCAAAAAATAGTGGACTTGGCTGCTGGTAAACTCATTTCTGTGTAAATTAGTACTTAATTTTACCGGTAATCTACCTTATTTCCATCCTTTTAAGGTCGGATAATGGCCAGCTGGGTTGCTATGTGAGGTATGCTTGTCTTGTCTTACTCTGTATTTTGTATATCCCAATTGTGTGTATTTAGCACAATTCAGTTACAGTCCTCTATACGAAAGCTAAAGTAACTGTCAATGGCAGTCCGGTATGGAAAAAAGTACATTCGATTCCATAGGGCCAAAGAAAGTAATGAGAGTTATCGCTATGGGTGCCGGAGCCCTAGACAGTTACTGCGGGGTGTACTTATTGCAGGCTGGGCACAAAGTGCTTTTTGTCGCCCGTGGAAGCAACTGCGTACTTCTAGGAAGCGTGGTTTAATGGTGCTGCTTTTTAAGGCGGGAGCCCTTTACAATTCAGATTGATGCTTCGGAGAAGGTTACTTTATTTGGGGTAGGAGGTCTGATCCTATTTTGCAATATGGTCTACGATACTGGAAGTGTCGTGAAACTTCCCCTCGACGCTGTAGATGAAAGTGCAAAGGTCTTTACTCCCGTATGGGCGCACCTCAAGGGTTAATAGAGTAGTTTAAGAGCCAGGCTTAGTAGGGCAGGGCCTCTCGTCTTTATCAATGCAAATGCAGCAGTTTTTTCAATCGAGGTCACATTTTCCCTATCTGGAATAGTTTGTCGTTGGTAATACCGTCGAGCTTCCACTCCAGCATATGAAGGCTGGGTTGCCTGCTGGAGTGCTTCATAAGATACTCGGCTCTATGTACATCAATATATCGTTTTAAAGGCGTCTTTACCCCGAGTGCCTCAATGGTGGAGTAGCGCGAAGGGGAAGAAAACTAGGTATTAACCTCGGTTAACGGCACAGTCTATACGGCATTGAAACCTTGGGTCTATCGCTGGCCCGTACCCAATCTCGTGGGGCAAGTGAAGAAGCCTTATCTCCAGATACGCTGGACGCGGGCTCACGCTGGGAAGAAGGCTGGAGAGGGGGGGGGTAGCTGCCAGATAGTCTAGATACGTCGGCGTATCTACACTGGTGACTTGGTGATTAATTTATCGTAGTCTTTACTGATAACTGATTAGTACCAAATTTACTCTGAACTAATCAGAAGTTCCCTAGGGTTTGAAATGGAACTATTGCCAAACGAAACAGCACATAATAATTAAGGCGGTGACAATCCTATGTTAAGTTTTCAATTTAATACTACAAAATCGATTATAAATGGCCCTGGTAGGTTAAATAAAATTAGTGAGATATGTGACCAACTAAATATAACTAAATTGTTAGTGGTCACTGATCAAGGTATTGTAAATTGTGGTTTGGTTGAGAAACTGAAGGAGCAATTACATAGTAAATTTTCGACCATTGTCTTTGATGAAGTTAGTGCTGATCCTAAAGAGCAGATCGTATTGTCGGCAGTAGCCTTAGCAAAGCAGCATAATGTTGATGGTGTAATTGGATTTGGTGGCGGCAGTTCAATGGATACCGCCAAAGTTGTTGCTGTTATGATGGATTCTCAGCAATCTCTAGAACAGCTATATGGGCTTGAACGAGTTCAAGGAGGTCGCGTACCCTTGGTTTTAATACCTACCACTGCTGGCACCGGTTCAGAAGTAACACCCATCGCGGTTTTAACAACAGGAGAAACCACCAAAGATGGCATCGTCTCCAAACAGTTATTGCCAGATGTTGCCTTATTAGATGCACAATTAACTCTAGGGTTGCCAGCTCATGTTACTGCTGCAACGGGCATTGATGCTATGGTGCATGCCATAGAGGCATATACGTCTAAACACAAAAAAAATGCCTACTCAGATATGCTAGCCAAGCAGGCGTTGCTATTGCTATCAAAAAATATAGAACAGGCCACACATCATGGAGAGGACATAGAAGCAAGACAAAATATGTTATTGGGTGCCTGCCTTGCAGGTCAGGCTTTTGCCAATGCACCAGTTGCCGCTGTACATGCGCTAGCATACCCATTAGGGGGGCATTTTCATGTACCTCATGGATTAGGCAACTCGTTAGTATTGCCACATGTGATGCGCTTTAATCAGAGTGATACAGCCAAGCTCTATAGTGAATTGGCGCCATATATTTGTGAACACATAAATACGTCTCAATCAGATCAAAAAGTGTGTTCTGATCTCATTATCTTTATTGAGCGGCTAATTGAACGATTAAAATTACCCCGGACCTTAAAACAGTTAGATATTGGCGAGCATCATTTAGAGATGCTCGCCACCGATGCAATGCTACAAACTCGCTTACTAATCAATAATCCGAAACCGCTGTCTCATGATGATGCACTCCTGATTTATCAGGCTGCTTATGAGGAGGCTTTGTGAGTAAGCAGGCTGTGTTACGTACAGATTATTTTTGTTTTGAAGAGTTAACTACCAGATGGATGGATAATGATGTGTATGGGCATGTAAACAATGTCGTTTACTACTCATATTTTGACACTATTGTGAATAGCTTTTTGATTAATAAAGCTGGATTGGATATTAAATCCAGTGAGAACATTGGTTATATAGTAAAATCTGAATGTAATTATTTGGCTGGTATTTCATATCCTGAAAAAATACTTGGTGCTTTTAGGGTAAATCGAATAGGCAATTCTTCAGTAGAATATGGTGTCGCAATTTTTAAAGAAAAACAAGAAAATGCATGTGCGCATGGCTCTATGACGCATGTCTTTGTTAATCGGAGTACCGAACAGCCGAGTAAAATTTCTGGTCAATTGCTAAAGGCATTACAAAGTGCATGTATTAAGAATTGAAAATTAAATATATGTATTAAGTTGGACCATATACAATACAGAACAAACGGTTTTGATAAAAGACTGCTGATTGCCTGGGGCTTTTATATGACATTTGTCTTGCCCATGTGAAAGTTTATCAGCCTATCGCCAACTAGTTTCTGGCGTTCTTTCAAGGTACGTCGGTAACTACGTAAAATGTTGAAATGAGTTTTAATAGAGCACCAGGAGAGGGCAATTAGAATTGAAGCGAAGTACCTGGGGTTGGTACATTTCTTGAGTAATTTTGGGCCGTAAACGGTACGCTTTGTATGGACATGATCCATGTTGCATGCTGGTTTTATCTTGAGAATATGCTAAGAGCCACTTACTGTGCATTGAGCCAGGCTAATTCTAGCTGCAATTTGATATACATTCTCTCTGAAACCTTGATATATTAATGCTGATAATTACAGCTTGGATGACCAGGTCATATTTATCGCTAGCGATTGGGCGAAGTTAATTGGGCTATCTGACTATGGATGATTTCAGCAAACCCTGGAGCAAATCCTTAAACACCTTGCGCATGAAGGTTTGCCTGGCGGAGTGGAAAATATTACGCTTAATCAGGTGATGAATATGCTTTCCATATTTAGAGTAAGTGGCGATCATCTTGAGCTCATTTGGGGTAATAGCTCAAAATTTGAGGTGATAATATCGCTCAAGTTTTTTTACAATATAGTGAGGCTATTTCCGCTAGGAAGTACGTTCTATGTTTTTATTGAATTTCATAGAGTTACAAAGAGGAATTGAAGTTGTTAATAGTGGCCCTGGATGTATTTACTCTGAATGAAATGAAGGATATCGTTGAATCAATAAAATCAGAAGTTAATATTTATAAAATTGGCCTACAGCTGCTTACTTCAGAAGGCCCTGAAGCTATCCGATACCTCAAGAGTCATGGAAAAACAGTATTTTTAGACCTTAAGTTACATGAAATATCTAGCTCTGTTTCATCCGCAATAAAAGCTGCAGGCAGACATGGAGTAGATATGATTACCGTCCATGCTTCAGGTGGCCAAAAAATGATGGAGTCAGCAGTAGAGGCCGCATCAGAGTTTCCCTGTATGAAAGTGCTAGCTTTAACCGTTGTAACGGGGCTAAATGATCAGGATCTGATCGATATTGGTTTTAGCCGTAAAAGCCAGGATCAAGTTATAAGGCTAGCTCAGATTGCGCAGCGTAGCGGCTGTCATGGAGTTGTTGCTTCCCCACAAGAAACGGAAGCCCTTCGAGCGCTGCTGGGTAAGGATATGATTATGGTTACCCCAGGAATTCGCCCAGAAGGCGGCGACATACAGGACCAATATAGGATTGGTACACCTGCCCATGCAATCAATAGTGGAGCTTCATATATTATTGTTGGGCGGCCTATAGTTCAGGCAGACAATCCTGAAAAAGCGGCTAAGGAAATTAACCGGCAAATATATTTGGCAGCAACAGATATATACAAATAAATGAGCTTCTTGATCCGCTTGCTGAAAGGCTGTAGTGTTCTCATGTAATTCACCGGAGTTCTTGGTGGAGGCTATGACATATTAAATATTACAATCGGCCCTATCAAGCACTTTCAACTTCGGTAAAACTCATGACAAGCCGCTGAATGTAAAATCATGTTGAGGTAGTGAAAGAAGAATCGTCTTATCATTACTATCAAGAAGGTGCTTTAAAGGCAGCCAAGTGACTGCCTTTATCTTCCGCATTAATATCAAGGAGCTATTCAGAAACTCCTGAATTGTGAAAGCGAATGTAGTTAGCGATTCGGCGGGCTGCTTTCTGTGTGGTTTTGTCTGTTGGGTGCAGTCCATCAGGTAAAGGGTGAAAGCCCTCCCATATATTCAATACCTCCGCCCCAGGGAGTTCACTGCTTAAACGGTTATAATGAAGCTCCCGCAATTCGTTATACTGCTGTTCATTCATAATCCAATGCAAACCGAATAATGCTGCGGTTGTTGACAGGTCAATATCCTCCCAAGCTGGCATTATGTCATAGATAGGCGTGATACCTTTATTGAGGGCAGTCTGCCCAACAGCTATTAATCTATCGATATAGGCATTCAGTTGACTTGTATCACATGGTTGAGCCTGGTCTTGAGGAATACCAAAGGCATCCGAGTGTAGGCAGTCATTTGCTATGGTGATAACAGCATAACTCGCATTGTATTTTACGCCAGATGGTTGGGAGGGGTCAGGTACAGCGACTCTCATTAGTGCTCGGTTAAGTTGGTTTTCATAACCAAACCAAAAACCTGGACCACAATCCGGTCCAGGGTTACAGCCTAGGCGGTTGAAGGTTGTCGCCCCAGCCTGAGCTTCATTTATAACATAACCTGATAGACTTTTCTGCCGAATAAGTGCTTGATGTAATGATAGATATTTACCGGCGCTAATCGCGATTCCGCCAAGGGGGGAATTGAAATCATCATTAATTGGTATTCTGCCATCGGTGAAAGATGCTCCAATAGTTAGGATAACGGTATCCTCTTTCATCTCAGCCAAGAGACTTTCACTTAGAATGATACTGCTAATGAAAGCAAGAAATAAAAATCCTTTATTCAATTTTAATTTCATAATAAATCCTTTTTCGTAAAAGTCGGTAGTGAAGCGTCTGGACAACTTAAACTCGATAGAGCGTGATATATCATTTGTCTAGCTTATCTTTAAAAGTATATTAAGTCATTATTTAAAATGTAAATAGCACATAAATTGACGGCTAACTCACCAATACGAGTATTCTATTAAATTGAATATGCTTCTATTTCTAAGTTTTTTGTTTGTCAGTAACGAGTAATATTATCTGAAGGTTGGTGAGCTAAACAGCTTTGTCCGTCTGACATTGTGTTATGTATGTTCTACCAACAACTTGCTTGAAGAAAACCAATAATTTCATTGATTCTTAATGGCTTCTCGATAAGATATATGGCAATGAAAGTACGGAATTATATTATCCTTCTTTCTTAATATGTGTAATAGCTAAAGGTAGCTATTGAACTTCGGTACCTTTTTGGATGGTTAGGCTGAAGAGCTTTGGAATTAAAGAAAAGGATGATATATTGATACTGCTTTTGAATTAGCTATTATGTTTCAATTAATATCAGTTAGTTGTTAGAAAATGAGTAGTATAAAAAAGAGCCTTGAAGAAATAAAGGCAAATAATAAGGAGTGGCGAAAGATAGCGTTTGCATTCTATTCAGTTGCTCATAATGATCTAAGAGAATGGCAAGAGCTACCTGATGATTTAAAGGCAAGTGAAGTCGGTGATATCTGTCAAAAATACATCGAATCTAAAGATATAAAGTATCTCGAGGAGGCAGGTCAAATGATTGCTGGTAAAAACTGGTTTATAGCGCTCGGTAGGTCATTTTGATACTTTAGACTATTTCACAAATGGAAACTTAAGAAGTCGCAGCAGCGGACCGACAAAAGGCGTCACTCAAATTCCTACGCAATTACGGACTCCTTTTGTTGGCGGCTGTATGTGACATTATGCAATTTAACTTTTAATTCTGATTTTGCCAGATATACACGAGAAGAACTATGGCCAAATACCCGGAAGCCCTTGACCACATGCTGGCAGCATGGAACGAACCTGACTCTTCTAAAGTACGCGTCCACCTTGAAAATGCTCTGAGCAGCGATGTTCGGTTTGTTGATCCGTCTATTGATGTCTCTGGCATTGACGGATTTGAGAAAAATGTCCATGAAGTAAAGTCTAAGCTTCCAGGAGCTATTTACTCTCGAACTAGTGGTGTAGACTCCCAACATGGGTTTCATCGGTACCATTGGGCAATTCATCAAAACGATAAGTTGCTCCTAGCCGGGTTTGATGTAACAGAAATAGATGAGAACGGGAAAGTTTGCTGTGTAATTGGTTTTTTCGGCGAAATTCCCGAAATCTAAGGGCGATGGCGATAGCTGTGACAACGATTTGGTGCATAACAAAACGCTGTTGTTAAAAAGCTTTCTGCTGCACTCCGAATTTGTCACAGCGTTTGACGTTAGTGCGATAATCGGAGCTTGATGTTTCTTACTGTCTAATAAGGTTTGAGTTCTATAACTGAGGTCCGGGTGGAGTCTCCTTATTAATCGTACCGCACTCTCTGGCCCTGCTAAACTTTTAAAGCAGCCTCCAAAGTCTCATTGGAGTTGAAGCCAGTATTTTGATGATATCTTCCAGCTGCTTGAGGATAGAGGAGAGTTTAAGTAACAGCATACAGCCTTTTAGGGGCTAGATAGCGATCACAAAAATTTATTATCTATTCATATGAACAGGTAAACTTTTTAGCATATTTGGGCGCTCATCTTGCACAAGAGGTAGCGGACTTCTGGTTTGCCTACCTATGATTGGCGTATGAATACGTTTTTGAATAGAAGGGTAATCAGAATTATTAGGAGTCTCGGCGATACAGGCACGGTTAGGATTGAAATCCCCATTGGCCAAGTAGTTCCAAGGACCTTTTCATTCAGTAAAAATAGCCGTCCTAGAAGCGGCTGGCACAGGCGCCTTCAATAAAGACCCGGCGAGTGATTGATTCATTTAAACAGCGCATGAATCGGCTAGTATCAATCAAGCGTTCTAGTCATAAATAGTCTGAAAGCAATAGCTTTACGTTTAAATTATGCACATTGTTTCTTACCCTGCTTCGCCACTGTTTACTTCGTGATCAGCTGTACTGTTCTGCTTAACGAGGCTTACTAAGGTACTAAGTTACCTAATAAGGCGCTGCTGCTTGAAAGCGCTATACCCCCTTAAATGAGCACGGCTTTTCATACCTAATTTCGACGACTTTTTGTTCTCGATATTGGCCGAGTAGTGAGATTCCTATTCCTGCCATGATGATGATTCCTCCAACGATTTGAGCAAAGTTGGGAATCTCTTGAAGAATCAGAAAGGCGAAGAAAGTGCCTGCTACGGGAGTGATGGCTGTAGCGATAGAGATATCGGCAGAGCTGGCCCCTCCTTGGAGTCCTTTAAACCAGGTGATCTGCCCAAAGACTATAATGATCGCGCCGTATACCAGCATCCACACCCAGAGGAATGGAGAAAAGAGGTCGTCAAAGTGATGGGGGCCAAATACAGAGAGGACAATGATCGAAAAGAGTATCACTCCTGCAAGCATGCGGAAAACTGAAAAGACGCCAATAGGGATGCGATCAAGCAGTTTCCGACTTACCTGAACGGCAATGACTCCTAAGAGTGTTGCTACAGCGGTTAAAATTTCTCCTGCTTTGGGAAGGGTTTCTAGGAATTGGTTCATTGCTGGATTTCCAAGGTTCAGCATTTTCATGCTCATTGGATCTTCCATCGGAGGTTGATGTAGCACAAAAATTGCAATAACACCAACTGTTACCACAAGAGCACCCACTATTGAGAACCCGGTGGGCTTTTCCCTGAACATTAAAAAAGCTAACAAGAGTCCTAAGGGAGCATCTAGAGTTGCAATTAAAACGACATTAGTCACCTCTGTGATCATTAGAGCAATAAAGAAGAAAGCAGGGGCAAGAACACCAGACATCAAGATAAGCACAAACATGTAAAACCAGTCTTTGAAAGGGTACTGTTTTAAGATGCTGAGGCGCCAATCTTTCCTATAGATTATTAAAAGGGTGATACCCGCCAAGAGATTTCCTGCAAACAAGAGGTTGCAAAATGATATGGGATTATTTCCATTAATGGGGTGATAGGCACCGAGCTCCCCGATTTTCGCAACAACAGAGTTGGAGGCAGCAAATATAAGAATCGAAATCCATAGCCAAAATCGGGTACTTTTTACGGTGTGTTGATTTTCCATCTGGTATCCCCTGAGTGCTACAGTAAGCTTTAGCGGATGTACCTTGCCCCTGGCTAAGTACGCCTTATCTGATAGTGGAAGTAGGTCATTCTGATCTGGATTAGTTTAGACTAAATCTCATAATCGGCTGCCTACAAGCAGTTAAAATATATCTATATATCAACGTCGGAGTGGTTATTCTTGTCAATGTCCGAGGCAATGTTACGCGTATTCCCTCGACGTCCAGTAAAATATTCGAATTTAGTTCGGAAAATTTGATTGGGGTATCTGCCTGAGCGATGGGTTCATGGACGTAATTTCATCTCTTATGCTGCTGAACGTGGAACTTACGTTGATGGTATACCATCTGTACAGTTAGGAGTTGATGTCCAAGGATTTGCTGCAAGGGAGCGGGATTGCCAACCAAAGAACTATTTCTTAGTCAACTGAAAGGACTTCCAATTAAGCCAAACGGATAAAAAACAAAGGCAGCCAATGTCAAAATCTGAGCTTTGCCTGGATTTTGAGGCAAGTATTTTAGGTATTGCACAGGTAAAGAATGATCTTTGAAGATAGACCTTACTTAAGGCAAATACAGTTCAAGAGGAATAATATTGGAAGCTTCGGCCCATATCCTTTTTGTATTCCAACCATAAATGAACTTGTTTTTTGGGTTTTCATCCAGATGTAACCATTGATACACAAGGCGCAAAGTTGAAAAAATAGTAACTGCTTTTTATTGATCTGGTGGTATAAAGAATAATTGTGAAGTGCTATTCAAGTTTGCTGCTTGCTGAGCCTGATTTGTTATCCTGGATAAATTATCCATGCAATCACGTAGGGACGAAGTTAGCCTGGTTATATTCAAAAGAAACCAAAGTTAAAGTGTAATTCTCAGCTTGATATAAGGCATTAAAGTTAAGGAAGTGATTGATACTCTCGATAATCATTCCTTCATGCTGTCACGATGTTGAAAAAGAGTGTCAGGAAGTGAAGATTTTGGTGGATGAACGCAGGGATCTCACTAAGGTATTCACTAGAGCAAAAAATGAACTTTCTGAAGTGCAGCGTTTAGGGGTAGAGAATCCTAAGTTGAAACAGGAGGTTGATATACTAGGAAAGTGGCAATGGTTTTTGCGGAGGAACATTAGCAAGATATCGATTTGTCCAGTGGTTCGATTCATAACTAGGTATCAAACTATCTTACTGGTGACTCGGAGTGAAACACAGTGGCCATTATGATTGGCTGAAGAGGTCGCGATCAGACCGAGAATACCAAGGTGATGATCTTAAGGTTCAAATCTCCCATTTTATTTATTTTTATTTCGTTGCTTTGCTTAGTTTATTGGCTGCTTAAGAAGATTGTGTCCAATAAGGCTAGATAACACCTAAGAAAGTAGATTGCTTTTTTCACGGTCACCAGGTGTCTTAAGTTATTCTGTGTTTAAACCGGTGTCAAAATTAATTTTTATCTGTAACTAATGAGTTTATTTTTCTTTTTCAATCAATTTTTAGAGGTTATGAGTGTGACTTATGAATGGTTTTTCCAAATTTTGGAACAGGTGGTTTCGTAAAATGTTATTAACGTAGGATAGGGTTAATCAAGATAGTCTATGTGATACGAGTATATGTGATGCCGAGAGAGGGAGTCACATTTTGTCGGGTTTATTGATTAGGAAAGTAAGTGTTAAATTATGAGAGATAGTGAGTAAAATTTTAAAAGCGAGCTGTGGCTAGCCCGCTAAAAGGTAAGCTTACTTATTGAGACGAATAATTTTGGAGTGTTCGCTTTTTACTTGCGTACAAGTAGTAATCCAGTTTCAGTGTGGTCCGTATAGGGGAATTGATCGAATAGAGCAAAGCGTTCAATGTGATGTGTTTGACTTAGCAACTTGAGGTTTTCCAGCTGTGTCTCTGGATTACAGGAGATGTATAGTATTCGTGGGAAACGAGCAACCATTTTGCAGGTTTCCTGGTCCAGGCCTGCACGGGGTGGGTCAACCAGTACGGTATCGAAATTATAGTTGTCCAGGTCTATGTCGGCGAGCCGGCGGAAAGGGCGGACCTTATCGATAGCCTGTGTGAACTCTTCGCTGGACAGCCGCACAATATCCAGATTATTAATACGATTTGCGCGGATGTTTTCCTGGGCGGAGTTAACAGAGACTTTGGATATTTCTGTGGCTAGTACTTTCTGGAAATTCTCACTGAGCGGAATGGTAAAGTTGCCGTTCCCACAGTATAGCTCTAGCAGATCATTGGCGCTTTCTCCGCAAGCACTTTTGGCCCAACGGATCATAGAGCGGCAGATCTCACCATTGGGTTGGGTAAAGCTACCTTCCACCTGCTTGTATTGGTATTGCTTGCCACCTATCTCCAACTGTTCGGTGACATAGTCCCGCTCCAAAACCACCTTTTGCTTTCGAGAGCGGCCGAGGATTGGGAAGCCGAGTTTATCTTGCAGTGCACGGGCTTCCTGTTCCCATATTTCATCCAGCTTTTTATGGTAGATCAGGGTAATCAGGGCATCACCACTTAGAGTGGTGAGAAATTCAGCGGAGAACAGGCGCTTGCGTAGAGTCTCACTGCTGTTTACGGCCGCCAGGACCCTTGGCATCAGTTTATTCATAAGTTCTGAGCCGACAGTAAACTCGTTAATAATAAATGGCTTCTTGTACTCGCCCTGACGATACATGGCGTAGTAGGCTACGCCGCCCTCATGCCAGACTTTGAATTCTGCACGCTGTCTGTAGTGGATGGGTGGTGAGGGAAATAGCTCTGGCTCCAGGTTAGTGAATTCCCGGTAAGCTTCACCCAGGCGCCGGGCCTTCTTGTTCAGCTGCTCTTGATAGTCGTTGGTGTTAACGCGGTACAGTGCCATATAGAATACGGTAGTCTCAATAATGGAGCGGGCGCGAATTATATAGGAATCTGTATGGCAATAGGTGAGATAGCAATCAGGGTACAAGGGCAGGGGTTACATGAGTTTACTGATCAGGTGACTGACTGGGTCTCTTATCAAGGGGCAAGGGAAGGACTCTGTACGTTGTTTATTCAGCATACTTCCGCGAGTCTGTTGATTCAGGAGAATGCTGATCCAAGTGCGCGTAGGGACTTGGAGCAGTGGCTGAATCGCTTGGTACCTGAGGATGATCGCCTTTACACCCATACCATGGAGGGGCCGGATGATATGCCGGCCCATATCAAGTGCGCTTTGACTGCAACCAGCCTCTCAATCCCGGTGCAGGGTGATCGCCTGATGTTGGGAACCTGGCAGGGTATCTATCTGTGGGAGCATCGCCACCATCACGGAGATCGGCGAGTAATCTTGCACATTTGATTGGAGACTAAGAGCGGTCCTGCTTGGCTAGTGGCTTAATGGTCATAGTTTCACAGTCTGCATTCCCTTTTCCTTTAAAAGTTGGATGTTTCGAGAGTCACTCCAACCGAACTGCAGTAGTGGTCCAGTAGTTCCTGGGTGTGAATTGCGCGTGCAGCAGCGGCGTTGCGAAGCTCAATATCTTCAGTTGTAGCCATATGACAAAAATGTTCAATCATGTAAACGACTTGGGATTTTTGGGTGTCAACAGCAAAGTGTTCAAATTCTCTGGGAGTTGCCATTCCTTGTCGTAGCGTAAAGTCTGCTGAGTAGTTGGGGTTGCCAAATACAAAGCTATCCTTCCAGTCCAAGACAAAGTCATTGAGCTGAATCAGACCGTTGTCTCCCAGGATGTTGAGGTCCATATCGCACACACCAGCGTCGTAGCCAAAGTCGAAAGTTGAGGTTTGAGCACTGGAAAATTCGATCATGCCGGTGCCACTAATAACGGCACCAGTTTCTCGGTCGCGTTTTACCGCTCCGGCAATAGATTGGATTGTTCCTGCCGGGCGCAAGAACTCTACGATAGCTCGCATGTTGTACCAGCCGATATCTGCAATTGCGCCAGTTGGTTCCAACTTTGGATTAAAGCGTATGTTGTCGCGTTCTACGACGGGGAAGAGGAAAGCGGAGTAAATGCGCTGAACATCCCCGATAGACTTCTGTTGCTGCTTGATGATCTGTTTTGTCCTCGGGTGGTGGGTGAAGTGAGTGGCATCCATAAAGGCAAGCCCTGTCGACTGGGCCTGATTGGCAATTCTGCGTGCTGAAAGTCCATTGAGGAATGGTTTTTCGCTAATCAGGTGATTGCCATTTTTGAGGGCTGCCAGACAAATCTCTTCCCTGCAGATAGTTGGGGTTGCTACATAGACAGCATCGATATCCCCTGCCTCTACAAGCTGTTGCCAGCTTTTAAACACTTTGGCAATTTTGTGTTCACTAGCGAATTTTTTGGCCCTGTCAAAGTGTTTACTTGAGACCGCGACAGCTCTGGCTCCGGTGGCTTGGTCTATCGCCTTGGCTGTTACACCGGCGATCATACCACTGCCGACGATTCCGAATCGGATATCTGGCATAACATAGATTCCTGGGTGTCTTGCTAAAAATTGCGGAGTAATTTCAGGATGTGGCTGTGAAGCGCAGTGTAGAACAAGGTTGTGCGAGGTGTTGTATGGGAGGGCTATGATCAGCCTGGCTAGATAGCCAGGCCGTTGGAGATAGTTGGCCTGGTCTGAATTCTTAGAAGTTGAATAGTAGGAGTTACAGGCAGTTGGTGGGTTTGGGTAGGCCAGCGATTTTACTGGCCACCTTGGCTGGGCTTGGTGGAAAAAGCTGCATCAGGTAGATGCTACGACCTTTGTCTGCACCCAGGTGTTGGCCGATAAATTTCACCAGGGGACGCATGGCGGGAGACAGGTCGAACTGGCGATAGAAGTCCTGTAACAGCTCGATAACTTCCCAATGGGCATCTGTCAGCTTTATGCCTTCGGCTGCCGCCAGCTGTTCTGCTACATCGGGGCTCCAATCTTTAAGGTCCCGCAGATAGCCCTCTTTATCTAGGGGAATTTCTTTACCATTAGCTGATAAGTGATCCATTTCAACTTCTACCGGAACCAGCTGACGATGGGGTTATGCTGAGTACAGAGTTTTACCCAGCCAGCATCGTCAATCATTTTGATACCTGACACAATTGCCGCCAGCTCCCGCTGGCCGCGTGCTGCGGCATCGGCCTCCAGACAGTAAACGGCTGAATTCTGTAGTGTTTGCAAAGCATCATGGCGCAGGGCATAAACGCCATCCTCGATTAGAAGTAACGCATCTCCTTCGGCAAAGCTTTGCAAGCAGTCCCGCAAGGCGCTGGAGCTGAATGGAGATTTACTGACTAAATGTAATGTCATATCAAAAGCTCAATACACATTGGTAAGAGGCAATTAAAGCGCCCGGCTGCTCAATTGTCTTGATCTCTACTCCAGGAATTTCTATCAGTTTGGGCTTAACCCCCCTTTCTGCGAGACTGCTTGCGCAAACATAGAATTGTTCCAGTCCAAACATAGGGAGTGCCAGCAGGTTTCGGCGTTGACTCTTTTGTTGGATTTCTTCCGGCGATTGGTTGCTCAGCAACTGGAATATCCCATCACCGATAAATAGCAGGTCTACTTCCTGCTCCATAGCGGCTGATGCAAGCACTGCTTCGAGACCTTCGCGAGCCAAAGCACTCCCGTAGGGAGCCGTGCGGCATAGGGCGAGAGTTTTGTTACCCATGATTAGCCTCCAAAAGTTACAAGCCGCTCAGAATTGGCTACAGCGTCAGTTAGTTGGCCTAGGCCTGCCAACTCGAATCCTTCTGCGAGGTTTGCTGATAGCTTCTCCTGTCGCTCCGCTTCCCGTTGGCTTAACACGCCGCGCCTCTGCGCTGCTGCGATGCAAATAACAAGGTCAAGATTGTATTGCCGCTGTAAATCTTGCCACTCGCCGGTTAAGTCGGCTTCATCCTGGGGGGGCGCGGCGATGCTATTGCCATTTTGTATGCCATCGCAATAGAAAAAAATCCGGTAGATTTCGTGCCCTTCAGAAAGCAGGGCTTTGGCAAAGCGCAATGCGCTTGCGGCGGACTGGGTTGAGTGGGGCGCAGAGTAGACTGCCAAGGAAAACTTCATAGCGGGCCAAATAGTAAAATGCCCCGCACTGCGGGGCATAGTATTGACTCAACAGCAGCTGCTGATTAGTCGTCGGAAGAAGCGAATCCGATGATGTGCAGCAAAGCAGTGAACAGATTCAGGATGTCCAGGTACAGGGAAGTAGTGGCCATCAAGTAGTTGGTTTCACCACCGTTGATGATACGACTGGTGTCATACAGAATGAAGCCGGACATCAGCAGGGCAATAACCCCACTCAGGGCAACACTGGCCAGCGGCATGTAGATGCCAAAGAAGCTGGCAATCACCATGCCCAGGCCACAAACTACGGCGGCAATCAGCCCTACAAACAGGAAGCCACCCATAAAACTGAAATCTTTGCGGGTTGTCAGCACATAGGCGGAAAGGGCAAAGAAGATCAGTGCGGTGGTGCCAAGGGCTTGCATAACAATCTGGCTACCCCCGGCTAGGCCCAGGTAGTGGTTCAACATTGGGCCAATGGAAGCGCCTAACAGGCCGGTGAAAGCGAAAACAACGCCGATACCGGCGCTGGAATTTGCGGTGCGCGGCAGTACAAACCAGATCAGGGCCAGGGCTCCTAGTGAGCAGATCAAGCCCATGCCACGGCCCATGCCAACGGCCATGGCGATTCCTGCAGTGACGGCACTGAAAAGTACAGTCATTGCCAAAAGGGCGTAGGTATTGCGCAACACCTTCGCCGATTCCGAGCGGTCCAGTGCGCGGGTATTTGTATAAGCTTGTGGTTGCATTTAGCGACTCCTGCTATTTAATCGATACCGGAATCATATAGCTCGCGGTGGGGACCATCAAGTCGGGAAATCCCTTTTAAGCGCTGGCTATAATTCTTGTTAAATTCGAAAAACCTCAATTTTTACAGGGTTTTAGTCGAATCTTCTCCTGCAATTAATAGGGGCATAGTGGGCCTTTTCAAGGGGATTTACGTTACGAGGGTCGAAAAGGCAGCTCAATATCCACGATTAACGGTAGATGATCAGAGGCCTGACGGGTGAGGGCAGTACGGGGAACACGCACCCTTTTTACCGCAAAGCCGGCGCTCAGGAAAATATGATCAATTCGCACTTTTAAGAAGGTACCTTTAGGTGTATGCCGGGGGGCCTGCTCTTGAGCATCACGCAGGTAACCTCCGAGGCGCTTACACTCCGCCGAGGCCGGTAGGGCGTTAAAGTCACCCAGTAAGATGCGTTCGCCTTTGCAGCGTGGGTTGCTAAGCCATTCAGGCCCCAGCAGTGCATCCACCTGACGCAATCGCTCGGCTCTGGAGAGGCCAAGGTGAGTGTTAATGATCTGGATCTTGCTGCCGTTGTGCTCAATCTCCACCCAGACTGCGCCGCGGGGTTCATCAGCAGCTGGATTAAACAAGCGCCCCTTACCTTTAGGGGGGCCTGGCAGTATCCCTTTCTTGACCAGTTTCACCGGGAGGTGGGTGAGGATGGCATCGCCGTAGCGCTCTTCGTTGAGGTTGATTGCCGGCTGGAAGTGCACATCCATCGCCAGCAGTCGCGCCAACCGTTCCGCCTGGTCCAGGCCGCCACTGCGCTTACGCTTTACATCCAGTTCCTGCAATGCCACCACGTCTGGGCGGTAGCGGGCGATTACCCTGGCTATACGTTGCGGGGAGAGGGTGCCATCCACACCCCGGCAACTGTGTACGTTATAGGTCATGATTCTTAGGGTACTTTCCGGCGACCTGTGTTCGTCCAGCTTCATCGGACGTGCGCCACGCAGATAGGCCCGGGCGGCAGAGCGTAGATCCTGCGGGCGCCAGTAGCCCAGCCCCGGATCTGGTGGCTGGATATCCTCTGGCATCAGCGCGAAAGCATGGGTCTCGTTGGGGCCAGCGGCGCCATGGCTGCCATTTTCCATAGCGAATGTCAGCGGCTGTTTTTCACTGGAACACCAGCCATACATCATGAAATCGCCGGAATCCGGATGACTGCAAAGGCTGATCATGTCGTCGATAGCCTGTTCGGGGTAGGGGTGCTCGTCCCCCATCAGCTCGCGGCCATCCTTTGGCAGACTCACCGGGCCATGTTTCCACCAGCCGTGGACAGGGGATGAGGGAGAACTTGGGTCCACCCGGTAGAGCACCAGTGGCACGTGGGCCTTCTCTACAATCATGCGTGCTACATCTGCGCGGCTGTTACCATCCAGGTCCAGGTTGTAGAGCATTGCCAGGGGCCCCAAGGCGGTCAGTGCCAGCGGGGTTTTACTGGCATCCTGTTCCGGCGCCCGCTCAAGTTCAACCTTATCCATCCATTCGCTGCCAAACAGTCGCGCCCGCTCCAGCTGGACTCCACGTCTACTCTGGCCTGGCTCGATTCGTGGTGGTTTTGGCAGTCCGGAAAGGATTTCTGAAAGGGCATCGCCAAGGCTGCGGCCATACAGCTCCTCATAGGGTTGGGTTTGTTCCTGGCCATGGTCGGAGAAGATCCATACATCGTAGTGGCGGCGGTCTGAGGCATGGGCAGCGCGCCAGATACGCGCTATGGCATCGTCTATACCCTTCAGTACCCAATGGGCGAAAGCCGAGCGAGGACCGCGGCGGTGCGATTGCTCATCGTAACCCAGTAGATTGACATAAATAATGGGCAGGCCGCGGGTAATATCGACTTTGGCGCCCATAGTACAAAACTCTCGTGTGAGGATTGTGATGCCGACCCGCGTTGGGATAAACATCAATTCCTTTATGAAGTTTTGCCCCTGCATTAAACCGCGTACGCAATCTATGAGGGAAAGAACCAGTTCCACCACGATCAAAGCGCCGGTGCGAATCAGGCTCCATAGATTACTGAGCACCAGTATGCAGATGGTTAGTGGGCTGGCACTGCGCAGTGCGGGTCCCCAGCCCTGGTCGGCGGGGCAAAAATGGGCTTCACCGGTTTTGGTTCCGGCACGGAACAGACTGAGATAACAGCTGCCACCGCTTAAAAGTGGGTCGCGCTGTTGGGTATTGATCCTTTTTTCGACTAATGCAGCCACTTCCGGATCGTACATGCGGCCAAGCTTTTGGGTCTCGTGTACCAGAAAGCCGAAGGCGGGCACCGCCTGGCGCACTCCATAGAAGAGTTCCGCTTGAACAGCGGGCGTGGTGGAGGGAACTCCAGGGTACATATGTTCTAGACGGTAATGTTCCTTCCGGATCAACCGTTTTAGGAAGGGCATGCGGCCTCTGGCCAGAGCTTTGAGTAACTCGGGGTAAGCCAGTCCATCAATCTGGATCAGGATCAGCCCCGGTGCATGGGGTTGGCGTCCACTGGTGGAGAGACCCAGTAGAGAGGCAATCCACTCACTGCGACTGAAGCGACGGCGCCAACGCCTGACGGAGAGTCCAATACGGCTTAACATTGCTCGGGATTACTGCTCCGGTGCCTGCCTCAGTGCTGCCCCAGCGGCTCCGGTTAGGCCTTCGATAATTTCCCACTGTGCCCCCATTAACTTGCATATCCTTCCCCATTGATTTGGGTGGATCCGACTTGGCTGGGTATTGTTTTTTACCAGGGGTTGGTAAAGGTCAAGCGCGCGCTGGGCGCAGCTTCTCATGGAGAAATCCCTGGCGGTGTTTACCGCCTGGTAAATTAACTCTCTGCGGCCTCCCGGAGGTAGGTCATGTAGCCAGTGAATGGCAGAGACAAAATGTTCAAGGTCGGTGTTGTTGAGTAGCCGTCCATTGATTCTGTCTTTGACCATTTCCCGGGTTCCATTGGCCTCCAGAGCTATGACTGGAACCCCGCTGGCCATTGCTTCAGACAGGACAAGGCCCTGAGTCTCTGTTGTTGAGGAAAAGACAAAGGTGTCCATGGCGGCGTACATATCTCGCCGTGATGTACCGAGAACCTTGCCTGGCATGTGTACACGTTGTAACAGGCCTTGCTGGGTGAAAAAGTCACGCAGGTCATCTTCCAGTGGCCCACTTCCCGCCAATAGGAAGTGGGTATTTTCCCGGTCGTGCATAAAGCGGGCTACTGCTTCACAGAGGAAAGGCAGATTCTTCTCCTGGCCAAATCTGCCGAGGTGTCCCACTACAAATGCTGAGTCGGGAATATGCAATTGGTTTCGGATACCCCTACCATCACCGCCGCAATATTCTTCCACGTGAACTCCAGTAGGCACCTCTGCAATAGGCGTCCGTACGCCGCGTTCATGCAGTAGCCGCACAACACTGAGACTTGGAGCGAGTACCAGGTTGGCAAGGTTAGCGTAGCGGGTAGCAATTTCTATGGCGAAACGTTTAACAACCGGGGAGCTGGCCATCACATTATGGGTGTAGTGTTCATATAGTGTGTGGTGAGTGAAAACCAGCGGTAATTCTCGTTCGCGGGCAATTCGCAGTGCCGTCAGGCCCAATAGGAAGGGGTGGTGGGAGTGGATAATATCCGGTTTGAAGTCATCGAGCCTCTCATTTAGGGCGAGAGAAAAAGGTAGAGCGATAGAGAAGTCGCTACCGTTAAAGTTTTGTATCGCATGGATCCGTAATACATGTTCCTCGCGGGCTACCTGCTCGGCGAATTCCGGGGCAATAACCAGCACTTTGTGACCGCGCTTGCGGTATTCTTCGCTGAATGCTGCGACCGAGTGCGCCACGCCACCGACGTGGGGCAGGTAGGTATTGGTTAACATCACGATGTTCATGGACTTTTCAACTCTACGGAATTCAGGCCCTCGCCAACCAGGGTGGGTGAAAAGCCGAGGGGTTTGATGGCGATAGCCGGTGCCTTTCCGTACCATTCTCCTTTCCAGGATACTTTCGGGATGGCGCCAGGAGTAATTTCCAGGGAGATGACGCCAAACCGGGTTGGTGCTGGGCCGAACAGAATAGGCTTCCTGGCAGAAGTATCCTTGAGCCATTCAGGCGGTAGCCCGGATATCAGGATTAGGGCATCCTGCTCCTCGCGAACAAAGCAGTTCCGTTGCATTGCTATCCATTCAGCTGCGGCCCAGGCGTGTTGACCATCCCCCATGCAGCCTCCTAGGGAATGGGGGTGGATGGCTTCCGGCCATTGGCCTGTGGGGGAGGCGAGTTGTGCCACACTGCGCATTAGGTCCAGGCAGCGCCGGTCGCCGGCACGCAGCAAGACCTGGGCGATATGCAGGGTCAGGTAGGCGTTGATCCCCGAGTGGATCATGTCCTGGAAGAAACCTCCGCTGACAAAGCAGTTATTGATCAGGAAGTCCGCTAGATCAGTGAGCCTGGCATCATCCGCTGGATAGAGTTGCAGGGGGTAACCGGCAACAACGGAGCCAATGGCGCCGGCATCCAGGCGGCGATTGGGAGAGGCGGGCATTGCTGCGCGGCTAATTCTCTTCTGCGCCTCGGCAAGGCTGCGGTCAATGGTGTTTTGAAAGTCACCGGCTGCGGTATTAAAACGGTGGGCGTTATCGTCGATGCCCTCCCTGGTGCAGATTGAAGCTGCGGCATGCAGACCAGCCACTCCCCAGAAGTCATCCCAGTAATAGCAGTCGTTGGGGCCCAAGTGCTCTGCGCTGAATCCGGCGGGAAGCAGACCGGCGCAGAGACTTCCGTCCTTGGGTAGGCGCTTATTGATGATCCAGCGCGCCCCCTTCAGTATTGGTTCACACCAGGCCTGTTTTAGTGGTCTGTTACTCAGCTGGCAATAGAGGTCGAAAATCCATAGAGCTTCGCCATTGGAGTCCCATTCGCCATCCTGGGAGTGGAAAAAACCATCGCGTTTTTGTCTCTGGGGAAATTGATCCAGGGCTCGCTCGGCTCTACTGGTGAGCCCAGCGAACAATAGGGATTGAATCATAAAGGCCGCATCACGGAACCAGAAACGCTTGTAGGTATAGGGCCCAGGGTAGACATCACAGGGAGAGTGAAGGATCAATGTGCGGATTGCCGAATCATATAAGAACTGGAAGTCCCTATCCGGGACCTGCAGGGTACAATGCCCTTTTAGGCTTTCTTTCCAAGTTTTCGACGGCTGGCCTGTATGAGATTCCTCTCCTAGGGGAATGGATACATCCAGTTTGAGTGGCTTATGTCGTTCAATCCGGAACATGGCCGCTGCCGTGGCCATTCCAACGTCGCACTCACCAGACATACATCCCTGTTCATCCTTCAGGTGCAAATAGATATCGCCTCCGCGATAGTTGGATGCCAAGTGTTTGTCCACTGCTTGCCCGAATTCAACAGCGGGCTGGTCCTCAATTAGCCAGCGTCTTCCGCTCTCTTCCAGGCTTACCTTGTGCACGAAGCTGACTCCTTCGGGATTGCAAGGCCGCAGTGCCACCAATAACCATCCGCTATCTCGGCAGCTGGCAGTGAGATCCATCACGCAGTGGGGTTTTCCATATCGGGTCTCAACCCGGGTACAGTTGCGCAATTTAAGGCTTTTTAGGGCTGATTCAGTCACCACCGAGATATCGTCACCTAACTCCTGGTGTTGCTCGCAGTAGGTGAGACTGGCTGGGGTCAGCACATCGCCTGTATCACTGACTACCCAAGCATCAATGGACCAGCCATCGTAATGGGGAGTGAGTAGGCCGCGAGGATCGATAACCGGCAACTCATCGCAGTCTGGTAGGCCTACTGCCGTCCAGTTGCGGTGGCTGAGGTTGCAGTGAGTAATGGAAAAAGCGCGGGGGATGAATGACTTGTCCCTTGGATCGAATTGGCGCTGGATCCAGTATGGCCAGACCCAATCCAGGTTGTGTTGGATAACCTTACTGTTGATTAGGGCGCGGGCATGAAAGACTGCCCCAGCACGCAACAGCTCAATTGGTTCGCTGACCTCAGAGGGCTCGGCAAAGCGCTGCAGGTGTGCCATTAATGTAAGCGGGTCAAGGAAACCGTGGGCAGTTGCGAATCTGCGAACGAAGAAACGCCACGGTAACCATTTCATCCAGGGCATCACAGGTCCTCTTCTTTTACGATTCGTTTTAATGCGCGCCGCGCCATGCGAGTCAGGCCGATCAGGGCGATCACTGCGAGAACAAACCCCATGATGTAGAGCGTCCACTGGACTGCGGTGCGTTCCTCCACTTTGCCAAGTGAGGCTAGATCCGCGGCGATAGAGCCCACATAGACGTTGTGTAGGGTGAGGGGAATCACTCCAAGAGTGTTGCCTAGGATAAAATCCCTCAGCCGCACCGGAGTCAGGCCGAAAAAGTAATTGGACAGCTTGAATGGAAACAGCGGCACCAGGCGAGTCAGCATAATCATCTGCCAGCCCTCCCGCCGGATGACCTCGCCAATGGTGGCGGGCTTGATGTGCGACATCACCCAGCGTGATGGCCTTTCACCAAACAGGTAGCGGGCAATAAGGAAAGCAATAGTGGCGCCGAGAACTGTGCCGGCCACCACCAGGATAGTGCCTTTAATAACCCCAAAAACAAATCCAGCCCCCATGGTGAAGATCACGCCGGGTAGCAGTAAAACGATTGCTGCGGCCACGATGAGGATATAGAGAAGGCTGGTTTGCCAACCCCGTTCATTGAGCCATTGCAGTAGTTCTATCAGCCGTTCATCCAAATCAAAATAAAAAATCAGGCTCAGTGCCCCAGCCACGGCGATCAGGCAGATGAAAAAAACGACTATTGGAAGAAACTTCGCCGCCATAGAACTGCTCGGGGAACCAACAACGGGCGGTTTTGATTGCCGCCAGTTATTAGCCTAGCCAATGGATAACGGCAGGTGAAACTTCCTTGTGGCGTGACAGTGATGGAATTGACCTCTTAGCGATTACCCATCTATTTTTTGGCCTATTCCCGTTAGAAAAGAACTGGCGTCGCCATGAGATATTAAATAAGCCAGCCTAATAAAAGCTAAGTCCATAATTGCGAAAAGAAATTTAAAAAGGGCGACAACAGGATGGCGTTGGGATGGGCCCCACAGCTTAGCGCAAGGCGATCAGCACATATACTTATTCGATCTTAATTATTTGCGCATTGACCAGTTTTGTGCCGTTGCCGGAATAGGGGTGATCGTTGTTCAAGGGCGGGTTCGCAATATGGATATTCTTCGGCGCTGCCTGGAGCTCTGCCCCCGAGCCTGTGCTTCCTTTAAATGAAGCTGTGCAAACAGCAATTAGGACCAACTTGCGAGTGCAGGGCGCTGCGCTGGAAGTTGATGAGGCTGGAGATATGGTCGAAGCGCTCAAAACCCGTCGTTACCCACGCCTTCAACTGGATGCAGCTGTGGAGCATAACCTTACTACTCAAAACTATACATTTCCTCAGGGCAGTTTGGTTCCCGATTCAGAAATTGGGCCTATTCCACCGGTAAATGTCGAAATTACCTCTGAAGAGGGAACGACCGAGTTGGTTTCACTCGGGGTCCGCCAACCCTTAACCCGCTTGTACACCATTGCTTTGGAAATCTGTGAAGGTTACGTGAGTACCGAAATGGCGGCACAAAAAGTGCGGTGGACCCAACAGGATGTGGCCTATTTAGTGAAATTGCAGTACTTCGAGGTGGGGAAAATACTCGGAGACTTACAGGCCATAGATGAGTCCATACTTTTTCTTAGTTCCTTGAGTGATTTGGTTAAGAATTATGTCGACCAGCAAGTGGCTTTGGAATATGAATTGCTGGATGTGCGAGCCCGGCTTGCTCAGCGAGAGCTAGAGCGTCAACGGCGTGTTGATGAGATGATCACCGCCAAGGAGAGGTTAAATGCGTTACTTGGCAGAAATGTAGAAACACCGTTTAGTATTGAGCACCTTTCGGTACCCCCTCCGGCTCTCTTTGATATGGGGGAGTCACTTCAGTTGGCTTTTGAACAGCGGGCTGACTTTATTGAGTCACAGCTGGCAATTGAAAAAGCCGAATACAGTTATGACATCAAGAAATCGGAATATATACCGGAAATAGATATTCAATTTCGCTATCTCAAACTTTACAACGTACGCTTGATTCCAGATGCCGAAGCTTATGTATCCCTGGATATGCGTTGGGAATTTTATGACTGGGGGAGGAAGAGGGACGAGTTGGCAAGTCGCGCGAGCAAAATTGCGGGCGCTGAGGTGCAAATGGCAGAGGTACGTAATCGTATTGAGATAGAGGTGCGGGAGAGTCTCCGTAAGCTGCGTACTGCGCAGGAATCTGTAAAAGTTGCACGTGATCTTCAAGCGGCTTACCGGGAAAAAGTCCGGGTAATGATTAATCGCTATCGGGAGCAAACCGCATTGTTGACCGATGTGCTGGAGGCGGAAACCCAGCTTGATCGAGCCAATAGCGATTACAACGGCGCTGTACTTTCAGTTTGGGGTGCCCTTGCAGAGTATGAAAAGGCATTGGGGGAAGTTTAAGTGCTTAAACCTTTAGCCTTATTTTTTTTCACATTTTTGCTTATAAGTTGCCATGGAGAACCGCCTGCAAAGCAGCCCATGCCTGTTCAGGTAGCTGTAGCGCGCACTGAGCGCGGTGCTGAAGGGTATCCCTATTCAGCTGTAGTCAATCCTTACACTCAAGTGGATGTGGCATTTAGGACAGAGGGTTATATAGAAGATATTCCAACCCGTGAGGCACAGGGAGAAATTCGGATTTTACAGGCCGGGGACTACATAACAAAGGGGGAGATACTTGCGGAAGTTAATGATGAGCAGTACCGGGATCGGGTAATTGAAGCTGCAGCCAATGTAAGTAAGGCTGAGGCGGAGCGCCGAAAGGCGGATTTAGATTACAAGCGCGCTTCAGCATTATTTGCCACAGCCAGTATAACTGCACCAGATTACGATACCGCGCGTGAAGAGTTCGAAGTAGCTCAGGCAGCGGTGGTTGGAACTAAAGCACACTTGGATAAAGCGAAGGAGGATCTGAACGATACTGTATTACGTTCACCATTAACGGGAATAATTCTACAGCGCAAGATAGAAGTGGGCAGCTTAGTACATGCACAAGCAGTGGGGTTTGTTGTTGCTGATACTTCAAGAGTGAAAGTGGTTTTTACTGTGCCAGATGTAGTGCTTAGCTATACTAAATTAGGCAGCATTCTTTCAATGCGCACACAATCCCTACCTGAGAAAATCTTTACCGGTATAGTAACTGAAGTTTCTCCAGCGGCGGAAGTTCGTACTAGGGTTTTTGCTGTCACCGTAACTGTTGCTAACTCAAATGCAGAGCTAAAAACTGGCATGGTGATGTCTCTTGCGTTGGCAAAACGAAAAAGCCCATCAAATCGGGTGGTTGTACCACTTTCCTGCTTGTTAACGAATCCAGTCAAAGGAAAAGGATTCTTTGTGTATGTTCTTGAATTAGAGAAAGAGATACTTAGGGCGCGAATTAGAAGGGTGACTCCTGGTCCCGTTCTTGGCAATAGTATCGTTATTTTAGATGGCTTGTCGATGGGGGAGCGCGTTGTTTCTAATGGGGCTGCACAGCTGCGGGATGGTGAAAAGGTAAGAGTAGTGCCTTGATAAGGAGTTGAGAAACTTGTATCAGGATGAAAAAACAAGAGAGGAAGTACTTGAAGCGGAGAGTGAGCATAGATTTAATACTGCTCGCTTCTTTGTTGATAACCCCTCTATTTCCTGGGCACTTTTAGTAGGCGTCATGCTTTGGGGGATTTTCGCTTATTTTTTTATGCCGAAGAGCAAAGATCCAGATATTCCTGTTCGTATTGCAATGGCAACAACCACGTGGCCTGGACAAAGTGCGGTCAAGGTAGAGGAGCTAGTTACCAAACAAATTGAAGATGCTATTGCTCAAAGTGAATATTTGTATCAGCCTGATGCTCGCTCTTTTGGAGTTAAGTCCTTAACTTTAAATGGTATTTCCATGGTGCAAGCCCAGCTTGCTCCTCATACGGATGTCACAAAAGCTTTTAACGACCTCAACTTGAAACTAATTGATGCGCAAAATACTTTGCCTGCTGGGGTAGAGTCTACCCAGCTGAATACTGAATTTGGTGATACTGCTGCAGTTTTGTTGGCTGTTGCTAGCCCGCCAGCGGGAGCGGATGAAATAGCTTTACGTGCTAAGACTATTCGCGAAGCCCTATCTAAAATTCGCGCTAAAAATGCCAGTAATAACAAGGAGAAAGAGAAGCAAGAAGTAGGTCAGCGTGTTAGTATGGTAGTCGCGTTACCACTTTCTGTTGCGGGTATTAATGCAGAGGCAGCACTTCAAGTTTTTTCTAACTGGATGGAGTTAGAGGGCTACGGGGCCGACTTCAAAATACTCCATGGCCCAGGTTTTGTAGGTGTGGATTTTTTCTCTGATAAAAGCGATAAGCAACTTGCAGAAGCTAGGAAATTATTTCTAACTCAGCGATTGAGCGCACAAACTTTTTTTCCCGACGCATGGCAGCCAATTATTGTAAGGGATTTAGCTAGCACTCGCGCTCGTTTGTCTATGGTAGCTGGAGCTAAGTATAGCTATCGGCAGCTGGATGATTTTTCGGAGCTTGTTGCGGCGAATATTCGCACACTTCCTCAGGTGAAGCGTGTCTTGCGTTCAGGTGTATTACATCAACAGGTTAATTTGATTTATTCCCAGGAGCGGCTGGCTTCTTATGATTTGCGTCCAGATATGATTGCTCCAATCTTGAATGCCAGGAATAATATAATACCCGGGGGTACTCTAACTGTAGAGAATATGGATATCCCTATATTTCCCAGTGGAGACTTTAATAATTATAAGGAAATTGGCGATGTCCCTGTTGCATTAAGTGAGGATGGAACCCCGGTATATTTGAGGGGGATTCTTGATGTTACGCTGGGTTATGAATCACCGCCGACTTTACTCAATTATTATATTTATAAAAATAAGCAGGGTAATTGGCATCGTCACCGCAGTATTAACTTGTCTGTGCAGATGTTAGATGGTGAGCAGATAGGTGAACTTGGCAAAGCTCTGGATAAAGTCCTTGCGCGGGTTAAGGTCGACTTGCCTCCAGATTTAATCATTGAGAGAGTGTCCGATCAGCCTCGCCAAGTTAAAGAGAGTGTGGGTCTATTTATTGAGGCATTAATTGAAGCAATTATCCTCGTGGTAATTGTTGCTTTCATCGGATTTTCAGATTGGCGTTCAGCGGTATTATTAATGATTTCAATACCTATAACCTTGGCCATGACCTTTGGTTTTATTCAGTTTATGGGCGTGGACATCCAGCAAGTATCAATTGCCGCGCTTATTATCGCACTTGGCCTGTTGGTTGATGACCCCGTAGTGGCCGGGGATGCAATCAAACGACAAATGGCGGCAGGAAAACCTTCATTTTTAGCCGCTTGGTTAGGGCCAACGTTGCTTGCAAAAGCGATATTCTTTGCAACATTGACCAATGTGGTGGCCTATTTGCCATTCCTGCTGCTCACCGGTAATCAGGGAGATTTTTTACATAGTCTGCCAGTTGTAATGGCTTGCGCTTTGATAGCGTCGAGAATTGTCTCCATGACCTTTTTGCCATTTATTGCCAACATTATATTGCGACCACCAAAGGTCAAGGAACTGAGTCTTGATCTGAAGCGTAAGCAAGGCCTTACAGGTCATTATTATCGTTTGGCTGGTTGGGCAATTGATCATCGAAAACTAGTTCTACTGACCACCACGGTTATTCTAGTTTGTGGATTTGCATTAAAAAGCCAGCTTAAAAATGCGTTTTTTCCAGATGATGTTCAATATCTTTCCTATGTGGATATCTGGTTGCAAAATGATGCCAGCATTGATGCCACAGATAGTGTGGCAAACAAGGCGGAGCAGATTATTCGTGAGACAATTGCCCAATATCAGAAAGAGATAGGGAGAGATGACTCAATTTTGGAAGCCCTAAGTACCACTGTTGGTGGAGGGGCGCCGAGATTCTGGTATACAATTAACCCGCAGCAACAGCAGCCTAATTACGGACAAATTATCATCAGGCTGAGTAACAAAGATTTGACTCCGGTGCTGGCCCCTAAGATTCAGCAGGCGCTAACTGAAAATATTCCAGGTGCCTATTTAGATGTGCGCCAGTTGCAAACTACTCCAGTGACTTATCCATTTGCAATTAGGGTTTCCGGGCGTGTTACAACTGGTTCAGTGCAGGAAGAGCAAGATATCCTCTTGCTTCGCCAGACAGCTGAAAAAGTAAAAGAAATAGTGCAGCAGTCGCCTTATGCGAGAACAGTTCGCCAGGACTGGTCAGGTGAAAGCCTGACTTTACTTCTGAATGTAATGGAGGATCGTGCAGCAATGTCTGGTGTGACCAATGCAGATATAGCACTCGCATCCTCAACCGGAATTAATGGCACAGAAGTGGCTACCTTGCGACAGGGAGATAAAGAAATACCTATTGTCGCTCGCTTACGGTTGGATCAGAGAGGTCAGCTTGAAGATATTAATAACCTCTATGTCTTCTCTGCAGATAGCGATGTTCGGGTGCCACTAGAGCAAGTAGCACAAACAAGTATCCGATTTAGAACCGAGAGAATTCATCGTCTTGAGAAATTCCGAACAATAACGGTCTTTGCTTTTCCATATGCCGGTTTTATTTCCTCTGATATTATGGCAGATATAAAAGATGAACTAGATGAACTGGAAAATACTTTACCGAGCGGATACCAGTTGCAAGTCTCTGGAGACGCGGCAAATGCGAAACATGGATTTCTGCAACTGCTGATGATTCTCTGTGTCTCTTCCAGTGCAATATTTTTGGCTCTAGTATTTCAGTTCAGTAATTTGCTTAAACCATTAGTTGTTTTTGCTACGGTGCCACTTGGAATGGTGGGCGCACTACTGGCTCTTTATGTAACTGGTCAGCCATTTGGTTTTATGGCCTTTTTGGGCATTGTCAGTCTTGTGGGAGTAATCGTCAGCCATATCATAGTGTTATTTGATTTTATTGAAATTCGTCATGCCGCAGGTGACCCCTTCCGCGAAGCCTTGCTGGATGCCGGCATTATGCGTTTGCGTCCAATTCTGATCACTATTTCAGCTACTACTTTTGCTCTGGTACCTCTGGCTGTCCATGGTGGTCCTCTGTGGCAGCCATTGTGCTTTGCTCAGATTGGCGGCTTGATCCTAGCCACTTGCGGTACGCTGTTGTTGGTGCCAGTTTTGTATACGATCATGGTCGTGGACTTGAAGTGGATCCGTTGGGAGGAACGCGGTGTAAAGGAAGGAGATGGTGACATCCCTGTGACAGCTTAATCTTCTCATTTTTTCCGTAAAGTATAAATATAGGGAATTGTCGCCGATTGCAGCTTGACGCTATCGGCATTAGCTATGTTTGGACCCAGTTCTCTCTACACAAAAATGTGAGGATTCTCCATGCGCCTTCTAATGAAAATTCTGATACCGGTAAAACCAGGTAACAATTCTATAGCTGACAAATCCATGTCTGCTGTTTTCAATGAATTTGTCGCTTCAGCAGATCCGGAGTCGTCATTCTTCTTTCTAGAGGATGGTAAGCGGGCAGCAATTTTTATCTTTGAGGAAAAACGCCAAGATAAATTAATGGCCTACAATGAAAATTTTTTTGCGGTGTTGGGAGCAGAGATCTGGGTAACCCCGGTACTAACCCATAAGGAACTGAAGAAGCATATGTAGTGGAGAACCGGATAGAACTAAATTACTTTGGAAACGTTATCCCTAGACACTAGAATTTTCGCTTGAAATTCTAATATGGATAGCTCCGGAGGGTTTTCCTGTTGCTGGCTCGTCCACGGCCATCGCAAACTAGCTATCAGCCCCGGATAACCAGGGGCCTAGGGCTTTTCAAATCAGCAATTGGATTGGGCACGAAGCTAGTTCTGAGTGCCCATATCGCTGTTTTTATTGTATTTCTAACCGTATTATTTACTCCTGTACTTTTTGCCAGTACTGCAAGTCTTGAGGATTGTAGAAAGGTAGAAGGGAGAGGGCCATTGATCAGTTGCCTGGAAGCTCACGCCGGCCTGTTAGACCTGGAAACTGTTGTGATAGCCCCGTCACTTCTCACTTATCATGGCCTTGATAGAAGTTGCTCCCGATATGCCTCGGCGGAATTATTGGGAGCTGTAGTAATTCGCTCCTCTGGGAATGTAGCTAAACAACGCAGCCAGAGAGCGCCGGCAATCAGGCATTTCGATGCTGTGACTGAGAAGGACTTTAAGGCACAAATGGCCCATAAGCGTTATCATCATATCTGTGATCGCAAGTCGCCAAAGGGGCTCTCTTCTTGCAATAAGGCAAAATGGCACTACCACCAAGCTATCTCCTGCTTACGCGCTCGTGAAGCCTGGGAAAAGCGCTGGGGTACTTGGGAAACAGCCGAACCCCACGAACGGGCGTTGGAAAATGTAAGGGCCCGGTTGAAGAATGCGGAAAGGAACCGACGACGTAGTTGTGACACAGACTTTTCCGATATTCACTGATCTGTGTTTTAAATGAATCTTATTCTGTAGCTCCTTCTATTAATTACATTCCTCGCATGAGTTGTTATGGCAAATTCCGATTAGCCCCACACGATGACTTGTTCTCAGCCCAAAGGTAAACTAACAAACAAATACTATTTTTGGGGCGCGAGTGGTCTTTTGGAAAATATCTACTATTAACTGGGGCCAGTGGCTTTGTGGGGAGTGCTTTATTACCGACTTTAAGGAGGAAGGGCTATACCGTAACCTCGGTATATCGTCAGGCAGTAGAAGGTGGCCTCCAGATAGACAGTTTGAGTGCTGAAACTAACTGGTGTAGGGCTCTGGAGAATATTAATGTGGTGATTTACTCTGCCGCCAGGGTGCATGTGATACAGGAAGTTTCTGCGGACCCCCCTTCAAGAGTTTCGAAAAGTTGATGTTGAGGTCACCTTAAAGCTGGCCAGTGATGCAGCCTCTGTTGGAGTAAGATGTTTTATCTAACTGAGTTCGATCAAGGTTAATGGGGAATCTGCTGAGTGCCGGGCTTCCTTTAATGCAGATGAAGGGCATCACCCTTTCGATCTCTATGGAATTTCCAAGAAAGAAGCAGAAGATGCCCTATTGGCGTTGGCCGAGGAGACTGGAATGGAGGTAGTGCTTATCCGAACTCCGTTAGTGTATGGGCCTGAAGTGAAAGCGAACTTTCAATCGATGATGTCATGGCTCAAGTGGGGTTTACCTCTATCACTAGGTGCAATAGATAACCGTCATAGTTTGTGGTTTCTGTTTATAACCTGATCACTACTTGTTTTGCGCTCCAAAAGGCTGCAAACCAGATCTTCCTGGTTTCTGATGATATGGACATGTCACTCTCCGACTTGTTAACCCGGCTTTCAAACGCTTTGGGGTACCGTGCCCGACTGGTACCAGTGACAAAGTCCCTGTTGATTATGGGGCTTTCTCTGCTTGGAAAAAGAGCTATGGCTGAGCGATTATGCGGTTCCCTACGGGTGAATATAAAGAAAAGCTAAGAGGTTGTTAGGTTGGAGGCCACCAGAAACGGTAGAGAAGGGGTTAAAGAAGACTGTGCGGGCGAGATAGCCAGGTCGTGCCCAGAGGGGGGGGGGGGGAGAATAGGCCGCGAACAGGGTTTGCGCGGCCCCAGTTGCGCTTACCCCTGCCGATTTACAATAGCAGCGTAAAAGCCCATTAGGTAGGATGTTGGGACCTCAACTACGGAGCGGTGACCCGACTTTGCCCTGAGCTTCACCCTGAGGGACTCTCTGCGCTTGAGCGCGCTGACTATTTGTTCTTCCTCTACAGGAACCTCTAATGTCTCTTCGAGCATGCAAGTGGTAACACCTGTGCAGTTAAGGACGCTTTTCTCTAATTGGGTCACATTGACTTTTGTTCTATCACTAAAGGTTGCGGATACGTAGTTACGCCAACTTGCCCTATAAGTTATATCGATGACCAAGCGGTAACGGATGGAACCGCCAGTTTCAGGCTCAAAAGCACGGAGTTCGTAGTAGACCAAATTGAGGTCTGAACCGTCAGTGGTCGCCTGCATTGGAGGGCCACTGTAGGCGATTCCAGGGTTCCCAATAGTACTGTGTATTGTTGTCACGCCCTGCCGGACCTCGGCAGAGCTTTTCTGTGTAAGGCTTGTTGTCGCACTGCAGCCGGCTAACAAGAGAGCCGTCAGAGTGATTGCGAGCTTGGTCATATACCTTCCCTGATGCGATGGATATTTCATGGCAAGGGAGTATCTCATATTTGGTGTCGCATGCAGGAATTAAGCCTCTTTTTTGGTCGTCTAGTTGTGGAACTCTAATTGCTCAAGATTTGTACTTTCAGGCTTGGGAAGGGGTGGGCTCCTAGTGGAGTTGCCATATTACTGGTTCTGAAGCATAGCCGCATAGCCCACTTTTCCATCCTCTGTTAACGGCATCAAATACCACAACTACTAAGTGCTCAGTGGTGACGAATGACAAATTACCGGTGATATATAGGGCAGAAAATCATGGGTCGGGAATGATAAAGCCAACAATTCTAACAAGAGCTGGAACGCCTTCAACAAAGATAGCAAAGGCTAATTTTTGTTGTAATGGTTATGTTCACCAGCTGGTTGTGCTTAATAAAGCAACCGACCAGACTGGTGAAACTTTGTCAGGTAAAATTAGGTTGTGTTGAACTCAGTGGAGTTTTCCCTCGGAACGATCAAAGCCTGCATAGGGATGGTACAGGATCGATTTCAAGCCTGAGTGGCGTTCTCTCAGCTCCTGGGGCATATCTCCCAAGTGAACAAGGCGTGTTGGCTCAGCAGCCGCCATCCACCGCTCGGCGAAGGCATCCCAGGAATCTATGTGCTTATGAGCGGACTCCGAGTCCTTGAAATGTTCATAAATAAGTACTTTCCCATCATCAGTCACATAGTACTGATAGTTCAATGTCCCACCTTCTTTTTTAGTCGCATCTACCATCTCATCGACGATAGCTTTAAATTCAGCTTCACGTCCTTTCTTGATCTTCCCTTCGATAATCCAACCAACATTGTTAAACATGCCCGCTACCTCATTACCGAAAGACATTACTACTTACACATTTGCCAAGAGAGTGAGAAATAGTGCTCTTGGTATACTAAAAACTGTGTTAACACAGCTGTATTCTAGATGGGACTATTGGATATATGGCTCTTGTCCTTTAAAAATCTCCTTGTCGGTCTCACCCCTTTCTGCGGGACAGGTGCTAGGCAATAAATCACCTCGGTCAAGAGAAGTTACAAAACTCATTGGTAATAAACAGGACACTCTCTAGAGCTGGCCAATAAGGATGACGAGTAAGTCAGGTAATATATTTTGAGCTTTTATTAGATATGAGCTATTAGTGGTTCGTAAGGTTAATTGCAGAATTTCCCCCTCGCTGATCGTGCTATCTTTTTGAAGAGGTAATTTGCCGGAACTTTATGAAGGTATTAATTGTAGATGCAGGTCCAACGGTCTTACGCTTGCGGTGGAACTAGCCCGTAGGCACATTCTCGCAAGGATCATTGATAAATGTGATAGCTCGTCAACGTTAAGCCGTGCCCTGGGTATTACCTCTCGCAGCCTTGAGCTGCTTTCTCCGTAAGACGTTTCCAGGCAGCTTATTGAGGAGGGTACTGCTATCCAAGAGGCCTACATTTATCAGGGAACACGCCTGGTTATGAGAATGCCTCTCCATTCCTGCTCCTCTTATTTTCCTATAATTCTGAGGTTGCCCCAGGATAGGACAGAGATGATCCTCTCAGCAACCTTATCGGCCATGGGGGTTCAAGTCGAATATCAGGTTAAACTCTTATAGTTCAATGAAGAGGGTAATCAGGTAGTGGCGGAACTTTCCAATGGAGAGAATGAAACGTTCGACTATATTGTAGGGGCTGGTGGTATTCACAGCGCAGTCAGGGAATGTGCCAATATTGCCTATCCGGGTTTTGATTTGAAAGAGAAATGGTCAATAGCTGATGTTGAAAACTGGCCATACTCAAAAACATTTACCTTAACACAAATGAAACCTGGTTTAGTCGCGGTATCTGTGCCGATCGGAGAGAACCGCTTTCGTTTTGTATCCAGTTGTGAGAATGCTTTGGAAGCATTTCCGCTGCCTCTGAAGATACACAAAGTTCGAAGCGAGGGTGTTTTTAAAGTCTCAGTTCGCCAAGCTGAGAGCTATTCAAAGGGCAGGATACATTTGGTTGGGGATGCCGCTCATTGCTGCATCCCAGTAGGTGGACGGGGGATGAACCTGGGGATTGCAGATGCAGTTGAGCTGGCTAAGCGTATGGCTGGAAATCCGCTGGATGGATATTCAGAGTTTCGGCAGAGGGAAGATAAAAAAGTTATAGCGATCACTGAGCGCGGTAGAAAAATCGTCACTGCGAAAACATTGGTTGCAAGAATGGAGTTCAATACAGTATTGGCGGCAGCCAAGTACTCACCATTTGTTAAGAGAAGGCTCAGCCGGTTTGTTGTAGAGTGTTAATCATTTGAACTGAAGTTTGATTCACTAATATGGCCATTATAGAATTTTCGTTGCTGGTTGGTCTTATCTATCTGGTGGGAGATATTTAAAGTTTGTATAGCGACACTGTTAATGGTCTAAAGCTCCTTTCTGACATGAGATTCTAGGGAATTGATATAGTCCATATATACATCATGATCGCGCCTGACTCCATCTGGGCTTATGCCCGCCATAATGTCGTTGATTAAATTTAATATAATTTCAGATAGTGTTTCCGTGGCGCTACTCAGTCCTTCAAGCCGTACAGATTGGCTTATATGGCTGTAAAAGAAATCTAATAGCTTTGTATCGTGAAGGTTTATGCTTAAGCAAGCCAGCTCTATTTGCCTGGCATATATTTTATACTCAGTCATTATCATTAGTCGGAATCTGGAATTTCTTGGTAGTATTTGCTTGATAATATTGATATTTACTTTGTTATTGGCCTCAAGATATTCCCTAAAGCCCATCATGTCATGCGGTGCTGGAGTTTTTTCTTTGTGTGTTGCCGATTTTATTTCGGTGGTGCAGTAGTCAGCTATGTGAACCCTAAAATAGTGGTATGCATTTTTCAGTTGTCCAATTCTTTTAATTTGTCTTAGTTTTTCCTGACGAGCAGACTGATATTTGGTGAATTCATTGAGAAGTAAGCCGAAGGTTGCAATTCCAAGTAGTGTTTCCATGGAGGTCAGCAGAAAGCCAAATTTGCTGACCGGATAAATCTCTCCATATCCCAATGTCGTAATTGTTACGATGCTGAAGTAGATACTCTTTGAAAAGCCGAGTTGCTCATTGAGGCAGGAGTTGCAGCTACTATAGATGGCAGCAAAAATAAAAATGACTGAGAAGTAACCTAGAAGTATTTTTTTCCAGGTCAGGAAGGAAAGAAAACGAGTCATTTATCCATTCCATGATCTCTAGTTTAAGGCCCTTATTTCTATTCTAGACTCTCCATGTGTAAGTAAAACATGCTTTTCCCTTAGTCATGCCCATGCGGATCAGGATTGCCGCGAGCATACCTTAGAAGACCGTTGGTGGCACCCACTGGTGGAGGTTTACTTATCATGGGAAACCTGGTTTTCGGCACCTTCACTATTCAGGGGGCAGATTCTACAATATCAAAATGCAGGCCAGCAAAGCTGGTGTGCCGTGTCTTACCCAGCGGTGAAAACAGCAAGCCGGGCTATTGCATCGCACTCGCCGGCAGCAATAGCCCCTGGTACAGCATCACAATGGCACTGTCGCTCGACAGTGGGCAGAAATTTGTCGAATCCAGCAGCACTAATGTGCAAGCGGTTGTGGGCGAGCTGGTAACCACTCTGGTCAAGCACAAACCAGAAATCCCCGACACATACAACTGCGTATAGGTGTAGTTGTATGATAGAGGCCGGACCTTGGAAAACTGCATCCTCGGCGAGTTGGTAAACCACCAGAGTGGGGCGCTGATCGGCAATTAAATTGTCATCTTTGGCGAGGCGAATAAATCAGCTCAGGCATTTGGTAATTGGGCTATTTCCTGCGCGGACGTCTCGGCCCCACTATTGCAGAGCACCCAGCGGCGGCCGCTTTGTATTGATCGAAATTACATCAGTACAGAGCGATGCAACCTTAGCTAGACGCTAAGCTCTCGCGCTACCAGTTCAGGCTTGGCCAAGGAAACTACAACCAACAGCCAGTTTACTGGTGCCAGCCAAGGGTATATTTAGGGAAATTGATGTTCCTTCTATATCTAAAGAAAGTGTATTCATTTGAGAAAGAAGGATTTCCTTAAGGTTAGTGGAGGATAAACAGTTACCGAAGATCAAACAGAAGCATATGAAAAAAATTGTTTAATCACGGAAAGAGCCAAATTTCTATTAGGTATTGGTGTGACGGCAGAGCCCGACCTCGAAGTAGGTAATTCTGTTTTCCGTGCATGTGTGGGAAGTTTGCATTTGCTTGTCCATGGTGCTTCAAAACTAACAGCTATAAAAAGTGCTAAAGCCTGGTTGGAGAAAATAGCAACAAAAGTTGAAGAGAATAAACAGCGAAGTTCTTGATGTATCCAATTGGCGTAGCCGCCCTAATATTTTGTTCTGCCTCAGTAGTTTTTATCATAGGCTTATAGGTATCCATTTTTTCTGCTGAGGGCGTGCCCAGTTCTGCGAATTCTCAAGGATAAATTTAAAGGGGAAACAATTTTGTTAGCCCCGTTTTCGAGTATTTTTGCTGAAAGGAGAGATCTAGTGAAAAGAGATAGTCTTATCTTAGCTTCTTATTGATTTAGGTAATGATAAAATTTGCCTTTAAGATTCTTCTTAATGCAGAATGTGACCTTGGTGTTACAATTGAAGGGTTTTAATATGGGACTTTCGGCAAAGTTATCTGAATATGCAGCAGCACTTGCAAGCTCTAGATATAGATTCGACCCAAATGAATTTGGGTCGGATTTACAAGCTATTTGTGAGGTCGAAAAAAGTATAGGGTTAAAATTTCCGGCAGCCTACGTTGATTTCCTCAGTGTTTTTGGAAGGGGCCCAAAGTGGTTAGATGAACTACGCGGGTTTCAGCTTATTGATGAGCTGGTAAAGTTTCAAGAGGAGGTTAGGGAAGAGTTAGAAGAGGAGGGTGATAGTGATAAATTACCAGGTAGTAGTTTCGTTTTTAGGTGTATAGATGGTGCTGAACTACTTTTCTTCGAGTGTGGTGGCGACGCTAATCCAATAGTACATGAAATAAGTTATGGAAGAGATGGAGCGGAAGTTAACCCCACGGGGGAAACATTGGAAGAGTACATAGAAATCGCAATTAGAGATCTAGTACGGGAAGCTAACGTAGATCCTAAGAAGTACATCCATCTATTTCCATACCTGTAGCGGTTCAAAGTTGATCTGACATTATCAATTTTTTCTATTGGTAGTAGTCAGGTCAGGTTTAATATACTATTACTCCCCTCTAGGCCTTTTTATCGTGATGAGTTCGTGCACTAGAATTTAGCGCATGATTCAACTTGCAGTTTGAATAACCATGTCAAAGACAGAATTCCGCTTTGAGGGTGAAATAAATATTTTATTCGACCCTCGTTACTATATCGTATTATTTTTGATTATATGCGAAAGTATTTAGATGTATAAATCGCTAATGTAAGCAGAAGTATGGCTTCCTTTAATTGTTGACCGACTATGTATGATACTTTAATATTTTTTAATCGAATTATATTCTGAAGGTTCCATTCCACAAGGATCTCCCCAAGGAGGGCGGAAGTGTCATTTATAAACGAATTGAAATCAATTGGCGATGAATTGGTTGGATATGGTGTTGCCCGTGAAACCGTCAAAGTCTTAATGACGGGTGTTGCTGCTAGGATATCTACCGATTGGAATTCTACCTTGAGAGATTTGCCTGGTCATTTGTACGAAATCACAAAGCTTAGGAAGCTTTACAGGACGGGTAGAGATGCATTGGAAAATGACAGCTATGGTGACCAATATTACGGGTCTGGACAAGGTGTTACTGTTACCCAGCAGAAGTGGTCCACGGCGACTTCTCAAAGAGGAGCCTTGAAAAATGTTGGTCTTGCATTGACACAACTTAGTGGTGCGAATGGTGAGTTGCCGCCTCCAGCCTCAAACAGGTTGATTGCGGATATAGTTATTGGAAATATCTCCGAGGAAAACTTTGAAGGGAAATTGAATAGTTATTTGGATACAGGTATCAAGAGTTTTGTAAAAAATGATATGCCAGAACAATATAAGAATAAAAACTGGGGAATTCGAGTTACTCACATAACTGATAGCGAGCAGGGTTTAAGTAGAAAGAAATTTTATTCATTTGATGCAGATGGCAATGTAACTCTAACAAAAAGTCAGGAAAAACAAAGAGAAGATATCAACGATGTTATTGGCATAATGATACTAGCTACTGATGAATATAATGAAAAGGGCAAGGACATACTTAAGAGGGAGGTTCAAGAGTTGGCCCAAAGTTTCCTGGTGGTTTAGACTTGACTTTGATAGGACACCTTCTGAATAACTACACACTAGTAAATTGTTAACGTGGACTGCTGTGCAGTCCCTTCTTTTTACCCTCTCTCTTTTTTCCATGCTTATAAACCATTTCCAGATGATTAAGAGCTAGTGTCTGATGATCTTGGTTTAACTCCGATAGGGTTCTCGTATAAATCAGGGTTTCTTCTTCACGGGCTCTGCTTGTCCCCATTCTGCACTATGCGGGGGCCTTTGGTTTTCCTCAACCGGGCACAGTGGTTGAAATAGATTTCGCCTATGGCCGGGCGGATAAACCATTTATTCGCACGGTGTTATCGCATGGGGTAGGGCTCCCAGCGCTCGACCGTGAAGATTTAATTTGGCAGCAATGCGACTCTGTACGGCAAAAGGTGGACGCCAGCGCAGAATGGAGCCGGGAAACGCACGGTGACATACGCGAGAAATCATTACGCAGAATTACAGAGGCTGCTGAAGTTAAAGCGAGCTGCGATAGCGAACATCGACAAGTGCGGGAACATTCCGTAGAAGAGGTGGCCGGCGTAAAAATAATTGAAGCCCTTGGAGCTTTACGTTTCTTATCTGCTGGCGGTCTGAACTTATCCGCTCTCGACAATCTAAATATTACAACAGCCAGTGATATTAATATTTCAGCGGGCCGTGACATAAAGGAGCAAATCGGAAATATTCGCGAATCAGTGGCCAAAGTCCGCCAAACTATCAAAGTAAAAGATGGCGGCAAGGTTTGGTTGGGCAGTGAATCTTTAAACGTGCTGAAAGTGCTAGAGGATTTAATAGGCGTAGTGTCTGCCCTGGCCGCCACCCTTGCGACTCACTCGCACCCTGGGAATGGGCAGAAGCCAACCCAAGAGGCGGCAATTAATGGGCACAAGAGCAGTGCAGATAGTTTGAAATCCCAGCTTAGCGCGGTGCGGGCTTAAGCTGGTTATACACTTAAAAGGAGAGAAGTTATGAATAATAGAGTAAACAGGTATGCCATTTTTGCCGAACGAGTCCACCTGATGAATGGTGGAGCGAAAAGCTATAGAGACTCTGCGCCAACTCAAGAGGCGGCAAAGGAGCTGGCGGAGGAGATTGCGAAATCAAAGAAGGCGGAGTTTTATTCCTGGCTGCAAATTCTGGATATTGTGACAGGCAAGTTTACTGAGTACTCGATTGAGCGGGGCGGGGTACTGGTGGAGAGGGAATACCCATGCTTAGGTGTGGGCTTGTGAATTTATAACTAAGTAAAGCACCACAGTGATCCGTGGTGCTTATCAAAATTATCACCCCGGAATCAGGAAAAGCCCCCGCATGGGATAAACGCTGTACCAGCATCGTATGTGGGTTAGAAGTTGCGAGCTAATACTGATTTTATTTTCATTGGGTGGCTTGTTCCCATTCATCCTCATCTATGATGTTGATCTCAACACATTCGTCTAAACTGCCTTCCGCTATTTCTTCACGGGTTTCAAATGAAGGATATAAATACTTCTCTGTTTTTGGACAAGAAAAAAATCTAAGGTGGTAGTCTATTTCTTGGTTAGAGTATGTATATCCTATAGCTGGCCCATCTAGCGCTTCATACCATTCACCAAATATACATATTAAAACTCGGTCATTTGGTGTTTTTTGGCGTCTATTGATTTGCCTAAACAAAGATCCAGAACGTTCATATATTTCTGCCATAGTAGATAAAAAGCTATGCATTGTAATATCGTTGGAGGATATTTCTAGTATCCCCTGAGTTATTTCTAGCAATTTTTCAAAGCTACCGAGTGTAAAAGTATCATCCTGAATGGATTTTGATATGTGGGAGTTTTGAGGAATTCTTAAGTCGTTTAAAGCTTTAATTAAAGTGTATCTTTGGTGTGCTAGCTGGATTTCTGAAAATGCATATGTGATCGAGCATTTACTAGCTTCCTTTGCAAATGAAATTAGATGTGTTGATGCAGATATTGGCCCTCCAGAATAATCGTATAGTCGTGTGTCAAAAGTGGTTACAGTACTCCCGGAAAACCAATCTTTATACATCGTTGGCTTGTTGTGAAAGGTGATCTGAAATTTTTCTTCATAAAAATTTATAAGAGAAAAAAATGTTTCTTTGTGTTGAAAAAACTGACTAAAGGCTGTCTTAGCTTGTTCGTGCTCCCAGAGTTCACGATTTCTTGATAATTCGTAATTATGTGTCTTATTGGCATTTGAGATTTGAGTGGCTGTTTGCTCACTACGAAATACAAGGGCAATAACACCAAGGACTGCAAGAAAGCCTGTACATATTTTTATTGCGGGTGAAAAATATATAAAGAAATTGTTGATGCAGTTCATAGATATGCAAGCTTCATATCTCGCACCCTCTCCGGTTGTTTGAATTTCCAGTAATATAGAAATCGTCACTATTGAAGTGAGTGTGACAATTATTCCTATATACAATGTGTATGTAAATAAGGGGTATTCCCAGAGTGAGGCGTCTTCTTTTACTTCAGATTTGGTTAGTATGCTGACCATTTTTTCGTGAAGACTTCTGTGCATATCAAGACCCTTCTTTAACATCCTTTATGTTTATCTAGAAACGGTTGCTTTAATTCTTTGTTTTCTGTGAGTGGGGGGCTTTGAGGTTCTTGTTCCCTTTTCTTATCGAAGTGGTGTGTTTGACTTTTCTATATCGAATTTCAGTTTTTTATTATGATTCTTAAATTCTTCAAGTGCCAACATGTTTAGGTCTGTATCACCCTGTGGCCCGATGTGTACTTTCTTTACGAGGGTGTCGATACCCTGAAGTTTGATGTAAGGCACTAAGCCTCCTTTCGACTTCCTGAAGTGAACTTCTGGATCTTCTTCTAGTCTTGCTCTAAATTCACTGTTCTTGCTTTCTGTTTTTGGTTTTGCGAATTTAAATATCCTTGTTTCCCTTTCATCTATGTAGTCAGGGTGTTTGTTAGTCATCTTAATTTTATTTATTTCTGCTGAATAGCGAATTCCCGGAATTATACGGTATGCTTTTTCCCAAGCAGATTCATGAATTATATATTTCTGTGGTCCGGCACCTTTTTCATAGTCTGCATTGATGCGATTTGCTAAATTTTTCCATTGGTTGATAGTCTTTTTTTTGTTGTAATTGCATTTTTCAAGTTGAAAGCCAGATATATCGTTGAGTTGAGCCATGTCAAAACCTATGCAGTATCCACCTTCTTTCGGGCAGTAACCACGCCACTGACTTAAAATGTTTTCTTCAGAGAAAGATCCAACATATATTCTACCGCCCCCATCTATATGATTTTCTTGCATTAGCTCTGAAAGAATATCTATGCTGTGATCTTTGTTACATTCACTTAGTATTTCGCTACTAAATTCACTTAGTATAGCTTCTGCGTATTTTCCTTCAGTGTGATCATTGAGGAAACGATTGTCAGTCAGCCAAAATTCACCTTCACCGATAATTCCGTGAAGTCCATTGATATCAGTGTAGTGATAGATTAATCCCACTTTACATCTGTCCTTTCGTTTTTAACTGGTTTGATAATGAGGTTTCAAAGAGTGTGAAAGCTAAAAAATGATTGTTGCCTGGATCAGCTAGTTGAAGGTCAATAGTAATTGAATCCTCTTCAAGCCTTAGAGCAAGGGAGGTGAAGTGCTTGCGAGACTGCTTGAAGTGTTTACCGTTCCATTGGCAGCTGGCTTTAACTCCTCCGGGTTGATCCTCTAAGGAGTTGTACATAATTTTTGACCCTAATTTTTTATTTTGGATTTGAATATTACAGCGGTTGCTAGATGATTCACCTAGCGTAATCTGGATGCCGTCATCAGCGCTCCTGGCTTCTATGATTTTGAGTCGATCTGATTCAATTTCTACTAGGTTATCTATCGTTGGATAGATTTCAATTTTCTTCATTGCGTCTTGGCAACCCGATAAAGCGACCAAATACGCACTTACCTTTAAAAACCCCGTAAAAATACGCATTACCAGTTCCCTCTGATTATCTGTGATCAATAATTGTGCAGCAAAAAGGGGCGTCGGTCACTCCTCCCCACGCCTGCCGATTTTGGGCACTCTTTTAGTTGATGAAATGGCACAAGAGGCTAGGGCCTGAGCTGGTGCGGGGCCTGCAGCCAATGGGGATTTCACAAAATGAAAGGTTTTGAAGAGCTTTGAACAGATTTTTCACTGATCAGAACCTCAGAATACTGGTACGGGCTACAAGGGAAGAGGGCGACAGGAGCATCTTTGTAGCTAGGGCTGGCGCGCTCTGGCTTGATTCGTAATGGCAGCGTTGGACAGGCGGTTATCTTGTGCCTTTACCTTTCTTGATCTCAGCTAACGCCTTTGAGATTGCTTTCTTTGCCTTTGTGTACGAACTTTTGGGATCTGCTTCATTGGGCAGAACAGTGAACTGTTTTTCTTTGTCGGTTAGCGCCTTGTTACTCATCGTCATGGTCCTTATCGAGATCAATGATCATTTTTCCGTCTTTGTCACTTTTGCCGGATGCCAAGCCTTCAGGCTCTTTGATCTTGCCTTTCTCTGCTCTCATTTGTTGAGCCAGCTTCTTTAGCCCAGCTTTTGCTCGCTCTTCTTTGGAAAGCCCTTTGAGCTTTTCATCATGAGCAGTATTGAAGTCTTTGATTTTGTCATTCATCAAATAATTCTCCGGGTACAGCTGTCGCTTTTGGGGTCGTACTGGAACCCTTTGTTTTCATAGTAATCTCGGACATCACTATTTATGGGGTGCATGATTTTCACATGCGTAGCGCCGAGAAGAGTGGCATAGGCGTATAGGGCCAAATAGGTTAGGTCTAAATGTGGTTCCCCAGCTTCTGGTGATTTCTCGATGTAGTCCAGCCTTAGCCCTGTAGCATGATAGGTTGGGCGCCCCATAGCGAAGCCTACTAGACGGTTCCCAGCCCAAGTAGCAGATTCAAATCGTTTAGGGAACTTGAGTTTCCAGCTTATCCAGGAAGAAGGCCAGTCCCAATCAACCTTCCGGTTGGGATGATTCTCCCAATGCCGGAAAGCCGCGTAGGAGGCGCTATCGACAAGTGCAAGGCGGGTATCCGGTAGATCCAGTGCCTCATTGGCCATTTGGATCGATTGCCGTCTGAGTTCGGTATACCTGCGCTCTAGTTCCTCGCGCATGCTTAGCTTATAGGCTGCCATATAAACTCCTTTTCAAATGGCTTTCTGCTTTTTTCTTTCAGCTTGGAGATGGGTACCGGCGCCATGAAGGCATGCACTTCCCGCCTCCCTGGCAGTAAGAGATATTTTTGCGTTGAGACTTTGTTGAGACGTAAACGAAAAAGGGCGGTACCAAGGAAATTGGTACCGCCCTTCGATGCTTGTAAGTCTATGATTTACAAGACTTTATATGGCGGTGGGGCAGGGATTCGAACCCTGGGACCTGTTACAGTCAACGGTTTTCAAGACCGCCGCTTTCGACCACTCAGCCACCCCACCAAATTGTGCTGCGCATTATACATAGCTTCGTGCTACATACAAGCGCCATTGTGATTTTTTTTAATTAGTTCAATAGGTTAGGTGGTTTATTGACCAGTCCCGACAAATACGTCGGGCATAAATAGCCGCCAGTCCCAGAGGGGCTGGCGGCTCTAGTGGCTTTACTTAGCCAGCTTCTGCAGAATTGCGGTCGCTACCATCCTCGGTGGTTACCCGTGTCGTCTGGCGGGCCAGGCGCGGATCATTGGCCGGGCGGGACAGTGAGCGCGGGCTGTGAGAGATCGCTGCAGGTTGGGCGGTGTCCAGTGGTTGCTGGGAGCCTACCTGGCGGTGCTCAGTCACAATGGCAAGTTCAAGCAGAGGCTTGGGGTTGATGCGAGGGTCATTGCTGGCACGGCCTTGAGCGGCGGGAGTGGTAACTTTTTCAGAAGCTTCAGCTTCTGCGGCCACAACTTCTACCTGGTCCGTAACTTCGCTGGTTTCGCTGTGCTGCTCCAGTATTTCTGCTACCTCATTGGCTTCGGACAATGCGATTTCCTCGGCATCTTCCGGTTCGGCCTGGGTTGCTTCTGCTGCAGTCAGAGTTTCTGCGGTTGGTGTTGCCTCAACTGCCAGTTCTTCTCTGGCTGGAGCTGTGCTTTCTGTTTCTACTTGAGTCGCAGCAGGTCCTTCAGCTGGAACTTTTACTGCAGGTTCTGGCTTGGCAGCGAGAGTTGCTTGTTCTTTTTCCTTTGTGGGTGCCGGAGTCGCTTCCGCTGCAGGGGTAGAAGCCCTTTCAACTTTTGCAGTAAATGCAGCGTAGGGTTCAGCTCGCTTGGGCTCGATAGAGGCTTCCGCTGCGACCTCAGTTTTCACAGGCGCAGGTGAACGCTCAGGGATCTCTACTGCTGGCTTGGGTTGCGCCTGGGTAGATTTTGGTTTTTGTTCCCGGCGCTCGCTCTTGCGCATGGGTGTTTCGCCATGGTTTTCTGCAGTAAATTCCTTGGACTTCCTGGCTTCGCTTTCCGCTTCATCAATGGCTTCATTGACTTCGCGATTCAGCTCTTCCTGGCTCTGGGCTACGGCAGCTGCAGCAGTATTTTCTGTGCGGCGGCCGCGGCGGCGGGCCTGTGGGCGACCGCGTACATTGCTTGGGCGGCGCGCAGGGCGCTGTTCGCCGCTATCACCTGTCTGCTCAAAGGATTCGCTAGTGCTCTCGTTCTCAGCCACTACACTGCGGCTTTCATCCCGGCGGCGATTGTCATTGCTGCGACGACGGCGGCGGCGGCGCTGACTCTCGCCACGCTCGGCGCCGGTTTCGCGATCTTCAAATTGCTTGGTCTGTTGTTTCTCTTCCCGCTGATCTTCACGTTTGGAATCATCACGGCGATCGTCTTTGCGGCGCGTAGGGCGGCCATTGCGGTTACCGCGACCACTGCGTTGGTTGCGATTACGGTTGCGGTCGCGCTGGTAATCCTTGCCGCGGTTTTTAGATTTTTGGTGCTTTTTAGGCTCTGTCTCTTCGCTCTTGAAGAGAGAGGCAATTGCAGTCATCAGGCGGCTGAACAGGCCCGGCTCTGGCTTTTTCTCCGGAGTGGGGGCAGGTGCGGTGTGGGCAATCTGCTGTACGGCCGGCTGGGCTGGAGTGCGCTGCGGCTTCTCATCTTTTTTGGTGATGGTTTCTTCCACAGTACCGGAAATCTTGTAAGAGGTTTCCAGGGTTGCGGTGTCGTCATCACGCAGACGCTGCACTTCAAAGTGCGGGGTCTCGATATCCGCATTGGGTACTACAACTACACGGGTTTTATTGCGGGACTCGATTTGGGAAATAGCCTTGCGTTTTTCGTTGAGCAGGTAGGTGGCGACATTCACAGGGGTGATGGCGCGAATTTCTGCGCTACGCTCCTTTTTGGCTTCTTCTTCCACCAGGCGGAGGATAGAGAGAGCCAGGGATTTGGTGCCACGAATAGTGCCCTGGCCGCTACAGCGGGGGCAGACGCGGAAGGTCGTTTCCCCGAGGGAGGGGCGCAGGCGCTGGCGCGACATTTCCAGGAGGCCAAAGCGGGAGATGCGTCCAACCTGTACTCGGGCGCGATCCATGCTGAGCGCTTTTTCCATGCGCTTTTCAACTTCGCGCTGGTTGGATTTGCTCTGCATATCGATAAAGTCGATAACAACCAAGCCGCCCATATCGCGCAGACGCAGTTGTCGGGCGATTTCGTCTGCTGCTTCCAGGTTAATGCTGCGGGCCGTTTCCTCGATGTCTCCACCTTTGGTGGCACGGGAGGAGTTGATGTCGATGGAAACCAGTGCCTCGGTAACATCGATTACGATAGAGCCGCCGGAAGGTAGTTTCACTTCCCGCTCGAAGGCTGTCTCTATCTGGCTTTCAATCTGATAACGGTTAAAGAGTGGAATGGCATCTTCGTAGTACTTTACTTTATTTGCGTAGTGAGGCATTACCTGGCGGGCAAATTCTGCTGCCAGTTCGAAGGCGCCTTTGTCGTCAACAATCACTTCGCCAATATCGTCACGCATATAGTCGCGAATAGCGCGGATGATGACATTGCTTTCCTGGAAAAGAAAATGCGGTGCTTTGGAGGTGTCCGCCTCTTCTTTTATGGCTACCCACAGTTTCAGTAGGTAGTTGAGGTCCCATTGCAGCTCTTCACCGCTACGACCCACACCTGCGGTGCGCACAATTATGCCCATGCCTGAGGGCACCTCAACGCTGGCCAGGGCATCGCGCAGTTCCGAGCGCTCGTCACCTTCAATGCGGCGGGAGATACCGCCAGCGCGAGGATTGTTTGGCATCAGTACCAGGTAGCGCCCGGCAAGGCTAACGAAGGTAGTTAGGGCGGCGCCTTTGTTGCCGCGCTCTTCCTTGTCTACCTGTACGATAACTTCCATGCCTTCTTTGACGACATCTTTAATCTTGATGCGGCCTTCAATGTCTTTGGGCTGCTTGAGGAAGTATTCGCGGGAAATTTCTTTCAGAGGGAGGAAGCCGTGACGCTCTTCGCCATAATCAACGAATGCGGCTTCGAGAGAAGGTTCTACGCGGGTAATCTTGCCCTTGTAGATATTGGCTTTTTTCTGCTGACGTGTTCGGTTCTCAATATCCAGGTCATACAGCCACTGGCCGTCCACCAGGGCTACACGCAACTCCTCAGGCTGGGTTGCGTTGATTAGCATTCTTTTCATGCGTGTCGTTTTCCTTGCGTTGCGCAAAGGTTTGACACCGTTGTTCGCAGACTTGCTTGTTGGCCGCCTACCGGAGAGGACCGGAAAGCGGGGCAGGGAATTGGGTGGCACTGGCTCTGCCGCAAATTCGATCTACGCGGCTTTTTGAGACGAGTGTTCGCCCATTGTTCTCACTGCAAAAACTCCGGATAAGCCTCACGATGCTGCTATCCGTTGGCGCTATTGGTTAGCACCGTTCTTCCTTAAGTACCTTTTGCTAGTACCGCCCTGTACCTGTGCCATAGGCTTCCATGGCCGGGTTGGGCGCCACCCTTCGGTCAGTTTCTAGCTGGGTGGCAAGGTTTGCGTCATCAATACGGGCTCTGTAGTTCGGCTTTTGGCCGATCTGTGTGTTCTATATTTTGTTCACCGGGCACGTGGAAGCTGGAACACCCGGGTAGCCAGTGCGGTCGCTGGCATTATTTTCTACAAAGCGGGACGCAAGTTTATGAGTCGTCCTTTCAAGCGCTGCGGGTCACGGCCCGTCTTACCTTCGCGATATTTACCCACCTAACAGTGGGCTGTTTTGCTGCTGAGGCCCCCATAGGGTTCTCGTTTTGGGAGGCACTCATCAGCTAAGTTTCTATCAATGACGCGGCATTCCCGCGCACCGGCCGAACAGCGGTATTTTCTCTGAAGCCATGGCTGTCTCTTCATGTGGGAAGTTGCCAGTGGCCGAAAACCAGCGGAATTCAGGCCGGCCGAATATAGCACGGGCAGGAGGGTGCTTCAATTGTCCCTGCTGCGGCGCTATGATGCGCGTCATGCGAAGTATACCTCCCCAAAAACCGGCTGAGGCCGATAGCCCCTCTGATACCTGGAACCCTTCTGGCGGCGTGCAGTTTTTAACTGTGCCGGATGAGTTGGCAGGGCAAAGGATTGACAACTTTTTACAGGCGCGCCTTAAAGGTGTGCCCCGTTCAAGAATCTATCGAATCCTGCGCAAGGGTGAGGTAAGAGTAAATAAAGGACGGGTTAAGGCGGAATACAAGTTGGTGGCGGGGGATGTGGTGCGTGTGCCGCCAATCCGTGCAGCCGAGCAAACTCCGGCCCCTGTTGCAGGAGAGCAGCTGCGCCAGCTGGTGAAAGAATCCATACTATATGATGATAATGGGTTAATGGTGATCAATAAGCCTGCAGGCCTTGCGGTGCATGGCGGCAGTGGCGTGCGCCTCGGCTTGATTGAGGTGTTGCGGCAGATGTATCCGCAGAGTCGCTTTATAGAGTTGGTACACCGTCTCGACCGTGATACTAGTGGTGCCATTATGGTGGCGCGCAAGCGTGCCGTTTTGCAGCATGTGCAGTCAGAATTGCGTAACGGCCAGATAGGCAAGTCTTATCTGGCGCTGGCCGTGGGCAAATGGCCTCGAGGTCGGCGGTTGGTTGAGGCTCCCCTGCGTAAAAACACCCTAAAGAGTGGGGAGCGTATGGTGTCAGTACACCCTGAGGGTAAGCCCTCAGAGACACGCTTTCAGTTGCTTGAACGTTTCAAGGCGGCCACTTTGGTTTCGGCGGTGCCAGTGACCGGGCGTACTCACCAGATCCGGGTTCACGCACAGTTTGTGGGTTGCCCTTTAGCTGGGGATGCTAAATATACCCCAGATGACACAAACCGGGAGTTTCGCTCCCGCGGGCTAAAGCGTCTGTTTCTCCACTCCGCTTCGGTCCGTTGTTCGCTCCCCAGCGGTGAGAGGGTGCATGTTGAAGCGCCCCTGCCCGGCGAGTTAGAGGCGTTGTTGAAGAAGTTGCGGGAAGAATAGGTCTGCTGGTTGTATGTTGGTTATTCTCGATTGGGATGGCACAGTTTGTAATTCTGAGTCGCGTATTGTCGCTTGCATGTTGCGAGCGGCTGAGCGGGTAGGGTTGCCGGTCCTGGCACCTGAGGCGGTAAGCAATATTATCGGACTCGGCCTGCCAGAGGCTGTGGCAACACTTTTCCCTGAAGCTGTAAGTGAGGATAAGCTGGCTTTGCGGCAGTTTTACTCAGAGGAGTGGATGGCTGCGAGGGTGGAACCCTTGCCGCTTTTCAATGGGGTGTTGGATACCCTCGATAAGCTGCTTTGTGCCGGACATCAGCTGGCAGTGGCGACAGGTAAAAGTCGCCGGGGCCTCAATCGCGAGTTCAAAGAGCATGGAATGGGGCATTTGTTTGTCGCTAGTCGCTGTGCCGATGAGACTGCCTCCAAGCCTGATCCACTGATGCTAAGCGAGTTGCTGTCTGAAACCGGCCATAAGGCTGAGGAAGCTGTCATGGTTGGTGATACGGTTTACGATTTGGACATGGCAGCGGCTATTGAGATGCCGTCCATCGGTGTTAGTTATGGCGCCCATTGCCCTACCAGGCTGCAGGAATGTCGGCCCAAGGCCATAATTGATGAGTTCTCAGGCCTGCTTAGCTGGCCGCCTTTGGTTCCCTAGTTGCTGGTGCTAGTGGGCTGATGCCGAATTCACCAAGGAAATCTACCAGGCGAATCAGGGGGAGGCCCACCAGAGTGTTGATATCTGAGCCCTCTAGTTTTTCAAAGAGCGTGATACCTAGCCCTTCAACTTTGAATGAGCCCGCGCAATCGTAGGGCTCCTCCAGATCTATATAGCGCTCTATCTGCTCCATACCGAGCTGGCGGAAGTAAACGGTGTAGATTTCTACTGAGCTCAGTTGTCTCTTGGTCGTACTGTTAAGCACGGATAACCCGGTGAAGAAGGTAACTTTGTTGCCGGAGCAGGCGCGGAGTTGGGTGATTGCCCGTTCGCGGTTACCTGGCTTGCTCAGGATGCGGCCATTGCACTCTGCTACCTGATCGGAGCCAATAATCAGCGATTGAGGGTTCTTTGGCGCCAGTGCGTGAGCTTTTTCCTCAGCGAGCCTCAGGGCTAAAGCGTTGGCACTCTCCCCGGGTTTTGCCTCCTCATTTATCTGGGGTGCAATATGTTCAAAGGAGAGGTGCAATTGCCCTAGTAATGCTCTGCGGTAGGGGGAGCTTGAGGCCAGTATCAGTGAAAGAGACATTCCAGGGGGTGTTTCCGTAATTGATTGGTCGAAGTTTGTGACCGCGCGATACTGCAGCGCCTTAATTGTTTTGACAAGGGTAGAGTGAGTCCATAGAATTGCGCGCTTATGTCGATAGCCCCCTCAAAATCAGTATTACCAAAGAGCATTGATGCTCGGAAATTGGTGCAGCGTGAACAGTATTTAGACGGTATTTTGCCGTGGGAACCACTGGATCGACTGCGTACAGCCGTGGAATCTGTGGATGGGGAGGTCGTGTCTGAATTGCAATTTGGGCGCGATCTGCAAGGTCATCTCACTGTAAACGGCAAAGTGTCGTGTACTGTTGAGCTGCTGTGCCAGCGCTGCCTGCACCCAGTGCGTGAGCAGATTGAGGCACAGTTTTGCTGGGGTATCGTTTGGTCTGAGGAGCAGGGTAAAGCCCTCCCCAAGGATCTGGATCCGGTGATCCAGGAAAGCGAGGAGCTAAACCTGCACCAGATCCTTGAAGATGAAATTTTGCTCAATCTGCCGATGGTGGCTTATCACGATGAGGAATGCGTCTCCAGGGACAGTTTTCATGTCGGTGAGGAGAAAGCGGAGGCGGGTGAGCAACGAGAAAACCCCTTTAAAGTGCTGGAGCAGTTGAAGGGTTCTTCGGGTAAGTCCTAGATTTATTCGAGGAGTTTGGGCTCGCCGGTAGGCGCCCCGGTTCCAGTGAAATTTGTTTATTTTAGGAGCTAGCAATGGCTGTTCAACAAAACAAGAAGACTCGTTCCCGTCGCGGCATGCGCCGTTCTCACGACGCCCTGGGTGCTGGTGCAACTCTCTCTGTGGACCCTACCACCGGTGAGAAGCATCGTCGCCACCACGTGACCAAAGACGGTTTCTACCGCGGTCGCAAGGTGATTGAAATCGGCGGCGGCTCCGAAGAAGAGTAAGCCTTGTCCAGCCAATTGCGATTGGCCGTGGATGCAATGGGCGGGGACTTAGGTCCCCGCTCTGTCGTTCCGGCCTGTATTAGATTTCTTCAAAATTTCCCCAATGCGCAGCTGAAGTTATTTGGCCCTCGCGCGCAGCTTGAGACTCTGATCCTTGAGTTTCACAAAACCCGATTTTCTAACCGTCTTGAAATAGTCGATTGCGCCCAGGTTGTTACGCAAGAGTGTAATCCGCTGCAGGCCGTGCGACGCAAGCGTGGCTCCACTATGGCAGAGGCCTTGAAGGCGGTTGCCAGTGGTGATGCCCAGGCTATGGTTACCTCGGGAAATACCGGCGCGCTGTTGGCCCTGAGTCGTAGCATACTGGGTAATATTGATGGCGTTCGAAAGCCCGCGCTGGGCAAATCGGTCCCTTCCGGCCACGGCTCCTGCTATCTTTTGGACCTCGGTGCGAATGTTGGTTGTAGCGCGGAAGATTTGTTGCAGTTTGCGCGTATGGGTATTGAAGCTCAGCACATTCATACGGCTATCCCCCGCGAGAGTATTGAGGTCGCTTTACTGAATATTGGCTCGGAGGCACACAAAGGGACTGCTGAGATTCGTCGCGCTTCAGAGCTGCTTGAGGCGGATCCAGAGGTCAACTATGTGGGCTTTGTGGAAGGGCACGACATATTTACCGGTTCTGTCGATGTGGTTGTCTGCGATGGGTTGATGGGAAATGTGGCGATGAAGTCCGCTGAGGGTGTGATTCGACTAATGGGTCAAAAAGCGTTCACTATCGAGAAAAAGGGGTGTTTCAAGCGTTTTTTTGGCCAATTAGCCATAAAGCTGTTGCGAAAATGGCGTACACAGGTGGAACCCGCTCGCTATAATGGCGCCAGCTTTGTAGGGGTGAAGGGCAACGTGATCAAAAGTCACGGAGGAGCCAGTAGCGAGGCTTTTTACCGGGCAATGGTGACGGCGAAGGAATGTGCTGATGCCAACCTGGCCGCCAAGGTTGGTGCCGCTATGGCCCAGGCTGGCGAGCGAAACTCAAAGGAAATGGGGTAGGAAGTACGTTCCCCCTCCTACTGAAATTTGCCAAATAGGTTTAAGGATATCTTATGACCAATGCTGCGCTTGCATTTGTCTTTCCGGGGCAGGGATCTCAGAAGATCGGTATGCTTTCTGAGATTGCTCAAGAGGCTCCCGAAATCCAGGCCACTTTCGCCGAAGCTTCAGAGGTTCTTGGTTATGATCTGTGGGATCTCTGCCAGAACGGTGAGCAAGAGGCGATCAATCTCACTCAGCGCACCCAGCCTCTTCTTTTGACTGCCAGTGTAGCCCTGTATCGCCTGTGGCGTGCCCGTGGGGGAGCCCAGCCTGCTCGTATGGCGGGGCATAGCCTGGGGGAGTGGTCTGCCCTGGTTTGTGCTGGAGTGCTGGTCTTTAAAGATGCAGTGCATCTTGTTCGGGAGCGCGGTCGTTTGATGCAGGAAGCGGTTCCTGTGGGTACAGGTGCTATGGCTGCAGTGATAGGTCTCGAAGATGAGGCTGTGGAAGCTGCTTGTGCCAGTGCTGCAGAAGGTGAGGTGGTTTCCGCTGTAAATTACAACTCTCCTGGGCAAATAGTGATTGCCGGCAATAGCGCAGCGGTTGATCGTGCTATAGAGGCCTGCAAGGCTGCCGGCGCTAAGAAAGCAATGTCCCTGCCGGTAAGTGCCCCGTTCCACACAGAGTTGATGCGCCCAGCGGCGGAGAAGCTTGCTCCCCAGATTGAAGCGGCGGAATTTAACACACCTGAAATTCCGGTTGTGCACAATGTGCATGCGGGAGTTGAACCGGATCCTGCCGCAATTAAGGCTCTAATGATTGAGCAAATCTATCGCCCGGTACGCTGGACTGCATGTACCCGCAAGATTATCGCCGATGGCGCTGCGCAGTTGGTTGAGTGTGGGCCAGGCAAGGTGCTGGCTGGATTGACAAAGCGTATTGATCGCAGTGTTGCTTGCCACAACATCGACAGCCCCAGTAATTTCAATGAGGCACTGAGAGCTACAGCGGTCTGAGTAGTGTTTTGGCGACTGCCATTGGTTGAATAAGGATAAAGCGAGTATGAGCCTAATGATTTCCCTGGAGGGCAAAGTAGCCCTGGTTACCGGTGCCAGCCGCGGTATTGGTGCGGCAATTGCAGATATGTTGGGTAGCCTGGGGGCAACAGTGGTCGGCACTGCCACCAGTGAAGGCGGTGCTGAAAAAATTAGCACGCGCTTTGCTGAAAAGGGTATCAAGGGAGCTGGTATGGTGCTTGATGTTACCAGTGCGGAGAGTATTGCCGGACTTCATGCTGCCATAAAGAATGACTTTGACGTGCCAACGATTTTGGTAAATAACGCAGGTATCACTAAAGATAACCTGCTGATGCGCATGAAGGACGATGAGTGGGATTCTGTTGTTGAAACTAACTTATCTGCAGTTTTTCGTATGACCAAAACCTGCTTGCGGGATATGACCAGGGCTCGCTGGGGGCGAATTATTAATATCAGCTCTGTAGTCGGTAGCATGGGTAATGCCGGACAAAGCAATTATGCGGCTACTAAAGCGGGTGTTGCTGGTTTTGCGCGGTCCCTTGCAGCCGAGATTGGTTCTCGTGGAATTACCGTAAATACTGTGGCTCCGGGTTTTATTGATACAGATATGACCAAGGTGTTGCCAGAAGCTCAGCGCGAAGCGCTACTTGGTAAAATCCCCTTGGGCCGTCTTGGTCAGCCCGAAGAAATCGCATCTGTGGTAGCCTTCCTGGCAAGCGATGCCGGAGGATATGTCACTGGTGAGACAATTCATGTCAATGGCGGCATGTACATGACCTGATGTTTGTTTAAAAATACTTCTTTAACTCATTGATTTTAGGAGTATTTTGTTATTTGCTGATGGTGGTGCAGGGCCGTACATTACATCCCTAAAAACTTGGGGTACAATGGCCTCTGAATTATCCAAAAGCTGTGTGAGCCGGTCGTTATCACCGTCAATTAAGTTGGTGAAATAACAATAACGACTAAAACAGATTTTTACCCACTAGGAGTTAAATTGAATCATGAGCAGCATTGAAGAGCGCGTTAAAAAGATCGTTGCTGAACAACTGGGCGTGAAGGAAGAAGACGTAAAGCCTGAAGCCTCTTTTGTTGAAGATCTGGGCGCGGACTCACTCGACACAGTTGAGCTGGTTATGGCTTTGGAAGAGGAATTCGAAACTGAAATCCCTGACGAAGAAGCCGAAAAAATCACTACTGTTCAGCTGGCAATGGATTATATCAAGGACAACCTTGGTTAATTCCTGCTGGGTAGTTTAGGCGCGAACAGCATAGTGTCTGTACGTAGCCAAGCGATTCTGAGAGCCGTTCTATGTTACATAGCGCGGCTCTCTTTTTATGAGCACTATGGAATTGTGACTGCTGGCCGAATGTTGTTTCCCTCACCGTACGGGGGGAGTGCAGCGGCCGCAAGAGTTTCGGGGGGACCGCAGTGTCGCACAGAAGAGTTGTTGTAACCGGAATGGGCGTAGTCAGCCCGTTGGGTAACACCGTAGGAGAAACTTGGTCTGGCATTCTGAAGGGGGCCATTGGCGCAGCTCCGATAGAAACCTTTGATGTTTCAGCTTTCTCAACCCGCTTTGCAGCTACGGTAAAAGATTTCGATCCCACTCCTTATATGCCCGCGAAAGATGCGCGCAAGATGGATACTTTTCTGCAATACGGTTTGATTGCAGGTATCCAGGCTATGCAGGATAGTGGTCTGGAGGTGAGTGGCGAGGGTGCCCAGCGCATGGGGACCTGCATTGGCTCCGGAATGGGTGGCATTATGGCCATCGAAGACAATGCGATGTTAATTGCGGAGAAGGGACCTCGCCGCGTATCGCCTTTCTTTGTGCCTGGTGCCATTATTAATATGGTCGCTGGTAATCTGTCTATTAAGTACGGCCTGCGTGGGCCGAACCTTGCGGTGACCACGGCGTGTACAACAGGCACTCATGCGTTGGGCCTTGGCATGCGTACGATTCAGTATGGTGATGCCGATGTGATGGTGTGTGGTGGTGCAGAAATGGTGACCACTCCTGTCGGGCTCGGTGGATTCTGTGCAGCTAGGGCGCTCTCGACACGTAACGATGATCCCCAAACTGCCAGCCGTCCTTGGGACAAAGGCCGGGATGGTTTTGTTCTGGGTGAGGGGGCTGCAGTACTTGTGCTGGAAGAGTATGAGCATGCCAAAGCACGTGGTGCGAATATCTATGCGGAATTGAGCGGTTTTGGTATGAGTGGTGATGCCCACCACATGACGTCGCCACCGGAAGATGGTGCGGGTGCGGCGCTATCTATGCAGAATGCGCTCAAGGATGCAGGCATGAATGCTGATGAGATCCAGTATATCAATGCCCATGGCACCTCCACTCCTCTGGGGGATAAAGCGGAAATCGAGGCTGTTCAGAAGGTTTTTGCAGGTAACACTGAAAAACTAGCTGTTAGCTCCACTAAGTCTATGACAGGTCACCTTTTGGGCGCTGCCGGTGCGATCGAAGCGGTATTCTCTGTGTTGGCGCTACGTGACCAAATAGCCCCGCCCACGATGAACCTCTATGAACCAGATGAGGCGTGCGCCGATATTAATTTAGTGCCCCAAGAGGCGCAGCCAACAGCCATTGAGTCTGTGTTATCCAACTCCTTCGGGTTTGGTGGCACTAATGGCTCGCTGATTTTTAAGCGAGTCTGACCCTGCCTGCCCGCCGTAGGGCGGGCAACTCTCACCCCGAGGAGAGTATGTCCAAGTTGCCGCAGTTCTACCGAAAAGGGCGCCGGGCTAGCGAACTGGTGCCCGATAGTGACTATGCAAATGGAATCCTCGAAACCATGCGTTGTCACAACGGAAGTCTGCCGCTGTGGTCTCTACACCGATCTCGGCTGGTACGCAGCTCTGCCCTCAGCGCACTGCTTCTTTCTGATATTGACCGCTTTATTAAAAAATTGGCTGCTAAATGTAGTCAAAATGCAGCAGTTGCACGACTTCGTGTAGGGTTTGTCGATGGGCGTGAGTGCTGGGACTTAGCTTTCCTGCCCCTGATGCGCGGTCTTGAAGAGGAGCTTGGTGCTCGCCTGTATCCTTGCCACACTAGGCTGCTCAGCTCGGAAAGTAAGAACTTGGGCTGCAAATTTTTGGATCGCAGTCGATATAATGCTGCGAGAGCCGAGCTGCCTGATGGTGAACGCCTCGACGGTTTGATATTTGATGATTCGGGCCGAGTAATTGAGAGCCTGCGCTGTAATCTCTTGGCGAGATTTGGAAATACTTGGGTAACTCCAAATTTGACCAGGTGTGGTGTTCATGGGGTTATGCTGGATTGGCTTTCCGGTCATATCCGGTGGCAGGAGCAGGATATGAACATCGAGACATTTTGTGAGGCAGATGAAGTGGTCCTGTGCAACAGTGTTCGCGGAGTAATACCTGTTGTCGAGATTATTGGCTATAAAAGTTGGTCGATAGGACCTGGTGCGCGGAGGTTACAGCAGTTGATCGTGGAAGCATTGTGGTGAAGAAAAAGCGGGCCGGCGCCCTCGGTAAGTTATGGAAGGCCTTTTTTGCCAGCGTTCTCCTGGCGTGCGTGCTGGTGGCAGCTTCTGCATGGGTGCTGCAGGCAGCCTTGGCGACACCGCTTCAGCTGCAGGAAAGCGGTTTACAGTTGCAGGTAGAAAAGGGCGGTAGTCTTTCGAAAACCCTCCGGGAGTTGAAGACCAAAGGTGTAATCAACTGGCCGCGCCTGGTTCTCGCCTACGCCTACTGGGAAGGTAAAACCGATATTCACTCCGGGGAATATCTGGTGCCCCACGGTAGCACTGCTATGGATCTGATTGCGCGCCTGAATAGAGGAGAGGTCACCAGTTACCGGGTGACTCTGGTTGAGGGCTGGACGTTTCGACAAGCCCTGGAAAAAATCAGGTCCGGGCGGAATATTGTAAAATCTGAAGCGGGCAGAACTGTCAGCGCTGCAGCTAAAGCACTGGGGCTTGACGAAGGCGCTGTGGAAGGGTGGATCTTCCCGGATACTTATGTTTACCGATCCGGTACTACCGATATCGAACTCCTGCGAGAAGCTTATGAGCGTATGCGGCAGGTTCTCGAGGAAGAGTGGCAGGCTAAAGGGGATGACCTTCCTTACAAGTCCCCCTACGAGGCACTGATTATGGCTTCGCTGATAGAGAAGGAAACCGGGCAGCCTTCCGAGCGCAGCGAGATTGCGGGGGTTTTTGTTCGCCGGTTGCACAAGGGAATGAGGTTGCAGACAGACCCCACCGTGATTTATGGGCTGGGAGAGGATTATGATGGTAATCTCACCCGCGCCCATTTGCGCCAATCGACTCCTTACAATACTTATGTAATCGATGGGCTTCCACCTACACCGATTGCTTTGCCTGGACGTGCAGCTATTAGGGCTGCATTAAACCCGAAGCCGGGCAGGAGTCTTTACTTTGTGGGGAAGGGGGATGGCTCCCATCATTTTTCGACAACTCTGACAGAGCACAACCGTGCAGTGCGAGAGTATCAGCTGAAGCGACGAGCGGATTACCGCTCCAGTCCAGCAAAAGGAAATTAGTTACAGTGTCGCGCGGAAAATTTATAACCCTGGAAGGGGGTGAAGGTGTTGGTAAATCAACCAACCTGAAATTTATTACCCAATGGTTAACAGACCGTAATATTCCGTTTATTCAAACCCGTGAGCCTGGCGGTACGCCTTTGGCAGAACAGTTGAGAGAATTGCTCCTGGCGAAGCGTGAAGAGCCTGTGAATCCGACCGCTGAGCTGCTGATGGTGTTCGCAGCACGTGCCCAACATCTGGCCCAGGTTATCCTACCTGCGCTGGAGCGTGGTGAGTGGGTAATCTGTGATCGCTTTACAGATGCCACTTATGCGTACCAGGGTGGTGGTCGCCAACTGGACCGGCCACTGATTGAACAACTGGAAAATACTGTACAGGGTACATTGCGTCCCGACAAAGTATTGCTTTTGGACCTCGATCCGGAGATTGGCTTACAACGAGCAGCGAATACCGGTGCTGCCGATCGTTTTGAAAGTGAGCATTTGGGCTTCTTTCAACGAGTGCGTCACGCCTATCGCAAACGTGCCGAGGCTTCACCTTCCCGCTACGCCATCATTGACGCCGGACAGCCCCTGCAGCAGGTGCAGCGGGATCTTGGCCAGGAGCTGGAGCGCCTGCTGATTTGATTCGGATATCCGCTTTCTTTGGCAAAGTGGGCGTGTTCATTTAAAAAAATTTCCTGGATCTAAACTTGGCAATTGTCAGTGTCTGAAACATTTCAACATATACCTATCCCCGAGCTGTTGCCCTGGCAGGCCTTGCAGTGGCAGCGCATTGGAGCCCAGTGGCGGGCAGGGCGCTGCCCACATGCTTTACTGCTAACAGGGCAGGCTGGCCTGGGTAAACGCGCATTTGCTGAAGCTTTTTCTGCGTTGGTGTTGTGTGAACAACCGCAGGGTGGCCAGGCTTGTGGAGGCTGTAAAGATTGCCGCTTGTGGCAGGCTGGTTCCCACCCAGACTTCCTGAGAATAGAACCGGAAAAAGCCGGTTCTCCACTTAAGGTGGAGCAGGTTCGCCAATTGGGTGATTTTGTCTCGCGGACTAGTGGCCGCGGTGGGGCGCGGTTGGTCTGGCTGGCACCGGCGGAAGCGATGAATATCAATGCTGCTAATGCCCTGCTAAAAAATCTTGAAGAACCGGCGGCATCGGTTATTTTTTTGCTGATTAGTGATTCTCCTGCTGGGCTGTTGCCAACGATCCGCAGCCGTTGTCAGTCGATTACTTTTCCCTCTCCAGCAGAGGAAGTGGCTTTGCAGTGGCTGCACAATCAAGGCCTGGAAGAACAGCTGGCACGGCGTGCGCTGGCTCTGTCTGGTGGTGCGCCCCTGTTGGCGGCTGAGTTGGCAGAGCCCCAAGCCCGTGAAGTACGTGAAAAGTTCCTGCGGGAGCTCACGAGTATTGCTGAAGGGCGCACCAGTGCTGTTGCAGTTGCCGGGCGTTGGGAGGCTCCTCCGGAGTGCACAGAAATAGAGCAGCTTCTGCAGTTTTGGCAGCAGTGGATCTCGCAAATGGCCCAGGTACGCAGTTGTGATTTGACCGGTGATGCCCAATTAATGGCGCTTTTACAGCGTTTACCTGGTGGTGGGGAGGAGGGTTTGCGTCCTCTCTTTGGGTTCTATGATCACCTACTGCAAGCGCGCAAAGGGTTAAAGAGCGGGGCTAACCCCAATCGTCGCCTGCTGCTTGAGGAGTTGATGATTCGCTGGGCAAGGCTCTTTACTGTCTAGTGCCGCTTTTCAGTAGGTTGCAAATTTATAATTACAGGTGCGAAAAAGATGAAAAAGCGCTGTTTCTGGACAGAATCAGTACGCTCAGATAAGTTAGCGCATCATTGAAGAACATTGAGGTTGAGCATGAAAGCCATGGGAGGCGGTGCCCGCAACGGCATCCTATCGCTGAAGATTCAAGACAAGTCAGTTCTCTACGCGGCTTATATGCCCTTTGTGAAGAATGGTGGCTTATTTATCAGTACCGATAAATCTTACAGTCTTGGCGATGAAGTGTTCCTGCTGCTGAGCCTAATGGATGAGCCGGAAAAGATCCCGGTGGCAGGTAAGGTGATTTGGATTACTCCGAATGGAGCCCAGGGTAACAGAACTCCCGGGATTGGGGTTCAGTTTGGCGATAAAGATAATATTGCGCAAAACAAGATAGAAACCTATTTGGCCGGTACGCTTGAGTCCAGCCGACCCACTCATACGTTGTAACTTACACATGCTCGTAGATTCTCACTGTCACTTGGACAGGTTAAAGCTCGATAAATTTGATGGTGACCTCGATGCGGTGCTTGAATTGGCGCGCGATCGTGGTGTTGGTAAGTTCCTTTGTGTTGGCATCAGCCTCGATAATGCCGACGCAGTTGTTGAAATCGCTTCTCGCTACCGCGATGTTGTCTGTTCGGTAGGTATCCATCCGCTCGATGTGGAATCTGGTTTGGCCGGTGTTGACAAGTTGATAGCAATGGCCAAACGTCCCAATGTGGTAGCGTTGGGAGAGACCGGCCTTGACTACTATTACAGTACAGAAACCAAAGATGTTCAGCAGCAGAGTTTTATCGCCCATTTACAGGCTGCAGGGAGTGCGCAATTACCGGTAATTGTGCATACCCGCGATGCACGTGAAGATACTATCGATTTGATCCGTACACATGGAAACCTGGAAACAGCTGGTGTACTGCACTGTTTCACCGAAAACTGGGAGATGGCAAGATCCGCCTTGGATCTTAACTACTACATCTCTCTGTCTGGTATTGTCACCTTCAAGAATGCTGGGGAGCTCCGCGATGTTGCGCGTAAGCTACCACTGGACCGCTTGCTGGTGGAGACTGATTCTCCTTACTTAGCGCCGGTTCCCTACCGGGGCAAAGCCAATATTCCAGCTTATGTGCGTGAGGTGGCAGAATTTATTGCCGAATTGCGTGGCATCCCCTACGAACAGCTGGCTGAAATAACTACAGAAAACTTTTTCAGATTATTCCCGCGGGCAGCCTAGCCTGATCCCGACTATAGGAAGTACCCGAATGATGAAGCAGCAGTTGCAGGTCATGCTGACCCTGCAAGATGAAATTAATACCGTGGTCAATGAAAATTGGCGGGCCCAGAATTTTGCCTGGTACCGGGCGATCTGGGTAGAGAGTGCAGAGTTACTTGATCACTATGGCTGGAAGTGGTGGAAAAAACAACAGCCGGAAATCGACCAAGTAAAGCTTGAGCTGGTAGATATTTGGCACTTTGGTCTTAGCCTGGAGTTGCAGCAGGGGTCACCTGAGAAAGTGGCTGAAACTATGCTGGGTGAAATAGAAAAGGGATTGCGGGCCCCAGGTGATTTTCGCGAGAACCTGGAATCTTTCACGCTCAATACTTTGGCCAGTAAGCAGTTCGATCTGGGTGGTTTTGCACAATTACTTGCAGATGTGGCAATGCCCTTTGCTGAACTGTACCAGCGATATGTTGGTAAAAATGTACTCAACCGTTTTCGTCAGGATAACGGTTATAAAGAAGGCACTTATATAAAGAACTGGGCTGGTCGAGAAGACAATGAACACCTGGCAGAAATTACCGGGCAGCTCGATCCTTCTGCGGCGGATTACAGTGGCCAGGTCTATTGTTCTCTACAAGAGCGTTATCGAGAAATTGCACTGGCATAATCGTTCTTTTAATGCGTTGGTTGGACGATAAAGAAATTCACCAAGAAATTGAGCCAGTAATTCTATCGCTTGAGGTGAAATTTGCACACGAGGCCCTATAATGCGGCCGCTTACAAACGAGGAGAACTATCGTGAAAGCACCTGTTCGTGTTGCTGTTACCGGCGCCGCCGGTCAGATCAGCTATTCGCTGCTGTTCCGTATTGCTTCCGGCGAGATGCTGGGTAAAGATCAACCAGTTATTTTGCAGCTGTTGGAAATCACTCCGGCATTGGAAGCGCTAAAAGGCGTTGCCATGGAGCTCGAAGACTGTGCTTTCCCGCTGCTCGCGGGTATTGTACAGAGCGATGACGCTACTGTTGCGTTCAAAGACGCTGACTACGCTCTGCTCGTAGGTGCGCGCCCCCGTGGACCGGGCATGGAGCGTAAGGACTTATTGGAAGCCAACGCTGCAATTTTTTCCGCGCAGGGCAAGGCCCTGAACGATGTTGCCTCTCGCAACGTAAAAGTTCTGGTTGTTGGCAACCCGGCTAATACCAATGCCTTGATTGCCCAGCGCAATGCGCCGGACCTGGATCCACGCAATTTTACCGCTATGACCCGTCTGGACCATAATCGCGCATTGTCGCAACTGGCCAATAAGACTGAGTCCAGTGTTAATGACATTACCCACATGACCATCTGGGGCAACCATTCCTCCACTCAGTATCCAGACCTTCACCAGGTTAAAGTATCTGGCACCCCGGCAATGGATAAAGTGGAGCAAGACTGGTACGAGAACGACTTTATCCCAACCGTGCAGCAGCGCGGTGCCGCTATCATCAAGGCACGCGGTGCATCTTCTGCCGCTTCCGCCGCTAACGCCGCTATTGACCATATGCGCGATTGGGCGTTGGGTACTGCTGAAGGCGATTGGACCAGCATGGCTGTTTACAGCGATGGTTCCTACGGTATTCAAGAAGGTTTGATTTACTCCTTCCCTTGCACCTGTAAAGGCGGCGACTGGGAAATCGTGCAAGGCGTAGAAATCAACGAATTCTCCCGCGAGAAAATGGCTGCTACAGAGCAGGAGCTGGCGGAAGAGCGTGATGCAGTAGCTCACCTGCTGCCATAATCGCAATGAATTGACAGCCTGTCGTTAGACAGGGTGGCATTAAAAACCCGCACAGCTAGTGCGGGTTTTTTTATGGTGTGACTTAAAGGTTGAACCAATGAGTCGCCCGCCGGATGTGGGCTTGGGATGCTGGCACTACACTGATTGTTAAGTGTTTGTCGGAAGCGTTTGCTATGGTCACAGAAGTCGGCCGCCACTCCTCCCGCTGTGCCTGTATTCTCTTACAGCCGAATCAATCCCTGTCGGTTTCCGGCAACTTATGGGTGTTTTTCTCTCTTGTTGCAGTCTCCTTGGGCATTAGCTTTGCCTTTGCCTTTGCTGGAGCCTGGATGATCCTGCCATTTGCCGGCCTTGAGATCCTGCTGTTGGGGGTTTTGTTTGCCTACGTGTGCATGGAGGGAACACGTCGTGAGGTTATACGAATTAATAATGAGCAGGTGGTTTTTGATTGCTGTAAGGGCTTTAGGCAGCAGAGTGTTTACCACCGCGAGTTTTCCCGAGATAAGCTGGCCCTTCTTGTTCGTATGGGGGCGAGCTCCGCTGAACCGGCCAAAGTGAGCTTCAGTGGGCCTGAGGGCTGCCTGGAAGTGGGGGAGTTCCTCACTGATGCGGAGAAGGCTGAGCTGGTACAGAAGCTGGGTCGGATCGGTATCATTGCTCGCAAGGAGCAGGAGTTTCACTTGCGTCAATTCTGATTTCTCAGCAGTACTGGCGTCCTCCCTATCCACTTTTCGATATAATCCCCGACATTATTTGTAACTACTCCCCAGGGGATTTCTTATGGCTTTTCCCAAAATCGGCAATTTAGCACCGGCTTTTACTCTTACCAACCAAAGTGGTGAGAAGGTTTCTCTTAAAGACTTTCGTGACAAAAGTAATGTTGTGCTTTATTTCTACCCGAAAGCTCTGACGCCAGGTTGTACCACCCAAGCCTGTGGTATCCGCGATAGTAGTAGTGACTTTGAAAAACTTAATACTGTGGTTCTCGGAGTCAGCCCGGATCCAGAAGCCAAGCTGCAACGTTTTATCGACAAGCACGAACTCAATTTTGACCTCCTGTCTGATGAAGATCATAAGATCGCGGACAAGTATGGCTGCTGGGGCTTGAAGAAATTTATGGGTAAGGAATACATGGGCTTGATCAGAACTACCTTTATTATTGATCAGACCGGCCGCTTGCGTCATATCATTGATAAAGTCAAAACCAAGACTCACAGCGAGGATGTCCTTAACTGGATTGGGGAGAATCTTGATTAGTTAATTCGGCGCAAGTGATAGTTTAGCGGGTGCTCTGGGTGCCTCTGGGCCCTGTTTTTTGGTGTTTGGCATGGAAAACGAGCACTGCAGCCATGTATTTCTGCCCTATACAGCACAATAAGATGAAAAAAACCGCTGTCGTCCCTTGCATTCTCAATTCTTGGTCTATACTGGTCGTTGTAAAGGAAAGGTGCGCCGGCGAGAGAGTGTGTCTCTGTGGGGTATTGCCGGAGCGGTTAGTTTAAAAATTGTACATCTCTGTGAAGGATTCGATGTCTGTTTTTGGTGCATCCCGCATCGAGTGGTAGCCCGCTGAAGAAGTTGGTGTTGGAGTGGGCAGGGGCAATCGGGATTCGCTTGATGCGGACATAGAAAAATAACTGCGGCTCACGGAACTCAAAAGGAGCAGCTCGATGAACCATACTCAGCCCGACCAGACTTCGCTCTCTGAAGATAAATCCCTTCAGCAGGCTAGGATATCCGGTGATCCGAATATCCTCGACCAGCTGCTGGCTCCCCCCGAGGCTACCAGCTTTGGCATTGCTGCCAGAGTGATCGATGTGCTTGAGCAGCGCATCGGTAAGGCCTCTCTCGCAATTCGCCCCGTTGCTTCCGACTTAAGCATGTCTACCCGGACACTGCAGCGTCGTTTACAAGAGCACAATCTGAGCTTCGCCTCACTGCGCGATCATGTGCGTTTTCGCCATGCAGTGCACTTCCTGAAGGATACTGCGCTCAGTGTTGATGGAATTTCAAGGATTCTGGATTTCTCCGACAGAACCAGCTTTACCAGCGCTTTTAAACGTTGGACCGGTATGTCGCCTACTGGCTATCGACGCCAGGTTCGCCAGCGCTTTTAAGTGGAAATTGGTTTGGCCGATCTTGCTCTGGTCGGCCCGATCCGTTGCCTCGACGGGGTAAACCCGTTAGAGTTGGCGGCAATTTTATAGGCTGACTCTTTGAGGTTTTGCATGAGCTTTTTTATTCCCTCTGCGATGGCACAGCAGGCAGCGCCGGCACCACAAGGTAATCCAATGATTACCTTGCTGATGTTTGCGGGCCTGTTCGCGTTCATGTGGTTTTTTATTATTCGCCCTCAACGCAAGCGTCAAAAGGAGCACCAGGAGCTGGTTGGTGCCCTGAAAAAAGGTGATGAAGTGGTGATGAGCAGTGGTATGCTCGGTCGTGTTGATAAGGTGGATGAGGACTACATTGTTCTGGAAGTTGCGGACAACATGTCCTTGAAATTCCAGAAAGTGGCAGTTCACGCTGTTTTGCCAAAAGGCACAATTAAAAAGATCTGATAGCCTTTTGGCTTGATCTTACAATTGTCCAGTTGAGAAAGCCCGGCGATTGCCGGGCTTTCTCGTTTCTGTGAGATTGATTCTTTGCACTCTATGTTATCCCTTATAGAAAAAATCTTTTGGAAGAGCAGTGCAAGCTAATAGTCAGCGTGAATCGAAGCCCGCGATAATCCAAAAAATAATGGGCTTTTCAGAATTATACAAAATTCAGGTGGGTACTCGAATTATGACGAAGGCTGTTTTCGTCTTTAAGTAACCCTTTCTACGACCGCAATTTTGTAAAAACAGACAGAGCAACGACGCCAATATTAGCCCTGTCCATAGAAAAGGAGTCTCTTGTGCCCAAAAGCCTGCTTGTCGAGTTGCCTGAGCGCCTTTGTCTTGGCAACCTGCCAACACCACTGCAGCCTCTTGATCGAATCAGTGAGCGTTACTCCCTTCCTTTTGGTGGCCCCAGAATCTGGGTAAAAAGGGACGATCTGACTGAATTTGGGATGTCTGGTAACAAGCTGCGAAAGCTGGAGTTTGTAGCGGCAGAGGCACTCAGCCGGGGTTGTGACACTTTGATTACCTGTGGGGGGATTCAATCCAACCACTGTCGAACAACGGCACTTGTCGGTGCGCGCCTAGGGCTTGGAGTACACCTTATTTTGCGGGGAGAGCCTGATACTTTAGTGGATGGGAACTTGCTTCTGGACCATCTCGCTGGTGCAAAAGTATCTATCTATCCGCCCAAAGAATATACAGCTGAACTTGGAAGGAACTTTGCTTATTGGCAAGAGGAATATCTGGGCCTGGGGCATCGCTCCCTTTGTATTCCCACTGGCGCTAGTGACGGGCTGGGGATTTGGGGGTACCTGTCTGCTTCGCAGGAGCTAATAGAGGATTGTCACAGCCAAGGCTTTGAGCCAGAGTATATTGTAAGTGCCACCGGCAGTGGTGGAACTCAGGCAGGTTTGACCCTGGGTTGCCAGTTGCTTCAAGTTAAAACGAAGGTCACCGGGTACGCAGTATGTGATAGTGCAGCCTACTTCGAGGACAAAGTTCGCGAGGATATCTTTCACTGGAGCCGCTTGACGGGAAACGAGATCAATCTTTCATCTCTCGAGGTTGATGTAAATGCGAATTTTATCGGGCCTGGGTATGGAGCAGCCGGTCCTGAGGTCTACCAGACAATCAATGAGGTGGCCAGCCTCGAGGGAATTTTGCTTGACCCCGTCTACACCGGCAAAGCCTTTCACGGGCTTTTACATCAGTTGCGCAATGGTAGCTATGAAGGTTGCAGCAATATAGTTTTTGTTCACACTGGCGGACAATTTGCTTTGTTTCCCTACCGGCAAAACTTTTCATTTCAAACGGTTTAACGCCCCTTTACTGTTCTAGTGCTGCGTAAGCTGCTAACCTGCGCAACAAATTACGGCTGTTGCTGTATATAAAACAATCAGAATTAATTCAGAGGAGTGGGGGGTTAGCTTGGATTCCTTTAATCAACTGCTGCTGTCATTGGACGGCATGCTCGGTTCGGCACCTTGGTTTCCCTGGGTGTTGCTCGGGGTAGGTTTCTTTTTCACCATTTATCTTGGGTTCCCGCAAATTCGCTATTTCGGGCACGCAATCAAGATCGTCCAGGGTAAATACGATAAACCTGGTGATCCGGGTGATACCTCGCACTTCCAGGCTCTGGCTACCGCGCTTTCCGGTACCGTGGGTACCGGTAATATTGGTGGTGTAGGTCTTGCTATTTTCCTGGGTGGTCCGGCCGCACTGTTCTGGATGTGGATGACCGCCTTCCTGGGTATGACAACCAAGTTTGTCGAAGTAACGCTCTCCCATAAGTATCGTATTAAAGCCGCAGATGGCTACTACGCTGGTGGCCCCATGTTCTATATGGAGCGCCGCCTCAATATGAAGTGGCTGGCAGTCTTGTTTGCCATTGCTACAGTGATCTGCTCTTTCGGTACTGGAAGCCTGCCTCAGGTGAATAATATTGCTCAGGCAATGCATGACTCCTTTGGTATTGAAAAAGCCCTGACCGGTGGTGTACTCGCCATCCTGTTGGGTATGGTGATTATTGGCGGCATTACCCGAATCGCCAAGGTGACTTCCACTATTGTTCCTGCAATGGCGCTGATCTATGTGATTGGTGCACTGGGTGTGATTTTCTACAACATAGAAAATATCGTTCCCTCCTTTGTGGCCGTTTTCCGCGATGCCTTTACTGGCAGCGCTGCAGTAGGGGGCTTCCTGGGAGCCAGCTTCGCCTATGCCTTTAACCGTGGTGTAAACCGTGGCCTCTTTTCCAACGAAGCGGGGCAGGGCTCTGCGCCGATTGCTCACGCCGCTGCGCGTGCCGATGAGCCTGTTTCCGAGGGCATGGTCTCCCTGCTCGAGCCATTTATCGATACCATCATTATCTGTACCTTGACCGGCCTGGTAATCTTGTCTTCCGGTGTCTGGAGCGAAAAACATGAAAACCTGTTTGAGGGTGCGGATACTTATGTAGTGGAAGGGCGTTATGACGAAGGTAACCCCGAGGAGGTGAAGCAGTTATTTAACTACCTCAGTAGCCAGCCCAGCGATGTGAAACCCTATAATGGCTCGGTGGTTGTAACCGATGGTCGCCCGCTAAACGCTCAGGATTTTACCTTGATCCATGCGCGCTCTATCGCTGAAGACTTGGATTTCCGGGTGGGTGAAGATGAATTCAGCGGTGTACTTAATGTGGTGGATGGTAAGTTTGCCAATGAAGATGTGGATATTTGGGGGAAATCCCTGGTGCACTCAGTAGCGCTTACCAATAAGGCTTTCCAGCGCGGTTTCTTCGGTGAGTATGGTGGCTTGATTGTTACCCTGGGAATTTTGCTGTTCGCTTTCTCTACCGCAATCGCATGGTCTTACTATGGTGATCGTTCCATGATCTACCTATTTGGCCCCAAAGCGGTTATGCCATACAGAATTGTGTATGTTATCGCCTTCTTCTGGGCGGCAATTGAGGATACGACTGTTATTTGGAATCTATCCGCTGTAGCCATTGTCATAATGACTCTGCCCAACTTGTTCGGTATTACCGTATTGGCGAAAGAGATGAAGAATACGGTGAAGGATTACTGGAAGGATCCCAGCCACAAATAGTGTGGTTCTTAGGGACTCTAACCTGAAGCGAAAAAAGGCAGCCTGATGGCTGCCTTTTTTATTGTTCGGTTCCGCTGGTATGGCAAGGGAATCGAACTCCTCAGCAGATATATTTACTCTGCTTGAGCACTCAGGGTGACACCGGAGTATGACTGATAGCCACGAATGCTGATATGCCAGGTACCGCTTTGCGGGTTGCTGATGCTGCAGCTTTCATCATTGCCCCACTTGTATGGACGGCAATCCCAGGTATTGCGAGTTGGTGCTGAACCATGGCGAACATAGAGATCTGCGTCACCACTACCGCCTGACATCGTTGCATTCAAGGTTGATGCACCACTGCCTACCTCCAGGGTGAAGTGCTGCCATGCATTCGCAGAGCCGGAAAGGTTAGTTTCCTCCCAGCCGTCTGAGTTGCCACCTCCGTCGTCACCTGTGAAGCTGCCTACCAGGCTGACACCGGAGAAGGAACTATAACCGCGTACCATGACGTAATAGGTACCTGCTTGCACGTCTGCATCGTCTATATCACAAGTCTCATTATTGCCCCCGCTGAAAGGACGACAGTCGTAACTGGAAGTAGTTGGAGCAGCGCCGAAGCGTACATAGAGATCTGCATCTCCACTTCCGCCAGACATAGCAAAGCTCAGGCCAGTAGCTCCTGCTGGAACCTCTAGAGTGTAATGAAGTTCATCACCAGAGCTGCCGGATAGGCCATCCACAGACTGACCATTTTCTAATTCACCGGGAGGGGGGGGAGGAGTATCGTCACAGGTAACACCGACAGTATTGAAGGCTGCAGTAACGTCAGCCTTGGTGTATCCCAAGTCAACAGCCGCTTGCTCAACGCCACAGGCAGCTTCGTCATAGTCAGAGTTGGTTCCCCAGTACATCTGATTGGCAAGGACGAACACATCAAACGCCGTGCGGGTATTCCAGCCAGAGGTGTTGGCTATCAGGTAGAATGCGCGGTTGTAAACCCCGGAGCTGTAATGCACATCCATGCCGTTATAGTAGTCATCGGCATGGCCGATGGAGCTTCCATCCTGGGTGGGGTCTTCAAAATAACGCAAGGCTCCACTGGACTTGAAAATCTGGGCTCCAACCAGCCAGTCGTTGCTACCGGTCATGAAGTACTCGGCGGCTTCACCTGAAATATCAGAGAAGGCTTCGTTGATACCGCCCGGCTGACCACTGTAAACAAGATTCGAGTTCTGCTCGGTGAAACCGTGGCTGACCTCGTGTGCTGTTACATCCAGGCTGACTAATGGGTAGAAGGTGTTACGGCCATCCCCAAATGTCATTTGGCTGCCATCCCAGAAAGCGTTTTCGTAATTGTTGCCATAGTGCACACGTAAACGCAGCTTCTGGGTCAACGGTGAGGTGTTATACCAATCGTTGAACATATTGAAGACCACACCTCCAAAGAAGTGGGCATCGTTCAGCGGTGAGTAGGCGCCGTTGATTTCCTTGTAATCATTATAAGGGCAGGTGAACTGGTGAACGCTGCCGCCGCTGGTACCGTGGTTCAAATCCACAGTTTCCACGTTAGTGGTATCCATGCGGCAGTTGGCATCCACTTCCATAGAGGGGAAGTCAGTGCCGTATTCATAGCGGCCAGTCTTTTGGTTGCCACCAGGGCCCTGAGCATCCTGGAACGTAAGGCCGTCCCAGTGCTTGATTACTTCGCCAGTCATGGCGTCAATGAAGTAGAAGGGGCGCCTGGGTTCTTCGCCGTATTCAACCCAGTTCACCAGATAAGCGAGACGAGCCTCATCTTGCTCATTAATGTAAACAAACAGCTCTTTTTTCTGGTTCTTGGCTTCCAGCTTCAGAACTGGCAGGGATAACGCTCCCTGCATAATTCCTTGTTGGGCTCGTTGAGTAATCTGGTGGTTCATTGCGCGATCGAGGGCGTTATCACCGTCAATAGATGCGCGGACAGTCGGTACTTCGATTTCCAGTCCTGTCAGAACGTCGCCGTGAACTTCAGTAATTAAACCCTGGCCTGAACTGGTTACGGTCTGTCCCCAAACCGGTATGCCTTTATGTGTCTGCTGATAGCGGGCAACAGTTTTTCCGCTTCCGAGGGTCCGCTCACGGACTTTTACCAGAGCCATATCGGACCCTGCGGCAGCGGTTAGCGTTTGCGGCGAGAGCATATCCGGTGTAGCGGGGATGCGATCGGCAGCCTGGGCACTTATAGCTAAAGCTAAAGTGCAGGTAACTCCTATTAGATGTTTCATTGCTAGCTTTCCCTTTATAACTTTTTATATGAAACCGGACGTCCGGGCCGGGAGATACCCTTGTGGGTTACTACAAAAAAATGGCTGGTCGGTACGGGCCGGTCTTTTAGTGCGGTAAGACAGCAGAAGATAACCAGACGTCAGAGGTGGGACCGCACATGCGGTAATGACGTACGCTTTCTCAAACCTGTTACCCGATTTTAACGGGCAACCTGAGATTACCTTGCGTACGCATAGTGGCAACAAAAAGGTGATGATAAACCTATATATTTGAATTGTTTTCGATATTTTTGCTCAGGTAGTCACAAATCAGCAATTAATATCCTGCCGGAGAAATCCGAAAGATACGCCTAATTATTCCTGCTGAATGAGTGGGGTGCCAGTTAAATATTATTTTTAAAAAAATAATGTGATCATTTTTAAGGTTAAACATTTAGAAGGAGGTACTCCCTCTCCCATGAGCTAATTACCCTGTTGAACTCCTCGTATTCATCGCGCTTAATTGCACTCCATGCTTTTACGAATTTCCTGCCAAACATTTCTGCTGCTTCTTCACACTCCAATAAAAGATTTAGGGCATGTTCTTGCGTGCGGGGTAGGGTGATGGGCTCCATGGAGCAGTCGCCCTGGTAAGGTGCGCTGGGTGCCACTTTATTGATCATCCCTAAATAGCCACAGGCGAGAGAGGCGGCAATGGCTAAATATGGATTGCAGTCAGCTCCTGGAAAGCGATTTTCCAGTCTTTTTCCTTGAGGGGAGCTGTCGGGAACTCGCAATCCAGTTGTGCGGTTGTCATAGCCCCAGTGCAGGCTGGTCGGTGCAGCCATTTCCGGAGTAAAACGTCTATAGGAGTTTACATTCGGGGCAAAAAAGCTGATAAATCCAGGTGTATATTTCTGCATGCCGCCAATAAAGTTTAAGAATGTTTCATTTTCTTTTTCATTTTTGTCAGTGAAAATATTTTTTCCGGTTTTTTCATTAATGACGCTTTGATGTAAGTGTAGTGCGCTGCCAGGCTCATCCTCCATCGGTTTCGCCATAAAGGTTGCATAAATTCCATGGCGCAGTGCAGTTTCCCTTACTGTCCGTTTAAAAGTGAAAACCTGGTCAGCGAGTCGTAAAGGGTCTCCATGCAGAAAATTTATCTCCATTTGCGCGGTGCCAGACTCATGGATAAGCGTGTCCACATCCAGGCCTTGTGCCTCACAGAAATCATACATATCCTCAATGATAGGTTCGTATTCGTTGGCCGCATCGATGCTATAAGATTGCCGGGTTTTTTCTGTGCGGCCAGAGCGACCAACGGGTGCGGAAAGTTTTTCATCCGGGTCTAAATTTCGTTTCACCAGGTAGAATTCCACTTCAGGGGCAACAATCGGCTTCCACCCTTTAGCTGAATATTTTTCTAGAACAAATTTGAGAATATTGCGTGTACTAATCGGATGGGGTCGACCATCGCGTGTATAGCAATCATGAATAATTTGAGCAGTGGGATCATTGGCCCAGGGGTTTAGGCGAACTGAATCGGGATCGGGTACCAAAAGCATATCCGTATCGGCCGGGTCTACCAGTTCGTTATGTTCATCGACGTAGTCGCCGGTCACAGTCTGAACCAGAATGCTTTCCGGAAGGCGGCTGTCCTGGGTGAGGAATTTGTCGGTTGGGGTGAACTTTCCTCTGGCATTGCCCGACATATCAGGTACCAGGCACTCCACCTCGGCGATTTGGTGCTCTGCAAGCCAGTTTGTAATCTTCCGCATCTTAGCCCCTTAGGTAAAATGACCTCTCCCTGTGGTGACTTCAGTATACGCTTGGGCGCCTGCTTGCGTTGTTGTGAGCGAGGGCTGGGGAAAGGGCGCTGCAGATTAATGTGTAGGGTTGACTATGATTGTGACAAAAAGCCTGAGTTAGTATTCAGGAGTGTGTTGTTGCTAATCTTATAAGTTAGTGCTTTTCGGGCGCTCTTATCAGCTCAGGGAATTATTTTAATGAAAGTGCTGAGTGGACATACAGAATCGTACTACGCTGCGAGTGCCAATATGGCTCTCGAATACCCCTTGCTAAATGGGGATATAGAGGCGGATGTCTGTGTGATTGGCGCTGGATACACCGGTCTATCTACGGCACTGCACTTGGCTGAGAGAGGCTATAAGGTTGCGGTGCTTGAAGCTGAGCGAATATCCTGGGGCGCTTCTGGGAGAAATGGTGGTCATGTTGGGGTGGGCCAACGCCGCTGCCAAAGTGATCTGGAGGAAATGTTTGGCGCCGATATTGCGGCCCGGCTCTGGAAGTTCAGTATCGAGGCGGTGCAACTAGTTGAGCGGTTAATTGTTAAGCATAATATCCCCTGTGATCTCAAACGCGGCATTATGCACCTGGCAGCCAAGCCCAGTCATGATAACTATCTGCGTAAGGAAGCGGAGCTGTTGCGGGATCGCTATGGCTACCAGGGGGTGCGATACGCGGATGAGCAGGAAGTACAGGAGCTGGTTGGCTCCACGCGTTATCTCGGAGCTCAAATTGATAGCGATTCGTTGCACCTGCACCCACTAAACTATGCACTGGGGTTGGCAGCGGCCTGTGTTGGGATGGGGGTAAAACTTTTTGAACACAGCAGAGTGCTGCGTTATCGAGGTGGAAGTCCCTGTGAGATCGTAACTGCCAAGGGGCGAGTCAGGTCACGCAATGTGGTGCTGGCTTGTAATGCTTACTTAGGTAAACTCGAACCGCGCATGGCAGGCAAGATAATGCCTATCAATAACTTTGTAATCGCCACCGAGCCTTTGCCCGATTCACAGGCACAAGAGTTGATTGCCAACGATCACGCGGTACAGGACACGCTTTTTGTTATCAATTACTGGAAGCTCTCAGGCGATAACCGCTTGATCTTTGGCGGTGGTGAGAATTACACGACTCGCTTCCCAGCTGATATTCGCAAGTTTGTGCGTAAAAACATGTTGAAGGTATATCCGCAGCTGGAGAGGACTCACATTGAGTATGGCTGGGGAGGGGCTTTGGCAATTACTTTGAACCGCATGCCACACATGGGCAGGCTGGAACCCCATATTTATTACAGTCAGGGGTATTCCGGGCATGGGGTCCCCACGGCTACGTTTGCAGGTAAGGTCCTTGCTGAGGCAATTGCTGGGATCGAAGAGCGCTTCGATATTATGGCCAGGATACCAACAGATACCTTTCCTGGCGGCACCCTGTTACGTTGGCCGGGGCTTGTGTTGGGTATGTTCTATCACAGTATGATGGATAGGTTTGGGCGGTAGTTGCTACCTCGGCATTTCGGAGCCTTGTCTTGCCACCAGCGAGGATGACCAGGACAATTATCTTCTTGGTGGATATCTCTATAGTCTTCTGCTCGTGAAAGGCCCCTGTATACCACTCGACTCCCGAAGAGATCGGTCTATGTCTCTAACTCTGGCTGTGCTTGTAATGGGGGTTTCCGTAGGCTCTCCCTAGCATTGTTTTTTTCAATAATCATGAGACACTCCATTGCAGGCTTAAGTTATGCGGGATGGAGCTCAATCCTATGAGTTGGATTGGCGGCGCGGCGGGCTGCTTATCGGTCATTTGGTGGAAATTTATCAGCGTATAGAGGTTGCATGCCCACCGAATGAGTTGAACGGCCTTCTAAAGTTTGTTTTGGAAGTTAGCGATGCCCAATTGCTGGTGGCGAGCCAAGAGGTATGCCTGAGTGTACTCTGGAAGATTTACGGCGGGTGCTGGGTGCCCTGCTGGAAAAGTGGTATGGCAACAAAAGGCCCGCTGGGCATGAGTATGTGGAGGGGCCTTGATGGATGCTCGACCCGATAAGTTGGTAATTGCAATTTCTTCGCGTGCATTGTTTAACCTGGGTGAGAGCCACCAGGTATTTGAGGAGCAGGGGTTACAAGCCTTTTCCCGTTACCAGATTGACCGGGAGAACGATGTGCTGGATAAGGGAGACGCTTTTCCTCTTGTTGAGAAGTTATTAAAGATTAATGAGCTGCTAGAGGGAGAGCCCCGGGTTGAAGTGATATTACTTTCCCGCAACAGTGCTGATACCGGCTTGAGGGTGTTTAACTCCATCGAGCACTATGGTTTGGATATTACCCGTGCAGCTTTTTGTAATGGCGAGAGCCCTTACCGCTATATCGGCCCCTTTGGCTGTAATCTGTTTCTGTCTACAGATGGGCTGGATGTCCAGCGTGCACTGGAGCAGGGGGTGGCTGCGGCTACCTTGGTGGCAGGTGGGAGTCGCGAGTATCGGGATGACGTGCTGCGTTTTGCATTTGATGGCGACGCCGTTATTTTTTCTGATGAGGCTGAGAGAATTTATAAGCGCGATGGCCTTGCCGCTTTTGCGAAGGCGGAGCGGGCTTCAGCCCAGGAACCACTTGGCGGGGGTCCATTTAAAGGGTTCCTTGAGGCCCTGCAAAAGCTCCAGTCGGAATTCGGCCTGGATTCCTGTCCTATTCGTACTGCCTTGGTTACTGCGCGATCTGCGCCGGCTCATGAGCGAGTGATTCGCACCCTGCGGGCCTGGAATATTCGTGTAGATGAGTCGGTGTTTCTGGGTGGGTTGCCAAAAGGCGAGTTCCTGCGTGCTTTTGGGGCCGATGTCTTTTTTGATGATCAGCCGACACATTGTGCCTCAGCCGCGGAGCATGTTGCCACGGGACATGTGCCCCACGGTATTGCCAATGCTGAAGCCTGATCAAAGAATCCCGCCAGAATGGGATTTATCTCTCAAAGTCGATTGACACTAGCTCCTCTTCACCGGATATTCATCTGTCTGTTGGCCCGGGCTCTAATTCGCTGCTATTCTTTTCGCGCATAACTCAATGTGTTTTTTATAACAAACAATTTATCTGTCAGGGTTGCGCTCGTTCTGGGGCGGGGTGATTGATAGTAAGGGAGGACCTATGAAGCTGCAGCAGTTGCGATATATCTGGGAAGTGGCGCATCACGATCTCAACGTTTCTGCTACTGCGCAGAGTCTCTACACTTCTCAGCCGGGTATCAGTAAACAGATCCGCTTGCTTGAAGATGAGTTAGGTGTCGAAATCTTCGCTCGCAGCGGCAAGCACCTTACAAGGGTCACCCCTGCTGGTGAGGCAATTCTTAAGACGGCCGGCGAAATCATGCGCAAGGTTGAGAATATCAAGCAGGTTGCGCAAGAGTTTAGTAATGACAAGAAGGGCAGTCTGTCTGTTGCCACCACTCACACCCAGGCTCGCTATGCATTGCCCCCGGTTATCAAGCTGTTTATTTCCCGTTATCCGGAAGTGTCCCTCCATATGCATCAGGGCACTCCAATGCAAATTTCAGAAATGGCAGCGGATGGCACTGCGGATTTTGCAATTGCCACTGAAGCGTTGGAATTGTTCAGTGATTTAGTGATGATGCCGGTTTATCGCTGGAATCGCTGTGTACTGGTGCCGAAAGACCACCCCCTGTGCCAGGCCAGCAAACTGGATCTTGAGGAGGTTGCAAAGTACCCAATAGTGACTTATGTATTCGGCTTCACTGGTCGTTCAAAACTAGATGAGGCCTTTCTGGAAAAAGGACTGTCACCGAAAGTCGTATTTACTGCTGCTGATGCGGATGTGATCAAGACCTATGTGCGCCTTGGCTTGGGGATTGGTATTGTGGCGGATATGGCAGTGGATGGAGAGGATGAGGATCTGGTAGCGCTGGATGCCAGCAATTTGTTTGAACCCAGCGTGACAAAGATTGGTTTCCGAAAAGGAATTTTTCTACGCGGTTTTATGTATGAATTTATCCAGCAATTTGCCCCGCATCTAACCCGTGAGCTGGTTGATCAAGCGGCACATGCTGGGAGTCGTGCAGAGGTTGATGCGCTGTTTTCTGGCATGGAACTGCCAGTTTACTAGTCCAGCTATTTAAGAGGCCATGCTTTAAAGGTAGAGGCTAGGAGGCCTCTACCTGAATCATTGGTTGCAGTACTTCTTTGGCGAACTTGAAATAAACGGTATAAATCACCGCTTCCTGGCCTTCCCGCTCAACGACAAAAAAGGGTGCGCGCTCTACTTTGTATTGCTGGGCGATTTTTATTCCGGCGCTCTGTGGGTCGCGCACATCGGCTATCAGCGTCTGGTCGATAAACTTGAGCTGATCATTTCCCTCCAGCTTTTCCTGCACGTCGCGGCACTTGGCGCAGGGAGAGCCATCGGCGAGTACTTTTTTGACCAGTGTGATCTTCACAATAAATTCCTTGATCCGTTATAAGCACCGAAATTGGAGCTATTAACCACGAATTTATCAGAAGGTCTAATAACATTGAAATATCGATCCAGGATAGGGCTATAACCAAAAACTGTAGTCTCACTACAGGAATTGGTGCCAAACGCGGAATTGTCAGCTTCCCATAATCCTATTAGCGTAAAAACTGCTCAGTGGTATCTAAAAGCAGGCGCACCTTGGCTAAGCATTCGCGATGTTCTGCCGCAGGATCCGAGTCTGCGACAATGCCACCGCCCGCTGCGCAGGTTATGCGCCCATTGCTAGCACTGAAAGTGCGGATAGCAATATTGGTGTCAGCTCGGCCACAGCTACTGACGTAGCCGATGCTACCGCAATAAATGCCACGGGGACTGGACTCAAGCTCGCGGATGACTTCCATCGAGCGCCTTTTAGGTGCTCCGGTAATCGAGCCTCCAGGGAAGCAAGCTGCGAGGAGGTCACTGTAAGCAGAGTCCTCTGACATCTCGCCGGTAACAACACTAACGAGGTGGTGAACATTCGCGAAGCTGGCTAGCTGAAACAACTCTGGTACACGCACACTGCCTTTACGACACAACTTACTAAAATCATTGCGGAGTAGATCTACGATCATTAGGTTCTCGGCGCGATCCTTGGGGCTCCTCTGCAGGGTGAAGGCTGCTCTCTGGTCCGCTAGCGGGTCGGCAACCCGGGCAGCAGTGCCTTTGATTGGTTCTGTGCGCAAGCTGTCGCCATCTGCGCGGATAAAACGCTCCGGCGACATGCTCAGTAGGCTTCCCTGAGCTAGTTCCATATAGGCAGAAAAGGGACCCGCGACCCGTGTGCGTAGGGCCAGGTAGGCACTGAAGGGGTCGCCTTCATAGGGGGCGCAAAACCTTTGCGTGAAGTTTGCCTGGTAGACATCTCCTGCGGCGATATATTCGAGAATGCGTTCAATCCGAGCGCGATATTCCTCAGCGCTGAACTCATGTTCAAATGGGGCCAGCAGGCGGAACTCCGCCGTGTTCAAAGGCTTTTCCCAGGTTATCGAGTTAAAACGCTCGGTCAATTCTTGCACTTGTCGAGGTGGGCAGGCTGGGTGGAATACCAGGTGGCAGCTGCCTAATTGGTGGTCTGCGATATAAGCCCAGCCATAGAGACCAAAAAAGCCTGCCGGTAAATCGGTAGGGCGGGTGTCCGATGGAAGATAGTTGCCCTCTACCCCAAGTTCATATCCCGCATAGCCGATCACTCCGCCGCAAAAAGGCAATTGCGAGTCCCGCTCCTGTGGGCACAGCTCGCAGGTCAAGTCATCCAGCTGTGAAAAGGGGGCTGGGCTATTTGCATGCAACTCGAGGGTGCTGAGGGGGTCGGCGCTGATGATGTCATAGCGGCCTCCACCAATGGGTCGGCCACTGTCGAGCCATACCGGTGCGGGTAGGTCGGCCACTGCGGCAAAGGCCGCTGCTGTGTTCAGGGAATAGGGCAGGGAGACAATTTGCATATCAAAACATGGCTGTCCGGAAGACGGCGCACACTACACATTTTGTGGCGGCGTGAAAAGTCCGCGTGGTTCTTTAGTCAATTCTGCGTTCGATACCGGCTTGTGACATTAAGCGCGTCGCAAGCTCCTCCACTGAAAGCTGTGTGGCATTGAGAAAAGGCACTTGTGCCCTTCGCAACATCTGCTCCACTTGGCGCACTTCGAATTCACATTGCTCCTTAGAAGCGTAGCGGCTATTGGCGCGTCTTTCCTGCCTAATTTGCATCAGGCGCTTGGGATCTATGGTCAGACCAAATAACTTGCGGCGATAAGGGCGCAAAATCTTTGGCAGTGTGGTGGAGTCCATGTCCTCCTCGGTAATGGGGTAGTTGGCAGCACGTAGCCCAAACTGCAGTGCCAGGTACAAGCAGGTGGGCGTTTTGCCGGACCGGGATACGCCGAGCAGTATCACGTCAGCCTGCTCAAACTCACTAACCCTGCGTCCATCATCGTTGTCGATAGCAAAGTGCACCGCATCAATGCGCTCACTATAGCGGCGGTTGTCGGCAATGCCGTGGGAGACATTGACGGTCTGTGCCGGGTCTCTACCGAACAGGTTGGCTAATGGTGTCAGGTAGTTTTCGAAAACATCCAGCATCAAGGCGGGACTTTGGTGTAACTGATCGCGGATCTGGTCAGAAACGATACTGGTAATAATGATCGGTTGGAGGCCCGATTCTTTAGCAGCTTTTTCAATCCGCTGAAGTGCTAGCTGTACCTTCTCGTTAGAGTCGATATAAGGCAGGGTTACCTGTTCCACATGCTGGTCCTGGAACTGGGCCAGAAGGCTGTGACCGATAGCTTCCACAGTGAGACCGGTTCCGTCGGAAATGAAAAAAGCGGTGCGCTTGTCTTTTGCCATGATTCTTCTCTATCTGTTGGCAGGTTGCCGGGCGGCGAAAAGGCGCCCAGTATAAAAGGGGTGGGACAAAAGGTCTTTTATTCCGTGATACTGAAATTTTTGTAGAAAATTTACAACATTTTCAACGTATTTTACGGGCTATTTTTTACAAGACTCATCCTTATAATCAGCGCCCACTAATACCTGATTTCAGAGGGGCTTCACTTGACGAACTTCACCATCGACTTCGCAAAACTGGGTATGGACGATGTCGACAAGGTCGGCGGTAAAAACGCATCACTCGGTGAGATGATCTCTTCACTTGCCGGTGCCGGCGTGAGTGTACCGGGCGGCTTTGCAACTACCGCGGAGGCCTTCCAGGCTTTCCTCGCCCACGAACAGTTAGAGCAGCGAATCGCCGAGCGTTTGAAAGGGCTGGACGTTGGTGATGTTGTGGAACTGGCGAAGGCCGGCGACGAAATTCGGAACTGGATTCTGCAAACGCCATTCCCCGCTCAGCTTGAAAAAGAGATTCGTGATGGATACGAGGCTTTGGGCGGTGGTGAGACGGCTGTCGCTGTGCGCTCCTCCGCAACAGCAGAAGACTTGCCGGATGCCTCTTTCGCAGGCCAGCAGGAGACTTTCCTAAACATCCGCGGAGTTGATGCGGTTTTGCAGGCGGTTAAGGAAGTTTTTGCTTCTCTCTATAACGATCGCGCTATTGCTTACCGGGTACATACGGGTTATGCGGATGTGGGGGTAGCCCTGTCTGCTGGTATTCAGCACATGGTGCGCAGTGAAACTGGTGCTGCCGGTGTAATGTTTACCCTGGATACAGAGAGCGGTTTCCGCGATGTAATCTTTATCACTGCTGCCTTCGGTTTGGGCGAGACAGTGGTGCAGGGTGCGGTAAACCCTGATGAATTTTATCTGTACAAGCCTGCCTTGGATACTGGTCGCCCTGCGATTTTGCGCCGCAACCGCGGTAGTAAAGCAATCAAGATGGTATACGACCAAAGTGGTGAGTGCGGCCGTTCTGTTAAAACTGTTGAGGTGGCAGAAGAAGATCGCCAGCGTTTTGCTCTGAATGATGAAGAGTTGACCAGCCTGGCTGTGCAAGCTCGCAAGATTGAAGAGCACTATGGTCGGCCGATGGATATCGAGTGGGCCAAAGACGGTGACACCGGTGAGTTGTTTATTGTTCAGGCTCGTCCAGAGACAGTTCGTTCTCGCGATCAGGGTACCAGTATTGAGCGTTACAGCCTGCAGGAGCGTGGAAAGGTATTGTGTGAGGGCCGCGCGATTGGCCAGCGCATTGGCGCCGGCCGGGTGCGTAAGCTGAAGTCTGTTGAAGATATGGCGGCGATGCAGGATGGTGAAGTCCTGGTGACGGATATGACCGATCCAGACTGGGAGCCAGTGCTGAAGAAGGCCAGTGCGATCGTTACCAATCGTGGCGGCCGTACCTGTCACGCGGCCATTATTGCTCGTGAGCTGGGTATTCCCGCGGTGGTCGGCTGTGGCAATGCTACCGAGCTGCTGGAAAGCGGCACTCCGGTGACCGTATCCTGTGCTGAGGGGGATACTGGTTTCGTTATGTCTGGAGAGCTGGATTTCCAGCGTGAGGAAACTGAAGTTTCCGAAATGCCGGATCTGCCATTTAAGATTATGCTCAATGTAGGCAACCCGGATCGCGCATTTGCTTTCAGCCACCTGCCCAATCAGGGCGTAGGTCTTGCACGCTTAGAGTTCATCCTCAACCGCATGATCGGCATTCACCCAAAAGCTCTGCTGGAGCTGGACAGCCTGCCGGAGGACCTGCAACAGAATATCCGTGAGCGCATTGGTGGCTATGCTTCTCCTGAAGACTTTATTGTTGAGAAGCTGGTTGAAGGTATCGCCACCTTGGCCGCTGCTTTCGCGCCTAACCGTGTCATTGTGCGTTTGTCAGATTTTAAATCCAATGAATACGCACACCTGGTTGGCGGCCAGTTGTATGAGCCTAGTGAAGAAAATCCGATGCTTGGCTTCCGCGGTGCTGCCCGTTATCGCTCTGAAGATTTCCGCCAATGCTTCGCTCTCGAATGTCGCGCATTGAAAAAAGTACGCGATGAGATGGGGCTGACCAATGTTGAAATTATGGTGCCCTTCGTACGTACACCGGAAGAGGCTGAGGAAGTTGTTGGCCTGCTTGCAGAGAATGGCCTGCGCCGCGGGGAAGGTGGACTCAAAGTCATTATGATGTGTGAGCTGCCTTCAAATGCCCTGCTGGCTGAGGAGTTCCTGCAGCATTTCGATGGTTTCTCTATCGGTTCAAATGACCTGACTCAGCTCACCTTGGGACTGGACCGAGACTCCGGCCTGGTGGCTGATCTATTCGATGAGCGCAATCCGGCAGTAAAGGCTCTGCTGTCCCGCGCTATCCAGGCTTGTAAGAAAGCCGGCAAATATGTGGGCATTTGCGGTCAGGGCCCTTCTGACCACAAAGACTTTGCCCGCTGGTTGATGGATGAAGGGATAGACAGTGTTTCCCTCAACCCGGATACCGCTGTAGATACCTGGCTATTCCTGGCGAACGAGGAAGCCTAATTTCCTCGCCGATGCGGCCCTTATTGGGCCGCTTTTCTATTTTTCAGTCTAAAACCTGGCTAAAATTTTTTTGCACAAACGCAAAGCGCCCCTGGCCAAAAATTAGGCTTCTGTTGCTGCTTCTCTCGATATCCTCGAAATTTGTCCTGTATTCTTTGTGTGAGACTTGCAGATCACACGCTACCTAAAAAATTCAAACCTCTATGCTTTTTCACCCAGAGAATTATTCATTCTAAGGCTTTGTATTTAACTCAATAGAATCGGAAGAGTCCTGAGGCAGCGCGTTAACCGGAAAAATTCGCGTATTTTGCTTTAGCACTGATTCACCAAATTGGGGATTATCCCCGGGTTGAGCTTGAAAGTGGATTCGGTTGGGCTGTTTCCCTTTCCATCCACTTCAGCAAAGCAGATAAAGTTGTTGAGGTGAGCTATGCAGTTAAGCAGACAATTAAAGATCCCCATTTTGCACATCTTCCTGATGTTATGTCTTTTGACATTGTTGGCGGTGCCCCCTGCAATAGCGAAGCCACGTGGTGGTAACTGGTTTGATGACCGAGCTGCCGCGAGGGGAGGAAGCCCGTCAATCAGGATTGATTTAAGTGAACAGCGAGCTTACTTGTACAAAGGTGGCAAGTTAGTAGGGGTATCCAGGATATCCTCAGGTAAACGCGGTTATAGCACACGCCCTGGACACTTCCGCGTTCTTTCCAAGCACCCCTATCACCGATCTTCGATTTACGGTAGTTATGTCGACAGGCGCTCGGGCCGCGTAGTGCGGTCTAATGTTAATACCCGTAAGCATCGTCGTCCTGCAGGTACTGTGTATCGTGGGGCCAGAATGAATAATTATATTCGTTTTAATGGTGGAATCGGCTTGCACGCCTCAGGCAGTGTACCCAGATACCCGGCATCCCATGGCTGTGTGCGTATGCCCCCGCATATGGCGAGAAAGTTTTATCGGCATGTGCGTGTTGGTACTCCGGTTAGGGTAACCCACTAGATGAATTTGTAACAGCGAAGGCTTGGCCGGGTATTATCAACAGTGGTGATACCCGGTATTTTTTTGTTTCCCTGCCAGCATTGCCCCAGTATCGCTATCATTCCTCTTTTCCCAATAACTGTGAGATAGCTGATGCCAATTTCTACTCCTGATCTGTGCGATGCCCATGGCGACGAGGTGCGAGTGGTTGAGCCGATGTTTGTAAATTACGGAGGCCGAGAGCGTTTCGGTGGAAAAATTGTAACCATTAAGTGTTTCGAGGATAACTCATTGGTGCGTGAACTGGTGACGGAGCCGGGCCAGGGAAAAGTATTGGTGGTGGATGCGGGAGGTTCTATGCGTAGAGCCTGTTTGGGGGATATGTTGGCAGAGAAGGCCGTGGCAAATGGCTGGGAAGGGATAGTGATGTATGGGTGTATCCGAGATGTCGATGAAATATCTGCGTTGGACCTGGGTGTTCAGGCCCTGGGAACCCACCCGATGAAAACTGAAAAGAAAGGTATTGGCGAAAGAGATCTTGCAGTTACTTTTGGCGGCGCTACCTTCCACCCTGGAGAATATCTCTATGCTGATAATAACGGCATTATCATTGCCGGTAAGTCACTAACCTGAAGTCAGATTCTCTGATTGAGCAAGTTACACAGCGGCGTTATAGGCAACGATTGGCGATATGTGTAGCCCTTTTTCTGTGGGAAAGGCAATTGCCTGCACTGGAGAGCGTGTCCTAGCGACTATCGGCCTGGTCTGCATGGAGTTTTGGGGGAATACGAGCCCTACACTGATAGGTGTTGTTGTCACAATAACTTCCATAAGAACTTCCTAAATCTACTTTTTGTTATCGGTCTTTGGCGCACAAATATATATCCTTTTGGTGAACTTTTTTTTCGCGGAACTTGTTGAATTGTTTGTTTGCCAGGGTTGCTCACCCCGTTTAGAGCGACTGAAGGATAGGTAGACTTTCCTGAACAATGGTGTCAGCTGGCGCATATCTTTACCTCCCTGCTTTCAACGTTCTCCGGCGGGTCATCCATTTCCTCAGGGCGTGGCTCCCCAGCGGAAAACGTCACCTATCATTGTGCTTTGGTAATCCTCGATATCCCGTTGGAAATGGCAGGGTATTTCGCCGTTACTGCCAGTATGGAAGGTAAAAATGAGTGAATGGCGTAAGAAGTTCTTTACCAGGCCTCTTCTCAAAGTCATTAAGCGGGTTCTTCCGCCAATTTCCGAGACTGAGCGCGAGGCGATGGAAGCCGGTGAGGTTTGGTGGGATGCCGAACTTTTATCGGGAAAGCCTGATTGGAAGCAGCTGCTGGACATGGGGCCGCCAGAGCTGAGTGAGGAAGAGAAGGCATTCCTGGATGGCCCCACAGAAGAACTCTGCCAAATGGTAAATGACTGGCAGATCAGCTTTGTCGATCACAATATCCCGGAGCATGTTTGGGACTTCCTTAGAAAAAATCGCTTTTTTGGCATTATCATTCCCAAGAAATACGGTGGTCTTGGGTTCTCCCCCACAGCACATGCCGAGATAGTCACCAAAATTTCCACCCGCAGCAATTGTGTGGGAGTGACGGTGATGGTGCCAAATTCCCTGGGCCCGGGAGAATTACTGTTATCCCATGGTACTCAGGAACAGAAAGACTATTATCTGCCTCGACTTGCGGACGGGACAGATATCCCATGTTTCGCCTTGACCAGCCCCCAGGCAGGCTCAGATGCTGCAGCCATGGTTGACCGGGGTGAGGTTTGTTATGGGGAGTATAAGGGCGAGAAAGTCCTCGGCATGCGTGTGAACTGGCACAAGCGGTATATTACCTTGGGACCGGTAGCCACGGTATTGGGACTAGCTTTCAAACTCTACGATCCAGAGCACATTTTGGGAGACAAGGAAGCGCTGGGAATTACCGTTGCACTAGTACCCACCGATACTCCCGGAATCACAATTGGACAGCGTCATTTACCAGCCATGCAATCTTTCCAGAACGGACCTAATTGGGGAAAGGATGTTTTTATTCCCATGGATTGGATTATTGGTGGCGAGGAAAATGTCGGGAAGGGTTGGGAAATGCTGATGAGTGCCCTGGCTGCAGGGCGCGGTATTTCTTTACCCTCACTGTCTACTGGCGGGGCCAAGATGGCGGCGCGTACCACAGGTGCCTATGCGCGTATTAGAGAACAGTTCAATGTGCCAGTTGGGCGTTTTGAAGGAGTACAGCGACGCCTGGCAGAGATTGCTTCTATCGCCTTCGTGCTCGATAGTGCCCATAAAACCACAACCCGAGCCCTTGACCATGGACGAAAGCCAGCGGTAATTACAGCCATAATGAAGGCTAATGCCACCTCTGGATTGCGTCATGCAGTTAATGATGCAATGGATATCCATGCTGGCAAGGCGATAATGGATGGCCCCCTGAATTACCTGGGGAATGCCTACCGTGCCGTACCGGTAGCGATCACTGTAGAGGGTGCAAATCTACTGACCCGCAGCCTGATGATTTTTGGTCAGGGTGCAGTTCGTTGTCACCCCTACTTACTGGATGAAATGTTAGCGGCGGAGAATCCAGATGAAGAAGAGGGCTTGGACCAGCTGGATAAGTTATTGCCCAAGCATATGTGGTTCCAGGTAAAGACTCTGTTACGAGGGTTTTTCCATGGCTGGACAGTAGGGCTTTTCGCCAGCAGTCCTCGCAATGTCGGCGGGGCAGCAAAATACTATCGACAATTGAATCGCTATTCGGCAGTGCTCACTTTAGTAACAGAAATTTCTTTGATGAGCCTGGGTGGAGAGTTGAAAAGAAAAGAACTGATTTCCTCGCGCTTGGGAGATGTTCTCAGCCAGCTCTATTTACTCAGCTGCACTTTGAAGCGCTTCTACGACGACGGAAACCCCAAGGATGATTTACCCCTGTTGGAATACTCCATGCGTGATGGACTACACAAGATAGAGGTGAATCTTCTTGAAGTTTTTCAGAATTTTCCTCGACCATTCCTCGGCCAGGTGATGCATTTTCTAACCATGCCCTGGGGACACAGTGTACATACCGCATCAGATCGCCAGGCTCATGCTTGCGCGGAATTATTGCTGACTCCCTCTAAAACCCGGGATCGTCTCACTAGAGGTGTATTCCTGGGCAACCCTGGTGATGGGGTGGATATTGTCGAGCAGGCATTTATAAAAGTTTGCGCGTCAGAGAGAGCTAGGGAAAAGCTCAAGAAAGGGGGAGTGCGTACCCTGAGCCGTGAGAGTGTGGATGAGGGCTTGCAGCGTAATTTGATTAGTGATGAAGAGGCTGATGCTTTGCGTGATGCTGCTGATGCCGTGGATAAGGCAATCCAGGTCGACCACTTTGAGCATTTGGGGGAGGAGTCTGGAAAGATAGAATAACGCTACGTGGAACAAAAAAAGTCCATGGAAGGCTCTTCCAAAGAGGCTCCAAGACGCTTCGCCAGTGTCGAGGAGTGTATTGATGCTCTGTTGGCAAAAGTTGGCAAGAAGGTTGTACTGGGTTTACCTCTTGGACTTGGTAAGGCCAACCATTTTGCCAACGCTCTTTATGCCCGCGCTGTTGCCGATCCCTCAATTTCCCTGACCATATTTACGGCTCTCACACTGGAACGGCCTCAGGGGGACAGCGATATCAGTCGTCGTTTTATCCAGCCATTACTGGATCGTTTATACAGTAGTTACCAGGACCTGGGGTATGTCTCACCACGCAGAAAGGAACATCTACCAAAAAATATTAATGTTATTGAATTCTTTATGGAGCCAGGTGCACTGTTGGGAAATCACTATGCCCAGCGACATTATGTAAGTGCGAATTACACCCAGGTGCCTGAAGATCTTCTGCGCTTTGGAGTGAATGTTATTGCCCAGATGGTGGCACCGATGGAGGGGGGAGGGCGTTACAGCTTGAGCTGTAATCCCGATTTGACTTTACCTTTGTTGAAACTGACAGCCAATCGGAAAGATCATCGGTTGTTCTTAGTGGGGGAGGTCAATCCGCAGCTGCCTTATATGACCGGTAGCAGTGAATTGGAAGAGAGTGAGTTTGACCTGCTGCTAGAAGGAGAGGTTTTTGATACCCCTTTATTCGCGGCCCCGGCTATCCCGGTCAGCTTTACCGAATACAGTATCGCATTCCATATTGCTAGCATGGTCGCCGATGGAGGAACCTTGCAAGTGGGTATTGGGGCTTTGGGAGATGCGGTCTGCCATGCACTGCGTTTGCGGCATAAAGAAAATGCCCATTACAGAAGTATCATTGAAAAGCTGGTTGATCGTGAATCACTCCATTACCGGAAAGATCTTCCGCTGCTTTTGGAAAGTTTTAAGCAGGGTTTGTATGGCGCAAGTGAAATGGTGCCCCATGGTTTTCTGCACTTGCGCAGGGCGGGGGTTTTGTCCCGGGAGGTTTATCAGGATGCTGGGCTGCAACAGTTGTTGGATGGGGATGAAATCACCCATACCGTAAATGAGGAAACCTTGCTCGGATTGAAGAATGCAGGTCGTATCAGTTGTCCTCTCACTCCCGAGGATACAGAATTCTTACAACGCTTTGGTATAGTCGACCCCAGCTACAGTTGGCGCGGGCACAAGCTATTAACGCCTGACGGTGAGGAAGAAGAGTGTGACCTGCACAGCGAGCATGGCCGCAGACGTCTGATTGGCAGCTGCCTGAATAAGAAACTGCGCGGCGGGATCTGGTTGCATGGAGGTTTCTACTTGGGGCCGGAATTAATGTATCGGGAGCTGCGGGATCTTTCTCCTGATGAGCGCGCGGGAATTGATATGACCGCGATTGACTTCACCAATGATCTGCAGTCCCAGGGAGAACTGAAGCGCGCCCAACGTAAACAGGCTCGCTTTATCAATTCCGCCATGATGGTCACGCTGGGGGGCGCAGTGGTTTCAGATGCGCTGGTAGACAACCAGGTCGTCAGTGGCGTGGGTGGCCAGTACAATTTTGTTGCTCAGGCATTTGCGTTGCCGGGAGCACGCTCGGTGATTGCATTACCCAGCACTCGTGTGCGCGGTGGTATATGCGAGAGCAATATTGTATGGGAGTACCCCCATGCCACTATTCCCCGGCACCTTCGCGATGTAGTGGTTACTGAATATGGCGCAGTGGACCTGCGCGGAAAAACCGATCGGGACGTAATGGTTTCCATGCTGAGTATTTGTGATAGCCGTTTCCAGGCAGTATTGTTGGAGCAGGCAAAATTCGCCGGCAAAATCGAAAAGAGTTTTGTCATCCCGCAGTCTTTTAATAACAACACCCCGGAACATATCACTGAAATTTTCTCCGTCGAAAGCACACTGGCGATATTGCCTTATTATCCCCTGGGTACAGATTTCACTGATGAGGAGGCCCTGCTTGCAGTCTCATTGCAGCAGTTGCGTGCGGCGGATCGCAGCTGGTGGCGAATGCTGATGGCAGTGATCCAGGGACGTAAAGTGTGGCATGACAAGTCGACAGGCACTGAGTGGTTACAGCGTTGTTTAGCGCGAATGGGTTACGATCATACCGAAACTTACGAGCACCGCCTGGAAGCTTACGTTGTTGCCGCTGCATTACGGAATCACATCGACAGGCGCCGCCCACTGCGTTGGGAATAAGCCGTTGCCTGCTTAGTATTGTTTTTAACCCTGATAATCACGTTGTTGCGCCTGAATTGCCGTGAGTGCGATGGTGTAGACAATATCGTCGACCAGGGCACCGCGGGATAAATCATTCACCGGTTTGCGCAACCCCTGCAGCATGGGGCCAATACTGACCAAGTCCGCACTGCGCTGCACAGCTTTATAGGTTGTGTTGCCTGTATTCAAGTCGGGAAAAATAAATACCGTTGCACGTCCAGCAACAGGGCTATGTGGTGCTTTCTGAGCGGCTACATTTTCGGTAACGGCCGCATCGTATTGTAGGGGGCCATCGATGATCAGCCTGGGCCTTTTGCGTTTGGCAATTTCGGTTGCTTCGCGAACCTTGTCTACATCTGAGCCACTGCCTGAGGTTCCTGTAGAGTAGCTGATCATGGCTACACGAGGCTCTACGCCAAATGCTTTCGCTGAATCGGCGGACTGAATAGCAATCGCTGCCAGTTGCTCTGCGTTTGGGTCGGGGTTAATCGCGCAGTCCCCATAAACCAAAACTTGTTCGGGCAGCAGCATAAAAAATATAGAGGAAACCAGCTCTTCACCCGGTGCGGCTTTTATTAGCTGCAGAGCGGGACGGATGGTATTGGCGGTGGTGTGAATAGCCCCGGATACCAGTCCATCGACCTCATCCAGAGCCAACATCATAGTGCCGAGTACTACATTGTCATGGAGCTGCTCCTTTGCGACCACTTCTGTCAGGCCCTTGCTCCTACGCAATTCCACCATGGGCTCAATATAATTGTCACGCACAGTTTCCGGATCGGTAATGTGAATTTTGTCAGAGAGTGTTAGACCTTGCTGCTCTGCGACCCTGGCAATGGTTTTTGTATTGCCGAGCAGAATAGGTTCGGCAATATCGCGCTCGGTGCAAATCAATGCTGCCCTGATGGTGCGTGGCTCTTCACCTTCGGGAAGTACAATACGCTTTTTTTTTCGGCGGGCCAGTTCCGTCAGATGATATCGGAAGGCTGGAGGGGAAAGTCTCCGGGGGCGGTTGGAAACCTGGCTCAAAGAATTCACCCAGTTTTCATCCAGGTGACTGGCAAAAAAATCTTGCACCCGGTTCACCCGCTCACGGTCATCTGCCGGTGTACGCAGGTTGAAGGTCTGTAAGTCCACTACAGTGCGCCAAGTATTGCCACTTACCAGCATTACTGGCAGGCCGGTCTCCATTGCTGGTGTGCAGAGTTTATGGACTTCACGATCCAGCCGATAACCCCCAGTTAGCAGCAGGCATCCGATTTTTACCCCGTTCATAGCTGCCAAGCAGGCCGCGGTGACTACATCAGGTCTATCGGCAGAAGTAACTAACAAAGCCCCGGGCTGAAATCGCCTGAGCATATTGGGGAGTGAACGGGAGCAGAAAGTTACATTGTGTAATCTCCGGGTCTCCAATTCTCCCCGGTTGATAAGTTGAGCATCGAAATGCCGCACCAGATCTAATGCGCGGGGAGCCAGAAGATCTGCATTCCAGGGTATACAGCCGACAATACGTAGAGGGGTTTGCCGGTAGAGGGATTCCCTGGTGATTGTGACTTTGTTTTCTGCGGGATCTTCACGTCCGGCACGCATACCTGCCGGTTGAGCACCGGGAGTATCAGTTTGCTCTTCAGGGGCTCCAACCTTATTGATAATGCAGCCCACTACACGGTTGGATTTTTCTCCGCCGAAGGAGTGAACAGCGAACTGTAACCGCTCTCGCAATTGCCTGATATCTCCACCATGAGGGCAGGCTACCAGTACTACTTCCGCATCCAGTGTCTTGGCAATCTGGTAATTGAGTTGGTTGGCAAACTGATTTTCACTGCTGGGCAGTACGCCTTCGATGACGGTCACGTCTGCATGCTGGCCGCCGCTTTGATATCGGGCCAGTATTTCTTCTAACAGATCTGGCATTTTCCCTGTAGAGACCATGGACTCAACATGTTTGGCACTGAAGGAGCGTGGAATATCCAGGTTGGAAACCTGCCGCAATATTTCGTTGGTCCGTTCAATGGTACCGTCTGGAGGCGGCGGCTCGGCCACAGGCTTGTAGAATTTAACTTCCACCTGGATACGCTCCAATGCCCGAATTAAGCCCAGGCTTACGGAAGTAATTCCGACTCCAGCGGCAAGGGGAACGAGCATCAGTGTGCGAGTGCGATGAGACATTTCTAGCGCACCTCAGATGCGAGCCTTGCGGCATCCCTGGCGATTACCCAATCCTCCCTGGTTGGGATTACAAAGATATCCAGCGTACCCGCCTTGGATATGAGCCCCTCGGCACCGAAGCGGGTTGCCTCATTGCGCTCCTGATTCAGTTGATAGCCGAGTGCGCTAAGCCAGCTAATGGTCCTATGGCGTACCCAGGAGGAGTTTTCTCCAATGCCCCCGGTAAATGCCAGGGCGCTGACCCTGCGCAAGGGCACAGTGTAGGCAGCGATATATTTAGCCAATCTATAACAGAATACCTCCAGGGCCAGGCGGGCTCCCTCGTGGCCGTTTTCCATTGCCTCTTCCAGTTCGCGACAGTCATTACTCAAACCGGATAGGCCGAGCAGGCCGCTCTCTCTATTCAGCAGCTGTTCCAGCTCGGCCAGGGAATAGTCCAGGGATTCTCCAAGGTGCAATAGCAGGCCTGGGTCCAGGTCGCCACAGCGGCTACCCATTACCAGTCCTTCGAGGGGCGTGAGTCCCATACTGGTATCCACACTGTGCCCGCCTTTGATAGCGGCAATGGAAGCGCCGTTACCCAGGTGTGCGGAAATTACGTTGGCCTCAGTAGTTGGTTTTCCCAATAGCTCGGCACTGCGCTCGGCAATATAGCGGTGGCTGCTCCCATGCATGCCGTAACGTCGAATATGGTGATCCTGGTATAGCCGGTAGGGCAGTGCGTAGAGGTAGGCATAGTCCGGCATACCCTGGTGAAATGCTGTATCGAACACGGCAGCTTGGGGTACTTGGGGAAAAGCGATCAGGGCAGTCTGGATCCCTTGCAGAGCAGCCGGGTTGTGCAGTGGTGCCAATTCGCAGCAGGAGCGAATTGCGGTCAGGACCTGCTGGTCTATCAATACTGAATCTGCGAATAACTCGCCGCCGTGGACCACCCGGTGGCCAATGGCGAGCAGACGGGCTTTTAGTCCGAGCCAGGTCCCATCAAACCGCTCAACCAGCCAACCAATCACACTTTCGCAGTCATCGCTTGGGGAGAGCGGCTGGCTGTTGTCCTCACTGCAATAACGCCAATTGAGAACTGCCCCGGAACTTCCCAGGGCATCGGCTTGACCTGATAAGTATTCCTCTCCACTGAATGGATCGAGTGCGGCAAACTTCAGTGAGGAGCTGCCACAGTTCAGAATTAGTACTAAGCCGGGGTTGGGCATAGGATGGGTGTCCCTGCGTATATACCCTAAGGCTAGCCAAGTTGGCGCAAAAGTCTTTTGAAAACATGGCTGGGGGTGAGAATAAAAAAGGGCCGCGATTGCGGCCCAAATTTAAAATGCAGAGATTAAAGCGCAGTTTGCTTCAACTGTACTTCTTCAGCAGAAACTTAACTCTCAGGCTGAGAGAAATCGTCAGCTTTTATCAGAAGAAGGCGGCTGGCGCCGCCTTAAACATACCTTTTGGGTATATAAAGAGGGCTTAGCCGAACTGGTTCATGGTGTTGTCTTTACCAGCAGCCTTCAGGGCAGCTTCACCAGCGAAGTACTCTTTGTGGTCGTCACCGATGTCAGAACCTGCCATGTTCTGGTGCTTAACACAGGCAATGCCCTGACGGATTTCTTTACGCTGAACGCCTTTCACGTAGCCCAGCATGCCTTGCTCACCGAAGTACTCCTTGGCCAGGTTGTCGGTAGACAGGGCTGCAGTGTGGTAAGTTGGCAGGGTGATCAGATGGTGGAAGATGCCTGCTTCGCGAGCCGCGTCGGCTTGGAAAGTACGGATCTTCTCATCAGCTGCTGCAGAAAGGTCAGAGTCGTCGTACTCGGCGCTCATCAGGTTGGCGCGGTCGTAAGCGGATACGTCTTTGCCTTCTTCACTCCAGGTATCAAAAACCTGCTGACGGAAGTTCAGTGTCCAGTTAAAGGATGGGCTGTTGTTGTAAACCAGTTTCGCATCGGGAACGACTTTACGGATTTCATCCATCATGCCGCCAATCTGGCCGATATGGGGCTTCTCGGTTTCGATCCAAATCAGGTCAGCACCATTTTGCAAGGAAGTGATGCTGTCCAGGATGCAGCGAGCTTCGCCGGTACCTTTGCGGAACTGGAAAAGGTTGGAAGCCAGGCGCTTAGGACGCAAAAGTTTGCCTTCGCGGTTGATTACAACGTCACCGTTAGCCAGTTCAGAAGCGTCGATTTCTTCGCAGTCCAGGAAAGCGTTGTACTGATCGCCCAGGTCGCCAGGCTCTTTGGTCACAGCGATCTGCTTGGTCAGGCCGGCACCCAGGGAGTCGGTACGGGCAACAATAACTCCGTTATCTACGCCCAACTCCAGGAACGCGTAACGAACAGCCCGGATCTTGGCCAGGAAGTCCTCGTGAGGAACGGTCACTTTACCGTCCTGGTGGCCACATTGCTTTTCGTCGGAAACCTGGTTCTCGATCTGGATACAGCAAGCACCCGCTTCGATCATTTGCTTGGCCATCAGGTAAGTGGCTTCCGCGTTACCAAAACCGGCATCGATGTCAGCGATGATTGGTACAACGTGGGTTTTATGGGTGTCGATCTTGTCCTGTACAGCCTTCTCGGCAGCCTTGTTACCGGCCTCGCGGGCAGCATCCAATTCGCGAAACAGGTCGTTCAGCTCGCGAGCATCTGCTTGACGCAGGAAGGTGTACAGCTCATTGATCAGGTGTGCAACAGAGGTTTTCTCGTGCATGGACTGGTCGGGCAGCGGACCAAATTCACTGCGCAGTGCAGCTACCATCCAGCCGGACAGGTACAGATAGCGGCGGTCAGTATTGCCTTCGAAATGCTTCTTTATAGAAATCATCTTCTGCTGGCCGATGAAACCGTGCCAGCAACCCAGAGACTGAGTGTACTTGGAGGTGTCCTTGTCGTAATTCTCCATGTCAGCGCGCATGATATTGGCAGTGTACTTGGCAATATCCAGGCCGTTCTTGAATTTGTTCTGGGCGCGCATACGGGCAACAGATTCGGGATTGATAGCGTCCCAAGTGCCGCTTTTGCTGTCACGGAGCTTAGCTACCGCGTCGATGTCTTGAGTGTAGGTGGACATGACAGTGTTTCCTTAAAACGGTGACTGCGATTAGGTGTTGAGTATCTTAGGAGGAGTGGCATAATTTGCCTAATTTATTGATTTTATTTTCACTATCGATCTGGCGAATGATGTATGCAACTGGAAAGAGCTGACCTGAACCTGCTGGTGTATCTTGATGTACTGCTGCGAGAACGTAATGTAACCCGTGCGGCAAACTATCTAGGCCTATCCCAGCCAGCTATGAGTAACGGCCTTAAGCGTCTGCGAGAGCTGTTCGATGACCCCCTTCTGGTACGCACTCGCGAGGGCATGATGCCCACCGAGCGTGCCCTGGAGTTGCAGCCGATGGTGCGAGAAGCCCTGTCCAGTATCGATCGGGTGATTCAGCCTAATCGGGATTTTGATCCGGCGAATACACGCCGAACATTTCGAATCATGGCCAGTGACTATGCAGAATCCACTTTGATTCCGCCGCTACTCAAGCAGCTGCGTGATGATGCTCCTGGAATCAGCCTGGATATCATGACCCCCAGTGATGTGAGTTTCGTTGATGTGGAGCAGGGCAAAGTGGATATGGTAATCAACCGCTTTGACAGCATGCCGCAGAGCTTCCATCAGGCTACTGTGTGGCGAGACAGTTTCTCCTGTGTGATGCGGGCAGATAACCCCATGCTTGAAGACTACAATCTGCAAAGCTATTTGAAGGCCCAGCACATCTGGGTCAGTAAAACGGGCATGGGGGTTGGGGTAGGGGTAAACCCAGAGGATGTTCAGAGGCTAGGCTGGGTGGATGAGGCTATCGGGCGCTTGGGGGAAAAGCGCGATATTTCCGTGTTTACACGCCACTATCAGGTAGCCATGCTATTGGCAGAACAGAGCGATTTGATAGTGACAGTTCCCACCCGGCTGGCGCAGCTGGCCAGCGATAATCCGAGGGTTGTGCGAAGGGATCCCCCCCTGGATATTCCACCTCTGGAACTGAAAATGGCTTGGAGCCCCTTATTGCAGCAGAGTGCGCCGCACCGCTGGTTACGCCGCCTGATCTTGGATATCGGTCGGGCTCTGTAAGTGACTGGTGAGTAAGGAAGCATGCGCCTTGTAGGTGAATGCGTAGTTTTACTGGTAAGGTTTCACGCGCCAACCGCATTCATAAAAATTTGATCTATGAATAGTGGAAATTGCGCCTATAAATTAGCGGTATGTCGAAATGGCTGTTTAGAATGCCGTAATTCCAACAATTAGCGAGAGGCCCAGGGTATGACGGAACGAGTCCAAATCGGTAATCTGCAAATCGCACCGGAACTATACAATCTGGTTAGCGAGGAGGTGATTCCAGGAACCGGGGTCGATGCCGATAAATTCTGGGGTGGGCTCGATGCCATCGTCCGTGATCTGGCGCCAGTTAACCGCGAATTACTGCAAAAGCGTGATGAACTCCAGGAAACCCTGGATCGTTGGTACACAGAGAACCCCGAGGGTGTTCGCGACCTGGAAGGGTATCGTGAATACTTGCGTGAAATTGGCTACCTGGTAGATGAGCCTGCTGATTTTGCCGCTACTACCGAAAATGTCGACGAAGAGATTGCCACTCTTGCGGGGCCACAGTTGGTGGTGCCGGTGATGAATGCCCGTTACGCACTCAATGCAGCCAATGCCCGCTGGGGCAGCTTGTATGATGCCCTGTACGGAACTGACGTGATCAGCGAAGAGGGCGGTGCGGAAAAAGGCACCGAATACAACCCTGTACGGGGTGCCAAAGTTATTGAGTTTGCTCGCAACTTCCTGGATCAGTCTGCTCCACTTACCTGCGGCAGCCACAAAGATGCTGTGCAGTACCGCGTAAATGGCTCCCTGCTGGAAGTGGTACTGGCGAATGGTGATATCGCCACCGTCAAAGATGGTAAACAGTTTGTCGGTTATCGCGGTGACAGCGAAGAGCCCAGTTGTATTCTGCTTAAACAGCACGGCTTGCACTTTGAAGTTCAGGTAGATCGGGAAAGCCCTGTCGGTAAGACTGACGATGCTGGTGTAAAAGATGTGCTGCTGGAATCTGCTTTGACCACCATTATGGACTGCGAAGATTCCGTTGCCGCGGTCGATGCCGAGGATAAGGTTGTCGTTTATCGTAACTGGCTCGGCCTTATGCGAGGAGACCTGAAAGAAACCATTAATAAAGGTGGCAAGACCTTTGAGCGTAATTTGAATGCCGACCGTGAGTACACTACTCCAAATGGCAATCAGTTAACTTTGCCAGGTCGCAGCCTCATGTTTGTACGCAATGTCGGCCACCTGATGACTAATGATGCTGTTTTATTTGGTGATGGCCAGGAGATTCCTGAAGGCATCCTTGATGGCATGATTACCAGCCTGATCGCGCTACACGATCTACGCGGCGATGGAGAGATTAAGAACTCCCGTACCGGTAGTATCTATATCGTGAAACCAAAGATGCATGGTCCGGAAGAAGTGGCTTTTGCCAACATCCTGTTCAATCGTATTGAAGATGTCCTTGGCCTACCGCGTTTCACTGTAAAAATGGGCATTATGGATGAGGAGCGTCGTACCACGGTAAACCTGAAATCCTGTATTGCCGAAGCTAAAGAGCGTGTGGTATTTATCAATACCGGCTTCCTCGATCGCACTGGCGATGAAATCCATACCTCAATGCTTGCTGGCCCGATGATTCGTAAAGGCGATATGAAACAGTCTACCTGGATCAATGCCTATGAAGAGTGGAATGTAGATGTTGGTTTAAACTGCGGCTTAAAGGGCCGGGCTCAAATCGGTAAGGGAATGTGGCCAATACCTGACCAAATGTCAGCTATGATGCACGCCAAGCTTGCCCATCCCATGGCCGGTGCCAATACTGCCTGGGTTCCCTCTCCAACTGCCGCGACACTGCACGCATTGCATTACCACAAGGTAGATGTAAACCGCCGTCAAGAAGAAATCCAGCATCGCCATCACGCCAAGCTGGAAGATATCCTTACCGTACCCGTGGCTAATAATACCAATTGGAGCGCCAAAGAGATTCAGCTAGAGCTGGATAATAACGCCCAGGGGATACTTGGTTATGTTGTACGTTGGGTAGAACAGGGTGTAGGTTGTTCCAAAGTACCGGATATCAACGATGTTGGCCTGATGGAAGACCGCGCAACTCTGCGTATTTCCTCCCAACATATTGCCAACTGGTTGAAACATGGCATTGTTAGTGAGAAGCAGGTGCGAGAAACCATGGAGCGTATGGCAGCGATAGTAGATCGCCAAAATGCGGGTGATTCCAACTACAATAATATGGCCCCTGACTTCGATAAAAGCATTGCCTTTCAAGCTGCTTGTGAATTGGTTTTCGAGGGTTGTGCGCAGCCTAATGGTTATACTGAGCCGGTTCTGCATCGTCGCAGGCGGGAATTTAAGGCTCTAAATGCATGATGATTTTGCTGCAAGACCCCTTAAGGGGTCTTTTTACTGGTCAAATCATTATGAAATCAAATCTAGCGCATACTTTAACGAGCTAAGGCGGTCGTCAGTACCCTCCTCTCTATGGGGAAGTTGATAAGAAATACCTACTAGACAAGGAAAGGGGTGCAGAGGTAATTGACGTAAGATCGTATATCCCGGGAATCTAGCAATTAGCCTTCCGGGAGACATTTACTAAAATACTGAATGAATTAGTATTTTATTTGACATATATAGATTTTGGAGGCAGTGATTATAAGTTGGGTAAGATATAATTATTCTATAATTTTGGGATAAAAACAGTTCCGTAATTTAAAAACACCCAAATAATAAGAGAGCCCTCAATTTATTTATTTGTAATATATGCATATAGAATACCTGCTAACCGAAAAAATCACATTTCATTAAGGTCAGCTGAATTAGAGTTACGAAATAGTTTCCAACAATATCAGTTTAAAAAATGATATCTATCAAAGTTGGTGTGTTGTTCAAGACACCAAGTAATCTTTAATGAAATGCTTTAAGCTATCAAGTATTATGAAAAGCTTAAGGAGCTACTTGTAGAGAATAATAACCAGGACTATATAATCTTTCACGTTGAATTCAGGTAGTTTTCTTTATAGTATATTTCAGTTTCTGTTGCAAAAAGAGGGGCGCCTCTATAAGTTGCACCTTCCTTAAATATAGTTTCCTCGTAATATTGGCTAGAGGATGCTCAAGCAATATTTTGTAGAGAAGCCAAGCCTTAAGGAAAGCTTTCGGAGTTCTTAGTGTTTTATTTTCCCTGCTTTATAGTTAGGTGTTTAATTAAACATGGAGGATGTTTTGATGATTCCTGGATTGATTCGGTGTTTAAGAACTGTATTTTTATTTAATTTTTTTTCTGCATCTATTTTTTTCAATGTAGCAATTGCGGAGTCGATTATTGATCCACCGAAGAACCCATTCTTGGCTGATTCTCCCTGGCCCATGAGCCATAGAAATCCCTACAACCAAGGGTCTTCATATTTAAAAGGTATAGAGTTAGATGATATTGCAAGCCTTCAAAAGGAGCTCTCTGAAACAATACCTGTTCCAATTATCCTTGCTTACTCTCCAATCTATGAAGTAAATGGTAAGAGAGTGGTTTGGGGAAGTACACTTGGATCTGTTTTTAAAATGGACATGAGTGGAAACCAGATAAATAGGATTGATACAAAGTTAAAAGATGAAATGACAGGAGGGCTCTCTGGTGCATATGTCCTTGTGGATAAAGATTATAAATTTTATGTGCCGGATGGCTCAAGTTTGTTGGTTTATGAGGATGCAATAAAGGGCGACCCAGGATCGGGTATAAATCTATATAAAAAGTTTGATATACCTGAGGAACTTTTGACTGCTGAGAGTGAAGTAATTGTTGGGATGAATATGACTTACGATGGTTATATTTGTCTCGCAACCTCCAAAGGGTTGGTATTGGTAATCAATAGAAGTCTAGATAAGTTCTATCATACAAAGGTTGATGAAGGTGAGGAGGTATCAAACTCAATCTCTATAGATGAAGAAGGAGGTATCTATGTTGTTTCCAGTAAAAAGATGTATCGATTTCAGTGGTCTGGAGATAGGGTGAGCGCCGACGAAGGAAAAGGAGCCTGGAAGGCAGCCTATGAAGCTGGGGGAGAGACACCTTGGCCGGGTCGACTGGGAATTGGTTCCGGCTCCACGCCCACATTAATGAATGCGGGTAATGATAAGCTGATAGTGTTTACTGATGGTCAGGAGCTTATGAATCTGGTGGTGATGTGGCGAGACCAGATACCGATGGATTGGAAACCGATTTCTGAAGAGAAAGATAGAAGAATTGCAGCGGAAATTCCTATTACTTTTGGTAATCCCAATGCGACAAGGAGTATATCTGAGCAATCGGTCTTGGTTCGAGGTGATCGAGCAGTTGTTGTTAATAATGACTATGGCTGGGATTTTTCGCGATTGCCGGGTGTTCCCCAAAGGCTTACGGTGTTGTTTTCTAATTTCCCTGAGAATGCCCCCTATGGTATCGAGCAATTTCATTGGAATTCTTACAGTCGCAGTTTGAGTAGTCTTTGGGCGAATAAAGAAATAAGCTGTCCTAATGGCGTGCCGACCATGAGCGAATCCTCTAATTTAGTTTACTGTTGGGGGCAGCGACAGGGTATGTGGACACTAGAGGCTGTGAATTGGGATACGGGTGACAGTGTGTTTCATATTCCGTTAGGATATCGAGAGAAATATAATAGTGTTTATTCAGCTGCTCAAATTGGGGGTAAGGGCGAAATAGTATCGGGTACTTTTGGAGGTGTAGTTCGTCTGCAAACTTCTAAATATTAAAGTGCTGATCAGCCCCACTTCCTCTTAAAGTAAGTAGGGTTGATCTTATCTCGTAAATACACATTTAGGTAAATAAAGCTGGCCTTAATATCATATTCCCATTAGGTATAGTGGTTTAGAGTTGATCTAACATTTATCGGTTTTTCCGGAAGTGTTCTGTCTGGCCAAATTCAGTTTACAACCCTCTCCCCAGATGCTTTTCCACCTTCAAGTGTGGCTATCGGTATGCGGCCATTACACTTTTTACTCTGGTAGTGCAATCATTATAGTAATGTACTAGAGGCTGCTTCATAACTAGCAATCGACCATTCTCGCACACTCTCGGAGTAAAAAGACAAGTAGTTGTGAGCCGATTCAAGTCAGAGTTGGCCCGACGATCAGTGGAAAGTAATTCATCCTTGCCTTCCCCAGCTAAAACGTGGGAAGGGTGGCGCGAAACCCATTGATAACCGAGCCTGTTTTGAAGGTATTTTATGGGTTTTGAGCTTATGCGCAAGAAGGAAAGAGCCTCCCTCTTATTATCTATCATCGAGTGCTTGCTGGAGATGGCTTCAATTTTGGGAAGAGCAAGTAGCTTGGTTGCAAGCCTTGAGCCAGCAACACTTGGCCGTTGTATTTTCCATTAGTCTAAGGATTGTGCAGAGATTAGAGAAGACCGAAAGTGCTTCCCGGGAGTCAGTAAAATCCATAGCTTCGGCATTTTCCATGGCGCCAGAAAGTATTCTTTTGGTTGAGAAAGAAAAAGAGCCTGTTAAGGAAAAGAGAACGGGGATTGGTGGGTGTATATAAGCATATAGAAATTGCTATTGTGGTTGTTATGTCGACATTTGTATATGCATTATTTAGCACTGCATCACCTATGGTGCTAAAAGTAGATGCAATCCCCAACGGTGCTAAATTGGCCTCTTTACACTTGCTAAATGAAGGGGATGTAGAAAGTGAAATACATTTAGATAAATTAATTAAGCTCCTATTATTAGAAGAACAAACACCTGAAGGCCAGCTTCGTGTAGTCGCAAGTATATATGAGTATCAAGAAAGTAATGGCTATGTGAATTTGGCGACTCCTACACTAATTACCTCTTATAATGTCCCGGCAGAAGTTAAGTTTATTGATTCTAGTGGCATGCCATTTAAGGTGGTGGTTACGCCGGAGATCTGAGCTGAAAAAGGGGAATATATATTTTGAATGGGTTTAGTCGTCATTGTATTTTAATTTCTCTCATCCCATTGCCTAAGAGTTATATATCCAGTGCTTGCTCTCAGGATTGCATGTCATTATTTATATTGGCATACCTTTTCGCCAAGCGATCATGGAGTATTGGAGTATAAAATTCTGACGTTCTTTGATGACAATCAACCCCCATTGACACTTTATAATACAGTCCATACTTACCATATCTATTTATAAATCCCTGATTTTATTGCTTCCTTATATGCCATACTTCTTCCTGTCAAATAAACAATCCCGTAGTTAATTAGTATTTTGGCGTCATTGAATAAAAAGGCGTAACCGCTATATCGTGAAAATTCTCGGAGATAAAGTTGCACCTGTCTCGTAATGCGAAAGAGTCGATAAAAATTGCGCTGGCTCTGGTAATTGTTTATGCCATTGCAATGGGTATTAATTGGGAGAAACCTTTTTGGGGTGGATTTGCAGTTATTGTGTGTAGCCAAGCAAATCTCGGACAATCCTTAAATCGCGCCATTTTGTGGATCTTGGGGACTCTTTTTGCGCTATTAGGCGGCTGGATAATCGTCGCGTTGTTTCCCCAGGATCGCTGGCTCTTTATGATTGCCCTTTCTACTTGGGTTGCAAGCTGCGTATATTTTCTGCAGAGATCAAAGCACCAATATTTTTGGATGACTTGTGGCTATGTCATCTTATTGTTATGGGATGCGACAGGAGGTGACTTATCAATTTCCTATGAGGAAGGCATTTTACGTATCCAGGAGTCATTGCTTGGTATTATCGTCTATGGCCTAGTCGCTGTGCTGATATGGCCGAATTGTAGCCGTGAAGAACTACATCAAGCCGCGGTTTCCCTACTAGATGCTCACCGCGCATTTGCAGATAGGTGTTTTACAAGGATTCTAGATCGAAAAAAGGTGAAAATTCGTAGAGAAAAGAGAGTTGAACTGTTAAAAGCAGATGCACGCTTACGTACTGCAATTAATGATGCCAGTTCTGACAGTTACGAAATCTGGGAATGCCGTAGGCAGTGGAATCATTTGGGATGTCGTGCAACAGCGGTTACCCAGTCGTTGCTTAAATTAGAAGAAGGTCTGGCTCTATCCAGTGATCTGGGAATAATGAAGTTTCTTCTGGGAATGAAAGACTATTTAGAGGATATGAAGAGCCGATTTAAGAGGTTGCGCTTCGCCATTGCTGAAGACCAGTTAGCAGGCAGTGCTCAGGAGAGAGTGATTAGAGGAAATATTGATAAGGTAAAGGAGCTATCAACCTCAGAGACCGCGGCAATAGCCGTGACACGACGTTCATTAAATGATCTAGAGGTTGAAACTCGAGCACTAATAAGCTCTGTCAATGATATTAAAAGTTTAGGGAGTTCGTATTTGAAATTCCCTGGTGAAGAGGGCGCATATTGGTTTGGTTTGCTGATGCCTGATCCGGATAGGCTTGCCAATGTTGTTCGTGTGCTTGTTGGTATATGGATTTCCTATCTGGCTTATTTGTTTGTTCCGGATATGATTGGCGGATTGCTAGTTGTATTGTTGATTACAATCATAGCAATCATTGCTGCTGTTAGTCCACAAATTAGATTATTTGAAACTTGTGCCTACACGATTCTAGTTTGTTTAATGTCTGCGCCATTGTACTTTTTTTTAATGCCCAAGCTTCCTGGGTATTATGCTTTGGGGTCGATGATCTTTGTCTGGACTTTTGTTATCTCTTACTTTGCGAATAAGTATTTTGGCGCTCAATCTATGATAAGGACTTTGGTTCTTATTTTTCCGCAGATCATATTCAATTTTAATAATGATCAAGTTTATAGTTTTGTTGTATATACAAACTATATATTTGTCTTGGCGATAATTTTTTGCATACTAGCTATATCAAGAAATATTCCCTTTTCCTCACACCCAGAGAGAAACTTCAAGAAAAATATAGATAGGCTTCTTGATAGTGCTGCTCGTCTCGTGGTTGAGGGCGATATACAACGTTTAAAAGATCGGTCGATATTCCATCGGCTATATGTCTTATATCATCTTAATATCGTTATGATTTCACATAAGAATATCCTCTATTGGAAAGAGGGAATCAATGAAAAGACTATTAAGGGTATGTCTACTGATCAAATGCGGAGGATTATTGATTTACTTATGCTGGTCGCCAATCAAGTAAAAATTTTATATGGAATTGATAGGTCAAAAATGAATTTAGTGGCGACAAAAAGAATGCTCCGAGAAGCATTCATATGGCGGTGTCTAGCAGGAAAAATATTTTTTTATTTGTCAGGTAGAAAACGAAGGATTCATATCGACTCATTAAAGAGAGGGTATAGGCGGATATTTGATAGGGCCAACGTCGATGTCGGCGAACTAATGGAGCTTAGAGAGTGTAGCGAACAGTCAAAAGAAGGAGTGTCTAATTTCTTGTATTTTTTGGGTGTTACGCATTGTATAAATAACTATCTGGCTGAATTTTTTCGTTTATCAGAATCAGTGGACTGGAAATACTTCTGTGAAGAGAGATGCCTCTGAACCGAATAGGTAAAAGTATGGAAAAGGTACCTCACGATGTATCTATAGGTGGGTTTTTTATTTCTCCTGTTCTGGTTGCAGGCGTACTTGGAGTTATGGCGGCATTACTTACTGCTAGGGTTCTGGATCGTTATCGTCTCTCTAGATACTTTGCAAATCCGCCAATTGTAGTTATTTCGTTGAGCATAATTTACTCAGTCTTTATTGGGTCGGTATTTGTGGGTATATGAGGGTGAAAAAGCATAGAAAATACATACTGACGGGAGGTATGGTTTTCCTTGCTCTATTTTCGTTGGTTCTCCAGTTCTGGAAATACCTTAATAATCCGTGGACAAGAGATGGGAAAGTCCAAGCGGATATAATTCAGGTTACTCCCAGAGTTTCTGGTCAAGTAGTAGAATTACCAATTCGAGATAACCAGTTTGTCAATGCAGGCGAACTCCTATTCCAAATAGATCCAAGAATCTATGAGGCTGCCTTGGCGGAAGCCCGGGCTCAATATGAAGAGGCAATTGATACCTATAACGCACAAAGGGAAAATATTCTGGCTTATGAAGCCAGACTGCGGGAATCCTCTGCAGCAATAGACCTGGCTCAGAGTAATATCAATGCTCTGGATGCGGAAATCATGAAATCCAGAGCAGAGTTTGAGCGTCAACAGGAATTACTTCCTCAACGTGCCACTTCAGTGCGGTCCCTTCAGGCTGCGCAAGCTGATTATGAATCCTCTGTGGAGTATCGTGCGGGTGCAGAGGCCAGCCTCGCTGAGTCCTTAGCTGTTTTAGAGCAGTCACAGGCAGATTTGGCGAGAGTCCGGGCGCAACTTGGTGCTCTTGGAGCGGATAATCCAGGTGTGCGTGCAGCTCTTGCGATGGTGCGACAAGCTGAACTCAATCTTGAGTACACAACTGTTACTGCGCCAGTTTCAGGTTATGTAACAAATCTGGACTTTCGCTATGGTGATCAAGCTGTGGCGAACCAACCGGCACTATCAATAGTAGATGTTAGTACTTACCGAATAGAGGGCTATTTTCGAGAGACTTTTATCCGTCGAATTTCGCCAGGGGATAAGGCAATTGTAACATTGATGGCTTATCCCCATAGGCCCCTCAAGGGTTATGTAGAGAGTATTGGCTGGGGGATAGCGCAGGATGATGGAACTGCTGGTAATGACTTGCTGCCAAGGGTAAACCCAACATTTGAATGGATTCGTCTAGCACAGCGGATACCTGTGAGAGTTCACTTAACGGAAAGGCCTGAGTCTGTTGATCTTCGTGTTGGGTTTACCAGTTCAGTGCTCATATTGAGCGATACTGCGAGCGCCGAACAAGATGAAGCGGCGCACTCTCCATAACTCCAGCTATATAAGCTCTATAAGCCAACGATTGGCTCTGGGCATTATTTATCTATTTATTGGCAGCGGCTGTATGCTGGGCCCAGACTATGTACCACCTCCCGTAACCATTGAGGATTCATGGGTTTACCAAAATGATAAACGCCTAGATATCCTGGAGGCGGTCAATCCCTTTTGGTGGCAATCAGCTTTCTCTGACCCGGTACTGGATGAGCTTGTAGCCCAAGCAATAGAAAATAATCTGGAGTTAAGATCTGCTGCTCTCAGGGCACTGCAAGCGCAACAGCTTTTGGCTATCGCAATTGGAGATCAATATCCACAAATACAGCAAATTGAAGGGCTTGTGGATCGTTCAAAATACGTTCGCTCGGGAATAACTGGAAACCTACAAAGTGAATATTATCTTAACTTTAATTTAACTTGGGAGTTGGATATGTGGGGGCAGCTGAGGCGTTTGGTGAACTCGGCTGCAGCGGATCTTGAAGCTAGTATGGCTGAATATGATGGGCTACTCATTTCTATCATTGCGCAAGTAGCTCAGACATATATCAATATACGCACCGTCAAGCGTCGAATTGAAGTAGCAAGAGAAAATATTCGTATACAGAGAGAAGGTTTAAGAATTGCAGAAGTGAAATTTCAAGCAGGTGAAGTTAGTGCATTGGATGCTGAACAAGCACAAACTTTACTGAGTAATACAGAAGCTACTGTTCCCGGATTGGAAATTATTCTCCAGCAACTAAAAAATACCTTGGCAATACTGCTTGGTATGCCTCCGCATAGTCTGAACGATATACTTTCCGTATCGCCAACGGTACCTCATGTACCCGCAATCACAGCTATTGGTATGCCTCAAGATCTCTTAAGGCAGCGCCCGGATATCCGACAGGCAGAGCGCCTACTTGCTGCTCAGGGGGAACTGATTGGCGTTGCGAGAGCTGAGCTTTACCCAAACTTTTCGATTGGGGGGTTGATCGGAGCGATCGATATCAGAGGGGGGCAGCTTAATGGTAGTAGCGATGCATGGGATATATTTTTGGAATTTGATTGGAATATCTTTAATTATGGACGACTGCGTAATAATGTCCGGTTACAGGATGCAACCTTCCAACAGCTTGTTTCAGACTACCAACAAGTTGTTTTACAAGCGCAGGTGGATGTAGAAAATGCAATAGTTGCTTATCTTAAATCACAAGAGCAACAGGTTTTCTATGAAACGGCTGCTCAGGCATCGAGGGAATCTGTAGACCTCTCATTTACACAATATATAGGTGGAGAGATAGAATTTAATACGGTCATTACAACCTTGGTTTCCAACCTTAATCAGCAGGATATACTTGTTGTCGCACAGGGTGCAGTGGCAACAAGTCTGGTGCAGGTATATTTGTCTCTTGGGGGAGGGTGGCAAATAAATGATGGACTTATGCCTTTAGAATTACTACCAGAGGAAACTATAGAGGATATGCTTAGACGTACTCATTACTGGGATAAGCTTTTAGATTAACTCATTACTATTAATCCAGATTCAGTTGTTTGATTATTCAATTGAGAATGGGCTCACTAACTTTAAAATATAAGATATGTATTCTTGATTATTAATTTAGAAATTTTTAAGCTTAGCTTTTCCGGGTAGTTCTGAGATTTTTTTTGCTCCGACCTGTTGCATTATCTGTGTTAGCTGTGCTTTCAATAGGTAAATTGCATGATCTGCTCCCTCTTTACCTAGTGCACAAACACTGTACATAAAAAAACGACCCAGAAAGCTGAATTGTGCTCCAAGAGAAAGGGCACTTGCTACATCTGCGCCCGACCTAAGCCCACTGTCTATAAGAAGTGGAATCTTACTCTGGTATGTCGTTTTAAGCTCCTGAACTAAGGGTAATGTAGCTTCTCCTTGGTCTAGTTGACGTGCGCCATGATTCGAAATAATCACTCCATCGACACCTAATGCGATTGCTTTATCAACATCGGGTTTGCTCATAATACCTTTGATGATTAGTTTGTGTGGCCAACGATCTCGAATACTTTTTAAACTGTCAAAATCCAGTGGCCCCATAGTAGCTGTATTCATAAACTCAGTGAGTTCCAATTTCTTGCTCTCTTTGCTCATATATGGAGTAAGGTTCTTGAACTGGGGCAGCCCGTGCACGAGAGTGGCTAAACTCCAATGAGGCCGGATGGCTGCTTGATAGATGTTTTTTAGTGTAAGCTTTGGAGGCATAGCAAGACCATTGTGGAAGTCCCGCGGCCTTAAACCGAAGGTGGGTACATCAACGGTAATTGCTAGATTTTGATATTGAGCTCTCTCCAAGCGCTTGAGAAGATCGGTTAGGATGGAAGGTTCAGTGGGATTATATAGTTGGTACCACGCCATTCCCTGGGTTACTTCCGCTATGCGTTCTAGTGATTCAGAGGATACGGTACTGAGAATGTAAGGAATTTCATGTCTATAGGCAGCATCTGCCAGTATGACAGGAGCATCTGGCCACATTAGTCCCTGGAGACCTACGGGTGCAATTCCAAATGGTGCGCTGTAATGGTAATCAAACAGTTTGCAGCTTATATCCGGCTCAGTCGGCCGCTTGATGTATTGCGGTGTGAATTCGACAGATTTAAAGGGAATTCGATTTCGGCTAAGGCCTATATCATCCATACAGCCTTCAGTGAGGTAGTCATAGGCAAACTTCGGAATTTTCTTTTTAGCTTTCTTCCTTAATCTTTGGCTGCTTGCGAAGTGCCGATTAAATAGTTCATTGATTTGTACCATTTGGTATTTCCTGCCCGGTTATTTCCTTCAGGTTAGCAGTTGAAGTGTGAAGTATTAGTTCTTATTGAATTGCAGGAATCTTGGAGAGTATTAATTGTATCCAGGCTTCCTGTTCTGCTTTCGGTGAAAACATAGAGCATAACTTTAAATGTGCGACCTCAGTTTTCCAGTTTTATCTAACTCGAACCGTTTAAAGTCAGAAGCTAGCTGTAGATTGCCTCTGTATACAGATTGAGCTTCGAGGTATATGTCATTAATTGAGGGAGTTATATCAGCTCTTGATTGGTATCGCGGACTGAAATGGGTCAAAATCAGGTTGGGTACAGTTGCTTGCTCTGCAAAAGATGCCACCTGCTTGGCACAGCTGTGTCCGACCTTTACAGCTTTTTCAGCCATATCATCAGTAAAAGTAGACTCATGAACGAGAAGGTCACACTCTACGCAGGCTTTTTTTAACAATTCTGGGCTGTCATTATCTCCACAGATCACAATTTTTCTTGGCTTTTGCTTTCGGTGAAGAAACTCTGTAGAAGAGTATTCCCGGCCATTATGGATAATATTAATTCCGGCTCTCAGTTTGCCCCATAAGGGCCCTTGGGGGATGCCTGCTACACACAATTTTTCGATATCTAAGGAAGCCCGTATTTTTCTCTCGGTAAAACTGTAAGCGTACGAGGGCACCCTGTGGGAAAGTTTAGTCAGGGAAATCATAAACTGTCCTTGGTCCAAGGTAGGTAATTTCTCCGAAGGAAAAAAATTCAACTCAAATGGTAGGTAGAGTTCAGTGCATGCCTGCGTAGATATAAGCCAGTCACGTATAGCCTTTGGTGCTACTACAGTCAGTGGTTTAGCTCTGCCTTGCATCCCCGCACTTGCCAATAGCCCTGGTAGTCCATAGCAATGATCACCATGGACATGGGTGATGAAAATTGCGCTTAGAGAGTTTAAGGACAGGGGAGTATGAAGGATTTGATGTTGAGTTCCTTCACCGCAGTCGATCAGGTACCAGCTTTTACCTTGACTTTCTATTAATGCGACAGCGCTTACGTTTCTGTCCTTTGTGGGAGTACCGGACGATGTACCCAAAAACAATAGTTCCAATGAGCATTTACCTCTGTTGTTGCCCCCCCCAATCATACACACGATGCCAAGTCGGGAAGAGGGAGTCATAGTTAGTATATTTGGCGATATCACAGTAACCAAGAAGCTGGGTAATCGGTGTTGACCTAAAGTAAAGTTGAGGTATTAAACTACTTTGCAAAATTGATTGGCAAAGAGGAAATGAGACAAATGACCGCAGAAACACAAAGAATCAACTTGCGAGGTTACTTGGAGCGTATCGGCTATAACCGCATGCCTGCTGTTGATTTACCGACGCTCAAGGGTCTCTTATCCCATCATGTGCGGACAATTCCTTTTGAGAATGTGACATCTTTTTTAGGGGGGGCAGTAGATATTGAAATTTCCGCTATCGAGGATAAGCTCGTACGCCACTTGAGGGGGGGATACTGTTTCGAGCAGAATGCTCTCTTGCGCGCTGCTTTGCAGCAGATAGGCTTTGCAGTTATCGGCCTTGCCGCGCGTGTCCTTTGGCAAACCCCTGTGGGACATCAACCTGCACAATCACACATGATACTGTTGGTAGAAGTAGATGAAGTCCCTTACTTGTTGGATGCAGGGTTTGGCAGTAATACACTCACTGCGCCGATGCGTTTGGATTCCACAGATCTCCAGACTACTCCCCACGGCACTTATCGTTTGACCCGAACAGATAATAGAGATTACCTGTTACAGGTAAAGGTCGAGGGGGTTTGGCAAGCTATGTATAGCTTTGATTTGAGCCCCCGTACGGCTGGTGATTATAAAATCGCCAATTGGTATTGCTGCACCCACCGGGAATCCCGCTTTGTAGAACACTTGATTGCAGCGCGGGCATTTTCCGAGGGGCGACATGCTTTGATCAATCGTCAATTGAGCTACCAGCCGATTATTGGCCCCAAAAGCGTAATAATGCTCGCCAATGTTAAGGAGCTTCGCCAAACTTTGTTGGATGTATTTGGTATTGAGGTGCCGACAGGTGCCGAAGTTGATCGGAGGCTGGCCAGTATTTTTCAGGGGCAGCCTTTCCATCAAGGTACAAAAAACGTCGGTGCAACAATCAGCAGAGTAGCCTCATGATTAAGGTGGGAGTTGTTTACCATTCAGTTTGCGGCACTACCAAGGCACTCGCAGAAGCTGTTGTAAAGGGGGTTAATAATCTAACCGGGTGTGAGGGGATAGCCTTGGCTGTTGAGGGACAGCATATACGGGCAGGGCGCTTCGATAACCAAAGAATAATGGCTCAGTTGGACGAGTGTGAGGCGATTGTGCTGGGTTCGCCAACTTTTATGGGGAATGTTTCAGCGCAATTTAAGTCATTTATAGATGCTGCCAGTGATCGTTACAGTGAGCTTAAATGGGCGGACAAGTTGGCTGCGGGTTTTACTATTGGCAGCAACTACAGTGGAGATCAGCTTAATACCATCCAGGCCCTGCAGATATTTTCCTCCCAAATGGGAATGCTCTGGGTCCCTCTCGATATCTTACCTAGTCGGGATATACAAGGGAGAAATCGAGGTGGTTGCCAGTTGGGTTTGATTGCCGTAGAGGAGAGTGGGGGTGGTATTCATGAGCTGGATCGGCTAACTGCAGTATATTTGGGAGAGCGGGTCGGGCGTGTTGTCTCTAGAGGAAATTATACCGCCAGTATTTCTACGGTCGCTACCCTGCAAAGAGAGGAGGTGGAGAGAGTTTAGAGCCAATTAATTTGGCAGTCTTCTCCTGGGAGTAGTGCTTGAATTTTGGCTACTTGTTACTCATCTATCGACCTACCAAGTGCGAAGGGTTCGTAAATACCTGTGGCGCCATATGCAATTGCAAGTGAACAGCAACCTTTCGCTGCTGGATGCTTCTCCCGCAGCGAAAGGGCTGGGAATCGATTGACCCACCAATAGCATTAGCATCAAGTCTTTTATCTTTTGAATACAGCTTGGGGACTGCATATTTAGCCAACAGTAAATGTAAAAACTATACACTTACAAAGTCGTTATCATATTGTTTAACTAATTAATTTAAAAATCCGAGTATTCAGTAATCAGAAGGTAAGGTTGAAATTATATAGCGAACAAAGGGCGACTATTTGCGCTAGCAGCGGCTAAAAGAAGGGTTTGGACTTAACTTAGTAATAGCTAGCTTTGCGCGATAGAAATGATGCAACACAAGTCCTTTTTGTCTAGTCGTATCAATGCACTCAGTGATGGCGTTTTTGCTATCGCCATGACCCTGCTGGTGTTTAACATTCAAATTCCTGACTTGGTAGATATTAAGCCGGGCGAGGATTTTCAAACCAAAATGCAGCAACAGATTCCTCATATATTTTCCTGGCTATTGAGTGTTGCAATCCTTTGTCGTTTATGGCTCAACCACAATCACTTGATGGCTGATCATGAGTCTAAGTCTGTGGGCTTTACCAGCCTTAACTTTCTATTACTTGGTGCGGTTGCTTTTATTCCTTTTCCATCGGCTTTGTTGGGAGAGTATCCAGATCAAGCCTGGTCGGTAATTTTATTGTCCATCAGTTACGCAGTTGCTGCGCTGGCAATTGCAGGAATGTGGTTTATTGCTCCAAATAGAGCGAGTGTGAGTGGGAAAAGGGTGCTATTAGTGAGCATGGTCATGTTGCTGACCAGCATTTTGGCATGTCTCTTAACAATCTTTAATCCCTATTGGGGATTGGCGCTTTGGATAACGTACGTTGTGGGTATAGCTCCATTAGCTTACCTAATGGAGCGTTATGTCTTTGTCGAGGCTGATTAGTCTCTGATGGGAAAGGCCTGTACAGTGTAATACTACGGTTAACTCTTTTGTAAGGGGCAGCCGAACTCTTGCAACATTTTAATATGAGGGATTCCGGCTTCATAAAAAACAGGCCCCTCCGTTGTAAAACCAGCTTTAGCATAAAAGCCTTTGGCATGTTGTTGGGCGTGAAGGTAGACTTTGCGATAACCATGCTGTTTAGCATGATTACAGATTGCTATTAGTAGTTGAGCACCGAGTCCCAGGCCACGGGCAGCTTTGCTAATCGCCATGCGGCCAATCTTACCATCTGTTGTCAACCGACCAGTGCCAACTGGAATGCCTGTACGAAAAACCAGGAAGTGTTGTGCGCTTTCTTCTTGATCATCCCACTCCAATTCCATGGGAACATTTTGTTCTCGCACAAATACGGCTTCTCGAATTGCCCGAATTCTCTCCCTTTCACTATTCCATTCAGCTGGGCGAATGAGAGTGTCCATTTCAGAAGTCCTCAGGTGGATAGATCAATGTGCCCTGTGCAACCAGTTGATCGAGAAGGCCGCTGACTTCGGCTATTTCCGGGAAAGCTTCGATATCATTCCAGGTTACTTCATGGGAGTCAGCGAACTGTTCGGCAAATACCAGTGGGCAGGGGAAGGCCTCACCATCAACAAACAAAGTGGCTGGTTCGCGGCAAAAGGCAGCGCGGGAGGCGGGGTTTAATACCAGTTGTACTCCCTTGGGCATCTGCTCGCGCCAATCTACTGCGTCATCTGCATCCAATGCCACTGTGTCCGGGTATTTTGCTTCAGTCATAACCGCGCCAAACCACTGGGCGATTTTTTCCGGTTGCTGCAGCCACTCGCCGAGCTGTTGTTGCAGGCGGGCAACAGAGGCGGGATCAATTTCCGCTGGGTTTTTCGCCACTTCAGCACCGGCATCGGTGTAGCGCTGGCTGTCCGGTAAATCCATAGCGATTTCAGCGGCGAGATCTTCGAGGATCGCGGCGGCGGAAGGGGCGCGGAAACCAATGGAAATTGTGGTGCATCCGCCTTCGGCTATTCCCCAGTGGCTGTATTGGGGCGGCAAGTAAAGCATATCGCCGGGCTCTAGTACCCAGCTGTTTTCTGCTTCGAATTCTTTCAGGATATTGAGGGACGTTCCTTCAAGGCGAGGATTGCTTTCATCCACCTTGGGGCCTTGTTGCCACAAACGCTTGCCTTCGGCCTGGAGAAGAAACACATCGTAGTGATCGTAGTGGGGACCAACGCTGCCCTTATCGGCGGCGTAACTGATCATCACATCATCCAGGCGCCAGTCGGGGATAAAGCGGAAGAAATCTTTCAGTTCAGCAATTTCTGACATCCACTGATCGACAGCTTGTACCAGCAGGGTCCAGTGGGTTTTAGGGAGGGAAAGAAAATCTTCTTCAGTGAATGGACCTGTGCGCAGCTCCCAGGGACCGCTCTTGCCATTCTCCAATACCAAGCGAGATTCGACCGCTTCCTCCAGGGCCATACCTGCGAGTTCTTCCCCGGAAATGGGCGACTCAAAATTGGCGAAAGCATTGCGTATCAGCAGGGGTTTCTGCTGCCAATAGTCACGCATAAAAACTTCGATGGGCATGTCGCCAAGGTGGGTAAGGGGGCTGGCCACGGTAACTCTCACTGTCAGAAGGCTGGGGTTTGTGTCTGGATATTCTGAGGCTCGGAAACTATCCAGCGTACTTTTGTATTTTTTAAAAGATGACCAGCCGCACCAGGTGCGGCTGGTAGCCGGACTCGTTTAAATTTTACGAGCCTGTTCCACGGCATTACCGATATAGGATGCCGGAGTCATTTCCAGCAGATCGCTCTTGGCCTCTGCGGGAATCTCCAGGTTCTCGATAAATACTTTCAGGGTTTCACGGGTGATACCCTGGCCACGGGTGAGGGCCTTCAGTTTCTCGTAAGGCTCTTCAATGTTGTAGCGACGCATAACCGTTTGGATCGGCTCTGCCAATACTTCCCATGAATTATCCAGGTCTTCCGCCAGGCGCTCGCGGTTGATTTCCAGTTTGCCCAGGCCTTTCATGGTGGCGGCATAGGCAATGGCGGAATAGCCCGCACCCACCCCCATATTGCGCAGTACGGTGGAGTCTGTCAGGTCGCGCTGCCAGCGGGATACTGGAAGTTTGGCTGCCAGGTGCTGGAATACGGCGTTGGCGATACCCAGGTTGCCTTCGGAGTTTTCGAAGTCAATGGGGTTAACTTTGTGCGGCATGGTGGAGGAGCCAACTTCACCGGCAACGACTTTTTGCTTGAAGTAACCCAGGGAGATATAGCCCCACACATCGCGGTCAAAATCGATCAGGATGGTGTTAAAGCGGGCAACAGCGTCGAACAGCTCAGCAATGTAGTCGTGGGGCTCGATCTGGGTGGTGTAGGGGTTCCAGGTAAGGCCCAGGGAAGAAATGAATTCTTCAGCATTTTGCTCCCAATCAATATTGGGATAGGCGGACAGGTGAGCGTTGTAATTACCTACCGCGCCGTTAATTTTACCCAGTAGCGGTACCGCTTTAATCTGTGCTACCTGGCGGCGCAGGCGCGCGGCCACGTTGGCAAGTTCTTTACCAACAGTAGACGGGCTGGCTGTCTGGCCGTGAGTACGGGACAGCATGGGTACGTCGGCAAAGTCCTGGGCCAGGTCTACGATAGCGTCAATCAGGGCTTCCATCGCAGGCAACATGACGTTGTCGCGACCGGCGCGAAGCATCAGGGCGTGGGACAGGTTGTTAATGTCCTCAGAGGTGCAGGCAAAGTGTACGAATTCGCTCACTGTTGCCAGCTGGGCATTGCTGCTGATTTTATCCTTGAGGAAGTATTCAACCGCTTTTACATCGTGGTTGGTGGTGCGCTCGATTTCCTTGATGCGCTCAGCATCTTCCAGGGAGAAGTCGGCCACAATGCTATCGAGCAGCTTGTTGGCAGCTTCGTCAAACTGCTCAACTTCGGCGATCTCTTTATGTGCGGAAAGTTTTTGCAGCCAGCGTACTTCCACTTCAACGCGGGCGCGGATCAGGCCGTATTCACTGAAAATTTCACGCAGGGGGGCAGTCTTGCTCTCGTAGCGACCATCAATAGGGGATACCGCTGTGAGTGCGGAAAGCTCAACTGTCATAGTAAATCTCCGGGATTAGTGTTCTATAGATTCGATATGTGCGATCCATTCGTCGGTCGCACGCAAAAGCTTTTTGCGTTGGAACAACAGGTGTAGGCGACGCCCACCCAGCTGTCGCCATAGTGTCGCCGAGCGAACACCGGCAAACAGCATTGAGCGAATTTGATTGGCGATACGTTGCTGTTGCAGGTAGTTAAAATCGCCAAGAACCTGAATACGAAAGCGGAAGGTGCCGAGGGTGTCACTATAGGTGCTGGCCAGATTGGAAAAGATATTTTCGTGAGTCAGTGAAAAGTGTTCGGCTTGACCCTTGGCTTTCTCCAGGCGGCTGCCGATAACGGAAAGCAGGTCCTTTTTCTTGCTCAATTGTCGTTGCAAGTAGAGGACGGAGAGTGTGTAGCGCAGGCAATCTGTGTACTCGGGATGTTGCCGGGACTGCAATATTTGTTTGGAGACCTTAAGGCCGGGCAGCAGGTGCTTTGCCCCTGCAAAAATATCCTCAGTGCGGTCGGGGTTAATCTGGAAGAGGCTGTACACCCCCGTTTCCAGTTGCGCCTGGGGCGCCGTGCCAGTTTTGGCAAGGCGCTCCACCAGAGTTGCGGATTGAAAAATTCCGGCCAGTGCCAATGCCTGATCCCGCCAGTTATTCAAAATTGCTCCTTAGTGCTTCTTGTATTTTTCCGGTATGGCGGAGCCGATGCCTGTGGCTCGCTCAATAACCGCGCCACCGAGGCAAACCTCGCCATCATACAGTACCAGGGATTGACCTGGCGTGATGGCACGCTGTGGCTCATCAAACGCTACGACCAAGCTCCCATTTTCCTGTACATGCACTGTGCAGTCCTGGTCTGGTTGGCGGTAGCGGGTTTTAGCCTGGCAGCGGAATGTTTCACCTGGTGCGGCTGCGTTAATCCAGTGCGTCTGGCTAGCCTCTAAGCCAGTTGCGTATAGCAGGGGATGATGTGCGCCTTGTGCGACAATTAATACATTGCGCTCCAGGTCCTTACCCACAACATACCAGGGTTCTTCACCGGCGCCTTTTACGCCGCCGATACCCAGGCCTTGGCGCTGGCCAATGGTGTGGTACATCAGGCCCGCATGACGCCCCATTGTTTCACCTTCCGGCGTTTCCATATCCCCGGGTTGTGCGGGCAGATATTGCTCAAGAAAGTCCTTGAAGCGACGCTCACCGATAAAACAGATACCGGTGCTGTCCTTTTTATTGTGAGTAATAAAGCCATTTTCCTCGGCAATACGTCGGACTTCCGGTTTCTCCAGCTCCCCCAGCGGAAAAAGGGAGCGGGCAAACTCTTCTTCTCCAACGGCGTGCAGGAAATAGCTTTGATCCTTGTTGCCATCGAGTCCTTTGAGTAGATAGGTGCGGCCATCTATATCACGGCGGCGAGTGTAGTGCCCGGTAGCAATCGCATCAGCCCCGAGAACCTCGGCATATTCAAGGAAAACCTTAAATTTGATCTCCCGGTTACAAAGGATATCCGGGTTGGGGGTGCGTCCTTCTTTATACTCTGCCAGGAAATATTCGAATACGTGGTCCCAGTACTCTGCGGCAAAGTTAGCGGTATGTAATTTGATACCAAGCTTTTCACAGACTGCCTGGGCATCCGCCAGGTCTGCCTTGGCGGTGCAGTATTCTGTGCCGTCATCTTCATCCCAGTTTTTCATGAACAGGCCTTCCACCTGGTAGCCTTGCTGGATCAGCAGGTGTGCGGCTACAGAGGAATCCACACCGCCGGACATACCGACGATGATGCGCTTTAGCTGTTTGTTGAGGGTGGAATCAGGCATAAGAAGAACAGTCACTACTTCACTGGCATGAAAGGGGGGCGAATTTTACCTGCGAACGCCCCATTTGACCAAGACCGCTTTGATCTTCCGTTATAGATTATCGCTTTCGGCGCGGTCGATTGCGGTTGAGTGCTGGTTTTGTTCGGGGTTTGGGGGCGCCAAAAACCTCTTCTGTTCGATACTCGCCAGGCTTTAATGAGTCGAGCTTCCAGCTGCCTATCGCCACCCGGATTAGCCGCAGGGTAGGGAAGCCGACCGCTGCAGTCATCCGCCTTACCTGGCGATTCCGCCCCTCGGAAATAGTCAGCTCCAGCCAGCTGGTTGGAATCGACTTGCGTTCGCGAATTGGCGGTGTGCGGGGCCAGGGCTCCATATCAGGCAGGCGCCTGGCCTTGGCAGGTGCGGTTCGGCCATCCTTCAGGTCTACCCCTTGCCTGAGCATATAAAGAGCATCATCAGTAATTTCACCCTCCACCTGGGCCCAATAGGTCTTGGGCATCTTCCGCTTGGGGTGGCTGATTTGATGTTGTAGCGCTCCATCATCAGTCAGCAGTAGTAAACCTTCAGAATCGTAGTCCAGGCGGCCCGCCGCATAGAATCCCTTGTGCTGGATATAGTTAGCCAGAGTGGCGCGATCCTGATCATCTGTAAATTGGCTTAATACGCCAAAAGGCTTGTTGAGGAGAATAATCTTTGCCATAAGAAAAATTGAGTATTGTAATCCAACTACAAAAATTAACCGAGGCTGCTATAATCCCGCCGTTTTTTATCCCCGCCCAATGGTCCCGGGGGAGCGGTGCAAGCAACGCTGGACCTAAAAAGTCATAGAATTTTGGGAGTTTACGCAATATGGGTCATATCCAAGTGCCGGCAGACGGCGAAAAAGTTACAGTCAATTCCGACGGTTCGCTGAATGTTCCGAATCGCCCGGTTATTCCTTTCATCGAGGGTGACGGCATCGGTGTGGATATCACCCCGGTAATGCGCAAGGTGATCGACGCGTCTGTAGAAAAAGCTTTCGGCGGCGAAAAGAAAATCGAGTGGATGGAAATCTACTGCGGTGAGAAAGCGGCAGAGACTTACGCTGGCGACTGGTTCCCGGCTGAAACCCTCGAAGCGATCAAAGACTACGTTGTTAGCATTAAAGGCCCTCTGACCACTCCAGTAGGTGGAGGCTTCCGTTCCCTGAACGTTGCCCTGCGTCAGGAGCTGGATCTGTACGTATGTCAGCGCCCGGTGCGCTGGTTCAGCGGTGTACCTTCTCCGGTTAAAGAGCCGAACAAGGTAGACATGGTTATCTTCCGTGAAAACTCCGAAGATATCTACGCTGGTATCGAGTGGAAAGCCGACACTGACGAAGCTAAGAAAGTTATCAAGTTCCTGCAGGACGAGATGGGTGTTAAGAAGATCCGTTTCCCTGAGAACTGTGGTATCGGTGTTAAGCCGGTTTCTGCAGAAGGTACCAAGCGTCTCGTGCGCAAGGCTATCCAGTACGCTGTGGACCAGGATCGCGATTCTGTAACCCTGGTACACAAAGGCAACATCATGAAGTTTACCGAAGGTGCCTTCGCTGATTGGGGTTACGAGCTGGCTCGCGACGAGTTTGGCGCTCAGCCGCTGGACGGCGGCCCCTGGCACAGCTTCAAGAACCCGAAGACTGGCAAGGAAATCGTTGTTAAGGACGTAATTGCTGACGCAATGCTGCAGCAGATCCTGCTGCGTCCGGCGGAGTACGACGTAATTGCTACCCTGAACCTGAACGGTGACTACCTGTCTGACGCACTGGCTGCACAGGTTGGTGGTATTGGTATCGCTCCGGGCGCAAACCTGTCCGACGACGTTGCCCTGTTCGAAGCGACTCACGGTACTGCGCCCAAGTACGCTGGCCAGGATAAAGTTAACCCGGGCTCCCTGATTCTTTCCGCTGAGATGATGCTGCGTCACCTGGGCTGGAACGAAGCTGCTGACCTGGTAATCAAGGGTATGGAAGGTGCTATCGAAGCCAAAACTGTAACCTACGATTTCGAGCGTCTGATGGACGGTGCTGAGCTGAAGTCCTGTTCTGCGTTTGGTGACGAAGTTATCAAGCACATGGCATAAGGTGCCAAATTGGATGCCGGGCTTTGAGGCTCAGCTCCGATAGTAAAAAGGCCCTTCACTGTGCAGTGAAGGGCCTTTTTTTGCGTGCGAACTTGCCGCAATAAGGCTAGTCGAGAGCCTCCGCTTCCTTTTCTCTCACGCTCTCGGCATAGGCCGGTTCGGAGTTTGGAATGGAAGGTTTGCTGGCAGTGGGCATATCGCCCGAGGGCACAGTAGAAATATTGGCGGCGTGGTAGCCTTTATCGCCCCTGACGATATCAAAGGTGACTTGCTGACCAGCTTTCAGGGTTCGGTAGCCTTCCATCTGAATGGCGGAATAGTGCGCGAACAGATCCTCCCCTCCTTCATCTGCAAGAATAAACCCATATCCCTTTGCGTTGTTGAACCACTTCACGGTACCGGTAGGCATAACGAATTCCCTCTAATTGCCTGAGTGACCAGTTGGCCACCTTACAGAGTTTTTATATTTATTTGACCTGCGGATTAATCGACTGCGATCCTATCTGCGATTAACGGCTGTGAACGTGCAGGCACTAACTCTTGTAGTCAACTGGTATGGGAATGTCAAGAAACGCAGGTGGACTCTGTGATGTCTCTGTGTCGTTGGTCAAATAAGGTTACAATGGCAGGTTGTTGATAGTTGCGCAGGTTGCAACATCGAGGCTTTAAAAAATTCATTGATAATTGTTATGAGTATTCCGCAGATCATTACACTAAGCTCCGATATGTCAGAGGGAGACAGTTACGACTTGGAGGATTCCGATGGCGGGCTTGCACTGGAGGAGGCGCCACCCAAGTTAAAGCAGCCTCCCATGTATAAGGTCATTATGCTCAACGATGACTACACCCCCATGGACTTTGTTGTAGAGACTTTGGAACTGTTTTTTTCAGTCAACCGGGAGCGCGCCACGCAGTTGATGCTGCAAGTACACACGCGGGGAAAAGCAGTGTGCGGTGTCTATACTCGGGATATAGCGGAGACAAAGGCCGCGCAGGTCAATCAATTCGCCCAGGAGAATGAGCACCCCCTGTTATGCGAAATTGAGGCGGATGAAAGTAAAGAAGATTGATCTTGAATAGAGCTGCTTTTAAACAAGGGTCCCGTCACCTGAAGGGAATCAGCCAGGATATAGACGCCGGCAAAGGGTGCGCGCCTACCAGCGGAGTCGGCGGGAAATATTGGCGATTAGGGTTTGAGGTTTAGATGCTCAGCAAGGACTTAGAGGTAACGCTTAATCTGGCGTTCAAGGGTGCGCGCGCTAAACGGCACGAATTCATGACCGTAGAGCACCTATTGCTGGCGCTTTTGGACAATGAATCTGCGGCTGATGTGTTGCATGCCTGTGGAGCCGATCTAAGCGCGTTGCGACGTGAGTTGCTGGAGTTCGTAGACTCCACAACGCCATTAATTCCAGAGGCTGATACAGACCGTGAGACTCAGCCCACACTCGGGTTCCAGAGGGTCCTGCAAAGGGCCGTTTTCCATGTCCAGTCATCCGGTAAAAAGGAAGTCACAGGGGCTAATGTCCTCGTTGCTATTTTTTGTGAGCAGGAAAGTCAGGCTGTTTACTATCTGAAACAGCAGAGTGTTGCTCGTATTGATGTGGTGAACTACATCACCCATGGCATTTCCCGCGTAGGATCCAGTGGTAATAATCACCACCATGGCTCCGATACGACGCCTGAACAGGTTGATGAAGAGATCAGCGGGGGTGCAGAGCCAGGTGGCTCCGATCCACTGGAAAGTTATGCGACCAACCTGAACCAAGAGGCTATCCTCGGCCGCATTGACCCCCTGGTAGGGCGTGGGCCCGAAGTGGAACGGGTAACCCAGGTTCTGGCCAGGCGCCGCAAAAACAACCCGCTGCTTGTTGGTGAGTCTGGTGTTGGTAAGACCGCCATTGCTGAGGGGCTTGCTCGCCGTATAGTGGACGAAGATATTCCTGAACCGCTCAAAGACAGCACTATTTATTCCCTTGATCTTGGCTCCCTTCTGGCCGGGACAAAATACCGGGGAGATTTTGAAAAGCGCTTTAAAGCATTGTTGGCTGAATTAAAAAAGCGCGAGCACGCAGTACTGTTTATTGACGAAATTCACACGATTATCGGTGCGGGTGCGGCTTCCGGTGGAGTGATGGATGCCTCCAATCTGCTTAAGCCACTGCTTTCCAGTGGCCAGCTGCGCTGTATAGGCTCAACGACATTTACTGAGTACCGTGGGATTTTCGAAAAAGATCGGGCACTTTCCAGGCGCTTCCAGAAAATTGATGTCAGTGAGCCTTCGGTTGAAGAAACCATCCAAATCCTGCAGGGGTTACGGAGTTGTTTCGAAGACCACCACAAGGTGCGTTTTACCGATGCGGCCCTGGATGCCGCGGCACAGCTTTCCAGTCGCCATATCACCGAGCGATTCCTGCCGGATAAAGCAATTGACGTTATTGATGAGGCCGGCGCCTACCAATCCCTGCTACCTGCGGAGACTCGGAAGGAAGTAATTGGAGTTGGTGAAATTGAGTCCGTGATTGCGAAAATGGCCCGGATTCCAGCCAAGAGCGTATCGGCATCGGATAAGGAACAGTTATCCAAATTGGACGACAACCTGAAGATGGTTGTGTTTGGCCAGGATAGTGCCATTGAGGCGCTGAGTACGGCGATCAAGCTTAGCAGGGCGGGTCTCGGTGCGGAGGAGAAGCCCATAGGTTCCTTCCTCTTCTCGGGCCCAACCGGTGTCGGGAAGACTGAGCTGTGTCGCCAGTTGGCTAAAGTGATGGGAATCGAGTTGATTCGTTTCGATATGTCCGAGTATATGGAGCGCCATACGGTTTCCCGTCTGATTGGTGCTCCGCCGGGCTATGTCGGTTTTGATCAGGGCGGACTGCTGACTGATTCTGTGACCAAGCATCCCCACAGTGTTGTGTTACTGGATGAAATTGAGAAAGCACATCCAGAGGTGTTTAACCTGTTATTGCAGGTGATGGATCACGGTACTCTGACTGACAATAACGGCCGCAAGGCTGATTTCCGCAACGTTATTCTCATCATGACCACCAATGCAGGTGCTGAGCTGATGAGTCGGCGTTCTATTGGCTTTTCAAATCAGGATCACTCCACCGACGGCATGGAGGAGATCAAGAAAATGTTCACGCCGGAATTCCGCAATCGCTTGGATAGCATTATCCAGTTCGGGTCATTGCCGCTGGATGTGGTGAAGACGGTGGTGGACAAGTTTATTGTTGAGCTGCAGGCGCAACTTGATGATTCCCGCGTAACCTTGGCTGTAGATGATGAGGCCCGCGAGTGGCTGGCAATTCGTGGTTATGATGAAAAAATGGGTGCGCGTCCAATGTCACGCCTGATTCGTGACAAGCTGCGCAAGCCCCTGGCCGAAGCTGTGTTGTTCGGTGAATTGGCAGAAGAGGGTGGGCGTGTTGCGGTCACTATCGAGGGTGATGAGCTGGCGATAAAAACTGCGGTTCCAGCCTGACTTTACCTCAGGTTCAACCGAAAAAAGCCACCTTGCGGTGGCTTTTTTTTGTCTGGACAAGCGGCCCGTAAGGCACTTCCCCAGGCGAGCAGTTTAACGGGCGCGGTAAGTAATGCGGCCCTTGCTCAGGTCGTAAGGGGTGAGTTCCACCTTGACCTTATCGCCAGTGAGGATACGAATGTAGTTTTTGCGCATTTTTCCAGAGATGTGCGCAATTACCACGTGTCCGTTTTCCAGCTTTACGCGGAAAGTGGTATTTGGCAGGGTGTCAATCACCTCGCCTTCCATTTCAATATAATCGTCTTTTGCCATGCGGCAGCAACCTTCAAATAACTTGATCAGACCATTTACCCCGGTGGCGCTTTGGCCTAGCCGCGGCTTGACGGGCGAGCATTTTGCACGAAAAGGCTGAATAGAGCAAAGGGCGTGTGCTAGTGCTTTAGAGAGACTTCAGGCTCCAGCGGTTTTCCTTAAGCATTTCAATCGGTCGAAACTGGCTTTTGTAGGCCATTTTGTGGCACTGCTCTATCCAGTAACCCAGGTAGAGATTGGGGAGTCCGAGTCGCCTGGCCCATTCAATCTGGTAGAGAATGCAGTAACTGCCCAAGCTGCGCTTGTCCTCATCCGGGTCGAAGAAAGTATAGATGGCAGAGAGGCCAGCAGTGAGCAGGTCAGTAACAGCTACTGCAACCAGCTTGCCCCTAGCGCGCAACTCAATATAGCGGGTGGCTCCCCAAGCCTGGCTCAGGAAACTTCGGTATTGCTCCCGGCTGGGTGGATACATCTCTCCGTCGGCATGGCGTTGCTCAATGTAGCGAGCATACAACTCGTAGTGCTCGTCAGTATCAATAGACTCGATGTGGAAGATATCCAGGTCTCGATTGCGTTTCCAGCAGCGGCGCTGGTTGCGATCTGGTACAAACAGGTTCACCGGCACCCTTGCCGGAATGCAAGCCCTACATGTGGCACATTGTGGGCGGTATAGGTAGGCGCCACTGCGGCGGAAACCCAGCTCGGACAGACGGTTGTACAGGCGTTGGTCCACCTCTGTCTGGGGGTCCACAAATACCGTGGTGGCCTCCCGGTCCGGCAGGTAGCCGCAGGGGTGGGGCAGCGTGGCCAGCAAGCGTACAGAATCCAGTTGCGAATATTTACCCATAAGTCCAACAAAGCTTCCAAGGCTGTGGAAATGCGGGCTGTCTAATTCCGCTTTCCAGCAATTGTTCGAAATCCCTACGGCACAATTCAATGGCCCCCAGGCTGGTCAGGTGCGGGTTACTAACCTGGCAGTCGACGAGCGGGCAGCCCCACAATTCTAATTGCCGAATGAGGTGGACAAAAGCGACTTTGGAAGCGTCTGTTTCTCTGTGAAACATCGACTCGCCAAAGAACACTTTGCCAATGGCCAGTCCATAGAGTCCTCCAACAAGCTTGCCCTCTCGCCACACCTCTACAGAGTGGGCATGGCCGAGATGATGCATATCTACGTAGGCCTGGCACATCTCATCAGTGATCCAGGTGCCATCTTCGCCGGACCTGGGCGCGCGGCAGGCATCGATGACCTCCTCGAATGCCTGGTCAAATGTAACCTGAAAGGCTCCGCGGCGCAGTACTTTGCGAAGGCTTCGCCCGATCTTAAAGTCGTGGGGAATAACTACACAGCGTGGTGAGGGGCTCCACCAGAGAATGGGTTGCTCGTCGGAGTACCAGGGGAATATCCCGCGTCGGTACGCTGCGAGCAGCCAGTCTGGTGATAGGTCACCGCCAACTGCGAGCAAACCGTTGGGATCATCCAATGCCGCTCTAGTAGGGGGGAAGTCGATATGGTTTTCATCGAGCCACATCAAGCGGCTTTGGGTATTCCTTGCCACAAGCTGACTCCTGTCCGAGGAGATGGCGGGGGTCCGGGCGGAGAGATTCCACCCGGAGTGGGAGGGTGTTACTGGGCGTCCAGGAAGCGCTCGGCGTCCAGGGCTGCCATACAGCCGGTGCCGGCAGAAGTTACAGCCTGACGGTAGATATGATCAGAGACGTCACCGGCTGCAAATACGCCGGGAATGGATGTTTGGGTGGCATTACCCTCCAGGCCGCTTTGAACGATGATATAGCCACCATTCATTTCCAGCTGACCTTCAAAGATGCCGGTATTTGGCTTATGGCCAATGGCGATAAATACACCGGACACATCCAGCTCTTTGGTGGAGTCGTCCTGGGTGCTACGAACCCGCAGTCCCGTTACGCCGTTGTCATCGCCCAAAACCTCGTCCAGAGTGTGGTGCCAGCAAACCTTGATGTTGCCGTTTTCCACTTTTTCCATCAGGCGGTCCTGCAGAATTTTCTCCGCACGCAGTTCATTGCGGCGGTGAATCAGGGTTACTTCACTGGCGATATTGGACAGGTAAAGCGCCTCTTCAACGGCGGTGTTACCACCACCTACAACTGCTACTTTTTGATCGCGGTAGAAGAAACCATCGCAAGTTGCACAGGCGCTCACACCGCGCCCCTGAAAGGCTTCCTCGGACGGAAGACCTAAGTACTGGGCTGAGGCGCCAGTAGCGATGATCAGTGAGTCACAAGTGTAAGTCTCATTGCCCTTGAGGGTGAATGGGCGCTGGTTGAGGTCAACAGATTCAATGTGATCGAAAATGACCTGGGTGTCGAAACGCTCTGCGTGTTGCTGCATTTGTACCATCAAATCTGGGCCCTGCAGATCAGGGATGCCGCCCGGCCAGTTTTCAACTTCGGTTGTGGTGGTCAGCTGCCCACCTTGCTGCATACCGGTGATAACTACAGGATTCAGGTTAGCGCGGGCAGCGTAAATGGCGGCAGTGTAGCCTGCGGGGCCCGAGCCGAGAATGATCAGTCGATGATGATTGTTGCTCATGAAATTCTCTTTAAGACTGTCGGTGTGCAAAGTTTCCCCGGCGAACCGGGTTTCACAAGTCTGGCTACTTTTTGATCAGCCGAGACTATCAAGTTGGCGGATATAATAGGCGATAGTTACAAATGGGCGAAATAGTTTGCCTTAATTTGTTCCATTGGAAAGTGCTATCTGTGAGAGAGGTGTGTGACAGAGGCTCCCCCGACAGTGGTTAAATGATGACAGATCATGTGAATAAATTACCTTAGCAAGATAAGCTAATTCATTGATATATATGAAATTATATTTAATCAAAGTTAATTCTTGGAACGGAACAAGGTTGTGCCTAAAGGTTAGGCGCCAGCCAGTTTTATATTGGTTCAGATGTTGCCCTTGGATTTTAGGTAGGGGCAGGTGGGGGCCTGAGACTGTCAGCAGCAGGATAGGGCACCCCGCCCTTATTTCAGTTTGAATGAGGCAGTCCAGACCTTCGCATCAGTGAGAGATAGTGGATGACGTTTTTTCTATCCGGCCACTTTTTGTTTTGAATCCCAGTGGACACCATCGCGCAAGCCAGCACGACCACCGGACTTGGCGGAGATCGTATCGCTCAGCCTTAAAGCCAGGTGCGATATTGTTGCGGATGGGTACAATGTCTGCACTGTGGATGTTCTTGGCGCCACAAAGATTTCCCCGGAAGTGTTGAAGTCTTCGTTAAAGACGCCAGGCATTGCCCTCCAAAAGGAATCTTTTGATGCGGTGGTGCACAAAATGGGCTTGCACTAGGTGATTAGTGTTGATCAGCCAATAGTCATTCAGGGGGCTTATTGAGATTGAAGCCTGGAGGACGGCTCATAGTTTGGGGGTTATTGCCTGGTACTGGCATTCTGCAGGCTGCTTTTATAGATTTTGTACAAAAATTCAGCATGCCAGTTCATTGTGAGTGCCAGACGTTTGATCGCTAATTTCTCTGAGAGAATCAGTTGCTATGGCACTTCAAGAGTGCTGACTTTGATGAAGTAGTACAAGTTTCTGTACTGTCTATCGTTTTAGTATGGAAGCCATACTGGGTGCTGAATTGGCCGAAGACCGCAGTAAACTGGTTGCTTTGAACCGGTTTGCGCGAAATAGGATACCGGTGAGCTTAAGACATGGGGCATCCTGGAAGGAAAGTGGGGAGGATCCATCTATCAAGGTATCTACTGCTTCTTTCGCGCATATAAGCCAAGTTGGCGAAAAACAAATGTGCACAATCCGCGAGCGAACTAACTGAATGTTACTCATAAAAAGACTAGGGTAGAGAGCTGGATAGAAAACTGGGTCAAAGTTAGATGGTAAGGCTGGCCCCAGCTGAGCTGAAAAGCTTTATATTTAGCCAATCTTCAAAAATTCGGCATAAATTTTAGACAGGTGCCGGTTTTGCTAATCATTCTACAAACAACAAATTAGTATTGAGGTAAGCCATTGAAGGCCGAAAGTGCTACTGAAGAGACCTCTGACAAGAGCGGCGCTTTGCCGGATTCACTGATCGCCCGTTTGATTCGCGAAGGCGCATTGATCAGTTTACTAGCTGGGGCGTTATTACTCGCGATCAGTCTGCTGAGTTACGACTCTCAGGATCCCGGTTGGTCCCATACCGGGCAGTCCAGTCAAATTCACAATGCTATCGGCCCAGCTGGCGCTTGGCTTGCGGATGTATGTTTGTCATTGCTTGGTTGGATGGCTTACATATTTCCATTGCTGATCGGCTTGCGCGCATACCGTATTTTGCGTGATCGCAATGCTCGCTTCCATGGTCCTCTCTTTGCCCTCAGGGTTTTTGGATTAATCCTGGTGTTGGTCAGTGGCGCAGCGTTGGCGACATTATGTTTTGCTCCAGCAGACAACCCGTTACCGTTTTCCAATGGTGGAATTATAGGTGCAGCGCTTTCCAGTGCTACCGGTGCAAGCCTTGGTTATGTGGGAGCCACAATTTTATTACTGGCGATATTTGCTATTGGCATTACCGTGTTTACAGGCTTGTCCTGGCTAAAATTGGCGGAATCTATTGGGCGCAACGTGCTGGGATTGTTTGCTCTGCTCATTAGTTTTTATAAGCGCTGGCGCCAAAAACGAACCGAGGTGCGGGTAGCGCGTGAGGCCATAGTGGTGCGCAAAGCTGCGGTAGAAGAAGAAAAGCAACGTACAGCGAAGCGAATCCCGCCGAAGATTGAAGCCACAGCACCCAAGCCCAAGCAAAGCCCGCGTGCAGCCAAAGAGAAACAGGGAGAGCTTTTTAAAAGTGGTCCTGTTACCGGTACTTTGCCGCCTCTGGGATTATTGGACCCTGCCGATCAAAACAAGAAAGCAGGCTTCTCACGAGAGTCTTTGGAGGCCCTATCCCGGCTGCTTGAGCTAAAGCTAAAGGATTTCGGAGTGGTCGCTGAGGTGGTTTCTGTTCTACCCGGTCCGGTGGTAACTCGCTTTGAAATCCAGCCAGCCCCAGGAGTGAAAGTCAGTAAAATTTCCAACCTGGCCAAAGACTTGGCGCGCTCCCTGGCGGTGATTAGTGTGCGCGTTGTGGAGGTAATTCCTGGCAAGTCAGTGGTGGGAATTGAGATTCCTAATGAGAATCGCCAGATGGTGCGTCTTAGTGAGGTGTTATCGGCAGATGTTTACGATAATGCCAAGTCGCCATTAACACTGGCCCTGGGCCACGATATTTCCGGACAGCCTGTAGTGGCTGATCTTGCGAAGATGCCACACCTTCTTGTAGCCGGGACTACCGGCTCCGGTAAGTCGGTCGGCATCAATGTAATGTTGCTCAGTCTGCTCTACAAGTCGACTCCTGAAGAGGTCCGCCTGATTTTGGTAGATCCAAAGATGTTGGAGTTGTCTGTTTATGAGGGCATCCCCCACCTTCTTACACCGGTTATTACTGATATGAATGATGCAGCCAATGGTCTGCGCTGGTGTGTTGGTGAAATGGAGCGCCGCTATAAGCTGATGGCTGCGATGGGTGTGCGCAACCTGGCAGGTTTTAACCGCAAGGTGAAGGAGGCGGAAGAAGCTGGGGAGCCACTTCTCGACCCATTGTGGCAACCGGATCCTGCTCTGAGCGTGCCCGAAGAGGATCAGACCGCTCCAGCGCTGAAATCGCTTCCCGCTATCGTGGTGGTTATCGATGAATTTGCCGACATGATGATGATCGTCGGTAAAAAAGTGGAGCAGTTGATTGCGCGCATCGCACAGAAGGCCCGTGCCGCAGGAATTCACTTGCTACTCGCGACCCAGCGCCCCTCAGTAGATGTGATTACTGGTTTGATCAAGGCAAATGTGCCTACCCGTATTGGTTTCCAGGTTTCTTCTAAAGTGGATTCTCGGACTATTCTCGATCAGGGTGGTGCTGAGCAGCTACTCGGGCACGGTGACATGTTGTACCTGCCCCCCGGCAGTGGTGTGCCTGTGCGGGTACATGGTGCTTTCGTGGATGACCATGAGGTGCATAAGGTAGTTGCAGATTGGGGGCGTCGCGGACAGCCAGATTATATTGATGGCATCATTGATGACAGCAATAACAGTATCCCAGTACCCGGCCTGCAATCTGAGGGAGGGGAGGATGAAGACCCAGAGGCTGATGCCCTCTATGATGAGGCAGTAGCCTTTGTAACAAAATCCCGGAAAGCCTCTATTTCTTCTGTGCAGCGCCAATTGCGTATCGGCTACAATCGGGCCGCGCGAATTATCGATGCCATGGAGGCTGCTGGTGTTGTTTCCCCTGCGGGGCATAATGGCAACCGCGAGGTATTGGCACCGCCTCCCGCTTAAGCTGAAGAGTCCGAAAAGGGGAGGTGGGGGTTAAGCTACAGTTCACTTGGCTGCGGCTAACCTTTAAGGAAATCAACACACTGGAATTCAATTATGAAAAGTGTTCTGCGCAACTTATTACTAAGTTTGACCGTTGCGACCAGTGCCGCCTGGGCCGATGCTACCGATGATCTCAGCAAACAGTTGCAACCACTGGCGGCGCTGTCTGGAAACTTCAAGCAGACCCTTATTGATGAGCGCGGGAAGGTAACCCAGGAGAGCAACGGTAACTTCTCTGTGCAACGGCCGGGAAAGCTCCGCTGGAAAACAGGGGAACCCTATGCGCAATTGTTGGTTACCAACAATAAAACCCTGTGGCTTTACGACCCGGACCTGGAGCAGGTAACCGTGCGGCCGGTTGACACCCGCATTAAGGAAACTCCGGCGTTGTTGCTTGGAGGCAAAGTAGAAGAGATCCGTAAATCCTTTGATGTAAATCTCAAAGATGGTGTTTATCACCTGACTCCCAAAAACCCCAAAGCCCCTTTTAAGGCAATGGAAATCCACTTTGCTAAGGATGGCTTGCCTGATTCCATGACTGTGCGTGATGGAATGGGGCAGACCACCAAAATTAAATTTAGCGGTATGAAGGCAAACCCGAAATTGTCCGATTCTATATTTAACTTTAAACCGCCAGCTGGTACCGACATTATCAAAGATGAGTGATCTGTTTCATTCCCCTCAAAGACACCAACCCCTGGCTGCTCGTATGCGGCCTAACTCTCTGGCCTCTTATGTGGGCCAGTCGCATTTATTGGGGGAGGGAAAACCGTTGCGCGAGGCGGTGGAGCGTGGTCAGCTGCACTCAATGATTCTTTGGGGGCCACCGGGAGTGGGTAAAACTACTTTCGCCCGATTACTCGCCCAGGAGTGTGATGCTCGCTTTGCCACACTTTCTGCCGTACTGGCTGGAGTAAAGGATATTCGCCAGGCAGTAGCGGAGGCCGAGCAACACAGGATGCAATCCAGCCGCGGCACTATCCTTTTTGTGGATGAGGTTCATCGTTTCAATAAGGCCCAGCAGGATGCGTTTCTTCCCTATGTGGAGGAGGGCACTGTAACTTTCGTTGGCGCCACCACCGAGAACCCCGCTTTCGAGTTAAATAATGCGCTCCTATCGAGGTGCCGAGTTTATCTGTTACGCAGCATTCCCGAAGATGATCTAGCGGGCCTTTTGCAGCGTGCATTGAGAACCGATCAACAGTTGCTCGACCGCAATACCTGTGTACCAGATGAGTTGTTGCTCAAGATTGCGCGTGCGGCCGATGGCGATGCGCGCAGTGCGCTCAATCTACTCGAGGTGGCCTGTGACCTCGCCAAAGAGCAGTCGGGACAGTTGGTTGTCGATGAAAGTGTACTTGCTGAAGTGCTCAGCGCTGATGTGCGTCGTTTCGATAAAGGTGGTGATTATTTTTACGATCAGATTTCTGCCATGCATAAGTCTGTACGTGGTTCCGATCCAGATGCTGCACTTTATTGGTTTATACGGATGCTGGATGGTGGTTGTGATCCACTTTACGTCGCCCGCAGAGTGGTGCGTATGGCCAGTGAGGACATAGGCAACGCAGACCCGCGCGCATTACAGTTAGCTCTCAACGCCTGGGATGTGCAGGAGAGACTTGGCAGCCCAGAGGGGGAATTGGCAATCGCCCAGGCGATTACGTATCTCGCTGTGGCAGCGAAAAGCAATGCAGTCTATTCGGCTTATAAGCGCGCAGTTGCAGATGTACGTCGCGAGCCTAGCTACGATGTGCCGGTCCACTTGCGCAACGCGCCCACCAAGCTGGCAAAAAGCTTGTCCCATGGAGCTGAGTATCGCTATGCACATGACGAGCCCGATGCCTATGCCGCGGGAGAAAACTATTTTCCAGAAGAAATTGCGGATCGCCAGTATTACCAGCCTGTCCCGCGGGGGCTGGAATTGAAGATCGCTGAAAAATTGCAGATGCTGCGCCGTCTCAATAGCGAGAGTGGCCAGCAGCGCTACAAATTCAAGCCATAGGTATTAGGGGGAAGCAGTAATGCAGTGGCTGGCTATTGCCGTTGGCGGTGCTCTCGGGGCAATCTTTCGCCACTTGGTTACTATATGGTGCTATCCGGTATTCAACGGTAAATTCCCCCTGGGTACCTTGGTGGTTAACCTTGTCGGTTCATTTTTAATCGGAATTGCCTATATATTGATCACTCACCGTGCAATGCTCGGGGAGGAATGGCGACTCCTGTTAATGACCGGGTTGTTTGGTGCCCTAACTACCTTTTCCACTTTCTCCCTAGAAAGCTTGATACTGTGGCACAATGGCCAGCCATTGGTGGCAATTGGCTATGTTGTCGGCAGCCTGGTGAGTTGTCTGTTAGCCACTGGAGCCGCTGTCGCCTTGGCGACACGCTATTTTTAACCCAAGTTTATTTAATTTTAAGTTGTAGGAGCCTGATAGCAGGCGAACTGGAAACGATGCTCGATCCCAAACTGATTCGCACGGATATGGACCAAGTGGCCGCAGCTCTAAAAAAGCGTGGTGTAGAACTGGATACTGCCAAACTGGAAGCCCTTGAGGAGCGCCGCAAAGAATTGCAGGTGCGCACTGAGAGCTTGCAAAGCGAGCGCAATAGTAAATCGAAAAATATTGGCCGTGCTAAGGCCAATGGTGAAGATATTGCGCCCTTGCTGAAAGAAGTGGAGTCCCTTGGGGGGGAGCTGCAAAATGCCAAGCATGCATTGACTGAGTTACAGGAAGAACTCGATGCGATCCTGTCGGCAATCCCGAACCTGCCAGATGCATCTGTGCCTGAGGGCGAGAACGAAGATGATAACGTTGAGGTTCGTCGCTGGGGGCAGCCACGCGCATTCGGCTTCGAAGTTAAGGATCATGTGGATCTTGGAACCCAGTTGGGTGGCTTAGATTTCGAAATGGCCGCAAAGCTGACAGGCTCACGTTTTGCCGTAATGTCTGGCGAGGTCGCACGTCTGCACCGAGCCTTGGCGCAATTCATGCTGGATACCCATATCGAAGAGCATGGTTACCAGGAAACTAATGTACCGGTAGTTGTGAACAGTGACTCCCTCTACGGTACTTCTCAGCTACCCAAGTTTGAAGAAGACCTGTTCAAGCTTAAAGATGAACGTGGTTTCTACCTGATTCCAACTGCGGAAGTCCCACTAACCAATATGTACAGAGATCATATTGTTGAGGATGCAGAAACCCTGCCGCACAAACTGGTTGCTCACACGACTTGTTTTCGGTCTGAAGCAGGCTCCCACGGTCGTGACACCCGCGGCATGATTCGCCAGCACCAGTTTGAAAAAGTGGAACTGGTTTGGGTAACACGTCCGGAACAATCTGAAGAGGCTCTGGAAACCCTTACACAGAATGCAGAAACCATTCTGCAAAAACTCAATCTGCCATATCGCACTGTAGTGTTGTGCGGTGGCGATATTGGCTTCGCCGCCCGCAAGACCTACGATATCGAAGTTTGGATACCTTCCCAGGATAAATACCGCGAGATTTCCTCCTGTTCTCTAGTAGGTGATTTTCAGGCCCGCCGTATGAAAGCCCGCTGGCGCAATCCGGAAACTGGTAAACCGGAGCTGGTGCATACCCTGAATGGATCAGGGCTCGCAGTGGGACGAACCCTGATCGCGGTTTTGGAAAACTACCAGCGCGAGGATGGCAGCATTGAGATTCCTGAAGTGCTGCGTCCCTATATGCGCGGCCAGGAAGTTATCTCAGCTTCCTAAGGGCAGTTATCTGAAAGGGTGGGCTTTGTGCTTGCCCTTTTTTGTTGCCGGAACTTATTTTGCTCCGCCTGCTATTTGATGGAATAAAAAGTTGCGCTATTTACCCCTCGCATTTGATGTCAGACAACGCCCCTGCCTAATAGTTGGCGGTGGTTCTATTGCCACCCGTAAAGCGCGTTTGCTCAGTAAAGCTGGTGCGCGCTTGTTAGTGGTTTCCCCAGATATTACCGATGAGCTTCGCCAACTGGTGACAGATTCAGCTGGGGAATGGTTTGAGGCTGGTTATTCTGCTGAATATTTGCAGCGAACAGAACTGGTTGTGGCGGCATCTGACAGTACGGAAGTCAATGCGCAGGTTTCTGCCGATGCGCAGGCCGTACGCTTACCCGTTAATGCAGTGGATGCTCCGGATCTGTGTACTTTCACTTTCCCGGCAATTGTGGAGCGCGGGGATCTATCTATAGGGATCAGCAGCGGAGGAGCTGCCCCGGTCCTGGCACGAAGAATTCGTGCCCAGCTTGAGGCCTTGCTATCGCCGAGTGTCGCGTCCTTGGTGGACTTAGCTTCCCGGATGCGCGCTAAAGTTAAAGCGGCACTGCCAGAAAGCCGGCGTAAGAATTTCTGGGAGTGGGTATTTGCCGGGCCCGTCGCCAGTCGAATGGAAGCAGGCCAGCTGGCAGATGCAGAGAGAGAGCTACTTGAAGCGTTACAAGAGTGGCAAGGCAGCCCCAACCCAGTAGGAGAAGTTTACTTAGTGGGTGGGGGACCAGGAGATCCCGATCTTCTTACTTTTCGTGCATTGCGCCTGATGCAGCAGGCGGATGTTGTACTTTACGATCGTTTAGTATCTCCAGAGGTACTTGAGTTGGTACGTCGGGACGCCGAACGCATTTACGTTGGAAAAAGGAAGGCGTTTCACTCGGTGCCCCAGGATGATATCAACCAGCTACTGGTTGACTTGGCGAGTAAGGGGAAAAAGGTGTTGCGCCTGAAAGGCGGGGACCCCTTTATCTTTGGTCGCGGCGGCGAAGAGATCGATAGGCTGGCTGGAGCGGGAATCCCATTCCAGGTAGTACCGGGTATTACTGCGGCTGCGGGTTGTGCGAGCTATGCGGGTATTCCCTTGACGCATCGAGATCATGCCCAGTCGGTACGATTTGTCACCGGACATTTAAAGGAGGGCAATCTCGACCTGCCTTGGAGTGATTTGGCGTCGCCAGGCCAAACATTGGTTTTCTACATGGGCCTGACAGGGCTGCAGACAATTTGTACCGAGCTGACCCGTCATGGGTTGCCACCTGAAACACCTGCAGCTCTGATTGAAAAGGGGACTACGCGGGCGCAGAGAGTGACTGTGGGAGACCTCTCCACATTGCCAGCGCTGGCAGAAGAAAAAGCTGTGCGCGCCCCAACCCTGACCATTATCGGTGGAGTCGTCAGTTTGCATGAGAAGCTGAACTGGTACCAGCCTGGCTGAGAAAGTAGCCTGGAAGACCTGCGTGGGTTAGGGTCCAGCTGAGTTTGGCACAGAACCTATACTGAGAGTAATTTTTCAGTGGGGTTTGTGGCATGCTGCTGGCGATCCTTTGCTTTTATTGCACTAATATTGTGCGCTTTTTCCTTCCGCAACAGCGGGAGTTTCCATTAGTTGATCCAGCTGACTACTATTCCCGCCGTTACACTTATCATTACCGGCAAAAGAAAGAGTTGGTGAAATGGCTGTGGATAGGGGTTTCACTGGTGATGCTATGTTTCCCACTATTGCCTTTGGTGCTTGGGCTCAGCTTCTTCACCCTTTTCCTGTCTTTTGCCATTCTCGATGAAACGGCGTGACACCCCTGTAAGAGGTGTCCTTGCAATTTTTACTTTAGTGAAGTGTGAGCTTGTAGTGGGTTTCCTGTTCAATCAGGGGGGAAGGGTTTCCCTCTACCCAGTCACGATGTCCGCTGTCGAAAAATGGGGAGAGGGGATGGCCACTCTGCCCGGTTGCCATATGGAATATTCCCAAGTCCTCACGTCCAGGTGAAATCACCATGCGCTCAGATGCCCCATGAGTGGGCGACTGGAACCGGGGCATATGTGTATCCCCCGCCAGTGCATCGCTGGGCATTGCAGCAAACCAGTTTATGGCAGGGATAGCTCTTGCAAGTGGGTGGCGAATAGTAGCCGTATTTTGAGCGCCCCAGGTTTGCTGCTGTAAAGGGCTTCCTGTTGCAGCCATTTTATCCAAGACCTGGTTCAGTGCTGCGAGTTTGAGGGCTGTCCAGGATTCAAAATCTGGATTAAGCAATTGCTGTGGTTCCTGCTGAGCCAGTGCCCAGATAGGATACTCAAATTGTCTTTTTAATTGGCCAAAAGAAAACTTGGGGTCAAACTTGCGCATGTAGGCCAGGATAGGAGCAGTGCTAAGTTCCATAAATTTAAGGCGGTAATTGCGCACAATTCGGTAGCCCACTGAATCGGCACTGGCGCGAGCGCCCCAATCCTGAACCTGCTGGTAAACTTCGCTATAGCCCTCCTGATTTTTTAAAAAACCAGCCAGGTGCTCTTGCCACCGTTGCAGGAATATAGCGCGGTCATCGAGTTGGATATTTAGTAAGCTTTGTTCGTCGAACTGCTCAAGAGCGAGCAACCCATCGCGAATTTGCTGCTGGCGGGCACCGAGGGCATAGCCGTGGTCACCCATCAATTTCAACCAGTCTCCGTCGGTTGTGCGGGCATTGGCGGTCCAGATACGGTGAGTGGGTGGATTGTAAATGCGTGGCTGCTCTTCGGTTGAAAGGTATCCATTCCAGTAGGCCTCTCCATCAGCCCAGCTGACTGAGCGACTACCATCAAAGCCAACACGACGGGGGATAGCCCCAGCCACAGTCCAGCCGATATTGCCATCCCGGTCACCGACAACAAAATTCTGGTGGGGAATGCCAATTTCTGGTCCAAGATCCAGAGCCTGTTGTGTGGTGGTGGCTGACTCAATGCGCAACAGGTTCATGTTGCCACCTCGAATATCATGGGCTATCCAGCGGTAGGCCAGCGGGACTCCACGATAGTTTTGGCCGATGACCGGCCCCCAGATTGTTTTGCGGACCTCTAGTGTCTCATCCTCTTTACCCTTAATTGCAATAGTTTCTTTCTCGAAGGTGAAGTCCCGCCAGCCATCCGGGGTTCGATATTTGGTAGCGCCCTCATTTAACTCCAGTGGGATAAGATCGCCCCAGTCACCGCCGGTATTGGTGAACCCCCAGGCTACCGCACCGTTACTGCCAGCCACAATAATTGGGCCGCCGGGTAGGGTGACGCCGCGTATTTTTCTATCGCTCCTGGGAATATTCCAACCGGCGCGATACCAGATGTTCGGAACACTTAACCCTAGATGCATATCATTGGCTAAGATGGCACTGCCATGCTCAGTCAATGTTCCACCAACTACCCAATTGTTACTGCCGTAAACTTTATCGTCGCTCTCCATCTCCTGATAAACAATAAGATCGTCCGCTTTCAGCAGTGTAGATATGGGGGTTTGGGGAACAGGGATCTCAGCTTCATTTGGGCCGAAAAGAGGGGCATCCCAAGTCCCGCCTGCAGGGAAAAAGAAAGCGTATAGGTCTTCAGGCAGGAGTTCGGCTAGCGCAGTATCGCGACGTTCAAAATTTCCTTCCTCACTTTGTAACGTCAAGTACATACTGTAAGTTGCCAGCAAGCTGTCGGCGGCATTCCAAGGGCGGGGTTCTTGTCCCAGTAATAAATACTCCCAAGGTTTTGCTCCGAGTTGAGTCAAGCCGAAATTGACCCCTTGTACATAGTGATCGAGCAACTCACGTTGATCAGAGGGCATGACAGCAATATTTCGCTCTGCCCGCTTGCGAAATTGGTGCCTTCTCACCTTTTTATCTTTTTTCAAGGCGGCTTGGCCCAGTAACTCGGATAGTTCACCTGCGGAGTTGCGGCGCAACAAGTCCATCTGGAAAAAGCGCTCCTGTGCATGCAGAAAACCCAGGGCGAAGGCGGAGCTGTTTCGGTCCTTGGACTGAATCATGACCACCCCTTGGGCATCGCGCTGGATTACGACGGGCTCCTCAAGTGAGCCAGTTTCAATTTCGCCACTCAGAATTGGCAGGCTTGATCGCCACCAGGCCCAAATGGAAACTGCAGCCAGAACAAAAATGACTGCCAAAATAATTGGTAAGCGGAACTTCCAGCTTTTTAGATAGGACGTGCGCGCCATAATTCTTCCTGCAAAATATTATTTTATTGGGTCTTGGCCATATCGGGTTAGATTACCATTCGACTTGTGCGAGTTACTACAGAACACACATTGGTAACTTTTCGTGACGTTACTTTGTACACAATTTCCCACATTAACCTGTCTTTTCGCACATTCCTTCGCAAAACTGACCAGTCACCAGAAAAAGGTCATATCGGGGTTTTAAATCCGAAAATGCGATCGTAAGATGGCGTGGAATAACAAAAATAATAAACCGAGATCATCACGCTGTATAACAATAAACGCGAGGACGCGATGATGCACGATGTTGGTAGAACCGCAAAAACCCGTCAATTTAATCTATCTATCCTCTCTGGAGCCGTTGCCTTCATTACCGCTGTCAGTGGTAATGTGCAGGCTGCTGAAATTGAAGAGGTAGTAGTTACTGCCCAGAAGCGCGCGGAAAATCTACAGGAAGTTCCAATCGCGATTACCGCTTTTACTGGAGATAATATAAAAGAGTCAGGTGTCAAAAATCTGACTGACCTGGGGAGATATACGCCAGGCGTTGAAATGCACAATGATACTGCGCTGCAGCCTACTTACAGTGTGCGTGGCATCCAAACCAATGACTGGACCGTGGGATCAGATCCCGCTGTTGCTGTTTATGTGGACGGAGTTTATACCGGTCGTGGAGCTGGTGCCGAAATCCCCCTAACCGATATCGAGAGGGTTGAAGTACTTAAAGGGCCACAGGGTACTTTATTTGGTCGCAATGCAACCGGCGGTGCGATCCATATCATCACCACTAAGCCGCAGGCAGATGACTCCACACAATTGAGTCTCACTGCAGGTAATTATGGGCGCCAGTCATCGGACTTACTGGTGAACCGCCAATTTACAGATAATCTGTATGGGCGCTTTTCTGCGTCGACCAATCGCCGAGATCCTTTTGCAGACAACTTAGCTGGCGGCTTCTCCGTAGGTGACCAGGATACCCAGACCTACCGGGCTTCTGTGTTATGGGAGCCTACTCAAGATACTGAAGTGTTGTGGCGTGCTGACTATGGCGTGATGGATCAGGGCAGTGCTTTACGTACGACTATAGTGCCCAGTCTACAGGGTGAAACAGACGTATTTGGCGATTTTGCCCTGGATACACCAACTATTGAGGATCGTGACTCTTTTGGTACCTCGCTGACAGTCACAAGCGATTTCGACAACTTCACTTTTACTTCGATCACAGCATATCGTGAATTCGATGCGCACCTCCAGCAGGACGAAGACGGCACTGCAAACCCGGATTATATGTTTGGCTCGGCCAATACGGACGATCAGAGCCAGTTCTCCCAGGAATTCAGGTTGAATGGAGCCACAGACAACATTAAGTGGACTTTGGGTGCTTCTTATTCCCAGGAGGAGGTAGACCATACAACTTATGCTTACTTCACCACCGGTTCAGTAGAATCCTTTGCTGTGTATGAGGGCGTTAAGGCCGCTTATCCTGACCTCACTCAAACAGAGCAAGAGGATATGGCGGTTATTACACGTCAACTTCTTCAGCAAGCTGGGCGTGAAGGTGTTGCCAGTGCCACTTTTGTGTATGACTTGATGCTCCAAACTGGGCAAGTAGATGCTCTACTTGCCGCCCTAGGAGCACCGAGTACGGTAACGGGAAGTATGCTGCAGGCTGATGCCGTAGTGGCGCAAATGATGGCTGGCTTTCAGCCTTGGGTTGCTTCAGATACGCCATGGAATGAGAGTGTTCGTAACACCGGGGATTATCGCTCAAGTGCCATATATGGAGATATGACTTGGAGTATCACCGACAAAATGGACCTTACGGTAGGTGCACGTTATACCTACGATCAAAAGGATTTCACGATTGAAACAGCCTATGGCAACAGTATTCCACTGTCACTTTCTGGTGGGCCAGTGCCCCTAGTCGATGGTGATGGAAATGTTATCGATGTAATCACGTTCCCAGAAATAGACCTGGGGTCTCAGCTATTTGGTATCGCCTTCTTTAATAATGGCCAGCCAGTTCTAGACTCCAAGTTGAGTGATAGCTGGAGTGATATTTCCGGTCGTATCGTGCTGGATTATCGTTGGACTGAGGAGATGATGACCTATATCTCTCTGGCTGATGGCTTTAAGGCCGGTGGGTTTAACAGCCTCAATTTTGGACCGGGCGTTGAACCCTCTTTTGATCAGGAGGATGTTGTTAACCTGGAGGTGGGTCTTAAGAGCAGCCTGTTTGACAATCGGGTACGCCTGAATGCTTCACTGTATAGCTATGAATACAAAAACTTACAGGAACTGGACCTGGTAGGCACCCCGATTCCCAGTTATAACCTGAGGAACTCCGATGCGGAGGGTACAGGTGCTGAGATAGAAGTGCAGTGGGCTGCGACAGACAACCTGTTCATTGCCGGTAATTACTCTTACTTGGATACCGAATTCACTGATTATCAAATCATCGAGGCTATTGGTGAAACGGAAGAAGACTCAAAAGTGGGTCAGGCAAGGGTTTCCACTCCAGAGAATAAATTTAATCTAATGGCAGAGTACACCGTAAACCTTGCCAGCGGAGGAGAATTTATTTTCCGTGGTGATTACAACTGGACCGATGAGCGGATTGGTTCGATTACTGATCGCACTCGTATCGTTGATGATTACCAGTTGTTTAACTTGCGAGCCGCCTGGAATAGTGCTTCGGATAATTATTCTGTAGCTCTCTGGGTACAGAACCTTACCGATGAGGAGATTGCCGGTGGCTATGGCGGCACAGGTGCGGCCATTGGCGCCAGTCCAGCGTGGCGATTTATGCCGAGAATGTATGGGGCTGATTTCACTGCACGATTTTAATTGAATATTTAATGTTAACATGATGAGAGTGCGGGCCGGTTTTACCGGCCCTTTTTTTGCATAGTTCTGTTTCTGTAAACAAACTGGCGTGATTTCATTCATGTAGGCCTGCAAGCTCGTGGGAATACACCTAAAACTGCGTATGATGATTTCAATAGAACAGAAATGTGGTGTAACCGATTATTGATATGGCAATTTTTGCAGGCGAAGTATCTTTAGAAGAAGTACAGCAGCAAATTCTTACAGCATATCGAAGAGTTCGGGGGGAGACAGAGCGTCTTGCTGAGCCTTTGTCCGCTGAGGATATGCAGCTCCAATCCATGCCGGATGCCAGCCCTACAAAGTGGCATTTGGCCCATACCAGTTGGTTTTTTGAGACCTTTGTGCTTAATTCCCGCCTACCGGGATACAGGACTTTCGATCAACACTTTCATCATCTTTTTAACTCCTATTACAACAGCTTGGGAACACCATTCACGCGATCGCAGCGCGGCTTGATTTCCCGTCCGGATATTGATCGAGTTTACGCCTATCGCAAGTCTGTAGATACTGGGATTGAGAAGCTGTTAAAAGATTCCCCGTGCTCATCAAACTTGGCGTCACTCATAGCTCTGGGCCTCAATCATGAGCAGCAGCATCAGGAGCTTTTACTAACAGATATTAAGCACGCTCTGTCGCTGAACCCTTTGGCTCCTGCTTATAGTGATGGGATACCGGAAGAGGAATCTGCAACTGCTGAGCCACTGCGCTGGTTGGAGATTCCAGGTGGCTGCTATGGCATTGGTAGTGAGGGTGAGGACTTTTTCTTTGATAACGAGGGTCCTGCCCATCAGCAGCTTGTACAGGAATTTTCCATAGCATCCCGCCTGGTAACTAATGGAGAATACCTCGCATTTATTGAAGATGGTGGTTATCAGCAACATCGCTTGTGGTTGTCGGACGGCTGGGCTTTGGTTCAACAAAATCAGCACAGACATCCTTTGTATTGGAGGGAAACTGAGAACGGTTGGCAACAGTTTAGCTTACACGGATTACAGCCGTTGAATGAGGCAGAGCCTGTACATCATTTGTCGTTCTATGAGGCTGATGCTTTTGCCACATGGGCCGGTAAGCGCCTACCCACGGAATTTGAGTGGGAGGCTGCTGCTTGTCACTTGCGCCAGCTTGATCAACTGGCTACTGCCAATCTGCTGGAAAAACGCTTCCTCAAACCTCTGCCTGCCCGTCGAGGGCAAACCCAATTCCTGGGGGATCTATGGGAGTGGACTTCCAGCTCCTACCTGCCGTATCACGGTTTTAAGGCTCGTGAAGATGCTGTAGGTGAATATAACGGCAAGTTTATGTGTAATCAGAAAGTTCTTCGAGGCGGTTCATTTGCTACGCCATCGGATCATATCAGAATCAGCTATAGAAATTTCTTTTATCCACATCAAGCGTGGCAATTTACCGGGGTCCGTTTAGCAGGAGACTAAATGTGAAAGCAGCCTTATCGTCCGTTCCAGAAAAGCAGCAACAGGATAGCGAATTTCTCAGGGATGTTCTGGAGGGGTTGGGAGGAAAAAGAAAAACATTGCCCTGTAAGTATTTGTATGACGAAGTAGGCTCTCGCCTTTTCGAGGACATCTGTGAGGTTTCGGATTATTACCTGACCCGTACAGAGGCAAGTATATTTGCCACTAATCTTAAGGATATAGCCGATAAAATTGGACCTGAAGCGCTGCTAATCGAACCCGGTGCAGGTAATTGTGAAAAAATCGAAGCACTACTTGCTCAATTGGAATCCCCAAAAGGTTACTACCCGATTGATATATCCCCAGAGATACTTCTAAATGCTGAGCGTAGAATCAAGGCGAATCAACCCGAGATGCAAGTCTGGAGTGCGGTTGGTGATTTCACTCAGCCGGATGTATGGGACCAGTTAACCCAGCTTCCCTCTCGCAAGAGAGTCGTCTTCTTCCCTGGGTCAACAATTGGAAACTTCGAGCCGGATAAGGCTGAGCAGCTACTGGAACTATTTGCTGCGAACTTAGGAGCCGGTGATGGGTTGCTTATTGGTACTGATTTGGTCAAGGATTCGGTGAGGCTTGAGCGAGCCTACCATGACAGCGAACATGTTACCGAGAGGTTCAATAAAAACCTTCTAAATCGTATCAATACAGAGCTTGAGGCAGATTTTGACCTTTCCCTGTTTGCCCACCGTGCTTTCTACCACCAACTTCGCAAACGGGTTGAAATGCACTTAGTTAGCCTGAAGGATCACAGTGTATCAGTAGCTGGAACGCGTGTGGACTTTTCCGAGGGGGAAACAATACATACGGAAAATAGCCACAAGTATTCCATCAGTGATTTTAACCAGCTGCTTGCCAGGGGTGGATTCAGGCCAATCTGTCACTGGAAAGATGCTGCTGCATCTTATGCGATTCACTATGCCCAGGCCATTTAACGTTCTGGTAAAGGTTTTTTCATTATTTGTAGTAACAGCCCTCTTTGTCAGTGCTGCTATCGCTGAGCAGGACGATGATAAAATCATCGTCTATAAGCATCCGCTCTGCTTTTGCTGCAAAAAGTGGGTTAGCCATCTGAGAGAGAATCAATTGCAGGCATCATCTGTCTTCAAAGTAGATATGCAAGCAGTAAAAAAGCAATGGGGAGTACCCAAAGGTATGGAGGGGTGTCATACGGCTGTGTGGCAAGGGCGGTATGTATTCGAGGGGCATGTGCCCGCGCAATTCATACAAAAGTTCCTGACATCGCCCCCTAAAGATAGTGTTGGCCTGATGGTGCCGGGGATGCCGATAGGCAGCCCCGGTATGGAAGCCAAAGATAAATTTGAGCCTTACAACATCTACTTGTTGTTGCAAGATGGGGATTACCGGCTCTATGCGCGCATAGAGGACCCGAGAGCTATTCAGTTAATGGATAGTAAACCTGCAGAATAAATGTCTAGATGTTTTTCCTTGGTTGTTTAAAGCCTTTCCAGATATTTAATATAATTATTTTATTGCAGCTTACTTTATTTGGATGCGTACCATAGAATCCAAAAATAGCTAATCAGTACACTGGAAATGCTCACCGGCAGCATTAAGAAGAAGAACTGCCAAAAGTTAAATGCCTTGATGCCAAATTTCTCAGCCTGTTGCAGCACAATAACATTACTTGCGGCACTGATGATAAATAGATTGCCAGCTACAGTGGAAATTGCAGAAAGTATCATTAGTGTTTGGGTTTCATGTTTGTGCAATAAATTGAGGTATATCTCAACTACAGGTACATTGGAAAACAATTGGCTGGCAAAAAAGCTAACAAAAGCAACAGTTTCTGGTTCAGCCAGATTGATGCCGCTTTCTTTAAGGAAAAACTGTAGTGACCCTGATTTTAAAAGAGAGCCTGTAACCACAAACATCGAAATAAAGAAGAAGAGGGTGGGCCAGTCGACTTCGCGTAAGATTTGCCGTCTTTTCCTGCTGGTTATGTAAATAGGTAGGCATGCAGCCAATCCGACCTGGCCTATAGTAGGGTGGTAAATGCCTTCCACATTATGCAGTACACTTCCCAAAACAATAAATACTAATAGCAGCACAGCAGATAATAGAGCGGGCCACTTTTGAGTGATCTTATTCTCCTCCCGGTACTCCCTGCTTGCCTCATAGTTGGCGATATCACTGGTTCTAAGAAAGCGTTTAAGCCATAGCATAGAGGTTAGCAGGGTTATAGCTGCAGGGATCAATATCCATTGGGCAAAGACAATAAACATATTATCGAAATTACCCGCACCGGCAATCAATATATTTTGTGGATTTCCTACTGGCGAGATCATACTGCCAATCGTTACCGTAGCACATAGAATAATAAGCAGTGGAATCAACCCCCAGTTCATATTGCGTGCCAGCATAATTGCAATAGGAACACCGATCACTGCGGCTGCGTCGTTAGTGAGTATTGCTGCACATATCGCCATGGTGATGACATAAGCTGCTAGCACCATATTGGGACTCTGAAAAGACAGGATACGCTTGCTGATTTGGGTGGATATTCCCGTGTCGTACAAAGCGGAGGCAATTGAAAAAACTGAAAACAGGTAAAGAATAAGATCCCAATCTATGGCAAAAAAAGCTTCCCGTAGGGTGATTTGCCGCATCAATAGCAGTGCTACAGCGCCAAGGGTCATGATATGCCAAATGCGAATAATAGATGGAAGCCACTGACGTGCGGCAATCAATAGAAAAATGATTGCTGAGACAAAGAGGCTTATCGACATGAGTACGGGTCCGGGCTTAGCCCCTTATAGTTGCTACGCTGGAGTCGATACTCGCCATTTTCGACAGTTCCAAAGCACCAGTCCAGGCGAAAGATTTATAAATAAGACTTAATTATGAGTTTAAACAAACCTCTTCTCTTTACGAATTTCTTCGCAGGAGATGTGGTTGCTGGTTATTTGCTTTCTGCCATACATTGGAAGGCTGGTGAAACAGGTATTGTCCTAGAGATAGGCGGGATTACCATTGTACTTCTACAAACACCTGCTGGTGCTTTTATTGATAGCACTCGTTTCAAGTATGGACTGGTTGCTAGTTGCGGCATAATTATTACTGCTGTGTCAGTTTTAATTGTCATGCTGATCAGCCGTAAACCGATTATTTACACGTCCCAGATTTTGATGGGAGTCGCGATAGCTTTTGTTGCGCGCTCAACTGTGGCGATTACTTTGGAGGTTTGCACAGAAAAGACATTTGCCCTGCAAACCAGGCGGCCAATCATGATGGTAATATTTGCGCTGCTGCAACTGCAGCTGTATAGGCATCGCCGCTGGCGCAGCTATTTTTTGTAATTTTTGTTCCAGAAACCATGCGCAAATCAGCTAAGTGCTAGTGGGTGAATGACAGCCTTAACCTCATAGATTGTCTCAATGGTAGCCGAGTCTTGACGCGCAACACCACTCCTCAAGCAGTCGTCGGTAGTTATATACTGAAAGTACCCGTATAACCTTTGTACGATACCCAAGGCGCTCAAGGCCTGATCTGATGTCGGAGGCGGTGAATTCCCGCCAGGGCCAGGGTTAGCCACTATGGATAGTGAGTTAAAAGTGTGTGGGGGATTCATTCCGCCAGTTGGACCTGATGTATGACTGAAAAGTTTACGCCTGCAACAGGCCTTGGGAACTGCCACCTTCAAACTGTATTTGGCCGCCTGCACCGGCCTTCCCCGTGGATTAATACCAGCCGTCGCTGGTATGAAACCCCTGATGGCGACTGCCTCGCTATGCACTATCCTCGTCCACTGGTGGATGATCCAGATCTTCCTTTGGTTCTGATACTCCACGGCTTGGAGGGGTCAGTAGCCTCTCCTTATGTGCAGGGGCTGATGCAATCTTTGTTGGAGCGGCACTACCAGGTAGCGGTAATGCACTTTCGCGGTTGTGGAGGTATTCCTAATCGATTGCCTCGAGCCTATCACAGTGGTGATAGTGAAGATCCTCGTTGGATGGTAGAGCAGCTGAGAGGGCAGTTGCCATCTACCCCGATTCTTGTGGTCGGTTATTCACTTGGTGGTAATGTGTTGCTGAAGATGCTGGGGGAGGACGGTATCTGCAGTCCGGTGATAGGTGCAGTAGCTGTATCTTCCCCAATGGATCTACATGCGTGTAGCCGCAGAATCAACACTGGCCTATCCAAGCTTTACCAGCGGCACTTGCTCAGTTGTCTGCGCCTCACTCTTAAGCAAAAGGCGGAAGACCCTGGTATGGCAGCTGCTTTACCGAATTTGGACGATGCTACTTACTTTGTAAACTTTCGCCGGTTTGACAATACATTTACCGCACCCCTGCATGGCTTCCGTGATGTCGATGACTATTACACCCGAGCTTCCAGCAAACGGCTGCTCAAAGAAATTCGGGTGCCAACAATGATTATTAATGCTGTAGACGACCCATTTGTGTGTCCGACTGCAATCCCACAGCAGGGTGAAGTCAGTGCGATGGTCAATCTTGAAATCAGTGAGCACGGTGGGCATGTAGGGTTTGTCGGGGGGACACTATGGAATCCGAATTATTGGCTGGAGCAAAAAATTCCCGCCTTTTTGGACTCTGCCCTAGGGCGTGGCAGATCTGGCTAAGGTTGCCGGCCCCCTATTCATTTTTAGATGTTTAGGAATACCGGCCAAATTCGGATTAGCGAATTAAGTACCCCTAGCAGCATTGTCCCTTGTTTTCGTTGCTTTGCAGCGCACGAGTAGAAAATGGCATCTCACGGCCACAGCCGGGAAATAGGCCGAAATGTTGGGAAAAGTCGCCAATATACTCAAAGTGGGGTGCCATTCGCGTCTCTGCCAGCATTCTCCATGTATTTCCACAGACAGGGAAAACGCGGCCTTTCTCAATCACGTGATGCCCATCCAAGATAAATTCGTGTGGGCAACTTGGGATGGTGCCTTTGTATACAACTGCTTGGCCATAGTCTTCACAATCCTTTTCCAGCTGTGCCAGCTTGAACAGACGGTAGGTTGCGGAATAAAAGCGCACAGAACCACAGCGTGCGGAGAGGGTCGTATTTGTAACCTCCAGCGGGCGGCTTTCCATCAAGCGACTATCGCGAAATCCACTGCTTTTTGCCAGTTCCAGGAAGTCATTCCAGTAGAGGGCGCCACCGAGACACTCTCCCACTAGCTCGGGATCGGTGCGCAGGGTGTCTGGTACACGGCGGTCTGCGTAGACGTCGGAAAAATAAAACTCCCCGCCATCCTTGAGTAGCCGGTGGAGGCCGCACAGTACGGCTCCTTTATCAGTGGACAGGTTCACAACACAGTTCGACACAATCACATCAAAACTGCCGGGCTCCAGATTAAGGTTTTCTAACTGCTCAATGTAACCATGCAGGAAGGTGACGTTGTCATAGCCAAATTTCTCCGAGTGGTAACTCTGGTGTTCGCGGGCAATTTGTAGTTGCTCATCAGTCATATCGACACCGACTACTTCGCCGCTTGGTCCAACCAATTGAGATAGTAGGTAGACATCGCGGCCGGAACCGCAGCCCAGGTCCAGCACCCGGCATCCCTCCAGCAGGGGTGGGCACACAAGCCCACAACCGTAATAGCGCGATAGGACCTCCGGGTGAATATTGGCCAGTAAAGGCTTCAACCACTCCGGGACAGTGCTGGCATCGCAGCAGGCATCAGTCTTCAAGTCCGATGAGCTTTTCAGTTGACGTCCGTAGTAGTCCTGTACAATGTCGTGCATCGGATTTTTACCTTTCGCAGAGTTGTTTTCCTATATGGCACCAAAGCGCCTTCGCTGGGATCTTTTTACCTGTGTAAGAAGTCTGTAACAAGTGCAGGATTCGCGCGACCAAGTATTAGTAACTGGCAAATGGTTAAAGTTGCCTTTTGATGTCAGTGGGAGCTGGTTGTTAGATAATCTCTGCTTTTTGGTTAATATCCCCAGTTTCCGCGTTGACATTATGAGGGAACGTAATTGAGCGATTACCTTGTCCCGGGCGCCTCCACAGAAGAAGGTGCTGAAGACTCCCTGCAAAATTCACAGTTTCTTGTGGATTTGCGCCAGCAAATGCTTCGTTTTGCCAGTTTGCAGCTGCAGGATACCCAGCTAGCTGAAGATGCTGTACAGGAGGCCCTGATGGGGGCCCTGAAAAACTCTCGCAGTTTTAATGGCCGTTCAGCACTCAAGACCTGGGTTTTTGCCATCTTGAAAAACAAGATCGCCGATGTACTACGCCAGCGTCAGCGCTTTGTGGATGCAGACCAGCTTGTACACGGCGACAGGGAGGAACATGATCATGATGAGTTATTCGATCAGACAGGTCACTGGCAGAAGGATGAGCGCCCCAAGAAGTGGGCTGATCCCGAGTCGGCGATTCACGATAAGCATTTCTGGCGAATCTTTGAAGCCTGCCTTAATTACCTGCCATCCCGCCAGGCCCAGCTATTTATGATGCGCGAGTTCATAGAGCTGGAAAGCCACGAGATTTGTGCCGCTGCCGAAGTGTCGGTGAGCAACTTGAATGTGACATTGCACCGAGCGCGCCTGCGCTTGCGTGAATGTCTGGAAGATCACTGGTTTGGCGTGGAGGGGTGAGCTGATGAAATCGTGCCGGGAAGCTACACGCCTGATGTCCGAATCCCAGGAGCGAAACCTGAATTTACGCGAGCAGGCGAGCCTAAAATTACACTTGGCAATGTGTACGCCTTGCAGGAATTTTGGCAAGCAAATGCAAGTTCTTCGTCGTATTAGCAAATCTTATGCTGAAGGCGGGCCGGAGAAATCGGAAGATTAGCCCCACCATATATTTATGGTGGGGCCCTTCCAAACTACCTGACAATTGCCCGCCTTGGGGGGGGTACATGTCGGTAGGCAATATGACCAGCCACAAAATGGGGCTGATACCAGTAGGCCCCGCAGTGCTCATAGGTCACAATACCAATTGTCACCCTTACACAGCTGGGTGGTAATGTGTACAGCCAACCGCCTACTCCAACCGCAGTCACACCCCAATATGCCGGCCCTGGGTAGGGCCAGTGACGTGGCCGCCAGGGTGGAGGATAGGGCCGGTGATGAGGGTGTATCGGTCGTACTGGGTGAAATGGTGGATGATTGGGAAACCTGCGCTCAAATTCCCCGGCCCTGAAATCGCCGTGAAAACGACCTTCAGGCATTGGTCTAAAGGTATTGAAATGCCCACCTACATTAAAATGAGCCCCAGCCCCACCAAAGTGACCGCGCGCCTCTGCGGGGGTGCTGAGTGCCGACATGAACAACCCGCCCGATAGGAGTAGCAGTGCCGCCAGCCTCGCAAAGTTAACACTGATCATTGTGCACCCTCCATTTGCTTATTTGGCTCCGCCTTCTTCAGTGGGATCTTCTTAAGTTTCTCCGTAGCTGGCTTGTACTTGCCTGTTGCCCCTGGCTTGGCCTCCATCCACTTTAAAGTGGCGAGGAAGCGGGGCTTGGATGGGTCCCGGGTATTCACTGTGGAGATACGCAGGGGTAGAGGCTGATCTCCAACCCTTATCCAGATTTCCCAGTCGAGGTTCTCCGACCGAAAAGCCCAGTGTTTGGTGCGCTGGCCATTTACCATAGGTGAGTTCACCAGAAATCCCTCTTTGATTCCGGCCCAGGCATCTGGCTTGCGTCCCCACTCAAGTAAATCGGCGAATGGTATTTCAATGCCGTAGTCCTTGGCTGCCTGGGTGAGCACCTCCGGTGTCGGTTGGGAGGCCTCTATTTCGGCAAAATAGCCATTACGAGGAGCCAGCATCGTGAACTTATTGTCGCTATGGAAGAATTGACGGGTTATTGAATCGGTGGTCAGGTCGACACGTAACTGATCGGGAGGTGTCGCCATATACATGACTTTACCGCCAATTAAGAGCTTCTGCTTATTATCCAGTACCACTTCAGTGAATATGCGGGCATTGAACATCAGCGTTTTCATACTTGCCAGGTATTTCCCCATTTGCTGTAAAGCCTCCATGGCCTTGGGGTCAATCGATTGGTTGGACTCGGCACTCTCCATTTGATTGGTTGGTGTCTGTGGCGAGTCTTTCTGACCTGGTGGCGGAGAGGGCTTGGGCACCGAGCCATTGGGTTCGGTTGTTTGGCTCTGGCTCTCTGCAGTTTCTGATGGCGGGGGGGGAGAGGGCTGGGCGGTTGCGGCAGGAACAGATATTACCAGCACTGCAAGGATCAGGGCACGAGTTAGGCCACCTAAAGGTTTCGGAGCGAGCATTTACCGGTACCTCTCAAGTCATACTCATGGCATTTAAATCAGTGTAGAGGACTTACCGGGTGGCGCAGAAAGGTGTGCTATGAGGCTGACAGGTGCAGGAGTAGCAGTGGCCTAATTTGAAAAAACGTACCAGTCAGTTTGATGGACAGCTTTAATAAAGTGACCCATTAGGCATTTTATCCTTAAAAATGAATAGCTTGGGACGAGCCTATTTGAGCTATCCTGACTTGTTTGCTAGAGTCGAGCGTAAGATTATCCAGTTTCTTTATGTCCATGAATGTTGTTCGACTGTCTTTTTTGCTGATTGCACTGCTGGTCTTCCAGACCGCAGGTGCTTTCTATGACAGTCACGATGAACTCCAGGATATCGCCAGTCACCTGCCTCTTCATCATGATGTGGACCATGAAGAGGCCTCAGGGAAGATTCCATTTCCCAGTGCTCCAAGCAACCCCGCTCTTGATAGAGATACCCTGGTATCTCAAGTTGGGGAAGAGCCTGACCAATCTGCTCCGCTGCTGGATTTTTGTAATCACTGTTGCCACTGCCATGGGAGCTCTATCACCGGGCTACTTGGCCAGGCATTCCAATCAATTTTAACGGGCAGTATCACATACCGGGAGTTGGCAAGCGCCGCGGTTCCCAGTGGTTACTTCTCACCTTTACTACGCCCACCTATAACCCAAGTCTGACCTTTCTATTGCTGCGCGAGTAAAGAGAGTCGAAAGACCCAACTCGCGTGTACGAGATGTGACTTGGGAGATATCCATGGATTTGTTTCACACGCTCATTGCGAGTGTGGTTTGTCGCCGTGCCGCCTGGCCATTGGCGGTGGCGATATTGTGTTTACCTACGCAGTCAGTATTTGCGCAGAAGGGGGAGTTGCTGACACTACCAAATGCGGTTGGGCTTACGCTCGCGCAGAACCCAGAACTTGCAATTTTTCCATTACAAAAAAGAGGGCTGGACGGTGCCGGGCAGACCGCAGCCCTAAAACCGGAGATGGAGCTGGGTGTCGAGACTGAGTACAAGCACTTCAATAACGGTGACTCGGATAATGCTCCAGATCCGGAAGACGATGCTGATAATGAGTTTGAACTGACGGTAACTCTCTCTTCTGTTGTGGAGCTGGGGAATAAGCGGCAGGCTCGAATAGATGTTGTCAATGCGCAGCGGGACCTGCTCATCGCTGATGAGCAGGCGATGGCCTTAGATCTGCTGGCGGAAGTTATCCGCCGCTATGCCCAGGTATTGGCTGCTCAGGAACTGGTGGTCTTGGCGGAGGAGAAAGTCTCGCTTGCACGTGAGGCATTGAGTGCCGTTAGTGCGCGGGTCAGCGCTGCGGCCAGTCCTGTGTCAGAGCGAATGCGTGCGGAGTCCTCCCTGGAAAAAGCCATCCTCGCCGAACAGACCGATCAAAGTATGTTGGTGTATTACAAACATGCACTCTCGGCGCTATGGGGGCAGCCGGCCCAGAACTATTGGGTGGATTCCGCCGAGCTTTATCGCTTTGAGTCGGGTGCCAGTTTTGAAGTGTTGTATGAAAGAGCCCAGGAAAACCCTGCGATTGCGCGCTTTGCCTCTGAAGAGCGTTTGCAGGCTTCAAGGCTACGGTTGACCCAGGCTAATTCAAGGCCGGATGTTGGTTGGTATGCTGGCCTTCGTGTGAATCCGGCAGTGAACGAAACTGCTGTCCTGGCAGGCTTCAACGTTCCACTTTTAACAGCCAAGCGCAACCGCGGTGCCGAACTAGAGGCAGTGGCAGAGCTAGATCAAGTCATGCTGCGCCGTGAGGCTGCCCTGTTGCAGCTCTATCCTCAGCTTTTTCTTGCCGTGACCAGCCGTGAACAGGCTCTCGGCACTGTCTCCACATTGCAGGACTTTATTATTCCCAAACTTCGCCAGGCTTTGAATGAAGTGGATCGCGCTTACCGTCGCGGTAGGGATTCTTATGTAGACCTTATTTCCGCAAGAGAAGAATTGCTAAATGCCAAGCGTGCGCGAATTGAAGCAGCGCGATCTGTACTTCTTTTTGGCGCAGAGATCGAACAATTGACCGCCAGGCCCCTGGGGCCCATGGGCGCCGATAGCAGTAAATAATTTTGGATTGAGAAATGAGTAAATCAACTTATGTGATTCGGTTGGCAATACTATTCTTTTCCCTCATTTTTTCGGGGGTTTGGCTGGTATCCCAATGCTATGCAAGCGGCAGTCATGGTGATAGCCATGGAGGACACGAAGAGCACGAAGAAGCAAAAGGCCCAAACGGAGGCCGATTATTAGAAAAGGGCGATCTCACAGTAGAGCTCCTGATTTACGAAAGCGGTGTTCATCCGGAATTCCGTGCTTGGGTTACCCGTAATGGTAACTCTCTGGAAAATGCCAGCCTTTTCGTTGAGCTGGAAAGGCTTGGCGGCCAAGTGGATCAAATCTCTTTTAGCTGGGACTCCGGCACAGCGTTCTATCGTGGTGAGGGTATGGTAAAAGAACCGCACTCTTTCGATGTTTTAGTTTCTGTTTTCCTCAATGGTGAGCGTACCGAGTGGAAATATGAATCCCATGAAGGCCGCGTACAGATCTCTGAGCAAATAGCAAAAAAGGCTGGTATTAAAACCGCAGTTGCTGGTCCAGGCTCTATTAAAGAAAGCGTCACCTTATATGGTAAAACTGCGATTGATCATCGTAGCCTAAGCCATGTGCGGGCCCGCTATCCGGGAACCGTAATTACCATAAAAAAAGCGCTTGGTGACTTGGTAGAGAAAGGGGAAGAACTCGCTACTATCGAATCCAATGATAGCTTACAAACTTATCCATTGGTTGCACCGATTAGTGGCCAGATTATCGACAAGCAGGCCAGCCGCGGTGAATTCAGTGGTGAGCGAGTGCTGTTTACCATAGCAAACTATGATCAACTGTGGGCCGAGCTCCAGGTGTTTCCCACTCGTCGCGGCCAGATTAGCCGTGGCCAGAAAGTTTCCATTACTGCTGGTGACCGCACTTTCGAGTCAACGATTACCAGTCTTGCTCCCGGTGGTAATGGCCAGCCCTTCGCGATTGCAAGGGCAGTGATTGAAAACTCAAATGATCTCTGGACAACAGATCTGATGGTGCAGGGGCAAGTTGTAACCAGTGAAAATCCTGTGCCTCTAGTGGTTGAAAACCAGGCCTTGCAGCCTTTGCGCAATTGGACAGTGGTATTTGTCAAAGTAGGGCAAGCCTACGAAGTTCGTCCGCTCAAGCTTGGACGTACGGATGGCAAGGTGACAGAGGTGCTGAGTGGCCTCAATGTGGGTGATCGCTATGTCACGGAGAACAGCTACCTGATTAAAGCGGATATCGAAAAATCCGGTGCTGCGCATAACCACTAATTGAGGCGAGAAGATGATTGAAAGCATCCTGCGCTTCTCAATTGAGCGGCGCTACTTCATTCTATCCCTGATTTTTGTGTTGGTGGGGCTAGGGATTTGGAGTTACCAGAAGTTACCGATTGATGCGGTCCCCGACATTACCAATGTTCAGGTTCAGATTAATACCGAAGCTCCTGGTTACTCGCCATTGGAGGCAGAACAACGGATTACTTATCCTGTGGAGGCGGCACTCGCCGGCCTTCCCAACCTGGAATACACCCGTTCGATTTCCCGCTACGGACTTTCCCAGGTCACTGTAGTTTTTAGAGAGGGCACAGATCTCTATTTTGCGCGTAATTTAATTAACAGTCGCCTTGGTGCGATTAAAAGCAAATTACCACCTGAGCTGGAACCAGAGATGGGGCCCATTGCCACCGGGCTTGGTGAGATTTTTATGTACACCGTGGAGGCAATGCCCGGTGCCACCCAGCCAAATGGGCAGCCCTACGACGCCACAGCATTACGGGAAATCCAGGACTGGATTATTAAACCACAACTGTCTTTGGTGCCCGGTGTTACTGAAGTGAATACCATTGGCGGCTATAACAAGCAGTATCATGTCACTCCAGATCCTCGGCAGATGCTCAATTTCGGCGTATCCATGGAGGATATTGCTGAGGCCCTACGTCGCAATAACGAAAGTCGCGGTGCCGGCTACCTGGAGACTAACGGTCGCCAACTGCTGGTGCGCTCACCGGGGCAGCTGCAGAATATTGCCGAAATTGACGGTGTGGTGATTACCAGCCGCGCTGGGGTGCCGGTCAAAATTTCGGATGTGGCCGAAGTAGCTATCGGTAAAGAACTGCGTACCGGTGCTGCCACTCGCGATGGCGAAGAAACCGTACTGGGCACCGCGATGATGCTGGTGGGGGAAAACTCCCGCGAAGTGGCCCTTAATGTTGCGGATGCTTTGGAGCGTGTAAAATCTACGGTGCCAGAAGGTATCAAGGTGGAGGCGGTTTACGATCGTACAACACTGGTAGATAAAGCCATCGCTACAGTGCAGAAAAACCTTATCGAAGGGGCTCTGCTGGTTATCGTCGTGCTGTTTCTTTTGCTGGGGAATATTCGAGCGGCCTTTATTACTGCAGCAGTGATTCCGCTTTCCATGCTTGCCACCATTTTCGGCATGGTGCAAACCGGTGTTTCTGCCAACCTGATGAGTCTCGGCGCACTCGATTTCGGCCTGATTGTCGATGGGGCCGTGATTATCGTGGAGAATGCCATTCGCAGGCTTGCGGAAGCTCAGAATCGCAAAGGTGGCAAGCTGCCCTTGCAGGAACGGCTGGAGCTGGTATTTCAAGCCACTAATGAAGTGATTCGCCCCAGCTTATTTGGTGTGCTGATTATCACTGTAGTGTATATACCGCTGTTCACACTGACCGGCGTGGAAGGCAAGATGTTCCACCCCATGGCTGCCACTGTGGTGATGGCCTTGCTGGCCGCATTGGTGCTTTCACTGACTGTTGTGCCCGCAGCGGTTGCTGTTTTCCTTACCGGCAAAATCAGTGAGAAAGAAAACAAGGTAATCGTTGCTACCAAGTCTCTGTATAAGCCACTGCTAATCGCTTCGATGAAAGTGCGCTGGCTGGTGCTTTCCGGTGCTCTTGCGCTGGTACTTTTTTGTAGCTGGCTCGCCACTACCTTGGGCTCGGAATTTATTCCTCAGTTGAATGAGGGAGACATCGCACTGCACGCTTTGCGGGTTCCTGGCACCGGTTTGGAGCAATCGATCGAGATGCAGCGCTTGCTGGAACAGCGGATTAAGGAGTTTCCCCAGGTAGATAAAGTATTTGCAAAAATTGGTACCCCGGAAGTGGCGACGGATCCAATGCCGCCTAATGTAGCCGATAATTTTGTAATCCTGAAATCCAGGGATCAATGGCCCAACCCGAAACTGTCCCAGGAACTATTGGTGGCGGAAATTGAGGAAGCTGTACGTGAGTTGCCGGGTAACAACTACGAGTTTACCCAGCCAATCCAGATGCGCTTTAATGAGCTGATCTCCGGTGTGCGTGCAGACTTAGGTATTAAAGTGTTCGGTGATGATTTGGATCAGCTGGTGACCTCCGCCAATGAAATCCTCGGCGTACTGAATGGGATAGAGGGTGTTGCCGATGCGCGAGTAGAGCAGGTGGAGGGGCTGCCAGTTCTCTCCATATTGCCGAAGCGTATTGCGCTAGCGCGCTACGGCATAGACCTACAAACCTTGCAGGATCTGGTTTCCACCGCTATTGGGGGTGAAGAGGCCGGATTGATTTACGAAGGCGACCGCCGTTTCCAATTGGTTGTACGCTTACCGGAAGAGCTACGCAGGGACTACAAGAATCTCGGTGATTTGCCTGTACCTTTACCTGCAGGCAGCCCATTGGGTAGTTACGTCCCCTTGTCTGAAGTCGCCAGTCTGGAAATGACTCCAGCCCCAAACCAGATCAGTCGTGAAAACGGCAAACGCCGTATAGTAGTAACAGCAAACGTACGTGACCGTGATCTGGGGTCTTTCGTCGAAGAGGCGAGGGCAGGTATTGAGCAGCAGGTCTCCCTGCCTGCGGGCTACTGGTTAGTATATGGAGGCACTTTCGAACAACTGGAGTCCGCGAGCACCCGCCTCTCTATTGTGGTCCCGTTAACACTCTTGGTAATCCTCGGTTTACTGGTAATGGCCTTCGGCTCGTTTAAGGATGCTTTGATTATCTTTACCGGAGTCCCTTTGGCATTGACTGGAGGTGTTTTGGCTCTATGGCTGCGGGATATGCCGTTGTCAATATCTGCCGGAGTCGGTTTTATCGCACTTTCCGGTGTGGCAGTCTTGAATGGCCTGGTAATGCTCTCCTTTATACGGCAACTGCGCCAGCAAGGAGGAGAGCTGCTTACCTCCATCATTGATGGCGCTATGATCAGACTACGTCCTGTTTTGATGACTGCACTGGTTGCTAGTCTTGGCTTTGTGCCTATGGCACTGAACGTGGGCACCGGGGCTGAAGTCCAAAGACCGCTAGCTACAGTGGTGATTGGGGGAATTATCTCTTCGACACTGCTAACTCTATTTGTATTGCCGTTACTTTATCGGATTGTGCATGGGAGAGAAGAGGTCATTAAAGAAAGTATAAAGTTGACTTAATTTTTCGTGTATCTGCCTACTTCACCTAATAAGTGGGAGGTAGGCAGAGCCTTCCTGGAAGAATCTATTTTTCCTCCAAGGTTCTTCTCATGTGCCATTTTGATTAATACTTAGACTGGTATTGATATAGACTAGGAAATTGTGACCGGGATATACACTCTTAAACTGCTTATAATCATTGATCATATTCTTCACAGATGTATTTATTAGAGTGTTAAAAATAAATTTGGGTATTTAACCCTATGTCTGATTGCTAAAATTCAGATATCATGTCTAATAAATACCATTAATAATTTTAAAAGTGGTTTAAATGTGAGGTGGTATATTAGACAGTTTTCTGTTGGTACTTATTGTTAGATGTAAAATGGCTTTCTGAGTGGTTTAATTTCTGGATCTCAGTGTCAGATATATTTTGGTGTGCTAAAAGTAGGCTTGTATCTTCTTTACTATGCCCCTCTAATCGATATTCTACTTCTTGTCATTGCGGTCGTTGATGTTAGAACTGCTGTAGTACCAACTTTCTTCTATAGCCTTACTGTAGCTTCTATTGAAGTTTTAGTTGTTTTGGTCATGATCTGATTCGCTGGGTGGATACTTAATTCGCTTATTATTTTACAGGTAGATTTAAGCCGGCCAGTCCTGGCTTAATTTGAGATATGGACTTATTGTGTTCTTAAAAGCGGTATTGGCCTGTGTTATTTCTCTGGTGCGCGCTATTTGGGTGGTAGAGGATATGAAAAAAGTCTTGTCACTTTCTGTGGGAATATACTGTAAAAATATTGGCATCCTTTTGATCCTGGCTGGAGTTTATTAGTTTGTCAAAAGGGAAAGAAAATCCTGTCATTAGGATCGTTAGCCTATTTCCTAGTATTAAAATCAAAATAGTACCAGCCGCTCAAAGATGAAAAGGCACCACTTATAAAGCGGTGCCTTTTGCTTGTCTAAGGCGAAGCCATGCTTAACTTAGTAAGCTATACCTATTGTGCTTCATGCATAGTTTCAGTAACTTCAACTCGACTTTCAACAGCCAAGCCAGACTGTTTTATCGCATTGAAAGCTTCTACTAAGTCATTGCCTTCTTTAACTTTCAAGATGGCAATGTCAGTACCGGGAAATACTGACAATACTTCCATGCCAGAAATTGACGCTACTTCTGATGCTTCAACATTCTTGCCTAATAATATTGTTATATTGCCGGTTAAAGTTGTCAGTTTGTTTGTGATTGTATTTCGTACAATTGTACCTTTGCCAACAACATCTGATGCAGAATTATTGCCGATATTGACTATCGCCATTTCGCCTTTTGTCACAACAATAGATTCTGGTGCAGCAATGGATGCTGGGACAGTTTTCAAGGATCTTTCAATCTTAAAGATACCAAAATCAGCAGAATTCGTTTTTGCTGTAGCTATGGTGTTTAGCTTCTTAATCTCTATATCTTTCTTTTCCACAGCATCAATAGCGTTTGCCTGTGTAATACCTGATAAACACATTGCAGCAGTTAAGATCGTTAATTTATTTAGCTTCATTGTATTTCCCTTCTTATTGAACAGCACGACCAAACGCTCTAAGTGATACGCCTTCTAGAACACTCTCTACTGGGTTGTTCATCAGGCCTGTTGCATCCCAATAGTTATCTGGGTCTGTGAATACGATATTAGTCTCACCTGTATCTAATGCTTTGATAGTCCAAGTTCCTTTAGCATTTTCACCATAAAATGCATTAGAAAGGAATACGGCACCATTTAAAATATAACCCATGCTATACCCATCAGCAAAGCTATAAGAAGCATCTAATAATGCCTGCTTGGAAGAAAGTAGAACACTTCTTGTACCTGAGGGGGATACCACCTCCAGCGCCAAGTCATTACCAGCGGAGGTTAGTAGACTATCATTTAAAATAGAACCCATGTGATCATTACGAATATCAAATTCGAACTGCATAGCTTCAATAATAATATCTTCTGTCACTTCGATTTGTTGGCTCACACCAGCCGCACTGTTATCTGGAATAACCGCCTCCATGGCTTCTTCACCAGCTGTTGAACCCAAACCTTGCCATTGAGTGATAATTTGTTCACCGAGACTCTCTGAGTAATCTAGAGCCATAGCAACAGCTGCACCTGCATCAACTCGACCAAAGCCATATAAGTTATTAAATTGATAACCAGCTGAGTTTTCAATCCAGCCATCATGAGCAACAAAAGTACCCTCACCAATGGTGAGTTCAACCTTTTCATTTTCAGCATCAATCACAGTGCTAGTTGAAGCTAAGATGTGACGAACATCTCGCCAGGTCAACTCTGGGTTTGCTGATAAGATTAGAGACACAACACCTGATGCATTTGGCGCAGCGGAAGATGTACCATTAAAAGTTGAAGTATAGTTACAGCTCGCATTCTCAGGGTGGCCTGGGTAATTAAATGGGAACTGGCTGGCTGCGAAGTCTTCGCCATAGGCCCCACCCCAAGCACTTATTGTGCCGCCATTAAAGCCAGAGTAACCATTAATACAGGTCATCTGGTCAGTTGTTACCATCGCGGGAGCATACCGACCATACTCGCCCGCAGGAGCTGATACCATCATGCTTGCACCAGCGGTTGAGTAACTTGTATGTTTACCGTTTGCGTTCACCGCTGCAACATTTAAGTAATATGGGTGACCATGGCTAGGCTGAAATGCCGAGTTATAGCATGTTAGGCCTAAATCATTTGCTCCGTTATCGGCACATAAAGAGCCTTCACCATTGCCGTCTTCAAAAGAATTACCGCTAGATTTCATGTTCAAAGCACCCTTACCGCCTCGAAGCATAAGATTAGGATAAGACTCAACAGCTTCATCTAGTGCAGAGTACGCAATAAATCCAGGATAGGTAATACCATAGCTACGGTTAAATGCCGAAATTTCTTCATCTGAAGAAATGCCACTTCCTGGGAATCCATGAACTAATAGATCTGTTTGCTCTATTTTTCCACTGCCTAAAAAGTTCATACCGATTAGCCCTGTGTCTGGAGAAACACCTCGGCTACCGATATTGTTCCAGCCTTTAGCCGCAATTAAGCCAGCTACACTGGTACCGTGATCACCACTATTAGAAAGACTTGTTGGATCTGTTCTGTCAGTTGCTGACTCATCCAAGTTGAGAGAGCGATTTATTAATACGTTATCTATTAAATCTTCGTGGCGAATTTCTAAGCCTGAATCTACAACAACAGCAGTTACATTTGCACCGGTTACACCTTGAGCATAAGCCGCTACAACATTCATGTCTTCGCCAGCTACAAGCTCCTCGACTTCATTTTCCTCAAAGATGGAATTAATTTCCTCGGTTGTATAAATTCCGATATCGACAAGGCCTTGCTTCATTTCATCACTAAGAGCGTAAGCTTTTTGACCTGTGTTGCGTAAATGCCATTGTTGATAGGCTAAGGGATCATTTTCTACGTTCAGGATATCAACTTTTGCAGATGCTGAGGCACCGTTTGCGGTCACGGTATAAGTAATTGAAGCGTCCTGCCCCGAGATTGAAGTATATTCAAATAGATTGCCATCTAATGTTAACTGGCCATGGCTGAATGTATAAGTGCCATCAAGCGGACTAATAGTTTCATCATTTTCTGAGAAACTAAATGTTAAAGCATCGCCATTTTGATCAGTGCCCAATAGTTTTCCTGATACAGGAATCCATTGCTTTGCCCCATCTACAGTTACATCACTAGCAGTTGGCGGAATGTCAGTAGGAGCGGGAGCAGGAGCGGGAGAAGACGAGTTACTACTGCTATCACAGCCTGATAATGTCATTAAAAGAGCTGCTTGAATCACAGAAAGTCGAAACATTTTTTTATTCATTTAAATTCCCCATTATCCCCATTATAAGTATTTATCGGGTATTGGCATTATAAACCACCTCATTAGTCTTTAGCCAACTAAACTTGGTCAGCAAAATATTGCAACCTGTCTTTAAGTGATGTTGTGACATTGAATTATCACATGGATTAAATAATGAACAACTTGAAAGGGGTGTTCGGCATTGAATTATGCTTGGAATTTCCATAGATGATAGTGGGCTAGACAGCTATGTGAAAAGGTAAGACTTTAGAGGGAATTTTTATTACCATGAATATGAAGAAATACTCACTAAAGCAATAACAAGGTTAGTAATGATGCTGTCAGAATATAGGACATGGTTAGACGTCCTTACTATCAGACTGCTCGGTGAATGAAACTACTTGATAATCCAGTTATCAAAAAATATGGATGCGAGTAGCGTCCCAATTAGGTTTCATGAATGTTGGGATATAAAGTTTCATTTAGATTGAAAGAGTTTAACTTAGATTTGATAAGTGTGAATTGTTCTGAACCGTTATCAAGTCTGGCTTATTTAGGTGTGCTCGCTTGGACTTGCTTCTACTTCAATAGGGTAGGTGAGGTCATCATTGGGCTACAAGTATGAGGTTTCCAAAAGTCAGGGGGCTTTTTTCTTGAGGTTTCAGTTAGCTAAATTTGGATAATAAATTGGTTGTCGTATTTAAAAGTGATTAAATTGAGTTAAGTAGGATTCTATTAGGTGGCCCAAGGCAAGGTAATCTGGAAATGTTATGGGGGTCAAGTTCTCATTTAAATCCATATGAGCCCTTGAATTTCTAGTGTTGATTGGGTGAAGTTGGGTTGGGCATTTAGCTTGAGGTATACAATCCTATCTATATATAGACGCACGGAGGATATCGCCGATGGCTTCTTAAACGTTTTCGATCGTGAGGTGCGCCTAATGTTAAGCTCCTCACTTCGAAGTTCATAAGTTCAAGCCTTTAGTGCTGTTTGAAATTAATAGTGAGTTTCTATCTAGGGCAAGGGTTATGGATGATGAAAGAAAAATTTATAGCAGAGTTTTATACTGCTTGATAGCGAGTTACTTATTTGTAGAAACTTTAACATTACCCTTAACGTATAAGCTCTACATGTAAGGTAATCTCAAAAATCCACCCTGTGTTAGCTGCCGTTTAAAGGGGCGCTCAGGATTTATTCGTTAGGTTAACGCTATGAAACCTACCACAATAGAAGAATTTAATGCGTCTCAGAATGATTGTGAAAGCCCTATTTGTGAAAAGCTGATGCATGAAATCAACCGAGGGCTACCTATGGCAGAAAGTAAAATCTGGCACGGACACCCCGTGTGGTTCTTGGATGGGAATCCAATAGTGGGTTATAACAAGCTGAAGGGTTCTATTAGGCTGATGTTTTGGAGCGGGGCTGACTTTGAGGAGCCGGATCTTAAGCCGGGGACAGGTAAGTTTAAGGATGCTTCTGTTTGTTATACAGGGGTTGAGCAATTAAATATAAAAGACCTGAAGCGTTGGCTGAAAAAATCTACAGAGATTCAGTGGGATTATAAGAATATCTACAAGAGAAAGGGTAAGTTGGTGCGACTTATCTAATAGGTCTTTTAAAGAAACGGCATGGTGCGCAGCTAGTATCCAAATGAGGTTGAAAATAAAGGTAGGTGGTAGTTGACGTCCTCATTATTTCCTCTCCAGATAAATCTGGAAGACACAAGGCTTGCATATTCTCGTTTTTGGGTGTTGTTGGCTCTTTCTGTGAGCTAATTGCCTAGTGAGATTGCCACTGTCTTTGGCACTTGAGTCGCTACAAACTTTGGGATAATTGCCCACCAATTTTTATTGATGATGATTGTAGTGTCAGAGTACAGTCTTTTACGATTTTCTAATCTTGTCACAATGATTCAGCTGTAAGAAGCCGCTCTAATTTGTACGATTTCTCGAAATTTGGATTATTGTTCTAGGAAGAATATTCAGCGTTTTCAGGTGGATAATAGTGACTTCATCAGATAAAGCTTCCTCAAAAGAGAGTCTCAAACTAAAAATTAAGTCGAAAAAAGAATGCGACTCTTGCGCCGAACCAGTGGTCCATAAATATGGAAACAATAAAATTTGTGTCACTGATAAGGTTGGGTTTCCTACTTTAGGTAATAAGTCTCCATTAGATCTGGTGTTGCATAGTGGTGAGGGTTTTATACCGTTGTGGGAGAAGGGTACGACTTTAAGGTGGAAGTTTGATGATGAGTCTTTAAGGTATTTTAAAAATCCAGATGAGATAAAGGACTATATTCGAATTCTTTTGGGGGAGGCACTACTTCAGTGGGGAGATGCTTCCCCGGTGAGGTTCAATGAGAATCCAAATGTTTGGGATTTTAAAATTAGGGTAGAGCCTGTAGAAAACTGTAGTGTTATCGGTTGTACTCTAGCTCGTGCTTTTTTTCCAAATCCTGGGCGGAATGAGCTAGTGCTTTTCCCCACAATGTTTGATCAAAGTCGGAAGGAACAGGTTGACACTATGATTCATGAGTTGGGTCATATATTTGGGCTTAGACACTTCTTTGCCGATGTGAAAGAGAAGACCTGGCCGAGTGTAATTTATGGTGAACATAAGCCCTTCTCAATCATGAATTATGGGGAGCAAAGTGAACTTACAGAAGCTGATAAGAATGATTTGAAAAGCCTGTATTGCTTAGCATGGGCAGGGCAGCTTACAGAAATTGATGGTGCACGAATCAAATTTGTTATGCCATACCATGAGGCTATCCTTCTTGAGCCAATTAATCATGAAAGCTCACCAGGGTAAACGAGGGGTCTAAGCATAAATAGCTTTAATATATTAAAAGCTATTTAAATTACTGATATCAAATAATATTGAATAGTAAGTTTGTAGCCCGTTAAAATTGATTGATATAAGTCCAAAAATTTCATCTGTATGCCCTGTCAGGAATCTTACCCTTGATGAGCCCGCGCCGTAGTTTCCAGCAGATAGTAGAGTCAGGCCCCTTTTTTGCATTAGTTGACATTCCAGTGCCTTTCCACTAGTTTCGCGACCACGATAAGAGGTGCCTTCTGCCCTGTGCTGGCTGAGAAGGTTAAACGGGAAGTCCGGAATTCCGGCGCTGCCCCCGCAACGGTGATCCACCAGTATTTTGAGTGGTAAGCCCGATACCGGCCTCTTCTCGAAACACGATGGAGCGGAGGGCTACCATCTCGCAATACGATCTTTCACGCTTCGTCGGCGTGCCGCATTGCTATTCCTCCCTCGATCCCATGAGCTTTTGTCCTTAGGGGTTGAAACTTGAAAAAATCTTTATTGAGCTTGAGTGTGCTGTCAGCTGTGAGTGTGCCAGTACTTGGCGAATCTACCGATAGTGCATCTTCTATTCCCGACCTGGAAACTTTAGTTGTTGTGAGCTCCCGCCAAGATGAGCCTTTGCGCAGGATCGCCACTTCGGTAACCGTATTGGATGAAGAGCAACTCAAAGCACGAGGTTTGGCTTCCTTGGCCGATGTGCTGCGAAGCGTACCTTCGGTTTCTGTCAACAACAGCGGTGGTATTGGTAAGACAACCTCGCTACAGGTGCGGGGGGAATCTGGCTTTAGAACGCTGGTCCAAATAGATGGCATCGATATTTCTGATCCAACCGGTCTCCAGTCGGGTGCTCATATTGAGCATATTATGAGCAGTAATTTGCAGCGAGTAGAATTGCTACGCGGTCCGCAAGGCATGCTCTATGGGGCTGATGCTGGTGGTGTACTGGATATCTCGACCCGTCGAGAGGATGAAGGGCAGCGCTTTGAATTATCCGCTGAGGGTGGTAGCTACGATACTGAGCGCTACAATGCCAGTGCCAGTGGAGCCAATGAAACACTGGATTACTTCCTTTCAGCTGCGGCGCTGGAAACCGATGGTTTCAATACCAGCAGCGATGACACTGAATTGAGGGATGACGACGGTTATGATAACGAGACTTTACATGGCCGAGTAGGCTGGAATATCTCTGAGCTGTGGCGAGTGGAAGCTGTAGCGCGGGATACCGATGCCTCAGGTGAATATGATCGTTGCGGCTGGCCCTCTCAGGACGATTGTAACTTTGATTTCAGCCAGGAAAGTGCTCGTGTCAGCTTGGCTCACAATGGCGAAGATGGTCAACAAGAGTTGGCCTATTCACATTCTGATTTGAAGCGCACCTACATCGGAGGGGGAACTTCCTATGAGTATGAAGGTGATATTGAAAAATTGAACCTCACTGGTTCTCATGGGTTTAGTCGCGAACATGGGATGGCCTACGGGGTGGAGCACCGTGAAGATACTTCGGGAGACTTGGACCGGGATCAGTGGGCAGTTTATTCTGAATACCGGGGAAGCTATGCCGATCAAGCCTATATCACCCTTGGTCTTCGCCATGACAACAACTCAGATTTTGGCCGCTTTAACAGTTTCCGCGCCAGCTCAGCGTACCTGTTTGAGGATGTTGCCAACGGTACTGTAAAGATAAAAGGCAGTTACGGTACCGGCTTCCGCGCTCCCAGTCTGTATGAAGTTAATCACAACGCTACCGCAACTGATCGGTTGACTTCTGAGCCACTAGAACTGCCAACACTATCGCCGGAAGAAAGTCGAGGCTTGGACCTTGGTGTTGAGTACTTTGGTGAAAATTCCCTCTATCTGGAATTCGTACTGTTTAAGCAGGTCATTGATAAGGAAATTGGCTGGAATAACGATGCGTATGGTTACCTGCAAAGCAAGGGAACAAGCAAATCCCGTGGAGTTGAATTGATAGCCGAAACTCAGGTCACTGATACTCTGCTGCTGTCAGCCAACTACACCTATACCGATGCCGAACAGGCTGATGATTCTCCACGCCCGCGAATCCCGAAGCATTTGGCTAACCTGGGCTTTACCTATAAACCGACCGGCGCTCTTAGTCTTCTGGTGAATCTACGCTCTAGTGCTGGAGCGGAAGATACAGATGGCTCCTCCATAGATGATTACCAAGTATTGGATGCTAGCGTACGTTACCAGTTGAATAACGCTACCACCGTTTACGTTCGTGGAGAAAACCTCGTGGATGAAGACTATGAGGAAGTGCCTGGGTATAACACCGCGGGTGCTGCTGCTTATGCCGGTGTGGAATTCAGCTTCTAAAGCACTCTCTATAATAGATTCTTGAACTGAGGTGACCATGTCGGAAGACCAGCAGAAAAAAAATGCCAAACACAAACAGGCAATGCAAAAACATAAGGCGAAGGTTGATGCAAATATAGCAGCGGCCGATATCCAGCGTGGAGTTGCTGTATTGCTAACTGGTAATGGCAAGGGGAAATCCAGCTCTGCTTTCGGCATGGTTATACGTGCGCTAGGTTATGGCCAGAAGGTGGGGGTAGTGCAATTTATCAAAGGCGCACAGCAATCTGGAGAGGAACTCTTTCTCAAATACCATTGCCCTGAAGTAAACCTCTACCAAATGGGTACAGGCTTTACCTGGAATACACAGGATCGCAGCAGTGATATAGCAGCTGCAGAACGAACCTGGGAGGAAGCCGGGAAAATGCTCACCGATGCCAGCTATGATCTAGTGGTATTGGACGAGTTAACTTATATGCTCGCGTATAAATACCTGGATGAATTACAGGTATTGAAAGCTTTGGCGGAACGCCCTCCAGAGCAGAGTGTGGTAGTGACCGGCCGCGGCGGTGGTAGTGCTCTGCAAGAGCTGATGGACACTGTGTCTGAAGTAAAAGATATAAAGCATGCCTTTAAAGCTGGGATCAAGGCCAGAAAAGGGGTCGACTACTAAGTTGTATTCGTTATGTCCGTATTGATGATCCAGGGCACCACCTCGGATGCTGGCAAAAGTACTCTAGTTGCGGCGCTTGCCCGCTATTTTGCCCGGCAGGGACTTTGTGTTGCTCCATTCAAGCCACAAAATATGGCGCTCAATAGTGCAGTCACTACGGACGGTGGCGAAATAGGGCGGGCGCAGGCGCTACAGGCCCAAGCTTGCGGAATAGAACCGCATAGCGATATGAACCCTGTGCTGCTTAAGCCTGCTTCAGACACTGGGGCTCAGGTGATTATCCAGGGCAGGGCGCTGGGAAATATGCAGGCCCTGAATTACCACCATTACAAATCCACTGCACAAAATGCCGTGCTGGATTCCTTTAAACGCCTTAATGATCAATATGAGCTGGTGCTTGTTGAAGGCGCGGGAAGTCCGGCGGAAATCAATTTGCGGGAAAATGATATTGCCAATATGGGTTTTGCTGAGGCGGTGGATTGCCCTGTGGTGTTAATTGCTGATATTGATCGCGGCGGTGTTTTCGCCCACTTGGTAGGCACCCTCGAATTACTGTCCCCAACTGAACGCGACCGCGTAGTTGGATTTGTGATCAACCGCTTTCGTGGCGACTTGCAGCTGCTAGAGCCGGGGCTCGAATGGTTGGAAAACTACACCGGTAAACCCGTTCTCGGGGTATTGCCATATCTCCACGACCTGTACCTGGATGCGGAAGATGCGATTAGCACCCAGCAGGCTGGTGCTGATGCTCGGCTAAAGGTAGTGGTACCGGTGCTGCCCCGAATTAGTAACCATACAGATTTTGACGCACTGAGGTTGAACCCGGATATTGACCTGCAATTTGTTAGCGTGCGTGAATCAATCCCCCCTTGCGATTGGGTTATCCTTCCAGGAAGTAAAAATGTGCGGGCTGATTTGGCCTATTTAAAAGAAAATGACTGGCCTGCACAACTGGATCGGCACTTGCGTTATGGTGGAAAACTCATAGGTATTTGTGGCGGCCTGCAAATGCTGGGAAAAGAGGTGCAGGACCCAGATGGGGTAGAAGATGTCCCCGGCAGTGAGCTAGGCCTTGGTTATCTGGATTATATAACCAGGCTGCAGCCATATAAGGCATTAATAAATGTTACCGGGTTTCTATCTCTGGGAAATCAGGATAATGACCAGGGGGATATCGCCCTTCAAGGCTACGAAATACACTGCGGGATTACAGAAGGGCCAGCTTTGCAGATCCCCGCGGTATTTCTTCATGACGAAGCTGGAAACCTTAGGCCAGATGGGGCTATCAGTGCCGACGGGCAGGTGCTTGCTACTTATGTGCATGGGCTTTTCGATTCTCCGCAAGCCCAAAATGCGCTGTTTTCCTGGGGCGGCCTAACAGGGGCTACACCGCTGAACCTGAATGTCCATCGTGAGAAGCAGTTGGATAGGCTGGCTGATTCTATTGCCGAACATATGCAGAACTCTTGGCTTAGGCAATTCGGACGAGACCAAGGTGGGGCAACATTGGAAGAGGTAAGCCAATGACAATCGCCCGTGTCAAAGCTTTGAATCTTGCCTGGTGGGTATTGCCCGCAGGGCTCACAATGAGTTTTGTTGTCGCAGTGGCCGTCGGTGCTGTATATCTTTCGCCTTCTCAAGTTGTCTCTGCTCTCAGTGGGCAAGGGGAGGGAGGTCTGGCAAAAGATATCGTTCAGGCAATTCGCTTGCCACGGGCTTTATTGGCGGCAGGAGTAGGGGCAGTACTCGCCATCTGTGGTGCGATGTTACAGGGCTTATTTCGCAATCCACTGGCTGACCCTTCATTAATTGGGGTTACTGCGGGTGCTTCCCTTGGTGCCTGTCTGGCTATTTTACTTGGAGCAGAAGTAGCCGGTGGCTTTGGAAGTTTGCCGGTGGTATCAATTTCGGCATTTTTCAGTGGCTTGCTAGCAGTGACATTGGTTTATCGGGTGGCAAAAAGTATCAATGGAACTTCGGTGGCCACCATGCTGCTGATGGGTATCGCTGTGACTGCTCTATCAGCAAGTTTAATCGGGCTGATGGAATACTTTGCAGATAATGACACGTTGCGTCGTATGAGCCTCTGGCTAATGGGTGGGCTGGATGCGGCCAGCTATCCCCGTGCTTTTCTGATTTTGGCAGTATTGTGTGGGTTGCTTGCCAGCCTGCCCGGTTTTGGTTCTTCACTGAATGTTCTTTTGCTGGGGGAATCCCAGGCACGGCATCTCGGTGTCGATGTGGAGCGGGTAAAAACCAGCTTGATCGTGCTTGTCGCTGCAGGGGTGGGAACTTCAGTTGCCGTGGCCGGCAGTATTGCTTTTGTGGGTTTGGTGGTGCCGCATATAGTGCGGTTGTGGGTGGGGCCGGATCATCGCCAGCTGTTACCCCTATCGGCGCTGGCTGGCGCCAGCCTGTTATTGGTTTCTGATACCCTCGCACGCACAATTATTGCGCCCGTCGAGATACCGGTAGGGTTGATTACCGCCCTGATTGGGGTGCCATTTTTTATTTCCTTGTTACGCAAAAACAGGGGGTCCCTCTAATGGCTCTGTTACAGGCTGAGGGAGTCACGGTAAGTGTGGACAATCGACCGCTGCTTACCGATGTATGTCTTGACGTTGATGTCGGGGAGCTGGTTTGCGTGATTGGTCCCAACGGTGCCGGTAAGTCGACACTATTGCGCGCACTTTGCGGTGAATCTGCGATGGAGACTGGAAGAGTTCACTTTAAAGGTGAGTCGCTTGCTAGTTTGCCCGCTCGCAAGCGAGCCAGGCAGTTGGCAGTTCTGCCACAAAGCAATCCGCTTTCATTTGCCTTTACGGGCCTTGAACTGGTTGCCCTCAGCCGCACGCCACACTCCACAGGCACTGAGCGAGATAGAATTATTTGTTTGGAAGCTATGGCGGCACTGGACGTTTGCCATTTATCTGGGCGTCTCTATCCCACATTGTCGGGCGGTGAGCAGCAGCGCTTGCAACTGGCACGGGTAATGGCACAAATCTGGCGTGCTGAAGATGGAGGAGATCGTTTGCTTCTGCTGGATGAGCCGGCTACCAGCCTCGATATCGCTCATCAGTACGAAATGATGAGAGCGGTGCGCGACTTTGCGCGAAGTGGTGCGGCTGTTGTGATGACGGTGCATGATCTCGCTCACGCCAGTGGTTACAGTGACCGGATCCTCGCCCTTAAGCATGGACGTAGCATGGCCTATGGTTGCCCAGAAGCGGTACTGACCGCAGAAAATATGCAGCAACTCTATGGTTACAGCGTCACAGTGGTACCACACCCGGTAACTGGTAAATCCCTGGTGGTTGCCGATGTATAACAACAGTAATCTGCACCTGATTCTCGGTGGTGCGCGCAGCGGCAAGAGCCGACTGGCACAGCAGAGTGCCGAACAGTGGCTGCAAAGTAACAATGCCGGTGGACTTAGTTACCTGGCAACTGCTACAGCGGGGGACGAGGAAATGTCTTCTCGTATCGCTCGTCATCAAGGAGACAGGGGGCAACACTGGCAAACTATTGAAGAGCCTATCGCGTTGGCTGAGGCTTTAGATGCATCCCCTAAATCTCACTGTGTTTTGGTGGATTGCCTGACGTTGTGGCTCAGTAACTGCATTCATGAAGGCGTCTGGGCGCGTGAACGCGAAGCATTGATGCAGCGTGTTGATCAAAGGCGCAATAATTCAGAAAACAATGCCGCCCCATGGATATTCGTCAGTAATGAAGTTGGCTCCGGGATAGTGCCTCTTGGGCAATTATCACGGGAATTTGTGGATGCTGCAGGCTGGTTGCACCAGGCGTTGGCGGAGCGGGCTGACAGCGTAACCCTGGCTATTGCCGGTTTACCTCTGACGGTAAAATAGATTGAGCACGAGAGGCGAAAGGTTATGTCTGATGAACTGAGCTGGCTCTATAATCCGGCACCTGCACCAGATCAATCGGCTCGAAATGCAGCTATTGCCCGGCAGAAACAATTGATAAAGCCAGAGGGCGCACTCGGCCGGTTGGAAACTATTGCTGTAGATTTTGCCGGGTTCCAGGGTAAAGGGCAGCCTCAACTTGAACGCCTATCTGTGCGTGTTTTTGGAGCTGATCACGGTATTGCAGCCCAGGGCACTTCGCAATTTCCCCAGGCCGTTACCTCAGTAATGCTTAATATTTTCTGTGAGGGTGGGGCGGCCATCAATGTATTGAGTCGAGAGCAGAATGCAGACTTTGCTGCTATTAATTTGGGTTGTGTGGTGCCCACTGAGCACCCTGAATTGATCGATGAGGTCATTGCGCCTTCTACAGCGGATTTTTCCCAAGGTAAACCCGCGATGACTTATGGGCAGCTCATAAGTGCGTTTAATGTGGGACGAAGGCACTCTACCGATAGTGATTGTTTTATCGGCGGGGATATGGGGATCGGTAATACCACCTCGGCAGCTGCAATTTTTGCTGCTTTGTTTGATTTGAAAGTTCCAGAAATCACAGGGAGAGGTACAGGTATCGGTGATGATATACTCGCCCGAAAAATTGCACTGATTGAATCTGCTTTGGAGCAGCACAGCGCTGCTCTGGATTCCCCCGTGAGTATTCTGCAAATTCTCGGTGGTTTCGAAATTGCGGCCCTGGCCGGGGCATTTATCGCCTGCGCCCAGCGGGGAACCCCGGTTCTGGTTGACGGGTTTATGGCCACGGCTGCAGCTGCTGTTGCTGGAGCTATCAATCCCTCTGTAAACCCCTGGTTCTTATTTGCGCACCTGTCGGATGAACTTGGGCACAAACTGGCCCTAGAGTGTATGGGGGTTAGTCCTATGCTCAACTTCAATATGCGGTTGGGGGAGGGTACTGGTGCTGTTCTGGCTATAAGTATTATCAGGCAGGCGCTTAACCTGCATAACAAGATGTTCACATTTAGCGAAGCAGGTGTACCGATTGAGGATTGACCTGTTACGACATGGCGCATGTGCTGGCGGTAGTATATTTCGTGGCCAGATTGATGTCTCCTTAACTGAAGAAGGTTGGGAGCAAATGTGGCAAGGACTCAGGGATCTTACCGGCCCATGGGATAGAATTATCACTTCCCCACTGGGTCGTTGCCAGGCATTTGCTGCCCAGCTGGGCCACAAAAGAAAGTTGCCAGTAGATATTGTTCCCGGTATCCGCGAAATTAGTTTCGGTGAATGGGAAGGGCAAGCGATCGACAAAATCTGGACCGAGCACAAAACCTTGTGTAATGCATGGAGCCGCGAGCCAGAAAAGCACTGTCCCCCAGGCGGTGAGCCTTTCACATCTTTCCGGTCCCGGGTGCTACAGACTATTAGCGAGCTGTCTGTGCGCTACTCGGGAGAATCTCTATTATTGGTAACCCATGGTGGCGTGATCAAGTTACTGCTGACCATTGCCAATGGTTGGGGGCCCGGTCAGATGATGTCGTTACAGGTAGGCTATGGATTTGCCGCGTCAATGGAATACGATTGCAATAGCGGGACTTTCGGGATTCCCTATCCGGGGCAGGATGCCTATGTTTATTGTCCGTAAATTTTCAGGTCTTATCCAGGCATTCCTATATGCACTGGTCTTTCTTACCCGGCTGCCAGTCGCGGGATTGTTGTACCGGGTCGATAAAGAAACAGTAGAGCGATCAATTTACTTCTATCCGTTTGTTGGGGTTGTTATTGGGCTTCTATTATCGGCCGCAGCATACCTGCTGGCCCCACTGGGAATTCAGCTACAGGCGGCAATATTGCTGGGGTTTTGGGTCATTTTAACTGGTGCCTTACATCTTGATGGTCTTGCCGATTGTACTGATGCCTACTTTGCCGGTCACAAATGTGCTGATCCTGAAGAAAGGCGCAGTCGAATCCTCACTGTAATGCATGATCCACATTGTGGCTCAGTTGCGGTTGTTGCACTTGTTGTATTTCTACTGATTAAATTCGCAGCGATCGCAACTCTACTTACAGCCGAACTGGATGCGATAGAAAACTGGATATACCTGCCGCTGGTACTGTCGCCGATGTTGGCCAGGACGGCAGCGTTATCTCTAATGAGTATTTCAGACTACGCCCGTGTGGAGGGTTTTGTTCCACCCTCTGGCTCAAAGAGAAGACGGGAGCTATTGTCTGTGGTCATTATCGTTACGGCCATCGCTTTCGCAACAGCTCCTATGGCCATCGTAGTTGGAATGGCTAGTGCTTTACCTGTGCTGATTCTTTGTTGGCGTCATTTATGGGAGAAAACTATTGGTGGTTATACCGGTGATTGTCTGGGTGGCCTGGTCGAAATTATCGAACTTACAGTACTAATTCTGTGGGTAGCTCTTGCCAGTGTTTGAAATTTGAGTGTTACAAAACAATAAATTTAGAGTTAGACGAGTTAAATGATGTCTCGCAGTATTTTCACAATCTTCATTACTACCCTGAGCCTTTTTTGGACAGGCTCTTGTTGGGCCGATAAACCAGTACGTGTACAGGATGCACGGGGGCACTGGATCGAATTGGCAGCGCCGGCAGAGCGTATTGTTGCCCTGGCTCCACATATTGTAGAAAATTTCTACAGCGCAGGTGCGGGAGAGAAGCTGGTTGCTGCTGTTAGCTACAGCGATTATCCTGAGCAGGCAAAGAAGCTGCCAAAGATTGGCAATTACAAAGCACTAAGCTATGAATCTTTGCTGGCTTTGAAACCGGATCTGATTGTCGCCTGGGGGTCGGGAAATGGCGATGAAATGATCCAAAAGCTGGATGATCTCGGGTTTACGGTATTCGTCACTGAGTCCCGAACTCTGGAAGATATTGCAAAGAATGTAAGATTTTTTGGCGAACTTGCCGGCACAAGCGAGAATGCGGACCGCACTGCAAGCGAGTGGCTTAAGAGACTAAATGAACTCCAGCATAGCAACAAGAAAAAAACACCGGTAAGTGTATTCTACCAGGTATGGAATGATCCCCTCCAAACACTCAATGGCGAGCATTTGATCAGCGATGTGATCCAAACTTGTGGTGGCCGCAATGCATTTGCTGATGCGATGGTTTTGGCGCCCAAGATCAGTATCGAATCTGTTCTTAACCGGAATCCTGAAGTGATTATTTCCAGCGGCATGGGAAAAAGCCGGCCAGATTGGCTGGATGCCTGGAAAGCCTATCCGACACTCAATGCGGTGAAAAATGATAGTCTCTATTTTGTACCCCCAGATATTATCCAGAGACATACCTTTAGAGTGCTGGATGGGATGGAAATGGTTTGTGATCACCTGGACAATGCGCGAATAAAAGTTGGCGCAGGCTCCATATAGCTAAGAATGATCTGTATTCCTCAGCAAAAATAGTTTCTACTGTCCGCTAGATATGATTTTTATATCAAAGCAGTGACGAGGCTAGGTATTTATGTGGTATCTGGTACTGGAAACAATAACAACGATTATAGTTTTTGCGATGATTATTGGAGGATTGCTAGCTATTCCTTTTGGAGCGGCTAAATTAACTAATCTTGAAAAGGGCAGAAATAACCGGTGGTCAATTTTTTGGCGTCATATCTCTAAAGATATAGCTGCTGGAAAGGTAGCCTTATTAAGCCCTTTTTTAGGATGGTTTGTCTATTATGGATTCTATCAGTTTGTAAAAGTTGGAGATGATTCCTCTGCGATTTTAGCCATTGTCTCGTGTGCTGCAATTGGCTTGTTCCTTGTTTTTCATATGGGTTTGCTTGACCGTAAATTTTTTGATTTTCATTTAGATAACATGAAATTGCTGGCTGTGAGTTTGATGTCACTTATTCTCGTTGCGCTAAATGTTTCATTTTGGTTTACAACATTTATTGGCGCTATAGCTACTATGATTTGTGCAATAAAGTATTCTGTAGAGCAGATCATTCTGGAGGCTGAGCGAGCTAGAGCCAGAGAAGAGGGGAAATCACGTAAAATCTAACTCAGCCCTCCTTTATGAAGGCTGTTAGGCTGTAGAAGCTATTGAGTTATTGAAAAAATAACTAGAGGCTGTTTCATAACTTGAAATCGGCTATTCTCACGCAATTACATAGAAAAAAGTCCAGCAATAGTGAGCCGATTCAAGTCAGAGTTAACCAATGATCAATGGAAATTGATTGAACCTTGTCTTCCTGAGTTAAAACTAGGAAAGGGAGGCCCAAAACCCATTGTTAATCGAGCTTGTTTTGAAGGCATCCTGTGGGTTTTGCGTTCTGGAGCGCGATGGAAAGATCTTCCTTCACACTATCCATCACCGAGTACATGCTGGAGAAGGCTTCAATTTTGGGAAGAGCAAGGAGCTTGGTTACAGGCATGGAGAAGATTTCTGAAGCTGTTGGATCAGCAGTCTTTGCTTAACTGGGAAGAGGTCTTTTCTGATGGCAGCTTTGCACCAGAAAAAAAAGGGGCTTCGAAATCGGGAAAACCAAGCGGGGCAAGGGTTCAAAGTGGATGGTGGTGGTCGATGGCGAAGGTATTCCACTGGGAGGCACCATTACTTCGGCCTCACCAGCAGAAGTGAAGTTATTACACCCATTACTTGATGTTACGTATAAAAATACAAAGATTCATCGCTTAGTTTATGATAAAGCGGCGGACTCGGATCCTCTTAGAGATAGCCTGTTGAGTCGTGGAATCGACCTTATCTGTCCACACAGGAGAAATAGGAAAAAAGTCTCAAGGCAGGATGGCAGAAAGCTCAGAAGGTACGCTCGCCGTTGGAAAGTTGAGAGGACTTTTGCGTGGTTGGGAAATTACCGCCGTTTAGTTATTAGATGGGAGCGATATTTGTCCACTTATCGTGCTTTTTTCTATATTGCATGCATGTTAATTACGTTAAAGAAGTTATGAAGCAGCTTCTAGGTATTGAACCGAGCATGAACTATCCAGGATTTATGAATGATAATGTGTATGTGGAATCATTTTTTTAGGCATTAAAAACTGAGAAATTTAAATGGTTATTTTTGATTCGGTTGAGGACCTGAGAAGTAACTTATTTTGGTATCTTGATAGATACTATAACCTTATAATAAGACATAGTTCACTTGGGTTCAAAAGCCCTGATGAATATGAAAGAATGGCCGCATAAGATGGCGTCTACTTTAAGGGGAGAGGCTTCTTGGTAAAATTTGATATTCAACCCTTCATAAAATTCCTTTGCTATATTCTTTGGTGTGAATTCCTTTGCTATATTCTTTGGTGTGAATTCCTTTGCTATATTCTTTGGTGTGAATTCCTAATGTGCTGCTTAAAATTTTATACGCCAAATATGAAGTAAATTTCATTTGGGTAGGATATTTATGAAGAAGATGACAACTACGTTGAGGGCAATGATTAATCAGCCAGGCCTAATTGTTGCGCCAGGGGCCTATGATTGCCTTACTGCGAAAATCATTCAGGAAGAGGGTTTCAAGGCACTTTACATGACAGGAGGTGGAACCGCTGTTACTCATGTTGGTCGCCCTGATCTTGGGTTTATTACATTGACTGAAATGGCTGCGAATGCGCGTGCTATAGCTTCAACTGTAAATATACCAGTGATTGCGGATGCAGATACCGGTTTTGGCAGCGCATTAAATGCCTATAGGACAGTCCAGGAATATGAGCGGTCGGGAGTTGCAGGATTACATATAGAAGACCAGATATTACCGAAGCAATGTGGTCACTTAGCCGGAAAGCGAGTAGTGCCAATCTCAGAGATGGTTCATAAAATATACGGAGCACTGGAAGGTCGCACTGACGATGATTTCGTTATTATTGCCAGGACAGATGCCTTGGCGGTGACAGGTATCGATGACACCCTAAAACGATGTGTTGCTTATGCTGAAGCCGGTGTTGATGCATTATTTGTAGAGGCAATTACAAGCAGGGAAGAAGTCCTTCGTGTACAGAATGAGGTGGATATACCTCTAATGTATAATTTTGGCGAACACGGTAAGTCCCCATTATTTACACATAAAGAACTTGAGGAGTTGTCTTATAAATTGGTTATTTACCCAGGAAGCCTGATGTTTTCTATGTGTAAGCTTGCCCAACGAGTATTGAGGGAACTTAAAGCGAAGGGAACAACAGAGGCTCTTATGAATGATATGTACTCTCCAAAGGAATTTTTTGAAACCATGGACTCCCAGCATTTTCAGGACCTTGATAACAAATGGAAAGCAGCGGCAGATAAAAATTTTGGAGATGAGCAAAAAGGGGCAATAAAATAGCTGTTCTTTAATTAATACAATTTAATCTTTAGGTGAGCTTGGTTTCAGATAACAGGTGCAATTGGTAAGGGAGGGCTAAGCTGGTAGAGTCTGTAACTCTCCCGACCAAGAGAAAGGCACTGATGAGCTACTACCAACTGAGCGAGAACGAACGACACCAGATTTACAGCTTAAGAAAATCCGGACACTCTCAGAAAGCAATAGCAAAATTATTAGAAGCTGTTTCATAACTTCTTTAACGTAATTAACATGCATGCAATATAGAAAAAAGCACGATAAGTGGACAAATATCGCTCCCATCTAACAACTAAATGGCGGTAATTTCCCAACCACGCAAAAGTCCTCTCAACTTTCCAACGGCGAGCGTACCTTCTGAGCTTTCTGCCATCCTGTCTTGAGGCTTTTTTCCTATTTCTCCTATGTGGACAGATAAGGTCGATTCCACGACTCAACAGGCTATCTCTAAGAGGATCTGAGTCCGCCGCTTTATCATAAACTAAGCGATGAATCTTTGTATTTTTATACGTAACATCAAGTAATGGGTGTAATAACTTCACTTCTGCTGGTGAGGCCGAAGTAATGGTGCCTCCCAGTGGAATACCTTCGCCATCGACCACCACCATCCACTTTGAACCCTTGCCCCGCTTGGTTTTCCCGATTTCAAAGCCCCTTTTTTACGGGTGCAAAGCTGCCATCAGAAAAAACCTCCTCCTAGTTAAGCAAAGACTGCTGATCCAACAGCTCCAGAAATCTTCTCCATGCCTGTAACCAAGCTCCTTGCTCTTCCCAAAATTGAAGCCTTCTCCAGCATGTACTCGGTGATGGATAGTGTGAAGGAAGATCTTTCCATCGCGCTCCAGAACGCAAAACCCACAGGATGAAAGGTGGCCTTTTGCTCTCCGGAGGTGTCTACCCGCCAAGCGCCATAAAACTGGCTGTGTAAAAAAACATGTGCTTTTAAGTGGAAAACCCTGAGCAAATCACTTAACACGTCCATAACGGCGAACACCTAAAAACCATATAGTCATACGATCTGACATGAAATATATACTTTTAAGCATTTATCATACAGATTGTGAAGATATTATACGTTCCAGGTTAAGCGCTAGCAATGCCCTGCTTACTTACCCTACATAACTTAAGAGCTTTGGATAGGAAAATACCTGATGAACTTTTTAAATAATCTAGTAGCGCCAGTTGTAACACTAGGACTTATCTCTTTCTCACTGAATTGCTTTGCCGATCAAGCTGAACCTGGTATGAAAATTGATCCTGAGCGGACTGCAATCGTAATAACCGACCCGCAGAATGATTTCTTAAGCCCTACTGGTGTTACCTGGGGTGTGGTGGGAGAAAGTGTAGAAAAAAAATACAGTTCAGAACCTTGAACGGTTAATGAAAGTTGCAGGGAAAAAGAATGTGCCTTTATTTATTTCTCCGCATTATTACTATCCTCATGATCACAAGTGGAAGTTTGAGGGGAGCCTCGAAGTGGTAATGCACAAACTTGGTATGTTCAACCGAGAGGACCCTCTAAGTTTAAACGGATTTGAAAACTCTGGAGCTGATTGGTTGGAGCAATATAAGCCATATATAAATAATGGTAAGACTGTTGTGACCGGCCCACATAAAATTTATGGCCCTGAAACAAATGATTTAGTACTTCAATTGAGAAAGCAGGGTATTGATAAAGTAATTCTTGCAGGGATGTCTGCAAATCTATGCACAGAATCTCATATGCGCGAACTGTTAGAACAAGGGTTTGAAGTGGCTGTTGTAAATGATGCAACAGCTGGTGCAAATTTGCCTGAGGGTGATTGCTACGAAGCGGCAATGATTAACTTCAAGTATATGGCTAATGATATATTAACCACAAAGGAAGCTGTTAAATTGATTAGAAAGGAATTCTAAGTAAGCGTAGGCATAATCAAGTCCATTGTTAATCTTGATTTTCAGTGAGTGATTATGCCTACAAAGGACATATATCAACATTTGATGGGTAGGCATTTTGACGAGCTGGGTTTAGGTCTGAAGTATAAAAAATCTCCTAGTTCATGAGTAGTACAGTCGATATGGACCAATTCTGCTTAAACTTCCCGAAGATTTGCCCTCTTATAAAGCATTAAGTGTCAGAGCTATTGACACATCGGGGAATACCATAAATATTGAGATCGCTTTCAGACAAAGGCGTATATACCCATGGTCTCTTCATGAGGTGATCAAATATTGTTCGTCCTGATTGCCTGTCATGATTATCTGTTCCGCTATGTATGATGTGCTTTGTATAGCGCTCCTTAAAGTATCTCCGTAATCAGAAGGAGATGGATTTTTTATGATGCATAAATAAATTGATAATTATATTTTAAATTGATTTCTGGGTTTTAATAAAAGTTAGAGAGAAATTATGTTTACAATAGACGAAAATGACTTCAATCGAACGTATGATGAAAAGCGCGACACTCTAGTTTTAAAAGATGACTTACCTGTTGCGGTTAGAGATGAGCAAGTCTTAAGGAGTCTTGGAACCGTTATATCAATCCCAGGAGTTACTTCAGGTAATGCTCTCCGCCTAAAAAATATTACAAACTCGACACTGAGGGATTATATTCCAGAGGAAGAGCATATTTGGGTCAACCCTAATTATACAAGTTATGGAACTGCGTGGGAGAAAGCTGGTTTCGAAAAGCCTGATAGAGGTCTGGGTGACTTGGATCACCTTCATTCCAAAGAATGGGCAAAAAAAGGGGGATATGGGTATGTTGTCCTGATTCCCGTCAGATCGGGCGTAAATAGAAGCGCGGGTACCCTCGAAAAGAGCCAGGTAAGTTTAACCTCAAGAAATCATAGCCTCAAAGAACCTATTTTCTACGGCAATTATATTCACTGGGGCAAAATATGGAAACTTAAAATCGATCTTAGACGTGATTGAATGCAGATTTTATAGTGTTAAATCTGATTTCAGGCTTGATTTCACAGTGACATTTTTTAGAGGGTGCTTGTCAGATGAATTCTAATCTAGTAAAGATAAACTAGGCATCATTGACCGTACTCTGGTTTCTCACTTATTGTTATCAAATAGATCTGAATCGTTCAATATCTCCTCCTGATTTTTCAATTTAAAGTCTATTCAATTGAATGTGACTTTACTCAAAATTTGTTAGCCTATCATTGCCTTTCCGTATCTTCCATGTTCCTATTTATTCACTGCTAAGAGATCCTGCCGGGGAGAAATTGCGGTGTTGTCACCCTTGGCTTGTAGTAGTCCAAACTAAAATATCCAAATAAATTCCAGTATAAAAGGAAAATAGTTTTGAATAAGGTTATATTGACGGTTCTACTGATTGTATTCAGTTTTAAAGTGCTCGCATCTGACCCGAACGTAGAGCAAGCACGAGAGTCTTTGGATACCATCAAGGAGCTTACTCCCTGGTCTTGGGAAGAGCCCATTACCCCGATATTTGATAGCTACTTAGCAGCTGATTTCGATCAATACCAGGGAAGGTATAAATCTTTATACATGGTAGAAGATCTACTGATGCATAAGTGGGGCCAGTCTATTACTGAATTTATTGTACTGGCTGAACTATTGTACACTTTCCAGCCGGAAGATTATCAGCAAGAGAATCTGCCGGCATTTGAAGCAGCTATTCATGAATTGGATGAGTTCAGGTTAGCAATTAATGAATTTTTATTGCCCTATGTGCCGAGCTACAGTCTTAAACAGCAAAGTTTAGTTAGGCATTTTGATGGAGAAGGGATCGTTATAGCGGTATTCGATTTATTTGACCCTATACGATTGAAGGAGCAGCGTGAAATGTACCCAAATATTGAGGCTGAAGTTCAATTTGGTGACCCTATTACTTTTCTGCACGGAAATACTGTGATTGATATCATCCTGGATATCGCGCCTAAGGCCACTATTGTCCCAGTGAGTACAGAGAGTAAAACTTACAACGAAGCTATGGAATACATGCGTGCTCGTGAGGATATTAGTGTTATCAACATGAGCAGGGCATTTCACATTACCGACGATCAGTTAGATCAGGAGTTTGCCGATCATTTATCCAGTATCCTGCAGACAAAAATCTTTACAAAGTCCATTGGTAATACAGGAACAGACTTGGATGGAGTAAATACAGATGTTCGTGAGCGCTTAGGTCTGCCGCCGCTTGGTAGCTTTTTCACTTACGACCTGGAGTTAATAAAATCATTTCTTGTGCGAAATGAGGGTCAGCCTGGTGATAAGAACTTAATGTTCGCGATTAATTTGCAGCCTTTTTCAAATGAGGTTTCACTGACAGCCACCGTGCCTGGGTACAATCAGTTGGCTAGTGATCGAAGCTTTGCAATCGCGGGTGATGCGGTCTACTCAGCTTCAAGCAACAATTTTGAGTCCGGTAGTTCCTTTTCCGCGCCACAACTGGCAGCAGTGAGCGTTCTTTTACTGGATGCTGCAGAACGCTATGGTTTCTCTGGGAGTGAGGCAACTCAAAGGGTAGTACAAGCACTTCAATCGACAGCAAGACACTCACATCTGGGGGCTAACAATACAGGTCTCGGTTTTGTTGATGCTCAAAGAGCGTGGCATAAGGTGAAAGGTAAGGGCAGATATAAGCCCCATCCACGTACTGCTGAAAAGTAGTCAGTAATTGATATTTAGAAGATTTCTAATCTGGCAGGGACTTCTCTGTCAGGTTAGATACTATTGGGTTCCTGCCTAGATCAAGTAATAAAGAGATAAGCTCAAAAGTGGCTCTCATCCCCAGTAATAATCGAAGATATCATTGCAAATTAATTAGTATACTATACCTTTAACCTCCCATCGAATATTCAAGTAAACGGCCTTGTCAATATTGATTGCCAAATATCCTGGCTGAATGACTTCTGGTGAATTTATATAAATGGAGAGTGTAATGGATAAGTGCTTTCTTTTTGATAATGACGGTACCTTAGTTGACAGTGAGTATCTCTGTAATATCGGTTTGGCCAAAATGTTCCATCGATACGCCATAAAGCTTGATCCGGAGGAGTTGGTTATACGCTTTAGAGGATGGAAATTGGCCAGTATTCTCGTGATTTTAGAGCGAGAGAATGAGGTGACTCTACCGGATAATTTTGTTGATGAATATCGCTCGGTAGTATCAGACCTGTTCGATAGAGAGCTAAAGCCAGTGAATGGTGTGATCAACGCTCTTGAGGCACTGAATGGGCCTAAAGCTGTGGTTTCCAGTGGGCCATTGTCTAAAATCAAGCATGCGCTAAAGCTATGTGGGTTATCTCATTATTTTGGCGATAACCTATACAGCTCATATGATGTGGGGATCTGGAAGCCTGATCCTGGTATCTATTTGCATGCTGCCAAAGAGATGGGTTATACGGCTGAACAGTGTGTCGTAGTAGATGATGGGCCCGTAGGTGTCGAAGCGGGTTCCAAAGCCGGTATGAGTACTTTCTTTTACAATCGATATAATGAAAAATGTGATATTGATGGTGTTATAAGTTTTACAACCATGAATTCACTACCAGCATTAATAAACGCAGGGATTTAATGAAGTTAAATTGGTCGCAAGACGTATATCTCAAAGCCTGGAATTTTGCAACCTTAGTACATAGTGGGCAAAGGTACGCTAGTTCGGTAGCTGGTCAAGATTTCCCGTACATTAATCATATCGGAAGTGTGGCTATGGAGTTGATCTTTGGATTAGCTTCAGATGTTAACCTTAACGGTAACCTCGCCATTCAGTGTGCTTTATTCCATGATACTTTGGAAGATACTGAGGTTGATTTTGGACTCATAAAGTTCACATTTGGTGGGGATGTAGCTGAGGGTGTTCAGGCACTCACTAAAGACGATACATTAGTTACAAAGCAGGAACAGATGCTTGATTCGCTTAAGCGTATTAAGCTTCAGCCTAAAGAAATTTGGATGGTAAAACTTGCGGACCGAATAACTAATTTATCTGAACCACCGGCACACTGGGATTCAGTGAGGAAATCTGCATTCCTACAAGAGGCAATGGTTATCTATCAACATTTACATGAAGCAAATGAGTTGCTGGGTGCCAGGCTCCAAAAGCGTATTGAAAGCTATCGAAAGTATATCGGTTAGCAAATTCTTATACCATATACCGATTTCGTACACATAGTTCCAAGACGAAGATAACTTCAGCTTCAATGAAGATTTGATTTTATTTGAGATGCCAGTCCATTGGATAACTGCTATGTTAGTGGTTTACTGGGCATTGACTGGCGGTGTTTTAGCTTGCTGACAGATTTTTAGTGCCTCAATCAAAAAAAGGTTTAGAAAATAATGAATGTCATTAAACGTTGCTTGAGAGTAGGCACTTTTTTTGCATTTTTGATTACCAGTCATGCTTGGGCTTCCGAGGATTTGATATGTGATGAGTCCTGTACATTTGTTCTTAAGAGTGAACGTGAATCCAAGTTTACAGTTATCAATCAAAGCAGGGCAGATACAAGGCTTTCACCTTTTTCCACCTTTAAAATACCCAATACCTTAATAGCCCTGGATTTGGGTGTTGTAAGTAGCTTGAATCAAGAGCTCACTTACGACCATGAGAAGTACCCAGCACAGAGGTGGTGGCCTACGGTTTGGTATGAAAAGCCACTCCCAATACGGGCTGCGTTCCAAAATTCTGCAGTTCCTATATACCAGCAAATCGCCTTTCAGGTTGGTGTGGAAAGAATGAATCAGTATTTGACAAGATTTAACTACGGAAATATGGATATTTCCTCTGGAGTGGATCGTTTCTGGTTAGATGGTAGTTTAAAGATTTCTGCTCGAGAACAGGTTAACTTCCTACATAAGTTATTTAGTGGGCAACTGCCGGTATCCTCAGATACATTGGTTTCTTTTAAAAAAATCATGCTGGTTGAGGAAACTGACAAATATAAATTCTATGCAAAAACGGGTGGAGGGCAAACCTCAAAAGGATACGCATTAGGCTGGTATATTGGTATTGTGGAATCCAAGGATAATGTGCATTACTTTGCGCTTAATATGGACGGGGATACGTTTGGTGAGGTTCAAAAGAATAGAGTTAAAATGGCTAAGCAGCAGTTAATAAAGCTTGGGATCCTTTAAATAACCCCTAATACTTCATATGCATACAATGAGTCAATATGCTAACGGACTCATTGTATTTCCTTTGTGAAGAGTTTGTGCTACAGGTTATGGAATTAGGTAGGCCAACCATTAAAAATAATTATATGTTAGTGATAAAATATATTAGAATATAATTTTAATATAGGTTTGGATATCTTGACTTGAACTCCTTTATCGCTTCGGAATTGTAAGGGGTGGGGATATTCATCTTCCTTCCGAGTTCAACGATATGGCCATTTAAGGAGGCAATTTCAGTTTTTTTATTCTCTTTGATATCCTGGTAAGTGGATGGGTAATGATTCATATCCTTTACTCTATGATAAATGTTGTCCCAAAGAGTCTCTTTACTTTGATCAAATTCAATCTTTCTTGATAAAATATCATATGACTCAAAGTATGTATTTCTTATCCTTTTAGTTATTTTTTCGTCTTCGAATAAACCTTTATAGTTCTTTAAATAAATCGCAGAGAATATATTGGTTGAGCAGTTAAAGATGGCTTTTATAGCTCTCTGCTGAGAGATCTGTTTGGTTGTAGCTATCTCAATTTCTGCATCCTTAAATACGGAATATATTTTACATGTGTGCTCACTTTTTTCTATAAGAAAGCCTTTACCTCTAATGTAAGTGAGCTGATTGCCACGCAAATTAAATCCGTCATTAACAACAGCGATGAAAGTATTCTTTTCACTTGAGCCTATAAATTCGGATATGTCAAAAATACAATTTTGCAGCAAAATATTGATTTTTGACTTGATCTTGCTTTTGGCTAAAAGGTCCAGATTTTCTTTTACATCAAAAAGCTTGGAAGTTAACAGTACAATGTCATAAGAGGTGCCGTTTTTTAATGCTTTAGAAACTGGAGGGAAATTATACTTTTTGTTATTGATGTAAAGTTGTCTTCCAACTTTTTCAGCTTTTCGGCCTATGACGTCTACATGGTACTGCGCATTGTAAAGTTTTGTAGCTATATATGAGCCAACTGAACCTGCTCCAAGAACTAATATTTTCTCGTCTTTCATGGTAACTTTTCACACTTTATGATTGATAGCACAAATTAGCGCGGGCACTTTCTGTAGATGGGTACTTAAAGTGGAACAATCAATAAGTGTAGCGCAATTAAAAGACTTTCTTCCCTTAGGCACGATATTCATTATATCTTTCTATATATGACCTGTTAACTATTCTGTACAGCGGTAATGGTTAAGTAAAGGTCAACAAGACTTGAGCTCATTTAAGTCATCAATTGTCAAAAATTTGATGTGTTTTATTTGGTATATTTCTAGGTTAAAATCGATGGTGTAAATCCTTAGTTGCGTGCCGCTAAACCCCTTGAGCTATCATCTGAGTAACTTAACTATGATTGGATTTTTTTTATTTCCACTTCCAGGTAAATTGAGTCAGTAATTAATGTATAAGCCAAGCCAGCTGGATAAAATAATGAGAGGCATAATGCTTGGTTTTATCCCTCCTACATTTGCTTTATTCGCATATATTGCATTTTTTGCCAGAGGAGCAAGAACTGCAGTGGGAGTAAGCGATGTTGGTGATTTGTTATTTCTATCTTATGGAGAAATATTAATTGCATCATATATTTTTCTTTATATTGTTTCAGCAGTACTAGGTTATTTTATTGGATGGGATGGCTTTAGGTTGGTGGCGAAAAAAACAGGTGGGATTGTTGAAAAGATAAAGTTCCCTAGGAAAGTATCGGATCGGGTATTTGGTCCCAAAGTAGATATGGATGCCAAGATAATCAGTCCGAGAGAGCGAGTGGAGATGATGCATGATAAATCGTAGTTGATATAGGTTTATACCATCAGAAAAACCTATTGACGATCGGTTTTTGACGTTCTACCATCACTTAAAGAATGATTTTCACTGTTGGAATAATGGTCTATGCGACTTGGCGATCTTGAGAAACAGGTGCTCCAATATCTCTGGGATAGAAAATCTGCGGATGCCAAACAGGTCCACTCGGACTTGAGCCGGGCCCGTGGAGGATCTCTCAATACCATCCAAAGCACGCTGGACCGCCTCTACAAGAAAGGTTTGCTGTCCCGGGAGAAGCAGGGGCATGCATTCCAATACAGCCCGGCAGTGGAGCGCTATGAGTTTGTCGGGCAGCTGATTCAAGACGTTACTCGTGAGTTTGTTGATGATGAGAACGGGCTGGTAGCCGCATTTACCTCTATCTCATCGGAACTGAGCGAAAGTCAATTAGAGCAACTGGAGCAGTTGATCGAAAGCCAGAAGGTAAAACGCCAGCAGGGTGATCGCGAATGATTTTGGGGCAGGTTGCACTCTGGCTAAACCTGCTGACTATTGCGGCGCTTGGCCTGTTTGTCGGCATTATACTGGTGTCAGCTGCCTGCCTTTCTGCTTCCCGGCATTCACTTCGCTTGTCTGCCAGTAGTCGGCGTTTACTGCTATGGAGCGCGGTATTGCTGCCGTGGTTCGCGGCTTTCTCTGCCGCTGTTATCCTGGCATTCCCAAACCTTTTAGGGGGCGTTGCATCTCTGGCGCACTGGCACCATATCAACGCTTTTAATCTCTACAGTTGGCATGGTGTTTTTACCATTGCGTTTCTTTTCCTTACCGGGTTTTTGGTGTTTCAAAGTTTTAAACGAGTTCATCGTCATTTGGCGCAGCTCCGATTGTTAATGCAACTTTGCGAAAGGGATAAGTCTGATCAGAGTATTATCCAGGCCCAGGGTCCCCAAGCTTTCACCAGTGGTCTGCTCCGTCCACAAGGGTTTTATACCAGCGGTCTGCGAGACCAGTTAACAGCGGAAGAGTTTGAGGTGGTGCGCCTACATGAGGAAGCCCATGCGCAAAAATTTGATCCTCTGAAGAAATTAATATTCGCTTTGTTTGCCAGCTTTTTCCCTACGCGTTTGGGGAATTATCTGAATCGGCAGATGGCGCTGTGTATGGAGCAGCGTGCAGACGCTTATGCCCATAGGCAGGGGTGGAGTGAGACCTTTATCGCCCAAACCCTGCTTAAGGTAACCCGTATCTCCAATGGGTTGCAGCCCAAAGAGAGAAGTTCAGCATTGGTCTGTTATTTCGCTCTTGACCAGTTGGATGCCCGTATACGTTACTTGCTGTCTGATAATAAGGGGCGCAACTTATCCCCTTTATTGTTAGCTGGATTGTTTGTAGTTCTCACTGGCACTTGCCTTGTGTCGGTGGATGCGCTCCACCACACCGTCGAAACCCTGTTCTCCCACTAAGGAAGCCGAAGTGTTTAATTGTTTGCGTTTAGTCATAACTAAAAAACCGACTATAGATCGGTTTTTTATGGCCGGGGCTGTGTTCATTTCAGTCGCATTGAGTGGGGCCCTTAGGGCAGAGCAGGGCGAGGAGTTATCGGGCCTCACTTATGAGCAGGCAATTCTTAAAAGCTTGCAAAATCACCCTGAACTGGCGGGTTACCGATATCAGTTTGAAGCTGTGGATGCTCTATCCGAGCACGCCAAGCTAGGACCACGACCGGAGCTTAGTGTTGCCGCTGAGGGGGTGGGAGAGGATAAGAGCAGCGATGGCAACGACAGTTCCCAGGTAACAGTCGGCATCAGTTGGCTATTACAGGGTGATCTCGCAGAAAAACGTGTATTGGCTGCACGCAGCAAGACTCCTGTGATTGAGGCCCAAAAGCAGGTTCTTGAATTGGAAATTGCCGCTAATACCGCGCGTTACTTTTTCCAGGTCCTGGCGCACCAGGAACGCCTGAAAATTGCTAAAACAGCTGTCGACCTGGCTCGCAATATGACCGCTGAAATTAATCGTCAGGTTAGTGTTGGCAGAACGAATGAAGCCGATGCTTTTCGGGCTGAAGTCGATTTGCAGCGTCGACTCTTAGCTGTGGAAGATGTCGAACACGAATTGGATATTGCCAGATATCAATTAGCTGCCCAGTGGGGCTCCAGAGAGCCCAGCTTTCTTGGGGTGGCGGGCTCTCTTTCCAGTGTCATTCCAGAAGTTGATTTATCTAGATTGCGAAGCTTGGTTGCGAGCAACCCAAATTTGGAAATATTCATGAGCCGCGAGCGCGTGAAGCAGGCGGAAATTGATTTGGCACGTGCAGAAGCGGGCATTCAGTGGCGGATTGATACAGGAATTCGTCGCAACGAAGCGAGCGGAGATTATGGATTGGTGGCCGGCTTCGCAATCCCACTAGGAAAGGGCGATCGCAATCGCGGCAAGGTATCTGCTTTGAGGGCGGAACAGAATCGTTTCCGAGCAGAAAGAAATGCGAAAGAGATTGCATTGGATACACAACTCTTTGTGATGACCCAAAGGCTACAGCATCACCGGCACGTGGCTGCCGCCTTGAATGAAAAGATGATTCCCAGTCTGGATAAGGCGCTCACCGCTACGCAAAAAGCCTATCGACGTGGCCGCTATAACTACTCGGAATTGGCACTAGCCCAACAGGGACTTACCGATGCGCAGCTTTCACTGCTCCAGGCACAGTACAACGCACACCTTAGCCTGATTGAAATTGAAAAACTCACCGGCCTGTCAGTGGCACAGATAAGCGAGAGCGAGATATGAGATCCGCAGTTTTTTCCAGCCTGATATTCAGTGCTTTACTTTCCTTGTTACTTAGTGGCAGCGGCAGTGTCTATGCGGCCGGAGCTGTCGCAGGGGCGGAACCGGAAAAAGGGCCCAATCGTGGGCGCATGTTGCGAGAAGGTGATTTTGCCGTTGAGCTAAGTATTTATGAAACTGGTGTTCCCCCGGAGTTTCGGGTTTGGGTGAGTAATGAAGGAGAGCTGGTTAATCCTCAGCAGGTTGATCTTAAAGTGGTTCTTACAAGGCTTGGAGATGGAGAGGATCACATCGAGTTCAGGCCCGAGGGGGATTATCTGCGTGGTGATATGGTGATCTATGAGCCCCACTCATTTGTTGTGACTCTAACAGCCAAGTACCAGGGGCAAGAACACCGTTGGCAATATGATAACTTTGAGGGGCGAACCCGTATTGAATCCGCTATTGCTGAATCCATGGAAATTGATACGGAAACCGTTGGCCCAGCCAGGATGAGTGAAACCAGCCGCGCTTACGGCAGGCTTATGGTAGACCCAGAGCAGGTACGTGAAATTAGTGCACGTTTCGACGGCTATGTAGAAGCTGTGCAGGTGGGATTGGGGGAGCGCGTTAAAAAAGGGCAACCCCTAATTGCCATTAACAGCAATCAAAACCTAAACACCTACACTATTCAATCACCAATTGCCGGTGTAGTTGTCCAGCGCAATGTAAACCCTGGTGAACAGACCGCAGGTCGAGTTTTATTAACGGTTGCCGATGATACTGCTTTGTTGGCAGAGCTGGATGTTTTTCCCTCGACACGCCCCCAGATTCGCCAGGGCGCGCCCGTTTCCGTCAATATCAAGTCCTTGGATACTCCTCTGCTCGGGGTAGTGAAACAAATTGATACTTTGATGAAACCCAACCAGGCCACCGCCGTTCGAGTGTCACTGCAAGATATTCCCGCAGGCCTCGCACCGGGTTCTTTTGTAAGCGGCGATATCCAAGTTGCTGAATATGAGGTGCCTCTTGCCGTCAAGCGTTCCGGTTTACAGGCGTTCCGCGATTTTACTGTCGTTTATGCCAAGGTGGGCGACCAGTATGAAGTGCGTATGTTGGAGTTAGGGCGTGAAGCCGGTGATTGGGTTGAAGTGCTGGGGGGGATTCGACCGGGAATCGAGTATGTCACCGGTAACAGCTACATCATTAAAGCGGACATTGAAAAGTCCGGTGCATCCCACGATCACTGAGGGTTCGACATGCTTGAGTACTTGATAAGAACCTCAATTCAAAATCGCGGACTGGTTATTGCCCTTGTGCTATTACTGTGCGGTTTGGGCATTTGGAATTTCACCCGGCTGCCCATTGATGCAGTACCGGATATTACCAATATCCAGGTGGTTATTAATACGGAGGCACCGGGGTATACCCCAAAAGAAGTTGAGCAACGGGTTACATACCCTGTGGAAAATGCAATGGCTGGATTGCCGAGCCTTGCTTATACACGTTCCGTTTCGCGGTATGGGTTGTCCCAGGTTACGGTGATTTTTGAAGATGGCACCGATATTTATTTTGCCCGCCAGTTAGTGAATGAACGGCTCACTAGTGTACGTGGTGCACTGCCTGCTGGTTTGGAGCCGGAGCTTGGACCCATCGCCACGGGTCTTGGTGAAATTTTTATGTTCACAGTGGACTCTGAACCTGGAGCCACCAATGCTGATGGCAGTGCCGTAACACCTAAGGACTTGCGTTCGGTGCATGACTGGATTGTGCGCCCGCAGTTACTGCGTGTACCTGGTGTGGTGGAAGTCAATCCGATCGGCGGGTTCAAGAGAGAAATTCTGATTGCTATAGAGCCGGATAAACTGCTGGCATTCGGCCTGACGCAGGAAGACCTGATTCGCTCGATCGAGGAGAATAATCGTAACCGCGGTGTAGGCTTTATTGAACACAGTGGCGCCCAGTGGTTGTTGCGGGTTCCGGGGCAGGCAAGCTCGTTAGAGACACTGAAGGATTTCCTGGTTGCGGAAGTGAATGGCGTTGCTGTTCGCCTTGGCGACTTGGCCAAGATCGAAGAGGGGCGCGAAATGCGCACCGGGGCGGCTACTCAGAACGGCAGGGAAGTGGTGATGAGCACCGTTTTCATGCTGGTTGGCGAAAATAGTCGCACCGTTGCAGGTGCAGTTGGTGAAAAGCTAGAGGATATCAAACAGAGCCTACCGCCTGGTATCACATTGACTGCGGTTTATGATCGTACCGGTCTGGTTGACCAGACATTGCGCACGATCCAAACCAATCTTATGGAAGGTGCGCTGCTGGTTATCGCGGTTCTTTTCCTGCTGCTGGGGAATGTTCGCGCAGCAATTCTCACTGCGCTGGTCATTCCGGTAGCCATGTTAATGACTATCACCGGCATGGTTCAGGCCCGCGTAAGTGCAAACCTGATGAGTCTGGGGGCGCTGGACTTTGGCTTGTTGGTGGATGGGGCCATCATTATTGTCGAGAACTGTCTGCGACGTCTCAGCGAATCCGCCCGCGAGCGTGGCCAGTTAGATCTAAAAGAACGGCTTACCCTGGTATTCCAATCGACGCGGGAAGTGATTCGCCCGGCCATGTTTGGTGTGTTCATTATCACGGCAGTGTATTTACCCATTTTTGCCCTGACCGGAGTGGAGGGCAAGATGTTCCATCCAATGGCTATTACCGTGGTGATTGCGCTACTTTCTGCGATGTTTCTTTCCATCACTTTGGTGCCAGCCGGCATAGCGCTGCTATTCCGCAAACCGGTGATCGAAAAGAAAAACCCTGCACTTGAGAAGTTGAATAGCATTTATCGCCCGGCCTTGGAGTTTGCACTGCGCCAGCGTGGCGTGGTTGTCGCTATTGCTGCGCTACTGGTGTTGGTTTCCGGTTATACGGCAAGCAGAATGGGTAGCGAATTTGTGCCGAATCTGGATGAAGGCGATATTGCCATGCACGCCTTGCGTATTCCCGGCACATCCTTGGAACAAGCGATTGCACTACAAAAATCCCTGGAGGAGCGGATTAAAGAGTTGCCCGAAGTGGAGCGTGTATTCGCCAAAATTGGGACTGCGGAAGTGGCTACCGATGCCGTTCCCCCAAGTGTTGCCGATAACTTTATTATCCTGAAACCCAGGTCTCAGTGGCCAGATCCGGATAAGCCGAAAGAGCAATTGGTAGAAGAGCTGGCAAAGCTGGTAGAGCCAATCCCCGGCAACCGCTATGAATTTCTCCAGCCAATCCAGATGCGCTTTAACGAGCTTTTAGCGGGGGTACGCGCGGAATTGGCGATCAAAGTCTTTGGCGATGATTTCGAGCAATTAGAGCGTTTGGGCGGTGAAATTGAAGCGGCTATAGGCAGTGTAGAAGGCGTTGCTGATATACAGATGGAGCAAACCAGCGGTTTACCGGTTCTCGCCATTGTTCCTGACCAGGCCGCACTAACCCAGTATGGGCTGGCCTTCAATCAGGTACAGGAGCAGCTGGCAACCGCCCTGGGAGGTACGGTTGCTGGCCGCTTTTATGAAGGAGACCGCCGCACCGATATTGTTGTGCGTTTGCCAGAGGTATTGCGCCAGGATTTGGATGGGCTAAAGAAACTGCCCATTCATCGACCCAATGGCAACTATGTGCCCCTGGAGGAAATTGCCAGCTTGGAACTCACTGCCGGTATCAATCAGGTTTTCCGCGAGAACGGTAAACGCAGGGTAGTGGTAACGGCCAATGTGCGGGGTAGGGATCTGGGTAGCTTTGTTGTTGATGTACAGCAGTCCGTTTCCGATAAAGTGGAAATACCACCCGGCTACTGGGTTGAATATGGCGGAACCTATCAAACCCTACAGTCTGCTACTGAACGCTTATCGATTGTAGTGCCGCTGACCCTTGTGTTGATTATGGGGCTTCTCCTGCTGGCGCTTCGCTCCATAAAAGATGCGGCAATTATCTTTACCGGTATACCCCTCGCATTAACCGGCGGTGTGCTCTCTTTAATGTTGCGGGATATCCCTTTCTCCATTTCCGCAGCCGTTGGTTTTATCGCACTTTCCGGGATTGCCATCCTTAACGGCCTGGTGATGGTTTCCTTTATTCGCGACCTGCGAGGCCAAGGTTACAGTATAGAAAAGGCCATTATTGAGGGCGCCCTGATCCGCTTACGTCCGGTCATTAGTACCGCACTGGTTGCCTCACTCGGTTTCGTGCCCATGGCGCTGAATACTGGTATTGGTTCTGAGGTACAGCGCCCACTGGCTACGGTGGTTATTGGCGGTATTGTCTCATCAACAATCCTGACACTTTTAGTGTTGCCGGCACTCTACAGAATTTTACATGGCAGGAATGCCAAGTCTGAGAGCTTACAAGATAACCCTGAAGTGGCTCTGGCTGGAGCCAGTTAACTCGGCCTGTGTACGCTTTGGTTCATAAGAATTTAGAAATTTAATAACGGGAGATAGTAACGTTGCACAATAGTTTAAAAACAGTTTTCGGCTTGATGGCGCTGATAGCAGGTATGGTGATATCTATGCCGCTATTTGCCCATGGAGTGGACGATGCTACCAAGACTTTTCTCGCCGGCAACGAAGGGGTATCTATTATTCCCTTTCTATATATTGGCGCCAAGCATATGGTGACTGGCTATGACCACCTGCTGTTCCTGGTGGGAGTCATTTTCTTTTTATATCGATCAAAAGATGTTCTTATCTATGTAAGCTTCTTTACGCTCGGTCATAGCTTAACTTTGTTATTTGGAGTGCTTAACGACACCCATGTGAATGCCTATTTGATCGATGCCATTATTGGATTATCCATTGTCTATAAAGGCTTCGATAATCTCGGCGGCTTCAAACGGGTTTTTGGCTTCCAGCCTAATACCAAGGCTGCCGTACTGATTTTTGGACTCTTCCACGGTTTTGGTTTGGCAACCAAGTTACAGGAATTCAAGCTGTCCAGCGATGGGTTGGTGGAGAATATCCTGGCCTTTAATGTCGGAGTAGAAATTGGTCAGTTTGTTGCGTTGCTGTTTATTCTCCTCGCCATCAATTATTGGCGTCGCTTTGATAGTTTCCTGCGATTTTCCACTATGACAAATACCTTACTAATGAGTGGTGGACTGATGTTGGTGGGTTACCAGATGACAGGCTACTTCGTAGGTTAGGTAGCCAGAAAGTGACTTTATAAAGTTAATTGAACAGAAAGAATATAGATTTAGAGCTTACAGAATGAATACAACTGAAATGCCAGTGCAGTCTGCACAAACACTGATTAAATCCACACTTGCTGCTGGCGTGCTTGCAGCCATTATGTTGACCACAGTAATCCTGCCAGCTGAATACAATATAGATCCTACTGGAATCGGCAGTGCACTGGGGCTGACTGAAGTAAACAGTCAAGAGCAGGAAATTGCTGTACCAGAAGTAGTGCAGCGTGGCGAGCAGTCCTTTACTTATCGGACTGACACTACAACTATTGAAGTGCCCGCTGGTCGTGGAATTGAATACAAATTTCAATTGGATAAATACGGTCATTTGGAATATGAGTGGGTAACGGAGAGTGGTGAGCTGTACTTTGATTTTCACGGCGAACCCACAGGCGATACTACCGGTTATTTTGAGAGCTTTGCTATTGCTACCGCAAATAAAATGAGTGGCTCTCTCACAACGCCTTTTGATGGTTCCCATGGCTGGTATTGGAAGAATAACGGTCAGGAATCTGTGAAAATCACTCTAAAAACAAAGGGGTTCTACGAGGTTATTGGACTCAAACAGTAACGCTTTTTTATCAACATTCGCTAAAACCGAGAAGAAAGAGAGTATTATGAACAAACTTATTCGAGTCATCTGTGTATCAGTTACCTTAGGCTTCGCAAATCTTGCTTTCGCCCATGGTGACCATGAGAGAGACAATTTTGCCACTGTATCCATGGTAGAAGCCAAGGGCATCGCCAGCCAGGAAGTAGCTCGCCTAATCAAAGAGGGTAAGCTTAACGAGTCCTGGGCTGACAAGCCGCTCAATGCCGCCATGCAGCGTGTTGACAACCAGCGACAGTGGGTTGTCAGCACTCAGGGCAAGGATGGGGGCCTGGATAAAATACTGAAAGTGTTTATATCAACGGAAGGGTACTTTCTTTCTTTTAAAGTGACTGATCGTTAAAAAATCAGTAATGTTCCTGCACTGCTGTCTGTAGGCATCGGCGCAGGAACATGACCTATAACTCTGATATGCCCAGTGCGGCTATGAGGGTAATTATAGCTCTACATTTAGACCTCTTTTTTACTGAACTGGCTAGCTGCGTTTTCAAAGAATGTCTTGAGTAAAGTTGGTTTTCTGTCCAGAAGTTGCTCTACGTGATTGGAAAGCTCAATCGTGTGCCCCCACTCGCGGGTTACAGGCCAAAGCTGTGCCAACGCATCGGCAGCTCTCTCTGAAACCCCCAAACTTAATAATCCTGACCTTGCTGCTTCATCACTAATAGGTTGATAGGTTATCTTCCTCTGCAGGACTTCAGATAATATATTTGATATATCCGTATAAGTTAATTTTTCTGCCCCAGTAAGAATATACTTCTTACCAATATGCTCGCCCGGTTCTACTAGTATTTTGGCTGCTACATCACCGATATCCTGATGGTCAACAGTAACAATAGCTGCCCCCGGTGCAGAGCCAAATGGAGCACTAATTGTGCTTTGTTGAGCAATTTCTTCTGCAGAGGCAAAGAAATTGCTGTTAAAACTGGCGGGCTGAAGAATTGTCCAGTTTAACGTTGATTCGATAAGATGCTCTTCTGCCTCTCCCAACCATCTAGCTATGTCAATTGGTGAATCCTTATCAGCACCTAAGCCGGAGATTTGTACAATATGCTTTACGCCAGCTTGCTCCGCTATACGAATAAAAGCGGCATGCTTATTAGTAAATGAAGGTTCGAATGCTGTAACCAAAAAGGCAGTCTCGATACCTTGCATAGCTTCCAGTAGTGAAGATTCATTCCCATAGTCTCCTATTACATAGCTGATATTGTCAGCTACGATTGGAGCTCTGGAAAGATCCCGAAGCAGGGCCCTGACTGGTATATTGGTGTTAGCAAAGTTTTTCAGAACGGCTTTGCCGTTATTTCCGGTGCCGCCGGTAATTAAGATTTTTTCCATGATTACACCTAAGTGAAATTGATATATTTGTAAGTTAAGAGTTTTGTGTCACTAATGAGGGGTAGTCTAAATACCCGCGTTCATCGCCAGCGAAAAATGAAGACATATCCTCTTCGTTAAAGGGGCCATTATTTGCGAGGCGCTCTACGAGGTCCGGATTGGATATAAATAAACGGCCAAATGAAATGTAATCGGCAGAGCCATCGGCAATGGCATTGTTTGCGGATTTAAGATCATACATTCCATTGGCTACGTAAAGACCGTTATAGGTTTTGCGTAGCTGGGTGTGGTCAATGCTTGGTTGGTTCTCTCTGTCCCAGGCCCGTTCCATCATCTGTAGATAGGCAAGGTTATATCTGTTCAGTTGGTTGACAACATATAGATAGGTTTTTTGAGCATTACTGTCCGTCAAGCTGATTTCCGGAGATAGCTTGATTCCAACTCTATTTGATCCCCAGACCTCACATAATGCAGAAGTTACTTCGAAGATGAAGCGAGCTCTGTTTTCTACACTGCCGCCGTAGGCATCTGTACGATGATTGGTGCTGTCGTGAAGAAACTGAGCCGGAAGGTAAGGCCCTGCAGCGTGAAGTTCAACTCCATCAAAGCCGGCTACAAGCGCATTCTTAGCTGCTTGCTTGTAATCCGCGATAATAGCTTGAATCTCATCACATGTTAGAGCCTTCGGGACTGCATAAGGCTTCTTCCCCTCATAAGTATGTGCTTCACCCTCAGCTGCAATTGGCGAGGGAGCAACAGGCGCTTGCCCGCCGATAAGGTCTGGATGTACTTCTCGTCCCATGTGCCAGAGCTGGATAAAAATTTTTCCTCCCTGACGATGTACAGTATCGGTAACCTTTTTCCAGCCCGTGATTTGCTCTTCCGTAAAAATGCCTGGGGTATTCACCCATCCAAGCCCTTGGGCTGAGATCGCGGTAGCTTCCGAGATAATCATCGCCGCACTGGCACGCTGGGCGTAATACTTGGCGTTAACGTCTGTTGGTACGCCATCTCGACCGATCCTTGCACGTGTCAAGGCAGCCATAATGATACGGCTATCAGTTTCCATATGTCCGAGCTTTCCGTGGGAAAAAAGGCTCAGATCACTGCTTTTTTTAGTCATTTCTGTTGACTCTGCTTGTTTCGACAGGACGCAGATTAGCCATACTCTCGATAAAATAATAATGGTATATTTGGATCAAAATGATAGATTTTGTGAATCGAGTATTGATATGACCCAAGAGCAGCTCAAGATGTTTATTGCCGTTGTGGAGCAGGGAAGCTTTCGTGGAGCGGCCAAGGCGATTTTCAAAACCCAGCCGACGATTAGTAATGCGGTTAAGAAGCTTGAAGAAGAATTTGGCTTTCCCTTATTTGATAGGGATAGCTATAGACCGAACCTCACAAAACAGGGGCAGGCTTTTTATCAGCAGACTAAGAGAGTTATGCAAAGCCTCGAGCAGCTCTCTGTAATGGGGCACCAGCTTGGTGCGGGAATAGAACCCAAGTTTACTGTGGTCATTAGTGGTATTGTCGAGCTAAGCCCACTTCTGGAACAGATCAAACCTATAGTGCTGTCTTTTCCTAATACGGATTTTAGTATTAGCACTGAACTATTGTCTGGCGTAATGGAGCGCATAGATGACAATGAAGCTGATCTGGCATTTGCTACTTTGTTTGGCGTTGAGAGCAAGCATGAGTGGAAGAGAATAGGGCAGGTCGAATTAGTTAATGTTGTGGCTCCTGATGTTTTTCCTGGCGATGAAATTTCACAATTGGAAGCAGCACAACTACCCCAAATTGTCGTCAGGGATACGGGCCGCTCAAAAAATAAGGGAAATATCAACTTGCTGGAAGTTGGGCGCAGATGGTTTGTTAATGACTACCACACAAAAAAAGAGCTGACCCTTGCTGGACTTGGTTGGGGTCGGATACCAAGGCATTTCATAAAGAGTGAACTGGAGCGAGGTTTGCTTGTACCTATTAGTGTTGAGGGGATTGAAGCATTTAGCAGTTTTGATCTATGTATTATTCGTAATAGAGAGCGCACTTTGGGACCAATTGCTGGTAGATTTTGGGACTCTTTTTAAGGTTGGTATATTTTTAATACATTTACAACTATAAGGGGATTAAAGCCATCTTACAAAATTGAGTGGAGAAATTGTTCTTCAAATAAGATGTCTACTTTAAAAAAATATGTTGATAAATTAATGTGAGTTGGTTGAAACAGTTCAGACTTAAAATGAAATTATCTGAGTAACCGAGGCTATCATATCAGGTCTGAACATCTACATTTTTAGCGTTATTCCCATCAATAATGGAGATTTGCGAGTTGAAATCTCTATTAGTCAGTCTTAGGGATCGATATTCACAACAACTTTCCCCATAGCTTGCCCACTTGCCAGCCGTTCATGGGCCTTGCCAATATCAGGCAAACTATAAGAAGTTTCATCAAGCACAGGTTTGAGATCGCCTGCTTCAGTAATGGCTTTTAGTGCTTTTAAGATATGTCCGTGTTCCCCACGATGATAATTGTGTAGCATCGGAATTAACATAAATATGACATGCAAAGACAAGCCTTTAAAATGAGCAGGTGTCAGGTCAAGTGCTACCATGGAAACGGTAGTAGCTACTTGGCCGTTGAGTTTTGCTGCCTCAAAAGAGTTCGTTATATTTGCACCACCGACTGAGTCGAATACTATGTCGAAGCCTGCTCCATTGGTGTACTTCTGTACATAAGACTCAACTGATTCAGTCCGGTAGTTAATCGGCGTTGCCCCCAATTTTTCAATCATTGCCCGTTGAGGATCTCCGGAGCCTGTTGAGTAAACATCAGCACCAAAGTGACGAGCCAGTTGTACAGCTATATGACCCACACCGCCCGAGCCACCGTGAACAAGAACACTTTGTCCAGGCTTAACCCCCGTACGCTGTAACCCTTCGTAGGCGGTTATGCCTACTAAGGGCAAAGCTGCTGCTTCCCGCATGGTCAGGTTCTCGGGTTTCAGGGCAATTAAGTTCGCGTCTGCAACAATATATTCGGTTAATGTTCCCGGTAAGTCAGCCAGTCCACCTGCGCAGCCATAGACTTCATCGCCCACCTGATAATCGGTAACACCTTCGCCAATCTCTTCAACAACACCAGCGAAATCCATACCCAATATTGCCGGGGCTTTCGGTGAAAGGGGTAATGCAGGTCCCATTTGGCGAATCATGGTATCTACGGTATTGACGCTGGTTGCTGATATTTTAATCCGCACATGGCCAGCTTTGGTGGTCGGCTTGGGTACTTCAGCAGCTTCAAATACGTCTGGGCCGCCAAAGGTATTTACAATCATTGCTCTCATTTTGATTCCCAGAAAGTGTACTTTCTGTAGAGTTTTGTCTAAGTGTCCGAAGTAAGTAGGGCATCGCAGTCTGTAAATCGTCGGATGCCCAATTGCTACTGCTAGTTTATTTTTTGTACATCCATAACCAGTTGGTTCCAGTTCCGCTGATTTTCAATATCGTGTTCCAACCCTTGTTCATCTGCGATAGAGAAGCGTTTTAAGGCAGGTGTTTTACTGGTTGCTTGATACAGCCAATAGGCCTCCGCTTTTAGCGCTTCATTGATAGGCTTATCGACTGACTCATAAACCGCCTGCTTACAGGCATTGATTGATTCTGCTGGAAATTGAGCAATTCTCTTCGCCAGGCTATCGACATACTCGCCAATTTCATCTGGGTCTAGTGCTTTGTTGATTGTGCCGAGCCTTTCCGCTTCGTCAGCATCGAAATCACGGGCGCTGAGAATAATCTCCAGCGCTTTACCCAGTCCTGTCTGGCGAGCCATCCTTGATGCGCCTCCCCCGCAGGGGAGGATTCCCATACCCACTTCCATTTGCATGAATTTATATTTTCCTCGGGCTGCGAAACGCATATCGAGTGCCAAGGCCAGTTCATGGCCACCACCTCTGGCGAAACCTTCTAATTTGGCGATCGTTGCCTGGGGCACCTTGCTGATGCGCTCACAGACAGTCTGTAAATCCAACAGTTGGGCTTCTTCGCGAGATACAGCTTCGTCAGACATATCTTTTAATAGCTCAGTGTCGTAATGACATACCCAAATCTCCGGATTTGCAGACTGAAACACAACGACTTTGGTCTCTCGATCCCGTTCCAGGCGCATTGCCAGGCTGTTTAAGTCGGCCAGCATTTCCTGCCCTTGAACATTCACGGGACCAAAGTCAAATGTCACAGTTAGGATTCCGTCATCTTGTTTCGCTGTGAATGTTGTAAAACCTTCATATTTCATGATGGATTCCTTTTAATTGATTGCGTTAACGTCTTAGGTATTTTTAATGCCGAGTTTGTCCAGAGTGTTCTCAATTTCTTCAATAAGTACCTTTCTCTTTTTCTCATCTAGCGCGTCTGGGTGCGGCTGGGACCAATTGCCTATGTCATTGTCAAAGTATTTACCGCTAGCGTTTGAGAACTCATCATCGAGCGCCGCCCGAACCAATATGTTGGCGCCGATGCTTAAGTCTTTCCCTTGAGTTCCGTAAGCATCTTTCACCATTTTGCTGCCCAGAAATGAGGCGGGATTGATTGCAATGAATTGTGGTGCTTTGTTGCCAAGTGATCGGGCTAGTTGAAAGGTCCACATAGTGAGAGCCAATTTACTTTGGGCATAAGCGTCGCTGTCGGATAGTTGTTGGTGACCTTTGAGCGCTTCGATGTTCACAGTTGCTTGCGCTGCAGAGGATAGATTAATAATGCGGCCATTGGCGCTAAACAGCGGCAATAGCTGTGTCGTTAACAAGTAGGGGGCAATAGCATTTACGATAAAACGAACATCGTAACCCGTGTCGGTTATTGGGTTCTGTACTTTAAATACGCCGGCATTATTGATAAGAACATCAATATTTGAATATTGAACTTTTACCATTGAGACCAGTGCTAACACATCTGATAAATTGGATAAATCTGCTCGGAATGTATCTATATGGGCCTTGGGATAGCTTTGCTTTATTGCTTCTTTTGCACTTTCTAGTTTTGTATCGCTGCGGCCATGTAAGAGCAAAGTAGGATCCTTTGCTGCCAGTATTTTTGCAGTTTCTAATCCGATACCGTCAGTACCGCCTGTCAACAAAATGGTCTTTCGCACTTGTTATTCCTTTTCATTAAAATGTGGGAGAATTAATTCCGAAATTATTCCAAGTGTTTCTTCAATATTTACCCGGTTAAATCGGAGGTTAAGAGCAACATGGTTAACTCCGATCTCTTCTCGCGATTTAAGGTATTGATATAATTGGTTAATTCCCAGTCGATATCCCAAGTGTATGGGGTGTGGTAGGGCATCCGGAGTTTCAGTTATATCAATATAGAGAGGTTCCATCACTGGCTTGTTAATGGCAGAGTTATCTCTCAATTGGCCAATAAATTGTTTTTGCGCGATATGTGGACGAGGATAGGTGATCCAACCATCTCCGTTGTTAGAGAGCCAGTCTGGGGACTGCTGAGAGGAGCCCGTTATCAATAAAGGCAGCTTTGTTTTTTCTGGTTTGGGCAATATGTCCAGATCGCCAGAAATTGCTCCAAAGTAACTCTGAAGTTGGGGGTAGGGCTCTGCTACACGGCGAATATATTTATAGCTTTCCCGGAACAGTTTCCCTCGCTCCTGATACGAAACATTCATCGCAGGATATTCTTCCGGACGATCGCCACTGGCGATCCCTAGAATTAAGCGCCCGCCTGAGATTTGATCAACAGAGGCAGCAGCTTTTGCGATATGCGCTGGGTGACGTAAGGGCAAAATGATGCTGGCTACGCCGAGGGCAATTTTCGATGTCTGGCCTGAGAGCAGCCCAAGGTAGACGAATGAGTCAAAAGTTTGACCCGCATCGCCAAAAGAAGGTACATTGAAGGGGACATCTCTAAGCCAAATCGCACTAAACCCCAGTTCTTCCGCAAGCCGAACCTTTTCAACATGATTAAGCATTGTTGGAACTGGACTCGTGGCGTAATTTTCTATGGGAACCACAAGTCCCACCGTGAGCTTACCTGGCCTAAATACAGCGTTGTAACCGGCATTGATACTAGCAAAAGAGCCACCTTGAGCTTGGTGTTGAGAGTGCACTGAGGTAGCTCCTATGCTTCTCGGATAGGAGAGGCTTGGCGGCCAAAGGTGCTAACTAGATCACTATCAGCGGCTTGGACCTGGCCATTTTTTGCGCCGCCGTTCATAAACACTCGTACATGCATCTTTTATCTCCCACAAAGCCTAGGCCAGTCGTCAATCAGTGCTGGCTCGATCTATTATTCAAGGCTAAATCATTGGAATTGGTGTATAAACGACGTATAAATGGAATCAGAATTCGGCTTTTGGAGATAATAAGTGGATACAAATGGGGTTCGGCTATTCGTGCTGGCCGCAGAGATACTGAATATAAGCTCTGCGGGGCGAAGGCTTGGATTGGCTCCCTCTGTAGCCAGCGCCCGCTTGTCGAAGCTTGAAGTTCAGCTGGGGGCGGACCTTTTTCATCGATCTACCCGCAAGGTCTCACTGTCGATAGAGGGGGAGGAGTTCCTGCCTTTTGCCCGGGAGATCATCGCACAAGAGGATGCGGCATTTGCTGCGCTGGGGCGTGGAAATTCCTCCGTGAGCGGAACACTCAGGTTTGCGGCATCGAGCACTTTCGTTCAGCGTTTTATCGCGCCTATCCTGCCTGAATTCCTGGAAAGGTACCCTGGCGTCAATGTTGAGCTGAAGCTCTCAGACACACAAGTCAGCCTTATCGAGGGTGGCTTTGATTTGGCGCTGCGCAATTATGCGGTTGAAGACAGCAGTTTAATTGGTCGGAAGCTTGCGGATGACAAGCGAGTTCTATGCGCTTCTCCCAGTTATTTGAAAAAATATGGTGTTCCCGAAAAGCCGGAAGACCTAGTTGCGCATCAGCTTTTGGCCTTTATCAATTCAAAACCCAGGAAACTCATATCTGCGAGCGATCAGACTACTTATCAATTCCCACCTTCAAACAGCAAATCTCGGGTGACTTGTGATGATGGCGCCAGCATGCGTATCGCTGCAAAAGCAGGGGTGGGAATTTGCATGAGTTCTATCTGGAATATCCAAACAGAAATTTTAGAGGGCTCCCTGGTTAGAGTGCTGCCAGAATATTATATAGATGATCAATCAGCTATTTGGCTCGTATACCCAAAGTCCAATGTTCTGACATCTAAAGTGCGAGTTTTTATTGACTACCTGGTTGAGAAAATCGGGAGCCCTCCGATCTGGGAGTGTTAGATTTTTCGCTTAAAGCAATGAAGCTAATTAATACTCGTCATGATTGCTTGCTCTTCAGCTCTTTTTTCTTGGTGTCATTCGGGTTGAGGGTTAGTGGAATAGATTTAAGACTAGTTTAGTAAGTCTTTTTCTATCCTTTCGCAAATTTCTTCCAAGTAAAAATCTCCTTGTTTTTCGAGCCCCCTGGAAATTTTTAATAGGGAATCTGGGTACTGTTCTATATAGTTTTGCTTAATAATACTGTCTCTTTCCTTAAATCGTTCATACCAGGAATTTAGTTTCTTGAAGCGGCGTGGGAGTCTTACGTCATAAAACTCGTCTAGGAACATAATTAACGGGAAGGTGACGCAATCGGCAATGGTGGGAGAGTTTCCATAAATGAATTCATGATTTTCATTGATGGCTGTCTCTAAAACATCCAGGCGTTTGATAAAATAATAGGCCCCGCTATATCCCGCATCTTTAAACTGTAACTCTCTCTCTTGAAAAACGGGACTGATGTTATAGTTCCATATTGACAGTATCGTATTTGCTTCGTCTGCCATCGTGGTTAACCTGATAACGTTGGCATAGTCGATATCACTTTCCCCGATCATGCTTGGAGTTGGGAATGCTCTCTCCAGATAGTGAATGATTGCGAGGGATTCTGTAATCGTATTTTCTTCACCTATCTTCAGGATTGGAAGTTTGCCATAGGGGTTTAGTTCTAGTACCTCGGGTGGCGGCCATTTCTTTTCGACTTTTGGATCATACTCCCTTGACTTGATATCCAGCCCTTTCTCCGCAAGATAGATATGTATCCTTCGAGGATATAGCGCCCAGGAAAAGTTATATATCTCTAAATTACTTGTCATTTCCATCACCTTTGTTAACGCGAAGTAACCAAAGACTGTCTTTGAAAACTCGATATCAAGTAACAATAAAGGTTACAATATCACTTACCGTCATGCAACATCTATCGTTACATAATGGCACTTGCTTCCCCAGGAAAAGGTTTTAACGGGTTTAGGAGCGTGACTTCTGGAGGTGCATTTATATTGCCACATTCAAACTGCTTTAAGCGCACAACCAGGTGCTTTAGTTGTATTGTTTGATACGGCCAAATTTAAAAGACCAAAAAATAAAAAAGTGTGTCCAGAATCTAAAGGTGGGATTCCAAACTCCGTGTAAGTTATGGGTGTAGCGGATAGGTGATTTTGGAGCCTGCCTGGTATGAAAGGCATCACAGTCAATTTGCTTTGGTTTACCAAAAAAATAGGATTGCCCTGTTTTGCATTTATGTAGTTTTGTCTTCACGTGTGGATACAGAGTAGAGCATCTTTCTATTCAGATCTGCCAAATAGGCTGGGCTTAATAAATAGGATTTGTAAGTTTGGTTCAGTAGGGATTCATGGAAATATATCTATAAACAGAATTGGGTTCAGAATGCTGAACAGTGATTTTAAAAAGAGTGCTTCAGTGATGGTGATCGAATTTCTGAATTCATAACATGGGAGGAGTGTTGTTTGTTTGCGAGAATATTCTATCGCCACAATTGCTTATTGTTGTGTTACACCCTCAATTTCTAATGGCTTATTTCTGGAATCGTGAAGTATCGATCCAATGATTTAGCACTAAAAGAAATTTTCTCGAACCTATTTCGTTTTTAACTCATTAAAATATATGTAGGTAGCTCCAAGACAGGAAGTTGATATATGGAACTGATATTCAATAATGCCGCACTGCGTCAAAATATTATAGGCTGCCCAGCAACCCACGCAGATGCATTCAAAGCAACTGCCGCATCCCACCGCTGCGTTATTATCGTTCGTGCAACAGGGCCAACCTGCACTCAATTACTTGAGCAGGGATATGACACAAAGGGCTTTAGGATCCATGGGAAATCATGTGACTGGGGACCAATGGCAGGCTTCGTTTTGCTGGACCCTCGGTTAAATAAACATGGGATGGGAAAAGCGGCATATAACCGGGCTCAGCATCATGAGGCTTTTACCGACCTTAACTCTGGGGCAGGTTGGACAGCTTCAACAACACCTCTTCGCTTACATCAAGAACGGGTTGATTGGCTTATTCATAATGGAAAGATTAATGTCATAAGGAAAACTCAAGATCGTTACGAGGGAGTGGCCAATCACCCCAGTGGCATTACTTTTCATTATTCACTTATCAGGGTTAACACATGCTTGGGAGATATGTGGGGTGTTTATGTTGATAAAGAAAAAAGCAGGCAGTCAGGCTTTATTCAGGAACGTGGCAATATTGTTGTTCAGTATGACACTAAGTACAAAGATATGTATGAGCCGCTGCTGGCAATGACCAACCCTGTGGAGCATCGTCATTTTCGAAATGAGCATCCCCTTAATGCAATTACCGGAGATTATGATCTATTTGCCATCTGGCCATTTAAGCAGGGCGCAAGGAGATTTGATCGATATGGAGATGATCGCCGTATTCTTGGCACTGCTCAAGCTTGGTCGCAGCGCCAACATATCGAAACTCAATTGGAGAGAAATTTCACTACTCAAGGGCAAGGCACCAAGCTGGGTAATATAACTAATCGGATTTATGAAGTAAGTCAGACACTCAATTCTACTATCGGCTGCATCCACAGCCCAAGAGCCGGAACTGGAGCTGCTCAGTGGGGGCCATTTCCTAGAAGAAATGTGCTATGGCATAGTGATGAAGCCGCACGCCCATATGTGAATGACATAGATTTACCCCTTATTGCATTTACCCCTGCCCGCAGTGAAGTGGTTATTCAAACTTTGCAGGCTTTTAAAGAGCTTATAGCAATGTGCAGAATACATGGTGTCAATGTCACCCTGGCAGAGGGCTGGGCAATGAACCCTACCAATAATAAGCCCGACCGATTGGGGCAAGGCTACGGAAGGTTTGTACCTCGAGACTGGCACTTTGGTCAGTGGATTGTTCCCTCTTGGTACAATGCTTAGTTTGCCAACTGTCAATAAAAATTCTCATTTTTTTGATAGTCATTTAAGGTAAAGGAAAATGATTTAGAGTATTCGAGAGGAGCCTCAAATAGTAGGGGTTAGGTAATTTTTAGTAATTTTGCAGGCGCTTGAGGCGGCCAACGGTTCAGGCACTCAGCCCTCTCAAGGGAGATGGAGTTCCCTAAAGTTCCCAATAGCGTGAAAACCTCTTTAAGTGGCTCATTTGAGCAATATGCTTCCTCGGGAAGATGCCCGGGTTTGATATGGATGGCCCTTATCTTCGCTCGTTGAAGTTGCGCTCTAGTAGTTCCTGGAGAGCTTTCTCTTCATAGGAAAGTTCTGCGGTGGGCCTTAATAGTAGGCGTCGCAGGCCAATAGGGTCACCGCTGATCTCACAATAGTCATAACTACCATCTTTTATCTTTTCTAGAGCCCGCTGGGTCTTACGTAACAACAGATTCTTCCGTCCGGTAAAGTGTAGGCGCTGCAGGTTCTCTTGCTCTGCGGCTGCTCGGTCCAGGTCATCAGCTAGGGCCAACTTCGTGTTAGCCATTGCCAGTCGCCCTTTTTCAAGCTCCATCCAAACTCCATCAGTAGGTCTCTTATGAGATTTAGTAGATACTGTTGGAAGAAAGATAATTGCTTTTCATTCATATAGTCTGAGGTGGGCACCCCCAGCAGTTCCTGTTCATTGTTTCGCGGCATTGCATGAACCTTTAGTCAAACTGCTCTGTTTGACTTGAAATATTTTATATATGATATAACATATCATTTTGTCAGCTGAAGTGTGGCTATCTGTCTTAAATACTCGAAGATTAAAAGGATTGTTGTGAGAGATACTTTAGGGATTTTGGCTTCTGGAGTTTGCCTGGTGCACTGTCTTTTGACCCCTTTATTACCGTTATTGGGTGGTTTGGGGATATTGGGTGCACTGCAGGACGACCAGTTTCTCCACTTGCTTTTACTCGTGCCGGTAGTGACCTTGGCTTTGGCCAGCTTCCCGGCCTCCTGTCGACGCCATCAACGCTATGCGGTAATGGTCGTGGGCTTCTCTGGGGCACTGCTATTGGTTGGGGCGCTTTACTTGGAGGGAGTATGGGAGCTAGTCGCCAGTATCCTCGGTGCTGGCTTGTTAATCATTGCCCACGGGGTAAACCAGCGCTTGATATATCGGGTGGCTTAGGTTGATTAGGTGAGGATAATGAATTTTGCACGGGTTCCGTTGGTTGCTTTGTTTGTTGCCGGTCCAGTTGCCGGAGATATGGGGGGGCATACTCACGGTGAGGCAGTAATGTACCTGGTGGCCGAGGCAGATAGAGTCCGTATCGAGTTGGGGTCACCTTCAGTCAATCTGGTGGGGTTTGAGCACGCGCCACGTAGCCATGCTCAACAACAATTGTTGGATCAGGTGTCCCTCGAACTTGCTAAGCCTGATCTTTTCCTGGAGTTTGTTGGAACCAATTGTAAGCCCCGAAGCGTGGATGTTGAGGTGCCTTATAGCTCGGAAGTTAGCAGTGATAGTTCGGTACATAGCGGTTTCCATGCTAGCTATGAATTCAAGTGTGATAATCTGGCACAGTTCAACAGCGTTATTGTTACCCTGTTCGAGAGATTTCCCGGTATTCATGGGATTGCAGTGCAATGGGTCAGCTCCGGTCGACAGGGGGCTGAACTGCTCACTGTTAAAGACAACAAACTGCAAATGAAATAGCTATGAAAGCATCCCAAATCAGACAGACCCTGAGCGTGGCAGAACAAGCCTGCCGTAGCTCAGGGGCGCGCCTGACTGAAAAGCGCAAGAATGTCCTAACCGTTTTGCTGCGGTCTAAAACCCCGCTCTCAGCCTACGAAATAGCGGAGCATTACAATAGTGACGTCGGCGACTCAATTCCTGCCATGTCAGTCTATCGAATGCTGGACTTCCTGGCCGCAGAGAACTTGGTTCACAAGCTTAATTCAGAAAACAAGTATCTGGCATGTGCTCATATTGCCTGTGATCACAGCCACCAAACCCCACAGTTTTTAATTTGCAACCGGTGTAGCAAAGTAAGGGAAATTGGCATCAGACCGGAAGTCATCACCGCGCTGCGCGATACGGTTGAAAGTGCTGGGTTTCATCTTCAAACGTCGCAGCTAGAGTTGGATTGTGTCTGTGATGAATGTAGCCGGGAAGCAGCTTAGTGGCGGCTAGTCAGTTGATACGCGGGGTACCCGCCAACGTTATCACCGGTTTTCTGGGTGTTGGCAAGACGACCGCAATCCGCCACCTTCTGGAAAGTAAGCCCGATGATGAACGCTGGGCTGTTCTGGTCAATGAGTTTGGAGAGGTGGGTGTTGACGGCGCACTTTTTGAACCGGACCAGGAAGACAGCATTTATATCCGGGAGGTACCCGGAGGCTGTATGTGCTGTGCGGCGGGCTTACCAATGCAGGTTGCTTTAAACCAGTTACTGGCCAAAGCCAAGCCCCATCGTTTATTGATCGAGCCCACGGGTCTGGGGCATCCGCGAGAGGTACTCGAAGCGCTGTCCGACGCTGTACGCGGCGGTGTTTTGAACCTTCGTGGTACGCTTACTTTAGTGGATGCCCGCTGTATAGAGGACGACCGCTATTTGCGTAGTGAGACTTTTCGGCAGCAATTAGAAGTTGCCGACCTGGTGGTTGCCAACAAGTCTGACCTCTATGGTCCTGAGGACTTGCAAAACCTTCAGCGTTTTCTCTCATTTTTAGGTGAAGGCACAGAAAAACCTCTTCAAGTGGTGGAGCAGGGGCGTATCGAGCTAGACTGGCTTCTACTTTCAAGTGGTTTCCAGGTTTCTACAGGGAATGATCACCAGCATCCGGTAAATCAGTCGGTGGATGAAGTTGAGCTATTACCGGAGTGTGGTTATCTCCGCTCAGAGAATAGTGGAGAGGGGTACTACAGCTGTGGCTGGCGTTTTAGCCCTGAATTTATATTTGACTATGATGCGCTCTTTTCACTATTCAGCGGCGCTGAAGCTGAGAGAATCAAGGGTGTATTTATTACCGAGCAAGGTGTATTTGGATTTAACAAGGCTGACAAAGTGCTTACAGTATTGGAGCTGGATGACACTTTGGAAAGCCGAATGGAGGTGATTAACCAGGTACCCTTGGGCTGGGATGAGATGGAGAAGTCCTGGATCGATGCTCTGGTAGATAATCAGGATGCAGAAACAAAAGTGTTTTATGAATCCAAATAGTTGTTAGGCCGGATATTCAAATCTGGCCTGGCTTATCGCAAATGCTTGCAAAGACCCTGATCATTTTTTGGGGACCGTGTTCTATAAAATTGTAATCTGACGTAAACCTCTGAAGTAAACCAATGAATATAAAATTACTCGGCCGCTTAACAGTGGCATGGCTTGCTATGTCCGGCTTTTCGGGCAGCTTTGCCGCAGACCCCCTAAATGTAACCGGTGATAAGTTCCGCCAGCTGGAGGAGCTGCTGCCGACACCTAATAGCTATCGCACTGCGTCGGGAGCTCCGGGTCATGCCTATTGGCAGCAGCAAGCGGACTACGATATCAAGGTGTCACTGGATGATGATAAGCAACTGATAACCGCTTCAGAGACCATCACTTACACCAATAATTCGCCAGATACACTGCGTTATTTGTGGGTGCAACTGGATCAAAATCGCTTCAAGCCTAACTCCTCTGGTAATTTGGCGAGGCCGGTTAACCTGGAAGCCATTGCCCCGGATACCATCCCGTTTAATAGTTTTCGTCATGCGGTGGTATCTGGGGAGTTTCCAGGGGGATACCAGATTACTAAAGTGGTTGACACACGGGGGAGGGAGCTTAGACATACTATTGTTGATACTGGTATGCGAATTGACCTGCCCCAGCCACTGGCCTCCGGTTCCAGTGTGAGCTTCCAGATTGGTTGGGCTTACAAAGTTGTTGAGCAAAAAGTGCTGGGTGGTCGCTCCGGTTTTGAATATTTCAAGCGCGATGATAACTACCTGTACGAAATAGCCCAATGGTTCCCGCGTATGGCCGCCTATAACGATGTTAGCGGCTGGCAAAACAAGCAGTTCCTGGGGAGCGGCGAATTTGCGCTTGAGTTTGGAAATTATCGTGTCGCTATCGAGGTGCCGGCAGATCATATCGTTGCCGCCACCGGCGTTCTTCAAAATCCGAGGGATGTGCTGACTTCCAAGCAGCGTGAGCGTTTGCGAAAGGCCCGTACTGCGAATAAGCCCGTGATGATTGTCACTAAGGACGAGGCCCTGGAAAATGAGAAAAGTCGTTCAACTGAGCGCAAAACCTGGGTTTTTGAAGCGGAAAATGTCCGTGACTTTTCCTGGGCATCTTCGCGTAAGTTCTTGTGGGATGCACAGGGTTATAAAAAGGGCGGTACCGACACAATGGCAATGTCCTTCTATCCAGAAGAGGGCACTCCTCTGTGGGATAAGTACTCTACAGAGTCCATTATTCATACAATAGACGTCTATAACCGCTACAGTTTTGATTATCCCTATCCGGTATCTATTTCAGTCAACGGCCCTGTGGGGGGAATGGAATACCCCATGATCACCTTTAATGGTCCGCGGCCAGAAATTGATGAGGAGGACCGTAGTAAGCGTACTTACTCCCGCCGCACCAAGTATGGGCTTATCTCGGTCATCATTCATGAGGTAGGGCATAACTACTACCCGATGATTATTAATTCTGATGAGCGCCAGTGGACCTGGATGGATGAGGGGCTAAACACCTTCGTACAGTTCCTGGCTGAGCAGGAGTGGGAGGAAAAGTATCCATCTCGCCGCGGAGATGCGCGAAAAATTGTCGAGTATATGAAGAGCGAGAACCAGGTTCCGATTATGACGAACTCGGAATCAGTACTTCAACTCGGTAACAATGCCTACGGAAAGCCGGCAACTGCACTGAATATCCTGCGTGAATCCATTATGGGACGTGAGCTGTTCGACTTCGCTTTCCGAGAGTACGCCCAGCGTTGGAAGTTCAAGCGTCCTATGCCTGCAGATTTTTTCCGTACTATGGAAGATGCATCAGGTATGGATCTGGATTGGTTCTGGCGCGGCTGGTTCTACACTACTGATAATGTTGATATCAGCCTTGATGCCGTACACCACTACACCGTTGGTACACAAAACCCTGAAGTGGAAGGACCTTGGAAGCGCGCTCAGCATGAACGGGAACCAGAGACTATCACTGTTATTGAGAACCGCGCGAGAAAGTTGACCCGTATCGTTGATGGTAAACCGGAATTGGAAGACTTCTATAACAAGCACGACGAGTTTGATGTTTCCAATGCAGATCGCAATAGCTACCGAAGTAAGCTGGAGGGTCTGGAGGACTGGGAAAAAGATTTACTCAAGGTTGAGAGTAATGTCTACGTGCTGGACTTTAGCAATATTGGTGGCTTGGTAATGCCCCTGTTCCTGCGATTGGAATATGAAGATGGAAGTGTTGAGGATTTGCGTATCCCCGCTGAAATCTGGACTCGCAATGCTAAGAAGACCTCCAAGATGCTGGTGAGGGATAAGAGCAAGGTGCTCAAGTCAGTAGTGCTTGATCCCCACTGGGAAACAGCAGATGTCAATGTAGAGAACAACTTCTACCCACGCCGCATTATCAAGTCGCGCCTGGAGCTATTTAAGGATGAAAAGCAGCGTAATTTGATGAAGGATTGGGATGTAGAACTTAAAGAGGCAGGTTAAACCTTGGAGAAAATTGCAGCTCACTGATAATTGGTTTGGGGAGCTGCAATTTGTGTTTTTGACGCAAAATATCCATCTGAAACATTCATTATGTATTGGTAGTAATTGATGAAAGTTTTATTTTCCTTTTTGCTGGTAGTAACGACCTCAGTAATTGCACTCCAGGTAAATGCACATCGCTATCATTTTGGTTTGACTAGCCTCTCAGTAAATGAACGCACTCAAACACTGGAGATTTCCCACCGATTTTTTGTTGCTGATATTGAAAAAGCTTTGTCAATAAGTGCCGGTAAAGAGTTGAATGAAGCACAACAACAGATGGAGAACTATGTCAATTCAAGATTCCAGGTTAGCCAGAAAAATGGCGATGTGTTAAATCTCAATTGGGTAGGTATGGAAGCCGATGTTCATGATATCTGGATATATCAGGAAGTGCCTTTGGTAGATCTTTCCAGTAAAAAATTGAGCATTAAGCAATCGATGCTGATGGAGATTGAGCGGGACCAAGTGAACACTATTACTGTAAATAATAGCAGTGAAAATAAAAGCTATACCTTAAAGTCAGGTGAGAGTAGGGTAGAGTTCAGTTTGTAATCTGATCATATACTAGTTAATCACTATGAATAGTGAGTGATATGTGGAGTTTCAGCATACCTCACTCACTCTAACCAAATTCAGTCACTTATTATGGCTGTTGGCACCGTTATACAGCTCTACTGTTGTGGCCATTAGTGATAATAGCCACTGGGTCCAATTATTATTAATCAACCTGTTTTCAATAAGTGAAAAACCTCTTAAGAATCTAAAATATCAAAACGACTGGTAAGACCTCTGAACCCTCTCAGCCGGCGGAATAAGTTCTCTATCTCGCTCTGTTCTCCTATATGCCAGGCCGTCTTTACTTTATACGAGAAGATCCATGAGAACGTAGGCGTTAAAATCCATTATTGATAGTCTCTGTAGATGTAACTTGAGACTATCTTTTGAGCGCTACAAAAGTATATCTTCAAATGGGAAATATCAGTTTATATTCAATTCGACTTTTAAATTCCAAGGGAGACACTCATGACGAAGCATTCATTTTTACTCACAGTGGTTTTGATTGCCCTTGTCTTTGTGAGATTCGAAACGTCAGCTGAAGAAGACAATCTTAATTCCATCAAAAGTGGCAAGGGTATCATTTGCAGTAATGAGTATGTCTTATGCACATCTGCCCCCTGTATTCCAGACCCCAGGAATCCGGATTCAAATGCAATATGTAGGTGTGATGTTAACAAAGGATTGAACTTTGGGTTATCAGAATGTAAAACCCGGATACCTGCGACCAACTCAAACGGCGTTAAAAAAGCCTTGTCGACATTTTCTTTCGCTCAGGCTCCTACTAAGCCTGTACTTTCCTGCCCCGAGGGTAAACCGTGGACAGATTGCCTGGATCAGCCTTGTATTGTCGACCCAATGAATCCGCTCAAGGCCATATGCACATGCAAGATTGTACGTGATAAGCCTTTTGTAACTTTTGGAGGGGATTGTGTTTCTCTGACTTGTGATACGGGTTATTGGTCAGGCGCAACTGCAGAGTCCTATCTTGAGGCAAGTAGACAGCTTATGAAGGCAGTTGATTTAGATGAAATGCCCGCTAAATACTGTGTGGGAAGGCCCCCTGAAATTTAAAAGTGATTCCTGTATCATTCTGAGCCTTTCCACGGCTTCAGCCAATCGTTAAAAATGATATTCGATTTTATCTATACGGTCCGTTGATCGTTAAATTGATTTGCTACTCGTATATATCTGCGAAAATAGATGTTTTATGTCTATGGCCAGATGTATCTCTTCAAGTCTGGTGCCTCCTAAATCAGCATTTAGACGGATACGTATCTGCGAAAGACTCCCATTTGCCTCGACAATCAGATTATTGCCCGAGCCAACCAGATTGAATATCTACTGAGCGATTGTTAACGCAGCATAAACATCTAAAGAAAAACGGAAAATTCCGGGATCTCCGCTTGTCAGTGAGTGGAATAGTCCTATTGTATTTTTCTTTCATATCTATTTAGGGTACTTCTCCCCGCAAATCAAAGGTTGGCACAATAAGAAAATTATTTAAATAGAGGCTCAAGCGGAGCAAAAACATAGTTTTTCCAGGTATATTAACCTGGCTCCTTCTATTTACTAACAAACCCCTTCAGGAACATTCCTGACTCTAGATGCGCGAAAGCTAAGTCGCGTCATGGCACTGCCGGAGCATTAAAAATGGTCCACAGGCTGTCGCTAAATAAAGAGGTGGATGGATATCTAAATTTTATATGGTGGTGATATATGACTAAAAAATCTTTACATTTTCTTCATTTTGATAAGTTGGATTGATTTTTATATTCTTTGTCAGATTTTCATTTTTCGCAGATAGGCCGAAAGTGTTGATAGGTGCTAGATTATATTTTTTCACGCACTTGCTTAAACCAGTTGAGGACTTTCTGGTGGTGCTCTTGCCCATATAAGAGAACAAAGTTACGGGTATGGTAGTTATTCTTATCTTGGAGTGCGCTGATACGTTCATCAACAAAGCCTGGTGTTAGCTCAATACCGCATTCTATCGTAATACAATGCAGCCAAGCATTAAAATCTTCGGGTACTATTGGCTGAGTCATGTTAATTCCTAATTAGACTTTTGGTAACTGCACGTCCTATGGGTGAATTTATAGAAACGCTAGAATATTTCTCAGTACTTATTGAGTACTACTCATATAAAAGAAAAACAACCGGTAATAATCATTGCCGATGGTTTTTTTTGACTGACTAGAGCTTCCCTTAATTAAAACATGCCCCGCAATCCAAGACTAAAGTTCCTCCCGGGGAGTGGAGCAAGTTCTTTCAGGAAGGATGAATGCACATAGGCTAACTCGTCAGTTAGGTTATTACCCTTGAGGTAGACTGTAAGGTTGTGCTGATTTCCTAGAAAAGTGTACGCAATCTCAGTACTCAAAAGTGTGTAAGCAGCGGTGGTAGTTTCCAGTTCTGCGACTTTGGTTTGCTTAAACGCGTGCGTAATCTCAATCCCTGCATCCCACCCATTGGAGCTATAATTTAGCATGCCGCCCAGTCGCATGGGTGGGATACGAGGCAAATTACCTCCGTTATCCAGCTTTCCACGAACAGTATCTCCCCACAATGTCAGTGTGAGAGGCTTGGATAATTGCCAGGCAAATTCAGCTTCTAGACCGTAGAGTGTCGAATCCGCTTGATCGAAAACATAAACCGGCAGTTCGCCATGATCATGACTCTCTTCTTCTTCTTCGTGATCGTGTTCTTCAAAGTCTTCACTGGTGTAGCCCGTATTGCGTTCGTAGTAGAAATTATCTATCTGGTTGTAGAATAAGTTCAGTACCCAGCCGATATTTCCTGAATGCCTGCGAAAGCTCAGGTCAATGTTGTTGGATACCTCTTCATCAACATTGTTTTCATAGTAAAAATAGGGTTCTTCTGTGTCATCATTCAGTTTAAAGAGCGCGCCGACTTCGAAGCTACTGGTGCCGATATGGGGGCCATACGAGAAAAGTTCAGCGGCGCTGGGGGCCCGTTGTGCGTGGGTAAAAGAGATCCCGGCATTGTAATTGGCGGCGATATCCCAGACCAAGCCAGCAGAAACGCTATAGGGCGTGAAAGCCAGTTTATCTAGATTTTCTCCTTCCCATTCATCATCGGCAGCTTCAACCGTGACTCTTTCGATACGGGCCCCTAATTGCCATAGGAATTCACCCGTGTGCTTTTCTTGTATCAGCCCAATTGCTGAGCTTCCTGTTGTGCTCGGCGGGGTGAAGGCCTCTTCACCTATCGCTTCAAAATCTGTAGTTTTGCTCTCCAGGGTTATTGCGCCGCGCCATCCGGCCCTTTCTTGCAGTAATAGGTTGACCCGAGCTTGAAGTGTCTGATTGCTGAATGTTGTACCGACAGCGTCGTTTTCGATTTCAGAATGTTCGTAGTCTGTGTATCCAATTCTGGTGTCCAGACCGCTCAACCATATGTTGTCCAGAGACAGTTCACTGACCAACTGCCATCGGTCCTGTTTCAAATCAGAAACTACTTCTTCTTCATGTTCATCATGATGCTCTGATTCATCATCTTCGTGTTCATCAGAGTGACCGTGCCCGGGAATACCATTAACTCGCTCCAGGCGTCCATAGGCAAGGCCGATAGATCCATTATCTAAAAACCAGTTGCCACCAATATTGAACCCGTTGCTTTCTGAATCGCTGTTCTCTAATACTCCTCTGGAATGTTCGTCATGGTCGCCCGAGGTGGGAATTTCATAGTCGTCACCTTTGCGCCAGAAACTGTCCACGTGGTATGCCAGCTGGTCATTACCGCCGGTATGAGCCAGTGAAGCTTCGCGCTCATTTGCAACAGTATTGCTTCCCAGCGAATAAGCAGTCCTGTTTTCACCAGAGGTGGGTATTCTCTCGTCTACCACATTGACTACACCACCGATGGCTCCGGACCCATAAAACAGGGTGGCAGGGCCTCGCAGGATTTCTATCTGCTCTGCGGTAATTGTCTCTGTGGCGACGATATGATCTGGGCCAACTCGGGAGGCATCAGCGCTGTCGAGTCCATTTTGGGTAATCAGAACACGGGGGCCGTTGAGCCCCCGGATGATTGGACTACTGGCTACTGGTCCAAAGTAGCTGGAATGAACTCCCACTTCATTTTTGAGGGTTTCTCCCAGAGTGGAGGCTTGTTTTCTACGTAGCTCTTCGCCAGCTACTACGGTTACAGGTTGTGCCGATTCAATAGTGGAGGCATGTAATGGTGTGGCTGTTACATCGATTTGCTCGATAACGGTGTGTTGCAGGGTAACCATGAGGGGCTCATCCTGACCGGCCTTTAGAATTATTGTCTTGTGGCTGTGCCCTGGGGCATTGATGTGGATTTCGCGGAGTTGCGAAGTATTCACCTCAAGTAAAAATCGGCCCTGGGCATCTGTTTGGGTCTGTTGTCGACTTCCCGCGACTTCAATACTGGCGCCATAGATGGGCTCTCCAGAAGTATCTAATACCTGTCCGGAAATTCCATGGGCCAAGTTTGAAAGAGTCATCAGTGCGAAAAGGTTCGCGGTAAGTTTCATGAGTTATTCCTAATAGAATTTTTACGTCCCAGTAAGCGCTCGTCATTCGTCGGCGGATCCGAAATCGAATGTGAGTAGCAGTCGCAGTTGGCCGGGCTCGACACTGGGCGAGCGGTGGATTAGGCCAAAACCTTTATTGCCCTCCCAGAGTTCGCCCTTGAGTAGAGCAACTGAGCCGCATGTCAGGTGATTGATGGAAGTTGAGGGGAATTCCTGGTTAGCCTTTAAGTCGAGCGTATTTGGGTCAATAGAGTCTGGAGTCAGCCACTCAGTCCCCGTGCCTAAATAAGTCGTAATCAATCGGCAGGGCACCCGATCTACATGAAACTTGGGGCACATTGCACCGTTCAGGGTTGTTAAACGAATACCGACTCCGCTTAGCTCGAATAGGTAACTGAACATATCTGCCAGTAACTGGATATCAGCACACAAGTGCGGGTAGGGACCAAGCTCTGGCAATGCTTCACCGAGACGCTCGATCTTGGCGGTAGGTAATAGAATCCTACGGTTGGGATGGACACCACTACTTAAGAGGGTGCGGCAATCACTGGCTATGCTACTGGACAGTTCCCGTTGCCAGATGGCCATATTGATATCAGCTTGGAAAATATCTGCTAAAACTTCTCCATTATCTGCAGATACGGCCCGACGGGTATTTGGCAGGTCTGCCACTGACAGTCCTTCCTCTTTCGGAGCCAGTTCAGCACTTGGAGCTTGTGTGATAAGTGTCTCATGGCTTCTTTCTGTAAAGTCGGTCAGGCTCAAGCTAATCTCCAATTAAGTAACTTCGGCTAATAAACACTATTTTCAGAGGCTTTAATTGCTTTGCTCTCTGCTGTGGCGGGCGGTGCAATACCTAAATTCCTCACTCACACTACCCATCCTTTAAGTTTGGCTATGATATAACATATCATATTGAGGATGGTCGGCCTAGGCAACCTCCAATATTGGGGAGAATCAAGCTTGAAGCCCGAATTCATCGGGAGTTCTGATAGCTGGAGGGAGCCCTGGTGAGGCGTATTGACCAGTGCCTGGCGCAAGTAGGTTATTCGGCGATATTCTTTTTAGCTGCAAAACTGTTTATCGCAGATTTCTTTCTTGCTGTCGTCGTAATTCACATTTTGTTCAGATTTGATTGGATCAAAATGATACAGTGTATCAATTGTGTATTTATGGTTTATCCCATTTGAGTGGAAAAGCCAGGGAAATAATGGCAATGATTGGCAGGGTTTAGCTAGGGGTGCAGCTTCGTGCCGGCCTGCAGCCGGGGAGGGTATGTTACTCTGTCAGCCTGCCGTGTTTATATGTGAATTTTCGGTGTACCGGAAAAGACAGGGTTAGCGTTGGGAATTAACCAAAATTAACCTGTTATTTTTTAAATATTGCTGAGTAAATATGAAAATCAATAATTCTATTGTTTACGGAGTTGCAACTGCTGCATTATTTGCTGGAGCGAGCTGCGCCAGCCTTGCCGCAGAGAAAGAGAGCGTTTCGACTGAAGGCATGTGGCAACCTCACCAGTTGCCTGAGCTGTCCAAAGAGCTTCGGACTCATGGCCTGGAGCTGGACCCAGCCAGCATGACCAAGCTTACCGAATTTCCAATGAACGCGGTGATCAGCCTGGGGGGATGTTCCGCTTCCTTTGTCTCTCCCACGGGATTGGTGATTACCAACCACCACTGCGCCTACGGTTCAATTTCATACAATTCAACTGAATCCAAGGATTTACTGGCTGAAGGTTTCCTGGCCGGAGATTTGTCTGAAGAGCTGCCTGCTGCACCGGGCTCCCGCGTCTACGTCACCGTTGCAATGAACGAAGTAACGGACAAGGTTAACGAACGCCTGACAGATGAGATGGATGGTGCTGCACGTTTTGCCGCTATCGAAGAAGCGGAGAAGGCGCTGGTTTCCGAGTGTGAAAAAGATCCGGGCCATCGTTGTGAGGTCTATAGCTACTACGGCGGTTTGAACTACTACCTGGTTAAGCAGCTGGAAATCCGCGATGTGCGCTTGGTTCATGCGCCGGCGTCTTCGATTGGCAAATTCGGCGGCGATATCGATAACTGGATGTGGCCTCGCCATACCGGCGATTACGCTTTCTACCGCGCCTATGTTGGCAAAGATGGTAAACCGGCTGATTATTCCAAAGATAATGTCCCTTACGAGCCCAAGCACTATTTGCCTGTAGCGGCAAAAGGGCCTAAAGAAGGTGATTTCGTGATGGTTGCCGGTTATCCGGGGCGTACCAACCGTTATCGCACTGCCCAGGAAGTGGAAAGCAACTTCAACTGGTATTACCCAAACATGCAGCGGGTACTGGGTGAATGGTCGGAAACGATTGGTGCGGCAACTGCCGACAATAAAGATGCAGAGTTAAAGTATGCAAGCCTCGTGGCAGGTTTGAATAATTACTCTAAAAACTTTACCGGTATGATGGAGGGTTACCAGCGCAGTGATCTATTGCAGCGTAAAGAAAAGCTGGAAAAAGATTTGCAAGCTTGGGTGGATTCAGACAAGGCCCGCGAGAAAAAATACCAGTCGACGATCGATGATCTTGAGGCGCTGGTTGTAGAAAAAGAATCAACCCGTGAACAGGACCTGGCCATCGATTATATGGATCGTTCAGCCATGCTGGGTGCCGCGAGCAAACTGTATCGATTGGCCAAAGAGAACGAAAAACCCGATGTTGAGCGCAAGCCGGGTTATCAGGAACGGGATCTAACCCGATTCAAAGAGGGCATGCGTCGTATAGAGCGCAGCTATCATCCATCAGTCGACAAACAGATCTGGCTCTACTTCCTGGACCGGTATCAGGCGCTCCCGAAGGAGCAGCGTATAGCCAGTTTTGATCGTTTCTTGAATATCGGCAAAGGCAATACTGACTTAGAGGCAACTCTCGACAAAATGTATAAGGAAACAGAGCTTTCCGATGTCGAGGTACGTGAAGCGTGGATCGGTAAAAAGCCTGAAGATTTTAAAGAGAGCAAGGATCCGTTTATCCAGCTGGCAATGGCCATGTACGATGACATGCTTGCCCGTGAAGAGCATGAGGAATCCATGAAAGGGCGCTTCGCCCAATTGCGCCCACAGTATATGGAGATGCTGATAGATTATTACCACTCCCAAGGTAAGCCGGTCTATCCAGATGCAAATAGCTCCCTCCGCGTGACCTATGGCCTGGTTAAAGGCTATGAGCCACCAGCCGGAACGATTAAAAAGGCTGCCGATGGTAATGACGGTAAGCAAGGTTTTGTACCTTTTACAACCTTGCGTGGTATTAAGGCGAAGTACACAGGTGAGGACCCCTTTGATGCCCCCAAAGCTTTGATGGAAGCTATCGATAAGAGGAACTTTGGCCGTTACTATGAAAAGCAGCTGGATTCAGTACCGGTTAATTTCTTAAGTACCGTAGATATTACGGGCGGTAACTCAGGATCCCCGACAATGAATGGTCGCGGTGAGCTGGTGGGTGTTGTGTTCGATGGAACCTACGATAGCATCAATGCTGATTGGGACTTTACCGATAGTACCCGGGCGATACATGTGGATATCGCTTATATCCTCTGGGTAATGGAGAATATTGACGGTGCCGGATACCTGGTTCGGGAGATGGGTCAATAGCCGACAATAGTTGAAATAGCGTCCTCGGGTGAGCAGCACTCCCCGGGGCGTTATTCTTTATAGGGATGAATCCTATCCACCTCCATACTGTAAGCTGCAGTACCGAACTCGCTTTCTTTTTTCAGCGTTCTTAGCTTCCCTTCTATAGTGAAGGGTTCGTACAGAGCCTCAATTTGAACTCCCTCAGGAAAACTGCCATGGATAACCTGGTTTGGCGGTGGGGGTGGCAGATGAATACAGGCTCCGAAATAGGGCACAAAAAGGAAGCTGGAAATTGTTAGTTCATCATTAAATTCAATCGGGACGATAAATCCGGCAATACGTATCTGTTGATTGTCAAACTCTGGTTTTATTCGGGTAGAGGTCAAAGCAGCTTGGTAACGACTTTCGTCTTCGCTTATTTCGGAAATAGTCGATGTTGTAGGCATTGAATCGGCAGCCGAGCCTTCAACAATATCATCTATGTATTCTGGTGGGTTGAGTAACGCATCCAGGTCACCTTTTGGGATTAACTCTTCCCAGCTGACTTCGCGATAATTGATATTTATTTGTTTGACTTGAGTGTGTTCTTGAACTGGGGGTGAAACTTGACTGGTTTCAACCCTAGTATCACAGGCAGCAACCAATAGCGCGGTGGCCAGGGTACAGGCTGTTGAGAGGGGGTATCTGTTCATAGCTAGGGGTTATTTACTGTATAAAATGATGTGATATATCATTATGTATATGTTTGCAAGAATCCATGCTGCAAATGAGGTGCAAGATGAATACTTTCACAACAAAATTGAAACTTGCGATTGAAGTGGAGCAGTTGCGCTTTGCCTATAGAACAGGCCCAGCAGTTTTAGAAGTCCCTTATTGGTCGCTGCCTGTTGGTGAGCAGGTATTTTTACGTGGTCGCTCCGGCAGTGGAAAGTCAACCTTCTTAAACTTATTGGCAGGTATACTGGATACAAAAATTGGAAGCCTTAAGGTTCTAGGTCTACCTCTGGGTGCACTGAGTGAACGCAAACGGGATCGTTTCAGGGCGAAACATATTGGTGTAGTTTTCCAGCAATTTAACCTGATTCCCTATTTGAGTGTGGAGGATAATATTCGTGTCGCCACCCACTTCGCTGGTTTCCGGGGCGATTTTCGAGGCAGGGTTAGGGAGTTGCTAGGGGGGCTGTGTTTGGGAGAAGAGGTTTTACCCAAGAAAGTGGTCCACTTGAGTGTCGGGCAGCAACAGAGAGTGGCAATTGTGCGGGCATTGATCAATGAACCGGAATTGTTACTGGTTGATGAGCCTACATCAGCTTTAGACCCCGAAGCGAGAGATGCATTTGTCCAGCTGTTGATGAATGCTTGTGAGCAAAAGAAATGCACACTGGTTTTTGTCAGTCACGATAGCTCCCTGGAACGACACTTCCCTTTGGTTGCGGATATGCGCGAAATAAATATTGCCTGGAAACTCAGGCCCGATTGGGATACTGCACCGGAGGCGTTGGCCGATGTTTATTAAGCTTGCCTGGCATAGCCTGATGCAGCGTAAGGGAAGTGTATCCCTGGCCGTTTTGTCTGTGGCAGTGAGTTTGATATTAGTGTTGGGTATCGAGCAGTTGCGAAGCCATACTAAAAGCAGCTTTGGTCGTACGGTGTCAGGGGTAGATCTTATTGTTGGAGCGCCCACTGGACAGTTAAATCTATTACTGTACAGCATATTCCATATCGGGAATGCCAGTAACCGTATTTCATGGGAGAGTTACCAGGAATTTGCTAAGCTCACGCAAGTTAATTGGGCTATTCCCCTATCCTTAGGAGATTCACATCAAGGTTATAGAGTGGTGGGAACCTCAACTGGATTTCTCGATCACTATCGGTATCGGAATAAGAGGCCATTGGAGCTTTCAAGTGGCCAGAATTTTGTCGATGCTTTTAGTGTGATATTGGGGGCGGAGGTTGCTCGTGAGCTAGACTACCAACTCGATGACTCCCTAACATTAGCGCACGGCTTGGTTGGAACTCATTTTACTGAGCACGATGAAAATTCATTTGTTGTTAGGGGGATACTCAAACCCACAGGTACTCCAGTAGATCGAGTTCTGTACGTAAGCTTGGCAGGGTTGGAAGCGGTCCACGGCGCTGATGTGGAGCATGATGATCTGGTGCCAGATAACATTACTGCCTTTTTGCTGGGGCTTAATTCCCCAATGGCTACATTCCAGGTGCAGAGAAAAATTAACGAATATTCCAAGGAGCCTCTATTGGCAATATTGCCGGGCATTGCATTATCGGAGCTCTGGCAGATACTGGGAGGTATTGAAAAGATATTATTTTTTGTCTCTGCGATGGTTGTTTTAGCTGCATTACTTGGCTTGTGTATCTTGCTACTTTCTACGATGCGTGAGCGAAGATCAGAGATAGCATTGCTGAGGACTATAGGATCGGGCCCATTGTTTCTATTTTTATTGATCCAGGCTGAGGCACTATTGGTTTTGCTTTTAGGTGCTGTAATCGCAGTTGCAGGGCTTATATTAGGAGTCTGGCTGGTTGAGCCGCTGTTGGCAGATCAGTTTGGAGTTTATCTTGATGGATTTAGTATGGGCGAACATACAATCATGCTTTTGGGGGCAGTGCTTGTTAGTACTTTGATAGTAGCTGCAATACCCGCTATTAGTGCATGTCGGCAGGGTTTAAGAGATAGCCACTGGGTAGGTTGAGCGGATAATTAGGCGCGGTATGGAGTATTTGCCCTCGTGTTTATTTAAAAAGTACGTCCTTTTTTGGCCAGTAGCATCACTAAACTAATCGAAATTGATTGTTCAGTGATGCATTAGGGCTAATCTACTCCCTACTGATTTTCTTGCTCCAAAAGCTTCTTCTTATCAATTTTACCTACGGGGGTAACTGGAAGGCGAGATAATACTTTAAGATGTTCTGGTAGCTTAAAGGTGGCCAGGCCTCTTTCGGTCAGGAAGTTGCGTAACATTTTTAGGGTGGGCGCATTATCTGCACATACAATAGCTGCTCCAACTTGCTCTCCTAGCACTTTATCCGGCAAGGGCATAACAGCTGCTTGTTGAATGCTGGGGTGGGCGAGTAGGTGCTCTTCAATTTCGTCGCATACAAATGTTTCCCCGCCCCGATTCACAACATCTTTGAGTCGCCCGGTAACTACAATATTGCCATTGTCCAGAATGCGTACACGATCCCCGCTGCGATAGAAGCCATCTGGGGTAAAAGCGCGTCGGTTATGTTCTTCTGCACGGTAATAGCCTCTCAGTGTATAGGGGCCGCGAGTGAGCAGCTCTCCTTCTTCTCCGGCTTGCACTTCCTGTCCGTACTCATCGACCACTTTTAGAGTATCGAGGGAGCTCATAGGTCTGCCTTGAGTATTGGTGATGGTTTCATCGTTATCTTCGTAGTGGGTGTAACATATCAAGCCTTCGGCCATACCGAATACCTGCTGTAGTGCACCGGGAAAAGCATCTATTGCAGCATTGGCGTCAGTTGGACTCAGCTTTGAGCCACCGACTTGCAGTAAGCGGAGAGAGCTTAAATCAGCATCTTCCCACTCTGTCGCTGCAGTCCAGACCTGAGCCAGTGCTGGGACCAGGGCTGTGGCGGTTACGCCGTAGCGCTCTATCAGCTCGAAGCAGTAGTCCGGGCTTGCATCTTTGGTGAATATTACTTGCCCACCCATGGATAGCGTGCCCAGAATGCCGGGGCAACCCAGTGGAAAATTATGGGCGGCGGGGAGTACTGCCAGGTAGATTTCATCTTTTCCTAAATTACAAGCGGCGGTAGCGCAGGTAATGTTGTAACGATAGTCATTGTGGGTGCGTGGAATAAGTTTCGGAAGTCCTGTAGTGCCACCGGAAACGAGGAATAAGGCTGGGGCGTTGGGGTCTACGGGAACTGGGGTGAAGCCTTGGCATTCTCTTCTGGGCAGGGGAGGGAATGTGTCATTTTCATCAGAGCTGTATATGCCTCGCAAGGTCGGAGATTGCGAAGCAATTTGTTCTATCATGCTGTGACGGCTTTCACCACTTTCCGCTCCTGAAGTGATATAGATACTGGCACCCGAGACCTGTGCAAAATGGCATATTTCATTTTGGCGATGTGCAGGCAAAGCTAGTACAGGAACCAGTCCCGCTCGAAATAAGCCGAGCAGGGCTGTAATAAAACTGACCTGGTTGCTCCACTGGAGTATTGCCCGCTCCCCAGCTTTGTAGCCTTGTACCACCAGGCCTGCGGCAATACTATCGGCCTCGTTAACCAATTCTGTGTAAGTTAATTGATCCGATAGATCCCGAACTGCGCATCGGTTGGGAAAGTTTTTCGCATTACGCGTGATCAGCTCCCAAATAGGTTGGTTATCCCAAATTCCTTGTTGCTGATAGAAAGCCTCTAGTTCCTTCGGGTGAGGCGTGTAACCATTAAGTAAATTATTTTCCATGCTGGTCTCCTGAAATGTTTGGGTGGAGCAGGCGAGTGATTTTTTGAATCTTCTTTGGATTTCTAAATTAAGAATTAACAGTTAGTATTCACGGCTTCAAATTTCTTATTGAGATAAATTTATGTCCGGCGCTTGGCTACAGATTCCTCGCCCTCAACCTAAAGCGGCTATCCGACTTTTGTGTTTGCCTCATGCTGGTGGTTCAGCATCACTTTACCGGCCCTGGGCGAAATTATTGCCAGCTTCCATAGAGTTGGTTCTCGTATGTTTACCGGGTAGGGAGCAACGCTGTAATGAAGCTATGCCCGCAGATATGCAAACTTTAATTGCTTTGTTAAGTAGGGCTATCAAACCTGTCATCGATAAACCTTGGGCAGTATTTGGGCACAGTATGGGAGCTACAGTTGCTCATGAATTGGCTCTCTCCTTGTATCGCGAAAAATTGCGCGGTCCTGAACACATATTTGTCTCTGCGCGCGAAGCGCCACAATTTCAAAAGAGTGGAAACGTACACCAGTTGAGTGATGAGTCTCTCTGCCAACAACTTATTGAACTTGGTGGTACTGCCCCTGAATTATTAGAGATTCCTGAGTTAAGAGCCCTGCTGCTTCCCACTATACGCCAGGATTATCGATTGATCGAAACCAGCAAGATGTCCTCGGACCAACTTTTAGATTGCCCCATCACCGCGATGCTAGGACGGGATGATCCTGAGTTGAGCACCGATGAAGCTCGGGGTTGGCAGCAGTGGACCAATGGTGAGTTCCAATTGAAAGAATACGCAGGTAACCATTTTTATCTGTCAGATTGTCCCGATCTGGTGGTTGGCCATATTGTTCAGAAGCTCCGCTTGGCCTAACTGCATGTAAAGTTAAGTTGGCCGTATAAAATCTTTCTGTTTCTTGTAACACTATCGAAATTAATTGCCGGGAGAATAGGGCTGTTGAGCGGCCCTATATTCTCCATCGTTCAATAGATAGCGGATCTCTGCCTCGATTAATCCGGGATCATTATTTTTGATGATGTTCGAATTATTTCTCTTTAGTAACAAGTAGCACACTCTCTCTCCACCCTGACGCCCAAATCCAAAACAAACATCCCGTTGATTTCGCAAATGATATGTTATAACGTTTCATTATTGATGGGAAGATGAACTGCTTAGGTGATGGAGTTTCTATGCAAGCAATGAAGCTGCCAATGGAATGTGAAAACCTGAATGAAATCCGCGAGGGTATCGACTCCATTGATCGCGAGATCATCAGGCTGTTGCAGCAGCGTATGGGTTATGTTCTGTCCGCAGCACAGTTCAAGCCGGATGAGTCCAGTATTCCCGCTCCGGATCGGGTTGCGTCTATGTTGATCGATCGTCGTCGTTGGGCTGAGGAAGATCAGTTATCGGCCGATTATATAGAGCAGCTTTTTAGCGGCATTATCCAGTGGTTTATCAATCAGCAGAAGCTGCACTGGCGAGCCGAGCATGGCTTGCCTGTAGAGGACGATGTATGAAAGGCCGCTCTAAATATGCCGGCCTGGAGGCGTGTCTGCAGGAAGCCAAATCCAGGTTGAGTCTGGTACAGCCAGAAGTTTTGGCATCATTTTCATTTCCGTGTCATAGGCAGAATCCGATTGGATTGTTCGCCACAAATTATCGACATGAGCGGATCGCTTCCCTGTGGGGAGCCCCCTCCAGTGATAATTATTCTGTGAGCTTTGGCTCTGCCTTTGAATTTAGTTGTGCTCCTGGAGAGTCTTGGTCTGAAATCCAAACTAGTTGGCAAAAATTATTGTCTTCCTCCGTTGTAAGTGGGGGGCACCAACCAATTTTGTGTGGTGGGTTTGCTTTTGATTGCCAAAAAGACTCCTCATCCCTGTGGCAAGACTTCCCTTCTGGGGTGCTCACGCTGCCTGAGTTGGCCCTTTACTGTGATGAGGATCGCAGTTATCTGGTAATGAATTTTATTGTGACGAGCCAAACAGACTGTAACCGCGTCGCTGAGCAAGTGAAGGCGAGGTGGCAAGCTATTTTATCCCGTAACTCTGGCTCTTCCGCGAACGACAATTTATTGCTGGGCGAGTCTGACTTTAACAGTAGTAATGAGCATCAAACGGCTTGGCAGCAGCGCGTCGTTGGTGCGGTTGAATCAATCAAGCGTAACGAGTTTCAGAAAGTGGTTCTCGCGCGTTCGGAATCTTTGGACGCGGATTGTTGTCCAGGAAGTATTCTTGGATATTTGCGAGAGGCTTATCCCGATGCCTATTTGTTTGCCTTTTCCCGAGAGCGTAGTTGCTTTGTCGGAGCTTCACCTGAGCGCTTAGCCGCAGTTAAAGAAGGGCGTGTCAGTACAGTTGCTCTGGCCGGCAGCGCACCTCGGGGAAAAGATCCGGCAAGTGATTATCATCTGGGATTATCTCTGCTTAATAGTGATAAAGACCGCTTCGAACACGACCTGGTTGTCCAACATCTCCTTTCTATTTTGCGCAAATACTGCCACAGCGTAGCGGAACCAGAACCGCCCCAACTCTGTAAATTAAAGCAAATTCAGCATTTGCTGACGCCTCTAGAGGGATTGGTGAAAGATGGCGTAAATCTATTGGATATCTTATCTGGTTTACACCCAAGTGCTGCGGTGGGGGGGCTGCCAAGGAAAAAAGCACTGAAGTACATCCGTGAAAATGAGGGGCTGGACCGCGGTTGGTACGCCGGACCCATTGGTTGGATCAATGCTGAGGGGGAGGGGGAGTTTGCTGTTGCTCTGCGTTCTGCGCTTTTTACCTCGGGCAAGGTGACACTATTTGCCGGTTGCGGCCTGGTTGAAGCCTCCCTTCCTACTCACGAGTATCGTGAAAGTTGCATCAAAATGCGTGTTATCCGAGACGCAATAAGGAGCGTATCTCTTGTCGCCGAAGCCGCAGAATAAATCAGAGCCAATCAGCCCGGCCAGTTTGTTAAAGGATTTAGTTTGTCAGGCTATTGATGCCGATATTAATGACATTAATCCGCAGGATGACTTAATTGCACTGGGGCTCAACTCAGTACAAATCATGAAGATAGCTGGCCAATTAAGGCAGAAAAAGATCAAAGTAAAATTTGCTGATCTTATCGCGGTGCCTCGATTGGAAGCCTGGCTTTCTCTACCTCAGTTGGCTACTGGAACTGAAGAAAGTACCAGTGAACATTTATCTGTGCCGGGCGCTTTTGATGAAATCACTCCCTTTGATTTGGCACCGATGCAACATGCCTATTGGATTGGACGAGACCCGAATCAATATTTAGGGGGCGTTGCCGCACATTTTTATCATGAGTTTGATGGCCAGGATGTAGTACCTGATCGATTGGAACAGGCTGTGCGCTCCCTGTTCGAGCGACATGGGATGCTGCGTGTTCAAATCCTCGATGATGGCCGACAGCAGATTCCCGCTGAAGTGAGCTGGCCCGGTTTAAAGGTTCACGATTTCAGGCACCAAACTGCTGCAGAAGCGGAGCAGAGTCTTATCGCTGTTAGGGAGCAACTCTCCCATCGGCAGCTGGATATATTGCAGGGTGAGGTTTTTGATGTTCAGCTCTCATTGTTACCTGCGGAATTAAAAGCTGGCGGCACACGCCTGCATATTAATCTGGATATGGTAGCCGCAGATGCCTTTAGCCTGCGCGTGTTACTGAATGACCTGGCCAAGCTCTACCTGAAACCAGAGCAGTCACTGGTACCGCTGAGTTACAGTTATCCGCGCTACCAGGCTGACCGCAGCGCTCTTCACTCAAAGGAAGAGCGGCAGGCTGAGAAGCAGCAGGCCAAAGAACACTGGCAGGATCGCCTGGCAGATTTGCCCGGCGCTCCTCAATTACCCACTGCAATAGGTATTGAGTCTAAAGACACTCGTCGCGTTGTTCGTCGCCACTATAGTCTGTCTGCTGATCGGAAAAACCAGCTGGCGGAATTTGCGAGCCGTCACGGTATTACTTTGTCCATGACCCTGGCAGCGGCGCTTGCCGAAGTGCTTACGGTCTATAGCGAAGAGTCAGATTTCCTGCTGAATCTCCCCCTGTTCGACCGGGAATCCCTGCACCGGGATGTCAACTCCCTGGTAGGAGACTTTACTTCTTCAATCTTGCTTGCCTGGCAGGGCAGCCTGAGTGGAACCTTCGTTGAGCGTGCACAGCGCTTACAACACAACTTCCGTCAGGATGTAGCGCACGGGAGTTATTCCGGCGTAGAGGTGCTGCGTGACCTCAGCAGACAACAGGGACAAACGGTGTTTGCGCCGGTCGTCTTTACCAGTGCGCTTGGGCTGGGAGAATTATTTGGCGAGTCAGTTCGCAGTGCCTTTGGAGATGTCAATTGGATTATCTCCCAAGGGCCACAAGTGTGGCTGGACGTACAGGTTATGGAGCTCAAAGGCGGCCTGTCCGTAAACTGGGATGCGAGGGAAGCTGCTTTTGCTCCCGGCGTCCTGGATGGCATGTTTGCGGCCTTTACGCAGTTACTGGAATGCCTGATCGGCAGCCCGGAATTCTGGGCCCAGCCGATACCATCGCTGCTGCCAGCGGAGCAAAAGCAGCAGCGCCAGGAGGTAAATTCCACAGCCAAACCATACCAGCCTCACCAATTACACGAACATTTTTTTAGCAATGCTAAAAACTGCCCTGAAGCAGTGGCTCTCTATTGGAACGGTGATCAAATCCGTTACGGGGAGTTGGCCCACAGAGCTTTGGCGATGGCTGCGTATTTACAGCTTCAAGGTGTTGAGACCGGTGATTTGGTCGGTATTTTATTACCCAAGGGGCCGGAGCAGATTATTACAGCCTTGGGCGTATTAGCGGCAGGAGCGGCTTATCTGCCGCTGGGTATAGACCAGCCACCGTTGCGTAGAGAGCGCGTGATAAAGCTTGCCGGAGCCAAGCTGGTTATAGATAACTTGTCTGTGCTCTCTGGTGTTGCGCCTTTATCCCAGCCTGTTGTGGGAGAGGTAAAAGATCTCGCCTATACCATTTTCACCTCTGGTTCTACCGGTGAACCCAAGGGCGTAGAAATTAGTCACGGTAGTGCCTGGAATACCATAGCGGACATTAACGCGCGCTTTTCGGTTAACGAAAATGATCGAGTGCTCGCCGTATCAGCATTGGATTTCGATCTTTCCGTTTACGATATTTTTGGGCTCTTGTCCGCCGGCGGAGCACTGGTATTGGTTGAAGAGGAATCCCGGCGGGATGCTGAGCGCTGGCATCAGCTGGTGTGTCAGCATGGCGTTACTGTTTGGAATACGGTGCCGGCGCTGTTGGATATGCTGTTGACCACGGGTGGTGATACTCCAGCTGGCGAGCTGCGCCTGGTTTTAAATTCTGGCGACTGGATCAGCCTCGACCTGCCGGAACGATTAAAGCGCGTAAACCCCGGTTGTCGCTTTATCGCTTTGGGTGGCGCCACTGAAGCTTCTATTTGGTCGAACAATTTTGAAGTCAAAGAAGTTGATTCCTCTTGGCGGTCTATTCCCTATGGTTACCCCTTAGCCAACCAGCAATTCAGAGTGGTGGATGCCCTAGGGCGCGATTGCCCTGACTGGGTGACAGGGGAGTTGTGGATCGGTGGTGCTGGCGTTGCCTTGGGGTATCGCGGTGCTCCCGGTATCACCGCAGCCCGTTTTGTGACAGACGAAGGCGAGCGCTGGTACCGCACCGGAGACTTGGGCCGCTACTGGCCGAACGGGTGCCTGGAGTTTTTGGGCCGCGTCGATAATCAGGTCAAGGTGCGTGGACACCGCATTGAACTCGGCGAGATTGAAGCGGCACTGACCGCGCACAAAGGGATTGCGCAAGCGGTCGCACTGCTGACTCAGCGAGGTGTGGTTGCGGTTGTCGTTCTGGAATCCAAATTATCGCAAGGGAATATCAATCCAGAAACGTGCTTTGTTGATTTGCAGCAGTTGCAGGAACCCTTGAACGACCTGCGGGAGTTCCTGACCCAACGATTGACCAGCGCCATGCTGCCCAGTGAGCTTTGCTGTCTCGCTGAAATACCTCTTACCGCCAATGGCAAAATTGATCGCGGCGGTTTACAGCAGTTTGCCGATGAATCCATAGCGCAACATCAGGCAAAGCAGAACCCACCGCAAGGTAAATTAGAGCAGCAGGTGGCTGCCGCCTGGTGCAAATTCCTCGATGTTACTGATATAGCCCGGGATGATAATTTCTTCGCGCTTGGGGGTGACTCCCTGTTAGCAACCCGTGTTGTGCGAGATCTGCGCGAGTCTGGCTTTGAAGGTGTCACACTGTCGGAATTATTTAGCCAGCCCAGCTTGGCCGACTTTGCTGCGACATTAGTTCAAGATCCAACTGAGAACCCACAGCGAAATAAAGGCACTACCGAAATTACTGTTACACCCTGGCAATCGGATAAGGCCAATCGGTACGCCGATTTTGAACCTACCGATGTCCAGCGGGCCTATTGGCTGGGAAGGGACCCGGAATTTGTTTTGGGTGGTATCGGTTGTCATTTTTATCGCGAATACGACGTTGTTGATCTCGATCTGGAGCGTTTGGAGTCTGCACTAAACGCGATGATTGCCCGCCATGAAATGCTGCGGGCTGTATTCGACAGCGAAGGTCGACAGCGCATCCTTGCCGATGTGCCGAGATTTTCCATCGATGTTACAGAGGTAGACCGCGATCCAGCTTCTGCTTTTGCGCAACTGCGACAGGAGTGCGCGGAGCAGGTGTTTGAGCCCAGCCGATGGCCACTGTTTGATGTCCGTGCGGTGCGCTGTGGGCGCAATACCCGATTGGCTATCGGTTTGGATAATTTGATTCTCGATGCCTTCAGTATTCTGCTGTTTTATCGTGAGTTAAATATTCTTTATCAGAGCCCTGAAACTCATCTACCTTCTATCGAACTCTCTTTCCGCGACTATGTGCGCAATGTATTGCCGCAAACTACCGCAGTATTTGATAGTGATCTTCCCCAAGGTCCCCTGGCTGCCGCAAAAACTTTTTGGCAGCACAAATTATCGGAGCTGCCTCCCGCGCCCCAGCTACCCATTGTACGGGAGCCGGCATCCATTGAGCGCCCGCACTTTGTGCGTCATCAACAGCATATTGATAAAGGGACCTGGCAAAACCTGGTTGCGCGCGCGGCTGAGCAGGGAATCACGCCTTCGAGCCTCCTTTTAACGGCTTTTGCCGAAGTGCTTAGTCGTTGGAGCAGTCGCCCCGACCTGAGCTTGAACCTTACCCTGTTCGACCGTCGTGAAGTTCACCCGGATATCTATCGAGTGATGGGGGATTTCACCTCCCTGACCCTGGTGGGTTACCAGCCAGAGGCCGGTGACAGCTGGTTGGTGCGAGCGAAAAAAATACAAGGGGAAGTTGGCGCGGCCCTGGAACATCGCGATATTTCCAGTGTTAGCCTGATGCGGGAATTAGCCCGCCGGCAGAGCGACGCAGAAGCCACAATGCCCGTTGTCTTCACCAGTGCACTGGGTATTCCCGGTGGCACAGCGGCACCGGAAAATGGGCCTCTGCGGGACCCCATCTGGGCCCTGACACAAACGCCGCAAGTCTGGCTGGATCACCAGGTGGTCGAAGTCGAGGGTGGCGTTTTCTTAAATTGGGATGTTGTCGAAGCGCTTTTCCCTGAGGGGATGTGCGCGGAAATGTTCCAGGCCTATATCGGCTTGCTCCAATGGGCGGGTGACGCTGAATGGGATTCCACACCGCCTGATTTATTACCCAAGTCTCAACGGGAATTGAGAACCCAGCTTGAAAAGCGTACCGCAATTGACCCAACGGATAATTTGTCGCAGCGATTTTTCCAGCAAGCAAAAGCGAATCCCGACAATATCGCCTTATATTGGGGTGACGATAATTCCCTGAGTTATGGCGTCCTGGCAGAGCGTGCTTTGCGCATCGCTGCCAGGTTATTGGAAAGCCAGGTTTCACCTGCCGAGGTGGTGGCCGTCAACCTGCCGAAAGGACCCGACCAGATTGCCGCTGTTCTTGGAGTACTCGCAGCGGGAGCTGCTTATTTACCTGTTGGTATCGATCAACCGCAGGCAAGGTGCGAGTCAATGTTGCGCCGTGCCGAGGTAAAAGTGGTACTCGACCAAAGTGCAATTCAACAGGCCGAACAGTTCGCTCCTATTGGTGAACCGATTTCTGAGCCTATTGCAACAGAACCTGAGCAACTGGCTTATATCATTTTCACTTCCGGCTCCACAGGTGAACCCAAGGGCGTCGAAATCAGTCACGGTGCTGCCTGGAATACCATTGCGGATATCAACGAACGTTTCTCTGTTGATGAAAATGATCGTGTACTGGCCATTTCAGCCCTGGATTTTGACCTCTCTGTTTACGATATCTTCGGACTGCTATCGGTTGGTGGTGCGCTGGTATTGATTGAGGAGGAGGACCGGCGGGATGCCGAGCGCTGGCATCAATGGGTATGTCACTACGGCATCACCATCTGGAATACGGTACCGGCGCTACTGGATATGTTACTCACTGTCGGTGCCGGTACACCGCCTGGCAAATTGCGTTTGGTATTAAATTCCGGCGATTGGATTGGCCTGGATTTACCCCAGCGCTTAAAACAAGTACAGCCCGAATGCCGTTTTATCGCACTGGGTGGCGCCACGGAAGCTTCTATTTGGTCCAACAGTTTTGAAGTTATAGACGTTGACCCAAGCTGGCACTCGATCCCGTACGGATACCCCCTGGCTAACCAGAAATTCAGGGTAATGGATACCCAGGGGCGCGACTGCCCTGACTGGACAACGGGTGAGCTGTGGATCGGTGGTGATGGTGTCGCCATGGGCTATCGCGGGGCGCCCGAGTTGACCGAAGCGCGCTTTGTTACGGTCGATGGTGAGCGCTGGTATCGCACAGGGGACCTTGGGCGCTACTGGCCGAATGGATGCCTGGAATTTTTGGGGCGCGCCGATAGCCAGGTCAAGGTCCGTGGCCATCGCATAGAGCTGGGTGAAATCGAAACCGTATTTAATCGTCAGATGTTTGTGCAGCGCGCGCTGGTGCTGACCACAGAAGAACAACAGCTGGTCGCTGCCGTTGTGCTTAAACCTGAATGTCCACCAACTTTTAGTACTGATGACTTGCGCGAGTACCTTCGCCACCACCTGCCGTCTTATATGATCCCGGATTTCATAGTGACTTTGCCGGAAATGCCCCTAAGTGCAAACGGCAAATTGGATCGGGCTTCAGTATTAAAGCTCGTGCATGCGGTGGAAAAACCGCAACAGGAAAAAGCGGCTGAACTGGTGACGGATAACGAGCGCCTGGTAGCCCAGATTTGGCAAGAGCTTCTTAGCCTGCCCGTAATAAACCGCGATCAAAATTTCTTTGAATTGGGTGGCGATAGTTTATTGGCAACCCGGTTTATCGACCGCCTAAAACAGCAACACCATTTGCTGCTTCCCCTCAGACGTTTATTTGCCTCTCCGAGACTGGCAGATGTTGCCGGTGCCCTAAGCGCAATGGAACCGCTAGTGGATGTTGATCCCGATACGGTGGAAGAGGGCGTGATATGAGCTTGTTGGCAATTTTATTTTTCAGCGATTGGACGGAGTTTTAACCCCATGACGGCTATGGAACTGATCGACGAATTACAAGGGCTTGGGGTGGAACTATGGACCGAGTCTGAACAACTGCGCTTTCGCGCAGCTAAAGGCCTGCTGACGGAGCAGCACAAGCAGAGGCTGCGGGAACACAAGTTACAAATTATCGAAATACTGAGCGCGGCTCAAACAGCCGCTGGCAACGACCAGGATCTGGGAGTGGTGGTTGAGGCCGATAGAGAAAATCGGCATGAACCATTCCCTTTAAGCGATGTGCAGACCGCCTACCTGTTGGGTCGACAAAATGCATTTGGCTACGGCGGTGTTGCTTGTCACGGTTACCTGGAGCTGGAATACCCGGGATTAAATCCAAAAGGTTTACAGGAAGCCTGGAACCAACTCATTGAACGTCACCCGATGTTGCGGGCGGTTATCGAGCAGGAGGGATACCAGCGGGTTCTCCCCCAAGTGCCGCACTACGAAATGAAAAGCCAGGACCTCACCGGTTTGGACGAGGAGGTTCTGGAGCTTGCCTTGGAATCGGTGAGAGATGAACTGGGCCACCGCAACTACACCATTGGTGAGTGGCCCATGTTCGAGCTGCGCCATAGCCGCACAGATAAAGGCCATATAGTGCATTTCTCTATGGATGCACTGATCGCGGACTGGGCCAGTGCGGGCATTTTATTTAATGAGCTCGATCTTCTGCTGTCTCACCCCGGCGCAGCCCTGCCACCACTGGAGATTGATTTTCGCGATTATCTCCTGGCCGAACGAAGTCTATTGGACAGCCAGGGCTACCAAAACGATCGCCGCTATTGGTTGGACCGCCTCGATCAACTGCCGACAGCACCTGAGCTACCGGTATTGCCGCCAGCCTCAGAAGTGGAATCTGTGCGCTTTAATCGCCATCACTACCGCCTGGATATTACCCATTGGCAGAAACTGAAGCAGCGAGCTGGTGCTGCTGGACTGACCGCATCAGTTGCCGTACTGGCTGCCTACGCCGCGGTATTGCAGCGTTGGAGTCGTCAGCCACGCTTCAGCCTGAGTCTTACTTTATTGAATCGATTGCCCTTACACCCTCAGGTTAATCAGCTGATCGGGGATTTTACTTCGGTCAGTGTATTGGCGATTGGTGATTCCACAGGAAAGTCCTTTCGCGATTGGGCGGCCAGTATCGGCGAGCAGCTGTTCAGTGATATTGATCACCGCTTGTTCTCCGGTGTGGAAGTGCTGCGGGAAATGTCCCGAGCGCGAGGACCCGAGGCCGCATTGATGCCGGTGGTATTTACCAGTGCTATTGGCCTGGGTGATACCGAAAAACCTGATAGCGGTAGAAAGTCCGGCAGGGGAATCACCCAGACACCGCAAGTCACCCTGGATTGCCAGGTGAGAGATGATGCCGATGGCCTGGAAATTAACTGGGACGTGCGCCAGGGCGTTTTCCCATCGGGCCTGGTAGAGGATATGTTCGCGGCCTTTACCGGCTTGTTGAATGAGCTTGCCGCTGGTGGCGATGGACAATGGCTTAGCAAATCTCCAGTCTCCTTACCCGAGTGGCAGCAACAGGAGAGGCATCAGGTCAATCAAACCGATGGACCAGTTCCCTCAGACTTATTGCATCAGGGCGTATTTGCCCAGGCAGCGGCAACGCCGGAAGCTACTGCCATTATTGATAGCAATGGCAGTGTGAGTTATGGCGACCTGGCAAAAAAAGCGGCGGGTATCGCCAAATCGCTGAGCAAAGAAGGTTTCCAGCTGGGTGGCCGCGTGGCCATTGCAATGCCGAAAGGGCGAGAGCAGATAGCGGCGACCCTCGGTGTGCTCCTGGCTGGTGGTATCTATTTGCCACTGGACGTGGCACAACCGGAAATACGGCTCAATAAATTGTTGCTCAGTGCAGAGGCGGAATACGTCCTGACACTCAGCGACCTCGCCAGCCAAATTAAGTGGCCATCAGAAGTGCAGGTGATCAGTGTAGATACCCTGGCACCTGAAACCGAGATTCCGGTAGCCAGTAATGGCGACCCGGAGCAGCTGGCTTATGTAATTTACACCTCCGGCTCTACCGGCGAGCCCAAGGGTGTGATGATTAATCATCGGGCCGCGTTAAATACGGTGATGGATATTAATCGCCGCTTCGACGTGAGCCCGGGCGATCGTATTTTGGGTTTGGCCCAACTCAGTTTTGATTTATCGGTCTACGATATTTTTGGCCCCTTAGCGGCCGGTGCGATTTTGGTGTTGCCCGATCCGGCCCGTGGTGCAGACCCGTCACACTGGGCGGAGGTCATGGATGAGTACCGGGTGACATTGTGGAACTCTGTCCCCGCACAGCTGCAAATGCTGGCCACCTATCTGGATACAGAGCCTCGGCCGCTGTCTGAATGGCGATTAGCAATGCTATCGGGAGATTGGATTCCGGTTACTTTACCGGAACATATCAGGCGCCATGTGCCCGCACTCGACCTGATCGGCATGGGTGGGGCTACAGAAGCTGCAATCTGGTCCAACTACCACCGTATTGAGCGAGTCGATCCCGCCTGGAGCAGTATTCCCTATGGCGTGCCGCTGACGAACCAGGGTTTCAGGGTGCTGGATAGCCAGTTGCGCGATGCCCCTGTGTGGGTGGCGGGCGAGCTGATGATTACTGGCCTGGGGTTGGCCGATGGTTACCTCGGTGATGCGACCCTCTCTGAACAGAAATTCTTCTTTCACCCGACGGATGGCCAGCGCCTTTACCGCACCGGCGATTTGGGCCGCTATTTGCCCGGTGGTGAACTCGAATTCCTGGGCCGTGAAGACGGGCAGGTAAAAATTCGCGGACACCGTATCGAACTGGGAGAAGTGGAGTCTGCATTATTGGTCCACCCCGCAGTATCAACAGCAGCGGCGGTAATTGAGAGGAAAGAGGGCGACTCGAGAGCGGATTTAAATCTGTTGGGCTTTGTGGAAAGTCGCCGCTTGGATGATGCCGAGCCGGCGGTTATCGATCCCGAGCTGGTAAATTCAGTGCGTCAGTTTGCGCACTACCAGGCCGGTGAGCCGGAAGCTGTCAGTGTCGGCGACTATGTGCAGGCACTTGAAGAAGCGGCCCTGTTGTCGATGCTTCATGGTTTGATGGGCCTGGGAGCATTCACAGATTGCGAGCAGGGATACAGTGCAGAAGAAATTATTTCACTAGCGGAAGTCCACGAAAAGCATCACTGGCTGGTGCGTCGTTGGTTGGACCTTCTCGTTCAGGCAAAGCTGCTCAGTTTATCCACTATCAGCGCCGCTGCTGAGGAAAAATATACGCGTACCCGGGCAGTCGACATCTCTGCTGTTGATAAAGCGTGGAAGCGCGTTGAACAGGGAATTGAAAGTGGTTTTTGTAATCGGGAATTCCTGCAATATCATCGGGATCATGTCGAGTTATTACCCCAGTTACTAGCGAATCAACAAAATCCGTTTGAATTATTGTTCCCCCAAGGCGACCAGCAGGTGGCCTTGTCCCTTTATCGGGAAGATCTTATCGCCCGCTATAACAATGCCGCCGTTGCCGCATTAATTAACCGCATTGCCGCCCAGAGCGATAGAGGGTTAACGGTTCTTGAGTTGGGTGCTGGCACAGGGGCTACCAGTGCGTCGGTTATCCCCATGTTGGATGGATATGACGTTGACTATCTATTTACCGACATGACCGCATTTTTCCTGACTGAGGCTCGCCGTCAATTTAAAGAGTGGCCTTGGGTGCGTTTCGGGTTAATGGATCTCAATACAGACTATCGCGCCCAGGGTTTGGCACCCAATAGTGCAGATGTCATTTTATGTGCCGGGATGCTCAACAGTACCCGAGATCCAGAGGCGGCAACTGCCCGTGCTGTCGAATTGCTGGCGCCCGGAGGCTGGTTAATCCTGACTGAGCCAACGGTGGATCACGCCCATATCCTGCTCACCCAGGGTTTTATGATGGACCCTGCTGGTGATGATCGCGCTTGTGGGGCGACCAAGTTCCTGTCTATCGAAAAATGGCAATCGCTGCTAAAAGCCCATGGTGCTGGCCAAGTGCTCTGCCTGCCGGAAGATGAGCATCCTTTGTCTGCTTTTGGTATGAACTTATTGGCCGCGCAGATGAAAACTGATCGGCAATATTTAAGTGCCGGGAAACTGCGGGACTTCTTAGCGAATAGATTGCCCGCGCATATGGTGCCTGCCCATTTACAAGTTCTCGACCAGCTGCCGCTCACCGCCAATGGCAAAGTCGATCGCAAAATGCTCGCCGGTTGGCGCCCTGCGACTGGCGATGCACAAGAGGCTGCCCACTCAGAGCAGATGGACCCTGTGGAAACGGCTCTCTGCAAGCTCTGGGCTAATGCACTGGGTCTCGATAATGTGGGTCGGCAGGACAGCTTTTTCGATCTCGGTGGTGACTCGCTGATTATGGCGCGGGTTGCAGGGCGCTTGTTGGAAGAGATTCCCGAGGCAAAATCGTTCACTTACGACGCCTTGTTGCGCCACATGCTCAATGGACCGACGGTTGCGGCATTGGCCAGAGCACTGAGAGTTGAGCCGGGTGCCGTTGCCGAGGAACAGGCAGACACTGATAGCGAAAACCTGGTTGCAACTACCCGCGAGGGCAGCAACTCCTTGATGGTTTCTTTCAGTCGTAAGGGCCAGGGTAAAGAGGCATCCAAAGAAGGGGCGCCGGTGCGGATTATGTTCCATGCGGCCCTGGGTACCCTGGATTATTTCCAGCACTTGGGCAAAGCGCTTGCGGCCCAGGATCTGGGCCCGGTCATCGGAATTGCCGTCGCCAATACAGAAACGTATCTGTCCATTGATGCCAAAGAGTTAATCGAGCGCACCGCTGATGATTACGCCCAAAGAATCATCGACGAGGGCTATCAGCGTTGCCAGTTAATTGGCTACTGCCTGGGCGGCCTGCTGGCAACGGAAGTTTCGCGCAGACTGCTGGAGCGCGGTGTCGATGTGATTGACCTGAGCCTGATCGACAGTATCCCAATGTTTGTCGATACCGATGAAGAGCTGGCTTTCGAAGCGATTTTTGCCCCCAACCTGAATCTCGACCCGGTAAAAGCGGTATTTGGTGAGCATATCGAGAGCGAAGATATTTCCCGCGCGATCGAGACCTTAATGCAGAAACACAACGGTCGTGTTCCTGCCGGTGCAATGGCAGAACTCGATGGTGATGCCGGGCTTAAAGCGGTAGCGGAAGCCGTGCGGCAACGCTCTCAACTCACCCAGGAACAGCGCCTTGCCGGTTATACCGAGATGGCCTCTGCCCAGGCGGGTGTGCCGGTTGAAGCCGCGATGATACCGGGGCTTTTCCGGGTGTGCCGACACAGTATGCGCGCTGCCTGTTTTGATCTGCCTCCCTATATTGGCGATATGACCTACTTGCGCTGCCAGGAAGAGCAATCCTTCGGTGTCACCGCCGGCGTAGGCCATATGGCTGCGCCTTATTGGCAGGATGTTTGTCTGGGTGATTTTGAATTAATTGATGTGCCGGGCAATCACTTCAGCGTGATGGAGCCGCCGCAGGTTGCCACGGTAGTTGAGCACTTGGCAAAACCATTACAGCGCGGTAAAGCGGGCAAATAAATGGCTGAGTACATTTCGCCAAAGTCCAACCTGCGGGAACTGATGCGTCCATTTCGTGGCCTCGTGTGGCTGGGGGTGGCGCTCGGTGCCTGTGGTGCGCTCACTTCTTTGATCCCTTTTATCGGTATCGTTGAGCTGGCTCGCCTGTTCCTGGCGCCCGATATCAGTGATATTGCCGAGGCGATTATTCCCGTTGTCTTCGCGATAGTTGCCGGGCTGGCGATGGGTTGGATCTGCACCGTGATCGGTTTGTGGTTTACCCATATTGCCGACCAGCGTATGCAGGCGGAATTGCGACGGGCCCTGGTGCGAAAATTGGGACAGGTGCCCCTGGGTTGGTACAGAGAACACACCTCCGGCGCGGTGCGCAAAGCGGTGCAAGACGACCTCGATGATCTTCACCATATGGTTGCGCACCACCAGGTGGAGTTGGCTGCAGCGTTTGTACTGCCACTGGCGGGCCTGGGTTATTTAACCTGGCTCGACTGGCGCTTGGCCCTGTTGGCAGTACTTACCCTGCCAGTTTATCTGCTGTCCTACGCCTGGATGATGCGCGGTTTTGGGGAAAAAATGCAGCAGCTGGATAGGGACTTTGCTCGGGTCAGTGCTGCGATTGTCGAATTTGTTCACGGTATTGCGGTGGTCAAGGTTTTCTCACAAACCGGCCGCGCCCACAGAAATTACCAACAGGCCGTCGAGGATTTCAGTCGCCGTTACACGGGCTGGGTGACACCGCTTGTCCGTTTGGAGGCTGTTACCTCTTTGGCCTTATCTGTGCCAGTCATTATGTTGGTGAGTTTGTCTGGGGGCGCCTGGCTGGTGGTGAATACAGGCATTCAGCCGATTGATGTTCTCGCAACAACGCTGATCGCCGTGATGATTCCCCAGACCATTCTCACCTTGAGCCAGGGACTGACCGCTCAGCAAAAAGCCAAAGCGGCCGCAGGCAGGATCGATCAATTATTGGAGGTTGCGCCCCTGGCTGTTACCTCTGAACCCAAAGAGCCCAAAGATGCAGGGCTGCTCTTTAAGCAGGTCAGCTTTGCCTATACCCAGGATCGGCCGGTATTAAGCGATATTACTTTGCGCTGTCGCCCCGGTTCGATCACAGCTTTGGTGGGGAGTTCCGGTGCCGGGAAATCCACCCTGGCCAAGCTGGTGCCCCGTTTTTATGACGTGACCCAAGGTGCTGTGCTCCTGGGGGACGTCGATATCCGTGATATTGCTCCAGACAATTTATATCGACATGTGGGTTTTGTACTTCAGGAGACCCAGCTGTTGGCAGGTACCGTAGCAGATAACCTGCGTCTTGGACGACCGGATGCCAGTGACCAGGAGCTGATTGAAGCTGCGCGCAGTGCCTGCATTCATGAGCGAATTTTGCAGTTCACCCAGGGATACCAGGCGGTATTTGGCAAGGATGCCTTTTTTTCTGGTGGTGAAGCTCAGCGTTTAAGTATTGCACGCACGCTTTTAGCAGATGCCCCTGTGCTGATTCTGGATGAAGCCACGGCTCATGCTGATCCGGAATCTGAAGCCCTGGTTCAGCAGGCATTATCGCGTTTGGTGAGGAATCGTACGGTACTGGTGATAGCCCATAAGCTGCACACGATTACCGATGTGGATCAGATTGCGGTCCTGGACGGCGGCCGCTTGGTTGAATGTGGAAGTCACCGGCAATTGTTGGCTGAGGGCAAGCACTACGCGGAATTATGGCGTTTGTACAACAGTGCCGAACAGAATGAAAAAGCAATGAGTGGTGAGGCTCAGGTTATTAGTGGAGTCTCATCATGATTCGCAGCTTGCTCGCCATTCTCGGACCTGTGCATCGCCGTGAAGTTGGCATTTATGCAGTATGGCTTCTCGCCTATGGGGTTTTGCAGGGAATTGCGGTGACACTTCTGGTGCCTCTGCTCAGTGTACTGTTGGCCTCTGAGATGGAGGCGGTTGGGTTCTGGCTGATTGCCCTGTTTTCAGTTGTCGCATTTGCCTGTGTTGCCCGTTACCAGCAGACCGTTAAAGGGGCTGCGCTGGCCATCCTGGTGTTGAAAACCCTGCACAATCGGTTGGGTGAACACCTCTCTCAACTTCCCCTGGGTTGGTTCAATCCCGAAAAAGTGGGTCGTTTATCCCGTAGCGCAACTGGGGGAACCTTGATGGTGACCAACGTCTTTGCGCATCTGTTACCCCCTGTTGTCAGCGGTGTTGTCACTCCATTGACAGTGGGGGTGGCAATGTTGTGGTTTGACTGGCGCTTGGGGCTGACCGCTTTGTTGTTCGTGCCCTTGATTTATATCGGCCACCGCTGGTCCGCCCAGTGGATAGGCGCCATGGAAACGGAAGTGGATGCTGCCGGTGCCCGCGCCAGTAACCGGGTAGTGGAGTTTGCCCGCAATCAAGCGGTACTCAGGTCTTTTGGCAAAAATGTCAGCGGTTATCCCCCACTGGAAGAGGCGATTGCCGGGCAAAGCAGAGCCGCTGGTTCCATGTTACGGCAGACCTTCCCCCGTTTGTTTGCAGGGGGATTAATGGTGCAACTCGCCTTTGCCGCAATTATTGCCGTGGGCATTTGGCTCACGCTCAATCAACAACTTCCCCCTATCGAATTGGTGGCTTTGCTAGCTTTGGCGGCCCGATTTACCGGTCCTCTGGCGGAACTCGCCGGGCGCAGTGGTCTGCTGCGCATGGCCGGTAATGATTTACACAGACTGGCCGCTATCTTTTTTGAGCAGCCATTACCTGAGCCATCTACATCACAGCCTTTTACTGCACATGGAGGACTGGTTGAGTTTTCAAATGTGAAATTCAGTTACGAGCCGGGACAATCAGTATTGAGGGATCTTTCCTTTAAGGTTTCTCCGGGCACCACCACAGCAATTGTCGGTGCTTCAGGCTCTGGAAAAACCACCGTCACCCGTTTGTTGCTGCGTTTCTTCGATACCGATCAGGGCCAGGTAAAAGTGGGCGGGGTGGATGTGCGACAACTGCGCACAGAAGACCTGATGCGGCAGATCTCTATCGTTATGCAGGATGTGTATCTGTTCAGCGACACCCTGGAAGCGAATATTCGTTTGAGCTGTCCCGAAGCCAGTGAGGAAGAGCTGGAGCGTGTGGCGAAACTGGCTGGAGTAGATGAGATTATCGAGCGTTTGCCGCAGGGGTGGCTGACCCAGGTAGGTGAGGGGGGCGCTGCACTTTCCGGTGGCGAACGCCAGCGGGTTTCTATCGCCCGTGCCCTATTAAAGGCTGCACCAATCGTTGTGCTGGATGAAGCGACAGCGGCGCTGGACCCACGCAATGAAAAATACCTGAACAGGTCCTTGAGGCAGTTACAACAGGGTTCCACTCTTATTGTTATCGCCCATCAATTGTCCACCGTGATGAATGCGGACCAAATTATCGTGCTTGATGCAGGTGCTGTGGCTGAGACTGGAAATCACTGTGAATTGTTATCAAAGCAAGGCCTTTATGCACATTTTTGGTACCAGCGTAGCCGGGCAACTGGCTGGAGCCTGGTTGAGCCCGATAAGGAGTTGAGCCTATGACAATTGCAATTTTAGGTGGTTATGGCGATGTGGGCGCAGCTGTTACGGGTTATTTACAGTCCCTGGAATTGGGCCCTTTGCATATCGGTGGTCGCAATGCACATAAACAGCCGCTATCAAGTAATTCAACAATTTCATATAAGACCGTGGACTACCTGGATGCAGCCTCTCTGGATCAGTTTGTATCTGGCTGTAAGGTTCTGATTAATTGCGCAGGACCTTCACATTTAATTGGCGACAGGGTTGCCAAGGCTGCAGCACAAGTGGGAGCAGCCTATATCGATGTTGCTGGCGATGAGGCTCTTTATGAGCAGCTCGATTCATCCTATTACCAGAGCCGTGGATTGATCGCAGTCTTATCTGCTGGCCTACAGCCGGGGCTGAGCAGCTTGCTACCGCGTTGGCTGGCGGAGCAGGAATTTTCACAAGTAGAGAAGCTGACCAGTTATTTCGGCCTGCGCGACCGGTTTACCGATGTCGCTGCCGATGATTATTTGCAAGGCGCCAACGAACAGCACAGCAAGCCCTTGGCGGCCTGGCGTAATGGTCGCCGTTTGAACGGTGTACTGAAACGCCGCTCCGATGTGGAGCTGCCTTTTTTCCCAGACACAGCCTCTGTACTCCCTTATTTAAATAGCGAAAGTGAGCGCTTGGCCAGGGGCTTATCCCTCTCTGAAGGCGATTGGTATAACGCGATTACCGGTTCTCATATTTTGTCGGCCTTTAATAGAGCCCATGGTTTGAGCCGCGATGAAGCGCGGGCAGCACTGTGTCGGGCCAGTGCTCTGGATCTGGCGGGGCGCCACCCTTACGTGGTCATGCTTTTGCAGCTTACCGGTAAATACAACGGGCAAGAGCGCACTCGCACGGCGGTGTTGCGGGGCACTGGCAATGCCGATCTAACAGCAGCGGTAGCCGCAGTTACCACTTTGGCTGTACTTCGCGATGAAATCCCAGCGGGTTGTCATTACTGCGCCCAAATATTGCCACCGGCGTCAGCGATGGAACGCATGTCGGAGATTGGGGCATTCAGTTTTTTAACCACCCTGGAAACAAGTATTGAAAATATGGAGTGCCTTGAGGAGGGAGCCATTTGAAAAACCTAACACCTCCAACTGTCAATACCGCCCATGAGGCTGGGCTGGCAGCTCTACCCGCTGAGCTGACGGTAGACAGTGGTTTGGCACAACTGCCTGCTGCAATGCAGAGGCTGGAATTCATCAGCCTGCAGGCGATTATGGAGTTGCTTTCTTCCAGCGGCGCGTTGACCGCCGAAAATGCCGGGCGCAGCAGTGACGAAATTATTAATACGCTGGATGCCGCCTGCCGACACCACTGGTTGGTTCGCCGTTGGCTGGTGGCCTTAGTTGAGCGAGAGTTTTTGAAGCTCAGTAATGGCTACTACTCCTGGGAGCAAATTCCCGAGAGTGCAGCTGGGGCAGATAAATTACCGGAGGCCTACGATGCGTTGGGATTTCCCCCCGAAATGGCTCAGTCTCACCAAAAGCTTTTGGCACATTTGGCTGAACTGATTCGTGATGAAGCCTCCATTAATCAACTGCTGTTCGAGAATGGAGAAATACTAACCGCATTGGCCGCCTACCAGAACAACTGGTTTACGACTTATCTCAATTATGCGGCGGCAAGCATTGTAAAACAGGCTGTTAAACCCGGCCCTATGTTAAGAGTGCTCGAATTAGGCGGTGGAGCGGGTCTAACCACTGCTGCAATTTTAGATACTCTGGCTGGCAGGCCGATTAATTATCGTTTTACGGATATATCGCCTCTATTCACCACCGCTGCCCAAAAGAAATTCCGCAATCACATCGGTTTGCGTTGCAGCCTGCTCGATATCAATGCGGATTTCATTGCGCAGTCAATCCCAGCAGCCGGCACCGACATTGTTGTGGCTGGCAATGTTTTGCACAACGCCGCTCATATTGGTCAGACACTACAGTGTATTCGTCGTTCTCTGGTCACTGGTGGCTGGCTGTTGTTTAGCGAATCCACTCGGGAAAACCATGCCATGTTAACGGCAATGCAGTTTCTTCTTTCCCCCGCAGAATCGGAGTCGTTGCTGGGGAGTGAAGACCGGAGAGGAGGAACCGACCAGGTGTTTATCGACAACACAGCATGGCAGGAAGAACTGGTTGTGGCCGGCTTTGAAGTTAAGTGCTTCTTACCTTCATCGACATCGCCATTATCGGTCGCGGGTCAGACTCTATTTTTTGCAAAAGCTGTTTAAGGGGCTGTGATGAAAATCGAGGTAATAACAGCAGAAATCTTAAGTGGGTTAGAGCAGTTGGGGGGAGCACCGGCATTATCCTTTGATGGCCATAAGTGGAGTGGTAACCAGGTACTGGCCTGGACAAAAGCTGTGGCAGAAAACCTGAGTGAGCAGCTGGATATTTTGCAAGGTAAAGCACTGCTGTTACCTGCCAATAGTTGCGAAGAAGCAGTTCGACTGCTTTTGCACTTGGTGGCGCTAAGGTTGGGGATCGGGTTTGAAACTGAAGCCCCGACTAATGCAGAGGGTAAGCCCCTGGCAATTAAAGTACAAACCCCAGATTTATTGGGAGTCGTTCAAGAAGAACTTTCCCTGTTGTTAACAGACAAGGGGATGATAGAGGCTGACACCGCTGAAGCAAATTTCACACTGTATAAATCCCAACAAGAGTCGCTAAGGGCTCTTCAGGGCAGGGTAGGGGTATTTTCCCCTCTCAATAAATTTGCCCGATTTGCCATTTTTGCGGCATGGAGTTGTGGGCTTGCTGTCTACTTGCAGTCGCCTGAAATCAATCCCGCAAAAGCACTGGTTATTTTGGAGCGCTCGGGGTGTAGCGGAGTAATACTGCTGGCAACCTTATTAAAGGGGTTGGTAGCACATCCCGCAATTGCCCTGACAAACCTGAAAAATCTGCAATGTCTGCTCTATGAAACTGAAGTATTGCTGCCACAACCCCTGTTGCAGAATGCTCGGCGCCTATTAGCCAGTGAGATAGCAGGTTGGGTCTGTAGCGAGACGAGTATAGAACCTGTTGCAAAGGCGGAGCAGGCGTTAACCCAAAAGCTTGAGGCCATTACTGAGAGCGTTGCGACACACCCCGCCGTCGCCAACTCTTTCACTGTGCCCTTAACCGGGGGCGACCGCTGGGCTGTGTTTGCACAAGCTAAGGTACAGGAGAAGATACGGGACAAGCCTGGCATGCCCGATATGGCTGGGTTATTTGAAGGAATTAATACCGAGCTGGATACAGAATTTGCCCATATTGACTTGGAACATGCGGTAAAGGTTACCGAACAGCTTAACGCTACCGCTTTGCTATCTATGCTGAATGCCTTTAGTCACCTGGGACTGTTTTGTGAGCAGCACTCAGTACACAGTTTGGCAGAGATACTCGAAACCCCACCGGTTGCCCAACAGCACCAAGCCTTGATTAAACGTTGGATCAGGGTTTTGCAAGAGCAACAGTTACTTAGTGCTGACGGTGACAGCTGGCGTGTCGAGGTTGATTCAGATAGCTACAGTGATACCTCTCTTGCCCAGGCCTGGGATCAATTGGAACAGGATTGGCGAGCACTCTCTGGAGCTAGCAAAACGATCGATTACGCCCGCGCTAATGCGGAGCAATTACCAGATCTGATTCGAGGCAAAGTCCAGGCTGTGCACCTGCTGTTCCCCCGTGGTAGCACTGAGTTGGCGAGTGCGCTTTACCGGGAGGGTATAGCTGCCAGGTATCAACAGCATGCAGTCAGTGCTTTATTGAAGTCCATTTTAAATAGCTGGGAAGAGCAGCCACAGCCCCTGAAAATTTTAGAGGTTGGTGCAGGCACTGGCGCGACAACCCAGGCTCTCTTACCCGTGTTGGACGATGCCAGTGACCATATTCAGTTTGATTACCAGTTCACGGATATATCTTCGGCTTTTCTCGATAGCTTTTTTGCGCAACATGGTGATCAGGAGCAACGCCCCTGGTTACACCGTGATTTGTTTGATATTGACCGTCCGTTGCGCAGCCAGGGATTTTCTCCAAATAGCTTCGACGTAATTATTGCCGGTGGTGTTTTTAATGCCGCCCATAACACAGATGCCTCACTGCGAAGAGTGGCTGAGTTATTGCGCCCGGGAGGTTGGTTCATTATGACCGAGCCAACCAGTGAGGAGTTCTGGGTGATGGCATCACAGGCGTTTATGTTGGTGGATGCCGTCGACGAACGTACGGATTCCGGTGCAACATTTCTGTCACTTTCCCAGTGGCACAATGCCCTGGAGGCTGCCGGATTAGAGTTGGCTATGGATTTGCCTGTATCTGAACACCCCCTATCCAGGCAGGGACATCGCTTCTTTGCCTGTAGAGCCAAGCAACATCAAATGCGACTGTCAGCAGATTGCCTGGCCGAATATATCGATCATTTTGATTCAGAAATTTATATCCAGGTTTTGGACCAATTGCCTTTGACTCTTGAGGGGCAGATAGATAAGGACCAATTAGAGAAATGGGCCGTGTCCATGGCTGAAAACCGAGGAGAGTCAAATGGGAATTGATAACCGCAAGCGAGTTGTCGTTGCAGGGACAGGCTTTGGCCGTATTTATCTCGAAGCCCTGACATCCACTAAATTACCCGGTCGGGATTATTTTGAATTGGCCGGTTTATTGGCTCGGGGTAGTGACTATTCTCGAAGTTGTGCCGAGCAATATGGAGTACCGCTCTATACCGAGGCAGAGCAGGTCCCCGATGATATCGATATTGTGTGTGTTGTTGTGCGTTCTGGTGCAACCGGGGGCGAGGGTTCTGAAATAGCACAATCGTTTCTTAAACGAGGCATTCATGTATTGCAGGAGCATCCGGTCCACACCAAGGAAATTACCGCCAACCTGCTAGCTGCAAAGCAGGGAAATGCGGCCTATGCCGTTAACACCCTCTACCCCAATTTGCGTCCTACCAGGCAGTTCCTGGCTGCGGCAGAATACTTGCGTCGGCATCAGCGCCTGGAAATGATCGATGCTATTTGCAACAGCCAGATGGCCTATCCGCTTTTGGATGTTATTGGTCGTGCAGTGGGAGGGCTTCGCCCCTGGTCTTTTAGCGAGCCGGTGCAACCAGAGGGCCATCCTTTTCAAAGTCTGTCGGCTACCTGTGGTGGTGTGCCCATGACTTTGCGTATTCAGAATCAGGTTCATCCACAGGACCCTGATAATCATTCCCTGCTACTACATCGGCTTGCTATAGGTGGCGAGGCTGGGGTTTTGACTTTGGCTGATACTCACGGCCCTGTGCTCTGGAATCCCAGGTTGCATTCACCAAGGGACCAAACCGGCCGGCTGATTTTAGAGGGCGAGGGTACAGAGCGGCTGGCCGTTCCCAGCATGGTTACCCTGGGCGATACGGAAATGCGTAGTTACCACGATATTTTTGCCCTCACTTGGCCGGAGGCGGTTATTGAGGCTCTGCATTCCCTTTGTACTGATATCGCACAACCCGAGAAGCGCAAGCAAAGTGGTCAATGGGCATTGAGTGTCTCAATGGCGTGGAGTGATTTAACGGCCCGAATCGGTATGCCGACTTTGATCCAGCCAGGGGAACCGGAGCCGGTATCAGTTCAGGCACTCGCGGATATTGTCGGTCAGGCTTGCGACTAGAGTTTTAAGAAAACACGAACAGCACAAAAAAAGTGATTACGGAATTTTTACTTATAAAACGGGGTTAGGAGGAGAGATGCAAAATCAATCAGGGTTGATCATCGAAGGGCTCTTTAAGACATATAAAAACGGGGTGAAGGCGTTAAACGGCGTCAACTTGGAAGTTGGCCCCGGCATGTACGGATTACTTGGGCCTAATGGTGCCGGGAAAAGTAGTTTGATGCGTACCTTGGCTACCCTGCAAACCCCGGACAGTGGTCGGATCATGCTGGATGGTGTGGATGTGCTGGCAAACCCGGACTTTATGCGCAGTAAACTGGGCTATTTGCCGCAACATATCGGCGCCTATCCTGGAATTGCAGCGCGGTCATTGCTGGAGCGTTTTGCCTGGCTCAAAGGCTTCACCGAAACAAGCGCAAGGCGCCATGAAGTGGATAGGCTATTGGAGCAGGTCAATTTGGCCGATGTAGCCGATCGAGCCGTATCAACCTATTCCGGCGGTATGCTGCGTCGTTTTGGTATTGCCATTGCATTGATTGGCGAGCCGCGCCTGATCATCGTTGACGAGCCAACCGCTGGCCTGGACCCGGCTGAACGCAATCGCTTTCACTGTGTTTTGGCGGATGTCGCGGCGGATGCCATTGTATTGCTCTCTACTCATATTGTTGAAGATATCGAAAACCTGTGCCAGCGCCTGGCCATATTGGCTTCTGGGCGTATTGTTGTTGAGGGTACAGCCCCAGAGGTAACAGACCCTCATATAGGCAAGATGTGGCAAGCACTGATTCCCCGTGGCGAATCACTTCCCGCATCCCTGCACAATATTGCCAGACCCGATGGTACCCAGGTAATCGTACACGGGGAAAAACCCGCAGACTCTCGTTTTACTGCCCACACGCCTCGCCTGGAAGATATTTATCATCTGGCTATTGAGCAGGTAAAAGACCAGCGGGAGGCTGCATGAACAAGCTGGCGCTTATTGCCCATGAGGCAAAGCTGGAGATAAGAGCTGGATTTAGCAGCGGCATCGTGGCTTTGGCCTTCTGGGGGCTGGTGATCTACCTGCTTCTGAATTTGGTCAATGCCGACTATATGCAGAAAATGGGGGCCACAGATATTCCCCGGAACTCACCGTCACTCATTTACCTGATGGGTGCGGGATGTATGTTCTTTCAGTTTTTTGCCTGGGCCTGGGTATTTTCACAACCGATTCTGCGCGATCGCAAAGCCAGTTTGCACGAAGTCATTTACACAACACCGAATTCCCTGAGCGTAATGCTTTGGGGGCGGTTTCTTGGCGCTGCGGTAATAGGAGCCATATTAAGTGCATCTGCGCTGGTAGGGTTTTTGGTCTCGCCGGTATTGGTGTGGATGGGCTTGCTGCCCGAAACAGCGATTGGCCCAGCGCCCTGGAAAGCCCTTGGATTTGCATGGATCTGGTTACAGATTCCCGCGAGCATCGGTATTGGCGCTCTGTATTTTGTCGCTACGCTGCGAACCCGCAGCCTGGCCGGTCCTTTTGGACTCGCAGCGGCTTTAATGATGTTGTGGATGTTTGCTGTGATCGTTCTTCGGGGTGGCAATATTAATCCGCAGCTGGCTGCGGTAATGGACCCCTCGCTATTTACTTTCGTTTATACGGAGGTTACTTCCTGGACTCCTCTGCAAAAATCAACCTCGCTACTGCCGTTTACTTTGGGTTCGGTACTGAATCGAATTCTATGGTGTCTTGTTCCTTTGCTTGCCTTGGCGGCTTGCCTGAAATACTTGCGAAGGGAAACACTGGTACTGGAAGGGGCTGCCAAACCTGCCCGGGCTAAGGCCGCTAAAAAGGCAGCCACTCGCAAGGTTAAAGATTTCTCTCCATCTAAGCCCGATACCGCATCGGTTGGCCGCTCCCTGCGTCAACTCATGCTGGAAGCCCGCTGGAGATTATTTCACGTATGGAGTAGTCGCGCTTGGTGGGTCGGTGTTGCGGTCCTGGTAATAATGGGGGTGGCTAGCTCGTTTACCCAGATCATCTGGCACGCTGAAGGGCCTATGGCACCGCGCTTGGAAATGCTATTGCCGCTTCTCAAGGATGTTATTTTCCTGGTTATTGCTTTTGTAATCGCCGCATTGACTGGCTTGGTGTGCCGCAGGGATCAAGTGCCTGGGTTTGACGACATGCTGTCTGCAACCCCCGCGCCCGACTACACACGATTATTTGGCGTTGCCCTTACCGTATTCGCCATGACGGTGCTGTTGGCCCTGTTGCCGGGTCTATCGGGCATTATTGCTGTGCTTCTCACCGCTCCGGCATCTGTCGATATCGTACAGGCGTTCACTTATCAATTGCTGATAGTGACAGCTCCTTTATTGGAGTTGTCGATGATGGTGCTTTTGGTGCATGCATTGTTCCGCCATGCGGGCTTTGCCTATTCCATGTCAATGTTTGTGACCTTTATTCTGGTCCTCAATCATGAGCTGGAGCTGGTGCATTACCCGCCCTATGAAGTGGGTATCACTGCTCATATTCAACTGTCAGCACTCAGTGGTTGGGAACCCTGGATCGGTTATTTATTGGCCTTGGACGGATTTAAAGTTGCGCTTGCCCTATTGATGATCGGCCTGGCTGCTCTTCTGATTCCCCGTGGACTGGATAGCCGCATGTCTCAAGGTTTTGCCTTGATACGTTCACGCCTTATGGCTCCTCAGGGTGCCCTGGTGGCTTGTTCTGCTTTATTTCTTCTCGGTCTCGGTTCTGTATTGGAAGATAAGCTGGTAGTGCAGGGCGGGTATCAATCACCAGAGCAACTCAAACAAGAAGATGCCCTCTGGGAATCTTACTGGCTGCCGAAAGCGAGTGGGTTTGGGGTGTCCGGTGGTGAACTGAATATCAATATCGACCCGGATAACCAAATACTAGAAGGTGAGTGGTTATTGCATAAAGTCTATGTCGAAGGGCAGGGCTTGCAGTTTGAATTACCCCACGGATTTGTATTGGTTAAGGCCTTAGTGGGCGGGCGTGAAGTCACACCGGATCAACGTTACGACCATATGTCGCTGCCAGTATCAGGCTGCTCTGATCAGAGTTGTAATATCAAACTGTTGTGGCAAATGAAGGCGCCGGGTTGGTCCGCAGAGGGAGAACCCTCAGGGCTGACTGCCAGTGGAGTCTGGTTACAAGCGAGCGATATTGTTCCGCGTATCGGTGTTGACCCCGAGCGTATTTTGCGGGTGCCAGCAGAGCGCGAAGCACTGAGTTTAAGCCGTGAGTTTACGCTGCCAACCGCACAGCTGGCCGCAACCCTTGAGGGCGCGGCCCCATCGGGGGACTGGCGCTGGCAGATCCAAATCCAAAGAGATAATAAAAATGTCTTTAGTGAGCAGGGCAGCACCCATGGCCCCTTGGATTTCTCCATTCAATGGGCACCCAATACGAAACTAGCGGTATTCGATGGGTTTGATATTTCCTATGATTCCGATCGCTCAAATATGGTTTCCGCCATTGCTAAAGACGTTGGCCAGATGCAGGCCTGTGTCAGCCAGCGGCTGGGTACTGATATCGAAATTAAACGGATTGCCCAATGGCCGAGAGGACTTGGAGAGACACGGGCCAGCGGTAATTTGCTGCAACTGTCCGAGGGGCCTCATTGGGATATCGCCGATGAAGGTACAGGGCGCTGGCTGCGACGGGTCGATATCGCCCGAGCCTTGGCCCGCCAGCATTTACTTGAAAGTTCGGACTTACGGCGTATTGCCGGCTCCGCGTGGCTCAGCGATGGAGTTTCTGGAGCGATTGGCCTGCTGTGTGTAGCGGAAATCGACGGCATCGAAGTGCTTGATGATGTGCTGGTTCGATACTCCGATAAGACGACTAGAGACTTGGCTGGAAGTGAGGTACCTGTTGAGCGCTTGAGCACCGCACCTATTTCCGGTTGGACTCGCTACTATGCGCCGGTGGCCGCACTGGAATGGACACTTCTGCAATCTCCAGAGTCCCTGTCCGCGTTACTCGATGACATCAAGCAGCAGAGAAATATTGAGAATGTACTGAGCGCTTATGTCGGTGCGTTACGGACACAAAATATGCTCGGGGCTCCTCTTTCATCAGCTCTGACGGTCGAGTACCTGGAGTCCGGTCAAATACGCTTGGACGGACAGCGTTGGCGCTGGGAGAAGGGTGGATGGCAACCGGTCGCACAAACTGCCAGCTACCGTTTGCTAGCCGATATCAATGAGTTAGATTCTGAGGTCATCAATGGAAAAACGCTGATCGAACGTCTGCCCTCAGAGAAAGTTCTAGCGCTGGATATCTGGCCTTCCTATCAGCGGGACCCTGCACAGAATTTACTGGCTGAGAGTTCTGAAGTATCGAATATCAATTAATAGCCTAAGTAATAGAAAGGAAATTTAATTTATGCTCAGCTTAAACCTAGATAAGAAAATACTTGCGAAACAAATTTCGCTAATATCGGCAAGTCTGCTATATGCTTCCGGAGCCTATTCTGCGGTTGAAAATACAGATAAGGAGAGTTCTTCCGACCGTGAGATGGAGGTCGTCGAAGTTACTGCTCGGCTTACTAAAGAGAGAGCCAAGGATGTTCCCTTCAGCCTAAGCGTTGTTGACGAAGAGGATTTGAAAAACCGATTGCTGCTCAATTTTGAAGATGCATTGCGCAGTGCACCTGGAGTAGATGTTTACTCTTCCAGTGGTGCGGTGGATGCAAATATCCGTATTCGCGGGGTTGGTTCACTGACTCAGGTAAATAAGGATGATGGCTCCGTTGTAGTGAACCTTGATGGCGTATCTATGCCTGCGGGAAATGTGTCACTTGGGACTCTGGATATCGAAAGATTGGAAATATTAAAGGGTCCTCAAGGGACCTTATTCGGGCGCAACAGTGAAGCTGGCGCTATTAATATTACCACTAACAAGCCAACCGAAGAGTTTGAAGCTTACGGACGTGTAGAGCTCGGAGAGGATAACCAGAGTTTATATCAAACTGTTATCAGCGGCCCATTCTCTGAATCACTCCGTGGCCGAGTAGCCATCCGACATATCAGTGAGGACCATTGGGTTGAGAATACGACTAACGGCGATCCAATGACTGAACCCAAAGACCTGGCTTTCAGAGGTAGTCTGGAATGGGATTTGGGTGCGAAAACATCAGCCTTATTTATTGCTGAGAAGCAACAACAGGAAGGCTTTCTGAACCTTCAGTTATTACAACCTTTCGGTGATGACCCTGGCAGTGAACACACACCAGGAGCTTTTGACGATAATGAAAAAACCGTTGAGCGATTTTCCACTGAAATCAATCACCAATGGGCTAATACTCAACTGACTTCTATCACTGCATTGGTCAACACGGATTTTAGTTACCTAACCGGTTTTGACCCGGAGACTATGACAGCTTTCTTTGGCTTCCCAATGGAGTATCTTCGCGGCGATAGCCAGGATGAGCAGACGATCAGCCAGGATTTACGCTTGTCCTCGCTATCTGATGCATCGACTTTCTGGGTGATTGGAATCAACTTACACGATACTGAGAGAAGCTTTGACTCTGTTAATCTGGTCTCTTACGCCAACCAATACCGGGATTATGAAACTGATAGCCAGGCTATTTATGGTGAGACCACGCTTCCTATAACTGAAGCCATTAAATTTACAGCAGGATTACGTTACACCCAAGAGAGTAAGGACTACGCCGGTGAATACGCCAGCTATGGTATGGATGGCAATTACTACATCTCGCAAGACCAGAGAGATTTGGATGATAACTATGCAACCGGGCGATTGGCTTTCAGCTACTCTCTGAGTGAGTCCACTAACCTATACACAATGGTCGCACGAGGCCATAAGTCCGGTGGCTTCAATGACTTTGCTACTCAATCAGCTGATAGCTTGGCATACCGGCCGGCAACAGTTGACAGCATTGAAGTCGGTATCAAGAGTGAAGCAGATAGTTTGAATGTAAGCGGTGCGATATTCTTTAACGTAGTGGAAGATGACCATTTGCTCGGTTTTGATCTTGTTACTGCTTCATCAGCTGCGGTGAATGCGGATACGGAGACCTTTGGTGCAGAGATTGAAGCCGATTGGTTTATTACTGAGAGATTTAGTATTGCCGGGGGCTTGAGCTTCCTTGATACAGAAATTACCAAAGATGTTTACGGCGTTTCCGGTGGTGATGTTATGGCGGGTAATGAAGTGCCCGATGTACCCAGCTGGAGTGCTAACCTGGCATTAAATTACTATCAGCCACTATCAGACTTTATGGGATTAAATGCTCCGGCTCTCAATACCAATTTGACTGTTCGCCACGTGGATGAGCGCCCGGCAGATGCGCAAAATCATTTTAACCTGGATGCTTACAGTAAGGTAGATTTACGTGTTGCACTGCAAACGGACTCTATGGAGCTCTACCTGTTTGCTGATAACCTGCTGGATGAGCAGTATCAGTTATATGGTTACACCAATGCGACATATGCGCCTGATGTCAGAATAGGGGCGCCGGCAAAAGGACGTCGTGCGGGAGTTGGGGTTCTATACCGTCTGTAATGAGGTTTCGACAGTTTAGTTAACGACTGTTTTATCTATCTTGATGGTGAGTGGATCAATCTCTGTAGAGATTGATCCACTAAATAGCTCAGAGGCTCCTTAGCTTGTTGGGTTGATTGTACTCCCATGCAATAGAGTCGGGTCCAAATTTTCTCTCAGACCACTAACCTCTATACCCGTAACTTTGGTTGTAGGCCCGGGTTTGATATTAAATATGGAATCTTGATCGGTTAAACGTCGCACAGACTGCCAGTCCTGCTCACTGACTTCCATATGCACTTTACTCAGGCCAGTAGCACCATTTTTATGATTTGTTTTTTGGGGGTATTGAGGTGGGTTGTACGGACTCACTAAAAATGGCAGTCGCTCAGAGCGAGGATAAACAAAGCGAAAACTGGTTTTTTGTCCGTTTGGTTTGGTGCGTCGCCAGGGAATTGCTCGCCCAGTTTGAACCCCTTCACGGTTCATTACTGAAAGATCATTATCAAAATCGTCACTGACTAAGGCAACATCACAAAAACCTTCCCCCTCTTGCGACCAACGTATCATTCTACGTCCCGCGCCCCGGCCAGCAAAGACATCAATCAGCCATTTGAAATAGCGAGCATTAGATGGAGATGTCAACAACTCAATAATTGCCCCTTCACTGAACCAAATGTGCGCATGCTGGGCATTTTTTTCTTTTGTGGCGTAATCCACGGTAAAACCAAGCTGGCGAAAATCCTGTACAGCTTGATGAATATCCTTAACCCAGAGTAAAACATGGCTACAGCGTGTTTTCATAATAGTGCCTAGTTGTGTGGATTAGTTTAGGGGTAATATTACAATCAAGGGAATCCTAATTTAAGGGTCGGGTCGTCATTTTCTGGTAATTAATAATGAAAATAATTTATCGTGCATTCTTATTGTTAGGTAACTGATGCCAGTTGTGGAATATGTATAATATTTCTAAGTGACTTGACGGTAAAAGGGTTTTACTTAATGGGTACTCCAGAGAGGGCTAAGATTTAATGTTCAAGTGTGAAATGAAATGCCGAAACAAGGTGGTCGCATTGTTAGCCTCACAGAAAAAATAGCGAATCTAGATCATAATATGCTCCCCCATTTCTACTGTGCGGTTTGCCGGTATTCGGAAGTATGCTATCGCACTACTTGAGTTACGTACCATGGCTGAAAATAGTCTTTCCCGCCAGGGAGGCATATTACTGTAACCATGTTTTACTGGGATTATATTTGTTCTACAAAGGAAGAACGATGCTTTACTTGGATCGATATCCAATAAATGGGTGTTGTATAATCGCCGTAGGGCTCGCTCAACATCCGGATGCTCCATATAGCCATACCGAAGAATTAAGCGGTAGCACCCCTCCCTCAGCTTGCTAATGATAAACCGGTTCCGTGGTGCAACAAGGGGTGTGTTGGCAACTGTTACGATGAGAAATAATAATTTTTCGTGAAGGACCTTATTGTGCTTAAGATTGTAAATTAGGGCATGGGGAGTATAAATTTTGTTCGTGGTCACAAATACTGCTGTACCAGGAACACGGGTTGGTGGATCTTTAAATAGGGAAGTTAAAAATGGCTCGAGTTCATAGTCTTTGCTTTTTTGATAGCGCTCTATAGCCTTTTTGCCTTCCCGCCATGTCGTCATCAGTAGTCCAATTACGGCTCCTAAGGTTATTGAAAACCATCCGCCATGGCTGATTTTGGCAATATTGGAGGTGAAGAAAGATAGATCAATGAGGATAAAGAAAATTGCACCAAGGATACAGATAGGCAGGCTGTACTTCAGGTGGTGTCGATAGACAATGGCCGCAATACAGGTTGTAGTGAGCATTGTACCACTGACAGAGACACCATAGGCTCCTGCCAAGTTAGTCGAAGATCCAAACCCCAGGACCACAATAATTACCAGAACCATCAATATAAAATTTACGCCGGGCATATAAAATTGGCCAGCAAGATCCGAGGATGTATAACGTATTGCCAAGCGAGGCAGAAAGCCAAGTTGGATTGCCTGCTTGGTAAGAGAAAATGTACCGGAAATACAGGCTTGTGATGCGATACATGTGGCTGCAGTGGCTAAGGCGATCATCGGGAAAAGCGCCCAGACCGGGTACATACGAAAGAATGGGTTGTCGGAAGAAGAGGGGTCTACCATCAGAAGGGCGCCTTGCCCCATATAGTTCAGTGTCAGAGCCGGGAAGACCAGCCCTAGCCACGCGATACGTACTGGGGTGCGACCAAAGTGCCCCATATCGGTGTAGAGTGCCTCACCACCGGTGAATACCAGCAGTACAGCTCCAAGAATCCAAAATGAGGCTATACCGTGCCCGGTAAGGAATTTGAAAGCATGGATTGGGTTTAACGCATGAATTATTTCGGGTTTTTGCACGACCCAGGTGATACCGATAGTTAATAAAGACAGAAACCAAAGAGCGGTAATGGGGCCAAATAGTTTTCCGACGGTCTCTGTTCCAAATCGCTGTAGAAAGAAGAGTCCCAGTAGAATTCCAATCGCAATAGGTAAAACCATCGGCTTAAAAATATCTCCACCAATCTCAAGGCCCTCTATTGCAGAAAGGACGGAGATCGCTGGAGTTAAAACGGCGTCACCAAAGAATAGTGCAGCGCCACAAAGGCCAGCCAAAATAACGAACTTCCGTAGATACCTCCGATCTTGTATTGAGGAAAGAGCAAGCGTCAAAAGCGCCATAATCCCGCCTTCACCACGATTGTCCAGGCGCATCACCAGGATGACGTATTTGACAGTGACAATAATCACTAGAGCCCAAAAAACTGCCGAAACGCCTCCAATGATATTCTCATGGGTAAGTGGAATACCATGTCTTTGGTGGAAGATCAGCTTAAAGGCATAAAGAGGGCTAGTGCCAATATCACCGAAAACTACGCCAAGAGCAGCAAGGGAAAGCACCCAGTGCTTTTTTACGCCTTCCGAGCGCTTTTTCATTTGCAACTCTTACAATCCGGTGTCATACAGAGGCAGGGATCAACAATGTATTGATGGAAAGGACTCCCGTTATTAATAGTTCATTCCTTTGCCCTGATGTTAGAAACCATGTAGACCGAGCGGCCTGGTCCGCTATTGGGATCCTAAGAAGATGATTATTTTGAAGCCAATTTAATTTGGAGATTTTCGTCGCTCACTGGCAGTTCTGATTTAGAAAAATACTGGCAGTCATGTTGTAGGTCAGGAGCATCTGGTGCCCCACATCCTTTGGCGTCATCCAAGTAAGTGCTGGCAAAAGTGCCAGCGATCATAGGAGCCGTATCAATGAAAGCATCCGATCTATTTATTCATGCCCTGGAGGCTGAAGGCGTCGAATATATTTTCGGTATCCCCGGGGAGGAGAACCTGGATGTACTCGAGTCTTTACGTGGCTCCAAGATCAAGCTGGTTCTAACCCGTCACGAGCAGGGTGCCGGATTTATGGCTGCTACATATGGTCGTCTGACCGGTAGATCGGGCGTGTGTTTGGCGACTTTAGGGCCAGGCGCTACAAACTTGGTGACGGCAGCGGCCTATGCCCAGTTGGGTGGCATGCCAATGGTACTTGTCACTGGCCAAAAACCCATTAAGAGTTCCAAGCAAGGCCAATTCCAGATTATCAATATCGTGGATATGATGCGTCCGCTCACCAAGTACACCAAAACGATCGTTGGTGGGGACTATGTGCCATCTTATGTCAGGGAGGCATTCAGGCGTTCAGAAGAAGAGCGTCCAGGAGCAACACACCTTGAAATTCCTGAAGATATAGCTCGTGAGCACTCCACAATGCCAGTGCTGGAAGCAAGCTATACCCGCAGGCCCATCGCTGAAGAGAAAGCTATACGCCATGCTGCAGAAGCTATCTCAGGATCACGCAAGCCGTTATTGTTAATTGGTGCCGGTGCAAATCGAAAGCTCACGGCAAAGATGTTGCGTAAGTTCGTCGATAAGCTGGGGATTCCTGCGGTAACAACACAAATGGGTAAGGGGGTCATTGATGAATCCGGCCCACACTTTATTGGTAATACGGCGTTATCTGATGGAGATTTTGTACATCGGGCGATTGAGCAGGCAGACTTGATTATCAACGTAGGTCACGATGTAGTAGAAAAACCGCCATTCTTTATGCGTCCTGGGGGAGCGGAAGTTGTACATATCAACTTCAACTCTGCCCAGGTAGATCCGGTTTACTTCCCCCAAATCGAGGTTATAGGGGACATTGCCAACAGCCTTTGGCAATTAACTGAGCATCTGAAGCCACAGGAACACTGGAGCTTTACCGATGCCCACCGTATTCGCGCTGCATTGTTAAAGCAGATTGATGAAGCTTCCAAGATTGACACCTTCCCAATCCGCCCGCAGCGATTGGTCAGGGATGTGCGGGAAGTAATGCCAGAGAAGGGCATCATTGCCCTTGATAATGGCATGTTCAAAATCTGGTTTGCTCGTAATTACCCAGCACGATGCCCAAACACGGTACTTCTGGATAATGCGCTGGCCACTATGGGGGCTGGGTTGCCCTCGGCTATGGCAGCCAAACTGGTTAACCCTGATCGTCGTGTAGTCGCAATTTGTGGTGACGGTGGCTTTATGATGAACTCCCAGGAAATAGAGACGGCAGTTCGTTTAAAGATGGACCTGATCGTACTGATTTTGCGGGATGACGCCTACGGAATGATCAAGTGGAAGCAGGCTATGATGGAGTTCAGCGATTTCGGTCTGGACTTTGGCAACCCGGATTTTGTTGCCTATGCGCACTCCTATGGTGCTCATGGTCATCGTATCGAGGCAACAGGAGAACTAAAACCAATGATCGAGAAGTGCTGTAAAGAGGGTGGGGTACATCTGATTGATGTTCCTATGGACTACAGCCATAACGATCGCATCCTCAACCATGAGATTCGTGAGTTATCCAGCAAGCTGTAATATGGGGGCGCCAGGAGGGGCTAGTTGACTTTTAGCCTCTTCTTACACTCTTATACCGCTTTTGCGTTCTATCTATTGGTCTTTTTCCTGTTATTCCTACCCCATTTTTTTGATCAAGATTAAAAGTGGGTGTCTACTGATTGCTGGAGCTTTGCCATCGGCTCGATATGAGAGAAGTTATAGTGGGAAAGTAATCACCTTCAAAAAACCAAGTGTCAAGTTTCCGAGAATTATGATAGAAGAAACTCCTTAGGGTGATGAAATCGAGCGATCAGTAATAAAGTTATGAAAATTGTTTCCATCAATGTTTCCAAGAAGAGGGTTGTTGAATACAAAGGTGAGCCGGTCACCACCGGTATTTTTAAGAAACCGGTGAAAGGTAAAGTGCTTGTTAGTAAAGGCAATCTGGAAGGGGATGAACAGGCCGACCTAAAGCATCACGGCGGCGTTGATATGGCCGTTTATGCATTTGCCAGTAACCACTATGAATATTGGAAAGGAATTCTGGACAGAAGCGAATTACCTTATGGAGCTTTCGGTGAAAATTTAACGGTGACCGGGCTTATCGAAGAAAAGATTTTTATTGGTGACCGGTTTCGTGTGGGGGATTGCCTTCTGGAGGTGAGCCAGCCAAGAATCCCTTGCTTTAAGCTCAATATGGCATTAGACAGTGATAAGGCCGTTAAACTATTCAAAGAGTACTTCAACACAGGTGTATACTTCAGGGTACTTAAAGAAGGCTATATCGGGCAGGGAGATGAACTCAGGAAAGTAAAGGAGTTAACAGGCTCTATTAGCGTAAAGTCTGTGTTTAGGGCTCTATTTGACAAAGAGTATACGCGTAGTAAGCAGATTCTTGAAACTGCTTTTCAATTACAATCCCTTTCTCAGGAGTGGCGAGAAAAAGCGAAAAAACGTTTAAAGCGGGTTAGTTAGCCCAATGCCCAGATTTTTTTAAATAATCCTCTTGTAAAATATCCTGGACCGGCAGCCGCTTTGCAGCAGTATTTTTACTTGCTTTACCAGGAGACTTGCTTATCTAACTGTTGCAGGTTTTCCTTTCCTATATCGCATCATTAGTTGCAATTTTTTAAATAAGTTCCCTGGGTAATATGGCTAATTAGGCTTGAGGTATGGCCAAGTGGATCGTGAAAGATTGTAAAGGGATCTTTCCACAGCAGTAGGAACCGTGTAACTTTTTTCATATCGACATAAAAAATAAATAGAAAATTATTACAGTTAGGCTGTGTGAAGAAGGTGTTGTAAATGGTTGAGCTGGTAATATTTAGTTCAATGATCAATCAGAAATTTAGCCTAAAGCCCTTTTGCCTATATATTCCTTATTTTCACTGCAGAGTTATTCCAGCTTGCTTGATTAAAAGATAAAACTATGGCGCAAGAACAGTAGATTTCACTTAATAATGGTGTTTGTATCACTTTGTGCGATACGTCATTCGTGATTTTTAATTAATTATTACCCTTTAGTTTGTGGATTTGGGTTTAGAGGAGGTGTTTCTAAAAATTAGGAAATTTATGACCAAATTTGAAAGACATTAAATTGAATTGAAAGTTAATTTCCAGATATTTAATAAAGATATAAAGGTAAGATTCTGTGAGTAGTCCAGTTAAAAATTCCAAAATACAGCCCCAAACCGATATTTCAGTCTGCAGTTTGATCGCACAGCAAATGCTGGAGGCCCCTGATCGATTAGCCATTATCGATGGGAGAGCCAGTGTGAGTTTTAAGCGTCTGCTTCAACGGGCCAGTGCGATCTCAGCTGAACTTGAGATTCGTGGTATTAAGCCCGGATCTTTGGTCGGGGTTTGCATGAGCCGCTCCTGGGAGCTTGTGGCAACTTTAATTGGCGTAATGCGAGCGGGGTGTGCCTATGTACCTTTAGACCCCGCTTACCCTCAAGGTCGCATTCGTTACATGCTGGAACACTCACGTGCTTTGGCGGCTATCGTGGATAATGATAGCTCTGCTGACCTATGTCGCGAAGTGGGTGAGTTAATCTGGCTCGACAAAGTGAGCGACCAAGGGGAGGAGATTTTAGATAGTCATGCCAGGCCATCAGCAAATGACTTGGCCTATGTTATCTATACCTCTGGTTCTACTGGCAAACCAAAAGGTGTTGCAGTTGAGCATCGGTGTATTGTGGCAATGTGTCACTCTATGGGTGAGTTGTTCAGTGAGAAGGAACTCCAGGGAGTATTCGCAGGGGCCTCAGTCTGTTTCGATACTTCTGTAATGGAAATATTTGGCACCTTGTCACTCGGGGGCACGGTAATACTGGGTAAGAATATACTTGATTTGCCAAACCATCCGGCAGCGGATCAAGTAAGAACCTGTGTATCTGTGGCATCGGCAATGCAGACATTACTAGCCACTGAAAAGTTACCCGAGGGGCTTCAGTGCCTGGTATTTGGTGGTGAGGCGTTAAAGCGATCCCTGGTTGAACAGGTTTATTCATTGAAACCTGGGCTGCGGGTGTTCAATGCCTATGGCCCTACTGAGGATACGGTTTACTCAACAATTACCGAAGTTGAACCAGGCATCAAGGCGATTACGATTGGAAAATCAGTGCCAGGTTCCCGTGCGTATATTTTGAATGAGTCCATGCAACCGGTTTCTTCGGGTGAAGCCGGTGAGTTGTATCTGGCTGGAAGCAAACTGGCAAGAGGGTACTTATATGATGAAATTCTCACTAAGGAGCGTTTTATCGAGAGGGAATCTAGTGACCTTATCCCGGATCGCCGCTTGTACAGAACGGGAGACCTGTGTCAGTGGACGGAAAATGGTGAGATAGAATTTCTTGGTAGAGTTGATCAGCAGGTTAAGGTCAGGGGGTTCCGTATTGAGCTTGAGGAGATAGAGTCGACGCTTGAGACTATGCCGGGTATTGAATCTGCTGCAGCGGCCGCCGTAGATGGTGGCATTGGTCAGAAAATGCTTGCAGTCTACATTGTAAGCCGGGACAAGACGATAACAGATACAGCCGTTAAAGATTTCCTGGCGCAGCGGCTTCCGAAATATATGATCCCCCAAATCGTGAGGCACTTAGAAGCATTACCTGTGTTACCCAACGATAAGCTCGATCGCAAAAAGCTGATGAAACTAGAGGAGAGCTATGCTGGGTTGGGATCAAGTGTTGATACTGAGAACAGTACCAGTGACTTGATGCAACGCCTGATCGGTTCCAGCTCAGAACAGCAAGCAATTTTACTGTCGATTATTCAAAGAGAGGTGGCCGTACTCCTTAATTTTGCAGATCCAGAAGAAGTATTACCGGAACAATCTTTTTCTGGCCTCGGTCTCGACTCTCTCACAACCTTGGAATTGGCTCGGCGTTTGAGCAATAACCTGGGCCGTTCGGTTGCTTCCCAGGCGATTATGACTTACGCAACCCCAAATGCCCTGGCAAACCACATCCTTGGTGGTTTGAGTGATAATTCAGCTAAGGATTCGAATGAAAAAGTGAATCGTGCAGCATCGGATTCACTTGCCAGCTTCCAATCGCATATACAGTCTAGCCATCCGACTTTCCAGGCTGCAAAAGCACCGTCCTGGTCTGCACTGGATAAGAGTAAGCTGGTGCAAGAAGTCATGTATATGGTGAACGACCAGCGCCGAAACCCTTACAGTAAAGTGCTGCGCACAGGTAGTGCCACTCGGGGCACAGTGAGTGATGTTTACAATGATGAAGAGCAGGAAGCAATAATCTGGACAACCAATCTATATCTTGGTCTGAACCGGGATAAGGAAGTTATGGAGGAAGCCGCTTCCGCGGTAGCGAAGTTTGGCACTGGGATGGGTACTTCTGCCGCTGCGTCAGGTCTCACAGATCTCCACCTGGAGTTCGAGACTGAGTTTGCAGAGCTGGTAGGAAAACCGAGTGCATGCTTGTTCCCTACAGGGTATACCGCCAATGTTGGAGTGGTTGCAGGTCTTCTTGGTGAAGACGATGTGGTGGTTATAGACCAGCTTTGCCATGCATCTATTGTTGATGGTGCCCGTCTCTGTGGCGCAACAATCCGGACATTCAAGCATAATGATGCCGCCGACCTGGAGTCTGTGCTTGAGTCAGAAGTATCCCCATACCGTACAGTCCTCGTTGTTTTGGAAGGCGTATACAGCATGGGGGAGGGCGCCGCACCGGTAGCCAAAATTGTTCGTACAGCAAAGAAATATGATGCGCTCGTTTTGGTGGATGAGGCGCATTCCTTCGGATTCTATGGTGAACGTGGAGCGGGCATTTGTGCCGCGCAGGGAGTTACCGACCAGGTGGATTTCATTATGACGACGCTCAGTAAGGCGCTGGGCAGTCTTGGTGGCGTTATTGCCGCGAAGGAAGAGTATGTAGATCTTTTGAGGTCATCATCAAGAGCTTATATTTTCCAGGCTTCGATCAGCCCTGCAGATATTGCCGCGGCACTGACGGCTTTGCGGAGGCTTAGCACCGATGATGGCTTACGGGAGCGGCTCTGGGATACGACACGCTATATGCGGCAGCGGTTCGAACAAGCCGGCTATGATCTGGGGACAGGAGATGGGCCTATTGTTACGCCGCACTTTAGTAACAAAGATAAGCTGTTTGCAATAGTGCAGGAGTTATATAAACGCGGTGTCCAGACATCGGCGGTTACCTATCCCATAGTGGAGAGTGGGCGTGGCCGGCTCAGGCTTATTTGCTCAGCAGCTCATACGAAAGGGGATGTGGACAAGACCGTTGAAGCCCTGATCGAGGCGGAGCGGGAAGTTGATAACTTATTGGTTGCCACAAAAGAAAAAGCTATGGACCCGAGCATAGCGCAGTCCGAAGTGGAAGATTGGGCGAATAATTTCTCCAGCTATCTTAAACGATCATTAGCAGGAGGCTCAGCCCCAACTCCAAACCTGGCTATGTCTGTAAGTGTCACTGACCAGTCTGAGCCGGTAAGGATTTTGTACTACGACGGAAATGTGACCTTAAGTGATCATAAAATATCCGGCCTGCCTTCCTGCTCAATGCTCCTAAAAAGTAGCGATGCAGTTTCCGCCTTGCACTCCTCCGATGTACAAGGGTTACTGAAAAGCATCTGTGCAGGGAGTTGTGTTTTAAATGGTCAGGTGGAGGCATTTATTTGGTTTATCGCGCGCATGGTTGATCTGCGGCGGGGTTCAAACGAGTCAGCAGCTAGCCGGCTGCCTCATGAGCAAGTTGTCTGCTAGTTGAGTCGAAAATTAATCTGGATGATTGGCCCTAGCAAATACTGCGGGGCCTCTTTTGGATGCGTTATTGGCATCCATGCCCCATATGGCTCCAGGTGCAGTTGTAGCTTTGACATCTCACTCTTGAGGAAGCTTTCATGAGACGTAAGTTACTGATTTCTCACTTCTCCACTCTGGCTAAGTTTTGCCAACCCAGCTGAATTAGTAACAGGACCAATATTGCTGCGGCAGCAGTGATAAAAAATGGCAATCGAATATTCAATTCCATCGCTCCCCCACCGACCAGGGAAATCAGACTTGCTACCAGCGTAAAGCCCGCGGTGGCTATTCCCATTACCCAGCCCTGTTCAGTTTCATCGACGCTATTGGCAAATGTCTTCAAGAGGGCGGGGTAGGCGAGCCCAAAGCAGAGATAGGCAAAGAAAATGCTCAAGTAACAAAGCCAAATTTGATTACTGAATGCAAAGACTAAAGCGCTGCCTCCCATAACCAAGGCAGATAATTTGATAACCAATGGCTTGCTCCAGCGTGATAAGACTGGCTTAACCATAAACAGGCTGGATATCGCCACAGCAATGCCCATAGTCAGCATGGCCATGCTGGTCATCAGCAAGCCTGCCTGGAACCGGCTACTCAAGTAATTGGCGATAAAGATATAAAAGCTGAGGTGTACCAGCATAAAGCAGAGGTAGGCGGGGCAAAGCCTGATTACCCCTGGGCGGTCTTTTAAATGTATGAACTGTGTAAAGAGATCCAGGAATCGCAGCTTAAGCTGCATCGGCGCCTTTCGGCTGTCATGGAAGAAGAGCAAGATTAGGCATAGGGTGACGGCGACAAGCACTAGCGCAAAGTAGAAGGGCAGTTGAATGCTGGCGATATTCCCCAGTAGTTCTCTATCTGCCAACAAGCCAGCCATGATAGGGCCGGCAACCGCGCCGGCACTCATGCCGGCCACTAGAAGACCCAGGTTCCTGGAGGCTTCCAGTTCTGTCTTGCTGGCATCAATCATTGCCGCCTGCGCTATAGGCTGGTTGCCTGCAGTGAATCCGCTGACCACTCGCCCCAGGATCAGGAGCCAGAGGCTGCTGTTAACCAGAGAGAGGATAGTTATTGCATAACCAACAAGAGCACCTATCAGGCATAGCACCATAGCATTCTTGCGCCCAATACTATCGGATAGCTTTGCGATATACACAGAGCCGACAAACCAAGCCAGAAAGAAACTACAGATAACGACGCCATAATATAGATGCCGTGTCGCCTGGGGCGTATCTGTAGGTAAGAACTGGAATTTTGTCGACATAACCAGTTCATTGATAATTGGAAAAAGGAGTCCCTGGCCCATTAGGTCAACAAATACCACAGCCAGCAGGGCTAAGCGGCACATTGAAGACATGATGGGGGCCTCGCTTCTTGTTCGGTTATCAATTCCAATAACTGAATCAAGATAGCAGTTGGGGTGCTTTGACAGGAGTATCTACTGGAGCGGTAGGGCGATTGCTACTTTGCTTTTTTCGGGTGTTGGTATGGTGGAATTGCGCTTCCTTGCGTATTTTACTGTCTGGATTATCGATCAGCAGAGTTGTCGCTGGTTTTGGCGGATTTCGATCATCCAGCTTTCGGATACACCAGCGCTTTCAGCGAAGCCCGCCCATTTATTCACGGCTGCTGCTACCTCTTCAACAATATCCATTGGCCGCTTGATGCTGATTGCTCTCCCTACGGCAAGCAAATCTTCTAATTGGAAATTGTCGCGCTTACCATTGATACTCATCTGATGTTGACTGGTCCACGCGCCCCCCGGATTGTGGGCGTAGGTTACATCGAATGCGGGCGACAGAGACCATTCGCCTTCGGGGCCCATCAGGAATGCAATGTTCTTTGTGTGATCATCTTGGTTCCTGGCTAAAACATTGAATACCATTCGGCGATATTGCTGAATCGCTTCATTCTTGGGCAAGTAGAGTTCACGCATAACGCTGAAGGCCTGCTCGTAAGAGTGGGCGCCAGCCATATTGAAATCCAGGTGCGCGATGCCGCAGAGAGATTGCATATGTAGCTTCTTGCCATTCACGCGATCGAAGCGCCGCGTCATGAAATGTGCCCGGCCGTTTTCTTCGAGAAGCTGGCAGTCTGTCATGTTAATACCAGCCTCCAAGGCCATAAGATGGTATGCGTACTCAATCCTCCCGTACCCATCGGTGGCGCCGAGTTCCAGATCCCCGGCACCATCAAATTTCAGCAGCCAGTAGTCGTAATCTTTCGGCGCGGGAACTTGGCCCGAACGTATATCCCCCTCGCTATTCATAGCAATCACCGCTTTTGCTCTGGCGCCTCCAGCGCTGGTACCCACTCTTAATATGTCTAGCAATGCCCCGGATTTCTCGGTATCACTCTTTCCAAGTTGGGCGTTCAGGTCAGTTTGCCTGTGGGTAATGGCTGCAGCTAGTTTTACCAGCTCCTCAATATTGAGATCGACAGAATCCTTAAAGCTGCCATCCACCGCGGGCTGAAATTCCAGCGCTCCCATACCACGGGTACCGGTATAGCAAAGCCGCTCAATGGGGTTAAAGCTTTCCGGAGTCCGCCCCTGCCGAGCGAGCCAGGCATCAATAACGGCATTACCGAATTTGTCGGGCAGGCAGTCTGCAAGTAGCCCCGGCAGTCCCTTAAAGGTGTCCCGATTGAGTGTGCGGAACATATAGGGTTCTAATGGAGACTCGATAGGCATGGTAATAGGGGCAATATCCAGCCTGCGCTGTAAAAACTCTGGGGCATATTCAAAAGCACCATACCCGCTGTCGTCCCAATGGACAGCGCCAACTATTTCCCCCCACAGATGCACTACTGCAGTATTTGTTCGATTTACCATTCTGGCTTATCCCTCTTTTTAATGTTTCTTGCCGGGGTCTTGGGGGTGCCTTCATCAGCCCCCTCTTTAAGGGCTTTAGTGGCGCCAGAGGCTCTGGCTCTTTGCCGCTGCTTGCCATGCATAGCAAGTTGCATGGGACTAACAGTTGGAGCTGGGAGGAAAGCTTCCAGTGCATCCAGCCGTCGAAGCACTCTCAGTGCCGCAACCAGGCTGTCGAGCCTGCCGCGACCAGCCTCTAACCCTTTGATGGTGGAGGTAGATAAGCCGGCACGCTCAGCCATATCATCCTGGGTGAGGTTCATCCGCAAGCGGTACTCTTTGAGCCTGTTGCCCAGCGTATAGAGTATCTGTTTATCAGACTGTCCGTGGAAGGCCATTGTAGCTGTTATTCCATCTGTAAGTTACTAATCAGCTGTTTAATAGCTGCTTTTTGATCTATTAACACAAGTTAAAGTTATATGCTATTAGTAGTTAAAAATCCACCTTTTAACTAGCTTAAAATTAAATTATAGGTGGAAAAGCGGCTTTTATTCAGGGTAAAGGTCAATGCCAGGGGTAAAATCGATCTCGATACCTATGTTCATAATTAAAAGTCGGGGCAGCCTCAATCTATGGTCCTCCGAAGATCCTCGTGCAGGTGAAGGTGCTTGGGGCTACTTCAGGAGGAAAAGAGCTGTAGATCCTGGAAAGGGCTTTGAGCCTTACGAGATGCGTAAACAATGATGTCAAGGAGCTTAGTCTGTTCGCGCATTGTTCACCTGCAGCAACTCCTTCCTAAGAAGCGTTTAAGCTTAGAGGGTTTAACTATAACCTGACCTGGATGGTACTTGTGCACCGTATGAAAATTCAATCTGGAGTCAGCCAGGCAATATGTATCGATAAATAAATATTTAATTTTTAACTTAGAAGCCAATATTATTCGTGGGTATGTTATTCATCTGTAGAAGAAAATATTCTTCGAGTATAAAAATTCGAAGTTCCCAAGGCTATGAATAGCTTAGAAGATACTAAATAGATAGTTATTTTTATATATCAACTTGTGAACAATTTGTACTAAGTATGGTGGGTTCCCAGTCAAGTGGAGTTGGTTATAAAAATTTAGGGAAAAGAGTGAGTCTTCGAGTAAGCTTAATAGCCGCCTTGATAGAGACGAAGTAGAAAATATGGATGTGAAAAAAATGAAGTACGTACAGGAATACATTTTTTTAGTTTTGTTTTCCCTGTCATCCACTGTCAGTGCCATTGTTATCCGTGATGATATTGAAGATGAGAATTACCAAGTACCCACCTCAATACTGCCAGCATTGGCCGACTTTCCAGGAGAAGGGCACGGGGTCCTGATTTTTCCTCAGTGGGTTGTTACCGCGGCACATGTGACCTGTTCGAAACACCCTAAGGAGATCAATATTAATAGCCGGCCGCGTAAAATTGCGTCCGTATTCGTTCATTCTGGGCACAAAATGCTACCCGAAGCCCTTATCAAAGAGGCATTAGCTACAGGTGAAGGCATTAAGTTACAGGAATTCCTCGCAATGTCAGATGATATTGCGTTAATCAAGTTGGAAGAGCCAATCAATGATGTGGAGCCAATCCCTCTCTATCGTGGCAATGACGAACTTGGTAAGACTATCCAGTTAATCGGCAAGGGAAGCACGGGTAATGGTAAAGAGGGGCCAAAACCCAATAGCCCACATCGAACTTCTTTGCGTAGAGCCTTCAATGTTATCTCCAGTGTTGATATGCGCTGGATTTCCTACACATTTGATTCGCCAGCATCTGCTGTTTCACTTGAGGGTATGGCTGGCAATGGCGATAGTGGCAGCCCGGTTCTTATCGAGGAAGAACAAGGATGGCAGCTTGCTGGTCTTGTTGCTTGGGTTTCCAGCAACAGGGATTTGCGCACGTATCACGGTGGGCGTTATGGCGATAGAGGAAATAACGTTCGCATCTCTCACTATATAGACTGGATCGATAGTACTATATCTGCCGATGAGCAGGAGCGGAGTTTAGAGTCGGCCGAAGATAAATGATTGGTTCCTATGATAATGGGAAAAGGCCTGACGGTGATCTGAGGTTAGATTTGGAGTAAGTATAATGTATGAGATGTTAGTAGGCCTGGAAGTAAGTAATGATGATATTTACCAAGCGTATCGCGATGCGATGACGCCTATATTAGAAGCGTATGATGGCTCATTTGGATATGATTTCAGGGTGTCAGAGGTGTTGAAGTCTGAAAGCAGTTTGGAGATTAATCGCGTATTTACGATCAGGTTTCCAACTGAAGAGATGATGAGCAAATTCTTCTCCGACCCTGAATACCGAACTATAAAGGAAAAGTACTTCGAGTTATCAGTGCAGAGCACTACGATTATAGCCGGTTATGAGAAGCATATTTAAAAGAGCAAAATAATTAATTTTACCTCGCAACACTTGGTATAGCTCAGTATATTAATGATTAAAGGATTAGCAATATAAGAGAGTTGGTCTTCAATGGATAAATAGACCAGCAAGCTGGAGATGCGGATAACTAGTAATTGTTCTGGTTGGAATAGTGCCATACAATTTTGGTGTTTGTTTAGTAATGTTGTTATTAAGTAAATGATAAATTTGTGAATTAGAGGATGGCCGGAGAGATCATGGAAGCAAATATTCAGTTAATTCAGCCGATAATAGCGCTAGTGATTTGGTCTCTGGTAATGTGGCTATGGATGTACGCTACGAGATTGCCAGCTATTGCCGCTATGAAAATGAAGTTAGATCCCGAGGCACCAGCTGGCACTCAAATGTCGAAACTTCCGCCAAGAGTTCGCTGGAAAGCGGATAATTACAATCATCTACTGGAGCAGCCTACTGTCTTCTATGCCATTGTGCTTTCTCTAACTTTCCTTGATGGAGCTACAGAGGTGAATGTTATTGCTTCTTGGCTGTATGTTGGATTGCGGATACTTCATAGTCTTGTCCAGGTCTTGTGGAATAAGATTGAAATTCGTTTTGTTATTTTCTTTTTATCCAATATTCCGTTATTCATTTTAGCTTTCAGCGCGGCAAAAATAGCATTCTAAAGGGAAAAGAAAAATAGGTGATTTGAACAACCCTTTTACTAAAGCCGTTTGCCGCTTCCGTTAGGTCATTATTTTTTCTGGTTGTATATAAAACGATCTATTTGGGTTGTGCTTACACTTTGGATAAACCATTTTAACCAATGAAGTGGTAAATAGTGTCAAAGGATATACTTAATTGAATTTTTCCGGTTAACTGTGGTGCTAAATATATACAGGTAAATTATATGATCGATGATAATGCAATTTCAGTCGGTGGTTGTTTATGTGGAGCTGTACGATACGAGGTGAAAGGGCCGCTGCGAAACGTAGTAAACTGTCATTGTAATATGTGTCAAAAGCTACATGGAAACTTTGGTCCCCACACAAAAGCTCGCAAAGTTAATATTAAGATAACAAAAGATGACGGGTTAGCTTGGTATAAAACATCAGACATTGCTCGCAGGGGGTTTTGCCGGGAGTGTGGCTCAGGGCTTTTTTGGGAGCCGTATGAGCTTGATGCAACTGGAATTATTGCTGGATCACTGGATGGCCCGACCGGGTTGAAAACCATGGGGCATATATTTGTCAGCGAAAAGTCTGATTTTTACGATATTGAGGATAAACATCCTCAGTTTCAACAGTCATCAAATGGCCAATTAGTTAACGACTATAAGTAGGCAGATATTGTAACTATGAATGATGTGGTTTAGTACTTTTACCGCACTACAAACTTTGTAGGATTATGCAAGGAAGCATTGGACTCCATAGAATACTTAATAGCAAACCTAATATAAGGGAGCTGCTACTATGACGACAGTAATTGATGTATGGGCTCAGCATCCAACAAAGCGTTTTCTTTCTGAGCCCTTTTTAGATACATTGAAGAGGTGGACACGACAAGACTTTGAAGAGTTGCCTCTGGAGTGGACATTGCTGGCGATGGAATCAGCGAATGTCTCCAAGGCGCTTATCTCTGCTTGGTATGGTCCTAGCGGAGCATTGATTAGTAATGAAGAAGTTCTTGCAATAACCTCGACTCACCCAGACAAATTTTCTGGGCTTGCCTCAGTTGATTTGAGAAACCCCATAGAGGCAGTTCAAGAGTTACGTAAATATGTCTGTGAGCATGACTTTAAGGGCTTGCGCATCGTGCAGTGGCTGTGGGAGCTTCCATGTACGCATCCCCTTTATTATCCACTGTATGCCGCTTGCGTTGAGCTGGATGTACCTGTTTGTTTGCAAGTTGGGCTCACAGGCCCCTTACGCAGTTCTGAATCCGGTCGCCCTATTCATATCGAAAGAGTAGCGCTTGACTTCCCAGATTTGAAGATAGTTTGTGGTCATATAGGTTATCCTTGGCATAACGAGATGATCGCTTTCGCCACCAAGTTTCCAAATGTGTATATAGATACTTCTGCATATAAACCTAAGCGATACCCCAAAGAGTTGGTTTCATTTATGAAGGCCCATGGCAAGAATAAAGTGATGTTTGGCACTAACTACCCGATGCTGACACCGGAAGCCTGCATGAAAGAGATGCATCTGTTGGAGCTGGATGAAGAGGTATCGGAGTTTTTTTTGTATAAGAATGCTGAGAGAGTTTTTAAGCTTTAGTCTGTCCGCTCTAATGACGTCGGCTTTTCAAGACTTCACCTGGCGGTAGCCTGCCTGGTTAGCGAGTCCCAACAGATGAAGCCATTGTAAGCAATCGTATAGTTTAGAATGCAAAAGTGATTTTATACTTTACTTTTATTTTCTATATATCACTATGCGGACCAAACACTTCATAAAATATCCTACCGGAATCAACTCCTAGTTCCATAAGTTGTTCCTTAATATTCTTCATGAAACCTGTTGGGCCGCATAAATAGAAATCGCCCTGGGTAATGGGCAGCTGTTCCCGGATAAAATCCAGATGCATAAGTCCGGAAAAGCTGTCTCCTTTAGCGCCTGAAGCATACCAGTAGTAGTGTTTTATGTTTGAATTGACTGAAGATAGTTCCGCAAGTCGTTCCTTGAACGAGTGTTGCTCTTCTTTCTCGCAGGCATGCAAGAACGTAATTTTCCTGCCTGGCTCTTTTTCATGTATGGATTCCAGCATGGAGAGCAAAGGAGTTAGGCCAACACCTGCAGAAATCAATACAATTGGCTTTATTGAATCTTTTAGAAAAAATGCGCCGCTTGGTGGGTAGGCCTCCAGGATATCCCCAACCTCCACAGTTTCATGTAAGTAAGAGGAGACAATACCATCTCTAGGCTGGCTTTCTCTTTTTACGCTGATTCTATAGGTTGCACTATTGGGTTTATCGGAGAGTGAATATTGACGGATCTCAAGGTATTCATGTTTTGGAGGTTTTACCCGAATTCCCAGGTATTGGCCAGGTTGATAATCAATTACACCATTTCCATCCTCTGGTCTTAAGAGAAAGCTGGTAACCAGCTCAGACTCTACGGTTTTATCCTCTACAATAAACTGCCTGGGGCCATGCCAGCCTCCGAAGGTATTTCTTGAGAAGTCATAGAGTTCATATTCTCGCTCTATTAATAACTTCGCAAATAGGTTATAAGCTCTTTGCCAAGCATCAATAACTTCTGAGGTGAATGTATCCGGCATAACCTCCACGAGAGTGGCAAGCAGATGGTCTCCTACGATTTCGTATTGCTCAGGCTGAATAAAATAGCTGGTATGCTTTTGAGCAACCCTCTCAATTAACGGATCCAGGACTGGGAGGTTGTCAATATTCCTTGAGAAAGTTGATATGGCACTGAAGAGGGCAAATGGCTGTTTACCACTTTCCTGATTGCTCATATTGAATATATTTTTTAACTCAGGATTGCAGGAGAACATTCTATTGTAGAAATACTTTGTGATATCTACGCCTGCACTATCGAGTACTGGACTTGTGGCTTTAACAATTTTGATTTCTCTAGATGTCAACATGATTTGCTCCTATATACATCTAACGGAAAATTTATCGTGGACAATCCGAAACAGAGGCATTAGTCCAATGCCTGTAAAAATTGCTGATAGTTGCGTTCAGCCAATAAGTGAGAAAGCGGCTACTTATTTCACCTCTAAAGAGAGGCTATATTGTGCGACGCAGCGGCTTATGTATCCGATTTTTATTAGTGTCGCGCTGATCACCATAAAGATATGGCCAGCGACTTGTGCCGGAAGGGAGAAATAGTGGGACATGGGGTAGCAGATAACGACAGTTACTATCAAAAAAGGAACTGACAGTAGAAGGGTCAGATTGCCAGCTTTGAGCAGAAGTTCGAAGCGTCTGCGCAGGACAGGGTTTTCAGTGTCGAGCATTTTTAACCTCTATGGCAATTTTGGTTTCGCTATATAACTAGCAAGCCCCATGCCAAAAATAAAAATGCTTATAAATCAATAAGTTGAAGATTTTTTTCGGTTTTAACATGTCATTATGACTTGATAACTTTATGTGTCATAATGACCTCAATAGATCATATGGACCTATGCATGTATGACAGATATCAACGCCAATCTCCTGTTGGAAGTAGCATTGGATCTGGCTAATAGCCTGAACAACAGCGACCGCTTTGAACGCCTGCTCTCTACTATCCGCAAAGCCATCAAGTGTGATGCCGTGGCCCTATTGGGGTTAAATGAGAATGTACTTACCCCCCTGGCGGTACAAGGGCTTGCCAGAAGAACGCTTGGCCGCCGTTTTGTAGTCAATGAACATCCGCGCCTTGCCCAGATCTGTGCCTCAGAAAATCCAGTTCGCTTCCCATCAGATTGTGATTTGCCAGACCCTTTTGATGGCTTACTACTGGATAGGGAAGGGGACTTGCCGGTGCACTCTTGCATGGGTTTGCCCCTGTATTCTGATAACCACTTGGTGGGCTTGCTAACTCTCGATAGCATGGCTTCAGATGCTTATGGCCAAATTAGTGACAGAACCCTTGAGTTGATAGCAGCCCTTTCTGCAGCAACACTAAAAACAGCTTTGGAGTTAAAAGAGCTTTCCCTTTCTGCAGAACATGCAGAACAGTTGGTAAAAGAACTGACACAGGAGGCTTTTCTACGAGATGGTGGGGAGCTCATTGGAGAGAGCCGAGTCATGAAAGCCCTGCGCAGTGATATTGAGCTGGTAGCAGGTTCTGACTACAACGTCCTGATCCTTGGAGAGACAGGTGTCGGCAAGGAGTTAGTGGCTCGCACTGTACATAGGCTCTCTTCTCGCAGGGAAAAACCACTTGTTTACCTCAATTGCGCATCCTTAACGGAGACTCTGGCTGAGGCAGAGCTTTTTGGACATGCAAAGGGCGCTTTCACGGGGGCGGATCGCGAGCGGCCAGGTAAATTCCTTCTGGCGAACGGTGGAACTATTTTCCTTGATGAGGTGGGCGAGCTACCTTTAGCTGTACAGAGTAAATTGCTGAGGGTGCTGCAAAGCGGTGAAATCCAGCCGGTTGGTAAAGATACAGTCCAGCATGTCGATGTCAGGATAGTTGCCGCAACAAACCGGGAGCTGTTGAAGGAAATAGAAGACGGAGGTTTCAGGGCCGACTTGTATCACCGTCTTTCTGTATATCCACTGGAAGTTCCACCCTTATCACAAAGAGAGAATGATGTTCTGTTACTGGCGGATTACTTCCTGGAAAAGTCCCGTAGAAAGCTGGGCTTTCGTCAACTCAGATTGTCGGCAGAGGCCTCACGTAAATTAAAGCGTTATGGTTGGCCGGGGAATGTAAGGGAGTTGGAGCATATCATTAGTCGTGCAGCCTTGAAGGCCAGAAAGGGCTCCTCTCCGTCAGAGATTGTATCGTTAACCGCTGCGCATATAGAGATTCCTGACGATATCATGGCACAGCCAGAGTTTGAGAAACCGGCTCAACCACCGCTGGAAGTTGTGAATCTCAGGTCTGCGACCGAGGATTATCAGCGCGATCTTATAAAGCATACGCTGACTAACTGTGATGGGAATTGGAGTCGAGCTGCAAAATTGCTTTCTATGGATAGAGGAAATTTGGTTCGTCTTGCAAAACGATTGGGCGTCTATATCAAGAAAGAGGTTGTGGGCGGAAAGTGATGTTATGATTGCGTAATATAAATCTCACTTTTTTACAGTTAAGAGAAAGGCATGAATAAGGATATTACGTTTTCAATGGCTATTGGATTGCTAGCTTTATTAGTTGGCGTGGTGACCTTCATGTATAACTGGCTTATTGTCGGTGGTGGTTGGGAGTATTTGGGAGTCTTCCTATTTCCAGGAAATCTAGTCTTATCTCTGTTCACAGAAGAAATAGATTTTTGGCCAAAGTTTGCTTTACAAATGAGTGGCCAGTTTTCAGTAATTTTTTCTGTTGCTTACTTGGCGAGGCGGGCTTTGAAGGAAGTCGTCAGCTAATAGAGTGCTCATAAGTTCTTTTTAAAGTTGAGTTGTTAGTGCTGCTAATTAAATAACGGTTTGAATTTTAACAGAATCTTTATTGTCTAATAGGATTGGGTGAGAGCAAGTAAGTTACTCACTTTTTGCGAGTGATTATAAATCAATCCTATTCGGCGACACACAATATATCAAATAAGTGCCAGCTAAATCAAAAGATGGAAAGGGGTTGGTCTCTACATCTTTTATTAAGCTAGATGGTATTGTTGGCTTTCAAAAAGCGGGTATTTCTTGAGGAAAGCGTATCTGGGCATGATAAATTAAATATTTTGTGAATTCTTTTAAAGATATACTCCTATACGCTCAAGTTAAAAAGACAATTACATTTTTAATGAGGATGAATGGCTGCAATGCTGTAGAGCTTTTGCTCCGCGAAGAGACGATTAACCCAAGTCATTGTAGTGCACACGCTCGACGCAAATTTGCACCAATTTCCAAGTCTACACAGAACAGGCGGACTGGCCAAGCAGGTTATGTACTTTTATAGGAAACTATATCGGATAGATTCAAAAGCCGGAGGTGATAGCTAACTGCAAAGCAGTGATGTGATTTACGGCAGGAGGAGTCCAGGCCGATTGCGGCTATCCGTAAAACAGGCTAGATGAAAAGTAATCAAAGCTACTACCCAAGTCTCCACTCAGTAAAGCCATAGAATACGGCCTAAAGCACTGGAAAGGACTTTATGAGCTTTTGAAGGGTGGCCGCATCGAAATCGAAACCAATTTGACTGAATAAAAAATCAAACCCTTCGTAAGGTATCGAAAAAACTACCTGTAAGCATCTTCACTCGAAGGGGTTGATTCACTGTACTTGCACTTTAGCTATTTTGTAAATAGCCAAGATCTACGGTATTGCTACATATAAGTATTATGTGGAGGTACTTGGAAAGTTCCACGCAATCAGTCTGTAGAGAGCTATGAAACATTACTACCCTGGAATTCTAGCCTAACAAAGTTGGGCTGGGAGAGTCGGATTGATATTTTCTGCTAACAATATAAACTATTGGCGACCCCCTTTCTTGCTAGGCATCCTTTGAATGTACCCTCAATCTTGTAATTCCTGAACTTCAAATACAATTTTATCCTGCGAGATGGTAAGATTGCTTGCAATACATTGTATAGCCGCACTCAATGTTTGTACGAATTTCACTCATAAGTGATTTCTACTACTTGAGTAACAACTAGTTAAATACAACTAAAATAGAGAACTAAGTATGAACATCAAATTAATGCCAGCTATTACTGCTGCTATTTTGCTGGCTGGCTGCTCTGCTACACAAAATACAGAGGATTCAAAGCCTAATGGGAATGATAAAACGGGTAGTTCATGGGGAATTTTAAGTTTAGATAATCTTCCATCTTGGATTCAAGATGAGATGCTGAAAGATAAAATTGTTGATAATAAGTCTTCACTTGAAGTTGAAGGTCTTAATTTCAAAAGAGAAATTTTAGGTAAGGTTGCGGCTTCAAAAAATAGTGATGGAACCTGGTATTACCTAATTGATATTGATACCTCTGTCCCAATTGAGTGTTATATTTTTAATGAATATGATGGCCCAGCAAATTCTCTTTATGGGTTGATTGATAGCAGTTTGGCTCAGGCTGAAGAGCTTAATAATAAATCACTTTCAGCCCGTTTTAACTATGCTGTTGATGTCGGCATTACCGAGAATACACCTTATCTATCACTAGATACCCTTTATTTTCTTGGCGAAAAAAGTGAAGCTGTAGCAGGGTTAATGAAGGGCTTGTCAGCGGAAGTTGATGGGAACCTACAGGTCTGTCTGCATAATCAAATGGGATACCACCAGGCTTTTGTTGATGTTTTTGAATCATTTATAGGCGTATCCACAGTAAACAATCAAAGTGCGGAGTTCTTTGAGTCTGTTCATCAGATGAAGCTTAATGATATATCTGTTGGATATAGCTATGAAAAATATACTACAGATGATGAAGGTGATATCAATATTCAAAGCAGAGCCGCCTTTATTTTCCCAGTTGATGCCAGCTCTATATCCGCTTCAGACTTTGTATCTTCTTCCTGGAGTAGGCCGGATGGTTATTTAATTAATGCTTCAGAATATTCAATTGATAATGGTGAGCTGACTTCACATTATTCAATTAAGAACCAAAATGATAAGTGGCTGGTAGGAGGTGAATTCCAGGGCAAAAAGATCAATTCTGAACTGGATTATACCGGTATGTTATTGTCAAACTTTGGTAGTTATCTTCAAACAGCCCACTTAAACGTGTCAGATCAGGATTCTGCTGAATTTTATATGTGGCTATCTGATGCGGACCCTACATCAGCACAAAAAGTCCTGGTAAGCAAGCTGACTGATAACCCCAGTGCAAACTTTAAAATGGATATAGGCCCGATTGTTATGAAATTTACCGCTGAAGACAGTGGGATTTTCAAGCAGGGAACTATGAAGCAAGGGCCGCTTGTGCTGGATATGGAATTATTGCATGTAAAAGGTGAGCCTAAACTGCCATGAAGCAGTTTTTTCCGCTCCTATTAACTTTGTTGGCACTTGATGTAAATGCACAGAGTGTTCCATTCTTTGCTGAATTGAGCACAGAGCTTGCAACTGATCAGCCTCTGCCTCTTGCTGATACTATTCACTTTGAGCTAGTTTCACCAGAGGCACAAAGGATTGCTACAGCTTTGTTGGATTGGAAGGGCATCACTGTTGAGCACATTAAAGGTGAGTCCTTGTTTATTACCATGAGAACTAAGCCGAACTTTTTTGGTGAAGTTCATGCAAAATATAGAGAGAATAGTTTTGTAATTGACCTGGATGAGGAGAGTACAAAGGATTTTACTTCCGGCTTTACAAGTGGAGTCAGTGAAAATTGGACATTAACAGAGCTGGAATCATATGTAGATGATTATATTGAATATCCTACATATATCCATGGCTTTAATATAGCTTCAGTGGTGGCTACCCAACGTAGCGGCGACTGTACGGAGTATGCGGTGCTTACTACTGCACTTGCTCGATCATTAAATCTTCCTGCAAGAGTTGTTTTAGGCACCGTAATACTTGAAGATAAAGAACAGGTAACGTCTTTTGGCCATGCCTGGGCGGAAGTATGGCATAAAGGCCAATGGCATATTCTTGATTCAGCCTTATACCGCTCTAATGCAGTTCGGCATTTTTATTTGCCGGCAAGTGAGCTGGATAAAGAAGGGCCAGGGTTTTCTTTATCATTGATGAGATCAATTCAATTGTTTCCACAGAGAATAGAGAATATTAAGGCAGTTAAAATTAATTAAATGTTATCTGTTAGCTTATCTATAAGATTTATTTCATGGTAAAATGGCCTGATCAGTGAGCTTTGCTGATCAAGCTTTTTTATATGTACTCCAGGTTTTTCTGTCACTGCGAGAGAATACCCAGTATAGCTTTTGGACTAGTGCGAAGTTACCATTCGCGGTCCAAATTTATAGGTTCCATTAGTGTCCCGCCTGCTGATACAACGGATGCTCTGAGCGGCAGGCTGATAGCTGTATAGTTCTGATTTGTTGATATTCAGTTCCATAGCAAGGTTGTAAGTCGGTTACTTCGAGATTGCCATGGGTAATGGTACTGGCCGTACACTTCAACACAGAAGATGAACTTGCCGAGATCGACGGCGTGCTTAATCTTATTACAAATTGCTGGCGTTAGGCTGCTAACAACGAATACCGGTTTAGATAAATAAGAACTTTGGGCTTGCTTTATTTAATTGTCGAATGCCGAGCTATCTCTAGACAGCCAGTATCGATATCCTCCAAAAATTATATTGTCTGTTATAGTGATTTTAATGGCACGATAATTTCAACGGGCGATATTTAATACATTAGTAAAACCACTGGAATAAAAATTGATAAGGGGGCAGTTGTTAAGTAATCAAGATGCTTATACTAAGCTTCAGTGATTTGAATCCTTGGTAAAAAGATAAACGATTATATTTTGGTTATCCTGAGCGGTGATCCAAATTTTACTATCTTGAAGTCAAAGCTGTCTTGTTTTTAGTGCTCCCTAATTCTTAGAGGTATAAGCGCTGTATTTTTTGATGTAAATAAAAATTTCTGAGTCCATTATTGAAATGCGGCCTTACTTCTCTATATTCATACTGTCAACTATATGCCTACTGTTCTGGAGAATATTCGATGAGTAAGAAATATAGAGGTGGCGCTAATATATTTATTTTATTGTTTGTCTTATTGCTATCCTTTGATGTCTTATCAGGCGAAGCTAAATCGTTTTATTCAAAGTTTGATTTTGGTCAAAGTTCTGAGGGTATCCTGGCTTCATATAAATTGGGGCATTCAGTATCTGGTCAAGAAATTATATATATTGATTATATTTGTGTTCCCGGTGATGAAAGTAAGCCTTGTATACTGGACCTGAATGGTAACTTTCCAACTGTCGAGTATGTAATTGAAGAGGGAGCTTATTTGCATGAAGTTCGCCTCTCTGGGCAAACAACAGTTGTGACCATGGGAGGAGGCCAGATTACCAGCTCTATTCAGGTATTTAACAATTCAGAATTATTTCTGCTGGGTGGAGAGATAGTATCGGTCAATGCTAGGAATACCAGTCGCGTAGTATTAGATGGCGGACAGGCATCAATTGCTCATGCATATGATAGCTCAACGATCTATAGCACTAGTAACTCACCCACAAGATCTCTATTGTCCTACCAGAATGCGTCAATCTATATCTTTGGAGCAGACTACGCGGAGGGTGAGCAGGTTCAACTGTTCTCTTTTGATAATTCAAATTTAAACCTATATGGCGAGAGATTTATCTATATATTAAGCACTAACGGTTGTGAATGGTCTGATAATAATCCTCCGGAAGGTGACCCGGGCATTTATACCAATATCTCTGGACAATGTCTTTCTGTAGGAAGGATAAGTGGAAGCCAGGTATTTATTACATCCACAGCAACAGAGAATGGGGAGGTAAGGTTTATTGACGTTGAGTCATAAACTAACTCCTGAAGGGTAAACTTCATCCGTCCCTAAGCTTTTGGGATGGATGAAGTTTAAAGCATATTACTAAGCCGAGTTCGTATATCGGATTCTACAGCAGGTCACTTCCGCATCAATCGCAATCCATTGAATACCACCAGCAGACTGGTACCCATATCCGCAAACACTGCCATCCACATGGTAGCTTCTCCAGCAAAGGCGAGGATAAGAAATATCGCTTTGATGCCGAGAGCAAGGACAATATTTTGCCAAAGTATATGGGCCGTGGTGCGTGACAAGCGTATAAAACCAGCAATTTTGCCAAGATTGTCATCCATTAAGGCAACATCGGCGGTTTCTATAGCGGTATCTGTACCTGTAGCTCCCATTGCAAAGCCGATATCGGCTCGCGCCAGTGCTGGTGCATCATTGATTCCGTCCCCAACCATACCAACTCTGCCATGACCGGCCAGGGACTCCACCTGCTGCAGTTTATCCTCTGGAAGAAGGTTGCCTTCGGCTCGATCGATGCCTACTTCGCGGGCGATGGCGTCGGCAGTATGTTGATTATCACCGGTTAACATTAGGGTTTTCACCCCTAATTCGTGGAGTTCTTCAATGGCTTTCCGACTGGACTCTTTGACGGTGTCCGCAACTGCGAACAAAGCCATTACTCCGGATTCTCCCACCAGCATAACGACTGTTTTGCCCTGGGATTCAAGTTTGCTAAGCAGCTGTTCAAGATCCGGACTACAGACCCCAAGCTCTTCTACCAAGCGGTGATTCCCCAGATAGTACCCCATATTTGCTATTTCGCCGCGAACACCCCGGCCGGCCAGGGCTTCAAAAGCCTCAACTTCATGTAGCTCTGCGTTTTCTGCGCTGAGATATTCTGCGACGGCTTTTGAGACAGGATGATCAGAACGTGAGGCCAGGCTGGCAGCTATAGTTCTGATTTCGTCAGGTTCAGCACCTGACCAGGGTTCGAAGTCGGTTACTTCGGGCTTGCCATGGGTAATGGTGCCGGTCTTATCTAGTGCAATCCAGCGCAGGCGACGACCCTGCTCGAGATAGGCACCGCCCTTAATCAAGGTGCCGTGACGGGTTGCTGCCGCTAGGCCGCTGACAATGGTGACCGGTGTCGCAATTACCAGAGCACAGGGGCAGGCGATTACCAGCAATACCAGAGACCTGTATATCCACTCCATCCAAGCGCCGCCGAAAAAGAGTGGGGGTATTAACGCTGTGGCTAAGGCTACGGCAAACACGAGGGGTGTGTACCAGCGGGCAAATTGGTCGACAAAGCGCTGCGTCGGCGCGCGGCTTCCTTGGGCCTCCTCTACCGCATGAATAATTCGGGCCAGGACAGCATCATTAGCGGCAGCGGTTACTTTGTATTCGAGCGCGCCAGATTCATTAATGGTCCCCGCAAAAAGTTCATTGCCGGCCGTCTTGTCTACAGGCAAGCTTTCCCCGGTAATTGGGGCCTGGTTAACTGCGGAGTTGCCTTTTACAACCTCCCCATCAAGGGCGATACGCTCGCCAGGTCTTACCCTGACAATGGCTCCTAAAGGTACCTCTTTTGCGCCGATCTCACGCCAACTTCCATCATCCTGCCGTACAGTGGCTGTTTCCGGGGTTAGGCTCAGTAGCTCCCGGATGGCATTTCGAGCGCGGTCCAACGATTTTGCTTCAATCAGTTCTGCCAGGGTAAATAACACCATTACCATGGCCGCTTCTGGCCAGTGTCCAATTAATATGGCGCCAGTGACCGCAATTGACATGAGCGCATTCATGTTCAGATTGAGGTTCTTAAGCGCTATCCATCCTTTTTTGTAGGTGGAGAGGCCACCGCCAGCAATGGCAGCCAGAGCCAATACAAATACTAACCAGGTATTACCGCCTTGCAGCCAATACGCCAATTCTGATGCCAGAGCTGCAACGGCTGCGGCACCAAGCAACCACCAATTGGCCTTAGCGGCTGGAGGGGCACCCTCGGTATCTTCCTCGGTAGCCAGCCTGGCATCCAGGTCGAGTGGCGTTAATACATCCAGGATCGTCTGCTCCATGCCAGCTGCATGGCCGACCGTCAGGATTCGCTGTACCAGATTGAAGTCGAGGCTGTAGATCCCCTGAATACTGGAAAGCTTGGCGCGTATCAGGCTTTCCTCGGTTGGGCAGTCCATCTTGCCAATGGAGAACAGGGAAGATTCTCCTTCTTTATTGACTGTACTATTGCCGGGTTTTTCGAGTGGCTCTGTGGGCTTTTCACAACCGCAGCCAGTATCGCGCTTTTCCATAGTCAACTCTCGGATAGCTCAAAAGGTGAGCCATTATTACTATCCCTCTAGTAACTATAGAGTCAAGGGGACACCTGCATGCCCTATATGATTGGCGAAGCCAGCTGTGAAGTGGAGGCAGTGCGTTACTACGATCAGGTGGACTCGTTACCGGAACCTGTGCGGACCAAGGATAATATATAACTTTATTCTGGAGCTCATTTAAAGCAATTTCACTGCATTCGCCACTGCCGTTCATTGGGCATGCCATTGGAAGATACTCGAAATCTGCTCGAACTCAAAGTGCAGCCAATTGAGAATTGCCTGGAAATCAATGAGCTGGTTGATGAAAACCTATCCGCCATATTGAGGATCAAATGGATCTGTAGGTACAACTTCGACAAAGTTTGTAGTAACTACGAGATCAATGTATCGACCTGGAAGCTGCAGGCACCTGTAAAGTCATGCGTATGCTTAGCGATCTCGAATTCTATGCTAAAACAGATTCCCAAGTTTGAAGGGTTTAATTTCGGAAAACTAAGCTACAGAGGTTCATGACTAAGATCTCTTAATTAAAATTCCCTAAGGTGCTCCAAGTGCTCCTGATTTTTTTAGGGAGGCCAGTGATATTAACCAGGTTATAAGGTGGGGCTAAGGGCAATGTGACCGTTCCAGTTAATCACAAATTTACCCAGCGAATAGATGGGCTTTTCTTCGATAATATCGATGCCTACAGGTTTAGAAGGTGCATGGTTCTGCATACGTCTAGATGATGGAAAAACCGTTAAAGCCCTTATTAATCAGATGCTGATAGCGCTTCAGAATGGTATCGCAATGAGGGAAGCTCAGCGTTACCGCCTAGCCTAGTCTGCTGCTTCTCTTGCCTTTACCCTACATAGAGGCAGTATAGCCTTTTGTCGTGATTAGTAAGCGCTCGTGATCAATCTTTCCAGTTCGATCAAGTGCTGTTTTTTTAGTGTCTTGAAGGTTTTTGCAGAGTAGAGCTTTTTCAAGGTGGGTTCAGATATCAAAAAATATTGAACGGCCCCAAGTAATTGGTAGATAAAGGCAAGCGGCTTTATCTCTTGAAAGTGTCCCTGTTTCTGGCTCGCTTTCACCAGTCCTTCTAGATGATCGAGAACGGGCTTTAGAAACCACTGATGGGCGTGTTCGGAGCGCTCTTTATTATCTAACAGCTCTCGCATCAGAAGAAGAATAACGCGGTGGGTTCTTTTGTCGGGTGCTGCCAGTACGTTTAATAAGTTCAACAGCTGTTCTCTGGGAGCTAGCTCATGCTCAATGTTGGGTTTCAGGTTCTCAACCAGATGGGTAACAGCGGACTCAAGTACCGCAGCATAGAGTTTTTCTTTGCTGGGGAAGTGGTGCAGCAGCCCTTGTTTGCTGATAGTCAGTTCGGCGGCGACATCATTGATGCTGGTTCCGTAAAAACCTCTCTCAGAAAAGAGAATTTCGGCCTTGAGAAGTAACTTTTCTCGTGTCTTCATTGAGCTTCAATATGGTCTGGCTAGACAGCTTGACACCTTACCGATTGGTAGGTAGCCTGTCAATAAACTTACCGATTGGTAGGTTCTGATTGCCATAACGCAAGGGATGGAGTATGGACAGACAAACAGAACTCGATCTTATCCAGCGATGCTGGGGACTGGTACAAGATAAAACCACAACCCTGGCGGATGAGACGGCCAACGCTGATACACGACGATACCGCAGCAAAGAGGTGTTCGAGCTTGAGATGGAGCATATTCATCGTCGTTGGCCATGGCCTCTGGTACATACTTCTGAACTGATTGAAGCGAATAGCCTCAAAGCGGTCGAGACGCCACTCGGCTCTTTGATTGTCAGTCGCGATGCTTCAGGCCAATGGCATGCCTTTCACAACAGCTGTCGTCATCGCGGTGCCACACTACTAGGGGAGGGAGAATGCCGGCAGTCAAAACGCATTCACTGCCCCTATCATGCCTGGTCATATACTACAGATGGCGCGTTGGCCTCGGTTCCTGGTAAGCAACAGTGCTTTCCTGATCTTGATAAGTCAGACAATGGCCTACTCGAACTGCCTGTTAAAGAAAAGCATGGATTCATTTGGCTTTGCCCTGATGGGGCTTCGGCTCCAGACCTGGATGAAGCTCTGGAAGGTATGTCGCAGTCGCTAGCGGCCCTGCAGCTCGATCAGCTCTCTGTTTTTGCGCAACATCGCAAGGTTTGGAACATGAACTGGAAAATCGTGGCAGAGGGCGGTATTGAAACCTACCACTTTTCCTATGCCCACAGCGAGAGTATTGGCCCTTATTTTTATAACAACACCGCGGTCATCGATGCCCTGGGACCCCATCTACGGGTAGTAATGCCGACCAAGGCTTTAGCTACGGTGGTGGAGAAACCCGTCGAGCAACAATCCCTGCGAGAATGCAGTCATACATTGTATTCATTGTTTCCTACCTCGGCCTTGCTGATTCAGCATCAGCATATTGACTGGGTGCAGTTCAGGCCCCTGGCCCTCGATAAAACGGCCATCGCTGTTACCACACTGGTTCCGACTGAGTTGCGGGATACCATGCGGGATCATTGGCAGCGTAACCATGATATTACTGTAGCGGTGTTGAATGAGGACTTTGAGCTAGGGGAGGGTGTTCAGCGCTCCATGAATAACGGTGCGCTGGATCGTATCAATTACGGGAGGAACGAATGGGCCCTAAAGCGGATGAATGGTTTTATTGACGACCTGTTAACGGAGAAATAGTAGGGTTATATAGCGTTTTAGAGAGTGTATTGCCTGGTTTTACAGTCATGTGTAAAACTCGGGAAAACTATAATAATTAGGCGCTCTCAGGTGCTGTAATTCTCAGGTGTTGTTGATTTGACCAATAAATGAGGCCCTTTCTCGTCCATTCGTCAGTAGAAGCGTCGACAAAGGATTTTATCCGTTGCTAGCGCTGCACTGGAAAGCCATGACCCTTCAGAGCTGATCATGGAGAAGATCGTCAAGGTCAGTCAAGTTTCTAGCAAAACCCTGTATAACTATTTTAATAACCGGGATCTGTTATTGTTGAAGCGGCTGTGAATGGTTGCTGGATATCGAGAGTAGTGAGCAGTTGCAGCAAGCTGAACCTGGGCTGGTTAGCCTTTGACCTATAGACTTAGTGCGATTGAGCAGTTTAATCTCAAGCCCGATCGAATTTGTCTTTTCTTTTCCATTTTGATTCAGTATGACAAGGGTAATGATGGAGCGAATCAGCTGAGTACAACTCTATTTAGGGAAAGCAATATCCATCTTGCTGAGAATGGTATGGCGCTGCGTGAAGGCACCATTATAGATGCCACTACTATCTCCGCTCCAACTTCGACAAGTCCGCTAAATGCGGATCTAGGGCAGTAAAAATGGAGATAACTGTATATAGAAAGCACGATTTCGAGTAAAAAGTAGCTATTTTTAGTTATGTGAAGCGTGATGTAACGCTAAAGGCTGGTTTTTCAGAGTATCCCTAAATAGTAGATACCGTACTGTAGCCTGAAGTGTTGTAGGTTTGGGTCATTGAGTGAGTATATTTCTTGAGCAAATGTCGTAACATTTCCGCAATACTTTTTATCATTGGTCTAACCATCTCTATTTGGGCTTTCTTTGCAGAGCCAAATAGTTTCAGAATCCGAGAGCAGACGATAACGATTGATTCCTGGCCAGAAGCCTGTAATAACAAGAAGGTGGCCATCCTTGCTGATTTACATGTGGGCTCTCCGTATAAAGGGGTTGATAGCCTTCGGTGGTTAGTTGATGAAGTAAATGCGAGTTTGCCTGATTTGATTTTGTTACCAGGTGATTTTGTTATCCAGGGCGTTGCAGGTGGCTCTTTTGTTTCTCCCGAAGAGGTTGCCGAGATACTGGAGGAATTGAAAGCGCCCATGGGCGTTTTCGCAGTGTTGGGAAATCACGACTGGTGGCTTGATGCCAAGCGGGTAGAGAAGGCATTCGCTGATCGAGGGATTACGGTACTTGAAGACCGATCAGCAAAGCTGAATAGTGGCGCTTGTAAGTTACGCCTGGTGGGTCTCAGTGATTTTTGGGAGGGGCCACATGATATCGCACAAGCGATGGATGGCATTGATACCGCTGAGAGCATTTTGGCTTTCACGCACAATCCCGATATATTTCCAGAATTACCGAAGCAAATCTCACTGACTATTGCTGGGCACACCCACGGAGGACAGGTTTACCTGCCATTTATTGGGCGCCCGATAGTTCCCTCTCGTTACGGGCAACGTTATGCGATAGGTCATATCGAGGAAGGTGGAAAAAACCTGTATGTAAGCCCTGGAGTAGGGACCAGTATTTTACCTGTGCGATTCCTAGTTCCGCCGGAAGTAACGCTCTTGTCTATCTCTAGTAACTAAGCGTAAGCAAGTGGGGCGTGCAGGATGATGGATTTGGTAATTCTGTTTGATCGGAATAGAGCAGGTACCTTGCCATACAATAGCAATGCTGCTTTGGACTTTCAGGATTGGCCAGATGATAACCGTTAAACGCAAGGTATTGTTCGGTGATTGTGACCCTGCGGGTATTGTATATACCCCAAGATTTTCCGACTTTGCCCTGGAGGCAACTCACGAAGCGATGTCTGTCCTGTTTGACGGCCCAGCCATTAGAAGGATGAAGCAGCTGGGCTTTATAACTCCGGTAAGAGCATTCAACTTGGAATTCCTGACCCCTGTGACTTGGGATCAGGAGTTAAAAATTCAGGTTTCTATCTCAGATATTGGCAACCACTCTTTTAGCTTCCAGCTTGAGGCTTATCTGGAGAGTGGGGCACCGGCTTTTACGGCGAACATTACCTATGTCACTTTATCTGCCTCCGACAGGGTCAAAATCCCTCTGCCAGGTCACCTTAGGGATACTTTGGCTCAAGCGAACCAAGCAAATGCACCATAAAGTAAATGGACTATAAAGGTGGTAGGTGGCGATGAAATCTGCAACTACACACTCCACTCGAAGAGGCCCTTCTCCTCGTTAAGGAAATCGAGCAAGGCCGCGAGTTTCTTCGGTTTGTTCAATCCAGTTCGGTATACGGCATGAATGTTCATTGGTGGTACATGCCATTCTGGAAGCACTTTTACCAACTGCCCGCCAGCCAATTCCTCAACAATATTGTTAATTGGCAATTGGGCGATGCCGAGCCCATTCAACGTTGCATTTTTTAATGCCTGGATGTTAGCGCAAAAGAAATTTCCGCTTACGGATAAGTTGATGGTTGAGTTAGCAGATGTCAGTGTCCATTCCGATTCCCCCGGATTGAATTGAAATCGAAGGCAGTTGTGACCCGCCAGCTCTTCAGGAAGTTGGGGCGCCCCATGCACTGCCAGATATTCTGGATTGGCCACAAGAACCCTGGTGGAGTAGCCGAGCTTGCGGCTTATTAGGCGGTCGTCCTGAATTTCTCCTACTCGGAAAGCCAAGTCGATACCCTGGGCAAATAGATCCTCGAAGTCATAGGTAAGGTTGAGAGAAACCGTAATTTTGGGCCAGCGTTTCAAAAATGGGGGCAAGACCTTTTGTGAGAGAAACTCGCCAAGAGCGGGTGGGGCAGAAACTTTAAGGAGCCCTTGTACCTGTTGCTCCATAACCAGCACATCGTGCTGAAGGGCTTTAAAATCTTCCACCAATTGAAGTGCTCGCTCATAAGCAATAGCACCGACTTCAGTTAACTCAACCCGACGGGTTGAGCGGTCCAGTAACTTTGCTTTCAGATGGGACTCCAACCGGGATATTTCCTTGCTGACTGTGGATTTCGGTAGGCCCAACTGCTCAGCCACAAGTGTGAGATTCAGGGTTTTACTGACCTGGACAAATACCGATAGGGTTCTCAAGCTTACTGTTTCTAAATCGCGAACATTCATTTTCAAATTGGGTAATTGTTCATTTATGGGTGGATAATAGAATGGCTTCGTCTTCGAAACAACATGATTCACAGGAGATTCAACCATGTCGAATGAACGAATTGCACTAGTTACTGGCTCTAATCGCGGTATTGGTCTCGAAGTTGCCAAGCAGCTCTCTGACCAGGGGGTCAAGGTAATTCTGTCTGGCCGCAACCAGGAGAAGCTTCAAGAGGTTAAAGCGGCCTGGACAGGCAAGGTAGCCCCACTGGACACCATAGAATTGGATATCACCAAGGCAAACGACAGGGCGCGAGCAGCTCAAAAAATTGCTGAGCAGTATGGCCGACTGGATATTCTAGTAAACAATGCCGGTGTGATTGTGGAAGGAGAATGGGCGCAGAATAACAGTGAGACTGTTTCCCAAGCTGATCTGCAAACCACCTTCGATATCAACTTGTTTGCTCAAATTGGCCTCACGCAGGAACTACTGCCACTACTCAAGAAGAGTAAGGCTGGACGTATTGTAAACGTTAGTAGCATCTTGGGTTCCCTGGCAGTAAATGCCGATGTTGAATCTGGCTGGAGTGCGGTAAAACCGTTTGCTTACAACGCATCTAAAGCCGCATTAAATATGTTTACAGTTTCCCTGAGCCAGAGCCTTGCAGAGACCAATATCAAGGTCAATAGTGCGCACCCCGGTTGGGTTAAAACCGACCTGGGCACCAGCGCGGCGCCAATGGAAGTTACCGACGGAGCTTCAACGGTTGTAGACCTGGCCCTGATCGATAGCGATGGCCCCAACGGACAATTTGTCCACCTCGGTGAAGAGCAACCTTGGTAAGCACCTTTCGCAATATCAATAGCCTATTTGCTAGCTACCCCTTCACATAGTGAAGGGGTAGCTAGGTGTATGCTCCATTTAAGTGGGGAAGGCTATCTGCGATCAATGATTTTTTTAACCTTGCCAGCTTTTTTACTGATTTCCCCAGGTTGTAAAATTTCTATATTGATTCTTGAGGCCGCTTCGAGCCCCAGGAAAATCATACGAAGGGTTACATCTGAACTGGTGAGGTTGCTATAAAATAGTCGTGCTAAACGCTCTTTCTCCTGCTGATTGGCAGCTTCTCTTGCTTCAATTTCGAAGGTCAAATGATCATGCCCATCGACTTTTTCGATAATGCAGTGGTAAAAGGAGCTGAGACCAGCGATAGCAGTGATGGCGTTTTCCAGCGTAATCGGATAGATATTGCCGCCATTGATTGTGAACATATTATCGAGGCGCCCCTTGATGGGCCCCAAATAGGTTCCGGGATGGCCACACTCGCAAGGGCCTCTGTGCATCTCCACCAGATCATGTGTGTTATAGCGAATCAGCGGAAGGGCTTCACGCTGCAGAGCGGTTATCACTAATTCCCCAGTGACACCATCTTTACATGGTTCTCCTGTATCGGGGTCAATAACTTCTGCATGAAAGAAATCTTCCCACACATGTAAGTTATGATGCTGGCATTCACTCGCTATTAGCCCAAGCTCAGTATTCGCATACATATTAATCAGCTTGGAGTTGAACAACTGCTCATAGCGAGCCCGAAAGTCTTCAGAGAACAGTTCACCCACCATAAATATATTGCGTATGTTTAAGGATGCCGGTGATATATCTTTCTCCAGGCAGTGGCGTTCCAGCCGAGGTAATAAAGAGGGAAGGCAGACCATATAATCCAGCTGATCCCTTTGCAGGCTCTGAAGCTGATGGTCAATCCCCAGAAATGAATCTGCGGGAATGGTGAGGCCAAATATTTCAGCGGCAGCATGACAAATCATACCACTGGGCCAGGGACCATAGGTCATTGCACACAAACATTTATCGAATGGTTCAACACCTGCAAATAAGTAGCTGCGCGCTTGAGAGATTACCGCGTTCTCAATATCTTTGCGGGTATAGGGCACTCGCTTGGGAGTGCCGGTGCTGCCTGAGGTGTGGCAATAGCGAACAATATCGTTAAAAGCCATACTCACTGTCGGCATAGGCTTTAAAAATACTTCAGAGCTTATAATCGGCAGTTGGTGTAAATCTGTACAGGTTTGTATTGCCTCTATATCAACATTGTTTTGCGCAAGTAATTCACGATAGTAGTTGGACTTTGCAACAGCCTCACTGAGCAGCTTCTTGATTTGATTATCTTTAAATGCCTGCTGTTCATTTCTAGACCGGCTATTAATGTGCAGAAAATCTGTCAGTAGTTCGTTATAGTTCATAAATACACTAACTATCTATTTATAGATATTTAACTGGTCGTTCTGCAGAGAAATGCACACGGTGTAATTCCCGCCGTTGATTGTAGTCATTTACCGCATAGTGTAAGACCTGGTGATTGTTCCAAAGCACCAGGGTGCCAGGGCGCCATTGCACTCGGCAATTAAATTCCGGTTTTTCGACGTGCTGAAACAGGTAATTTAGCAGGCCCAAGCTTTCATCAGCTGTCATACCCTCAAACTGCGAGGTAGTAGTTCGGTTCAGGTAAAGAAAAGGCTTGCCAGTTACGGGGTTTTTACAAACTGCTGGGTGTATTGCAGATTTCAACGGCATTAATTTTAGCGCCCGCTCTATACCGGACCCATCCGCATCCGAACTTTCCATTAATTTTGTTAATGGTTGCTTTTTGAGCATTAGTTCTGTGGTGTGTATCACATTGAGAGAGTTAACTACTTGCTGCATTGCAGTTGAAAGGCTCTCATAAGCAAGTGTTGAGCTAGTAAAGAGGGTATCGCCCCCCCTGGGGGGAATATCTATACCATACAAAGCGATACCTTTTACCGGATTCGAATAATAGCCCTGGTCATGATGCCAGATTCCCCCAGTATTTTTCTTTTCACCGGCCTCTTTAATGATTCTAGCAACTTGTGGATACTCCTCTGAGTGACCCTGAAAAAAGAAATAATTTTTTTGAAGTTCCCCAAATAAACTGCAGAAGTTGACAAATGCTTGAGTATCCAGGTCCATATCCCTGATAACCAATAGCTCATGCTCATGCCATAAGTTTTGCAGTGTTAGCCCTGTGCTTTGGTCCATATCGGCTAGTTCATTCGCTGGAATCTCAATGCCGAAATTGCCTGTTAAATAGTTAAAATTCATAAAATGCTCTCTACCTGGGCTGTTGTAAATTGTGACCAGTTCGCCAATTTTAATGCTTCGGGTAAACCACCTGTTGAGCGCATCATTGCGGCTCTAGCTGAGCAAAAAGTTGCTGCGCGGACAATTTCTCTTAACGTATCCAGCTGGTCGTTGACATTGTTAAGTGCGGCCATTCCACAGGGTACAAGGTCCTGATTGTTGCCTTCACACGAGAAACTCATCTGACGCACGGGTGTTGACCTGGCTTTTATTTCCTGGAACAGAGCTGACGTCAGCTGGTGAATTCCTTTACAGTGGTTGAATGATTCAACACTCAAATTGTCCGGCAGTCCTCCATTTAAGCGATGGTCCATTAAAATCAATATTTGTCGATCAAGCATCTCGGCCAGGCGATGAATAATTTCCTGCATAAATTCAGCAGAAGCCGCCAGCCCAATCGCATAAAAGAGTCCGCCATGCCAGGGGCCAGACTCAAGAATTAGGGGATTGTCGGCAACGGCAAGCGCTTCGGAACGAATTTTGGCTTCGGAGTAATCCAATAAGTCAAGACAGTGTCCCAGTATCTGGGGAGCGCAGCGAACTGAATAACGAGCTTGTAATAGACTTTTCTCACCTTCGACAATATTCGGCGATTGTAAATAGTCATGTCGGAGTTGTGTTAGCAAGTTGCCTGCTCGAGCGTAGCTGGTATGTACCTCTCCATAGTGTAAACCTTCCGAGAAATGTTCATCTCCAGCACCTATGGCCAAGGACATCAGCGCTACAGATTTAAAACAGTCCCTTAATAACTTCCTTAATTGATAATCATGCTCGATAGCCCATGAAGCCATCATGGCATTGGTATTTACCAGGCCAATTACGTCGCGGGGGCCTTTTGGCCCATGCTCAAATAGTGGAGATATGGCATGGGCCATAGAAATTAAGTCACCACTGGCACCCAGGCTGCCTTTTCGGGGGACTCTGGGAAGAGTTTCACTGTTTGCCAGCTTAAGAAGTGCTTGGTAAGTGGAAGGGTGGATACCTGACAGGCCGTGAGCTGTTTTTCGAGCTTGTAGTTTTAACGCGCGCCTGACGACCGATTTGGGTAGCGGAGCACCGATACCAACTTGTAAATATTCCAAGAGGTTGACTTGGGTATTTTTCCATTGGTCTGGGTCTAGGCGATTTCGCTCATTCTCACCATAGCTGGTGTGTAGTCCATAGATAGGGTTGTTAGTATCGCCGATCTGATCTTGTAGTAATGCATAGGAGTGTTTAACTCTGGAAATGTCTTTATCACTCGCGATGATTGGGTTGTGTAGGTATCCCCATTCATACCAAGTCTGCAAAGGAAAAGTTAAAGCCATACTGAAATTAGTTTCAGAGGATACTGCATTACTATTCGCTGCTGAGGGATAGCTGAGAGATGATGTAGACACTCTGGCTCCGGAAATTTTTTTGAATAAATAGGAAGCAAAGAAATTAACATGAGTGTAAAAACATGAAAAATAGAAGTCGGCGCTGGTTGCCATAGCCAATATCTATGGCAACCAAGAGTATGTCGATGTAGACTCGACAACTGTTTTTTAAGTTAAGTAGCTAAATAAGTTGCGCTCTATGTTCCCACACGCTGATGAACTTAATTATTTTATTGAGGTTGCAAAAACAAAAAATATATCCAGGGCAGCAGAAAGATTGGGGATTCGGCAGCCTAGTTTGAGTGCTGCTATCAAAAGGCTGGAAAGACAGCTGGGTACTGAAGTAATAATACGGGAAAAAACCGGCGTTCAACTTTCACGCGCGGGTCTTAGGCTATTAAAAAGCGCTCAGCAGCTACTAGATGATTGGGATGAGGTTAAATACTCTGCGCTGCGAGAAAATAAAGAGGCCGTTGGCCACTTCACTATCGGTTGTCACAGCTCCATTTCACTACATATGCTGCCTGATGGTCTGCCTGCTTTTATCGCACAAAACCCAGGTATTGAATTAAGCTTTCAGCATGCACTTTCTCGTGAGATTGTAGAAGCAGTGATCAGTTGGAAAATTGATATCGGTATTGTCGTAAACCCTGTATCTCATCCTGATCTGGTGATCAAGCATCTTTGTCATGATGTGGTGAGTTTTTGGCATAATCCTGAGAAAATTCAATCTAGAGACGTACTGATATATGATCCAGCACTGATGCAGACGGATTGGCTACTGAAAACCATTGCTGAAAGAAATAAATATAAACAATATATAAGGTCTTCTAGTCACGAGCTGATCACAAAAATGACATTAGAAGGAGCTGGCGTTGGTATTATTCCTGGTCGTGTTGCGCAGACACTCGGAAGAAACCAGCTTGAATGGGTGAGTGAAGACCAACCAGGTTTTAAAGATGAAATATGCCTAGTGTATCGACGTGAGATAACACATAGCCTGGGTGCTGAAAAGTTAATTGAAGAATTTAAACTTTCTAATTATAAAAAAAATTTCTATTAGGTGTAATTAAAATGAATACACTCAATTCGTAATTTTATTGGTAATATTTTGATGTGTAAGCGGCTGATGATCAATATCCATGAAGTTTGAGTGGTTTTAAATTGCATGTGATTTTGAATTGAAAAAAACATCGAGAATTCTAATTATTTAATTAAGAACGGCTCCGAAAAGGGATTGTAGCGAATGCCATGCGCTCGCCCTTGTGAGGTGGTAAATTCATCAGCCCAGCCAATGATTAGCCTGACGCTATTCGCGGCATCCTCCAGAAGCTCTGACTGTTCCGGGTTCAGCCTTAGCCAGGCACTTTGATCTCTATTGGGTGTTACGTAGGCTGAGAGAACTTTGTCAAACTCCGCACCAGTAACAATATGTGAGGCAACCCTGACCCTCAGTGCTTCTGACATTGCTTTGCGGAAATGGACAGCTCTGGTTGGGTGCAGCTTTCCCATTTCTTCCAGTTTGGAAAGTTGAGCTAGGGAACTGACTTCATCTATATCATAGAACCACGCGAGGCCTTTCAATATGAACTGAGGAGCTCGATAAAACTCTCTTTTAACTCGCTTAATGTCAGAATAGGGGGCTGGCGGTTGGAAATTTTTATCATTAATCGCAACTTCCATAGCTTGCAGCCCCTGCTTTCTCTTCCTTGTTAGAAGCGAATTAGAGCCAAACTCAATAGCTTGCTTACCTAAAACAAATTTAACTTCATCCACTAGTTCTCTATGCAGCTTCGGGTTGCCAAAAGCGTGAGCACATTCTTGAAGTCCGCTAACAATATGTTTCCGGAGGTAACGTTTAGGATCACTTGGGTATTGGTAGTACTCTTCAAGAAGCCCCGTTAGAGCAGCTGCGGTATTGGTTAGGTCAAAAATAACTCGATCTTTTTTAATTAGGCCATCTTTGTTATTCCTTTCCATCCATTTCTTTGTCACCATTCCCAGTGGATTTAACCCTCCAGTACAGAAAACAAAACCTTTTCCCGGGCGCAGTGTTTTTATACGACTGTCATTGATATTATCTAGTCGCTTTTGAACGGCGAGATTAATCTTCCTCCATGTTTCCCTTTGATTTTGGGTAATCTTGGGTACTACGATAAAAGCATCTAAGTCTGATTGAGGGCAAGCCTCGCCTCTCGCACCGGAGCCAGTTATGCAGAAAGAAAAATCGGAGGGGCGGCTATGAATTGTAAATTGATCCTTATATAGCCTTTCGATAAAGCCAACTAATTTCTTTGTCCATGATGACATCATTTGCCATGCTTTTTTTTCGTTGTCAAGCATATCTTTGATGTCAGATCTTTGCCCGTCTAAAAAATCTGCAAGACAAAGTGTGCATGTATTTATTAAAGGGCCACTTAGGGATGGGCCTGGGCATAGCTGGCTACTGTATTTGCAAGACATAGATAACCCTAAGTAAAAGAAAAGACTTTATGAGTAAAATTTCTAAAGATTGGTTTTTTAAAGAACCATATTCTTACAAGAACATACTCCCATGGATGAGAACAAACTCTCAACTAGGTGAAATTTGAGAGAGGGATGTACTAAGCCTGATTGAGAACTTACTTTATCGTGGTGTTTTTTAGTTTTTCTCCTGGCCATTCTTAATAACCGTAGTGGGAACTCCCTTTACCCCAGAGTAGAAGATAATAAGGTTAGCAGGCCCATTGCCTTCATAGCGCCCATAGTGCCACTTGTCAGTTATCTCGGCATAGGTCTTAGCCTCACCCAGGGGTTTCAATCTAAAAGGGTAACCTCATTGAAGGCGGGGATGGTAGTCTGAGTAATCAGTGGAGATTTCTATTAACTTCACTAGCGCTCCAGGTAGACCGCAGTTGCCATACCTCCTGCAGTACAGACACCAATAACTGCTTTATGCTTATCCCTTCTTCCTAACTCCAATAGGGTGGAACCCAGATAACGGATTCCCGACATTCCATAGGGGTGGCCGAGGGCAATGGCTCCTCCGTTGACATTGGTTATTTCCCAAGGAGTATCCAGTTCAGCCTGGTTATAGAGTGTAGTTACGGCAAAGGCTTCATGGAGCTCCCATAAGTCAATATCTGCCATAGCCAGGCTGTGATGCTTCATTAGCTTTTTGATAGCGGGTGCCACAGCAATACTCATTTCCTTTGGTGCAACTGCAGATAGTTGCATGCCGCGGAACAGACCAAGAATTGGTAGATTTCTCTGTGCGGCTAATTCTGCATCCATCATTACCACAGCCGCTGCGCCATCGGAGAGCTGGGAAGCGTTGCCTGCTGTAATTGTGCCGCCTGTGTTCACGGGCTCTAATGCCGTCAGGCCTTCCAGGGTGGTGTCAGGGCGAGGGCCTTCATCTTCACTCAAGGTAACGTGTTTATTACTTGTTTCACCGGTTTCCTTGCTTTTTACCGACATTACTGTCTTGAAAGGAACAATTTCCTCGGCAAATTTCCCTTCCTTGAGTGCCGTAGCCACTCGCTTTTGAGAGTCCACAACGTAGCGGTCCTGGGTCTCACGGCTAATTGAAAACTTATCGGCAACAAAGTCCGCTGTTTGAATCATGGTCCACCAGACAGCGGGAATTTTCTTCTGTAGGGGTTCGTAAACGAAATGATCAAGGTTTAAGTGAAACTGAACCAGACTAATGCTTTCTACGCCACCAGCAATACCAATTTGCATCTCTCCGGCAGCTATTCGGTTTGCTACAACCGAGGCGGCATTCAGCCCGGAACCACAATAGCGGTTGATCGTAATCCCCGGTGCCTGGGTCCCACAGCCGGCAAATAGTGCGGCATTGCGTGCGATATTGTGCCCGGTGGCCCCCTCAGGTAAACCGCATCCCAGCACTACATCTTCAATCTCGTGAGGATCTAACTGTGCTCTATCAATGGCCTCCCTTATTACATGGGCCGCCATCGGAATACCGTGAGTCTGATTGAGTGCACCACGTCTTGCTTTGGCGATAGCAGTTCTGCAATAGGCGACGACGGCGACATCTTTCATAAGAAGCCTCGGGGTAGTGGGATGAGTTGTATTTAAAGTAGATTAGACAATGAAAAGAGGGCGGTTTTGTTATTTGTGCTTGCGGGAATCCCACGAGTGATCATTCCGTCTATGTGTGATTACACGACTATAGGTCGTCACATGGATTATAGTCCTACCCTTTCTCAATCGATTTGGTGGAATTTTGCTCATCCTATTTGCTTGAGATCAGTATTGCGAGCTTTATCACGAGCACTGACAGGAGGCTACTCCATTAGTTGCGATATTGTGTGAATCTAGGTCCAACTTCCAGAGTTAACTTTTCCATCAATTAGTGGAAATCCAGCTTAATTGAATATGAGTGCTTTTCAATGAGGGGCATAGCGGAGAGAATCTGGGCCCAAATCTAACCAAGCCCGTCCAAGTGTCTGGTATTAGCTGGTAGAGTTTAAGTTTCTTTTAAATTGACTGATATGCAGTTTAAGTAGAAGTATATTTAAAGCTTGATTGAGATATTAAATATTCAAAGGGGAATTCATGAATTAAATTTTCACTTTAATCTGTTTGCTGGTTGTCGGTTCAAATGCTATCTCAGAGTCGATATGGTATCGTGGCGAAATTAATAGGATATGAACGTATGGCCAAGGAGATTTTATCGTCACCTTTGTCGGAAACACAGGGCTTAGTGATTGCAGGTATAATTACGCTTATTTTAATTCGGTGGACTTTCACCCTGAAATGCTTAAAAGTTCTCTATCGGTGGCGCTGTCAGCATATCATACAGGTGAGACGGTCGGTATTATCATTGATAAGGACCTAAATGATGATGCTTGCCATACGGCAGGCATTGACCTTAGAAAATATATAATAGATGTAGTAGTCAAGTCTGTATCACAGCATGTTGCAACCAAGCCTAACCGGATACAGAGGTAAGCAGATTTCTCAAATCCAATCTTATTATTGTATGTATCCAACGTGAACTGTAATAAATGACATGGGCTCTCACGTCTCTTGCAATACCTCTCCGTAATAAGTAGGGGGTTTCTCGTTAACCTCCTACTTTTTAGGATACCAAAAAACTCAAACCGTGTATTTCCCCAACTCAAAGATAGTCACACTTGACAGGTTACATCGATCTCTTTTGTTTTACTTCTAGTTGCCCTTTATTCGATTTCCTTTAAACTCCCGCATGATTTTCTATTCGACTCGATGTGAATAGAGCTACTTTTAATGTTGCTACTTGGCAGGTAAACGGATGCGCTTCGGGGTTGCTTTATATTTCTTCCTAATATTTCTTGTGAGTGTATCTGGCTATGCATCGGATGCAGCCGCCAATATCTCGGGTCCTACAACTAGCGCTACTGGTAGATACACATTAACTCACACAACCAAAGCCGAATACCTGAAAACTGGAATATTTTTTGCTGGCGGAGGGTCTAGTTACGGGTCTATTCCAGTTGGAAATGGCTCGACGGATATCTATACCAATGATAGTGGGATGTATACCTACAGCGCCCAAGCTGATGGGCCTTGTCTCTTGTATGACCCAACGACCCGTCGCTGTGAAGAGTATGGTGAACCACTTGTATATGGCAGCCATACTGTATATGTCACCATAACCCCAAATAAGCCTGCAAGTATCGGCTTTCAGTCTGATCTTTCCGGGCCAACGGGTTTCATTGATACTGATGGTAAATATACTTTGGTCTGGGGCACATCCAAACAAGACTCCCAAGACCCCTATGTAAGTGGTTATCAGTGGTGTCAAGAGAAAGATGGTGTGTGGCAGGCAGAAAGTTCTTGCCTTACTGTCGAGAATAATCGGCTCTCAATAGATTTTCCAACCACTACGGGTGCAATGCCATCTGGCAACTATAGATACAAAGTCCGAGCATTTGTAAGTGTTGGCCCTTATTATCAATATAGTGATTGGATAGTTTCCGATTCACTTGAGGTTAAACATTACCCTGAGGAACCTTATTGGCAAGAGCCTGGCGGTAATACTCTTCCCAGTACTAACTTTGCTTTAGGCTGGGGTATGGAAGACCCAGACTCCATTGATCACTATGAATTACGGTGGAGTGGGGACGGTATCAATTATTGGGAGATTCCTCTCAATAATGGATTGAATAGCGGAAACCCGGCTAAATTAACCTCCACGGAAGTTGATCTTGCCAATCTTATAAATCCAACAGTGCCTGAGACCCCTGATACTTTAGTACCCATCCTTGTGGATGATATTACAGTTTTTGTTCCAAAAAGTAGGGATGTAGAATACTTGGATTCCTACTGGTTCCAGGTAAGGGGTTGCAATACTTTAGGTTGCGGAAATTGGTCAACAAAGCAGTTGTCTGCGCCTGCAGCACCAGAACCCAAATTCTCATCAGATCTTCCCGACGAATTTTTCAAGACTGATCAAACCATTACCTGGGAGGACGTTGGGGCTAAAAGCTATCGGCTCAGACGTATGAAGAAGGGATGTGTTGAGAGTGAGCCCGGAAATAGCTGCTGGGAAATTGTATATTACACAACTTCCGTTTTTGAGTATTTCGTCGGAGGAGGAACACCGGGCACCTATCTTTATGAGCTAGAGGCTTGTAATGAGTTTGGAAAGTGTAGTTCTGTATCTAGTACCTGGATTAAGGTCCATAACCTCGCAAATGTAGATGGAGATCCGGCGGTGACCACTGAAGTTGTGGATACTCCGGGAAGCTTGGCCTACAGTGCAGATGTCAGTGCAACGGGTAATGCGATAGTTAAGGTTCCCCTGCAAGCCGCCCCCGGTGTTAATGGATTACAGCCAAACCTGTCTCTACATTACACCAGTGCCCGCTTCCAGAAGCGGATGACTGAAGCTCTACCGGAGGATTTTCTCGGCTATGGCTGGCGCCTGGGTGGTTTAAGTAAAATTCGTCGTTGTACAGTGAATAGGCCAAAGTACACCAAGATTCTTCTTGATGATACGGACTCACTGTGCCTGGATGGGGAGCCTCTGGTACTTGTCAGCGGTAATCACTGGCAAGAGGGAGCACAGTATCGCACATTACGCGATGGCTTCCGCTTAATTGAATTGCAAAAGACTGATAATGGGAAAGTCTGGTTTACGGTCAAGAGTCCTAATGGCTCCACTAGCGAGTACGGAGCTACACAAGACAGTCGCCTCAGAGGTGAGGAAACGACACATTTTGGCTGGACTTTAAACAAGATTACTGATGCGTTCGGCAATACGATGGAGTACAAATACCATCGCGATATTATTGAAGGCATTAACTACCCATTAGAAATTACCTACGGTAACCAGGGCGATGCAAAAATAGAGTTCCAGTACGGAACCCGAACAGATGCACCACCAGTTCCATTACAGGAGATTCCTCAAAAACAGCTGGTGCTGTTACACCATATCCGCGTGCATCTGGATGGTGTACTGCAGCGGGAATACAAGCTGATTTCAGAAGAAGAGCTTGCTGGAGAGCATTTCCGCCGCTTAAAGCAAGTGCAGTTATGCGCCTATAGTGAAGATGGTGATCGTCAGTGTTTAAAACCACTGGATTTCAAATGGGCCTTTGATGACTTGGCCCACTATGAAGATTTTGAAACTGGTATTGAACGCATCACTAACGGCCTTGACGCTCAAACTGAGTTTACCCTAAAAAGAATTTCCTCTAGTGCAGGGGAAAGAACAGTGGCTCCTTTTAACGAAGGTTCAGCCCTGTTTGGCCCTGACGGCTCTATTCCTGATGTAAGTCCAGTTACACCTAATGAGGATGAAAACTACCGTACCGTCGTTACCGAGGTAAAGCGCTCTAATGGTCATAACGGGGGTTGGCATACTACTGAGTATGCTTACCAAGGCTACGGTCTGAGTAGTGACAAAGGTTGGGGTTTTCTTGGTTATAGGGCTCAACGAATTTACGACACTGCGGCTGATATTGTTACTTACCGTCAGTACCGACAGGACTTCCCTTTCTTTGGAAAAATTGCACGCCAAATCCAGTATAAGACGGACTATCAGTTTGGTGAGATGCTGACCAATCAGCGCTTTAGTTACGATGCACTGGAGTTGAATTCTGGGGGTAATACTACTTACTTCCCTTATATCGCACAGAGAATCGATACCCTGCTGGAAGGTGATCAGCCACCGCTTGGATATGTGGTGAGTGACAGCGTTCCACAAGCCATGTCTTATGGTAATGCTGGCGACTTGTTGAGCGGAGCTGTAAATACGACTCGGGTGATCGAAACTACCCAAATCAATGATAGCCAGAGTATTTGGGGAGAGGCTCTGCCGATTTCGCAATACGGCAATGTCCGCCGCAGTATAGAGAGCACTACCGTACTGGATAACCGTGTTAACGGAAGTTGGTTGATAGGTTTCCCCAGTGCCAAAGAGCAACGTTATTTTAGTGGGGATACCTCTGGTACTCCCGACCAGCAATCCAGCAGCAGTATGACAGCCTATGGTAATACCAATAGGGTGAAAACGGCAGTCCAATACCCCGGCGATGCTAAATACCAGATGGAGGTGACTTATACCTACGATACTTACGGCAATGTGGCCAGTGAAAGCGCCAAAGGTAATGTAGATGCATCTACTAACAATGTGGACACACAAACCCGCAGTACTTCAGTAGTTGGCGACTTCCTTGATGGTCGCTATGCCACCAAACTGACCAATGCACTGCAGCACACGATTGAATTGAAGTATGACCCACGTTTTGGCAGCGTAAGCAAGATAACAGACCACAATGACCAGTCTACAAGGATTCAGTACGACCCCTTTGGTCGTGAGTCTTCGCGCACCAATACTGATAGGCTGAATACAGACAAGGTTAAGTTCGACAGCAAATACGACTTTTGCCATGGCAACTGTCCCGTAGTGAGCGAAGTGCAAGCGTCTTACTACGTGGAGACAACTTCGGACATTACCCCTGTAACAAAATATTACTATGACCAACTGGGCCGCTTGATACAGCAGGATACCAAGGCATTTTCCGGTGACTTCGTATCTCGCCGTGCAATTACGTATGACCCCCTAGGGCGTATGGATACTGAAACAGCCCCTTTCTTGGTTCCAGCTGAGGGAGGCTTTAGTGGAAGTAAGCCGATCACTCGTTACGAGTACGACCTGCGTAATCGCCTCGATTATATTCACAAGGCCGGTGGCGGCAGCGTAGATATAAACTACAGCGTCGTTAATGGCAGCAGTGGCAAAGAGGTTAAAGTTGAAGTCACTGAATCAGTGGTTGGAAATAGCGGTACAAATACGCAGGTGCAAGAGAGCTATTATGACCTCACCGGCGATCTGGCCCGTACTGTAGACGATGCCACCGGCACTGCCGTAACCACCGACTACACCTACTATGGCAGCGGTCTACCAAAAACTGTGCTGGTTAGCGGAGATACCCACGATATCGAGTCTAGCTTTGTATTTGACTATGCTGGCTTCCGTACCAGTCTCACCGATCCCAACATGGGCACAGTAACCAGTCGATATAATGCCTTTGGTGAGCTTGACCAGCAATCAGACAATAAGAATCAGAGCATTACCTATTTGTACGATAAGCTTGGTCGCTTGCTGGAACAGCGAGATGATGATGGTCTTGCTAAGTGGGAATACGATGCTACTAATTCGGTAGGTAGCTTGGCGAGCCGCAGTTATACCGAAAATGGCTCTCAGGTGTTTTTTGAGTCCTACACCTACAGGTATTCAGATGGCGAGCTGGATACTATCAATACTCAGCTGTTGGCTGGGGGAGTAAGCCGCAGCTACCAGCATCAATACGGCTACGATAGTTATGGCCGTATGAATAAAATGGTTTACCCCGGCGGGGTTGAAGCCCATTACCATTATAATGATCGCGGCTATGTACAGAGCCTCAGTAGAGATGCTGCCGGCAACAACCCCCTGCAAGCCTTTGACAGCATCAACGCCTGGGGACAGGTAGAGCGGGAGAGCTACGGCAACGGTCTGGTTACTAACCGCACTTACAATCCTAATACTGGGCGCTTGGAAACCATTAAAACCGGTGGCGGACAGGTTCAAAACAACGAGTACCGCTGGCGCACCAATGGCACCCTGGAAAGTCGCCTCAGTTACAGTGCCTCCCAGGCACTGCAGAAGCAGGAAGACTTTAGCTACGACGGCCTCAATCGCCTGCGCTACGCTACGATGCAAGTCGGTGGCGATCGCCAGCTCAGTACCCAGTACGATAAGCTGGGCAATATTCTGTCCAAGACCTCCAGTGTCAGTAACGACACCCAGGTAAGCGGCTACCAATACGGCGAGTTCGGCAATGCCGGCCCCAATGCGGTCAGTAGTGTCACCATTAATGACGTCTCCCACAGCCTGCACTACGATGCCAACGGCGCTATTGAACGCTATGATGCCGCCAGCGGCGACGACAAATGGATTAGCTGGAACGCACGGCAACTGCCCACGGAAATTGTGCTGGGCAGCAGCCAAAGTGATAGCACACCCACCGCCAGAGACCGCTTCCGCTATGGACCGGATGGCCAGCGCTTCTATCGCGAAAGCAGCTGGATGGAAGATGGCCAGCTCAAAACCGAGAAGGCCTTTATTGTGGGCAGCTATGAGGAGCAAATCCCCGCAGATGCCAGCATTCTCGCCATTGAAAAAACCACACTGGCTGGCAGTGTTCAACATATCGCCATTACGGATCTCACCGGCACCAGTGGAGAATATCAATACCTGCACCGGGACCACCTGGGCTCCATTGAGAAAATCACCGATGAAGCCGGTCTGGAGATCTTAAATCTCGCCTTTAACCCGGACGGCAGCCGCCGCCAGGGGGACTGGAGTGGGGACCTGAATCAGCAGCAACTCCAGGAGCTGCTGGCAATACAGGGCCTCACCACCAAGCGCGGCTACACCGGCCACGAGCATCTGGATAGAACCGGCCTGATCCATATGAATGGGCGTATCTATGACCCCACATTGGGCCGCTTTCTGAGTCCCGACCCGATTGTGCAGGCACCGAGCTACAGCCAGAGCTGGAACCGCTATAGCTATGTGTTTAATAACCCGTTGAGTTTTACTGATCCCAGTGGCTATGCGGCAACGGCATGGGATGAGAGGCCGCAGGAGAAAGATGATACCGCTGGATCGGGGCTTATGGACGAGGTTACAGTGTATGGTGATCCTTCAAGCAGCCCTACGGATATTTTTATTCCTTATGTATTTGATAGTAACGGGAAATTAACACCATCTAACCCCTTCAATAATGGTTTGAGGCCGAAGCTTCCAGCATCATTTATGGATGATAGTGAGGAAGAGGAAAGGGAGCAGGATGATTTCGACTGTAACAGCGATAAAGGGACTGGTTGTGTTTCTGTTACGGTTGATAAAAATGGCAATAATGCACAAAAGGGAGATTATGGTGTTTTTAGTGGTAATGCCTGCTCTCCATATTATGCTGGTTGCTACTATGCATATAAAGGTTTGTATGCAGGTGCAGGAGCTAGAAATGTTGCGACATTAAGGCAGCAGTATGTACAAAAAGTTAATGCTCTAGCTAGTAAGGCGGCTGAAATGCGTAAAGCTAGATTTTCAAGTGAGGATATTGCTAGAGCACTACACGCTGAGCGACGAGCATTGGGTATTAAGTATAAAAACCTTACTCCGCCCCATAAGCTTCAAAAGATTTATGCTCGGAATTTAGAGAGGTATGGAGATAAGCTCGGTCCGTCCATCGACTACCTCAGAGGGCGAGGTAAATCCTGGGACGATATTATTGAAAGTGCAACTAGAACTGGCGGTAAGGATTTAGGACTCTAGGAGGCAGAACATTGATTTGGTTACAGTCAAATGATAAGTACAATGAGTTAGCTGAATATGATCATGAAGAAGGTACGTTTACGATTGTGTTCCGCAATGGTCTAGGAGCAAAAATTCCAATAAAAACGGTTGGAACCTTTGCTATTTTGTCAACTGTATTTGTGGCACTTTATAAGTTTGGCCAAGAACTGTATGTTCGCGTTGGAGGCCAATGTATCCCCTTGACGGATGATGTGATAGTGACAGTGTGTGGCGAAGTGAATAGTAGACTATTAACTATCAAAAAGGCTGGGGTGGAAGTTACTTCTCTCAATTATACGTTGGATGTATCAAAGATAATTCCAGGCGACTCGACACCGTTTGTTGAAGATGAAGACTTTGATTTTGGATTGTTTGTATCCAATATCGCAACGAGCAGTAAACGAAAAAGAGTTCTTCTTGGACTAGATTAGTGGCTTAGTGCACAAAAGGCTCAGAAACTAAATTCAGGAAACCCATAAATTGAGGGGAAGGTGCTATCTGAGACGATGGTGCCACCTTGGTGACTGCTTCTTCTTGGATTGATACTAAGACGTAATGAAAGGGTCAAGAATTAGGTTTTGGATTCGAAAGTAAGGGTTTTCGGTAGAAACCAAGAGGAATGCAGGTAGCTAGGGTGGGGGGCAGAATCAGCAGGGCGTGGCAGAAAGGAAATGCCGGCAATCCCAATGCCGTGTACCCAGCATTTATTGAGCCGGGTACAGGCTTGTTGTACTGCTTCCACTGATCCCACCAAGCCTTTAAAGCGGCTTTCAAAATTTCGGTTGAGATAGAGCCAGTGTTTGGGTGAAATACCCAGCCGTTCGAGGATAGGAGGTGTGTTTTCGGCAATACACCCTCACTTCCTGGGGTCAAAGTGTCGACCGCTCCAATCGACTAACTCCAAATGGTGATCCAGCTGAAAGGGCAACCCTTTTGGCATATTCAGTAGTCCGTCTCCTGTCCCTTTTTAATGCGCCGATAAATCTCTTCACGGTGAACAGGCAGGGATTTAGGTGCGTTTATTCCTATCTTTACTTGATTCCCCTTAACTTCCAATACTGTGACCGAGACATTTGCTCCAATCCTTAAGTTTTCTCCAGTGCGGCGCTTTAAAATCAACATACTCATTTCCTATTGATACTTAAACAAGGGGTGGTCTTTCTTCGGTGGGAAAGATTGGGAGGTAACGTCTGAAGGAAATGAGAGGAGGTGCACGAGAACGGTAGGCGTAGAAGAAGAAAAGACGGGCGCAACGCTCCCAGAGCTTGGGGACACACTCCAAGCTGCTGAATCTACTCGACTTTATTGAAGACGAGCGGGTTTCTAGCGTATTATCCATTGAGCCATTTTGATAGTTTGGTTATCAATTTGGTTAGCTGGCCCCTGGTGTTCTCAGCACCTTGGGTCAGCGCCTTTTACTTACTCTTATGTCACGCTACCATTCTCCTCCGAGGGATTGGGCTTTTAAAAAACGCTTGGATCTCTTGAGTGTTGACTTATACAGCTCAACGTAATTGCGACCCAAATACCGATAAATATCTGTCAATTCTACGGAGCTTTGACATTAAAACAATCTTAATAAAATCCAATAAGATAATTTCCGCGCCTATATTTGTTGCGCTGTCGTTTAGAGTAAATTTTATTTCCCTCTAAAAATTGCGGGCTAAATTGACTCTTTTCCCTAGCTCCCAGGCTTGAGCTCAATAAAGAAAACATCAGTAATACAGCGGCTTGAAACTGTTTCCTTATGTATATAGAAAGCGTTTGATTGGCTTTGGAGATACGGCCTTCTGAGTGATAACACGCTTAAAATTTATGAGCATACTCTTCAAGGAAGTATCTCAAATCTAATAATATTGATCGATTTTCCTGGTGTTTTTTAAGAAAACTATTTGTTTTCTCCACGGATTAAAGTGCTTGTTTCCTTTCTGGGAATACCTGTCGTTACCGCATAACTAATGTTAGTGACTGTTTAAGAGGTTTAGTATCTGTAAGCGATTTTCAATTAAGGCAAACAAATTGACATTGCTGTCATTTTATTATTTTTATCTTCAATAATCCGTTTGCCCGGACTTTATAGGCCGTCAAATCTTCTTTGTTGGTACGTTCTTCTATAGAATCCGCCCCCTTTCACATTTTGCAACTCATAACTAACAGGAAGTGGGGTTTATGACTGTCTCTCGTCGTACGTTTGTCCAAGCTATGGGGCTTGCACTGTTAACACCGTTTACCGTTCGTTCTTTGGCTGCCAGCAGCAGTGAGACCTATGCGCGTTTTAATCTCGGTAGTAGCCCATTCAACTCTGAAATTGATAATGACGGCCTTGTCTTTGATCTATCCGTTGCCTCTGGAGATCCTAGCCAAACTGGTGTTGTACTTTGGACTCATATCAATCCGGCAGCGTACATATCTGGCCAAACTCTCTATATTGATGTGGCATTAGATGAAGGCTTTACCCAGCCGATTCTAAGTGCTGAGGTCAGTGCCGATGACATCACCGCCGATCGTGATTACACGGTGAATATTGACCTGGAAGGTTACTTATCACCCAACCAGAGATACTACTACCGCTTTAAGTACGGCAACCTTTGCAGCCGTACTGGTCGTTGCCACACGTTGCCAACTGGCAGCCTGGAAAGTATCAAGATGGCAGTGGTGACCTGCCAGGATTACACCACCGGTTATTACAACGCCTACAGCCACCTGGCGGATGAGGATGTCCACTGCGTGTTGCACCTGGGTGACTTTATCTATGAGTATGCGGAGTATGAAGGCTTCGAAGATTCTATTGTTCACTCCTTAGCCTTGCCTTCCGGTGGATCAGTGGCGATGAACCTGGAAGATTACCGCCATATCTATAAGGAATACCGTAAAGACAAGAACCTGCAGCGCGCAATGGAAATGCACTCGTTCATCATCACCTGGGATGATCACGAAACTGCGGATAATGCCTACTGGGACTACGACCGCGATACCCTGGGCGTACCATCTCACCCATACCAAACCGGGAATAATAACCCGGATCAGTTGCGCCAACTTCGCCGCGATGCCCAACAGGCCTGGATTGAGTATGTGCCTGCGCGGGTAAAAGTGAATGAGGCAGCCAGCCACGCTTTTGATTACCTGCAGATTTACCGCTCTTTCCAGTTTGGTGATCTGGTCGATCTCTATATGACCGACAGCCGTACCTATCGCACCAAAGAGCCTTGCAAGGACGGCACCGCCTGGGAAAATTACTGGTGCACCGACTATGAAAATGAATCCCAAACCATGCTTGGGAAAACACAGCGCGATTGGCTTATTGATGGCATAGTGAATTCATCTGCACGCTGGAAAGTTTGGGGCAACCAGACCTTGCTGGCGCAACTTGCCGGTACTGCATTGGGTCGTCCCCTGGTGTTTGCCAATTACGATGCCTGGGATGGGTACCAGTGGGAGCGCGAGAAAATTCTCTCCAGCATCAAAGACAGCAGTATCGATAACTTTGTTGTACTGACTGGCGATCTGCATTCCAGTATTACTTCGTATTTGAAAGTGAACTTCAATAATATCAACAACTGGAATTACGATAACCTGGTGGGCGTTGAGTTGATGACTCCCTCCATCTCCTCGCCAAACATGAACGATACGGTGGAGAAGGGCATTGATGTAGGTAGTGTGTTTACCTCCTTGCTAAACGGTGGAGTGCAGCTAAACAACCCACATATCAAGGACTTCGTCAGTAACATCTATGGATATGCGGTAATTGAGTTCAACCACAGTGAGCTGAACTGGACTGTTTATGACATTGATAAAAAGTCTGACAACCCGGCTGCCACAAAGAAAATTTACAAAGAGTTCAATTATGAGCCTGTGGGAATGTGGTTGACTGAAAAGTAACTCTTCTATCTAAAGCTTCTTTCCAGAATCACCACTCTTAAGAAGAGTGGTGATTCATTGATATTTACTTCTCATTAGTCCCCCTGCAATTGCCTTTCTTTTGTCGCTTCTAACCTTAACTTGCTATCTCACTGATAAGCATATCTTGGTTGATTAATGGTCGGCCGTAACCTATACACTCGGGAAGCTTATCGCCGGCACTCAGAATGCCTGCCAATCCAAAGCCACCGCTTAAAAGGAAATGATCGTGCTGCAAAAGGCATACCCTTACTATCTAGCTAATGAAGCCGTATTCGCCAATGAGGATCTAGAGGTCACCGATAAGTATTCAGGTGAGGTGGCAACCCGTGTAGCTATGGCGGATGCGAGAACTATAGACAGTGCGATCGATTGGGCGCTTCTAGCTGAGAAGCCTATGGCAAAGCTAGCTCCCTATCGCCGCCAGGAGGTACTTAATCACTGTGTTCAGCGCTTTCATGAGCGTTTCGAGGAACTGGCGGAGTCATTGTGCATTGAGGCTGGCAAGCCAATTCATGACTCCCGCGGAGAAGTTACGCGCTTGATCGACACTTTTCGGGTTGCCGCCGAAGAAACCGTACGTATCAATGGTGAGATTATCAATCTGGAGATTTCCAAGAACACCAGGGGCTACCGTGGTTTTGTCAAACGTGTACCGGTGGGCGCGTGCTCCTTTATCTCTCCTTTTAACTTCCCACTCAATCTGGCGGCCCATAAGGTGGCACCGGCCATTGCCTCGGGTTGCCCCTTTGTATTGAAACCGGCGAGCCGAACACCGATAGGCGCACTGATAATCGCAGAAATCCTGGCCGAGACCGACCTGCCCAAAGGGGCTTTTTCTGTGCTGCCCTGCCACCGGGAAGGTGCAGACCTCTTTACCGTGGATGACCGCTTCAAGCTGCTCAGTTTTACAGGTTCGCCCGCTGTGGGCTGGGACCTAAAGGCCAGGGCAGGGCGTAAGAAGGTGGTATTGGAACTGGGTGGCAATGCCGCTTGTGTTATCGATGAAAATACAGACTTAGATGACGCTTTGCAGCGTCTGATCTTTGGTGCCTTCTATCAATCTGGGCAGAGTTGTATTGGCGTACAGCGTATCTATGGGCATAAAAGCTTGTATGAAGAGCTGAAACAGCGCTTAGTGGAGAAGACGCAAAAGCTTAAGAAGGGGGATCCGAAAGACGAAGGGACTTTTATTGGTCCGATGATCTCCGAGGGGGAGGCAAAGAGACTGCACGGATGGGTTGAAGAAGCAATTAATGACGGAGCCACACTTCTGTGTGGCGGTAGCCGTGATGGCGCCATGCTCGATCCAACTCTATTGGAAGGTGTGCCTCACGAATGCTCAATAGTCCAACAGGAAGCCTTTGGCCCTGTAGCAGTACTGGAGCCCTTTGATGATTTCGATGAGGTCCTTGAACGAGTCAACGATAGTGCCTTTGGTTTGCAGGCGGGGATCTTCACCAAAGACTTATATCGAGCACAGAAGGCCTGGGATACCTTGGAAGTAGGGGGCGTTGTTATTGGTGATGTGCCCAGCTGGCGTGTGGACAACATGCCTTATGGCGGGGTAAAGGACTCAGGCCTCGGCCGTGAAGGTGTACGTTGGGCAATCGCCGATATGACAGAAGAGCGCTTGATGGTGGTGCGAACGCCTTAAGAGGGCTCAAACCTATTAACTTTGCGATTCTGAATTTTGAAGATTGTATATAACTGGGTTTCTCGTTTTAAAAACATTCCCTGAGTGCCTTTGTGCTTCGATAAATACGTTGCTTTTGAGTGCGTTTTTCTCTTCATGACTAAAAGACTCTTTGATCGATTTGATTATTTCTTTGGTCTGCACCCTATACAGAACAGTTTTATTGTATTTGAAGAAACATATAGGAAATTCACAGTAATTGCAGTAGCTGTAGTTCTCGAAACTGTATTTACTTAAACAAAATTGGAAATATCTCTATGCCAAAAAACCTAAAATCAAGAAGGCGCAGTGGAATATATTTTATAGCCTGGAGTGCAGCCCTGATCTTGGTAGTCGGTTATGTTTCTCCCTCATTTGCCAAAACCGAGGTAACACTCAATGATTTTTATCGTCCATTCGATCTTTCTGAAATCAATCAGAATAATATGCAAAGTTGGCCTTACTATAGATATACGTCCATGCATTGGGATGAGTATGGTATTTTCGGTACAGTACATATCATGGAGGCAGAAAAACCCGCCAAGCTGGAAGTCGTTAAAGAGCCCTTTAATATAAGTTTGGATATTCGTAAGGGATGGCCTTTCGTTGAGTCTCTAACTGCGACGCAAACCAAAGGTTTCCTGATTATGAAGGATAATCAAATTATTGGAGAGTTTTATGATAATGGGCTAGATCACAATCAAACTCAGCTTTTGCAGTCTTCTTCTAAAACTTACGCAGGGGTCATTATTTCAAAGCTGATTGATGAAGGTAAGATCGACCCTAATCAGTCGATTGAAAGCTATCTACCTGATTTTGCCGGTTCAAAAATTGGCAAAGCCAAAGTCCAAGAAGTACTTGATATGACCTCCGGCCTGCTGCCCGCTACGGATTATCATGTGCCCGGAGGTGAAGCCTTCTTATTTGAGATCGAACAAGGACTAAAGCCAGGCAAACCAACGGGACATCGTAATGCTATCAGGAACGCTAAGGTCCAGAATAAACCGGGTGAGGTATATACTTACAATGATAAAAATACCGATTTACTGGCCATACTAGCAGAGGAAGTTTCAGGGCACCCATTCAACAAGCTTCTTTCGGATCTCTTTAATGACTTTGGAGCAAATAGTTCTGGCTCCATTGCCTTAACGGTTGATGGAACTGCTAGTCCTTCCTATGGTATCAGTACCACCCTGCGCGACTATGCACTTTTTCATCAGTGGATCGCCCAGGGCAAGGCTCCAAAGAGTTTCTATGATTCTGTAAAGAATCTTGACAAAGACCTTCTTGGAAAATCAGAAAGTGGCAAGTCGCTTGCTAATGCACTGGGAACGCCTGTGGCATATGGTTCTCAAGCCTGGTATTTACCAGAATACAATGTCATCTACACTGCGGGTTCCTATGGGCAGTATGGGTTTAGTGATCTCAATAGTGGAATGTCTGTGGTCTTTATGCAGGACTGGGAAGACAATGCTGTACCCCCAAAATTAGTTGAAACAGTGGAACGTGCTAAATTCCTTATTAATCAGCTAGGAAAACAAAATGATTCTTAGCACAAGATTCATGTATGAACAATTCTTCACGCTTCAATTGATAATAATCTTGGAAAGACTGACAGGGCTCGTTGAGAGTATATCTAACTCTATTTTTTTAAGAATAGGTCAGGTTAAAATCAGTACTTCAACTGGACTGCTTAATATTAATTTAAATATAAAGTTATCAGTGTAAATCAAACTGAGATTGTAATTGTTACATTATGTGGTGTTTGTGTTGGTTTGGTTTTAGTGCTTCAGACTTGATCTGACAGTTATCATTTTTCATGTGATGGTCCGCCAGCTCAAGTCTGAATTAATCCAACATAGTGATACGAGATGCAGTCAGGCTATAAGATGAGTCATCCTATCAGTTGCCACACGCGCCTCTTCTCGCTTAGCTATTTATGCTAATCCTTATTCTCAAGTTGGTAGAGGAGCAGATTCATCGACAAGTTTTTCTTGACGTAGTTCTTGCCATAGTGTCTCTGGAATATTGGTTTCGAGAGCCTCAACATCCTCTTTGATCCTGCTAGGTTTACTCGCACCTGGTATAACTGCAGCTATAGCCGGATTAGCCAGAACAAACTGCAATCCAATAGCCTTAGTGCTGACTCCATACCTATCACCAATTGCTTTGATTTTAGAAACTTTCTGAACTATGTGCTTTGGTGCTGGCGCGTACTCAAAATTTGGTCCCCCAACCAAGGCTCCTGAACTATAAGGACCTCCGGCCACGATACTGAGGTCGCGTTCTATAACCTGGGGTATAACTCTCTGAAGAGCTCGAGAATGATCCAACAGGCTGTAGCGGCCAGCTAGTAAGAAGCCATCGGGGCGAGGTTCCTCAAGATCAAGAAGTATCTCAATCGGCTCCACTCGGTTTACTCCCAGGCCCCAGGCTTGAAGTACGCCTTCATCACGCAGTTTATCAAGAGCCCTGAAAGCACCTTTTCTCGCGCTTTCAAATATGCCAAGCCATTCGTCACCATAGAAATCCTGGGCTACATCGTGAACCCATGCAATCTCAATATGATCGGTTTTTAAGCGCTTGAGGCTATCTTCTATCGAGCGCATTGTTGCATCGTATGAATAGTCATTAACTATCTTATTGGGGCGGCCATACTTGAAAATATCACGCTTATCTCCAAGTTCTCTGCTGCCACTATCTTCAACTTCATCCAATATCAAGCGGCCAACTTTGGTGCTGATTACATAGTCTTCGCGTGGGAATCCAGATAGCGCCTCACCCATGCGAATCTCGGCGAGTCCGGCCCCATAGAAAGGGGCATTGTCAAAGTATCTGATGCCGCAATCCCAGGCTGACTCTACAGTTGCCAAGGCCTCAGATTCTGGAATCTGGCGAAACATATTGCCAAGAGGTGCAGTACCAAAACCGAGTTTACTGGGTAAAAGATTTCTCAATTTCACTTTGAACTCCCATCGATCAAATTCATAAATTTTGAAGGTTTTGACTAATTGGCCAGCCTGTTAAGAGTCCCAGACTAACCTGCTACTCCGCTTAACCATGCAATCTGTAAAGCGCTTCTGATTACTAGCACTTGTGCGACAGCAGTCAACGGCAGTGGCTTGAGGGGCTAGTCTGCTCTAGTTGCTTTTGATGAAAAAGCCGTCTATAAGCAATAGACTATTGATTTGGAGTCAACAATGAAGATCACCCTTCAAGAATTGCAGGTATTTACCACTGTGGTAGATACGGCTTCGATCACTTCGGCTGCCGAAAGGCTAGAGCAGACTGTATCTGGGGTAAGCCGTGCACTCGCCCGCTTGGAGAGTAAACTGGAAGCGACATTGCTTCAGCGCACTACACGGCGTTTGAAACTCACTGAAGAAGGGCAGGCTTTCCTTAAATATGCACGGGATATTCTCATCTCAGTGGAGGAGGCTGAGGAGCAAATGGCGGCTCGTCAAAAGCAGCCCTCAGGTCTTCTGCGTATAGACGCTGCCACACCATTTATGCTGCATGTAATAGCACCATTGATAAATAGCTTTCGTGCTAAATTTCCCCAGATAGAGCTGGAGCTAAACAGTAATGAGGGAATAACTGATTTGATAGAGAAGCGAACTGATGTGGCATTTCGTATTGGGAAACTTCAGGACTCAACATTACATGCCCGCCCAATAGGGACTAGTAAAGTCCGAATACTTGCTAGCCCTGGCTATTTACAACAGCATGGTACTCCAGAGAGTGCAGAAGAACTTGGCCAACACGTATTACTTGGTTTTACAAAGCCCGAATCCCTTAACAAATGGCCGCTTTATGAACGAAGCGGAGATAAACTGCAGGTTAAGCCAACGATGGCTTCATCTAGTGGGGAAACTTTACGGCACTTAGCCCTCTCAGGTGCAGGGATCGTTTGCTTATCTGATTTTATGACTCAGAGGGATCGTCATGCTGGGCGATTGGTGCAGCTATTCTCAGATCAAACCTTAGAAGTCAAACAATCCATTAATGCAGTTTATTACCGTAACACCGCGCTTTCATTACGAATTACCAGTTTTATCAACCATATTGTTGAAGAACTGGGTAAGCAACCATTTGATAAGGTTTAACCGCAGACACCCTTACTTAACACTCAAATAATCCACGGATTCCCAAAATACATAGTGCACCGGGTATTATCTATAGTTGTTAACAGTAATTAGACTTCTGATATTGGTGGTTGCTTGTTAAAGTGACATATTGCTACGTTACCGCTGGCGACTATTTTTTGTACGATAAAGATTGGTTTGAAGATTGAGCCATTGGCATGGCTCATTAAAAGCCAAAATTCAGAATTCCATTATAGTCTGCTAGGTAATTTTGATGACTATGTATGGCGTGTTGAACCAGTCCTCTATTGTCTATTTGATAAATAGCTGCACCACATTGATTACAAAAACCATATTCTTTTACTGGCCCAGACTCAAAAGAGTAAGTATTGAGCCGCTTTGATGGATCTTCAATCATTGCTGGATTTGAAGCCTCAACAAAGCTTATTCCGCGACCTGTCTTTGAAGAGATTGAGCTATTGAAAAGTTTGTAATGGATGGCCCCACAGTGACAAGTTAAGTTGTTCATCGATTTATCTCCGGAGTGGATTGGTATGGGTTTAGAGTTTACTATTTGGCAGGTCTCGATAAAGATTATCAGCAGAAAGTCATAATTAGCTTTAAGGAAACAGTCGGTGCGGCGGGAATATGATAAGTACCACTTGATTAGTGTCTTTTGTGCCGTAGTGGATCATGGCTCCCTAAGTAAAGCTGCTAGCCACTTGGGATTATCAGCGCCAACTGTGAGCAAGACATTGGTACAGTTAGAGAAAGTGTTGGGCCAGGTGTTGTTGAACCGAACTACCAGAGCACTTTCTCTTACAGAAGCAGGCAGGCTTGTATACCAGAGCGGCCAGAAGATACTCAGTGCATTTACTGACCTGGAAGATCAGGTCGCTGAGGTTGGTAGTCTTGATCGTGGTAAGTTACGCATTACTTTCCCTGAAACCATAGGGAAAACTGTGTTTAGCAAGATCTGCAATGATTTCCAAAAAGAGTACCCTGACTTTAGTCTCGAGTTAATTTTTACTCCCTTTCTCATGGATATGATTGAGGATGATATTGATATAGCCTTTCGCGTATCTGAATCATTACCAGATAGTCAGTTTTTTTCTCTACCACTACTCAATATATATCCTGTATTCGTGGCATCACCCGAATATTTAGCGAAAAATGGGTGCCCGTATTCAATAGGCGAACTCAGTCAACACAACATATTGTTGACGAGGCTAAATGGCCTTGAAGATGGATGGTTGATTGATGGGAAATATTACCAATTCAAGGGCAACTTAATTTCCAATGAAACTTACCATACCCGCTCTGCGGCATTGAATGGTAATGGTATAGCTATTTTACCCTCTTATTTCTGTAAGAAAGATATTGAAAGAGGCAGATTAATAGAGTTACTCCCTGAACTGGAAAGAAAAGATAAAACGGTAGGAGCCCTGTACAAAGTGAAACGTAAAGGTTCTAAGAAAATTGATATTTTTTTGAGTTTTGTGGAATCCAAACTGCAAGAGTCAGATGTAACCATGTGTTAAAAATAGTAAGCCTGGTAGTATATTAGACCGATGTTGCTTCTTGTTTAACTGTTATCAGGAGCTGGCTTTCTGAGTGGGTATGCGATTTACATCTGTTTCAGGGAAGAAATTTTGCCAGACAACCCAGTAAGCTTCAGATTTCATCGTTTCAACGCGTTCTAACTTCCCCACGTTACTCTCTCCGCCGAACTGTACATTAGAGATCTGGCTACCATTGTCATTATAATATGCACCAACGCTATCGAGGTCTGAATGGTAAACGATAACAATATCCCGGCCACCGATTTCTACGTTTAATAGTCCACCATGATCCTTAATGAAATCTTTTGTATAAGCTACATAGTCTTCGCCGATATTAACACCGTAAATTTTAGTTTTATTCGGCAACCTATTATCAAATTTCTTAATGGTAGGAAACGCAGGTTCCTCTTTTTTAGCTTGATCTGAGATTGCGTGAGTGAAGATCATATGCATCAGGCGATCGAAGATGGCTAAAAAGGGGTTGTCGGTAAAATTTGGTATTGGGTTCAGAAATATTTTCCCATTGGGAAACGCTTTCTCAAAAGCCCACAACGGCATCCGATAGCTGGGCCATTCGGGCATCCTCGGCCCTTTAGGGCCTGCATCTTCACGGGTGCCCCAAAACTGCTGAATTGGCTGCCCGGTTTTTTTATCCCACATCACCAAATTATTCTCGATCTGGGTCATAACACCTAAATCCAGGGCTTCCCCATCAATTTCGGGTGTGTAGGCAATTCCCATATTAGTCAGGCCACAATAGGTCATTACCACATTTTCACCAGCTAGCCCTTCCTTTGTACCGGCCACATGTGGCCGAAGAATGTGATCATCAGGGTGACCTCTAGCTTCGCCGTTAGCGTCAATTACTATCAGGCTGGTATCCGGGGATAGGTTCTCTTGGGCCTCAGCTATGGAAAAATAGCGCGCATTATGTTGTTGCGCGCGCATCATAATAGAGGGGTTGATATACCCAGAGTAGAAGGCGAAAGCAGACAGGGCACTGATGATCCAGAAAATGACATCAGAGCCAGCGCCAGAAAACCATAGCGTCAGTGCTGATACCAACCATAATATCCCTGCGGCAGTAGCAATCTTGTGCCTCCGATAGAAGGTCCACATTGTCGCTTTACGAGGAGTTTGCACAATCCACTGGCTAAGATCTGCGAGGTCGCGAAACAGACGTAGGCTTAGATAAAGGCAACCCAGTAATGATAACCAGTGGATACACTGAATAAGAAAGGCCATGGATAAAGTCCCTGACTAAACCATCAGAATACCTGGCAGAACACCTCGTCGAAAAACAGGATGACTCTGCCTGACAATCCCTGAATCACTAGGGTAGTAGAGGAGCAGGCATTAAGCGCGGGGCTTTGTGGGCACTGGTGTTCTCACAGTACCCTGCGATTATGATCGCTCCAGTTGATTGAATGCAATGCCTGGTAAAAAGACCTATCGTGGAGGTGAATTGCATCTTCCTTCGTGAGATTTCCATTGCCAAAATACCTGGGACATCTCCAGCAGCACCAGCGACCGTAGTTTTAGTGCCTGCTACCATCGGTGTAGCAATGCGTTCTTCTACTTATGTTGACTAGTAACGTGCCGCCGGCCTATAAAAGCATCATTCAATTATGTTAAATGAATTATCCTCGAATACGCCGTACCCGGAATTTACGCCCCTTCAGCTTTCCGTTTTCAATTTTCTTTAGTGCTTGTGCTGCCACATTGCGTTTAATCGCAATATAAGCCGTCTGATCCAGCACGTTTATCTTGCCAACATCTTTTCCATTTATCGGACGATCGCCGCCGGTCAGCGCACCCAGGATATCGCCGGGGCGAACTTTCTGTTTCTTGCCGCCATCGATCTGCAGGGTAGCCATCGGTGCCTGGAAAGGAGGTTCACTCAATATGCTGGCTGGTGGTGGTGTATCTGGGTCGGATAGTGGGTCCTGGGTTAGTTCCATACGAACCAGTTTGTGGCCTTCCTTCTCCGCAAAAAAGGAGTAAGCGCAACCGCGCTCACCGGCACGGCCGGTTCGTCCGATGCGGTGGGTGTGCACTTCCGGATCTTTGGCGATATGAAAGTTGATAACGGCATCCAGCTTGTCGATATCCAGGCCGCGTGCCGCCACATCGGTAGCTACTAGGATTGAGGCGCTGCCATTGGCGAAACGAATCAGCGTTTCGTTACGTTGGCGCTGTTCCATATCACCATGGAGGGCAAGGACATTAAAACCTGCCTGTTTCAGGTTATCGGCCACCTCATCGGTTTCACGTTTGGTATTACAGAAAACCAGAGTATTGATCGGCCGATCATTCAGTAGAATACGGCGGGTCATCTCCAGCCGATCGTCGAAACTCTCAGTTCGGTAAAAACGTTGCTCGATTACCTCATCACTGTGCGCAGAATCAACCTTAACCATCACTGGTTTTTGCATCACACGCGCGCTGAGCCGTTCGATTTCATCGGGATAGGTGGCGCTGAATAGTAACGACTGCCGTCCAGTAGGCACCTGCGCCAGAATAGTATCGATAACTTCCTGAAATCCCATATCGAGCATCCGGTCAGCCTCGTCAAAGACCAGCGTATCGACATGCTCTAAGGAGAGTGTTCCCTTGCGCAAGTGCTCTTCGATACGCCCCGGAGTACCAACGATGATATGGGCACCATGTGTGAGGGAGCCAATCTGTGGGCCGAAAGGCATGCCGCCGCAGAGAGTGAGAATCTTAATGTTGTGAATTGCCCTCGCCAGTCGGCGCAGTTCATGGGCAACCTGGTCTGCCAGCTCACGTGTCGGACACAGGATCAGCGATTGAACCCGAAACCGGCCGACATTGAGCCGTTGCAGCACCCCCAAACCGAAAGCCGCAGTTTTTCCGGAACCGGTTTTTGCCTGGGCGATAACATCTTTGCCATCCAGCATGATCGGGAGCGTCTTGGCCTGAACCTCGGTCATGGATTTGTAGTTGAGTGACGCCAGGTTTTTCAGCAGGGCGGGGTTTAGGGGGAGGTCGGAAAAAGGTGTGGTCAAGGTAAATCCTGGAGTCGTTAAATGTCAAATAGGCGCATTACACAAGCAGCCGGTAAAGTGAATTTCACTTTCTTAGCATTTGTTGTCGCTGCAATTTTACAGTCTGGGCAATACAAATTTTGTAAGGAATTTTAACAGTTAACCCTGGGGAAACCTATGAATCACCTTGTTCCAGCCTAAGGAACTCCCGTCCAGATTACCTTCCTACGAGAGGAGTATTGGGGCACCGCATAAACCCGGTACCCCAATTTACTAGCGTCGGCTTTGCTTACCTTCGCGAGCCTTCCATTGGTAGAACACTCCGGGCATTACTAACAGCACAAATAGCAGTGTGGTTATGGTGCCGCCCACCATGGGCGCTGCAATCCGTTTCATAACGTCTGCGCCGGTGCCATCGGAAACCATCACTGGTATCAATGAAATTAACAGTGTCAGGCTGGTCATTAGCATCGGGCGAATACGTCCGGCTGCTGCTTGGGCAACAGTCGCAGTATTGCCGCGCTCAGAGTTATTTCCGGCGGCAGATAAGTAGTGCAGCATTAATAACCCCATCTCAGCGGCGAGACCAGCCATGGCAATCATGCCGACCCATACAGCAACGCTCAGTTTGTAGTCGAGCAGGTATAGCAGCCAGAAGGCGCCGATCAGTGCCATAGGCATGGCGGTGAGTACAAACAGGGTGTCGGATAGCCTGCCTCGATGCAGATACAGGAGGAAGCACACAGCCAACAAAGTCAGGGGCACTAACCATTGCAGGCGGGACTTGGCGCGCTCCAGGTACTGGTATTGGCCGGCCCAGGCGATACGTTGCCCGGGAATCAGATTAACCTGATCGGCGACAACCTGCTTTGCGCGATTGACATAATCTGCAACGCCGATATCGCTTTTCAGGTCGACAAATACCAAGCCCACCAACTGCCCATCCTCATTGCGGATCATGGGCGGGCCGGTGCGGAAGTCCAGATCAGCCAGCTGGTTCAGGGGCACTTGGGAACCATCAGAGGCGGGGACCAGGATTTGTTCCAGCTGTTCAGGAGTATCCCGGTAGTCGCGGGCATAGCGCACTAATACATCGTAACGTTCGCGGCCTTCGATGGTCTGGGTTGCGGCCAGGCCGCCCGCTGCTGCGGCGATCACATCTTCGATATCTTGTACATTCAAGCCGTGGCGGGAAGCCCGTGCGCGATCGATATCAAAGTCCAGGAAGTAACCGCCGGTTAGACGCTCGGCGAAGACGCTTCGGGTTTGTTCTGCGGTGCGCTGGTCGCTGCGCAAAGCCTCTTCGATGGCCAAAGCAGTCTGCTCAATTTCCTCCAGGTTATCTCCAAAGACTTTAATCCCCAGCTGGCTGCGAATCCCTGTGGCGAGCATTTCAGTACGGGTTTGGATTGGCATCCACCAGATATTGGGCATACCGGGGTAGCGCAGCTTTTCATCCATTTCCGCCAGCAGCTGGTCCCAGGTCATACCGGGACGCCATTCATTCTTGGGTTTTAGGGTAATCACTGTCTCCACCATGGATAGTGGTGCAGAGTCAGTAGCACTATTGGAGCGGCCAATTTTGCCAAAGACACGCTCGACTTCCGGAAAGGTTTTCAGTTCTTCATCCATTTGCTGCAAAACTTTTCCCGCTTCGGTAACGGACATTCCGGGTAGCGCGGTAGGCATATACAGGATACTGCCTTCATTGAGCGGTGGCATAAATTCACCACTCAACTTGCTGATGGGGTAGGTCACGGAAACCAGAGCTAATACTGCGAGAGTGGCTACAACTTTGCGTTGCCGTACGCAGAAGTGAATCAATGGCTGCAGTGTATGAACTAAGGCGCGGGAAATTGGGTTTTCCCTGGTGCGAATTTTCCCGCGCATTAGCAGTACAGCGAGGGCTGGAATCAAGGTGATTGCCAATAGGGCGGCGAAAGCCATGCTGTAGGTTTTGGTATAGGCGAGGGGTTTGAATAATCGGCCCTCGGTAGCTTCCAGTGCGAATACCGGCAGGAAAGAAACCGTAATAATAATCAGGGAGAAGAAAATACTCGGTCCGACTTCCTGCATTGCCCGAACGATTAGCGTTCTTTTCTCGCCCGGAGACAACTCCTTATCGCCATCGGTTGCCAGCTTTTTGTGGATGTTATCCACCATTACCACTGCCGCATCCACCATGGCTCCAATGGCTACAGCAATACCTCCCAGAGACATAATGTTGGCGGTAAGCCCTTGTAGGGACAGTGGAATAAAGGCCAGTAAAACAGCAATCGGTAGAGTGATTACAGCTACCAATGCGGAGCGGGCGTGGAGCAGGAAAATAGCGATCACGGCGGCGACCACTAGCATCTCTTCAATCAAGGTGTTTTTGAGATTGTCGATCGCGCTATTAATCAATTGTGAGCGATCGTAGGTCACTACCAGCTCAACGCCTTCCGGTAGGCCTGCACGGATTTGCTCGATACGCTCTTTAACTCTCTCAATAACCTTTAGGGCATTTTCACCGTAGCGCATCACTACGATGCCACCTACGGTCTGGCCCTCGCCGTCCAGTTCGGCAATGCCGCGCTGCATTGCGGGCCCCAGGGTAATATCCGCTACTTGATCCAAGGTTACCGGAATCTTTGCCGCATTGACCCCGATCACTACCTCTTTGAGATCATCGATGCTGCGGATATAGCCGCGCCCTCGCACCATGTGTTCGTGGCCTGCGATCTCCAGTACCCGCCCTCCGGTATCGTTGTTACTGCGGCGAATAGCCTCGACCACTTTGCCAAGTGGGACCTTGAACATCTGCAAGCGATGGGGGTCGATTTGGACCTGGTACTCCTTTTCGTAGCCGCCAATGGAGGCGACCTCGGCAACGCCCTCGACAGAAGTGAGCCAATAGCGCAATTTGAAATCCTGCAGCGCGCGCAGCTCTTGCAGGTCGTTGTTACCGCTTCGATCAACCAGTGCGTACTGGAACACCCAGCCGACTCCAGTGGCATCGGGGCCTAGAGTAGGTTGAACATCTTCAGGGAGTTGGTCGGCTACCTGGTTGAGGTACTCCAGAACCCGTGAACGGGCCCAGTAAATATCCGTGCCATCTTCAAAGATGGCATAGACAAAACTGAGACCGAAAAAGCTCTGGCCCCGCACATATTTGACCTTGGGCAGCCCTAGCATTGCGGTGGAAAGCGGGTAGGTGATTTGATCCTCCACCAGATCCGGGCTGCGACCTGGCCAGTCTGTCATCACGATCACCTGGGCGTCAGACAGGTCCGGAATAGCATCCAGGGGAACACTGGTTAGCGCCCGATATCCGGCCAGGGCGGCGATAGCAACAAGCATCAGAGTGATCCCGGGCTTACCGGCACAGGCCCCAATAATTCGGGCAATCAGCCCTTTGGGTTCGGAATTTACCATTGTTGTACCCCTGATTTGAGGCGGCTTTCTGCCGCGATCAGGAATACCCCAGAGGTGACAATTTTATCCCCAGCCTGGAGGCCAGAACGAATCACAATCCGTTCGCTGTCACCGTAACCAGTGCGTACCTGTACGGGCTCCAGACGGCCCTGGCCCAGGTCCCGAAAGACGATACGCTTCTTACCGGAAATCAGCACTGAATCTCTGGGCACAACCAGAAGATTTCCCAGCTCGGCACTCAACATGATGTCCGCAAACAGCCCTGGCCGAAGTTCACCGTCGGTATTGGGCAGGGTCACACGTAACCGTGCACTGCGGTTGCTGTGATTCAGGAAAGGGTCAATTTGAGTGAGAGTGGCTGGGATTTCTTCATGGTAGACGTTGGTTAGACGCACCTTGGCCGGCATCCCTTTTTCTATCAGCGGCAGCTGATCTTCGTAGGCGTGGGCTTCGATCCAAACCTGGCTGAGGTCGGCAATACGAAGGAGGTTGTCCCCCTTTTTGAATGCAGAACCCGCAACAATGTTCCTCTCAATAATGACACCACCGGCAGGTGCGAAGATCGGGATATAGTCCTGAGCTTTTTGCTGTTCAACCAGCCAGTCGATTTGCTCTTCTGATAGTCCCCACAGAAGCAGGCGCCTTCGCGCCGCTTTCTCCAAGGCATCGCCACGGCGGCGCGCTTTCAGATATTCATCCTGGACGGCGAGTAGCTCCGGGCTGTAAACAGAGAACAGTACTTCGCCACGCTCAACCTGCTTGCCTTCAAAATCCGCATCCAACTCACCAATCCAGCCGTCGAAGCGCAGGCTGATATCCCGCAAACGGGTTTCGTCATAGGTCACCTGGCCGTGCAGGTGGATGGGTAGGGTGAAAGGCTGTCGTTCGACGATGCCGGTTTTGATGCCAATAGCTTGGCGCCGACCGCTATCTACCACGATGCTGCCACTTTCGAGTTCATCGTGGCTAACTGGCTGCAGGTCCATACCGCAGATGGGGCAGGTACCGGGCTCTGCAGCGCGCACAGAAGGATGCATGGCACATGTGTAGTAAGCAGTATCGGAGGCTTCCGGTGCTGACTTTAAGCGCAAGCCTTTGCGATTGGTGCTCATGTCAAAGGCCAGGTCTACATGGCGATCGTGGCCAGTTGCCACATCAACCACCATGGGCCAAGAGCCTACCATGGCTAGCTCTATCTCCCCTGAGAATACTCCGGGGCTGGTTTCATAGACTTCGGCTTGAGCACGCATTGCCGGCATGGCTCCCATGGCAGGCATCTCAGCCACTGCGCGGACTTCAGCGCCTGTAACTGGCCGGTTTTCCATATCTCTCACTTCAATACGAATCTGGTTCTTGCCAGCGCGAGGCTGAAGTGGGTCCACGGATACCGCAATCCGGAAAGGGCCAGCAGGAATAAACTCCACACTGTCGGATACAACCAATCCGGCTGTTTTCTTCCAATAGAAAGCGGTACCGACCGCCAGAAATACAGCGAAAGCAACTAAGCCCAGCATTTTTGAGCGGCTCATAACACACCTCCAGAAAAGGAAGTGATGAGTATTTGGGCGCCAAAGGCACCGACCATTTCTTTGCTACTGGGGGTAGCAATGGCTTGTTGGGAAATCAAAGGGTTCACTCCTGGAACAATCTTTCTGAAGCCCGTCAGCAACAATGAGGCTGCGGGATATTTCGCACATCAGAGAGAGGGAGTGATCAGATACGCAAGCGCAGAGTTTCAAGCCAGGTACGATTACCTGGAGAGGCATGAGAAGAAAGGGGTTCGAAGTCAGGTGATTCCGCTGGCGGAGCCAAAATCTGGGGCCACCGATAGGATGGCGGAGGTGCTAACTGGGGTAACTCAAGGTGCAGGAAGGCGGCAGTGAGAGCGACTTCATGGTCATCTAATGAGGTCTTGAGGGAGACCTGGGCATCATACTCGCAGCAATCTTCATCTGATTGAGAGCCTTTGGCCAAGTGGTCACAACAGCATTCTGCTGCCGGCTCCGGGCTATCCATCATTTCGCAAGCGAGCACGGTCTGCACCTGGAACATCAGCAGGAGCAGGGCCGCCATTGCAACTAGCTTGGCGCGGAATGTGGATGGGTAGCTCTTCATTACCTATAAATCATACAACAAGGACAGTCTGTTCGACAAAGGCGAGATAATCGAGCCCATTTTGTAACTCTAGGGCCTATGACACTAAGTAAAGGAAACGGTAGTGCGCATCCCGTTAGGGTAAATGGTTCTGCCGAGGGCTCAAGGAGCTGTAATGACTCTCGTCAATTTTGTAGAGGTCCCTCTTAGACTGCTTTCGATTGGGCTGTAAAAAGCCCAAGGAGCCGATATCGACTGGTTAAAGCCAATCTCAAAACGATATGAAGGAAAAAGGATTTGCAGTGGCGAAAAATTAGGTACTCTTCAAACGCCGGTCAGGGCTTCTAGCTTCCCTCATTGAGGCACTTGGGTTTTTCATTCTTGATTATACTTACCTATGATTGATAACTCGCTTATTGATCATGTGGCAAGGCCTTGATTTTGTGGTAGTAACAATGGCTGGAAGATGGATCTTAACTTGTCTTGTCGCATTTCTCTTTTCACTGCCCGCCCTATCTGAAGACTTTGTGACCGAACCACAAAACTACAGTCCAATCGCGAAAATGACTGATCTTTGGTTGAGGGGTGAAATATCCAGAAGGCAGATCAGGGAATTGGCCCTACGAGGGCGATATGTAAACAACTCCGAAGCCAACAATGCCTATGTATCCTTTTATCTTGATAATATGCAGATAGTGGCTCGCGGAACTTCTGTGTCTGGGCGCTCTGCGCAAATCAATATTCAAGTTAATGAATCCAAATTTGACCTGGATTATGATCTTGTATCAATGCACTTACTCATAAACGGACATGGTAGTGGCCTATCCAACGAACAAAAGTTCCTCTTGATCGTTATGAGTTACCGGCTGGCGGCGGAAGGGTGGAGCAAATCTTTGGGAGTAGATCAGATGGAAAAAAGCCTTATCTACCGCACACTGAATTATCTTTCCAAAATGCCGACAGACTACAAAATGTGGGGTATGGCTAAGGAGATCCAATATCCATTGCATTAAAGTACAATTCTTATGCTCCCAATAAAAATTTCAATGGGGCAATTGTTGATTCAATGACTTTAGAAAGTATGTTGGCCCTAAAGTTAATATGCGCTATTTGTATTGAGCCACTTGATAACTGCATTATGCTCGTTCTGTCCTATTGTAGTCATACTCAAGTGATTCCTATTGTGAACTTGGATTAACTCGAGATTTTTTTTATTTAGGCCCTGATAGTTGCTGTAAGGAGAAATACGATCTGAATCTGAGGATATTAGAAGCACAGGGACCTTTGAGGACTTTATAAGAGGTAATATGTTTGTTTGATCCAGGTCAATATTCGATTTTTTCAGAGCTAAGGTAGCACTTTTACGAATGTCTTTCTCTGGGATAATTCTGCTAAGCAATGGGTGACTAACCCTCGCGTAATTATATAAGGCTTGATCAAATTGGAGCATGGGCGCTAATAAAATAGCCCCACTGATATCTACTCTCATATTAGAGATATATGCAGCTGTTAATGCACCCATTGAACTCCCGACAATATATATATCTTCATCCTTGATTACTCCTTCTTCGATCAGTTTATCGATAAGGGAGTTAATATACTTACTATCATCGACCCCATATTTTTTGTTACCACTTGAGTCACCATGGCCGAGAAGATCTGGGACAACAACCTGGAATCCAAGAAAGCGAAAATATAGTGCTGAATTCAGCATGAACTCCTTGGAAGCACGAAACCCATGTAATAAAAATACAGTGCCAGAAAATGTCTTTTCTAAAGAATCCCTATTTAAATTAAGGTTTACAATACTTTCATTGCCATCTGCCTCAAACTTGACAGAGTATTGAAGTTTTTGTTTGTTTAAAGGTGGTCCATAATAATAGCTGATGCAAACATCTTTTTTTGCTGGGCAATACCTCTCCTTATTGAAACCTAAATCTTCAATTTTCTCTGTGGTGATTATTTCAGTAAAAGGAAAGCTCTCTGAGCTTTCTATAAGGCTGGCAATTCTCTGAGAGCAGGCAATAAGGGCCGGGCATAATATGAGGGCGGCGAATAGTATATTTAAATTAATTCTAAATTTCATTGCTATATTATTTTATATTTTCCTATTGACGATTTGGGTGTTTAATTTTGGTCTGTAAGTTAAGCAATTCTTTTGTGAAAAAGTGTGAGGTATACAGGAGTTTCTGATAAATGCTTGAATAGTTATATATTAATCGTGTTCAGGATGGTAGATCCTAAGATAAGTAAATGCATGCTGGACATAGTCCGCTTTTCCAAGATCAATCTTCTGCGCCCTTAAAATGGCATATGCTGTATTAAGATGAAAATAGAATTGGGGAAGGGCCCAATCTCTCGCATATTGCTCGCCTGTCATATCGAAAGTCATTCCATTTGGAAGCTCTAATTCGATCATTTGATCAGTACACATATCAAGCGCACCGGGTTCAAGACTGCGCAGAACTGTTAGTGCTTCGTTGATTCGTGTGCAAGCTGCTGAAATAGAACCTGGTTGAGCCCCTGCATTCTGACCTTCGCGTGCTAAGTGGTCTAAATGGTCGGGAAAAAGCTCTCTTCTCAAGCGAAATTGGGCCTCTTGAGCTTGCAGGCACGCAAAGCGTATTTGGGATGAAAGAGGGTACATATCCGGTGTGAGTCTGGCAGACAGCAACTCTTGAGCCTCTTTTTCAGGGAGCTGCTTACAGGCCTTATCCAGCCAGCTCGATAAAGCCTGTAACATTTGTATATATGTGGGTATAAGGAGGCTTGATAGTGACATGGTCATTTTCCTTTTACATTAAGGGTAGCTCCTTATCAATTAAACACAGCACTCACCCCCCTACATTGAGCACTAAAACCAGAGAGGTCTATTTATTGCTATCACTTATATGAACGATGGGAGGCACTTTGTTAGTCCTTTTGACTCTCCTCAGCCTTTCAACTTGCTTTACGATAAAGGCTCCAGGGTATTGCTGTGCAACCGATGCCAGGTTGTGAATCCTTGTCAACACTCGATTACGAATCACTTCGGGATCGGCGCTGCCGGTAAATATCAATGTAAGCTCACTTGCAGATTTACGTGTTTCCCCATTTTGGGTGAGAACCAGCTGGGCCTCCTCCACGTCATTCTCCCTTGTAGCGATATCAAGTATTTGCCCAATACTTAATAGTGCACTACATAGGCTCACATCATCGTCTGCACGCCCCTCAACCAGTAACGCTCTTGGGCGGCCACACCGACAAGTGGTTTGCTGTATTAAATCTCCTAAGCGATAGCGTATTAATGGCACCGTCCAGTCGTTACCTATCCGGGTGAGTAATGCACCCTGCTCGCTCGGCTCAATGAGCTGTCCTTCAAGCAAATGATACTTTTCCAAGTCACATTTTGGCGTGTTTATTGCAATACTATTGGTTTCCACGGAGCCGTAATCACACCAGAAGCCAGCGTTTGGAAACACGCTTTGTACAGTATCGTATTTGGCTTTCGTCCAGGGTTCAGCCATCCAAATGATCGTATGGATAGGGAGATTACCGCCTGAGTTTTTTAGCCCCTGGGCGAAGTCGGCGAGGCCTGTAGGTGCGCCAGCTAGTGTATTTACGCCAACATCTTGTAATACTTCTAACCAGGCTGTGAGTTCCGATGGGATAAATGGGCCCGTGGGTGCGCTTACTGACTGGCTTTTCTCGGCAAGGGTCTGGATAAAATAGTGGGCTCCCCACAAGCGGCCGGGATTGAAGAGGTTTAGTACTACGCTGTCTGGCCCAAGAGGTCTCCATTCCCTTAGGAGTCTCGCAGTAGCTTGGTGATAGGGAGTGTAAGTAAGTTTGGGTTTTCCGGTCGTACCTCCACTAGACATCAAGATTGCGCCGGCCGTAATTGCATTCGCTTTTGATACCTGGAGAATTTCTTCGGGGCCGCTGATGTGAAGGTCTTCAATTTTTGAGGCGGAATCCGGCACAGTCAAAGCGCCAAGCCGGGAAAGTTTTTGAGCCTGTGATAAGACTTCTTGCCAGTCTAAATGCCCAATGGACATTAGAATCTCTCCCATTGTTTAAGTTACGGCTTTATAGCTGAGACTACGGCAAAATACCCAAGTGCTTTATGACATTGAGGGTTCTCAAATCCTGCTTGATTAAGTAACTGGAATAGTTCCTCTAAAGAGAGGAGTTGCGCTCCATGATTCATGAAAAGATGAAAACTAAATAAAACTGGAGTAAGTTTGGTTATATTAAAGAGCATGTCATGAATAAGGACACTACCGCCTTTTGGCAAGGCCGCGTAAGCCTTACTCAATAGCTCTATGCTGGTGTCTGGTTTCCAATCGTGCAGCACATTGCTAAAACAGACCCCATCGCAACCAGTTGGCCAATCTTGCTTGAAGAAATCTCCCTCTACTATGCTTATCTGTTGCTTCTTAGCAAACTTATCTACATATTTTTTGGCTGTCATACAGACAGGAGCAAGATCAAAAAGAAGAGCATTGCGTTCCGGATATGCATCACAAAATGCCAATGCGATAGTGCCTGACCCAGCACCAGCATCGAGTAAGGTTTGAATATTGCTAAAGGCACCATTCTGAACCGCTGAAACAGCTGAGGCAAAACCTTGTGAGTGCATCAGGTGGGTGAAAGCCGCCGCTGAATCACCATCCATTTCATCATGTCGCCACATATCTGTTACAGAGCGACCCCTGCATTCAAGCTCGTATTCATGTTTCAGGCTGGTGAGAATCTTTTTATTAAGATGGTTTACATTATAAATATTGAACGGATCCAGGAGAACTTCTCCCCAGTAGTACTGGCTATTCCTATCCAGATACTGCTTGGCGAGTTCCGTATTTTTTAATTGATTGCGTGTAACATTGATATACCCTAAGTGTTGAAGCAGCAAGATAAACAGGTAGATTCCTTTACGGCTTAATTGCAGTTTGTTGCTCAGCTTCTCGCAGGTATCAAAGCCACCGTCAATAAGCCCAGTTATATCAAGCTGAGCTGAGACCATCAGGCAGGCAAAGGTGTAATTACCCATTAAGAGGTCCCACATTGGGGCATCTGATGTTGTAGGCGCTTTTATTTGCATCAGGCTATCCTTTTTGTCAGTAGGTGCCCAAATTCACAAGATAAATTAGCCTAAACAGCTGAAACTTTCAGTGAAGTTATCTCAATTAGATGTCTCCAGCTGAAGATAGGGATCATTTGATTAATTTTCCGTCAATGACAGTCAATAGGGCGACCGCTCCTTGATACTTATCCTTGTGTTCAAGTTTGAGTGAATCTGGGATGGCACTATGCCAGCCCTCTTTATTTGCTCAGACTACAGCTCCTTGACCATAAAGTACTTACATCCTTCTTTAGGGTATCCCTCTTGAACCCACTTAACTTCATAGCCCTGATTTTTATAGAATGGCATGGCCTGGAAGTTCAAAGTATCTAGTAAGCATTTTTTACAACCACGTTGTTTACCGGATATCTCAATTTTGCTCAATAGTTGGCTACCAATATTTTGCCCCCTTAGCTCTTCAGATACCCACAAAGTGTCTAGTAATAGCCAATCACCGAATGACCTTGCGGCTGCTCCGGCTATCACTTCACCAGAGGCATTTCTAATCTGAACAGCAAGGGGAAGCCTTTCTTTAACTTCCCAGTTTCTCCAGTTGAATTCATCAAGTTTTTTATCCAGAAAGTCGATTAATTCTTGTGCTGGGTTTTCAAGTACTTCTATATCCATTGTGATTGCCTTCCGGGCCAGAGTATAAGTTGAAAAAATTTTAGTTAATTTTTTCCGTATTTAATAAAGTTTGCTCTAAAAAATCAATCTTGATTTTGACTGCACCTGAAAGGAATACTGCCTGAAATAGCCAACCATTTAAAATAATTTTTACATGAACTGTGCTTAAGGTAATCAAGGATATGCGGAACAGGTCTCCTAATTGTAAAAGTGGTCAAGTTGATATAGATTCGATGTTGTTGTGAATTTACTTTATTGGCAAAAGATAACTCCAGCTTTTTGGAGATTGTTGATTTCTTTCTCTGTTATTCCAGCTTCAATTAAAATGTCTCGTGTATTCTCACCATAAAGAGGTGCTGTCTGGAATTCCACCGAGGGCGTACCCGGTATAGAAAAAGGCGCACAGAGGAACTCAATACTTTTGCGATCTGTACTACGGGAGTAGGGAACAGAGAGAATTTTATCGTTGTTGCGGACGTAGGGGTTGTCCAGGGCTTGTGCAATATCATAAACGGGTGCGCAGGGAACCTTACCTTCCATCTGGGCAGCCCAGTTAGCATTTGTTTTCTTCTGGAAATGATTGTCAAGCGATGCCGTTAGCTCCTCCCGGTGCTTCATTCTACTCTCGTTGGTTAGAAAACGTGCATCGTGCTTAAGAGAATCATCCCCCAGTTCTTGGCACAGAATCTCCCAGAACTTCTGTGTTAAACAAGCTACATAGAACCAGCCATCGGCGGTTTTTACCAATTGGCACGGTGCTTGTGATGCGTGTGCGGAGCGAGGCTGCTTTCCTGGAACTATCCCCTCATTGAGAAACCATAGGCCTTGATAGCACAAGCAGTTCAGTGCAACATCGAACAAGTTAGTATCAAAGTCGCCACCTTTTCCTGTAATTTCGGTACGCAGCAGTCCTGAGACTGTACACAGGGCGGCATACACGCTGCCTAATAAATCAACAACAGATACACCAACTTTGGTAGGTATTGATCCCGGCTCGCCGGTTACAGACATCCAGCCTGTTTCAGCCTGCATAAGGAAGTCATAGCCAGGCCAACTTTTCCTTTCATTGTCCCGGCCATACCCTGAAAGATGTGTACAAACGATTCTCGGGTTGACGACTTTTAACTTCCTATAAATAACTCCTAATTCTTCCGGCAGGGAACCGCGGAAGTTATCGATTACTGCATCTGATTTCTCAACAAGACTGAGAAAGACCTTTTTCCCCTCTGCCGACCTGATATCCAGGGCCAGGCTCTTCTTATTGTGCAAAGTAGACTCGCCAGATTCATTATCTTCCTGACTCTCATCAAGGAATAATGTGCCCATTCTTCTTAAGGGGTTCCCACTTTGTTTGGGATCCTCAATATTAATTACTTCGGCGCCCAGCATGGCTAACAGAGTGCCATGGAAGGAACCTGCTCCCCAGGTTTCGAAGGAGAGAATGCGCTTATTTTTTAGCGGCAACATGATGGAAATTTGAACTCTCAGGCAGTAAATGGCACACTTTTGCGGATTTTCGCAAAAGTAACTTGTATCGTTAGATTACTTATAGACCACAGTGTTTATAGATAGGCACGGACAACCCTCTAATTGCAACCTTGTGTCCAACCATCATTATCAATCTGTGGGTAAAACCCCAAGCAATAACAATAGGATACTCGATAGAATTTGTTTGAATAAAATAGTTTACCTGCTGGAATTGGGCAGCTTTTTCCAATCCTATGCCAGTATCTATATGCATCCTGGAGAAATGAATCTTTAAGTCTTTGCTCACTTCATCTCAGTAACTTTAAACTTTGTTAATTTATGTAAATAACTTTATTCTTTGGCTTTTATTTTAGTAGTTATTATTTAATTTTTAATATAGGAAGCTCGCACTGCTCGAAATAGCAATGCTAAATCATAGGTTAACTCTGTAAGTTTGAATGTTTATACCCAAAATGACCACGTATTTAGATGAAAATGACATTGAGTTCTTGGTAGTCATAGGTCAAATATGTACATAGGATGGCGTTAATATCAACCTTAAAGGGTCAGAAAATATAAGCAACTATTTGAAACAGGCTAATGATTGAATCTGTAGATGAATTGATATTATTTTAAGGAACGCCTGAAGTTCATTATATCGGGTTGATCATCTTGCTGAATAATTTATTATGCGGGTGACATCTAAAAAAAGCGATTCCTATCATGAACATCTCCCAGTATTCAAAAGGCTGTGGTGCACTCGTGGAAGGCGTACAGCTGGCCAATTTATCCGATGCCGAGCTTGGTGATCTACGCCGGGCCTTCGCCGACCATGGTGTGTTGTTTTTTCGTAACCAGTCCCTTTCCCCCGATGATCATCTAACCTTCGCCCACCGCTGGGGTGAAATTGTTATTAATAAGTTTTTCACACACACACAGGAATACCCTGGCATTGCTGAAGTACGTAAGGAAAAAGATCAGGAGACTAATATTGGCGGCGGTTGGCACACAGACCACTCTTATGATCAAAAACCCGCCTTAGGTTCCATCCTTGTAGCCAGGGAGCTACCCAAAACCGGCGGCGATACTCACTTCGCTAATCTGCAAAAAGCTTATGAAAGTTTGTCCGACGGTCTTAAGAAGACGCTGGAAACACTAAGAGCCGTGCATTCTAATGTGCATGTTTATGGTGAAGACGGTTACTACCAGTCGACAGACCTTGCTTCGCAACTTGGCGGCGTTGATGATGTGGGCGAGGCAATACATCCGGTAGTGATACAACACCCTGATACTGGGCGCAAGATTCTCTACGTCAATCCAGGGTTCACCCTTTGCTTTGAGGGGTGGACCCCGGAGGAGAGCAGGCCACTCCTTAACTACCTGTTCGCCCATGTGCTTACCAATGGATTTACCTGTCGGTTTAATTGGGAGCCTGGGTCGGTTGCATTCTGGGATAACCGCTCTACCTGGCATTCCGCGGAAAATGATTATCCAGGCCAGTTCCGCCTGATGCACCGTATCACACTTGCTGGTGGCGCATTACAGGGGGTGTGATATGAGGGTGGGTGTTAAATACACCCACCCTCAGCGAGGGCGCGTGTCGCCAGGCATTGGACGACATGCCCAGGTATAAGCCTACAGATAGGGCTTTAGTTAATGGAGCCCCAGTTCACGTCTATCTGAAAACGCTTCTGCTGTCTTTCTACAGATCTATGGTTCAAAACAGCATCTTAATTGGCATATTGTGCCAATCAAACACATCAGCAAAGTCTTTCTTTTAAGTCTGAGGCCTTAAAAGTTTCTATTCTTGAGAAATAGAATCAGACAACACATTTCTGAAGGCCAATTTCAAACTGCTCAAAGAGTATTGTCATGAAAAAGGTTTTAGTGACCGGCTTTGAACCATTCGGGCATACGCCAATAAATCCTGCAGAGTCGGTAATGCGTGTTTTGGATGGTACCCGTATTGGGAATTCAGATGTATTTGGAATCCTGGTTCCTAGTAGCTTCTTTGAGTGTATTGACGTAGTAACTAGCGCTATAGATGAGCTCCGTCCACAAATAGTGATCATGATGGGTGAATATGGTGGGCGATCGATGGTTACTGTAGAGCGAATTGCTCAAAATTTTAACGATTCTACTCGATATAACCTGAAGGACAATCGTGGCGTAGAGATGCAGGGCGCACCTACGGTTGCCAATGGACCGGTAGCCTATCGTAGTAATCTTCCTCTTAGAGCTATGGTAAGGGCAATGCGTGAAGCTGGAGTGCCTACAGATATTTCGGATAATGCCGCCACTTTTTGCTGTAATCACTTGATGTATGGCGTTTTGCACTTTATTGCCAGCAATCAGCTGGATATACGCGCAGGGTGGATTCACCTTCCGCAATTACCTCAAGTAGCAGCTTTGCCCGAAAACCTTGGTACACCCAGCATGTCCAGAGAGACCTCAGCACTTGGTGTCCATGCTGGAATAGAGGCCGCATTGCTACATACTGAGGATATTGATGTTCCTATTCCATCCAAATTTCAAGTCTAAGATTTACTGAAACTATTAAGAAGGGTTCTGACAATGGAGATTGAATGCCTTTGGGAGTGTAACGATGGATTGGGAGAAACACCCATCTGGCATGCAGAAGATACTTCTATCTACTGGGCGGATCATGTCGGCCCTTCGGTTGATTTAGCTGGGCCTCGGCGGCCATCGATTCGGCGGCTAAACATCTCTACTGGTGAAAGAAAGACCTGGGAAATGCCGGAGCAGGTAGGGTCCTTTGGTTTCCGTAAGGGAAGAGGGTTAGTTGGTGCTGCCAATACTGGGTTTTGCACCATTGACCTCGAAACAGGAGAGTTTGAGACAGTTGTTGATCCGGAACCGAATTTACCCCAAAACCGGTTAAATGATGGAAAAATTGACCGAAGAGGGCGTTTTTGGTGCGGTAGTATGGATACGCAATTGAAAGGTAAAGTCTCTCATTTATATTGTCTTGAGCCTGATTTTAGCGTGCGCAAGGTTGCTAAGGACTTTTCCTTTGTATGTTCCAATGGGATTGCCTTCGATCCGGAGGACACTCGTATGTACTTCGGCGATACCATTGGTGGTATGGTCTATGTATTTGACTTGGATATGGATGAGGGCCATATCAGTAATCGAAGGCCATTCTTTTCAGTTGAAGATCGCAAGCCCGCGATTGTAGATGGCGCAACAGTCGATGCTGAAGGGTACTATTGGTTTGCTTTGAATCTTGGCGGTAAGATTTTAAGGATTGACCCTAAGGGCCGCCTTGACCGTGAGATTGACCTACCGATCCGGAGTCCCACCTGTGTCACATTCGGTGGCGACAATTATGAAACGCTCTACGTTACTTCACAGCAATCATTTGTAACTCCTGAGGAGCTGGCCCGCCACCCGCAGCCAGGTAGTATTTTTGCTATTCATGGCCTTGGTGTTCAGGGGCTCCCGGAGCCAAAATTTGGAGCTTGAAAAGCCCACCAAATAATTTTCTAGATGCATAATCCCCCAAGATTAGGGCACCCAAACCCAGTAAGAATGGGTGTGGGTGCCCGCTTGGTGCTTGTTAGTTACCGTTTAGGTCGTAAACAACAAATTTCTCCCAGGAACCTAATGCTTTGCGATTCGCATTAGCCCGGCCATCTGATTCCGCAACGATATAGTTACCATGTTCCGGGTTGTATAAGGAAATTACGTCACCATTTTGTAAACAGCCCGAATTGTCTGAGTGATTGATCAACTTAAATGTTTCCCAGCTGTACCGAGCGGTTCTATCGACATCTAAAGCACCACTTTGTTGGGCACTGTAATAATAACCATCGGTGCTTTGCAGCCACACTTCATCCCCGTCAATCAGACAACCCTGTTGCAGGCTATTTCCTGTAAGGACAATAGTCTCATGGCTACCAATTACTGAGGCATTGGCGTTGGCTGTTTTTCCATTACCTCCATTACCTGCCGCGCCAAGATACTTCCCATGGGCTCCTTTAAGTGCCACTTTTAAGGATTTAACTGGGGGCTTTCCGACAGCCATATAACCTACAACTGCCTTTATAGTTTCCTCTTTATTACTGTTTGCCTCCTGTACCATCAGGCTCATTTCAAATGTGCCAGTTTTCTTATTTCTGACACGTGTGCTTAGTGTTTCATCCCTGTCACTACCTTGTACTTGGCTGATCAGTAAGTAATCCTGTAAGTCGACCCCGACAGTTTCAAAGTCCGGGGAGCCACTCAAATTATCTTCCAGTGCAACAGCGCCAATATGAAGCTTCAATCCATTGGCAATTGAGTAACTACCAGCCTCCATCACCACATAATGCACCACTTCCGATGTATGGATGCCGTCGTTCCAGGCAAACTCTGCAACACGCACATCGAAGCTGGTTGAAGTGATATTGCGAATCTCAGTTGTTATCGGGTCAGTGCCGGCAATACCAATGACTGAAGCAAACACCACAGGGTTTTCATAACTGAAGTCCAACTCTATAGTGGTCCATTCGTGATTTATTCCGTTAGCCTTATCAGCCTCACCACCAACAAAGCGCCGGTTAGTAAAACGCACTACATCGACCTTTTCACCTTCATGGATCAATTCCATATCTTGTGACTGGTCTTCTACGTTAATCAGATAGCATTCACCGTTATCGGCCTCTGCCATACGTAATATTGTTGGATCAAAACCGTTAAAGCTTACATTTTGATGTAAAAGCACATCGTTTGAACTCTCGCAATTACCATGACCCGTATTAGTTTCTGTGTCTGTTACATTATTGACCTGGAATCCACTCACCGAAGCCATTTCGATAGTAGATGTGTTATTAGCACTGGCCAGTTCCCACATTTCTCTATCAGTCAAATCATCTACGTTTGCTTCCCAGCCAAAACTTAAGGTCTTTCCATCGACCTCTAAAGTTGTCTCCCATACATGGCGGGTCTCTGCCCAGCTCCAGTACCATTTGCTTTTGATCTTGGCTTGCGAAACAGTGAAAATGAAATTACTAAAGCTTTCGTGAGTCTGGGTATTACCAACAACTGTTGCCCAGACTTGTTCATCAGCACTACAGCTGTAAATTTCTACAACCTCCTCATTACGAATAAAGGTTTTGGTATCCAGGCAGTGACGATAAACAGCCACATAACCATCACCCTCACGTGCAAACAGCCAGTTCTGGAAACTGGTTGTTTCATCGAATTGCTCCGTTGGCCAATGCAAATTTACTGGTGCAGTTAGAAAGTCATCTACAGGTAAAAAGTCCGTTGCTCTGTTAACACCATCCATAAAGCGCAGCTCCATCGCAGGTTTATACAAAACCAGGGCTACATTCTCATTTTGCTTTATATAGGGTAAGTGCGTGTTCATTTGCTCCTGGCCACCAGCCTTCCAGCCTCCGTATTCCGCACCTGACCGAGTGTAAACCGGTATAGTACCGGTTGTTGCTATCCAGGGCAGCTGCTGCCAACCTGCATTCCCCGCATGGAAATCCTGGTATGAGGATAATTGCACATTGCCATGGCGATACAGATCCATGGTTTTTTCTGAAATAATTGAGCTTGTGGTGAAAGGTGCACTGGTTTCAGTAAGAAGAACACCTGACATATCGACTACGTCATCTGCCAGGTTAGACTCCACAATCAAATCTTCCAAAAAGAAGTTCAGACCGGCAAGTGGATTCAGGTAATATTCCAGCATCTCATCAATGAGTTCTGGATGGGCATAGGCGCCGGCAGATTGAGAGAAAATCAACTTATCTTGGAGGTCCAACCCAGCCCATACGGTATCAACTTCAGAGATAGGATGGCCTGAAGAATAGCTTATGTTAATCTCACCATTCAGTTTTTCAAGGCGATTATAGGCAACACTGCTTACATCAAGTGTAGTCATGGCAAAAATATCCATATGGGTACTACCCGTAAAATCTTGTGGACCTTTGCCAGTAATCAAAGCGGTATATCGTGCGAACTTATTATTCAAGAAGTTAAGATCTTGGTGAACACCCTCATAGGTCCTTGAATCGACGGCTATAGCAGCACCAAGGTCGTTGGTGACCATAGCGATATCATTAAGAAAAATAAGGGCAACCTGTCCAGCCAGGATTTTAATCTCTGTATCCTGGGCATAGTCGTATAAATTTAATAATGCTGTCAGGGAAAATGGGCTATAGACATTTGAAGTGGACTCATATACTCCAAACTGCTTTTTAACCTCCAGATAACGTACGAGACGCTCCCTTAGTTTTTCGGGCCCGCCACCTATATCCCAACCTTCCATTTCAGATAGTAACCAGCTGGAAGATAGCCACATAAGTACGTGGTTTTCAGAAGTGTAAACTCGCTTTCCTTCAGTATCTTCATCCTGCCAATAAGGTAGTTTGATAATTTCACTCAGGATAATATCATCGTACTCATCACTCTCCGCCAATAGCCTAATATATTCTATCAGGCGCATATCAGGGTTTTTGTAAGCGTGCTTTCCTGGTGTAAAAAGATCGGTCAGCCCCCGAGCCAGAGCCTCTTTATCCAGTGGTAAATCAAAATAAGCCCTGAGTACATAATGATCGTTATTAGGTTCGTCTTTGGCTGAATCAAGAACGCGTTCGATATAAGCCATCTGCCGATCACGAAAGGCATTTAAATATGCAGGATGCGAGGAAGTATCATAGTCTGTAAGGCTCCACTGCCGCGCGCCGTCCTCGGAATTCTGCCCCCCCGTGGTGAACCAGTCCGATATATCGAGATCCAAGCCGAAGTAATTTAATGCCGTGACTGTACCATCAGCAACGCCGTAGAAGAAATTAAGTGAACCTTCAACCACGGTCGTTAGTCCATCGTATATCCATTCACCGGTATCTACAAAGAAACCAATTGCTGCCGTTACACCATCCTCTACCGTTGTAACTATATCCTCAATAACCTCTTCAACTCTCACTTCAACAGTGTCCCAAGTATCAACAACCCAGGTTGTAAATTTGTCCCACAATCCTGCATGGGCGTATGCTGGTAAGATTAGAACAAACATAAGTGCGATACATACACCTATTTTTTTGAGCTTCATGATCAAGTCCTATATTATTTTTTTTGACCAAATAGAAGTAACTCTTTGGAGGAAGAACATATTTTGTTAAAAATTAATCATATAATTTAGGGGGTCCCATAAGTTTCATGTGATGCCGCATATTAAATTATTATTGGCTAAAAGAAATAATGGATGCTGGCTGTTCGAACTTCAAAATTCGTTCAGCAATGTAAGACCTTGTTGTTGATCGGGTCAAACAGAGATGGCGTATAGTGAGAAACTGATCTCACGAAGCTATTAAAAGTTGTTTCTACAGTCTCATGAAATATAGCGTTAACTATTTCGTAATATTTGTGGACTTCTGTGTTGAGAAAATGACTTCGAGGGGCTCGTGCAAAAGGTTTATCTAAATCAACCTAATTAGTAGAGGCATGACTGTCGCAACTAAGATGTGGGGTGCCAAGGTGCTAGTACCTAAATTGGTCTTACTCAAGTACAGTAGATGTACTCAGTAGTATAAGCATGCGAAGTAACCACTGCCCATAAGTTTTTCTCATATTCCGGTTTTGGCGCTTTAATGAAGGGGCGAAATTTATAGTGACTTATAATAAAACCTGGATGTGCAGTAGAGTAGGGTGGTCATTTTATTGAAACTCCTTTTCATACTGATGCCGGAATTACTCAAGGGAATGATATCTGCATGCTCTATCAAGAAGGTTATAAGGGGTTAAATTTAACTAACAGTTCTCAATTTTCCAATCATCAATAATTTGCACATCCTTAATTACAATTTCCGCAGTAGTACGATCGTTGCCTTGCTGATCTTTTCTCATTCGATGCTGCAGCTTTCCTTCTAAATCAATCAGCGAGCCTTTGCGTCCATAATTAAGCAGATATTCAGCCTTGTTTCCATACGCAATACAGCGATGTGTTTCTGTCTTTTCTTGTGCTTTTCCGGATTGGCGGTCAGACCAAGTTTCACTGGTAGTGACATTGAATGCTATTGCAGTTTTTTTTGAGGCGATACTCTCAAAGTCAATTGTTACCCTGCCCATTAAGAAAACTCTATTTTTTGAGCGGCGATGTGCCATAATTTAAGTCCGTGCCAGAATTTTAATTAATAGCTTAAGGTGCAAATAGTAGGAGGCGTATAGCTATTCTGGTGTCGGGTTGTCACTTTTATTAGGCTTTTGTTGCCTGCTGGATTTGCGATCTTCATTGGAGTTCTTTTCAGTGGGAAAATTTTTATTTTTTGAGGGGATATTATTTTTCTCTAAGTTCTTTTTGGGTATATTTTTGTGGTATGACTTTATTATTATCATTTTTGCTCCTGGTAAGAGAGCATGTTGAGTTTTGTGAATAATATAGTGACTTGTTTATTTTTCGGCCTTGTCTGCTGTTGCTTCCTATTTTTGTTCAAATTAATGTTGTTTTCTCAAGGGGATAGTGCAAAAGATAGTTATTTTATATTTACGATTGATGCTGATTGCTGGATCACAGCTTCTTGCATACCTGACGTTATTTTCTTTACGTTGGCAGATTAGAGAATTGAGCAAACTGAGTATTTGCTCTATGCAAAGAATGTATGTAACAGAGACGCAGAAGTTTACTGCAGCGATGGAACCGGCATTTGCAGTAATTGCTAACTAAGTGTCGCTATACGCCAAAAGGGAAAACGCAAATTATGAAGTTAAATGCTAAGTGTACTCAATCTAATGCTGTTCAACCTGTGGCGTTTCAAGGGTATGCGTCAGGTTTAGGCTAAACTACTCTATTTATTGGGCGGCTTTCTGAACTCTGTATAATGATAATATTTTGGCCTACTATCGAAACGAATGTGTAACCATGCAACACCTCCGCCCGCTGTGCTTAACCAAACAGGATTATTCGAAGCTAGCTTTAGACCTAAGCCACCAACTGTACTCCAAAGTTCATGCTGCTGCCTACTGGGTGCTGTATTGGTAAAGGAGGCTAAGTGACAATAATTTACAGCGGTTTCTTGATTTGAAGGCACTACAATAGTGGCATCTTTGCCAAGATTTTGAAACCAAACAACGGACTTTGAAGTATCACGAATATATGCCTCGAAAGGCCTTGAGTTGGGCATTTGATCTAAAGATGGCGCATCTAAAACGACAAACTCAAATATTCCTTGCAGTGATTTCTTGGTAAATCCTGGTGTCTCCCATCTATACGCCTGATATGGAATCGCCTGAAGCGAAGAGATTAAAAAGTTCCTAAATTTCGCATTATCCCGAAGGGACTTCAGCACCTCATAAAATGTAACAGCCTCTCGATTATTATTTATAGTAAAGTGATACCCATTACTTACCTTAGATTTACTTAGGTTCCACATATTACTTACCACTGACCCTACTCACAAAAAGTAAACAAAAATTTACTTGCATTTTACATTGTTCCAGTAATTACCTTTCTTAATCATGAAAAGCCGAATGACCTAAATTGACAGCAGGTGTTGATCTCTTAGCGACACTATACAATGCGATCCAAATGTAAAATCAAATCAGGTTTCACACTTCTTTTGTCTATGGCCATACTGAACTATTTATCCGCAAGGTCAATAAGATGGTCTAAAACTAATATATTTTCAATTACTTTTTCTTTTGCACGAATTTAGCTTTATATCTGTTTTTGTTTTTTATGGTAACTGTCGTATAAGTTTGAGCTAAATTTTCTCAACAGCGTGGCAGCAGTGTGAATTCTGCTTGAGGGCTATCTCACACGTGTTAGTAACAGCTAAATGTCCTAGAACGTCATCAACAGAATAGATAGAGTAAATTATAGGCAATGAGGAGGTTTTTAGTATCAAAGGTTTTTGATATGTGACTTCCATCAAAGCAAAAAGTTACAATCGCATTGACTTTTTTTTTCATGGCGGTACGATCGCCTCATTGCAATGGATTTGAATAAAAATGGATTGCAATTGAATAATAACGGTACTTACAAAACGGAGTACCACAAGGATTGTCTTACAAGGTTGTGTGTGATAGCAGTTTTGGGCTGCTATTAGTTGACTACTGCTTTGTATCTTAGGAGTTTTCGCCTTATGGCAAGAGGCTATTTGAGAAGTTACCCGTTCTCAGTTAGGTTAAGCCCGTCTGCACTCAGTAATTTAGCGATTGTACAGTTGAATTACGCATATACGGGTGTGATGGAAATCACAACTGGAATCATTGATTTATGTGGCGCAGCCGGGACTAACCCGCACTACAATACGAGAACACCTATAAAGCATGATATTTTTCCTCAATTCGTCGGCACTCATAATGTCGCTCCAATTGTACATGGAGGAAGAGGTAGCGGTAATACGAGCCATCAACAGTTAGCTCGTGTCATTATGGCTCAAAACAATCGCTTAGCATCGTCGGAAGATGATTTTTGTGGTTTCACTATTAGGTTCAACGGTAAGCCAAACGCGGATTTTTCAGGGACATCTCGATCCTTGAATATGGGCATCGGATTTTCCAATGGAGAGCTCGAACTCTGCTTGAGAAATGCCATTATGCAAAAAGTTGCTTCCGTAATCCGTTTATACGGGTGGACCAATTTGACTTACGCTCCACCTCGAGCTGACCCTAATGCGGCCAATGCTGCACGAGGCCGCGGGATTCATGCCGCTGGACTGCTTGCCAGTATTCAGCAACTCAACCGCACACCAGCTATTTAACTTGCTCCATTTTGGAAAAAGAGTACGGTTAATATACTGATCACTTAGTTAGTGATAATGCAGATGTAGAAATTTTCTGACAAAACCCTGTTATTGGTAGCGGGTGGTTGGAGCGCCGAACAAGGAATGTTTGGCGATATACCGTCTGTAGATGGCAGGAGCTTGTATTAGTAGCTAATAGCTGAGAAGGCGTGAATTCGATACTATCATCTAAAGCTAAACTAATTACTACTGATTGGCTTGATACCTTCTGCCGAATAAATCACATTGCTTGACCTTGGACTGACAGAACACCTTCTGAAAACTACCAAATGTCAGATCAACTTTGGATTACGACAACTTAGACTGTCATTTAAAATGGAAGCTTGCCGGCAGAGTAGGGCGGCGGTATTACTACCGCACTTCCTTTACTCGTTTAGTTCGTACACTCTCGTGCCGCTCACGCATATCTGAATCAATTTATTTAGACAACCCGAAATTAACCTGAGAGTAAATGTCAATATAGCTCTATGTCAGGGGTATAGTTTTCGGAAGAGGGTTAGCGTTTAGCTCAAAAATAGGCCGTATCCCCGAATTATAGGTAATGGATTCTCCAATCAGATAGGGTTCGGATAGAAGTTATCTACGAAGGTGATGAAGTTATAGGAGACCTGAGGGAGAGCCTGTAAGCTGAATTTTCCAGCGTATAGGTAAAGATTCTCTGGGTACGAGTCATAGACTGTGTGTTGAGTCAAACCTGTGTGAGGAGGAGCACTCGACGATCTGAACACAAACGATGTATTCGAATGTTGTCCTGTCGTTCATTTCGTGCCACATCGGCGATTATTTTCCGAGGTGACCTTGGAATTCAGCCTAGGCGTTACCCTTGTCACTAGAGTCAGCGCAGGGCACGCAAGTAGCCGGATAGTAAACTTCAGCCCCCAAATCACAAAATTGCCAATTCCGGTGAGATTTTTGAATCCAAGATGAGAGGGGTAGCTGACTGGATCAAATCGGCTGCTGGAGCAATCCAGATGCAGGTACCTGGTATATCAGTATCCGCGGTTACTCTGACTACTCTGGCGTTTCTCTGAGTGCTAGTACTGAGTAAATGGGCTAACTCCCACTCGACAGGTTCCTGTGGGGTGGATAGATAGCTGTTCTACTCAAATAATGGCAGTCAGCTTAACTGACTGGCATTTTCATTTAGCACGTTGATCTCCGCAGAATCCTTTCCTAGTGATATCGCCGGCAATATCACCAATTCTGTGATGATCATTTCCACTGTTCGATTAAAGCTCGTTTTATCAGAGTGAATTACCTTCAAGCTCCAGCCTTTTCTTTAAAGCTGATAAATTTTCGAACAGTATTTTGCAGCCTTTCTGTGCACAGTGATTGGAAGGCCCTTAGTTAGCTCTATATTGGTGCAAAGACAGATAAATGAGTTTATTTAGGTGGAAGCTGTCACAAGAATAGAAAGAGGCCGGCAATCACCTAAGAAGGATACATCGGTTGCCACTACTATCCCTGTGGGCAAAATTGAAACACTGGTACTAATTTTGTCTCAATATCCAGCCATGACTTGCTCAGGCATATATCTTGCGTAAACCCTAACGTGCCCTGTCACAACAGGGACATCGGTACTAATGGTTAGGATGTCACACCCCGTCGGCTAAATCATCATGGAGAGATAATAATAATGAAGTCACTGTTGAAAAAATCCACTCTAGCAGGTGTGTTTTCACTTCTATGTACAGGCTCCTTCGCCACTCAAATGGATAACATAAGTAGCTCCCCAACAACTGACCGGATCATTGTGAAATACAAGCAGGATTCCACGATCGGACGGTCAGCGAGCATGAATCAGGAAACTGTGGAGAAAGCCTCTCGCCGTGCAGGCCACAACTTGCGCCACTTGCGGCGCATGGCGACGGGTGCACAAGTCATGCACCTGGGGAGCCGAAAAAGCCAAGCCGAGATCAACCTGATAATCAACCGCCTAAAACAAGACCCCAATATTGAGTACGCTGAGCCCGACTTGATGATGCACCCTATGGCGGTCCCTAATGACCCCAGCTATTACGACCAGTGGCACTACTTTGAAGCTGATGGCGGACTGAATTTGCCCGGAGCCTGGGATATAACTCAAGGGGAGGGCGTGGTAGTAGCAGTTATTGATACCGGTTATCTCGCTCACTCAGACCTCATGGAGAACTTGCTGCCTGGTTACGACATGATTTCGGATTCCGATATCGCTGTAGATGGGGATGGTCGTGATAGTGATGCCAGTGATCCCGGGGATTGGTATACCGATAGTTACTGCGGAAACCCACTGTATCCCGAGTTTGATAGCAGCTGGCATGGCACTCATGTGGCCGGCACCATTGCTGCCGTCACCAACAACAATATGGGTATCGCTGGGATAGCCCATAAAGCAAAAGTGCTCCCCGTTCGAGTACTCGGCCGCTGCGGCGGTTACACTTCTGATATTGCTGATGGCATTGTCTGGAGCGCTGGCGGCTCGGTTAGTGGTGCACCAGCCAATGAAACTCCGGCCCAAGTACTGAACTTGAGCCTGGGGGGCTTTGGCCTCTGTGGAAGCACAACTCAAAGTGCCATTAATACGGCCCGTAGCCTGGGCGCTACCGTTGTTGTCGCGGCGGGTAATTCTGGGCGGAATGCCTTCTGGTTTTCGCCAGCTAACTGTTCAGGAGTTATTACAGTATCCGCAGCCAACCGCTCCGGTGGGCTTGCTTACTACTCCAACTACGGCAATGTGGTCGATGTCGCTGCCCCCGGAGGTGAAACTAATTCGGTGGAATCCGATGGCGTTCTCTCTACATTAAACAGCGGCGCACGGACTCCCGGTAGTGATAGCTTCGCATACTATGCCGGTACCAGCATGGCCGCTCCACATGTTACCGGTACAGCTGCACTTATATATTCAGTCAAGCCCAATGTTACACCAGATGAGGTTGAATCCATTCTCACCAGTACAGCTCGAAGCTTTACGGGCTCTTGTCGGCGTTGTGGATCAGGCATTGTTGATGCGGCGGCAGCCGTTGAGGCTGCTATAGAGGATTGAATTGTAGAAAGGAGTAAGTTTGATAAAAGACCGGCACTTTGCCGGTCTTTTACACTTTTCCACTAAAGGATCTAGCCAAGTACAGGGGTGAGGTTAATATTCATCCTTGTTCCCATGCGGGAAATGGATCATTCAATGTCGCCCAGTATTCTTTGCCTCGTAGCACTTCGTCCTCGCTTAGCAGGCAGTCATCAAGCGCTTTTGTGATGCTGGTTTGATTCAAACTCTGGCCAATAAATACTAGTTCTTGCCGCATATCACCAAAGGGTTCTACCCATTGCTTTTTAATGGAGCTGCGATAATTCTCGTCAGTGGGCCAGTTTTCTTTGGGTATAGCTTTCCAGAACATCCCAGCGAAACCATAGTGGGCAATGCCCCCCGCTTGACTCCATTCGCCTGCAAACTCAGGGCGGGACGCCAGCCAAAAATACCCTTTGGAACGAATTAACTTGCCGTGCCTCTCAGTATTGTGCAGAAATTGATGAAATTTTTCTGGATGGAAGGGGCTACGTGCTTCGTAGCTGAAACTGCTAATGCCATACTCTTCAGTTTCAGGAACATGCTCACCTCGCATCTCTTTAAGCCAACCAGGTGCTTGCTGCGCGCGCTCGAAGTCAAATAAGCCGGTACTTAGAGCCTCGTCAATATTGACTTGCCCTTGAGAGATCGGAACTATTTTTGCCTGCGTATTTAGAGTTCGCAGAATGGCCTCTAGGCGCTCAACATCAGAATGGCCAGCTAAATCCGTTTTACTGATCAGAATGACATCTGCAAACTCGACTTGGTCGATCAGCAAATCAGTTACACTGCGTTCGTCGTCTTCGCCTAATGATTCACCAGCATCCTGTAAAAATACTGCCTCGTCATAGTCCTTTAAAAAATTGACTGCATCGACCACCGTCACCATTGTGTCCAAACTGGCAACATCAGAGAGAGAAACACCATTTTCGTCGGCAAAAGTGAAGGTTTCTGCAACGGGTAAGGGTTCAGAAATCCCTGTTGATTCAATAATGAGATAATCAAACCGTCCTTCCTGCGCAAGCTTAGTGACTTCCTCCAGAAGGTCTTCCCGCAGAGTGCAGCAAATACAGCCATTACTCATTTCAACAAGCTTCTCCTCACTACGGTTAAGAGAAACTTCGCTCTGTACTTTCGTTGAATCAATATTGATTTCACTCATGTCATTGACGATTACAGCAACTTTTTTGCCTTCGCGATTGTTCAGTATGTGGCTAAGTACGGTAGTTTTACCGGCACCTAGAAAACCTGAAAGGACGGTGACTGGGAGTTTGTTTGTATGTGCCATTAGCCTCTCTGCACTCTGAGTATTCATCCATGTGTACTAGGTTAATCAGATGGTGTGCAATGATATATCGTATCCTTAATGGGTCAAGCTATTTCATTTAGATGAGGGCAGGGCGGTAGTATTACCGCTCCTCCTTTACCCGCTTACTCCGCCCACTTTCATGCCGCTCCCGCATGTCGGAATCAATATAGCGATCGGTCGTAGCCATACTTGCATGTCCCGCATCATCGCGCACATGCTCGCGGGGGCGGTACTTCACATCTTCAGAAATACCCGTATGGCGGAGCCAGTGAACAGTAGCTGCCTTGAGATCTTCAGCATCTTCCCCTAAGCCTTCTTCAACCATCCGTTGGTGGGCAGCATCAAAGCAGTTTTGAACAATCAGGCGCACCTGTCGGGTACTGGTAACCGGTCCCTTGCCACGGGACTTGTGCACCAGAGGTGTCTGCTCATTAATGCTGGGCAGAGCAGGGAGCTGCAAATAATTTCTGTAGCGCTTCAAGGCCTTCAACATTTGGTCGCAAACAGTGATCGCCCGGCCTTTGTTACCTTTACCCGTAACGTGAAACCACCAGTTTCCGTCGCGATCTTTCTTGAAATCACCCATAACTGGTGCCGATCTTTCATCCGCAACCAACTCAGAGATTCGCAAATACATAGCGAATAGGGCGTTCATAATGAATAAAGTTCGCTCGTGATCAGTTGGTGATGTCTCGGCCATGATCTCAGCAGTTTCCAGAACATAGTCCCACTGCAAGTTGCTGATTCGGCGCACAACCTGGCTTTGTTGCTCACGTCGAACAAACTTACTTTTCTGGCGAATCAGTGCCACAGGATTGGCTGGAACCAAGCCTTCTTGATAGAGAAAATCGAAGAAGGATGATAATGCAGTAAAGATGCATTTGATCGCTGCCTGGGATGGCCGGAACTCCTTGGGAGAAGCCGTTTTACCAGCACGAAATTCAACTTTGGACACACTGACTACGAATGGCCGCCAATCGGCATTCACAACGCGCTCGCCATTTTGTGTTTTGAATCTGGCAACATTCTTAGTTCCGATCCAGGCAATTGGCGGCTCAATGCAAAACTGCACAAACTCCTCAATGTGTTCGCGCTTCAGAGTCATTATTGAAACTTCTTCAATGCGCCACGCCCATTGCAGCAAGCGCTCAAGTTCACGGCGGTAGCTATTAAACGTTGCCTGGCTACCGTTGTAGCTATAAAGAAACTTAAGCGTGAACTCCAGATCGGTATTAGCACCAGGAATCTGCTTGCTGAGATAACGGCTAGCTGAAAAGCTGGTACAGCGGAATGGATTCTCAAGATTGTTCAGGTTGTCGATGATTGGTGCTGGTGGCCGGTTGGAAGCAGACATAGAAATATGGAGTTGTTGTTGGAATGCGGTGGACTGCCAAGTAAAGTACTTAATCAGTATTCATAAAAAGCCGTTATTAATCAACAATTTATCATAATTTTGGCCAACTAAAGTACTTAATTGCACAAATATTTATCATTACAAATTGAGGCAGAAAAAACTCTGTATATGTAGGGCAGGGCAGGTTCGCTCTGGAAGTCGTGATGCAGCGTACCACACTTGCTGGCGGCGCATTCCAGGCGTGTGATATAAGAAAGAGTGTTAAGTACACTCACTCTCAATGAGAGATGCGGTGTCGCTAGGCCCTGGTCGACATACCGAGATATAAGCCTGCAGATTGTTCTTTAGTTATTGGAGACCAAGTTCACGCCTATCTGAAAAACGCTTCTGCTGTCTTTCTACAGATCTATGGTTCAAAACAGCCTCTTAATTGGCATATTGTGCCAATCAAACACATCAGCAAAGCCGTTCTTTTAAGTCTGAGCCCTCAAAAGTTTCTATTCTTGATTAATAGAGTCAGACAACACATTTTTGAAAGCCAATTTCAAACTACTCAAAGAGTATTGTCATGAAAAAGGTTTTAGTGACCGGCTTTGAACCATTCGGGCATACGCCACTAAATCCTGCAGAATCGGTAATGCGTGTTTTGGATGGTACCCGTATTGGGAATTCTGATGATTTGGAATCCTGGTTCCTAGTAACTTCTTTGAGTGTATTGACGTAGTAACTGGCACTATAAATGAGCTTCGTCCACAAATAGTGATCATGATGGGTGAATATGGTGGGCGATCGATGGTTACGGTAGAGCGAATTGCTCAAAATTTTAACGATTCTACTCGATACAACCTAAAGGACAATCGTGGCGTAGAGATGCAGGGCGCACCTACAGTTGCCAATGGACCGGTAGCCTATCGTAGTAATCTTCCTCTCAGAGCTATGGTTAGGGCAATGCCTGAAGCCGGAGTGCCTACAGATATTTCGGATAATGCCGCCACTTTTTGCTGTAATCACTTGATGTATGGCGTTTTGCACTTTATTGCCAGCAATCAACTGTATATACGTGCAGGGTGGATTCACCTTCCGCAATTACCTCAAGTAGCGGCTTTGCCCGAAAACCTTGGTACCCCCAGCATGTCCAGAGAGACCTCAGCACTTGGTGTCCATGCTGGAATAGAGGCCGCATTGCTACATACTGAGGATATTGATGTTCCTATTCCATCTAAGTTTCAAGTCTAAGACCTACTGAAACTATTAAGAAGGGTTTTGACAGTGGAGATTGAATGTCTTTGGGAGTGTAACGATGGATTGATGGATTGGGAGAAACACCCATCTGGCATGCAGAAGACACTTCTATATACTGGGCGGATCATGTCGGCCCTTCGGTTGATTTGGCAGGGCCCCGGCGGCCATCTATTCGGCGGCTAAACATCTCTACTGCTGAAAGAAAGACCTGGGAAATGCCGGAGCAGATAGGGTCCTTTACCTGCTGCGCCCAGATACTTCCCGTGGGCTCCTTTAAGTGCCACTTTTAAGGGTTTAACGGGGGGCTTTCCGTAGCCATATAAACTACAACTGCCTTTATGGTTTCCTCCTTATTGCTGTTAGCTCATGGGTGCTTTTTTGATCAGCTTTATCCACGTGAAGTTGCCAGTGCATTTCCTAGGTAGTTTCACTTATCAACCTATTGGCACGGTTCTTTTTCGGCTCACTTGTCCAAAGGTTTTTCAGAGTTGCGTGAGTACTTTGGTCTTAGGAAAAGGCTTTGATGTGCTTGGATGTTTGTATGCGAAAACACCTGGAACCTTGGAACCTTGGAACCTTGGAACCTTGGAACCTTGGAACCTTGGAACCTTGGAACACAGGAACACAGGAACACAGGAACACAGGAACACAGGAACACAGGAACACAGGAACACAAAATGGAGATTACTCGGCCGGAACTAGAGTAGATGGACGAACGATAACGATTAAGTGTTTTAGTTGGCAAAAATTAAGTACTTTACAGACGTCCAAGCGGCAAATTATAAGGAGAAACAACCACTTACAAAATATCCGATATTTGTGAATATCGGAATTAACGCAACCCATTGATCCCCCTCATGTTTTCAATTTTTTCTTGGCAGCTATTTCCGATAACCAAGTCTGGCCCTGTTTTCCGAACGATTGATCGCGGTGTTCGTACCGAACCGTGATCTGGTCAAGCTCTCCGATGATTTCCTGTAGTGCTCCCATGATGCTCTCTGTCTGTTTTAAGTCCCTGGTTGTTAGGTTAATCAGGTCGGTGTTAATGCTCGCGAGGAAGTCGCGGAGCGGCTGAACCTCGTTAGCAAAAATGGTTAAGTGCAGATCAAACGGCGCTGGGTTATCAACCAAGATTCCAGCTCCTGCACATCCGTCGCAAACTCTCCATTGCCTGTCTATGCCTATCCCTGCGATTGATCTAAGCAACGCCCTGTGGCGGGATCGTAAGTATCAGGAAGATCACAGTTGCCAGTTTCTATTAGCAATACACCGGCGCCCTTATTGTTGACGAACCAATGGCAGATCCAGGCACCCTGCTCCGTGTCATATATGGGTGACACGCCGTCATCTGAAACGGGTACGTCCAAGCTCGCACAAGCAGCACTGGGGCTAGAGAAAATGTCCCCAGGGGCGGTATAAGCTGGAGCATTGGGAATAGCAGATTAAGCTGCAATAGTTTCTTTAAGGCGGAGAGTTTCAAAGTATTCTTCAGCAGCAATAGTGGTTCTGAAATCAATCTCATCACCACCAATTTCTTCTGCTGCCTCTTGAATCTTCTCCAGATCAACACGAAAGAACTCTTTGCGCAGATTCACTGCGTTGACTCTGTGACTTCCAAATTTACGGTGCAGGGCCGTCTCAAGTGCCGGTGCATCCTCTGAGAAGATCATCGCATGTACATCAAACTTGAATGGCACACTAGCATCTCCCAACTCCTTTACCCGGTCGAGAGGATCTAAACGCCTCGTCATCCCGATTTTGTATACATTTTCACCAAAAGAGCCCACATTGCTGATGATATACACATGACCTCGTCTGGTTTGCTCTGCCATGCTCTTGGCTCGTTCCTCCTTGGCTTCGGCTTCAGCAAGTTGCTGCTCCAGTTGAGCCACCTTAGCTTCTGTGATGGCTCTCTCTCCAGAGGTGGCGAGCTCTAGCTCTTTTCTCGCTTTTTCAAGTAAGTCTCGATATAGCTTCTCTTCCTTTTCTGCCGCAGCCAATGCTGCTTTGTATTCTTTCTCAGCACGAGCTTCTTCACGCATTTGCTCTTTGATCAGCTTTTGCTCTTCCTGCTCTTCTTTCTTCTTAAGCATGTACTGGTACTGCATAGCGCACTCTTCGTACTTCAATGTCACATAATCTAGGCTAATTCCACAGCGTAGAGAAGCCACCAACTTCTCCAAGTCATTAGCCAACTTCTCAATGCGGCTCAAGGAACGATCCAAATTGGATGGCCCTACCTTGGCGATTAATAGATCACACTCAATGTTGAAAGCTCGAATGATCATTTTCATTTGACCATCAATGATTTTTTTGTCGATACGGCTATCGCCGGTGAGAGAAACCGTGCCCTCTTGGGTAAAGGCACTGCCATCTTTGATCATGGACTTTTGCTTCTCACGCAGAATTTTAATTTCAGCCGCAAAACGCTCACCGGTCTCATAGAGATATTCCGGAAATTCAAAATGACCATACTCTACAAATTCGTCCAATCGTGTATACAGATCAAGCTTTGACATCACGTCGTGTAGGTTGGCCTTGCCCTCTTCTGCTGTTTGTTTGTTTTCTGCGATGATGGTTTGTAGCTTTTGGAGGTCTATTTGATCACTCATTAACTGCTTCGCTATGTTTCCAGCATTTTTTCGCAGCTGTTGAAGGTCTTTGGTTTCAGTGTCTATTTTCTTGTAGACCTCGCGGGCCTTATTGAGGTTATCAATCATCTTACTTAAACCTGCTTTGGCCTGATTGTGCTCGGTTTTGACCGCTTCAATCGCCTCTTTGATGCTTGAATATTGCCCTATTTTTTTATCTGCTCGATTAGAGGCAATAAAATAAGCAACTCCGATTGAGGCTAGGTAAGCCAGACCTGCCCCAATGATGTAATTTGCGTCCATGCTTTCCTACCTCACGTACTCGTTAATAATGTCTTCTTTGGCCAGCCGACGATCTTCTGCTCGATCCTCGAAGCATTCTTTTGCGTATTGAGCCTCGTCTTTGAGGGCTCTTGCCTCTGCTCGTACACGTTCACGTTCAGCTCGTAAACGCTCTCGCTCGGCCTGGGCAGCCCGTCGTATCTGTGCTTTTTCTTCACGTTCAATGGCCTTGATGCGCCTGATTCGCTCCCGCTCGGCTTGTTTGCTTGCGCGATCAATCGCTTTGGCAACCTTGATCACTGTTCTGAGTCCACTGGACCTGGCCATGAAAGATCCTTTTCATTGCTTACTTAAAGTTTTACGAGGGGATTATGGCTAGTGAAAATCCACTCCGTCCAAAAAATGCGTCCCATCTACAGTGAGCACATTGGTGTAGATCTCTGTGCTGACGATCGACTTATGCCCCAATAGCTGACCCATATATTTCAGCGGCCGACCTTGTAACAGCAAATGGATGGCAAACGAATGACGAAAGGTATGGGCACTGATGGCAAAGGGCGCGCGCCCTACTCTCTTGACCAAGGCATGAATATGCCGATTGACCGTTTGCCGGCACATCGGAAAAACCCGCTCGGTTTTTTTTAAGTGTCCCGTGTAGAGGTAACTCTGGATGCGATCTTCCAGGGCGTGGTCGGTAATGGGGATGTAGCGCTTGGGTGAGCGCTGCAGGGCCTTTTGGATGGGCCGATCGGGACGCTGTTTCAGGGTTTTGAGAATGTCATAGCGGTCATCGATAAAGGACGTCGACTTAAGCGCCAACACCTCCGAGACCCGAGCGCCAGTGGTCCACATTAGATCGAGGATCAAACGAAAGGTCGGGTGTTTCTCGGCGTCGAACAGCTGCAGGACTTCGGGCTTGAGCAGATACACCGGTATAGTATCGACGGTGTCCAGGACGGTGGGCCGCTTGGCCACTAAGCGATCCCAATCGATCTGCACCGACTGAATCGGAAAGGCGACCGCCTGCGCTTCCATCGAATGAAAGTGTCGGTTGGATCGAGGGGTTGGAAACACGCTGTCGCTGTGCCTTTTTTGTACCATTTCGTCCTTGGTCCGTGGTGCAATCCAAGAGTCATTATGCGCCCTTATTTCCTTACAAACAATTGGGCTTTATAAACAAATAGCGTTTAAAAACCGATCTATGGCCAGTGGACCGTTTTACTTATATATGGTGCACTTATGATCAAATTTTCAACACATAACTCATTGGCACAGCAGTAACACCATACTTCGGTAAAACCACAGCGAGCATTTGACTTTCGAATGTACTGGGCTTTTAAGTATCCACTGGCAAAATCAGAATTCCATTTATTCGCCTAGTAACTTAATACAAGTCTTTTAATTGACGATATTTACTTAGGCCACAACTTTGCCCCCAGATCATTAGTGGTGGGTAAGTGTCACTTCTTGGATAGCAATCGTAGCGGGATAGGTGAACGACTATCTTTAGTTTGTGTAAATGAACCTCATAAAGCATGAATCAATAAGCGAGATGGAGGGGCGTCACTAGGTTCTAGAGGAGTACTGTACACCTATTGATCCAATGTCAGCGTCAGGGTGCCTCCCCGCATTAAGAGGTGTCTAGAAGGAAGCTGATCAAGCTAGCTTTCAAAGCGTTTCCAACCTGTAGCATCCGGGTTCGGATAGCTTACTTTTCCCACCTGTTTGAGGTGTTACCTGAATTTGCGTACTGATCCGCTCTTTCAAGGCAGAGATATGCGAAATCACACCAATAAGTTTGCAAGCTTGTGAGAATCTCCAAAGCCGTATCGAGTGCTTCCTCACCATGAATGGTGCCACCCAACGGGTTGGCATTGGACAGTGGTATCACGTACCGGAAATGTGGAGTCCTCCACGACCTTTGAAGTCGAAACAGATGAAATTGAATTTTAGTTTCAAGATAAAACAAGCTAAACCTCTTCACGCACATAAACTATGTGCTTTAAAAGCCAAGTCGACAATCTTTAAGTATAAAGAAATTTATCAAGAAGTAGAGCTGTTCATGCAGCTCGAAGAAGGACTTTAGGCTTATATAGCCTAAAGTCCTTAGCGATAAAGGTATAGCAGTATCGCGTGTGGTTTAACTCTAAGGTGCAGGCAAGTTAATTACTTTGCTAAGTATTCGTCAGCACTGATCACCTCTGCATAAGCAAATTGCAGTGCAGCCATATAAGCTGCATGTATATGTGCAGCGGGAATATCGACACCATTGAAGTACATGTCCCGACTGGCGCAAGCATCGTGAATAACGGTATTTTCATATCCAAAATCACTTGCCGCTCGGGTGATAGCATCGATACACATATGGCTCATCGCACCGACAATGACCAATTTATTAACACCTAGCTCATCCAAGCGCTTTTTAAGATCCGTACCTTTGAAGCTGTTAACTTCATTCTTGAGTACTACCGGCTCACCTTCAACAGGCAGAAGGCTTTTGTGAATTTTCGCACCCTCACTACCGGCAATAAAGAATGGAGCATCCTCACTGAGAAATTCATGGCGAACATGAATAACTGGCCACTGCTTTTTGCGAAACTCAGCCAGCACTTTTGCGGCTTGGTTTGACGCTTGGCCAACGCCTTCAAGAGTCCACCCTCCTCCTTCAAAGTAGTCGTTTTGCATATCGACGACGATTAGCGCTGTCTTGCTCATAAGGTTGTCCTTTGGTTGTGTCTTTGAAATGTACAAGCGCATGTTAGGGCGATGGGCTAAGATACAGACGTGGCAAGACCGACATAAAACAGGCAAGAACTGACAGGGGGGCTAGTGACCCAAACAATCCACATTGCAATACTGATGATCCCCGGAGCGGCTCGGTCGGCGACTTATGGCCTAATCGATCTGTTCCAAACCGCAAACCACATCTGTCAGGAGTCAATTCCAGAACCCAAGGCGCTATTTGAGGTATCACGCTGGCTAATTAATGACGGAAAAGTCATACCCGAGAAAAAAGGGGCTTCTAAAGACCCAAATATCGTTATTGTACCGCCGGTACTTGAAGGTCAGGAGTACATGGAGCCACCGACAGATGTCAGTACCTGGTTGTTAAAGCGACACAAAGAGGGGGCCGTAACCTGTTCCGCTTGTGCTGGGGCTTTTATGTTGGCCGACGCAGGACTATTAGATGGACGCCAGGCGACCACTCACTGGCGACTGGCCGATGACTTTAAGCAGAAGTTCCCGGATATAGAGCTGAATATCGATTCCATCCTGATTGCAGACCCGGATGTTGTCACCGCAGGAGGTGTAATGTCTTGGATTGACCTTGGGTTACATCTGGTCGGACGATACATGCCTCCCCATATAGTGATGGAGTTGGGACGTTTCCTGTTGGTGGATACGGGAACCCGTTACCAAAGTTATTACCGCAGTTTTCTACCTCCTGTAGATCATGGTGATAAAGCAATTTTAAAAGTACAGCAGCAAATTCACCGGGATTATCAACAACCAATTTCTGTTGCAGAGATGGCTCAACTAGCCAACCTGGGCGAGCGTACCTTTCTACGAAGATTTCAAAAGGTTACCGGCTATAGACCCGCCGAATATCTTCAACAGCAACGTCTGCAAAAAGCTCGCGAACTATTGGAAACAGGCACATTGCAAGTCGAACAGATCGCTTGGCAAGTGGGATATGAGGATGTCAGCGCATTCCGGAAAATGTTTCACAAACAGACCTGCCTCTCCCCTAGGGAGTATCGACAGAGATTTTCAGGTGGCTATAAAATGTAATTCTCTGAAAAGGAGGAAGAGTGGTGCTAATTGGAAAAGTAACCAATCTCACTAAAGAGATGGATCGAAGAGATTCTTGTTAAGCCCGGTAGCTTGATAGGTAGCGGAACGCCTCTATTTAGGATACGTAGACCAATATAAAATTTAAATAGATATAACAATAAGATTAAAAGCTTCCTAAAACCTCTAACTAAAAAGTTGACCACATTCAGATAGTTAAGGAGTCATTTATCGTTCGAGAAAACATTACACCACCAACCAGCTAGCAGAAATACGAATCATTTCTCTTTGGAGATACCGATAAGTATCCCCTCAACCCTACACTTCCTCGCCACCTCAGAAATTGCCCTGCAATTTTTAAAGGTAAATAGCAAGATTTCAATCTCGCCAAATCCAGTGCACTCAATGTATAGGTCAAGTTCTGAATAATATTTGAAAAATATTTTGTGAACAATTCTGGATATTCTAAAAATCAACAATTTTTTTGCTAAATCATGGTATCAGCTGAACGAGCTACCCTATATAGTGGCACCGCCTAACTTTGATTAAAAGTAGGTTAGTTTTCATTGTTTTTGGAGAAGTGGGAGAGATACCAAAGTGATTAAGAAAATTTTTTTGAAAAGAGATCTAAAGCTTTCAATCATTTGCGGCTTGATAGCGGCAGCAAGCTTGCTATCAATAACGGCCACGGCCGAAGTTGATATAAATCAATTACGTCAACAATCAAAAATTATGTTCGGCACTCTCTCAGAAACTATGCCAGGCAGTGAGAATGACACCCCAGCTATGGTTGAGCTTGGAAAAACACTGTTCATGGACAAACGGCTTTCAGTCAATGATAGCCAATCCTGTAACAGCTGCCATCAAGTAGGGAACTACAACGGTTCGGGCGTTGACAATGAAACGACATCACCGGGAGCTTTACCTGGTACCAAGGGTGATCGAAACTCTCCAACGGTCTGGAACTCAGGATTCCAGATGGCTCAATTTTGGGATGGTCGCGCAGAGGACCTGAAGGAACAGGCCAAAGGTCCAATTTTAAACCCTGTAGAGATGGGGATGCCTTCAGAAGAGGCTGTTGAGACAAAGATTTCAAAAATTGCCGAATATCAAGAAAGTTTCAAACACGCCTTTGGTAAAGAAAATGCTATCTCTTACGACAATATTGCTCAGGCCATAGCTGCATTTGAGCGCACCCTGATTACGAATGATCGTTTTGATGATTTTATGAGTGGCGATGATCAGGCCATGACAAAAAGTGAGTTAAAGGGCTTACAAACCTTTATCAACACTGGTTGTTCAACATGCCACAATGGTGCAACCTTGGGTGGAAACATGTACCAGAAGATGGGGCTAGTTAACCAATATCCACACCAAGAAGATTTAGGTCGTTATAAAGTTACAGGCCTTGAAAAAGATAAAATGATGTTTAAAGTTCCAATGCTACGCGATGTAAGCAGAAGCGCTCCTTACTTCCACGACGGGCGTGTAGAAACCATTGAGCAAGCAATTTACGATATGGCTTGGTACCAATTGGGGCAGAAATTAAGCACACAACAAGTAGATGATGTTGCAACTTTCCTAAACGCTTTAGAACATCAAGCTCATTAAGCTATTTCCCACCCTTCGGGGTGGGGCCCTTTCACTCTATTTAATTTTGGCTAGGCTCACGGATTTCAAATCACTAGCTCATTGATAACTTATAATCATTCAGCCTTGCCTATGTGTATCAGCCACATTCAGAGATAGCAGCTAGCAGACTAAACAGTTTCCTGATTGCTAACCAGTTGATAATGTATAGTGCTCTAATAATATCTATACCAAGTCGGAAAACTGAAATCCATAGGGAGACGTACAGTTTTCAGCTACCGATTTGCGGCAGCTCCATTGAATTACAGTTCACTACCTGAGCATTCACTCATCAGATGTCCTTATCCAGGATTACGGGCACGAACAATTGCGATACTTACTCAAGAGGCATTTGATTTAGCTGGTGAAAAGATGACGCGAGATGGTTTTGAGGATGATGTGAAAGTTCTCCTGGCCACGTCGACTCATTGGCTTCGTCATACTGGTGCCTCAATGGATGCAGAAAATAGAGATCTTAAAGACCTATCGGCAGACCTAGGACATGGGAAACTGTGTACTACTGATAAAGGATATGTTCACACCGATGATAAAAAGCGTGCAGTTTCAGGGAAAACGAAGCGAGTTTGAAAATAAAATATGCATCAATAGATTGCAATTAATAGAAAATAGTATTTTGAACAATGATGTATTGGTCATCGACACGCGCTATCACTTGATCTTCCCCCAGACAACTGCAACAAGTCGAGCCCTAATGATGATCGCGGCCAACAGCGGATTGCTTGAGGCCGTTGTGAAGGTACTCAGTGATGCAGCGCTTCCATTCTGGCTTGAGCTTCTCGCGGCCAGATGGGAAGAGCTTTTGTATCTCATCGAGAAAGACATTATTGCCTGACGTCTCCAAAATACTTTGCTTCTGTAGGCCCGCCCTCTTCTCAATATCGAGCTCCTCATTATGATATACGCAGATTGAGAATCTGTTCTAGCATAATGCGGGGGATGCTGGTTAGTTCTGCAAACTTATTGTGATTGATACCTTCGATATTGGTAACTACCCATCGTCCTTTTTAGGGTACGCTTGGAATTCTGGGCACAGTTCACTTAAATACGGGCTAGGATATCCTATTGCAGTAAAGGAAATTCTTCAATGATTTAAAATTAAGTGAACTGTCCCCCGGATTTTTCTTTATTGGTTAAGCAAGCTCGGATGTATTTTTCGATTACCCAAAATATTTCCTACAACTTTCCCAATTTCTTGCTCAGTGGGAAGTTGTGCTACGTCATACGCGAACCATGCCAGTGAGTCTGCATTATTCACCGCATTCATCACACCAATTTCTTGCATTTTTCTAGCCGCATTATCTTGTCCACGTAACATTTTTAATGCCTCTTGCTCAACGATTTTGAATACTTCATCACTAGACTTGTCCTTATGAATATTAAGATATAAAGGACCAAGTTTACCGATTTCTTCATCTAATTTATCCACAATGCTTCCATCATCCTTGAAGTACTCATGATCCACTGTATCCGCGAATTTATGTGTCCCCTCGTGTATCAGAGTGACGGTGCAGTATATATCACCTTTTGGCCAAATTTTTTTGAAATTCAAATGGACGGGGTGATAGTGAGGCTTCATATAGCCCCCTCCATTGAGTTTTCCCCCCAACATCGAGATTAAGCTGTTGCCCCCTTGCCATTGCGCTTTCTTCATCTTATATGTTTTTGAAATATAATTGGGCACGCTTTCAAAAATGTCCACCCACACAAAACCCGCCATATTATCCGTGGGGTCCCCCCAACCTATTTTCTTCATGACAGAAGTCTGAAGTTTTGCCACGATGGGCATCTGTTCCCTGTCTGCAAGCTCCACCCCCTTTTTCAAACCCGCCTGAGTTCTATTTAACCGAGAAATTATCGCGTTTAAACAAGGGATGTATTTTTCTGATGAACTATCTGCGGGAAGGCCGAAGTAGTAAGAAAGTAAATTATGAAATGTACCTGGAACCTTATCAGGGGTAACAAGAGCTGTGGCGCATACTTTCATCGCCCGATTCAGAATTGCCTGTGCTTCATCCAGCCAATATCCACATGATTTTTTTACTTTCGTTTGAAAGAGGGCCGATGCATCATCCTCGACCAACACGGAAAAGCTAACCCCATGCTTAATGCTGCGACTAATTAGTTTTGCCATGACGATTCTCCTATGATCCCTTATTTTTAGGTAATAACTGCAATTGATTCACACAGCGAGTAGATCATCTCGCTGCCCTATAAATAATATATTCGGCTTTATTTCACCCCTGCTTGCTCTTGGTCGACGGTTTAATCAGTTCATAATAAATACACCTTGATAAGCAATGATGACGTGAAACTTAACCGCCAATCAAAACTGTCGGACATCCGATTACAATCTTGCCGCCATGGCCAGTTGTATCTCCCATGCGGGCAGCAGGCTTCTTTTGCAGCAGTACGGTAGTGCTGCCCATAGCTACAGTATCTGGTGGTCCTACACAGGTACAGGCACTGCCAACCGTAGCTGAGGGCATTCCGCCGATAATGACCGTTGGAGCACCTGGGCTGAGGATCGGCCCGCCGACGTGAGGTACAGTACCTGTCACCATCGGACAGACATGCATATCCGTAATACGTGAAGCAGGCTTGCCCATATTTAGTCCTCTATCCTGCCATTACCGCCACGTGCCAGATCCAACCCTTGATTCATGTATCTTGCGAATCTTTTGCCGGGATCCACTGGATCAGATAAAACTGCAGCGAGAGTGACACTACCAGCGACGGCGTGTGCATAAAGATGTTCTGGCGGCTCAACCACAGGCTCACCTTCCGCCGCCAGACTTCCATGGCACCAACTCGCTGCTGTAGCAGCCCAGCTCGCTGGGGTTTTGTGCTTGGTTTTATCGCCCAGGGTTTTGCACTTTAATCGAGTCTCTTCGCTGGGTTTTTTGGCCCAGCTTTCCGCAGCGACTAATGCATTTACATTGTCTTCATCAGTTTCTGGGCTTTGAATATCCCGAGCTGCGAGACAGGCCCACCAAACAGCTTCCCGTTTGGGGAGGCCATGTGCCAATAGTTTGATCGCATCGGGATAAAGGCCCGCGTCAACCAGTTGGTTAATGCTGACCTCGGGCGCAGTATCGGGCACCAGGTGCTCTTCCGCTTCTTCACTCACCTCAAAATTTTTTAGCAGCTCCGCCGTGGTAAGTGCTTGTACTTTGATCAGGTCAGTCATTCTTAGTTAATCCCCATCAGTTGATCATAGTCACGCCGCCTTTCAGGGTAAGCATGCCGCCGCCTTTAACTTCAGCTGTAGCATCTCCCTTGCAGGAAAGCATTGTACCTTTGATGGTGATTCCCGCTGGGGTTAGCTTAATACTACTGCCCCCAACCTTTAATTCAATTGAAGCTTTTGAGGATATTTTGATAGCCCCCATAGCATCTGTGGTTTGCGATCCTTTGCTAATCTTGAGTGTGTGATTGCCTGAACCAATCGTGACAGTCTGGTTTCCTTTATCCACATTCAATTTTTGGTCACCTTTGGCAATGGTGACCACTTCGCTACCATCAGTTACGGTGATACTACGATCCTGTTTAACTTCCAGAGTTTGCTTGTTTTCTATTTTGCCAGTTTGGTCATTATGGATAACAAAGTTGTGATCCTTACCGGCTTCCATATAGATTTCTTCGTTGCCACCTTTGTCATCAAAGCGCAACTCGTTAAAGGTGCTGCCCTCATACTCGGTTTTCCAGCCACTTTGGGTGGCGGTGTAATTGGGGCCTGGATTATCGCCGTTATATACTGCACCGGTAATCAATGGTCTATCCGGGTCGCCATTAATGTAGGTAACAACCACTTCCTGGTTTACCCTGGGTACAAAGTTTGCCCCCCAGTTTTTTCCGGCAAAAGACTGCATCACTCTGACCCAGCAACTATTTTGTTGTGAGTTCCAGGGGAACTTCACTTTCAGTTGGGTGTAGGGGTCCTGAGAGCTGTCGGATGCGGTTGCTTTTACTTCCAATACACGTGCCACTTGTGGTGAGTGTATTTTCTTTGCAGAAACATTCGGCTGTGGGCGTGGCATTACCGCAGATGGAATACAGCTGAAGGTATTGTGGAAGTGGGTTTCGTTACTGTTACCGTCTGCAGCTGAAACATGCACAGACGTAATAAGATACTTCCCCTTTTCTGACGACAACGTGTGATCAAAATTAAAACGTCCGCCGGCAGTAAAGGAGGGGCAGTCACTACGTCCATGGCTGACATCAAATAGCGCTTCCTGTGCTTCCATAGCACGTTCTGCCAGTGCTTTATGGTAGCTATCAGTAAATTTGTGTTTGTGTTCACCATCAGCCTGGAAGTGGTTCAGGCCATATAAGCCGCGCATGTAGTTAGAAACATCATTCAGCTTACTGGTGGTTTTAACTTGCTGCTTATTGTCTTTGGTAGCAGTAAATTCACTGTAATCTTTGAGCTCAAAACCGCCGCCATGGTAGTTGAAGTTTCTTCTCCAGCTACTCACTGTGTTTTTTGTGGGATGGCTACCGCCTCCGTCATACTCAATTTTTTCACTTTCACAGTCGTAAAAATCTTGAGGATCATCGCAGAGTACAAGCTCATGCTGCCCTTCAGAGTGCTTGAAGTAGTAGGAAATTCCCTCTTCAGCCATTAAGCGATTGATAAATTCAAAGTCGCTTTCATCAAACTGTACACAGTATTCACGGGTGATGTATTCGGCATTTAGCTTTAAGGTCAGTTTGATAACCTTGCTGTATTCACCGAGCACTTCTTCGAGAATTTGCTTGGCGGACTTCTTTTCGAAAACTCTGTTGGAGCCTCCGAGGCTCGTGAACCACAGGCCAGGTTGAAGAATTGCGCTATAACTACGCACGCCTTCGGCGTTTACATCGTGAAGGGAGAACTGGGTAACATAGCCGTTAATATGGCGTGGTGTCTCAGAGTGGTGAATCGAAACAGTTACTGGTTTGCCGACAAGATCTTTTTGCTCAATAGCGTGATCATCAGAAAGAAGCTGTACTTCATAGCGGAATAGCTTGGAGACATGCTCCTCGCCTTGTAAGGTCGTTGCGATCAAAGCATCCGAGCCGACTGGGCTGTCGACCGTAATCATTCTTTTATCTTGATTGAGTGTAGCCATGGGCAGCCCCAACTATCCCTACGGTGCCAAATAAGAAATGAGATTTTAGAAATCTGCAGTTCTTTAGGTCAGTGCTCGTATAAGCACTCAGCTAAAGAACTGGAGGGCGGTAGCCCGCAGGTACTCTGCAGGCCACCGTTCAACCCGAAAAGAGTCGAACCAATTACAGCGGAGTCGCTGTGGTGAGGTCGTATCCAACCTTCATGTTCTTCGGGTTCTTGTTAGTCTTATCAGCGTGGTCGAGTTCGGCTTCGATTTTGGCAAAGCTCAGAGATACGGACTCTTGAGGAGCACCGCCGGCAGAAGCACCAATGCTGTAAGAGGAGATGATTACGTCAGTCAGCTTGTAAACAGCGTACTTTTCTACAGAGTTGGCGCCGGTCTGTACAACATGAATCTCTACGGGCACACCTTCGTCGCCAGTGACAGAAGACTTGAACAAACCACCGGAAGAAGCGTCAATACGCTTGGTGAAAGTGACTTCGCTCAGGCTGGGGCGAGAGGCTTCACGGTTGGAGGTAGCACCGGCTTCCATGGTGATACCGCGGCCAACACCAAAGTTGAAGCTGTCAACTTCGATCCAGTCTTCGTAACCTTTGGCGGTGACGTTGCCTTTGGTGGCTTTGTTATTGAAGTTCATGTAGATAGCCATGGGGATTCCCTCTTGGTTGGCTTTTGATGTTGGTGGTTAACCCTTTACCACGGCGATGAGTCAGTAGCTCAGTTAACGTCGCAGTGGTAACTGGGGTGATTTAAACAGAGAGAAAAGCAAAGAAAAACCATAATTTTTCGTTATTTAATCGACTCTGGCACCAATTATCCGAAGCCCTTTTACTATTGTTGGGTATATGCCCGCTGAGCGTATTCGACTCTGACACCAATTAAATATACAGAGGATTACAGTTTAATTTTCCGTCTCGCAAAAATTTAGAAGGATTTTGAAAATTTTAAGAATTGCTAGCTCTCTTATATTAATTGAAATTATTTTAATAGGGGGCGGAGTTGAACGATAAGATACGTATTGTTTGGCCGAGTGGCTCTTCGCCCGGCCCAGAGTAAGCTGAAAGTGGGTTAACGGAAGATGGTGATGTCACTGTCGTTGTGCGTCAGGATGCTGCCGGTTCCAATGACCGTCTACCAATTCCTGGAATTGATCATCACTGGTAGAATTATTAATATGGAAGAAGCTTGCCGCATTGGATTAACCAACGAAGTGGTGCTAAGGGGAACCGCTTTAAATCGTGCAGTTGCGCTGACACAGTTTATCTCTCCCCTTCCCTAGCCAGTTATTCATTCCGATAAAGGGGCTGCCATTCGCGGCTAAGGACAAGGTCTTAAAGACGGTCAGAGTATTGAAGCTGAATGCTTAAGCAACACACGGCACATGCAGCAGTTGCAGGTACCCTAAATTCTTCCGATCGTCGAACCATTATTCGGATGAGTGAAGAATTCCTTTGGAGTTACTTTCGATTTTACCGAGCTGATCAGTGGACCTATCGTCTATTCGGAGTAAGTGATTGTTGAAGAGGTTGGTGCCCTATCATGCCAATAGTTTTCGTGGTGATAGCGCTTGTTCTGATTTGCTGAATTAACGACCTATTGCTAGCTTCCTCTTTAATAACAATATAATCCAGCTGGAAATAACAAATGGAGCGCTTAAAATAATAATATCAGCACCCATAAGGGCCATCGCAATTGGAACGGTTAATACACTACCTGCAAGAGGGGCTAGCCACTGCTTACTTCCACTTGATAGTGCAATAGCACTCAGAGATGCGTTGTAGCCAAAGATTCCAGCTAGGATTAGTGTTGATGGTAAAGCTAGGAACATGGCCAGGAATGTGGCAAGCAGTCCACCAATTATGCTCCAAAGCGCATGAGACTTATTCGAAATGAAAAGTCCAACTAAAAAGCAAATACCGGTAATGGCATTGTTTTGAAATATAATCTGACCTATACCTTCAAATATCCCCCATGTTGAAATTTTTTCATTCATGGATGTTACGGCTGGCGCTAGGTCCTGTGTTGGGGCAAATATCCATATAGCCCATATCACCAGAATGTATGGTGCAGTATAAGGCGGAAGGAAAATGTGAAGCATCATAAAGCGTATGATCAAGACTGTTAGAGCGCTTCCACCAATAATTAATAAAATAGTAATTGGGGATGGATCATATAATAAGAATATGACTATACCGATCAAGGCTCCATTGTACCCCAATAATCCCTCTTCAATGTGTTTCACAGGGTAATGCAAAATTCCTGCACAAACGGTCGCTGTGATAACACCAAGTGCTGCTCCAAGAGCCATGGTAACCGAATTAACTGCTACTCCGGATAAGAATAAAACACCACTTAATGCGTTTTTTTGAAGGATGACTTGGCTTACGCCTCTGAATAGACTAACTAGATAGTATCTGATTTTTGTAGGTGTCGACTTTGTCATTGAGATTTTACAAGGGACTTTTGATGAGGTTTTTACTCTTCGGGCAATCGTCAGCAAGTGCTGCCACTTGATTTCGGTAATCTTCATTTAGGATTGCTATGTACAAACTATTGCTCCTATTTTTCTACTTGATTATGAGGTGCTCTATTAAATTATATGGTGTTCTCGAGGAAGCTTTGAAGTTAGAGTGAGGGAGGTTGTTCTCATTAAATTTCTGTCATGATGATGTGAGTAAAATGCGACGCTAGATACAGCATGTAAAGGCTACCCTCTGTGTCCAGCTGTAGTGACTACGGCACGCTAGGTGATTAGGTTGGAGCAATATGTCGCGATACGCTCGGAAACGATAACCTCAGTATGGCCCGGCCTTCGTCCTGCCAAAAAGACGAGAGAGTAATTTCCAAGTGCTGTAAAGAAATAGTCGATGCGCTATACCCTAACAAAATACCAGTCAGCTTAGCTGACTGGTATTGGGCTATATTGGTCGCCTTTTATGTTATTTGATCACAGTTACCTGGGCCGAACTGGTATGGACCCACCCTACAGAAAACTAACTGTAGGGCGGGTGTCAGCCTAATTACTGAGCACTAGCGCTAAGAGTAACGCCGGAGTAGTCTGAGTAGGCGCGAATGCTGATATACCAGGTGCCTGCATCTGGATTGCTGATATTGCAGCTTTCATCATTGCCCCATTCGTAGGGACGGCAGTCATATGCCGTGCGGGAAGGCTCTTGGCCGTGGCGCACGTAGAGGTCAGCATCGCCAGAGCCACCTTCCATAACGGCGCTCAACGTTGAGGCTCCGCTATCAACATCAATGGTGAAGTGCTGCCAGCTGTTGCTGGAACCAGTAAGGCCAGTCTGTTCCCAGTTATCGCTACCGCCACCGCCGTTACCTCCGGTGTAGCTACCTTCGAGGCTCACGCCGGAGAAAGAGCTATAGCCACGCACCATGACGTGATAAGTTCCGCCCTGCACGTTAGCGATGTCACAGGTTTCGTTGTTACCTGATGTGTAGGGGCGGCAGTCATAAGTGCTGGTAGTCGGTGCGCTGCCAAAGCGAACATAGAGGTCAGCATCGCCGCTTCCACCAGATATTTTAAAGGAGAGGTCCGTGGCATTTTCGGGGACATCCAGGGTGAAGTAAATTTCCTCACCACTGCTACCCTCGATACCGGTCTCAGTGACACCGTTTTCGAGTTCTCCGCCATCGTTACCACCACCGCCACCATCACCACCGTTGGCCATGGCTACGGCCGCAGCTGCATCGACTATACCGGTACCACAGCTGTTGCACGAAGCAGGGAAACTCCTCGCGGTGCTCGTGAGAATTGATTCGACTTCGTCTGGTGTAAGACTGGAGTCTACGGAATAAAGCAATGCCGCAGCGCCTGCAACGTGGGGCGCAGCCATGCTGGTGCCCTGGATGTAATAGTAACTGTCACTGCCGGGGTCAGTGGTGCCGTTGTTATAGGTGGAAAGAATGCCATCGGAATCGTTGGCGAAGCTCTGTGCTCCTCCTGGCGCTGCAACGTCTACCACATTGCCGTAGTTAGAGTAGTAAGCACGGCCGCCACTGCGATTAGTCGCAGCGACTGAGATCACCCCATTACAGTTCGCAGGGGTAAATTGGCTTGCATTAGTATTGCTATTACCGGCGGCTACAACAACGGTAGCGCCGAGGCTGCGAGCGGTATTGATGGCATTCTGCGTGGTAGTGCCGCAGCTGCCGCCGCCGCCAAGACTCAGATTAAGCACCTGGGCAGGATTGGCGTTGTTCGGCAGGCCACTGACAGAACCGCCGGCGCCCCAGATCATGCCATCGGCAATATCTGAGGTATAGCCCCCGCAACGGCCGAGTACGCGTATTGGGACTATCTTGGCCTCGTAGGCGACACCGGCAATGCCTATATTATTGTTGGTAACCCCAGCGATAGTGCCAGCGACATGGGTGCCGTGCCAGCTGCTGTTGCTTGAAGAGCTATCGCCGCAAGTTCCAGAACTATACCAATCACCTGGATCGGTAGCATCACTATCGCGGCCATCGCCATCCACTGAGACGAAGGTATCGGAAATCATATCGTAGCCCGGCAGAATATTGTCTGCCAGGTCGGCGTGGGGACGATAACCAGTATCGAGCACTGCAACCACTGCCCCATTGCCCTGGGTGACATCCCAGGCTGATGGAAGATTCAAACCGCCGGTGGTTTCATAGTAGTGCCACTGATTGAGATAGCTTGGGTCATTGGGTACAGCCATCGCTCGCATGATCAGATCCGGTTCTGCGTATTCAACATCCGGGTCCTGGTTCAATCGCTCGATAATTGCGTTTACTTCAGCTCTATTTTTCCGACCTTCCAGGCGCATTATCTGGGCGCCAGTAGCCATACGACGTAGGTGCTGCATTTTATGGCCGGCACGACGGGAGGCTTTTTCTACCGTTTCCTTTGCCATGATCGTAGCCCGTCCGACCTTAGCGCTTTCCTTGTACTTCACAATGATGCGATCAGTCAGCAGTGTGTTGTCCGCCTCTTCCGCATGGGCAGCGAAAGGCGCTGTACAAAGTAACGAAATTGCACTTGCCAGAGCTGTCTTTTGCAAAAGAATTTTCAATGATGATTTCATTATTGTGGTTTCTCCGAAGTTATTTTTATCCAAGTATCAAAAAATATTTTGATATTTGGATACTTCTGAACCGCCCTGTCTTAGCTAAATAAATTCGCTAAAAGGTAAACCCAAAAACTGCTCAATTTAGGACTATTTAGTTAGCCAGGGCGAAGTTGGCACCACTGTTTCATTTTTGGTGCGAATCTATAACGACTTAGCAAATATTGTCCTCATCGAAGACTCTGAAAGTGACGTGACCTACAGCGACAAATTTAAACTTTTCATAAAAAATTTAAGTGATGTGTAATTTTCCGCAAAAAAATCGTGATGTGGTTCACGGAGGATGCCAAGGAAAGAGGTTAATAAAACTCTTATGAAAAAAATTATGATTCACTTTCGTTGAAATAATATAATGTTATATCATATCAAAATAATTTTTCTTAACTAGGATTGCCAGTAGTTGGGAAGCCGCCTTAGTAGGGTAAAAAGTTGCCTTTCACATCTGAGATAGCAAAGAGTTCCTGTTGATATTTCCTCAACATTTCAACTTATTTGTCGGGGCGTGGGTCGGGATATTGCCACTGGTGTATTTTATCTTTTCGATATAAAAGGCGGTGCTGAAGAAGAATATGAATATACTCTCTCATTGCCTGAAGGATTACCCAAAAGCGAGACAGAAACCCTGGGTGTTGTTTCCCCACTTATCGAGCCCAAACAAATCGCCCTGCCCTCGGATTTTTATCTTGAAGATGAATACATCGGTTGGTATGGCTACAATCGGGAAGTTTATCTAGAGCCGAACAAAGACCAAAATGGGGCTACCCTCCACATCAAGGAGCATGACCTCTGGCATCAGTTTTTACTGATTCACAAGGGGCATGCCGGACCTGTGTTTTGGTTGTCGGCAATTATGTTGGGGGCAAGCCTGGTGTTTAGTTTGATCAGCGGATTGGTAGTTGCTTTTGCTGTACCAAAATTCAGGAAAGCTGCCGTACAGTTTACCTCGCTTGGCCTCATCTCCCTGATTATTGCTTTTTTATGGGAGGGAGCGGGATATAACTATATCTGGCATATCAAGGTTTTAAAAAAATGGCGTATCGGAGTGGTTTACCATCACAAGCAATCGACCTGATACGCCAAGGGCGTCCCATTTTATAGATGCTTTACTTTTGTTGGTTCGCCCTCTTCATTAAGTCTGATTCTGGTAAGGATTGTGAAGATGATGCGTCTTAAGTTGTATCTTAGCTAGCTGAATCCATATTCTTACTCCAGGCCATAGGCAAAAACGCATCATCAAGACTGACTTTAAGATTGTGAGTGGAATAATTTGAGAGCACTTTAAGGCTGGTGCCAACAATCACTTCTAAAACAGTCTCCTTGGTATAACCAGCTGCGAGAAACCTCTCAACCTCTTCTTCTGTTGCCCATCCACGTTTCTCATTGATAAGGATGCAGAAAGTCCGTAACGCCTCGAGCTTAGGATCACCAATTGGCGTGCCGTTGCGTAGTGCCTTGACTACCTCCTTATCAACACCAGCCATTTTGGAAACTGCCGTATGTGCAGCCATACAGTAGGTGCACCCATTCAGGCGACTATTTGTCATCAAGATTATCTCCCGCTCTGTTTCACTCAAACGAGATTTATCAAATAGCTCCATAAGCGTTAGATAGCTCTCTACCATTACGGGTGATTCAGCCATGGTGGCCATTAGGTTGGGCACAAACCCCATTTTTTTCTTAGCGGCTTCTAGGGTTTTTTTAGAGGCATCTGGAGCTGTTTCAATTGTGTATCTTGTAAAATTGACCATGAGCTTTACCTTTATATTGCTCGATATAAAATTGCATTGAATATCCACAAAGTTTTGAACCATCAAAGCAATTATCTCAAATTGCTCTGTACCTCTTTGGCACTTGTTTTGTGTTAAAGAGGTACAGATGTTGGCCCACTATGCAGCCGTAGACTGACTCAACTTATCAAGCACTGGAAATAGGTCATTCGGCTCAGGACGACGTGTATAGTCAGGATTGACTTCCGCATAGGTGATAATTCCATCAGTACCTATGACATATCTTGCGGGCATAGGTAAATTCCATTCTCCATCACGGTGGATGATTGGGAGTTCGACTTTGAACATCCTGTGGAACTCAATTACATAGGGTTGCAATGTCCAGCGGATACCAAACTTGGCAGCGAGTTCTCCTCCCTGGTCAGTAAGAATTGGGAAGCTCAATTTGTTATCTCGCTGGGATTTACGACTTTCAGCGGGGCCTTGCATGGAAATAGCTACCAGGGTTGCACCACGAGCTCTGATTTCGTCGGCAACCTCTTCCAGTGCCCGCAGCTCAATATTGCAGTAAGGGCACCATACCCCGCGATAAAAAGTTAGAATGACGGGGCCTTTAGCGAGGAGTTCATCCAAGACAACTTCTTTGCCTTCAGAGTCTTGCAATGCAAAATGTGGGACTTTCTCTCCTACTTTGATTGACTGCTCAACCTGACCACTATCAGCCAATTCCTTGGAGGACCGAGCAAAGGCTTCGAGCGCACCTGCTGGGGCCTGCTTCTTAAACACCTCTTTAAAAGCATCTAGTTTCTCTTGAAGAGACATAATCTATTCCTCTAATCGTTTAAATTTTCAGCCTGGGGCGATGGGTAAACTCCGATGTAACCAAAAGGTTACGAACATGACTCTTGAATTAGCCTTCAAGTAAGTATCTACGCCAAGCCACTATCGAGAAGATTAGTTACTTTGAAATGTGCTATAAACATGCTATTTTGAAACTCATTGTATCCACGAAGGACACAATCAATGTTTCAGCAAGCTCATTTGAACGAGATATTCGTATTTATCGCTGTAGCCGAGCATGGGAGCTTTACAAAAGCTGCAGCATCATTGAACTCAACCAAATCAGGCACGGGTAAGGCCGTTAAGAAGCTTGAGGAGGAATTGGGCCTTAAGTTATTCAACAGAACAACACGCAGTATCAGGTTGACAGAAGAAGGCAAGATATTTCTTGATGCCGCTAAACATGCGATTGAAACAATCAATGACGCTAGGTTACTGCTGAATGCTAGAAAGGATGAACCCGCTGGGCGCTTACGTATCAATTTACCGATAGGAATTGGTCGAAATATTGTAAGTGCTTTAAAAAACTTCACGCAGTTACATCCCAAGGTTACTGTCGAGGTTTCTCTTTCAGACAGCCTAGAAGATGCTATCAGAGGTGAATGGGACGTCGTTGTGAGAATCGGTAAACTAGAAGATAGTTCTTTTATCGCAAAAACATTGTGCGAATCCAAACGTATCCTGTGTGCTTCGCCAAAATATCTATCACAAAAAGGTAAACCTAAGACTTTAGAAGAGCTGAGAGAACATGACGCCCTTGTATTTCGAGCACCTACTGGAAAAGTGAGAGCCTGGTCATTTCGAGAAAATGATGGTTCAATTATTGAGTTTTCCCCTTCCCCGCTGGCAATATTTAGAGATGGACGAACTTTAATAGACGCAGTTGTTTCTGGTATGGGTATAGCCCAGGTATACGATAAAGCACTCGACTCTTCTATTCAGAGTGGAGAAGTTGTTGAGTTATTTCCGGAGAAAGTGGTGCCTGGCCCACCTGTTAGCGCACTGATTCCTAGCGGGAGAGCTATGCCTGCAAAAACAAGGGTTTTCATCGATTTTTTGAAAAATGAGCTTAATTAAGCTTACGGATACTAAATGTAATAATCCAAATACCATCTGGTGCTGGCTCTGTTGTTTGATCCAAAGGTTCCAGGAAGTCTGTAAAGCTCAGCACTACAACTTAATCCTTAGCAGACGAGTCCCCATTTTTATTGGATTCTCAGCTCCAACATTATTCTCTATTATATGTCATATTAACTAACATATCTTTGAGCCCAGGCTCCAATAACATTGCCGACATATTCAGCATCTGATTTCTTCATAAGCAAGTGATCGGCTTTATCTAAGGAAATAAAACTTTTCGGATGGTGCGCAGCGCCAAATATTTTTGCAGCATGATCAATAGAGACAGTACTATCTAGTGGTGAATGCATAACTAGTAAAGCTTTCCTTAATTCCTTAAGATTTACCAAGATGTCTGCTTCATTGATGTCATCGATAAACTGCTTTTTTAGTGTAAACTCTCGGCCAGCAAGCACCACTCTTGCCTGTCCTGTTTTATTGATGTTATCGAGCTCATCTTTAAACATATGCTGGATATGTTTAACATCACTTGGAGCGGCTATAGTAACAACAGCTTTGGCTGTCTTTAACATACCAGCAGCTTTTAATACGGCAGCACCACCAAAACTATGGCCAATTAGCAATTTTGGTGCTTCAAAGCGATTTTCAATTTCATTGTAAGCACTAAGCAAGTCCTCAACATTAGATGAAAAATTAGTATTGGAAAAATCCCCATCACTGTTGCCTAACCCAGTAAAATCAAATCTTAATACTGATATTCCTTTACTAGTTAATGATTTGCTAATAGCGCTCGCAGCAATGATATCTTTTGAGCATGTGAAACAATGAGCAAAAATTGCATAGGCCTTTGGATTCCCGGCGGAATTCTCTAATTTACCCTTTAATTCTACGCCGTCACGATTTGGAAAATTAAACTCCATAATACTATCCAATATATGTTGATTATAAGGCATTCTAATCTTAACAAAGAAAACCCCTCTCTATTATAGAAAGGGGTAAATGAGTAGGTGATAGTCTTCTATGTACCAATTGATACAAGATATGCCTGTTGCTTAGCTCGATAGAATATTCCTGCTTCATATAATCGATATCCGCTGATTTGAAGGCACTCTCACTATCTTTACCTGATCCAGTTAATATTTCCGAATCTCCAACAATGTCGCTAGCTAGAAACTGATCCTTCGCTCTCCATGGACCAATAGAAATCCTTTATAAAAACATCAATAGAAGCTTTGTTATGCAGTACTTTTAAGAGTTGGGGTAGCTTTTAAAGTCTGCGGCTTTGAGCTTTCAAAAACATGCAGGAATGTTGTAGGGTTTGGGCGTCTCCGATAATTATCTGTCTCATCGCCAAATAGCACCTTACCCTCTTCATCTAAAGCTATCACTGTCGCCATAACCGTATCTTTAGGATACCCAGGCATTCCCACAGGGGAACCATCAATGTCTTCAATACCTAAAATTTTTGCTCCCTTCAGATCTTCATCTTGAAGAATTTCAAAGTGATTAGGCAAGTCAAGTTTCCGCGCAAGATTTTGTGAATTGTCGAAGCCCTGATTTGAAATAAACTTCACACTCACATCATATTGCTTCAACTTTTCAGCATACTTCTTTACCTCTTTTAACTGGTTCATACAGAATGGGCACCAGTTTGCTCGAAAGAAAACCAATAGCGTTTTGGTCCCACCAAAAGATGATGAAGAGACATCAGTTCCATCCAATCGATTAAAATGCATTTCAGGCAGTTTCTGACCTTTTGATATAGCTTTGCTCTTTCCACGATTGTAGTAGGAAAATGACCATATATACCAATGAAGAGACACAAAGCCCAGAGCAGTAATTGCAACAGAAACATATTGAAGCAAAGACAGTGGAGCCTGATTGAAATAAAGTGTATAGGCAACTAATGCAATACCTGCAAAGTTAATCACCTGAATAACCGGTAATCTTTCTGACGTTCTTGAAATACTGAACACATTTGTTATTACCATCAAGAAAAATGGTAAAGGCAAAGTTGCTAAAAGTGCTCCTATCCAAATCGGGTTGCCCCCAGACACATAGATCATAATGCCAGCCGCTATGCCACTTAGCATATTGGATAGAATCATTGGTAAGATAAGTTTTGTTTTCATTTCAAGCTCCTAAAGCATTTGGTTAATGTTCAAAACTAGTGATCTACCATAGTGCACAGTGTTAATTTGATAATCCTCTTAATCAGAGGAACAGAGTTTCCCAAATGGACACAATCGAGCTTACTCGATAGATCCATGGCCATAAATATCAGGACTTACATCAATATGTATCTAGGATTATATGAGGTTCCTGGGATATGTCTGCTTTCAATAACTGACCTGATAAGAGGCGACCTCAGTTGTTTGCCCTGTGGGAGTAAGCTCCTTATGCGCGCTTTTGCCACCTGAGGGGACACATATCTTGCATTGCATATCTGCTATGGGATGGCCAATAAGTCAAACGATGAGATATTTGAAGCTACAGTAGTGAAAAAGAAATTATCAATGTTGCTTTGACAACGATGATCCGCATGTTAATCATGGGTTGACCCCCAATCTTATCCCTATTGAGGGAAAGACACCCCATTGTCCGCTCCAGCTACTTCAACTATTGCATGGACCTACAAAGCCGCATTTGACTTTGCCAAAGTAATTAATGGTCGTATCGCTTTCTATTCGAATCAAGTGGTAACCGAAAAGGTTGATGCCTTATCATAATATTATAAATATTGGTGATTACACCGGTATAAGATAGACGGCTATTAGAACTGTACCGATCAATCCATATGACAGCTGGAATACAAGTATTCTACGGATTTCCTTGAAGGCTTAATGCGCCCTAAAGAAAGTAGAAACTTTGCCATTTGTTATACTTCCCTACCTTTCTGCTGGCACTTGTAGCGAAGGATCACCCCGCCCGATTTAAGGGCGTCCGCCCGCATGAGCTCGAAATTCTTCTGGATGGCGTCAGCTTTGAAGAGAGGTGAGCCTGCTCCAAGTACGATTGGTGCAAGACATATCCGGTATTCGTCTACCAAGCCCCTTGCGAGCAGAGTAGCCACAAGGTCTGCGCTTCCGAAAACGAAGATATCTCTCTTCCCTGTCTCCTTCTTCAGCTTGCTAACGTGTTCGACGGCCTCGCCTTTTAAAAGGCGAGTGTTTGACCAATCGGCGGTCTCAAGTGTGCGCGTGATGACAGCTTTCTCAAGTGAGTTCATCATGTCCGCAACCGCCCCGGTTTCATTCCGCCAATGACTGGCCATCCCCTCATAGGTGCGACGTCCAAACAACAAGGTGCCGATTTCATCGCCCTGCTGAAGAGAGAAAGCTTCTAACTCGTCGCCCCACACGGTTCCGTGATGGTCCAGCGCCCAGGGCGTAGTGCCTTCAAAGCACCCGTCCAACGTCATCACATTCCAAACAACTAAACGCCTCATATCCTGTTTCTCCTAACCAAGCGCAAGCATAATCTTGAGCAACAATCGTAAAATGCAACCTTGAGATCGCGTGCAATCAACTGCAGCATAAAGTGCATAACCAATATTCAGCACGCCCGCGAGCAGACCGCCATTGAATACCGCTTTTACAAGCAACCCCTTTTTTTAAATGAGCAGATGAATCCTTCCCGTTGTAGCTGGATGATGTGTGGCAGGCACCCGTATTAGCCATATTCGTTGTGTCTCCGCCACCAATGATACGGCTGTGTCTGCTGAGTGCCGTCGGGAGCCTCTTCCCAGTTTTCCTGACGGCCGAGTGGTGTGATATCCAAAAGAGTCCACACCGTGCCAAGTGTTTCGACACCTCGGCCGTTAGTGAAATAGGTTCGATAGAGGTCCTCTCCATCGCGATAGAAAACGTTGATACCAAATCCGGTAGCCACATCGAAATCAGCGTTGAAGTTGTCCTTGGTTTCATACCAGGGGATTGCCCAACCCATACGTTTCCGGAATGCCTCTATCTCAACGATCGGCGCTTTTGAAACAAAGACGAGAGAGGTGTCTCGGGCATGCAAATGGGCAAGATGAGGGATCTGATCGGCGACCATGCAGCAGCCTTCGCACGGGCTGGGATCAGCGGGTTTCAACATATGGTGGTAAACGATTAGTTGTGAGTGGTCATCGAACAAGTCAGCCAGAGTCGCAGTGCCTCCTGGACCCGCAAAGGCATAATTTTGTTCGATCTTCACCCAACCTGAATACCGTCGCTTTTCTGCCAGCCGGTCGTGCGCTCGGGTCAGCTCCTTTTCTGCTTTGCGGAGTTCAGCCAGTTCATCCTTCCAGGCCTCTGGTGACAGGATCTGCCGGACGACTCCGGAGATCTCCTTAGTTTTCCTACTCTGAATTAAAGTCATAATCAGCTCCAGGTCTTGAGTTAAGTTGAGAAGAGTACTTCCCCATGAACTCATACCTCCTCGGCCGCCGCCTCGATCGTGGCGATATCGATCTTACTCATGGACATCATCGCCTTAAAAGCACGCTTCGCTTTGTCACGATCAGAGTTCGTAGTCAGATCCAGAAGTTGTCTCGGTGTAATTTGCCACGAGTGGCCCCAGTGGTCCTTGCACCAACCGCAAGCGCTTTCCTGCCCACCATTACTGATGATCGCCTCCCAGTAGCGGTCGGTTTCTTCCTGATTCTCGGTGATAACCATGAAACTAACCGATTCATTTGGAGTGAAACTCGGGCCGCCGTTCACGCCAATAAACTTGCGCCCGAGTACGGTGAATTCGACAGTCAGTTCACTGCCTTCCTGACCGCCGGGATAGTCGGTCACCGCTCGATTAACTCGGTCTACATGACTATCTGGAAAAGTTGCAGCGTAGAATTCTGCCGCCTTCTTTGCTTCGCCATAGTCAAACCACAGGCAGTTTACGAGTTCGGTCATATGTATTCTCCTATGCTTTGGACAGTTTGATTGTTTGCACTAATAAAAATCTTTGGTATTTACAGTCATATCGCATCCTCCGTCGGATGCTCTGCAAACCACTCGACGATTTTGGGCATCTTCATCTCAAATGGTCCGCCAATGTAAACGTTGAGAACGCCGGTGCGTTGATTGCTACGGTTTTCAAAGTCGTGCTGGACGCCGGGGGGGATCAAAATGACAGTGCCTTTTTTTGCATCGCGCCACTGCTGGCCTACCAGGAAAGACATGGTGCCTTCCAACACATAAAACAGTTCGATCTCAGCCTCATGTGAGTGCGCGCCGAAGCCTTTGGTGTTCGGCTCAATCCACCATTCCGACACTGAGCATTGATTTGCGGTCTCTTCACCGTCAGCTTTGAAAATTGCTGCAATGCGCCCCATATCGTAACTGCGTCCGCGTTCAGGTTCGATAAAGATCCCTGCTCCTGTTGTATTAGTCATGAATGACGGCCTCCGTTCCTCCCGAAGAGGATGTTCTGTTACCTCACTCAGCATGAAAAATATTGTCTAGGACCGCTTAGCCAAATCAGCGCTATACCAAAGACCGCTCTGCACGATAGTGAGTCGTGGTTTGTTCACCCATGCTTCACTTTTATCGTTCCATAGCGCCTTTGCCAGCAATTATTTTTTCGCGGAACTTCGCTATTCTCGAAATGCGTGTAGCGGATTTCTTGGCTGAACTAAGGTTAAAGGTATAGCTTCGCTGACGCCCCGGCGTTAATGCATGAAACGCTTCTGCAAGCTCAGGATCTCCATCCATGGCTTCTACCAGCTCATCAGGGAGTTCGATATCGCGTTCTGCTCTTTGGGGCTTAATACCTGCTCTAGCGTATCCTTTCGCTTCCTCGATATAAGCCCGTATGATTGGTGCAAGCTTTTCCACCTGATCATTGGCCTTCAGGAGGATCATGTGCGGATACTGCGTATTCGCGCCTCGCTTTTGAAGAACACCCTCATGATCCTTCATCAGTGCAGCATTCATAAAGCTAATGAGGAATCCCTCTCGAAATGCCCCCAGGATGACAATATTTCGACCGGCAAATATATAGCAAGGCTGCCCCCACTTAACGGACTCTTCCAGATCCATGCTCAGGCAAATCCGTTGCAATTCAGTAAGGCCAGGTTTCCATTTCTGGGTTGAGCAATCGGGCGTTGCGAAACGCTCACAACGTCCACAACCTTTTGAAAAATAATCTGCGATATCTGAAATCATGGCCATAATTGGTTGTCCCGCACGAGCAAAGTCGCACCCACTATCAAACTATCATTTTCCCGGAGTCCGATTTTGATGCCCCCTCCCCTACGGCTTCTGCCTTTGAACCCTCGTAATTCAGCATCCATGGCGTTCCATATTTATCCGTGAGTAAAGCAAAACGTTCAGCCCAAAATGTTTCGACGGGGGCCATATCTATGGCTTTTGCTTCCTTTGAGAATACGTTATAGATACGATCAAATTCCCTGAGCGATTTAGACGGAATAAAAATACGGAAACCTTGCGGTTTCTCGTACATTTCGCGGGAGTTATCAGAAGCCATCAGGGTGGCACTGCCCAGTGTCATGGCCATATTCATAACCATATCGTCGCCACCGGGCATTCTACTTTCGGGGTTGGGCGCATCTGCATTTAGGAGGGTGCCCCAGATCTTGCCACCGAGTGTCTCGGCATAATGCGTCATCGCCTCAAGGCAGTTTCCATTGAATGTCAGGTAAATGATGGGTTGCATAACTATCGAGCTCCTTTCGCTATTGTCTCAACGTCAGCTTCTGCGTTTTGATTCCATCTAAACTTGAAGTCTCATAAAGGGGGCGGACTTCAATTTCATATGCACCCTCCATGGGGTTTGGACACCGAGCTGCCCATACCATCGCTTCTTCAATATCACGTACTTCCCAAAGCCATAAACCTGATACGAGTTGCTCGAATTCCGGGAATGGACCATCAACTACTGATATTGCACTCCCATCAGATACAAGACGCTTCCCTTCTGCCGTGGGCTTGAGGCCTACCGCTATGCGTCGGATATCGGCGTCGAGAAGTTCTTCATTAAAGCGGTCCATCGCATTACAAACAGCCTGTGAGGGCAATTTGCCTGCCTCACTTGCCGCCGTAGCTTTGATCAGTACCATAACCAGCATTCAAAATTTCCTTTCATTTACGCCAACATGAATTTGGGCTGCCGGCGCTAATCTTATTGAAGGGAGAAATCTCCAGTGGTGATACTTCCATCCCGCATATAGGTCACACAAATAGTGCCACTGTCTGTCATCGTAGATTGTTGTACATGGAACCCAATAGGGATTACACCGGCACCAAAGAGGCGCTTTCCTTTGCCCAGAATCAAAGGAAAAATCAGCAATTTAAACTGATCAACCAGGTCTGCTTTGAGTAGAGTCTGGATAAAGTCAGCACTGCCCGGTACCAGTAAGTCAGGACCATTGCTGGCCTTGATTTCACGAAGTCGTGCTACCGGGTCATTACCCAGCCATTCGCTGCCTTCCCAGGTAAATTCGGGTTTCGTGCGTGAAGCGACATACCGTGTTGTGCCATCGATTTTTTTAGCCATCTGGATTTCGCCATCATCAACGCCTTCTGGTGGAGGATCAGCAGCTACTTTTGGCCAATAGGCAGCAAAAATATCGTAAGTCCGATGGCCAAGCAGCAGCTCGAATGGGGATGCGAACACATCCCCCATAAATTTACCTACACCTTCATCGAAATAGGACGCCACCCATCCACCATGCTCAAAGCCCCCTGAAGTGTCCTCCTCTGGACCACCGGGAGCCTGCATCACGCCATCCAGACTAACAAACGTGTTTACAATGATTTTTCGCACACAGTTCTTCCTTGGTGATTTTGTTGATCAAAATGGCGTCGCAAGTTGTGCTTAGGCTATTGCTTTCAATCACCATTGAGACTTGAAGAGATAGGTTATTGATCTTCTTTATTCGACTTCCACCCTTGTTGCTTCCAGGTAAGCGGCGAGATTAGAAAGAGCGCACTGCCATCCATTGCGTGTTCCGTCGATCATTCCCAAACCGACCAGAGAGGCGATCTGTATCGTCACCTGGAGTTCAGTCGCGCGCTTATTTTCGCTAATCGCCACGGTGATCAGAGAGGCACTCAATAAAGAGTCGTCTGTATATACACGCTCGGTAAAAAGCAGGCGATGCGGCCTACGGATGTCGTAGTAGTGTGTTTCGACCCGGAATTGCAGATCATTCTTTTGGCCGCACCGATGTACGTCAAGGCCTCCGGCGCGAAAGTCGTTTTGAAGAAACTCGATTGCCTCATCCTTAGAGGGTGCCCCCCATAATGAGCGGGTTTTTGGGTTTTCCCATGCTGAAAAAACCTGCTCTGCCGGTGCTTTGATTGTTTTGCTGATGGATATGGTGTCGTGCGATAACTGTTGGCTCATGTTAGCCCCTTTGCTTAATAGCGGTTCCCAGGCTACCGACTAATAGTTAGCTGATTGGATAACTATAAAAAGCAATAACAGTTAGGTCAATGGATAACTTACTAGTGGCGCAAAAGAGTAAGAGAATTGACCTCTATCTGCTCAAAGTGAAGCGCAACGACATAACAACTATGATCGGCAATGTCATAATGGGGTGCGATATGTGAACCGATCACGCCCTTTATTTCTTTAACAGAAGATCAAGTAGCCGGCTATTGGGATGGAGGGATGACCTACAGGCTTTGTAATATGGCACCCTGTATCTTTATCGTACTCAGTCATCCTGTCCTTCAGCGCCAAGTGCTTCGACAAAGCTCGCCATTCGTGCCATTCGGCCTTCCCACTGGGCCGTCTGTTTATTAATCCAAGTTTCTGCAGCTGTCAGTTGCTTCGGCTTGATCTCGCAGGTTCGCACGCGGCCAATTTTCTTGGATCGGATCAAACCCGCATCCTCCAGCACACCAATGTGCTTCATAAATGAAGGTAGTGCCATTTCAAACGGTTTAGCGAGCTCAGTGATCGATGCCGGTCCGCTGGTCAGGTGCTGAATGACAGCGCGGCGCGTTGGATCTGCTAAGGCTTGGAAGACTGTATTCAGATTTTCGTGATTGTTACCCATTCGACTAAGTATATAGGTGTAAAATCGTTAGGCAATGGCCGCAGTTTGGTAATGCCCGTTAAAATCACCCTAATAAAAGTGCTTCATCCCATCCCTATACCAGCCGTTATTTGGATGCACCGTTGTGGAAATAGAATTACTGCAGGAAAAAGCTGACATACCGATAGCAACCCGGATCACCTTATCGATCAAGGCAATGATAACTTTTCAGGTTCATCAGTGAAAAGCTTATGGCCAGTATGTTCAAGCCTGCCATCCAGTCAGTCATCAAGAGGACCTATGCCTTGTTTGGCCAGTTCTGCTATGCCGGCTTTCATGGCTTCTAGCGCTTCCTTAGGATGGCCCTGCCATTCCTTCACCTCGCCGATAACGCGTAAAGGTTTATGAGACCGGAATGACTTTGTAGGGTTACCGGGAAACCTTTTATTGGTCACATTGGGGTCGTCTTCGATTGGACCCGTCGCCTCGACGATGTAAATCCGTTCTGGCCCGTCACCCAGCGCTAGTTCCGCTCCCCAAACCGCAGCATCAAGTGTTCGCGCGAGGTAAATATGGCCGAGCGCCTTTTTGCCGAAATTCGGATTACCTCCCGGCATGAGCATATCTCCCATTTTGAGGTCCGCGCGCGTTCCGTGATAGTAAGTCCATTCACGGACTTCCGATTTAACTCGTACCCGCCCTTTCGATCGATGTGACATATAAGGGTGGCTCGGTGCACTCTCAACTAAAAGCTCGGTCGCATCCTCTATATCACCTTCCGTCTCCACGACATACACTTTCGGTGGTCCATTGCCTTCGGCGAGCTCAGCGGCCCATATGGCTGCATCCAAATTGGGTGACATGTAGGCATGCGAGGTCTCAACATTGTCACCTGCTATGCCAAATGGGCCGCCGGGCGTGACAACATCTCCTGGGCTGAGATTTTTTCGGGAGCCGTGGTAAAACTCCTTCATGCCAGAATGAACCGTATGGCTCTCTGATTCGCTGCTTGGCTGTTTATCATTCATGCTTAAGGAACCTCCATGTATTTTGAACTGGTCATGATTGGCCTAAGATCATGAGCCACCAAATTTCGATTACGCCCTGGGCAACCGCTTAAGACATTTGGGAGACTGTAATAATCCTCTCTTCGAGATAAGAGGTTGGTCCTGTTTATGAACGCCTAACCTGACCGGTTTTCCGTCAATCTAGTCATATTTTGGAAATCGTCTTTACCGGCGCTTTCGAGAGCAGCAATATCGGCATTTTTATTTCCATCATGGTTTGTTGGCCACTTCCCGTGCTTTCCTGTCGGGCAACGTGAGCTCTTAAATCAGTACTCCCGGGGCAAAATGATTGCCAGGGGCTGAAACACTGATGAGTGCGCTATCTGAGGTACAACTGAGTTGCCATATTGATTATAGTTAGCCTACAGGGTAACTATAGTGGATAACAAAATTAGGTCAACATGTCACTATTTACGGCCGAATATAGGAGGATAAGCCCCAAGTAGCCATGATATCTCTGGAGCGCAGTAAAGATATGTTTTAGTGTTAACAGAAAGCAGGCCCCCCCCTGATAAAAAGAACAAGGTATCATCGTGAGCGATTTTTCCTATCAAGCGGGTATTCGAACCAAACCTATCTCCTACACGGTCAGGGCAACACCGGAAGCGGTCTTTACTGCCTGGGTTACGCCGAGCATGGTTGAAAAATGGTGGGGCCCCGACGGTTTCACTACGCGCGTGCTCAATCTCACGGCAGAGGTTGGCGGGAGTTTTGCTTTTGAGATGACAGCTCCAGACGACAGCTCTTGCGTAATGTCTGGAGTATATCGTTGCGTCGACAGACCGAAGTTACTGAGCTTTGAGGTCCATGAACATTGCAATCTCAGCTTGCCACATGGCACCGAACCGCAAAAGAATTCGTCATTGGTCGAAGTTGTGTTCAGAAGCAGTGAACTTGGCACTGTCGTTTCGCTTACGCATACACTTCTTAACCCTGACTACGCAGAGTTGGCGGTGGTCAGCTGGGCCCAATCACTTCGAAGTATGGACGCCCAATTTTCCGGATCGGTAAATCTGATCTGAGATGGCAAGGTATATTGATGGCAGTCATGAGTCTGTACACAACTTACCACGCTCACTAATTCTTAGACTAAACGCAAGTCAGCGTACTGCAGTGGTCAGTTTACACAATTGTTCAGCCGTTCTTACTTTCCATCCCTACGGCTGGAATTAAGGTTGGCTGTCTCTCAGCACATTGAAAAGAGCTAATAGCTTTGACTTCTTAGTGAGTAGCTAGCATCAGACTCAACTTAATTGCTTTCAAGTATTAGAAAGAGCATTAAAAGCCGGTATTGAAAGGCCAGCACTATAACCACCATCTACATTAATGGCTTGACCATTTATAAATCCACAGTCACTTGCTGCTAAGAAGTGTATAAGCGCTGCGATTTCTTCAGGTTTTGCTATGCGTTGCAAAGGAACCGCGGTTTTTTCCATTGCAAGCTGTTGCTTCCCTCCTCTTGCATGAGCCATTGGTGTATCAACTGAAGTAGGGCATATTGCATTAACTCTAATATTCCTGTCTCCCAATTCGAGCGCTGCCGTTTTGGTAATACCAATGATCGCCGACTTTGAAGCAACATATGGCCCCAAATAAGGTACTCCTGATATTCCGGCAACTGACGCGATATTAATAATTGCCCCACCTTTTTTCATATATGGCGCGGAATACTTAATACTATAGAAAACCCCTAAAGTATTAACCTTAAAATTCTTCATAAAATAGCTATAACTACTATTGCATAGTGAACCGTAGCCCTCATTAATTCCTGCGCAATTAACTACGATATCAATCCTCCCATATTTCTTTTCTGTCATTTTCATTAGCTCTTCAACTTGGGGCTCTATAGAAACATCTGTTTGTATATAATGCCCTCCCCCAACCTCCTGCAATACTTCTTCTCCTCTTCTGCGTGCTGCAATAACAATTGTTGCGCCTGCCAAATAAAAACGTTTTGCTGTGCTCAAACCTATCCCAGAGCTTCCTCCCGTAATAACAGCAACTTTATTCTCCAAGCTAAAAAAATTACTCATAATGTTTGGGTCCTACCAAAATATAATTTCAGACACATTAATCGAGAGCAGCTCGAATATATATGTTTAGTATTATTGATCAAGCAGAAATTCTGAGGTGCCTCTTAATTAAATTCATTTGAAAAATAAGTGGTTGACCTATCATATGCCAATAAGCTTCACGTATTAAACTAAGTGCATTCAAGTCTGGCCCTGTGTGACTTAGCGAATCACCTCAATTGACATAACCCTATAAAGATGATGGCAATATAGGGCTGACTATAAAATTGGTTCACATTAAGAAGCATGTGGCTCTATGCTTTTTGGGAATTTATTGCAATTTTATATTGCGATTCATAATATCTGGTGAGGCTTAATGCCGGACTGAAAAATAAAACGACAACACGAACCACCTATAAATATTAAACATTATTAGAATAATGTGGAGAGGACCTGTGAGAAGTTATTTAATATCCATTTTTTGTTTGCTGTTAACGTTACCTCTTTATTTGCCGGCAGATGACGGTAGAAAATATCGTTTGATGGAGGAAATCAATTCCGATCAAGTAGATTTCAAAGATTCTCAGAAAAATAGAAAATCAATAGTAAAAAGAGGAAGGTTTAATGGTGAGTTGCGAAAAATAGTAACTGGTGATGAGTTGGAGGTTCTCATAGATGGTAAGTTATCACGATTTAAAACCAAGAATGTTAATAGGAAAAAAAATAGAATCTCTTTTGCTGCATTTGGTCAGAGGAAAGGGGATTTTGTAACGATTGCCGAGAATAATGGTAATGTTGTAGGGTCTATACAAATGTCCGGAAAGCTATACAAAGTTAGGCCGGGTGAAGGTAATACTACAGATATCATAGAGGTGCCTACCGCTACCCTGATTGATCACGATATTAATTATTACGAAGATTTCCCCATGGATGTAGGCGAAAGACCTTCAAATATTGATTCTAGCTTGGGGTCTTTGGATTCAGCCGAAAAAATTACTGTTATTGTCGCATATACCAGTAATTTTGAGAGTGACGCTGGTGATGTTGTCGCTTATATGGATCTATTGGAAGAGGAAACAAATATTTCCTTCTTAAATAGTAATGTAAATACATCCGTTGAAATTGTACACTCATACAAAACAAGTTATGAAGGTAGTGGTGACTTTTATGTTGATAGAGATTTTTTCTCTAACTCAGAAAACCCAGAAACATCTGAGTTACTTCGCCTGAGAGAAACATATAAGGCGGACATCATGATGGTATTGACCGGGAATTCTGGTTATTTCTATTGTGGCGTAGCCAGAGAGATTGGTGCAACCGAATCTACAGCTTTAGCCTTAGCCAGAGAAGGATGTGCAGCTGGATACTTCAGCTTTGCACATGAGATTGGCCATCTATTCGGAGCAAGGCATATTATAACACGTGACCCCAGTATGGAGCCTTTTTCATATGGCCACGGATATTGCAACTCTACGCCATCTACATGGAGAACAGTAATGGCTTATGGTTGCCCATCAAATACTGGAGGTCCAAGGATCCAGCAGTGGTCTAATCCAGGTGTATTTATCAATGGTGAAACCACTGGTTCTATTAATGTGGAAGATAATGCTCGAGTTTTAAATGAACGAGCATTAGAAGTTGCTAACTTCAGGGTATCTGAGGCTTCTGAGTAATATCTAAAGCGTTCAAAGTTATTTTCGCGGGTAGTTTGGCAGCTCGGTTTGTATTTTCAATGAGAACTGAGCTGTCATATCCTACCCTCTCCTATCCCACCTGAGCTGGATGGAGATAAGCATCACTCAGAGAAAATTACTGCATATACATTGACCATATCAATCAATTCCAATCGAAAGCAGATTTTAGATAAGATAAAGCCCATTGACCAACGTCATTTCTGATATCACGATTCGAGCTCGGGTCCTTGATGAGAACCACCGGTATCCAAGGGACGGGATAGGCGTATTCGAATCTGTTTCTCAATCTCGATAATTGCAAACAGCGCAACACCTACACTAACGATAAGTATCCCATCCTGTAGAGATACGGCTTCGGTGGAGAAGATGCCTTGCAAAGGCGTGAAGTAGGTGATGGCGAACTGACCTATGGTAACTACGATCACCGCTAACCATATGACCCTGGTTCCGCATACCGCTTTCCATGTTAAGGAAGTACCGTACATATTGCGGATAAAGAAAAGGTGGAATATTTCCATTACCACCAGTGTATTCATTGCCATAGTACGAGCTAGGTCGAGGGAATACTGCCGCTCAATTGCATAGGTGTAGACCCCGAATACGCCGCAAAGAAACAGGATGCTCACCAGTGCGATATGCCATATCAGTATGCCTGTGAGCAGTGGCTGGCTGCGAGGACGAGGTGGGCGGCACATGGTATTTTCTTCGGTCGGCTCGAAAGCGAGGGCAATACCGAGAGTGACCGCAGTGATAAGGTTCACCCACAGAATCTGAATAGGTGTTATCGGCAGCACCATACCAAACATCAGCGCCACAATAATGGTTGAGGCCTCCCCAGCGTTGGTTGGAAGGGTCCAACTGATTACCTTTTTGATATTGTCATAAACCGTACGCCCCTCACGTATGGCGGCGTCAATTGAAGCGAAATTGTCATCGGCCAACACCATTTCCGCAGCTTCCTTGGCTGCCTCACTCCCTTTTTTGCCCATCGCAATGCCGACTTCGGCACGCTTCAGTGCGGGCGCATCGTTAACACCATCACCGGTCATGGCAACGGTCATTCCGTGGGCCTGCAGGGCAGTTACCAGTCGCAATTTGTGTTCGGGACTGGTGCGGGCAAAGATGTCGACGTTCAACACTTCTGTTCCCAGTACCGTATCGTCGAGATTATCAATATCCACACCGGTCAGCGCATTTTCAGTGTTTTGCAGACCTATCTGTTGCCCAATAGCTATGGCGGTCGCCTTGTGGTCACCAGTGATCATCTTCACTCGGATACCGGCCCCTTGGCATTCCGCTACTGCCAGAATCGCCTCCTGGCGGGGTGGGTCAATCAAGCCAACCAGGCCGAGAAAGATCAGCGCATTATCCAGGTCAGTTTGTTCCAATACGGTATGTTCAGGTTTTACGGGCTTGGTGGCCAAGGCCAGCACCCGATAGCCTTGTGCTGCAAGTTCATTTACCCATTCCTGCCAATAAGCCTCATTCAGCGGAGCAGTGCCTCCCTCAGCGGTACGATTGCTTTCACACATCCCCAGAATCTGTTCTGGTGCCCCTTTTACTGCGATTAGCGCATGGTTTTCATGGTTATGGTCCAGGGTGGCCATGAACTTGTGTGCGGAATCAAAGGGAATGATATCTGTGCGAGTCCATTGATGGCGCGCCTCCCCGCCATCCATTCCTGCCTTGGCGGCAAACGCCAGAAGCGCACCCTCCATAGGGTCACCTTCAATAGTCCAGACACCTTCGAGCTTTCTAAGCTCTGCGTCGTTACATAGGGTTGCTACGCGGGCCAACTCGAGCAAAGGCGAAGGGCCTGATATGGAGGTCGGACTATTCTCGTTTGAGATATCCCCTAGTGGCTCATAACCAACGCCTTCTACGGTATACCGGTGCTGAAGCGTGATCACCGATACGATGTTCATCTCGTTGCGTGTAAGGGTTCCGGTTTTATCTGTGCAGATCACCGAAACCGAGCCCAACGTCTCAATGGCTGGAAGACGGCGGACAATGGCATTTCGTCTCGCCATGGCCTGCACGCCAACTGCCAGCGTAATGGTCAATACTGCCGGCAGGCCCGCCGGTATGGCTGCCACCGATAGACTCACGACGGCCATAAACAATTCGGAAAAATCGTGATGTAAAACAAATAGCCCGAAGGCGAAGATGAGCGCGGCAACTGCCAGGATAAAGAATGCGAGCCATTTGGCGAATATTCCCATCTGCTCCACTAATGGGGTTGTCAGGGTTTCGACCCTGGCAAGCATACTGCTGATACGCCCGACTTCAGTTTGGGCTCCGGTCGCTACTACCACGCCCATGCCCTGCCCGCTGGTAACATTGGTACCGCTGTAGGCCAAACAGGTACGATCACCTAGTGCAGTTTCGATGCCAACCGGATTGGTTCGTTTTTCTACGGCAAGAGACTCCCCTGTCAGTATTGCCTCCTGGATCTGCAAACCGTGAGTCTTCAACAGCCGAAGATCCGCTGGTACTTTATCACCAGCTTCAAGTAATACTATGTCGCCGGGAACCAGCTTCTCGCTATCAACGGTATATCTCTGGTTACCACGCAATACCCCAGCCCGCGGTGCCAGCATATGCCGGATAGCATCCATCGCCTTTTCAGCCTTGCCTTCCTGAATAAAGCCGATAATGGCATTGACGACAACCACGGCGAGAATTACCCCGGTATCCACCCAGTGTTGAAGCAGGCTGGTGATAAACGCAGCCCCCAGAAGGACGTAGATCAGTATATTGTCGAAGTGCGAGAAAAAACGTCGCAGCAGCCCCTTCCTCGGTGGTGCTGGCAAGCGATTGGCCCCATAGATTTTGAGCCTTGCGAGTGCTTCACTTTCGCTAATACCTGCTGAAGTCGTCTTCAGTTCGGAAAGGACTTCATTTTGTGGCAACGCATGCCAATTCTTCTCAGGTCTCATCTCGAATCCCTGGTGGATTCCATTTTATCTCCGGCTGAGAATAGCAATAACCTGAAGCCTTCTGGGCTGTGCAACATACAGGGTGCATGAGCTAGAGTTGTCTATCTGCAGATTTAAGGAATTCCATATTTCTCTGCCAGCCGATCAATTTCTGCCTTGGACCTGGAATTATCGGGGCATTTAGCCCGAAACCATGGATTTAAGTCGCTATTTGTGTTTCCAGGTGGCAAGTCTTTAACATTAAAACATCGGTCCCCAACCTCAACAAAAGTGCCTGTAGTCGTTGTATACATGGCTTCTGTGCGTTCAAGCCGCCGAACTCTATTGCGTTGCTGCGCTAACTTTCTCTCTAAAACCGGATCAAAAACTGTGGGCTGGCTTCTGGCTTCAGAGTCGCCAGATGCTTCTAATGTTGGCGTCGGCTTTTCCATACCTAGGTGATCAGGATTCTGCGGCTGATCGATTTGCTTACTGATTGTTGAAGAGGAATCTGCATTGGTTATTGATCCGCCATTGATATTAGGTGTCGAAGGCGTTACCTCTATTACATTGTTGCCGGTTGTTTCCGTAGTATAACCCTCAAGCTCCTGGGGTTTTATATGGGAAGGAGGTAGTTCGGTGTCATCCGCTCTGGGTACTTCTATTTTCTTATTCGCCAACAAGTTGATTTCAAGCGGAGACGCAATGCCTGGTGACGTATCTGGTGCAATTGACATCGGTATAATGAGCAGCCCTATATGCACAGCAACAGCAATAACCAATGATATAGCCAGTCGCCAGGCATTTACTGTTGTCTTGCTATTGCTGCACAAAGAAGCCGTTATGTTTAAATCCATTTACTTCGTGGGCCAAATACTCAGTAAATTTGATCAAAATCCTTGTTTCAAAAGGCAACTGATGATCGGTAAGCTTGGAGATAGGACTCTTTAAAGGCTCGAAAGTTCTAACTCTAATTATAAGATTACAATTTGCCTGCCGACAAAACTAATGTTCAACCTTACGTTCAACCACTATTTACTTATTGAGAACCAAAGACTGAGTGATAGAGGGAAGGCTTTCCAGATTAGACTGACGGAGAGTTTTTATTGAAAGCGAAGCTTGGTTATTACTCATATTCTCTTTTTATATATTAATTTTGCGAAATAGTTCTCACGAAAACCTAAAAACCTTCCAGGGTGAGTTAATCTTTTTGCAGACTCTTTTAGATATTATCTCAGTTGTAGGTATCGACTTGTTAAGGCAGTTGTACTTTCGGTCATACAGTATGACATTTCGAATGTTACCGACAGCAAATACCTATAAGCATTTAATAGTCATATGAGACAGCACAGTAAGAGCTGTTTAGAAATCACTAATAAAATAACAGGAATAATAATGAAAAATATCCGCATAATATGGTTGTTTCGACGCTTGCAATCGGTTTGCTTGGCATTAATGGTCAGTACTGTTTTTATGGGTTCGCCACTTGTAGCGGAAACTGATCCGTACACAATGTTGGTGCAGTTCAATCTCTATTACGATTATGAAACTGAACAACGCACCGATGATCACGCTAAATACGCCTTAGAGCTTCAGCGACGTCTTACATACTCAACACCCATTCGCTACACCCAGGTATTGGCGACACATAATAGTTATAACTCTGATGCTTATGGTGCAATCTGGGTCGGTGCAGAACAATCCCTTAGGGTAAAAGATCAGATTGATGTTGGGGCGGAAATTATAGAATTGGATTTACATCAATTCAGTGGTGAACAGGTTTTTTGTCATGGATCATTTTATTGTAACTTCTGGTTCGACCCTCAGCGTGTCCCCATTGCAACAGTACTGGGAGATTTGAGAGACTGGGCCTATAAGCAAGACCAACACGGCACTAATCGAACAGTAATAGTACATATAGAAAATGCAGTATCCTCTGGTGCTCAAACCACTTTTAAAAATCATCTTATCAGCCAAATTGGCCTGGATTATATTTACACACCGGAAGACTATAAAGAGGACTTTCCCAACGGCCTTGAAGTGGCTAATCACAAGCGAACCTCACTTCCTTCCCGTGAGCTATCAAGAGAAAAAATTCGGCAGCATGATGGCCTGAATGGCAAGAAAAGATTCGTATTTTTCTGGACAAAAAATGACAGCGATACCGATGATAATCATGAAACATTCGATGTAGTATTTGATGGCTGGGGCGGATTGAACCGGCACTGGAAAAGTGGCGACGATGATAGCCTGGACAATTGGGATGATGGCATCAACACGGTAGAGCACTACGATGTCAGTGCCACAGATAGCCGGTTTCAAAATAAAGGTCTATGGTCTTGGGGCGAGGGTGAGCCCAATGACCATGGCACAGGTGAGGACTGCGCCGCTATTAGAAGTGATGGGCGCTTCAATGACCGCCGGTGCGACCGAACCAGTGTATTTGCCTGCAAAAGACGTTTAAATGGTGCCTTGCATGCAGACGATCTAAAGGATGATGGTGCCGCAGACTATCCCCTTATGTGGTCACTGACAACAACAAAAGGCGCATGGCCAGATGGAGAGAGTGAGTGTCAGGCGCTGGGCTCCCAATGGCATTTTGACGTGCCGCGCAATATGGTGGAATCCCTAACATTAAAGGATAAGTTAGCGGTTGCTGGTGAAACGGTTGCCTGGATTGCTTACACCGACCAGGATAGCGAGGGTACGTCGGAAGGTGACTTCGTTATAACAACTGTCGACTACTAATAACTTTATGTTCTTCGCCTAACCACCACCATGTGGTTAGGCTCTCTAACCCCTCCCCCCTTCTTTCACCCTCATATGCGAGAGAGTTAAGAGGCGAGATATTTGTCGTTATCCTTAAAATTCGCCAGCTAGACTTTATCCAATCAAAATTAAGGACTAGGCACGACTTCTAAGGAACTCATCTATGCGTATTCCCGCTATCTCTCCAGATGATCTTAACGAAGAGCAGATACCTCTCTACGACGACATGAGCGATGAAATGAGTGGCTACTTCTCTGGATTCGTCAAAAAACGTAGGGATGGTGCTCTGCTTGGCCCTTGGGCACCGGCTCTCTACTATCCGCAATTTGGCAAACCCTGGTGGGAAAATATCAAAGCCATTGCCGCTAAACCCAAGCTTCCAAAGTTGGCTCGGGAAGTTGCCATCCTAGCCACCGGCGCTCACTTTAAGGCGGGATATGAACTCTATTCTCACACTGCTATCGGTGAAAGCCTTCACTTGGATTCGGATAAAATTGCCACCATTACTGCAGGGCAGCGTCCCCACGACCTGACCCGGGATGAAGGGATCGCCTACAGCATTGCTACCTCGCTTGCCTCTGGAGGCAGGCTTCCTGAGGCCACCTGGATAATGGCAGTGGACGAATTTGGGGAAGATGGGGCTGCAGAGCTGATCTTCCTGATAGCTGGATATCACCAGTTATCAGCGATTCTAAATGGCTTTGATGTTGCTATTCCCAGTGAAGATACTTAGGTCTTAGCCTCTGGCTGCAACAAAAATTCCACTACTAATCAATAAAGCTCCTGAACCACACTTCAGAGCAGGCGCCTTGTTTGAATTTCCGAATGAGAGCTTTGCCTTGATGGAAAAGTAGGCATAACCTGCCATAACACTGCCCACTGACAATGTTGCTATCGTGAAGATAGCGAAGATATCGGTTGAAGTAACACTGGTCAGGTCGAGAAATGCTGGGAAAAAGCTCGCATAGAAAAGGATAGCCTTCGGGTTGCCCAAGGTTGTTAGCAGGCCTAACAAAAAGCTCGAAAAGATACCGCCACCACTTGATTCTGGTACTTTCTCTTCATTTTTGATGGCCTTCCCTTTACCAGAAGTGAGAATCAGGTTCACTCCGAGCCAGATAAGGAATGCCGCTCCCGCATATTTAATGATGACAAAGAGGCTACCCATGGCCTCGGCCAATGTGCTTAGCCCTAGTAGAGCCAATAGGATAAATAAATAATCGCCTGCAACAATTCCGGCTGCAGCGATCAGGCCCTGACGCAGGCCTAATGTAAGGCTGCGGGATATCACTGCCAACACGCCAGGCCCTGGAATAAGGGCTAGCACCAGCATTGAAGCGAATAAAGCAAAGGAAGCTGAGATAGTCATTGTGCGTTATCAGTTGGCAATTTTCCCTGCCAGCGATTCTAGCGTTTAACAAATCCTCGGCAACTGTTCTCCGGGTAATCGCTGTAACAAACGGTCACAACCCAGGCTGTTCCGCAGTATTACCTGGGCGTAGCCCTCGCCTTCAACACGACCTATGATTTCGCAAGACGTACCCACGTCAGTTTCCCGCAGGGTTGCGATAGCCAATTCGGAAGCGCTTTCGGGAATGATGGCTACAAAGCGCCCTTCATTGGCAACATAAAGTGGATCTAACCCCAGTATTTCACAGGCTCCCTGCACTGCCTCACTAATGGGGATGCTGCTTTCCTCCAATACAAAGCTCCTGTTGGAACTCTCCGCCAATTCAACCAGTGCAGTAGCCAATCCGCCACGAGTAAGATCCCTCAGGCAGTGGATTTCAACCCCGGCCCGCAGCAGTTTGGATACAGCGCCGTTGAGGGGAGCACAATCACTCGCCAGGCTGCTTTCGAATTCAAGGCCTTCGCGGCTGGCCATTATGGAGATTCCATGACGACCAATATCTCCCGAAAGCAGAATCAGATCCCCACTGCGGATACGACTGGGGTCTATAGATTGATTGCTCTCCAGGACGCCGACTCCACTGGTATTGATGTAGATACCGTCACCTTTGCCTCTTTCCACCACTTTGGTATCGCCGGTAACCAGCTTCACTCCGGTTTTACTGGCTGCTTCTGCCATTGATATCAGCACCCTTTCCAGTATTGCCAATGGCAGTCCCTCTTCCAAAATGAGCCCACAGCTGAGGAACTTCGCTTCAGCTCCTCCCATTGCCAGGTCATTTACGGTGCCATACACCGCTAGCTCACCGATGTTGCCGCCGGGGAAAAATAGTGGAGTGATTACAAAGGAATCGGTGGTAAAGACCAACCTATCGGCATCCCAGGGAAGAGTTGCGCTGTCATGGGCTTGCGATACCCAGGAATTATTAAATAATGGCTGGATATAGTTTTTAAGCAGACGCTGCGTCATCTCTCCGCCACTGCCGTGGCCAAGCTTGACGATCTCATCCGTTTTTGTGGGCAACGGACACTGGATGTTCACGGGGTTTTTCCTGTTGGCTGTAGCGATAATAGGCGGAGCAGGCGCCCTCTGAAGAGACCATTGGAGCACCCAGAGGCTGCTCCGGGCGGCACCCCTTTCCAAAGTGGGGGCAATCTTTGGGTTTTTTCTGGCCCAACATAATTTCGCCACTGATACATTGATGACACTCGGCAGTGCTAATGCGTATGAGATCAAATTTTGACTTGGCATCCAGTGCGGCGAACGCATCATTAAACACAAGGCCGCTCTGGGGAATCCAGCCAACACCACGCCATTGCTGCGCTGAAACCTTAAAAACTCTCCTTATCAGTTCCTGTGCTTGCCGGTTGCCAGCTTGCTCTACCGCGCGCAGATATTGGTTTTGTACGCGGTAAGCACCCTGCTCCAGTTGGCTGATGCACATCAGGATTCCCTCAAGGATATCAAGAGGTTCAAATCCGGTAACAACAATAGGGATATGGTGCTTCTGTACGAGTGGCAGGTATCGCTCATAACCGGTGATTGAGCAAACATGGCCCGCTGCGAGAAAAGCCTGCACACGCGATTCTGGTGAGGAGCAAATGGAATCGATTGCTGGTGTAACCAGAAATTGCGACACAAGCATGGAAAAATTATCCAGTGCTTTATGTAGGGCTTGGGAAGCCGCTATCGCATTGGCTGCTGCAGTGGTTTCAAACCCTACCGCGAAAAAGACCACTTCCCTGGATGGATTTTGCTCGGCAATCTGCACTGCTTGTAGTGGTGAGTAGACAATTCTGACATCGCCTCCCCGGGCTTTGACTGCAAGCAGATCACTTTCCGAACCCGGTACGCGCAACATGTCTCCAAATGAGCAGAAGATAATTTCAGGTATGGATGCAATGGCAATTGCGCGATCGACCATTTCAAGAGGGGTCACACAAACCGGGCAGCCGGGACCATGAACCAGCTCCAGCTCTTTGGGGAGTAGTTGGTCCAAACGATGTCTGACGATCGCATGGGTCTGGCCACCGCAGACCTCCATTAGCGTCCAGGGCTTTGTGGTGATTTTGCGGATTTCTGTAGCTATTTTCCGAATGTTATCGCTTTGGCGATACTCATCAAGGAATTTCATGGCCTCTCCAGGGTGCCTGACTCGTCCAGAGCATCCAGGTAACGAAACACCCGCTCGGCTTCTGCTTCCTGAATCTGGCTGATAGCGATTCCCACATGGACAATCACGTAGTCACCGACTTGTGCATCGGGCACCAGCGATAAGTTGATTTCCCGTGCTATACCGCCGAATCGTACTTTGCCCATGCGCTCCAGCGGCGAGTTGCCGGTGATTTCCTCTACCAGGCCGGGGACCCCCAGACACATAGTGCTTAACCTCCCAGTGGTTGGCCGGCAGCGGCCATGCAGTGGGCATAGTACACCTGGCCAAGGGCAATACCTCCGTCATTTGGAGGTACCTGGCTGTGGGAGTGCACCGTAAAGTTGTACCGCTGAAGCAGAGAGGTAACCGTTTCTGTCAGCCGTTTATTTTGGAAAACCCCACCCGACAAAAAAATTTGCGGCTCAGCAACTTCTCCAGCTACAGACAGGATCATCTGGGCCAGGGTATTGTGAAATGCCACTGCGCGCTGCGGTAAGGATCTTCCTTCATCATAAATTAACGCACTGACACTGGGTGCCCAGTCTAGTTGCCAGCGGTTGCCCCGTTTTTGCAGATCAAATGGATAGGCATCGCGGCTTTGGATACCGCGAGCCGAGTGCTCCAATGCCTGTGCAGCCTGCCCTTCATAACTGGTATGGCTTCTGAGACCAAGCAGAGCGGCAACAGCATCAAATAAACGGCCGGCACTGCTACATTGTGGGCTGTTAATTTCCCCTTTCAACATAGTGACCAGGTTTTGCCGCTCACCGCGGGAAAAACAACGTTTGATTAAATCGTGCTGCAGGGCCACGAAGCCGGATATTTCGTACAATAGCCCGGCTGCGGACCGTCGTGGTTCACGTACGGCTTTCTCACCACCAGGCAAAGGAAAAGTCCGCAGGCTGGCAATATTTTTGACGTCAGAATCGCCATTCCAGTAAAGGAACTCGCCTCCGCGAACCACACCGTCAATATCATAACCAGTGCCATCCCAACAAATACCAAGTGCGGGGCCACTGTGGTTATGCTCTGCCATACAGGAGAAAAAGTGCGCAATATGATGTTGCACACCGAGTTTTGGGGTTGGCTTACTAAGCGCCCAGCGATGAGAGTTAAAGCCGGGGTGCAAGTCGTGAACCAGGGTATGTGGCTCGCACTGCTGAAAGGCAGTCAGATCCTCGATAGTTTTGTCGAAGCGCTCAACACTGGTGGCGTTCTCCAAGTCACCAATGTGTTGGCTGGAATAGATCCAACCGGAATGAGATAGGGCCACTGTATTTTTTTGATCTGCTCCCAACCCCAGATAAATGGCTGGGTGCTCAGTACTTTCCTGCGTAATTTGTGGGCGCATGAGTGGAAGAGGCGCAAAACCACGGGCTCGGCGCAGCATGACAGGACGATTATCAATCACCCTGAGTACGGAATCATCAAGGTGGCGCAAAATCCCGCGATTATGCATAAGGAAACAATCGGCAATTTTGCCAAGCCGGGTCAGTGCTTCATTATTTTCAGTACAGATTGGCTCATCGGCCAGATTTCCACTGGTAGCAACCAGCGGTGCACCATATGTCTGGACCAAGAGCTGATGCAAAGGCGAAGCAGGAAGCATCACCCCCAATTCTGGGGAATCAGGAGCTACCAGGTTATGTATTCGCTGCCCGGCATCAGCTTTTGCCGCTAGTAGAACAATCGGCCTTTCGGGAGACGTAAGTAAGTCGGCTTCCACTTTGGAAACCTCGCAATCCCGGTGTACGGCTTCCAGTGAAGGATATAAAAGCGCAAAGGGTTTGTGTGGACGCTGTTTCCTTTTACGCAGCTTCTCCAGTGCTGCGCCATCAGCTGCATCTACAAGCAATTGGAAGCCACCAACACCTTTTAACGCAACGATCTGTCCGCTGGATATCTCCGTCACGGCTCGTTCCAGAGCGTGCTCATTTGGAGCCAGCACTTTGCCTGTGCCATCAGATAATTCCAGTTGCGGGCCACATTCCGGGCAGGCATTGGGCTCAGCATGAAAACGGCGATCGGAAGGGTCTGTATATTCTTTGTGGCAACTGTGACAAAGGGGAAATGCAGACATGGTGGTATTGGCCCGATCATAGGGGAGCTTATCGATAATACTGAAGCGTGGGCCGCACAGGGTGCAGTTGATAAACGGATAGTTATAACGCCGGTCGTTGGGGTTTGCCAATTCGGCCAGGCAGTGATTGCACGGCGCTAGATCCGGAAGGATAAGGGTGGACTTTTCTGCATGCTTTGCACTTGCACGTATCTCAAACCCGCTGTCCCCTTTTATAGGAACGAGTTTGGTGAGGACACTAAGGATTTGACTGTGAGGTGGTTTTTCCTCCGGGACCCTGCGCAAAAAATCCGCTATATTCAGGGGATCGCCTTCTACCTCTAGCCGTACGCCACCACTATGGTTGACCACCCAACCATTGAGTTTACATTCCCTGGCCAAGCGATAGATAAATGGACGGAACCCAACCCCCTGCACCAAACCTGTAATTTCTACTTGCTGGCGTTCATTGTCCATCCTTGGCCTCGAACTGAAGATTCTCCAGGATAATGTCCTGGGCCTCGGCATGATGGATATCAGTGAGTACTTCAATTTCCAGGCGCAAACCTTCCAGGGCAGTACCGAAAATTTCCTGCTCGAAGTGCTCGCGAAGGTGTGTTGGTGAAATATGTGCCAGTGCCCCAAGGCGCAACTTAGCCCCAACGACCTTGCCATCTTCATCGGCGGAAAGCTGTTGAATCTTTTCGATCAGGTTCTTAATCAGTGATTGTTCGTGCATTGCTGACCTCCATTGTCAGCCTGTACAAGTTCAGTGATTTGTTGCTCCGCCAGAACTGCCCCCCTCTTTACTTCAGCCGAGAGGCGATTACCGCAGGTAAAGTTCTCTGCGCATATAGCGAAAATCTCCAGCCGTCGGGGCAGTAACCGCACATTCTTTCCCAGCTCTATGGCCTCTTTCAGGTTGAAGCCATGACTGGAGGTATTGCACAAGCTGGGGGCCAGCAAGTCTGCCAATCCATTGGCACGGATTAAATCTCCCTGCTTCCGCCCACTCACTTGAACCGCATCTACCAGACAAACCCGGCGATCTTTCCACTGCCCCAGTAGACCAACCATATCCCCGCCGCTTTCATAGAATTCTGCAGCATGGCCTAGGGACGTTTTTAACTTTTGAAGTAAAAAGGGCCCTACTCCATCATCACTGCGAAAGCGATTGCCCAGGCTGATGAGTAACCAGCGTTCAGAGACTTCCTGGTTGGTCATGTTGCAAATGTAGCTGCAGGAAGTGGGTTGAGCAGGAAATACAGGGGTCATAGTTACGAATGGCGCGCTCACATAAACCTTGTAACTGGTCCTCCGGCAAGTGCATAAACTTTGGCAGCATCAGGCGCAGGTCTTGCTCGATTGTTTTCTGGTTTTGTGAGGTGGGAGCAACAATTTTTGCGTGGGTTATCTTGCCCTGTGCGTTGATGCCGTAGCGGTGGTACAAAAGTCCACGTGGAGCTTCGGTAGCGGCGCAGCCACTGGCCTTCCGTGGTTTGACGGTGAGGTAGGGATGGGCTGGAGGCTGGTAATTCTCGATAATCCGCAGTGCCTCATCGAAGGCATAAAGCACTTCCAGGCAACGCACCACAATGCTCTTGAATGGGTTGGTGCAGGGCGGCCTAAAATCCAGCTCTTCTGCCACTTGCTTGACCCTCGAAGAGAGGCGGGAATAGTTAAGATTGAAGCGCGCCATTGGCCCGACCAGGTAGGCGCCGCGTTCGATCAGAATACTGTGAAGAGCGGTGCTGTGCGGTACCTGCTCTTCACGAAAATATTGCTCATAGTCACCTGCTGAAATATCCAGTCCCCTACTCGATTGAATGCGACCTTCATTCATCGGGTATTCGTCTGGATTGACTAAGGAAACAAACTCAAACTCCTGGTTGTTTTCCGGGAATGGCAATCTAGCTGACCATCGACACATTTGCTCGGCTAAATCACGAGCGGCCAATAGCTGTTCGCGCAAGCTCTCGAATTGCTCCGGAGTAGGTGTTCGATAGAAGCCTCCAACCCGGACATTGATCGGGTGGACTTCCCGCCCTCCAAGCAGTCGCAGCAGCGCATTGCCTGCTTTCTTTATCTCGAGAGCTTGGCGGACTATCTCCGGGTGATCCTTGGCCATAGCTACAGCACTGGGGTAACCGAGGAAGTCTGGCGCATGCAGCATACTGACATGCAACATGTGGCTCTCAATCCATTCCCCGCAGTAGAGCAACCGGCGCAGGGTCCTTAGCTCTGGCGTGGGCACCAAGTCCAGAGCATCTTCCATAGCATGTAGGGCACTCATCTGGTAGGCCACTGGGCAGATGCCACATATGCGGGCAGTAATGTCGGGAGCCTCAGTGTAATCACGTCCGCGCAAGAAGGCTTCAAAAAAACGCGGAGGCTCAAAGATCTTCAGCTGAACATCGTGCACTTGATCATCATCGTATCGAATAAAGAGCGCCCCCTCGCCTTCAACCCGCGCAAGATAATCAACTTTGATGGTTTTGCCTTTACCCGACACTCTTCATAAACTCCTTTAAGTAGTACGTTTTTTATTCACTTCCAGACTTTCACCTATTTTCTTAAAAGAACCTGCTAATGCATTGTAATTTCTAATATTTTCAATAATTGTTGCTTTGTCTGTACCCAGTTTTTCTGCCCACCAGTGGCAAAGAGATTCTCCATTAGGGTTTTCCTTGGGGCCATAGCAGGCATAGCAGCCACGGTTATAGCTTGGACATAGCGCGCCACAACCTGCATGGGTGATTGGCCCCATACAGGGGGTACCGTGAGCCACCCAGACACAGACATTGCCTTTCAACTTGCACTCAATACAAACGGAGTGTGCAGAAACCTGCGGTGCCCGTTGATTCAAAAATGCACTGATTACTTCCAACAATTGAAGCTTGTTGATTGGGCAACCCTGTAACTCAAAGTCCACCGGAACATGCGCAGAGATAGGTGTGGAATCTTTCAGGGTTGCTATGTAATCAGGCCGGGCATACACAACGGACGTAAATTCAGTGACATCGGCAAAATTGCGCAGAGACTGGATGCCCCCAGCGGTAGCACAGGCGCCAATAGAAACCAGGAACCTGGATTGCTTTCTGACCTTCTGAATCCTTTGTACATCATCAGGTGTGGTGATTGAGCCCTCCACCAGGGAAATATCATAGGGTCCCTCCTCCACCTTGCTGGACGCTTCCAGGAAGTAGGCAATCTCCACTTCCTCAGCAAGCAATAGGAGTTCGTCTTCACAGTCAAGCAGACTCAGTTGGCAGCCGTCGCAGGAAGTAAACTTCCATACCGCCAGCTTGGGTTTCCCCTTTTCGGTTGCTATAAGCCGTGGATCTGGAACCATGCGCGGATATCCTGGTAGCAGAATACGGGGCCGTCCTTACAGATAAAGTTTGGCCCCCATTGGCAGTGTCCGCAGAGACCAATGGCGCATTTCATATTACGCTCCATAGAAAGGTAGATAGCAGATTCAGGAACCCCTTTGCGCAGCAGCACCTGAATGCAAAAGCGCATCATAATTTCCGGCCCGCACAGGAAAGCGACCGTATTGGCGCCGTCGATATCAGAAGCCTGTAGAGGATCAGTAATGACGCCAATATGCCCAGGCCAGGCGTTGTCGCCGTGATCAACAGACATCACCACATCCAGCTTTGCTATCCAGTGTGGAATTTCATCTCCATAAAGAAGCTCTGTTGGGCGACGTGCACCGTAGAAAAGCCGGGCCCGACTGGCCTTCAGTTTCCCTTGCCAAGCCCTGTAAACGACAGGTCGCAAAGGTGCCAGGCCCAGGCCACCTGCTATAAGCAGCAGCTCCTTGCCCTCAATGCCCTGTAGTGGCCAACCTCTTCCAAACGGGCCGCGAACTCCCAGTGAATCCCCTTTCTTTAATCGCGCCAGTGCTCGAGTCACAGTCCCTTGTGCCCGAATGGTATGAACCAACAGACCCTCCTCCACTTCCAGACCACTGAATGAAATAGCAGATTCACCAGTACCAAAGGCATAGAGCATATTGAACTGGCCTGGCCCATAGACCATGGGGGGTGATGCCGGACTTTCTAGATGCAAGGTGAAGGTTCCCGGGTACTCTTCCTGCCTGTGAATCACCTTGTAGACTTCGGGGATCACGGAGTCGTACCCGGCTCAGGTGGGGTGGAGCCATAGATATCGAGTAATTGAATACGAGCGGACTGCAATCGCTCGGTTGCAATCCGGGCAAAGCGCTTCATCAATTCGAAGCCGAGACGAGGTTCTGTTTCGCACTTTTCCCGCAAGCAGGCGCCACCGAGGCGTATGCTGCGAACTTCCTCCAGAGCACGTGCATCGAAGGCTGAAATGTAAGGTGGAAAGAGCCAGGACCAGCCGAAAATATCGCCGCCGTGTAGGGTCAGCAGGCATAAGGCGCCGCGGTTAGGCACAAAGGTTTCTACCGCCACCCGCCCACTGCGGATCAGAAAGAAATGATTGGCCGGCGTATCCTCCTTAGCGAGATGTTCTCCCTCGTGGTAGACGCAGTTTTCCGCACATGAGGCAAGAAACTGCAGATCGCTTTCTGGCAAACCATGAAAGAAAGGGTGTTCATGCAGCAGGTTGGCAATAGTCTTCATGGCTGTTCCAGGTTACGAATAGTCCTGACTTCCTCTGTCAGGTCGATACCCACCGGACACCAGGTGATACAGCGGCCGCAGCCTACACACCCAGAGCTATCAAACTGGTCATGCCAGGTAGCAAGCTTATGTGTCATCCACTGCCGATAGCGTGAGCGCGTGTCTGCGCGCACCGAGCCCCCGGTGATATGGCTGAAGTCCGACGTAAAGCATGAGTCCCAGCGCTCCCAGCGCTCGGCATTTTCTCCGCTGAGGTCTGTAGTATCTTCAACGGTAGAACAGAAACAGGTAGGGCAGGCCATGGTGCAGTTGGCACAGGATAAACACCGTTCCGCCACTTTATCCCAACTGGGGCTCTCAAAATTGCGGTACAGTAACTCCTTTAGATCAGAGCTATCGAAGTGACGCGGTCCCTGTCGCATTTGAGTTTCAGCGCTTTCTATGCCCTTCTGTGCCTGCTGCTTCTCCTCTACCGTGGAGGGCTTGAGGGGTAACTGCGCCAGGATCTGCGCTCCTAACTCGGTACCGCTTTCAATCAAAAAGAAGTGGCGCTTACCCTCCAATACTTCTGTCATCGTTAGATCACTGGTAAGAGTCACGGCAGGACCTGTTTGCATAGCCGTGCAAAAGCATGTGGGAGCCGCAGTGGTACAGTTTACTGCTACGGTAAATAGCCCACTTCTTCTGTCTCGATAATTACTGTTGGGGTAGTCACTCTCTATCAGGACACGATCTTGGATAGCAATGGCGTGTAGCTCACAGCTACGCACGCCGAGGAATGCCAGCTTGGGGACGTCCTCCTTGATTTCGATAATTTGAACTTCTTGTTCCTGACGAGAGGATTTCCAAATGGGTCGATGAGGTAATTGCAGGTATTTTTTCCACGAGTGGGGCCCCACGACATAGCCAAAGTAGGCATTGTCCGTACGGCGCTTTACCCGGTAATGCCCCCCTTCTTGTTCATCAGTCCAACCTTGGGGTAGATCGGCCGACGAGAGAATCTTGCCATAAGTGATGGCCTTATCGACCAATGTAGGACCATACACCTCATATCCATGCTCGAGGATCGCTTGAATTAAGTCATCCAGGTCGGCAGCTTGTAACAGGTGTTCATAGCTATCCATATTTGCTGAATCAATTTGGCCCAGGTTAGCCATGCTGCCAACTCTCATCTTACTCACCACTGAAGCGAATAGCGCTTAGGATTGCAATTGAGAGTAGATTGATAAGGAACTCAGCTGAACAGCTAATTAGGCGGAGAATGCTTTCAAATCTTTGTCGTTAAAGTTGAAGTGGAGTCACCTCTACAGCATTTCATCCTTAGAGAGTTCCTACTGCTTGTCTGGCTTTCTAGGTAAAATAGAGGTGACACTGGAAGTATAGCGCTGGGTTGCGGAAGTTATCTTTAGGAAGAAGGTCTCAAAAAGCTGGGAATAAAGTTTAAACATATAGGGGTAATCAGCTTAGTAAGAAATTCCTATATTTCTATTGTTCATAGTTAACTAAATAATACTGCTATTGCGAAACTACGATGATATTTCCCGTTCCATCCTGAGTAGTGTAAACAGTATTACCATTAGTAGCCTGGTTGATATTTAATGCATTCGATGCGCCAGCCTGAATGACCACTACAACATTCGATGCTCCAAGCTGGTTAATTGTTGCCGTATTTAGCGAACCGGTTTGGTTGGCTACGACAGAATGAGAACTCCCTACCTGGGTGATAGACAAGGAATTATTTGCACCTTCTTGGCTTAAATAAGCTTGAATGTAGGAACCTGCTTGTAAGATTGAGACAACATTTGTATCACCAGTTTGATTAATCTCAGCAATACCGTTGGAAAGTAGTTCCTGCTCGATTATCGCGGTGTTTGATAGTCCGGTTTGTGTCGTTGAGGCAACGCTGTTAGAAATAGACCTTTGTGACGTTGTTGCGTTATTGCTGTCTCCATCCTGGCTAATTGACAACGTATTCGCTAGACCCAAGGTTTGCAGAAACTCTGCTGAATTGGAGTTACCTTTTTGAGAGACCACCACTTTACCAGAGCTTTCTTTTATCTGGCCTCCTTCTGCACTATTGTTATCCCCATGCTGATTAATTACGATCGTATTGTTTGTTGTCGTTTTCTGAACAACTGAAACCAGGTTCGAGGATTCCTTTTGACTGATTAGTAAACTGTCATTATTTGAATTTACCTGCGAGCTATAAGATTGGTTTCCACTTCCCTCCTGTAAAAAAGTTATTGCGCTGGATACAGTATTATTTTGTAGCGTTTCTGCCAGATTGTCGTCACCAACTTGATGAATTTTAACTGATGCTTCATTACTACTGTTTTGCTCAATGACTGGAATCAAATTACCAGTTCCGCTCTGGGTAGTGGAAATTGTATTATTTAAGCTGTTATTCACTTGATAAGTGGTAACGGAGTTACTGGTCCCGTTTTGGATTAATGTACTGACATTTCCATTTGTATTTGCGCCCGCTTGAATTGAGCTTGCAATATTCTCCCATCCGGTTTGATACAGATCTACCGAATTGTTAGCGGCAAAAACACTTCCATTGAACATCAGTGCGGCTATAGTCAGGAATTGAGCGTGAGATTTCATATTAACGACCTTTGTATAAAAGGGCTTCGTTTGTTCTGGCATGCTTAAAGCAAGCTCTTAAATCTGAAATGCAGCCGAATGGGTAATCGGGCGGGAAATACTTTGTAAATTTCCTTAAGATCGATCAGTAACTTCCATGCCGATTGACGCATAATGGCATTAATTCGTTAGGTATGGAGACAATAAATAAAGATTAGTGCCAGTGGCGCTTGTATGCTGTAGGAAGAAAATCCTATTTACATGAGAAGAAAGTTTGGAAATAAGAAATGACTGATAGGCCGCCCTGGATCCTGTATTGAGCTGGATTGTAGCGCCACTCTCCCTTAGTATTGGGTCAATCTAGGAGGTGGAGGTCCTATTTAATACTGGGCTTAATCAGGAAAAATCAGGGTTCTATTTGAATAGATACCTGGATTATCTTCCTTGTTCAAAATAGGGGTCAGGAGATATAACTTTGAAACAGAGCAGCGATGATATCGCTTATACATCGACGCCCCCATTGGCTAAAGGGTGGCTGCGCTGGTTGTGGGGTGCCCTAGCCTGTTTCTTTTTGATAGTGGGGATAATTGGGGTTATATTGCCGGGCTTGCCTGCAGCCGTTTTTATTGTTCTAAGTGCCTGGGCAGCTTCACGTAGCTCAGAGCGTTTGCATCAATGGATTGAGGATCACCATCTATTTGGGAACCTGATAAAAACCTGGCGGAGCGGCCATATCAGTCGTAGAACCAAGTGGCTGGCAACATTAACAATGCTATTGTCCATGGCCGTTGCCCTTCATCATTTCAGTAATCTCTACTTATTAATCTTTATCGTGGGTGGCATTGGTTGCGCAATGCTTTGGATATGGACGAGGCCTGAACCCAAAAAGTGAACAAGCATTATTCAGTGGCCTTTATAGTTTTTGGTTTCCTAACTTGTAAATGGGATATTTGTACCGAATAGATTGTGACACCTGACTCTTTATGACAAATAAAATCTTCAACTTATTACCATTAGGCGACTACCCCAAAGTAGGTATTTACCTCGTCAAAAACCACTTCAAACAGTATGAATTTGAATAAAAACAACAAAGTTAAAGATTAATGTCTCAATGTGGTTAAATTGGTGTTGTAAGCGGTTGACATTGACGTTGAGAGGAATATCCTCTGCGCCCTTCTGTTGATTGGGACGCCTGGTGTGCCCCGGCGCTCTTTATAATGGAAAAGCATCGAGAAGATCTGGCTACAAGAGCAATTTAATAAACTTTGCTCACTAGGCAATAACAACAAGGATGTTTTATGCAGGATGTGTATCAGGCAACGGAAAATTCTCTCAGTGATGAAACATATATCTATAAATCCAGTTTCACCTGGAAGATATTGTTTTTTTTGCTGCTACCTATTGAAATCTTGTCTCAATATGAAGCATTCGTTCTGAATGAATACAATCAATCGGTTTGGTGGTTGATTGCCAGCTTCATTATCTATAGCACCTATTTTGTTGGCTTTTATGGTTTGGCCTTTGCAAGGCGAATCGCCACACCGAGATTTTGGGGGTTCTTTCTGCCACTCATAATGGTGACAGACATTTATGAAATAGGGACGGTAGTTGCCACTATGAATATGGCAGTGTTGAGAAACCAGTTAATCCTGTTGTGTATTTCCCCAATTGTACTTTTTTTGTGGTTTATTATTTTTAGGTATCGCAAAGTCCTACGATACATGAAGTAAAAGCCAGCGCGTATAGTCACAAATGTCTTAGTGATTACATAGCTGGCTATTATTCAATAATAGAAACGTGGCACAAAGCTATTGCAAGTGCGTTCCCATATTGCCGGTGCCAAGTTGAGTAACGCTGATTGATTCATTTGTACCAGATTGCACGGCTGTTTCCATATTGGATGTGCCAATTTGTGTAACTATAAGACTGCTGCTAACAGTACCATTCTGGGAAAGGCTGACATCATTGAGTTCACCAATCTGATTTGCGATTAGCACACTAAAAAAGACAGAACCTGATATGCCTTGATCCACGTCTGCTGTATTTGAGGTTCCAGTTTGAGCCAAGGACGCAAAACTAGAAAGGGTTGTTAATGGCACATTTTCATTGCCCTGATCCAGGTCGGCAAAGTTAGAGGTCCCAGATTGAATAATCTGGCTTGTCGAGGAAGTTGTTGCCTCCTGGTCTACGCGTCCAGTGTTTGAATCTCCAGTTTGCACCACTACCGCCACACTGGAAACTACGGCACCCTGATCGCCCTCCTGTTCTATATTCCCAAAGTTTGATGTGCCATTCTGGTCAATGATTGCAATACTGGAAGTAACGACTTCATCCTGTTCCATGGAAGCACTGTTTGAGCTACCGACCTGGGATACTGATGCCAGGCTTGTGGTTACATCCCTGTCCTGGTCAAAATTTACAAAGTTTGAATCACCGATTTGATTCACAATAGAGATACTACTATCCACCCTTTGAAGCTGGTCTAGAAATATGTCGTTGGAATTGCCTTGCTGATTGATAAGGATAATGCCTCCGTTTATATCGTCATTTTGATTTACGACTGCACTATTCATTTCGCCACCTTGGATAATTGTGGCTGAGCTCAACGTGGCATCACCTTGCAAAAAATCCAGGGTATTGTTGTTTCCAGCCTGAGTGGCAATTACTGTACTGGTAGTTGTGCCATCTTGCTGAGTAGACGTTACTGTATTCAGTGAGCCAATCTGGGTTAGGAAGGCAGAACTTCCGTTAGTGTTGGTTGTTTGGGTTGCGGTAGAGGTATTGCTATTACCAATTTGGGTTTGAACAATAAGATTGTCGTGGACTGTTGGATCACTTTGGTCAGGATTTGCAGTATTCCCGTTTCCTTGCTGTATAACAATGGAAGTATTGTTGTTCGCTATAGCATTATTGCCAACAATCACTAATAGCGCTGCGGCTATTGATGTTAACCTTTTCATGACAAGTCCTTTTACTTCATTAACTCTCAGAGAGAAAGCTGGCTAACAATTTGGAGTAGTCAGCTGTTACGGAGACCCTTTCCAGGGATCACCCGAAACTATTGCAGGTTTGTACCCGTGTTTCCTGTACCAATTTGGATTGCAGTGATTGACTCATTGGAGCCAGCCTGACTGGCAAGGTAATCATTAGAGGTTCCAAATTGGGAGGCTAGGATACTGCTTGAGTTTGTATCGTTTTGACCGATAACAGAGGTGTTCATAGCTCCAGACTGTAACAGAATTAATGTGCTGAAAAATGCTGAGCCACTTGTCCCCTGATCTACATCAGTTTCATTCAGTGAACCTAATTGGGTAACAGAGGCAAAACTGGACACAGCTTCAGAGCCAGAAAAATCTTCACCCTGATCAAGTCTCGCAAAGTTGGAGGAGCCTGATTGAAATAGTAGCCCTGTGGTTGATATAAGTGCTTCCTGGTCAATATCTGCGAAGTTTGAATCACCAAGTTGGATAACTGAGCCAAAACTAAATGAAATGTCCTCTTCCTGCTCATTAAATGCAGTATTGTTAGTTCCTACTTGCTGAATTGAGGCAAAGCTAGCAGTAATAGTCTCATCTTGCTCCATATCAGCCATATTGGATGAACCAAATTGATTCACTAAGGCGGTACTGAATACGACATCCTGATCCTGCTCAAAGATGGTGGAGTTTGAGTCTCCCACCTGATTTACTACCGAAAGACTGAGATCAACTCTTTGTAGTTGCTCCAGAAAGACAGAGTTTCCAGAACCAAATTGGCTAACAAAAACCGCGCTTGCTGTGATGTCTTCTTGTTGTATCATCGTTGCGGTATTGGAATTACCACTTTGTATAATAACGCCAACCGTTTGAGAAATATTATTATTCTGGCTTGCATCCGCTACATGGTTATCCCCAAATTGATTGACAAGAATTAAACTACTATCGGTTGTGTTTTCCTGCGTGGTAGTTACAGTATTCATAGAGCCAACCTGAGTAAGGATGGCGGCACTGTTGGTTGTGCTTGTCGCTTGGGTTGCTGTGGAGGTGTTGTCATCCCCAATTTGGGTTTGAACAATCAGGCTATTGCTGACAGTAGGATCACTTTGATCGGGAGTTGCGGTATTTCCATTACCTATCTGGTTAATAATGGAAGTGTTGGCGACTGCAATATTGCCAACAGCGAATAGTACTGTGGCTGCGATCGGTCTTAACGTCTTCATAGTAACTCCTTTTACAATATTTTGACGCTAATAAAGGGGATACCAATCCAAAGGGGTGGACTGACCGGTGAATTGGGGCTGGTGGTAACTCCAGATTCTGAATTCAATCAGGAATAGAGCTTTCAATGGATGGGTGGCTCCCGTAACTGCTAACTTCTTGAGGCATTAGATTTGCTCAAAGCCGCACGTACAGCAGAACCATTGCGAATTTGTTTATAAATCGTGCAGTAAGCCTGGACGATCTCACCTCTTCCGACCATGGGAAAGAAGGGCCGTTTTACTGAGAAAAAAGCCTGGAGTTTGGCAGTTAACCCCCTTGGACACAGCTTGACTCTAAACCCTCTCCAAATAGCTATGCGCATGTGGTGAACGGATGGTGATTGGTGGGTCAGCCGAGGAATTTGTCCATCCAATCAACTTGCTGTATAACCATACAGTTTTTTTGTTGCCCATATCCCCATGACTGTCGCCGTAGAGCTTCCTGCTGATTACTACTTGACCAACTTCTTAACCTTGATGAAGTTTGTCACAGCCCGTTATAAATCATTGCTGTCAGCAGGAGAGGATCAATTTTACGAGCGCTTTATGTCACTTGGCATCAGTGGCCAAAAACTATATGTAAGACTTTTGTCTCGCAAAGGCGCCCCCTCATCAGCTGGGGCCTTGTTCCGTCTCAGTAAATTGCAATATGCAGAAATAGAAGATCTGGAGCATGCATGTCGGGAACTGGAGGTAAGTGGATTATTGCGACTAAACCCTCAGATATCTAACCAGGAGTTGTTACCTCTTTTCACCAAGCCTGAACTATTCAGAGCGAGTAACAAGCCTCTACCAAAAGCACTTAAGCGAGCTGACCTGATAGCTGCCCTCATGGAACATGGCGTGGATTCTGGAATACACAAATTACTGGCCGCTGATACCTTATTAGCTGTTCAGCACGCCAGTTGCTTTGAAACCTTCAAGCTTTGCTTCTTTGGCAACCTTAACCAGGACCTGACAGATTATGTTCTGCGGGATCTGGGGCTTTTCCGTTACGAAGATTATCCATTGGATCTACAAAATCTGCCTTTCCAGAACCGGGAACAGATAGATCAGCATTTGAACTATTACCATTGTCTGGATCTGGCCGAACAGGCGTTGACAGGCGAGACATCTGATATCCTCACCCTGGCAGAGCAGCTGCCATCAGGAATAACGGGGGATGCCGCGCTTCACCGGCGCCTGGATCGCCTGCGTTTAAAACTGGCCCGTCAGCTAGAGCGTATGGGTGAACTAGCGGCAGCAGATCGGCTATACAAAATGTGCCAACGGCCACCGGCTAGAGAGAGGCGCGCACGTATTGCAATTAAGAATGGCGATACTGGCAAAGGGCTTGGACTTTGTCAGCAGATTCTTGAAGCGCCTCTGGATGAAGCAGAAAAAATATTTGCCGAGAGTTTTGGCCACCGTACAGCCAAAGACCTGGATTGCGCTAAAGAATGGCCAGCGCCGAAGCGCTATCGCCCTCCTACGGAAACGATAGTCCTGCCCCAGAGTCCTGAGCGAGTTGAGATTCAGGTTGCCTTACACCTGGAACAGTTGTCAGAGGGCAATTGTTACTATGTTGAGAACTGCTTGCTAAACGGCATTCTTGGTCTCTATATCTGGGACATCTTGTTTGCATCGATACCAGGGGCTTTCTTTAACCCCTTCCAGTCTGCTCCCAGTGACTTCAGGACAGCTGACTTCTATCTTTCCCGCCGTACCCTACTTGATCAGAGGTTGGCTGAACTGGATAAAGATACCCTGCGAGAGAGGGTATGGTGTAGCTATCGCGATAAGTGGGGGATTTCCAATCCGCTGGTTGCCTGGGATGCTCTGCCCAAGGAATTAGTAACTACCGCAATGGAAAGAATACCAACCTCCCATTGGCGCTCCCTCTTCCAACGGATACTGAGTGATATTGCCCATCACCGCAACGGACTGCCGGATCTTATCCTGTTTCCTGCAGCTGGGGACTACGAACTGATAGAAGTGAAAGGGCCCGGAGATCGGCTGCAACAAAACCAGCAACGCTGGCTTACATTTTTTGCCAGCCAGCGGGTGCCCCATAGGGTAATTCACGTGGAGTGGCTATAGTCTTGAATGAAGCGGCCACAGAACTCCACTCAACGACAACCATTAGTGCTACTATACAGGCCTCATTCCTGCACCTTTCGGTTGGTGAGCTGGTCGCATTTTCCTGTCGAAGCGGCGACCTGATTAATGACGCAGGTTCCGGCCCCTCCGCCCAAGAGGGCATTCGCACACACAAGAAACTGCAAAAGAAGCGCCCCAAAGGCAGTGAAGCTGAATATCCATTGCAAGTTCAAGTACGATGTGAAGGCTATGATGTGGTTCTTACTGGCAGGGTGGATATCTTTCACCCGCAGGCAGATCTGCATACCCCTGTACAGATCGATGAGATCAAAACCACTTACTGCCCTCCTTCCAAATTACCAGAGGCTATTCGGCAGTTGCAGTGGGCTCAGCTAAAAGTCTACGGATTCTGTTACCTGTTCCAGCAAAGGCATGGGCAAGGAGGCACCGGTGAGGGCAGCGATCGTGTGGCACTGCAAATGCTCTGGTACAACCTTAAAGAGAAGAAGCCTTACCCGGAATTGCAAGAGTTCAACTGGGAAGCACTGGAGAGTTTCACCCTCGCTGCGCTTGCAGATTATATCCAATGGCACAAGAGCTGGCAGGAGCATCGTCAACAGGTGGCTACCAGTGCCCAAGCCCTGGCATTCCCCTTTCCCAAGTATCGGCCAGGCCAACGTCAGCTAGCCGTAGCCACCTATCGTTGTTTGAGAGATGGTGGCGAGTTGGTCGCAGAGGCGCCCACGGGAATCGGTAAAACCATCAGTACCCTATTCCCTGCCATCAAGGCCCTAGGAGAAAAGCAGCTAGACCAGCTGGTTTACCTTACTGCAAAAAACTCAGGACGGCAGGTGGTCAGGGAAACCGTAGAGAGCCTACATAAGCGTGGCCTAGAGTTATCCCTGCTGGAAATACAGGCCAGGGAAAAAACCTGTGCCTGTAGTCTTGGTATGTGTAGCCGCGACCAGGAGGGTGTTTGCCCACGCACAATAGGTTTTTTTGACCGATTGCCGGCTGCGCGCAAGAAACTTCTAGGCTCACCTCTTCTCTCTCCGCAACTGCTGGCAAAAGTCGCAGAAGAATTGCAGCTGTGCCCCTTCGAGCTGTCCCTGCAAATGCTGCCTTGGGCAGACCTCATAGTATGCGATTTTAACTATGTATTTGATCCCCTAGTGCGACTGACGGCTCTACAGGAGCAGAGCCAGCGCCGTGCGCTACTTGTGGATGAAGCCCACAATCTCAGTGACCGCGCCTGTGATATGTACAGTGTGACCCTGAGCCGCAAGGAAACCCGCCGTGCCGCGGCAAGCTGTAAAGGAAGTCACCCCAAGCTGCAGCGCAGCATCCAGGCACTGGTGAGGGCGATTGACCGGTGGGTTAAACAGCTTAAAGATCCTGAAGCCACCAACAAAAGCCACGCTCAATTAAACAAATCAGGCACCGAAGTGTGGGTGACTTCTCTCACATCGCCAGAAAACCAGCCGGTGACCGTTTCCAGGGCAGCCCATAAAGTGCTCTTAACAGTCAGTGAGCTATGGGAGAGCTCTCAATCACCGCCAGAGGAAATTAGCGAATGGCTAAAGTCCATTTACCGCTATGTATGTATTGAGCAAGACTTATCTGAACAACATCAAGCTCTCACTCGGGTATTTGACGCGGGCACGCCCTGGCAGGAGCAGCAGTTCAAGCTGCTTTGTTTGAATGCCGCCGGGTATATCCAGCAAACTATTCGCCAGTTTCATGGAGTTATCTTATTTTCTGCCACCTTGCGCCCGGCAAATTATATCTTTCAGCAACTGGGGGTGAACAGCTCGGCTCCATACATGAAGCTACCCTCTCCCTTTCTTCCATCACAGCAAGGCGTCTTCCTCTGTCCATATGTTGATACCCGCTATAAATCACGTAATCAGGCTACAGAAAACTTGGTAGAGATCATCGCTCGTACTTACCAGGGCCATCCAGGTAACTATCTGGTGTTTTTCCCCTCGTACCGATTCCTCCAACAAGTGGCAGTCGCATTTGAGCAAAGCTTTCCTGAAGTGGATTTATTGCAGCAGGAACCTGGGGCCAGTGAAAGCCAGCGCGCAGTATTCCTGGCAGCCTTCACTGAAGGTTCCCGTACTTTGGGCTTTGCAATTATGGGGGGAGTTTTTGGAGAAGGCGTAGACTATGTGGGTAATAAACTGATCGGTACCATCATTGTGGGTACCGGCCTGCCACAAGTTAATGAAGAGCAGGAGTTGATCCGCAAGGGTTTTGATGATGGAACCCCAAAAACGGTGGGTACTGGTTTTGATATTGCCTACCGCTATCCAGGGTTAACCAGGGTTTTGCAAACAGCAGGGCGAGTAATTCGCTCAGAATCGGATCGTGGAGTGATTGTCCTGGCTGATTATCGCTTCACTGACAGGTTTTATCAGTCACTTTATCCGGAACACTGGAATCTCGAAATATGCAGTAACGGTACAGCACTTTCGAAAAGTCTGGAGGCTTTTTGGCATAGCTGGCTGAAATAGGCAGTTTCACGAAAAAACTGGGGCAAGTAAAACCTTGCCCCAGCCGATCAGGACTAGTTCACACTTTTTGAGTGGTAAACAATCGCTTGCCAGACGTTCTGCTGCCCGCCGATGTAGTTCTCAAAGGTGGGGTTCTTGATATAGTTCCAGGCAACTTTACCGTTACCCAGATACATTGGCTCATCCAGTCCGCCCCACCCGTAATCGGTGAGTTTTACCGGCCCCTCGAGCACATTCAAATCCGCATCAATCTCCATCACATAGTAGGCTTTAGGTACCAGCATACGCATGGCCTCGCCTTTCTTGTTATAGCTACGATTGTATGGAAGGTTATCGGAAATACACTGGAATTGTGCATAGCCAAACAGGTAGCGACCATTCTTCAGGTCGACCAGTTGCGGGTCGCTAATCTGGCAATCTGAGTCTTCAGCCAGCCATTTGATGCCAACCCCCTCAATATTGCCTTCCCAATCAACCTTGGCGATACCCACGCGAGTTAAGGAAGATTTATCCAGGGCGCCGCCAGAATAGAGTCCTTGCCTTGGTATCAGTGAATAGTCACCCTCATCATATTCGATTTCCTCGAGATACGAGAAGAAGCAATTCTTATTGGCTTTATCAGCACATTGATCATCAAAGGGACCATCTCCACTGGTATCAATACCGAGTGTATCCTGTAAGAACCTATCCATATCCTCATCTTCGATGTACTTCGGTGAAACGATAACAGATAAATTAGTATTAGCATCAACTGGGACTACTGTGTGCCCTCCCCCGTTGGAAATCATTGCACTTGTTGTAGGAACCACGTGATTGTAGGTTCCTTCAAGGACAGAGGAGCCATCATCTTCCATTTTGATGGCAATTGCATTCAAGCCAGGAGAGGGATGATATTTATTCCCATCACTGGTACAGAGCGCACCAAACATTTCGTTGCCAGGGTTATAGAAAGCCCGGATATTCAGTACATGACCATGTCCACATAGCCAATACCACCCCCTACGCTCATCCCCCGTCATGGTCATTGACCAGTCATCCCGGTCGATCACTGTAAGTCCCGCAGAATAGTGAGAACCGCTAACCAGTACTCGAGCAGTCACGGAAAATGCATAACTGGTTCGTCCCTTACTGTCATCCTCAACATATAATAGTTCTTGGGTGCCAAGATGAGTGCCACCATGCATTTTATTAACGACGTAAGCATCAGGTACTTCGGACAAAGGCTTGTTATCCCACTCCATCAGCCAAATCTGATCGTTATACTTTTTCTCATTATCGGTACCTGCAACAGCGTCAAGATTGTCCTCAATCTTCATCCAGCCAATACCGTGCTCTTCAATTAGATCCTTCTTAACATCGTATCGCTCACTAGCCTTATATTCTGTGTTACACAAAACAGCAACCCTGGAGCAGTCTGCGCTAGCTGTTATACCGTGAGACTCATAACACTGTTTCAGAATCGTGGTATTGCCAGTTTGATCAAAACTTGAAGTTTCAGGGTTGTATTGGAGTTCATAGACGGAGCCATAGGTTGGATTTGAGGCACTTTGTCCTTCAGATAAGGTCGTGGATACAAACATCCTAGGCTTATCTGTATCAGTCGCGCAGGTCGCAGTGTAGCTACGAATAGGGATATCGATATTTTCTTCATCTTGCTCACTATCTGTTCGGCCAATATAGTGTGCAAGCTGGTAAACTTCCTGGGCGTTTACCATTGCATCAGGCAGGGTGATATCTGTAGCAGTTATTGTGGCAAACCCCAGATCGGAAGTAGAAACATCTCCGACCGTTACGGTTGAGGGATCATTATCTGGAAGCGGAGTGTTACTCCCAGTATCGCCGGACCCACTACCATCTCCCTGGTCTCCGCTACCCTGATCACCACCATTGTTGCTGCCACCATCCCCTACGGCTGGTGTCTCAGGTTCGGAGTCTGAAGAGCCCCCACCCCCTCCACCGCAAGCTGCCAACGCCGCGGTTAATGCCAGTACCAATAATTTCTTGCTAAATAACTTGTCCATAAACGCCTGAAGTTCGTGTTTTTTTGATTTTGAAGTTAGGTGGAGATTAAGAGATTAGTTCCAGTAAGTCGCGAAATGAAAATACGAAAAGAATTTTATTTTTTCGTGAATAATTTTCTGTGTCGCATTTAAAAAAATGAAGAAACTAAAGCCTGCCTATATCGGTGCTTTTCTGACGATATTTGTCACCTATATACAAATTGGGTGAAAAATACACTCCGCTAACAAAAAGACTCATGAAAGCAGCTGATCATACTCGCGTAGCTACTTTCCAAAGTTGACTTAAAGGGATTCCAATTTTGATTCTTACCGAGTAACCGGTAAGCTTAATGGTCAGACAATAAGCATTTAGTGATGGATCTAATAAGCACTTAGTAATGAAGGGATCACAATTGCCTCACTTCCTGAAGTAAACTTTGCTCAGTAAGTGAAGCGCTATCACTCCTAGATGTATTTTTGTACTGCCCAAAAGAAAGTAACAAAGGGATTAAGATTAGGGTAATCGGTGTAGCAAATAGCTCCCCGAATACCAGGGATATAGCCGCTGGCTTTAAATATTGGGCTTGCTCGCTGGTTTCGGCTAATAAGGGTAGCAACCCACAGATAGTAGTCACCGTAGTTAAGAAAATTGCCCTTACGCGACTTTTCCCAGCTTGAAGTAGCGCTGTTTTTACTGGTACGCCCTGCGCGTAGAGCTGATTAAATCGGCTCATTAAAACCAGGGAATCGTTAATCACTACCCCAGTCATTGCCATCATTCCAAACAAGGATAATAAGCTTACTGGGAAGCCCAACAGGCCGTGTCCAATAATTGCCCCTGCAAAGCCCATTGGAATCACCGACATAATAATCAAAGGTTGCCAATAGGATTTTAGTGGTATCGCCAACAAAACGTAGATAAGTAAAAGCGTCAGCAACATGGACTTTTTAAATCCAGCCTGTACTTCTACTATTTCGGCGAATTCACCAACGGCTTTAATTTGGACACCCGGATAAAGGCGCTCCAGTTCTGGCACCAGCTCTTCTTTTAACCGCTCCCAGTTGTTTTCCGGTGAATTGACAGAGCGATTCTGACGCCAATAGATACTGACCACTTCATCGCGATTACGTCGATAAATAACCTCGGGTTCACGCTCGTACTTAAGCTGGGCAATTTCGCCTAAGCTTACATAGCTGTTGTTATCCAGGTTAATAGGTGTAGCTTTTAACTGCTCAAGTGTTTTAGTTTCTGTTTGAGGAAAGCGAGCCAACACTAGAGTTTCTTCACCTTTATCCAACAGGCGATGTATCTCAATCTGGCCGAATGCTCCCCCTATCAGCACTGCCAGATGACTTTGATCAATTCCCAGGCTGGCTCCCCGCTCATTGACCGTAATTTTCAGCTGTCTTTTGGCAAGTTGGCTATCATCGTATACATCGTTCACACCGGGTAACTCCGCGAGTAGAGCCTTGAGGCGGCCAGCCACTTGTTTCGCCTGATCTCGATTGCTGGCAGACACCGCAATGGCAGTATCCCCCGCCGGCTCTTCCGTAAGGCTAAACTTCACTGCATAGCTTCCCTCCAGGATACCTGTTTGCAGCCGCAGCTCCTCTAAAAAGCGGTTGCTCTCTACTCTGGCCAGGGCATCATGTGTTAATTCCGCTGTCAACTCTATGGTCTTGGTGCCTTCCTTTGACACGATATATTTGCTAACAGGTGACTCCGGCAACCCATACTCCTGTTGCAACCTATTTGCGGTGCGCTTGATGGCCTGTTCAAGTTGATCGGTATTACGTTCCGTTAAAGTATTTGCAGCTCCATGCTGCATAGTGACTTTAACCGTGGCATAGCGTCCGGGAATTTCAGGGAAGAATACTGAGGCGATATGCCCCTTGAACATAGCGCCATAGGCCAGCAGCAGAAAGGTGGCAAATAGACTAATGCTTATTTTCCGGTTTGCCAGGCTCAATGACAAAAGCGGAATATATATCTTATCCGAAAATCGATTTAATAAACGGTTACATTTCTCTCTGGCAATCTCAATCCATCGTTTTATTGCGCCACTAGTTTGAGTATGTGTATTTGGATAGCTTAAATGCGCAGGTAATATAAATTTGCTCTCAATTAATGAAAATATCAGTGCAAATATCACTACAGCAGAGAATCCTGACAGCACCTTTGCCAACTCATTTTCAATCCATAGCATCGGTGAGAAGGCCGCGATTGTAGTCAATACGCCAAAAACTGTGGGCACGGCTACGGCTTCAACCCCCTTCCAGGCAGCTTCTTTGGTGTCAGTTGTATTTTGTCTCGCCTGGTGAATACTTTCACCGACCACAACGGCATCATCTACCAATATCCCCAGTACCAAAATCATACCGAATAAAGTGATATCGTTGATGCTGTAATCCAGGGAAGGAAAACCCATCAATGTAATCGCACCAGCCAGGGATATGGGAATACCTAAGGCAACCCAAAAGGCTAGCCGCGTATCTAAAAAAAGCACCAATAGCAATAAGACGATTAATAATCCCTGCAAGGCGTTGGAACTTAGCAAGTCTAATTGATCGGAAATATAGGGAGACATATCCGCCATTACATCCAACTGCATGTTCCTGGGTAATGTCGATTCCAATGATTCTAATACTGATTTTGTGGCTTCATGGATATGAAACAGGTTGTCTTTTTGGCTGGTGGATACCATCAGTGCGACTGCAGGTTGCCCTTGATATCGAACAATACTGTCGGTTTGCTCATAATCTCGCTTAACAGTAGCGATATCACTGAGTCTCACTCGTGCCGTCGATGTAGTGATAATGGGGATATTCCTCAGTTCCGCCAAGTTGTCAGCCAGGGAACTGCCCTGCAGCACAATATTTCCATTGGCCGTTCTTAATTCACCACTGCGATATTCCACTGACCACTGGCGAATACGTTCCGTTAGGTTCTCAAGAGACAAACCGTAGCGTTGAAGTTTCCTGAGGTCTGGCTCTATAGCCAATAGTTGCTTTCTTTTCCCCAGATTTGTCACTTTGGAAATAGCAGGATGTTTCTTAAGCACTCGCTCTACTCGTGAGGATACCTGCTGAAGCGAATCATTATTGTCACCACCGTAGACCATGACAAACGCCGCAAGATTCGTATATTCACTGCGATAAATACGCGGCCGCTCCGCCAATGCGGGAAAGCCTTCGATACTTTCAACTTGATTGCGAATATCTTCAATCAAACGATCCAGCTTCACATTTGTATTTTTTTTCACTACCAATGAAGCGTAACCTTTGCTTGATTGGCTGGTTATGCGCTTTATTCCTGCAACACCACTAATAGCTTCCTCAATACGCTGTGTAATGCTCTCATCGACCTGGCGGGCAGTGCCGCCGGGGTAGACAACGGAGATTTCGACTTCCGTAGGTGGAATTTGTGGAAAGCTTTCCACCCGCAGATTTTGAAAGGTCAGCAAGCCTGCAACCAGAATGAAAGCCATGAGAAGGTTAGCGGCAACTGGGTTATCCAGGAACCAGCGTGAGAGTGTTTTCATTTCCAGGCCTTAGTGGATAGTCATTGCAACCGCTTGACCTTCTACAAAGTTGGTCAAAGGAAAGCGAATAAGCTGACGATTCTGGTGGGGTCGATTCTTGTAACGAAATAGAACCGAATCCGGCCGCATATCCAGTAGCTCTATCTCTTCCAAAAGGAGTGATTGTTCAGAAACGCTCCATACTTTCCCATCTTCTGTAAGAACCGATGCTGGTGCACTGACAACATAGCTCTGCGTGTTGCCTCCAAACACTACATCAACCTGCTGATCGGCGAGCAAGGGAGTCTGGCGCTGAAAGGGGTTAGCCACTTGCAACATAAGGCTGCGCTGGCGGGTGTCCGCATCCATGATTGGGCTTAGGTAACGGACCGAGGCCTGCCATTGTTGTCCGTCAGGCGCCTCTATAGTGATTTTGCAGGGATCTTGCTGAAGGCCGTTTAACCGCTGCCAAGTCTGCTCAGAAAGCTCAACTTGGATATCCAGGTACTCACTGGCTGCTACTCGAAAGAGTACATCCCCCTCATTTATCCATTGGCCAGGATGGATTAAATCGGCAATAATCACCGAGTCAAAAGGCGCTTTAATTTGTGTATCAGCCAACCTCTGCTGTGAGGATGCGAGAGCTCCCTTCGCCGCTTCTCGATTTGCCTCTGCGGCTTTGACATGCGGCTCCAGTCGGCCAAATGATGACTTCGCTTTATCCCCTCGTTTTGCCACGTATTGACGCGTGAGTATCTCGGCCAAGTTGAGTTCAGCCTCTGACACTCTGGCTTGAGCAGCACTGAGCTCAGCCTGATAAAAAGTATCCTGTAGCGACGCCAGTATTTCTCCTTTCCTAATGAGATTGCCCGGCATTGCGTGGTTAGCAATATGGGTGACACGCCCGCTGACTGAGGCGATAACTTCAGTCGCCCAGCGGGGTTGTGTTATGCCTGTTGTTTTGACTTCAAGCTGAGCATCCGCCGGTACTGCCTCCACGACAGTAACAGTAAGGCCAAACTCTTTGGGCTTCTCCACCATGGCTGCTGGCTGTTGCTCAACCATAAGCCACAGCCCCACCAAGACCAGCAAGCTGGTGGCAGCAATACCTGCAGCCCGCCGCTTTAACCAGATTCCCGCAATTTTCATCATGCCTAGACAACTTACAATTTATGGAACACACTTGCACCATAACTTGTAAGGCATTATGATACAAGTATGTTCCATAAAGTTCGGGTAATAACTCCATGACTGATCACCTAGATGCGCGTATTCAGAAGTCACAAACTGCGATCATGAAGGCAGGTATGGAACTCCTGAGCAAAAATAGGGAGGCATCCTTTAGCGATATTGCCCGGGCGGCCGGAGTTGGGCGCACTACCCTTTACCGTCTTTATGACACGAGAGAAAAGCTGATTAAGGCGGTTGCGATTCACTGCCTGGAGGCATTTGATAAAGCGACCGAACACTTGGAAAGCGAGGCTGAATCGGCTCTGCAAGCCTTCCACCTGATGTTTAAAGCGATTTTTCCGCTGTCGGCCGAAATGGAGTTTTTAATGAAGTTGGGAGACTTTAATGAAGATGACCCAGAGCTCACCGCTATCTATGAGAAACAAGAGAGTGAAATCGCTACACTGGTGGAATACGCAAAATCTGAAGGCAGCCTGTCCAAGAAACTTCCTACTTCCTGGGTGGTAAACCTGGTAGAGGGCCTGCTTTATACATCCTGGCTAACAAAAAATGCAGAATCCATAGATCACGATACGCTGGCCGATTTAGCGTTTCACACATTTTGCAATGGCGTTGCTCGTTAACCATTGAGAGTGTTGTTAAATGACTCAGCCAGTTACCACTGTTTCAAAATCAACAGATGATGATTATACGAAAGGCAAGCACAAACATTCTTTACTTTCGATTTTTACCCGGTTTAAGTGGCGAGTATCCTTGACCCTATCGCTGGTCGTTATTGAAACACTCCTCGAACTACTTTTTCCACTTGCCATCGGCTGGGCTATCAATAGTCTATTAGAACAGTCCTATGATGGCATTTATTTATTGGCAATCTTGGGCACTATCTCTGTCCTTATGGGAAGTGCTCGAAGATTTTACGATACACGAATCTATGCACATATTTACCAGGTAGTTACGTCGGAAATGGTGGCCCGTGAAAAAACAAAAAGGCAGTCGGTGTCGACTATCACTGCACGCTCCAGTTTATTAACTGAAATTGTCGAATTCTTTGAAAATAGCCTGCCAGAAGTTATTACCGTTTCTATTGGTATGGTGGGTTTGCTCATTATCATCAGCGCTATCAATCTCAACGTCTTTCTGGCTTGCCTGGCAATTCTCGCTTTGATTATCCTGATCTATTGCGTAATCGGAAATACCAATTACCAGCTGAATGAATCTTATAATAATGAGCTGGAATATCAGGTTGATGCGCTTAAACAACCAAATGTTGAGCATGCAAAAGCCCACTTCCGGCGCCTTATGCGGTGGAATATTGAATTGAGCGACCTGGAAACTTGCACTTACTTTATATTGTGGACTGGGATAATCGCTTTATTTGTTTACGCTCCCATAGCGGCAATCGATGAGGGCCTGGTTAATTACGGATTAATAGTTGCCTTATTGATGTACGTTTTCGACTTTATCGGGAAGGTCTCTGCGTTACCACTCTATGTTCAGCAGGTTATTCGTTTGAAGGAGATTTCTAATCGGATTGGATCATAAGAAAAAGAGGCGGGAATACAGTGTCTCGCGACTGGGAGTATGAATTAGAGTCAATTTTTATCCTTGCCTTAAAAGCTGCTTCAATTAGTCGAATAGGAATCCCTGTACTCCAATCACTTAAACGAAAGGACCACTAGACAATTGTTATCTAGCAGCAAGCGTGAAACTCGCTACTACTTGTGCAACACACCACAAAATACTGCACCCTACCCCTATTACCCTAGTACTGACACCTTGATATTTAAATGTTTTTCAACTAGGCGGCTTGTCATCCAGGCACAACATAGTGTGCCAATTGAATCATAAAAGCACCATATGTAGTGATCCAGATCAAGCACTCCTCTCTTGCACTTCTTTAAGCTTCCCTCACAATCTGTGAAGGAAGGCCCATGACAAGCACCTCTACCCCTGAAATTGACAGTGCGATATCTCCTACTCAAAACCTAAGCAGTTTTCTGGTGCGAAAGCGGGATGGACGCGCTATGGCTTTTGATTCTCAACGTATTACTTCAGCACTTGTGCGAGCCGGGCGGGCTACTGGTGAATTTGGTGAGGATGAAGTTGATTGGCTAACCCAGGGCATCCTGAAAGTGATTAATCATCGCTTTGATGCAGCGACACCAGTCGATATTGAGGAAATCCAAAATATCGCCGAGCAAATATTAATCAATTGCGATTACATAGATACAGCACGGGCCTACATCGCCTATCGGGAGCGACATGCTCGCATACGTAATGATCGCCAAACACTGGTAGATGTTGGGGCTTCCATCGAAGAATATCTGGAGCAGGCGGACTGGCGTGTCGCTGCTAATGCCAACCAGGGCTACTCTCTCGGCGGCCTGATTTTAAATAGTGCCGGTAAAATGATTGCCAATTACTGGCTAAATCATGTCTATTCCCCGGAGATTGGTGCAGCCCATCGGGATGGCGATTTACACATCCATGACCTGGATATGTTGGCCGGCTATTGCGCAGGCTGGTCACTTCGCACCCTGCTGCACGAGGGGTTGAATGGGGTTCCCGGCAAAGTGGAGTCTGCACCGCCCGCCCACTTGACCAGTGCAGTTGGGCAGATCGTTAACTTTCTTGGCACATTGCAAAACGAATGGGCTGGAGCCCAGGCATTTAGCTCCTTCGATACTTATCTCGCACCCTTTGTACGCAAGGATCAGCTGGATTACGCCAGTGTGCGCCAGTGCATGCAAGAGCTGATTTTTAACCTGAACGTGCCATCCCGCTGGGGCACCCAGACTCCCTTTACCAACCTCACTTTCGATTGGGTTTGCCCTCAAGACTTGCAAGACCAAGTGCCGGTGATTGCCGGCAAAGAAATGCCATTCACTTATGGTGACCTGCAGGTGGAAATGGACCTGATTAACCGCGCCTATATTGAGGTGATGAGTAAAGGGGACGCGCGCGGCAGAGTCTTCACTTTCCCAATTCCAACTTACAATATCAGTGAGGACTTTCCCTGGGAGAGCGAAAATGCCGAGCGGCTATTTGCCATGACTGCCCGCTATGGACTGCCCTACTTCCAAAACTTTATTAACTCAGACCTCAGTCCAAACATGGTGCGCTCCATGTGCTGTCGCCTACAACTGGACCTTCGAGAGCTGCTTAAACGGGGCAATGGATTATTTGGCTCCGCGGAACAGACCGGCTCTCTCGGTGTAGTAACGATCAACTGTGCACGTCTGGGCTATTTGTATAAGGGGGACTGGGACCTCCTGCTCGCCCAGTTAGATAAACTACTGCTACTTGCACGGGATTCCCTGGAAGTGAAGCGCAAAGTGATTCAGCGGCATATGGACGCCGGCCTGTTTCCCTACACGCGTCGCTATCTTGGCACACTGCGTAACCACTTCTCCACCATTGGCGTTAACGGCATTAATGAAATGCTGCGAAACTTTAGTGAAGACCGTGAAAGTGTCGTCACAGAGCCTGGTAAAAAGCTTGCCGAGCAGTTGCTCGATCATATTCGTTTGCGAATGACAGAGTTCCAGGAACAAACCGGCCACCTCTATAATCTCGAAGCCACACCGGCTGAGGGAACTACTTACCGTTTTGCCCGCGAAGACCAAAAGCGCTATGAGGACATTATTCAGGCTGGCAGCACGGAAGCACCTTACTATACCAACTCATCCCAGCTGCCAGTCGGCTTTACCGATGATCCTTTCGAAGCGTTGGCTCGGCAGGAATCCCTACAATCCCGTTATACGGGTGGCACTGTGCTGCACCTATACCTGGGCGAACAACTGCCAGATGCCGATAGCTGCCGCCGCTTATTACAGCGCGCCCTGAAAAATTATCGGCTGCCCTATATCACAGTAACTCCCAGCTTTTCTATATGCCCAGTACACGGCTACCTGAGCGGCGAACACGAATTCTGTCCCCGCTGCGATGAGGCTCTGCTCGCTCGTGAGCAATCTTGCTGCAGCGATTAAAACCAACCACCAAGGAGAGACATCATGAATAAACCAACCTCACCACTCAAAAATGAAGAGCGCACCCGCTGTGAAGTCTGGAGCCGGGTGATGGGCTATCACCGCCCAGTTTCCTTCTGGAATCCAGGTAAACAATCGGAACACAAGGAGCGCCGCTTTTTTGTTGCTGGTAGTGACAAATAACCATGACTGAAAAGCTGCGCATTGGCGGTTTTACACCATTTACCGCTATCGACTTCCCTGGTGAATTGGCCGCGGTGGTCTTTTGCCAGGGATGTTCCTGGCGTTGCCGCTACTGCCATAATGGTGATCTGTTGCCGGCCCGCGCGCCCAGTGCCTACGACTGGGACCAGATATTGGGGTTCCTCGCCAGCCGGCAAGGACTGCTGGATGCGGTGGTATTTTCTGGCGGAGAGCCAACTGCCCAGGGGGCACTGGAAGCAGCCATTGCCCAAGCCCGAAGCCTGGGGTTTAAGATAGGTTTACATACTGCCGGGATCTACCCTCGGAAACTGAGTCGTTTGATCCCCAGTTTGGACTGGATTGGGCTGGATATAAAAGCGTTGCCGGAAAATTACCCTGCCATTACCGGGGTAGATGGTAGCGGTACAGCACCCTGGCAATGTGTAGAGCTACTAGTCGAGGCGGGAACAGCAATGCAAGTACGCCTTACCAGGCATCCTCACCTCACCAGCGATGAGGAGCTAGCTCAAATTCAGGAGAAGCTTCGCAAATGCGGTGTTCATCATTTAGAGGTGCAGCGCTGCAATACCGAGCAAGCGCTTGACCAAACTCTGAAGTTTATTTCATAGGGCTAGCAAGTTTGGCGGGCGCTTGCTGAATTGGCCTGACCTGACAAGCATCACTCGCTGCCTTGTTGATGGAACAGAGGCTGTATTAATATCCAAACTTCCCCAATAGACCCCTGCCCTAATCCACTATGGTGTTGTCCCGACAGTTCTATCGCCAAGGCCCCAGCCGGCGGGATAATTCACTGGTCTCTTTTGCCGATGTCAGAAGGCGCTTTGGCTTCAGATCTATAGCAGTTGGGCGCTGGGTAACCGATAAAGAGCGAGATCGAGCTGCGGGCCTATTTTACGATGCCCTTGTTGATTTAATGGCCATCCTCAAGGGGCCAGAAGCACTTATATCCCTAAGAGGCAGCTTGTCTTTTCAATATGGAATCGGCGGTCGGCCAGGCATGTCGGCTTTTTATGACCCTTCTGCACGTAGCTTTTCACTAGCTAAAAACGCCGGACCCGGATCTATCGCCCACGAATGGTTCCACGCGCTGGATCACCACCTTGCCCAGAAGGCATTCAGTGATACTTCTCAAAGTATGTATGCCTCAGACGCCTGGCTCCGCGGTGCGACTCCCGAACCCCACCCGCTAAATGATCTTCTTTTCGCATGCTTCAAAACCATTATGTTAGACGAGGAAGGCAGCAATCCCAGCGATCTGGTTACTGCATCCGTAAAGGCTGATAAGACAAACGGTTCCATCTATTACAGTGAGCCAGTTGAACTTTGTGCCCGTGCCTTCGAGGCATTTATCCAGGATTCCAGTATCAGCAACAACTTTCTGGTGGCGGGCTCAAAGGCCAGTAAAGAGGCCAAGCTTGGCCTCTACCCGATAGGACACCAGCGCCAGCAGATCAATCTTGCATTTGAGCAATACTTTGCTTTCTTAGGGCGAGCGCTTTGGGCTGAGTTGAATGAGAGTGAGTAAGTTGGCTTTTGAGTTTAGTAGCAAGCTCTTCGGCCAATGACTGACTTTGCAATAAAGCCTGGTTTACCGAATTTCGATGCCGTTCATCCGCAAACTCCTGGAATTCCGCATTGATTTCATGGACTTGATCGACCCCCAGGTAATGGCTCAGTGTCCTGATATGAGGACCCAAGTGATTCATGTTCTCGCGTATTCCCCCCTCTGCAAAGCCAAACTCTCCGGCAGAAGTAATTAGCACCAGAACCTTCTCCGACATAATGGGCTCAAGCGGATAGTCTCCACGGGCCAAGTCAAAGGTGAAGGTCTTGTTGATGCGTATCACCTGGTCGAACCAGGCTTTTAAAGCCGCCGGCATACCGTAGTTATACATTGGGGAGGACATTACTATGACATCCGCCTGGTCGAGTTCATTGATCAAAGTATCCGATAATGTAACCAACGATTTTTGCTCTTCACTACGCTGATCTTCTGGAGTGAATACAGAGGCAATCCAATCCTGGGTAATGAATCCTGGCGGGGTCTGGCCAACATCCCTATAGATGAGTTTATCTTTTGGTCTTAGCCCAAGCCAACGCTTCACAAAACTTGCGGCAACGGCCTTGGAGATAGAGGAGTGTTTTGGTATGTCCCTATACTCCTCCGGTACCTGAATAGTCCCGAAAATCTGGGCGCTGGCTTCAATATGAAGAAGGGTTTTCATTTACTAGACCTCGAAAAATTCATCATTTGGTCCAGCGATAGTGCAGTCTACAAGCATTCTTGACAAATGAGATATTTTTCCTTATAGATGAATTAATTTCATCTATAAGGAAGAGTAGTCCATGTATCCAAGCCTACCCTCCCTCAATTCCTTAAAGGTTTTTGATGCAGCTGCGAGGCTCGGTAGCTTCAAGAAAGCTGCAGAGGAACTCTTTATCACTCCTACAGCAGTATCCCATCAGATAAAAAGTCTGGAAGAAACGCTAGACAGCCAGCTGTTTGAGCGTAAAACCCGCGCAATACAATTAACAGAAGAAGGAAGGCTACTCGCAGAAACAACTTCACGAGTTTTTCAGCAACTTGCCGCAGCAATAGGTGAAATCGCTAACTCAAATAGTGTGATTGCTGTCAGTACAACTTCATCTTTTGCTGCACTGTGGCTGGTTCCCTACCTGGAGCGCTTTTATCAGAAGCATCCTGGTATCGAGATATCCATTTCGACCGGTGAACAGATAGATGATATTGAGCGCGACCGACACATTGATGTAGCTATTCGCTATGGTGAATTTGATCCAAAAGCCAAAAATAGCACAAGGCTTATTACTGAATCAGTGGGTATGTATGCTACGCGGAACTACTTATCAAACATAACCGACCTCGAGCAGGCACAGCTATTAGAAACCAAATGGATCAACCAATCTTTAACCCCATTCAGTTGGAAATCCTTACTTGGCGACTTCAATAAAAACCTTACCATTCGTCAATATGATCAGGAGTATCATGTCATACAAGCCGCACTAGCGAGCCAGGGGATTGCATTAGTCAGCTCCCTACTGATTCAGAATGCCTTACAGAACGAATGGTTGGTGCCATATAAAAGCACAGCAGCTACAAAGCAAAAGGCTGAAGGGCTTTCATACTGCGCAGTAATCCCAGACCGCAATATAAATAACAAGCAGGTTAGTGTGTTTCTTGATTGGCTACTTGAAGAAATAGAATAAACTATGTATACGATATCGCCCTTACGAGCAAAGCTCGAAAGGGCGATAAACAAGCCATCACTAAAAAGCAATAAGACTTAAAAATTTAGAGGCAAATAATATTTTCTGCCTGAGGGCCCTTGGCACCCTGGGTAACTGTAAACTCTACAGCTTGCCCTTCCTGCAATGTTTTAAAGCCACTGCTGGCAATGTTGCTGAAGTGTGCAAAAACATCGGGGCCGGATTTTTGTGCAATGAAGCCAAAACCTTTGGCTTCATCGAACCACTTAACAGTACCAGTCGTTGTGTTAGACATAATAAATATCCTGAGAAAATAAATTGATCATAGTTGACCTGTTGGTCGAGCGGGCAAAAACTGAGAATTTAAAAGAGACAGAACGAAGGATTATGACTAAAACCACGAGTTGAACTAAAATAAAAACTGGGCGTTTATACCAGCTATCAGGATAGTAGCACCTAGAGCTAACTCGTGTCTATAAAAATAGAAATTAAGGATAGGAATGAAGCAGATAACTCAATAACTGTATTATAAATGGCCTATTTTAAAGATTTTCCGCTCTAGCTATAGTTCACTCAGTGTCCTAGAGAGCTCTCACTAGGGAGTGCTACCTAGCTCCATACGAAAACGCCTTCTTAATTGTTTGAGAAAGGTCATCGGGGCCAGCCTGTACAAGTAGGCTCCAATCAGGCTTATATCTTTTGGAAACCAACGCTCCCTGCCCTTTTCCAATGCCGTCATAATCTGATTGGCCATCCACTCAGGGCTACGCACCGCTCCCACGGTGCTCCTTTGGTGCCGCGCCTGCCCACCATCTCCAGCTAAAGCGTTCTGCTCAATCGTTGTAGCCAGGAAACTTGGGTAAACCATTAATACACTAACTCCATCGTTCCGCACTTCCTCACGGAATACCTCAAAATACTGGTGCAATGCACTCTTGGCTGCGCAATAGCCCGCCCGCCCCAATACCGGCATCCATCCAGCCATTGAACTGATATTTACCACACAGCCTGATGCCGCTTTTAGCTCCGTAAACAAGCCTTGAGTAAGCTCTACCGGGACATGGTAATTCACCGCCATCACCTTGCGAATAACCGCGCTGGACGTCTGTGTAGAGAGGCTTCGGTGTGTAATGCCAGCATTGTTTACCAGCAGATCGACTCTTGAATGCTCATTCCGTAAGGATTGAGCCAGCTCCTCTAATGCCAAGCAGTTTGATAGGTCAACGGTATATATCCTGACTCGAACACCGATAGCCCTGAGTTGGGCCTCTCTTTGACGAAGTTTTTCAGCTGAAATATCGACCAGAACAAATTCAGCTCTATATTTTTTTGCAAGGCACAGGGTAATCGCCCAACCCAAGCCTTCGGCAGCCCCTGTAATCACAAAAGTCTTCTGTAAATTTTCCGACTGATTTGTGTCCATCTCAACTCTCCTCCACAGACAAGGGAGTTTTACTGGAGAGTGCTACTATGCCGAGTGCCCTTTCTGCAAACAGGTGAAAAACCTCTTTTGAAGTCTTCTCCGGAATAAACCCCAACTCTTCTTTTAAACGGCGATTATCCAGTACCGGCCTGTATTGCAAAAAGGCCACGTGGTCTGGGTGGGTATCCGTTAGGTGGAGGCTGTAACCCAGCCAGAGAACTGCTTTTATCAGCCATACTGGTGGTCTCATCAGTGGTTTGGACAGAATTTGTCCTATTTCCTTGGGGCTGAGACTCCCATCACCGGTTAGATTGAATATGCCACTGTTCCCAGTACTCACACCAAGCGTGAGTGCGCGGATCACATCCTGGTCCCAGATAAAGACAAAGGGGGAATTATGCCCACCGGGGTCCAGAAGTACTTTTCGGCTAAAGAGTGCGCTGATCTTATTATTGGTGTTGGCACCTAAAACGGAAGACACACGAAATACCAGTTGCTTGAGATACGGATACCGCTCACGGTATTCAGCCAGCAGCTTCTCAACTTTGCGCTTGTTATTGGAGTATCCAAATTCAGGGTTCCCCCTCAAAGGGTGATGCTCTTCGAGTTTGGGTGGATTATCCGGATAATAACCATAGGCGGCGCCACTGCTTGTTACAGTGATATGTTCAACTCCCGCGTAGAGACAGGCCTCCAATACGTTTCTTGTGCCTTCCACATCTATACGGTATTCAGCAGCGTGGTCACGTCCCGCAGCCATCACTGAAGCTAGATGAATCACATGGGTTATAGATTCGTTCTGAATTATCTTACCCAGGTCTTTATCACAGATATCATGAGCTAGAATTGGAAAACTCGCGATTCTAGTTCGGATATCAATCCCGGTCACAGGAAAAGTCTTACTCAACTGCTCCCCAAGCTGGAGACCTATATATCCCGCCGCCCCAGTAATCAAAATCCGCTTGTTCATCCTGAGGCTCCTATCAGGAAGTTGCTTCTGGCCTGCTTGTGCAGAAAACCTCATCTTGTGGCAGGAGATCTTTTTGTAAATCTGCCTTATGTGTTCTGAGTGCCCTTAAATAGGCGTCTTTGTGTACATAATACGCCATGCGCTCAAGTTCCAGATAACGTATACCGCCGTTTACACGTTTTGCCGATCTCTGCTGGATGATTTTCCTAAATCTACTAGCAGACGGTGCGCCAGAAATTAACTGACGAATAAAAAGTGCAACAAGTTCCGCTTGCTTATTGCGTCCTTCCCACCCCAATCCAGCCGCCTCCACCATACCCATCATAAAGAGGTTGTCGGACTCCGGATGGAATACATTCAGATAGAGGCTTGGTGCATAACCACTCCAGTTCAGTTCACTGTTATCGATAAACGGATAGTGCAACTTGTAACCGGTGGCCTGTACGATCAGGTCATATTCTCCACACCCACCATCTGAGAATTTCACCTTATTCCCATGCACCGATTTAATATCAGGCCTGGGATTGATATCTCCATGGCCAATATGATGCAGGAGCAAGGAGTTGACTACTGGGTGAGATTCAAAGAATTGATAATCAGGCTCTGGCAAGCCGTATTGAGATGGGCGACCCAATGAAAATTGGGTCAACGCCTTTGTAAGGCGCCGCTTAACAAAGAGAGGTAACTGTAGTTTGCCGCCCAGCTGATCGATAGGTTTGCCGGCAATGTACTTCGGCAGAAAGTAATAGCCACGGCGCAAGCTGATATCAACGCTTTTCGCTCTATGTGTTGCGTCTACAGCAATATCCGCCCCACTGTTACCACAGCCAATCAACAGGACTTTTTTCCCGGCAAAGATTTCAGAGGACTGATATTGCGCAGAATGTAGTAACTCTCCAGCAAATTGGCCCGGAAGTTCAGGCTGGTTGGGGTGGTGCAATGTTCCGCTGGCAATGAGTAGTCCGCTAAACTCCCGAGTTCTTTCTTGCCATTTTCTACGAGTGGTAATCAGCCAGTTTGGCCCGCTACGTTCACATCTCAAGACTTCTGTGTCGAACTCGTAATGGGCATAAAGACCAAATTTTCTCGCATAGGATCGGAAGTAATCACGCATCTCCCTGTGACTTGGGTAGTCAGCGACGCCCTCCCCCATCGGAAACTCAGCAAATTCGGTCATCTTCTTGGAGGAAATAAGGTGCGCCGACTCATACATTGTGCTGGTGGGGTTATCGATATCCCATAACCCCCCGACATCACTGTGCAGCTCAAAGCCAATACAAGGAATTCCATGCTTAAGTAAATTTCGAACGGTACAAAGGCCCATAGGACCGGCACCAATCACTGCATAGGGTTTCACGGCAGCTCCCTTTCCCTGTTTATTCGTTATAGCGCCAAGATAAAAGGAATATACCGTGACAAATCAATTACAGATCGTCATTATCGGGCATGTACTGGTTAATTTGGGACATTCTTGATGGATTTGACCGACACCAGAAGTGTAAACCTTCACTATACCAGGGCCTTATTCGAGGCTCTGACCAGCTTGGGTCTCACCATACCAGAGGGAGCGAGCAACTTACTGTCCCAAATAAACCAGGAAGAACGTATTCCAATTTACCTGCAGGACCTGTTGTGGGAGTCGGTAATCGAGAGTTATCACGACCCTTTATTGGGGGTAAGGCTTGGGCTTGCCATGCAAGCGAGCCAAATCGGCATAGTGGGTTACCTCCTGATGACCCAAAAAAATTTGGGAGAGGCGATAGAGCAATTGATTACCTACCATCCGCTGCTGGGCGAAGGTGGTCACTTTGAAATGCGTCGCGATGCATTTGCTGTAAACCTGTGTTACCACCCCAGCTTTTTAAGCTTTGCAAAAATCCGTGTAGAAACAGTGCTCACTGCTTGTATTGCTCAAACACGAATCTTGACTGGCGGAAAGTTTCAACCCCTCAAACTACTTCTCTCGTACCCTGCGCCTAGCCTTGCCCTACAGCAATGTTATCAGGAACTTTTACAACTACCACTTGAGTTCAATGCCAAGGTATCAGCGATTCAATTCACAGCTAAAGACTTAGCTCTACCGTTAATCGCGGCGGATAAAGAAGTCGTGGCTTGCTTAAAACCCAAAGCAGATGTTCTCTTACAGACGTTTGCCGCAAAGACCCTACACCGAAAGGTAACACTTTTACTTCAGCAGGCCCCAGGTTTAACACGTGAGAAAGTCGCCAAGCATCTTTGCCTAAGCCCTAGACATTTGGGTCGTAAGCTGCAGGAAGAACAGATCAGCTTTCGTGCTCTTCAGGATGAAGTGCGTAGTCACTATGCGAAACAATGGCTTAAAGAAGGGGAAAAAACAATTGTCGAAATTGCCTCGACCCTAGGATACTCCGATGAAAGTGCCTTCGGTAAAGCATTCCGGCGCTGGGAGAGCATTTCTCCTGGCTCTTATAGACAGAGTCTTAAACACAAGACAATTTGATTCTTCAATAGTAGAAGCCGATCTGTTCACTAATACTGGCCTTCTTGTAGCCAATTTCTTCCTCATACTCCCTCAAAAGTAAGGGCGCGCTCCATATTCGGGCGGCTATATCCCGATCATTCCGTTTAACCAGAGCAGGCGCTACAAACATCTCCATTGAAAGCGCTAAATCTAACCTCCCAAGAATAGTTAATAAACACAAGCGGCACTTTATCCGACAAAGACCCGGCCACTACACAGAGGCTATGATCAAAATTCGAACACTAGATTTTTTTTGTAAGGAGTTCGATATCAATGAAAGGCGGAATTTTTTCTAGGGCGCAATTTAGCAACTTAGGTGATTACAACTCAACTGATCCTTTTATTAAACGATTTCATGCCATCAATAAAGATATTCGGACCAGAACTTATGGCAATTTTCCACCCTTGAGGGGAAATTACGAAGATTGGAAGAGCTTTATTGAGGACGCTGTGGCCGAGGATGCCAAAGCAAGTTTTGAATTGATTGAAGCCAACCAGATACTTGCGGCCTGGGAAACTGCACTGGGTATTGGAAAAGTTTCATCATTTCCAATCAGTATCAGTGCGAGTATTACTGACATCTGTAACGCCCGGTGCAACTTTTGTGCATACCTGCCTGAACGGGTATCAAATCAGAAACTGTCATTTGATCAATTTCAAAAAGCCAACTGGCTTAAATTTTGTCGTGCTTTCAGGCCCAATGGCGGAGGACTTGGTGAACCTTTTGCCCACCCAAAAATTCTGGAGATACTGGAACAGCTTAGGGAAACTGCACCATATTTGTCTCTAGGGTCTGTCACTAATGGCTCAATTATGCGTCCAGAGGTGGCAGATATTGTCGCGCAGTATTTTTCATACCTCTATGTATCGGTAAATGCCGCGCGCAAGGAAACTTATGAATGGACCATGGCCCCATTAAAGTGGGAGCGGTTCGTAGACAATATGGATCGACTTAATGACTTAAAGCAACGACACGGCAGAGAGCGCCCATGGCTAAGGGCTGGATATGTTGTTCATAGCGGCAACCTTGATGAACTTCCGGAATTACCAGCTTTGCTACGCAGGTTTGGCTTCAAGGATTTGAACGTTAATCCAATGGTTCCGCCACCCCAGTATGGCCGCAACCAATTGCTGACTGAGGAAGCCAGTATTTTCAAGATTCCTCATAGGGCAGATTATGTTTTCCGGCAGCTTGAACAAGAGTGCGCTATCCACGGCATTGCACTTTCAAAAGCTCTTCCTAGTTTGAAGAAACTGCTTGGTGCGGCAGAAGGCGATAGAGTATGTCCACAGCAGAATAACCCCTCAATCGTAGCTACTGATAGAGAGTATCACATCACACCCAGCAGTCATAAAGTACCAGGCATGCTGAGCAATACCCCAAAGTCGCTAGTAATAACCAACAGGTTATCCAGGAAACCGATTGACAAGAAAGTTAATACTGCCAATGCCGCATTGAGAGCGAGTAAACCCAAAATCAGGCCAGTCATGGTCTCCATGCCTCAGGCGACAGGCTTAAACCTAGCAAAGGTAGTGGTAAGTAACAGTGACCTGGAGGCTATGGCGGAGACTGGTGATGGTGTGTCCTACAGCTACGAGTGGTCTGTTTTTGAGAACCAGAACCTAATTCCTATCTGCTGGGCCCCATGGAGAGCTCTCAAGATAGATATCTTTGAACGTACTCAAGTCTGCTGTAACTTTTTCCGGAAATTACCAAAATTTAAATGGACCAACGCCAAGGACTTCCATAGCGAAAAAAACATGTGGAATCACCCTTATATGCAGCATCTGCGAGAAACAATGGGTACACCTGAGGAGGTACCTTTTTGCACATTATGCAAGTCAACTGATAAAAGGCATTTAAAGAACGACAAAGAAAAACGTTCAATAATGCTGAAAAGCCAAAAAAAGTATTATGAGATTGTAGCCAAAGTATCTGGTGTAGAGCTATGTGGCAAACTTGACTCTGTAAAGTCTCCACTACCTGATTGGAGCATCAAAAGTTCATTGCCCGATCAAAGGCCAATTTCACCATACACAAAGGGGATTGATTATTACAGGTACTCAGTCTTTCAACATGGATTCCATAACATTGGTAAAGTGTTGATGCTTGCAAGAGTCCCTGCAGTCTGGGCCCCCTTTCTCGCAGAAGTCAATGAATCAGTACATATCCTAAGCCCGCGACGAGGCCAGTGTGTTATCGCTGAGGATGTGTTAAAAGCATTTCAATTTAGTAATTACAAATTCACTCGTCTCGAGCAGCAACTTCTCGTAGCTGCCCCAAGTAAGTCAGATTTGTATGATGCGGTCTGGCTTGATGGGCTTATTTTTGAAGCCTTCAGCCGTGACGAGGTACTCTTGTGGGTACGTAAGATGCTAAAAAATGGCGGGAGACTTAGAGTAATTGGCGCTCCAGGCATTGGCAAAGTTGCAGAATCAATTCTTTCTAATCCTGAAAGCTCATCAGGAAAATTAGAAACGTTACGAGCTGGCATCCAGTTTTCTGGTAAGGGCAGCTATTTCACTCAGGATGGTGTTCTAGGTGCACTCAAAAAGTATAATCTTGCTCTAGATCGCCTGATGCCGCCCTCTGGTAGCCGTATTGTGCTTGCAGATGGTGTAAAAGGCACCGAAAAGCTGAGTGAAACAGAGTTGATCAAAAAACTGGAGCTATTTGTCAGCGGCGGTGAATTAAGCCCCAAAAGGTACTTGGCAGGTATGGACCGAACAGTATCTTTTGCAGCACTAGCGGTCTAACTGCAGAAAAACTGAACTGACAAAGGCCGCCTAAATAGCTGTAAAGAGGCGGCCTTTTTCAACCGCTAGAGATTGGCAATACTGACATGCACCTGGATTAATGATGCGAATTTTTTAATGGCATATTATAGGGTGACAAATTAGGTGAAATTACTTAATTTTTTCCTTTTCTTTTAGAGAAAATTTCAGATTTAGAATTTCTACTGCTAGTGTTATTCATAAACCTGAGAACCATAAAGATCACCAATTTGAACCATGGATACGTCAGGGTCGAAAATAGACGAAGTTAATTCGTCAGGTCTTACCTGCACATGAAAAACAAAGGGCCTTATAGGTAATTAAGGGAACAACGCATTAAACACCGGCGCCAACATTGTACATAGAATATGGATATTGAGAGGCAATTCATGAGACGAGGAAATATACGTTTACTGATGGTAGCTGCTGGGGCCTGCTCACTCTTGGTCAGTAGTCTCGGGGCTGCGAATGTGGATGAGAGTGACGGTGATACGAGTAACGAAGTCACTTATTTCCAGACTAAGCTGGTAAAAGCCGAAAAAGTTTGCAAATTTGAGAATGATCTACCAATCCCAGCCACTATTGATGTTCGTGACGCTATACCGCCTTTCAATAGAGTCAACCTTACCGTTGAAAAGACTCAGGCTGATTTGGGGCTAAAATATTGTGATGGCTCCAATCAGGTGTTCCCCAAGGCAACAGTCTACGGTTTCAGATTGGAGGGAGAAAGTGAGGTACATTCCCCTGGCCCAACATTTCTAGCGAAAGAAGGTTACCCTATTTCTGTTGCCTTCGATAATAAATTGCAAGGACCCCACTTATTCCCTGTTGACACTTCCATACATGTTCCATATGTAGTCCGGAAAGATCCTGATGCGCGCCCCATTGTAATTCATCTACATGGTGGGCATACAGAACCTCGCAGTGATGGTCATCCTGAAGCTTGGTACACAAAGAATTTTGCATTTACAGGGAAAACATTTGATCTTGATAACTTCCGCTACAATTATTCGAATACTCAGGAAGCCACAACATTATGGTATCACGATCACACAGTTGGGCTCACCCGACTCAATAATTATGCGGGTACTGCTGGCTTCTATCTAATTACAGATGACCATGAACAGGAGTTGATTGCCGAAGGAAGGCTTCCAGACGATAAACATACTATCCCAATTATGGTGCAGGACAAACTGTTTAGCACTGACGGACAACTCTACTACCCAGGGGTACATGGTGAACCCTTATCACCGTTTCCCAATGTTGACATACGGCCGGAATGGCCCAACCCAACGATTCTCGATGAATTCTTTGGCAATATTATCTTGGTAAATGGGAAGGTATGGCCGAAGCACCAGGTAAGCCCTACGGTATACCGACTTCGCTTGCTTAACGCATCAGATACGCGAACCTATGTGTTTAAGTTTGAAACTGAATCTAATGATGCGGTGGAATTTTATGTAATTGGGTCTGATGGAGGGTTATTAGAGCATCCTACCAAGGTCGATCAACTGGTGATGTCTCCAGCTGAGCGGTATGATATTTTGGTGGATTTTTCGCCTTATAAAGGCAGTCGTGTTTTCTTGCGCAATGAGGGGGCTGATAGCATGTTTAAGGGATATTTTAATCCCGAATTGCCAGCTCCAAACGGCCAGACCGAACTGCTGGTCTTTAAGAAAGATGAAAGCTGGTTCTTGCTTAGGAAAGACGATGAAATAGCTCCGCCTACAGAGGTTGCCAGGGATATCTTGCGCTTCGATGTAGGGAATGATCTTGATCAGAGAGACCGTTATTTTGAAGAAGACTGTAAGCCTAACTGCATAGGGAATTTAAACCTATCCGCTGATACTCAACTAGGCAACCCGCCAATCCTGCCTCAAGTAGTCGACCGGCGCCGGAGACTATCTCTATTTCGAGTTTCGGACAACGAGGGGGACACATTAGATCACGGCCGCAGCTTGCTTATGCTAGGTACTTTTGAATTTGGCAGCCTCTCTTTTCAGGATCCGCTAACAGAGATCGTCCAGGTAGGTGCAACAGAAATCTGGGAGTTCCACAATACTACTCGCGCAGCACATCCGATTCATGTACATCTCGTAGAGTTCGATATACTGAACCGGCAGCAAGCTCTTTACGAGCTGATTGATAGGCCGCAAGTGGACCCCTCTGATCCTTTCGGACAATTGATTACTGGCGCGATTATCAACCCATTAACATTCAAGCTTACGGGGGACGAGGTGCTGCCCCAACCCAATGAGTCCGGCCGTAAAGACACTGTCATCACTCTTCCTGGCTATGTTACTCGGATCAAAGCAAATTTTGACTGTACGGGAATCGATTGTACTAACGGAGAGTATGTGTGGCATTGTCATTTGCTGTCCCATGAGGACTACGACATGATGCGCCCTATGAAAATGTATGGCAGAACTTTAGGAGATAAAAAAAGACCTATTCCTTATCCGCTGAGCTCGAGAGAGCAGGATTCAAACTTCAGCTTTCTTGAAACTCTCTTAGGTAAAAATGACGAGCCGACCCGGCCTTTCTACACCAAGAGTTTCAAGCAAAGCTTGAAAACCAGCGATGCAGGCAGCCACCTCACCTGTGAACTCACCAAGAGAAAGATGTAAGAATAGATCAATGGATGGCGGTCACGTGGCGTTCCGACTGACTGATAAATGAGACTGACAAGCATGATTTCTTAAGTATATGTTATTAAGCAATATACAAACACTTTTTACATAGTGAGCGTCGCAATTGTGACGCTCTTTTTTAGAAATCCCGCATTTTGGAGCGACACTCAACCCCACAATCAAGCAAGTCTTCTGTAAGAACAAATAACATGCTTAACCCACATTGCATAAATTTTCTGAAAGTTGATCAGCTACTGAGAAGAATACTTTCAAGTCTTCCTTGCTAATACCTTTAGTTAATTGCTGTGAGAATTCAGCTTCTATTTCTTCTATGGTTTCGAAGAATTTGTAACCTTTCTTGGTAAGTTTTAGCAACTTACTGCGACCATCATTAGGGTTGGGTACTCGCTTTACCATATCCAGACTACAAAGTTCATCTACAAGTCGGGTGACCTGTCCTTTGTCGCGTTTCAGCGTAGCACTCAGTTCAGCCAGGGTGGACTCTTCCTTAGTCCAAATTTGCCGCATGGCCCTCAGTTGTTGGGGAGCAAGCTTCATGCTCAGACGGCCAAGTTCCGGGGCTATCTGCAAGCTTAAGTCATAGCTCAAACGAAATGCAGCTTCATGAACCGTTCTGTTTTTTGCCATTGGCACAACTCCATATTCAATGGTGAGTACAGCAGGTGCGAAGCACCCGGCTCCATTATTCCTTAACTCCGTTAGTTGACAAGCAGCAATTGCTTCAATATAGATGACATATATCAACTAGATTGATTTAGAGAAGATATTGCAAAGTAAAACACCAGCAAATTTGCAGGAAGTATTAGCGGCCGTATAATCAGAATCTGCCCCTCCTTCAAAGAGATGGTTAGTTAGACAGCACTAATATGCCCCGGAAGAGTATGCCTAAAACCAGTAGTTCAACATAAGTGAAACCCGGCTCGCACTGTTCACTGCCACTATAGGGCTATTACTAATCTCATCACCATACCAAGCATGTTGAACTTTCCCCAATAGCATCAATCTGGGAGTAAAGCCATAGCCGGCTTGCAAGCCTAGTTTAGAGACAATGCCGGCATCCGCTTTATATGCAGCCCTATTTAATGTGGCTTCATCGGTATTCACGCCATAGTAATAATCCAAGGTCTTCTCACTCTGCCAACTGGCATTTAATTCAGGCTTGATAATCCAATTTCCATACTTATAAGGCAGGCTGTAGCCAGCAGATAGACTGTATCCGTCGTGGATACCGCTAATATCCTGAGACAATCCCACCTTCCAAAGACCCACTGATCCGCGGTACTCCATAGACAAACGCGCAAGGATAGCGATATCCAACTCCTCCATATCAGCGAGTTCATCACTATCACCGCGGTCTTTATCGCCTACAAAGTCGCCCCCAACTCCGAATTTCACATTAATTCCATGATTGCGATACAAATTAGCTCCTAGCTCAAAGCCCTGGAAATAAAAACGTTTATAATGGGCGGAAAGCAAAGGAAATATGCGATTTTGGTTCTCGCCCCCTACGTAGATAGACTCTGAACTAAAGGCACCAATCCCCAGCGAATAGCCGGCTTCAGCCTGCCTTGGGGACTGTTCAACTTCTTCTTTGGCCCAAACGGACTGTGACAGAATCGCGCTACAAAGTACGAAGCAGGTCCGAAAGGCCGGCGAAGTTGAAAAATGTCTGCACTTATCTCGCGTAATTGTCATGAGTTGATACCTTAATTATTATTAGTTGCAAATCCTTGTGAGCATTGTATCCATCGCAAGTGAACATTTCGCAACCAGCGTCACTTCCAAGGCAAGTTCATCGTTAAGAATTGTTTACCTGAATACGAGTCCAATACCTATTTTTGCTGATTATTGATATGGGCAGGTCCAGATGCACTTAGCATATTAAATTATGTATAGGTTGATCTTTAGCGGCCTTCACAAAAGTTGGCAACCCAAACAGGCAAAATTTAAATTTTTTTCAGCAAATCTTAAGGCTGGCTGGCATATTTACTTAACCTTCGCACAATCAGAGAACTGCTACTTAAACTGAAGTCCACTGCTTCATAAATGCGCGATGGAGAGGAGGTATAGATGATATGCATTTGGCGGAGAACCAAAATAAAGATTTTGCCAGCGGGTTCTCAGAGGATATCAGGTATCTTGCGATTTCTGTTTTCTTAACAACAGAAGCGCCCACCTTACGACGCGTATAAGAATATTGATCAACATTTCCATAGACTATAGACATTGCGGCAGCAATAGCATCTGCCATACCCAGGTTCATCCCTTTCCCGCCTACTGGAGAATGGCAGTGGGCAGCATCGCCAGCCAATAGAACACGGTTTTTACGATAGGTTTCCGCCTGCCTGATAGAAATTTGAAAGGTTCCGGTGCGCCGGACACTGCCAATATTCAGCGGTAATCGCATATTTCCCAGAGCGTCCTCAGTTGATGAGGCAATACGGGCACGATACTTCTCAATTGGCAGGATTAATGTAAATTGGCAATCTCTACCATAGAGATCAAGAGTAATCTCCTCGGAATCAAAATCTCCAACAATATCTACATCCGCAATAGACCACTTTCCTGGTAGATCTATTCCAGGGTATCCGATCTGTAGCTGCTCCCGGACGGTAGACTGGATACCATCTGCCGCAATAACCCAGTCAAACTCACCGCTGGTATTATCTGAAAAATGCACTTCTGCTTTGTCTGCACTGGTAGAGATTTTCGTTACAGAAAGATCATATTCCACCTGTACACCTTTATCCATCAAGGCATCCCTTAAAATACCCTCCGTTCGATTCTGAGGCAGCCCCAGCGGAACCCGGTCTCTATATTCGTTTCCACTATTATCCAGATAAACCAGAGTCTTCTCATCGCGCAGGACATGCATCTTTCGCAATGGCATGGCTTCTGCCAGAAACGCATCTGCAACTCCCAGGGATTTCAAAGCATCAATCGTTACCGGCATTATGCCAACGGCACGAGACAACTCTGAGGGCTCACTTTTACGCTCTACAACACGACAAATGATTCCCTTGGAGGCCAAAGCTGTCGCAGCTGTTAACCCGGTGGGACCCGCACCTATAATTAATACGTCCATATTCACGATTTTCAACCGGAAAAGTCTAGAGAAAAGGTAAATGGAAAGGATCGACAGGTATCAAGTTCGACCCGCTCTAAGAGGTTCTAGTTGAAAGCTTAGACGAATGTCCATGGGGAGTTACAGCCATAATAAGATCCATGGTTATCTATAAAATCTTGACCAGTTGCTACGATCAACCGGCAATTTCCTGATTCAAAGTAAGGCTAACTGTGCGAAACAAGAGTTTCGCACAGTTAGCCTTACTTTTTATCTTCGGATTCATTAGAAGCTTCACTGTAGCCCAGTGCAACCCCCTGCTTATCCAAAGCTGCTCCCTGCCGATCCAATACGCCGATATCCAATACTGGTGAAGCATCGATATGTTGCGCATCCATCATTTGAGCAACTCGCTGCAGCGATGCGATGATCATGCTTTGCTCCCAATCCTTCAGGTCACCAAACTGGCGAGCAAACTGGTCTTGGAGTGGGATGGGGGCATCGCGCAAAGTTTCGGCAGCCTCTTCTGTAAGGTAGGCATGCACTTTGCGCTTATCTGCTTGAGAGCGCTGCCGGTATACAAACCCCCTCTTCTCCAAGCGATCCAATATATTAGTCACTGTGGCCTGACTGAGGCTGACTTCATTCGCAAGCTCGCCAATTGTCACCTCACCCTTATTTCGAATGGCTTGTAGCAGTAAAACTTGTGGAGCGGTCAGACCTGTGGTTTTAGCCAAGTGCTTAGAGTGTAAATCTGTTGCTCTTATCACGCGCCGCAAGGCCACTAACACTTGTTCAATACTGTTCAAAGCTACCTCTCAATCTCAGAGTTAGGGTAATCCGGCAGATTATATAGGTCCGCACCATATTCACTAAGAACTTCTGATATTGCAGCGAAATGGCATCTTCTCAACATGGAGAAAACTATAAGACCGCTCCTTTCGTGTTCATTTTTTATACAAAACTGATTTCACTTGGAACTTTTCATCGCTAATCGATGGGATAAATTGAAGTCAATTTCGCACAGCAATAGGCCAAAAATCCCAAGAAACTGCACTTTCTTAGGGTAAATATTGTGACCAGCTTCGCTAAAGCAGCCCTAGACTTTAAATTTAATTTGTGTACGATGTTTAGCACTCAAAACAATTTAATCTAGATTTTGAAGAAAAAACACCGATATAGAGTGATATATAAACAAGTTGAGTAATTTTCAAGCAAATAAATATTTAGAAGTGAAATTATAATTTACTGGTAGGGAAGGTTTTTTGTCTACTCCAGAAAGTATTTTGTTAAGAATGCCATCCCTTGAGGATGGAATGGATGTTCATCGGCTGATTGAGAGCTGCCCACCATTAGATACCAACTCCAGCTATTGCAACCTTCTTCAGTGTGATCACTTTGCCAATACCTCGGTGATCGCAGAGATAGATGGAGAAGTGATGGGCTTTATTTCGGGATATATCATTCCCGACCGAACAGACACTCTTTTTGTTTGGCAGGTTGCGGTATCCCAAGTAGCGAGGGGGTTGGGGCTCGCCTCCCGTATGCTGAGAGATATTGTCGATCGCCCCCAATGCGAGTCGATTAAATTTATCGAGACAACAATCACGGAGCACAACCTACCCTCCTGGGCTCTTTTTCAGAGTGCAGCAGAGAATCTCTCTACCAATCTCCATTCCTCACCCTGGATGGACTCTATGGCTCACTTTGATGGGCAGCATGATTCCGAAATCCTCGTCCGCATCGGACCCATTACTCGAATAACTAAACTTCACAAAGAGAAGAGAATGAAAATTTTTGATGAGATTGAATCAGAAGTGCAAAGCTATGCCCGCTCCTTTCCGCGAGTTTTCAATCGCGCAAAAGGCGAGCTGATGTGGGATGAGGAGGGAAATCAGTACTTAGACTTTCTGGCTGGTGCTGGCACTCTCAATTATGGACACAACAACCCTCTGTTTAAACAGGTTCTACAGGATTACATTCAGGATGATGGCATCACCCACGGCCTCGATATGCACACCAAGGCCAAGGGTGAATTTCTACAGGCACTGAATGAAAAAATTCTTAAGCCGCGGAATATGGAATACGTGGTGCAGTTTACCGGCCCGACAGGGACGAATGCGGTAGAGGCGGCAATGAAAATTGCCCGCAATGTTACCGGGCAGCAGAATATCGTCACCTTTACCAACGGTTTCCATGGCGTAAGCCTTGGCTCGCTGGCCGCCACCGGCAACTCGCATCACAGGGATGCGGCTGGTGTCAGCCTCAATGGCACGCATCGCATGCCCTTTGACGACTATCTAGGCAAAAATATCGATACCACCGAATACCTCGACAAGGTCCTCTCAGATTCTAGCAGCGGTATTAATTCTCCCGCAGCAGTGATTGTTGAGACAGTTCAAGGGGAAGGCGGTATCAATGTGGCCAGCATCGAGTGGCTAAGAAACCTTCAATCCGTCTGCAAAAAACACGGCTTACTTTTTATTGTCGATGATATCCAGGCGGGCTGCGGCCGCACGGGCAATTTTTTCAGCTTTGAAGAGGCCGGTATCGAACCCGATATCATTACGCTATCCAAATCCCTCAGCGGCTATGGGTTGCCATTTGCGCTGGTGCTAATGAAACCAGAACTGGATCAGTGGAAGCCCGGTGAGCACAACGGCACTTTCCGTGGCAACAACCTGGCTTTTGTAACTGCGAAAGCCGCTATCGATCATTACTGGTCTGACGAAAACTTCTCACGGGAAATCAAACGTAAGGGCAAGTACATTTCCGAGCGCTTGAATGTGATTGTCAGCCGATATGGTGAGGGCAACTTCACCACCAAAGGCCGGGGTATGTTTCAGGGTATCGACTGCATCAGCGGCGAACTTGCAGGAAAGATCACCAAACTCGCATTTAAGCAGGGACTAATTATTGAAACCAGCGGAGCCGATGACCAGATCGTTAAGCTCCTTTGCCCACTGATTATCACCGATCAAAACCTTAAAAAAGGGATCGACATTATTGAATCCGCTATTCGGGAAGTCTGCGCCGGAGAGCAGGATATGCCTGAGGAAAGAGTCTTTTTTGAAGCCTGCTAGACTTTAAGGGCCTCAGAAAAGGTTCACGTAAAAAGATCCAACTGCGCAGGCTGCAAATTAAGAATATTGCTGACCAGCCAGACTCGAACACACACGAAACAGCGAAGTACCAATGATTGTCAGAAATTTACAGGAAGCTAAAAAATCCGGCCGCCGGGTTGTTTCACCGGATAACAACTGGGAGAGCACCCGACTCCTGCTTAAAGATGATGAAATGGGTTTTTCTTTCCATATCACCACTATTTATGCCGATGCTGATTTCCAAATGCACTATCAAAACCATTTGGAAGCGGTTTACTGCATTTCCGGCAGAGGTGAGGTAGAAACTCTTGAGGATGGCAAGAAGCACCCTATCGAACCTGGAACTATCTATATTCTAGATAAGCATGACCGGCACATTTTAAGAGCCTTTGAAGAAATGACTATGGCCTGTGTATTTAACCCGCCTTTGAATGGCAAGGAAGTACACAATGCTGAGGGAGCCTACGAACTTGAGGCTGATAAGATTGATGAATAATTAGTCAGTCATAGGGCAGTATCCATGAAGTACCTTCCAGATAGCTCAAGTGTTACCAGGGAAGATTGCTACCCCTCCCGAAAACCGGGCCTTCTGGGTGGTGCCATGGTGCGCAAAGATCCAATTGTGTATGGGGGCTGCCAGCCCCTCTCACCACTGACACCATCTCAACTCAAGCGCTATGCAGAGCGGGGCTTTGTTGTACTGGAGAATATATTTTCCCAGGCAGAGATTCACCTTTTTACGCAAGAGTTGACTGAGATTAAACAACGCAGTCACACTGAAAAATCGGAAGAAATTATCACCGAACCTGAAAGTAACGAAGTGCGCTCAGTCTTTCGTATCCACAAAAGCAGCCGAATTTTTAACCGGCTTTCCAGGGATCAGCGGCTATCAAGTATTGCGAAATGCATTTTGGGTGATGATGTTTATATCCATCAGTCTCGCGCGAACTACAAACCTGGTTTTCGCGGGAAAGATTTTTATTGGCACTCCGATTTTGAAACATGGCATGTCGAGGACGGCATGCCCCGTATGCGCGCACTCAGCATCTCCATTACCTTAACAGAGAACCATCATTTTAACGGTCCGTTAATGCTGATTCCCAAGTCCCACCGCCATTACATTGCTTGCGATGGTGAAACACCAAAAAGGAACTACCTCAGCTCACTTAAAAAGCAAGAACTTGGTATTCCCTCAGATAGCCAATTGAGGGCTCTGATATCCAGTGGTGGGATATCAGCTATTACAGGCAAGCCCGGCAGTGTCGTTGTGTTTGACTGCAATTTAATGCATGGGTCCAGCAACAATATCAGCCCCGACCCGAGATCTAATTTGTTTTTTGTTTTTAATGCCTTGAGCAACAAGGTGGAGGCTCCGTTTTGCGACTTACCTCCCAGGCCGGAATACATCTGTGCGAGGAAATCAATTTCTATTATCTGAAGCGAATCTCAATTCAAAGCACTCACCCAGTATTTAAGAGAAAGAAGGACCAGTAAGAGACGATGCATACGATAGAAAAGATTGGCGGCACCTCTATGACGGACTACGAAGCGGTCCGGGATAATATTATCAAAGGTGACTCCAAGGGGATCTACAATCGTGTTTTTGTAGTCTCTGCCTATGGCGGTATTACTGACCTGCTTCTAGAGCACAAGAAAAGTGGTCAACCAGGTATCTATGCCCTCTTCTCCAGCAGTATTGAGGACGATAGCTGGCTGGTTAAGTTTGATGAGCTTCGAGCAGCACTGCGGCAAATCAACGAGCGCCTTTTCGGGCATGGCGATCTTCTCGCGGAAGCCAACCTGTTTTTGGATGAAAGGCTGGAGAGCGCTAAAAAATGCCTGAGAGACCTGCAAAGCCTCTGTCAGCACGGCCACTTCTCCCTCGACGCCCACTTGGGCACGGTAAGGGAGATGTTAGCCAGCCTCGGTGAGGCCCACAGCGCATGGAACACTTCGAAACTGTTGCAGCGGGATGGTGTAAATGCCTGCTTTGTCGACCTGACTGGCTGGCGGACCAACAAGCACATTCCCCTGGATGAGCGTATCCGGGATGCCTTTGCCACTATCGACTTAAGTAAGCAGCTACCCATTGTTACCGGCTATGCCCATAGCGATAAGGGCCTGCTGATCTCATTTGATCGGGGCTACAGCGAGATGACTTTCAGTCGTCTCGCCGTCCTCACCGGGGCAAAGGAGGCGGTGATTCACAAAGAGTTCCACCTGAGCAGTGCAGACCCTCGCCTGGTGGGAGAGGGAAATGCAGTACCCATTGGCCGCACCAACTATGATGTGGCCGACCAACTGGCAAACCTGGGTATGGAAGCGATTCACCCAAAAGCTGCCAAGGGGTTGCGCCAGCAAAATATTCCTCTCAGGGTAAAAAACACCTTCGAACCCGAGCACGCAGGCACCCTGATTACTGGTGACTATATCAGTGACTCTCCACGGGTTGAGATCATTGCCGGCTGTAAAGGGGTTTATGCCCTGGAATTATTTGACCAGGATATGGCGGGTAGCATCCACGACTATGACCGCGAAGTGCTACTGGTGATCAAACGCTTCAAGGCCCATATTATTTCCAAAGACACTAATGCCAATACCCTTACCCACTTCCTCTCCACCAATCTGAAAACAATTAAGCGGATTCAGGCTGCATTGGAAGAGCATTTTCCAGAAGCCGAACTGAACCAGCGCAAAGTCGCCATAGTTTCAGCCATCGGTAGCGATATGCAAATCCCCGGCGTGCTGGCCAAAGCGGTGCAGTCGATGTCCAAAAGCAACATCCGCGTGCTCGCCATGCACCAGTCCCTGCGTCATGTGGATATGCAGTTCATCGTTAGTGAGCCAGACTATGATGCAGCCGTTCGGACTCTACACGAGGCACTGGTAGAGATTTACAATCACGGGACGGCGATATGCCTCGCATCCTGAGCCTTTGTGCCCTGCTCTTTTTATTAACTTCCGCCACCTCTATTTCCCAGGAAGCGGAAGAAAAGAAAAAAGACAGTGCGCAAAGCGAGGTCGACACCCTTGAGAGGCCCTTGTACACACCCTTCGTCGAGCGCTATATGCTAGACGAAATTAAGCAGCTGCGAATCGATCAGGCTAATGCCAAGCAAGAATTGATTCAGCAAATTGTCGATCGTGAACACAACTCTGTCGATCGAGCCGTAGCCTACGCAACCGATACGGTTACCTACTTTTTCTACTTGATAGCCGCCGCCACTTCAATTTTGGTTTTAGTTGGCTGGCGGTCACTCCAGGACATTAAAGAGCGGGTACACTCCCTGGCCGATGAGGAGATCTCAAAGCTGGTCCAGGAATACGAAAAGCGCTTGGAAGTTATAGAGAAGCAGCTTCAACAGAAAACACAGCATATTGAAGAAAACCGCGAGGAAATCGAGCTAACCCAGGAAGTGCAGTCACTGTGGCTGCGCGCCCAACAGGAATCCTCAGTGGCCAATAAGATTGCCATTTACGATGAGATTCTGCGCCTCCGCCACGAGGACGTAGAAGCCCTTACCTATAAAGCTGATGCGGTGCTGGAGCTTAACGAGCCCCAGTGGGCCGCCAATCTTTGTCACCAGGCCCTGGGTATTGATCCGGATAACAGTCATGCCTTCTACCAACTGGCATGCGCCCATACTGCCATGGGCCAATTTGATGAAGCGCTGCGTTATCTGGCTGAAGCCATCAAAAGGCGGGAAAGCTACCGCGATGAGATCCTGGTTGATAGCGCCTTACAGCCTTTAGCGGAAAGTGAAGTTTTTGAGGAACTCGACCAGGTTATTGCCAATACTCCCTCGCCGCAAAGTGGTGGCAAGGGAAGCTAGAAATATTCGGATAACCTCTGAAGACCAACCCATAAAATAATACGGGATAAAAATAATAGGATTGCCGATGATCTATTCATTTCTTGGTTTTTTACTTTTGTTCACTCTGGTCGGCCTCTCTTCTGCGATGTTCAGCCGTCAAACCAAAGCCGACTATTACCTTGCCAGCAGTGGCGTCTCCCCTTGGCTGGTGGGGTTGTCTGCTGTGGCAACGAACAATAGCGGTTATATGTTTATCGGGGTTATCGGCTATACCTACACCACCGGGTTGGCCTCCATATGGTTGATGGTGGGGTGGATTGCCGGTGATTTTCTGGCCTCCCTCTATGTACACAAGCGATTAAGGACCGCTACCAGTTCAAGTGGTGAGGTCAGCTACGCAGGTGTTCTCAGTAACTGGCACGGACAGAAGTACTCAGCCCTGCAGCGCCTGATCGGCATCATTTCCCTGCTGTTTTTATTAACTTATGCCTCTGCCCAAATGGTTGCCGGCAGCAAAGCCCTGCACGTACTGCTGGATTGGCCCCTCTGGTCCGGTGCTGTAGTTGGAGCTGTGCTTGTTTGCCTCTACTGTTTAGCTGGCGGCATCCGCGCATCCATTTGGACTGATGCGGCCCAATCCATCGTTATGATGGGGGCTATGGCAGCACTTCTAGCCGTCGCCCTTGCCAATTTGGGTGGTATCACCAGTGCGGCGATACAAATGCAGGCTATTGAAGGTTTTACCCATTGGTTTCCCGAGGGGCTCGCCTTTGCGGGCTGGGGCGGGGTGATACTCTTTGTGATCAGTTGGGGGTTTGCCGGATTGTCTGTGATTGGACAGCCCCACGTTATGGTTCGATTTATGACCCTGAGGGATTCCAGCAAGATGAACCGGGCAAGGGCTTGGTACTATCTGTGGTTTATCCTTTTCTATTGTATGGCCACCGGGGTCGGTCTGCTATCCAGAGTGTTTATTGCTGACACAGGGAGCTTTGATGCAGAGCTTGCTCTTCCCACCATGGCTATGGATTTGTTGCCCCCTGTTTTTGTTGGGCTGATCCTTGCTGGTATCTTTGCCGCAACCATGTCCACCGCAGACTCCCTGCTTCTCAGCTGCTCCGCAGCCATTACCCACGATATTCTTCCGCACAAGATTGAAAAAACCTGGTTCCTCAAGCTTGTCACAGTTGCCATAACCGGCGGCGCATTGCTACTGGCGCTCGCCAATAGCCAAAGTGTGTTCAGCCTAGTTATTTTCGCATGGTCGGGACTTGCCAGCGCATTTGGCCCCCTACTCCTGGTATTGTGCTTTGGGGGCAAGCCATCCCAGGCAACCTCTATCGCAGCAGTAATTATCGGCTTTACAGCAGCGATTACCTGGCGGCTACTGGGGTATCACGGCGTGATCTATGAGGGATTGCCGGGTATTGCAGCTGGGTTAGCAGTGCTATATCTGGCCAGCCTGAACCGCCAAACCTCCACTTTACGCGAGGCAAACAGTTAAATTCACTCAAAGTAATTCTGGGGAGGTAGAGCCTCCCCACCTGCCAGACCTTCACCAGCTAGAGCCTCCTCCCCCAAAAGCGACAAATTCTATCTCCTGCCGCCCAAAGCCCCTCCTTACGGGCACCTGACTTGATCCCGAGATCGTCAGATTGAGCAAAATTCATACAGTACTTTTTATAGAGTTCAAATGAGATTTTTGGCCCAACCCAGCCCACTTTTAACCTTTGAAAATGCGGATTAACTCTGTAGTCGCTGAAAAATAAATCCTCCTACGAATCCGCCAGCTTTGTTGCATTGAGTGCTAACAATTAGAGTTCAAATTAAAAATATGTTACATTTTGTGTCATATCGCTCGATAAACGACTATCGAGCCTGGGCTGGAATCTGACGATTAGGGACAAATGTCTTCGTCAGACCGGCCCTTTTTTATGATGACTGGACCTTCACGATCGGCCCATTGCGCCCTTCAAGTCCATCGCCAATGAACAACCGACTGACCCTCTGTTAAAGCAGTATGGAGAGACAGATGTCACTGGACAAACAACGGAATTTTGTAGACGGCCGCTATCTGTCGAATGAGAGCGGCGAGTGCTTTGATGTATATAACCCGGCTACCAACGAGGTCAGCTATCAGGTTGAGGTTGCCGACGAAAAGGTACTCGCAGAAACCATCGAGAGCGCCAAGCGTGGTTTTGCCCAGTGGTCAGCGATGATGCCGGTCGAACGCGGTCGCATCCTGCTGAAAGCAGTAGCACTGTTGCGCGAGCGCAACGACGAACTGGCAGCTATCGAAGTGGCTGATACCGGCAAGCCCTGGCAGGAAGCCAGTGTTGTCGATGTGGTGACTGGGGCCGACTCTATCGAATTCTTTGCCGGCCTGGCCGCAGGCATTGAGGGCAATCAACAGCAAGTCGGTGAGGACTTTTACTACACCCGCCGCGAGCCCCTGGGCATCTGCGCTGGAATCGGTGCCTGGAACTACCCCTTACAAATCGCCTGCTGGAAAGCCGCCCCGGCCCTGGCCTGCGGTAACGCCATGATCTTCAAACCTTCCGAAGAGACCCCCAAAGGCGCTTTGAAGCTGGCTGAAATCTTTATTGAAGCGGGCATGCCCCCGGGTGTTTTCAACGTAATCCAGGGCGATGGCGCCGTGGGTGCCTGGCTCACTAACCACCCGGATGTCGCCAAGGTTTCCTTTACCGGCGAAGTGGGTACCGGCAAGAAAGTAATGGCCGCAGCGGCTTCCAACCTGAAAGAAGTCACCATGGAGCTGGGAGGCAAGTCCCCGCTAGTGATTTTTGATGATGCCGACATGGAGCAAGCCGTTTCTGCTGCCATGCTGGGCAACTTCTACACCCAGGGCGAAATCTGCACCAACGGCACCCGGGTATTTGTACACCGCAGCATCCACGATCAGTTCCTCGCTCGCCTGAAAGAGCGTGTTGAGCAAAACATTATTGCCGGTGATCCGATGAATCCGGACACCAACTTCGGCGCGCTGATTTCTGCCAAGCACCAGCAACTGGTGATGGACTACATCAGCAAGGGTAAAGAGGAAGGTGCGACCCTGTTCTGCGGCGGCCACACCCTCTCCCCGGAGAATTCACCTAACGGTTACTTCGTTGCTCCCACCGTATTCACCGACTGTCATGACGATATGACCATCTGCCGCGAAGAGATCTTCGGCCCGGTAATGTCGGTACTGGTTTTTGATGATGAAGACGAAGTGATCCGCCGCGCTAACGATACCCGTTTGGGCCTCGCCGCCGGCGTATTTACCCGTGATATCACCCGCGCCCACCGTGTGATCCACCAGATGCAAGCGGGTATCTGCTGGATCAATGCCTACGGTGCTTCGCCGGCAGAAATGCCGGTGGGCGGATACAAATTGTCCGGAATCGGACGCGAAAATGGACTTGCGACCCTGAATCATTACACCCAGCTAAAAGCGGTGTATGTGGGCCTGGCACCACTGGAAAGTCCATTTTAAGCGGTACCCTGTATGAGTGAGTTTGACTATATCATTGTCGGCGCCGGGTCTGCCGGCTGCGTTCTGGCTAACCGCCTGTCTGCCCAGGAAGATAAAAAAGTCCTCCTGGTAGAAACCGGCGGTAGCGATCGCAGTATCTTTATCCAGATGCCCACCGCACTATCCATTCCGATGAATACCGACAAGTATGCCTGGCAGTTTATGACTGAGCCAGAGCCGTACCTGGACAACCGCAGCATGCATTGCCCCAGAGGCAAGGTGCTCGGGGGTTCATCCTCGATTAACGGGATGGTTTACGTGCGCGGGCACGCCAAAGACTTTGATGAGTGGGCACAGCACGGCGCCGAAGGCTGGGACTACGCCCACTGTCTGCCCTACTTCAAACGCTCTGAGACCTGGGCTTTCGGCGGTGACGATTACCGTGGCGACGAAGGTCCACTGGGGGTCAATAACGGCAATGAAATGGCCAACCCCCTTTATGGAGCCTTTATCGAAGCTGGCAAAGAAGCTGGCTACGACTACACCGCAGATTACAACGGTGAGCAGCAAGAGGGCTTTGGTCCCATGCATATGACGGTAAAAGATGGAAAGCGCTGGTCTACCGCCAACGCTTACCTGAAACCGGCCATGCAGCGCCCCAATTTGACGGTATTGACCCACGCCACTGTGCATAAGGTGATTCTGGAAGGTAAACGGGCAGTCGGAATCAAACTTGAACGCAAGGGAAAGATCCTGGAATTCAAGGCGCGGCAGGAAGTCATCCTCAGCGCAGGTCCCATCGGCTCCCCTCACCTTCTTCAGCTCTCTGGAATCGGAGACCCCGACACACTGGCAGAAGCCGGTATCGAACTCCAACACGAACTCCCCGGCGTCGGCCAAAACCTGCAGGACCACCTGGAGTTCTATTTCCAGTTCCGCTGTAACCAGCCGATTTCCCTGAATGGCAAGCTCGACCCCTGGAATAAATTCCTGATCGGCGCTCGTTGGATACTGAAGAAGGATGGCCTTGGAGCCACCAACCATTTCGAGTCCTGCGGTTTTATTCGCTCCAAGGAAAACGTGGAGTGGCCGGACCTGCAATATCACTTCCTGCCGGCAGCCATGCGCTATGACGGCCGCGAAGCTTTCGATGGCCACGGCTTCCAGGTACATATCGGGCACAACAAGCCCAAGAGTCGCGGCAGGGTCAAAGTGGTGAGCAGTGATCCCAAGCAATCCCCTTCCATCCTGTTTAATTATTTACAGGAGAAAGAGGATATCGAGGGTTTCCGTGCTTGTGTGCGACTGACTCGCGAGATTATCAATCAGCCGGCTTTCGACGAGTACCGAGGCGATGAAATCCAGCCCGGCACCGATATCCAGACTGATGAACAAATTGACGCTTTCGTACGGGAATCCGTCGAGAGTGCTTACCACCCATCCTGCTCCTGCAAGATGGGCACTGATCCAATGGCAGTGGTAGACCCGGAAACCCGTGTACACGGTTTGCAGGGTTTGAGAGTTGTAGATTCCTCCATCTTTCCAACCATTCCCAACGGCAACCTGAATGCGCCCACCATTATGGTGGCGGAGCGGGCTGCTGACCTGATTTTAGGGCGCCCCGTATTGGCGCCCTCCGAGGCACCGGTAGCGACCAAGGCTACCAGCACTCAGCGACCTGGCCGCCCTGCGCGCTCTGTGAGCTGAATTTACGTCGGCGCTCTGGCAGAGATTTGACTGCCCCCTTCAAACGCGACGGGGATATTCAAATCTCGCACAGCAATGCCCTTTGGGGGCGCCGGCATACCAATAACTAGCTGGAGACTCAGCATGACAGCTTGGCTTTCCGCGGGATTATTGTTTACCTTCACGGCAATAATTTTCTCGCTGATTAAATGGGGAAATGTGAAGATGGTCGGGGTAACCCCGGTCAAAACCTTCACTTTTATAGCGATCCTTTTCACCTCCGGCCTTGATGTAGGCCTGATCATGTTCCCCCTCACCGAGTTCGGTGGCTACGCAGACTTAGCCAATAGCCCAGAATATGGTTTCACCAACCCACTCGCGATTGAGTTTGGTTTTTGGGCCTTCCTGATCTGGGGCTTCTACTTCCTCACCTGTTTTTACTTCTGCATTATCGAGCCCAAAGTTAAATTCTTTGAGTTGGGCCCAGTAAAGCTGATCAACAATGTGGTGATTATCGGAACCTGTGCTTTTACCGCCTACTTGCTGCTCAGCAACCTGCCCTGGTACCTGCCGCAAGTTGGCGATGGTGAAACCATTGTTGGCACCTTCTACCTGATCGTCTTTGCAGTGATCGCCGCTGCGGTCTACTCATCCACTAGCCTGCGCTATGTACGCTTCCTCAGCCTGGCGACTACCTGGATGTTTATTGGCCTGATCGCGGTCATGTGGGTAGGCGCCTTTACCGGTGAGAATGGCAACGTTGGAGACTTTGCTTCCACCTTTGCACTGCTCGGCGGTTACTTCGGCAATATCCACCAGTTCGTGCTGCCGTTAAATGACTACCACGAGTTCTACCTGTTCTGGTGGTTTGCCTGGAGCATTATGATTGGCCAGTTTACCTCCCGCTTTGTGGGCGGCCTGCGCACTTACCAAGTACTGGCGGCGATGCTGATCTTCCCATCCATCCCCATCGCGCTCTGGTTCACCGTGCTCTACTACTACTCCAGCCAAGGCCTGGATACCAGCGGCTTCTACAACCTGGCTATGGTGATTGTGGGTATTACCTTCGTGATCAACTCGCTGGATTCCCTGATTCGCCTGTACACCGATAATCTGGGCATGACCGTTGCGCGCCTGGGCAAGTGGAAGTACTTCGTGCTGAACCTGGCTGCAATGAGCCTGCTCACCCTATTGTTCAAGCTGGACTTCCTGCAAATCCAGTGGATCGGCGCTCTGGTGATCGGCATCTTCTTCTGCTGTCTGGGTTACATCCTGGTGAAGCGCTTTAGAGCGGTAGCAGCTATCGACTCCTCGCCTAAAGAAAACAAAGTCGACTTTAACAAGATCGAACTGGCGAGCTAACTGTTGAAATCCCCCGCCTAGTTTGGCGGGGGCTACAAAATATAAATAAGTGGTAATTGAACAATGAAATCGACGTTGAAACTTTCTGCACTCACTTGTGCTTCCCTACTGGTACTTGCTCAGCAATCCCAAGCGGAGCTGTCTTCTACTGTAAATCTGACCACCGACTACACCTTTAACGGTGTTAGCCAGACCCAGAATGACCCAGCACTGCAGGCTAGCCTGGACTACGGCTTTGATAACGGTTGGTATATTGGTACCTGGGCTTCCAACGTGGACTTTGGCAAAGGTGATGACACTAACCTGGAGTGGGACTTCTACGCAGGTAAGTTCATGCAACTTACCGACAAAGTGAGCCTGGACACCGGAATCGCTTATTACACCTATCACGGTGATAATGATTTCTCTGAAGAGTACGCTTACCCGGAAGCTTATGCCAAGTTTGGCTACAGCTCTGCACTGGGCGATTCCGAAGTCAACGGTTGGTACAGCTGGGATTACTTTGGCCAGGGTGGTGGCCACTACATTATGATGCTGGCCCATACCTTTGAGCTTGCAGAGGGTCACAATATTCGCTTCAGTGCTGACCGCTCCACCAGCGTCAATAAAGATAACTGGACCTGGGAAGGTAAAAAAGCCTACAACCACTACCGTGTAGAGTACATGACCTCCCTGAACGGCTTCGACCTCAATGTTGCAGCAGAAAACACTACTCTCGATTCTGAGAATGCCGACGAACGTATTGTTTTCTCTGTTGCCCGCACCTTTAACTTTTAAGTTAAGAATGCAAGCCGGGGCCTAAAACGGCCCCGGGGTTCCTCGCCAGGCAACTCCTAAGGCAACTCCCCTTCACTGCCCTTGCCGAGCTTCTCAGCAGATTTCATCATCACTTGTTCTTGCGCAGGCGCCCCATTTGAGTTCCGGTGTTCTTCTTTTGGCAGGCCCTCTAAAACGATTTCCTTTTCAGCCAAGGCCGGATGTAAAGCCAAGTCGTGCCGGGCAACTTTGACGATTGAGATACAAAGTAAAAGTGCGATTAGCAGTAAAGGTACACCGGCAATAATACTTGCGGCCTGCAGTGCTTCGAGCCCACCGATAAACAGCAAGGCGATTGGCATTACTGCCAGAGCAAATGCCCAGAAAATTCGATTCCACCGAAGAGGCTCACCATCGACCTCCTTCTGCACAACGGCCGCAAGAATGTGAGAAATGGAGTCAAAAGTAATAACCGTGAAGACCAGTGCGATCAGTGTGTATAGCAACACAACCAACTGGCTTGCCGGGAGCGTATCCAAAATCGCAAAGATCGTGCTATTAGCACCTTGCTGATTCAGCATTTGCACCAAATCCAACTGACCCGAGAAATGCAGGTAAACCCCGTAGTTGCCCAGCACCATAAAGAACAAGAAGCATCCGAGAGTACCAAATAATATTGAACCAAGGATCATTTCCTTGATGGTCCTGCCTCGGGAAATACGCGCAATAAAAAGGCCAATACTCGGCGCAAAAACCAGCCACCAAGCCCAATAGAAAACGGTCCACTCCTGGGGAAAACGGGTGTTGGGAAACTGCTGGAAATGAGAGAAGGATTCAGTCCAAGTGGCCATCTGCAAAAAGTTATGCAGGGCCCTGCCCAGAGAGTCCAGCCCGCTGTTAAGCATAAATAGCGTTGGGCCAACGACAAATACAAAGAATAGCAGTGCAAGGGACAGAAAAATAGTGAAGTTCGAGAGTGCGCCAATTCCCCGTTTCAAACCTGCAAGGGCACTGTAGCCAAACAACAGTGCACATATCACAAGTACGCCAATCTGAGCCCCCAGTCCGGTAGGCGTGCCAAATATCTTATAAAGCCCCAAAGTAATCAGCGGCGCAGCAATACCAAGTCGCGTAGCGGCACCTCCGAGCATCCCAAACACCAGGGAAATATCTATAGCCTTGCCAATGGGCCCATTAGCTCTCCCCTCCCCCAGCACAGGTGCAAGTGCTTGGCTAAATTTCAGGACTTTACGCTGGCGTACATAATAGAAGTAAGCAATAGGCACCGCAGGGATCAAATAAATGGACCAGGCTAATGGCCCCCAGTGAAAAATTCCGTAAGAAACTGCCCAACGGGCGGCTTCGACTGAACTCGCTTGAACTTGGAACGGCGGCTGTTGGTAGTAGTAGATCCATTCAACCATCGACCAATATAAAATCGAAGCGCCAATGCCAGAAGAAAACAGCATGGCAGCCCAGGACACAGTTGAGAACTCTGGAGCTTCCTTTTGGCCTCCCAGTTTTATCCGGCCGATATCGCTAAATGCGACATATAGCACAAACAGCATCGCCCCTATGCCAAGTAGAAGATAAAAAACACCTAACTTTTCTGTTACCAGGTCTTTCACTGCCAAGAGCCACATAGAGCCAGCCTCGGGATATAAGATCAGAGGCAGTGTTGTCACTAGCAATATTGCCAGAGCGCCCAAAAAGGTGGGCCAGTCTATTAGATCTTCCGATCCCCTATTCAATAAATCTCTCCGTATTAATTGATATTGGTGGTCAAAAGAAAAATAACATACACCAGTATCACTATTATGACTTGAGCCTTTTATAAACCCCCTACGCAACACTACCGAACATTAATACGCCAATCTTTTAGGAAGACAATGTGATGCCAAAAAGTATACTGATATGACATTCATATGGCGAAATTCACTACTAACTTTCCTTACCAAACACAGATCGGCACATATTCAAACAGCTTTGAAAGTTAAAAATTTCAAAGTAAAAGAGAAGGATCGATATGTATAAATTGGCGATCACCATTCTATTTGGCTTAGCTCTGTGGGCGTGTACAAAAAGTCCTTTAAGCGATATTGATATCTATGACTTCAGGCCTGAATCCGAAATAGGTGTTTATGATGTCTCCCAAAAGGATTGTGAGCTAATGGGATATAGGCAAGTTATCAGAAGTGATTCTCCTATCGGCTGTGGACGTCTAAAGAGAGTAGTTTTTAATTTCTATCCACTCTTACCTAACCCGACAGAAAAAAGTAATGCAACCAGTAGTAATAAAGGTGCCACAAGTATCAATCAAACAAGTACTATTAAGACCCCTGAAAAAGGGGCAATTATTGTACTTGATGTCGTTGCCGCTGAAGTATTGGATCTTTTTACAGAGCTATACCAATTGCATTTTCCGATAGAATCAGCAATACCAATTGAGTATTTCACGAAGAAAGAGCGTCTTGCAGATGATATGAATAACACGCTCGCCTTTGATTCCCGGCCCATCACCGGCGGAAATAAGTGGTCTGAGCATGCTTATGGTGTTGCCATTGATATCAACCCCCTACAGAATCCCTATCTACATATAGATAAACACTCAAAAGCAGTGGTAATCCCGAAGGATGCAGCAGAGGGTTATTTAAACCGAGCAAAATACCGGGCAGGAAAGCCGATACGCAAAGGAATGTCTGAAGATATAACTACAGTTTTTGCCAAGCATGGCTTTGCTGTCTGGGGAGGAGATTGGAATGCTCCGATTGATTATATGCACTTCCAGGTTGGTACCCGCCAGTTTATTAACCGGCTCGTTTCTTTACCGGTAAAGGAAGCAAAGCTGCTATTCAACCAGTATGTGAGCCTGCTTAATCAGTGTTTCAAAGAGAACACGCTTATCAATAACCCCACTCACCTCAGAAAATACTGTGTAGATCGGGTGACGCCTGCATTTGGTTCTCAATAATGTAACTGTGGTAAATAGCGGCTAAATTGGCGCCATATTTTTAGTAGCATATCTAAGACGTCATCTTAGAGGTACGAATCGCAAAATATCACGCCTTTATAATACAAGCTAGAAGATCCAGGCAGCGTTGTATCAAATGGCAATTTTAGCTCCCATATAAGTACCCTATTTGGGATACCACTACACTCATTTAAATAGCCAAACTTCATTAAGAGTACAGAATGAAGATTTTCGATGAGGTTGAATCGGAAGTGCAAAGCTATGCACGATCCTTCCCAAAGGTGTTCTGTCGCGCAAAAGGTGAATTATTGTGGGACCTGGATGGAAACCAGTATTTAGATTTTCTGGCTGGAGCAGGTGCACTCAATTATGGGCACAATAACGCACTATTCAAAGGGGCTCTATTGGATTACATCCGGGCCGACGGTATTACACACGGTCTGGATCTACACACCAAGGCCAAGGGAGAGTTTCTACAAACCTTTAGTGACAATATCCTTGCCCCCAGGGGCATGGAATACATCATCCAATTTACAGGACCTACAGGTACTAATGCAGTAGAAGCCGCCATGAAGGTTGCCCGCAAGGTCACTGGACGGCAAGCCATTATTGCCTTTACCAATGGTTTTCATGGTGTAAGTCTTGGTTCCCTCACAGCAACGGGAAACTCCTATCACAGAGATGCGGCAGGTATTCTACTAAGTGGTACCCATCGAATGCCTTATGACGGCTACTTGGGGAACGGCATTGACACAACGGAGTACCTGGATAAGGCACTATCGGACTCCAGTAGTGGTATCGGCTCACCAGCTGCCGTTATTGTGGAAACAATTCAAGGTGAAGGCGGTATTAATAGTGCCAGTATCGGATGGTTAAGAAATCTACAGAGTGTTTGCAGAAAACATGAATTGCTTTTGATAGTTGACGATATCCAGGCTGGCTGTGGACGAACAGGCGATTTCTTCAGTTTCGAAGAGGCGGGAATTGAGCCCGATATTATCACTCTTTCCAAGTCGCTTGGAGGTTATGGATTACCGATCGCACTAGTCTTAATGAAACCCAAGCTGGATCAATGGAAGCCAGGGGAACACAATGGTACCTTCCGCGGTAACAGCCTGGCATTTGTAACCGCAAAAGCGGCAATTGACCACTACTGGTCAGACCCTAGCTTCTCTGAAGATATAAAGCGAAAAGGCAGCTATATCTCCTCACGTCTTAACAGCATTATTAATCAATACGGCGAGGGCCTACTGAAAAGTAAAGGCCGTGGTATGTTTCAAGGCATCGACTGCGTAACAGGCTATCTGGCCAAAAGGGTATCCGAGTATGCGTTTGAACATCAGCTGATTATTGAGACCAGTGGCGCCGATGACCAGGTTCTTAAACTGCTTTGCCCCCTAACTACCAGTGATCAAAACCTTCAAGGCGGTATCGATATTATTGAAAAAGCACTTCAGGAAGTCTTTGCCAGGGAAGAAAATATACTGCAGACAATGACCAACATTGACACCTGCCGAATATAATTTATCCAGCGGACCAAGAATAGAAAACACCTAGAGCCTATAACATACATGGATGTATATATTTATGTTGAATGAGAAACAGATAAATTTAAGTAATATTCTCACTGAAGAGAATGACTATTCCAACTCCCCTTTTCTTAAAGTAAAGGAGAGAGATCTTAGCCTGCCAATAATAACTGCAGAAGCTGAAAGGTTAGGATGCACTTTCAAGTTTCATGAAAAATCTATTTACGAGATCATCAATGGGGACCTGCGAGTCCCATTCTTGAGCAACTCCCCATCAAGCTCCTGTGTTCATAGCTACTGTGCAAGAATCAAGAACATTGCAAAGAAGATGTTAACTGAGAATGGAGTGCCGGTTCCGGAGGGGAATGTTTTCAAGGATATTAAGAGCGCTCTTGCCTATTTCAAGAACTTTAATGGCAAGGTTGCCATCAAACCAAACAATGCTTCCATGGCCAGAGGTGTTACCACCGGTATTTGCACCGAAGAAGAATTCATTAGCGGCTGGGAATTTGCAGCAAAGTACAGTAAGGAAATTATTGTTGAGAAAAGCATTGACGGATATGATTTAAGGGTCTGGGTAATTGGAGGCAAAGCCGTAACAGCATTTGTTAGAATTCCTGCAAATGTAGTTGGCGACGGAATAAGCAGTATCAGGCATTTGATAGAAAAGAAAAATGAACGCAGAAAGCTCAATCCTAATCTGATTCATGACCCGATCAATCGGTTTGACTTGATCGATAGGAAGGGCCTCACTTTAGATTATGTCCCCGAGCATAATGAGCGAGTATGGCTTACAAGCGTAGCAACAGTTGGGGGGGAAATAGTCAATTTTATTGACCACGTAGATAAGGCAACACTTGAAATTGCAGAGAGGGCAGCCGCTACTTTTCCTGGAATTATACAGGCAGGCGTTGACTTGATTGTGGATACAGAAAAGGAAAATGCCAGGGCCGTTGTCCTTGAGGTTAACTCCAATCCAGATATATCTTCCCCTACATTTCCGGGATACGGCGATCAGATTAACACCCCTAAAGCACTACTTGAATATGTTTTAAAACACCCATCTGCGGCCACTGGAAACAAAAAGGCTAGCTACAATCCAGCCCCTCAATACTCTTACACCATAAGTGATAATGCATCACTTAGAGAGCTTGGAAACTCAATAAAATTTATCAAACAGGCTGCCCTAAGGAAAGGAATCAAAACTGAGGATGTAGATGACAATGTGTTTATTGCCAAAAATAAAAAACAATCGCACCTATTTCTTGGCTGCATGCCAGAAAGCACATCTTTAGTATCGCGAATAATATGCAATGATAAAAGTTTTCTCTCAAGCTTCCTGAAGTACAAAAAAATACCTTACTTCAGTAAAAATGATGTAGGTGAAAAACTAAAGATATACAGGCTGGTACTAATAGATGGTGCGGTAGTGTCCGTACTTCAAAGCATTCATGAAGGATACAAGCTAAATACAGAGCTTGGAGTAAACCATAGATGGCAGGAAGTAACCAGGGAGATACATTGCAAATTCACGGAGATTGCGAGTCATGTTATATCAGAGTTGTTCCACCCCTACCTTTCCGGGGTAACTATTATTGCCGAAGATATATCTGCATCTCCTAAAGACCAGGAATGGGCAATTAGAGATGTCACATACAAGCCCTTTCTGGCTTGGCATCACCATCCAGATATTGGTATTGGTCGAGATGTAGCTGGCGCTTTACTGGACTCTTTATTTGAAAGTGAAGATCAAACTATAACCATTCAAAAATCTATACATATCCAACTAGGTAAAGAGGTATCTTTTAAAGATCTTGCTGAAAAAATACAAAAAAGTGCGGCAAGATTTGGCATTTCAGGGTGGGCGAAAAACATCCAAAATGAAACCTTGGAAATGCTTTTAGAGGGGGCGCCCAGAGCTCTTGATGACTTTCTTACCACCTGCCAAGACCTCATGGGAGCAAACTATGGAGATATAATTCGAATTGAAGAATATAGTAAAATTCAACATTCAAGCTTTGTGGTGGTTAGCTAATGGCAACTCCTTGATTTTTTAAGAGTGATCTAGAAGGCACCTCTAGAAAAAAGTGCCTTAGAGCGCTCACCAGAGCATTACCTGTTCTTATAACCTGGACGGATGGCTTCCAGGGTCACCTTCAATATGGGGCTTATCGTCATGTGATATCCCATGGGTGCCATGACTGGGTATCTCCCAGTCCCCTTCCTTAGTCCAGGGGTCTTCCTTCGGGAAGTCTTCGATATAAATTTCCTTTTCCTCATAATCAGGCTGGTAGCGCAAATCATAATCAGCAGCTTTAACGATCGATATGCAAAGCAGGAGGGCAACAATAAGCAATGGGACTCCACCAATAACGCTGGCAGTCTGCAGAGTGTCTAATCCACCGAGAAACATCAAAGTCACCGGCATCACAGACAAAGCAAAAGCCCAAAATAGGCGATTCCATCGCGCTGGTTCCTCATCTACTTCCTTCTGCACCACAGCAGCGAGAATATAAGAGATGGAGTCAAAGGTAGTTGCTGTAAAGATAAGCGCGAGTATGGTGTAAACCAGGATGACCAGCTTACTGGCGGGAAGTGTTTTAAGCGTAGCAAAGATAGCCTCTGTAGCCCCCTGCTCATTTAATATCTGTACAACATCCAATTCACCGGAAAATTGAAGATAAACTCCGTAGTTACCCAACACCATAAAGAACAGAAAGCAACCCAGGGTACCAAAGAAGATAGAACCGACTACCATCGTCTTGATAGTCCTGCCGCGAGAAATGCGAGCAATAAATAAACCAACACTGGGTGCAAAAACCAACCACCAGGCCCAGTAAAAGATGGTCCAGTCTTGCGGGAAGTGTGTATCCGGGAACTGCTCAAACCTGGCAAATGGCTCAGTCCAGGATGCCATATGGAAGATGTTGTCCAGCACACGGCCCAAGGCATCTAACCCGGTATTTAGCATAAACAGGGTTGGACCAACAAGAAAAACAAATACCAGCAGGGCGATCGAAAGCCACATGTTCACATTGGAAAGCGCCCGAATACCCTTCTTCAGACCTACAAATGCGCTATAGCCAAAGATCAGCGTACAGATCATTAGTACGGTTACCTGGGTACCCAGCCCAGTTGGCACACCTAGCAGTTCATGAGCGCCTTGGGTAATCAAAGGAGCGGCAATCCCTAAGGTAGTGGCACCACCTCCCAGCATGCCAAACACAAACAAGACGTCAATCAGCTTGCCAATACCCCCTTGCGCCCGCTGCTCCCCCAAAACCGGCATCAGTGCTTCACTGATCTTCAATACACTGTGATTGCGTACATAGTAGAAATAGGCAATAGGTAGTGCCGGTATCAAATAAATAGACCACGCCAAGGGCCCCCAATGAAATATACCGTAAGCGACCGCCCAGCGTGCAGCCTCAGGCGTTCCCCCTTCAACCTGAAAGGGCGGAGACTGGTAGTAGTAGATCCACTCGACCATGGACCAATAGAGGATTGAGGCCCCAATGCCCGCGCAAAAAAGCATGGAAGCCCAGGATAGTGTTGAAAATTCAGGGTTCTCTTCAGGGCTACCCAGTTTGATCTGACCTATATCGCTAAATACGATGTAGACCATAAACAGAATCGCCCCAACTCCCAGCAGCAAATAAAAGACCCCTAATTTGTCAGTGACAAAATTCTTAGCCACCAGTACCCAGGCTGCGCCGACCTCAGGGTAAAGCACCAAGGGCACAGTCACCATTATCAGCAGCGCCAGCGCTCCAAAGAAAGTGGGCTTATCAATAATCTCTCTAAAGTTACTGGACAACACTTGCCTCCTGTTTGCCATAAAAAACTGCGGCAAAATAAAAGCAAGTGAGACTGTATATAAAGAACTGAAAATAAGGCGATGTTATTGAGCTAGAACTTATATAAAAGAAGGAATCAGAATGAATTGCTTTTTAGTTTTGCTTTTATGCTGGTGGATTTTATCAACATCTCACTGAAGTTCAATGCAGACTCCACTTTCTCCTCGTATATGCATTCTGGACCACGAGAGTCAACGCCTATTTTCAGCCCGCTTCTCTCATAACCTCAACGACTTGAACGTTGCCACAAGACTTTCACTTCTGAATTTTCAGGGAGTTCTCCAGCTGGGTGAACTGCCCTTGTATCATCGCCTTTTCCTGCAGCAGGATACGATTTTCATCCGCCAGCTGCTCTATGCGGTCCTTGGATAAAGTCAAATCTATTTCGAGCTTTTCCATGGACTGATATTGTAACTGTGCCTCTTTGGCGAGAGCTGAGTAGTCACTTTGCAGTTGGGCTAACTGGTTCTGTAAGCTGGTTATCTCCGTAGCTCTAGCCATGTCCAGCTTGCCCTGATCTTCAGCCTGCCTTCTAAGCACCTCGACTTCCGCTTGAGATGCTCCAATCTGTTCACATAGATCATGCTTTTCTCGATTAACTTCTGCCACCAGTGCCTGCCCGTGTTTATTCAGCAGCTCCTGCTCACTTAACTTGCGCTCGGTCAGTGCCAACTGCTCAGTAAGTATGGCGACTTGACCTTTCAACTGCTCATTTGCGGAGCGGAACTGATCCCTTTCATGCTGACGATCGCTGGCTGTTCGCTGCTGGAAATGCTCGAAGTGCTCACGGATATCACGGTTCTCGAGCCTCATTTCCTCAATGGACTCTTTCTGCTCCTGAATACGGCCCAAACCCTCTTCACGTTGAAATTCGCTCTTCTCAACTGCTTTCTGTGTATCATCTAGAGCCCGCTTTAGCTGGCGCTTTTCGGTTTCCGCAATCGCCAGCTTCCGCTCCAGCTCACGAACACTGGCCGCCTGCTTGGAGTTTTTCTCCTGAACCTCGCTGAGTTGGGCGGCTATTGATTCTTCCTGAGCCTTAAATTCCTGCTGAACCTCTTCAACTCTTTGGTCCGCCTGCCCCTGGATGCGCTGATGTAACCCTTTGAGAGCCTCCACCAGGTCCCTAGGGAGGCCGCTAACATCTGTGTCATTGGCAATCTCGCTACGCCAACGCTTTAACAGTGGCGCGATAGTGCTTTTGCTGCCAGTTCCCAGGTGAGATCGCACCCGATCTACCGTTGGCTCTTCCCCCAGGGCCTTTACCGCTTTCGCAGCCTCAACAATATCGAAATAAGTAACCCCTGCACGTGCCATTAGCCTTTCCTTAGATTATTTCGTTACAAATTACGTAATACGTAATATTACATAATACTATACAATTAACCAATTCTTGAATTTACCTTTATAACCTTCGATAATGATTCTTATCGAAGGTTATATTCATAAGAAAGCCCGCATTTCCCGTACCACCAGTACAAACAATACTTCTTAAGGTGTCTTTAAAATCATGGGAATCCAGCCCTCCCCGCCCGGGATACCCCCACTAAAAACCAGCTCTCTTAGTACAACTGGACAGGCTGACGCTCTGCTATCAGAAGAGGACATCCAGAAATACCTGCGTGCGGCCACCTCTGACAGTACGCGCAAGGCTTACCGCTCAGCTATCCGCCAGTTCGAACGGTGGGGCGGCAGGCTGCCTACCGATGGCCGCTCACTAGTGAGCTATCTGATGAGCCGGGCAGACAAGTTGAACCCTCGCACATTGGATCTGCACCTTACCGCCATTGGCCAATGGCATCTGTATCAGGGAATTCCAAATCCAGTCACCGAACCCTTGGTACAAAAGACTATGCGCGGCATTCGCCGCACGCATGGCAAGCCCAAACAAAAAGCCAAGGCTTTGAGCCTCCAACACATTGCCACTATGGCTAATCAGTTGCGCTCGCAACCGGATTCAAATAAGAAGGCAAGGGATCTCGCTCTGATTCTAATCGGCTTCTTTGGGGCATTTCGGCGTAGCGAGCTGGTAGCGATCCAGGTGGAAGACCTGGTTTGGGAGGAGGAAGGCCTGATTGTGCGTCTACCTAAATCCAAAACGGATCAAAACGGTCAAGGAATTATGCGTGCCCTCCCCTTCGGTAAACCAGAATCCTGCCCAGCTCAAGCCCTCAAAACCTGGCTAAAAGTAAGTGGTATTGTTCGTGGGCCGGTATTCAGAGCGGTTAACCGCTGGGATACAGTTCAGGACCGGCAATTAAATCCCACTGCCATCAATGACCTACTGAAGAAGCTTGGGGCAGATTGTGGATTTGACTTCATCAATGAACTCAGCAGCCATAGCTTCCGCCGCGGACTGTCTACATCTGCAGCCCGGGAAAAGGTTGGTTTTGAGTTGATCAAAAAGCAAGGTGGCTGGAAAAGTGATGCCACAGTTTGGGAGTACATTGAGGAAGGGCAACGATTTACTGAGAATGCCTCCGCGATCCTAATGAAGAAGATGGCGGAGTTACTTTAGCTGCTATGGGAGCCCGGAATCTGCCTCAGGCTCCCGAAAAAAAGCCTGCTAAATCTGTAAGCTTGAGCTGAATCGCCCTATGGGAGCACCAATACCTACCCTGCCGATCCACTTTCCATCTATCTCAGGCTGTCTACACTGACAAGCTCATAAAATCAGCCACGCTCGCCAATAAACACCTGGGACCAACTAAACTCTCCGGGCAGCAACGGGCAATATCTACTAACTAACCCTAATTACCACAGCACTCTTGTACCCAGGCGCCAAAATAGTTCTTTTTTGAGCCGTAACTTGGCCCGGGTCAGGACTTACCAGCTTTTCCTGGAGACACCAACCATGGCTAAACCCACCTGCGTCATTGTAGGCGTCGGGCCTGGAAATGGGGCCGCCTTTGCCAAGAAGTTTAATCACGAAGGCTACCGGGTGGCGCTTCTTGCCCGAAATAAAAGTTACCTAGATAAATTGCAGACTGAGCTGGGCGAGGCAAAGAGTTACATCTGTGACGTTACCAAACCTGATCAAATTGCCGATGTATTCAGCCGCATCCAAGCTGAAATGGCCCCAATCGAAACATTGATCTACAACGCTGGCTCTGGCCACTCCTGCACCATTGAAAATCTCGATATCTATGAATATGAATCGGATTGGAAGATAAATTGCCGGGGTTGCGCTCTATTCGGCCAACTGGTGACTACTGAGATGATCCAGCATGGCAAAGGAAACATCATTATTGTGGGAGCAACCGCCTCCCTCCGCGGCGGAGCGAACTTTGCTTCTTTTGCGTCAGCAAAGGCTGCGCAGCGCAGTCTTGCCCAATCGATGGCCAGGCATCTTTGGCCCAAAGGGGTACATGTAGCCTACCTGATCATTGATGGGCCGGTAAGTAAAAGTCGCACACTAGATGGAAGCACAAGAGATAATCAAACATTTTTGCAGCCACCAGATATCGCCGACACGGCCTTTTTCCTGACAACCCAGGCCAAATCCGCCTGGACTTTCGAGGTGGATCTTAGGCCCCATGTGGAGAAATGGTAACAACTATCAGCTAAGTTAAAACTGCTCATTCTGATTTGCCGGGAACCAGATTTTGCAAGGAGGCCAATAATGACCCTTAACAAGAAACAAATTGAAGAGTGTGAATCCAGCCGTTGGGACTTTTCTGACCTGAAAGCTGTATTTCTTAACTGCACTCTGAAGCCTACGCCGGAACTATCCCATACGGATGGACTGGTTACTATCTCCCGAGAAATCATGCAAAGAAACGGTATCTCGGTACAGGTACTGAGACCAGTTGACCACGATATTGCCTTCGGCGTTTACCCAGATATGACTAAACACGGCTGGGAGAACGATGACTGGCCACAGATATTTCAACAAGTGATTGAGGCCAATATCCTGGTTATAACAACACCTATTTGGCTGGGGGAAAAATCATCCATATGCACCCAGGTTATAGAAAGGCTTTATGCCAATTCATCTGATCTGAATGACCAGGGACAATACGCCTATTATGGGCGAGTCGGGGGCTGCCTTATTACTGGCAATGAAGACGGAGCCAAACACTGTGCGATGAATATCCTCTACTCCTTGCAACATCTTGGCTATGTTATCCCACCCCAAGCAGATGCAGCCTGGGTTGGTGAAGCAGGCCCTGGCCCCTCATATCTGGACCCAGGTTCTGGCGGCCCGCAAAATGACTTCACCAACCGCAACACCACCTTTATGACATGGAATTTGATGCACCTTGCGAGAATAATAAAAGATGCCGGTGGTATCCCTGCCCATGGAAATCAGCGCTCGGCGTGGGATGCAGGCTGCAAGCCCGATTTTCCCAACCCCGATTATCGATAGGGACGCCCTCCCCCGTTGATCAATCTGTGTCCATCGATTGGCGGGGAAGTGTAAATAAATCGAAGCATGATGTATCAATGCCTTACCTTGGCTCTAAGCCAGAAAGTAATAGCCTTTTGCTGAGGATATATCTAACCATTTCGTATCGCTATTGATCGGCACTATTGAAAGTTGCCCTCAGAACTTGCCACATAGAAACCAGATAGCGGTACTGCCAGTCTTATGACCAAGAAACCCAATGTGTCTGCTTCATGTCATAGGTAGTTTCACGCGCGAAAGCCAGTGGTCAATTTGCGCATTATCCATTTCGCGCTGGAGCATTCATCCTCGAAACCTAATACCATCATACTAAATATCCAACGCTCATCGCCTTAGCCTCAACCTCAGCCAAATCACTCTTTCAGGAACTCATCACTGCCCATAGAAAACTCAATCGGACACGACTCACTGACTGATAAAAAGTCACTCACAAGCAGGTGCTATTTGAAAAAACAATAGTGTAAAGCCCCAATAAAAATAACAGTTACTTTCTTTGAATTAAGGTTCATAACCATGATGACCTATTAGCCTTTATAGCAACTTAAAAATAGAAACGAACTAAACTATAAGAAACAAACGCAGAAAATCGATCAATATGAACATGCAAACAGGGATATAGAAGGCAAACTTATTTATGAGCCATTCTACAACACATCCAATATACAATGGCGCTAATGCCATAATTGATCAATTAGATGCAAACAAAGTAGATTGTATTTTTGCCTCGCCCATCGCCATTGTGGGAAGTATTCGCTGCTAGAGAAAATAAAATAAACATACGCTATTTTCGTTGTCGTCATGAACTATTGGCTGTCAGCCTTGCCTATGGATACTTTAAGGTTAAGGGAAAGCCGCAGGCTGTTTTTCTCCCTTCCACTTCCAGTCTGGGAGTATTAAACGGCTCTATGGCACTAAGGTCCTCATTACAAGAACGAATCCCGATGCTCGTTATATCACCTGATTCATTAACCTACGGTGAGGATGCTACAACCGATCCAGGTCCGGAATGGCCCTCTTTACTTGTTGATTTTGCAGGCCCAGCAATAGAGGGAGAAAGAGTCGTCAAATGGTCAAAAAAAGCAATAACTTCTTCTGATCTAGTACAAGAGCTTAATCGGGCCCAATTTATTGCAAATGCTGTCCCGCGAGGGCCCGTTTTACTTGAAGTATCTTTCGATATATTACTACATGAAGCACCCAAGTCTCTGCCTCCCGTTCTGGCTTCAAGTCCGGTAGTGGCTACAAAAAGCCAAATAGAAGAAATAACAAATCTGTTAGCAAGTGCATCATTACCTATTATTATCACAGAATATGGTGGACGAACAAAAGCTGAAAAAGAACAACTAATCCATATCGCTGAAACTCTTACAGCTCCTGTTTTCGAGTTCATGATGCCTGCGTATCATAACTTCCCCAGGTCTCACCCGCTGTATGGGTTTGAAATTACAAGTGAAATCCTCAATAAAACTGACGTCATTCTGCTCATTGGCTGTAATGCCCCCTGGCATCCTCCCCACCGGGCATTAATGCCTGATTGCACTGTCATTCATCTTGAAGAAGATCCATTAAGGCCTCGTGCGCCCTATTGGGGTTACAAAACAACCCATACTATTGCAGGTGACCGCTTTCTCAATATGAAGCAAATATCAGCCTCACTGGAAGACAAAAAAATTGATAACAAAAAGCGTGCTAATGATTGGTCACGTTATTCAAACTCAATACGGGAAAAAAACCGTAAAGATGCACAAGAAGTGTTACAAGCAACGAAACAAGGTATTCCGGCTTCAGAATTATTCCGAGTTTTACATGATACTTTACCCGAAAACTGCGCATGCATCGATGAGATTGTTGCCCAGGTTCCTCAGATGCTGAATCATTTGTACAGTACTAAATTATTTCAACAATTTAGAGGCTGGTGTGGTGCATTAGGAACCGGATTGGGCACAGCATTAGGGGTAAAACTTGCGAGCCCCGACAGGCTTGTCGTTTGCATTATTGGTGATGGCGCCTGGCACTATAATCCTGTTCCGGCTGCGCTGGGATTCTCTCAGGAATATGGATTACCGCTTTTCATCGTCTTATGTAACAACAACCAGTACTTATCGCAAACTTGGAATATACAAAAGTACTTCCCAAATGGTGCAGCAGTTAAAAATAATCATTTTGTTGGCAATCTTATACAGCCTGAACCTGATTATTGTAAAACGGTCGAGTCTTACGGAGGGCAAGGCCTGCGAGTAAAAGAGATAAGCGAGTTAAAAAAAGCTATCAACAAAGGATTGCAAAGTATTCAGACCGGGAAAACATTTTTGCTCGATGTTAAAGTTGTGCCATAAACTAGAGAACCTGTATCAACTCAGACCTGGACATGTGTCTAATTCACCTCATAATGTTAACCAACGGATGAGATGTTTCGATAACTCTCCCCGATTCCAGCTATCGATAGAAATATCCTATACTTGGTCTTTTTTGGGTGTCTATAGCCTAAAAATATGGGCATTTGGCCAATCCTATCCACATTTTTGGCAAGCTATTTACAAGATTCACAACCAAGGATAGATTGCCCGCCTTCGTAATTTTTACCAGTCCCCACCACTCTGACTTTGTATGCCCGCCTTCATCGAGAAGTCGAGCGTTGATATGGTGGCTTACCCATCTCCGTGAGGTCCCTTTTCCGAATGAAACCAGAGTTCTTGGATTACATCCTGGATAGCAAACTATTTGTCACTGTATGCCTAGTTACAGCCATTATGCTGTTGCGCGGCTTGCTTACGCTAGCCATTGCCCGAAGTAGCTGGCAGAAAGCTGATAAACGTCGCCGTATCAATACTGTACATAATATCGGCAACTTATTGCTGGTAGTCGGTTTAATGGTGATTTGGGTAAGTGAACTTCGGGATTTTGCCCTGTCTATTGCCGCTTTCTCTGTGGCAATTGTTCTGGCACTTCGTGAGGCTGTACAGTGCTTGGTTGGCGGTCTATATCAAGCCAATATGCGCTCTTTCACCGTTGGGGACTGGATTAAAGTTGGCGACCAGTTTGGTGAGGTCACCGACAGTGATTGGTTAAGCACCACACTTTTGGAAATCGACCCTCACGGACTTGGCAATGGTTATACTGGAACCACCCTTTACATTCCCAATAATGCGTTCTTCACCCAACCGGTAAAGAACCTGAACTTCATGCGTCGCTACATCGAGCACACTTTCTCAATAACTCGCGAACGCAGTGAAATAAACCCTTTTGAGGCCAAGAAGTTTATTGCAGAACGCTTGAAGGAACACTGCGATTCATTCCGGGAAGTTGCCGAGCGCTACTGCAAGCTGATTGAGAGTCGTATGGGCGTGGAGCTATCTGGCCCTGACGCGAAAGTGAGTGTTGCAACCAATGATCTTGGCCATGATGTGATCACCGCTACAATATTTTGCCCTCGTGAAGAGGCAACAAATATCGAACAGCTAGTGACCGAAGATTTTTATAATTTCTGGTTTGAGAAAACAAAAAATTTGAAGGCTGGAAACTAACAACGGCATTCTATCTCAAGCACTGGTGGATAGCTTTTCCCAGTGCTTGGGTTGCTCCCACCTACACCCTAATGATCAGCAAAAATTTCTGTTAACCATTCAATAAAAGTCCTGACTCTAGGCGACAGGAAACGATTCTGAGTAAAAACTACAGAAACCGGTTCACTTGGTGGGCGAATGTTAGGTAACACTTCTATTAGATTGCCCTCAGTTAGATCCTTTTCAACATGAAACCTGGGGAACTGGGCCAGGCCAATCCCTAATTTAACGGCATCCCGATAACTCTCCGTACCCGTTACCGTGATAGGCGCTATAGCTTCCATGGTTTCAACCTTGTCCCCAACGCAAAATGATAGCGGCGTTGACTTCCCCGTTGTTATCGAACGGAGGGCCACTGCCCGGTGATGGCTCAAGTCAAGTAGGGATTTCGGGGTGCCGTAGCGCTCAAGATAACCCGGTGAAGCACAGGTGAGTCTGTCCAGCATTGTCAGACGCCTCGCGATCAACTCACTATCGGCTAAATGACCATATCTGATCGCACAGTCCACTCCTTCCTGGACCAAATCAACCCAGCGATCCCCTTCGCTCATCACCAAAGTAATATCGGGGTAACGTTCAAAAAATTGCGGAAGCTTAGGCATAACGAAGTGGCGAGCAATTGTTCCCTGTACATCGACACGAACCTCCCCTTTCGGCAACGAGCCCTTAAATGCACCTTCCGCTTCTTCTACATCCGAAAGTATCGATAGACATCGCTGGTAATACAGCTCCCCATCCAGCGTTGCTTTTACCTTGCGTGTAGATCTCTGTAACAACCTCACACCAAGCTGCTTTTCAAGCTTATTGATCACTTGTGTAGAGGTAGATCGGGGAATGTCCAAGTCGCTAGAGGCCGCGGTAAAGCTGCCACGCTCAACGATTCGAACATAGAGTCGCATTGCATCCAGCTTATCCATATTAAGCCCATTGTTTATCTAGTTAGAACAATAGGTTCCATTTTAGCTAGATTATCTACTCAAACCACGAGCTTATTCTCTTCGGGAACATTACTCATAGAGTCACAGCTGTGACTCCAATCAGCTTGGAGGTCATTTTGGAAAAAGTTGCACTAGTCACCGGCGCTTCCAGAGGCATAGGTGCGGCTATTGCCACCCGACTGGCAAAGGACAACTTCACAATCTTGATTAACTTCGTTGGCAACTTCAATGCCGCTGAAAAGCTGTTAAATCAGATTGAAGCGGCCGGAGGAAAGGCCGTCACCGTTCAGGCAGACGTCAGTGATTCCAACGCAGTTACTAGATTATTTGAATCTGTGGAAGCCACCTTTGGTGGTATTGATGCTGTTATCAATAGTGCTGGCATCATGAAGTTAGCGACTTTAGCCGAAAGTAAAGAAGAAGACTTCGACACCATGGTTGCAGTCAACCTTAAAGGTACATTCAACACAATGCGGGAGGCCTGTAAACGCCTTAGACAAGGTGGGCGAATTATCAACTTGTCCTCAAGCGTTGTAGGCCTATATATGCCCACCTACAGTATCTACGCAGCAACCAAAGCCGCCATTGAGGCGATGACACAGGTAATGTCCAAAGAGATGCGAGGACGAAATATTACCGTTAATGCTGTTGCCCCGGGACCAACAGCAACCGAACTTTTCCTGGATGGCAAAACTGATGAGATGGTGAACAGCCTCGCCAACTTGTCTCCACTGGAGCGACTGGGAAGCCCGGAAGATATTGCAAACACGGTCGCCTTTTTGGCCGGGGAGCAAGGGGGATGGATCAATGGGCAGGTGATTCGGGTTAATGGTGGGATTATATAAATCCACCCCTAAGCCCGGCTCATTACTCGCAGCAGTTTAAGAAACTTTAGCTGCTGCTATTGATTATTTTTCTGACTTGGAAAGAAAGCCGATGTCCTCACTAATCCAGGCGTTAAACCTAAAGCACAGCAGAGATACCTTTATTGCTGCAACTATTGCCAGTGCCGCCGCCTTTACCTGCCTTGCAACAAATTTACCTCCGTGGGCAATGTTTGTCGGCTGGGTTGTCTTTTTCACCAGGCCCACCTCTATATCGAACACATTAACCAGTAGTATTTGTGTCACTTTGGGAATTTTACTCGGCGTAATTGCTTCTGTAATAAACAGTGTGTTACTGCCTGTCATGGGTAAAGCTGCCTTCGCTGCGACAGTATTTATTGTAGCTTTTATCGTGGTTTTCCTCAGAGGAAAGCCCATTATCGGCAATATTGCCGCTTGGTTTCTGGGGTTAATTACCTTTTTTGCTGCACATGCCGAGACCACTTATATAGGAATAGCCTCACTGATCGCCCCTGTTCTCCTGGGAATATCCTCAGGCCATTTATGTACCTATACACAATCCCTACCAGGAAAAAATAAAGCGGATTAATCTGCTTCCAATTCTCTTAGGCGCAGGCGAATAATTTCAGCCAGCCTTCTTGCTCCTGGGCCTGTAGTCTCGCGATCGGCAAATATCAGGTACATAGACACCTGCCTTTCATTGCCACCGCGTAAGGGCAGTGGCTTTAAGGTGCCCTCTTCCAGTTCCTGTCTAATTTTCTCCTCCGGCAGCCAGGCAAAACCATAGCCACGGCAGGCCGCGCCAATGGAGGTGGCCATATTGCTGACAGTCCAGCGTTGGGCCACATCTACCGTATGGGTCCGACTGGTTCTCTGTGAGCCTGTATCCCGCACCACCAGATGGCGATGATTGCGTAAGTCTCGCAAGGTCAGCTCTCGCCCCAATTGGTGTAAAGGATGATCCGGGTGGGCAACGGGAATGATTCGTACCGGGCTGTAAAGCAGCTCACCATTGAAGCCTTTGGGAATATGTGGGCTGATAGCGAAGTCGATCTTACCCTGCTGCAGTGCTTCAGGCCCACCGCCGATAACGGTTTCATAAACTTCAATACGGGTCTGCGGGCTTTCCTCGCCAAACTGGTCAAGACACTCCAATAATAACCAAGTGGGAAAAAAGACCTCTATGCCGATAGCAATTTCTGACTCCCAGCCAGCAGAAGCCTTACAGGCTGCAGCCTCTAAAGATGCGGCATCCTCCAGCAGCTGCCGTGCATGGCGGTACAGCATATCGCCCGCTTTTGTCAGCACTGCTTTGCGGCCACTGATAGTGAATGCGGCCACACCCAGCACAGACTCCAGTTTTTGCACCGCATAGCTTACCGAGGACTGGCTCTTATGCAGGCGTTCCGCCGCCTGGGCGTATCCTCCGCCCTCAACAACCGCTACCAAACACCGCCATTGCTCGAGCGTAATTTTCGGGTTTGAAGATGATCTGGCAAACTGATTAGTCATAAATCGGATATTTCGATAGATTTCAGTGAAATTTTCTAATTTTTAATCGAATTAACCAATGTTTCAATAGTGTTCAAGCTAATTGATTCACTAGGAACCAGTCATGACAAAGTTGCTCAATATCCAATCCAGCATGTTCCAAGCCGGAGGACAGACCTCCCAGCTGGCTGCAAAGTATATCGAGAGCTGGAAAACGAATAATCCGGATGGCGAACTAATTCAGCGTGATCTGGTGGCAGAGCCGGTGCCCCACCTGTCTCTGGAGCGCTTTCAGGCCTTCACTACCCAGGCTGAGCAGCGCACCGCAGATCAGCAAGCTATTGTTGATTTTTCGGACAAACTTATTGAAGAGATTACTTCGGCAGATGTGCTGGTACTGGGTGTACCTATGTACAATTTCACAATCCCCTCCACCCTGCACACCTACTTCGACCATATCGCCCGAGCCGGCGTCACCTTCCGCTACACAGCGAATGGTCCTGAAGGATTGCTGAAGAACAAGAAAGCAATCGTCTTTGTCGCTCGAGGTGGCTATCACGGTGACGATCATGCGCAGAGTGCCTTTCTACGTCAGTTCCTCGGCTTTGTAGGTATCACCGATGTTGAACTTGTTTACACGGAGGGGCTTGCGACCGGTGAAGAGGCAAAAGAAAAGGCCGTCGCAGCTGCAAATGAACGTATTACTGAGCTTGCTTAAACCTGCAAGTGCTACCGCATTCATTGGAAATAAAAAAGCCAGGCCCTATTATCCGGCCTGGCTTTTTCAGATATAAATTTATACAGCTTCTACAGCCTCAGTCTCATTGCGTTCAGGAGCATCAGCCTGAGATGACTCTTTATTATTAGCCTTTCTCCCAAACAGCCTCTGCACCACCACAAAGAACAAAGGAATAAAGAAGATTCCCAGCAGCGTGCCCACAACCATTCCCCCCAGTACCCCGGTTCCAATTGCGCGTTGCGCGCCAGAACCTGCACCAGTGGCTATCGCCAGCGGAAGAACTCCCAAACCAAAAGCCAAAGAAGTCATCAGGATAGGACGCAGGCGATCGCGTACTGCACGCATAGTAGCCTGCACCAGCTCCATACCATCCTCTAAGTTTTGCTTGGCAAACTCCACAATCAAAATGGCGTTCTTACTGGTTAAGCCCACAGTGGTCAACATGGCCACCTGGAAATAGATATCCCTTTCCATCCCCCGCAAGCTATTCGCCAGCACCGCGCCAAGAATACCTAAAGGCGCCATTAACAATACGGCTGTTGGTACTGTCCAGCTCTCATAAAGTGCGGCAAGGCACAGGAAAACAATCAGTAATGACAGGGTATAAAGCAGTGGTGTTTGTGCTCCGGCGGCACGCTCCTGGTAAGAAAGGCCACTCCACTCAATACCAACACCCGCCGGCAACTGAGCTACCAGTCTCTCCACTTCTGCCATGGCCTCACCAGAGCTGACTCCTGGAGCTGCCTGGCCGTTGATTTGCATGGATGGCACGCCGTTGTAGCGCTCCAGGCGAGGAGATCCGTACTCCCAGGAGAAGCTGGCAAAGGAAGATAGAGGCACCATATCGCCTTTATCATTGCGCACAGACCAAAGCTGGAAGTCTTCCGGCACCATGCGATATGGCGCATCCGCCTGCATATAAACCCGCTTCACCCGGCCGCGATCGATAAAATCATCGATATAGGAGCCACCCCAAGCGGTACTCAGCGCGCTGTTAATATCGGCAATAGACAAGCCGAGGGCCGCAGCCTTGGCGTTGTCAATTTTCACCCGGAACTGCGGCGTGTCCTCCTGGCCATTGGGGCGTACGTTAGAGAGTAATTTACTCTGCCCGGCCATCCCCAGGAACTGGTTGCGGGCAGCGGTCAGTGCTTCGTGCCCCAGATTGCCGTTATCTTTTAAGTAAAAGTTAAAGCCACCAGAAGAACCCAACTCTGGCAGAGGCGGCGGCGCAAAGGCAAAAGCCATGGCATCTTTAATTTGCATCAGCGCGCCCATAGCACGCATGGCTACTGCTCCGGCACTTTGCGAGTCCTCTTCCCGGTCGGACCAGTCTTCCATATTTACAAAGGCGATACCGGTATTCTGGCCGCTGCCAGCAAAACTAAAGCCCTGCACTGAAAATACTGACTTCACGATACCCTGCTCGTTGTCCAGAAACTGATCTTCCACTTTGCGGATAGATGCCATGGTGCGTTCCTGGGTCGCACCTACAGGTGCCTGCACCATAGAGAAGAGCACGCCCTGGTCTTCATCCGGCAGGAAGGAGCTGGGTAAGCGCAGAAACAGGAAGGCCATCACGGCCGAAAGGGCCACAAACAACAGCATAAAACGGCCGCTGCGTTTTAGAATGCCCTGCACTCCGCCCTGGTAGCGCTGGCTGCCGCGCTCAAAGTTGCGATTGAACCAACCGAAGAAGCCTTTCTCACCGTGGCTTTCCCCTTTTGAAAGTGGTTTCAGCAAGGTGGCACATAGTGCGGGGGTCAGGATAATCGCCACTAATACAGACAAGGCCATGGCAGCGACAATGGTTGCTGAGAACTGGCGATAGATTACTCCGGTAGCACCATCCATAAATGCCATAGGCACAAACACTGCCGAGAGCACTACGCCGATACCTATCAGTGCCGCAGTAATCTGCTTCATGGATTTTTTAGTTGCTTCCTTTGGTGACAACCCCTCTTCACGCATCACCCTCTCTACGTTCTCCACAACCACAATGGCATCGTCCACCAGCAGGCCGATGGCCAACACCATGGCGAACATAGTGAGCATATTGACCGAAAATCCCAATGCCGCGAGAACCGCAAAGGTTCCCAGCAGTACTACCGGCACTGCAATCGTGGGAATTAAGGTTGCACGGAAGTTTTGCAGGAACAGATACATCACCAGGAAGACCAGCACAATGGCTTCAATCAAAGTACTGATCACACCTTTGATGGAGACCTCAACGAAGGGCGTGGTATCAAAAGGTACGACCGAGGTAAGTCCCCTTGGGAAGAAAGGCTCCAGCTCCTTGAGCTTTGCTTTAACGCCTTCTGCGGTATCTAACGCATTGGCACCAGTAGCCAGGTTAATGGCAATACCCGTTGCCGGTTGGCGGTTGTAGCGGGAAATAAACTCGTAGTTCTCTGCCCCCAATTCAACACGGGCGATATCGCCAAGCCGCAGCAGGGAGCCATCATCATTGGCACGGACCACAATTTCCCGGAATTGCTCCGGGGTTTGCAGGCGTCCCTGTGAGGTAATGGAGGCATTGAGTTGTTGCCCCGGCACTGCCGGCGCACCGCCAAGGCTGCCCACGGTAACCTGGGCATTCTGTGCCCGCACTGCTGTGGCGACATCATTCGGTGTCAGGTCGTAAGTGGTCAGCTTATTGGGGTCAAGCCAAATACGCAGTGCATACTTGGAGCCGAATACCTGCACGTTTCCAACGCCCGGTACCCGGCTAACCGGGTCCACAATGGCTGAATTAATATAATCGGCAATATCGTTGCGATTCATACTGCCGTCTTCAGATACAAAGCCCGCAACCATCAGGAAACCGCCGCGGGACTTACTGACGTTGACCCCCTGTAGCTGTACCTCTTGGGGCAACAATGGCATTGCCAACTGCACCTTGTTCTGGACCTGTACCTGCGCGGTATCTGGATCGGTACCATTCTCAAATGTCAGAGAAATGGAAGCACCACCGTTGGATTGACTTGTAGCAGACATATATAGAAGGCCATCCAGGCCTTTCATATTCCGTTCCAGGATCTGTGTAACGGAGTCCTCGACCACCTTGGCAGAAGCGCCCGGGTAGTTCGCCTCAATATTGATAGAGGGCGGTGCAATATTGGGATAGCGCTCCACCGCCAGCTTGCTGATGGACAATGCACCAGCCAGCATTGTGATAATTGCCAGAACCCAGGCAAAGATGGGTCGGTTGATAAAAAAACTCGCCATAACCCCTACCCTCAGGAACCCTGCTCAGCTGTGGTTTTTTCATCGCCAATTGCTGCAGGTGGCTGTTTGTCCTCACGCTCACTCGGCTGCACCGGGGCGCCGGGGCGGATTTTCTGCAATCCAGCCACCACGACACGGTCGCCGGGCTCAAGCCCCTCTTCTACCAGCCATCGATTGCCAACTGTGCGGCTTACCCGTACTGAGCGCTGAGCAACGATATTCTCTTCATTGACCACCATGGCTGACGTATTGCCTTTCGGGTCCCGCGCAATACCTTGCTGAGGCACCAAAATAGCGTTATCGCGTACACCTCTGCCCACTATTGCACGCACATACATGCCCGGCAGCAACATGTTATCCGGGTTGGGTACAACTACCCGTAGCAATACGCTACCAGTTGAGGGATCAACACTTGCTTCGGCAAACTCGAGTTTGCCCTGGTGTTCAAACTCACCGCCATCTTCCAGCAGGATCCTGACCGGCAGATGAGTGGCATCCGCCAGTGTGCCGGCCTGGAGAGCCCGGCGAAGGCTTACCAACTCTGCAGCCGACTGAGTAACATCCACATAGATGGGGTCCAGCTGTTGCACTGTGGCCAAAGTTGCGGCCTGATTGGCCGTCACTAGTGCCCCCTGGGTTACAGAGGATTTACCAATTCGGCCCGTAATCGGGGAAGTAATTTGGGCGTAGTCCAGCTGTATCTCAGCCCGGTGCAGCTCCGCTTTAGCCTCGGCTACATCTGCACGAGCTTCCTGCAAATCCGCCTCAGCCGCATCATTTTCCTGCTTGCTAACGGCTCCATTACTTATTAAGCCTCTAGTCCGTACCGCCTTCAATCGCGCGATATTCATGGCGGCGTTGGCACGCTGTAACTTCGCGCGGGCACTGTCCACATCCGCTCGGTAAATGGCATCATCCAGCTGATAAAGCGGCTGATTTGCATCGACACGGCCACCTTCACGGAACAATTGCTGTTTTATGATGCCATTAACTTGCGGGCGAACTTCCGCCACCTTGAAAGGGGAAGTGCGCCCCGGCAACTCCCTTGTGAGGGTCACTGGCTCAGATTCCAGCGTGACAACTGTAACCTGAGGCGCCATCATCGGCGGTGTAGCGGCCTTTTCATCGCAGGCCGCAAGAACAGAGGATGCGACCAGAAGACTGATTAGCGCTTTTTTATTGAACATGGTTACCTCAATAAGGGCTGACTACCGGTATTGCGGGTCAGTTGCGGGGAAACATGAAAAGAGACAGGAAAGTCTAGTTCTAGTTGCTTGACATTTTATGTGCACGCATGAAATTCAATCAACTGTTCATCAGCGCGTAATAATCGACTAAGATGCACTTTCACCCAGTGTTTTCAAGGGTTTGCACGAATATCTCATTTAGCTACCGTGCGGCGAAATGCGGTGAATATGCGGTCAGATGAGACAAACATGATTAGAAAAGAAGCTGCAGTCCCCATGACCAAACTCAGAAAAGAGCAAACAGCGGCAACTCGTGAGCGTATTCTGGACGCCGCGATGAATGTATTTCATGAATTCGGGGTATCACATGCCTCCCTTGCAGAGGTGGCTGAACTGGCCGGGGTAACCCGTGGCTCGATCTACGACCATTTCCGCAGTAAAGCTGGATTGCTTAATGCCTTGACAGAGCGCATGGAACTTCCCGGTGAGAGACTATGTGAGACTGCCGGGAAAGAGCTGAAGGAAAACCCTTTGGGAACCTTGCGTACCCGCTGGGTTTGGTTGTTCCATGATATTGCCTGCAATGAACAGTGGCAGCGGGTCCTCGAGATTATCTTCCTACCATGTGAGGCTGTCAGTGAAGTGTGTGAATCAACCCAGCGTATCAAGCAGGGCCGTACTGCTGGCTTAGAACGCATGGCCAACTTAATGAAGATGGCAGTTACTGCAGGGCAGTTGCCTACAGATTTAGATGTAGATCTGGCGCAACAGATGCTACATGGTGGTCTTTTTGGTGTATTGGAAGACTGGCTGCAGTCTCCACGAATTGAGGATTTGGGTGAACTGGGCGAGCGTTACATCGACACGCTACTAGATATGATTCGCTTTTCTTCTACTATGCGTTTGGACAGGCAGCAGCGAACCTTGCACTGATCCTGCCTTAAATACTATAAGTTTTATGCGGTTTTTAGCTGCTAACCACATGTAGGCAGATTCCCACACCATGATTGCAAGTATCATTTCTCCTTTCCCCCCGTGAGTAGTTAAATAGCAGCCCGGTACTCTCCGGGTTTGCACACATTAGTAGAGTGAGTTTCTAAGCTTCCTCAGTGGCAGAGTCTTTAAATATTCTTGATAAGAAATAAATAGGGTAAATATCATCTCCAACAATTTCGACGGATACTTGAGTAATACCGCAATGTTCTTTCCTAGTAAGCTCAAGAAGCCTTGAGTGTAGTCGTCAACTGTTTTCTGACAGTAAGTTAAGTTTTTCTTCCGCCTTTGCGAGAGGTAAATCATAGTGATATTGGTGAGGGCGCTCTCCTTTGTTGATGGGAAGGGTCAGAAATGCATAAAAACCCGGAATCTTTTTTGAGTTAGTTCAGGCTTGATCTTATAGGCAGTGTAAGATCGTATTGAAACCTTGAATCAGAACTAGCCTTTAAGTCAGTGATCAACCAAATCAATCTTCAACTCTCTCCTCTCAGTCAAGAGCAAATTATGTGCCCACAGGGTTTACTCTTGACTGAGAGGGTTGAAGCTGGAACCCACTGCAGAAAGATTCAAATGTTAAACCTAAGCCAATCTGAGCGACTACGCATTATTACTACCAAATGATTTCAAAAAGTGCCCAGAATTCTGAGAATAATAAACGCTGGGTGTATGGTTTGCATGATTGTCAGCAGTTGCTTTCTCCTAATTACAACTAAACTGAAATTCATAGAATTACCTGCCGATTTTCTCCCTACCTAGATATAGAATCGGTCCAATATTGTTAGACAATCAGCACAGGTTCCCTCTCCCTCCCTTCTTCTGACCATAAGCCAAGTATAAAGACAATCACTGATCTGCTTTTGATTCACTTCTTAATATATGGGTGTCCTGGGTTCTCTGTTTGAGCCTACCACCATAATTAGCATAGCGCCTCTGGGGAAGCTGCTTGAAGATTACCAAGTTTATCTGCTATCACAGAAAATATACTTGTAGAACCTCCACCCATTTTTTCCGCCAAGATAACTATAGTTCGATTTGCTGTACACGCCTGGGAATTATGGCTAACCCCTTTGTCCCAACTAATTCGAAAAGAGAGGTGGATGACTTTCAGGATATTCCTTTTTTTCCAAAAACTGCTCTGCATACCCCATTATCACTTTAGCCCAAGGGCTACTACCCAACCCTTCAAAGTTAGCGGATTGGTTTTCCGGTGTGGCGAACTCACTAGGATAACCACATGTATCAGACCACAACATCGTAGGTATGTATTGATACTTAGCATTTAACTTATCAAAATTAAGTTCACCTAATGATTGCCAGACTTTGTCCTGATTACGTTTATTGAAGTCAATTGACTGGACATCGTAAATAGCTTCTTCCTGTGCATCGTAAGTACGTATCAATCGTAGGTGAACAAGACTCATATTAATTCCTTATACTTGGGTGAAACAGGTCCAGGGATTCAACATTTCGCCACTTGAGTGCTCTTTCGTGAGCAGGCATCAACTCTCCAGTTTTTCTAAACTGTGCAGACTCTTTCAGCTCATGTAGATAAAATTCAATATCATACTTAGTTGTATTTCCATTTTGCAATCGTTCAAGCATTGATCGTTCCCATTTCTGAAATTCAAGTTGTTACTTTCGAGTAAATTCTGGAAACTGATCCTTTAAAACACTATCCAAGTGACTTTCAACACGATTCAGACCCTTTTCTGTTATTCTCGGTATCCCCTTTGTAGCATCAAGTGCATCCTCTACCTTATCCTCAAGAGTCTTTCCTCCAGGTACCCTACGCGCAAGAATGCCAACAACAGCCCCTGTGACATCACCATCCAAAACATCTCCTACAGAATCTACAACTCCGCCAGGAACATCAGCATACTCAATCAATGCTTCACCGAGAGTACTATCCCCCAAATATTGTTCATTAGTCTGCTGTTTAGATAGATCCCATAGGTCACCCATGTTGTTATACGTATAGGTCATGAAATCCCAAAAAGTAAAGTCTCCTGGCCCGTAACAAACTACAGCCACACCGGAGCAACTTTCTTGTGATCCAATACCTAAAACGATAACTTCTTCAACTTGTCTCTATTTGATTGAGCCGTCCCCAGTGTCACACTCCTAAAGTTGGCACCTACTGTATTTCAAGTACTCTACAATAACTAGATCTTAACCCTATTCTCAAACGACTGAGCTTCTCACCAAAGCTTGAGCCCTATCTCAACTAAAATATTGAAAGCCACTTTTAAAGTTTGGCAGATTCAATAGAAGCTATACGACAAGCCAGCGCACCACTGAAAAGTGCTAGACACACGGTATTAGCGACTCGCCTTCCTTCTAAAAACATGCTCACTCCCACCCAACTTCTTAGTACTATTTCTTTCGGCTTTTATCAAAAATCAATATTTTGAAACTCCAAGCATCATTTCTCAGTGCATCAAAATTCCTCAGCATTATTCCAGAAAGCAACTCCGCTAGAGCGAGTGCCAGCACCGCTGCTAACACCTCAAATCTATGGGTTTTCTGAATTAGTTTCTCCCTAAGATTGAGGTTTCAAGCGGCCAGCTGGCATTGATCGCTGAGCAAAAAACGAATAGCCCCCAACAGCATTAGCTAACCGGGAGTATAGTCACATATCAATCGAGGTATTAACAACTTCTCTCTTTGCAATTTCAATTGCTTTTTCCATGTCTTCTAATGTTATCGCAACATGGTTTTCATTAGAAAAAAAGCGAAACCATTGCACACCATTTTCATCAACTCTAACCTCAAGGAAAGCTGGCTCCTCACCTTTGGAAATCTCTAAAACCAGTCCTTCACTATCCGGCACAGAACACAATTGAAAATTTGCTTTTTCTATAATCTCTGTATTTTTCAATTTACAATCCTCTACCTAAAAATCCGATAAATTCATTCGTATCCGAGTTAAAACGTGCTCCTATTCCATTATCTAATTTAAACTCCGTAACATTACCATAAGCCTTGTGTGGCTTATCAGACCTAGTGCCATTGCGCATAATATTTTTAAGAGCATCTGCCGCAGCCCGGTTCACACCTGCTTGACTACCAAATTTCTCAATCAAAGCCTTTTGAACCTGAGCTTTTGGTACATTAACTCCTAAAACATTTGGATGTTTGGTTGCGGCTCTTCCTGCATGTGTCCACCCCGCACGCTTAAACTGTGATACTGCATGCTTAAACATTGGGTTTCCAGCTAATCCACTTGTAGCTACTGTAGCTCTGCTGACAAATAAGAAAGTCCCAACTTTGATTGCCCCCCCAACAATTTGACCTTCACCGGGTATCGCTTGGAGCAATTTTAAAACTTCCCTACCGGTATTTTTTAATGCGTACCTTGAGTAATCTATAGTGCTAGGTTCATTGCCCGTAGGTAACGTAGGAATATCATCATATGGAGGGCCATCATTTAGGTAGATGGTGTCATTAATACCACCATTCTGTTCAGATAAACTAATCTGCCCAGATGAGCTAATCTCCCCCCAACCTCCACCTCCTGAAGAAGCAAACCCAGATGCACTAGGCGACTGACCCAATGAAATTACTGAATTAATATAAGTCTGGCCAGTGAAAGTTCTTCCACCCGGTCCGGTTGGGCAGGACCCGCCTTCAGCACAGGGTGGTAGACAACCTCTACTTTCTAGATTACACCTACTTCCGAAATTTACGGACATATACCCTGTCGGGTCTACAAGAGAAAGAGGGTTATTTAAAACGTAAGAATAACGGTTATAACTTTGCGAATTTTTTGGGCTTTGAATAAATGGATCAGGACTCAAAAATCTGCCAAGACTTGGATCATATACACGCCCATTCATATGAATGAGCTGAACACCATCCAAATGCTCATGATCCGTATAGCCTCGAGCCGTAACAAAGGGCACATAGTCTTCACCCTCTTCTGCGCCATTCCATAATGTATCACGCCTCTTTCCCCAGGGGCCATTTGACATCCACTGCACATCATCATTACTGTCAGCGTTAGCTCCAGATTTTGCCACTATAGAGCCAATGTGATCACGATGTTGGTAAAGGTAATAACCAGATGAAGCATCACCTTCTTGTATATATAACGCATAATCCCCTACATAATGAATTTTTTGCAGGATTCCGTTAAAGGTGGTTTCTTCATAAACACCGAGGCTCGCATAGATAGTTGAGCGGCCGCTACTATCAGTACGCTTAACACGACTCTGATCTGGGCCATACGTGATTTCGGACCAACGGGTTACACCATTAACAGTATTTTCTATGCGGGTAGGCTTGTTAAATGCAGCATAATCTACAGCACGGTGATTGTTACTGTCCTTAATTGAGCTGGTCAAACTACCATTCTGATTATAATAGTTGGTATATCCACGAGCGCTGGTTACCGCATTAGGACCCGCCCCGTTTTGACCGTATTGATAAATATCAGAATTATCATACAGTGTTTTTACATTACCCAAAACATCATAGCTAAAGTCGTTGGGTGCGCCAATACAATTGGTAAAACATGATTTTGACAGGCGATTCACAGAGTCATAATAAAAGCTCTGGGTTAAGCCGTTCTTATTATCTCTGCGCTGGTCCAGATTACCTAAACTATCAAAATCATACTCATGACTCTGAATAAGGAAACTCCCCTTTTTTGCTACAACACTATCAATATATCCATTCGTTGGCTTGTATATTTGCTTGGTTACAACTCCGTTCCCTAAGGTGAACTCTGTTAGGTTTCCGCGAGCATCTTGCGAGTTCGCACTCCATAACACTTGACCATCCTGAGCATTTTTTACTTTAACCATATGTCCATGGCTATTGTAATGATTTGCGATCGTATATCCTGTTGGATAGGTGGTAGCAAATGCCCTATTAAATGAATCATAGTGTTGACGAGTTATATAGCTTTTACCGTCAATAACCTGTTCAACTGACTCTGGTTGTGAAAAAGACGAATAACTATAATTTTCTGTATAGGCCGAGCCGTCTGAATTATAGCCACTGAGCGTTCCCAGTAGCCCAATACCATAAAGTTTATCGTCATAGGTCCAGCTGTGAGTAAGACCTGATGAGCCGTGAACCGCTGTAGCATTGTCAGTTCGCGCAATAGTACGCTCCAATTTATCGTAACTAAACCGAGTAACATAGCCTTCTGCATCAGTTTGAGCTGCTATTAAACCTAGCGGGTTATAATCATATAAGACTGTACCTGTGTTCGGATCACTCAGTAATGTTTTTCGCCCCAATATATCGTACTCAATATTAATCAGAGTGTTATTATCATTATCAACCTTGGTTGACTGTAAATCTCCAAATGGCCAATAAGTATAGTCAACTTGAGTTCCTGCATTGTCCAAAGTTTTCATTGTCCAACCAGCGCCATTCACAAACAACTTGGTTGTTTGTACTTCCGACAGACTATGCTCTGATAGAACAGTTTTGGCAACTACTGTTTCAAGACCTTTATAGGTTGTTTTAACAGTGGATGAGTCCGCTTTTGTCTTTAGTTCTTCTCGGCCAAGCAAATCATACTTAGTGCTAACTTTATACTGTGGATCGTTATTATAAAAGGGAGCAATCTCAGAAGTAATGAGTCCTTGCCCATTATAGGCCTGATAACTGTAAATAAAAGCGCCCAGCATATCCTTTGTTCTGTTCCCTAGCTCTCGCTCGAAACTGTCAAAGTATGTCCTAACAGAAGGCGACCCTGTCGTTTTGCTTTGAATATAAAACTCAACATTTGGGTTATAGCTAAAACAGCTATTGCCACAATTTCGATAATCAAAGTCTGTACGAGTATTATCAGGATGATCTATATGGTCCACCCGCCCAACACTATCATATGATATTTTTGTAATAAGATTATTTAGATCCTGAATTTCAAATGGCAAACCAAAATCTGCACTAAATTTAGTGATTACACTTTGGCCTTTAGGGTTGGTATGGGTTACTTTGCGTATACCATTGGCATCAAAGTTTTCAATATAACTCTCCGCACGAACGGTAAAATTCAGACCATCATAAGCGAAGCTATTAAAGCTTTCAGCGATACTGCTTATGGAGCCATAGTTGTTATAACCATACGTTGTAATTAGTTTTAATGAAGCAGAGCCCTCAGGTTCAATTGTTTTTGTTTTTATTGTTCCGTTGTTATTATAGGAGTAATCCGTAGTTCGTTTTTTGCTGCTAACTGAAGTGCTACTGGCACCCACTGATGCAGTATCCTCTACTCTCTCAGGCAAACCCAGTATCCAGCTATCGTCTGACTTTGTACTGAATATTTGGCTTTTTTGTTTATGATGTGCAGTCACACTAGCCTGGCTAGCATAGGTATCACAGATTACCTTATGGGAATTGAGCAACACACCATCGGTATGATAATCCACATCACTAGTTGTAGTGAGTACAACATCAATATTTTCTACAGGACTACAAGAAAAGCTTGCAGAATTATGGTTTCGAATAATTGTATCGGAAATTTTACTACCATTATATAGGCTATTTCTTACCGTACTTTGCTCGTATACATAAGGAAAATAATGCGGACTACTAAAACCAGCATCCACATCATCACTATAGGTACGAATTTTCCACCGATACTTAGTGTCACTTAGCACATCTAACGTACAAGTGGAAGTATCAGCGGAATTAGAGCAGTTCTTGAAACAGTCTACATAGGAGCCATCTACCGCACAGACTTGCTGTCTTTTAAGTTGACCGGCCAAAAGATAATTATCTTGAGCCACCTGATGGAATTCTGACACTGTACGTATTTTTTTAGCCTGCCCCTCGTGGCTCACAGTTTCTATAACTCTGGAAAAACCCAAAGAACCATAGCCTGTGCGGTGCCTAACAGGAGACTCATATTTATATTCTGCGACTGTGGTACCACCAATACCATTACTTTCCTCTAGTATGGTTACAACATACGGTAAACTAGACACGGGGACTGTATTTTTGGGGCCAGCACCATCAGGCGCTATATCCTCATTATCGTGAGAATCGTAAACTTGCCTAATACCCAGCAAATTACAGGAGACATTCCCTTTGATCGCCAGATCACACGCTGTATCTAGAGGTCGATATTGAACCTCCAATTGTTCGCGGCCATCAAAATTAACACTTTCAATACGAGGCTTTCGAATATTATTGCTAGTAGTAGTTAGCCCCTGTGTATCATTAGCAGTAGAGCTACCATCATGATCAGCAAAAAAATCGACCATACCGTCACGGTCTAGATCCAGCCATGCGCTAGTTCGCCAATCGGGAACGGCATTAATATGTTCGTAGTTTTTAGGTGAGCTATGAAGTAATTGACAACTGGAGAAAGATTCTCCCTTATTAAAGCGCACAGCTAAGTATGCAGATTTTTTATCTTCTCGCTCAGTGAGATATTCACAATTAACATTAACTATATACAACTTATCAGTTAACCCGTCACCATTATAGTCAACGAGAAATCTTCCAAGAGTGCTCTTACGTTGCTCTTTGGGTACTTGAGTTGTTACGCTCTCAATTCCGGGGTCTGCCGGAGCAGCAACCCAATCATCCCCTGTAGAATACAGGATCCGATTGTAACTAAACACCATATCTGCCAAGCCATCCCCATTCATATCCTGCAGCTGCAGGTTATCTATTATATCGGGAAAAGGCTGAGCGGGTCCAAAGCGGGTAAACTCACCATCATAAGAATAGTCTTCTGGTGATTTTAAAATAAATCCATTACCGGTATTAATCGAGACATTTCCCAATACATCAGCCATATCGGGTAAGCCATCACCATTAATATCCCCTATCCGTGTTGAGGGGTGAGATGACTCTCCATGCCACCATTGCGCAAACTCCGAAAATCCACTACCCGTATTCAAGGCTACCGAGCGATCTTTTAATGGACCCTTTAAATAATTTCGATAACGCCCGTCAGTCGATAAAGTGTAACGACCAATACCGTATCGAAAAACATCAACCAAGCCATCACCATTCATATCCTTAAATACTAGGCGATAAGGCTCAGGGGCTGTGACACTTTGTATTAATGTTTCTGGCCAAAGATGCGATTGCGAACCTGGACTTCCTGTATGCAGGGTGATTTGCTCAGAAGTAAGGGAGTAAGCTCCACTATAAACGTAACCACTACCAGTATTGAGAAAAGCTTTAGTGCCAGCAAGCCCCATCCAAGAGTTTGCTATGAGATCAAGTTTACCATCTCCGTTTATATCCAAAGGGATGAAACCAAAATATCTTAGATCTCTTGTTGTCGGGATAAGTGACTCCGAGAAACTTCTATTATATTGATAATAAGTAATAGTTCCCGGTGAGCTTACATCACCTACTTTCACCAAAGTGCCCGTTGCATCTTTAACGTAAAGAGTGTCATTTCGGACAACAGGGTAATCTACTTTATAATCGCCATTAAAGTCAGCTAACCATTCTGGAAATACTACTTCATCAAGAACCCAGCGATATTCACTACCCAAAGGTTTATTGGCATATGTGCTACTCGATGAGGAACTCCAATCAAAAGATAACGGCTGCCCGCAATCTGTGGTCGACCCTCCATAGCATAATGTGACATTTTGCAGCTTACTGGTACTGGTTGGATCAGCATTGATATTTCCATCAACAGCTTGGTAGTTGAGACTATAACGGCGAACTATATGACTGGCGCTACTCTTTACTGTTATAGTTTTTAGGCGCTTATCTACTCTATGCTTTCTACCTGCTATATAGCTTTCGCGAACATCTACTCTGGGTTCATAGGTGAAAATCAGCGCATTATTAGTCCCTTGTGCAACATTGTGCTTGGTATAATCAATCTGACTGATTCGATGGACACCTGCAGAGGTATCTTTTTCATAGGTATACACCATGTAATTGCCGAAGACGTCCTCACGCTTAGCAATCCGCCAGTGAAGTGTTTTATTATAACCGTCTTCAAATTCAGTATTGGCCGAGCCCTTCGCACCATAATGAATTTTTCCCCCATCCCTTGACTCAACTCGCCAATAGTCTGGTACCGCAGCCTCCCCCCCATAAGCTCTCAGGCGCTGAAATGACTCTGATTCGGTACGATATTCGCGATAACTTATTCCCCCGTGAGAACCTGAACCAGTCTGAACAAGACGGTGTCCATCCAGACAGAATTTATAAGCATCTCCCTTATTAATGCCGCTTATCGCACCATCTCTCACTTTACTAGCGCGACATCGTGATATCTTTGACTGGCCACCAATATCCCATCCCCAACCCACTACGCCATTTCGACGATTACTGTTGTAATTCAAATTGACTTGGGGCTGCAGGCCATTAATACCAGGTGGAACCTCAATAGGGATCGTATAGTTAAACGATCCATCTTTACCCACCAAATGCTGACCGGTGAGTTTACCTCTGTATAAAGATTCGGTCATCAGGTCATTCGCCGGGTCTGTCTGCGTGATCGATAGATTACCTATCTTATCAATGAAGACATTGGTAGCGATTATATCCGGCGTAATTGCATCGCCCCCTGCAATTACAGCGTTATATAGCATACTGCCAACCTTGGCAATATAAAGATCTGTATTACCATCGCCACTGTAGTCCAGATATTGCAAACTTGTCGGCGGTACTTTTTTCAGTAAACTGATATCAATATTTTCACTGACAACCGGAGAGCCATAACTACCGCCTTGAGAAGCATATAAATAACTAGGGTTTATCGGGGGCAGTACGAGAGGTACAACAACCTCTCCATGGATCATTACATAAAGGTCTCTGGCTTTGAGATAAATATCATCTACCCCATCACCATTGACATCACCATAGTAAACATCGTAGTACGAATCATCGATATTCTCCGCAATTAAACTTCCTGCTGAGAATAGTAAAATAAGCAATAAAAGCCTGGATACTAAAGGAACACCCTTCATATAACATCCTAATTATAATCTTATATAATAATTTTTATGTCTATACGCACAAATGAAGCTTAATATTCAGCACCTAAACTAAGCTTTCCCTAAGCTGTATGCTCGCACCATCTAACTCTTAGCCGAAGTAATAACGTGGGTACGCATTCTACACGGCAACGTCAAAATTATCGTTTTGCACCACCAAACACCTCCCATCATTTTCGCTGTTATGACTTCACTTTGGAAGCCCTCCATGTCAATAAGTTAACAACTTCAACTGAAAATTCAGCTTAACTAGCACTACCCTTCCAACTACACATTTATCCAAGCTCTTTCCTGCTAAAGAGTAGCCATCAAGATGCAGACTATGCGTTTACTTGAAACTACGCGAAAGATGCAATTAGGCATACGATGTCAGTGTTGCTTTCACTCACAATAGAAAGAATGGAACTTTTTTCACACCTTACTCATAGCCCATAAAAAGCTAGCAGATGTCAAATACAACTAGGCACTAAAACCAATTAAAGGGGCATAGAGGGGCGAGGCATCATAAGCCTAAAGCTTAAATAACGATCGCTTAATAAAAATATGAATTAAGAGGTACAAAAGTACATAAATACTATACGTTGGGCAGGATACTATTTGCCTTGTTTAGTAACAGGTTTAAGAACTCGGCTTGACTAGTTCCAATATCACCCAAAAGCCTACCAAGAAAAATCCTCTAAGTTTTAGTATCACATTGATGAGCGACCAGCTTTCTGAGAGCCATTATTACTAGCTTTAATAGCCAGTGATTTACAGCACCCAGCTATAGTTTGGGTTTTTCTGCCGCAAGAAATGACCGGCAAATCAGAACGAAGTTAATATAGGCAGCTTATTTCAAAGAGTCACCCTAACTTACTTTCTGAGTCAATCATTCGCGCACCATCCACATCACGCACCGCATAATTAAAACCCGGGTGAATACAGTGAGCACCATAATTACCGGCTTTATCTAAAGCCAGGAAACCCACCTGGAACTTCTTATAGTCCCCAAGCTTGCGTGCAATACGCTCCACCGCCTCACGACAGGCTTCTTCCGGTGTATAGCCATGACGCATCAGCTCCACCACTTGATGGCAACCGACAGTTTTGATCATTAGCTCACCCATGCCGGTGGCGGTAGCCGCACCAACTTCATTGTCGACATAGAGCCCGGCACCAATAATTGGTGAGTCCCCTACCCTCCCATGCATCTTGAAAGCAGCGCCGCTGGTAGTACAAGCACCTGAAAGATTGCCGTCCTGATCCAAGGCTAAGATGCCGATAGTATCGTGGTTTTCAATGTTGATTACCGGCTGGTAACGGGACTCGCGCTTCCACTCACGCCAGGCGGCTTCGGCTTTCGGGGTTAGCAGGTTCTCAATTTCAAATCCCTGTTCAACGGCAAAACGTTGCGCACCCTCTCCAACCAACATCACATGTGGAGTTTCCCCCATCACCTTTCGCGCAACCGAGATGGGATGCTTGATACCCTGTAAAAAAGCCACTGAACCACAATCTTGTTTGTCATCCATAATGCAGGCATCAAGAGTCACTACACCATCGCGATCGGGAAAACCACCATAGCCAACGCTGGTTACCTCAGGATCACCTTCCGGCACTCGCGCACCGGCCTCGACGGCATCCAAAGCCCTGCCACCCCCAGTGAGAACCTGCCAAGCTGCCTCATTGGCAGGGCCCCCATGGTTCCAGGTTGATATGACTACCGGCTTTTTTCCCTTCTTCGTATAACGCCTTGCCATAGCTGCCACTGAAGATGTTGCCAGAGCACCAGCAGTGCCCAGGAAGGAATATTTCAGGAATTTTCTTTTGCTGATCACGATAATTTATCTCAAATGGAAAGCGCACAGATACAGTAATGTATCTGTGCGCCGTAGTTATGGCGAGATCAGAAGCTGTAAGTCAGCCCCATGTAGGCGCGGCGGCCTGAGTAGGAGGAACCCAAGACCCTGTTTTCCTCGCCCCAATACCTATCCACCTTCTCTTCGGTGAGATTAATAATGGAGGCAGTGAGAGTAAGATTTTCCATCAAACTATAAGAAGCATTTACATCAAGTTGATCATACTCATCAGTAAATGTATTCACGCCGTTGCTATAGCCATCCGCATAGGCGCTGCGATAGTTGTAGGAAGCTCTCACACTGAAAAGGTCATTCTCGTAGTACACCGATAGGTTGTATTGATCTTTAGAAGTGCCCGCAATTTCTGTTTTGATTGTTTCACCGCTTTCGAGGTCGAGGTTGGCCAGTTCGGTATCCGTATAGGTGTAGTTGGCTAAAACCCCAAAACCGTTATCAAAGGCATATTGCACAAACAGCTCGGCACCCTGGGCGGTGGCATCGGTGCCATTAACAGGCATCGACATGTTGACATTCCAAGTGTCACCATCGATTTCCCTGGTAACCAGGGAGCTGCCGTTAATTACGAATGATGCAATATCCTTCCTGAACAAGGTCACTCCCATTGCGGAAGCATCGTCAAAGTACCACTCCAGGCCTAAATCAAACTGATCTGCCTTATAGGGTTCTAATTCGGAGTTCCCCGCAAATCCATCTCTCACAGTCGCTCCTGGCAATGGAGCGTGTATGGATTCAGAGCCACCGAGGTCATCATAATTCACTCGGGCAACAACCCTTGCGAGGGCTGCACGCATTACCAAATCATCGTTAATATCCCAAGCAATATTGGCGCTTGGCAGAAAATCGGTGTTACTGCTGTCGCGAATATTGGGCTCATCTTGCAAAACCCCGTCAATATTGTCATAAGTGCGGGCATATTGTTTGGTTTTTACCGCGCGAACACCAAAATTACCGCGCAAAGTGGCAGAGGTAAAATTCTGCTGTACATAGGCTGCAATAACTTCCTCACCGATACGATAATCCTGGTCCCGCTCTACGATAACTGTAGGATCACCATAAGTCTCATAGAGAAACTCTTTTAGCTTCTCAAACTCCAGGTAGGCAAAGTTGGGCACTTTTACGCCACCAATAATATTGTCGAGTGAGCCACTGGAAAGGATATCAATCGTATCCGGAACGCCATTAGGGTCAGTGTGGAAAGAATCATCCGGCCACCAGGGATAACAGGCCCCCTCAACTCCGCCCCAATTAATAGTAGGGCACGGTAGGTTATCGTCGTCCCAGGATTGTTTGGTGATCCTACGATTAATTTCGTGATCGCGGTATTTAAGTCCTACATCAAGGGAAGTCAGCCAGCCGTAATCCATATCAATAGAAACATCTAGCTGGTAATAGTTTTCATCATCCTCACTGCTGGTCCAATGAGAAGAGAACCAGTCGTATAAGGGGTAAGTATTGGGATCTCCCAGATCCGCACTGGTATCAATCTCTGCTGTACCACTGCTTAGATCCCAGCTCCAGTCAGTCACAGTGCCATAGCGAGAGTTTACTGAGGCAAACAATTTCTCGGAAGGGCCGCCTTCCGCACTTGTGCTGCCCACAACCATTCGCACGCTATAGCCATCCCCTTGGTAAATAGCATTAAAGTCCAAGGTATCTGATACATACTCTGCTCGCGTGTAGTCACCGGCTACCTGAGGAGACTGCAATTCTGCCTGCCCTCTATCCAGCATACCAATACCGAGTAAGGTATCGCCATCTTCATCAAATTTAAGGCTGCCGGGAGCAATTGCATTACCGTAGTTCCACTCAGGAAAAACAATACGATAATTCTCCGAATTACCACCCTGTTCAAAGCGAAAATAATTGACACCAAGCTCAAGTTGCTCAACCGGACGCCACTGGGCACTGAGCTGAATTCCCTCTCGGGTACGCTCCTCCTCAAAGACACTACCTACTACTGCTCTGGGTGCATAGAAATCTCGGTACTCATTACCATCGATATCTACCATAGCCCCCCTGGCCTCTACGCCATCGTGCGGCTTTTCATCACCTTGCCATCCCCAGTTTTCTGTAGTGGTGCTAATCACCCGGTTCTGACGATCCTGCTTGGAATAACCGACTAATACACCAAAGGTTTCCTGATCATTTTTCCATGAGTAAAAGCCGGTGTATTGTGGCTCATACTTTTCAGTGACATCCGCATAGGTTGTCTCAACTGATAGCATGCCCTCCCCCGCATCTAGATCCAGAGGTTTGCGGGTGTGCAAAATGACAGTTCCGCCGATTCCGCCTTCATCCAGCTTTGCCTCAGGGCTCTTATAAACATCTGTACGAGCAATCATTGTTGCTGGCAACAAAGAATAATCTAGTGAGCGTGACGGCTCATCTCCCGGAGTGGCAATGTAGTTACCATTAAGTTGAGTAAAAGTAAGTTCAGGGGCCGTACCACGAATACTTACCCGGGCACCCTCACCGCCACTACGGACAATAGAAACTCCCGGCACTCGCTGCAAGGCATCGGCTACGTTTTTATCGGGGAACTTGCCAATATCCTCAGCAGTAATTGAATCCACCACAGCATTAGAAAAACGCTTCACATCGAGGTTTTTCTCCATACTCTGGCGAATACCCATCACCTCTACTTCTTCGAGAACCAAGCTTTCCTCTTTTGCTTGCTCCGTATTCTGTGCTTGCGCCATACCAACAACACTAAATAACACCAGTGCGCTGGCAGATGTGCGTAATAGTTCCGCCCTACGATTTGTATAAAGGGTTTTCTCTTTCATTGCTGAGCATCTCTTTTATTATAATTCTCGAGCTTTCCGTACACCCTCTTGACTCGGCATATCCACATACCAAGCTCTCGGAATAACCCGGGTTTTAGGTCTGCCTGTCCCTGGCTTATTTTTTTGAGCCCCCTTCCCTAGGGGTTAAGGCCATGTACCGCTATCAGCTATCCAGGCCAAGTCGCTTTAGTACTTCAGGCGGTGCTCCAGGGAAGCTGGCCATAGGTCTGTTACCCACATAGCCGATATCCGCCATACCTTCCTCGGTGGTATAGAAAGCGGTAGATGCAAGAACCCTCACTTTGGCAAAGAAACGCGCACCGGCCTGGTATTCTGGCTTCGCGGTGCGAGTCCATTTGATGTCCTCACAGATGGCCGTTTTTTGAGATTCATTCAACTCGACAAATGAGCCTTGAAATCTGCGCCTGGACTCTCCCTCGAGCCAGACAATCCCACCGCGAATCGTGACAAGATCTGCTTTATTATTGGAATAAGGCGCACTCACGTATTCATTGATGTAATGCTGAGCACCAACAGAAGAGGCGCTCGGGGAAATTGCATCCGCGGGAATAATGACATCACAGAGCGCAGCCAGTACCGCTAATTCATTCTCATCTAGCTGCATTTCCCAAGGCACAACTGGATTAAGAAGATCTGGATCCGTGGGCGTCCCCCTGGCTAGCGTTTGTTTCGGAGCATCCAGGTTTTTAACTGCAGGCTTTGCCGCAGGTTTGTCCTCCCTCACTACAACCTTTTCAGCAACTTTCTCAGAGCAGCCAATTACCGGAACTGCAGCGGCGGTGGTAGCAATCAAACGCAGGGCATTACGGCGACCAAGGTTGGTTTTTTCCTCGCTCATCAGATATTCCTCTTCTTGAATTGGTCCACGATGTAGTCACAGGTACGCCAAGCCAGGGCCATAATGGTCAGGGTTGGGTTTTTATCGGCATTAGAAACAAAGGGGGCGCCGTCAGTTAGGAAGAGGTTGGGAACCTCCCAGGACTGGCAGTAAGGGTTGAGCACAGAATCTTTTGGGTTGGAGCCCATGCGCGCGGTGCCGACCTCATGAATGATGGCACCACCGTTGATAATTGCCTTGGCACCATCAGTCTGTACAGTTGTGGTCACATTGCCGCCCATACCTTCGATAATTTCGGCAAAGGTTTTGTGCATGTGGGCAGCCTGATTAAGTTCCTGGTCACTCCATTTCCAGTGGAATTTCAGAACCGGGATACCCCACTGGTCGACCTGGTCCTTATCAATTTCACAGTAGCTGTCATCATTGGGGATCATTTCCCCACGACCGTCGAACCAGACAAAGGAACCGTAATAGCGTCGGCAGGCCTCTTTTAAATCCTTACCGTAGGCACCTTCGGTGAAATCACCCATACCGCCGAAGGCACCAGCTCCAGGCATACTGCGGCCACCACCGAATTCAATGTGATAACCCCGAGCAAAATCCAAGTCTCCGCGCAACTGCTCTTTGTACAGCCACCAGGGCATATACATATGCATTGCCGACGCGCCATCTTCGTTATGAGCGGGCATGTTTTCCAGGGCTGGAATCTGGCCACCTACTCCCGCGCCCACAGTATCCATCAGGTATTTGCCTACAACACCACTGCCGTTGGCGAGACCGTCTGGGAATAAAGTGCTTTTTGAATTGAGAAGAATGCGTGATGTCTCGGCGGCACTGGCCGCAACGACAACTGCGCGGGCACTGGCAAACTTTTCCTGACGGGTGTTTTTATCAATGTAAACAACCCCGTTGGCTTTGCCTTTCTTATCAACGGTAACTTCGCGCACCATTGCGTCAGTTATGATGTCAAGGTTGCCTGTGGCCAACGCAGGAGGCAGCAGTACTGTGGTGGACTGGAAGTTCGCCTTAATGGAACAACCGCGACCACAGGGCGTGGCCCAAAAACAGGCAGCACGGGATTTCATCGATTCACGGGTTACATCCTGGGCAAGCTTGTTATCGGGGAACAGTTTCTGCGGAATATTTTCATGGTCGAGGCGCTCACTGAGAATGGCCAAGTGTGAAGGGATCACGGGGATACCCAACTTGTCACAAGCTTTTTTCGCTAGCAGTTCATAAGCGCGAGGGTTGGGGGGCGGCAATAATACGCCGTCGGAAGAATCCGGGGTATTTTCCAATCCCTCATTGGTGCCGTAGACACCAATGAGCATCTCGGTTTTATCGTAGTACGGAGCCAGATCTTGATAGCTGATAGGCCAGTCAAAACCGAGTCCATCCCTTGAGTACGGCTTAAAGTCGTATTCCCCCATGCGCAGCGAAATACGCCCCCAGTGGTTCGTGCGGCCACCTAGCATACGCGCTCGCCACCAGTCGAAACGCCGGCCTCTCTCCCGGGATCCCTGGGTATAGGGCTCGCCTGGCACCTGCCAGCCACCATCCACTGTCGCATCGTAAAAACCGAATGGTTTTTCCGGCGTGCTACCACCGCGCAGGGGGGCGTCTTTGGGCAGATTAAACATAGGGGTTTCCTTGACCGGGTCATAGGACCGCCCCGCTTCCAGCAAAAGTACCTTTAAACCTGCTGTGGCCAGCACATAGGCAGCCATACCGCCCCCTGCACCAGAGCCGACTATTAAGGCGTCGTACTCTTTATTCTCAATATCTTCACTCGCCATAACATCTCTCCTGCATGACCATTTATTTTTCTTCTGACCGGCTAAATTCCATCAATTGGGAACATTTTTCTGTAACCGGTTACATTATTAGAGTATTTTTCTCTTTGGATGAACAACTATCAAGTCTGAATTTTTAATTTATCGGTGTTAAAGACTGATTTCTTGAAGAAAGCAGACATTAAAGTACATATTTTCAGGTTAGGTAAAATTAAAAATATGTAACCGGTTACATCTGTAAGTAAATTTTATCAATTATTTTCATTTAATTACGTGGACACCTCCATCTTCCTACCAAGATGTTCTAGCAACTGTTTTGTTGCCATAATTCCGTGGTCCTCATCTCCCGGCCCTTCAAATTCAATCCCAACATAACCCCGATAACCCGCATCGCGAATGATCCGTAACATTCGAGCAAAGTCCGTGTTGATTTCACTTCCCGCTGAATCGAACTCAAAGCTTTTGGCACTGATACCCTGGGCAAAGGGCATAAGTTGCTGAACTCCCAAATAGCGATCGTAATCTCCGAAGTTTCCAAAGTCCGGCAAACTGCCACAGTTGGGCATATCTACACGGTGAAGGACCTGTGACAGCCACTCCCCGTTAGATGAGTAGCCACCATGGTTCTCAACAATCACATTAATATTAAAATCCTGGGCAAATTCCGAAAGCGCGCGCAGCCCCTCAACAGATGCTTTAGCCACCTCTTCGCGACTCCCCTGTCCTGCGGCATTTACTCGTACAGAATGACAATCGAGATGTTTAGCCGCTTCGATCCATTTGTAATGGTTCTCTATCGCCTGCTTTCTCTTGCCTTTATCAGGATCACCCAGGTCGCCCTCTCCATCAACCATAATTAACAGACTGCGAACATTATGGTCTTCTGCCCTAGCCTTCATTGCGGTGAGAAACTTCAAGTCCTTTGCCTGATCTTTAAAGAACTGATTTACATACTCAACCGCTCCAATTCCAAAGACTTTGCGCGTTTTAACCGGAAAGTCCAGAACCTTGAGAGTACCACTTCGCAGTTGCCGATGCAGGGACCACTGAGCCAAGGAAATCTTAAAAAATCTTTCACTTCCCGCGCTGTGGCTACGACCAACAAACCCCATAAAAGGGGCAGCCAGTCCCAAAGCTGCCAGCCTTGTGCTATTTGCCAAAAACCGCCTTCTATTGATAGTCATTACCGCTCTCCTATTTGGGAAAACTCTGCAATGGGTTTCGAGGGGTTATCGGTTGAAGCGCTACCCTCCCGGTTTCCTTGCAAAGAACGGCGAAAGCCACTGATTGCTCCCCCCAGATCTTCGCCCAAACGGCGAATCTTGCCGCTGCCAAACAATAAAACTGCAAGCACCAGTACTATCAGGATTTGCCAGAGACTGATTCCTGAAATACCCATTAGCTTATAGCTCCCGGATTTTTATATTGCGATACCAGACTTTATCGCCATGGTCCTGCAAAGCGATATAGCCACTTTCAGACCGCGCAAAATCAGGATAATTTGAGAACTTGCTGCCCGCCAAACGCTTGCCCCAATCTTCTGACCAAAGCTCGTAGCTAACAATCTTGTTGCCATTTAACCAATGTTCTACCTTGCCGTTCTCTACACGAATACGAGTTTGATTAAACTCTCCCGCAGGCTTAACGCTCTCTTCACTGGGCGCATACATATCAAATACTGAGCCGGCGCTGTGGCTTGGCTTTTCCAGATTGGGAAACGCGGCATTGTCCAACACCTGGTATTCCATGCCACTCATCCAAACTGGTGCATCTCCATCAGCGACGCGATAAATAATGCCGCTGTTACCGCCCTCAGAAATTTTCCACTCCAGCTGCAATTCAAAATCTGCAAACTGCTCAGCGGTTACCAGGTCCCCAGCCCCTCCCGCGGTCAATACCAGATTGCCATTAACAACCTGCCAGGCACCGCCAATCTGTGAGCCATTTGTTCCAGTCCAACCCTGTAATGTCTCACCATCAAACAGGTAACGCCACTCTCCATCCGCTTGTTGGATGCTCGACTCGGGCACCCGCTCGCAACCTGCAGCACCCAGCATCACTGCTGCTGCAATCGCTACGGATATTTTGGATCTGGTTTTAGTAAAGTTTTTCATCATTATTATCTCCACACCTATTGGCTGTTATCTAATCAGTGCCATACTTTTCAGGGCAACGGTCCTTGGGAGCCTGCAATTCTCAGTTGTCCCGACAAGAGGCTGTGCTTTCCCGCTCCACTAGCTCAAATGGCAAAATAGTCCGGCTGGATTTCAATGGCTTACCATCGATAATCAATCGCAGCGTTTCCATTGCGTAGCGGCCTAACTCCTCCGCGGGCTGGTTAATCGTGGTCAAAGGCGGATCTGTAAATTGGGAGAATTCAATATTATCGAACCCGGTAACAGACACATCTTCCGGCACCCTGAGGCCCATCCTCTTCACCTGATGCACTGCACCAATAGCCATCTCATCGTTCATACAAAAAATGGCAGTTGGCCGACGGGGAGTAGATAGCAAAGTCTCTGCGCCTTCCTGTCCAGATGTCATAGTGAATTCCCCATGAACAACCATTTCAGGATCAAGTCCTAACCCACGTTTTTTTAGTGCATCAGAAAACCCAGACAGTCTGTCTCGGACTATGGGGCTTTGCGAGGGCCCGGTAATAACCCCGATGCGGCGGTGCCCCATCTCCATCAAGTGACGCGCAACCTCCTGTGCCGCGCCATGGTTATCCAACTCCACCACCGGATACCGATCATCTTCTACTATGCGCTCACAGGCATTCACCAACGGAACAGATGCAGCCAGGTTCGCATCCTTCTCTGCAAACGGATAACGACTACCAAGCTGGATAACACCGTCCGCTTGGTTGGTTAACGCCATACCTGCATAAAATTGTTCATTGGTGGAATCCCCTTTTGTATCCCCCAGCAGCACCGAATAGCCTTGATCCTGCGCCGCTTTCTCAATTCCGCGAATGACCCGGGAAAAGAATGGATTGGCTATATTGGGAACTAATACCATCACTGCGAATGACTTTCCCGAACTGAAGTTCCGCGCAAGGAGGTTCGGCCGGTATCCGGCCTCCTCCACGGCTTTAAGCACCCGCTCTCTGGTTCGCGGAGAAACCATCTGCGGATCTTTTAACGCCCGGGATACGGTCGCGACCGATACACCGGAGCGACGTGCAACTTCGCGAATATTTGACATAGTTTCCTGCTAATTTCTTATTAGTAGGGGGTTATTTTCGCACAGACGGATATCATCTACTGGTTACCCGTAACTGCTGCTTCCGTTTTATTGGCTGTTTGCCTTCGATCCCACAGCCAAATAAAGGCAAAAATAGGGAGCAGGATAAGTGGGACTACTGCCAAAGACTGGAATGACTCTACAGAAGCGGTTGCCAATACCGCATCCAACTCATCCCCACTCAGCTTTTCAAAGGCCTCCAAGCCCCCCGCTGCCTCAATCTTGGCATTGTCAAAAATAGCTCCAAGCTTTGGCAGAACAAATTGGATAGACATACCACCGGCAAAACCCAGCAACCCCAGAAACAATGCCCCTCCGCGCACAAAACGCTCGGAGACTGTGGCCAGCATAGTGGGCCACATATAACAAACACCAATGCCCCAGACAGTCGCTGCCAAAAATGCAGTTACTGGCGTCCTAGCCATACCCAGGCAATAGAGCCCAATTGCGGCAAGGAGACTGCTTAACCATAGAAGTCCGATAGGAGACAGTTTCTTTGCCAACTGCCCTGCAAAGTGGCGCATCACAAACATCAACATACTGACATAAACAAGGATAAGGATACCCTTCATGCCAACTACTCGGGATAGGGTCAGGTCTACCCACTGCCCAGGGGCCAGCTCGGTTGCGGCGGTCAGCCACATACACACCCACAGCAGGATAAACATCGGCTGCTTGAATACCTCTTTAAACATTTCGCCATAACTGATACCGGAAGAAACCCGTTCAGTAACTGGGAAATCTGTTTTAGCCACAAGCCAGGCCATAACAACAGCCGGCAGTGCCAACACGACAAGGTTCAACTGCCAGGGAAGCTCGAGGGCAGAGATTGACAACCCCAGTAATCCTCCAACCACAATGCCCGCAGGCCACCAAGCATGTAGTACGTTTAAACGTTGCGTTTTATTATCTGGGTCGACTGCAGCAACCATAGGATTACTGGCTGCCTCCACGGCACCCCAGCCCAAGCCTGTCAGTAACAGGCCAGCTAGAACGAGACTCTCTACCCCCTCCCCTGGAGTCACCATAGATGCCGCAATAATAAGCAAACTGCCCAATACATAACCTATAGATGAGAGCATCAACATTCGCTTGATGCCGACCAAGTCCACAAGTGCGCTTCCAAATAGAAGTGTGAAAGCAAATCCAGCAAAGGTAATACCAATTGCTTCACCGAGCATAGTGGTGGAGTTAGCTAGGTCTATATGGTTATAGATATCTTCCTGCAAGTTAGTGGCTATCACCGTCCGCACAGCCATGCCCAAGCCAATCATAAAAATGGAGAGATTACCCACCAAGAATATTCTCTTGTTCTGGGGCGTTATCATCGTACTCATCTATCCAGTCTCCGCATGATTTATTGTTATTAATTGTTCACTTGGTTTGGCAAAATTTAATCCAACCCCAAAATCCGACGATTTCGCGCGCGATCTGTTTCTGCACCAGCAAAATCATCAAAGGCCTTCCCTGCCACAGTAATCAGGTGATCCTGAATAAATGGTGCACCCTCACTGGCCCCCTGCTGTTGATCCTTAATACAACACTCCCATTCAAGTACTGCCCAGCGATCGTAACCGTATTGGGTCAAGCGGCTGAAAATCCCGCGGAAGTCCACCTGACCATCGCCCAGGGAACGAAAACGGCCAGGTCTTTCAATCCAGGGAGCATACCCACCATAAACTCCAGCCCTACCACTCGGATTGAATTCAGCATCTTTCACGTGAAACGCCTTGATTCGTTCGTGATAGATGTCGATAAAAGCCAGGTAGTCCATCTGCTGCAAAAGCAGGTGACTGGGGTCATAGAGAATATTCGCTCTTGGATGGTCCTCCACTTCGTAGAGAAAACGTTCAAAAGTCAGCCCATCGTGCAGATCTTCACCGGGGTGGAGTTCATAACAAACATCAACCCCAGCACTGTCAAACGCATCCAATATGGGGCGCCACAGCCGACCCAATTCGCGAAAACCTTCTTCAACCAGCATTGTCGGGCGCTGGGGCCAGGGATAAAAAGTATGCCAAAGCAGTGCGCCAGAAAATGTAGCATGGGACTTTAGCTTTAGGTTCGCACTGGCCCGAGCAGCCAACATCAGTTGATTGCTTGCCCACTCGGCACGGGCTGGCAAGTTGCCTCGCACTTCCTCCGGGGAAAAAATATCCAGCATCTCTTTATACGCGGGATGCGCTGCAACCAGCTGGCCCTGCAAATGCGTGGACAGTTCTGAGATTTCCACCCCCGCCTTCTCACAGACCCCCAGAATATCGTCACAGTAAGCCTGACTATCGCTGGCCAGCTCGAGATCAAAGATGCGCTTGTCCCAAGTGGGAACCTGAATGCCTTTGTAACCCAGATCCGATGCCCAGCGGGCCATGGACTCCAGCGAAGCTGGTTGATCGCTCGGAGGGAGGAACTGGGCGAGAAATATTCCGGGCCCCTGAATTCTGGGTGCCTTCATTTATTCTTATCCTTTTTACTGCTGTACTTATTTACCTCTGCAACCAATCAATCCTTCCTGGGTGATCAGCTTGCTCCTTTTGAAAAAACACAGTGCTGCCTTTTCAAAAGTGGACTGGCACTGGGCCGACATCGACACCTCCCTGTGCCGTACTAACTGCCGGACTTCCACCCTGCCAGAGGCTCCTAACTTGTTTGAAAATGAATCGGTACGATTTAGCTGTCTATTCCCAATACGGTGCCAGAGACACCCAAGAAGAGTTCGCGCGACTGCTTTCCAATGCACCGCGTACAAATGCCATAGCTCGGACACCCGCATCAATATTCCCAACGACAGAACTATTTTTAATGGGCAGTTCTTGCCGGCGGCATCGAACCTGGGCTGCAAAGTCGCGGTAAATATTCGCAAAGGCCTCTATATAACCTTCGGGATGCCCCTGCGGGGTACGGCAAAGAGCTCGGACATCGTCATCCAGATATTCACAGTCAGCACCAGCCTTCAAAAAGGCCACTGGCTGACCCCTACGCTTTAACTGCAATTGGTTAGGAGATTCCTGCTCCCAGAACAGTGAGCCATGTTCGCAATAAACACTGATATTCAGGTTATTCCCTTCCCCACCACAGACTTGGCTGGCTGTAAGGGTGCCGCGCGCACCCTGATCTAATTTAAATAGCGCCGCGCCATCATCATCCAGCGCCCTTTTGTCGACTACCGATTGCAAGTCCGCACAGACCTCAGAGATACGCTGACCGGTAAAAAATTCGACCAGGTGGTGAGCGTGGGTACCAATATCGGCAAAACAGCCACTTTCTCCCGAGCGTGTGGGATCTGTTCGCCAACTGGCTTGTTTACTTCCGCTGGAGTCACCAGCCAATGCCAACCAGCCTTGTGGATAGGCAACAGTTACCCGGCGGACTTGCCCAAGCTCTCCCCTGGCTAAGATTGCCCTGGCCTGCGTCACAAGAGGATAAGCTGCATAGGTATGAGTCAAACCGTAGAGATGGCCACTCCGCACGACCTCGTTTTTGAGCGCAAGAGTTTCCTCAAGAGTGGAAGCGGCCGGCTTATCGGAAAGAACATGAAACCCCGCCCGCAGTGCAGCAATAGAGACTGGTAGATGTAAATCATTGGGTGTTACCACGGAAACAAACTCTATGCGCTCATCAACAGCACGCTGGGATTCCTCCAGAAACATCTGCTCATAACTCTGGTAAACGCGCTCGGGGTTAAGGCCCAACTTCTCTCCGCTGCTACGGCCACGCTCGGGATTACTGCTAAAACATCCCGCCACCAGCTCTATTTCACCGTCAAGGGAAGCAGCCATACGGTGGATTGCGCCAATAAAGGCACCCTCTCCACCACCAACCATGCCCATTCTTATTTTTTTTCCCATACCACTTCCCATATAGCTGCCTCTGGCAACCTGGTTCTTATTGTTTTGGGTTTCTACCCGGCCAAATACCTTGCCTCCATACTCAGGTCTTGTACTTCTTCCAAGAACCCTTTCAGAAAATGTAACCGGTTACATTTGTTTTTAAGATACAGAAAAAACTTACAGTTGCAAGCGACAGTTTCATTGCATGTTGTTTATTTTCCCTAGAGAGCAGGGTACCAATATCCACCAGCGCAGAGGAGTTACACTGGTTTACTCATTCGAGGTGTTAATAATCAGTCGTGGTAACCCACTTTTCGGGCGAAGCCTTCCCAGGATTGCCAATTAAGCTCCTGGCTCTGCCACCTATTCTCTATCGGGTGGCCGATCCCCGGGCCTGGGGGTAATCCACTGTCGGCGCCCGGCTGGGGGTGGCAGCTTTTGAGCTTGGTACGCACCCACTTCCCAGCATCTTCAGCGACGTTAGCGGCCAATCCCCAATGGTTTGGCCACACTGCAAGGAAGTTTTGCAGACCAAAATCGTCCAGTTGATACGGAGTGGGATACTCCAACTGCACCAACAGATCACCATCTGGCCCTGGTGCATCAGTTTTCCAGCCTGCATATACCGACCACTGGCAGCCCTGCGCCCAGGCCTCAAAGGCCACCATCGCACTGGAAAGGCGCTTAAAAGATGCACAAAGTAAATCATTCTCTATTTCTGGTGGGATGCGCATATCGACAACACCCGCTTTGAACTTGGGAACTTCTGGGTTAAGTGTAAGAATCCAAAGCCCCTCCCCACCTTCCAGCGGGTGGTACATCACTATCAAGTCGATCAAGAAAGCTGAAACCGGGGGAATATTGGGACCGCGAGCCAAAAGCATATGCAGAGGCCGTACTAGCTGCGCATTTTGTACCTGCTCTTCCGCCACACCCAACTGCCGAATCACCTCTGCATTGCCCGCACCGCAGGCAGAAATCACAAGCTCTGGCCTTACTTCGCAAGAGCGGCCACCGATATCCAGGGTTACCTGTTCAATACCTGAGCCCGCGAGCTGAAATGATGCCAGCCGTCCACTATAAATATGTTTTCTCATGGGCTCGCTGACACTGAGGTAGGCTGCGGCTCCATCGAAAACAAGATCATCAGGAAATCTGAACCTGCGATTTGGTGGTAAACCGTCCGGATCAAAGATCTCCGGCAATTCCACCTCCTCTGAGGGAATAGCCGCTCCAGCCCAGTTACCTTCAACTGTCTTTAGAAAGTCTGGAGTCAGCGCTGCATGGAAATCTGTTATTCGACTATTCACACCGCTATTAGCAAGTTCTTTGTGCCAATGCTGCGCGGCTGTCCTATAAATCTCAGCAGCTTGGGGGTTCGCGGCGTTCCAACCAGAGGAGAAGTAACCGTGGAAATGCAGAGATTCGGCATCACCCAACTCGTCATCGGCCAGTATCACCGAATACTCTGGTATCAGCTGTCTCATCAGGGTTACTCCCTGAATCCCTCCACCAAGAATCAAAACATCAACAGGGATAGTCTGTGACATAGGTGAATCCATTTGAGTTGAAAGGAATGGCCTCAATAAGCCTTTTAAACTCTCTGTTGCTGGGTAAATAGTAGCCTGCCCCCTCCCTATCAATACTGAGTTCCCGCCCTTCTTTCGGCCTATTACGAAGAATCTGTGAACTTAATGTGAAAAGTTCACCCCACTAGCAAATTAGTTAATCCGTTCCAGTTAACTCTCCGTAAAGAGGGGGTCGCTACGGCACTACAGCAGTAGTGACTGAACAAGCAATCAACAAGGAAGCGTAACTATGAATGGCTTTGCAAAAGGTTTGGGAATCGCTCTATTGGCTTTTGCTGCTCAGCTCTCTTGGGCAGAGGGGGATTCAGAGCTTGAGACAGTACCCTACGTGGATGTTCATCAGTATGTCGGTAAGTGGTACGAAATTGCCAGGCTTCCCCAGATATTCCAACCCGCATGCACCGCTGTAACCGCGGACTATGGGCTGAATGATGACGGCAGTATCAGCGTGTTCAACTTCTGTCGAATCCTGCACCCGAAATACGGGTTCCCTATTAGCGTGCAAGGCACTGGTGTTCCTATTGATGAAACCAATAGCAAACTTGCCATCTCGTTCTTTAACGGCCAGTCCACTGGCGACTACTGGATATTGGAGCTGGACCCGAATTATCAGTGGTCACTGGTAGGTGACCCCGATCGCAGCAGCCTTTATCTCCTGAGTCGATCTCCCCAGCTGGATGAATCAATTATTGATGAGCTGCTTGGTCTTGCTGTCACTAAGCATGGCTACAACATCGATCACATCATAATGACTAAACAGCCAGCACATTAGGCTCTCTTTCATTAGCGCGTGGGCTTCTCCTGCTCACGCGCCCCGTTAATTTAATAAATTACATTAACTTTATTTAATCTATAATATTCATATAGTTACGATGTATATTGAAAGTAATTTATAGAAAATTAAGGCTTAATTTTCCCTGGCCACCAGGCTGACAGGTGGCACCCTACCCCCAGGAAATAGTCCTCCCCCCTGCAAAGCAGACAAACTTCACGACTAAAAAATGATCAACCAAGACCCATCCTGCGGATAGCCGTATGGCTCATCAGCTGCCAATCGACTGGAGTTCTGTGGGTGCACTAAAACCGGGGCTCGAGAGGGGTGGTAGCAATCGCTGTCAGTTCAACACTATGGTTTACGCCCCAGTGCCCAGTTCCACTGGACACCCGCGCACCAGAAGATGTATCAGAGCGGGACTATTAGCTGATCAACCCTGCGGCTCTTTTCTGACACCTCCTGGGAGTTACTCCAGTTGACGTTCAGCGTGTACAACCGGGCGGTCAGATAGATCAGATTGACTATTTAGTGGTCGAAGTCAGCAGTGATTATGGTGATGACCATACATATCTGTCGTTCATAATTGAGAAAAAATGCCCTACGCGACAAGAAAAAGGGAAATCTATTTTGCTAAATCTGCCCAAAGCGGGAAGGATCCATCTCTGAATAGAGGTATTTCATGCCCTTCGGAGCTTTCAGCCTTTATACTTGTCCTAAGCTATAGGTCGCCAAGCCATAAAGGCTGGCCTCCTATGAAGTAGGACGTATAAAGAGACTCCCTATGCTTACCAATCGGATCGCCGCACTATTTTCCGGCTTCTTGGTCATTGGCCTGCTTTCCACAACCGCTCTGGCAGAGGCCGAGCGCCTGGCTCCAGAAAAGGACCAGGGCAGCACCGCCAGAGAGATAGTCAGCAAACTCGAAATGCTGCACTACAACAAAATAAAGGTCGGAGACGAAATGTCAGAAGACCTCTGGAATGAATACATTGATGCTTTGGACCCCACCAAAAGCTACTTCCTCAACTCAGACATCAATGAGTTTCGTGAGTGGCAAACCAGGATGGACGACCAGTTGCGCGCTGGTGACGTAAAAGCGGGCTTTGAGATTTACAATCGCTTCCGCCTGCGCATGGGCGATCGCCTCGACAATATTTTGTCCCAACTGGAGAAAGGCCTCCCAGACTTTGACTTCACTCGCGATGAGTCACTGGAGCTTGATCGAGAGAAAAGTGAATGGCCGAAATCAATCAGCGCTGCCGATGACCTGTGGCGTAAACGCCTGAAAAGCAGCGTTCTGAACCTGCGTCTCACAGGAAAAACCGACGAGGAGATACGCGATCTTCTGGAGCGCCGCTATAAAGGCCAGAAGAAGCGTCTCGAGCAGCAGAATAGCGATGATGTATTTGAGCTCTATATGAACTCACTCACACGCCTCTATGATCCTCACAGTAATTACCTGTCCCCGCGCTCATTGGAAAACTTCAATATGAGCATGTCCCTCTCGTTGGAGGGCATCGGTGCTGTACTTCAGGCAGACGAGGAGTACACCAAGGTGGCCCGCTTGGTTGCAGGTGGCCCGGCTGATCGCACTGGCAAAATAAAGCCCAACGACAAGATCGTGGGTGTTGGCCAGGACAAAGAAGGTGAGATGGTCGATGTCGTAGGCTGGCGCCTGGATGATGTGGTTGACCTGATCCGCGGTAAGGCCGGCACTTTTGTTCGTCTCGAAACTATCCCGACGGGCGGTGACGGCACTCACAAGACCATCCTGATCAAACGCAGCAAAGTGAAGCTGGAAGATCAGGCGGCTAAGAAAGCTGTGTTTGAATTCTCCGACGGTAGCCAAAACTACAAGATTGGCGTGATCAACCTGCCGACCTTCTATATAGACTTTGATGCCTATCGCCGCCGTGACCCCAACTACAAAAGCACCACTCGTGATGTGGCCAGGCTGTTGAGTGAACTGAAAGAGGAGAATGTCGATGGCATTATCCTCGACCTGCGCAACAACGGCGGTGGCTCGCTGCAAGAAGCCACCATGCTCACCGACCTGTTTATTGACCAGGGACCGGTGGTGCAGATCCGTCATGCCAATGAGCAAATTTCGCGGCATAACCGCTCACGCTCCCGTGCTATGTATCGCGGCCCGCTGATGGTATTGATCAACCGCCTGTCAGCTTCTGCCTCTGAGATTTTTGCCGGAGCTATCCAGGACTACAACCGCGGTCTGGTTGTCGGTAACCAGTCGTTCGGTAAAGGTACGGTTCAAACCATGGCACCCCTGAAAGAGGGACAGCTCAAGATTACCCAGTCCAAGTTTTACCGCGTATCCGGTGACAGCACCCAACACGCCGGGGTAAAACCGGATATCCCCATGCCACAGCTGATTGATGCTGAAAGCGTTGGGGAGAGCGCTTACGATACCGCTCTACCCTGGGATCGCATCCATGCCGTGCCTCATGCAAAGTACTTCAACCTGAAGACTCTGATTCCAAATTTGATGACCAAGCACAACAAGCGTACGGCATCTGATCCGGACTTTATCTTCCTGCGCGACCAGTTCGAATTTGAGAGCGAGCGCGCTGATAAGAAGTACCTATCACTCAATGAGGTAATGCGCGAACAGGAACGTGAGAACGTAAACCAGCGCCTGCTCTCTATGGAAAACCGCCGCCGCAATGCGAAGGGTCTCGAACCCTACGAGAATTTCGAAGCTTACGAAGAAAGTGAGTCAGAAGATGTCGCAGCTATCGGTGGTCCGGTTGAGATCAAGCTCGAAAAAGATCCAATCTTGAATGAAGCCGGCTATATAATGGCGGACTTTATCGGGCTAGCCACTAAGGCCAGCAAGGCCCCGCCTCAAGTAGCGAACTTCTAATTTGTAGCAGGTGCGCCTTGCGTGCCTGCTCCGCTAGTAACTCCAGGTCGGGCAAGCCCGGCCTTTTTTATTTTTGGGGGAATAAATGAAAGTCGTTTCCTTTAACGTCAACAGCATTCGTACACGCCTGCATCAGATGGAGGCACTGGTAGACAGCCATAAGCCGGACATAATCGGCTTGCAGGAAACCAAAGTTACCGATGAAGATTTTCCGGTAGATGCAATCCGGGACCTTGGCTATGAGCTAATCTACTTTGGCCAGAAAACCCACTACGGCGTCGCCCTACTCTCACGCCTTCCCTTTGTCGATCGAGAGTACGGCTTCCCCACTGATGATGAAAATGCCCAACGCCGTATGGTTATGGGTAAATTTGATATCGGTGGCAAGGAGCCGCTGACAGTGATTAATGGCTATTTTCCCCAGGGTGAAAACCGCGAGCATCCGGTAAAATTCCCGGCCAAGCAAAAGTACTACGCAGACCTTGATACCTTTTTGCAGACCACCTGCAAACCCAATGCTCCAGTACTGGTAATTGGAGATATGAATATTTCCCCCAGTGATCTCGACATCGGTATTGGCGAGCCCAATCGCAAGCGTTGGCTTCGCGACGGCAAGTGCAGCTTTCTGCCAGAGGAGCGCGAGTGGCTGCAGAAAATCGAGGCATGGGGATTGGTGGACACTTTTCGTGCACTTAATCCAGAAACTAACAATGTGTTTAGCTGGTTTGATTACCGTAGCCGCGGGTTTGATCGCGATCCCAAGCGTGGTCTGCGTATCGACCTGATCATGGCTAGCAACCCTCTCATGGAAAAGTGCATCGCTACTGGAGTAGATTACGATATACGCGCTATGGAGCGCCCTTCTGACCACGCCCCGGTTTGGGCCGAATTTAAGCTCTAACCACCTTCTAATGAAAACCGGGATCTGTTCCCGGTTCTTTTCCTCTTTGAATATATGATTTTCCATATATAATAGAAGGAGATAAAGCTGGCAGGTGCAACGCTGTGAAGAAGCGGGTTTTGTTTATCTGTGCTGGGAACTCAGCCCGATCGATTATTGCTGAGGCGCTACTGCGTTATCACTCCGGGGGCTTCTTCGAAGTTGCCAGTGCAGGTACCAGCCCAAAACCCGTGGATATTCGGGCAATCAGCGCCTTGAAACGCTTTGGGATACCCATACAAGGATTGTATTCCAAGTCTCTGGATGAAGTATCCAACCAGAGTTTTGACCTGGTGATCACCCTGTGTGACAAAAGCCAAAGAGAGTATGTACCTTCGCCCACCCATAGCAAAATAATCGCTTGGGACTTTGAAGACCCGGCCACGCGCCATTGCTTCAAGCCATTTTACACAACGGTGAGAGAGCTAAGCACTCGTATTAAATTGTTTGCCTTGGTGCAAACCAAAACTGCCAAAGTAGCTTAACAGAAGCCTGGGGGGAACTTTGAATCCAGTTCAGTTTTACAAGTGCCTTGCTGACGATACCCGCCTTCGCACCCTTCTATTAATCGCTTATGAAGGTGAGCTTTGCGTGTGTGAGTTGACCGCTGCCCTAGGCCTTAGTCAACCGAAAATTTCCCGGCACCTGGCCCTTTTACGCAGCGCGGATCTTTTACAAGACCGGCGTCAGGGACAGTGGGTTTTCTACCGTATCAATCCAGCTCTAAGCGACTGGACAAAAAATATCCTTCAAGACACTTTACAAGCAAACCAGCAGTTCATCGCCAAGGATCTACGGAATCTGTTCCAGATGGGGGAAAGGCCCGAACGTGCGAGTCTGTGTTGTTGATGGCCCTAACAGTACCCTATTAACTGTAAAAATTTGCCTGTATATATATGAATTTCCATATATATGGATTCAAGGAGAAATATAGATGACGATAAAAGTCGGAATCAATGGTTTTGGCCGTATTGGTCGATTGGTACTGCGCGCAGCATGGGACTGGCCGGACATAGAGTTTATTCAGATTAATGACCCCTCAGGCGACGCCCATACCCTGGCCCACCTCCTGAATTTCGACTCTGTCCATGGCCGCTGGCACAACACAGCGAAATCCACTGATCACACTATTGAAATAGATGGCCTCAAAGTAGCGTGCAGTGCGAATACCGAAATCTCCAAGACCGACTGGAGCCGCTGCGATCTTGTCATTGAAGCCTCTGGTAAAATGAAAACCTCTGCAATTTTGCAAGCGTACCTTGATCAAGGCGTAAAACGGGTGCTTGTCTCCGCTCCTGTTAAAGAGGCCGGTGTGCCCAATATTGTCCTGGGGGTGAATCAGCATATTTACGATCCCGACAAACACCCTATTGCTACTGCCGCTTCCTGTACCACTAACTGTCTAGCGCCAGTTGTGAAAGTCATTCACGAAAACCTGGGTATTAAACATGGCTCCATCACGACCATTCACGATATTACCAATACCCAAAGAATACTTGATGCCCCCCACGCAGATCTGCGCCGGGCCAGGGCGTGTGGAGCCAGCCTGATCCCGACAACTACAGGATCAGCCACAGCTATAACTGCGATTTTCCCTGAGTTGACTGGCCGGTTAAATGGCCACGCCGTACGTGTACCCCTGGCAAACGCCTCGTTGACCGACTGCGTTTTCGAAGTCGAACGCCCCACCACAGCCAAGGAAGTTAACCTGTTACTGCAAACCGCCTCGAAAAGGGAGCTGAAAGATATTCTCGGCTATGAGGAGCGCCCTCTGGTATCGGTGGATTACAAAACCGACCCACGCTCCAGCATTGTCGACGCTCTCTCGACCATGGTGATCAATGGTACCCAGGTTAAAATTTATACCTGGTATGACAACGAGTGGGGGTACGCAAATCGTACCGCGGAACTAGCCCGGATGATCGGAAACATGGATCGCTGATTAAATCTGGGGAGCCTAGAAGCCAGCAATATTACAATATTGGTAAAGTTCAGTTCGATGCAGTTACTTTCCTCTTTGCCCCTGCCAGTTCGCCAGTATTTGCTGGTAACTGGCAACTATTGGTCATTTACCTTGACCGATGGCGCCCTGCGAATGCTGGTGTTAATGCATTTCCACAAATTAGGCTATGCCCCGCTGGAAATCGCATTGCTCTTTCTTTTCTATGAATTGTTCGGGGTGATCACCAATCTTGTTGGAGGTTGGCTGGGTGCCCGCCTCGGCCTCAACCGCACCATGAACACAGGGTTAATGCTGCAGGTAATAGCTTTACTAATGCTGCTGGTACCCTCAAATCTGCTCTCTGTCCCCTGGGTGATGGGTGCCCAGGCCCTGTCAGGCATCGCCAAGGACCTCAACAAGATGAGTGCGAAAAGTGCTATCAAGTTGTTGCTCCCGGCACATGCCCAAGGTCCGCTCTACCGTTGGGTAGCCCTGCTTACCGGCTCCAAGAACGCCCTTAAGGGATTGGGATTTTTTCTGGGTGGGGTCCTGCTCGCTCTGGCGGGATTTCGCGGTGCTATCCTGATCATGGCCATATGCCTGGCAGGGGTTTGGATTCTCAGCAAGAAATTTCTTCGCAGGGATTTAGGAAAGGCTAAAGCCAAGAAGCGCTTTCGCGACGTATTTTCCAAGAGCCGAGCAGTAAACGCCTTAGCTGCCGCTCGGCTATTCCTTTTTGCTTCCCGTGATACCTGGTTTGTCATTGCCCTGCCAGTTTTCCTGGCGAGCCAATTTGGCTGGGGGCATTGGCAGATAGGCGCTTTCCTAGCGGTCTGGATAATCGGCTATGGAGCTGTACAAGCATTAGCCCCAAAAATCACAGCCAGTATTTCCCCGAAAGCCCCAGATGGCAGGACCGCCTTATACTGGTCAGCTGCACTGGCAATGGTCCCAGCAACAATAGCCTTGGCATTGCACTCCGGTATTCATCCCCTGCTTACAACCCTGTCGGGGCTGATGGTTTTTGCCTTCGTATTCGCAATCAATTCCTCACTACACAGCTATCTGATTGTCTCCTATGCGCGAGAAGATGGAGTTTCAATGGATGTAGGCTTCTACTATATGGCAAACGCCATGGGGCGCCTACTTGGAACCCTATTGTCCGGGTGGATTTTTCAGATAGCAGGAATTGAAGCCTGCCTGATAATTTCTTCTATATTCTTAATGGCAACTGCGCTGATATCCCTGGCTCTGCCAAAACAGGGAGATGAAGATAGCCCTGCCGCCACTGTTGTCAGCTAAGTGCAAATTGATTCCTCAAAGCCGACTAATTCAGCAACGGGATAGATCCTTCCCGCTGAATCACAGCCAGTGATCATCACCAAGGCACCAAACAAAGTAACTTTTGATGTTATCTGGATCCAACTCCACATACATCCCCCTGCAAAACATAAGCTCCAGACTTGCTCTGGGCAAAATCAATCCATAAATCCGCAACTCGCCCAACGGATACCTAATCCATGGAAACTTTATTCATTAAAAGCCATTGAGCCTTAAAGGAAAGGACTTTATCGGGGCCAATGCTGACCAAGGAACAGTTGCCCCAACAGGCAATAAACCTGCAAGAGGGACACCTGGCGGATAAAGCTTCCACATGTAGGGTAGGAAATCGGCCCGTATCTTTCCATGCCAAGTTAGCACCAATTTCTGCCATTGGCGGACATCAGCCTAAACTTCCCAAATCATCTACTCAGTGGGACTACCCCCTTCCCCGGCTATCTCTATCAATCGTCATACGTAATAGAGTTCGATCTTTCTTGATAAAGTGATGATACAAAGCGGCCAATACATGCCCGAGGATTAGCAGCCAAACCAGCCACTCACCCAAGACCTCCTTATGGATAAAGTCCACGGGCTCCTCAAATTGTTCAAAAGTCATACCAAGACCATTCTGTACCCATGAACCAAAGAGCCAAGTATCAGCAAACTTGGGGATTTCAAACAAGAAGAAGTAATCCGTGTTGACCCCCGTACCCAGATAGCCGGTCAATGGAGTGATGATCATTATCAGATATAAAGCATAATGGCCAATATGTGCTGCTACATGTTCCAAGCGAGAGCCGGGCTCCAGTAATGGTGCTGGATTCATCAACCTCCATAAAATACGGAGAACAACCAGTGTACCTATGGTTACTCCAATAGACAGGTGAAACTGCAAAGCGACCAAGTTCTCAGGGGTTTCCTCTTGAGTGAACCATTGTCGATAGTAAACGCTGATATAGGAGCCAAGGAATAAAAGGGCAATGGACCAGTGAAGCCACTTGGCTATTGAGCCGTAGCTATGATCGTTGTTTCTAAGGGGCATCAATCACTACCTATCACAGAGTAATTCTCACAAGATAGTAGTTCGTACTACCCAATAGCAACTGGAGAATTTAGGACAAGATATTCAAATTTTTGAATAGATAGGAGCATCCAGTTCCTTCCCCACTCCCTGTTACCGTTCGCCAGCTATATAAGCCACTCATCCTACTTTTATCACAGGAAAAAAATCCGCCCCTAGAATGCCACTCATTCAGTGAAACAGCACAGGCAAAACACTTATGCAAATTCTGCAATCTGGAATAAATAGCGTTAAATTGGGATTAAAATCTCTTATCCTCGCTACAAGCCTATCTTCCACTTACGTCATGGCTGGAGGTATCGATGGTATCTGGAAAGCAACTTTTCAGGTTGCTAACGAAGAAACGCTACCAGTAGTAATTCATATTGACCAAGAAAATGGCGATTGGACAGGCGTATTGGATAGCCCCTCCCAAGGTAAATATGGAATGGAGATGTCTACGTTAGAGATAAGATCGAATAGTATCGCATTCGAAGTGGAAGACTTACATATCAAGTATGAAGGTGCATACAATAATGACGTTGACCTGATCTTTGGTACCCTCACTCAAAGAAAATCATTGCCTCTAAACTTTAGAAGGGCAGCTGACGGTACTAGTGATACACCTAAAAACCGTCCCCAGACACCAAAACTTCCTTTTCCATACGCTGTCGAGGAGGTTAGTTTTAAAAATAAAACTGCCAATATCACCCTGTCTGGAACACTGACAAAGCCTACATCCACTGTTAAAGCAACTGCGGTTCTTATTAGCGGTTCCGGCCCCCAGGATCGGGACGAAACTCTATTCGGGCATAAACCATTTGCAGTAATCGCCGATTACTTGACACGCCAGGGTTACGCAGTCTTAAGGTATGATGACCGTGGAATTGGTGAGTCTACCGGGGATTTTTTTACGGCAACTAGCGCAGACTTCGCCAGCGATACCAGCGCTGCAGTTGACTACCTCAACAGCCGCAGCGATCTTCCCAAGGGCAAAGTCGGTTTAATTGGACATAGCGAGGGAGGCATGATAGCTCCCATTGTTGCCAGCAACCGTGAAGATATCGCATTTGCTATCTTGCTTGCCGGTCCAGGTGTTAAAATACCACAACTTCTCGTGGATCAGTGGTATAAGGATAGGAAATTTAATGGTTTAGATAAACAAAAGCTCAAAAAACTCCGCGAGTTAGACAAAGAAATTTTCAGCCTGATTAGCCAGCTAGAGGAGAAAGAGACTATCAGCGGGGAGATTCACCAACTCCTCCTCAAGAGCGCCAGACTCGAGGGAAACCAGGATGACGAACTGGAGGCAGAAGTTGAGCAATTAAAGAGGCAATACTCTACACCTTGGTTTCGGTATTTTCTCAAGTTCAACCCTGAGCCCTATTTAGAGCAAACAAAGGCCCCATTACTGGCTCTCAATGGCTCTCTGGATTTTCAAGTAAATGCGAAGATGAACTTGAACAATATGCATAGAGTTTTAAGCAGGACAGGTCACCCCGACTTTCAAACTTTCGAGCTCGAACAGATGAACCACCTGTTTCAAATAGCAAATAAAGGCTCCTCTTCTGAATATGCTGAAATAGAGGAAAGCTTCTCTCCAAAAGCCCTGAAGATAATGTCTTCATGGTTAAACGAGCGCTTTGGCCTAAATCCTTAGTAGTAAAATGCGGCTCCTGCTTAAGGAGCCGCATTGCCAATATGTAAAATTTTATGAAATTTCTCAAGTCCCCTACTCCAACAGCAAAATTTTTGACCTACCACTTTGGTGGCTGGTTAATATTCGCTTTGGTGAATACTTTTTCACTTGGATTACTTACCCAGCACAATTTTGAAAAAAATGCCATACAAGTAGCAACTGTAGTAATAAGCCTTGGCTTATCCACTTTATTCATCCGAGAAATCATATATCGTTTCGATCTTATCAATACAAGCTGGCGTAAGCAGTGGATATATTTCCTCACCACTTCAATCCCTCTTGGGTTCATATGCGCCTTTATTGCCATTGGCTTTGTATATGCATATTACATCCATGCCGGATACGCAGTTCCGCCATCTTTCTGGGGAACTGTTCTTGACAACTGGCTTTTCCTTGTCCTTCTTATGATCGCTTGGACTTTTATTTACATTACAACTGTTAATAAGGATCGATTACACAAAGCTGAGCAGGAAGCTATACAGCTTAAACTGCAGCTCAATGAAGTCAAAATGAGTGCCCTAATGGGACAGCTCAACCCCCACTTTCTTTTTAATGGCTTAAATAATATCCGCGCATTAATCCTAGAAGACGCTGCGAAATCCAGAGAGATGCTAACAAACCTATCTGGCTTGTTACGTTATACTTTAGTGGCTCATAAACAGAAAACGGTACCCTTAAGAGATGAGCTGGAAATTGTATCCCAATACGCTGAGCTCTTAAAAATACAATATGAAGATCGTCTACGCTTCAACCTGGAAGTTGATCCGGCTTTAATGGAAGAGTCAATACCACCACTTTTAATACAGTTACTTGCTGAGAATGCAGTGCGCCATGGAATTGATAAATCCAGGATGGGAGGTGAGCTATTGATTAAAATTTTCAAAGAGAAAGACCATATATCGATCACAGTAACGAATCCTGGAACTTTAGAAAACCTTAACTCTGAAGTAACAACACCCGGTGAAAGGAAAGTCCAAAATACCGGACTTGGATTGATCAATATTAAAAAACGTCTATCTCTACAATATGGAAATAGAGCCTCATTTAATCTACAACAACAAGGTTTACTAGTTGTTGCCCAATGTAGCATACCCTCTTCTGCTTTTTAACTGACGGTATAAGAAGTGAAAGCCATTATCATTGAAGACTCACGACTCGCACGTAACGAATTGAGAGAATTACTTAAGCCCTATAAAGATATTAATTTGGTTGCAGAGGCCCAAGATTGTGAGCAGGCCGCTACGCTTATTTCCAAGGAACAGCCAGATTTGATTTTTCTGGATATCAACTTACCGGATGGAAGCGGTTTTGATATCCTGGATAAACTAGACTCTATCCCTAATATCATTTTTACAACGGCCTACGACGAATATGCAATTCAGGCTTTCGAAGTAAACGCTCTGGATTACCTGCTGAAACCAATTCATCCGGAGAAGTTAGAACGCGCTATCAATAAGGCCGTAAGTGATACCTTACCAGCTGCCAGCTCCAGCCAGGAAACCTATTTAAACACTAACAATAAAATCTTTATTAAAGACGGCGAACGCTGCTGGCTTATTGAGCTTGGACGTATAAGATACTTTGAAAACTGTGGCAATCATGCACAGGTCTTCTTTGATAATGATAAGGCTTTTATCTATAAGTCACTGGTTAAAGTTGAACAGCGCCTAAACCCGGAAACCTTTTTCCGCGTAAATCGACAACAAATTATCAATCTTAACTTCATTAAGGATATTCAACCCTGGATAAGTAACGGGCTACTTGTAACCATGGTAGATGGGAAAGAAGTAGAAGTCGCCAGGCGTCCCGCTACCCGCTTAAGGGATATGTTAAGTTTTTAGTCAACTTTTAACATATCCCACTTTAGAAGCAGGTGTTTCAGGTTATGGCAATATCAAAGTTAAATTTTTACTTTACTGTGATGTTGCCGTATTCGAACTCTTAATTTGTAAAATAGCCCTATGCTCTTTCAATACTCTGTGGATAGTTAAACCGATTACCTGGATCAAGTACACTTTTTAAACGCTGTAATCGGTCATAGGAATCCCCATAGTAGGCATTTTCATAATTCTTGATATTAATATCAGGATAATTCACATAGTGCTTAGTTATACCACTTTTGTGGAGCAACTCTTGAAGGTGAGCCATACTCTCCAGTCTTTGCACTTCATCGGCAGGTTTTTCCCAGTAACACTGAGCTTCTCCCAAATAATTGGCGTCCCTATGGACATAGGCCCCCTCATTTTCTTGGTGCAAACGACTTATCTCACCCCCCAATGTATTAATTTGAAAAACCGCTCCGGGGGTTTTACCCACGAGGGTAAAAATTTCCTCTATAGACCTACTGATATCATTAAAGCCACTATAATAACCAGCACTAAAATTCTTATAATACATAGCATTGGAACGGCCATAGTAATACTGAATACCCACCTCCAGAGGATCCGGCTTTAACTGGGCATTTTCATCCATTCTTTGGTCAAATTTTGACAAGATCCTTGTCATTACTCGATCATGATCTGTCGATGTTAGCATTACTGTCAATGTATTGCGGTTCAAGACAAAGGCAGAAAAGGCGTGGTCTGGTAATAACTCACACTGGTCAAACCAAAATCTTGCCAAATCAGCTGCGGCTCTCGGCGAGAGCTTATAAGACCTAAATCGGTGCTGATAAAGTGTTGTTGGTGCGGGAACCGTATCAAAACGCATTTCCGTTATCACGCCAAAATTACCATTACCACCTCCACGACAAGCCCAAAGCAGTTCTGGAACCTCATCTGAATCTACGGCGATACCCTTGGCATCTATCAGGCGCACGCCTTTCAAGTGGTCACATGTCAGCCCAAACTCCCGCGCAAACAGCCCATAGCCCCCACCTAGCGTGATACCTGAAAGCCCTACTGTCGCACAAGAGCCCGATGGCAGCAGGCGTCCCTTTGGTAGGCAATAGCTATATAATTGAACAAGCCTAACTCCAGGACCCGCTATCAACCTATTATCCGCTCTCAGCTCCAGCCCACTCATAAGGGAAACATCAATAACCAAACCATCATTATTTAAAGAAAAACCCTCGAAACTATGGCCTCCACTTTTGATATTGATGTCCAGGCTGTGTGTATTTGCGTAATGCACCGCTTGCTGAACACCCTTCTCGTTTTTGCATAACGCAATAATTCTTGGAAGGAAATCGATTCGCTTGTTAAATAGGCGTCGATAGAGATCAAATACAGCACTATCTCGCTGGAGGAACTCTACATCATCTTTAGAGTAATCCCCATATACAGTTCCAATTGGCAGGTACCCTGCAGGAATGCCCATTCCCAAGGTTTTGACAAAGTCTCTGCGGCCTACTGTTTGCTTCATTCTATTTCCAACGACGTTCATGAGCTCTGCTACTTATGCCGTATAATACAGAGATCAACTTCAACAGGAAACTTTAGCTGTTAACATACGAAGCACCTAACCTCTTGAGCAATAGGCCGCTATACATAGAGACAATATCAACCAAAACGGTATCTCTTCCAAAGCTCTGCTCGCTCAAATAAGGCAATCAACTATATACAATACTTTTAAGAACCTACTGGTTGTTTAGGAGTGCCCTTCTAATACCTAAAAAGAAGAGAATAACCGCTACGCTTTGCACCATATGATAAATCCCATTATGGTCAAAATCCCAGATTAACGTAATATATAGTGAATCTTTTGTTTGAATATATATGGCAATTAATGAAAGCAAGCCACCCAGTGCCATATACCAACTTCCATTTAACTTATTCAGCCAGGCTAACCTGCCATATCCAAATATAATAATAAATGTAATAGAGAATTGATAAATCACGTAAGCAAGAAACCCTTCAGGCCACAATAAAGTAACAACATAGAAGGCAATCCCGATGAGCGGAATATAAGGTAAAACTTTTTGCGTCGCCTTCTCGCCTAATAGATCAAAGCAAATTGCAGTGGTAAATGCTATTAGAAATAAACCAAGAAAGAAAAATAAGACTCTCCAGAGCCTCTGACTTAGCTGCACCGACAACTCTAAACCATGAATTGTTGCGGCCAATACAGTGACAACAATTGTCAGAAAGAAAAAAAATTTCCAGGCCAGATACTTCCTACCGCCCTTTGGGCTATATCGAACCAAATAAATCAGTGCCACTAATGCGATCAGGGCCAATATAATGTCCGTTGCGGCCGACGTCAGCTCTGTTTGCAGACTACTCAGTTTCATTGCTTTTTCAGGGCCCACTGATACCCATAGTTAATGATATATTGAACGGAAGATTAGTGATCCTAAGACTCTATATCACAATTCAAGATTATAGGTTGATACTGGTATGACTTTGGCCATACTGGCATCAATTACGACAGCTATCCAGTAGCTTCTCTCGGTTTAATAGTGTCACACTCATATCCCTGATCCATGACCCATAGTTATTCTATATAATCTAACCAACCGTATATTTACCAGAATTAGGAACTACAACTCCTCCGTTAATAGAATCTCATCCAACAAGAAAACTTCCTTTACTCAAATATACAAGTTATAAGTAATACCAAATCGCGACAAAGAGGTTTAGCAGCATCATTAGAAAGTCAACAATAAAAATAAAGCGCATTACCCCTTTAACCTGCCAGGCCCCTCCACCACTACGATTTTGAAGAGCAACAGGCACGTTGTAAATAAACTGTGAGCCATGCGTGACTGCAAAAGCAAGTAACAGTACTGCCCTCTGAATATCACCTGAAAAAGTAGAGAGATTAATTAACAGCAAAATATTGAGGAAGGCCAGGGAAAAGTTGAAACCACCGAGAAACTTTCCAGATTCAGCTAAGATACCAAAGACGGGGGTATCCCTATGCTCCCTGGGCACTACCAGCTTGGCAAAGATCTTTCCTCGTAATGAAAAAACATTAAATCCCATAAGAAACCAGATGGTATTTAATACTAAAACTATTACAAATATCATGTAAATTCTCCGATAATTATTTTTATAAAGATCTGCTAAAAATTAGCTATCTACACATAGCTAAATATATTCTAATCAATTATTAAGGTTTAGCTGTTACTCAATACAGGCCAGCGATCCACTATCTCTCCCCTGTCATATACTGCAATATCACCGAACTGAAGAAATACTGATTCACTTTGAGTTGGGCGCAGGAAAACCCAGTCATCTTCCACTAAGGTCACCCTGTCAGAGGCATTTAGCATTTCCTGATTTGTAGAGCGGCCATAAATAGGGTTTATTGATAATCCAGCGGGAGACTCAGGTAGTGCTTTCCAGTAACCCCCCGAAATAAAAAAGGTCTGAGCACGATTTGGGTTCAACCAACGCATTGCACCGGTAAGGTTTTCTATTCCCGGTATCTGGGTATGAGGTAACCTTTTGAGCACTGGGCTCGCAATAAACGCTGCAGGGATATGATCCGATAGTGTGGGAATATCAAAATCCGTTGGCTTGACCAGACAAGAGCCAGCCGCAAGCTCGGTGCAGGGAGCAGTATTTCTCCTGGACTGGTACAGCTGGTAAGTCGGACTCCCCGCGCCATTTAACGTGAGTTCCGATGGAAATACAGCACCTAGCTGCCGTTTTGCTTGCTCCAATCTCTGCGAGTAGATATTGAGCCCCCGATCTATTGCCTTATCAGGGCCACCCAGTAAACCCGGCATCTTGGCAGCATGGGCGTCATAGCCCATAAACCCCGCAAGCTCCAATCCCTGCTCTCTCTGGATAATATTGAGCATTTCAGTAAGAGCTTGATCACTAGAAACCCCTCCCCTGTGCAAGCCAACGTCCAGTTCAATATTGATACGCAGTGATTGCCCAAGGCTATTGGCCAGCTCAGCATACTGCTGTAATCGGCGGGGGCTATCAATCAACCACTGCAACTGTTTACTAGGATCAAAACTGTTGCCTGTCGGTTTCGCATAAAAATCCTTGGCAGCAGCTATCGGTAAGGGTTTACCCAGCAGGATATCCGCCGATGGCTGGGCCTGAGCAAGCTGCCGTAAGAATGGCAAGTGAAATACCATGATCCGCTGTGTACCGGTTCGCCTGGTTACTGTTTCCAGTAAGCCAAGTGCGGGCAATGACTTTGCAACAATACGGAAATCATAATTCCCCTGAAGGTGGCTCGACAATGTATCGGCATTGTTCTTTAATCGATCGAGGTCAACCACCATGGTCGGACTCGACATGCCAGCTTTGTGCAGGGCTCTGGAAATTGATTCGAAATACTCACTATGCCCACCCTGCCCCAAGGCTTTTGGCCGCAACATGGGTACCGCTGCGGCAGCTCCCAGAACCACTCCCCCAAGCAACAATTTTCGGCGCTTGCTATCCAAAATATTTTCCTTTTGGCCTTTAGGGCAATCGCTACAAGATCATTTAATAAAAATAATTTATCAGCATTTTGCCCGAATAGAAGAGTTGTCAAAAAACATCAAGCAATTAGTGATTTTAAGTAGGAATTCAGGAACTTTCCGCTGGGGTCCAATTCTTGGCGAACTTTCATAAAGTCCTGCCAGCGTGGATAAAGCTTAGCGAAGTCCCCCCCCTCCAAAGTGTTTAACTTTCCCCAGTGCGGCCTGCCCCCATACTTACGCATAATTGGCTCCAGCACTTTGAACAGTGGCTGGTGATCCTCTTCAAAGTAACGGTGAACGGCTATCGAAATAGAATCCTGCTGATAGAAAGGACTCAGCCAGATATCATCCTGCTTAACGAAGCGGACCTCGATAGGAAAGAAAACATTAAGGTTGTTTTCTTCGATAGTGCTTTGAATCTCAGCAAATGCCGCTAAGCCTGCCTCCCTGGGCAGGTGGTATTCCATCTCATTAAAGCGGACATTGCGTTCGCTAGCATAGTTACGCCAGGAGGACTCCACTACTACTTCCTTTTCAATGTCTTCCATGGCGGACTGCAAGGCAAATCGGCGCAACTTGGGGGACCAGCCCAGCCAGTCTCTTACACTCTTAAGAGTCATCACTGCTTCATTGGTATCCTCACGCTCAGTGGAAAAGATATCCTCTTCTGTGAGCTGATGAGAATCAGCCATGCACATCCCGGAGAAAGGGATGTAATAGAACTCAAAGTTTCGATTAGAGTTCGCCAGCGATTCAGCTTGATCCAAAATCTCTTGCATAGGCGCCACCCAGGACTCACGGCGTAAGCGATAGCTGGGCTGATTTTGCATACGCACCTTGGTCACCAGGCCAAGGCACCCCAGGGAAACCTTGGCCGCAGAAAACACCTCCGGGTTATTCTCTGCATCGCACCAGAGGATATCACCATCGGCCATTACCATTTCCAGACCAGTAACATTACTGGACATGCAACCCAAATTCGCACCGGTGCCATGGGTGGCGGTTGCCAGGCATCCGCCAAGGGTTTGCTCATCGATATCTGGCTGGTTAATCAAGGCCTGCCCTACCTCCTCCAGAGGCTGGCCAATATCTGCTATGCGTGTGCCCGCATAGACCGTGGCTTGGGAGTTTTCGGCATTGTGGTCAGATAGTCCGCTAATACGACCGAGAGAAACTATCGTATCTTCTGTTGGCACCAGCGCAGTGAAAGAGTGACCAGCACCCACTGCACGCACAGTACCACTAGCCTCCGCCACTATTTCCTGTAATTCAGTAATATTTTTTGGTGCCAGGCGCCTATCGGGTATGCACTCCTGGGACCCCGACCAGTTTCGCCAGCGAATCTTACGGGGTTTAGCAGCATCAGCTGCCTGGACTAAAGTACGCGCTATTGATGATATTGGGGATGCTGCAAAAGCTGCAGATCCGGCAGCCAGGGTAGTGACGAAACGGCGACGTGATTGATGCATACTTCCCTACTCCGCCGTAGCCATAAAAGCGATCAACTGCTCAAACTGCTCTGGTGAGCATTCAAAGCAAAGGCCTAGCGGGGGCATCCCCTGAAAACCATTGATAGCATTATCTACCAATATATCCATTCCCTTATCCATACGTGGCTTCCAGTTATCCAAGTCGCCGGTTAAAGGCGCGGCACTAGCGCCGGTACCATGACAGCTACGACAGGTCCGAATATATATTTCTGCAAGATCAGAATCAGCTGGTGTCAGGGAAAGTGCGCGCTCACCCAGAGCTGCACGATTGGCAACTGTGCTCTCTGGTGATTTAGAGCATCCACTTGTAAGGAGGGCCAAAATTAGAAAGATGCCGACTAACCCAAGGCTTCGGCGCAGGCTTACCAATTCCATGTATGTACACCGACTACATTATTGTTAATTATCACTCAGAGATATAAATCTGAGAGGGTTTGTGTACTTAATTTTGTCACCATTGTTAAACAGACTGACCTCTAAAACAACTAGCGGAACTGGCCGGTCTGATAAGGGGGCGTTAGCCCAATTTTGTTGCGTACCAATTAAAGAAACTTTTACCGCTAGATATCATTACTCTCGCAACTTATCAAACCCCAATCGATACCTCACGTGTTTGTGCCCTTTCAAGAGGTCAGAAGTACTGGATACTTAAGTTGCCATAACCTCACGGTTTTTAGTGAAGTTCCTGAAAGCCAAGCAAAATAATTATTATTGAAATAAATTCCTGTGCAAAATTATAACCATACCAAAATTAAAATACCGGGAAAGCAACCATTCATTTATAGCCTACATAAATAAGCTTTTAACTATTTTGAATCCACTGATAGGAACCTGCCTCTAGAACCACCTACCTATACAAAAAGATAGAAACCACCTAGCAACTACCTCAAAATTGACCTTTTGGTCAAGCTAGGCTTTGAACGCAAACAGCAATATGTGGCAAGACTACACTCTGCTGACTACACATCCATAGTTATCCCAAACACCTTGTTTGTCACAACAAACGAAAACGATAAGAAGGCGCTTAAGATTTTAGTTGACATATATCAACCTTATGGTTTTAATGGGGCTCTACAGTACAGAAGACAGCCATGAAAATCTTGGGGTCCATCGATATAGAACGCACTAACAAAGCGAATTCAAAAAGTCTTCGCCAAGGTTTTTGGCCATGGCAAAAAATTACTGAGCATTATTTATGTTCTCTTATTGTGAGCGGCGAAAGCCAAATCAGCCAGCCAAGTATCCGTCATTTTTTAGATACGCTATTTGTACAGTAAGAACACGTGGCCCGCACCAACACTGCACAAGAAACATGAAGGAACTCAATATTTATACTTAAGGAAAATAACAGACATAGCAGACCAAGCCGTTTTTCGTTTACATACTATAAAGGAAGCACCGTGATACGCTTTGCACAAATAATTTCTACAATTTTTGTTTTTATCTTCACCTCTGCAGCTATAGCCTGTATATTTTTTCCCAGCTCAATTAGCGAAGCCAGTGGGTTTAATGCCGTCTCAGACTATGGCCTGACTAATGTGCGCACACTCGGTGCTCCTCTACTTATATTAGCTGTGGTTACGGCAATAGGAACTTTCCGCCGGGATTGGATAATTCTTGTACCAGCCTCACTTTATTTCCTCTTTAATGGGCTAACTCGTGTTCTCTCTCTTTTCCAGGAGCAATACGATCCTATTATGATACGAGGGCTGATACTGACCTTTGTATTATTTTCTCTCTCTCAGGTTGTTATTCATACTTTCCGAAAATCAAAAACTAACTTAAAGCAAACCAACCAATTAGTCTCAGCATAAAGGGACGGGAACACAGAGTCCTTCAGGGGTTTTCAATGGGAGGATTTGGGGCAACGAAAATTGGTTTCAAATTTCCTGAGTATTTCTCTAAGATAGTCTCCTGGGATGGCGCCATCCACAGCCGGAGTACCCTTAAGAGCACCCGCCCCAGCATCGTCGAGCAAATGTTTGTCTCTGAAACTGACTTCAACAGCCACTCCCCTGGTTCCAGGTAAGCCAGTGGTCTAAAAAACGCGAAGAAATGCCTATGGATTTAGTATTCTTTACAGGTACCATGGATGCACCTGCAAATTACACCACTAGCTTTCTGCGAGAATTGCAAAGCCTGGATATCCCTTTTCAGCACATTGAAACCAGTTGTCCCCACAGCCCTTTTAGCTTTTTTAGTGAAGACCGCATAAAAATAGCGTATGCAAGCAAGTAATCATGAGATACGAATATACCATCTCAATAAAAAGCTATGTGCACAAACTAAAATCGATGCAGTTATTCCGGCGGTAGATAAACATTCACAGTTTGAGCAATCGATTTTGATTGCTCCTCCCCAAACAAGCAGGTGACTAGTTGAAAAGCAAACTCTATCGCAGTACCTGGAGATTGACTAGTGATTAGATTTCGATCAACCACCACTCGTTGGTCGCTAGTCTCCCTCACATATTGACTGAGTTCACGACGGAAAGTCCTATAACAAGTTGCTTTGAAATCAGTTATTAGGCCATGTCTACCAAGTACGATTACAGGAGCGGTACAGATTGCTCCTAACCAGCGCCCAGACTCAATTTGCTTTTGGATTAGCCTCATTAGAGGCTCCGAGTCATGCATATGCTCCGCCCCCTCCTTGCCTCCCGGTAGCGCAATTAAATCCCAAGTAGTATCCAGGCATTCCTCTAGGCTGCTGGGTGCCTCAATGACAAGGTCACGCAGGGTGGTTACACGCCTACTCGGCATAATTGATGCCAAAGTCAGTTTCGCGTCAGTTCGGCTCAAAATGTCGTAGATGGCAATAGCCTCGATATCTTCGTTACCATCAGCGATTGGAATCAGTATTTTTGACACAGTTACAGCTCCCATAAATACAGGGCTTAAGTATTTATAGACCTAACGTTTACAATCCACACACTTGAACCAACTCTTGACCATAAGGCTACTCCCGGTTCTCCAGATGTACGCAGTGGCCTACTCTACCGATGGGAAATTGTGCCCTGGTGACACTACTGGCTTAATGCCGCTCTGGATTCCTGTTAAGCATGCATAGTTCAGGCATAATCAAGATTTTTGATCTTTGACAGGAATGCTGATGGCTGAAAGTATCACACGCCCCCAGGGCCCATACCTCTCCGAACTGGTTCAGGGCTATTGGAGATTGGCTGACTGGGAAATGAAACCCCAGCAACGCCTTAGCTTCCTTGAACAACACGTAGACTTGGGAATTACTACCATAGATCACGCCAACATCTATGGTGACTATGAATGTGAGCAACTCTTTGGCGAAACATTAAAACTGCAGCCGGGTATGCGAGGGCAGATTCAAATAGTGACCAAGTGCAATATCAAGTTGTGCTCAGCCAAATTCCCCCTTCGAAAGGTTAACCACTACGATACCAGCTCTACACACATAATAGAGTCCGTTGATAACTCCCTTTCCCTACTGGGGACAGACTACCTTGATGTTCTTCTGCTCCACCGACCGGATGTCTTGATGAAAGCTGAAGAAGTTGCAGAAACTTTTACCAAGCTCCGAAAAGCTGGCAAGGTCCTGCATTTCGGAGTATCCAACTTTTCACCGAGCCAGTTTGCCTTGCTGCAGTCACGGCTGGAAGTGCCATTAGTAACCAATCAGGTTGAAATAAATCCGCTTAACTTTTCCGTGGCCCATGATGGCACCCTGGATCAATTGCAAATGCATCGGATACGCCCTATGGCTTGGTCCTGTCTCGCAGGGGGACGATTACTCAGTGGAGGCGATATACAGGCTCAAAGAGTGCTTAGTGAACTTGAATTACTCAAGGAAGAAATTGGTGCCAAAAGTCTCGACCAGGTGATTTACGCCTGGGTTAGACAACTGCCAGCCAATCCATTGGTTATTATCGGCTCAGGAAAAATAGCTCGCTTGAAAGCTGCTGTGGATTCACTAAAACTCGAATTATCCCGGGAACAGTGGTATCGGATATGGGTTGCATCCAAGGGACATAATGTCCCCTAGTTAAAAAGGGGCGCCTAACTATCCCCTTCTCCTGCAGCACGAGACTTACGCCACTCTGAGTGTGCGGCAAGTATTGCGATGAGAATGAAAATGTTGATCGCGATCATCACCCATGGCCGGACTGCCAACGGAAACCAACTTGCGACAAATGGTATTAGGGGTATCGAAAAACCTATGGTGGCAAGCAGGGCAAAGCAATAAAAGACAAGGAAACCCCACCCCTTGTATGCCAGTAGGCCCACAGCGCTAAAGATAGCGAGTGCCAGCAGCAGTAACCCCAAACTGGCCACGCCGGGTGATGTTCCGAACATACTGATGCTTATGAAAAAAGACTTCCAGTGCACGATCGAAGTTAAAATAACAAGTACCCCGACTATTCGGGCCAGGTTTCTCGCCTGAGTTTTCATAATCACTTTAACTCCACCTTGTTGTGCTTGGCCAGCTCCCCAGCTGACAATTGCAGGGGAGCTGTATTACTAGATTATTAGCATAATCAAACAGGAACAATCAGTTCACGATCAAAACTAAGGCAATGGGAAGTGCTGATAGCCAAGCTTTACAACATTTCAAGCATTAATTGTCTGCGATGTTAATACCTCTCTCACCAAGGGCTTTATTCAACACTGCGGCCAAACGCACTCCACCTTGTTGCAAGCGCATTTCCACAGATTCCTGGCAACGCAGGAAGTACTTTTCTCCTAATTCGTATTCACTCGTATAAGCGAGTTTGTGGGCTAACTGGTGGGATTCCCGAGCCCACTGGGCCTCTGTTGTGGATTGCCACAAGTGGCGCTGGGCTGCGCTTATCTTTTCTGTTTGCTCTTTTGCATAACTGTGCCAATCGGAAACTATCCTGGATACTAAATGTATGTCCCATAGGGCATGTAAATTAGTGTCAATACCTAAAAACCGGACTTGGACATCATTGCCACCTTTATCTGAATACAGGCCTGTATGGAGTGGCTGATGCAGATCGCCGACAAAGTGAGCGATAAACATTAAGGCTTCTGCACGCTCCTCTGGTTTTCGGTTTCGATCACCCAAAATCTGCGAGAACTGCTTGATTGCCTTGAGGATGCAGCCCGCAGGCGGGCAATCCCTGGCCTCAACATAACTGGTCCACTCTTTGGACAAATTAATGTAGTGCATTGGAGCGGCCCAGTCGTATTGTTCATTAGAGCGGATACGATCCGCCCAAGTTGCTGACTCAGCCAAGTCCGGCTCATTTGCTCTTTGCAAAAGCAGCTGAACTTCACCAGCCACCTGTGGCTCCAGGTAGTGCCAGGCAATCTCACCCACTACCCGATGCCCATCATCCCCCCAGGCAACAGCCTTATTATTCAGCCCGAGAGTACTGAGCAGGAGTAGCGCTACTCGAAAGACATTAACCAGCCCGTTCATTGATTTTTCCATTGCAGTATTTTGTCGCCAACTTTAATGAGAGTTTGTGACAACTTGGCATCTATAGCCAACCTCTTCCGTAATCGTTACAGAACTGCAACAAATCGTTAACCAGTCCTTAAATATCACCCGCTAAAAAGCTCACTGGCCGGGACCTGGGGAAAGTGTCTCGGGAGCCGATTACAACCAGTACTCTCAAAGCCACTTTGTTGGCTCTTTTTTAAGACCAGGACTTAGTTATGAAACCTTCCATTTTCCGGCGCATGTGCCTATCCGCTGCAATTATCTCCGCGATTGGCACTTCACATGTTTCCCATGCACAGGAAACAGCCGCAGCTATTCGCGGCTCTATTACTGGCAGCGGTGGCGAAGTAATAAGCGATGCGAAAGTAACGGTGATTCATACTCCGTCTAACAGCCGTCGTGTAGCGCAAGTGGGGGAGTCCGGTCAGTTTAATTTGAGTGGTCTGCGTGTTGGCGGCCCTTACACGGTGACCGTTGAATCCGGCCAAGGCAAACGGGTACTCGAGAACATTTACTTATCGGTAGGCGATACCCTGCCGCTAATGCTAACCCTGGGTTCATCCAATCTTGAGGAGGTGAGCGTGCTTGGCCAAGCTTTGAGCAGTTCACGGCTTGCAGTAGGTCCCTCTTCCCACTTCAACAGCGACGACCTGAAAAGTGCGCCTGCTGGCGGTCGTGACATCAAGGACCTGCTGCGCCTAGACCCTCGTGTTTATATAGACGAGGCCAACGCAGATTCAGTCCAATGCGCCGGCGCCAACCCACGCTTCAACAGCCTGACTGTTGACGGCGTGCGTATGAATGACAATTTCGGCTTGAACAGTAATGGCTACCCAACCGAGCGCATGCCCTTCTCCTATGACGCTATCGACCAGGTGGCCGTAGAGCTCGCACCGTTTGATGTACAGTACGGAGGCTTCAGCGCTTGTAACATTAATGCTGTGACCAAGTCTGGCACTAATGAATGGCACGGTTCCTTTTTCTATGACTACACCGATGATGGCTTTCGTGGGGACTCCCTGGAAGGTGAGGACATTAACGTAGCCGAGTTTGATGAGAAGCGTTACAACGCTACTCTAGGTGGCGCCATTATTGAGGACAAACTGTTCTTCTTTGCTGCTTATGAGAAGCTTGAAGGCGTAGCTACTTTTGACCGGGGGCCCGCTGGAAGCAGTGCCGCAACTGAAGTCCAGGGCGTATCCCAAGCCCAACTGGATGAAATTGTGCGTATATCCAACGAAGTCTACGGCTACAACCCAGGTGGTCTGCCCAGCAACCTTCCAGAGGAGGACGAGAAGCTGCTGGTTAAGTTCGACTGGAACATCTCTGAAAACCATCGCGCAGCATTTACTTACAACTACAACGATGGCTTTTCTATCGCTGAGGCCGATGGAGATCCAGATGAGCTGGAGCTGTCCAATCACTACTATGAGCGCGGCGCAGAGCTGAACGCCTATGTAGTACAGCTCTTCTCAGACTGGAGCGATATCTTCTCTACTGAAATGAAGATTGGTTATTCCGAACTGGATAACCGCCAAAATTCCCTGGGAGGTACCGATTTTGGTGAAGTACAGATCAGCACCTCCTATGACCATGACAACGATGGCAGTGATACAGATGCAACCGTTTATCTGGGTGCTGATGATTCCCGCCACGCAAATAAACTGAGCTATGACAACTTGACCTTTAAGCTCGCCGGCAAGCTCCTTTTAGGTGAACACAACCTTACAGCTGGCTACGAGCACGAAAACTTCGATATTTACAACCTGTTCATCCAGGAGGCCGCTGGTGAATATCGCTTCAGTAGCATTGAAAATTTTGAGCAGGGCGTTGCCGACTTGATCATCTACGAGAATGCCACGGGTACCAATAATATCTTGGATGCCGCAGCTGAATTTGCTTACAGCATCGACACTCTCTATGTGCAGGATGAATACACTTTTGCTGACGCTGACCTCACAGTTGTAGCCGGCCTGCGCTACGATCGCTACAGTAGTGACGACAGACCTGTCGCTAATACAGATTTCGCAGCAGCCTATGGCTTTTCCAACCAACACACCATGGACGGCCTCGACCTTCTGCAACCCCGACTGGGCTTGAGCTGGAATGTTGATGATAACCTGGAGCTACATGGTGGAATTGGCCTTTACTCTGGCGGCAATCCGAATGTATGGATTTCCAATAATTACTCCAACAATGGCGTTATACAAATTGAAGCGAGTGATGGCAGCGGCACGCCATTATTTGATATGGACTGGGCTGGCAACGGCGCCCCAATTTTTGATGTACCACAGTCCCTATATGATCAGGTAGCCAGTGGAGATGGCACTTTAGGTGGTGTGAATATGATGGATCCGGATTTTGAAGTTCCATCGGTTTGGAAATATGCAATTGGCGGTAGCTATGAGTTTGAATCTGGCTATTTGCTCTCTGCCGATTACCTCTATAGTGATTATAAGGATGCAGCCATTATTCGGGACCTGTCACTGGAGCAGGTGAGTAGTACCGTCGATGGCCGTGCGGTTTACGCTAACACCAATGGTCGCAGGGGCGACTATATGCTCACCAATGTTGACGGCGATTCTGGCTACTCCAGCGTCTTCTCATTAGGACTCAGTAAATCTTTCGATTTCGGCCTGAATGTAGCAGTGGGTTACGCCTATACCGATGCTGAAGACGTAAACCCCATGACCAGCTCTGTAGCCTACTCAAACTACACCACCATCGCCACGGTAGATGCCCAGGACCCGGGTACGGCTACTTCAAACTATGTAGTTCCGCACCGATTCACTTTGAAGCTGGATTACGCCCAGGAGTTTTTCTCTGGGTATGAGACTCGCTTTACCCTCTTCGGTAGCGCTAACGAAGGTGTGCCCTATTCCTATACTTTCTCTGACCGTATCTTCGGTGATGGCGGCAGGGGCCGTGGGCTACTCTACGTTCCAACAGGCATGGGCGATGCGAATGTTGTCTTTGGGGATGACTTCGATACAGAGGCATTCTTCGCCTGGGTCGACTCTGAAGACCTGGACAGCGGTACTATGGAGCGCAACTCCCTCAGCAGCGATTGGTGGACTAAGTTCGATCTGCGTATTGACCAGGAGTTGCCTGGCTGGCGCGCTGACAACCGACTCAATGCTTTCTTTGTTATCGAGAACCTGGGCAACTTACTGAACGATGATTGGGGAGTAATGTACGAGGGTGCCTTCCCCCGCTTCCAAGCTGCCGTTGATGCCAGCATAGATGATCAGGGGCGTTTTGTTTTCAATGAATTCAATGATCCTGCTGGCCAAACCCGAGTCGCCGACGCCTCGCTGTGGAGTGCACGCATGGGAATTCGCTACGAATTCTAATCATAAAAAAGCCGCGGCAGTTGCCGCGGCTTTTTTACTTCCAGCCTGCTTAACAAACCGCAGCTGGATTTTTTTAGACTTACGCACTCCCAAGCCAACGGGCTAAGGTTTCTCTCAGTAAATCTTTACTTAAAGGCTTTGTCAGGTAGTCGTCCATTCCGGCGGCTAAGCAGCGCCCTTCAAACTGCTCTTCAGTAGTACTGGTCAGGGCAACAATTGGCAATCGATCGTCGGGCCGGTGTTCAGTTTCCCAGCGGCGCAACATCTCAATAATTTCCGCGCTGTGGTCAGTATTTTGCTGGCAATCTACCAACACCAGGTCATAGTGGCCTTCGGAGAGGCGAATAAGGGCCTCATCCCCATTGCCTGCAACATCCACCTGATAGCCTAAGGCCTGCAGCATTTCCTCTGTCACCCACTGGTGTGGACGGGACTCCTCTACCAATAACAGTGAATATTGACGTGGCTGATCAGCCCCCCCAGTTACTACTCTGCGTGTAGTTTTTTTAATTCCACCAAATATGCGCTCGACAATTACGTCATGTAACTCTTTGCGAGTCACTGGACGGCCGAGGTACTGAGCAGCAGGTACTGCGTGCTGTAGCTGGGCAAAGGAGGACTTCTGGCCAAACCCACCCAGGCAGATCACCGGACACTCCTTGCCTTCAGTGTGTGCCTTGTACATATACGGCGTTAACGAGTTAAAGAGCGTGTCATCTCCCATCGCCGGCACCAGGATTACCAGCTGATTGCGCTCCAAAGCCAGCTTAAGCAGCTTCTGTACCTCGCACTCGCAACCTTCACACCAACGCAGGGATTTCACATCCATACCAAACGAGCGCAATACCTGCACCAGCCCGGAAATAAACAGGCCCTTCTGGTGAATCAGCAATACTTCGCTATCCTGCAGACGGCGATCCGGGGTCAGGTAAGTGCGCTGGTTCGGCTCCATATCGAATTTGATTACCACTTGATAGCGATTGCCATCGGGAGTCGAGTGCAATTGCAGGTAGCCTCCCATCGCTTCTGCCAGCCCTTTGGCAATCGATAAACCCAGGCCGGTCGTAACCTGAGTGGTGTCCATTCGTGAGAAAGCACCGAACAATTCGCTTTCATCAGGGAGAATCTCACCACGCCCGTCATCCATCAGGGTAATATTCAACTGGCCTTCCACTGTCGTGATTGGCGTAAAGCTAACTTCCCCCCATAACTCACCGCGCTGGGCAATACCTGTTGCTGAATCTACCAAATTACGAATTAGCTGGGCCGTCTTGCGGTTATCCCCGGTAACCATTACTGGCAGATTGTCATCAATCTGGAAATTGAACTCCAAATCCTGGCCGTGGGCGGAGCGGGCGGAGCGGGCGGCAAACTTAAAAGATTTCTCGATGGTTTTGACCAGATTAAAAGGTCCCTGGCGCAGGCGGATATCCTTTCGCGCCACTCGAGTGAATAACCCAACATTATCCACCAGCTTGAGCTGCTGACTATTGGCGGTTTTGGCAAGCTCAACCCACTCCCGCTGGCGGTCGCTGAGAGGCTCCGCTTCCAATAATGCCATTGCGCCAAGAGCATCTGATAGCTGGCTGCGAAACTCCTGACCGATATTAACGATAAACTCGTTAGTCAATTCCACCGCAGCTTCTGAGTGCTTGCGCGCGGCAGCCAGACTGCTGGCACGCTGCTGTAGCTCCTGCATGGCCGACAGTCGCTCCCAGTAATTTTCTGATTCGCGCCGCCCCTGGTGTGCAGTAAGCCAAATAAAAGCAAGGGTCAGGGTGCCGTAAATTGTGCCGAGGACCATTCCCGAGAACAGAGCCATCAGAGCCGCTGGCAGTAGAGAAGTGGCAGTAAACCAGGTGAGAAAACGATGATATGGAGAAAATACCGTAGTCACACTTGAGCAGAATATAACCGAGTAGATCCACAGAAAGTGCGTTTCAGGCGCAAAGCCCATCAGGTAGACAAAGTAAAACAGTGTCAAACCCCACCAAATGGAGCCAAGAATAGAGACGAAGAAATAATGGTTTCGCCAGCGGTTCGGTCCCGCGCTGTAAAGGGAGTCGAAGCGGAATACGTAGTAGCCCCTGATCAGGGTGAGTATCACCAAGCCCCCACCCAGGATCAGTAAAAGGCGCGGTGCTTCCAGGCGCATATCCCCGATTGTGGCGGCAATCAGGAAGGCACAGAGGGAGAGCAGCATACCCCGCCGGCTGTATTTAGCGATACGCATATCAGTGGCGCGACAAATACGTCGGTCTTTCTGAACCTTCAGTTCAGGGCGATCAAATAGTGGCATTGCGACCTTCCCTGGGAGATTGGGTATATAGTGACATAAAAGTCCCTACCCTATCCCAAGCACTTCAACCAGTACTGTTTTTATAATAAATCCAAGCAATCCGAGACCCAGTGCCAAAAACAGGATAAAGGTTCCGAACCTCCCCGCCTTGGAATCCTTAGCGAGGTTCCAGACGATAAACACCATAAACATGATAAGTGCACCGATTCCCAACCACAGGGAATACTCTTCAAACTGCTCAAAAGTCATGCGGATCTTCACTTAAAAAATTGGCGCGCATTGTACAGTGCTTAGTGACTACTGGTAAGGCTTGCCAGAATACGGTCAGCCGGCGCTCCCCCCGGACATGACTAACTATTCACGCCCCTTGATAGTAGTCACCATCCTCCTGGGCGTGAGTGCCACAGCGCAAACGGCGCACCTCCTTCTCACGATAACGACTATCGTGCCAGCAACGAGGCAGCGGCTCACCAGACAGAAAGCACAGGTCAGTTTTGTCGAAAACCTCTGGATCCTGGATCTCCTCACCCCAGAGATAGCGGCCAACCACAGTTAACTCATAGGGATTTGAAAGCGTGACAACGTCAGCCACCTCAACCAAATGCTTGGTAGTTACATCTTTAAAAAGCATAGTGGCACCTATTTCCTCTTCCACACTTCAGTATAGGGCCTTTAGCGGCTATTCCGGCTAAATCTATATGCTTGTGGGCCGAAAATCCGGGATGAGGAGCAGAGCGCCCTACCCAAAAGGTATTCATTACAGAGGTATGCTGGGAAAGTCTTCCCGCTAAAAACCGACAGTGATCACTGGCAGCTTAAGCGGGAGCAGATAGGATTACCCTTCTATTGTCAGGCGAGCGGAGACCATACCTTGCTCAGCGAGCGCATCCAGATTGATAGTACGCACCGATAGCTTCTCTTTCATCAGCTGGTTGAGCCATGGCTGCAGATCCTGGTAACGCACCTCCTCAATCCAGAGGCGGATACGATTCTCCCCCTCCGGCTCAAAGCGCTTAATGGTAATCCGGTTGTTCTTTGCCGCAGTGGTCACCCTTTGCAAAAGAGTGCCCGACGCATTGCCAGCGGAACTATTAGGCTTGATCCGGGCAAGTACCGGACGCTGGGACTCCATCCATTGCACTAGCTCCTGGGCTTCTTCAGCGCGACTGCGAGACTCCTCAAAAAAGCCCTTGGCAGGACTGTAGAGGCCATAGACTATAAACAGGCCCCCAGCAAAAACAGCGAGAAGAGCGAGAGCGCGCTGGTCACTGGAAGACAGTGCCTGCCACTTCTGTTTCCACTGTTCAATTTGTTCTTTCATGCTTCAATAACTACCAATCTTATTCTGCACATCAATATGTCACTATCAGCGCACGCGCACCCGTCCGGATACACCTTTCTTCAGTTCATTGGCCCCGAGTAAGTCAGCTTTTAAGCCGTTACCAGACAACTTACTAACAAATGTATCAAGATCCGCCAAGTTAGAGGCCTGTAACTGCAACACCATTTCACCCCGCTGGCCATCAAAACGCAGGGATTGCAACTTGAGTTCCTTACCCCGTTGCTCTGTCCACACCTTACTCAGCTGTTGCATCTGTGTGGTAAAGGCGCCGCCTTGACTGCCCGCACTCTTAAGAAAACCATCCAACTGACGGCGCATTTGCGCGGAGGGTCGGGTATTAGGAAACAATTCAGTAAACATGGTGCGCGCCTGCTCTTCGGCCTTCCCAGCCTGCCACTGAAAATAAGCCCCTGCCCCCACAAAGAACAGCAGTTGGGCGGCAAAACAAAAAGTGGCAACTTTTGCTGGTTTCAGCCACCAGGCTCCTTCAACTTCTCCCCCTGAAAGCTGGTAGTCGCCGCTCAATAAACTACTGAGCTTGCCAGCTTTAAAGCGCTCCAGAAAAAGCTCTTCCGGGGCTCGCTGGTTGCGCTGTAGACGATCAGCAAATAGCGTCTCCAGTTCGCCTACAATCAGGTTATCACTCTCTTGCGCTCCCAAGAGCAGCAGGCTTTTCTCCTCAGCTTCATCCTCTACTTGCTCAGATTCTTCTAAGGTTTCGCTTTCCCCCAGTAAGGAACTGAGCATCGGCTGCAGGTATTCACGGCGAATTGAAAGCCCCTGCCCACTGTCTTGCCAGATATGCGCCTGTTCTCCATCTAGCCATAGAGCAAGATCGCCCTCGAGCAGACCGAGTAGCTGATATTCAGCAACCGCAGCCACCAGCGGCCACTGCAAGCGCTCAACCTGGCTGTGCAGCGCTTCCATTTTATCTTTGGCTATGGCATAGACACTGCAGAGATCACCATTCTGTGGCGTACAGACAAAATGCAAATCTTCAACGTCCTCCGCCAGATGCTCTTCCACCATATAGCCAATAGCATTGGCCTGCCGTCGTGCAGCTTTGGGAATAGTTTCCACACCGCTCCACACCCAGTTGCCAGGTAATAACAACAAGGCCTTGGCCCCATCGGCAAAGCTCAAGGGAGCAGTTTCCTGAGAGAACTCTGAAGTTTCAAATTCAGGGGTAAAAGCCGCAATAAATTCATCATCTAATGCAGCAGGCTGCCAGGCACCCCCCTGCCACTGATGGAGTGTGAGCTTTCTATCCGCATTTTCAGTGAGTCTCAGCATTACCAGCGATGGCTTTGGTGGATCCGCAGGCATGCCTATTTCATTCAGGCTTTTCTTTTTAAACATACGATCTTATTGACTACCTACTCTCGTTCTTCTGCCGTGCCGTCATAGTCGAGTAGCTCCTGCATCATTGCACCGGAAAATGTCCGGCGTTGGCGCTGCACTACTTTCACCGTTACTTCTCCGCCTTCCTCAAGCCGGAGCACAGTCTCCCAGTACTGGCGGTGGTCTTCGCCATCTCCCAATTGGACAGCGATACGCGCCAGAAAGTGCTGACTATGGAATACAAACGAATCTGTCTTGGTGATATTGATTGAGGATAAGTCCCCAGAGTTACTAAAGACCTCTCCCGATTCACGAAGCTGTTCCAGTTTCGAAATACTTGCTGAAGGGTCAATCGCCTCTACCAGTTCTTGGGAGGCAAAATTGATATTGATCTTGGATCCGGTTTCCGGCAATGCACAGAGAAAAGGAGCAAGTTTTTGCCAGTCCTCGGCTTCTATTCCCTGTACTGAAGACAATTCAGAAACATCACTGATCGAGGTATCCGGAGTACGGTGTGAGATATCCCTACCGAGATAGCCGTCATCTTCGGTTGCGGATGAGCGCGGTGTATCGTCGTCATCCACCCAATCGGCAATAATCACCGCCAACTCCGGTTTACCAGTGACATTACTCACCAATCTACGAAAAATATCAAACTGGTCATTAGCCGACCTATCAACAAGATTATTGACATTAAAACATGAATTTAAGCCTTTGATATTAATACGAATTTTTCCGTTATCGGGATTGAATTGCAACGCTGGAGAAGCCCAGGCCTCCAGAGCGTGGTCCGCTGCTTCCTCGGCTTCCTTATCCTCTTCAAAGTCTTTCAGCAGTGCCACTCGGCTCCAGGCTTCGGCCCCCTCAACAAACTCGGCCAGCTGGGTATTGGCAAGCAATGCGCCACTGCGATTAATGGATATTTGATCTCGAACGATCGCATGAGAGACCAAGGCAATAGCAATCACCATCACCAACAAGACAGTAATAAGTGCAACACCTCGCTGGCCACCAAGGATCTTCACAGTCGCCTCTCTTCGAACATGATTAATCGCCTCTACCAGGTTGAGAACCAGGGGGCTCTACGGTGGAGAAAGGAAATATCCGGCGAATCTCACCGTACTGCCTGGTGAGTAAGACAAACTCAATGGCCTTAGGTAAGCGGGGGTCTGCGCCATTAGGTGGGTTATTGTCATTGGAAGCCGGGGGCCATTGCGAAACCCACGCTTCGCTCTCTGGGTCGAAATAGCGCAGGGTAAGGCTCTCAACCCCCATCATCAGGGGCTCAACAATAGGCTCGGAATCCGGCCCCCGATCCAGCACCTGCCAGCGGCTTCGCAGCAGTAGCGCGCCTGGATCTTCCTCCTCCGCAGTGCTGAAAGAATCGCGCTCATCGGATTCCGGGTAGCCAATGCTGTACCCAAGGCGCTGCAGTTCCCCTCTGGGCTCAGCAGTCAGGTTGGCCGCGCCCAGTCGGGTAAACTCGAATTCATCTTCATCCCCGCGCAGTGCTGGCTCATAGCCACTGTAGGCATTCTTGATCGGCCTTGCCGTCAGCTGGCGAAGATCATCTTCCAGGCGGTATAAAGCCATAGAAAAGCGGCGTAATTCCTCCGCACGCTGCTCAACTACATGGTCTGTACTTCTAAAAATATCCAGCAGGGAGAAGGAGCCGACGCTGATAATAGCTACCAATACCAGCACAACCATTACTTCGACCAGGGTGAAACCAGACTGCGCTTTTAGTTGGCGGATCATCATTGCAGCTACTCCTGTGCCGCCCAGGCATCCAGTGTCAGAGTCGGGTTCTCCGCATCGGGATAGCCCACTTCGATGGTGATATGGCGAAGGCGCTCTTCACTGGTTGCTTCAACTCTTGCGGTCACTTCCCATTCCCGCTCAGCAAAGGTCACCTCCTCCTTTTGCTCACCGACGGGTGGCCAGGGTGTTTGCAATCGCACTTGGGAAAGTATTTGTTGTGCCACCCAGTTGGCAGCGAGCCGCTCTTCCATAATGCGTTGCTGGCGCACACTGCGCTGCATGGCCTGCAACACACTGGCTGCGATTACCCCAAATATCACTAATGCAACCAGGACCTCCACCAGGGTAAATCCCCGCTGGGCAGAAAATCGTTGCGCACTAAAATTCATCAGCCTGCCATTCCAGCTGTAAACCGTAGAGGCTGTTGTAAGTAATTGTCGCGCCACGAGCGAAGTCACCCTCATCAACCAGGTACATCACCAGTTCCACAGGCAGGACCTCACCACTGGACAAGGCGACAAAATGTGGCTTCGCGCTTTCCTCATCCGAACTCTCCTCCTCGGCAAACTCGGTAGACTCTGTCGATGGAAGTTCTGCCCCGGCAATCACCTCAAGGCGTACATTGGGAGGGAGCTCGTGAAGCGCGAAGCGCTGGCTGCGCTTACCGGCAGCAGCATCCGGCGCCTGCCAGGTCATGGTGGCGGGATTAAAGCGCACCACAGTGTAGGATTCCGGTTCCAAAACCACGCCATAGTGGCTCTTATCGATCAAGGCGCGATCTGAGATCAACTGTAGCAAAGCGGAGAGACGCCTAACCTCACCTTCCCATACGCGCACGCCGGAGCTACCCAAAGACATAACCGCCATCCCGGCAAGAGAGGCGATGATCACAATCACCACCAGGATCTCCACCAGGGTAAAGCCCCGGTTACGCGTGAATTTCAGTTGATTTTTCCGGCTGTACATCAGTTGTCGCTTGAACCGGATTTACAGGTCAGCGGCAAAAATATCAGCGTACTCACCTTCACCACCCGGTTTGCCATCGGCACCCAGGGAGAACAGGTCGAAGGGACCAGAGCTGCCGGGGCTGATGTACTGGTATTCATTACCCCAAGGATCTTTCGGCGATTTCTTCAGGTAAGGCTCAGTCCAGTTCTTGGCCTCCGGGAAACCTGACGGACGGGAAACCAGTGCCTGCAAGCCCTGATCAGAGCTGGGATAAACGAAGTTATCCATACGGTACATATCAAGCGCTGTCTCGATTGCTCGCAGATCAACGCGAGCTGCTTTCATACGCGCCTCACCAGTCTTGCCGAGTACACTGGGCACGACCATGGCGCCAAGGACACCGAGGATTACGATCACTACCATGACCTCAATCAGAGTGAAGCCGCGATTTTTGCTTAGGTTTTGCATTTTTTTCTCCAAGTTCAGCCGTAAGCTGGGAACCCCAAGGGCCACAATATCCTTCGTGACCCCACTCTAAAATATTGACTCACTTCAAGGAAGGCATCCTCCTTCACCCGAGTCAGCAGGTATCAGAGAAACCCTGACAGAATCAGGATTAACAGGAGACACTGCCCCTAAGGCTTCTCTTTGAGCCTTACATGGCCAGTTCGTTCATGCCCATAATCGGCATCATAATAGCCATCACGATAAATAGTACGATAGCGGCCATCACCAGCAACATCAGGGGCTCGAACAAACTCACAAAAGCGGTAACCGCACCCTGTAAATCCTGCTCCTGGGACTCTGCCGCCCTTTGCAGCATCTCATCGAGGGTACCGGAGGATTCACCACTGGCAATCATGTAAACCATCATTGGTGGGAAATACCCGATATCTTCCAGCGCTCTGTGCAGGCTACCACCCTCGCGCACAGATTTCTGCGCGCCTTCCAATCTATCTTTCAGAAAATCATTGCTCATTACTCCGCCGGCAATGCCCATGGCCTGTACCAGCGGTACGCTACTCCCCGTTAAGATGGCCAGGGTTCCCACGTAGCGAGCGCTCTGGGCACCACGTACCATCCACCCTATTACCGGTAAATCCAGTAGGCGATGGTGGAAACGGTAACGTATTGCCGGGCGCTTGAGCAGAAAGACTATGCCTATGATGATGGCGCCTAATACCGGGGGCACCAACCAGCCCCAGGCAGAGATGAAGTCACTCAGGGTAACCAGGATTCTGGTAGGTACTGGCAATTCCTGGCCGGTACCAGTAAATACCTCGATCACATCGGGTACCACATACACCATCAGGCCGGTCACCACCAAGACACAAATAAACACCAGCACCGCTGGGTAGATCAGTGCCAGCTGAACTTTTTGCCGAAACTGCTGCTGGCCTTCCGTGTAGTCACCGAGGCGCTCCAGAACTGCATCGAGATGGCCAGAGTGTTCACCAGCCTCTACCGTGGCGCGGTAGAGCTTTGGGAAAGCGCGTGGGAAGCTCGCCAGGGCGAGAGCAAAACTATGCCCCTCAAGGATCTTGCCTCGAACCGCCAGAACAACCCTGCGAATTTTTTGGTTACGAGTTTGATTGGCGATTGCCCCGAGCGTTTCCTCAAGGGGAATACCGGCACGCAGCAAAGTGGCAATCTGACGTGTTAGCAGCGCCAAATTTTTAATGCTGAGGCCTGGGCTACCAGACATAAGTCCACCGGCACTCTTTTCAGATTGCTCAGTAGCAGGAGCCACATCCAGGGGTACCATCCCCTTGGCACGCAATTGTTGGCGCGCGGAACGGGCACTATCCGCCTCAAGGGTTCCCTTGCTCTTCCGACCGGATGCCGCAAGGGCTGTATACTCAAAAGCTGCCACTTTCAGGACTCCTGGGTAACTCGCATCACTTCCTCAAGGGAAGTCCTACCCGCCAGAATCTTGGCGATACCATCATCACGGATGCTCGGCCCCAATTTACGCGCTTCGGCCACCAGTTTGCTTTCCGACGCACGATCGTGAATAAGCTGGCGCATCACCTCATTCAACGGTACCAGCTCATAGATGCCAATACGGCCGACATAACCGCTATGGTTACACTCCTCACAACCGTTGGGGCGATAAATAATGGTTTCCGCATTTGGGTCCACACCGAGCACTTGCCGCTCGTTTTCATCGGCCACATGGGGCTGCTTACACTCTGGGCAAAGTACCCGCACCAAGCGCTGCGCGAGCACACCAATCACGCTCGATGACAGCAAAAAGGGCTCGATTCCCATATCCACAAGTCGGGTCACTGCGCCAAGCGCGGTATTGGTATGCAGCGTGGATAATACCAAGTGGCCAGTCAAACTTGCCTGAATGGCGATTTGCATTGTTTCGAGGTCACGGATCTCACCCACCATCACCACATCGGGATCCTGGCGCAGAATTGCCCGCAAACCGCGAGCAAAAGTCATATCCGCCTTGGTATTCACCTGGGTTTGGCCCACACCTTCCAGGTTGTATTCCACTGGGTCTTCAACCGTAAGGATATTTTTCTCACGGCTGTTAATACTGCCAAGGCCAGCATATAAGGTTGTGGTTTTACCTGAGCCTGTAGGTCCGGTTACCAAAATAATGCCGTGGGGATGGGAAAGCAGTTCCGACATTACACCGAGATCGCGCTGCGCCATTCCCAGCTTGCTCAGGTCCATCTTACCAGCCTGCTTATCCAGAAGACGCATAACCACACGCTCCCCCGCAGAAGAAGGCATGGTGGATACACGTACATCCACTTCGCGTCCAGCCATCAAAAGAGAAATACGGCCATCCTGGGGAACACGCTTTTCCGCGATATCCAGCTTGGCCATAACCTTAATCCGGGAGACCAGTAAAGGCGCTAGTGCACGGCGAGGCTGCAGTACCTCCCGCAGAACGCCATCAACCCTAAAGCGCACAACCAGCCGCTTCTCAAATGTCTCAATATGGATATCCGAGGCGCCCTGTTTAAGCGACTCGGCGAAAATTGCGTTGATCAGCTTAACGATAGGTGCATCGTCTTCCTGCTCCAACAGATCTTCAGTTTCCGGCAACGAATCTGCAACCGCGGCAAGATCCAAATCCTCACCAAGCCCCTCCACTTCCGAGAGGTTTCCTCCTTCACGGTTTTCATACAGTCGCTGTAGAGCAACCTGGAAAGCCTCTTCCTCGACGGCCTCCAGGCTCACCACAGCACCATTGATTCGCTGTACCTCGGCAACAGCCGAGGGATTCAACGGGGCCACATACTGGCATATAGGCTGGCCTTCCTGCTCCACTAACAGAACCCTGTGACGCTTGGCGAAAGCGTATGGAAGGCGGCGAATTATTGGAGTTCCTGTTCCTAGTTCAGCCGTCATTTAGATTCTTCGACCTCCAGCACCTCAACATCAACCTCACCTGGCACCCCCTCCAGGGCTTCCTCCAGGTTATCAACGGCATTGATAGAACCATCTACCGGGGCCGGGCTTTCGTTATAGGTTCCTGTTGGCGGCATTAAGTCAGGCAATGCATCTCCACGGTGCCAATCCCACAGCAGGCTTGTACGATCTTTGATATAGATCTGCTTCTGCTGCAGATCCATGTAACGTTTGCGGGTCTCCTCGTAACCTGCCACTTGCGTACTCAGGATCTTCGGCTTCAGGAACACCATCAAATTAGTTTTGAAGACTTCCTTTTTATTATTGCGGAACAGGCGGCCTATCCCTGGGATATCCCCTAACAGGGGTACCTTTTGCACAGAGTCTTTAACGGTATCTTCAATTAATCCACCCAGTACAAGTATTGCACCATCGTCGATGAGTACCTTGGTGCGTATTTCCCGCTTGCTAGTAATAATATCCGAAGCCCCGACAGCAGCATCAGCCGCGGCCGAAGCAAGGTTTTCAACTTTTTGCTCAATTTCCAGGGTTACAGAGTTGTTATTATTTACCCTTGGAGTCACTTTGAGTGTGGTACCAATATCCTCACGCTGAATGGTGGTAAAGGGATCATCATTACTACCCGACAACAGCTGTTCACCGGTGATAAAAGGCACATTTTGACCAACGAGGATCTCAGCCTCCTCATTATCCAAAGCCATAATTGTTGGAGTGGAGAGGATATTCGTGTTGCCTGCAGTGGCAAGAGCATTCACTGCGACACGAAGGTCGGTGCCACTCAGGTAACCTAAATGTAATGCATTCGCCCCAGTTAGACTTTCAAGAGGTAGTGAGAAAGGGTTGATATTTCCATCGGCATCTTTAGCCGGAAGGTTATTCCAGCCGGCAACAACATTATCATCCGCCCCAGCAATCCAGCTGATACCCAGCTCGTTATTGGTATTTTCATTAACCTCAACAATAATCGCTTCGATCAACACCTGAGCACGACGCACATCCAGACGAGCGATAACACCTTTCATGGTTTCCAGCAGTGCTGGAGGGGCAGTAAGAACCAAAGCATTGAGTGATTCATTGACTTGGATACTGACTTCAACATTCGCCGCCTGCTGATCTTTCTCAGTGTTCTGAATACTGCCACTCATACCTTCCAGGATTGGCTTGAGGTCTGCAGCATTAGAGTACTGGATATAAACCACCGCAGTATTGCCATCTCCATCCAGCGGCTGGTCAAGGCGAGCAATAACAGACCTGATCTGCTGGCGAGTTACCGGGTCACCGGTCAACAAAATACTATTGGAGCGTTCATCCACGGCAATACGCAACGGCTGTACTTCCTTACCAGCCCCTTTACCACCACCCGACTGCAAAAGATCGGTGAGAATCTGCTTGACCTCTTTTGCGGAGGCAAACATCAAGGGCACGACTTCAATATCAATTGCACCAGCACGGTCCAATTGATTAACCAACCTTACGATCTGGTCAATATTAGCTGCGCGATCCGCAATAATCAGGGTATTGGTATCAGCGTAAGCCGCTAGATGGCCAGTCTGAGGAATCAGGGGGCGCAGCATGGCAATCAATTGCGATGCGGAAATATTTTCCACCCGCACAGTACGGACTACCAGAGACTCAGCCGGCGCACGGGTGTTGGCATCAGCTACAGGAATCGCTTGCTGTTTTGCTAATGCATCAGGCACTACTTTCCAGGTTCCGCCCTGCTCTACAAGACTAAAACCATTTACCTGAAGCACCGACATAAAAACATCGAAGGCTTCTTCATGGGTCATGGGATCACCGGCAACAACGGTGACTTTTCCCTTGACATTGGGGTGAACAATAATATTTTTTCCGGTGAAATCCGCAGCCCAGTTAATCAGGTCACGAACATCCGCATTATCGAGAGAAAGGGTTACCCTCTCCGGGCCTTGAGCCAGCGTTGCAGTAGACACAAAAAAACCAAATCCGACCGCAATCAGCCGTCGATAAAACATCTTCATCATTATTTATCTGGCTCTAGTAAATGTTCAAAAAACTCAAAACAATCTAGGTTGACAGTTTTTATTGGGGCTGACGTTGCGCTCGCCGTTCGCGAGCAAGTTCACGCAGCTTTTCCATCCGCTCCCGAATACTCTGCTGATTTTCTCCACGCTGCGCAGTATTACTGCTTCGGCTACTCTTGCGAGCAAGGCTGGAGTAATTCTTAAGCGGAACATTCGGTCGACCATCCACTTCTGGATAGGTCAGTTTTTCCATCCTGCCATTACGACGAAGAACTACATGATCTACCTCAACAGAATAAAGTTCTGCGCCACCCGGCAGAGAATCCCCTACATACAAACGCTTCGCAGGTTTTCCTTTTTCGGCCACAAGTGCGCTAGCTTTTTTCTTGTCACTACTGTCTAAAACGCCAGACAAGACAATATTCAATTGGGTGATAGGGAGATTGGAAAGATCGACTTCAGGGACTTCTACTTTTTCCTTGGCATCGGCGAGGCCAAAGAAAGGGGTATTTGGTATCGAAGCGGCCTGGGGCGCACTCACTCTGGAGTTCTTGCGCTCAGCCAGCAGAGATTCTTCAGTTTCTGCAGGAATAAACAGGGAACCATAGGCGAACAGGTTGCCAGAGACCCAAAGCAGACCCACTGCGGATGCCGCCATGGTGCCGCGGGAAATCGCCTTTCGCGACTCACCCTGGCCAAAACCGGTGCCAACTGAGCCAAAGGCTCGCTTTAATGGGGACATGAACATACCCACATACAAGTTCAACTTTTTTTAGGTTATTGGTTTTTGACGCCTATTTTGTTGCCTAAGTCTTTGAAAGGCAACGCTCCTGCCCAGTTAAACGCTGCAAACCTTAAATTCGTCCCCGAAATTGCACACTAGTTCCGCCTCAAATAAAAAAGGCGGCTACCCGCCGCCTTTTCCAGTACTGGTCAGTATAGTAATCAAGGATTACAGCTTTGCTTCAAGCTCGGGAACAGCTTCAAACAAATCAGCGACCAGACCGTAATCGGCAACGGAGAAGATCGGGGCTTCTTCGTCTTTGTTGATCGCAACAATCACCTTGGAATCCTTCATACCTGCCAGGTGCTGGATAGCGCCGGAGATACCGACAGCAATGTACAAATCGGGAGCGACGATCTTACCGGTTTGACCAACCTGCATATCGTTGGGAACAAAACCGGCATCTACCGCAGCGCGAGAGGCACCAACGGCTGCACCAAGCTTGTCAGCCAGCTTGTACAACATCTCAAAGTTGTCACCATTCTGCATTCCGCGCCCACCAGAAATGACCACGCTAGCGGCAGTTAGTTCCGGACGATCGGATTTGGCGAGCTCTTCGCCGACAAAAGTTGAGACACCGGCATCATCAGTAATATCAACTGACTCAACGGTCGCACTACCACCTTCTACTGCAACAGCATCAAAAGCAGTGGTGCGAACAGAGATCACTTTGATAGCATCTGAACTCTGAACGGTTGCAATAACATTCCCTGCGTAGATCGGACGCTTGAACGTGTCAGCACTCTCTACAGCGATAATGTCGGAGATTGGCTGAACATCCAGAAGTGCGGCAGCACGCGGCAGCATGTTCTTGCCAGTGGTGGTGGCGGGAGCCAGGATGTGGCTGTAATCCTTACCTAGATCAGCTACTAATTTGGCAACATTTTCAGCCAGTTGGTGCTCATAGGCGGAATTATCAGCCAGCAGCACTTTACTTACACCTTCTACCTTTGCTGCAGCTTCTGCTACGGCAGCACAACCAGCGCCGGCAACCAGCACTGCGATATCACCACCAATGGCTTTGGCTGCGGCTACAGTGTTCAGCGTAGCGCCCTTCAGCTCGGCGTTGTCATGTTCAGCAATAACCAGGATGCTCATCAGATTACCTTCGCCTCGTTTTTCAGTTTCTCTACCAGTTCCGCAACGTCGGCTACTTTAACGCCTGCCTGACGCTCAGCCGGCGGCTCAACATTCAGGGTTTTGGTGCGAGGAGTAATATCTACACCCAGCTCATCTGGAGTAGTAGTATCGAGGGGCTTCTTCTTGGCCTTCATGATATTCGGCAGAGAAGCGTAGCGCGGCTCATTCAAGCGCAAGTCGGTGGTAACGATCGCAGGCAACTTCAGTTCAACCGTCTGCAGCCCGCCATCAATCTCACGGGTAACCTTAACGGCATCACCCTGCACAGTCACTTCAGAAGCGAAGGTGCCCTGCCCCATTCCAGTCAATGCGCCCAGCATTTGCCCGGTCTGGTTATTGTCACCATCGATGGATTGCTTACCCAGGATGACCATTTGAGGCTCTTCCTTATCAACAATCGCCTTCAGGCACTTGGCCACGGCCAGAGGCTGCAGCTCGGCATCGGTTTCTACCAATATGCCGCGGTCAGCACCCAGGGCCAGCGCAGTACGAATTTGCTCTTGGCATTGCTTGGAGCCCATGGAAACGGCGACTATCTCGCTGACAACGCCTTTTTCCTTCAAGCGTACCGCCTCTTCAACTGCGATTTCGCAAAAGGGGTTGATAGACATTTTGACGTTGGCTGTATCAACGTCAGTGCCGTCCGCCTTAGGGCGAACCTTGACGTTGTAGTCAACAACGCGTTTCACAGCTACAAGAACTTTCATGGAAATCCCGTCTTAAATAAGCTTTTTAACAGCCGCGACTGACGATTCACATCGCGAACGGATACGGTGTTCTGGTCAAACAAGTGTTTGAACGGCGTGTATGGTGGCGGTTCTATACGGCAAAATCAATAGTCAAATAGAAGTCATCACTGCCATTCACAAAATCTATTTCCAACCATTGGGGTAGTCTATCCCCTATTCCTAACCTGTTGAAATACAGCGCATTTGCCATAGCAAATGAATAGTCATGCAATTGGTAGGGTTGATTAAACGCCTATATAATCAGCCACCAATATAAATGATAAGGCCGGAATGGCCGCAAAAAGTTGAATGCAACTGCTGAGGAGAGTGCCGTGGAACGCGAATCAATGGAATACGATGTAGTGATCGTGGGTGCCGGCCCCGCCGGATTGGCAGCGGCCTGCCGTATTCGCCAGCTCAATGAAGACATCTCAGTATGTGTCGTGGAGAAGGGTTCCGAGGTCGGTGCCCACATTCTTTCGGGCGCAGTTTTTGAACCTACTGCCCTGAATGAACTTTTCCCTGATTGGAAAGAGCGCGACGCCCCACTGAACACCGAAGTCAAGGGCGATGACATCTACGTCCTGCGCAGCGATGAAAACTCCATTAAAGTGCCCAATATGTTTGTGCCCAGCACCATGCACAACGAAGGCAACTACATCATCAGCCTTGGAAATCTATGCCGCTGGCTGGCGGAGCAAGCAGAAAATCTGGGAGTGGAAATCTTCCCTGGGTTCGCCGCATCTGAAGTGCTTTATAGTGAAGACGGATCCGTAAAAGGCATTGCTACAGGTGATATGGGAATCGGCCTGAATGGGGAGCAGAAAGACTCCTACATGCCCGGCATGGAACTGCACGCAAAGTACACACTTTTTGCCGAAGGCTGCCGTGGCCACCTGGGCAAACAGTTGATTGAGCGCTTCAAACTGGATGCCGATACCGACCCACAACACTACGGCATAGGCATAAAGGAAATCTGGAAAGTACCTGCTGAAAAACACCAACAGGGCTTGGTAGTTCACACCGCAGGCTGGCCTCTGGATCAAAGCAACACCCACGGTGGCGGCTTCCTTTACCACCTCGAGGACAACCAGGTAGTGGTCGGCCTGATTACTGATCTGGCCTACAGTAACCCACATGTCAGCCCCTTTGATGAGTTCCAGCGCTACAAGCACCACCCGGTGATTAAGCAATACCTGGAAGGTGGCGAGCGCGTGGCCTATGGCGCCCGAGCTATTGTTAAAGGCGGCCTACAGTCTCAGCCAAAAATGACTTTTCCTGGCGGGCTTCTAATAGGAGATAACGCCGGCACCCTGAACTTTGCCAAGATCAAGGGAAATCACACTGCGATGAAGTCTGGCATGATTGCTGCAGAATCCGTAGTGGAAGCTATTGCCGCAGACCGCAACAGCGAGGAGCTGACCGATTATACCTCCAGGTATCGTGACAGCTGGGCCTGGAAAGAGCTACATATGCAGCGCAACTTCGGCCCTGCCCAACACAAGTGGGGCAACATCCTTGGCTCCGCTTATGCCTTTGTGGATATCAACCTGTTCAAAGGCAAGTTGCCCTGGACCTTGCGCGATACTAAGGCAGATCACGCTCAGCTCAAACCCGCAGCAGACTGTGCAAAAATTGACTACCCCAAACCCGACGGTGTACTTAGTTTTGATAAGCTGTCCTCTGTATTTATTTCCAACACAAATCACGAGGAAGATCAGCCCTGCCATCTGATCCTGAAGGATGCGGAGATTCCGCTGAACCACAACCTGCCAATCTATGACGAACCGGCACAGCGCTACTGCCCCGCCGGCGTATACGAAGTTGTTGAGGATGCCAACGGCAAGCGATTCCAGATAAATGCACAGAACTGTGTTCACTGTAAGACCTGTGACATTAAAGACCCAACCCAGAATATTGTTTGGGTTACTCCGGAAGGTGGCGGCGGTCCCAACTACCCAAATATGTGAACCCATCGACTTAAATGGCGCCTTCCGGCGCCATTTTTATATCTACTTTTTCACTTGAACTCTCTGCAACGTGAAAAAGTAGAGAAAATTCCTGCGGGCGAAAAAGAGGCAGCAGAAATTATTGAGAGAGAAGATCAGAATTTATATTGAGCGTTTATGGCAAAGGTCTGGCCCGGCTTTTCTTCAAAGACAATAACGCCATCTCGCTCAATCTCAATTGATTCATCCAGAAGGTTTTGCATCTTGGCCTTTATCGTCACCTCCTCAGTAGGGTGCCAGGAGTAAGTTAGGTCAAGCGAATGGAAAGGTTGCTCGTAAGAATCTGGATCCAAGTTACGGCCAGCCAGATGCAGGCGCTCTCCAAAAACGTTGTAACCCAGCGTCGCAGAGTGATTGCCATCAGGGCTGTCGAAACCCATCAACATATTCACAACGTATTCGGATGCTCCTGTCATTTCACGCACCGGATTCGTCGGAGCATCAGCCTCATCTCCAGCAACCAACTCGGTTTCCTGCAAGGTTACATTGCCCTGCACAAAGAAGCTCTCCATATTATCGCCAAGGAAACCAAGTTGCTTCATGCCTTCGATTTCAATACCGATAATCTTTCCAGACTCGGCATTAATAATCTCGCGAGCCACATTGGTATCACTGGAGGCAGCCTCGAAAAACTCAATTGGGTCAACCACATCCTTATAAAAAGCAGAAACTGTCAAACTGTCCCCGCTGTCAAAGAACCACTCAGCACGTAAATCATAATTGTTGATTTCTGAAGGCCTGACATCGGGGTTCCCTTTCACCTGCTCATCGGTAATAGGGTCAATATAGAACGCATCGGTAATTTCGCGAAGATCAGGCCGCACGGCTGTTTTTGAAACCCCCAAACGAAGCTGGAACGTCTCCGCCCAAAAAGACCCCATATAAGTCAGAGAGAAAGATGGGTAAATGTCATCTTCAGCATAAACAGCCTCCAGCAACTCATCCGGGTCAGGTGTTACTTGCGGGTCATCTATCGTGTAGCCATATGGGTTCCACTCAAGTGCCACCTGGCTGTAATCCTCCCAGCGTGCCCCTGCCGAAATTCGCCAAGCTTCATTGAACGTCCAATCGAATTTACCAAACACTGCATCTGTTGCCGTTGCAGCTAAATAGCTTTGCTTGTTGCTCCCCGCCAAGTCAAAAACAAAGTCATTATCGCCGCTGATAATATTACCATCACTAAATACTTCATCTAGGGGGCTGCCCAACACATCCTCATCGTTCACACTGAAAATATCCAAGCGTAGCTCAGTTTGCCTGTATGAGCGTCCCTTCTCTATCCTGGCAAAACCACCGCTTAACTCCAGGCTGGAAGTGGAAAATTCCAAAGGTAAGGTGGCCGACCAACCATAATTTTTAACGTCATCCTCAAGCTCTGTGAAGCGGAACCCCGCGCTTCGCGAGCCTGTACTGACCTTCGAACTCAACACTTCGCCTGTCGCAGGATCAGTAACCGTATCGGAAATAACATCCACCTGATTAGGAATATCCGTGGTCGCTGTCGCGTCCGAATAGAACCAGTCGAAAACCACCTCTTCCGGAACCCAGTTGAAAAAATCAAAAGGAAGGATAGCTTTGGTCTCAGGCCCCAAGGAGTGGCTACCCTTGACCTGATTCAGGGCCAACTCCCTCTCTTCATATTTCAACAAATACTCACGATAGCCAGAACCATCTGATACCTGACGATTTTCATTAAAGTAATCGGTGATAGAAGTTTCATCATCAGTGTTACGTAGAAAGAGGCTTGTATTTTCGATTACATGCTCATCCGCAAAGCGCAAACCTAAATTTAAGTTTCCGCTGATATCCACTGAGTATGTAGACTTGCTACGGTTGTTTAATTGCTCATTGGGAGCCCCGAAATTGCGCAGAGTTCTCTCAGACTCTCTCCACTCGCTTTTATATGAGGCACCAGCCAGAAGCCCCAACTCCCATTTATCACCGAGATAAAAACGATTACCTACACTCACTTTCACATCACCATCAGGATCGCTGGACTCCTCTTCGATGGCAATATCACGATTAAGGTTTAGGGACAGCTCACGATTTAGCCCCCGGGCTGCAGCATCAGCTTCCTGCGCACTGGAATACTGCTTTCCTTCCTCAATCAGAATTTTTCTAATATCAGAAATTCCCAAACCACCCCTGAAGCGCTTTAGCGCAACAGAGATTTCGCCCGGTAGCGCCCTGGTTCCGTCATCGGTTCCGAAGTGATCATTACCCCCTCCCCGATAGCTCAGAACTTCACCGCTGGTTTCTGAGTTGGCTCCTGTCCCCAATTCAATTGAATACGTAAGATCATCTGGAATCCCCTTTGTCCGAATATCCACATTTCCACCGCCAAAACTCGCGGCCTGGTCAGCAGAGTAACTTTTCTGTACAGCCAGCGAATCCACGATAGAGGTGGGAAATAGATCGAGGGGAATCACATTTCTCGTCAAGTCCGGTGAAGGTACCGTAGCGCCATTCAGCGTGGTACTGGAGTAACGCTCTCCCAATCCCCGCACATAAACAAATTTATCGCTCACTAGCGATAGTCCCGACACCCTGCGTAACGCCGCAGCCACCGTTGAGTCCCCTACCCGACCAATCATCTCAGCACCGAGGATGTCGGTGACCACCTCCTCTTCCAGGCGCTCACTAACCAGAGATTCCGCCGAGTCCCTTAAACGCCCCTGGACCATTACTTCTTCAAGACTTTGTATCGAACCGGTCTCTTTTTCCACAAGATCTGCATCCTGGGCAATTACACCAGGAGCAATAGCAGTGGCCGCGGCAATAGCCATTACCAGCGGCACCCTCTGAAAATTTTCATATTTAGCCATCACATAGGCCTCTTATCATTCCCATTATTGGGTGTCTAAACCAAGCAGGGCGCCGACTCCATCAGCGAAGGCGGCGCCCTGCAAGATCAGGAGAGCTTCCCCTAACCACATCTTTGGCTAATTATTCAAACCAGAGAGGCTGTGCACGGCTGCCTTGATGTAAGCCATAAGTCCAGCCTTGAGTCCAATCAGTACCGTTGATATCAAGTGCACCCAAATAAGCACGCTCAAACGCGGTGACAGCGGGTTCCGCGTCGTTGATTCGCTGCTGGTCGGCGCCCACGGTATAGATTGCTGGAGTGCCGTCTAGCAGAATAAAGTTAGTATCAATGCCGACAGTTGGGCTCAACGCTCCTGAAATTGGAGCAAACTGATTGCCGCTATCTACAGCCCACGCCTCCAGATCAAAGGTATCTTCATCTGTCTTGGTGCGATCCTCACAAGCAAAGATGTTGGAGGTCAGGGCTACTTCCGTACCAGAGGTTGCTTCATTGCGCGTTTGAACACTCTCCATACGCAGACAGTAATTGCTACCATCATCTGACGTTTCATCAGCTTTAAAAGAAGCAACAATTATGGAATTGGTAATCATCGGATAGATACCCTCACGCAGACGCCAACCTGCACCCGGATCGTGAGTACCTTCTTTTTGAGCAGAAACGATACAAGTCAGGCCATCAATTATTGGACGGCTGTTCAGACCCTGATCAATCAGAGCGGTATAATCAATCGTATCTTTGTAAGAACCGATTCCATCTGCCTCAATACAGTGGTTCCCATCATTTTCACTCTGTACAACCAAGGCATTGGTGATCCTTCCACGATAACCTTCATCAATATCGATTGAATCATCTCGCACATAGAGAGCAACATAATTGCTAACGTCTACTGCACCACCAAAGAACTCAATTCCATCATCAAAAGTGGAATAAGTTTGCAGGTTATTTATCACTGTGCCGCTGCCAACTGCATCAAAAGAGATGCCATTTAATTCATCACCACTAGCAACCAGGGCACCCGTGTGCTTTACAACAACATAGGAAAGCTCGCCAGAGTTATCTCCATTGTTGTCTCCACCGTAGTATGAGGTGTTATCGTCAGTGGAACCTTCAGCGGCAACATGACACTCGCCATCCAAAGTGAGATCTCCACCGGCAATTGAGCCTGAGTATTTGCACTTATTGGTTACACCAAAACCGTTGATAACCATTCCACCCCACTGGGATACGGCATCTGCAGTTACAGTGCCGCGGACATCTGTTTCAGAGGTAAATGTAATTGGTGCGGATTCAGTACCACGGGCAAAAACCTGTGAACCACGATTTACAACCATAAAGGCTGAGTTATCCTTAAAGGCAACGGTTGCACCGGCCTGTATTTCCAATTTGACGCCATCACCGCCCTGGGCAACACCGGCAGCCTGTAAGTCAACATCACTGGAGTAGTTTTCACCAACAAAGAGACTACCGTCAAAAATGTGCGCGCCATCATCTGGAAGCGCAGGAAGATACAAGTCCTCGGTTAAAGGATTAGACGCGGAAACAAAGTCGGCTCCATATCGACAGTTACCGCTTTCAAAAGAGCCTTGTACCCCCGTACTTTGGATCGCTGCGCAGGGATTTTCAGAAGATCCACCACCAGAATTATCGACAGAGTTGTCTACTGAATTATCAACAGTCTTAGGCTCAACACTCACTCCACCACCGTCACAACCCGCCAGTAAAGCTGTAATGGCGGCAGCCAGAATGATCTGATTTTGTATGCGTTTCATATCTCCCCCCACAGGAATGTAATCCTTGAAAAACAGTCAATCAGCACGAAAAGCTATTGGAGAGCCCTACTAAGCCAAACAACACACTGTTGACTGCCTAAATTTCTGTTTAATTTATTCGCCTAAGCGGTTAGGACGCGGGGGAGTGTAGAAACGCCGTGTTGCGAACTTGTTAACTTTTTGTATATTTTCAGTAATTTTTGCAATAAAACATCCAGCTTTACACTTTTTGGAATGTTTTATTGCCTTCAAATTTCATTCAGCTTTCAAGTAAATGAATAAAATATGGATATTTAATAAATCCGTATCAATTAAGTAATACGTGCAACATTCAGTACATATAGAAAACCAGCAAGGAGAGAAATCAGGAAAAGCCATCCCGCTTAATATAAGACTAAGTAATAAGGCAAAGAAAAGAAGCTTAGAGCCAGCAGAACGCTGGCCCTGAAATGGCAGTTTTTCAAAAATCAATTATAAGAACCGAGCAGAAAATCCTTACCGGCACTACGCACAAAAAGTTTCCCGGTATCACTGGGGCCATGATTAGCTTCTTGAGCCCAATCGACCAGCTGGTAGAACACATCACGGGAAACCCTGGCTTGAAGGCCACCACGAAGCTCCAGGTAAGGAATTAGTTGCGGGGGGGCGCCAAACTCCTTTAGGTGCCAATTGCGGTCTTCGTCTAGCGCGATCACATCACCCACATTGGTTGTGAAAAGTAAGGTCTGAGCATCACTATTCGGATTACGTGCCACCTGTGTCGCCACAAAAGGTACATCTTCCACCAGTATGCGCAGCTTCTCCACTGGAGTCACCAGGAAATATTCATCCCCTTCCCGCTTGAGGATGCTCGCAAACAGCTTAACCAGTGTGTGCCGCTTTATTTCTGTCCCTTCATGAATCCAGCGACCATCATGCTTGATGACCATATCCATGTCGCCACAGAGGTCTGGGTTCCACTTTTCAACCGGAGGATATCCGTGGAACTCCCTCTGTAGTTTTTGCAGCTGCTCGAAAAGTGGCTCAGCCAAAGGACGGCCCCGCAGCTTGACCAGTGGTATGACTGCTTGCCGGTGGCTTGCGGGAGGAAATATCTCCGATATGGACCCCCACGTCCATGATGAACTCCATCAGGCCCTCTCGGTCCTCAATCACGTCAGCAAACGACTTGGAGTGATAAAGCTCTACTGCACCCTGAACCAGGGCCCAATAGGTTGAATAGTAATAGTAGGCAGGCACCTTCTTCAGCATGCCCTGCTCCATCCTTCGTTCAAACACCCGGTTCAGGGCAGAAGCATTGGAGTTGCGAATGGCATGTAGCTCAGAAATCATCTCCGGAGCTAAATTGAGGGTGATTATTTTCTCTTCCAACCGCTGGAAGAGCCTGTCCTTGCCCGGATCAGCCATACGGGACTCAAAATAGGCTCTGGCTGGAGCTGTGATATCGCCTTTTTCTTCAGCATTCTCAACAGCTACCTTCAGGCGTTCAGCGAGGGACCTCTCGTAGTCCATCAGCAAACGCATGTAAATCTCTGTCTTTGAAATGAAGTGCTTGTAGATGGTGCCCTTACCAATATCTACCCGCTCGGCGATCTGCTCGACCGTGACCTTTTCTTCACCGTGCTCCAGCAGAAGCTCCAGAGCCGCATCCAGGATGCGCTGCTCTCTCGCGCGAAACCTCTGAACCTTCTCTTTTGCCTTATCCATACTTCCGACCTTCTCTGCCCGTAATAATGGGGACTGAAATTGACTATTCATTCATGAATGATAGGCAATTCAACTCGGTTGGAAAAGTGAATCGAGAAATTAGACACTCAAATATTAAAAATTTTAGCCTATTTTGCTCAATTTTTGTGCTATTAGTGCAAGATACAGAGTGTGGAGGGGAACGTCACCCGAAAAAGTTGGCGCCAGTTATCGAAGACCTAGAATTCTCAGAGTAGGAGCTTACGGGAATAAAAAACGTTGGAGCTATCAAAAATTTTGGCAGGTAGTCCATTACCCACCCGCAAGCAGGTGCTTTCCCAAAACAGCGCTTTAAGCACCTGCCCCCTAAACCGACTTCATCTTAAGCTCCAGTAAGGGAGCTACGACATCGTTGTCCTGAGTACGAATCCAAAGCATCTCTTCCTCACTATAAAGCTCCGCCACAATAGCGTTTGCCAACTCACAGTCATGGGATATGAGGTGCTGAGCCAGCCATTCGGCGGCAAATGTGCGCTTCTTTCCAAGAGTCCCTTGGGCGCGCTTATATAGGTTCTTTATCGCTTTGCGGCTGTACTCTAAAGTGGAAACTCCCGGGGTGGCTTCTACCATCTTGCGGTGTAGCTTTTTCGTCTTTTGCTCAATAATATAGGGCAGTACCTGCCCCGAAATATAATCGTGTGCAACAGAGCCCTTACATGTACATTCAAAAGATTTTCTTTCTTGAAAGATCTTTTTAAGACCATTGAGGTGGTTGTGAGTTTTGTATGCTGACCTGGCGGCCAAGCCAGCGTAACCGACAGAGAGCGCCGTCCCGGCAACGATTAAGCCTACGCCCGTAGCCGAAGTGGCTACAGCAGCCCCGGTTGCAAGGCCTGTAAGTGTTGCACCCGTAGCGGTTTGTGCACCCCAGGTGCCATAGTAAGCTGCGGACCCTACCACTCCAGCCACCGCCTTTGCAGTACGATGTCTGCTAACTACCTTGCCAAAGTTTTGCGGTGGACGAATATCAATATCGTGATGTGGCATCTGGCAACATTCCTTTCCCGTTATTGCATTTTTATCGGTAACTAATCGGCCGGGGTTACGCCTCAAGACATCTCTCCCAGGCACTATATGGCGCGTTATATCACATCAATAAGCACACAATCGACAAATTGAAAAAATCAAGAGCATATTTTTTCAAATTTAATGGGTTATATGATTTGGCCATACACAACTGCGATTCGGTATTGGAGTGACCAGTCGATCGAATTCGTTCAAAATGTGAATGGAGATAGTACATTTGGCTGCTATCATCGCCGCTTCGGGCAAGATTGAAATGCCTGCCCGGATTATTCCGACTATCACTATTAGGTAACAGGTAGAGTCGTCCATGTTGGAAAAGCTGAGCAAACTACTCGACGTAGAAGAGCTGGATCGCAATCTCTTTCGCAGTCGTCACCACGTCGAAAATTATCGAAAAGTACTATTTGGAGGCCAGGTGCTTGGGCAAGCACTGATGGCCGCTACACGCACTGTTGAAGATCGTTTGCCACACTCCCTGCACTCCTATTTTTTGCGCCCCGGCTCCAGCGAACTACCGGTGATCTATGAGGTGGACCCTATCCGCGATGGAGGTAGCTTCACCACTCGCCGCGTTGTCGCAAAGCAACGAGGTCGGGCAATTTTCAACATGTCTGCTTCGTTCCAGATCAAGGAGCCCGGATTCGATCACCAGGCTGATATGCCATGCGAAGGGATTCCTGCCCCAGAGAACCTAAAGAATACGCAGCAACTGGCGCTTGAGGCAGGCTTAGTCAGCCCACAATATGATCAGCGCCGCTATATGATTGACTTCCGCCCGGTAGATCCTAAAAGCTACTTTGGTGCCGAGCTAAGTGAAGCGAAGTGCATGTTCTGGCTCCGCGCCGAGGGTGAGATGTCTGATGACCCTATGGAGCACCGCGCTGCGCTCTGTTACGCATCGGACATGGGATTGCTTGGAACCTCCTTACAGCCACACCATATTTCTTTGTTCGACCCCCACTTAATGCCGGCCAGCGTCGATCATGCGATGTGGTTCCACCGGGACTTCCGCCTGGACCAATGGCTCCTCTATGTAACCGACAGCCCTTCCGCTACCGGCGCACGCGGATTTGCCCGTGGCCAGATTTTTACCCGCGACGGCGTACTGGTAGCCTCCACTGCGCAAGAGGGCCTAATTCGACAAATTAAAAGTTAAATCAATGGTTTACAGTAAAAAAAAGGTTGCTATAATGCCGCCCACTTCGCTGATGAAGCGAGACCAATAAGTCGGTGAGTAGCGCAGCCTGGTAGCGCACTTCGTTCGGGACGAAGGGGTCGGAGGTTCGAATCCTCTCTCACCGACCAGATCTCAAAACCCGCACTAAGCGGGTTTTTTTGCGTCTGGATGACATCTATTTTCATCGCATAGTGGATTGATAGCTCTTTTCATCCAGATAACTCTTCTACCCACAACTTCCTGCTATTTTTCAACCACTCTCCCTTCAATCCACTGAAGTAGTCCAAATAGCTGACCTGGTGGTTTTGACATATATTCAAGCTAAAGCATCACCCTGCCACCAGGGAAAGAGAAAGGCCCATGAAATACGAAGAAATTCATGAGGAACATGACGACCCCCTGATCAATCAGCTGCACCGGGCGATCAAGGCAGCAGTTAGATTTCTAGCCATTCTTATGGTCATGGTTATTTTTTGGACCATTGCCGATGTGATTTATGTGCTTTATGAGAAACTCAAGTCTCCCCCATTCCTCCTGCTCGACATGGAGGACATCCTCGCAACATTCGGAGCCTTTCTGGCTGTCCTGATCGCAATCGAGATTTTTACCAATATACGCTTGTATCTGGGCACCAATGTCGTACCCGTCCAGTTAGTTCTGGCTACTGCCCTTATGGCTGTGGCCCGTAAAGTAATTGTTCTCGACCTTGGACTGGTAAGCTCTGAACAGATCATAGGTATCGCCATGGTCACTATCGCACTGGGCGTTTCCTATTGGTTAGTACAGGAAAAAATCAAACGTTCAGCGTAAAACCCACTACCGGTTCCTTTACACACATGGTTTACGACCTCGTAAATCAGGGCTCATAACCCTTCTCCCCCGTTATTGATTAACAAAGAATGGGGATATTTCTGGTGTTGTCAGATTTGCACATTGATAACGACTTTATAAGTGTATACTTTTTATTAGTGTTTAATGCTAATTGATAACTTCAGTCACCGGGAGCTGGTAGACACAGGTGCCTTACTCTCGCCAATTTGCTTGAAGGTGACACTTGGGCACCTGTAGGCTTGGAAGCTGTCCAAATCTCAACTTGTTGGATTTCCTGCCAAAAAATGATGCTTACAAGACTGTTTACTCTCTCCATACTCATCCTTTCTATCACCCCGGCCACCTGGGCTTATGACTTGCTTTACACAGCGAAAATAGACCCGGAAACCAAACTCGCGCGGGTGGAATTGGCACTTAGCGGGAAGAGTATCCCCAGTAAACTCACGATCAATTTAAGTTCGGGTCGCTACAAAGATCTTAAAAGTACAGACCCTCTTGAGATTAAAGGTGACAAGGCAGTCTGGCGTCCTGAAGGCCGTCAGGCAAAGCTCAGCTACAGCTTTGTGATAGACAACCAGAGGAGCAATGGCGGGTATGACTCCAGAATTACCGAAGACTGGGCAATCCTCCGCAGTGACAAGTTAATAGCCCCCATCTCTGCGACCAGCCGTGGACGTTCAAATGCACGCCTAAAGCTAGACATGCCCAAAGGCTGGTCATCTGCCCTGCCCTATCCAAAGATTGAAAATAATCTATACCGGCTATCTGATCCTAAACGTCGCTTTGTAAGGCCCAAAGGGTGGATGATCGTGGGCAAGATTGGCAGCCGCCAGGATATCATCGCGGGAACCGAAACCCGGATTTCCGGCCCCAAAGACCAAAATATACACCGCCAGGATATCCTCGCCTTCCTTAACTGGAACCTGCCGGAGTTAAAGAAAATTTTTCCGCTTTTTCCCGATCACTTATTGATCGTTACAGCAGATGATCCAATGTGGCGTGGCGGCTTATCAGGTACCCGATCATTATTTATGCATGCTGATCGACCACTAATCAGTGGAAACCGTACCAGCAGCATGATCCATGAGCTGGTACACGTCGGTACAGGCATCCATGGGGACGATCGGAGCGATTGGATTGTTGAAGGCTTGGCTGAATTTTACTCGCTTGAAATCCTGCGTCGCACCGGCGGAATTAGTGAGGACCGCTACCGGGAGGCTATGGATAAACTAGCACGCTGGGGCAAAAAGGCCCCCTCTCTTTTGGTTAGACGCTCTTCGGGCCCAGTCACTGCCCGTGCTGCCGTAGTTATGCTGGAGCTGGATAATGAAATTCGAAAGGCTAGCGGCGGAAAAGCCAGTATTGATAATGTAGCGCGGGAGCTGGCAAGCACCCGGGGAGAAGTGACCCTGGAACGATTCCGTGAGCTATCCGAACAAGCTGCGGGCCAACCTATAAAAACCCTGGCGGTGGAAAACCTTACCGACGAGGGTCGGTAAAACGCCAAAACGCAAATAAAAAAAAGCCCTGACGACGGGGGGGGAGAGCGTCAGGGCCAAGACCATTAGGAGTGAAACTTGGAGGATTTCATCCTTGCTACACAGAGAGCAAGCCATTTCAGTCTGCTCTACCGGCGCTACTAAACACGTTTTGGGGGAGACGTGCTAGCCAGATAAAGACAGTATCGAACACACATGAAAGATTGCCAGCAGCGCTGAAAATAAATTTAGAACAAATGGAAATAGGTTCATTGGGAGCAGTGCTAAAAGTTATTACGCCTTCTGCCTAACCGTTCCACAGGAACTTTCCCGACTTTTTCACCTTTCTTTTTCATAATGTTGAAATCAACGCTTGACTAATCTCCGGGAGTCCATAGAATAGCGGCCTCTTACGCAGCCAAGTGCACGTAAGTATAAGAAAACGCTAGGATTTTTCAGATTTATCAGATAGAATTCGCAGCGTTCCATTTCGCACTAAGTGTGAAATAAAAAGGCTAGGTGGCAGAGTGGTCATGCAGCGGACTGCAACTCCGTGTACGCCGGTTCGATTCCGACCCTAGCCTCCATTTTCCTTTCCATCACAAAGTCCTGTGAATTGTGCTGGAAGTGAGGATGAAGGACAGAGCAAAAAGCTATGGTCCCCCTCGCAAAGGAAGTGCCCGGGTGGTGGAATTGGTAGACACAGGAGACTTAAAATCTCCCGGCTTCACGGCCGTGCCGGTTCAAGTCCGGCCCCGGGCACCACACAGCACTTCAGAGTTAGATAGTTATTGCCCCCTCTAGTAGGAACGCTTCTCTATATTTTTTTCCTCAGAATTTGAAGCCCCAGCCCCACTTCAACTCAGTTTTAACTTGATCAAAAAGTTGGCAGCTTACATAAGAAACTCATCACTCAATGAAGAGTCAAGCAACCCTTCGGTAGATCCGGCCATACCAGTCATAAATTCCCTCAAGTGATTTACTAAATATGACCCAACAATACGCATTGGGGTTAAGTTACTGGCGAACCCCTACTCCACGCACTTACTAATTACGATTAAATATACTCCTCAGATCCAAACCCCTCCCTTGAAGTTTATGCCTCTTCCAGGTTGCCCTTAAAATTTACAACGACTTCAAAAAACGCGCTTCACGAGGAAGAAAGCGATTCTCATAGTCCAGAGAAAAAACAACACGACTTGCCCTGCCGACTATTTCCTTTCGGGGAATAAGACCTATGACCCTGGAATCAGCGCTGTTATCTCTGTTATCCCCAAGGGCTAAGTAATGACCTGAGGGAATAGTGCCAGCGCTAAAACTCGACATTGGGGAAGAGTGTTTGTCAACTCTGACGAAGTGCTCAACACCTAGCAGATTTTCTATTTTATCCAGGCTATCACCATCAGCTTTAACAAGCTCATAATCAAGCCGCCGCCCATTAATTGTTAAAATATTATTTTTCATCCTAACATTATCCCCTGGAACACCAACAACACGTTTTACTAGCCTCTTTCCGGAAACTTTAGAATCAAAAACTACTATATCCCCCCTATCTGGGTTGGAAAGTTGATAAAGGGAAAAATGTGTAAACGGTACACGAACATCGTAAGCCATTTTATTGACAAGGATTCGATCACCTTCAACAATTGTCGGCCTCATAGAACCTGTTGGCACATCGCTCCAATCAGCTACAGCACTTCTGAAAATTAACATTAAAGCCAAAAATAATAAGATTGATTTATTCGATCCCCAAGCTCTAACCATAAAATTCTTCATCGCAATTCCTTTTTGCCTGACTCACATAAAATCTAGCATCCAGAGACTAGAGATGATAAATATCGAATGCAAGACACCCCATCGCAATAGGCATATCTACTCAGCGCAAATCAAGATAATATCTATCTAAATGGATCATATTTATAAATGTATGTAATTCTTATAAACGAAGACGGAATTTACCACCCTGCTCCTCATCCCCGGTGGACCATTCTGGATAAGTTCTGCATCTGGCTTTGCACGAGCTTTTCAACCCTATCATCGACCAATCGCCCATACTGATCGAAAGCCCTGGAGGCATCACTTACCATAATTTCTGGCTCATTGAGAACCCACGCTTTCAAAAACACCATCACCTGCCGCAAATGATATTGACACCGACAAGTACCCATACGGCCAGGGCTAGCCCCCATGATTGCAACCGGCTTATTATAAAACCCTTGTGGTTCATACCGAGACAACCAATCAATCGTATTCTTTAACACCCCAGGCATTGAATAATTATATTCTGGCGTGACAATCAGCACGGCATCAGAAGCAAAGAGAAGCTGATTTAATTGATCAACACTTTTTGGAAAACCAACATTCTTTACATCTTCATTGTACAAAGGAATATCATCAATTTTCCTAAGGTAAAATTCTAATTCCTTCGGCGCTAACTGAATGGCTTGATGCATCAGCTTTTTATTAAAAGATTCTGTTCTGAGACTACCACACAAAGCCAACACATTGATGGGAGCCATATAAATTCCTCTAACAGCCTTCTTGTGCCAACCTTAACCAGAAGATCGATACCTTTTAATATACTATAGGTACCTTGCACTACTGTTATTAACGCTTAGGATTTGACACCCGCCCAGATACCAACCTGCTTCTTGAATATCGCGAATGGCTAGTCACGTCACCACTGTCTACCCTTAGCCTGATTGGCATATTTTTCTTCATTTTGGTTTCTCTCCTTTTCTGAACGTGAAAGACACGAGGTTTACTATGAGGAAGTCAGCAAGAGAAACGCTGCGTACTAAAGAGCTCGCACAACTCAATACCCCAACAGACTTGAGTGAGAGCGCGCGTGAAGACATTACCAGCGCAGTGAATACATTGCTGGCAGATACCTTCGGGCTGTTTATGAAAACCAAGAATTTCCACTGGCATGTGAGCGGCCCACACTTTCGCGACTACCACTTGCTGTTCGATGATCAGTCAGAAGAAGTATTGGACATGACCGACGCGCTGGCTGAACGTGTGCGCAAGCTGGGAGGCACCACATTGCGTTCCATAAGTCATATCGCCAAATTGCAACGCTCAACTGATAACAACTCCGACTTTGTAGACCCACAAGACATGCTAGCGGAATTATGCGAAGACAATCAGGAGCTTGTTGCTTTTATGCGTGAAGTGCATGAGTTGTGTGATGACCATCATGATGTTGCAACAGCGAGCTTACTGGAAGAATTTATTGATCAGTCGGAAAAACGGGCTTGGTTCCTGTTTGAAGCAAGCCGGAGATCAGGTCTAACACGGCATTAGATTTCTCATGTCCCTAGACTTTAGAGCGGATTACATCCTATGGCACTTTAGAAAATATATCGTATTACAGGCCCACTAGGATTAACATGACAACTTCAGTTCATAATCGGCGGGTCTCCAACCTATCAAGCTCATCATTAATTAGAAAAAGAAGAATTAGATTAAGATCATCACTTCTGTAAAATACATTACTTTTATACGCCTCGCTTTGCATTTAGCATTTAGCATTTAGGAAAGTCACATTTCTAAATGCGCTCTCAAGACACTATGCTACTATCCCCCACCACCCCAAACCGCATGCCTTCCAATAATTGCTGACACATAGGATTCTAATATTGTTTGCAATCGAGAATACGAACGGCGGCTACCAGTTTCACGAGGCTAAGGCCTTTAAATATGATTGACAGCGTAACATTGCTAAAATCATATGGTTCAATTAAATGCCGCTAGTATTGCGGCAACTATAATTTTTATTGCTCCGTGAAGCTTATGACCCTCTGCGGAGAGACTGAAAAGCAGTAATGAAATATGACCATTGATTCTATCTGGAAGAAATACAGCGCAGCCCTCAAAGCTTTCCTCCATTCCAGGATCTCATCACCCGATATGGTGGATGATATTCTTCAGGAGATTCTGATCAGAACCCACAAGAATATCCATACGATCAGAGACCAAAAGAGTATCAAGTCCTGGTTATTTCAGGTCGCCAATCACGCGGTGATTGACTTCTATCGTAAGAAAGGAAGAGTAAAAGAGGTGACCCTAGACGATTCTTTTACGATAGAGGAAGACACCAATACACAACAAAGTTTATCGGCATGTATAGAACCCTTCATTAAAGGGCTGCCACCTCAATCGGCAGAACTGCTGATAGCAATCGAGCTAAATGGCCAGTCGCAAAAGGCTTATTCTGAGGAACATGGGATCCCCTACTCTACTGTCAAGTCCCGGGTACAAAAAAGTAGAAGGGAACTGCGCAGTCTATTTGAGGATTGCTGCCACCTGACACTCGATAGTCACGGAGCCGTGATTGACTACGTTCCTAAGTCCAATAAATACAGAAATTGTTGAAATCTTATCGTCCTTTTTAAGAGTGGCCCGTCTTATAGATATATACACTAGAGATGAGGATCAATATGCTTGAGGTCATTAGCTTTAAAATTTGCCCCTTTGTACAACGGGTGACCGCTCTTCTTGAGGCCAAAAAGATTCCCTACAAAATCCAATACATCCGGCTTAAGGACAAACCACAGTGGTTCCTGGATGTGTCTCCGAACGGGCAAGTGCCAGTACTCATAACGGAAAGTGGCATAGCTCTATTTGAGTCCGACGCAATCGTTGAATACCTAAATGACATCTACCCCCGCCTGGAACCAGACATCAGCCCTGAACAGCGCGCCCTTGATAGGGCCTGGAGTTACCAGGCCGCAAAGCATTACCTGGTGCAATGTTCAGCTCAACGTAGCGCCGATAAGCAGACCTTGGAGGAACGTAGCAACAAACTTGACAAAGCCTTTGAGAAAGTCGAAAAAACTATTGGAAATGGGCCTTTCTTTAAAGACGCAAGGCTAAGTGACGTCGATATCGCATGGCTACCAATACTACATCGTGCCGCCATTATTGAGCTCCATTCGGGATATAATTTCCTGGCGGACTTTCCGAAAATGAAGGCTTGGCAGGCCAAGATGCTGCAGACGGGGCTCGCTGAAAAATCGGTGCCTGAAGATTTTGAGCAGCAATTTGTAGATTTCTATCTATCAGAAAATACTTACTTAGGTACTGGTAAAATTAGTATCAACAATCAAGATAACTCCTGCGCGAATCGCAGTTGTTGTTAAATAACTTTGTTGTGCCCCCTTCTTGGGGGCACAGACAATCGCTAATCAGCCTGCCCCCTAATATCAAAGTAATGGATGTATTCTAATCTGCCCCTCCCTTACGTCTACTCGGCTCATGGGCCTCATAGCGAGGCAAGATATCCAGACTGTCCCAGTTTGCCCTTGAAGTTACAAAGTTGTGAGAAATTGGGCGCTCCTGAATATCTGAATCAAGAATGCCAAGGCGAAGGCGGAACCTTGAAGGGTCTTCAGAATTTGAGCTGTAGATCGGCGATGCACATACCTTACAAAAGTGCCGACTCTTTCCCGGGCGAAGCTCGAATGAGCCGATCAGCTGCCTCCCTTGATCAATTGTTAATCCGCCTGCGTCTACGAAGCCATTGGTAGCAAAGGCAGTTCCGCTAGACTTACGACAAAGGGAACAATGGCAGTGAATAATATCCTTCACTCCACCACGGATAGAAATCTTAACGCCTCCACAAAGGCAACTCCCTTTGTACATAACATCTCCATTAGTTATTAATAGAATTGGCCATACGTGCCGAAAGGACAACCTGAAGCCATTGCACACATCTTCCACGTGTAATAAACACACAACTTCGCCATTACACCCCACCCTATAGCCACTTCAGGAAGCAAATTAAAACGCTTTAGGGCAGATACTTCAGGAAAAACTCTTGTATATTTTCTCCCATAACCTTGCGGATTTCTCTCTCTGTAAATCCTTGATTCAACATTTCCCCAGTCAACAGATCCAGGTCGCCAACATCAAATGAAACCTCAACACTACCGTCATAATCTGATCCTAAAGCAACATGATCCACTCCCAACAACTCTACGGCATAGCGAATTGTTTTAACAATATTATGGGGGCTGTTATCGCAAACTGCCCCTTTCCAAAAACCGATACCTACTAAGCCTCCACGCTCAGCTATCTCCTTCATAAGGTCATCGCTAATATTTCGCGGCGAGTTACAGCTGCCTTTCAATCCTGTATGAGAAACAATCAAAGGCCGTTCTGTCAGTGCCAACACATCTCTAACAACGGTTTCAGAAGAATGGGCTACATCAATAATAATCGAACGACGATCCATCTCCTGAACAGCCAGGCTTCCAAACTCCGTTAAACCGCCTTCACTTTGCCCATGAAGCGATCCACCCAACTCATTATCAAAAAAATGCTGTAATCCCATCACCCGAAAACCAGCATCGTATAAGCGATCTATGTTAGATAATTTACCCTCCAGTGGATGGGCTCCTTCAATACCGAGAATTGCCGCGAGAGTGCTGGCTCCTCGCTCCCGGGCCTGAAGGACTTGGCGCAGATCTTCAGCGGTGTGTACAATGCGAAACTGCTCCGGGAAAGATTCCAGTAGAGCAGTGGCCCTTTCGGAGTGGAAGAGCGCACGCTCTAAAAGGCTATTCCAGGTTCTCGGTGGCCAACCTTGAGCGACCGCTAATAGCGTTATGTTGTCTCCGGCATCAGCAGAATTTTCACGATAGTTTTGCCCTCTGGGAGACTTGGTGACTGAAGTAAAAACCTGTATTCCGAGATTGCCGCGCCGGGCTCTGGGTAAATCAAGATGACCATAACTGGCGTCATTTGATAAATCTCTCGCCCAGAGGAAGCTATCCGCGTGCAGGTCACCAACAATAAGTGATCTATGCAATGTTCTAGCCTGCTCGGAGGTCTCAGAATAACCAGCAGAACCTATTTTGTTTAAATTTCGTTCGACCTCTGGAAGTAAAAACCATCTCCAACTCGAGAACAATATCAGTGCCAGTGCTGTCGAACTTGCAAGCCACGTCTTCATAATGAGTCTCGGTAGTCAATAATGTTGCGTAAAGTTGCCGTTATAACCTAAGAAGTTGTGGTATGTCAGGAACTTTAGAGGTCAATTAGTAATCACTGGGCAAATGAACCGGAAAGCTCGAACTAATTACGCTAAGGTTCAGCAGCCCAGTGTAATAACTAGCAGATAGGAAGACTAAGGAATAACAGTGGCAAAATACTATCGACTCACTCTGTTAATACTGATTACGGCACTATTCACTGGTTGTGCAGCACTTTCGCCTAACTTTCAAAAACCCGAGGTAGAAGTGATCGCAGTAGAACCACTGCCCGCAAGAACTGGCAACAACCTGAAGTTTCGAATACACCTCAGGGTCTTTAACCCAAACAATAGTGAGCTGGCACTATCAGGACTTTATTACACCTTACGCTTAGGGGGACATAAAGTGCTGACAGGCACCTCCAACAACCTCATGCCCATTGCTCCCTACGGTCAGGATGATATTGCTGTGGATGCTACTGCCAGCCTGGTTGGGTCTATCTTTGCTGCTGTCGACCTTATTAATCAAAATCAAGATTCCATACCTTATGAGCTGGAAGCAAAAATAGGCTTGAGTAAATCGCTGCTCCCTTCAATCAGGGTGAATAGAAGTGGTGTGATTAGCTTGAATCAGTATCAATAAGTCTTCTCCAGGGTTCATTACTCAGCATTACTACTTCAGTGCCGAGTCTTAATTAAAGCTTGTAGCGCAGCTATTCAGGAGGGCAAGTAGATATCGTCCTCCTGACAATGAAAAACTCATAATTGCTTAGTGACAATCAAAGACATTACAAAGTTACCCATCGGGGCACCATTGTGGCTCAGAAAGCCTTCATCAGGACGAACCTGGGAAGTATAAATTTTCGTGTTGTACCTGATATTGAAGCCAAATTCATAGGTATTACGCCCCCAAAAAGCCCCGATATTTGCGAGGGTCACTTCTTTCTCTGGGACTACACCATAACTGAAAACTTTTACTCCCCTCTTAATCTCGGAGTTTCCCTCCATTAATACATTTCTCTGAACTGCTTTATGTTCCATCCCCAGCTTAAAATACCAGTATTGATTCCCTACTCGCGGTAAAGATATCGCACTGAAAGCTGGTAAAGAACTACCCAATAATAAGGTGATTCCGGCAGCATAATCTCGGACTATGTTGCCGGTTTTCCAGTGTAAGTAAGGGACCAAGCGATAGTTCATGCCTCCAAGATTCACTTTAGGTAATCGGTAATCCAGCTTAAGCTCCGGCATTAGCCCCCATTCATTAAAAATCTGGGAGTCCCACCCATGTGGAGGTGGCGAGGAGACAATCCAGTGTAGAAAAGTCTGTGTGAGACGAGCACCAGACCTAGGACCAATAGTCCCCGCATCAAGAGTGAAATCAACAATCCAGCGATTAGAGAACTGATATTTGTAGCTTGCGCCTAAATAGCTCCAACCAGCATATGGATGTTCATCATTGATTGGTGCAGATCTACCGAGATGGTCCGGGGTATAGATCTCCTGGCCAAGCCTTAAAGTGTAGGCTTTGCCTAGAGGACTCCAACGGATAAAGAGACCACCGGTATAGTCCCTATCAGTTTGGAAAAATGCATCATTGACCAATTCCAGCTGGAGTTTCCCCCTGGGAGAGTCATTCGCATTGGCCAATGAGTGATAACAGGCAGCAACCAAACTAACAATAAAAATCGGGAGTTTTTTTATATTCCTCAGCACCCTTAACCCGCCCCTTCATCCGTTGAAACCGGTACATCAAGTTAGTAGCCCTGTGATTAATTGCCCCAGTCACCAACTTTATCAGCCCCAGGAATTTCAAACTCAAGGTACTCCTGAATGCTAAATGGCATTTCTTCCATAACCGCTCTAACCCGCTGCCCAATGGCTTTGGTTTCGGGGCGCGCATTGGCCAGTCCGGTGTAGGGGATACCCTTCCCACTGGGCACATCCGGGTACTTCTTTTTAAAGAGCCGGTGCCGGGCTACCATGTGATTGAACTGCCCCTGGGTATAAATTAAGGGCACTAATTGCGGATACTCTTCACGGGGGTCCATATATAGGTCGTAGTAAGCCTCCGGCATTCCTGAAGATGCGACCTCACCAGCACCAATCCAGTGACGCTTATATCTCCCTTTTACCGTAGCCCCCAGGTTGTGACCGGCATAGATAAAAACATAATCCCGACGGCTGTAGGTGTCACCATTTAGCAGCAGCGCTGTCTGGTCCAGACCATCCACTACCCTATCGGTGGGAATATGCTCAGTCGCACCGCCAAGCCTTGCAAATGTGGTGTATAGGTCCGTGATATGAATGATGTCCCCAACTGCCTGACCGGGCTGAATCATGCCCGGCCACCAAGCAAAAGCCGGTACTCTCACACCTCCCTCAGTAAAATCCCCTTTCCCCCCCCGATATAACATTGGGAGCATGCCCCAACCTGCCGGCGGGCTATGCACCATGGGGCCATTGTCTGCCATGGCGACAAAAAGGGTATTCTCCGCAATACCCAGCTCTTGCAGCTCTGCCATCAATTGGCCAGTGAAGTCATCGACTGCGGGGAATGAGTCTGCCACCATCAGACCAGAAACTGAGGGTTTGGGCATAAAGGCAGCCATAAAATTCAGAAAATTGGGCCAGTAAGCCACAAAAAACGGCTTTTTGGCTTCGGCATTCTTACGGATGAATGCCATGGTGCGACGCTCCGCCTCCGGGTCAAACTTGCTAAAACACTCGTTGGAAGTACCGCACCACTCCCTACCCTGCTGCCCTTTCTCACCCTCAATGTTCATTACCCAACCGGAGGGAATCAGGCCTGGATTGTCTAGGCGATAAGGATCGGGAGGGTATATCTCAGGAAACATACCAAGTACTGCATTTACAGCATTGGCCTGGGGATTGAAGAGAGAGGTTATCTGGTTCATGGGAGTAAATAACGCCTCATCAAATCCCTGGTTATGCAGATAGCTCTCCTCGATATCTCCCAAGTGGCCCTTCCCAAAGAATCCCGTGGCATAGCCGGCCTTTGACAGTACCTCCGCAATGGTTACCTCTTCAGCGCGAAGACCGGAAAATTCGTGGGGCATTCCCACAGCCCCCATGCCATACCGCACCGGATGACGACCGGTAAGCACAGCTGCTCGGGTAGGCGTACAGGAGGGTTCGGTATACATACGTGTAAAGTTGATACCCTCTGCCGCCATCTTGTTTAAATTGGGTGTTGTGTAACCAAAGTTCTTTTGAAGTACAGGAAAGCCAACAGCACCAAAGGCGGTATCATCCCAAAGTAGGAAAATGATATTCGGTGGCTGCCCATGCTTTTCCCGCAGGGCCTGCAAGCGTTTGGCTATTTCAGAATCTTCTTTTTGCCAGCGCCCACCATTTTGCATCTTCAGCACGTAATATTCGGCATCATGCACCACCTGCGCCTGCGGTAACATTGAGCACAGCAGCGCCAGTAGCCCTGCCAGAGATTGCCTCACTAACACACCCACCCTCCTATATTTATTTTGGCTGGGACAGCAATACTTTGATGAATTGAGTTACAAACCCAATTCATCACTCTAGAAGAACGACCCAATGGCAGCGCTATATGTGACGACAAATAGAGAGTTTTTGTAAATGGTTGGACGTTACACGCTCAGTAATTACGTCAGGAAGGGTAGACTTTGAGATGTGGAGAGCCCCCGCCTCAAGCAGGGGGACACCTATAAATAATAAGACCGGTAATATGAAGGGATTTAGGTCATGGAGACTTATGATTGTCCGCCATTAACACCGGCCAAGCTGCGCGCAGGTACATCACCATGGTCCATAGAGTGAGCGCTGCGGCAACATACAGCAACAGGTAGCCCAGTGTTTCCATCACTGGAAAGTCTCGGACATCAAAAGCGAGAAGGACTATGATCGCTGCCATTTGTGCGGTCGTTTTTATCTTGCCTACATAAGAAACTGCAACGCTGCTACGCTGGCCCAACTCTGCCATCCATTCCCGCAACCCAGAAACAGCGATCTCACGACAAATTATTACTGCGGCCGCCACCGTAAACCAGGCGCTCTTATGCAGCCCAACAAGTAACACTAGAGCAGTGGCCACCATCAACTTATCTGCAACCGGATCAAGGAAGGCGCCAAAGGCTGTACTTTGGTTTAGTTTTCTCGCCAGGTAACCATCCAACCAATCTGTGGCTGCAGCGGCAGCAAAAATCACGGCAGAGGCGATATAGCTCCACTTATAAGGTAAATAGAAAACCAAAACCAGGACCGGAATCAGTGCAACGCGAAGCAGTGTCAGTTGATTGGCGAGTGTCATACTTTTCTCTGTTCTTGTGGAGGGCGTACGTTAACAAGCCATCGCACAAAATGAAACGCTCAGTAGGAAAGCCGGATAATTTTTTCGACAACTTCAGCTGTTTATCATTCGTGATGTAAGGCCGAATATATATCTTGTGCGAGTTTGCGACTTATTCCTTCCACGCTGGCAATTTCTGTCACCGTAGCCTTCTTAATTTCCTGCAAACCACCAAAGTGGCGCAGCAATGCTCGCCGACGCGCAGGCCCTACCCCACCAATGCCTTCGAGTGGGGACTCTCGCCTCTTTTTATCCCGCCGAGCTCTATGCCCCGTAATAGCAAATCTATGGGCCTCATCTCGAACTTGTTGAATCAGGTGCAATGCAGCTGAATCAGCGGAGAGCACGAGTTCTTTATTGCTAGAAACAACATGCAGAGTTTCAAATCCAGCCTTGCGAGTGGTGCCCTTAGCCACACCTATAATTTGTACGCCAACAACCCCAAGCTGATTGAGGGATTCAACAGCCTGGCTCACCTGGCCTTTACCCCCATCGATTAACAGGATATTTGGAAACTTACCCTCCCCATCAGACAGTCTTGTATAACGTCGCTTAAGGGCCTGTCCCATTGCGGCATAGTCATCCCCGGCCTGTATTCCCTTGATGTTAAACAGACGATAATCCGTTTTAACAGGGCCGCCGGTATCGAACACAACACAAGATGCGACCGTTGCTTCACCGGATGAATGGCTGATATCAAAACACTCCAGTCTTTCTGGCAGCTGCTCTAACCCAAGTACCTCCTGAAGAGACTCAAAACGACCAATTAACTTTTGCTGGGCAGCTGTACGGCTGCTTAAATTCTGTTGTGCCGCCTGCTGTGCCATTTCTACCCAGGTAGCTCTTCTGCCTCGCAAACGATATACGATCGCAACGTCCCTTCCTGCCTGTACACCGAGAGCCTGCTGTAAAGGCTGCATATCTTCAAGGGCTTCCGAGACCAATATCTCGCGAGGAATTTCACGAGGATTGCCAATATAGAATTGGGGTACAAAAGCAGAAAGCAGCTCCACGGGGCTCAAGCCGAGACGTTCACTGGGGAAGTAACTGCGACTGCCCAAGATACGCCCCTGTCGAATAAACAGAACGTGTACACAGCAACTTCCCCCTTCACTTGCCACCCCGAGCACATCGACATCGCCACTATCACCCTCTACCACCTGATCGGCCTGGAGGCGGCGCAAAGCAGAGATCTGATCCCGCAGGCGCGCAGCTTTTTCAAACTCCAAGGCTCTGGAGGCATCATCCATTTGGTCGGCAAGTTCGCGGATTATATTGTCGCTCTTGCCGGTGAGAAACATTTCCGCATGCCTCACATCCTGTCGATACTCATCCTCACCGATAAAATTCACACAGGGCGCAGTACAGCGCTCAATTTGGTATTGAAGACAGGGCCGGGAGCGATTGCGGAAGACGCTGTCTTCACAAGAACGGATACGAAATGTCTTCTGTAGGAAATTCAGGCTATCGCGAACCGATGAGGCATTAGGGAAAGGGCCGAAGTAGCGTCCCTTCTTACGCTTGGCTCCACGATGCAAAGCAATACGTGGGAAAGTATCGCTGCTCGAGAGAAAAATGTAAGGATAGCCCTTATCGTCTTTCAACATCACATTGTAAGGTGGATGCTGGGACTTGATCAGGCTTTGCTCAAGTACTAAGGCCTCTGTCTCGCTACGGGTGACAGTGACTTCAATATTGCCAATACGCTGCACCAACGCCATGGTCTTTACAGTAAGGCCTGAGCTTCGAAAATAACTAGAAAGCCGGTTGCGAAGGTTTTTCGCTTTACCCACATAAAGGATCCGGTTATCCGCATCAAACATCTGGTAAACGCCAGGCTTGCGGGTAACCGAGGATAAAAAACGCTTGCTATCAAACATCTGGCAATCGGTACAGTGGGTTCATCAGGTTCCCACAGAAATTAAAGAGCCGCTTCTGGGTCAAGTATCTGGTACTTAACGGCAAGCAAAGTTAGCTCCACATCGCTGTTAATATTCAGCTTCTCAAATATCCGGTAGCGATAGCTATTTACGGTTTTCGGGCTTACGGAAAGCGACTGGGCAATCTCTGCGACTTTAGCGCCGTTAACAATCATATCAGCGGTCTGTAATTCACGTTTGGATAGTTTCTCGAAAGGAGACAGGTTTTCCGCTTGGCCAGAGACATTCCGCAAAGCCATTTTGGTGGCCATGGAGTTACTGATAAAGACACCACCACTGACAACAGTACGAATAGCGCGAACCATCTCCTCCAGGTCTGCCCCCTTAGTGACATAACCCATGGCGCCGGCCTGCATTAATCGACCAGGGAATAGGTCATCATCTAGGGCACTAACCGCGATCACCTTGGCCCCTGGACAGCGGCCGAGCAACTTTCGCGTTGCCTCAAGACCACCCATTCCAGGCATTTTAACGTCCATCAGGATGACATCGACCTCAGACTGGCGCACAAACTCCAAGGCTTCTTCGCCACAGTTTGCCTCGCCAACAACCTCTATATCCGCGACGTCACTCAGCATGCGCGAAATCCCCATTCGCACAAGATCGTGATCATCCACCACTAAGACTTTGATCAAATTATCCCCAACTACGGATAAGTGCAGCGGCTGCGCAGCGTATTAGTCCCCATCGCGCGCTCCCTCAAACTGCGTTCTTCTTTTTACTCACGAGGAAACTACCCCGTGTAGATCCACCCCAAGAATCCTGTCGCAACATACCAGACAAAAACGCTACTGCAAAGCAATACTGCCGTTTCAAATGCTGCCGAAAAGACATTTGGCCACAGGATCTTGCTGCCTTTATAACCATTTATTATACCGTAAAAACGTACCAAGTTATTTTTCTGCGATCAACATTCTCCTTTCCGCACTATTTGCGTCCTTCGATACGGATATGTGAAGAAAATGTTTATGGTACAAATAGAAATATATGAATCGTGCTGCATTACTTTTGGTTATATAGTTACAGTTTGGAAAGGGCAGCATAAAGCCCTGTTGGGGATGATAGTTTTCTGGCAGTCAAACTCAACTGGCCCGGGAGCTTTTGATCAGGGTAACTACGACCAACAAAAGATTGACTCTGCGCACGATTAACTGTGCTTAAGGAGCAGCCCCCAAATGAAGAGCCTATGAAAGAAAAAAGAGTCCGTGAGCTGCAAGCAAAAGCACCGAAGAGATGTTAGGGGTAGTAACGGGGTTCCGGCTCCAGGGATACACCAAATTTAGCATGGACATCTTCAGCAATATCTTCAGCCAATCGCGTCACTTCAGCACCGGCTCCTCTACCTGGATTTACCAGTACCAGAGCCTGCAACTCATGAACCCCGACAGCGTCACGCCTGACACCGCGCCAACCAGCCCGATCTATTAACCAGCCTGCAGCTAACTTCCAACAATCCCCAGCAGCAAATGCAACGAGATCCGGGTGCTCTGCCTTGAGATTCAGATAGCTATGGGTATCGACAATAGGGTTCTTAAAAAAGCTGCCGGCATTTGGGATTTTATCCGGCAACGGCAGCTTACTGTTGCGAATATCAATTACCGCCTGAGCAACCTGTGAGGGTGTAAGCCTATCAACATTCCAATTTTGTCCAGCTACATACTGGCTTAGCGCGGGGTAATCAATATGCGCTTGCCATTTCTTGGGAAGGCACAAGTTCACCTGGGTAATAATATATTTGTCCCGGAGTTTCCCCTTAAAAACACTGTCGCGATAAGAGAAACTACAATCTTTTGCTGCAAAGTTTCGCAATTCACCGCTTGCGATCTCCATTGCCTGGAGACTCACGAAGCGATCACACAACTCAACTCCGTAGGCACCAATATTCTGGATTGGTGCAGCACCTATCTTGCCAGGAATAAGGGCAAGATTCTCAAGCCCCCCCAACTCCCCTTGCACCGTAGCCATTACTATTCGGTGCCAATTTTCACCAGCCGCCGCTTCTAGAATATGGCCCGAATTGTCAGACCTAATAGAAAAACCACGAAGGTCGACCTGAATGACCAGGCCCGGATAATCACCTGTTAAAACTATATTACTACCACCACCAAGGGGCAATATTGGCAGGGAGCGATCGCGGGCAAATGCTAATGCCTCACGCAACTGCTCCAACGTTTCCACCCTGGCAAAGAATGCACTGTGCGCAGAAATTGCCAGAGTATTATGCGGTTGCAGATCAATATCATTCTCTATCATTGAGGTTCAGCTTTAGCCGAGCAGTGAGCGCATGCGCTGAAGATCCTGTTCAGTATCTACACCGCCAGGTACCTCTGCACAAGCATTAGCCACATGAATATTCTCATCGTGGTACAAAAAGCGCAGCTGCTCCAGAGCTTCAAATTTCTCCAGAGGGGCCATTGGCCAAGTCACAAAACTTTGTAGCTGCGCCACTCGATAAGCATAGATTCCAATATGCCTACGTGGTTCCAGGCCTGCAGGTAGGTCGCTGCTATCCTGAGCAAAAGCATCCCTGGGCCAGGGAATGGGAGCACGTGAAAAATAGCGGGCCAAACCGGATTCTGCAGTTACAACCTTAACGATATTCGGGTTATGGAAATCCTCCAGGGTAAGAATTGGCTCTGCCAGAGTAGCAACGCCCGCATCGGTATTTTGCGCGAGATTGGAAGCTACCTGATCGATAACCTGAGGCGGAATCAAGGGTTCATCCCCTTGTACATTTACCAGGATACGATCGTCGGACAACCCCAGGTTTGCTGCCACTTCTTGTAAGCGATCAGTTCCTGACGCATGCTCCGTGGATGTCATACACACTTCACCACCAAAAGAACGTACAGTCTCCGCCACGCGCATATCATCAGTAGCGACAAAAATCCGCTCTGCACTGCTCTCACTGGCACGCTCGTAAACATGCTGAATCATAGGCTTGCCGGCAATATCAGCCAGGGGTTTACCAGGTAACCGGCTTGAACCGAATCGAGCAGGAATAATTACGTCAAAAGAGAAACTATTTTTCATGTTGGCAAAACTGTTGCAGGTGCTGATGCACCTTCTGATAGAAAAGGTCTGGTAATTTCGCTCGCACCTCAAGTGCCCACCAATGGCTCTCCCAGAAATCCCGGCATTTCACCGCGTCTTTCATAGTCATTAGCACTGGGGTTTCGCCATCAAAATGCAGCTCCTGTGGACTGAACTGATGATGGTCCGCAAAGGGCTGCTCCATCACCTTATAGCCAAGTTTCTGCAGTTCGCGGAAAAACCGCTGGGGATTACCTATTGCTGCAACTCCATGACAGGGGCCGATCTCTGGTCCGGAAGTCAGTCGCAGGGTGGAGGTCTGGTCTAGATTGAACTGGTGCCAACAAGATGGCTCCAGTGTCATTTGGAATTCGAGCAAATCACCACACTGCTGCTTTACCTTGGGCTCTGGCTCGCCATTACTAACCACAATATCCACACTTTGCAGGCGGGTGGCGGGTTCCCGTAGCGGGCCCCGCGGCAACATATGGCCGTTGCCTAGGCCACGATGGCCATCCACTACGCAAATTTCCAGGCTCCGCCAGAGACTGTAATGCTGTAAACCATCATCCGAGAGAATCACATCGCACTGGTGGTAGTCGATCAGGGCCTGGGCGGCTTCAGTGCGTTGTGGGGAAACCATCACTGGAACTCCAGTGATCAGGTGCAGCATCAAAGGCTCATCGCCAGACTCCAATGGATGTGATTGCGCTGTAACCTGATAGGGGTAACGCTCAGCTCGCCCGCCATAACCGCGACTGATAATACCGGGGTTGTGGCCCCGCTCTTTAAGCCAGCGCGCGAGCTCTGCCACAAGTGGTGTCTTGCCAGCACCACCAACGGTAATATTCCCAACCACAATAACCGGTACTGAAAGAGGTTCCGGTGGCGTACGTGAGTTTAATACCCGACGCCGCCTACTCACTCCACCGTAGAGCATTTCCAGTGGCGTCAACAGGGAGAGGGAACGCCCCTTCCCTTTCTCCGGATACCAGCGCTTGTTAAACCAGTCTTCCAGTGACATCCAAGTGCCCTATCCCATTGTCTGCTGTTGCAACAAAGTGGCGTAACGCCCCCCGCGAGCGAGTAACTCTACGTGGTTACCACTCTCTACGATGTGTCCTTTCTCCATTACCAAAATACGATCGGCATTCTCGATGGTAGTTAAGCGGTGGGCAATAACAAACGTAGTGCGATTTTTCATCACTTCTGCCAAGGCAGCCTGGATATGCCGCTCTGATTCATTATCCAATGCAGAGGTTGCTTCATCCAAAATCAAAATTGGCGCATCCTTAAGCAGGGCCCGAGCAATTGACAACCGCTGGCGTTGGCCACCAGAAAGCATCTGCGCATTATCACCCAGAACAGTTTCCAGTCCCTGAGACAGCTCTTCAATAAAGTCTGCTGCGTGCGCCTGCTCAATTGCACGCAATACATTTTCCTTTGGCGCATGTTCAAGCTCACCGTAAGCAATATTTCGGTAAACTGTGTCGTTAAACAGCACAATATTTTGCGACACCATGCTGATATGCTTGCGGAGATCTTGCAAAGGTACCGATGAAATATCGGTACCATCCACCAGAATACGGCCACCTGTTGGCTCGTAGAAACGTGCCAGCAGGCTCACCAAAGTACTTTTACCGGAACCGGAGGCGCCGACCAATGCAATAGTCTCACCCGGCTCTACTGAAAAGCTGATATCAGATAGCACCTGGGGCGCGGATTCATCGTAGCTAAAGTCAAGTGCCTCAAAGGAAACCGAGCCACGAACTGGCTTGGGCAAATCCACATTTCCGCCTTGCGACTCCTTCGGCGCATCCATCACCTCGAAAATACTCTCCGCCGCAGCAATACCCTTCTGGATATCAGCAAAGACTTCCGACAGACTGCGCACCGGTTTTGCCAGGGAAGCCGCCGCGCCAATGTAGGCTGCGAAAACACCGGCAGTCATCGCCTCCACCATGCCCGGGGCCAACGCCAGCCATACGATAGTGGCAGTTGAGAGCCCTACCAGGATTTGGATCACAGATACACTGGCGTTGTTGGCTACCACCAGTTTCATAAACTGCCTGCGATTGTTATCACTGGCAGACTGGAATCGCGAATTTTCGTATTCCTGACCACCATACATGCGTACTACTTGATAGCCATTAATTGCCTCTTGGGTAACATGTGTTACGTCACCCATGGAGTTTTGTATCCTGTGGCTCAACTTGCGAAAACGCTTGCCTACCGTACGCACAATCAGGGCAATAAACGGCGCAAACAAGAAAAAAGTCAGTGTCAGCTTCCAGTTCACTAGCAACAGGTATGCCAGCAAACCAATAGTGGTAAAAGACTCACGAAATAAAACCTTTACGGCCTTAGTGATAGAGTTAGTTACTTGCTCGACGTTATAGGAAACTTTGGAGATGAGGTAGGCGCCCGTGTAGCGATCAAAATAAGCACTGGGCAGCTGGCCAATCTTCTCAAACAGCTGGGCTCGCAGCTCGTGAATCACCGCACGACCCACATAAGCCAAGCCGTAGCTGCCGACAAAGTTTCCAATTGCTCTCAACACAATGATCAAAAGCATCGCAAGAGGTACCAACCAGCGAGCAGTCTCCTGGGGCATAACCCCCCCGGGATAATGGGATGCTACAAACTTGGATAGGAACCCCCTGCTCTCCTGAATACCTGCACCAACAGCGTCGAGCAATAGCTCAGTAACAGCAATCAGGCTCACGCCCATGATGGAAAACAGGAAAAATCCCAGTACCGCAACAGCAAAAATGGCCAGATGCGGTCGGGCGTAGGCGAGCAGGCGTCGATAAGTGTGCGCCCCGCGCTGTGGTGTGCTCGGGGGCAAGGTTACTTTCTTCATACAGACCAATGACTGGACCCACCCCCTAAGGAGCGGGATCGCACACAAAACCTACAACCAATCGCAGTACCGAGGCAGGCTTTGCGCGCTAGTTCTCTTCCGGTTGCCGTGTAGTAATGCTTAGGTTGACAAAGCCCAGCTGTCCAGCGGCATCCATTGCACGAACCACGGCCTGGTGGTGGGCTGTGGCGTCGGCGGTTATCACAAGCGGGCGATTGTACTCGCCTGCGGATACTTCCGACAGCGCAGATTTCAAAGTGGTCAGTTTTTTATTGATCAGTGCCTGACCATCCACCGAATAGGAGCCATCTGCACTGATCAGAATTTCTACAGCTTGCGGTTGATCCGCTGCCTGAGGGCCCGCGGCCTCAGGCAGGTTCAACTTGAGATGGCTCTCTTTGGTGAAAGTAGTAGACACCATAAAAAATATGAGGAGCAGAAAGACCACATCGATCAATGGCGTTAGGTTTACCCCATCCTGCTCTTTGGTTTGGCGGCGAAACTGCATGGATTGCTACCTCGCTCAGGCCGCATCTTCGATTTTGCGGTCACTGTGTAAAGCATCCACGAGTTTTACCGCTTCCTGCTCCATAGTCACTACGATGGTATCTACCCGGCGCTGAAAGTACCTGTGTGCCATCAGTGCAGGAATCGCGACAGTCAAACCGGCGGCAGTGGTAATCAGAGCCTGGCTGATACCTCCGGCCAGTACACCCGCGTTTCCGGTGCCTTCAAGCATAATTGCCGTAAACACCTGGATCATACCGATAACAGTACCCAATAAACCAATCAAAGGGGCAACAGCAGCAATCGTGCCCAATGCACCCAGGAAACGCTCCAGGTCGTGGACCACTTGGCTCGCAGTTTCCTCAATACTGTCTTTCATAACCTCCCGTCCATGACGGGAGTTGGAAAGCCCGGCCGCAAAAATGCGCCCTAAAGGACTGGAGTCACGTAACTCTTTTAACTTGTCGGCGTTTACCTGGTTGCTTTTCAGCCACCCCCAAACATCTCCTAGCAAAGTACGCGGTGCAATACGCTGGGGATTCAAAGTCCAAAGGCGCTCAATACAAATTGCAATTACGGCAACAGAACAAAGCAGGATCGGCAACATCAGCCAGCCGCCAGATTTTATTATTTCAAACACTTTTTTGGCCCCAAACAGCGAGAGGGATTTTCGTAATTTTCTTCTGCACTTGAGATGCAGGATGGGCACTTTATCACAGCTACTCCCGGCGGCTAAGTCTTCCAGGTAATCCTTCGCTATCAGTGTGACTCGCATACCAAAATCGCGGAGCCGACCGCGCGATAAAAATTTCAGGTTCTAGAGCGTTTTCCCCCCAGAAAAATTCAACCGCGCCACTGTCGGCAGTATTGAAAATTCGCGCACCAACTTCGTGATACCGCGCAACCACATCGGAGTGTGGATGACCAAAGTGATGACGAAATCCCGCACTGAAAACAACATGTCTGGGCTTTGCCCAGTTCAACAAAGCCATGGATGATGAAGTCTTTGAACCATGGTGAGGTGCCACCAGTACATCCACTGGAACAAACTGCGGATAAGTCATTACCAGGCGGCGCTCTACTGCAGCACTGATATCACCGGTTAGCAATATCCGTACCTCACCCCATTCAACCAGGGCAACACAGCTGTGGTCATTCTCCTCACCAGTAACTGTTACTTGCTCGGGCCAAAGCCAGCGGATATTAATTTCACCAAATTTTTCTTCTTTGCCCGCAACGCAAGTTTTGGAGAATACATCCAAGCCAGCCGCTAATTTTTGCCCTAACTTTCCTGGTGCGTACAGGTTGCTAACAGATTTACCAGACAACACCCCCTCAACGCCCCCGGCGTGATCCTGATCACCATGGCTGACAATCAGCGCATCCAGTTGATCAATTCCTCTACCACTGAGAAACGGTGCAACAATTGTATTTCCCGCACTCCATCCGGAATTCGAAACCGGCCCGGCATCAACTACCAGCTTACCCCGTGAAGAATAAAGAACTAAAGCCAGGCCCTGCCCTACATCCAACACAGCAAATGTGAGCCCCTCACGCTCAGTTGCAGGTAGAGGCAATACCGGTTGAATCAGAGGTAACAGGAATAGCCACCCCAGGTTTCTTCCCGGCATTCCCCTCGGCATCAGTAACATCAGCAGGCACCCCGCGACAACTGATAACATCAACACACCCTGGGGAGGGCTCAGAGCCTGCCAGGTGGGCAAGTATCTGTCAGCTCTCTCCAATAGCTGCAAGAGAAGGTCCAGCTGCCATCCGGCAAAACTGAGAAACAAATGCCCCAACGCCGTGTTTATTAACAAAGCCCCCGACATCAAAGCTGGCAGGATTAGCAAGCCCAACCACGGAATAGCGAGTAAGTTAAGCAGTAATCCGCCGCTGCTGTAACCGGAAAAGTAGACAACTGAAGGTAGTATCAAGCCCAGCGCGACCAGCCATTGGCTACGTAGCAGCTGAAGAAAAGCATTGAGAGTATCTGCAACCCTGGGTAACGACCGCCAACCCCCTTCCCTACCTTGGTCCTGGTGTCCCTTCCCAATCACCTGTCGCCCACCGAAGCCGAGGAGCAACGCCGCTACTGCAGCGAATGACAGCCAGAATCCAGCTTCGTAAAAGGCAAGAGGCTGAATCACCAGTACAAGCGTCAAAGCCAGAGCGAAAGCAAATCCCGCACCTATCCTACGGCGCCACTGCCAGGCGAGTAGCAACACCCATGTCATTACCATCGCCCTCTGGGCTGATAGCGGTGCGCCAGCCAGCAGGGTGTAAACCAAGACCCCGGAAGACGCCAAGATGACCGGAAGTAACCGCAGGCTAGCGCCAATAAACACACCAGCACTTCGACTAATCATATTACCGATCAGCAGTAGAAAGCCCGCAACCATCCCAACGTGAAGTCCAGAAATGGCCAACAAGTGCGCTGTCCCCGTCCGCTGCAATATTTCACGTTCCTCTCCACTGAGCCCACTGCGATCCCCTAGTAGCAGCGCAGCCGCCAGTGCAGGCCTTTCAATCGGCAGTTCTCGAAGAGCTTCACGAAACACATCGCGTATTTTCGCCAGTCCCCAGCCCTGCCCCAACCATTCTGGATTTAGATCTTTCGGGCGAACATAGCCAGTTGCATACACACCACGACGCAATAACCAGCCCTCGTAGTCAAACCCATAGGGGTTTACACTACCCCGCGGTCGCTTTAGACGGACGGGCAACCTCCAATGACTGTTACCTCGCAATTGAACAAGAGCGCTCGGAGTTACTCGGTACCAGGTGAGATAGAGAAGACTCCCAGAGACAATATCTTCATTCGTAGAGACCACTTTAGCCTGAAAGCGTATATTGACACCCGGATCTCGCTGCCAGCTCCCTCCGTCTACTGAGCGGATTTCTGGCAAAGAAGTGACTTCTATATCCAAGAAATGATCTGACCCATGAGCCCAAAGAGGCAATCGTTGATCCAGGACTGCCTGGTTGGAAAATAGTGCCCAGGACGACCCAGCAAAGGACACTAAAAGAATGCCCCATAGACTGATACGCTGCGAAGACGGTGCCACAACAAGGCTTACTACCAAGTAGCCACCCAATAGCTCTGTGGGCCGGGGCAATACGGGAAGTAGCCCAACCAATACAATTGACAGGGAAAACACCCATAGCCACACAATCGGCCCGCCAAGTATCGGTACCCTAGATCCACCAGCTCTTCTTTCTCCTTTGGCGACAGGGGAACCTGTCAGCCTGCGGCCCATTGCTATCAATAAGAAATACTCCCTGTAAGGAATCCACACAAAGGCTTCATCTACAAAAGATATACAGCTGCACCACTCAAGGCTTAAAACGACGTGATTTACAATTTTCAGGCTGCCTTAACTGTTATTAATGGCACCGCCTGGTCATATTTTTTTAAGAAAAGTGCCATCTTTAACATGTTTGTAATATTCAAGTCGCAAAATCCGCACCAAATAGAGGGACAGCCAACAAACAGAACGGAAGGCCACCCCTCAACCCAAAACCATAAACTGTGCGAGACGACTATGAATAAGACCGCTCTCTCTCTGGCCATCGTTGCCATGATTCCTACAATGGCCAACGCCCAAGATGAAGGCGATGTACTCGACTTTTACGGCAAAGCCAATGTCACCTTCCAGGCTGCTGATGAGGGTGATGGCTCTGAAACTGACGTTCAGAGCAACGCCTCCCGCCTGGGCGTTAAGGGTGAAATCGCCCTGACCGACGGCATCAAGGGTATCTACCGTATGGAATACGAAGTAGATATGGACGGAGACGCCGATGACACCTTCTCCCAACGCAACATCTACGCTGGCCTGGAAGGCGGCTTTGGTCAGGTTATCGCGGGTAAATTTGACACCCCGCTGAAAGTTGCGCAGAAGAAAGTTGACCTGTTCAACGACCTGGAAGGCGATATCAAAAGCCTGATTACCAGCAGCGACAACCGCGAAGAAGATGCCCTGCAGTACACTACTCCTTCTTTCGCTGGCTTCAAAGCTTCTACTGCTTATATCAGCAATAAAGGCGAAGTCATTAACGAAGAAACTGGTGAAGAGCGCAACAACGGTATCTCAGCTTCTGTTGCCTACGATAATAATGGCGTTTTCATGGCCTATGCATTCGACCAGGATGTTGAAGGCCAGGACATCGACGTTCAACGCTTTGTAGCCCAGTACAACATCGGCCCTGTACAGGTAGGTGCGTTGTTCGAAGACCAGGAAGACGCAGCTGGCAACAGCACCGACGGCTGGATGGGCTCTGTAGCCTACAAAATCGAACAGTGGACTATGAAGGCTCAGTACGGCCAGTCTGATATTAAAAAGGAAGGTGGTGAGACCTACAGCCTGGGCCTTGACTACAAGTTCAACAGCTCTGCCAAAGTATTCGGTTTCTACACCGACGAAACTGCTGATGGCGACTACGACCGCAGCTATGCCGGTATCGGTGCTGAGTACAAGTTCTAATTATTGCTTTATAGGGCAGCCATCCAAATTGGGTTTGGGTTGAGCAGTTTGGCTGTCATATATCTTTAAGAACTTAAGAAAAGGCGGCCTCTGGCCGCCTTTTCTGCGTCCACTTTAAGCGGAAATTGAATTGGTCAAATTACCAATAAATCCATAAATCTATTTACTGGCGTCTCCTCAAATTTCTTTTGTGCTTTGAAGAGACCAATGATTTTTTCCGCCCGATGAGGAGGAAAATGCGAGAGCAGGTTTGACCTGAACTTTTCCTCTAGCAACGGCATACCCTCCTGACGTCGGCGTCTGTGCCCCAATGGATATTCCACTTCAATCTTTTCTGTCTCGCTACCATTCCTGAAAAATACCTGGACTGCGCTGGCAATAGATCGCTTGTTCGGGTCGAGATACTCATCGCTATAACGCTTATCCTCAACAACTTCAATTTTTTTACGTAACTCATCTATTTCCGGATGATCCTGGTGAAAATCATTCTCATAATACCCGGCGGACAAATCTCCAAACAGCAGGCCGACTGCAACAATATATTGAAGACAATGATCTCTATCCGCGGCATTAGCCAAGTGACCTGTTTTGGAAATAATCCGAATTGCCGACTCATGGGTAGTGACTACAACCTTATCAATATCTGCGAAACGTCCTTCAATCTTTGAATGCAGGATAATCGCCGCCTCACAAGCCGTTTGACTATGGAACTCAGCTGGGTAAGAAATTTTGAACAAAATATTTTCAATAACATAGGAGCCGTACTCCCGGGAAAAGTGAAATTGGCGATTTACCGGCGCCTTTATTTTCTGATCGGCATTGGTTTTACTGAAAGAAACATCATAAAACCCCCACTGCTTTGCTGTCAGCGCGCTAGGTACCCCCATTTCCCCACTCAAAGCCATTTCAGCCAGACGCACTCCCCGGGATGTGGCATCTCCTGCAGCCCAGGACTTACGGGAACCAGTATTAGGCGCATGTCGATAGGTACGTAAAGCACTGCCATCCACCCATGCCAGAGAGACTGCAGCCATCACCTCTTCCCGGCTCCCCCCTTTTAACCAGGCCGTCACTGCCGCCGAAGCTACCCGCACAAGTAAAACATGATCGAGTCCCACACGATTAAAGCTGTTAGCCAGTGCCAATACACCCTGGATCTCATAGGCTTTAACCATTGCCTCCAGGACTGTTCGCATCTTTAACGGGGGTTCCCCAACGGATATCTTCTTCCGGGAAAGATAATCACTGACCGCCAATATGGCCCCCAGGTTATCAGATGGATGCCCCCACTCTGCCGCAAGCCATGTATCGTTGTAATCCAGCCAGCGAATGGTAGCGCCTATATCCCAGGCGCTCTTTACCGGGTCCATACGGAATTGGGTACCCGGCACACGGGCCCCATTAGGCACCACAGTGCCCTCTGCCAGAGGACCCAATAATTTAGTGCATTCAGGAAAACCTAATGCCAGACACGCACAACCCAGAGAATCCATCAAGCAATAGCGGGATGTTCGCCAAGCCTCATTAGAATCAACCTGGAATTTGAGAACATAATCAGCAATATCCTGTATCACCTGATCATAATCTGGGCGGTCAGCCCGGCTTGAATCAGAACACATAGCTAAGAGCCTGATGCAAAAAACAAAAGGAAATTACACAAGTTTAGCTGTTTTCGACAACGCCACTAATCAGTTTGAAGTGAGATTCTCGACCCGAAGCTTGATAATCGAGAAAAATATCTTGATGATACTGGCTCCTGGAATTTACGACCGCCACATTAAGTCGGCCTGCCAGACCATTACTATTTAAGACACCAGCTTGTGAGGGATTTAGGGTGCACCCGACGCGATATTGTTTGAAATTAGACATTAGGCTAAGGGTTCAATTTCCCCCCCAAAAAAACTAACTCGCTCGAAACAAAGAGACCTAACTTTAAGAGCCTCCAGCAGGATTATGTTAAATTGCAAGAAATAGCCGCTAAAACAAAAAGAATATACTGCGCTAAAGAAACAGTATTATTCCGCCAGGGACAAGAATCCAGAAAAATCTATTTTATTCATACAGGCTATGTTCTTATCCATAAAGTGGATTTTCAAGGCAATTCTGGGCTTGTAGACTTATATGGACCAGGCTCCTGGTTTGGCCCCGGCCTAGGCGGGAATTCACAAGATATCGAAGCAATTGCCAAAATAGGCTGTGAGCTAGAGGTAACCTTTCCAGAAAATCTCAATACACTGATGCTTTCTCTGTCACAAACCCCAGAAGACCTTATAGAGCATTTAGCCAACAGGGAATCCCTGTTGCAGCAGCGTATATTTCAGCATATCACCGCACCACTGCCTGTAAGATTAGCAAGCTTGTTATCTCAACTCTTTTATTTTCGGGGGCAACCCTGCGCCCACGGGCATGAACTGGACGTTAGGCTTTCCCAGTCTGAGTTAGCGGCTATGGCCGGCGGCAGTAGACAAACTGTCAGCCAGCTACTTAACCGTTGGAAACAGGAAGGCGTAATCGATTACACACGCCAACATATATGTTTACTTAACAAAAACGCCCTCAAAGACTTAGCGCAAGGCTAAATCCAATTTTTTTGTCAGCTAGCTGACAGTTCATCACCCCTCGCCTCCCTATACTTTCAAAATATTGAGGGCCAGAGTTAATCCTCATCTCTATTGAATCAACATAGGAAGAGACGTCATGCGGACCATCTGTTTAGCGACACTGGGAATTCTCTTTAGCTTGCAGGCCATAGCCCAGGAAAACCTAAAGTCCACATTCAGTAATTTCGTCGATCCACGGGGAAATATCACCTTGCCTAAGGATTACCGCCAAAACTGGACCTTTCTCGGCTCTTATCAGGTAAAGTCCTCGAATGGCGAGGGATGGGATACCCACAATGTTTACACCCAACCTGCGGCAGTTAAAGCCTTTCGTAACACCGGAAAATTCCCGGATGGCGCAGTACTGGTAAAAGACGTCAACAGCACCAAATCAGAACCACTTACTACTGGTTTGGCATACTACTCCTCTGATCTCCAGTTCACATTTATGATGGTAAAGGACACTGAAGGGCGATTTCCCAAAAACGAGACCTGGGCCGAAGGTTGGGGATGGGCTTTATTTAAGCCAGGAATAACAGAAAGTGAAACCAAAACCTGGAAGGGCAGCGGGCTTAACAACTGTTTTGGATGCCACTTGCCAGCCAAGAATAATGACTGGGTATATACGCAAGGTTATCAACGGGTCCTACAGAATTAACAAGTAAGCAACATAAATCAGAGGTCAGAGGTCAGAGGTCAGAGGTCAGAGGTCAACTATTCGGCTAGAAAAACAAGCATAGCCCCGTCCAAATCAGCTTATCACTTCCACCCCGGCACTAATTGATTTATATCAATTAGTGCAACCTTGATTACCGTTAACATGCGGCCGCGTCCAACTATTCCACTATGAGTTTTTCCGTGTTTAAACCTGAGTTACTGTCCCCCGCAGGGACTTTAAAAAATATGCGATATGCGTTTGCCTATGGTGCCGATGCCGTTTATGCCGGCCAGCCCCGCTACAGCTTGCGTGTGCGCAATAATGAATTCAAAAATATTGAAACCCTGCGCCTAGGCATAGAAGAAGCACACCAGCAGGGAAAACAGTTCTATATCGCCTCTAACATCGCCGCTCACAACGACAAAGTTCGCAGTTACCTGCGGGACCTGGAAGAAATTGTCGAAATGAGGCCTGACGCCCTGATTATGTCCGACCCGGGCCTGATCATGATGGTAAGGGAGCGTTGGCCTGATCTGCCAGTCCACCTATCCGTTCAGGCCAATGCGGTAAACTACGCAACCGTAAAGTTCTGGCATCGCCAGGGGTTATCTCGGGTGATACTTTCCCGGGAACTGTCCCTGGATGAGATTGAAGAAATTCGCCAGAGAGTGCCTGAGATGGAGCTGGAAGTCTTTGTCCACGGTGCACTCTGTATCGCCTATTCCGGGCGCTGCTTGCTGTCCGGTTATATGACCCATAGAGATGCCAACCAGGGCGCCTGCACCAACTCCTGCCGCTGGCAATACCAAGCTCATGAAGCCAAAGAGAATGAAGTTGGCGAGTTGATTCATGTGCAAACCCAGCAACCCACCTCCGCCAGTGACAGTACTTCCCAGGCCTTTTTACTGCAGGAAGAAGGTCGTCCTGGAGAATATATGCCGGCCTACGAAGATGAGCACGGTACCTACATCATGAACTCCAAAGATCTACGGGCCGTACAGCATGTCAAGCGCCTCACGGAAATGGGGGTTCACTCTTTAAAAATCGAAGGTCGCACCAAATCCCACTACTATGTGGCTCGTACTGCCCAGATCTATCGTCGCGCGATAGACGATGCTGCAGCAGGAAAAGACTTTGACATGAAGATGATGGACGAATTGGAAACCCTCTCAAATAGGGGCTACACGGAAGGTTTCTACCGTCGCCATCCACCAGCAGAATACCAGCAATATGAAAAGGGATTGATATCAACTCCGGGCCAACAGTTCGTAGGCGAGCTTATTGACGGAAGTCCTGAGTATTTGACGATTGATGTTAAAAATCGCTTTGAACGCGGTGATCAATTGGAGTTAATGACTCCCAGCGGTAGCTTGTTCTTCCCCTTGAAGCAAATGGAGAATACGGAAGGCAAAGCGATCGATGTAGCTCCGGGATCCGGGCATATCGTGCAGATACCCCGACCAGAGGGGGTTGATGACGATCAACTTCAACAGGCGCTATTGGTCAAAGCTCTGGGATAACCCCCGGCCTGTAATTTGCACTAAGGCTTATCAAGCCCTTCTTTTTACAAACCTATTTTGTTAACGGTGTAGTGGTTTAGACAAACCACCGGATTCACTAAGCCACGACACCTTATTTCCATCATATCTCTTCCTTTTAACTTGTGAGTTGATCCTCAAAATTCATTGGGTAATCGTTAAATTTCTCAAGTGACTGCCCACCTCACAATATTCAAACCGTCCTGTATTTCCCTACCATTCACCGCAAGCAACTGGTTCTTGCACCAATTTTCCTGCATTTTCAGCCTTACCTAAAACCCTTATACAGCCTAAGTTTTGATCATAAAAATATGCTCGACAGTACTAATTACAAGATAAAAACCCGCCCTCCCTCGGAGTTCCAACAGGAATACCACCCTTTTTAATCGCTATGGTTTTCCACCTCTAACTCGCCTCCACATCAAGGTTTCACAGCAGAAAAGCGTGCAACGATTGCTTAACCAAGGAAATGCCGCAATATGGATATTATTAAACCTAAGAAACGCCCCCTGATTAAGCACCCTTTAATGCTGGGTGGTGCTGCTCTAGCTTTTGTGGCATTCACCAGCACTCTCCTCTTACTTCCTGATAGCGCCTACAAAGTTCAGCGGGAACAGCTGATGTTGGGTACCGTCCAACGGGGAGACCTGCAGGTTGTGGTAGATGGCTATGGTAGGCTGCGTTCAGACAAGCAGACGTTAATTACCGCTCTAACCGCAGCGAATGTTGAAAAAATTATGTTGCGTCCCGGTGCAGAAGTACAAAGTGATAGCATCATTATGCAGCTGAGTAATCCAGAGTTAATACGCGATCTGGATGGAGCCGAAACCTCCCTGGAACAGGAGGAAGCTAATCTGCGCCGGCTTGTTCTGAACAACCAGCGCGATGTGCTCGCGGAGGAAGCCATACTCGCGGAGCTGAACTCCAATTACCAGGTGATCAAGTTGCGTCGCGAAGCTGAGGACGAGCTGGTAAAAAGTGGAGTGGTTTCCCAGCTCACCTACCAAACCACCGTCTTACGCCAAGAGCAGATGAAAAAACGTGTGGACCTGCAAAAACAGCGTATCAATCACCTGCGCAAAGTCGCCGTCGAATCAGAGTTAATCCAGCGCGAGCAAATCAACCAAGCCCAGACCCAACTGCAAAGTATCCAGCAACGAACAGAGCGACTGACGGTACGCGCCGGCCTGGACGGCATACTACAAAGACTACCAGTAGAGCTGGGGCAAGGTGTCGATCCCGGCCAGGAGCTGGCGTTGATCGGCAGCGAGACAGATCTACTCGCCCTGGTTCAAGTACCACAATCCAAAGCAGAGCAACTGGAGGTTGGCCAGCCCGCTGAAATTGATACCCGCAGGGAAAAAGTCGAGGGCGTGGTAACCCGTATTACTCCTGAGGTTCGGGACGGCAATATTGAAGTGGAAATTGCTTTTAGCGCGGGCGCCCCGGAGTCTGCCAGGCCACAGCTCAACGTCGATGCCCGGATCTTCACCGCTACGATGGAAGATACACTGTTCGTCGAGAGACCTATCAATGTACAGAGGCACAGTGAGACCAACCTCTTCCTGATTAATGAAAACGGGGAGGAAGCGGCACTCCAGCCCATCAGCTTCGGTGAGGAGTCGGGCCGATATATCCAGATCACCCAAGGCGCCAATGAAGCGGACCGTATCATCCTCTCGGATATGGCCAATTTTAATGAAGCTGAGCATATCCAGATTGTTGACTAAAGCCTGAAACCCAAAGCGAGAACAGGGAGTTCGCTATGTCCAAGCCAATCCTCCATATGGCCGGGATCACTAAGGTGTTCAGCACCGAAGAAATGGAAACTCACGCCCTGCGGGGCGTTGACCTGAGTATTTACTCGGGGGAATTTGTTTCTATCTGCGGCCCCTCGGGTTGCGGTAAATCCACACTTCTCTCGATCCTCGGCCTGCTGGACCTCCCCACCAGCGGCAGCTATCAGATTGAAGGCACTGAAGTCGCTCAATTGTCGCTGCGTGAGGCGGCGACAATTCGTAACGAGAAAGTAGGCTTTATCTTCCAGTCCTTTAACCTGATTGACGAACTCTCTGTCTACGACAATATCGCCCTGCCCCTGCGATACCGACGCAATCCCATTCCCAAGTCTGAAGCCGACAAAAAAGTGAAACACTGCCTGGAGAAGGTGGGGATGAGTCACCGGGCCTCTCACAAACCTAACCAGTTATCCGGTGGCCAACAGCAGCGAATCGCCATAGCCCGGGCGCTAGTTGGCAATCCATCCCTGCTACTGGTGGACGAGCCCACCGGCAACCTGGATTCCCACAATGGCGATGCAGTAATGGAAATGCTGCGGCAACTCAATAATGAAGGTACCACCCTGTGCATGGTGACCCATGACCCTCGCTATGCAGATATGGCCAGCCGTCAATTGCATCTGCTGGATGGAAAAATCTCAACGCCACAGCCCATAAAAGAGCCTCACGAGATGGCCCTATGATCACCACAAAGGACCTGTCCATTGCCCTCCAGTCCCTCAGCCGGGCGCGGAGCTACGCCACCACTATTATTTTAACCCTGGGTATCACCCTCGGCGCCCTGGTAACGCTATTTAATCTCAACTACCAACTGCTAGCCGCGCCCCTACCCTACCCGGACGAAGATCGGCTGTATGTCGTGAATGGTAATCTCTACCAGAACAAGCAGCTGCGGCTGGAAAACAACAGCCAATACCCCGCCCTGGTTGAAATCTATAAGAACGACAGTTTCTTCGAATCCAGCGCCCTGGTGTACTTCTGGGAAGATGTGGTTCGCAACTTATCCGGATCACCACGGGTTAATGTTTCCTATGTCTCTCCGGAATATCTCCAGCTGGCTGGAGCACCCCTGGCCTTGGGCAGACAATTCAATACCGATGAAGGGCTCGACAGCCGGGTTCCCGTGGCGGTTATCAGCTATCAAACCTGGGAGCAGATGTTCCGGCGCAGCCCAAATGTCTTGGAGCAAAGCCTGCAATTTGGGGAGGTGGACTTTCGTATTGTCGGCGTCACCGCCAAAGACTTCATTGAACCCCAGATCTATAAGCAGGGCCGACAAACGGCGGTCTGGCTGCCCTGGGACTTTAACGATACACAAGTAGAGCGCAGAAATAATTGGAGAGGCTTCCTGCCTTTTCGCATGCTCACAGGAAAGCTGAAGCCGGGCATTGACCCCGCCAGTGCGGGGCATGAATTGAGCACATTAATGGATGCCCAGTATCAAGCGGCCCTAGCGGGAAGATCCTCTTCGGTAGAAAGGTCCGTTGAATACCGACTCACCCCCTTCGCCAATAAAATACTTGGCGACAGTGCCACGCGAACTCTAATGGTAATGGGCGGTACACTGGTGCTTCTGTTAATTGCCTGCGCCAATGTTACCAACCTGATTCTTTCTCGCGCAGCCAAACAACAACGCAATATGGCGATACAGGTCGCGTTGGGCGCACACAAAAAACATATCTTTTTGGCCCTGCTGTGTGAAATCGGCCTACTTATGTTAGGGGCTGCATTACTTTCTCTACTTTTAGCCCTGGGGTCGACGGAAGTATTAAAGGTGATGGCTACGGAACAAATTCCTCGCATTCAAGAGCTCACCTTAAACTGGCAGACACTGGTTTTTGCACTGTTGTGTGCCTTACTTCTCGCCCTGTTCTTCTCAGCCATAGTCAGTCGCCAGGTTAATTACCGCGCACTGAATCAAATGCTGCAGAGCAGCGGCAAAGGTTCCGGCGTACAGATCTCGCCTCTAATCCGCAAGGTACTCATCAGTAGCCAAGTGGCAATGACCAGCTTACTCATAGTCGCCAGTTTACAGATATTCCTGCAAGCCAATCGCCTGATTAACCAACCATTTGGTTTCCCTTTGGACAACGTTCAGGTAATGACTCTGAATATCGGCAATCTTAGGAGCGCCCCCACTACCGAGCGAGAGAGTTATCTGAAGGCCATCAGGCAAAGATTGCTGGAGCACCCTAAAGTACAAAATGCCAGCCTGAGCTTAAACACTCCTATCTCTATCAGCCGGCCACTCTGGACCACATCCCTGAGTCAGGATGCCAGCCGACAAAACCCGGTGATGGCCAAGACCACAGTAGTCGACGAAAACTACCTTTCCATTTTGCGTATGCCACTGGTAGCTGGCCGCCATATCAGTGCGGCTGAGTTTTCCGATAACAATCGCATGATGCTCGTTAACGAAACCCTGGCCCAGCAGCTGGAACCGGATGGAGAAGTATTAGGTAAGCGCTACTACTGGCGAGGTGATTTGCCCTACCAAGTGGTCGGCATAGTGCGCAACGCAAGCCTGCCCGGCAAAAAGGAACCCGCCCGCTTATTTGTGCGCGGTATCAATGTGAGCTATCCCCTACTCGTACTCAGACATAAGCCTCACCAACCACTCAGCACCACAGAAATCAATCGGGAATTTGCCGGAGTAAACAGGCAGTACAAAGTTTCCGAGCTATTCTCCCTGGAGCAGGCGCGAGACCTACTCCTAAGCAATGACCGGGTCTCAGTTTGGGTAACCACCGCCCTCACATTACTGGCACTCAGCCTTGCTGCCATCGGTATCTTTGGAGTGCTCAGTTACAGTGTACAACTGCGGCGTACCGAGCTTGGCGTGCGCATGGCAATCGGCGCCCGCCCAGCGACGATTTTCTATCACACCCTGATCGATAGCTTGATTCCCGTAATTATCGGTATCGCTGTAGCGACTTTGGTAGTGGTCCCACTGGCACTTTGGCTTGAGCAAAGCGAGTTCAGCATTGAAACCAGCCTCTGGGGCTGGCTGCTGCCACCACTACTTATTATCGGCCTAACCGCCTCGGTTACCCTGCTTTCTGTATGGAAGGTAATCAACAAGCCCGCGATTTACGCCCTGCGTGGCACAGGGTAGTTACTCTTTACGCCAATATCCGACACTGCTTGAGATTGTACTCGCTTCATGCAATCTTTGCTGCGAATACAACGATAAGAAATGGAAGAACCAATGCAGCCTCAACAGTGGTTATCAAGTGGCCAATACTTCAGCTACCAAAATCACCGGTTATTCTATATCGACAGCGATCCAAATAACCTTCAGAAGCCAATACTATTGATGGTTCACGGCTTCCCAACAAGTAGCTATGACTGGCATAAAGTTTGGCCACAACTTACGGAAAATTTCCGGTGTATTGCCATGGATATGCTGGGCTTTGGGTATTCTGACAAACCAAAACAACACCGGTATAGCATCCATGAGCAAGCCGACTTACAAGAAGAGCTTCTACATCGCCTAGAAATCACTTCATTACATCTATTGGCACACGACTACGGCGATACCGTTGCCCAGGAACTGCTCGCTAGAGACAATAGCCGGGAAAAGAAGCTTTTCCGTTCTACGTGCTTACTGAATGGTGGTCTCTTTCCTGAAACGCACAAAGCACGACCCATCCAGAAGTTACTGATTTCCCCCATCGGCCCCCTGATCAACTTGCTAGTGAACTATCGTCAATTCTGCCGCAGTTTCAAGGTGCTGTTTGGACCTGCCACCAAGCCCACAGAGACCGAATTGCGTGAACTCTGGCAAATTATCCAGTACAACGGCGGCAAATACCGTTTCCACAAACTGATAAATTACATGCAAGAACGACTCGAATACCGCCAGCGATGGCTGGATGCCCTAAACCAGTACCCTGGCCCACTGCAGCTCATAAATGGCTCATATGACCCGGTTTCAGGCGCACATATGGTAGCCCGGTTCCGCGAACTGATAGAGCGGCCAGCTGGCATCGTAGAACTGGCAAAAGTGGGACACTATCCGCAGTGGGAAGCACCAGAACTTCTCGCATCAACCTACCTAGGGTTTATTGAGAACCATTCAAAAAATGTGGCTCCAATCAGCCTATAACCAAAGGCTAGATTGCCAAAATTCTATCCAAACAATAAAAGGTTGCCGTCAATGAAAGAGTTGCCCCCAGGTATAACCCCCTATAAGAAAACCCCTGAATTCACTGAACAAGACATCCCTCCAGGACTACTGAAAGATCACAATACCAAGGACGGAGTATGGGGGAAAATTGTAATCCTCTCCGGATCACTGGAATATACGATTCAAGAGCCTGAAGTGGAGATTGTTGAGTTGAGTCCTAAAAAATTTGGCGTAGTAGAACCAACTATAAGGCACCACATAAAACCGCTAGGGAACGTAAAATTTTATGTTGAGTTCTATCGATAAAAATCATCCAATCCAGCCATCTTGATAGATAGATCTGGTACAGCCCTGCTTCCTCAAGTCAAAGAAGGCAGATAGACACAGGATACATTTCAGCCACCTATATAAAAGGACAAGATCAACTTCAATGATAAATAACGTGGATAGTTAGACAGATATTCTCAACCAGAATATAAAATAAACCACAAAAAATCCAAGGAAGTATTTATGTATCGGATTGCATTGCTCACTTTATCTTTCCTGATCGTCAATGCTGTAACTGCAAATTCACCCGATGATAAGAAAAGCATAGAGAGGGCTGTACTCGACTATATTGAATCACAACACCAAGTTAAGCCCAAATTAATGGGTAGGGGTTTAGATAAAAAATTAGTCAAAAGAACCTATTGGAAAACTAAGGATGGTTCAGAATTCATAATGGAGACAGATTATGAAACCATGCTTTGGATAGCCGAAAACTACAATAAGGATGGAGATAAGTTTCCACCTTCCCCTAGAATTGATATAGATATCCTTGATATTGATAATCGAGCTGCATCAGTAAAATTATCTGTAGATGAGTGGATTGACTACATGCACTTATATAAAAATGATAGAGACGAATGGAAGATAATCAACGTTCTCTGGCAATACCATGACAACAATAGACATGTAAGCAAGAAATAAACTGGGGCAATATGGGCCTAAAGCAAATGGACACTTCTGTATATCATGTGATTTCCAAATGCACTCAAACCCAAGACAGAAAATCACAACTTCCTGCCTCTCAGAAAACTATCAGTTTAAAATCACTATTTGCTGGTTTGGACCCTGGAGCATTTTAACTACAGCTGGTAAATTAAGATATCCGAGGTCACATAATGCTTAAGCAGAATACCAAGATGACAAAGAGATTCATATCATCAGCATTTCTGCTTATTGCTCTCGTTGGGTGCGCACACCAGGAAGACACCCTGAATAATGAATTGTAGCCAGGGGATCTAAACATGTATCAACTTAGCTACTCAAATGAGCCTCAGCCAGGTAATACCCAATCTCTATACACGCAACCTGAAGATAATGAAAATAAGAACAAGCAAGAGCTTATTTCTGACTCTATAAACTGGCATATAAGAGCTGGATACCTAACATTTATCCTACGATAGCGATATAAAGAAGTAGCATGGGGCTATCAGCCCCATACTTCACCATTAACAGCACAAAAGTAATTGCATGAAAAAGACCCTGATTAAAATTCTAATTTATACTTGCTGTATTACAATTCATGATTCGCTTGCAGATCACGGAACAGGTATAGATAAGGCATCTGAGAGCCGACACCCACAGGAAAATGAGCAGCTAACCCGTTTATTTAACCAGGATCAGATTGCACGCAAGCTTTCACACGACGAAATCGACTGGAATGTACTTAATCATAAAGACAAGAATCGACGTGAAAAAGTACTAAAGATGCTAGCAGAGGGCCGAATTAAGACTTCAAAAGACTTCTACCATGCAGCACTTATTTTCCAGCATGGCAATAATGCGGAAGATATTAGGCTCGCTCACGCACTTACCACCATAGCAGCCATCCTTGCTGAGGACAAAAGCAAGGCAAATTGGTTAAAAGCAGCTACATGGGATCGATTAATGATGAACCTAAACCAACCACAATGGTATGGCACCCAGTTTGTGAAAGACCCATCGGGAAACTGGAGCCTGTATGATATAGATCCTGATATAATCTCTGATCAGCAACGAACAGACTGGTCAGTTCGAGTAATAGAAGAATCGAAGGCTTTAGAGAAATCACTGAACAACACCAAGGAAGGCAAGCATTAATTAAGCTGACCATTTTTCTTATTACGACGAGGGAAGAACTAAGAATAAGCATGATAAGACCAGTTACTACTTTAGACTCCGCAGAGATTGCTGAAATCTACAATTACTATATAGAAAGTACTTTTATTACTTTTGAGACCGAGCCTGTTTCAACTGAAATTATCACCAACAGGATCGAAGAATGCTCCAGAAACAACCTCCCCTGGCTTGTCGCAGAATATGAAGGTCGCATAGTTGGCTATTGTTATGCCAGTAAATGGAAGGGGCGCTGTGCATATCAGCACTCAGTAGAAGCTACCGTATATTTAGATACAAATTCAATATCCAAAGGCTGGGGTTCGAAGCTTTACGCAGAATTATTAAAGCAGTTGATACAGCTTGATGTTCATGCAGTTATCTGCGGTATAGCACTACCCAATGCAAGTAGCGTCGCACTTCATGAGAAATTTGGCATGAAGAAAGTCGCTCATTTTAAGGAAGTGGGATACAAGTTTGGGCAGTGGGTGGATGTTGGTTATTGGCAATGCTTACTTTCCTCAGGAAAATAATTAAGATATATAACCATTCGATTACGATAACCACGTATTAGATATATACTTTTACACTAGCTTTCGCCATAAGAAGGAAGTCAAATGATTTTTTCAACTACAGAAACAGTACCAGGAAAGGAAATCTCAGAGGTGCTGGATATCGTCACTGGCAATGTTGTTCAGTCAAAACATATCGGTCGTGACTTAATGGCAGGGATCAAGAGTATTGTCGGTGGAGAGATCCGCGGCTATACCGAAATGCTGACCGAAGCGAGAAAAAAAGCTTTTCAAAGACTGAGCGATAGCGCAACACAGAAAGGTGCTGACGCCGTAGTGGGTATTCGCTTTACTACAAGTGCTATTATGGACGGCTCCTCAGAGATCCTGGTTTTTGGTACAGCAGTTAAGTTAAAAAGATAGGCTGTTGGCATCAAAAAATTTGAACAATTTCCCTGTATAGACTTAACCCAAGCTAGAAGCTGCTACTTATTTACACGACTAAAGCTCTACCGCAAACTGCCCCAACTTTCTCCGCACCGTCGGCAAAGAGTTGGCGGCAGCTATAAGGGCCCTGAATTCAAATCTTGCCTTAAGGGATTGCCCAGTGACTATTTTGCGGCCATGCTCGGTAACGTTAATAACCTTCTTGTCCTCCCTGTGACGCAATTCTGAGTACCCAGTGAGCCGCCCTGCTACAACCCGCGCTGCTAGCTCAGCAGCATCGGCAATCCCCAAGTTCATACCGCGGCCGCCTACAGGAGAATGACAGTGGGCTGCATCTCCAGCAAGATGTATTCTGCCTTTCGAGTAGGTCTCAGCCTGGCGAACAGAAATATTAAAGGTTCCCTGACGACGAACCCTCTTGATATCCAATGCCATTGGGAAAGCCCCTATGGCATCGTCACAGCTTGCCACCAAACGATGGCGCCCCTCCCCTAAAGGCACTGCAACAGCTACCACTCCGGACTCCATTTTTACCAATGTGAACTTTCTTTTTGGGGGCCAACCATCGGTATCGACATCGGCAATCGACCATTCTTCCTCCAGGTCAAACCCAGGATAATTAATACCTGCAGCCTCACGAACAGTGCTGTGGATACCATCCGCTCCAATCACAAGATCGAAACGCTCCTCCTCACCCGCATTAAACTGGGCTACCACTCCGCCTTCAGATTCAGTAAGAAATGTAAGCTCTTTCTGATATTCGACCTCAACACCCATACCTGATAGTACCTGGGCCATAAGGGATTCGGTCCTGTCTTGAGGCAATCCGAGAATAGTGGGGAAATAGGTGCGATCGGAGTGAAGGGGGAATTCAAGCGCTAGTCGCGTATCCAGATAGATACAGGCAGCTTGAACAGCAATACCTTCAGCTATCAATTTCTCTGAAACGCCTGACTTCGAAAGCAATTCAAGACTGCGGGAAGTAATACCCACAGCCCTACTTAGAGTGGATGCGCTGTCCCGACGGTCAATAATCCTTGGTGACAAACCAAGGCGGGTAAGCTCAATGGCAGCGGTAAGACCAGTAGGTCCCGCCCCAACAACCAATACTTTCACATGCCACCTCGAATAACTTCACTATCAGGCCACTGCTATCTGCGTAAAGTATAAACATGAACTCTCGGTTTCACCCCTATACATAAAGCTCAGGTGGTTATCGATACAAAGGGTACACTCCACCAATGAAAGGAGTAATTATGCTCCCTTACAACTAAAAAGAGTGCTGAAATCAGGAAGCTTTAGCTACTAAATCCAGGACATTATCATAACCACCCCGTGATATGTAGCGACCAATACGAACCGAGCACTGCAGAAATAAATTATTTATTCATTTTAATATTTGATTAATTATATCTTAAATTAATAAAAAAATTATAAAGATATAGACCGCCAACCCACAGGATAAACCCTCCCCTTAGACGCAGCAAATCCACCTAAAAAGAAAGAATCAGCAAGCCCCTTAAACTATCACTTTCCACAGAAATATCACATAAATATGTAGCCTAAGACGCAAAAGAATATTAAACTCAACTCCATGAAACTGCAAAAAAGCAACAATCTGAAATAACAGAAAACCACCATGATTGACCGAAGACTATTTATTAAGATTAGCAGCCTTTTACTTGCAGCCCCGATATTCGCAAAAAAATCATTAGCCATGCAGGACTTAACCTTCAGCTCGCTGCACATGCCAGATGAAAGCGATCAACACAAGAGAACATGGATGGCTTTTGTTGCCAATGATTATATTTGGTCACATAAGCAAGTTCCTGAGGTAAAAAGGAATCTGGCATTAATTGCAAATACAATTGCCAAATATGAGCCCGTATCTCTCCTTGTGAGCAGAAAAAATTTACATGAAGCAGAAGAGCTACTGGATATAGATAATTCAAATTTTAAAATCGAGCTTCATACTTTTGAAGTCGATGATCTATGGCTTCGTGACACTGCCCCTATCTTTGTAAGATCCACCTATGGGGAGAAAATTGCACTGAATTTCAATTTCAATGGTTGGGGCAACAAACAGGAACACTCGTTAGACAAACAAGTCGCCAGGTATATTGCCAATACATCTGGAGCAATCCATGAGAGAGCCAACATTGTACTAGAGGGTGGGTGCTTTGAGGTTGATGGAAATGGCACAGCGATTATGACTGAGAGCTGCATCCTCAATAAAAACCGCAATCCAGGATGGTCAAAAATAGATATTGAGAAGGAACTCAAGACACTGCTCGGATTACGTAAAATTATTTGGCTCAAAGGCATTAAGGGAATGGATATCACAGACGGCCATACCGATTTTTACGCACGTTTTATCAAACCAGGGGAAGTTATAGTCAGCAGGGATAATTATCAATCCTCCTATGACTATGAGGTTACTCGCGAAAATATCAACACATTAAGCAATAGTGTCGACGCAAATGGAAATCCGCTAAACCTACACGTCCTGGATACACCAGAAATTATTAATGAGAGATTTGGTACTAAAGACTTTGCCGCAGGCTATATTGGTTACTATGTTTGTAACGGCGCAATAATTGCTCAAAAATTTGGCGATAGAAATGCAGATGAGAAAGCCAGAGCTGTTTTGCAAAGCGCCTTCCCCAATCATATAATTGAGCAAATAGCAATTGATGGAATTGCTTCAGGTGGAGGCAGCGTCCACTGTTCTACACAGCAAGAGATTATTGTTTGATTCTGCTTTTCTTTAAAAATTTTCTGCATCACTTGCAAAACTTTCCATAAGTACCCAGAAAATTATTGGGTTATTTCTGGGAACCCTGGGTGCAGCCTGGATAGGCTTCAAGAGAAATATGGCTGCATTAACACTGGACCTAAACCGGGGGCGAGCTGGATCTTCTTATCAGGTGCAATTTCACTTAGCCTGTATAACCCACTGGTTAAGCGGGTTCACTCTGATGAACCTACAGAGGTCATGGCCTATTGGGTAATTTTATTCGGTGCACTCTGGTTATTGTTTTTTACCCTCCCCCTCTTAGGCACCATAAACTGGCAAAATACATCTTTTCAACTCAATGGCAGCTTACTTTATTTAGCGCTATTCACCACACTAGTGAGTTTCTTTCTGCTGCAGTTCGACACGGTAAAAATTGGTCCCACCAAAGTAGCCGCTTATGGATTCTTGAACCCGATTTTTGTACTGGCACTAACCCTGCTTCTGGAAATGTCAGAATTCAGTAGTTCCTTTTTCCAAGTATTATTCTGGTCTTCTTGACTATGTTATTTATTCAGGCAGAAAAGACAGCATAAAAGGCACCCCAAATATTGAACTACAGATCACTGCTGTACCCTCTTAACCCTCCCCTTACCCACACTGCAGGAGGAGTGATAGATCTAATTCACAGGCTTCTCAATCTCATAAATTGCATCAGATATATCTTCCAGTTTTGAAGATACAATAGCCAGTGCATCATGCAGCCCTTGATTGTAGAAGCCAGCCCCCATCTCCCTTGCAAGAAAATCGATCAAGAACTCCACCTCAAAGCCACCAGCTTCGAGATCAAACTCCTCAGAAAGGTATTTCCTTATCTTCTCCACCAATACAGATTTACGTTCTTTTTCAAGTACAATTTCTGGCATAAGAATAACCCTGTCATTACTTCATTTTTACCCGGAAAAGCTATTAAACATATACTGGGATATATTAGTAAACAAAGACTACGATGACTTCCATAGGTATACAAGACAGAATGAAAAAAATCCGAGCAGCCCAGGGCTTCTCGGATTTGAGGGGCTCTTATTGGGAACTTTACTTAAAAATTGTAGTTGAAACGTACTCCGTAGCTCACAGGTGTGGAGAATGGACCGGATACCAGGCCATCACTTCCATCTGCGTAGTACGGAACAATTTCATCGGTAATATTGTTACCATAAGCTTCAACATTCCACTGATCATCTGGGCTTATATACTTGATGGACGCATTGATCATCCAGAAAGAATCTCGGCCATCATCATAAGCCGAAGTATCACCAGCCGGGAAATCATGCTTATCAACATTCCAGTAGGTCAGATAAGACTCATCTTCCCAGTGGATGCCTATAAACGGAATAATTGCACCGCCGTGGACCAACTCAAAGGTGTGATCATAATTGATTGTGAAGCTGAATTCAGGTGATACAGGCAGCTCATTACCCTTCAAATTTCGGAAGAGCTCTTCATTAGTATTGTCATGAGCTAAACCGTAATCCGAAATTTCGAATAACGCTTGGTTATTGAAATTCCAGCGGTTCTGAAAATCAGAGGTGATTTCTGTTTGCATCCAGGTAGCAAAACCACTGATTCGGCCATTCGGATAGGGGGCCCAGTCAAACTCTAACTCTAACCCCATAATCTCTGCGCTAGCAGCATTCTTAGTAAGGTAAATAACGACGGGCTCGGTCGTAATTTCACCTGCGTTCTCACCTTCTCGCTCTACCGCATAGTACGAGTATGCAGTATCAGGTGCAGCTAGCTGCATATCCTTATAGTCGGAGAAAAAGAAGGTACTAGCCAGATTTAGTCGACCATCCAAGAAGGTACCTTTTGCTCCTAGCTCCCAAGTAATGACCTTCTCCTCATCATAGCTAGTGTCAATTACCTGTTGAACAACCCGATTTCCCTCATCATCGTAGATGTACTCAGCCGTGTCCGGGTCTTGCTCATATTGGATGACAACATCACCCAAACCACCGGACTTAAATCCACTTGCAACATATGCATACAGCATGACTTCATCTGTCAGGTCATAATCGAGACCAATTCGAAAGTCGGATGAATCCCAGCTCTTGCTGACATCATTGTAAGTATCAATTGTATAAATTGAGCTGTCAGCAAAGTGGTTGGTAGAGAAGCTATTAAAGGTGCCCTGTAAATAGGCAGGGAAGCAGCCATACTCTTCATCTGATTCAGTGGACCAGTCTCGAGTGCAACTCAGGTTGTTACCACCTACATCACTCTTCTTATCTTCCGTATATCGACCACCAACAGTTAGGTGGAGGGTATCAGTAAGGTCATAGGTAGCCTGAGCAAATACTGCGCTGGCTTCTATAGTTCTATCTGGCTGCCTCCAGAATACGGCATTATCTAATGAGGCCAGAAAGTAACCATTCAGATCAGTGGTCTCGTGGAAATAAAACAAACCTGTAATCCACTGTAGGGGACCATCACCTGTAGATTGTAACTGTAACTCATGGGAGTAAGAGACATTTTCTGAGTCTGTAATGCTCATACTCATATCCCAGGTATTGCGACCAGCATCAATATCAATCAGGTTGCTTCGTTCCTGAACTGCATACCCGGTGTTATACACAAACGCCATGGTATCGCTGAAATCCCAGCGGAAGTTAGAACGGAATGAAGTCATGGTGAGATCAAGTTCACCTGGTACATTCACCGCTACGGTGTACTCATCAGCACCGGAGCCGTAGTAGGTTTCACAAGTTGTTCCATCTTCGCGCTGCTCAGCCTTTTCACAGTCGATAGTGTTGATGCCGCCTGCACTACTATCCTGATAGTGTTCCGCTACGGCATACCAAGAAATATCGTCAGTCGGTTCCCATAACGCACCTATACGCACCGCTTGCTGATCAACATTCCCATAAAAATCTTCAGCATCCGCCCTGACCAGCTGATAGTCTGTGGCTCCTTCAGCGTTATTCGCCTGAATAAAAGTTGTGATTGCGTTATCAGCTAATACACCCGCACCTACAGAGTCAGCATCAATATAGCGATTATCCCACTGGTTAACGTCATAAAACCCGGTAAGGTAGGAATCCCGTGTCTCATCCATAAAGGACGCACGAAGAGCAAAGGCGTCTGAAACTGGAATATTGATAACACCTTTTACCAGCTCTTGATTCCAGCGACCGAACTCAACTCCAACTGAACCTTCGAACTCATTAATTACCGGTCTTTTTGAAATAACATTAATGGCACCAACGGTAGAGTTACGCCCATAAAGGGTGCCCTGCGGCCCACGCATGGCTTCAACCCTTTCGGAGTCAAACATCATTGCCATAGCAGACTGGGGGCGTGATGAGTAAATACCATCGAAGTGCAAACCAACAGCTGGGTCACCAAACTCAGTGGTGTTAGTAGAGCGCACGCCCCGCATAGAAATTACAGGGGAGGACTGGGAGGCATCATAGCCAATATCCACATTAGGGATAGTGTTGCCCAAATCCTTTACGTTCTTTATCCCTTGTCGATCCAGCTCTTCTTGAGTAAATGCACTGATCGCTACCGGGGTTTCCATCAGGTTGGTTTCGCGCTTGGTTGCGGTAACCGTTACTTCTTCTAGTACCCAATCATCATCCTGTTGGCTTTCTTCCTGAGCCCAAGCCGACACTACCGCAACATTTGCCATTGCAATCGCAAGGGTAAGTGGTTTTTTAATTCTCATTGATGTCTCTCCAATCTGCTGTAAAAGGAAAGCCAAATTTGATTGTTATACGTGGCTAACCCTAAAGGCCGTCGGCTATACGGCGACTAGATTAAAATCTCAGAAAGGAGAGCTCTGTGAAACCAAGATACGACGGGAGGGATCGCGATTAGGACAAATCGGACCAATCTGCTTTAAGCCAGGATATCAGCCAACTACTTAAATATTTGGAGGAATGGAAGCAGACTCTAGAAATATTTTTTTATTTTACATAAATTAAGGAGACAAATTCCCACAGAAAGCGGTGAAATTTTTTACACCAGCCAGAGAGAAAAATGTCTTGGCTTCAGATCAAGCTTACTCAATTGGAAAAAGCACTTATTAAATAACTAGAAGTAAAGGAGATAAGAAGTGAAAAATAGCGGGAACCTTACAGGGCCCCCGCCAAAGTGACGCCAATTAACCCTAGAAACTATCGCCAGGCACCCTTACCCACCCCTCCATCAGGATCCGGGCACTGCGACTCATAATGGCTTTGGTGGCCACCCACTGGCCACCAACAACTTTTGCATGGGCTCCAACCCGCAATGTGCCTGAAGGATGGCCAAAGCAAATGGAATTACGATCCCCCCCACCGGCGGCGAGGTTTACCAGGGTGCCGGGAATCGCAGCTGCAGTACCGATAGCTACAGCAGCGGTACCCATCATGGCGTGGTGCAGCTTACCCATGGAGAGGGCTCGCACGAGCAAATCAATATCTTGCGCCGCTACCTTTTTTCCACTGGAGGCGATGTAGCCCTGTGGCTTGGCGACAAAGGCAATCTTCGGTGTGTGCTGCCGGGCCGCGGCCTCCTCCACAGAGGAAATCAGGCCCATCTTCACTGCACCGTAGGCACGGATGGTCTCGAACATGGCGAGTGCCTTGCTATCGCCATTAATGGCATCCTGAAGCTCAGTGCCGGTATAGCCAATATCTTCCGCATTGACGAAGATGGTGGGGATACCGGCACTGATCATGGTCGCCTTGAGCACACCGATCCCGGGCACGTCCAGATCATCGACGGGGTTACCGGTGGGAAGCATGGCACCCTCACCGTCCGAGGGGTCCATAAACTCAATTTCCACTTCGGCTGCCGGGAAAGTTACACCATCCAGCTCGAAATCTCCGGTTTCCTGGACTTCACCGTTGGTAATAGGCACATGGGCGATAATGGTTTGGCCAATATTGGCCTGCCAAATGCGCACTGTACAAATACCATTCTCTGGAATCCGCGCAGCATCCACAAAGCCGCTATTAATCGCAAAGGCTCCAACAGCCGCAGTGAGATTACCGCAGTTGCCGCTCCAATCGACCATGGGCTTATCGATGGAAACCTGGCCAAATAGGTAGTTCACATCGTGATTGGGCTTATCACAGGCAGACAGGATCACCGTTTTGCTGGTGCTCGAAGTGGCGCCACCCATACCATCGGTTTGCTTACCGTAGGGGTCCGGACTGCCGATTACCCGCAACAGTAAATTATCACGGGCCTCTCCTGGAACCTGCGCAACTTCGGGTAGATCCTGTAAACGGAAGAAAACACCCTTGCTGGTTCCCCCGCGCATGTAAGTCGCGGGGATTTTTACTTGAGGAGTAAACTTCATAACTCAGGCCGTCGCTTCTGCTTCGAGGAAATCTTTAGCAAAGCGCTGCAAAACACCCCCAGCTTCATAAATGGAAACTTCTTCTGCGGTATCCAGGCGGCATGTAACTGGAGCTTCAACTGTCTCACCGTTGGCGCGGTGGATCAGTAGAGTCAGCGTGGCATGGGGGGTACGCTCACCGATTACGTCGAAACTTTCGGTACCGTCGATACCCAGGGTTTCGCGGGTAGTACCCGGCTTAAACTCCAGCGGCAACACACCCATACCAATCAGGTTGGTGCGGTGAATACGCTCGAAGCCTTCGGCGGCAATCGCCTCCACGCCGGCCAGGCGCACACCTTTCGCAGCCCAATCACGGGAAGAGCCCTGCCCATAGTCGGCACCAGCAATGATAATCAGCGGCTGCTTGCGATCCATATAAGTCTCGATCGCCTCCCACATACGGGTAACCTGCCCTTCCGGCTCGACACGAGCCAGAGAGCCCTGGCGAATCTCGCCCTTATCATCGCGTACCATTTCGTTGAGCAGCTTCGGATTGGCGAAAGTTGCACGCTGGGCAGTGAGGTGGTCACCACGGTGGGTTGCGTAGGAGTTAAAGTCCTCTTCCGGCAATCCCATCTTCGCCAGGTATTCACCGGCAGCACTGCTGGCCAGAATGGCATTGGAGGGAGACAAGTGGTCGGTAGTGATATTGTCACCCAGCAACGCCAGCGGGCGCATGCCCTTCAAGCTGCGCTCGCCTGCCAGGGCACCTTCCCAATAAGGTGGACGGCGAATATAGGTGCTCGTTGGACGCCAGTCATAGAGTGCGTGACCCTGCTCTTCTGCGGCACCCCGCTCTTCAAACATGGGAATATACACATCGCGGAACTGCTGCGGCTTCACGCTCTGACGTACGATCGCATCGATCTCTTCGTCGCTGGGCCAGATGTCTTTCAGGGTAATCGGGTTGCCATCGGCATCGTATCCCAGCGCATCTTTTTCGATGTCGAAACGGATGGTACCGGCTATAGCGTAGGCAACGACCAGCGGCGGTGAAGCCAGGAAAGCCTGCTTGGCATAGGGGTGAATACGACCGTCGAAGTTGCGGTTGCCAGACAGGACTGCAGTAGCATACAGATCGCGGTCGATCACTTCCTGCTGGATTTTCGGGTCCAGGGCGCCGCTCATGCCATTACAGGTGGTACAGGCGAAAGCCACTACGCCGAAGCCCATCTGCTCCAGATCCGGTAGCAGGTCGGCCTCTTCCAGATACATTTTTACCGTTTTGGAGCCCGGTGCCAGGGAGGATTTCACCCAGGGTTTGCGGGTCAGGCCAAGCTTGTTGGCATTGCGGGCAATCAGGCCTGCGGCAATCATATTGCGCGGGTTACTGGTATTGGTGCAGCTGGTAATCGCCGCAATAATCACAGCACCATCGGGCATCTCACCGGCTTTCTCTTCCCAGGCCTTGGCGATACCGCGATTGGCCAGTTCCGAGGCCGGCAGCAGCGCGTGGGGGTTGGAGGGGCCAGCAAGGTTACGACCTACTGTGTCCAGATCGAACTCCAGTACGCGCTCGTATTCGGCATCCTTCAAGGTGTCGGACCAGAGGCCCGTTTCCTTGGCAAACTTCTCTACCAGGGCTACCTGCTCATCATCGCGGCCGGTGAGCTTGAGGTAGTCGATAGTTTGCTCATCGATAGAGAACATGGCCGCAGTAGCGCCATACTCCGGAGTCATATTGGAAATAGTGGCGCGATCGCCCAGGGTCAGGTTGGAAGCCCCTTCGCCGTAGAACTCCAGGTAGGCACCAACCACGCGCTCGCGGCGCAGGAATTCAGTGAGAGCCAATACCAAATCGGTACCGGTAATACCCGGCTGCAATTTTCCGGTGAGCTCCACTCCAACAATATTCGGCAGACGCATATAAGAGGCGCGGCCGAGCATCACACTCTCAGCTTCCAGGCCACCAACGCCCACAGAAATCACACCCAGGGCGTCTACCATCGGTGTGTGGCTATCAGTGCCGACACAGGTATCCGGGAAGGCCACGCCCTCGCGCACCTGCACCACCGGAGACATTTTCTCCAGATTGATCTGGTGCATGATGCCGTTACCGGGGGGAATCACATCGACGTTTTCAAATGCGGTTTTGGTCCAGTTGATAAAGTGGAAGCGATCTTCGTTGCGGCGTTCTTCTACCGCACGGTTTTTTTCAAAAGCATCCTTCTCAAAACCGGGATGCTCTACCGCGAGAGAGTGATCCACAATCAACTGGGTGGGAACAACTGGATTTACCTTGGCGGGATCACCGCCTTTATCGGCAATAGCATCGCGCAGACCGGCGAGGTCTACCAGTGCGGTTTGACCGAGGATGTCGTGGCATACAACCCGGGCCGGAAACCATGGGAAGTCCAATTCGCGCTTGCGTTCGATAATCTGTTTCAGGGAGTCGGACAGTTTTTCCGGCTCGCAGCGACGCACTAGGTTTTCCGCCAGAATACGTGAGGTATACGGCAGTTTGGCATAGGCTCCGGGCTGGATCGCGTCAACGGCGGCGCGGGTATCGAAAAAATCGAGGTCCGTACCGGGCAGTGATTTGCGGTAATCAGTATTCATAGCAGGTAAATCAGTTCAGTCGAATCTTTTTAAAATCATATCTCTTCCGAGAGTGGCTCCAGATCACCCCAAAAGGCAACCTGAAGCCGGCACACTGGGTGTGCTTCACTTCAATAATGAAATGAAAATTAACCACGCTCGGCGATTGGAGTGACTGTACGAGGCTCAACACCTACGTACTCTGCACTCGGGCGAATAATGCGATTGTCAGCGCGCTGTTCAAATACATGTGCAGCCCAGCCAGTAACGCGGGACATTACAAAAATCGGTGTGAACAACTTTGTGGGAATCCCCATAAAGTGATACGCGGAAGCGTGGAAGAAGTCTGCATTGCAGAATAATTTTTTCTCGCGCCACATCACTTCTTCACAACGGACTGATACTGGGTAAAGCACAGTATCACCCACATCTTCAGCCAGCTTTTCAGACCAGGCCTTGATGATCACATTGCGCGGATCGGACTCGCGATAAATAGCGTGCCCAAAGCCCATAATTTTTTCTTTACGCTCCAGCATTCCCAGCAGTTCTTTTTCTGCCTCATCAGGGCTGGAGAAACGCTCGATCATTTCCATCGCCGCTTCATTAGCACCACCGTGCAAGGGCCCGCGCAGGGTACCGATCGCTCCAGTAATACAGCTAAACAGGTCTGACAGAGTAGATGCACAAACACGTGCGGTAAAAGTAGATGCGTTGAACTCGTGCTCTGCATACAGGATCAGGGAAACGTTCATAACCTGCTCATGCAGCGCGTTAGGTTTTTCGCCACGCAGCATATGCAGGAAGTGACCGCCGATGCTGTCATCATCGGTTTCAGTTTCAATACGCACATTGTCGTGGGTGAAACGGTACCAATAGCAAATAATGGATGGGAAAGCGGCCAACAGGCGGTTGGCTTTCTCCAGTTGCTGCGCGAAAGACTCTTCACCTTCCAGGTTACCCAGCATGGAGCAACCGGTACGCATGACATCCATCGGGTGGGCATCAGCGGGGATGCGCTCAAGAACTTCTTTCAGCGCTTGCGGCAGGCCGCGCATGCTTTTCAACACCGCCTTGTACTCAGCAAGCTGACCGCTAGTAGGTAACTCTCCGTAGAAAATCAGGTAGGCCACTTCTTCAAACTGACAGTGCTCAGCCAGATCTTTGATATCGTAACCACGGTAAGTCAGGCCGGAACCGGATTTGCCCACTGTAGACAGTGCAGTTTTACCCGCAACCTGGCCGCGCAGACCGGCACCACCCAATGCTTTCTCTACCATCTTCTTATCTCCCCTTTTTAAATACGCAGTTTCTTTATTCGTTGAGTAAATACCACGCTGGTATCTACTCGAAACGAAAATCCGTTACTTCTTGAACAGCTCGTCGAGTTTCTGCTCAAACACGTGATAATTGAGGTAGTCGTACAGCTCCTCACGGGTTTGCATGGTATCCACAACCGCTTTTTGGTCGCCATTTTGCAGAATGCTGGTGTACACATTTTCCGCAGCACGATTCATAGCGCGGAACGCCGACAACGGATACAGTACGATATCTGCACCGGCGTCACCCAACTCTTTGGTGTTATACAGTTCGGTTTTACCAAACTCGGTAATATTTGCCAAAATCGGCACGTTCAATGCCTCTTTAAACGCTCTGTAGTGCTCTAATTCAGTGACTGCTTCAGCAAAGATACCGTCGGCACCGGCCTCAATGCATGCCTGGGCACGCTCAATGGCCGCATCCAGCCCTTCCTGAGCAAAGGCATCGGTGCGGGCCATAATAAAGAAGTTATCATCGGTACGGGCATCTACTGCAGCCTTGATACGATCCACCATTTCCTGCTTGGAAACGATTTCCTTATTTGGGCGATGGCCGCAACGCTTTTGTGCAACCTGATCTTCAATATGCACTGCACCTGCGCCTGCACGAATCATCTCTTTAATGGTGCGAGCGATATTGAAAGCACCGCCCCAACCAGTATCTATATCTACCAACAGCGGCAGGTCACTGGCAGCGGTAATACGGCGAACATCCTCGAGTACATTGTCGAGGCTCGTCATACCCAGGTCGGGCAGACCATAGGAGGCGTTGGCAACACCTGCACCGGAAAGGTAAATTGCCTTGTGGCCAATACGTTCGGCCATGATCGCGGAATACGCATTAATGGTACCGACTACCTGTAACGGTGAATTTTCTGCAAGTGCGGTGCGAAAACGCGCGCCGGCGGAAGGCTTTTTGCTCATACTCTACCTCAGTTTATTTTCAATATTCTGCCTGGAAGCGCGGATATGCCGGCGCATTAATAACTCTGCCAGCTCCCCATCCCCCGCTTCTATGGCTTCGATGATATGGCTGTGTTCGCGAAACGCACGCTGGGCCCTGGGACTGGCCATACCCAACTGGTAGCGATACATACGAACACGGTAGTAAAGACGATTGCATAGCGTGTCGATCAGTAAATCATTTTTGGACGCCTGCACTATGCGAAAATGAAAGTCGAAATCCCCTTCCGGTTGGAAATAGGCCTTGCCAGCCTGCAGCTCCTCCTGTTGCTCGTGGCCCGCAAGCATTCCGCGCAAAGCCACCAAGTCCTCGTCACTGCGCTGTTCAGCTGCCAGCCTACAGGCCATGCCCTCAAGGGCTTCACGCACCTCATAGAGCTCCAATAGGCCCCGCTCACTCAGCTCGACCACACGGGCGCCCACATTCACTCTGCGCTCCAACAAACCCAGGGACTCCAGGCGCATTAGAGCCTCGCGCAGGCTCCCCCGGCTTGCATTGAAACGCCGGGCAAGCTCAGGCTCACTAATTTTGCTGCCCGCAGCGATGCGCCCCTCTACAATCTCACCGCGCAGTGTCAAAAAAAGACGCTCAGCCAGACTCTGATGGGCTTCACGTATCGGGACGTTCATACCAATAGTAGCCATTTGCCCTTAACATTGTCGACAATCTTAAAATCCCGCAGACCTTAAAACACTACGACCTGAGCGTCAACTAATGTACTTAAGACAGATTGTTGACAATTTGAAGTGAAGAATGACTTTTGCGGCAGCAGTAGTCTTGCAACACCGAAGTGGGCATAATAGCGCCCGCGCCAGATACGCCATGCTCCACTACCGGGGGCGCTCTATGCTTATCTGGGGTGGGAAAAAATCCCTAGCAAGAATTTCCAAACCCCGGTACAGCGCTCATTTAAAAAGGCTGCCAGCACCCAGGTTTCAGACAGAGTTATGCCGAAGAGTATTATCAGGCGATGGCTGCCAAGCCCCGAAGAAATCCGAGCCAAGAACGGGCTCAAGTTTCTGGGGACTCTTCTCCACGATCCCAACCTATTTCATCTGAATAGGCACTCGGTTTCAGTTGCATTCGCAGTTGGCGTATTTACCAGCTTCCTGCCCTTGCCCGGACAGATGATTATTGCCGCACTGTTAGCCCTATGGCTGCGCTGCAATTTGCCGCTATCGATAATTCTGGTGTGGATTAGCAATCCTCTCACCATGCCGGCTATCTTCTACAGCACCTATAAACTGGGTGCCTGGATTCTGGGCACCCCACCAGTGGACTTTGATATCGAGCTATCCTGGGAGTGGCTCACGGAAGAAGTAGGAAAGATTTGGATGCCGCTATTTTTCGGCTCACTATTGGCGGGTATTTTCTTTGCTACCCTGGCCTATTTTTCTATGCGCGCCCTTTGGCGCTGGCACGTGGTAAAACGCTGGAAACTGCGCCTGGAACGGCGCTCCGCTGTCAGCTAGCACCCCTACGGCAAAACTGCCTGACACTCCATAAAGCCCCTGCGCCCACACCAACAGCTACTAGCGCGGGTAGAGAGTAGTCGGTAGCGATACCCAGCCCCAGTGCAGCAAGAGCCCCAAACAGGAAAGCTATGGTTGCCGCCTTTGCACGATCTCCGCTGGCAGAAAGTGCAACGACCCAAATAACCGCAAGGGCAGAAAGGGCGGCTCCCATACTCACCAACCAGAGAGGGTGCATCTCCCACCCCTCCGCATAACAGACGGAACCTTCACGCAAGCCAGGTGGACAGAAGGTTTTCACCCGCCACTCATCAAACCACAAAGTACCGAACAATACTGCTACCCACGCTGTGGCCGCCAAAGGAACAGGTAATAATTTACGCATCACTCCGGCAACGCTTCTCACACTTGGGCCCTCTACTCATTGCGTAACGCCGCGGCTGGCTGCACACGGCTAGCCTGCAACGCAGGGTAGAGAGTAGCCAGGAGACTGAGCAGGAACCCTGCACCTACGACTAACGCTACATCTGCCCAGGATAATTCCGAGGGCAGGTAGTCCACCGGATAGACATCAGACTTGAGGAACTGGATACCAAAGAGTGACTCAAGGCCCGCCACCAGGTCTGTCACTGTGAGCGAACCCAAGACCCCAAGGGCACCGCCAACTAGAGCCCCGACCAGGCCGACTAATGCGCCCTGGCTAACAAAAGTGAGCAGGATCTGGCGGGTGCTGGCACCCATGGTACGCAGAATGGCGATATCCGTGTGCTTATCTATCACCACCATTACCAGTGTGGAAACCACATTGAAGGCAGCGATGGCAATTATCAGCAAGACCAGCAGCCCCACCAGATTGCGGGACATCTGGATCGCCTGGTAAAGATTGCCATGGGTTCGACTCCAGTCCGTGCCATAGAAACCCTCCCTGGGCAGCTCCTGCAGCAGTCGGCGCATAATCCAATTGGCCTCCAGCATCTCTGTAACGCGCAACTGCACCCCTGCTCCGCCCTTACTGCCTGCCAGTGCCTTGGCCTGGTCCCAAGAGACCAGAGCCAGCGTTTGGTCAAGGGCGGTTCCAGAGTGAAACACCTCCGCAACCCTAAAACCAGCCACCCTGGCAGCACGGCGACCACCAGAGGCCGCATCGTTGTTTGGCACAATCAGGGAGAGGTAATCGCCCTTTTCCACCCCTAGCTTCTCGGCGATACCACGCCCGAGCACTACGCCGGGCTCAACAGTATTAAGCATTGCCGGAAATGCCTCGGGGCTCAGAAACTCGCTGATATTCGAAACTTCAACAATGGTTTCCGGGTTAACCCCCTGGACCAGCAGTGGTGTTACCTCGGCGCCACGCCGAGCTAGTGCGTTTACCTGCCAAACCTCAGCCGCAGACAATACCTGAGCATCGGCAGCCAGCTTTTTTCGCATCGCTGCCCAATCTACCTCGGAGCTGGCGTTGTAAATGGTTGCATGGGGCATAATGCCGAGAATTCTGTCGCGCAGCTCACGATCGAAACCGTTCATCACCGACATCACCACAATCATCAGAGCGACGCCGAGGACTAGGCCGATCATCGACAAGCCGGAAATAAAGGAAACCAGTCCGGCGGAGTCATCACTTCGCCGCTGGGCGCCGGCATAACGCAGGCCAATAAATGCGGGAAGCGGCTTAAACATGGTCACCCTGATGCCAGTCGCTGAGAAGTTCGCCATCTATCAAGTGCAAACAGCGATCCAGTGCTGCAGCAAGGTCCGGGTCATGGGTAACGATTACAAAACTGATACCCATATCCTGGTTGAGTTGATCCATCAGCCTGTGAATTTCCTGGGCTGTTGCCCTATCCAGGTTGCCAGTAGGCTCGTCCATTAACACGCAGGCTGGACGGGTAACCAGCGCACGCGCGATAGCCACACGCTGGCGCTCACCACCGGAAAGCTGCGAGGGCTTATGGCCAATTCGCTCGCCTAGACCCACTGCCTCCAACATGGCTTTTGCCTCGGCACGGGCATCCGCCACACTGTGCTTTCCAATCAGCAATGGCATAGCCACATTTTCCAGGGCGGTGAATTCATTAAGAAGATGGTGAAACTGGTAGACGAAGCCAAGACTGGTATTGCGCAGCCAGCCGCGTTCATTGGCATTCAAGTCCGCCAGATTTTGGCCCGCCACCCGCACTTCGCCAGAGCTTGGCGTATCCAGGCCGCCCAACAGATTGAGCAGAGTGGATTTACCAGACCCGGAAGCACCAACAATTGCCAGCTTTTCGCCACGCTTCACTTCCAGCTCAACACCTCGCAAGACCGCGAGATCCCTACCCCCCTGTCGGTAGCTCTTGCACAGCTTATGACAGGCCAGCACGGCATCATGGGTATCCAGTGCCGGACGAGCTTGCTCGGTATCTATTTCCACTCGGCTATTCATCAATCTATTCGTCGTCTCTCAATTCGTATAAATCATGTCAACAATCATTACTAATCAATTGATTTTTGACATTTATTCGTAGCGCAAAGCTTCTGCAGGCTCGATCTGAGCCGCGCGCCAAGCTGGAAAAAGGGTCGCCAGAAGACTCATGCAAATAGCCACGGAAAGCACAACAACGGCGTCACCAACTCGGAATTCTGATGGCAGATAACTGACAAAAAATACCCGCGGGTCAAATATTTTGGCCCCCAGCAGGTTCTCAACCCAAGTAACCATCTCGGTCAGGTTGAGTGCTATCAATATCCCCAATACCGCGCCACTAAAAGCACCTATCAGGCCGATTGCACTGCCCTGCACCACGAACACCGCCATAATCTGCCGGGATGTAAGTCCCAGGGTCCTAAGCACTGCGATATCAGAGCGCTTATCTGCCACCATCAAGACTAGGGCCGATACGATATTAAAAGCAGCGACGGCAACGATAATCATCAGCATCAATGTGACTACCGTCTTCTCCATCTTCACCGCCTGGAACAGGTTGCCCTGGGAATGGCTCCAGTCTTCACCGCTAAAACCCTCTCCCAACTCGCTGGCATACAGGGGAACCCTACCTAAAGCGTTATCCATATCATCGAAGCGCAGCTGCAGCCCCTGGACCTTGCCCGGTATGCGCATTAGACGGGCCGCATCTTCAATATTCATCAGGGCAATATTTTGATCCACCTGGGCACCAACGGAAAATACGCCAGCTACTGTAAAACGTTTAGTACGGGGAAAAATACCGGCAGGGGTTACCGAAACTTGAGGCAGAGTGAGTATCACAGACTCACCGGGCATCACATTCAACTGCTGAGCCAGGATACGGCCAAGCACAATGCGATAGCTACGCGGCTTCAACTCATCCAGGCTGCCCAAAATCATGTTCTCGCCCACTTGGGAGACATTGCGCAAGGCAGCCGGTTCCACTCCCTGAAACTGCACTCCATGACTTTCACCATAGGCGCTCAACAGAGCAAAACCCTTAACGAAGGGGCTGACCGCCTCAACGTGGGGCTGCTGCTCAATCTGCTCTGCCACCCCTTGCCAGTTCTGTAGTCCCCCTTCACGCTCAATAAAACCGTGGGGAACCACACTGAGAATCCGTGTTTTAAGCTCACGATCGAAGCCATTCATTACAGAAGTCACAACGATCAGCGCAAGAACGCCCAGCGCCATGCCCACCAAAGAGAAGCCATTGATAAAGGAAATGAACTGCTGCCGACGCCGGGCAGCCACATACCTCAGGCCGATAAATAGGGGTACAGGTTTTAACATAGAGCAGATTTAAACGGAAAAGGACTAAGAAATCCAAGCATTTACACAACATCAGCGCTTTGACTGAGTTTTTAGCGTCATCCGCAGGCGTTTGAGTTCCGCTTCACTCCAATCGGGAGGCTCCGTCAGGGCTATCCAAGCGAGGGTGTATCCAGCCGGTGAATAGCGATGCCCAAAATCCCGCGGTGTTACCCCCACATTAAAGTCCGCGATCAACTGCAGCATGGTAACTACAGGAAACCACCGAAGATCCGGGGACACATCCGGTCCTCTGGGGCGCTCCAGCCAATCAGGCCTTCGGAACATCCAGCGTAAATCAAAGAAGACTATTGGATCACTGGCGTGCTGAAGGAATGCAATGCGGAACCTACCCCAGGGTTCTTGCCCCAAGTAGCCACCGTATTGATTGCCAAAGCGCACTACCTCACCACCCTTAAACTGAGGTAACCAGGCGGGCGTGCCTGGATCACGATTATCGGTAATCATTCGCCAGACGCCCATTCCAAATGGAGGCCCTGCCCAAAGCGCACCGTCGATGGGATTGTCGATAATATCGTAGAACTCAAATGAATCCTCGGAAAGCTGTGCACCCAAACTAAGTCCAAACAGATAAAGCCTTGGGCGCGTACTGGCAGGCAAAGTCTCCCAGTAATCATAAATCACCTTAAACAGCCAGCGAGCCGACATTCGGATATATTTGTCATCCGTCAGCAATGCGATCGGACCCGGCAAGTATGAGTACTGAGCCGCTATCGTGGCCACATCACCCCGATATAGGAATTCGAGGGAATTCACCGCACCCGGATCAACCCAACCATCCCCTACCGGAGTTGCAATCAGCAAAATTTCCCTTTCAAACGCTTTGAGTCGCTTCAATTCCTCGAGCGCCAAGAGAGCGCGCTGCTTAGGAGTTTCAGCAGAGTGCAGCCCCACATAAACCCTAATAGGATCTATTCCCTCTCCGGCAATCTCCTTGATTTCCTCAGCGGTAGGTCCCAGCGTCAGAAATCGGCGCCCCTGGTGTCCCATGCTGTCCCAAGACAAAAACGAATTTGCCCCACCTGTCTGGTTGGGATCTTCCGGCGGAGGCAGATCGTCGGCAATAACCTCATCTAACTGTTCATAAACAACTGAAATTGTATGCAGACCCGACTGCAGAAGTACTCCGTTTAAAATGCCCCAGTAAAGCAACAGTGCCACCAGCAGCCCAGCAAGAATTGCCACCCGCTCAGGAATCCTTTTTCCCAGCCGTGCCGATACTGCAAGAACTATCTTGTGGAAGCCTTTACCTAGCTGCCTGAAGAACACAAATATAGCGAATGCCACAACCCCAATCGTAATAAGGCCGGTACTAGATACCGCAGGCATACCCATCAATGAGCGCACAGAGTTCTGCCAGTAGGTACCCTGCCAGAGAAACCCTGAAATCAGGAAAAAACCAAAAATAATTACCCAGCGCTTCAGTATTTGCCGCTGCCGATTATTTAGTGGAATATCTGGAATATCTAAGTACTTCCAAAGTCGGCGAAAAAGTACACCAAAGGAATAGCCGACGGTAAAAGAGACTCCAGAAAGGATGCCTTGGACAATAGCACTGCGCGGAATCAGTGAAGGGGTCAGGCTCAGAGCAAAAAAAATCGCGCCCAGCAGCAGGCCAGAAACTGAAAAAGCGACTACTGTTGTTCGCATCCATGCCTGCCTGCTAGACCAAGCTTAACGTCAGCCTAGCATAGAGCCCCGCAACTTAAGGCGGGTAGATCTTTAAGCCACAAACTGCTTTTAACAAGAAAAACCCACGGACTCATGGCGTCTGGGAAATCTCACCGCACCGGATAGGATCTCAGTTTTACGCGCAGACGCTTTAATTCCTCTTCACTCCAATCCGGGGGTTCGGTCAACGCCATCCAGGCCAATATATACCCGGCAGGGGAATATCGATGTCCGAACTCCAGGGGGGCTATACCCACATTCAGGTCCGCCAACAGTTGTAACATTGTTACTACAGGGAACCATTGCAGATCCGGCGATACATCAGGCCCCCTGGGGCGCTCCAGCCAATCGGGTTTACGAAACATCCAGCGCAAGTCGAAAAAGACTATGGGATCGCTGGCATGTTGCAAAAACGCAATACGGAACCGGCCCCACGGCTCCTGCCCCAAATAACCACCATACTGATTGCCAAAACGTACTACCTCCCCCCCTTTAAACTGGGGTAACCATGCCGGGGTTCCAGGATCGCGATTATCGGTGATTATGCGCCAAATGCCTGTACCGAAGGGAGGGCCTGCCCAGAGAGCGCCATCCAGGGGATCATCGATAATGTCATAGAAGTCAAATGAATCTTCAGATAACTGCGCACCCAGGCTAAGACCGAATAAGTAGAGCCGAGGGCGGGTCTCTACGGGAAGGTTCTCCCAATACTCATATATCACTTTGAACAGCGCCCTGGCGGACGTCAATCCATACTGATCATCAGTAAGCAGAGCCACCGGACTGGGCAGATAGGAATACTGGGCAGCAACCGTCGCCACATCCCCCCGATATAAAAACTCCAATGAGTTGACCGCACCTGGATCGATCCAGCCAGCCCCCGTGGGCGTAGCAATCAGGAGTATCTCCCTGTCGAAGGCCTGAAGGCGTTTCAGCTCTTCCAGGGCCAGGTATGCTCGCTGCATCGGGGTTTCGGCTGCATTCAGCCCCACAAACACACGTATTGGTTCAATGCCTCGCCCTGCTACTTCCCTGATATCCTCTTTAGTTGGGCCGAGCGAAAGGAAGCGCCGCCCCTGGTGCCCAACACTGTCCCAAGACAAAAGGGAATGTGCTCCACCAGTCTTATTTGGGTCTTTTGGTGGTGGTAAACCCTCGGCAACTGCGGTATCGACTCTCTCAGATATCAGCGCAATCGTATGCAGCCCCGCGTTAAGGAGTACGCCATTTAAAACACTCCAATATAGTATTAGGGCCACAAATAACCCCGTGAGCAAGGCCACCCGCTCAGGGATATATTTTTCCAAACGGACCGTGACTACCCGAATAATCCTACGGAACCCTTTACCCAACAACCAAAAGATTAGAAAGACCAGGAGGGCAACCACTCCTACGGTCACAGGCCCAACTCCAGATACTGGCGCCATCCCCATCAATGCACGAATTGAGTTCTGCCAATGAGTTCCCTGCCAAAGAAAACCGATGATCAGACAGATGCAAAAAACTAAAGCTCCACGTTTCAATATACGCCGCTGCCACTGATTAACCGGGATATCAGGAATCTCCAGGTAATTCCATAACCAGTGCACAAACAGACCGAAGATATAACCAAAGGTGAAAGCCGTACCAGCCAGAATGCCCTGCATAAATGCACTGCGGGGAATCAGGGAGGGCGTAAGGGACAGCGCAAAAAATATAGCGCCAATCAGTAAGCCGAAAACCGAAAATATTCTTGTAAGTCGCATCCGAGCCTGCTCGCAGGACCAAGCGTACTAGTCAGCCTAGCACACCCTATCCATCCCTTTTCTTTGGCCAAAATGCTTTTTGACAATGAAAAACGTGAAGAAAGCCAAGTGTTTTGGCATTATTTCTGTTCTAATGAGGTGGCGTAATCGAACACCAAAATTGGAGAACAATAAATGTTCAGCAGAAATCGCAACGGGGTAGCCCATATTGCTGGTACCGTCGCACTGCTTTTTGCATTCGGCGCCCAGGCAAAGCCCATCGAGATGCCAGTGGGCACTCAGGGTGGCGAATCCTCCTTCGAGGAAGTTCGCGGAATGAAGAAAAATGACGTAACCACAAGACTGGGTGAGCCCCTGAGCATCAAGGGCCCTATCGGTGAGCCAGCTATCACACGCTGGGAATACACCGATTTTTACGTTTTTTTTGAGCAGGATACCGTTTTACATACGGTAGTTAAGCCCCGAGGCTAAGCTAAAGCTCCCATAAGCTACACCGGGCAGGATTCCCTGCCTGGCTCCCAACGAACCTCAAACAGGCTCCCTCAAAATTAACCCAACTCAAAAACACAGTTAACTACAGACCTGAAAACCGGGAGAGGCCAGCGACTACTAGCTTCAATATCAGTCAGCTGGTTGGTTTACTTAAGAACATCGACACTGCCCAACACTGGCATCTCAACTGAAAAAACTGGCAGCCAATATCAACGGCTTTGCTCGCATTCCCCTCTCCACTAGATTTCTGGCCCATGCAATTTCTCCAGGGACATTGGTTAGCAAAAAATATAAATCTCCCAGAAAGCCCCCGCAGACCACTCATGGTCAAACAACCTACTTACCACTCCTTTCCTCTTTATTTCTGCAAACATTAAATAACCGGAGAGCCCAGGAATGAAACCTATTGCAATTTTACTCCTGCTTTTAACTAGCTTTGCCAGAGCCGAGGTCACTCTGGTTCGAGTTATTAAGTCGGAAAACAAGATGTTACTTATGGATGGACAGGGGATAGTAAATACCTACCGGGTCACCTTTGGTGCATCCCCCAAGGGGCACAAGTCAGAGGAGGGAGATGAGAAAACGCCTGAAGGGCGTTACATACTGAATCATAAAAAAGAGGACTCTTCCTACTACCGCGCTATGCATATCTCCTGCCCCAACGCTCAAGACAAGGCCCAGGCCCTGCAACGAGGCGTTTCTCCAATAGGCTTTATCATGGTGCATGGCCAGCGTAATGGTCTGGGCTGGCTTGCGGCACTCGCCCAACGGATTAACTGGACGGATGGCTGTATCGCTCTCAGCAACGATGAAAAGGATGAGTTTATGGCCCTGGTACCAACCGGAACACCCATAGAGATTTCCTGGTAACCCCCTGCCCTCTGGGCACCCAAATGGTCAAGGGACTGGATTTCCCCTCGGCAACAGGTCAATATGCCCGCCGTAACTTCAGCTTGGTGGATTGTACAACTTTTAGGCAAGTTGGCGATATTCCACCTTTTAGGACCAGCGAGAAACCGATAGAAAATGACAGTAAAAGTCGAATCCGTAGATAGCCTATTGAAGTCCAGCGGCCGCGAAGGAGAACAAGTTCGCGTGCAGGGCTGGATCAGAACCCGCCGCGACTCCAAGGCCGGCCTATCCTTCCTGGCCGTGCATGATGGCAGCTGCTTTGACCCGATCCAGGTAGTCGCTGAGAATCACCTGCACAATTATCAGTCAGAAGTGCAGCGCCTGACTACCGGCTGTGCAGTGGATATCCTCGGTACCATCAAACCTTCTGAGGGTAAGGGACAATCCATCGAGCTGCTGGCCACAGAAGTTCGAGTTGTAGGCTGGGTTGAAGACCCGGATACCTACCCTATGTCGCCAAAGCGCCACACCATGGAGCACCTGCGGGAGCACGCCCACCTGCGCCCACGCACCAACGTTAGCGGTGCCGTAGCCCGCGTACGTAACTGTATCGCCCAGGCTATTCATCGTTTCTATCACGAGAACGGCTTCCTCTACGTGCATACTCCAATCCTCACCGCTTCTGACTGTGAAGGCGCCGGGGAAATGTTCCGGGTCAGTACCCTGGATATGGAAAACCTACCGCGCACTGATAAGGGCGCTGTGGATTACAGCAAGGATTTCTTCGGCGAGGAGAGCTTCCTCACCGTATCCGGCCAGTTAAACGTGGAAAGCTACTGTCTGGCCATGTCCAAGGTATACACCTTTGGCCCTACTTTCCGCGCAGAAAACTCCAACACCACTCGCCACCTGGCGGAGTTCTGGATGGTTGAGCCAGAAGTCGCCTTTGCGGATCTGGCAGATGTAGCCGATCTCTCCGAGCAAATGCTGAAGTACGTTTTCAAAGCGGTACTCGAAGAGCGTGCCGATGACATGGCCTTTTTCGCCCAGCGTATCGACAAAGAGGCTATCAGCCGACTGGAGAACATCGTTGATAATGACTTTGCCCGCATCAACTACTCCGAAGCAATCGAAATCCTGGAGAAGTGCAAGGAGAAGTTTGAATTCCCTGTATCCTGGGGTATCGACCTGGCTTCCGAACACGAGCGCTACCTGGCCGAGAAACACTTCAAGAAGCCGGTTATCGTGATGAACTACCCGAAGGATATCAAAGCCTTCTACATGCGCATGAATGACGACGGTAAGACCGTTGCCGCCATGGACGTACTGGCACCGGGAATCGGCGAGATTATCGGCGGTGCCCAACGGGAAGAGCGCCTGGAGAAACTCGATGAACGCATGGATGAAATGGAAGTTCCCAAGGAGCACCTGGACTGGTACCGCGATCTGCGCCGCTACGGCACTGTGCCCCACGCCGGCTTTGGCCTGGGCTTTGACCGCATCGTATCCTATGTTACCGGGATGGGTAATATCCGCGATGTGATCCCCTTCCCGCGCACGCCAAAGAACATCTCGTTCTGATGCAATAAAGCCCCGCACGCGGGGCTTTTTCTTTTCCTGCTTTTATTTAAACGGGATACCTCAGGCAATTTGCCCCGTAGCCGTTGCGATAATGTCATCGCTGGCCTTCTCGCTGATCATATAGACCGGCACTACGATAAAGAATCCGGGGATCCGAGGGAACACAGAAGCATCCACAACCCTCAGGTTATTGGTACCGTGAACTCGGAACTTGCTATCAACCACCGCCATGGGATCACTGGCAGGCCCCATTTTGTTTGAGCAGGAGGCGTGATGCCCCCAGGATTGGTTTTTAACGAAGTCACCAATCTGTTGATCTGATTGGATGTCAGCCCCAGGTAATAATTCTCTTGATACCTTCTTGCCAACAACGGGACCAGACATTATATCTCTGGAGATCTTCACCCCCTCGATAACAGCCGCAAGATCATCACCCGAAGCATCATTACCCTCACCGAAATAGTGGAAATTGATATCCGGTGTATCTCGTGGATCAGCAGAGCGCAACGTCACCCGCCCAGCCGTATTGTTTGTATGCCCTTTCAACACAATCCAGGAGAAACGGTCCTTGTAATTCCTTAGCGCCTCTGAGTAACCGGGGAAATAACCATGGAAATCTGAAGGTACTCCAAAGATAAACAGATCTGGATCTTCCAAATCAGGTTTTGAACGTTTCACCAGGGATAGCACTGGGCCATTGCCACTATAAGGGCCCTTATTCAACCAGCCATAGCGATATCGGTTCAAGCAGGGATCACCCTCCTCCCCCCAAGTGCAGTCTTTCAGCAGAGCCAGGTCTTCTGTCATCTCACTGACCACACCCACCTCATAACGATCCTGAAGGTTCTCACCTACCCCGGGTAAATCAACAACCGGCTCAATCCCGTAATCTCGCAGCTCACTCGCAGGACCAACACCGGAGAGCTTCAGTAACTGAGGGCTGTTGAAGGCCCCTCCCGACAGTATTACCTCGCGAGTGGCACGCACTTGCCGCAAAGTACCAGCGGAGCCGCTTTCATTGTAATAAGGGTCTGCTTTATACAAGCTTGCCCCATCAAGAAACTCTACACCCACCGCAGTTTTGCCTTCAAACAGCACCCGTGTAGCCAGGGCATTAGTGCGTATGTGCAATAAGTTGGGATAAATCGCCTGTGTATCCAGCAAATGCTCACGTACACCGCTGCGCCGACTCTTACTATCAGCCGCCATGGGTGCAATAAACGGCCCCTCTAAACCGCTGGCCACATCCCAATGATTGATATCAAGGTTCAAGCTGCCCGTAACTATCTGTTCGATAGCTCCTTCCAAGCCATATTTGGCCAAGGCCGCCTTAAAAATTTTCAGTATTGCGGGGTCTTCCAGTAACAAAGCCGGATTACCCCGATTGGTAGGTAACCAACCATCAAACCCATGCCGTGAAGGGTTAGAGAAAACCGGACGGGACACATACTCGCAGCGCTCTATACGCTGGAAATATCGCCGCATATTCCAGCTTTCCCAAGAGCTGTCCCCGGTACTCTCTGCAATACGATCAAAGTCATTATTGTGGGGATAGACGGTGATCAGCGCATGGTGGGTAGTACATCCACCTATAGTGGCTGCTCTGGGATACAGAATACCTTTGCCAGGTATATATTTACTATCCAGTTTTTGCTGGCTTAGATCTGCATAGTGCTTAACGAAAAAATCCCAGCTGAGCTTGCGGTCCTCTGATGCGAAGGGATGCCAGGCAGGGATATTATGTGTGTTATCACTAGGATCATTGGCACCCGCTTCCAGCACCAGAACCCTGAAGCCGGCTCTCGCTAAGTTTGCAGCCAGTGGGCCACCCCCCGCACCGGACCCCACTATCACATAGTCATATTCATCATAGAACTGATTTGACGTATCAGACAGTGCCGAGCTAACACCTGTAGCTACAGCTCCTGTTGCCAAACCGACTTGTAAAGCTCGCTTGGCGAAAGTTCTCCGACTAACGCTTTCTATTTTATTTTTTTTATCCGGTGTTTTTTTACTATCCATACTGATTGTTCACCCTAATAGTTTGAGGATCGCATTGCGCGCTATGAGAGGATGTAAACATCACAACCTTAAACAGCCACTGGAATTTACAACTAAAACGTCTCAAACTTAATGCTCCCGGCTTCTTTAGCAACAAGAAACTTCTCGCTTTTCAACAGACATCTCAAAAAAACAGCAGAAAAAATAATTCACTCTCCCCATTTTTCAATTACATAAACCAGCCAATCACAATCACAATGAACCGCCGGCCCGCCAGCTCCAACCATCCTGAAAACGATCGGTTATAAAACCACAACAGGAAAAAATGAAGGGGTGATTTGTGCACTCAATAAGCCTACCTAGGTTCTTATTAAGTATTTACTCCAGCCACACCCTCACCACAAGCACTCACTGCTTATTAAAAAATATTTATATAGATAATTTTTGATTAACCCTCAACAAAAAGTGCCAGCCAGTTACAAAAAGCGACGAATTGATACAAGGTGTGAAATTTACACCCGCCCTTCCTCAAATTATCTAAAATATTACTGTTAAACAGTAGTACTTGTTGCACCAAAGAACTTGGCACAGTTATGATTCACCAAAAGAAGTTAAATAAAAACAAAAAAATATTTTCCATTTTGAAGCCAGGTAGAAACCGGGAATTGACCCTTAAACATTAGATTACCAACAACATAAAAGCCTATTGACCGAGCTATTTTTCAGGGAGATCAAAATGCCCCTCAGCGAAATTTATATAGCCTCAGATTCCCTACCTAAATATGGTCTCCACAAATGCGAGAAAACTTCTGAGCTCTTGACAGCCAACCTTGACACAACCTTGCTGAACGACAGGAAAATCATTATTGCAAATGGCAAAGGAGTGAGGATTTTTAACCAAGAAAGGATCAATCAGTTAATCCAAGATGGCTGGATTTGCCGATTTCCCGCCGGGACAACTCTTCCAGAAGGCCTAAAAATTGTCGAGCAATCTCCGGGAGAGTTTTATATTTCTCCAGAAAAAAATATGGCCGAGAGGCAGTTTATCGCACTATTAAAAGAAATGTCTCTCAGAGCAATAACGATATTTAAGAGAGCTGATAGAGCCGTACAAATATGAATTTGCACACGCTAAGAGCACCCACATTCTAGCCAAAACAGAGTATAGATATTGATTACAGCAAAAAATAAAACCCTCACAAGGGTGCTCCGATAGAATAGCTCCCTATTTCAATTCTGGGGAATTACTCTTAGCTCCGAGCAATGATCATTAGGCAGACCTTATAGAGATCAATATGTAAGCGACCAATATAACTCAAAGCTAACTTCAATAAATCGCTAAAGAGAAAACCTATTAAAAAACCACCTTAAATTTCACCCCCCCATATGCAAGAAAGGAGAGCAAGCAATGCCTAACCTTGTACGGAGCCGCACCGTTGCGACCAGCTGTAATGACCTGCTGGCTGATCTAAGCGCCGCGCTTGATGTTACCCCAGCCAATATGCGCTGTGTCGGTGTAATGATACAAGCGGGAAAAACACTAACTTCACTTAGCAATATAAAAAAGACCATGGGTGGCGGACACGTTTCTCCATTTGTAGTGAATGCGAATGGACTTCAAAGCTGGGACGAAGTCTGTGACAGCAGTTGGCAAACTTGGGCGCAAAATTCAGCTTCCGGTGAAACTCATGGCACAGTGAATGATGTGATGTTCTACCCAAGCTCAGCAAATGACATAACTGTCTATGTCCACCCGGCAAGTGACACCGAAGTAGCCACCGTAGTAACCAGAGCCCAACAACTCTTGAATGCCACCAATCTCGTGTACAATCATAACCCTACCCTAACATCCAGCTTCCCAACCAAAGGGGACTGTGTAACAAAGAGCGCATGGGTAATGGGATCCTTCTCCTATTCTAAGCCCATGCAAGGAGCTGTGACGCCCTGGGGTCAAGCGGTTATCTATGAAGCCTACACATCGCCAGTCAACTTTATGAGCAAATGGGTGAAGATTAAAAACAAGGGCTGCAAACTTGGTGTGATGAACTAGTCTTCTCCCGTAAGAAAAATTTCACATCAGGCAACCTAGCTTTCGTAACCCGGCAATGAAATAGATGAACTCTTATTCTCTACTTGCCGGGTTCATAGCACCTCACCTCATAACCAAGTTATTCAATGCTATAGTTAAATCGATTGACAGCACGGACTTAAAAATCCAACTGAGAGACATAAAATGATCTATCTATTTATGCATGCCGAGGTAGAGGATTTTAGTAGATGGCAGGAAATACTTACAGATTTTAAACCGATACTGAATCAAATGGGGGCCACCAAGACCTCGATATATCAGGAGATAGGTAACCCCAATAATATTACTGTGATTCATGAGTTCCCCTCAAAAGAAAAAGCCGAAGCTTTCGTCAATAGCAGTGAACTCCACAAGGCAAGAAAAAAGGCCGGGGTCATTGGCGCGCCTAGAGTTTGGTTTACTGAAAAATTGTAGTTACATTACCTTCAAGCACGATAAATCACCACTCAAGGAACAATCAACTAGATCAAGAAACAGACAAGTAACTCAACGCATATCAGAGCAAATCATAACTTCATTGACTCACTTCAGGTTATACTTTTTAACTGCTAAGGCAGGTTCCATTGGTCCTGATAAATCCACCTGAGGCCTTTTGCCAAACCAATGGGAAAGGTCGAGTAATGATCAGCTCCACTTACTATCTCATCGTTGATAGATATGCCTGTATACTTTCGCGATCGTAAAATCTCGACAAACCTCTTATGACCATCCACCATGTCATTACTCATTCGGCCATCTTCTTTGGTTTCCAGAGCTCCGGTAGCCAAGTAAACATTGGCATTTAACGATTTATACTTCTTTGAATACTCTTCCTCAATATCAAAAATCATTTCATTCTTATACCAAAGTGACGGACTCGTCAGGACATAGCTGGAAAATAATTCCGGCTTGCTCAACAGCACCCAGACGCCAAATGATCCGCCTAAAGATTGGCCAGCCAAAATTCTCTTCGCAGGATTTGCACGATAATTTACCTCAACAAACGGTATCACTTCTTCTTCGATAAATCTCAGGTACTCCGGAGCACCTCCAGTCCTATAGCGCTTCCAGCTCTCATCAAGTACAGGAGTAAGGTCACGCACTCGACTAAACTGCCCATTCTCTCCATGGGCAAAAGAGATACCAACCAAAATAGCCTTATTCATACTTTTTAGGTGTGTAACACCTGCAGCAACTTTAAAGGCATAAGGCCCATCATTAAGATATAGAACCGGATACTTTAGTTTTTCCGCAGCCTTATCATTATATCCTGCGGGGGTTTTGATATATAAATCATATTTTCGCCCCAGAATCTTTGAATAAACTGTAAAAATTTCAGAGCCTTTTATATTAAATTCCCCAGAAGTCTCAACAACAAGTTCTTCTGCCACGGCAAAATCAAAAGATAATAATATTGCTAACAAAAAAGTGAACCTACGCAAACCCCACCCCCTCTATATATCCTAAATAGTCGAAAACTATATTCCTGAAAGCTTGTATTCTGCCCACAATATTGAATCCCTATTAGCACTGAAATTTCATAGACAAGAAATCTATAAGGACATTGGAGATGAAATCACATTAAACTCATGGAGCTGGATATTACAAAGAGCTACAACCCATTATCACTTTACAGCTCTGTGGACATCCAAATCTTTATCTACCGCTTTAACATATTCAAAAAAACGATCCAAAGCCCTCCCCGATAAATTATTAGAAGCTGGGAGATCTAATCTGAGAGGATCAACTGGCCTACCATTTTTATGTATTTCGTAATGCAAATGCCGCCCTTGAACCCTACCTGTAGCGCCCAGATAGCCTATAACCTGCCCCTGCTCTACTCTCACACCTGCCTTTATACCTTTGGCATAACCTCTTAGGTGTGCATAAATGGTTTGGACTCCCGATTGATGACCAATTCGAATATAGTTACCAAAACTACCAAAATATGAAGCCCTCTCAATAATACCATCACCTGCAGCCAGTATAGGAGTGCCTAGAGGCGCTCCAAAATCTAGTCCTTTATGCATCCTGGTAAAACCCAGTACCGGATGCTTACGTCTACCAAAATATGAGGATAACTGAGCATTCTCTAGAGGGGTTTTCATTAGGAAACTTCTTGAACTTTTCCCATCAGGGTGGAAATAATCAACCACTCCTGAATCGCCATCCTGATAGCGATAAAGAGATATCACGTCATTCGACAATGACACTTCTGCAAAATGTATCGATTGAAAAACTTCGTCACCCTTTAACTCATCCCGACGAGTACTATAAAAAACAGAGAAGCTATCTCCAGATCTAATCTCGCGCTGAAAGTCTACTTCATAGCTCAATATTTCATTCAATTTAACCAGTACCGCATTATTTAGACCAAAGTTTAGTCCTGTATTATATAAACTACCGCTGATCTCTCCCTCGACATAGTAATTTTGTAAGGTCGTTGGATTTTGTTGTTTTACAGAAATCAATTCTTGGCCATCTTTCTTTATTTCCAAACTCTCAGCAAATGCTAAATTTACACTAAGGCTTTGAAACCGTGACTCTTCATCGAAGGCCAATAGAAACTTCTTCCCAACCGCTACTGCATTGATATCGAGGTACTCTGATAAGAGCTTTACAATCATTAAAGATTCTTCTTTCCCTATTGAGTTTTCAGCCAGTAACGAAAGCACTCCTTGATTTTTTGAAAGAGATACCTCTTTTACCCTGACAACCATGCTCTCTAAGGCAGAAGAACCCTCTTGATTTACACCTACTATTGGCCCGTTTCCTAGCCTCAAAGGCATTTGACTGGGCTTTGAAGAGAAAAAAATTGTCAAGATATCATTATTGATCTTAAAAAAACCTTCATGCTGAGATAAACCCTTTGCTTCCATCACCGTTAACGGGGATATCACCACCAACAAAATAGAGATACACTTAAGAATCGTTTTACTACAGGAGCTAAAAAACCAACCGGATGTGACATTACTCATTAGAACCCCGGCCATAAATCAACCAAACCACAACTTCAGTAAGTATTCAGGATTTACTCTCTCACCTTGTTTTATCAGCTCAAAGTGAAGATGAGGGCCTGTTACTTTTCCAGTAATACCAACTGTTCCAATCTTCTGCCCCATTTTTATACTTTGTCCTACCTTTACTTCCCTAGTATCTAAATGTGAGTAAAGTGTTTGGATGTTTTGCCCATGATCAATGATAATAATCTTTCCATAATTTTTGTGCCTATAGTGATCAGTTGAAACGATAACAACTCCTCCAGCAGGAGCTACTATCTCTGTACCGAGCGGCGCGGCAAAATCAGTGCCTCGATGTGAATTATTTCTAACTTTATTTAAATCGCCAAATAGGCTACTGATACGAGCATTTTGAATTGGCACTATCCAATTCTCTACTTCAGGATTAACTATCGACAAGCTTGGTTTTGCCATAGCCCCCACAACTGTAAAAAACACTGTAAAGAATATAAGTGATACCCTTAAAACTCCCATTTTAAACTTGTTAGATGAAGCACTCTCTTGAGCAGCATCTCTAATATTTAACATTCTCTTTTTAATCAAGGATAACTGGCTGGTCTTATCAAACATTGAGAAAGCCACAACACCATTGCGATTATCTGGCCCCGAACACTCCTGTAGTGTGCGAAGCATTGCTTGAGCGTATACTTTGCCTAAACCCATACCAGCGGTCCTCAAAACCTCTCGATCGCAACTTAGCTCAATAGCCCACGACAATTGTTCTTTAAACCACTTCAAAAATGGAATAAACCATAAAAAACAGCCCAATATATGAGCAGCCATAATCAACATCGGGTCATGTCTTCTTATATGTGTTAGCTCATGCTCCATTACTAGCTGCTTTTGTCCTGCATCCATCGATAATAAGTAACTAGGCAAAACGAGATTCAACTTGAAAAGACCGAAAACAAATGGAGAGCACTTAGCCTCTGTAACAATCACTCGTACATTGTTCTTAGACAAGTATTCATATTGCGCGCTAGTTAATAGGCTACCAATGACTTTTTTCTTAATCACTGTTTTAGCCGTTATCTCTAAGCCTCTAAGCAGCCGATAATGCCTTCGAAACATCAATGATAGGCTCAGTAATGTTCCACTAATATAAAAAATCAACCAGCCGCTGGCCAAAATATCGATATCACTTAACTTTCGCGCTCCATCCTCCAATAAAGGGCTTGCTCCCAGACGATGGCCAAGATTTACATCGAGTGGAGCGACTTCATAACTGACTTCCGGTACCAACCCTGTTGGTGAGATATCCAACAATTGCGAAAGGAAGAATGGCAAGCTAATCACGCATAAAGTACATATCCAGAAGCTACGCCAGTAGTAAACAATCTTAATCCTGGTGCTAACCAGAGAGGATATTCCCCTTACAACGATATATATGAGGCATGCCCAAAGAAAAGAAAATATAGATACAACCAGAAGATTGAAGGCAAAGGGTGACAAAGAGGATATTAATTCCAACATATTACTTCACGCCTCTTGCCTTCAATCTGCATCTGGCCAGCTATTCAACATTTCTTGCAGTTCTTCCAGTTCCTTTTCATCCACTAGCTTACTGTTAGCAAACATGGCTATAGGAAGAGGGCCATCCAGCTCAAGAACCCGCGTTGCAAAGTCAGTAGCATAGTGAGCTAGTGTTTCAACCTTATCGAGAGCCGCCTTATAGACCTGAATACCATGCACCTCAGACTGAATCACAAGTGATTTATCACGCATTCTGTCCAGCGTTTTTCGGGTGGATGAATAGGACCATTGGAGTTCAGATTTCACCTTTTCATGTATTTCTCTTGCACTAAGGGGACTTTGCTTCCAGAGCGCTTTCAGCAGAGCCAACTCAGTGGGGGAAGGTTTAATTTCTTTCATTTATTTTATTCTCGCGACACTTGGTGTATTTTCGCTACACAGAAGGTAAGTATGCGACAAGTGTCGCACTGCGTCAAATCTCAAGTTATGACAAATGTCTGCCTGCCTTTGATTAACTTTTAACCAAAGGCAGGCAATAGTGAGGACTCTTAATAAAAGTTACTACGCATAAAATATTTAGAGGCGCTGACCCAGCGACTAAAAGGAGTAGTGCAAAAGAGAAGTAACAGGCTAAAAAGAGCAGCTATGCATAAGCATTCATAAAGGCGATACAAAACAATCTGATTAACTCCGCTTCACGGTTTTTAGAACTAACCCCAATGGAGAGGAATCGGGATACCTACCGCCCCTAGGGTAACCATGGTTTAAACCTGCCGTTAGAATTTTATTTTTGCATATCGGAATTCATCTGTGTACTTCCCATATTTAAAGATAGCCTTTTTAAAAACGCCTTCTAATTCCTAACCAGATTTTTCCAAAACTCTTATCGACGCTCTATTTTCAGGTGCTACTGAAGCAAACAGCCCAACGATGGGTCCCTTTGAAAAGATATAATTAATAAATTTATCAAGGGCTGTAGATCCAATTCCCTTTCCCCAGAAATCACGAGCAATCCAGCACCCCATTTATGCAGAGTGAACATGCTCATCAGCTTGACTATTAGCAATAATTACCCCGCAAAAAATTCCTTCAAACTCAATAACTTTTACAACCCCAATTTCTTTACTTCCGGTACGTACCCACCATTCAGTATCTTTAAGTATATAGGGTTGAGGTATTTTGGATGATAGATATTTAACCGTTATTGACATTCAAGTATTGGACTAGCATTGCTTCGTCCGCTTCGCTCAAACCTCTAAGCTTAATCATCTATCACGCGCCAGCGTGTTTAATTGCTCCAGACTGTTCCCGCCGAGCCCTACGTTTATCAAGAGTCATCATCAGAGCGCACCTGATCCAATTGCCCAAGTGCAAATTTGCCCCTCTCAGATACGGAATCTAACTTATCACTAGCAAAATGCTCAGCTAATCTCCGTCCCACTTGTCCTAACTTATCAAAGCCCCTGATAGGAATTCAGCTGAAACACGCCTTACAAAGGAAGAGGGATCTAATGCAGTTTTTTTAACAAGGAAAGCACTGCTATAGCTCTATTTAACTTCCTCTCTGCAACAACAGCTTGCACTCCACCTTCCCAGTAACGAATATCCGTCTATACCCACTACTTTGGAAGTAAAAGGCCTATAGCTTGTTTAGTGAGTGCTTGAGTTTGCATCTTACTTGAATCCACAAACCCAAATTATACCCCAAAAACATATTTACCTTTCTCCACCTCAACATTTGGTGGCCTGCCATGAACCAGGAAGTACTTATAACCACCTTGCAAATTTCTCCAAAATTCATACCACCTATGATCCCGATACTTATCTAAATTTTCATCTGTCAATTTGAACGGAAAAGCATGCACCCTGAAGAACGGCTGCCCCCCTTTGAGAGCTTCTGTTGCCAATGTATATATTTCATTAATATTAGTATCTGTCATGGCATAACAACCAATAGAAACGCAATCACCATGAACCATTAAAGCGCTGCCTGTCCTACCCTGCATACGGTTATATTTATTCGGGTAGCCTAAGTTAAATGACAGGTGGAATTGACTCCAAGGATTTAAGCGACCTGCGTTAACAAAGTAAAACCCTTCAGGGCTTTGTAGATCCCCCTCCTGTTCTTTTGGCCCCAAATCTCCGGAGTAGGCACATATCTCATACTCTTTGAATAGCTTGAACCTTCCATCATTAGACTCCATCCAAAGCTCCAAAGTGCTTGACCCTTTGAAAATCCTGATGAAAATCGGGGCGCCATACTCCAAATTTTGTGCAGTCAGCTCACTCATGAGCCTACTCTTTACACTCTTAGTAGCAGCTTCAGATCGCTCACTCGAGGGAAGCGTGGAAGCCCCTACTTCTCCAACTAAGAAGCTTAAAACCAAAAATAAAGTTAAGTTATTCATTTTCCTAAACAAGTAAAAACAAGAATCTGTGGCTTTGAAAAAATCGCATCAAGAATTTTCAGTTATCCAATTGTTACTATTTTGATAGGCATTACCAGTTCAAAGAACTAATCACTGTACATATTTTCTAGTGAAGGCCAATTTCGGGCAATCACTTTATTCAATTTCACTGGCACGGCATTTACTGATAGATAAATAATCAATCTGTTAACATTCTAAATGCCTACCGTTCATTTCAACTTTATCTGACAATTCAAAGGGCGCCTCAATTTATTCTTTGAGTTCATGACACTTATTGCACGCAAAGCCCTATAAAAAAGCCAAATGATCTCTCACGCGGCTATCTGCAGATATAAAGCACCTGGAAACCACTAACTATACTTAAGCATATAGTCACTATGCCACTACAACTGTTCCCTTATGAGACGAATCTGCTTTTTCTTCCTCTTCTTGTGGCTCAGTAAACCCAAAGTCTTCCAGTATCCCATACAGTGCTGGAAGCACCAGCAATATTAAAATGGTTGAGCTGCTGATACCAAATACAATACTGGTTACCAGAGGCACTAACACCTGGGCCTGTAAGCTCGTTTCAAACAGCAGGGGTAAGAGGCCAGCAATAGTTGTAAGCGAGGTTAGGAAGATTGCCCGGAAGCGGTCGCGACTGGCCTGGCTTGCAGCACTGTGCACGGCCATACCCTCACGTACTCGCCGTTTTACAAATTCCACCAACAAGATGGAATCATTCACCACTATGCCAGCAAGGGAAACAAATCCCATCATGCTGGGCATAGACATATTCTGCCCCATTAGCAGGTGCCCCCAGATTACGCCGATCAGCGCCAACGGAATCGCAACCAATACGATAAAGGGCTCCACATAGCTGCGGAATTGCAAAGACAAAATCAGGTATATGCCAATAGCACCTATCAGGAGTGCGCGCCCTATGGATTTACCGGTTACTTCACTGTTCTTCAACTCCCCCTGCATATCCACACGCAGACCGGGGAACTCTTCCGTGAGCTCTTCCAGAAATTTTTGCTTGGTATCCCCAAGTACCTGCCCTGCGTTAGCCTTCTCGGTGAAAACATCAGCGTACACGCTCACAACACGTTCACCATCTACGCGCTGAATGCGCGCATAATCCCGATTCATTTCAATATCTGCAACGGCTATCAAAGGGACCCGCTGCTTGGTAACCGGGTGAATAATTACCAGTTCATCGAAGCGACTAAGAGCTCCACGGGAATCCGCATCCATACGCACTTGAATCTCATAGGTTTCCCCAAGGTATTGAACTTCATCGATCTCCATACCCTGGTAAGCGGCACGTAGCTGGTTCGCAACATTGCTGGCATCTAACCCGGAAGCGTATGCACCTTCACGCATTTTTACAGTTAATTGCGGCTTCCCTGGGCGCAAGTCATCCACTACATTCACCACTCCGTCGTATCCGCGCAGCCAGTTTTGCAGACGGATAGAGGCTGCTTTCAGTTGATCCAGTTCCAGCCCGGCAAGGCGCAAGTGGATGGCACGACCTGCGGGACCGAGAGCGGGCTCTTTGTAAAGTATGGCGATGGCTCCCGGTGTTTCACCAGCAGCCTCTCGCCAGGCGTGGCGCAATTCATCCATACTGGTATTGCGCCCCTCTGCTGCAAGTAGGTCCACATTAATAGTGGCCACATGAGGCCCAGTTTCAAAAGCATCTCCATTTACGCCGAAGGTTACGCTGGTATGATTTACAAGGGGTGCGCTTTCATTTCCAGAAAGTTCATTGGCAACCCGGTCTAAAGCATCTAACTGCCGATCAACCAGGCTTTCCATATCTACCAGAGAAGTCCCCTGGGGCATCAGAATACGGGCCTGTAAAAGATCCCCCTCAAGAGTTGGAAACCCCTGAAACTTTACAACCCCCGCAGGCAGCAAGCTCACCGTTAAAAAGAACAGGCCCAGCACACCCCCAACAAAGGCGTAGCGATATTTAACAGCCCAGTCTGCCGCGCGGCCCATGCTCTCACGCCAGCCTTCAAAGCGCTGAGCGAAAGCCTGTTTCCAGGCTGGCGTACGGCTTTCTTGATCGAGTGCATGGCGCAGGTGCGCCGGTAAAATTAAGAAGGCTTCCACCAAGCTCACAAGCAGAACAGAAATCAGGACAATCGGCAGTACCTTAAGCACCTGCCCCATATCTCCCTTAATAAAAATCAGCCCACCAAATACCATCACAGTAGTAGCGAAGGAGGACAACACCCCGCGAGCTACACGCTTGGTACCATTGACAACTGCTTCGAGCGGAGAAAGACCATCGCGGTGTTCACTAGCGATGCTTTCCGAGAGCACGATGGCATCATCCATCAAAATACCGATGGCAATCAGTAAACCTACCAGGCTGATCATATTAATGGACACACCCATGGCAGTAATCAGCGCAAAAGAGCCGAGGAAAGATACCGGTAACCCCATCACCACCCAAAATACATAGCGGCCACTAAAGAAAAGATACAAGGCGAGAGCCACCAGGATCAGGCCCTGCCAGGCATTAGAGATGATCATTTGCAGGCGATCTGCGACGATGGAAGCACTATCTTGGGTGAGGGTCATCTTCATACCCTCTGGCAACTTTTCATTTTCGCGATCAACAAAAGTGCTTACGGCTTCCAGTACGCGCAGGCTGTCATCTACGCTGTTCTTTTCAACATTGAGCAATGCTGCGCGGTGGCCATCGAAAGTAATCTTGTCTTCCGCCAATTCAAAATCATCATAAATTTTCGCAATATCACCGAGACGCACTTCAGCTCTATCATCACCTTTAATAACAACCAGGTTTTCCAGCTCTTCCACAGTGCGGCGTTCTTCAGTAAAGCGCACCTGATATTCACGATCCGGTGTAGATACTTTGCCGGCTGGCATATCGACCGCTTGCTGATCGATAATATTGGCCAGTTCCATCACACTGAGCCCGTACTGGCGCAGGTTGTAATCAGAGATTTCGATCTGTAGTTGGTGGTCCGAGAAACCCGAGATTCGGACGATCGGTATAGCGGGGTCACGCAGTAATTCACGGCGGTAGTGCTCTGCCATCTGGTTCAGTTGCGGCAATGGCAAGTCAGCACTAATAGCAATACTGACAACCCCTTGAGTACGCCCCAGCTCTTCAATTACCGGGCGCTCGCTCTCTGCTGGCAGGGAGTCGATGCCGTCTACCGCAGATTCAACATCCGCAAGAAACTGGTTCATATCACCAGTTTCTTGCATTTTTAGGGTCATCAGGCCTAGGTTGCCTTTCGCTTCACACAAACGCTCATCAACAAAGCTAATCCCATCGGTGGCCTCTTCCAATGGAAGACAAATACTATCTTCCACCTCAGCAGCTGCAGCACCGGCATAAGGAACAGAAACCTGCACCTCAAACTTATCGATTTCCGGCATGGTTTCGCGTTTCATACTGGGCAGGACAAACAGGCCACTCAACATCAGCGCTACCATCAGCAAGTTGGCCGCAGTAGGGTGGCCGGCAAAAAAACGAATCACTGCTGCGTACCTCTTGGACTCAGCGCCACTGGCTGCTGACCGCCGGCTACAGAAACCGCCATGCCATTAATCGCCGGAATTACATCGGTGACAATTACCTGCTCACCGGGGTTCAAACCGGCACGAATCACTGAGGTATCTCCCTGATGATAATCCACCTGCACAGGACGAACGCGCAATTGGCCATTTTCAACCAGGTACACCCTACCCTCGTGCAATGCCCGACGAGGAATAGCCAGTGCCGACGCAGCAGGAGCAAGCAACTCTACGCGGGCATACATACCGCGAAATAGCGGTGGTTTTTCACCCGCAAGGGCTTCGCCATAGGGATCGTCAACTGCAACAACAACGGAAAGGGTACGACTGGTACTGTCAAGAGTTCCGCCCAATCGAACAACCCTGCCCTGCCACTCGTTTTCCCCTGGGCCACCGACCAGGGTGATGCGGGCCTCTAAGCCCAGCAGCATTTTGGGCAGATCATCCGGCGTTGGAGCACTGCCTTCTCCCGGCCTGAGGTTTCGCAACAGTGGGGCCACATGAACCATAGGAAGCTCTGCGGCAATCTCCACCTGCGCAAGGCCACTGGCGTCAAACAAGCGCGCGTTACCGGCTACATACTGATTTTCCTCCACATGGACGTCTCCAATACGTGCATCGAAAGGCAGGGTCACTTGGGTTCGTCCCAGGTTGTACTTACTATCACGCACCTGGGCCTCAGAGCGTGCTATCTGGGCTTCGATTACTTTGCGGCGCGTGGGAAAGAGTGACAGCTGACTGGTCTGGTTCTGCACTTCCTGGCGTAGGCGCAGCATGTTTTGCTCTTCAAGATCTACTGTGGAGCGGGAGACAGTGCCCTTGGCTACCAGCCTCCGCTTGCGCGCCAGTTCTTTTTCACCCAGCTTTAGCGCACGCTCGGCAATATCCAGAGAGCGCTGACTATTGGCTTCTTCTACATCTAACTCCTGTAAATTAGCCCGGTTAGCCGCCAGATCACTCTCAGCCTGGGCCAGGGCCAACTGATAACTGGTGTCATCAATCTTCAGAACCAAAGTACCCGCAGGAATAATATTTCCGCGCTCCAATTCTGGGGCTATGTAAACTACCCGACCGCTAATTTCAGCATTCGCCTCCAGAAATGTACTGGGCTTTACCTCGCCGTAAGCGACAGCCTTAGCTCGCAACTGCTGTTCCTGCACCTCCACCACCTTAACCGGCGTTATCAGTGCTTCTATCCCATCGTGTTTCGGTGGGCGCTTGCTCATCACCACCGCTGCAGCCAAAAACATACCAATGGTAATCAGCGCAGGTAGTGCCAGGCGACGGCTCATCTGTTTTTCCAGTTGGGCTTTAATTCTCACCGCCTGTCTCCTGCTGTTCAGCTATAGAAGTATTTGCTACTCCGTGGAGCAACATCTGTACTGTGTGATCAACCCACTTCTCGCTGTTATCCCCATCTACCATAAAGGCGAACACTTTCTTCAGGGGGTCTCCCGCTATAAACGGGAATGCAATCAGGCTGATAAAAGAAATGGGCATCAAGTTGATATCGAGATCTTGACGCAGACAACCGGCTGTCTTGAGCACACCCAGTAATTCACGAAGCTTGGGCCCCAGCTGGGATGCCAGCCTATCTGCAAACAAGTCACGCATACGGCCCGGTTTAGACGCCACTTCGTCAACAATAAGCCTGGGAATCCAGGGCTCACGAGTGTAAAGGCGAATCATTCTGGCCATCGCCTCCTTCAGCATATCTAAGGAAGGTTCTTTTCCATCCAGCCCCACATTAAGGAATGCAGGGCCGTACTGCAGGAATTGGCTTCGCATTACCTCAATAATCAACCCTTCCTTGCCGCCAAAGTGGTAGCTGATCATTGCGGAATTCACCCCTGCCCCTTTGGCAATCTCGCGGATAGAAATATCGCGAAAGGCCTTCTCACGCAGGAGCACATAGGCAGACTGTATCAAGGCCTCGCGCACCTGCATTTCACGTTCCGGATCCCTGGGCCGTCCGCGGCCACGGCTGGATATGGATTCACTCACCTTAAATAACCAATTAATTAATCACTTGATTAATTAAATAACAGACCTCAAATAAGAACAAGCTAAAAAATCGACCTAATAGTCATATTTTTGGGCTGCACAAGGCAATTAACCCTTTGGGTGGCACACTAGGCTTGCTTCCCTTTTTTGGTCAGTCGCCCTTTTGCAGGCTTGAGAGCGTTGGCCACGATATCTCGCGGCACTATGAAGATCTAAGCGATTTTGTAAGAAAAGAAAAAAGGCCCACAAGGGGCCTTTTTAGAGGGGAGAGGCTTAATAAAGGCAACAAGGTCCTATCCCCTGCTGAGCACAAGCCATATATCAGAGAGATTTAAATCTCGCCGTGAAATGTCGTAAAACCGGCGGCTCATACTCAAAGGTCAAACCCTTCAATTCATGGGCTCGATTTTGCAACTCAATAATGGCATCAGCGATATAATCCATATGATCATTGGTATACACACGGCGCGGAATGGTTAAGCGCATTAATTCCAAATCCGCCTTCTTCTGCTCACCTGTTTCCGGATCACGCCCCAACAGTAAAGAACCAATCTCCACCGCGCGAATACCCGCCTCCAAGTACAGTGCATTAGTTAAAACCTGAGCAGGAAATTGCTCCGGCGGAATATGTGGCAGAATTTTGGCAGCATCAACAAACACTGCATGGCCACCTGTCGGGTACTGGATAGGCACTCCACCCTCTCGCAAACGCTCACCGAGATACGCCACCTGGCTAATACGGTAGTGTAGGAAGCTCTCATCAGCTGCCTCATAAAGACCTCGGGCCAAAGCCTCCATATCCCGCCCGGCCATACCACCATAGGTAACAAAGCCTTCCATAGGTACACAGCGTGTGCGTACGGCCTGGAACAGCTCTTCATGATCGCGAATACAGCACAGACCTCCGATATTAACCATTGGATCTTTTTTAGCAGACATAGTCAGCATATCGCCGTACTGATACATCTCGCGAATAATTTCCAGGATCGACTTATTCTGGTAGCCCTCTTCCCGCTGCTTGATAAAGTAGGCATTCTCACAATAACGAGCGGAGTCAATCACCACAGGGATATCGTATTTTGTGGCTATCTCATAGACTGCGCGCATATTCGCCATGGAAACCGGCTGCCCACCAGAACTGTTACAAGTTACCGTAGTGATAATTGCACAAATATTGTTCGGCCCATGCTCTTCAATCGTTTCAACCAACTTTTCCAGGTTGAAATTTCCTTTCCAGTCATAGGCAGTAGTGGTATCAAAGGCCCGCTCATCCACCACATTGATCGCTTTACCACCATTCAGCTCAATGTGACCAGCAGTTGTGTCAAAGTGATAGTTGGAAATAAAAACCGGCGTAGTGCCGCCACGCACTTGGCGCATACGCTCGATCAACGCAGGGAACAGGATTTGCTCAGCACCACGCCCCTGATGTGCGGGAACGGTTAATTTATAACCAAAAAAATGTTCAACCGCTTTACACAGATTGTAATAGTTGCGGCTACCTGCATAAGATTCGTCACCCAACATCAAGCCTGCCCACTGGTTATCGCTCATGGCGCCTGTACCGGAGTCAGTCAGCAGATCGATGTACACATCATCACTACGTAATAAGAAGGGGTTCAAACCAGCTTCCGCCAAAGCCTCTTCCCGGTCGGCCAAGGTTGTCATTTTGATCGGCTCAACCATCTTGATGCGGAATGGTTCAGGAATACGCTTCATCGTTATTTTCCTTATAAGTCCTGACAGCGGGAACTAAATCTTGGACCTTAGTCACGCTGCATACTGTTTTAACGCGGGTATAGTACAGAGGAAGGGGGAAATAGGCGAATGAGGAGCTCGCCATCACGGAAAACTATTCTTGTAGCCGGCTATCAGGCATAAATTATGTTCATTTTATATACCCGATACCGCCAGCTCATTTCTGAATTAGCTGAAAGCAAATCCAATTTCCACGAGAACAGCTGCTAGCTTTAAAACGCTTCCCCTTCTGCCCAACGGTTTGAGTTAGCCCCCAATTCCAGTAGACCCAAAACCCCAGTATAATTCAGCTTGGCAATAAGCTACATTAAAAGAGTCATACTTTCTGCTTCCAAGCTATATAAATCTATACTTTGTCTAACAAACAAACCTCTTTTTTCCGTAAAGTTATCAGAAAAAAATATGGCTTACGAGCGCTGTATTTTTTATCAAAAAAAATATTTAACGTTCATAATCCAAGTTCATATTGAGTAAAATCCTTATCATTAATATCATTTAGGCTATTACAATCAAAGAAAATAATCTCAAAATAAAAACCGGATTATCCAAAACTTTAAAATGGAGCGCCCGACTAGAGCATACCCATTGATCGATATGGGATATCATCCTGCCAGTTATATTGCTGCTAAAAAATGATAAATTCTAAGGAGAGTTTTAGATGTCCCCGAAAACTATTGGAATTTGTGAAGAACTCTAAGGATAGAATAAGACTGAAGCGCAATAGCATTAAATATAATCGGAAAAAATCTTCTGTAAAAGCCACCAAGATAACTAAAATAGGAAATTATCGACTAGTTGAGAAAACAGCCTTCATCCCGCTCCTATCAACTACCTATTTACCCTCGATCTATATTCTTGCATTCACCTCAATCTTAATTCCCACCGGATCAAAAAACACCAGCTGCCGCATATCTCGCCCCGGGATATCCATTTGCTTACTGTCGACTCCCAAAGAGTCCAACCTGGCCTTAATAGGTTGAAGATCATCCGTATGGAAAGCTACATGATCAAGATGCGGCTTAGCCGGTTGTTCACTAGCAACCTCTCCCTCAATCAAATGGAGAATAGGTTTCCCATTCCCATATAACCAAAACCCCTTACGATTGAAGTTCGGGCGCTCACCCTCGATCAGACCGAGAACCTCGGTATAGAAATCCCGCACGCGGATCAATTGCTCCATAGGTGCGGTAATGTTGAAGTGATCCAATTGCATAACGCTTCCCTGTATTAACCAGCTGACTGAAAAGCGGCGCAAAAATGCACCGCTTTGCTATGCGAGCCCCAATTCCGAAGGGTGTACTACCGGCCGATTAGGAGGCTCTACACAATCCCTTTTTGGCGCAGAGCACCAATCTGGTCTTCGTCTTTACCTAAGAAGTCCCTCAGAACTCCTTCAGTATGCTCACCCAATACGGGGGGGGCTTGCCGATAGTCGAGGGCAGTCTCAGAAAAGATAACCGGGTTACGCACGGTTTTTACCTTACCGGCTTCCGGGTGATCCTGCTCAATCACCATGCCACGGGCCTGAACCTGGGGGTCGGTAAAGACCTCTTCCAATGTATTAATCGGTCCACAAGGTACATGATCATCGCTGAGTTTTTCGAGCCACCAGGCAGAGCTTTGCTGGCGAGTCGCCTCCTCTATTTGCGGTATCAGTTCCTCGCGGGCAATCACTCGCGCAGAGTTGGTGGCATAGGCAGGATTATCTGCTAGCTGGTCAATGCCAGCGATCGTACAGAAGCGTTTGAACTGATCGTCGTTGCCTACCGCCAACATAAAATAGCCGTCTTTTGAGGGTACTGCTTGGTAAGGCACGATATTGGGGTGGCCAGTGCCCTGCCGCTCCGGGCTTTTACCAGAGGTGAGATAGTTTTGCGCTTGATTGGCAAGCCAGGCCACCTGGGTATCCAATAAGGCCAAATCGATATGCTGTCCCACTCCGGTCTGTTGGCGATGCACCACCGCCGCTAGCACGGAGGACACGGCATACATACCAGTCATCAGGTCGGCAACCGCCACCCCCACTTTTTGCGGGCCGGCACCGGGCTGGCCTTCCGGCACCCCGGTAATGCTCATCAGGCCACCCATACCCTGGATCATGGCATCATAACCAGCACGATTCTTGTAGGGGCCAGTCTGGCCGAAGCCGGTGATGGAGCAATAAATGACACCAGGGTTAATTACCTTGATGGATTCATAATCCAGACCGTACTTTTTAAGTCCGCCAACTTTGTAGTTTTCCAGCAGAATATCGCAACGTGCTGCCATTTGCTTAATCAGCTCCTGGCCCTCTTCCGTGGTGATATCCACTGTGACGGATTTTTTGCCACGATTGGCGCTCAGGTAGTAAGCCGCATCGGCAGTATCATTACCCTGCCCATCTTTCAGGTAGGGAGGGCCCCAGTGACGGGTATCATCCCCTCGTTCAGGGCGCTCCACCTTGATCACTTCTGCGCCAAAATCGGCGAAAACCTGCCCCGCCCAGGGCCCAGCAAGAATCCGACTGAGATCAAGTACCTTTAAATGCGCGAGCGGACCTGCCATAACTTCCTCGTTTCGCTAATACAGGGAATAAACCGGAAAAATTTTTGCGGCAGCCTAACAGATATTTAACGCCCACGCCCAACTTGGAAGCTGGCAAAATTCGCCGTACACTGAGGTGCGCAATAAAAATAAGGAGGCGCAGCATGGCCGCTATAGAAGCCCAAAAATTTGAATCTTTTCGCGACTTTTATCCTTTCTACTTACAAGAACATAGCAATCTCACTTGCAGAAGGCTTCACTTCCTGGGCACCACCCTGGTTTTTGCAACCGTGATTGCAGCAATCATTTCCGCTAACCCTATGTGGTTCGCGGCTACCCCCATTGCAGGTTATGGATTTGCCTGGATCGGACATTTCTTTTTTGAGCACAACCGTCCGGCCACTTTTAAGTATCCCTTTTACAGCTTTTTGGGAGACTTTGTGATGTTTAAGGACATGCTCCTGGGCCGTATTGAGCGCTGACCTACGCTTATTTTTTGTCCGCCGACAAGCCATATTTACGCAGCTTGTTGGCTACAGCGGTGTGGGAGATTCCCAGTTCTTTGGCAAGCCCTCGTGTTGAAGGACGCCCGGCAATCAGCTCTCTGAGCAATGCTCGCTCCATGTGCTCCATCATTTCCTTATAGCTGAGTCCTCGCCCCCAGTCTTTCCAAGGCAACTGGGCTTGCACGGTCAAATCCGGCAAATGCTGCAAGGCGATGCTGTCCATACCGTGCCTCCGGCAATTCCCAGCAGCAGCCACAAAGTAATCACGTAATCCGTTGAAGTTATCCGGCCAGTCGTGGCGGCAAATCAAGTTCTCGACTTCTTGATCCAAAGCCAAGTCCGCCTCGTCCGGGCACTCCTGTCGCAGCAGTGTCTTGGCAAAACGTGAGATGGCGGGGCGCATATTACGTAGTGGCGGCAAAGTTATAGAAAGCGAAGAGAATAATTGAGCCAGGGCAGGATGCAGGGTTTTAGGGGTACAACAGGTGGCCACCAACCGAATGGAAGGAGGCAGAGAGCGCAAACGGCGCAAGAGTAAAACTTGTGCCTCACTGCTCAAACGATGAAGATCCTCAAGGATCAGAGTTCCACTGGAACGTAAGTGCAACGGGACTTCCATCCGGCCTTCTTGGGGGACAACCCGGTAGCAATCTGCTCGGGCAGCAGCTGGGGAGAGGTAATGTACCGCACCCGCAAAAGTGCTCTTGCCAGTACCCCGCTCGCCGGTGATCAATAACGGGGAGGCCAGCTCAGCAATATCTTGCAACTGCAGGCAACTGTCTCTGCGCAGGTCGAAATCCCATAAGGCCACAGGCCTGGGCAGCTCAGCATTAAACACACTCCTATCCCAGGATTGCATGCGCAATACTGCCCCCGCGAGGGAATCTACATCACTGGGACTATCCAACGCTAAAGGCGACCAGTCCACTCGAAAATTTTGCCCACGCACCACTACTGGCAGACCAAAGCGGGGAACGGCAAAATCCCTCAGCAGCTCTGCCACCTGCATTAATGGAAGAAAGCGCTGTAACTGCAAACCCGGCACCTTATCCAGGCTTACGCCGAAAGCTCGTGCCGCTGCCAGATTTGCAGCCACCACCCTGCCCTCACGGTCCACACTCAAAACCGGGTCGGTCACATGTTGAAGCAGTGTATCAAGCTCAAAATAACGCCTTTCTAATGGCAGCAGTGAGATGCGGCGAACTCTCTGCACCCCTGGAACCCTGTAGAGGGACTTCTCTATGGTCTGGTACTGAGTGCCAAGCATCCCCGGCGCGAGCAGATATACCTTGTCGCCACTATCACCACCGAGCTCCCCAGAGGTAACGTTTATACGATATTCGCCGAATATTTGCATAATTTCATGCAAAATGCCGACTCGATTAGCACAAGTTATTTCAATCCTCACCGGTCCACCTGTAAAGATAACTTTACAAGAAGTGTAAATTGACTGCCACAAGCGGCGCAATACAGCCCTCTCCACTCTCCCCTCCAGGCATCTGCCTGACTAAAAATAGAGGAGAGACATAACAACAAGGTTCAGCGGCAGGGCCAGGCTTACCCGGTACTTATTGGGGACTGGTGGACCGCAGGAGACGAGCGCATGAAAAAAGAAGCAGCCAAGAAGGGCACCAAGTACGTAGCACGCGAACCCAATGAGCAGGGTTTTATCGAATATACGGATCTGGAACACCAGACATGGCAGCGCCTGATAGAGCGCCAGTTGGAAGTACTGCCCGGTCGCGCTTGCGATGAATATATGCACGGCCTGGACCTCCTGGATCTTCCCCGCGATCGCATCCCCCAACTGGAGGAAGTTTCCAGCGTTTTACGCCGTGAAACTGGCTGGGAAGTGGCTCGGGTTCCCGCTCTGATCGGTTTTGAAACATTCTTCGGTCTGCTCGCCGACCGCAAATTCCCGGTAGCTACCTTTATTCGCACTCCGGAGGAGTTTGACTACCTGCAGGAGCCGGATATCTTCCATGAGATTTTCGGCCACTGCGCCATGCTCACCAATCCCGCATTCGCCAATTTCACTGAGAAATACGGGCAGCTTGGGCTACAAGCCACTCCCAAAGAGCGCGCGTACTTAGCCCGTCTCTATTGGTTCACCGTAGAATTTGGACTACTCAATACCAAAGATGGCCTGCGGATTTACGGTGGCGGCATCCTGTCCTCCCCAAAAGAAACACTGTACGCAATGAGTAATCAACCAGAGCGTTACGACTTCTCTGCGATTGATGCCCTGCGTACACCTTACCGGATCGACATCGTACAGCCGATTTATTACGTACTGGATGGCTTGCAACAGTTACAGGACCTCACAGAAATTGACCTGATGTCCAAGGTACGCGAAGCCATAGAGCTTGGCCTGTTCGAACCACGCTTCCCGCCAAAAGACGCCGCCTAAGCACTACTTTACCGGGCTGTAAACTGCAGCCCGGTAAAGCCCTCCCCGCCCCGTTATTTCCTGCATATGGAAAATTTACTCAAACTACTCTCATAAACATTGCACTTGGGGAAAATTCCACTACCGGCACAATCGGCCTGAGCCTATCGTTACAGCAGGTTGTGTAGTGGGAGGCCAACTACCTTTCAGCTCTGCCTACACCCGGAACGCCAAACTAACATTCGGGGCGGCATGCCAGCGGACGGCTTTAAAAATGCGTGCAAGGACACAGAACCCCGTAGTTTTGGGAGCGCTGTAGCACTATGTCCTCACTTGACGCGATTGATAGACAACTTCTTGCTATCCTCCAATCCGACGTCAGCCTTTCAATTGAGGAGCTGGCGGAGCGTGTTGGTCTAACCAAAACCCCCTGCTGGCGCCGGGTGCAAAAGCTGGAGAAAAGCGGCATTATCCGCCGCAAAGTTGCATTGTTGAATGCGGAGATCCTGGGCCTACCTGTCTCGGTATTCGCCCAGGTAAAGACTGACCAGCACACACCGGAGTGGGCGGATGCTTTTGCCGAGCATGTGGCCCAACTGCCAGAGGTGGTAGACTGCTACCGAATGGCCGGTGATTACGATTACCTGCTCAGGGTAGTCGTCAGTGATATCGCCGCTTACGACCGCTTCTATAAGGAGCTGATCAGGCGTGTAGGTATCAGTGATATTATTTCGAACTTTGCCCTGGAGCAGATTAAGAGCACTACTGAACTGCCGATCCCTGCGGAAAACAAGGATTAATACACGGGAGATAATCGGCGAAGACTACCGGCTGTCCACACAACTATGGATAATGATGGAATCTCGCTCACTCGCAAGGATGACATGTGGCGGACAGCTCTCTCTTCCAGTCTTTCTTTCTAATTTTTAGTGGCGCGGCGATATTCGCCACCCTGGCTCTCTTCGGCCGCCAGCCGCTATTGGTCGCCTATATCGCCCTGGGTGTACTGCTCGGGCCATCCGGGCTTGCAGTGATTGATAACCTGCGTCTGCTTTCTGACATGTCCAGTGTGGGCATTATATTTTTGCTGTTCCTGCTTGGATTAGACATGCAGCCGCAGGCCCTGATCTCAGTACTGCGAAAAGCTACCTTCGTTGGAATTGTGAGTTGCGCAATCTTTCTCGGACTGGGCTTTTGTATCGGTGAGCTATTTGGTTTTACCACCACAGAGAGCTGGGTAATCGGCATGGCCCTGATGTTTTCCAGCACCATTATCGGTATCAAGCTACTGCCCACAACAGTACTGCACCATAAACACTTGGGTGAGTTGATGGTGGGGCTGCTACTTTTCCAGGATTTTGTCGCCATCGTCTGCTTAATGATCCTGCTCAGCGACAGCACCGGGGATATGCATCTGGGACAAATTGCACTCTCTTTTGGCTCACTGCCTCTGATGGTGCTATTCGCCTGGGTAGTTGTGAAATATCTTTTACTACCGCTGTTCAGCCGTTTCGATCGATTCCACGAGTATATTTTCCTGATGGCCCTGGGCTGGTGCATGGGGATGGCTGAGCTGGGGGAGTCACTAGGGTTATCGCGAGAAATTGGTGCCTTTATTGCCGGTATTACTCTTGCTGCCAGCCGGATTTCCCAATATATCGCCCTAAACCTGAAACCATTACGGGACTTCTTTCTAATCCTATTCTTCTTCAGCCTTGGGGCTCAATTCAAACTGGCCATGCTGCCGGAAATCCTGGTGCCGGCAATAGTCACTGCTACGGTAGTTTTATTGGCAAAACCGGTGATTTTCCGCTATTTGCTGGGCAACCAGAGCGAGCTTAAAGTTCTGGCCTGGGATATTGGCTTCCGCCTGGGGCAAATCAGCGAGTTTTCCCTACTCATCGCCTTACTTGCCTATAGCCAGAACCTAATCGGCAGCGCTGCCTCTCACTTAATTCAAGCTACGGCAATTATTACCTTCCTGGTTTCCTCTTATATCGTGGTGATGAATTTTCCCAATCCCATCGCAATCAAAGACGAGCTGCGCAGGGATTAACCTTGCGCAGCTGGCTTGTATTTAATTTCCGGCTCGAGCGGTGCCAGTAAATGACTCAAGGGCGTTTTTCAGGGCGCTAAATAGACGGGGTATGTCTTTCCCAAACATCAGGTACAAGCAGGGCACCAATAAAAGTGAAATGGCCGTAGCTGCAAGGATTCCATAGCCCAGGGAAATGGCCATTGGAATCATAAATTTCGCCTGTACCGAGGTTTCAAAAATCATCGGCATTAAGCCACAGAAAGTGGTTACCGTGGTTAAAACAATCGGTCGGAAACGGCGCGCTGCCGCACGCTTGATTGCAGTCTCAACATCAACGCCTTCCTCTCGCAGGCGATTACTGTACTCGATCATTACCAGGGTATCGTTAATCACAACACCAGCAAGAGCGACCATCCCCAACAAGCTCACCATGCTCATGCCATACCCCATGACCAAGTGCCCCAGGATTGCACCAATAACCCCAAAGGGAATCGCCACCATCACAATTAATGGCTGCATATAACTTTTCAAGGGAATTGCCAGCAACAGATAAAGCACAGCCATAGCCAGCAGGAATGTCAGGCCAAGGGAAGCGAGCCCTTCGCGCTCATCCGCCTGACGCCCTTCGTACGAAATAGTAAGACCGGGAAATTCTGCTCGCAGCTGCGGAATAACACTGCGATCCAGCTCATTGATGACCAGTGCCGCCTGATCACTGGGCTCTACATTGGCAGAGGCAGTCAGCACCCGGCGCCCAGCACGACGGTTAATAGTTGCATAAGCGCGCCCCTTATCGATAACCACGAGATCCGTAAGAGGCATCCATAGGCCGCTGCCCGCGCGAATCATAATGTTATTGACGTCATCCATACTGACACGCTCGCTCTCCGGCAAACGCACCATGACCTTGACCTGATCTCGGCCGCGCTGTTGCCGCAGCGCCTCATCACCATAGAGAGCCGCACGTATCTGCCGGCCAATCTCCTCAGCCGACAAGCCCAGACTCTTGGCGGTTTCAGTAAGTGTCAGGTCAAGCTGGGTTTTTCCCAGGGTAACGCCCGCATCGATATCGCTGACATTGGGAAATTTTGCCAGCTCGGCCCCCAATCGCGCCGCCGCCTGATCCAGGACTGCTGTATCGATATGGCGCAGCTCAACCGTGAGAGAAGAACCTGCGCCGGGCCCTCCCCGATCGGAGGCCGTAGTCGCACTTAAAGCTCCGGCAATTACACCAACTTCTTTCCGCCAGGCACGGACAAACTCACCGGTGGAAAATTCTCGCTGATCCGATGGCACGAAGAAAAAGTCCACCTGGACTGAGTCATCTCCCATCAAACCGCGATTACCGAGAAATACAGCGTCGCGATCGTATTGCTCCAGAACCTTGTTGCCACCGGCAATAATCTGGGATCTGGCTTTCTCCAGCTGGTGTTGCGCTGTTCCCGTGGGGAAAGTCACCGCAAAGCGACCGGAATCCCGCTCTACCCTGGGCATCAACGTAAAGCCCATACGACCACTGGCGGCATAGCCACCAACTACCAGCAGCGTGGAAATGGCAATAGCGATAGTGGTGTATCGGTGTCGCACACAGGCTTCAAGCAACGGGCGGAATCGCTCCTGTACAAATCGATCCAGGCCACGAGCCAATCTCTCCTGGCGGGCTGCAAAACGTTGCGCCCGCGGACTGTTATAGCCTCGGCGCGAATGGGCCAGATGCGCGGGAAGAATAAACAGTGCTTCAACCCAGGAGATAATAAATACCGAGCCCACAACGAAGGGAATAACGCCAAAGATTTTGCCCATAAATCCAGGCAGCGCCATCAACGGGATAAAAGCGACAATATTGGTGAGGATGGCGAATGTCAGGGGAACGGCCACCTGCCTGGCACCAGCAATTGCCGCCTGTAAATTGCTATAACCCTTCTGGCGCCACTCGTGAATATTTTCGCCGGCAATAATTGCATCATCCACCACAATACCCAGGGCGATGATAAAGGCGAACATACTCACCATACTGATAGAAATATCCAACCCGGGCAGGAAAAGCAACGCGCCGAGGAAACTAATTGGAATACCCAGTGTTACCCAGAAAGCCAGGCGCAATTCCAGGAAAGCCCCAAGTACAACAAAAACCAGCAACAAACCGATAAAGCCGTTTTTTAGTAACAGCGATAAGCGCTCCTTAAAAATCTCGGAATCATCATCGCGGATAGTGAGGCTCACTCCCTGCGGCAACGACGCCCGAACCTCATCAATAACTTCCCTTGCAGCATCGCTCACACTCAGTGGAGTCTGGTCTCCCACCCGATAAATTTTGATACCAACGGCCGGCTCACCGTTAAACACCATATTGCGAGCCTCATCCTCGAGGGCATCGCTGACAGTAGCGATATCACGCAAATAAACCGCGCCACCGCCACCACCCTGGGTAACAACAATATCGCCAAATTCCCGCGCCCAATCACGCCGTTCGGTAACCCGCACCAGAATTTCACCGGCATCGGTTTTAACACTACCGGTGGGAATATCCACTGCAGCGTTTTGAACAATTGTGGCCACCTGGGCCAGGGTCAGGTCATAGCGGCGCAGGTCGTCACGGCGTATTTCCACCGCCACTTCCAAATCGCGGACGCCCTGGGCCTCCAGCTGGGTTATGCCACTGTGGGCCTCCAATTTGTCATATACCTGCATGGCAAGTGCGCGCAGGCTCCGCTCATCCAGGTTGCCATGGAGGACCAGATCCAATACATCGCGCTTGCGTTCGGCCAGGTTCACCTGGGGCCGCTCAATATCGGCGGGAAATGTCGTTACCGAATCGATCGCCTGTTGGATATTTTGATAGACAAGATTGGCGTCGGCATCACCTTCCAGCTCCAGGTTGAGTACGGCAGAGCCTTCCCGGGCACTGCCACGCATCTCCTTAATACCCACCAAGCCCTGCACCGCCTGCTCGGCCGCTACCAGCACCCCGCGTTCAACTTCCTCCGGACTGGCGCCAGGATAAGAAATGGAAACGCTGACCAAGTCCAAACTGAATTCAGGAAAAACCTCTTTCTTGACGATCACGGAAAATATCAGCCCGCCGACAAGAAACACCAGCATCAGCAAGTTTGCGGTGACATGATTTCGCGCCATCCAGGCGATGGCGCCCGTTTTGGTATCGATATCTCCGTCTTCCACTCTCAGCTCATTCATTCGCGCCTCCGCCACGAGGGCCTTTTCTGGTGGAATTTTCGGCTGAGGCCGCTGCATCTGCCGGTGGCAGACGGGACAGGTTAATCTCTCCAGCGATCCGCACGGGCATTCCCTCGGTCACTGTAATCAGGCGCGTAGTCACCAGAGTTTCACCCCCACTGAGACCTTTCTCCAGTACTGCGTAATCCCCGCTGGTATAAGCCACTTCAACCGGCAAAACCGCAGTGCGGTTATCCCGCACTACCCATACGTTATCGCCATCCTGTAGTGCGCTTAATGGAATCCGCACACGCTCCTGCGCACTTTGGGAAACAATCTCGACCCGCGCGAGATCATTCAGTAACAACTGGGGCTGCGATGGATCCTGAACAGATAGCGGGTCGTCTAATTCCACCAACACACTGGCAAGCCTGCCCTGCTCTTCCAACACTGGAATCACGCGAACGAATTCACCACGACGATAAATACCTGCGGGCCATTGGCTGCCATAAATACGCACTTCAATATCACTGCTATTCAGGCGATACAGCTGAGAGGCTGGCACTTCCACAGCAATCTGGAAGCGATCGGCACTGGCCAGGCTATAAAGCGTATCCCCGGGAGATACCCGATCACCCACATCCACACTGCGACTCACTACAAGTGCATCGAAAGGCGCTCGGACCTGAGTGAGACGGAGGTTGCGCTGGGCAAGTGCGACATCGGCTTCTGCAGCCTCCACACCAGCCTCGGCAGCGGCCTGCTGGGGTTCACGTAGCACCAGTGCGCGGTCGGCATCTGAGAGAGTTGTGCCAAGCAGCTCATATTCCTCCAAAGCCACCTGCTGCTGGCCACGCTCCTGCTGGAGTTCCGCTCGGCTTTTGGCAAGGGTACTTTGAGCAGTTTTTAGCGCCAGCTGATAGGGTTCCTGCTCTATGCGAAGCAACACCTTACCTTTTGGCAGAACCGCACCTGGCCCCAGATCGTAATCAAGCCATTCAACCTGTCCATCCACCTGCGGTTCCAACTCCGCCTGTTCGCGCGCCGCCACTGTTCCCAGGGCACTCAGGGTAAAAGAAAAATGCCCCTGCTCTGCCAGGGCAACATCCACCGCCGGTGCTGACACCTTGCGCTCACCACGTCCCACGGTGGGTTTCTCACGGATCAACCAGCTGGAAAGCAAAAATGCCAAAACCAGCAAAACTAAAGGCATCAGCAAGCGCCAATTGAATTTATTCAGCATTAAGAATTTCCCTCCAGGTACAGCTCCAGATCCACTGGCTCAGGTACGGGGAGGTCCTCCTGAGGAAGCCCCCCGGAAAGTGCGCGGTAAAGTGTCACTCGGTTTTCAATCAACTGGCGTTCAGCGGAAAGCACCTCACGCGCCAGATTTTGGTAATCGGTCGTCGCAGTTAGAACATTGAGGAAGTCCACAGTGCCATTGATATAGGCGCGACTGCGCCGCTGGGCAATCAATTCCGACAGGCGCTCACGCTCCCGCAGGTGCCCAAGCTCCTGTTCAATGGCGCGCTCGCGAATTAAGGCCTGTTCAACTTCTGATAGCGCTTCATTCACCGTACTGCGATACAGCGCCCAGCTCTCCTGCAAGACCGCACCCTGCTGATCTCGCTTGGAAGCCAGTGCCCCACCATCAAAAATGACACCCTCAATAGACGCGGCAATCGCAATCAGCCAGTTCTCAGTAATATCGCTTATCAGACTGGTGCCATTACTGGCGACAGCGGACAAACTGAGCACAGGAAGCCGATCCGCCCAGGACTGGTCCGCCAAGTGGTAATCCTGAAGCAGGTTGCGCTGGGCCTCACGCACATCCGGGCGGCGCAACAATAACTGGGAGGGAATACCGGTATCCGGCAGTCCTGGCAATACAGGCAAGCTTGCCACCTCTTGGATATAGCCTTCCAATTGGGGCTCATTGGTCCCAAGCAGAGCAGCTAACTGTACCTTGAGCGTTTCGATATCGGATTCGGTCTGTTCCAGTTCCTGCTCAGACCCCTGAACAAGCTGGCGTTGCTGCAACACATCGGCAGCATCTGTGACACCGCGACCAAATCGCAACTCCAATACCTTCAGACTCTTGCGATTGGTCTCAAGTTGCTGCTCCAGCAAATCGCGCTGCCCCCACTGCTCGCGCAGCTGTAACCAGGTAGCAGACACTTCAGAAGCCAAACTGAGAGCCGCAGTCTGAAGGTTTTGTTCCTGTGCCAGGAAGCCCGCCTCAGCAGCACTGGCACCGGAGCGTACGCGCCCCCACAAATCCACTTCATAACTGGCAGCGATACGGGTGCTCCAGCTGTTGCCCTCGTTAGACGGGTCAGTAAATTCACCGGATGAATAGCGCTGCTCGGTATTTTCCACCTGGGCGGTCACACTGGGCCAGAATCCCGAGCGCGCTCCCCGGGCCGCGGCGGCAGCTTGCTCAAGGCGCCAGTAACTGGCCTGCAGGCTCGGATTGTCCTGCAGGGCCAAGTGAACCAGTTGATCTAATTGGGGGTCATTAAAACTACGCCACCAGCGCGATTCCGGAGCCACACTGCCGGAAGCACCAAAAGTTTGCGGCAGCCCTAAAATTTCCTGCGATTGAGGGGGTTCGACAGGTGGCGAAGAACAGCTGGCAAGCAAGGGAATACAAATTGCCAAAACGCGGTAAAAGCACAAGGAATATCACCGAAAAAGAGTTTTAAGCCATTAAAAGTAGAGATTTATTGCGTGCATTATCTCCCCGAAAAAATGCCCGACAAGGCGTTTTACTCTTGTTTACAAACCGCGGGGAAAATCCTGTGAAATTTTGCCGTCCGTAAGAGTGCCCCAACGCAACTACTTAGGTATGATGCGCCACACTAAACTGAATGGTCACCGGGATTTGCCGCGGGATTCTTCGATAGTCCCCAAGACAATCGGTGTTGGCCAGGCATCCATTAAGCCTGACCAGCTGGACATCCGGTGCAGATTAATAACGGAAGTAGAAGAGACAAGCCATGAGTAAACATCAGCCCCTCGCCCATTGGGACGACATTTTGCTGCTGGACCAGCAGCTGACCGACGAAGAGCGTATGGTGCGCGACGCCGCGCGCGAGTACTGCCAGGACAAGCTGATGCCCAGAGTCCTCGAGGCAAACCGCCACGAAATCTTTGACCGGGAAATCATGAGCGAAATGGGTCAACTTGGTCTGCTCGGTTCCACGATCGAGGGCTACGGCTGTGCCGGTCTCAACTACGTTTCCTACGGCCTGGTAGCGCGCGAAGTAGAGCGCGTGGACTCCGGTTACCGCTCCGCCATGAGCGTACAGTCCAGCCTGGTTATGCACCCCATCTACGCCTATGGCAGCGAAGAGCAAAAGCAAAAGTACCTGCCCAAGCTGGCCACCGGTGAATGGGTTGGCTGCTTTGGCCTGACCGAGCCGGATGCAGGCTCCGATCCCGGCGGCATGAAAACCCGCGCCAAGAAGGTTGACGGCGGCTACCGCCTGAGCGGTTCCAAGATGTGGATTACCAACAGCCCGATTGCCGATGTATTCGTAGTCTGGGCAAAAGACGATGAAGACATTATCCGCGGCTTCGTACTGGAAAAAGGTATGGAAGGCCTGTCGGCTCCTAAGATCGAAGGCAAGTTCTCCCTGCGTGCCTCCATCACTGGTGAAATTGTGATGGATAATGTTTTTGTACCGGAAGAAAACAAATTCCCGGAAATCGGCGGCCTGCGCGGCCCCTTCGGCTGTCTGAACCGCGCCCGTTACGGTATTTCCTGGGGCGCCATGGGTGCCGGTGAGTTCTGCTGGCACGCCGCTCGCCAGTACGGCCTGGATCGTAAACAGTTCAACCGTCCGCTGGCTCAAACCCAACTGTTCCAGAAGAAACTGGCAGACATGCAAACTGAGATCACCCTGGGCTTGCAGGCCTCCCTGCGCGTTGGCCGCATCATGGACGAGAATAAGCAATTCGACCCCACCATGATCTCCCTGGTGAAGCGCAACAACTGTGGCAAGGCCCTGGAAATCGCCCGTATCTCCCGCGATATGCACGGCGGCAACGGTATCTCCGACGAGTTCCACGTAATTCGCCACGTGATGAACCTGGAAGCGGTAAACACCTACGAGGGCACCCACGACGTACACGCCCTGATCCTCGGTCGCGCCCAGACCGGGCTACAGGCTTTCGTTTAAGGCCCGCATACAGGCGCCCCCCGGCACTTGCCGGCGGGTGCGCCAATACCCGTTTCTCTGCTCTTTCCCGCTTTTTAGCTCGGTATCTCAATATTCGATTTCAATACGGTTCTCTCTCCGTACCAGTTGATTCTGTCACACACTGTCGACCCCTCTCTCCCCATGCCAAATAAGGAGTGCTATTCTCCCCTGCTTTGCGAGTCTGTGGATTTAAAGACACTATGGATCAACTGCTGCATTGGTTCGACCTGATCGGCATAGCGGTATTTGCCTTCAGCGGAGTGCTTGCCGCGGGACACAAACAAATGGACCTGTTCGGCGCCGTAGTACTCGCCTGCGTCACCTCGACGGGTGGAGGCACCATCCGCGACATCATCCTCAACATCCCGGTTTTCTGGCTACAGGAACCTTACTACCTGTGGATTGCCGTAATCACCGGTGTGGTCAGCTTTTACCTGATACGCTATTTACAGGTACCCATGCGCCTACTGATGTTTGCCGATGCTATTGGCCTTGCAGTATTTGTGGTGATCGGTACCCAGAAGGGCCTCGAAATGGGTTATTCCGCCACTATCGCCATAGTAATGGGAATGATGACAGGCACCTTTGGTGGTGTTATCCGCGACGTGCTGTCCGGGGATATTCCCTTGCTGTTGCGCAGGGAAATATATGCTACTGCAGCCCTCACTGGCGCAGCCGTTTTGGTTGCTTTAGATGCCAATGGCAAACTGCCAGGCGATTTGGTGGTGGCCATTGCAGTGCTTGTCACCCTGTCTATCAGGCTGGCTGCCATACGCTGGAATCTTTCCGCCCCCATAGCCCGGTTTGGTAATCATTGACTTTGGCCAACTCCGAAACCCAAACATCAGTATTCGACACTGCTCACAGGAATAGACCCAGTGCGTAACTTTCGCCCGCTCTCCGCCCTACTTTACTTTCTCTGCCTGGTGCTGAACGCCTGTGAGCGATCAGACCCGGACGCGAAACCAGGTAAAGACAAGGAGTCCAAGAGCCATACTCGCTTGATCTCCAAGCCCTGCTGGTTTGAAACCGACGACAGCTGGCCCTTTACCCAATGCTTTATGATGGAAGTCCCAGAGGATTATGCCCATCCAACACGGCGGAAAATCCGCTTTCCGGTTATCCGTTTCCGCGCCAAAGAGCCCGATGCCAGCAAACCGCCCCTCCTTCACTTAGGAGCCGGCGGCCCCGGCGCAAGCATGGGTCTGGAACCAGAGAATGCCAGCGACTGGCTATGGCTAAACTACGCCGCCATGACGGTCGAAGACGGCCGGGATCTTATTGTGATCGACCCCCGGGGCACCGGCATGGCGCGGCCACGCCTCACTTGCAGTGAATTTATTGATGATGCCCAGACCGCTTTCCAGCGCAAGCTTTCACCGGAGGAGGAGGCGCGTGTTTTCGCTTTCAGTATGGAGCGTTGCTACAGTCGCCTGAGTAAAGGCGCCGATATGGCCCAATATAACAGTACAGTGGTAGCGCGGGATGTGGATGAGCTGCGCAAGCTACTGAAGCTCGATGAACTCGACCTATACGGTGTTTCCTATTCAACCCGGTACGCACTCACCTATGCCCGGGATTACCCTGAGTCTGTACGCGCACTGGTACTTAACAGCGCGGTATTTCCCAACATCGCCTACACCCAGCAGCTAGCCCAGGATTCGCTGGCAGCTTATGAGCGCGGCCTCAAACATTGTACTGAGGATAAAAAATGCAATAGCCGCTACCCGGATCTCCGTCGCAGACTGGAAAACCTGGTGCAAACCCTCGATGAGGAGCCCCGCACCATCCATATCAAACACCGCTATTCAAAACAGACCTACCCGTTCGTTCTGAACGGACAGCGTTTGCTGCGAGTGCTTTTCCAGGCACTGTACAACGAGAATTTCTACAGTGAACTGCCAAAAATGATCGAAGGACTGGAGAGCAGCGGCGATGAAGGACTTAAACCTGCACAAAAAGCCATCGGTCACTTTATGGAAATTGTGCTTGACCCCTATTTTGGCGATGCTGCCGGAGTCAGCCATTTCTGCTATGAAGAAGCGCCTTTCGTGGATTTTGACCAAGCCCGCGCCAGTGCCGAAAATACCGGAATCCTTGGTGGCGCCGTACGCTCAGACCTGAGCCTGCTACAGCTGCAGTGCCGTATTTGGGCGATTCCCTCAGCACCACTACTGGAATCTGAGGCCATTGAAACTCCCGCACCGGTAATGGTGCTGCACGGAGGTCTCGACCCGGTATTGGCTGCGGAGGATGTAGATGCTGCACGCAAAGCCCTACCCAATCATCAGTGGCTACTTTTCCCCAAATTGGCACACGATATTATTTCCGCCAGCAGCTGCGCCGAGAAAGCTGCCGGCCGCTTCCTGGACAATCCACTAAAAGATCAAACTCAGGCCACCATGACTTGCCGTGAGCAGGAACTCGCCGAGCAGGAGGCAAATAAAGAAGAGGACCAGCAGGCAGAATCCAGTGAGGCTGAAAACCAGACTTCCGAACCCCCGGTGGCATCGCCAACACAACCACCAGCAGCCTCGGAAAGTGGCCAGCTGAATTAACAACAGCATGGCTTTCCACCTACTCAACCAGCCAGGCCTGTACATACTCAGAACAGCTGGCAAAAACCAAGAATACAGGCTGAGCTAATTTGCCAACCTGGAGTCAGGCAAACCAAGGGAATTGAGCAGATGCAAACGGATGACAATACTGCACTGATTGAAGTAGCTGACCTGGTAACACTTCAAAAAAGTTCTGACCCCGTAATCCTTGACTGCCGTTATGAGCTGGCTGACCCGGAGAGTGGTGCTCGAGATTACGCTGCGGGACATATTCCTGGGGCCCACTACGCCAGTCTACACCGGGATCTCTCAGCCCCAACGCAACGTTTTGGCGGGCGGCATCCCATGCCCACCAGCGGCCAGTTCCAGGAATATGCCCGCAGCCTTGGTATCAATGACGATACACCTGTCATCGTCTATGATGACAACCGGCTGGGTTTCGCCGCGCGAGCCTGGTTCCTGTTTTATTTTTTTGGTCACAAGCCTGTCAGCATCCTAAATGGGGGGCTGAAGGCTTGGCTTGATGCTGGAGAGGCGCTTAGCACCATTAAACCCATTGCCCCGAAATCTGGAACCTTTACTGCAAGACCCAAAGAAAATCTGTTGGTGCACTATGAGGCGGTCAAGGAAGGTTTAAACGGCGCGTCATGGCAGCTTGTTGATGCGCGGGATAGCCAGCGTTTCAACGGGATTCAGGAGCCCATTGATTCTATAGCCGGTCATATCCCTTCAGCTATCAATCAACCCTGGCAGAATGTCACGGACAAAAATACCGGAAAAGTAAAGTCAACTAAGGAACTGCAAGCTCAGTTTGGCAGTCTGGGAGAAGGTAAACCGCTGCTTAACTATTGTGGTTCCGGTGTCACTGCCTGCGTGAATTTCTTTGGGCAATACCTGGCCGGTCGAAAAGATTCTCTGCTCTATCCCGGCAGCTGGAGCGACTGGTGTGCGCACCAACAATGAGTGAGTCGCTCGTGTTTACCTATCCGGTCCAGGTGCGAAGGAAGGCGGTAAATGGGGACCCTAGTCCCGGAGTGTTGCCGGAAAATACATTGCTGTGAGGGCAGCTATACCTACCCTCACACCTATTCAATGGCAACAATCACTCAAAGCGTCACCACACCCTGTTGATGTAGGCATCAACAGACCAATCACTACGAAATTGTACCCAACCACGCATATAGGCATGCCGGTAATACGCATCGAAAAAGTTAAGGAAGTCTCCTTTTGTCGCAAAACGGTACTCTCCATAGTTTGGATCGAAAAAGAGCGCACCTATATCAGAGTTCACCCTGTCATCTGCAACCCAGGCTGCAACAGCGTGCCCTGCTCTGCGGCCAGAGAAAGTAATATATCCATACGCATCTCGTAAACTGCGCAGCGCATTTACCAGGCTCGTATTAATTGGCGGAATTGGCTGAACTGGAGGTACTGGCTGGCCCGGTTGAATAACAACCATATTGTTCAATGCAACAGCAATTGCACTTGAACTCCAGCGATCTTCTTTATGCAAACCCTGATTTATTAGCCAGTTTTCGATATTTAATCCCTGTCTACCACCTCCATAAGTCCAGGTACGAAAATCCCGCCCCACCTTTATTAGCTCGCCAATATTTAGGGACCGATATGTGCGAAAACTAAAAGCACCAGCATTATGGACCCGGGGAGTTAAGCCTAATTTATCCGGCAAACTTTTATCGTCCAGTGCGTTGGTCTTTATCCAGTGCGCAGCTAGAGATGCGCAAATTCCAAACTTACCAAATCTGAAATAATGAATATAAGCCCGTGGTGAGGACTGGGAGAAGCCCCAGGTTTTTACACCATTGTTACGCCTGGCTATACGATCAACCCCCATAACAGTATTCCTCCTGAATGGATAGTTTATTAATCATGACAAACACGAGTGATACACCTACCTTCCAGTGGAGATGAGGCTCTCTTGTAGCTCATGTCATGAGCCAGACTTTACGAGAGCGCATAGCCTTCCGCTTTAGATCCTGAGCGTATTTTTTTAGGTTTTGGTCTTAATTGATTTTTTAAGGAAAGTACTGGCAGTATTTGAGCACCGGAACGTTTATTGGGAGGGTTTTTATAAAGGCAGGGAAATGAGGGGGGACGTAAATCACATCAAAAAATAGGCGGCACTTTTCATGCCACCTATTACTGATTCAATATGGGGTCTAATCGTGCATGGGATTGCGCAGGATCGGACAAATCGCTTCCTTATTTTTCGCCATATACTGCTGGTGATACTCCTCAGCGTAATAAAACGGCTGCGCCATGCTAATCTCGGTAGTCACCTCGCCACGCTGTTTTTCATCCAGCGCCGCCTGCACGGCATCCCTGCTGGCCTCTGCTTCTTTCTTCTGCTCTTCACTGGTGCAGAATATGCATGAGCGATACTGGGAACCAATGTCATTACCCTGGCGCATACCCTGGGTTGGATCATGCATGTCCCAAAACAGCTTTAGAAGCTCCGCATAGCTGACAACCTTGGGATCGTAAACCACCTTAACCACTTCAGCGTGCCCGGTGCGCCCGCTGCATACCTCGTCGTAATTCGGGTTTTCTGTCGCCCCGTCGGAGTAACCAACGGCGGTGGCAAAAACACCATCAGTTTCCCAAAATATACGTTCGGCGCCCCAGAAACAGCCCATACCAAACATGGCAACTTCCATATCTTCCGGGAACGGCTCTTTGATAGAGTTACCATTAACGAAGTGGACGCCAGTGATTTCCATCGGCTGCGGCCGACCAGGCAAAATCTGATCCGCATCCGGTATCTGGAATTTGTCGTATTGCATACTGTTATCTCAAGTGCTGAAATTTTCTTCAAACAGGATAGCCATAAGCTGCTAATCCGCCCAGAGCCATACTTAGGCCAGTTTAACCCAGTGATCAAACAGGTCAGAGAGATATTTGATCACTAAGTTAAAAATTGGCAGATCAACAATAAAAGGAGTCGCCATTGGCACGCTTAATCTTACTACTGCTTATCTTGATTGGAGTCTGGTATGCATGGCAGAAAATCAAGGCCAGCTCACCTGAAAACAAGCGCAAGCAGATTTTTCTGGCCACAGTTTTAGCGGCTGCGGTAGTCGTCGTTTTACTCGCACTGAGTGGCCGTCTGCACTGGGTTGGCGCCGCTGTGCTTCTGATCCTGCCGGTGCTCGGCCGCCTGCTTAACCAACTCACCCGTTTATTGCCCTGGATGGCACCGTTCTTTGAGCGATATTCCCGCAACCGACAGCAACAAAATCAACAACAGGGCGAGGAAAACTGGCAGGGGCAAAAAGCAGCTCAAAAGGATCAGGGCCCACCTCTCACCGAGCATGAAGCCCGGCGAATCCTGGGAGTGAGCGCCAATGCGGGAAAAGATGAAATTATTGGCGCACACCGTAAGCTGATTCAGAAATTACACCCGGATCGTGGCGGCAATGACTACTTGGCATCCCGGGTAAACGCCGCCAAAGAGTTATTGTTGCGTATTTTGTAATCAGGGCACCCTGCAGAGGAGGTGCATATAGCGAGCCAGCTGCCGATATGGGTCGAGCTGAGAGTACTCCAGCTCCTTTTGCACAATCGCCGCCGCTGGCAATTTTTCACGAATTGAGGGCGTCATAAAATCGTGGAAACAGCGAATGCCACTGTGACACTCAACATCAAAGCCAACTTCTCCCAACCACCCTTCCACCCACTCTGGTAACAAGGGGTTTTGCGGGGTGAGACTGCCCGGATGCCCTCCCCAGTAGTCCTCTCCAATGTTGCGTTCAAGCTGGCGAAAGCTACCGCGCTGCAGCAGGCGAAACTCCAGCGCACGGCGATTGTAAAATGTCAGTGACAGGTATCCGCCGGGCTTCAGCAATTGGCGCAAATGCTGCAGCGCCTGCTGCGGTTCTTCCAGCCACTCCAGCACTGCATGGCAAATCACCAGATCCGCTTCGCGCAGCTCTGCCTGTTCTGGCAATGCCTGTAACGGCTTACGCAGGAGTGTCACCTGCTTTTGCAATTGTCGCTCTTCGACCTCAGCTGCGGCATGCTCTAGCATTTGAGCAGAAATATCGGCCAGGAAAACCCTGTGTCCGGCCTGCGCCAGATCCATAGCGAAATGCCCCTGGCCACCACCGGCATCCACCACTTTTAAAGAGTCTGACCTTCCATTGAGCAGCGGCGCCAGATCCCTGTTCAGCACCGCCAGGCGAATATCCCCCTTGAGCCCCCCATAGATACGGTTGCGAAAACGGTGTGCCAGGTCATCAAAGTTGCGATCGCTAAAACGACTAGCGCTCATCGGCTTCCTCATTACACAAAGCTATCTCACAGCGGCGACGATTCTCATCAATTTTGTCGCGTAGGGCGGCATCCAAATCCACCCCCAATACCGCAGCCAGCTTGATGAGATACATCTGGATGTCCGCAAGCTCCGCGGCGATCCCCATCGAATCTTCAGTTTGCATCAGAGCCTGTATTTCGCTGTTATCTTTCCACTGAAAATATCGCCCAAGCTCAGCAACCTCTACCGACAGTGCCATTGCCAGGTTTTTAGGAGAATGTAACGGTTGCCAACCGCGCGCTTCGGCCACTGCGTCGAAGGCCGCCAGGATTTCACGATGGGTCATCAAATTTCTTCCTCTGTTGACGTTCCAGACCGCCCTCGCGCGCTGCCAAAATGGAGTTCAGTGCCTTGGACAAGAACTCACGCCGATACAGTACGCAGACCACAAAGAGGTAACTCGCAATAAAGAGCAGCGGATGGATAAACCAGCTCAACACTGACATAGAAAAGTAATAGGAGCGCAGGCCGTAATTGTAACTGTGGCCCGCGTGGTCGATCACCTTGGCAATGCTGATCGCAAATCTGCGGCGCTCTTCCTCAGAGAGATCACCGGTTTCCGGCGGCGGCGCAGCGCCAATCAGGACGTTGGCAAAGGAGTACTGGCGCAAAGACCAGGTGAAATTAAAAAAGGCATAGATAAAAATCAGGATCAGCAGCATCACCTTGAGCTCAAACTGCTCGACGGAGGTTGGCTCAGCAAAAGGCAGGCTCGTAATCACTTCGATAGCGGCCTTATTTGCGGTTAGGGCTGTTACCAAACCCGCCAGGATCAGGATACTGGTAGAAGCGAAGAAGCCAATCACCCGCTCCAGGTTACTCATGATCGCCGTGTCGGCCATACGCATATCCCTGTCAAGCATGCGCAGCATCCACTCCACCCGGTACCATTGCAGCGAGGACGTTAGGCACCAGGTTTCCTTGGCTTTTTTTCGCGCAAATATGGTGTAGCCGACCCAAGTAATAAAAAAGCCAGTGACGCTGGCGATATCCAACCAGGACAACCTCTATCTCCCTGTTCGTCTACATTTATGCCGGGGCTTTGGAAGGCGAAGTCTTCGCCTTGCTGGCATCCTTGTCAACACTGTCTTTCCGGTGTGTGCAAGCGGTAGAATAGCGCCCTTTCGCCAGCGACAGAGGCTGGCTAGAAAATTTCCTATAACTCCAGGGAGCTGTCTTTTGAGCAACTCACATCCTGCATTCAAACTGGTTACCAGCGCAGAAATCGATTCTCTCGGCGTGCGAGTCGAGGAATACCGCCACAATACTACCGGTGCACAGCACTTACATATCGCCGCAGACAACCCGGAAAATGTTTTCCTGGTCGCCTTGCGCACTGTGCCGGAAGACTCCACCGGTGTGGCACATATCCTTGAGCACACCGCATTGTGCGGCAGTGACAAGTACCCGGTGCGGGACCCGTTCTTTATGATGATCCGGCGTTCGCTCAACACGTTTATGAACGCCTTTACCAGTTCCGACTGGACCGCCTACCCCTTTGCCAGCCAGAACCGCAAGGATTTTGACAATCTACTGGATGTCTACCTGGATGCTGTATTTTTTGCGCGCCTGGACCCACTGGATTTTGCCCAGGAGGGACATCGCCTGGAGTTTGCCGAGGCAGATAATCCCAAAAGTGAACTTGTTTACAAGGGCGTAGTGTTTAATGAAATGAAAGGCGCCATGAGCTCTGTCAGTTCACAGCTGTGGCATACGCTGAGTAAATACCTGTTCCCTACTTCCACTTACCACTATAACTCCGGTGGTGAACCTACTGATATTCCCAAGCTCAGTTACGAGCAGCTGGTGGCCTTTTACCGCAGCCATTATCACCCGAGCAATGCCATCTTTATGACCTTTGGCGATATTCCCGCCGCAGAGCACCAGGCAGCGTTCGAAGAAAAGGCCCTGCACAAGTTCGACCAGCTGGAAAAAATGATTGCCGTTGGGCGCGAGGACCGTTACCAGGCGCCGCTCAAAGTTGAGGAGCACTATCCGCTGAACGGAGAGGCACTGCAGGGTAAAACCCATATTGTCCTGAGCTGGCTACTGGGTGACGTCACCGACTTGGAAGAAGCCCTTACTGCTCATCTACTTGCAGGAGTGCTACTAGACAATAGCGCCTCCCCACTGATGAAGCTGCTGGAAACTACCGACCTGGGTACTTCCCCATCCCCGCTTGTAGGCCTGGACGATTCCCAACGCGAGCTGGTCTTTGTCTGCGGTATTGAAGGCAGCGAGCGCGACAGCGCCGACGAACTGGAAAAGCAAGTACTGGCAGTGCTGCAGGAAGTTGCGGAAAAAGGGATTCCCTACGAACAGGTTGCCGCCAGCCTGCACCAACTGGAGCTGCAACAGCGCGAGATTGGTGGCGACGGCTACCCCTACGGCCTGCAGCTAATCCTCACGGCCCTCACTGGCGCCACCCACCGCGGCGACCCCATCGGCCTGTTAAACATTGATGCCACTTTGGAAAAACTGCGCGAGCAGATTAAAGATCCCAGGTTTATCGCCGACAAAACCCGCGAACTGCTGCTGGATAATCAACACCGTGTGCGCCTGGTAATGAGCCCTGACGACCAACTGGCTGAACGCCGGGAGCAGGCGGAAAAAGACCAGCTGGCGCAGATCAAATCCCGCCTCAATGAAAAAGACAGGGAGCAAATTGTCGAAACCGCCAAGGCCCTGGCCGACCGGCAAAATCGTGAAGACGACGCTTCTATTCTGCCAAAAGTTGGCATCGAGGATATTCCGGCAGAACTGCCAGATGTAGAGGGAGAACAAACCTCTCTCGGCAACCTGACATTAACCCGCTACAGCGCCGGCACCAATGGCCTGGTCTACCAACAGATGGTCAGCGCACTGCCGGAGTTCACTGAAGAAGAAAAACAGTTACTGCCTTACTACTGCCAAGTACTGAGTGAAGTTGGCCTGGGAGACAAGGACTATCTGGAAGTACAACAGTGGCAGACACGCGTAGCCGGAGCCTTACATGGTTTCACCAGCAGCCGCACTGCCATTGATAACCTCGATCATCTTTCCGGCCACTTTATCCTGTCCGGCAAGGCGTTATCGCGCAACCAGGAGGAACTGACTGAACTGATGCAGGCCACCATGGAGCAGGTCCGCTTCGACGAGCATGCCCGCATCAAGGAATTATTACTACAGACCCTGGCCCGCCGCGAGCAGGGCGTAGTTGGTAATGGTCATGCCCTGGCAATGGCCGCAGCGAGTGCCGGCTTTAACCGCGCCGCCTGGGAAAGTCATGCCACAGGCGGCCTGCTGGGCCTGCGCGACTTAAAAGCACTGGTCGCCAACCTGGACAAAGAGGAAGGCCTGCAGAAACTTACCGCGCAGTTCCAGGCTATTCACCAAAAGATCCTGGCTGCACCACGCCAATTCCTGCTGGTAGGTGAAGAAGATAAAATTGACAGCTTCAGCCAAGCGCTGTCGCCGCTCACTTCCAACCCCAGTACCACCGCGGCAAATCCGGAAGCACCTTTCGAACAAAAGCGGGTTGAAGAACTTTGGATTGCCAACAGCCAGGTGAATTTCTGTGCCAAGGCCTACCCAACTGTGCCCATGTCACACCCGGACGCAGCACCACTGTCTGTTCTGAGTGGCTTCCTCCGCAATGGCTTCCTGCACCGCACCATCCGCGAACAGGGCGGCGCCTACGGCGGCGGCGCGGCACACGACAGCAATATTGGAGTGTTTCGCTTTTATTCCTATCGCGATCCACGTATGGGAGAAACTCTGCAAGACTTCGATGCCTCTCTACAGTGGCTGGCTGAAGAAAAACACAAGGAAGAACAGGTTGAAGAAGCCGTTCTCGGTGTCGTCGGCGGACTGGACAAGCCAGGCTCCCCCGCCGGCGAAGCCAAGAAGAACTTCCACTCGGGCCTTTACGGTCGAACCCACGCAGTACGCCAGCAATTCCGCAAACAGGTAACAGAAGTGACCTTGCAGGATCTTCAGCGAGTGGGCGCCACTTATCTGGACCCGAGCAAGGCGAGTACCGCTGTAGTGACAGGTCCCCAGGGCCAGGCTGCCGCAGCAAACCTCAACTTGCAGGAAGAAAAACTCTGACAGAGTCCTGTGCTCTATCCCCGGTAAAGTTATTGCCGGGGATAGATCCCGCAGCCGACGCGCATCCGGCAGGCCCCAAGCCTGCCTGTTAATCGCAGTAACCCTTCAGCGAAATTCAGATGAGTAAACACGACAATATTTACGCGAGTCCTCTGGGCCAGGTAGCCGGTTTTGAGTTCGATCGCCAGGTAGTGCAAGTATTTCCCGATATGATTAAGCGCTCGGTTCCGGGCTATACCACCATCGTCGCCATGATCGGCACCTTGGCTGAGCGCTATGCCCAGGCAGGCAGCCGCTGTTACGATCTCGGCAGCTCTTTATGCGCCGCAACCTTAGCCATGCGTCACCGCATCCCCGCAGCAGATTGTGAAATTATTGCCGTAGATAACTCCAAAGCCATGACGGATCAGGCGCGCACCGTGCTCGAAGCCGATAGCGGCGAAATACCTGTACAGCTTATCTGCGACAACCTGCAAAGCGTCACTATTGAAAACGCATCTGTAGTCGTACTCAATTTCACCTTGCAGTTTATTCCGGTGGAAGAGCGCGAGGAGATTCTAAGAAAAATTCACGATGGTCTACGCCCCGGCGGCATCCTGATTATTTCAGAAAAAGTGGACTTCGCCGATAAAGCCCATAATGAATTAATGATTGAACTGCATCATTCCTTCAAGGCTGCCAACGGTTACAGTGCATTGGAAATTGCCCAAAAGCGCTCAGCCCTGGAAAATGTGCTGATCCCGGAAACCCTGGATACCCATCGCAAGCGGCTAAAGAACGTCGGCTTTACCAGTGTTGATGTCTGGTTCCAGTGTTTTAATTTCGCCTCACTCATTGCCATTAAAGGCAGCCCCGAAAAGTAAGTACCCGTGATCGACTACTCCCAACTCTACCAAGGCCTGCAACATATCCCTGATCTGCGCTCCTGGCTCGCGCAGCTACCCGATCAGGTGGCCGAAAACCTGAGCCCCCATCGCTGGGGTGACCTGCCCGACTGGCGCGCAGCCATGGAAGCCTTACCGGATATCAAACCCTCAGATATAGAGCTTGCGCAAAGCGTCCGCATTGGCAGCGCCAGTGATGCAAGCTCTGAACAACTGCACTTGCTGGAACAGGAACTGAGAAAACTACACCCCTGGCGCAAGGGCCCATGGGAAATTTTTGGCCTTCCTATTGATACCGAGTGGCGCTCAGATTGGAAATGGGATCGCGTATTACCCCATCTGGCCCCTATGGAAAATAGATTGGTACTGGATGTGGGATGCGGCAATGGCTACCACTGCTGGCGCTCTTATGGTGCTGGCGCCCGGCGTGTGATCGGCATAGATCCATCGGCAAAATTTGTTGCCCAGTTTTATGCCCTGAAAAAATACCTCGGCAAAGAAAAACCGGTAGACCTGTTGCCCCTGGGTATTGAAGCCCTGCCATCCAATCTACGATCCTTCGATACCACTTTCTCTATGGGCGTGCTCTATCACCGCCGCTCACCCATGGACCATCTGCGCGAGCTCCGGGAAACCTTGCGCCCCGGAGGCCAGTTAGTTTTGGAAACTCTGGTGATCGATGGTGGCCTGGGGGATTGCCTGGTGCCGGAGGGCCGCTATGCAAAAATGCGCAATGTTTGGTTTTTCCCCAGTTGCGCCACCCTGGAAAGCTGGTTACGCAAATGCGGATTCCGCAATCCAAGAACAGTGGACCTAAATGTCACCAGCCAGGAGGAACAGCGCCGCACTGACTGGATGCATTTTGAATCGCTGGAGGATTTTCTGGACCCACAATCACCAGATAAAACCATCGAAGGTCACCCCGCGCCCAAACGTGCCGTTCTGGTCGCGGAAGCGCCGTAGCTTCTCTTACGCTACGAATCAGGAAGATCATAAATTCCGCAAAATCCGTAACAAATAGAATTTTGTACGGAATGCTGGCTGCCACCTTGATTGTTGCGCCTTGTAAGGCAAAGTGCGCCCCCAATTGGTGCAACTATATCCTTAAGGGAGGGCTGTGAAAGTAGACAGCCCAGCGCAGAGAAAATTTATGAGCATTAGTGTTTTTGAACTCTTCAAAATTGGTGTCGGCCCTTCCAGTTCCCACACTGTGGGCCCTATGGTCGCCGCCCGCCAGTTTGTGCAGGATCTGCGCTCTCGCTCCCAGCTAACCAGCACTGATCGTGCACAGGTGCACCTGTATGGCTCCCTGGCGCTAACCGGTGTGGGCCATGGTACTGATATGGCCGTACTGATGGGCCTTCTGGGGCAGGCTCCAGATACGATTGATGTGGATAGCATCGAAGACAAGATGGCTGCGATACAGAGTGATCGCGCCCTTGTGCTAAACAATGACCACAGTATCGAATTCGTTCGCGAACGTGACCTGGTCTTCCATATGGAAGAGTTCCTGCCGCAACACTCAAACGGGATGACCTGCCAGGCATATTCCGGATCTGAACTACTGTTCGAGCGCAGCTATTTTTCCATTGGCGGTGGCTTTGTACTGTCCGAGGAAGATTTTGCTCACAAAGAAGAGATAGCCACCCTGCTTCCCTATGATTTCAGCAATGCTGAGCAATTAATGAAAACCTGCGAGCAGCACGGCTGGACCATTGCCGAACTGGCAATGGAAAACGAGAAAGCCTTTCGCAGTGAGCAGGAAGTAAAAGATCGCCTGTGGAATATCTGGAAAGTCATGGACGCTTCTATCAAGCGAGGCTGCCACCAGGACGGAATCCTACCCGGAGGCCTGAATGTACGCCGCCGTGCAGCCGAACTCTATCGTGAATTGAATAAGCAGAGCCCGGAAGAACGCAACCACGGCCTCGCTATCCTCGATTGGGTCAGCCTGTTCGCCCTGGCCGTAAACGAAGAGAATGCTGCACGCGGACGTATCGTGACTGCCCCCACTAACGGAGCTGCCGGTGTTATTCCCGCGGTAATTGCCTATTACGTAGAGTTCGTACACAACCCGGATATTCACGGAGAGCTGAAAGACCAGGTAGTAAAATTCCTGCTCACCGCTGGCGCCATTGGCATGCTATTTAAAAAGAATGCTTCTATTTCCGCTGCTGAAGTCGGCTGCCAGGGAGAGATCGGCGTAGCCTGCTCCATGGCATCTGCAGGGCTGGCAGCAGTAGAAGGCGGTACTAATCAGCAAATTGAAAACGCCGCCGAGATCGGTATGGAGCACAACCTAGGGCTCACCTGCGACCCTATTGGCGGACTGGTACAAGTACCCTGTATTGAGCGCAATACCATGGGTGCAGTAAAAGCCATCAATGGAGCACGCCTGGCTCTGCGCGGTGATGGTGCCCATATAGTTCCACTCGACAGTGTGATTGAAACCATGCGCCAGACCGGTATCGATATGCAAAGCAAATACAAGGAAACCTCTCTCGGAGGGCTCGCTGTAAACGCGGTTAACTGCTGAGTTTTTAAGGCCGGGGCAAGTAACTGCCTCGGCCACAACACAACTCCCCCTACATCAGCTCTTAGCCCATTGCTCCCACCTAGAAATAAGGGATTTTGATAACTCTCACACGGTGCATTTACTAGTTATTAAATATCAGTGAACGATGTGCAGCGACACCAGCCATAGTACCGGACGCGATCGCAAATGTTCCGCTCTGCATTGGGTTGGACAGGTCCCCCGCAACAAACACCCCATTAACAGAACTTTCTTTAAAAGCATCAACTTTCACAATACTGCCAACTAGAGAGTCTTCCAGTGCTAAATCCAGCATTCTTATAAGCGGCGAAGCCAGCATAGCCTTTGGAGAAACATAAAGACCCTCCAGAGGTATTTCCCTCCCATCAGCTAACAAGACAGCTTGCAACTGCCCTTTTGCTCCCAGCAAATTGGTAATCGGTGTCTCCTCTAGTACTACACCTCGATCAATCAAGTGCCCCAGTACTTCTCCCTCTGGGTTGAATTGCCCCTGAGTAAAAAGGGTTGTCGCCCCCCAATCTGGAATCATTGCCGCCTGATGAAAAGACAATTCACTGGTCGCAAACACACCCAAGGGGCGATCACTTAGCTCATAACCATGGCAATAGGGGCAGTGAATAACGCTTTTACCCCAGAACTCTTTTACACCTGGAAGATCTGGCAACTGGTCTGTGATACCACTGGCAAGAATCAGTTTCTTTGCGCGGTAAACGGCATCACTCTCTGCCGCTACCTCAAACCCGCCTCGCAATTTCTCAACACCTACAGCCGCATCCTCAACCAGCTGAAAACCGGGATAGAGCGCAAGCTGGGATAGTGCGGTAGCCCGAATCTCGGCGGGGCTTTTTCCATCCAAACCAAATACACCGTGAGACGCACGAGCAAAGCGATTGCGTGGTTGGTTTGTATCCAACACCACTACTTTACGCCGCCCACGAACAAGCTGCATCGCGGCAGACAAACCTGCAAAACTACCGCCAACAATCAAAACATCGATATCCATGGTCACCTCCCAATCATCATGTAACTTTAATTGTTACACAATATTTTTAAAAATGGCAACACACGTAACACCAAATGTTTCATGATATACTACGAGCTCAATGACTAAGGTGAACTATGCGAAAGGACAGTCGGCTTTCCCGGGTGCTACATGTACTCATCCATCTTGAAATGACTGATCAGCCAGTCACATCAGATAAAATGGCTGAAATGCTTTCCACCAATCCAGTAGTGGTTAGGCGTACCATGGCTCTGTTACGCGATCGGGGATATGTACGGTCGAGCAAGGGGCATAACGGAGGTTGGTCACTGGCCAAGCCCCTAGATGAAATCACACTATTGGATATCCATAAGGCTCTGGGTGAAGCATCGGTTTTCACTATTGGGCTAACTGACGAGCATACCAACTGCCCCATTGAGCATGCGGTAAACGCCTCCTTAAAAGACGTTATGAATGAAGCTGAGAAACTGATGCTGAAGCGTTTCGGAGAAATCACTTTGGATTTACTAGGAGCGGAATTTAAGACCTGAACTTTTCCATACTGCGCGCTATTTCTTCTTGGCCCAAGATTGAATTCGCCATAATGATCGAACGCCCAATTCCTGAGCCGCCGAAACAGATCTGGATGCGCAGGGTTAGTGCATCCAGATCCTCAATTACATTATTTACGATACAAATTTAACTGCCGACTTCTTCACCCCGTAGGCCACCTTCCCGCTCTTTTCCTAACAGCAAAAGGTCCGAATTTACGGATACTATTTTTGAGTACCTGCTTATTCAGAAGCTGCGAGCGATTTCCTGCTCCCAAACAGAAGCCACTACAGTGCAGAGACTAATTCACAGATTTAGACTCACGCTGGATACCCCGCCACCTCCTTTTGAACGCAACCGATAGAGAGCCACTCAATGAGCGACCTGCGTCCGAAGCATAGAACCCTGCTCCCAATACTACGGCAGCACCAAGTAGCGTGAGTCCATCGGGTAGATCACCAAAGATAATAAAACCAATCACGATGGCCCAAAACAACAAGGCATAACTGAAGGGCTGTAAAACTGTTGCGGGCGCATAGGAAAGGGCCTTGATGAGCAAATAGTGACCCATTGCACCCAATAGTCCATTCAACATCAATAATTGCCAACCTGTTGAGGTCGGTTCTACCCAGTAAAAGGGTGCTAATCCGCCGAAGACAATCAGACCAATGAAAGCCGTATAGAAGGCTGTTGTACTGGAGCTATCGAACTGCGCGACACGGCGTGAAAGAACTTGATATGCAGCCCACAGAATTGCCCCAGCTATCGGTATCAAAGTGTGCCAACTCATTACCCCCAATCCAGGCCGAATGATGATCAAAGCACCTATAAAGCCTATAGCAACACCCACCCAACTTCTCGTGTCTATCTCTTCACCCAGGTACCATCCCGCCATCAATATTGCAAACAGCGGTGCCGTTGCAGCGATTGCATGGACATCAGCTAACGGCATCATACTGAATGCAAAGATAAATACTGTCACCTCGATCAAAAGCACAAGAGATCGAAGTATTTGGGTACCGAGAATCTTACTTCGAACTTGTTTGAGCTTGCCTGTTAATCCAGCTAATCCAGCCGTGACAATCACGATGAAAAAAAACATCGCAAAGCGGACTGCCATAATTTGAACAATGGGATAGGTTTGGACGAGTAGCTTACCGGTTGCATCCATACCGGCTAAACAAAGCATCGCCATAATGCTCAAAAGTATTCCGCGACCACTTTTTACATTCAATTTTTTAGTTCCTGAAGATAGAGCCCGGCCAACCCTGGGTCCTGGTAAAACCATTATGATCAGGTAAGGAACACCTTATGCAATCCGGCTTCCCAACCTGCATTCAGGGGGTGAAAGAAGAATAAATACAATAGAGATTTAACCAACTTCGCTGAGAATAACGCTTAACGTTATTAAGAAGCCTCTTCCACTGGCCACTTGACGAATGCAAGCACCCACACCAAGACTATATTGACAACAGGAACTATAAGTAACAAGCCCCACCATCTGGAAAAGCCAGCCTTCTTAGCTACAGAGCCAAAGATTAGCAGCGGGCCGAGAAGGATTACAAAAATGATGATGAGTTGCCAAAGACTAATTCCGCCAACGCCCATCATTGTACCTCCTCAGTTTTGGTGCTGACACTCCACCTAGATGCAGCCAAAACAGCACCAGCTACCAGAAACCCTAAAACTGGTATGAACAACGTAAGACTATAAATTGGATTCAGTCCAGCACGCTTAAATATTCGCCACACTGGGTATAAGAGAAACAAGGCCACAACTAACGCTTCCACCACAAAGCTACCCATGAACTCTCCTTTTGATGAAGCCCAATCCCAAGATCAGTAGAGCACTAAACTAATGGCATTATGAGTCAACAGTACTCTCTGGTTAGGCGGGCAAGTCTATGCGCGGTATCGCCCAACGCACAACCCCCGCAACCCAAATAAATCCAATAAGACCTCCAAGATAAACATTCATAGTTCCACCTGGGGCTATAAAGCCACTGTATCCGAATACAGTGATAGTTTCGATTGCCTGCTCAAGAAAGAAAATAACACTGAGCGACTTAAGCCAGCGTGGGACCTCAACAGATGTGCCAGGCCCTATAGCTAAAAACGCTACCGCCATCGCTGTTGTTGACCCATTCACCAGAGGCCCCCAATAAGAAGATATGCCGAAGATTGTGCGAGCAACTGCTGGCTCCAGCCCCTCTGGATGAAGTGCTAACCCCGCCCATAGCCAAGCTTGAACCTGGGCTGTGATGGCAAAACCAAGCACGCCTGCAAGAAAAATATACCGACTCGGTTTCGGTAACAATGTAGAAATCTGCCCACCAAAGATGGCGAGGCCAAGTGAGAAAAAAGCCGCTGTCCAAGCATAAAACCGGGCGCTCAGTTCGTTAATTGAAAACCAATGAACAATCTGCTCGCCACTTGAATCGATAGCTGGATACGAACTGCCTAGTGCGACAAAACCGGCCACATAAAATGCAGCAGTCATCAGAATATTTATTAATAAAATTCGTGATGGTTTTATGCTCATACGAGGCAAACCTTTATGAAGCTTTCAGCACCACTTAATGTAGACCTTGGTGGTTGGTATTTCACATCTCTATCTGAACTTGCCAGGGTATCCCGATATTAGAAATACTAAGCAAACAACTGTAGCTAAGCACAAGAAACTCTCCCTCGTGGAAGGACAACAACAGCTTAAATATCAAGATTCTCCGGGAAGATGAATCTCTTTCAAGCTTAAGCCACAAGGTTCGCAGGTAGCGATATAGCTAAACTTAAAGTTAACAAACCTTCCAAAGAATACGTATACTTTATGCCCAATACGGTAATACCAGTACCCAACTACTAATAGGCTTGGCAGCCCAATAAAGACTATTTGAGTCATACCTTCAAAAGCAAATACTTCCTCTAAGAAAGATTCAGGATATAGGATTATAATACATAAGTATGTCATGAAGCCTATAGGGGCCATTAAAGCGACAGACAAAAAAATAAAACCGATTAGATCTTCACCTGCAACCCAAAGCTTGATCTTAGACTTTCCTCTTTTTCCACATCTATCACAAATATACATTCTCAGTAGTTACCTATAATATAGCCTAATAGAAGATGCACCCTAAACTGGGGTTGTCACCTTCCAAATTTTTACGCACCCAAAGATTACATCTTTCACCATTTTAAAGTGTCCATGATATCTTCTAGAAATGCTTATCTTTGGCCATTCTGCCGTCGAGCAAGCCAAAGTCTACGAAAACAAGAAAAATGAGCGACTCCTCATCTCACTTTAATACTTCAATGCCTCAATGCTTGGATGAAATGTAGCCATGAAGAAGAGCCCCTAAGCGGAGACACTAGTCGAATTACCAGGAGACTTAACTCTAATGATTATATTGTAACTGCTGAGTAGTCAGGTACTTGATCATGAAGTAAATATTAAGCGTTTTCTCTTAAGTTAAGCTCAGCAGTCATGGCAAGCTAAATTAATAAAGTCCGGTGAAGACTGCTAGCTAGGACATACTACAACCCTTTATCAGCATGTCGCATGGGCCTGCAAATCCTCATTATATTTTTCAATTCGTCTGGATGCAGCAGCTATCCCATTTTCGTACCTATTGATATCCCCCTTCTGCTCACCCCACTCTTTCAAATTAGCTATACGCTGCTCCTCGCGATCAATCAGCGCTGTAATTGCTGCTACCTTTGCAGTTTTCAACTGTTCTTCGATACTTTTATTTATAATTTCTATTTGTTTAGACTGTTGATCAAGAGCAGTTAAAGTATACTTTTCAAACTGATCATTTTGCTTCTGTTGCAACACCATAGAATAAATTGCTAAGGCCAGAGCAAAGCTGGAAAACAGAGATGAGATCGCACCAAAACTTTCTCCAAAGTTACTCGCCTGATCCAGACTCTCAAAACCATAAAATGCAATGATTCCTGAAATAACCCACAATACGATCGATATGAATATCAAAATTCCCAGCCTCATACTCCCTCCCTAGATTAATGCTAAAGCTAAAAGCAATACTATGCATTCAATGCATTGGATTATTAAGCCAACCGCTTATCCTTCTATGCGTTTAATTAATGTATAAACTCCACTCAGGCTTAAACCATTCATGACGAAAACGATATTCATAAAACTTCAAATAGAGAAGCTTTTCCTCTACAGCATCATATTACACCATTTATACTAACAATACGTTACTAGCGTGTCACTGCCGCAGTCACCAACCATCCATAGCCGAATACAGCCAAACTATAAATAACTATAAGTACTGGAATCACAACTGCAGACAACTTACTGAACCGTTCCATTTCTATAAATGCATTTTTTGGGGAGCTGGGCATTACACGCACCGCCACGCTTCCCCCCTCTTTATATCGACTCAGTAGATCATGCTCGATATTGTTATTTTTAAACAATTGGGGGGACCTGAGTAATGGAGTATCTGAACTATACTTGACGCCCTTGTACTCATACTCAAACTCGATTTGTGCCTCGTATACCCTTTGCCCCTCCGCATTCGTAAAATTTTTTAATTTTGAGGTTGTTATTTTTGCATCAACTACAGGGAGAGAATTCCATTTTTTCTTTACTCTTTGATAAACAAAGGTTTGACCAAACCCCAAACTTACGATTATCACAAGCCCAATATACTTCAAGATTCCAAACATCGTATTTTCTCATAAGATAACTTAATCCCCATTAAAGAGGCTATCCATACTACTCATATATCATGCAAACTGAGAGCACAGAAATCAAACAAAGCGCAAGGTGTTTTGGCCGGAGCAGCACTATCTATCTTTATTATGTCAATTTACTTTATGGAGCCACCCTATAAATACCAGGCCCATTGATTAATACGCCATTAGATAACATGTACACAAAAACCACCACAGATAAAACTACTACAGTCCAATGAAATATGACAGCTAAGCTTATATATTTTGAAAAATAGCTCATACTATTTTCTGAGCCCGACACTGCAGCAGCAAATGGCAAGAGTACAATTACTGCAAGCCCTGCCAGGAAAAAATAAGAGAGGTATTCCTCATAGTAGTAGGGAAACCATGATTCATAAAATGCCGAAAACGTAAGAAAATATGCAGCAACTGCAAAAAATAGCGAGACAAAGTATATTAATAATTTTTTCAATTTAGACACCAAAACTTTTAACGTATGCGCCAAGCCTCAAAGGAAAGTCAATCAGCTTATTTAAGTGTGCTAACGACTTGACGTAGCATCAAATTTCTTACTTTCGAAGCCTCCCCCCTTAAAGTAGACGCCACCTTATATTCATCTTATGCGGCCATTCTTTCATATTCATCTGGGCTTTTGAACCCAAGTGAACCATGTCTTCTTTTAAAGTTATAGTACCTATCAAGATACCAAGATAAGTTAGTTCTTAGCTCCTCAACGGATTCAAAATTAAACCCTTTGAAACTCTCAGTTTTCAGTGTTTGAAAAAATGATTCTACATACACATTATCATTCATAAATCCTGGACGGTTCATGCTCGGCTCAATACCCAGTTCTTTGAGTCGGTTTTGGTATGCATAAGCACCGTACTCAGAACCTCGGTCGCTGTGAAATATTAGATCTGATTCTATATTTCTGCGACGGACAGCTTTATTTAGCGCTGACAGTGTTAGCTCAACGGATCGAGTATCCGACAGCTCCCAACCCAACACTTTCCGGGAGTAAAGATCGATAATCACAGCTAAATATTGCCATTGCCCATTGATCTTCAGATAGGTTACATCACCAGCCCATTGAGAGTCTGGTTTACTCGGCATACCATTCTCTCTTTGTAAATTTTCAACCTTAATGCAAGGATTTCCAGGCAAAGGGTGTCGACGATAGATCCTTCCAGCTTTCCCCACGATTCCAGCCTCTCTCATAAGGCGTTCAACGCGCTTGTGATTTATTCGTTCACCATTAGCTTTCAGCTCTGCGCTAATTCTTGGACTTCCATAATTACCATCATGCTGCGCATAGATAGCTTCGATACACCCAAGAATTCGTCTATTTTCTATGTCTCGAGTGCTCTCATCACGGTTGAGCCACTTATAAAACCCTTGGGGTGAAACATTCAAGTATCTACATAAGTACCTGACACCAAAGTCCGATCGATTAAGAGCTATGAACGAGAATCTTTCAGCTTTGGATCTTTCAGGTACATTTCCCACTTTTTTAGGAAATCATTCTCCTTTTGCAATTTCTCAACCTGCTTTTTTAGACGTCTTATCTCTTTGTCATCAGTTTGAGACTGAGTTTTCGTTGTCTTGGTCATACTTATTCTACGGCTGGGCTTCTCGACCAGCTTGCCTTCTCTACTTTCCTGTCGCCATCTATACACCATTACTGGATGCAAACCAATAATATTGGCGATAGTGGTCGTATCTACTTTCAGTTGATTAGTGAGAGCTACCACTCTAACTTTGAACTCTGTTGAATATTCAACAACCCGCTCTTCACTCAGTATTTTCGGCATTTTCTCCTACCCTATTCAAAAGGTAGGCGTCTACTCAATGGGGGAAGGTTTCTTCTTGTTTAGAGCATTTTGTTGCTACTTAAGGATAAGCCCTGTTAACAAGTTCACATTCAGGCCAATATGACGGACGCTCCGATAGCGATCAAAAACGCGATCCAGTACCAAGCTCCAGCCCCCTCAAGATGATCAAGCAGCTTGAATACACCTAACGCGGTGACAAATGAAATTACGGTGCCAATGAGTACATTCAAATGGAAACCACCAAAAATAAAGTTCAACGAAAGTACACCGGCACCCCAAAAATTGCCGAATAAAGCTAATTTGATGAACGTGCGAAGTATGTCAGCACAGCGATAAGCAGGATTACTTTTAAAATCACTTACTAATTCTCACTGAATACTGCCAGTAGAGTCAGTAAATTTTGATTTCATTTTGCGAAAAAATGGGATCAATAAGTTCCGCGCAAATGCAGTATGCATAAAAAATAAATTTTAAGGCGGGTTAGCACCTACAAAGTAACCTTTGCAAAAAGCTAGAAATAAAAGAATTAAACTCTCCAAACAACGGGCAGATTACTACCCGTTGACTAACAAATAAAGAGCTATCCCAGCCAATCATCTGGCTACCCAACTTCAAAAAGTACGGCCAAGGATACATTTAGCGGCATCTATCGCAAAGTCTTTATAATCTGCCTCTATTTGTGCCATTTCTAACTCATATTGAAATTGTTCTTTACGCGGCAATGCCTTCCAGTCTTTTAGAATTGGGATATGACTGGTTTTCTCTGCGATGGTATAAAAAGCAACAAACTCTTCACGTACTTTGTCTTCCACCTGAAGCGCATCCAAAAGAACGCGAATACGAATCGAAGCTTCGGTAAGCCCTACTCCATCATCCAACAAGGTGCGGGCAATAATCTGGATGCTGTCGTTTACTCTTTGGCGCTGATCTTCGGCAGCTTGCTCCAGCTCCGCCAGTTGTTCGGCCTGTTTCTTTTGCGCTACTGATAGTTTGCGAAGATAGTAGCCAGCCACAATAGCGAGAGCAAAAATGATTACTGCTGCAAGAATAAGCAACCAGATTGGGAAAACGGTCATTAAAAATACACCTTAAGCAATGCCAGCCCGATACTGGCAGTAACAACAGAGAGCAATGTGCTGAGCCCCACAATATTGGCCGTAAGCTGGCTGTTCCCACCCATAGCATGGGCCATTACAAAGGCCGAGATCGCACAGGGAGCACCCGTCATCAGGATCAGGTATCCCAAGTATTCAGGGCTCATGCCCAATGCCAAACCAATCAGCAGGCAGACAATCGGAGCAACAACCAGTTTAAGTAATGAGGCCGCCAGCGCCGTGGGGGAACTGCGCATCAGTGTTCGCATTTTCATGCTGGCACCAATACAGATAAGTCCCAGTGGCAGGCCCACAGATGCAAGATACTGAATGGTATCGTGCAGTACTTCCGGCAGCCTTACAGCCAATAAACGGCACACAATGGCTGCAATGACACCGAGGATTAGAGGGTTCTTGACCAGCTCCCACAGCATCACCCGCCAGCCAAATTTTCTGTCCTTATTGTAAAGCACGAAAAGAGCGACGGCGATAACATTAAACTGAATCGTGAGTGCCGCTACCAACCCTGCGGAATTGGAAACACCCTCGCTTCCGTAGGCTTTTTCGATCCAGGCAAGGCCGACAATCGCCACATTTCCACGAAAAGCCCCCTGGATAAAAGCGCTGCGATCCATTGGCGATACCGGCCGCGCCAGCAACCATGCCAAAGGGAGCATCACAAAAGTGCCGAGAACCCCTGCTACAAGCAGGTCTATTTCTTGCGCGGGGTTGGCATCCGAGGAATAGATATTAATAAAAAGCAGTGCTGGTAATGCCACGTGGAAAACAAGCCTGGAGGCATCATCAATAAAGCTGTCTCGTACTATCCCTTTATATTTGAGCAGGTATCCGCCAATAATCATCAGGAAAATCGGCCCTGTGACTGATAGCGCGAATACAAGATTTTCCATAAAAAATTATTCTTCCGTGGCGGCTTCCTCAGCCTGTGGCAATCCCTTTACCTCAGGCTGATCCGCTCGCTCCCTTAAATCCGCAGAGATCTGCTTACGGGTTTTAGCACCCAGCTTACGCAAACTATCAATCCGCTTCACCGCGTTGCCACGGCCTGTCGCCAATCGCTTGTAAGTCTGCTGGTAAGCGTCATCCGCTTGGCGCAGGCGATCACCAAGAACATCCAGTGACTCCAGCACCATAGCAAACTGATCGTGCAGCTTGCCGGCCTCGTCGGCGATTTTTTCCGCGTTCTTGTTTTGTTTCTCGTAGCGCCAGATATTCTCGACTGTGCGCAGAGTCGCCATCAGGCTGGTAGGGCTTACCAGGACAATTTGCTTCTCATAAGCAAAACGGAACAAATCCGGGTCCGCCTGCATAGCCAACATATACGCAGCCTCAATGGGCACGAAAATAAAGACGAAATCCAGGGTGCGCACACCCTCCAGCTGTTCGTAGGCCTTCTTGTTAAGGCCGGTGATATGGGCGCGCAGGGAATTCACATGCTGTTTCAGGGCTTGGGTGCGCTCCTCATCGGTTTCCGCCGAGCTATAGCGCTCGTAGTCCACCAGGGAGACCTTGGAATCGATAATCAGGTCTTTGTTTTCCGGCAGGCGCACAATCACATCTGGCTGGCGCCTGCGGCCATCGCTCGTCAGGGTTACCTGGGTTTCGTACTCGCGCCCCTTCTGCAGGCCGGATTCCTCCAGCAAACGCTCCAGCACCACTTCACCCCAGTTACCCTGAATCTTGCGGTCACCTTTTAGGGCCGAAGTCAGGTTCAGGGCCTCATCACTGATGCGCTGGGTTTGCTCGCGCAACGCTTTAATCTGCCCCAGCAGGCTGTTGCGCTCAGCATTTTCGCGATCGTAGACATGCTCTACTCGCTTGCGGAAATCCCCCAACTGGCGCTCAAGCGGATCGAGACTTTTGCGCAGGCTGTCTTCACTGCGGCGCACGAAGCTCTGCTGCTTCTCTTCAAAAATCCGGTTGGCCAGATTCTCGAACTGCTCACCCATGGCAATACGCATTTGCTCCATCAGCTTGCGCTGCTCCGCCAGGGCCGCCTCCCCTTTCTCTACCAGCACTTGGCTTCGCGTGAGTTGTTGCAGCTTGTCCGCCAGCTCGGTACGCAGGGATTCCACATCAACTCCAAGCTGGGATTCCCGCTCGCGGCTGCTATCGATCCGCGCCTGAGCCACCTGTAAAGCGGCTTGGCTCTGCAATAAAGCGCGGCGGCTACTGGCTCGCGCCAACCAAAACACCAAGCCCAACAGAAACAAGATGGCAACAGCCGCCATCACCGCATGATCGGCATTCAATTGCAGCGGGAACGCTGGCATAGAGTGGTACTCCCAGACCCGGAAAGAGATGGATAAATCAGGATTTTGCCAGGGGCCTATCCCCAATGGCTTGCCTAGATAGAGGCGAAACCACCATTCTACCAGTTTGACTATGGAAAGTGCGTCCGCCAGAGGATGCTATTGCTCCCTGATACCTGCAATGGGAATTTTCGTGGAGTTTTGAGGTATTCTTGGAGGATTGGTTTCGATGTTGGTACTCCAGAACGCATGCACAAACACAGCGCCCACCCAGACAGCCCAGCCCCCAGCGCCCTGATCTTTGATTCCGGCGTGGGCGCCGTCAGCATTGCGCGGGAGATCCGCCGCCTGATGCCGGGCCTGACCTTGCACCTGGGTGTGGACAACGGCTTTTACCCCTACGGCAATAAAAGCGAAGAAGAACTGCGCCCCCGGATCGTCCAGCAGGCCCAAGCCATGATGGAGCACTGCGGTGCCGATATTTTAGTGGTGGGCTGCAACACCGCCAGCACCCTGGCCTTGCCCCAGCTGCGCGAATCCCTGAAGAAACCCGTAGTGGGCGTTGTACCCGCTGTGAAACCCGCCGCTGCCGCCAGCCGTTCCCGCACCATTGCCCTGATTGCCACTGAAGGCACCGTCAATCGCCGCTACACACGAGAGCTTATCGAGCAATTTGCCAACGGCAACCGGGTAATTAATGTGCCCGCACCGGAGTTGGTGCATCTGGCGGAAAGCAAACTGCGCGGCGAAGCCATCACCGCAGAGGATTTGGAGCCGGTCTTGCACCGCGTATTCCACACCGCCGGCGGTGACCAAGTGGATATTGCCGTATTGGCCTGCACCCACTTTCCCCTGCTGCGGGAAGAACTGGACCAGTTCGCCCCTCGCTCAATCCAATGGCTGGATTCCGGCGAAGCCATCGCCCGGCGAGTGCGCTGGTGGCTGGAAGAACTCGAGCTGATGCTGCCGGATGCCCCAAACACTGGCCGCCTGATCACCAGCACGGTTGACCTAACCGGCAATATAGAGAGGGCCTTTAGCGAGTTCGCCCCAGTTGCCGAACCCCTCGAATCCAACCTCTAGGATCATCGAAATAGTGACAACTGCTCGTCAAGGTTGACAGCTCCGTCACAAACCGCGACCGTTCCCCGAATAACAAGCCCTAACCGGTACCCGAATTCATGCTGAAGCCGGCATTTCCCGCTCTCGAAATATTTGCGCAGCTGCCTCCCGGAGGACTGCTGCTCACCCCCAACAACCGTCTGCGCAACCGCTGCCAACAGGTGTTTGCCGCGCAGCAGTCGCCCGGTGCCTGCTGGATGCCGCCGCCGGTGGAATCCCTGCGCAGCTGGCTGGACAAGCTCTGGTTCCAACTGCAACAGCGCAACTGGCAGCCCGCCTTGCAGCAGGTATTGAATCGCGAGCAACGGCAATTACTCTGGCAGCGCGCCCTGGATGAATCCCTGGACCGGCAACTGCTCAACAGCCAGCAACTGTGCCGGGATGCCGATAGCGCCCTGGCGCAGCTGCTCCAATGGCAGCTGATCTCCGATCTCTCGCAAATAGATGAAGCGCTAACTCCCCTACTGGAGCAGTTCGCTCTCTCTATGCGCAGCGACGAACTGCCGCTGTGCGCCATGATCAAGGCCTTTGCCACTGAGCTTCAGGCCCACAGCGCCATCACGCCAGACCAGCGCGATCAATTGATCCTGCGCGCATTCCAGGAAGGCATTCTGGAACCCGTCGCGCAAATTGATACCGCCGGCTTTGCCCAGATTTCGCCCCTCGCCAATGCCCTAATTCACGCAGTTGCCGAAGCTGTTAATGAAAGGCAGGGAATCACCCAGCAAAGCGAATTATCCGTAGCCGCCTGCGCCGATTTGGATGAAGAACTCTACCAAGCAGCTCTTTGGGCCGGACAAAAGCTCGCCGAAAACCCCGGCCACAGCGTCGGCATAGTCGTGAACAATCTGGGCCAGTGCCGCGCCCAGGTGGAAGCGGTATTTTCCCGCGTGCTCGAGCCCCAATACCTGGACCCGCAGCAACCGCGCTACACACTGCCGTTTAACTTCTCCGCCGGTACGCCTCTGGCGCAGACACCGGTCGGCAGCGCCGCCCTGCAATTGCTATCGCTACTGCAAGACGAATGGGATTACCCCCAATTGCAAAATATCCTGTTCAGCCCCTTCTGGGGTGACGACAGTGAAACCTGGCTGCGCAGCGCCCTGTTCCGCCGTTTACAAAAACTGGAACTTCGCCGCATCGACGGCGCCACCCTGCGCTACTGGGCCGAGCGCACCGCAGAAGTCCTCCACTTAGAATCGCCGCAACTGCCCCGCCAGCTGGAACAAATGGCCGAACGCGCCCGGCGCTGGCAGCGAGCGCCCGCTGAAATTTGGGCCGCGCGCTTTTCCGAAACACTTAGCGCATTAAATTGGCCCGGCAACCGCAACCCAGACAGCCAGGAATACCAGCAGCTGATGCAGTGGGAATCCATCCTGGAAGAGTTCGCCGCACTCAGTGCCTGCGGTGGCGACCTTACTCTCACCCAGGCCCTGCAATTGCTGCGTCAGATTGCCAGCCGCACCCCCTTCCAAGCGGAAACCCGCGATGGCCCCCTGCAAATTCTCGGGGTACTGGAAGCTGGCGGCCTCGCCTTCGATCACCTGCGCCTGGTCGGCTTCGGCCAACAGCAATGGCCGCCGGCACCGGCGCCCAATCCGCTGCTGCCAATTCAATGGCAAAAACACTGGAAGATGCCCCGCGCCAGTGCCGAGCGGGAATTGGAACTGGCCCGCGAACTCACCGCCGACCTACTCAATGCCAGCGGCGATATCGTCGTGAGTTACACCTGTGAAGAAGACGGTGTGCAGCAGGGACTGAGCAGCTTGTTTGAAAGCCCGCAACAAGCCCAGCACTTTGCCGAAGGCGCCCTGCACCATCACTACAACCAACTGGCGCAAGCCTGTCAGCTGGAAAAAATCGAAGACAAAAAGCTACCGCCACTCACACCCGCCGAATGTGAACGGGTGCGCGGCGGTGCCTCGGTGCTCAAGGCCCAGGCCCTGTCCCCATTAAATGCGCAGTTGCGCTTCCGCCTCGGCGCCAGCAATTTTACCCAACCGGATATCGGCCTCGGCCCCGCCGAGCGCGGTAATGTGGTGCACCAGGTGCTGGCGGAATTCTGGCAACAGTGCGGCACCCTCTTACAACTGCAGGCCATGGACGACGAGCAACGCCAAGCGCAAATCGAACGCGCAGTAGAGCGCTCCCTCGGCAGTGTGCGCAAAAAATATAATCACCTGCCTATCGGATTTTGGGCCATGGAAAAGCAGCGCCTGGAGCGTCTGCTGCAACAATGGCTATCCGTGGAACTGGACAGGCCCAATTTCTCCGTAGAAAAAGTCGAATGGGAACAAGCCGTGGAAATCGGCGGGCTGCACTTTAACCTGCGCCTGGACCGACTGGACCAACTCGCCAGCGGCGAGCAACTGGTAATCGATTACAAAACCGGCATCCCCAGTATTCGCGACTGGCTTACCCAGCGTATCCGCGAACCCCAGCTGCCGCTCTACGCCCTATTCCAACCGGACGCCCACGCCATCGCCTTCGGCCAGGTGCGCAACGGCGACTGCAAATGGAATGGCTGCGGAGACCTGGAGCACCCCATTACCGGCATTAAAGCCGTGGGCGATACGGAAAAAGAATCCCCCTACGGCACCTGGAGCAATCTGGTGGAGCACTGGCGCTACAGCCTGGAATCCCTCGCCACCGAATATCGCAGTGGTGTAGCCACCCTCGCCTTTGATCGCCCCACCGATAACAACAGTGAACTCTGGCCCCTAAACCGCTGGCCGGAAAGGGAGCAAATAACCGAATGAACGAAGTCGTGACCACTCCCGCCCTGCGCCGCCCCATCGATGCCGACGCCCGCAGCCAAGCCCTGGATATCAGCCGCAGTTTTGCCGTATCTGCCCCGGCAGGCTCCGGTAAAACCGGCCTGCTCACCCAGCGCGTATTAAAGTTGCTCGCCGCCTGCCAGCAACCGGAAGAGGTGCTGGCCATTACCTTCACCCGCAAAGCCGCCGGTGAAATGCGCGAGCGCCTGATCGACGCCCTGCACAGCGCCCGCGACCAAGCCCGGCCAGATAACCCCCACGATGCCATCACCTGGGATTTAGCCCGCGCCCTACTGGAGCGGGATCGCGAACTGGAATGGGAACTGCTGCAAACACCTCAGCGCCTACGTATTCAAACCATCGACGGCCTCTGCCGCAGCCTCGCCAGCCAACTACCGATCGAAAGCGGCCTGGGAGCACCGGGTGAACCCCTGGAGCGCACCCAAATCGCCTTTGAACTAGCCGTGGTGAACCTGCTCAAACACCTCGATGGCGAAACCCCAGACGCAGACCTACAGCAACTACTGCTCCACCTGGACAACGACCTGGGCCAGCTCAATAAATTGCTGCGTATTTTGCTGGATAAGCGCGAGCAATGGCTCGGCCCACTCTTGAGCGTCAACTTCGACGGAGCCCAGGACTATTTTCATTTTGTTATCGACGAACTGGTAGCAGAAAAGCTGCAAGACCTCTCCACAGCCCTCGGCAGTTATGCCGGGGAACTGCTGGAGCTGGCCAGCTATGCCGGCGGCAATTTACAAAAGGAAAACCCCAGCCACGGCCTGTGCCTCTTCGCCGAACTGGACGATTTCCCCAGCACAGACAGCAGCGGCCTGCCCGCCTGGCTCGCCCTCGGCAGCCTGCTCCTCACCACCACTGGTGATCTGCGCAAAGGCGGCGGCATCAATAAAAAACTCGGTTTTGGCCTACCGGATAAAAAAGATCCCGAGCGCCCCATCGCCGAAGAATACAAACAGCGCATGAAAGACCTGCTGGCAGAACTGGCCGGCAACGAACCGCTGCTCTCCGCCCTGCGGGAAGTGGGCAAGCTCCCCAGCGGATTGCAACAGAGCCAATGGCAACTGCTGCAAGGGCTCGCCCAGGTACTGCCCAAATTGGTCGCAGAATTAAAGCTGGTCTTCCAGCAGCTGGGCGCCACCGACTATACAGAAGTGGCCCAAGCCGCATTGATCGCCCTGGGCGATAGCGATAACCCCACAGACCTGGCCCTAAAACTGGACCTGCAAACCCAGCATATTCTGGTGGACGAATTCCAGGACACCTCCCACACCCAGCTACAACTGCTGGAAAAACTCACTGCCGGCTGGCAGCAGGGAGATGGCCGCACCCTATTTATTGTCGGCGACGGCATGCAATCCTGTTACGGCTTCCGCAATGCCAACGTGGGTATTTTCCTGGATGCGCGCGAACGCGGTATCGGTGAAGTCCCCCTGGAAGCCCTCGACCTCCAGGTAAATTTCCGCTCCGAAAGTGCGGTGGTGAACTGGGTCAATGAGACTTTCCAAAGGGCTTTTCCGCAAGCGGACAATATCGGGCGCGGCGCCGTGCGCTATCTGCAATCCGAAGCGTTTAAAGGCAGCAAATGGGCCGAGCCCTCGGTAAATTTTTACGGCTGCATCGATGATGAAGACCGCAACCGCGAAGCCACCCAAGCGGTTGAACTGGTGCAGCAATTACAAGCGCAAGACCCTGAAAGCCGTATCGCCATTCTGGTGCGCAAGAAAAAGCATCTACAAAAGATTCTGCCGGCCCTAAGCGCCGCCAATATCGCCTTCCAGGCACCAGAGCTGGCGCCACTCGCCAGTAAAATGGTGGTGTTGGATTTACTCAGCCTCACCCGCGCCCTGCTCGACCCCAGCGACCGAATCAGCTGGCTGGCCGTACTTCGCGCCCCCTGGTGCGGACTGCAACTGCCGGACCTTTACACCCTGGCCAACTGGGGCAATGGGGATATCACCGTAACCGACACCAGCGCGCGCCCATTATTAATGGCCTTGCAGGAAGTAGACGATATCGCCCTGCTCAGCGACGAAGGACGCACGCGCCTGGCCCAAGTGGCCCCCAAACTGCTGCACGCCTGGCAACAGCGCGGCCGCAAACCCCTACGCACCTGGATTGAAGGCCTCTGGCTGGAATTGGGCGGCCCCGCCACGGTAGCGCAAAAATCCGACCTGAATAATGTGCAGGATTTTCTGCAATTATTAGAAGCCTTCGATACCGGCGGAGCCATTACTGACTGGCAACAGTTCACCCTGGCCCTGGAACAGCTCTACGCCCGCCCCGCCCAGGATGCCAAAGTGCAGGTGATGACCATTCACAAATCCAAAGGGCTCGAGTTCGAACACGTACTGATCCCAGGCCTGGACCAAGGCGGCAAACCCGGCAGCGACCAACTACTGCGCTGGAGCGAATGGCTCAACCGCGAAGGTGAAAGCCGCTTCCTGCTCGCCCCCAAAAATGCGCGCGGCGGCCGCGACCCGGTATTTGAATACCTAAAACACGACAACAGCGAGCGCGAACGTCTGGAAGGTACCCGCCTGTTGTATGTAGGCTGCACCCGTGCCATCCGCTCGCTCCATCTTTTGGCCTGCATCAACCGGGATGAAAAAAAGGGCCACCTAAAAGCCCCCGGCAGCGCCGCCCTACTCGCCGGCATTTGGCCCAGTGTTTTACACCACCAGGAAAGCGATTGGTGCCACTGGCTGGAAGCGGAAGAAGCCCTGCTAAACCAGGACGAAGCCAGCAGAGATCACGACTACCTGCTGCGCCTGCCCAACCAATGGCAATCCCAAGCCATGCCCCGGCAGGAATGGCTGGCCCAATACCGCATGCCAGACTACCAACCCAAAACCGAGGAAGAAGACAATGTTCCCGAACTGGGCCAGGTAGCCCTGCGCTGGCTCAAACACGCCGGCACCGTAGCCCACGAAACCCTCGCCACCATTGCCGAGACCAATATCAACGACTGGACACCCAGCAAACTGGAAGCCCAACGCCCCCTATGGCAACTGCGCCTGAAACAATTGGGGCTATCCGCCACCAGCCTGGACCGCGCCGCCGAGAAAGTGGAAATCGCCGTACGCAACAGCCTCAACTGCCCCACCGGCTGTTGGCTATTGGATGGATCATTAAGGGAATCCGCCTGCGAACTGGAACTCCACAGCGGCGGCCGACAGTTACGGCGCTCTATTGTTGACCGCACCTTTATCGATAACGAAGGTACCCGCTGGATTGTCGATTACAAAACCGCAGAGCCCAGTGGTGAGGAAAGCCAGGAAGAGTTTATTGCGGCTCAGCTGGAGCACTACCGGACCCAGTTGGAGAATTACCGCAAGCTCTTTTATGCGCGGGGGGAGCGGAATATTCGATGTGCGCTGTATTTTCCGTTGATGCAGAGGTTGGTGGAGTTGGATTAGGGTATGTTTGGTCCGATATAAGAGCTCACATCCGTGCATTTTAAAAAAATGTGATCGCTCTATAAGCCATATCAAATAAATCTAAGCAGCGTCGAACTGTTAAGGGTTAGACTCGACCTGATAGCTAGCCGTTTTAAAAACGCTACTTCTTCAGGCCAAGCCTATGCCATCACAGAAAATGCAATACGTTAGGGTCAAGATAAACTAAGCATAATATGTCTATTTTTCTACCAAACTGAAATTCACATCCAGTTTAATGGAGAATCATTTGCATGCACTATAACTCTTGGAAGCCCGCCCTGTTGATGGAGTGTAAGCTCAAGCATTATGCTTGTATTTTGTAATCTTCCGTCAGCAGGATTAGCGGCTGCAATAGGAGCACCTGATATAGTGTATTTTACCCACTTCAGATACTCAGTTCTTCCAATATTAGGAATGTTTTTACTTCTCAAAAACTTATTGCACCAGCATGCTGCAGATGCGGTTACTTCAATTGTACTATTAGCATGTGTCAATCTTAGTTGCTGAACCCACTTTTCAACACCATGATTTTGAAACTTTTGGTTTAGCTCTTTCGGGGCGGCCATAATTCCTGCCGCACTCTCATCTCCAAACCTAGGCGGCCATAGATGTGCGAGTTCCCAATCATCTGTTAAGCCTATATCATTAATTTGTGTATACCGGGAACTATTTTGGTAATTTCTCCTTCTTGTGAGCGGTGTTAAAAGTTTCCCCTTAATTGTATAAACATATCTTTCGTCACAGTTGGTACTTATTCTTCGCTCAATGGAAAGTATTCCACCCGTACCCGCTGTATCCCGTGTCTTGCAATACTCTGGAATCCCGGCAATAACTGGCATAATCTCTCTTAATTAATACTTTTTACTATATAAAACTACTTGCTAATCTTTAAAAGTCAGGTCTCAATAAAATTTAATAGAGTTGACTATAACAATGGAAGTCATCTAACTTCTGACTAGCTGCCAACCTTACGAACAAGCACGAAACTCTATTAAAAAAATACAAATGAGCTAACCCTGAAAGAATAATATCAGATTCGACTCTTGACTTAGCAAAAACTTACAACACGGGCCATTACAAAACTGTTCAACTGTTCCAATACATCCCCATAAAACAAAACACCCGCGTCACCAGGAACACAAGTTAAAATCCAAGAGAAAACTCAAAAGAATGTAAGACCTGACTTAACTCTTAAAGGCTCCATTGTCGCTGTATCAAAAGAAGAACAACAACAAAGACTGTACAAAGCACAATTTAGAATAAGAAATAAATAGGCCTACTATTTTTTTACCACCTACACCATACCTGATATAAAATTGCACTTCCGACACACTTTAGAATTTACAGATGATAGTCAAACCAACCTGAAACCCTACCTCCCAAACTCCATTTAAACACGCCATATCAGTTGAGATAATACTCTCACCACATCTTGCTTAAATCACTCTATTGAGATCCACTAAGAATCAGTTAAATCTTCATTGAATCCGCAATTAATGCAAGACCCCCTAAAGCTTGTAAGTAAAGATGAACCTGCATAACTACCAAACAGGAAATTGGTATTTTTTATACGGATATATAAACAAATATAGGCGCCAAAATTATCTTATTAGAATTTATTAGGCTTTTCTCTACATCAATTTTGCGTAAAATTGACGAGTAACTATCAGAATTTTGGGCTGCTGTTTGACGAGTTCTTTAAAGCCCAAACTTAAAGAGAGACCCGAGAATTCTTCGACAGAACCATTCCTTCAACAGGAGAACGACAGCGTGAAGTAAGAATAGAGGAAAGGCGCTGACCCAAGGTGCTGCAACACCAAGGGCCAGCTAACCAAATTGATAAACCGAGTATCAAGATGGCTGTATGCATACTACGCTAGAAACCCGCTCGTCTTCAATAAAGTGGAGCACAATCAGCAGCTTGGAGCAATTCCCCAAGCTCTGGGAGCCTAGCGCCCGCCTTTTCCTATTCTGCGCCCACCGCCCCCGCGCCCCACCCTACTCTTCCACCAAGTATCACTTACCAAGCTTCCCCACCAAGGAATGCCCACCCACAGCTTGAGTATCGCTAGGAAACAAACATGTTGATCCTAAAGCGCCGAACAGGCGAGAACCTCAGAATTGGAACGAATGTCTCGATCACAGTGTTGGAAGTGAAGGGAAATCAAGTAAAGATAGGCATCCGCGCCCCCAAATCCCTTCCCGTTCATCGTGAAGAGATCTATGTGCGTATCGAGAGAGAACAAAAAATAAGCAATGGAAGGCATTGAGGGAAGGCTCACCAAGGAGGGAGGCTCCAGACGATCCTCCTTCCTTTAGTTAACAAATCTAGCTCTTTGCTGAGCCGTAACCTAATAGTTAGGGCCTGAGTTTTGCTAATGCTTGCTCGGACAAGCAACATTGAGGGCAATACATCAGCACAATAACTTGTTAGAGCTAAAGTGGTTCCCTACTGAAATTGGTAATTTGTTGACCAAAAACTTCTATTGCTTGATTTTCTAAACGTTCCTTGAGGCCAATAACTTCTAGATAGTCATTCCCGGCATCTGCCACTTCATCCTCATCTTCAGATGTTTCACAAATAGACTTTAAACGCTCAGCTTCATGAGTTATTGCTTCAAGTATTATCCGGGTTTCCCAATCACATAGTGATGAGTTCATTTCTTTTATATGTGTCATAACGCAATCTGCTTTTTGAATACCTTCTGACATTTCAATGCCATTTTTGAAAGTAGCCCCTTGAATTCATCGAGGGGCATATTTGCTGTTGGAGCGATACTATAGTGCCCGGGTCTATCATTAAGTAATTTTAGGCCCGGTGGAACTGGTGTCCCTTTAGAGATCTTCCATACCCAGCCCGACATTGGTGTTGATTCAATCCTGCTCTTTGTTGATAGTGATATGCCTTTCCCATTTGCAATCACTATCAAGATTCCATTAATTTCGGTTGTATCAACATCCTTCGGTCGACGGATATGATCTAACCTTGGGCTAGTGGAATTTCCCAGTCTAAATAAATCCTCTGGGGCCATAAATAGATCTTCGACATTCATTCCATTCTCCTTGTCGATAGCTTACCTTGCTAGGGCGTCTCGCTATTGAAATACCTTATGGATCAATAGAAATCCCGCATCCGGTTAATGGTAATCCTGGACACCCATTAAATAGCAAGTATAAACCGCCAAAGCTATTGACTGAAGAGGAAGGGCAAACAAAATACTAGGAGTTAGCTACTTAAAATGGCATAGACACTATGGAGATAAAATACATTTATCAGCTTGGATCGACTCTCCGCGTTCTGGGAGCCTAGCGTCAGCCTTTTCCTATTCTGCGCCCACCGCCCCACCCACTTTTCAATCATGCATCACTTACCAAGCTTCCCCCCCAGGGAATGCCCACCAACGGCTTGAGTATCGCTAGGAAACAAACATGCTGACCCTAATGCGCCGAACAAGCGAAAACCTAAGAATTGGAACCAATGTCTCAGTCACAGTACTGGAAGTGAAAGGCAATCAAGTAAAGATAGGTATCCACACCCCAAATCCCTCCCCGCCCATCGAGAAGAGATCTATGTGCGTATCGAGAGAGTACGAAAAATAAGCAATGGAAGGCGTTGAGAGAAGGTTCTCCAAGGAAGGAGGCTACCACCTCAATAAAGGTGCTATTAATAGCTAGTTATCTTCGAGGTAAAGGGCAGTAAACTTATAAAACCCTTTTCACAATTACAAAAAGTCACCTTTCCACAGAAAGGTAAAAGACAACACAAATTGGAGCATACGAGCGGTATAACTAGTTCGCAGAAGCCTGTGGTCGTTTTTCGACCTACTCTTCCTCATCGATAAGGTCTATTAGGTTTTCCGACGAACCAAGAGTACTGTCTTTTTTTAGTATTATTTTTTGCTTTCTCGTATCTTGCTTGGCTCACCATGAAGCTCCTATCAACAAGTGAGGGCTAACGTAGTTAGCTAATAAACATGCTACAGAGCTTATAAATCAAGCAGGCAATGCAACTAGCGAGTGAGTGAAATATCGACTACCTGGCAGTTCTCACGATGTATTTTCACAGTCGGCTGACCACCGCCACGTCCATACTTTGATTCTTCCTTCGGAATCACTAAATAGAAACTGCCATCAACAATCAACTTGTAGTCCCCAATTTTTGAGCTTTTGGTTGGAAATCTTGTAGCAATTTCGGCAACCCCTTTTTCAAGCGCAAGTTCATCTGAACACAAGCAGGCGCTAGTAATGTGGGAACAAACTGTCAATGCCATGAAAACTATAATTTTTACATTAAATTTATAGAACACTTTAAACATAGCAAGTTACCTTGTATGTATGGCTACCCATTTAGTAATACAGCCTTCTTGTTGGAGCGAAACTGAAAGCGAGTCTATCAATATACACTCGTTAAGAGTCACTGACAGATGCCATTTCCTCTAATTTTCTTTTCGCAAACTTACCCCTTTCTGATACAGGGTGAGACTTATCTGAAGCAAACTTGTTAGCTAACTCCTTAGCAATAACTGCTTCAATTTTACCCAGCTCTCGTATCAAAATCTCAGCTGAAACTCGCCTAACGATAGACGAGCGATCATCAGATGATAATTCTAAAAAATCGAGTATAGGGATCTTGATGTCTAGTTTTCGTTCACCTACGATGGGCCTTACCCTACCTTCACAATAGCGTATATCTGTCCATTCCCATTTCCGGCCCTCCATCCATACAATACGGCCTTCAAAAAAACTACGATATGCCTTAGCTCTAACCGAAGGCTGAACAGCTAGTCTCGCGATTTCCTCTAGGTTCTCATCAAGAATAAGGGTGCGCCCAAGCTGGGAAAAGAGTGACGGCATAGGCCCAGACGCTGACGAAATTAACTTACGCCGAAGCGACTCTGCTATATCTTTTTCACAAATGATTTGAAGAAGAATCTGCTTGTCTTCCTCTTTGATTCTGCCCCAAGAGTTCCAATTTGATAGTGCAATACACAGTGCTTCAACTACGTATTTTGGATCAGTCAATTTTGCTATCTCAGGAAGCTTTTCTCTTGCAGCCTCACGCACTTGAGGCACCCAATCATTCAGCCGACGAACGGCAAGCGAGAAAAAGAATGTATTTGGCGCTCCTCCCGAAAGGGCTCGTAGAGCTTTCTCTCTTTTGTAACCATCCCAACTAATTAGGTCAAGCCAAGTTATTAGCTCCTTAGGTTTTGACCAAAGCTTCCACTTGGAAGGCGTGGATTCTCTTAATGCTGAAGAGAACTCAGAGCGTATAAACCGCTCCCAATAGTCAAAACTGGAAAGAGATAACTGACCCGTCACATCAATTAGTGCAGACATATCAGCTACAACCTTACTCCCCGAATTTATCGAGTTCGCAAAGTCCTTAACTGCTAAAATAACTTTCTCTTCCATCATCTTCAACTGTTGCACCTAATTCACGGCTTGATAATGCCCAAATCAGCGAAGTTTCAGTTCCGCTGTATTTTCTTATTACATGCCCTACGCCATCTCTCTTAGCAAGTGAATAGATGTATTTTTTGGCAACCCCATTGAGCTTGCCGAACCATCTATACGATTAGCCACCATGGTAATCTCTGACTCCGCCATCCCTATCGCTTCACACACAGCCTGATAATCAACCTCAATTTTTCTATCTGTGGCCGGGATGAATGGTTCGTCATCAATGCACTCAATTATCACTTTATCGCCCTTTCTAAACGCACGCGGACTTGGATGCCCCTCAATGGCTATGTAGAGATCGGTCTCTGACTTCAAGCGCACCCAGGACTCAAGATCAGCTATAGTCCCACAACATTGGGGAAGTAATTTATTTACCCCATTTATAACTAGAGCAAAGCCACCAAAGAACGCGCAACAATCTTTGACTTTAAAATCTGATATATGCAGCTCTATTGCGCGCGCCAAATTGTTGTCATTAAGCTTACTTAACGAATGAAATTGATGATCAGCTGAATATCCGACCAAGTCTCGATATCCACTTACTGTAAGTAGCTCGTCTCTTGCAGTCGAGCTGCATTCTTTCCTAAGATCGTTAGCCTGATCTGATATTGGCAACTCTATTAATGCTTCTAATTTTACTTCCATATTAGTGCAATTCTGGATACTCACTAAATTGAAAGTATAAACCGCAAGAGCTATCAGACTGAAGAGTAGACTCAAATAAAACACCATGGGACAGCTGGATCTAGAAGCCTAGCTTCGCATATTCTTACTCTGGACCTACCACCTCCTCACCCACCCCATTCCTCTAAGGGCTTCACTTACCAAGCTTCTCCACCAAGGAATGTCTACACTCGGCTTGAGAATCAGCACGAAATAAGCATTTTGACCATAAAGCGTCGAAACGGCGAAAACCTAAGAATTGGGACGTATATCTCAAGCACATTGCAGGAGGTGAAAGGCAATCAAGTAAAGCTTGGATTCCACGTGCCCTCCCGTTCACCTCGAAGAAATCGATACTGGTAATTGAAATGGGCAAAAAGCAGGCAGTGAGGAGAGTTTTCTATGGAAAGAGGCTCGACCCAATCCTCCTTTATAGAGATTTGGTCTGAACGAGCACCTATCAGACTATGTGTTACTTTGAACTACACATCTACCTCCTTAGGAAAATCAGCCAAACCCAGCTTCTTAAAGGCTGAAGATAGATTCTCACGGCCCTTCTTCTTTAGAACCACTCGCGTCGTAACGAAGCGATTCATACCATGCATTATACCCACTTCTCCAGTGCGCTTCTTCACCACCAACTGTTTGGTGACCTCACGTAGCGTAGAGATTTCTTCATCGGATAGATCTATTTTCATCTAATTCAGCCTCTTTTCAATGTATAAAATAATGAGATAGCTAGTTAAAGGTACCTAGCGCGGCATATTTCTATTCTGCTCCCACAGTTGCCGCGCCCCCATCCTTATACAAGCTTCTCCACCTAGAAATACCCACCCATAGCTTAAGCATCAGTAACAACCAAGCAAAGATAGGTACCCACGCTCTCTAATACCACTCAGTTCATTGTGAGAGATCATTGTACACATCGAAAGAGAACAAAAATATGCAGTGGAAAGCGCTAAGGACAGATTCTCAAAGGAAAGAGGCCTCAGCAGAGCCCCAACCTCGATAGAAGATCCACCTTATTAGGCAACGGTATTTTACGCCGCGGTTATCGTACTAACTTATTTAAGTTGAGAATCTGATTTCGGCGTCCTACTGATTTAACTTGTTAGCCGCATGTCTCCCTGCCCATAGTGAAGCGTAAAAATATAACCACAATAAGCTGGGTAGAACCATCCAAAAGTAAGCTTCAGCGACGCACAGAGCTACGATGACCGCAGTTATAACCAACAAGAACAAGTAAAAATAATTAGACCCTTTAATTTTCTTGAATGAAATTATTCCGCCCACTTTAAATTTGCCATTCATGGCTAGTAAGTTAAGTAATGCCCAGCCAAACAATATAATTGCCAGGAAAGGGATACTCATAAGCGGTATTCCTATCGAGTCAGCCCACCAAGGATATGAACCACGATAAAATTCAAGGAAGATATCACCAACACTCGCTCCTACGGTTAGGGTAGCCGCACAAAAACCAATTATCGCTATTCTTCCTTTAGAAGATGGTGCATTAATTAGTTTTCCCTTTCTAAAAAGAGTAAAAATAGCTATACCTAGTATAAGAAAAGTAAACCCGTAATCTTGATACCGGTATTTAGGAGAAAGATACTCGTTTCGTAAATTATAAAACTGATTTGACGCATTTCTACCACCTAGTTCCTGCCAATCAAGTGCCATATACTTTCTGTGATACTCTTCCTCATTGGTATATGCAGGAATAGAAAATGAGTAAGCGATACTCAATAACGACAAGATTATAATTCCAATAGATATTCGCTTCATAGTAAGTTACAATTAATATATTCTTATCCAGCTACCGTGCACTTAGCGGGCCAACGAGATCTCGGTCTTAAATTCCTTAGCAACTATTAGACACTCTCACACTTAAATTCTCTAAATTCAAACTTATTGGTTTCGAGATAAGTTTTTAAGCTAGAGATCGCTACACCGTGAGTAGGAAAATAGAATCCTTCCTCAAGTCTTACATATTTTGATTCTCGAATCTTAGGATACGTATCCTCTATTGGTACAGCTAGCTCTCGATCTTTTTCCTGGTATTTTAATGGCCTTATCTGTTCATAAATAGAGCAAGGAAACCACCATAGGTCTTCCTTTTCGTACACTGGAATTGCAAGGTCGCCGTTAATAAGCTTGGCTAATGGCATACGGTGATATCTAGGTAATATATGTGAATTCGACTGGGAGTCAATAAGTATGATTTCAGGTTTGTGTGACCTGAAATCAAAGCTCTGTAGCCCAAAATGCCCTGTTGTTGCCACCTCAATTCTTTGCGGCAACTCTTCTCCATAGATTTGATCAATAACCACATAACTAATTACTTGTGGCGGAGGATCGAGGCATACAACATTCTCCTTCGTGCACTCTTCAAACTGCTGCAAGTATCTACCCTTTAAAGGAACAGCAACAATCACTGCTGGTGAAAGCTCTTCTTTTTCCACTTCAGGATATTTCTGCACTTTGGAAGCACAACCCAAAAGTGAGCATTCAATGACAATTAGCAGTATAAGAATTCTTTTCATGGGTTTGCCTAGTGTATTGCTGCCATCTAAATGACGCTGCTTTGTGTTAGCTTAGCGTACTGCACAAAGTGCGCGAAGTATTGTCGAATAAAGCAGCAATTTGTTAGGCGGAGCTGTTTTCATCAACCTCTTCCCAAACTGCTTTTGAATCCAAAAATAAATGCTGCTTTACTTTTAGCCTCTCAAAGCCAGTGTCAAGCAAGCTTACAGGAATGTACATAGCCTTATCATCGTTCTTCCCAGGTAAGGATGATCCACATTCTGAGCAAAAACTTGTTTGCCAATCATGATTTGGCTTTATCCATGTTTTTATATGGTCTTGACCAGAAGCCCACTCAAAACTTTCATTAGGAATCACCGTTACGGCTATTCCGCCTCCGCCTGTAGCTTTACGACAAATAGAGCAATGACATATATATACATCTTCGGGGATTACGCTAATTCTGAAATTTACGGCTCCGCAATTGCAAGAACCTTCTGCTAATTCATTCAACTTTATATCCTCTAAATTTCACACACATAGCATGAGTAAAGCTAAAACGTAGCGTTTACTTTCTCGCCATGCCTAAGCCTAGCAACCTCCTTACCTTGCCGCATACTTTAGCTCTATCGTATCTGTGTATATTGATTTGAAATTCTCAGCCATCGCTGGATTTATCCCTATTAATATTGTGGCACTGCTGTCCCAGCAGGCTATTTCAAAAATAGCTTTTCTAACTGAGGTTTTGGTTCAGAGGCATTCCAGTAATTAGAGTTTCCATCAACGTACGGTGGTTCAGCAACCGCAAATCGGGTGCCGATAGGAAAAGCGCTGAATACTGCCCAAATGAACTGGACATCATTGCTAGTTATTGTTTTTTCTAGCTCAAATCCAGAGTGCCAACCCTCTGATATAACCAAATCGTTAGTTTCTATGTCGCTGACAAACCAATCATAGTCATGGCATGAAATATTGAGGGCAGAGAAAACTTCCTTTATGTTCGTGAAGAACTTTACCTGATCTGTTCCTTCAAGAATAAGATTCATACGACTTAAAAGTTAACTGTCAATTCAAAAGTAACATCTATATATCACGCTTCTCCACAACTCTAAAGCTCGTCAGCCCTACAAGGCGAAAAGTCAGTAGCTCAAATCAACTCACTGAGCTACAGCTGCCTAGAATTCACATTTTTTATTCTATACATTGTCTCCGTACCTCGCCTTTGCTATTTATCATTTACCAAGCTTCCACATCAAGGAATGATCCTACCCACATGCGTGAATTTTTACTGTAAACAAGCATGTTGACGATAAAACATCTAACAGGTGAAAAACTAAGAATTGAGACAATCGTCTCGATTGCAGTACTGAAAGAGAAAGGTGATCAAGTAAAGATGGGCATTCACTCCACCAGTTGAGGGATCAATGTCTACATTAAAAGCGAACAAAAATTAGGCAATGGTGGTCGTTCAGGTCAGGCTCCCTAAGGAAGAAGGCCCTACCCCCCTCTGTAGAAGTTAAACTTTATTTGGCAACGAGATACATATCTCCACGCTCTGCTCCAGCCTTTTCTTGAGTAAACTGTACAAAATGTACATAAAGCAAGTTGTTCCAAAAAGGCCCGAAGAGCCATAGCATACTACTTGTGCTTGTTAGGCACCGGGCTCACCAGAAAGAAGGAAGTACGCTGTGTAGGCTAATCCAGCTACTAACAACCAAAATGAAATACTGACAATCACCACCAGAAACCCATTTGGCTCTCTCCCTTTCTTTGTGAAAGGTTTACAAATTAGATTGCCAGGGAAATGGAACATGACCTCGACAATGATTGTAAATATAGTCTCAACAATAAATCGACCGAGAAATCTAAATACACCGCCTATTACTTCTTCCACTAATTCTCTCTCCGAACCCAGGATTTTTGACGCCTAAAGCACTTACAGTAAAATCAAATCGAAGCAACGGTTTTTCCACCGTATGCTTTTTCGTTTTAAACGTGAGTTCAATCCGAACCTCCTGAGTCAGAAAATTCGTTGCTACAATTGGATTCTACTAGGGATGAATCACTTCTATTCATAGAAATCACAACAGAATTAATTTCTTTCCTGGCCTCGATTGAGCTAAGACTTACGCCAGATTCTGTACAATATTTATCAAACTGCTTTTTATCTGACCACATGTATATTGCGTACATTTGATACTTAGTCAGTTTGGGATAGTGGTTTTGAACACTATTAGCCACCTCAGAGGCTAAATACTTTCTCTTATTCCCCCAATCATTTGATAATTTACGCCTTAAATCCCTTTTGAAGATCCGTATGGCCTTGCGTTTACTTGACAATTTTAAAAACCACACGATCGGATACCTTTACCGATTAATTCAAAAGCTACATCTGTATATCATGCTTCTCTGTAATTCTAAAGCTCATATACCCTACAACACAAAAAGATGCAAAGAGTCAAGAAACCACCTTTAACCGATACGTATGTCAAATAAAGATATAGAGCAACCTCTTTATATTTCTGTACTTTCTTTGCTCTGTATATTTTTAGAAATGCATTATGAGTCAATGAGTTATTGCTTATCCTCAAGAAATAAGAAAAGCTGCTTTTCAATTCTGATATACGGACCAAGGCGAAACCATCTTACTTGCCTATTTTGGAAGATTTAGATAAAAAGTCACTCTTACCCTCCCCTGCACCCACCGACTTCCCACCCAAAAAAAAGTCACTTAGTGCCCTGCTAAGGAATACCCCCACGGCTTGAGCACCAGTAGAAAGCAATGAGTTTACCCACAAGCACCGAACTGGCAAAAACCAAAAAATTGTTACGAATTCCTCTCACACATTGCTGGAGGTGACAGGAAATCAAGTAAAGATATGCCTTCCACCCCAAATCCCTTGTCGTCCATCGAGGAGGGATCTACGTGCGCGTCAAACATGAACAAAAAGCAGGCACTAGAAGGCCCTGCTGTAGTATCTATTTGATAGATAGTACGTAAGCGGTACATGAACCACATTATTCAACTTGCTCTGACGGGCTTGCCATGATACCCCCTCCATCAACTTCGGGGGAAGGCCCTATGAATCAGCAGCAGTGGCAAACCCATGTCAGGGCCCACGAGAGAAGCTCTCAATCCAAGCGCGCTTATACCCGTAAGCACAACCTAAACTACAGCCAGTTCCTCTACTGGTACCAAAAACTAACTGAACAAACTGCGGTCTCTGATACCTCTGACTTTGTTCCCGTGGATATCAAGTCTTCCACAGCTACTACGGGAAACCGGGGTATATTAGAGTTCCCTAATGGCATAAAGCTGGTGATCAATAGCCTGGTGTTGTTGGCGCAAATCCCTGGCCTTATGGACCTGTAAATACGATGTGGCTACCGTTTAACAGCAAAGTCTGGTTTTACCGTCAGCCGATCGATTTTCGCAAGCAGATGGATGGTATTGTGCTGCTGGTGGCTGATACGTTACACAAAGATCCGACATCCGGTCAGCTCTTTATCTTTCGCAAAAAAGAGGCCGATAAATTCGTATACTCTACTGGGAAGATAAAGGATTCTGGCTCCTTTATAAGCGAAATGAGAAGTCGAGGTTTATCTTTCCTGGCATTTCAAATGATTCCATAAAGTTGTCGATTTCACAGCTACAGTGTCTGCTTTCTGGGTTGGACTTTACTCAGCAAAAAGAACCAGAAAAACTCAATTTTCACGCTTTTCCGTTGAGGATTATGAGGCGCTGCTACCCTGGAATATCCAACTTGATAAAGTTGGGATGGCCGCAGCCGCATGATATAACGGCGCTGTCCGCAAGAAGGTGGACCTCTGTCGAATGCCACCATATTTGTCTGTTGATAGCACAACCCTTTAAGGTGTCCATGACTTGGCATTCAGCTGTGCTAGCCCGGCACTTTAAATAAAACCCTCACCTACGATCTAATAAGATCGCTTACTTTATGATTGATGGGCGGTAAAGAAAGATGGTGAGTGGCTAGACCCTGCGCATGCATAAGCTGATTCTATAGTACCATTGGTTTTGAGGCATACCTGTCGCTTCTTTGTAGGCTAGGCAGGGGCTTGGTGGAGTGGCCCTTGTTTCTGGTTTTTTGTTCGATAGGCTGGAGGGGCTTCGGTGCAGATAGCCGTTAAGTACACAGCACATGCGGCCTTCAAGGTTCGCACTACAGAGTTTTAGAGCGATTGGCATCCTGCGTTGCGACTTATGGAAAGGTCTAGATATTCCTACAAAGCTTTGTCTTGATTGTGAGCAGCTCTGAAAGTAATTGAAATTACGGCGTTATTAAGAGGCCCCCTAAATGCCGTAAGTTGGTGAGTGTCCTTTCTTGTACACCAATACTGTTCTCAGAAAACTCATAAATAGTTCACCATCTTGATTGAAGCCACGAGTTTCAACCGTCACTATTCCCTGAGTAGGGCGGGAACGTGATTCCCGTTTAGATAGGATTTCACTCTCAGCGTAGATGGTGTCCCCCTCAAAAACAGGTTTTAGTAGCTTTACCTTATCCCATTCTAAATTAGCTACTACCTTCTTACTGATAGTGTTTACGGTCATTCCAGTTACAATCGCCAGGGTTAGAGTGCTATCTACTAGCGGTAACTTCCATTCAGTGTTTTGTGCATAGTGTGCGTCAAAATGCAATTGTGCCGTATTCATTGTAAGTAACGTCATCCAGGTATTGTCTGTTCGAGTCAATGTCCTACCTGGACGATGCTCAATGAGCATACCCTCTGTGAAGTCTTCGAAGTAAAATCCAAAGTCTTCCCGATAGCGGTTATCGTTGATTTTTTTATAGGGTTGGAATTGCATGACTACCATTTCCCTTACGGCTTCAGTTTAATTTGTTGAAGATAGAGATGATTTGCTTTGCTTTGGAATAGACAGGTACATCAATCATTTCACCCTGGTATTGACAGGTCTTGCCCTTTGAATTGTTATAAATCTCTACGATTTTTTCTGCTTTTTCATACTCTTCTTGAGTAGGCTTGAAAGAAGACTTGATTGCTGAGATTTGTTTGGGGTGGATAGCGGCTTTGCCATTGAATCCCATTGCCTTAACGATATTCAGCTCTTTCAGTAGCCCACCTTCATTATTGAAATCAAAATAAGGTGAGTCATAGCAGGCCAGATTCTTTGTCGCTGATGCTTCTACGATTTTACTGCGAGCAGAACTCAGGGCGTTAATGGAGTTATCACAGTTCAGGTCGTTGGCGTAGTCTGCAGCACCAAACATCAAGGCCTGCAGTTTATGTGGGCTGTTATTAACAATATTGTGGACGTTAATTGTTCCATTGGCTGTTTCGATTAAGGCAATTATTGCTAAGTCCTCATAAGTTTGAGAGAGAAGTTCACTAAGCTGCTGAATATCATTAGGGGACTCTGTCTTGGGGTAAAGTACAGCATCGATCTGTAATTTGGCTCTAGTAATAGCAAGTATGTCTTTTAGCCCTTCATTGCTTGTTAGGTGGTTGATTCGAATAATATTGGCTGTGGTGTGGCTGGTGTTCTTGGAAAGATATTGAAATGCATTGTCTCGGGCTAATTGCTTGTCACTTTTGGGTACACTATCTTCGAGATCAATAATAACGGCACTGGCTTCTACTTCTGCGGCTTTCTGAAAAAGATTGGGTTTATTACCTGGCGTGAAAAGCAGTGCAGGATGAATGTGTAGGTTGATCATAGGGTTAGTTAGATAAAATTGTGCTCTTTAGCTTCTTTTAGCAGGCTTTCCCTAAAGTCTGGGTGTGCAATATTAATTAGGGCATGGGTACGTTCTGTGGTTGATTTCCCCATCAGCTGGCAGCAGCCGTATTCAGTAACTACATAATCAACATCAAGCCTGGAATCTGTTGTGATTGTATTTAATCGCGGTACCACTCGAGAAATTTTTCCGCCCTGTGCTGTAGAACTGCTTGCCAATATGGTCTTACCGTTTTTCGAGTAATAGACACCTCTAATGAAATCCAGTTGTCCACCCACTCCTGAGAATTGATGGTCAGTGAATTCTGCGTTTACCTGACCATTGAAATCGATCTCAATAAAGGAGTTGACCGAGATCATATTGTCAATAAGGGCAATAGTTTGTGGTTCATTGACGTAAGAGACTGGGAGGCAGGCCATTGAAGGATTTTCATCAATAAAGTCATACAGTACCCTGTCACCTATTGCAAAGGTGAAAACATTGAGATGGGTATTAAGCGTTTTTCGTGAATTATTAACAGCGCCAGATTTGATCAGGTTTATCATGCCCGAGGTGATAACCTCAGTATGTATCCCAAGATCTTTCTTACCAACCAATTGCTCACATACAGCATTGGGAACACCACCAATCCCCATTTGAATGGTGGAACCATCAGGTATTAGTGGCGCAATATAATCGCTTATCTTTTTATCCAGTTCAGAGGTTTCTCTTTGTAGCTCTTCGATTAATGGGGTGTCGTTTTCTATGATTGCATCCACTTCGTTAATATGAAGTAATGTTTGCCCAGAAGTTCTCGGCATATTTTTATTAACTTCAACAATCAATCGCTCCGCGTGCCTGGATAGCTCAATCGCATAATCCCCGCTAGTGCCAAAGTTGAAGTATCCATATTTATCCATTGGGGATACGGTAACGAGAAAGGCATCCAAATTAACTTGCTTTTTAATGATTTCAGGGTAGCGACTGAAGGAAATAGGCACATAGTTAATATATTTTTTACCCTCAGCGAAACCTTTCTTGGCGAGCTTGACCTCGTCTTTGGTGAGCATGGACGAAAAAGGTCTAACGCGGTCGAGTAAATCTTCCTGAAAAATAGTTTTCATTGCGATGCCACCGCAGCGCATGTAGTACACCTTGAGCTTCTTTATGTCGTCTGCTCGAACTCGATTTTCTAAAGCTTTTAGTAAGGCCGGTGGTGTGGCTACACGCATGCCCATAGAGATGATACTTTCGCTGGGTATTGCGGATATGGCATTATCGGCTGTGGTCAATTTTCTATGGTATTGGGCTTCGTAGTTCATAATACGCTAAATTCACCGTTATCTTATTTGTCTTCTCTCTCAGCCCTTAGGCGCTTTATGGCCTACTATCACTGGACTTAAAATAGATTATTTTTCCAGTTTCGATAGTGAAGTATGGGCTTCGATAGTATTCTCGGCTAATACTAGGGCTTCTCTATAGTGGTTGTTTTATATTGTCGTGATTTGTTGCTATTTATTGAGAAATTGAAAGGTTATTTACGGCGATAATGTTTAAGCTCCGCAGGCCAAAATGAACAGGGAGTGTCGGTGGGATAAAGGAGAGGTTGCGAGGCAGGAAAAGAACTAAAGAATCCCATTGACCTTGACTACCAATTCTAAAGAGGGGCTGGAATGGCGGCATATTTCGTGCAGTACATAAGTAAAAAAGGCCGGTCTAAGACCGGCCTTGAGAAGTACCTATTTTTATTCCACTGAGGAGCGGATCAGGTAATCAAACGCGCCCAATGCTGCTGTGGCACCTGCGCCGTGGCATCGCCGGCAGCGTAGACGCCGGGTACAGATGTTGCGCCACGCTCGTTGATAACGATCTCTCCCATGCGATTCATTTCAACATCGGTTTCCTTGAGAAACTCTGTATTGGGTACCAACCCAATTTGCACAAAGATTCCTGCCAGATCGAGTTTTTTATTTTTTCCAGATTCACGATCGGTGTAGGCGAGTCCATTTACCTAGTTACCATCGCCTAGGACTTCAGTGGTTTGCGAGTTGACGATAATGTTATCCATCTGCTGAGCTTTGCGCACTAAAACGTCATCTACTCGCAGCTTGTCGGCAAATTCCAATACGGTGACATACTCGACAATTCTGGCCAGGTCGATGGCAGCCTCAATACCGGAGTTACCACCGCCAATTACCGCTAGACGCCTGCCTTTAAAGAAAGGACCGTCGCAGTGGGGGCAGTAGGCTACGCCCTTAGTGCAGTATTCCGCTTCACCCGGCACGCCGAGTTCTCTCCAGCGGGCTCCTGTGGCCAGTATGACTGAGCGACTGGATAGGGTGGCGCCGCTTTGCAGTTCTATATCCACCAGCTCGTTGCGCTGTAAATTGGCTGCACGTTGGTCGGTAATAATATCTACGCCGTACTCTTTAACGTGTTGTTCCAGACTGGATGAAAGCTTCGGGCCCTCGGTGTAAGGGACTGAGATAAAGTTTTCGATACCCACGGTATCCATCTATCGGTTGATACCCTTATCCAGAATTGGATGGCCATATTCTCAGACGGCGGTTTCAAAAAATACAAAGTCGATGCAGACGATACTTCAATAATCTGCACAAATAAACAGTCAGTCATAAGCCACCCTAGGTTAATTACCCCATACATCATGTTCGGTCGCTTAGATACATTTATGCAATGAAACCTGCTGTAGTATCTATTTGATAGATGGAACATAACTGTAAGAGTTTCTATCTCTTGGGCAAAGTATGGGCTACCTCATTCATTGCTTTAAAGGTTGAACCATGCAGAAAACTATTACGATTATTGGCGCCACAGGCCATTTAGGTCGTCAGGTAGCACGAAAACTGGATAATAAAGGTGTCCAGGTAACTGCGATCGTGAGGGACATAATTAGTGCTCGCACTATCCTCCCAGAGAGTATCCAGCTTGTCGAAGCAGATGTCTCGGATAAAGAGAGCCTGGTGTCTGCACTAGTTGGTACCAAAACACTTTATATCACCCTGAATACCACGTCACTCGACCCGACTTTACCCTTTCATAGTGAGCGTGAAGGTGTGATTAATATCGTGGAGGCTGCAAAGATCAATGGTGTGCAACACATCATGCAGATTGCTGGTATTGATTATCTCCACCCAGAGTTTGCGGACAAGGGGCTTGAGTACAAGACCAATGTAATCCGTAAGCCAGGGATAGAGGCCATTAAAAGTTCGGGCATTGATTTCACCTTCTTCTTCTGCTCGTTCTTCCTGGACTCTTTCCCCACATTTATAGAGAACGGTCAATTTTCTATCATCGGCGATCATGTCCACCCTATCTACTACACCAATACAACAGATCTGGCAGAGATGATCGGTAATGCTATCGGTAATGAGATGGCCTACAACCAGAGTTTTTCAGTTCAGGGTACTGAGGGGATGTCTTTACCAGAGGCGGCCAGAACGTTTGTAGAGGCATATTCTCCGGGAACAGAAATTGCCGTTCACCCTATCGCGGCCATTGCAGAAATGGGCCTGCCCGAGGAGCAGGCAGTATTTATGGAACATATGCTGACTTACGTAGAACAGCTAAAGGAGCAACCAGTGAGTCAAAAAACTTGGCAGGTGTTAGGTAAGCCAGATACAACTATCACAGATTTTGCCCGAGGTCTGTCAAACGCTTCATAGCGACTGATCCTTGTTCAGTATTGCGTCCTCTGTGCTCAACCGCTTCATCAAGTCAGTGGCTGCAGGACCCAGTGGACGCTTACTGGACCAGATAATATCTACACCGTGTGACAACTCTTTCTCCTGCTCAAATACTAGCGGGAGCTGCATCAGTTTTTTCGCCGCTATCCCTTTCGCAACCACGTGTAGTGGCAATACTGCCCAGCCCAAATTGGCGTTGACAAGATCAAGTGCATCATCGACACGTGACACACTCCACACGTCGGGAGACACCAGCCAGCGAGTTTGGCTGGATATCTCAAACTCCTGCAATAAGATTTGTCGGTATTGTTTCAGGTCTTCCCAGGTTACTTCAGTAAGTTGTGCTATCGGGTGCTCAGCACAGGCGACGCCAGTGAGCTTCAGATGGCCCAGGGCTCTGAAATCGTACCCAGTGGGCACATCTTCTTGCTGCGTAATAATCCCGAGTTGGGCCACATCCCGTTCGACCCAGGTCTGTACATCCTGAACACTTCCCGCTCTGAGCGTAATTTGAACATGTGGATATTTGGTCTGAAACCCTTGAAAGAGTCCACCCAGATTTTTAATACGAACATGCTGGGCAATAGCCAACGTCAACCGGGCCTCAACATCCAGAGACAAACCCTGTGCGATCGCCATCAAACGCTCGCGTTGCTCGATAAGACTCCGTGCGCGTTCCAGAAGTGACTGACCCGCGTCCGTCAATCGCGGGTATCGTTGACTTCGATCAAATAGATTGACTCCCAAGTCAACCTCCAGATTCGATACCAGTGAGCTGATTACCGACTGTGCCTTTCCACATTTACGTGCAGCCGCTGAGAACGAGCCAGCCTGCTCGGTTGCTACAAATGCTTCCAGTTGCTCAATAGAAACTGCCACGCGCCCAACCTATCTGTTTAAGGTATAGTATCTAACTTATCCCACCTAAAATAACTATATATCATTCAGGCATATTTTCTCAACCAGAGTGAGTATGGCTGATGACTAAATCATTGAAGAATCGTTTATTCCATGCGGTTTCCTACGAGTTTTTTCTGCTGCTGACAGGTGGCTTACTGGTGGTGCCAGTGTTTGATCTGGAGGTACACCAATCGCTAGTACTTGCGGCTGGACTATCACTGTTTGCGCTGGTCTGGAATATGGTTTTCAATCACGCTTTTGACTGGTACTTATTGAATATACGTAAAAACCCGGAGAAGACATTTATCGTTAGAGCCATGCATGCGTTATTGTTTGAAGGGGGTATGTTGGTACTGACGTTGCCAGTAATCGCCTGGGGCTTTAATCTGACTATCCTAGAAGCATTTATGCTTGAGATAGTCATGGTGATTTACATCGTGATATATACCTATGTATTCAACTATTGGTTCGATAGGCTGCATAGCTCGTTTCGAGTTACTGAACACAAACGTTAAAGGTCTTCTCCACTTTCTGTTTTAGATGAAATGTAAGACCAGTTAAAACACACAACGCCGTAATCACCCAACAGGGGGTCAGGTACATGCTTTTACTATGTGTTTAGCTCAATACCGATACACCTCAAATTTGTTAACAGTTCTTTATATTGATCGGACTTGGAGGATAAGTATTGTAACTTACGATGCCTTTTAACTTCCCAATTACCAATGACAGAGTCAATTTTTGCACCGGATGCCGATGGTTCATCGTCGAAACCAAACTCAAAGCCGCAGCTACATATTTGAAAAGAGCCACTACCATCCTCTAAGTAAGCAGGAGATCCCAGCTCAGGACTACCACATACAGGACAATGCCAATATCCATTGGCATGCTTGAACATGGTAGCTTTTTCACCATTTCTAAATGTGACATCTTTTATGATCTTACCCATCAACGACGAACACTCTCTTAAGCGATAAACTACGCATTGAAGCATATATCTCAATAAAAGTACTAAAGGAGGCCTGCCCCCTACTTTCTCTATAAAGGTTTACCTAATTACCACTTATGCTAAGCCAATTTTTAGCAACCTTTCCGGCATCGGTGAAGTCCGAAGAGAGACGTAAACCACGTCTTGGAATGAGTGCCGATAAATCAAACCTTCGATTAAAGCGATATTGAAATTCTGCCAAATAGCACTGTGCATATTTCGGCCTAATAGCATGGTAAGTACTACGCCGCGCACTCTTTAAATCATCAAGTACCATATTTACCCAATAGAACTCAGGCTCTTCAACAGAAGCTCGGCCACCACCACAAACACTTTTTACATGCACACAACCGGCCTCCTTAATGGCATTGAAGCATGGAAAGCCATCTGAGATGACTGTGCTGCCACTACAAAGGGAATTTTTACTCCAGGTTGAAATTTCACTGCTTTTGAAGCCCATAATAATTGAGAGCTTAATACGGGTTGGATGTCCCTCCTTGGTTGTTTCAACGGCAGCTACAAAGGAAGTTTTACCCTTGGCTCCGCGCCCCGGCTTGCATCCAGCACGCTCACCACCGAGATAGGCATCATCCAGTTCAATAAAACCGAACAGTTTGTATCGCTAGTCCCGCTCCATCATCACTTGCATGAGTTTCTGCTTCATACGCCATGCTGCGTTGTAAGAGATACCCAGATATCGAGATAGCTCCAAACAGGAAACACCCTTCTTATCTTGAGTAATCAGGAAGATACCGAGAAACCAGGTGGTGAGGGAAAGCTTCGTGGAGTCAAAAATCGTACGGGAGGTAATCGATGTCTGACGTCGACACTGGTTACACTGCTTAAGCTTGCGACAAGCGAGGTCGCAATGCTTGTCATATCCGCAGTAAGGACAACTAAAGCCATTGGACCAACGCCATCACGACAGCGCATCGAAGCACTGTTCCTCGCTGCCGTACATGTTGAGGAATTGGTCAAACCAATCCCCTTCTGAAACTATACCGTGTTGCGAGCCATGGTGTATTCCCTTGCAGATCAACGAGATAACTGTATTTATATAGAGCTAGGCTTAACTTAGCAAGAGTGGTAATTAGGAAATCCTTTATTTTAAACGCTGTACCATCTTCTTTAACTAGCTTAAGCAAAAAGGTTAGCCTTTTATCATTTAACTTGGTCTCTAGACATGAAATAAATCAGTCAAACTCACCATTAAAGCCACCATCCTTAAAAACCTTTGCCCCAAACTCCTTATGTTTCGCATTCCCTGTTGATGATACAAAGTTAATTTCCCCCATAGACGCCCTTCATTAAACTCAATTTCTTCATCAAGGGTTGCAAAGTGCTTTTGTGAATTTTTTTCATAGACAGTTAAATTATTCTTGTTGCAAATATAGTTATAAACCACTTCTATACTGAAAAATACAGGAGAGTCATATGTAACCTAATCTAAACCAGGATTATGCTTTTCTTTTCTTTAAAAATACTTCGGACAGTTTTAAGAGGTGAAATGGGTAGAAACCATAGACAGGTATGGAAAAATAAGGTCCTCAGATCAAATTGACGCAGTACCTGCCTATGGAAAACGGAGTTAAAGCTATTTTCGTTCGAATGTCCAATGTCAAAAAACCACGGAGAAATTTCATACTCACGCTATTTACTGTACTGATGGTTTTTCAGGGGAAGGCGACATTTCTGAACATGGAGCGATACAGTTTAGCCAGTGAAAAGCGCTATCGTCGATGGTCTCGTCGGAATTTTGACTTCGTTAAGTTCAATGCAGAATTATTTATGCAGACATTCCCAAACAACGATGAATGTGTGGCGGCTATAGATGCTAGTTTTATCAATAAACCAGGAAAACAACAGAGGAAGTTGGCTGGTATTACAATGGTGGTACCGGAGCCTCACAACGTGGCCTTGAAATCTCTATAATCAGCATCACTGACCTGAAGTCGAATACTGCCTATGCCATGGATGCCCAGTAGACAATAGACGAAGAAGGCCGATCCCGAATTGAGCTATATGCTAACCATGCCGTCAAACTTGCACCAACACTCCTTGATCTCGGCATTAAGTATCCTGCTGCAGATACCTACTATAGCAAGGTGAAATTTGTTGCGAACATCATTCCAACGGGGTTACACATCGTTGGCAAGTTGCGATCTGATGCAAACCTGCTATGGCTATATGAAGGCGTTTAAAGCGGCATTGGACGCCCCAAAAAATACGATGGAAAAGTTGACTTTATAGCTGGCCTGAACCGTTTTGATCATGTTGGCGCTCTGAATGATACGACTGAAGTTTATACAAAGGCTGCCTATGCAAGTTTTTTGAAAAGAGTTATTCGCGTTGTGATGCCGAGGTCTACTAACGGCGACAAAGATGGGTATGCACTGCTGTATTCGGCAGACACAGAGCTAGATGCAATGAAACGGATCGCCTATTACAGGTCAAGGTTTCAAATAGAGTTTTTGTTCAGGGATGCCAAACAGTACACAGGTCTAACCCACTGCCAGTCAACTCGAAAAGAAGCTATCGATCTACAAGTAAATGCAACACTGACAGCCCTAAATTTACTGAGAGCTGAGGACAGAAAAGCGAAGAAAACGGATAAAGCAACGGTTATTTCAATTGCCAGCTGGAAGCGCCGCAAGTTCTATCAGTACCTTATGAATAGACTTTTTGGCGAGTTAGATCTGGACCAAAGTTGTGGAAAAGTTGCCAACATTTACGAACGGTATAGTGACTACAGCACTATAGCTGCGTAAAACTGCCCGAAGTAATGTTGGGATATAACACCCAACAATTAATCTATAAATTAATATATGATTTTTTAATATGCCAGCAAAGGGTACTAATCCTCAGTAAAGAATGCTGGTAGTATCGGCTAAGGCTGTGAAAATATCTGTAGGTTGGCGTTATATATAACCACCAAGGTATCAAATGTTTTTAAGGGGTAAAAATCATATCGAGACAGCTTTTATGCGGCCGTAAATATCGCCTATGAGGTGATGAACGTTAATTTGGTGTTTGTGCACCGCTATGGCGAAAGTTGTGTTCTGTTAATTTCGGATAATAGAATATGAGTGAAAAGCATGGAGCAAAAAGTTTTGCCGGCGTCTTATCAGAAGAGTTAACGGAAATTTGCCAAGGATTATACTTAATTTCAGCGCCACCAGAGAACCACCCTTATATTGGCGAGCAGTCACTGTGGGTATACTTTTTACTTTCACCACCCTCTTTAATTCTTGCCCAGCATAGCTCCCAACATTCGCCAAAACATGCGAAAGTTACACTCGAACACACTTGGAATGAAATGTCAGGTTGGTATATTTTTATAGGCGTAGAAGTGAGTCAACAAGAAGCGCCTGACTTTATCGAGAAAGCTAAAACCTGTTTTCCCGACCTTACCGGTACTATACAACCTGAACATGCACTTGTATGGCTGCAAAATCAATCATTACCAAAGGATATACCAGCTATCAGCATACTAAACACAGAGTTTAATTTTCAAGTACGATGCTCTGAAAACTTATATTGGTCGCAACTTAAATTAGAGTTTATACCAGGAAGTAAGGCTGAGCTCATTGGGGTGGAAGAAGGTTCTCCTGTTCTGAGGTTTTCGTTACCGGGAACTATATCACCATTCCAGCTATTTCATTACGATTCAGATAAAGAGCTCTATGTTGCGTGGCCGGATCTATCCCCCATAGGTTCGGCAATACAGCTGTACTTTTCTGGACTGGCTGCCGGTAGCTTGAATTTTCCATTTGGATTGAGTGATTGCCACCTGCGTAAACTAGTAGCCGCAACTGGCTGTCATTTTAAATATATCCCTGAAATCTCCTCGAATGGCAGGAAATCCGTGTCGGATGAGATCCAATTTCCTATGTTCGATTTTACAGATGTAAAAGGAACAGTCGGTTTTGATTTTTGGTTAAACCCCGTTCTTCCTACGAATTTCTTCGCTACACGCTTACAGTTGGATGTCACAAATCGTTCTGATAATCAGGAATGGGCAACCGAAGCCAAAGCCATTGCTTCCAGCTATTTTTTCACTACCGAAGGTGCTCCGGTAAAATTATCACCCTATGATCCGGGTACAGTTTTACCCGTCAACGGCGAAATCGGTGCTGGATTTGGCTTTTCAAAAATGCAGGATCAAGATATAAGTGGCTTGCCCGCTCACTTTCCCAGCAACTTATATCTTTCGCCCGTAGGGATTTTTACACTTGAAAATATAGAAGCTGATGGCAAGAACTCGATAATAGAGCTTATGCCCGGGCTTTATTCACAGGAATTCCTGCGAATTTCTGAGGGTACTAAAATACAGTTTATCAACGATCAGCCTGCCTATGCGCGATCATTCTCGGTTAGCGGATCTCCATCTGACTCACCACCCAGTAATTTGGATTTACTTCAGAACGACTACACCACATCCTGGATGCAGGTACTGACTGAAGAGGGGCACTACTTTGGCGAACCTAGCTCTGGAAGCTTTTTTATTGAACAGGATGGTGGCCCCTTTTCAAATAGCGTCGATGCTCGCCTGGCAACTTTATCTAACAGTACCGCATTCCCCTGTGTGCCATTGGGCGGTATTTTCTCCGCTCCTTCCCCTTTAAACAGCGAACAAATCAGTCGCTTTGAGGCGACCATTCTCAGCAGTGCCCGCCATGGTCAATTGACTTTACATTCTGAGGGACCAGTATTTCTCCCTGGGGGCAGTCTGCTGGGCCCTTCAAGTATGCTTAGCTCTACTACGCCCCAAGGGCTGCTAATTGAGCTCAATGACGATGGTAGTTGGAACAAAGTGGTGCTGGCCAAGCAGCCAGCTATGCTGAATGCCGACCCTCCGATTCCGGAGACCCAGCTGCAGTTTTTATCCTATGGTTCCCCTCCAAAATTCCCTGCAGACCTGTCGCTGATACTGACACAAAATCAGCTTTTTTTTATCGTAACTGAACCCTCTGAATGCTGGAGCTTTGACTCGACGATTTTTCTCAGTGGTTTTCAATTTGAGCTGGGTTTTGATAGTGAAAATCCGGACGCACAGCTCATTATGATTTTTAAGTTTAATACTACAGCCAGTGTCGCAGAGCTGGTTGCTAATCCGGGGCTATGGACCGGTGCAGAGCATTATAATAGTGATCCAGAGGCGACCTCAGCACTGATCGATGACTATATTACCTTTGCTCAGCAACGAGTGCCCGGCGATCCTTTCGAACACTTTAATAACCTGGTGAATGATCCAGCCTGGACAGGAGTGTTATTTCTCAACACAGGTATTAATGGCAATGGCATGCCGGCAGATTTACAAATGCTCCTGGGAGGCGTTAACGGGCCCCTGCGTGCGCACCATTTGGGTATTCAGGGTAATATGATGGATGTTGAGGCCAAGTCTGGGAAATTAGAGATCGATCAATCGTCCTTATTTGGAGTTATATTTTATAACGGCAATGGCCAGCCTTCGAACCCTGATTTGTGTGATACACCAGTGGATTACGAAACAGAAACACTGGTGGTGGTGTTTAGTAATTCCAGTATTACACAGTTTAATACCAGCGTTGGGCTCACCCTCAATCAATTGATGGGTAGAGATGTTCAATTGATCCATCCCCCAGTCGATTCCAAACTGAACACCATAAGTATCAAAGGGCAGTATCAGGCCGGTAGTGATGGTGTCGGCCGGATGACATTTATTAGTGAACAGAAGTTTAAATACAAATTTATAGTAAATGATCCCAATATTGATCCAGTAGTGCCCAACGTAAGAGTGTTGGAGAAAGTAGAATTTAATCAGGCAAGTCTGGTACCGGTGAGCAGCCAGCCGGTACAAGAAAAAGGTACAACCGAGGTCCGTGCGCGCTTCAGTTTAAGTGGTGCCTTGTGGTTTTGTCCCAACCCGTTCCCAGACAGTGATCAGCTGGATTTGTTTTCCTATGGGTGCAAGGATGGGCCCGATGTAGGTTTGGCAATCTCAAATCTTTCTGTTGATGTAGATTTTACTCTTAATGAAGTGGGTATAACGGTGCCTGATAGTAAACGAGTCACTCTGGACTTGACGGCTATGACTGCAGATCCGAGTACTGATGCCATTCGCCCTAATAGTCTGCTGTTCAGCATTCCGCTAAAATTCAGCCGTTTTATTGTTGGCGAAGAAGAGGCAATTAATGCCACCAATACCGGATCTACCGCTGTGAATATCTTGCAGCTGGAATCCAACCCAATCAATGCGGATTCACTTGTACAGCCAGCATTGCTGGATTCTCCCGACCAAGCCGCTAGTCCGCCTAGCACTTACGTTACCAGCGCGCCGAGATATGCTTTGGAGTACGACATGTTACTCGGCTCGCTCGGTGCTCTTGGTGCGGATGCCAAGCTGGAAGCTAAGGTGCTTTTGGCCTGGGGGCCTTCATCCACCATACCGGATAACGACGCCGCCGCACTTTTTATCCAATTGCCACAGTTATCCGCCGGTGCTGGTGGTTTTGAACTCGAAGGTGTACTGAAGACAGCATTTGGTGATGCCAACCTGCTTAAAGTCGACCTGGAAAACGGCAGTCAAACCGTGTATGCCATATTGTTCAATAATGTTCAACTGAGCGCTTTTGGCTACAGTTTCCCCCCAGGGATAATGGTTGACTTCACGGTTTTTGCTGGAACAACAACACCGGGGCAAGTCATTCCCACCTATGCTAATAACTTGGCATGGTTTTTATCAGCTAAACCGGAGAATGATTAATCATGAGTTCCTCTAGCAAAATCGTAGACGATCTAATGCTATGGCTCAATCAAACCTACGGCTTGTCATTACCACTGCTGCCGTTGACAGGTTGGCCAGCTGCTGTTGTTACATTGTGGAATAAGGTGGTCGACTGGCTGCCCGGAGAAGGCCCATCCCCGCAGACTGTGGTAGTGGAAGGTACCTGGAAACCTTTTGGAAGTGGAAACTTTGTATTTGAAGATCTGAGGATCAATATTTACAGAGATTAGCCTGCTTACGTAGAGGCAAATTACGATTAACTTAGCCAACTAACCAGTTAATGGGTTAATGCGGCACAAGGATGTACCGCCCTTGGGATAGGCCGATGCGAATCCGTGAAATAGATGATGATTTATTGATTTTATTGCCTGATTTATAAATTAAAAATTTCCGTAACAAGCAATAAGCAAAAACTTAAAAGGTAATCGCTATGAATACGCTCCCTCTCGAAAATGCTAATAATGGTTACAATGTAGCTATCAGCGCTACATTTGATTACAATGGTGATAAAATTCCCGTCACAAGTCAGGATCTTAATAAGATTACTGACGGGATTAAATTTAGCTTAAGCAATCCGGTGACGCTTGGAACTATCAATGACTTTCTTAACTGGCTCGATGACAAGCTAAGTACAGGCCTTAATGAGGAGGCGCTCCAAGGATTAATCAGTTCAATCCCAAATGTCAGCCCATTGGATAAAATAAAAGCTGGATTGGGTATAATTTTCCAGGCTGACATTACGATCAGGAGCTTATCGGTGGATACAAAAAGCCATGACTATAGTATCGGTGTCACTGCGACCCCGGAAACTCCAATCGAAATCGTTAGCAGCCTTAGCTTGGACTCTATTGGGGTTGAAATCAGTTCAACTGGTGATGAGCCTCCGGAGGAAGAACATATCAATGGCTAGGATTGCTCACTAAACGGATCAATACTTAAAATTCCCAACCGGTATCGAATTTCATTCTAACAGCACCATGACAAATCTCGTACTCAAGGCGACAGGTAGCGCATTTGATGTTCCCCTAGAATTAGATATGCAGTTGTTGGGGGGACCTCTTTCTTTGACTCTCGCAACAACTCAGTCACTATCTATCAATGATGTCTGGAATCTTTTTAGCAGCCAACTGGAGTCGGCGACGGGGGTTTCACTTCCGGACATCCCTGCCGGGCCTTGGCAGGCTATCATGGATCTGAACATCACGCCTTCGCTTAGCGTGACACCCAGCACAGCGCAGGGCAATACTGCCGCCTATCTTCAGTTGGCACTCGATCAGCCACTGAATATAGGCGGTACCGGCCGTTATGGTCCCGTTGAGATTACTTTTGAGCCCAATATACAGGTATTGGCTATATTAATTGGCTATGACGGTGATGGTGACGGCCTGACAGTAAAAGCAAAAATCAAAACGCCCACAACGCCATCAGCTTTGGGAAAAACTATTAGTCAGGATGCTGGCGCTACTGAACAACTGGTTAATTTTCCCTTCCCAATACCTTCCCAGAATTCAATTTCGGCTTTCAAGCTGCACTATTTAGGTATCGGTCAGCGGGTAGGTCCCAGGCTTCAGGTTGCCGAATCTGCTAACCCCATGGAGGAAATATTCAACCAACTGGAAAATCAGTTGGTGGACGATGATCCGGCTACCATCATTACTGAGCTGGCTAAAGAGTTTTATCAGCCCGATCGAGACTGGTTTATTGCTGTAGATCTTTCGCTGCGTGAATTCCGCTTGAGAGTTCTTTTCAATGATCCAGTTATGTATGGCCTCGAAATTTCGGTGCCTATGTCCACACCACCTTCGTTTTTCAGTGGCCTGCTGTTTGAAATTCTCTACCAGAAGCTAGGACCAAATCTCGGCGTTTACTATGGCTCCCTGACGTTGCCCTATGCGATGCGTCGAATTCCGCTTAATGGGTTTATTCTTATACTGCCTAGCTTTTCCATTTGGGTTTACACCAATGGTGATTTTCGGATAAATGTAGGCTGGCCCGTGAGCCCGGAGCGGTCTATTGGTATCTCTGTCAGCGTTCTTACCGGTTGGGCTGGATTCTATTTTGCGAAGTTGCGCAGCGGAAATAACCCAGGTGCAACTCCGAGTGTCAATTACAATCCTATTCTTGAATTTGGTATCGGCATTCAGGTAAGTGCGGGATTGAGTATCAAGGCCGGGCCATTGAGTGCGTCCTTAGCTGCTACAGTGGCGGTCTCAATGCAGGGCTTGCTGGCTTGGCGAGCCAATGAAAATGGTTCGGGGAATTCCTTAGCCAAACCGCCAGATCACTATTGGTTTTCCGGCGCCGCCAGTATTGCAGTGCTGTTAAAAGGCTCCGTGAACCTGGGAATTATTAAGGCCACTGTGACAGTGAGCTTCACTGCCACTGCAGGTATTGCCTTTGAAACGGGCTATCAAACAGTCATTCCGGTCTCGGCTTCTGTGAGAGTGAGTGTCTCGGTTAAAGTGGTATTTATACGTATCCACTTGTCATTCCATACTACAGTGACTCACACTTTTTATGTGGGAAGTGGTACTCCGGCATCTATTGACGGTCCTTCGGCACCTGGTCTCAGCTTCCCCGAATTTAGCATAACGGACATACTAACAGAACGGGCCAAAAACGCCTCCCTACGTATACGTAGAGAAATGAAACAGCCTGTCCAGCTTTTACATAATTTCAGTGTTCCAACTCGTTTTATACGTGAAGGTTTTGAAAAAGAACAGTTTACTGATGCACCCATAAAATCGAGTCTAGCGGAGCTGGAAGTGGTTTTCCTGCTTCAACCTACTGTGGTTTATAGCGAGAATACAGCATCAATCAAACTTATTGGTTCTCTGGTGATGGAGAGCCCGGCGCCCGGTGAAGTGCCATTAAAGTCGCCTGGGACGGCTACCGGCTATGAACAACTCATTATTAAACTGGTACACTGGTTATTGACATTTGTCCCTCCAACACCTGTTGAAATACCGCTTTCACAAACCTTACAAAGGCTTTCTGATAATCTCGGTACCGGAACAGAAGAGCCCGGTCCACTATTCGGCGGCACTGATGGTTTTGTGGAAAAACTCAAAGCTTATTTTGAAGAGAATCTGGTTTTTAGTATCAGCAGCTTTCAACAGGTTTCTGAAGAAACTCTGCAAACAGCAGCCATATTACCCATGTTCGATGAATTACGTCTGCAGAGCGGTGACAATGGTGTAGATTTCAGTGAATTTAATCGCACCCCGGCCAATTACCTAGAGGCCATCGACATGTATTTTGACAATCTGGGCCTTATCGGTTCAGAAGTGCCGGGGGTCGGCTCAGAAATTCTCGAAACAGCAGAGACCTCGCCGTTAACAGGTCCCAGCATGGCGAGCTTTTTGTTTACAGATTACTTTGTTTTGATCGCGCGTTATGTGGTTTCATTGTTGATTCCGGCAGCTCAACAGTATGAGCAAGATATCGATCAAAGGCTGCAAAAAGATATTGCCATTGCCTCTGCAGCTTTGTCGGAAGACCCTTTCCGGTATGTCGATTTAGTCAGCGCCCATGCCGCTGCCAGTGATCCAGGGCAGGAACTCAGTACTTTGCTGGATGAACTTGACTATGCCAGTGTTGCGGGGTTCGGTTCACGTTATCTGATGTCAGGCTTGCAATTACCTGAGCCAGATAAGGTGCCGCCTCAATTGAGCCCCGAAATCATCGCTGATTTTCCCGTGGCTTCCCTATTCGAATTGTCTGGCCAGCAATTTTCGGCCAGTGAAGGGAGCGCTACAGAGGAAGCCTGTTTGAGCTTCTCACCGGGCCAGTCGGCCGCTTGGATTAGCTTTAATGGTGTTAGTCCCGATAGGGTGCAAACGGAGATTGAATTACCTACTGAACTACCTTCGGCCCCAAACCCTAACTGGCAGGCGGTTAGATCATCAACTCAACCCACCAGTCCCGCAGAAAACACCATTGATTTCCGTGCACTACCACCGCTGACAGCTACGCCCTTGGGGTTCAACTTAAAAAACAGCCTTGCTTGGGACGCGCCGGATGAAGCGCGTACCCTGTATACCCTACCTCAGCCGCTGATGAATCTAGTTGCGCAGAAGCAGGGCGTGCAGCTCGCACTGGAAAGGGTCGACAGCGGAGCAGCTATTCTCGGAGCGGATGTAGAAGCGATTCCAAGTTTGGCTATTCCGCTGTCACTGCGTCAAGTTCAAAGCTCTACAGAGAGCGCTATGGGCCGCTCATCGGGGTTACTAGCGGAAGCTGACTCCTCAGCGAATATCTACCAACTAAACGGCACTGATGAAGCCACCCGGGATTTGATTGAACAGGCGTTGAAAAGTGATTTGTCCAATGCAAGCATCAGTTTGCTCTACCAGTGCCCCGGCAGTGACAAACTGCGTTCGGACGATTTGGACCCCAGTGTACTACTGGCCAAATTGAACCTCTCGACTTTAAATCAAGTAGAACAAGTCAGTGCCTTGCACGCCCACACGTTTAACGTTTTATCAGGAGCAGATAATTCCGACTTCGCTCCCTTAAGTGATGTGAAAAATTTCCTGCGTCTAATATGGGAGCTGAGCGTTGTTCGGGCCCAAGGCTTTTATCTCTATTATAAAACTAGCTCGGGTGGGGGCTTGCCCGATGATCTGTTTGCGGATACCGCCAACGCTACTGACTCTCCGACTGACCCCAACCAAGGCACTGTTCTAGGCACTTCTGGTGGAACCGCTGATTTTACTATTTTGGTTCAGTGTCAGAATGCTGGGAACAATAGGGTGGCTCTTGCCCCCTATGAAAACTCCTTGTGGGTGGAATGTGACAGTCCGGCTCCCACCCTGACTGCCGAAGTATTCGATATGAATGGTGTGCCCCTCACCAATTATCAGCCCACCTATGAAGCCGGCAATATAGGCTTTGCCATCAATTGGACACCTGTTAGTGATGATGATTTGATCCAGATTCCGGCGAACGGTGATCTGCCGCAGATTCGGGTCAATGAACTTTACCACCTGCTTCAGTATCAGCTAATAGGCAACGGCACTTATCGTGCTTCGGTCTGGAGTTTACCAGTGGGCCCCACCCAGAGCGAGGATGAGCTTTCCCCACAGGCAGATGGTTGTTTGCAACTGCGCCAGGTCATTCCGGTGTTTGCCTTTCTACAGGAAACATGGCCAGAGGTGGATTCCCAGATAATAGCCAATCGCTACGATATTATCGGCCAACAAACAGATTTGGGATTCCGTCTGTGTGATTTATACGGCAACCCGCTGAACATACAACACAGAGATACGATTACGCCGCTCTATAACGATCCTCTTATCAGCCCCGGAGAGTGGCCGGGGGTGGAGAGTGGATTCTTTTTTATTGATCATAACAACAATACGGCACTGCTGAAACTGTCTATGGAGTTTAATCCAGGCATAGTCGGGGCTACACACTCACCAGAATTCTCCTCACTTGCTGCTGATGAGAAACAGCAGTGGCAAGCTATTCAAACTCGCTATCGTTTGATCATTGACCAACTTACCGATAGCAATACCTCCCTAGCGGTTACTACCAGCCTGACCGGAAGTGTGAGCATTGGTAACCCTCAAAGTGAACTGCTTAACTTTGCAGAGCAGGTACTGGAATATATCAACCAGCAAGTCAATGATGCTGTTTTCAATGCGGTGCCCTCATTGACTGAGCCTACGATTAGCACACAATTTAACTTTCCCGTCGCCTTTAGTGATGTCTTGGAGCAACCAGATGATATTGTTGAGATCACGGCATGTCTGACGATGAAGCGCGACAGCTCACTGGTTTATCCGTTGGCAAAGACATGCTTGCCTGCAGCCGCTGAACTGCAATTTCATATCCCGGCAAAACTTAACTTACCCCCTTTCCCTATTGCTCAGGGGATGGCTACAGACTGGATCGCGGAGGACAGTAATCGAATCACTAACTTTGCCCGTTATTTCGAAGCAGCGTTTGCTGATTTTGATCAGGCTGGAGGCGTATTGAAACTGGCGCAGAAATCAGTCCAACAAGTGGCCGATGACAGTAATCAAGTTCCTGATTTATGGGCCGTTCGCTTCAGTGAAATTAAAGGCTTTGATATAAGCTTTTGCAGCGATCCGGTTTATTTTGCGCTTCGGCCACTGAATACGACACCACGCAGCGGTATGGTCAATGATATCCAGTACAATGATATCGATATGGATGCATGGGCCCAAAGCTTTTTGATGGCTGTGGAAGCATTTCTAACGGCAGAATTTGGTATCGCAGTGGCGCTGCTGGATCAGCGTTATAACACTGATTACTACGATCAGTTAATGGCGAGCAAACAAACTCTTGCTACATCAATACCTAGCGGACTGGTGTCGATTTTAGAGAAGGATGAAGGACAGGGTGATATCGGAGAAGCTCAGGAGCGGTTGCGGCAAGCGCTATTAGTAAACCTTACCAGTGCCTACACCATTTCCACTGTTGTTCAGGTGCCCGCTGATATTAATGCATCAGAAATTATAGATGGCACTCACCCACAAAAGGCACCACAACTGTTTGGCAGCATTGCCCAACCTAATGATGATGCACTGAATAAAAGCGACGCTGATATCGACAAGTTATACCAGTTCTCAGCGGTTTATCTGAGCCTTGATACAGGCCAGCAGTGGGCAACTTCTTTGCTTAGTGTTACCACACCGGAGGATCACTCCAGTATTCAGCTACCACTGCAATACAATGTCAGCTACTTGCAACATAACTTTGAAGAAGGTAGCAAATTTCTCGGCTACGTACCCAGTTCCTGGGTAAAATTTGCACTGCCCGAAGAGGCGCCCCTGCTGATGCCTATCACTGCCCAGGCGTCACTCAATACGGATGCTATCATCCCGATCCCCCTGCCTTTTGAGCCAGCCTTGCCAACACTGTTGTCCCACAGTGGCACTGGAGCCAAACAGTTAACGGAGTTATCCGGCTCTTCAGAGCTTCGCGATGAAATTCTCGATGCGATGGAGTGGACCTATACGGTGCAAATAAGCACCGATATTGCCAGTCAAGATGACCTGTATTTTGATATTATCCGCAACCAACCGATCGCGCCGGGGCAACGGCGAATCACTGAGGCCAGAAAAAATCTAGGAGTTACTGATGCCTTATTTACAGCTCTTGCAGAATTTCACCAAGAGTATCCGGCCTTGTCGGCCCAATTAAATAATATTTTGTCTGAAGCCTATAGTAGTGGTACCGCTTCCCAGGGTAACACTAGTGGGGAAGCATCCGAGCTTGTTTCAAGTTTTGTCACACTGGTAAATAATGTTGCAGAGTCTTGGCCCACCAATTGGGATATCGCCGAAGACTTGTTAGTTGAAGATAATGAGATCGACCATTTCCATCTCACTCTGAGCGGAGACCCTGGTGTCAACACCGCACTGAATACGCTGACACTGCAAGGGCAAACTGATCGGGATAACGAGAATCCTGCTATCTGGCCTTCTCTCTCCTTTAAGGATCTTATGAATGAAGATAACCTTTGGGAGCCGGATTCTAGCCAGGCTACGGAAAAAGACGGATGGTGGGAGCTTCAGCACAGTATTCCAGCTGCCCCCCTGTTTAGTCCTCTAACTTTAACTTGGACACCCCTAGATATACTGGCTTATCAGTCTGCCAATTTCACTTCATGGATTGTTCGCAACGCCGAGTTAGTACCCAATGAGAAAACCAATCCACTGTTTATTTACACAACGGACGAAACCTCCTTTGTAAATGCAACTATTCCGTTAGTTGAACGGGAATCACTTAATCCCGTCGCTGTTGGACCGATGAGTGAGGCTACTTTACAGCAAGTGATGGAAGATATTATCGAGCCTATTTCTTCGGTCAACTTCGCTGCTATTAATCCCAGGATTAATTTGCGAATTAGTTACGCCTACTCGCTGGTAAGTGATAACAGCGGTAGTAGCCATTTGATGGCGGAAGCTTCCGTTTTGTTAGCCAACGCGCTTGAGTTAGACACGTTTTCTCCATCGACGACAGCACGGAGTGTTGCGTCACAAGTCTGGCAGTGGTTCCAGAATAGCCAGCTCCCTTCCGATAATGCACGGCTCAATATTGGATTTACCTTATTTGGCACAGTTAATGGGCAGCAACTACCATTGGTGCAAATTAATAAGATTACAGTGGTATTTGGAAGTACTTACTAAAAAGGGGGAAGGAATACACTGTGCTCGGGACCGTATGTTGATAATAAAATCATCTGCAATAACCCGAGTGGGTTAGAACAATAGAACCTGGATGTCCCCCCGGCGTAAAGAGACTGGATTCGAGTCAATCTCGAAGCGGATATCTGTTGTTGATTGGGATAAAATTCTTCTAACTTCAGGAAGTATCCTTTCCCCTCGTTCTGTGTAAACCACCCATGCTACATTGGTTGGAAATTGTTGTTTTGCTTCCTCTAGATCAGTCTCAGTTGCAGAAGTTTTAAATCCGGCTTCAAGTAAATCTTTAGTAATAGTCTTTGCATTTTCCTGCTGTGCGGCCTTGTTGAATATGAGGATAGAGTAATGCGAATTTCTTTCAAATTTTTCCCGAGTTGCCCTTCTTTCTTTTTCTTGCGCTGGGCTAATAGTTGCACGTGGAATATGTTCGGCCATTCTGTCAATATCTTTTCTATTGGTGGTCAATCTTAAACGCAGCTCTTCCAGTTGGTTATTGAGCTCCGCTTTCTCTGCACCAAAATCCTCCTTAAGTTGAAATTTTGCTCCAGAATCTCCTATCCATATTTCCACGGATCCCCAGATAGATAAAGCAAGTAGCATCGAGCCAAACATTACAAGTACGACACCTCCCAACCCGAAATTTTGATGCTTAATGTGGTTGTATACCGCAGCGAGGAGGCAGATTCCTCCCAAGATGATCCCCACTATCATTGTGGCATTTTCAATGATCATGTATGTCACCTCGCTTTCTCATTTAATATTAATGCTAGGGTCGACTAAGTACAGCTGAAGGTGTTCCAGGAGTCACTTAATGGAATCTTAATCGGTGAAGTGGGTCGTATAGTCAGAAAATAGTATGCGGTAGATATGGTTGCTCCAACAAATGTAATTTATTCAGGTTGAATTCATCGAATGTCTCATCATCCTGCTGTGCATGGCTGACATAAAGTGATTTCTATAAATGTCTTCAAGCTACTAGAGTACCTTTCCAATCAATATTCCAAATCTCCAGCAGTGAATGGTCGTGGCGGTTTTTTACCTAAAACTTTGCGTAGCAGACTATTCATCGTCGCCGGATCTTCATCGAACCCACCATGTGTTTTACTCTTGGTGGCATTGGAAGGACTGTAATGAATTTTTACCTCGTTCATTGGAATCTGATCGTTGTAGATCTGCATGCCCATGAGTGCTTCTCCACGCTTTTCCTCAAAAGCATTGGAGACCAGATATAAGAGAGATTTACCATAGACTCGAGCGACATTGTCATCTTCTTCCTCTTCTGCGGACAGATTGTAAATGGTGGTTGATTCTAATTTTTGATTCTTAATCAGTGGTTTGTAAATATGCTGGTAGAGGTCATAATTGGCGGCCGGTGCCAGCAGGGAGCAGCTGGATACTTTGTTGAACATATTACCTCTAAATAAACGTTTTAACAGGTGTGCTTGAAGTATTGCTCCGGCACTGTGACCAGCCACATGTACCTGCTTATTGCCTATTTCATTCAGCGTGTTCAATATGTGTTTTAGTGTGCGTGAGCCATGGCTATCTTGACTTTCAAAAGGTTTCGCCGCATTTTGTTTCATTTCATCCCATATAGCTCGACCCGGAAAACGAGTCATATTTTCAATTCGACGATCGAACCAGTCTCGTATGCCTCCTGCAATGCGCTCGGCACGGGCAGATTTATCAGTCAGAATACTCTTCATAATCTCAAGAAGGCCAGTGTCCCACATAAAATGAAAGGGGTAGATGCGGTTCTCAATAAAAACATTTTTCATCGCTGCGATACGACGCGCCGAGTCCTTCGCAGTATTTAAGCCACCATGTGCATAAAAAAGTAAATGATCGAAATTTGTTTTCTCTCGGTGTAGGTTATCTGCTATAGCCGCGATATGAGATTCATTGCTCCAGTATTTACCGCCGTCACGGAAATTACCATCATTAAGATGTACAAAGTGTCTCCATATCTCATTGCGGCTTGGTGTAGCGGATGCTGCGAGATTGGCAGTGGACCGGGTACCGGCTCGGCGTAATTGGTCAAATATCTGCGGCGTGGGCAGGGCAATTTGTACCACCCAGGCATCCAGTACTGAGTTTAACCAGTCTTCGTAAGGCCAGAGGGCTTTCCCATTGTCCCCCCAATCCCTGCCCCAGGAATTCTGAACCCAAAATCCCTCGGTGTTATATCCAACTATGGCGAAAGCATGCCCGCCTATCTGTTGTTTATTGGCTGGTATAACGTATTCGCCGTTAGGGTTTCTGCGAAGTTTAAACCAACCATCATGGATCATTGCTGATACGTATATGATGTAGGTCTCCTGAAGTGCATAGTGCATCTCAGTAATATCCGGGCGTATTCGATAGTAGGCGCCGATAGTTCGAGACTTAGCATCTTCCAGTTGTTCAAAATTTGGGGTGTCGCCATCTTCTTTCTTGTAAAGGGAATCGAGACAAACACCGGTATTCAACCACCCCTTAATCGCTCCCCGACAACTTGACCCCTCATAGGTTTCCCCAGGCCACTCGTCGTATCTGCGCGCCATGTTGTAAATCATCCAGGGGCTGACTAAGACATTTTGATTCTGTTGTTGATACAAACGATTAATTACAGCAGCCAAACCAAATCCGGTACAGGCTCCATCCTGCCCCTGATTGAGAATAGTGAGGTCTTGGGGAGGGGGCATCAGGCAGGGTATGGGAGACAGGCGGGGCTCATAATAGCGATCCCGTAGATCCAGGGCGTCACTAATGACATTAAATTGCTCGCTCAGCTTCTTCATGGCAATTTCTCGGTCTATTAAGCGGACATTCCTTCACTGAGGATAATTCGGGAGTAGCACGATTCCAGCTATTGGTAAGAATAGTAGTTAAATTCTATATCTACTTTATTATCATGATTAATACAGGATAAACTACCGACTTGGATACTGATATTTTACTGATCTCTACTATTCCAACGCATAAGATGAGAATAGGAGATTAAAGGCTGGCTAGCGCTATTCAAAGAACGCTTTTGTGAGGTTGCCAATGCCAAACTGACACCAAAAATTATCAAGCTTGCGGCAGTGTGTTTTTAACTGAATTTATGAAATAGTTCCTTTTTGAGAAGCTCTACCATAAGTTTTGGTAGAATATCGAGATTGGGCCATCAATAGACAATTGTGGTGCTGAAAACACTACGAAGTTGATTCACAACTACGATAAGTGAGCTTGGAACATTTGCGCATGTGATTCTTAAAAGTTTCTCCTTAAAAGGGTTTTTAAACCGCTCCAATGAGTTTCTGTCTAAGTAAAGGGGTATTCTGTCGTCAATTTTCGGCTTAAAAATCGCGATAATACTATTGGCGACACGGTTAATTTATCGGAGCCATGGGTGTGGAAATAGATGCCTGATTAGCTGCCAGCCACTGTAAGCAAAGCAATCCATAGACCACAGTTACTTTGAGGAAAGGTAAAGTTACTACTGGGTCAGAAGGAAAGAATACACAGCGCTCGAGGCGCGCTATGAATACATCCCTGTATGCTCGTAATCGGCATCCATGCTTCATACGGTCCAAGCGCAGTGTATTCTTTCCTTCCCCTTTTTTATTACTTACTAAAAATTTTTAGGGAGGCTTTTTATGGATCGTGCAATATTCTACGACGGTATTCGTGAAGATCTATTCGAGGGACGCCTGAATCTTGAACAGGTTGAAGGAATGGAGGCGATCCTTAATTTCTGGGAAGCCCCGCCCGTTCAGCCGACTGGGGATTTGAAGGCTCACTGGGAGGTTCGCCATATCGGTTGGCTAGCTTATATGCTTGCAACGGTTTTTCATGAAACGGCATTCACTATGCAACCGGGCACAGAGTTTGGCAGTAATGAACGCTTTACTCAGTTATATGAAGGCCGCAAAGATCTGGGCAATACCAAGGAAGGTGATGGTGTAAAGTTTAAAGGGCGCGGCTATTTACCGTTAACCGGGCGCCGTAATTACGAGCAAATGACCTTAGTCGTTCGTGAATTTTACCCGAATTGCCCTGATTTTACCACGGACCCCGAAGCGGTAAGAGATGTACGGTATGCGACGGTAATACTGTTTTACAGTATGATTTTGGGATTCTTTAACGATAAAACACTGAAACAATATATTGGTAACCCAGATAAAGGACAGATAGTCGATTACTTCCATGCACGTAAAGTCACTGGCAGCATGCATAAGGCACGTAGTATTGAAATCTATGCTAAGGAGTTCGAACAAGCGTTACTACAAGCCGAGACCAGTCAGGCGTCACCACTACCTATAGAACCACAACCGGCCCCATCGGTACCCGAAAAGCCCCCAGGAACTGCTCTTCAAATGGAAAGGTCAACCTTCTACGAAGATATACACAAAGGCATCTTCAAAGGTAGCTTGACCCAGGAACAGGTTAATGGAATGGAGGTTATTCTGAATTTCTGGGAAAACCCGCCGACTCAGCCGAGCGGAAATTTCAAAATTCAGTGGGAAATTCGTAGTATTGGTTGGCTGGCTTATATGCTCGCAACGACTTTTCACGAAACGGCATACACTATGCAACCAATTACAGAATATGGCTCTAAATCTTATTTTACCAGGTACGACTTCCGAAAAGACCTGGGGAATACTGAGCCGGGCGATGGGTATAAATTCCGGGGTCGCGGCTTTGTGCAGCTAACCGGGCGTCGCAACTACGAGAAGCTGACGCCAGTAGTACGTGAACATTACCCTCAGTGCCCAGACTTTACCCAAGACCCCGATGCTGTGAAAGTTCCAAAATATGCAACGATCATCCTTTTTTACGGCATGTTCCTAGGAATCTTCACCGGAAAAGCACTAAGGCATTCCATCGGCGATCCAGAGAAGGGACAGATGGTCGATTACCGCTATGCGCGACAAATTATCAACGCTATGGATAAAGCGGACAATATAGCACGCTACGCTGAGGAGTTTGAGCAGGCACTGGTCAATGCCGGAGCTACAGCCTAATGCAAAAAGCGGCATGTGCGCTCATTGTATCGGCTCTTATTGGCTGCGACCAATCACTAGATAATTATCGAGAAGTACCGACACAATTCGCGAACTCTTCGAAAAATGCTGTCTCAGCTGAATCCCCAGCTGATTGCGACCAAATAAAGAGGCCTCTTAATCCATCGGGAAAGCCATCCCGTGGGGAAAAGGAACTGGATAAGCATTTCCGCCTCGCTTTCTATTACGAATCTGCTGGCAACTTTGATAGCGCTATAGAACATTACCGGGCAGCTGAACATTTAGCCATCTGTGATTGTGACCGCGCTCATGCCTTAGCCGGTATAACGGCAGCCGCAGAAGCGAAAGAAATATTTCAGCAAGAAGGTATAAATGCCAAGCCAACGCAGTATTTTTGGGGGCGCCTGCAGGATTTGACCCAAGATCTTCCTTGTGTAGACGTCCAGTAAAACCTAGATTGCCAACATAAATGACACACGCCTGCCCGCTAGAAATTCCAGCGGACTCAAGTAATTTAACACCTTTCTTGGACGAGTATTAATTCGGAACACTGCATCATCGATATGGCTTTTTGGTATCTTGCCAATTTCTATACCCTTCGGGAAGAAACGCCTCAGTAGACCATTCGTGTTTTCGTTCAATACACGCTCCCAAGAGTGATAAGGTTTTGCAAAATATATTTTGCATCTCAGTTTCCGCGCAATCAACTGGTGGCCCGCAAATTCGGCTCCATTATCGAAGGTTATTGTTTTACATATTGCCTGATACGGCTTTAGCATCTGCTTGATTGCACGACTTACTGTCTTCTTACTCTTATTGGGTACCCTACGAGTGAGTAACAATTTAGAAACTCGCTCAACTAATGTCACAAGATAGCTATCCTGACCATAAACCGTATCGCCCTCCCAATGGCCAAGCTCTGTGTTTTCATCAACAATCGTTGGTCGCTCTTCAATGTCAATACGCTCCGGAATGAGCTTTACTCCTGCCTCGGAGTCTGTACGCTTCCGATAAAGTTTGCCTTTCCGTGGCAGCCGCAGCCTCCAATTAAGCCGACCTATCCAGCGATAAATTGTTGAGCAACTGGCCCTTTTTTCACATTTCTCAAGCCTCATTCTCCCAGCAATTTGTTCTGGGCTAGCGTTTTTTAGCTGATGGTCGATTTGCACTTTCATGGCGAAATCAAACTTGGTGTGCTTACGAGCCCCATGCCGCCTCTGCAGAGCCTTTTGGTGAGCGCTCTCGGCACAGTATGGATAAAAGCGGGTAAGCTCTCGCGAGATGGTTTTGTTGGAACGATTGAGCTGTAACGCTATCGCTGTGTTTTATACACATCATTTAAGTCCATTTAAAGCCTCCGCTGCTTCCATATAATGGAGAAGTTTAGTGTACCCCTGCCAAACGGTTTTAACTCCAGGCTCACCATCGCCGCCCCGCCCCAGAAAGCCTCCAAGTCCTGCCAACATACGAGTTATATCTCTCATACATGGAGCTTCATTTGGTGGGGAGGTTTTAGCTTGCATTATCCATATCATACGCCACTCTTTTTCAGAGTAGACTTTCGTACACGACGTATCAGGAAGCGTTCGTGCTCGTGTTGTCATGGAGTGTAGACGCCACCCAATAATCATATAGATTGCAATACAGTTCAGCATTCGCTGCTCAGTTCTAAAGCGATTACTTTCTATCTGGCATCCGCCTTTCACCACTCTAAAATAGGTTTCAATTTCCCATCGACTTCGATACCACTCAATAATAATCCTCGCTTGCTTAAAGTCCTCAACGGCAAGATCGGTCAGCAGCATCCATTCAATATCTTTTTTCCCTTCTCGTGGGCTTAATTCCTTAGCAAAGACTGCGTAGAGAGAAAGAGGTCGTTTTGATTTTCCTTTTCCCTGCAATCTTACTTCTGCAATGGATACACTGACCTTAGCTTCCCTTCCTGGCTCTCCATTCCTTTTGGGGATACTTACTGAGTATTTCCCGATAGACTTCTGTTTGGTCATATAGTCCCAAAGTAAAGTCGTATCTTCTCCTTCGATCTCTAAACTACGATTAGCCTTAGCTCGAGCAATATAGCTTGCACGCCGCTGTTCATTTTGATCTTCAGCTAATTGAAACCACTCATGAATATCCCCCTCTCTATCTGCGATGCTCACAATCGTGGTTTCAGGGCAGTGCTCTTGTATCTCACAAGCTGATTCATAATGGTCTAGCCAACGTCGACTCTCTTTATCTTGTATCGACTTGGTATAGCGAGAATTAGCTCTAGATTCTTTATCTCGCTGCCACATACTACCCTCAATAATGCCCAGATTATCTCTGGATGGCGATATAGCGATAGACGTATGCAGGAGCTGCTGATTAGTCTCTTTACGTCGGAGTGTTCCCATTTCCTTGCTTTCTAAATCGGTAGCAAAATTTAGGAAAGTGGTATCCTGAGGGATAAGAACAACTGGTTGAACCTTGATTCTTTCAAGAGTGGCTGATTTATGACCACTCATAATGGAGTCAAAGCTGACTTTATCATTTTCGATAAATCGATAGGCTGCAAAGGTTTCTGCCCAAGACTTGTTTGCACAGGGAATACTACTCTTTGGGTCAGAACTTAAATTACTGAGAATATTGGACAAGCGCTTATTCAATCGTGTGTCACCCATAACCTGATTTTTCACTTCGTGCCTGACCTAGTCCTGCATAATTATCTAGCCAAATTTGTAGCTCCTATACCGTGAAAACTGTAACTCATTGATTTTTATAACAAAACTGAAAAAACTTGTGTATATAACTTAGCGCTATCGCTCGAGCCGAATAGTTCTGTCCGCTGAGGACTTCGATCTGGTATCGTTCTTTCAGTGTCAGCTGGTTGGTATTGGTTCCCATAGGGTTCCTGGCTTGTTTGTGTGGAAGCTAACCAACCTACAGCCAGCTGGCCTCCTTCGCTATCGCCAAGTGTGTCGGTTATTGTGGGAATCTAGGAGGAAATCAATAAGCATCTCGCGGGGAATGACATGGCACTGCGTGAAGGTACCATTGTAGATGCCACGATTATCTCCGCGCCAACTTCGACGAAGAATAAAAAGAAGGAGCGCGAACCAGAAATGCATCAAACTTAAAAAGGGAATCAGTGGCATTTTGGTATGAAGATACACATTGGTACAGATGATACCCTTGGGCTCATCCATAACCTCGACATAACAGCCGCTAACCAGCACGACATTACCGCAACAGGTAAATTGCTACATGGTAAAGAGAAGCGCATTTGGGGAGACTCTGACTACACGGGTGCGGAAAAGCGCGAAGAGCTTAAATCTAAAGAGGTGGAGTGGCACATTGCAGAGAAGCGAAGTCGTTTGAAGCATCGACCGGGCCGTGCTGAATTGCGAATCATGGGGTTTATCCTTGGTTTTGTTTATAGGTTTAGGCACCTTCATCAAAACCGGTAAATCCCTCTTTTTCAAGAGTATGTGTCAGATTTGGTCTGAACTAATCCATATGATTTCCCCCAAATAATATTGTTCTATTCATTTTTCGCCCAAAAACTATTAAATCAACTATGATTCGCGCGTTTTTGCCCTACTTGCATTCATAAAACAGATTGATTCTGTAAATTTTTCATTCGAGTAAGATTCCACCCAATAAATGTCATGTTGAAAACTTCGTTAACACGATCTAGGCTGCGCACTTTGATCTGTCGAATCAGCCCTATGTTTTTTCCCCAACCAAAACCCTCTTCAATTCGTTTATGAACTTTCATACTGGCCTGGTACCCAGTATGACGAGTTGTCCTCCCATCAATCGCGGACCCTCCTGGACATTTACCATTCTGAGCAACATGAGGCGTGACTCCCAAACCTCTGCAGGACTCTACAAATCCACGAGTGTCATAACCTTTATCCGCACCAACTGTCTTGGGTTTTAAGCCCGGTAGTTCCGAAAGCACATCAAGCGCTGTTTCCCTCTCTGCGGTTCCCGTGGCTAAACTGACCTTTGCATTCACAATTAAACCATTTCAGTTTTCCATTGTGGTATGCCCCAAGTAACCCAATTTTGCTTCTGAGCCCCGTGATTTTTTATAGATTCTTGAATCTGGGTCAGTGGTCGAGGCGTGCGTATCATTAGTACGTTTCTCTCCACGAAAATCTCGCTCCTTGTTACGACCACCCCCTGGTTTTTCGTCGTCATCACCGACTTTTTTCGGCCGAAAACTTTTCCGGGAAGCCCATGCTTGAATCAAGGTGCCATCAACACTGAAATGTTCATAGTTAAGCAGATTTTTCTTGTGAGCCATCTCTACAATTTCTTTAAAAAGCGCCGGAATAACCTCATGTTCAAGTAACCGATCTCGGTTTTTACTGAAGGTAGAGTGGTTCCATACGATATCGTCTACTGAAAGCCCAACAAACCAGAGAAATAGTAAGTTGTAATTCACCTGTTCCATTAACTGCCTTTCACTGCGAATCGTATACAGAACCTGTAATAGTTGGGCTCTTAATAAGCGTTCTGGTGGGATAGATTCACGGCAGTATTCACGTATGCAGAGTCCAGCAGCCAGTCTATACGCTTGAGCGCGAGGTTAAAGAGAGTCCGGATCGCGCGTAATGGATGCTTCTTAGGTACGAAAGATTCAAGATGAATCGTTGTGAATAAAGCTTCTTGGGTGATATTGGCGCCGCGCATTATCGTAGAGCTTCCAGAGTTTATCTTGTGGATATTCTACCAAAACCAGTACCTATGCGGTCGTATTTCAACAGCCTGCTAGGGTGTGTATTTGTTGCCACACACCATCAATCGCTTTCTGTGTCTTATACGCTTGCTGGCGTAGTAGCTCTGCAAGCTTATGTGCTTGCCTTGGGCGATTCCTCGAAAGCCTGTATTGCATCGCAGCTCTTGGCTGATCGTTGAGGGATGCCTCTCAAACAATTCTGCAATTGCTTTCTGAGAATGTCCGGCTTTTCTTAGACTGGAAATCTGGTATCGTTCGTTCTCGCTCAGTTGATAGTAGCTCATCAGTGTCTTTCTCCTGGTCGGGAGAGGTGCTGACTCTACCAGCTGGGCCCTCCGTTACCAATTGCACTTTTTATCCGAAACCAAGATGTAGAAAAACAATTCTCCCGTCACATATTTTTTAATCTGTATAAAACTAATTAAAAATATAGTAACTGCAAATCAAGAAATTTGAAGTTAATCGCGACATAATTACATCGAAAGTGCAAGTTATTACCTACAAGTTGCCGCCTGCAAACCCAAACTTGTAAAGATTAAGATTCAAATATATATAAATTTACTGTTGTTTTTAGTCTACACCTTCTAAATATTGAGGCGCTTAATATGTCAAGTGTTATTCCAACAGACTATGAATTCGGCCAAGCACAAAATGACCCCCAATGGTTCATATCTCTACTTAGGCAAGATGAAGAGATTAATTTTCACTTAAATTCATTAGCTAATTTCTTAATACAAAATGAAACACAGATAAACGATATTTACAACTTTGTTGGTAGTACTGTACATTCAGAGAAATCAAAAGAAGTGCAGGAGGCTATATTAAATCTATTACGTGACCCCGGTGACGCCAACTTAAAAATAGTTAAAGATGCTGTGTTTGAAGTTAATAATCAATTTCCCCTAATTGTAGATCAATTAATCAGCAAGCTTAAATATGATGAAAATCTTGGAATTAATGTAAATAGCGGGATTTGGTTTCCTCCACAAGCAGTTGGATTCGGATTTGATGCCGGAGCTGAATTGTGGGGCATAACTGTGAATGGAAAAAAGCTCAGTGAATGGGCTGGTGCAGAGTTTGTTGGGGTACCATCGTCAGATGCAGCTGTTGTTCAGCAAGGTTTTCAAACGATGTATGACTTCTTTCGCCTGACCAATACGCGACGCTCAGGGGACTATTTTGGAGCGAAATTAACCTGTGGTCTTACCTTATGGAATAATATTCCTAGGACGACAACCAAGAAAAAAAATCCGAATCCTCCTCCCCAAACAATTCCAGGTACGTACCATGGGGTGGATATTTTTTCAACTTTTTTCCCTATAAAGGTGCAACAACCAGAAAGAATGGGTATAGGATTAGAATTGCTTGGATGGACATTCCAAGATCCTGATACACCTTCACAATTAGTACAGGATTTAACTATTGATTGGGAAAATGATGATGTCCCGAAGTCACATTCTGGATTTTTAATTGCATTGAAGACCTTATTTGTCTTATTCCATGGAATAAGATTCTCAGCCAATCTAGATTATAATTATGGCAGGTTTATTCTTGAAATAATATATGTATTAACAGCAACCGCAAAAGGTAAAAAGCCTAGCATGTTTTGGATTAAGTTTATTAACGCTCTCCCAAACGCTGATACCTGGTTTCATCAGCAGCAATGGGTTGAGGGTATGAAGCAGAGTAAGCCAAGGTTAACCGTTGATCCTATTAAAGTCTATATTGAAGATAAAAGTACAGCGCTTACATATACAGTTACTTGGCCCTCAATTGGAAGTATTATAGCGGGAAAAACTTTTTATAATAACCATCCTGTTAAACAAATTAATGGGCCAGACAAAAACGTTACAACCCAGGTTAAATTGGAGATCCCGCTCTTCTATCAAAATTGTGTTGTACCTGGCACCTTAAACAATATGAGTAAAAATGGTGCCTATATCGAAATATTGAACCCTGGTAACGATGAACAACAACAATATGATCTTACTATTAATACTCCAAATGGAACTATGACAAATCTCCCCTCATATCCATGGAAATACATTTGGGATGGGTCAGGTCAAGCGTCTAGCGGAAATGTGATCGTACTTGAATATGTAGGACAAGATAATGCTTCATGGATTAACGATTATGTTATTAGGATTAATAATCTGTTGCCGAATGCAAATACTAAAACAGGAACCGCTGCAGCACAGTTGAATTTTTCAGATCTAGGTTATGGTGCTGATACTACATGGACTAAGCCTCTAAGCTTAAATGCAAAAACTATAACTTTAGATTCGCAAGAGTACAAAGCAAGCTTCGACTTAACTATTGACTTTGACGCCAGTGGTAATAATGGTCAGAATGGCTTAATGTGGAAGTTTTGGTGGCTTTATGATTCAGAAACCGATCCTGTACGAGTTACCTTTACTAATAATCAATTTTCTTTCAATGCAATTCCATGCTCAACAGCATGTGCTCCATATATAAAAACACCTGCAGCTTATGTAATACGAAATCCAAAGTTAGCGGACACAGACGGAAATCAACCCTATTTAGTTGCGCAGTACTATGAAAACGATGGCAGTGGTAATTATGTGCCTATGGCTACTTATCCTATTGGATATACATTTAATGAAGCCAACTCCAATGGTACATATGTCGGCCAAATCCAAGCTGGATATTGGAAAAATACCGGTCCGCAAAAGACTCCGCAATGGCAAGGACCGGTAACCATATCAACCAACCAGCCCAAGTCAATAAAAGTTGTATTTGCGCCTACACGATCGAACACTCAGTTTGCTACATTTAATTTCAATAGCATTCTATCGGAACCTGAATCAACAGTTGCGTGCTTCCCACCTGAAAGCAGCTAATTAGATTTTGATATGGATACTTGCTTATTGTTCGATTCGCAAGCTACACATATTAATATATACCAATTAGTTTTTAAATATAAAATACACCTATCTAGTTTGTCAAACTTATGATCGACTATGAAATTTTTTCATATTTAGCTGTCTAGATAGATTTTAATTAGACCTAAATTAATGGAGGGACAATTATTGATAGAAATTTTTTAAATCATTATCTTAAAATTTCATAGGAAAATGTACCGATGAATGAGTATCAACTAAGTAAAATGCTTTCTAAATCACCAGAATTCAATTCAATTTTTGAGGAAATCATTAAACATATAATTTTACCTGCAACTAAAGCAGGAAATAATTTATTTGACCGAGAGCATGGCAATAACCATATTCCCACTTCTGGATTTTCTAAAAGTGAATTTGATCAAACATTTCAAAACTATAAAGAAAAAGATCCTTCAGCGTTAAATATATTTCTGAATGAGGATAAGAACTTAATCCCTTTCGGCAGTATAATTGCAGTCGCAGACAGGATTGTTTCTCATCTTGCAAACTTAAAAGAAGAGCTCCCTCTTTCCTTTGCAGATATGGATAGAAAGGAAATTGCTAAAGTCATTAAGGATCAGATATCTGATTCAGAGCCAGAACAAATAGCCATCGAGCAATTGGAATTGCCTGTGATTCAAATTTGCAAGGCCATCCTGGGTGTTGATATCGTCTCCATTCTCTTTGGATTTATTGAACTACTTTTAGTTGACGTCATGTTACTTAAGGCGTTTGATGAGAAATTACCGGAAATAATATTATTTGTGGTTTTCGAGATAATTGGTCTTGTATTATCAGTAATTAATACTGCATACAACTATCGCAGCTGCATTGCATAATTAACTCACTAGAATGGAAATATTTGTATGTCTAATTCACTAGTTACCAGAAAAATAGCACAAGAATTGTCAAGCCACTCGCAATCTATGTCCATTGTCAATTCAACACTGGAATATATGATTAAGGTAGTAAGAAGTTTGACTTCTGATGTATTGGATTCAACGTCGAATTTGGGAAGTGATGAATTATATTCACTAAATGAAAATATAAAGCGTGGTGAATTTACTGCAATTTTAGATCTGTTTCATAAGTTTGAAGGGGATGAAAGCTCCCCATTACATATGAAAAATTTTCTTAAATTCGTGATGGACCTTGAAAAATTAAGAGAGAATTTTTTAACAAACTTACCAGCTGGAGCGCTTTACCAGGATAAAGATGTCTTAAAAGGTGCAATTATTTTACTCTTGTCTGACACCAACTATGAGCAAGAGGTAGTTAACATACTAAATGACAGCTCAGCCTCTGTCGGTCATGTAATACCTGCCCCTCCTTCTTGTATTAAAGCTTTTCTTACGTCTTTCGGTGGTCAATGGGTAGAGCTTGTGAAAGAATGTATGGCTATAGCATTTATAGAAGGAAGTCAATTTAAAAAATTAGATCAAAAGGAGTTAATGGCTGCACTTCTTGGTGTGTGCCTTCAAATGTTGTTTGGTGTGATTGCAGACGCAACGAATTTTAAAATGTGCATGGAATCTTAGTAACTTAATCTAACGAGTATTTATCATGGAAAATATTTCTATTGTAAACCCCTCCTTTCTTCATTCAGATTCTTTTCTAAAATTTGTTCGGGAGTTAGAAGAGTTAGCGAATTCTATTATTTTAGACCTTACTAAAGATGATAATTCCAACGAAGATCTAGAAGGAGATATAGAACCCTATCTTCTTGGGCTATCCCAAGGTAGATTATCCGATTTTTCCGCACTAGGAAATAAATATCGTTCTCTCAGTTCAGAAAAATTACTCGCCAAAATGCTTAGACTGAATGAATTCTTACATTCTACACTTACGGAGATTCCGGCTAGTTTACTCTTACAAAGCCCAGAATCATTTAGGAGAAATATCGAGGATTCAGTTCGTAGAGCTATTTCTGGTACTGTATCTATTCCAGGTAAAACTAATAAGGATTGTGATACAATACTAGCGGGCCAAATATTGGCTTGGCTCGTTCAAATTGCAGCCACACTTTTTGCTGATTATGCAGTCTATGTACGGGAAAAAGCGAGGATTCAACCAAGTCAGGCCCCTTTTTGGACAAAAAAGGGGCCTAAAACTTTTAGTCTTGAAAATTGGAGGCAGCTTGCGACATTCGTAGGGCTCGCATCTGAAGTACTTTCTGCTATTTTTCAGTTAATCTCATATGCTTTATCGTTCAGAAAATGTAATTTTAGTTAAACTTAGCATCAACAGCTTAATTGTTTATTGTAGTAATTGCGCACTCTTGAAAACTTTTCTAACTGAGTTATTCAAGAGTGCTTATTTGCATCTGGCGATTCTTGGTTGCCCAGATAATGCTCTATCATTTAAGGTCGAAACTACTATGATTAGAAGCTATTTCATAACTTCTTTAATGTAATTAATGGGCATGTATTTTAGAGCGAAGCTCAGTAAGTGGATCAATAGTGATCTTGCCTAACGACCAAACCACGATAATTTTTAACTATGAAAAAACTTTCTTAACTTACCAGTGTTCTATACATCTTAAAAACAGCCTGCCATTACGTCCCTAAGTTTTCTTACTGTTTCGTTAGGTAAGATATATTTGTGGGGCTGCAAGATAATCTGCTTGCAGCATATAGGGATTGCAGTTATTACTTGAAACCAAGAGAGATTAATATGACTCCTCCTAAAAATGAAGAATCCTCTAGATTGGGTGACGAAGAAATAAAATTGAATGCTGGGTTTTTAGGGAAATTGTTTGGAGATAAAAATAATGCTCCATCTAATATTGCCGGGTGTATCCTTTTATTACTTATTGGTATGAGTATTTATGGAACTTTATTTGAACTTAAAGGCGTGGATTCATCTGAATTGTGGAAGTTCACTGTTCCGGTAATAAACCTAATTTTAGGTTACTTATTTGGGAAGGGCTAACTTGTTATTGACACCATTAAAGCTACTAATCATATAGTTAACTGAGGTTTTTGTAATGGAAGAAAAAACATGCCCTTGCTGCAGTGGGAAGTTATTTAAGAGCTGTTGTAAGATATATGTTACCGGAATGGCTTACCCTCTAGATCCAGGGTCACTTACACGAAGTAGGCATGTAGCTGAATTATTGGGTTGCAAAGAGTATATAAAGAATACATGGCACCCAGAGACTTTCCCTGGAGTTGATAAAATTAATATTAATAATGTTCAGTGGTTAGATCTAAAAATTATAAATATATTTGGAGGTGAAAATGAAGCTGTAGTTTACGTTAAAAAAACATATTTAGAAAACAACTGTGAGCATTATGTAGATAATAATCTATTATTCATAAAGCTAGACGGACGGCTAGTATTTTACTATTCACTGGAGTAAAAAAACTTACTTTATTGTCTGCTTGTGTCATTGAATAATGTTTGTAGTGGTTTAATTCTTCCGGACACTTTGCTAAGATGGTAAAATTACCAATCTAGGTGAAGTATGACAACAAAAGGTACACGTCGGCAATTCAAGCCGAAGTTCAAGAAAGACGCCGTAGCCCTTGTCTCCGAGCAAGGGTATTCGATTTCTAAGGCAGCTGAAGCTGTTGGAACCACTACCAATAATCTACGACGCTAGATAAAAGACCTGAAGCAGGAAGAGAGCGGAGAAAGACCGGATACCAGCGAGCGTGCTGAATTGGATCGGTTGCGACGCGAAATCAAGTAATAGCGGATGGAGAAAGAAATCCTAAAAAATGCCAGTGTAGGTTCAACCTGTCAAGGCAACACCCTGTTTAATAACCTGCTTTGGTGTAGCAAAGTTCAGTGTTTTTCTTGGCCTGCTATTAAGCTCGTTAGCAACTTGATTGAGTTTCCTCTGAGTATGCTGCGCCAAGCATGTCTTTTTTGGAAAGTACTGACGGATTAAACTGTTGGTATTCTCATTCGTTCCCCTTTGCCAAGGGCTCTGAGGATCGCAGAAGAAGACAGGAACACCTGTATTTTCCTTAAATTCAGCGTGCTTCGCCAACTCCATTCCTCGGTCCCACGTCAGTGATTGGCAAAGCTCTTTTGGCAGTTTTTAGACCTAGCAACAAGCACCTGGTTCACAGAAGTCGCATCTTTCCCTTTCAATTTAAGTAAGGTACCTATGCCTATAATCCCCCTATTTGGAAGGAAGAAGGCTATCTAATGTATAGTTACTTGGAGGAGAAGGAATTACCTTTTCTGAAGCCGGTAGTCGGCTATAAGTATGTTCCAATTTTATTTCATAGTGGTTTAAAGCATAAGCTGGCCCATTATAGCGATGTGCGAATTCAGACCATGCCAGATTTCTTAAATACACTTGCAAATGATCCGCTGCTATAAACTTAGCCATTGCATAAAGCTGTGATGCCCCTGAATACTTCATCGATTCAATAAAATCTAAAATTGTTGAAAACCCACAGATTTTATAGTTTATACCAAGTACCTGCCCCAACCCCCAAGAGCAAGAGGAAAGTGCAGCTTCTTGATTAATTTCCATAGCTTTATCAAGCCATAAATATCTCATATTTTGTGTAGTAGGGTATGGCTTTGTTCCCCACTTTGGATATGCTAGCCCCTGTTTTGATGCTTGTAAGCGCTGTGATGGAATTTTAAGCTCATGATAAAATATATGTGGCTCACATAGCATAATTGGCCGATTGTCAGGGCCAAAGCCCTTACCAGTTGTCTCTACTATGATAACCGAATGTAAAGCTGCGACTTGACATCCTAAATAGCCAGCAATAATTTCAATGTCACTATCCGTTAAAGGTAAGGCTTCACCTCGAAAATTCATGAGATTATCCTTTAGTATCTACCACACATACTTAAATTTTAGCATTAATTTTCATTAACTGTTAAACTTTGACCAGAATTTAATAATGATTTCATGGAAATAGAATTTACTATTCAATCATTAACATATAACCTTTATTTCTGATTGTTTTTATGCTTAATGGACTTGTCGGTTTATCGCCTACTTTTGACCTTATGTTGGATATACTTATATCTATAGATCTATTAATAGCATCATAATTTGTTCCTTTTATCTTTTTATCTTTTTATCTTTTTATCTTTTTATATGTAATTTCTTGAGAAAGAATCTGACCTGGAATTTTTCCAAAAATGTTAGTAAGTCATATTTATTTGAGGAAAGCTTCAATTCACCTGTATTTATCATTATTTTCCTGACATTTGATTTATTCCAGGGTCACCAATTTCTATTTGGACGCTTATTTTATCTTCATTCGAAATTTTTTCTTTCCGCTTTACTAGAGAGTTAACTTTTAACAAAAAAATATAGGGGTCTGTTTTTAGAGTTATAATCAAATCTGGTGTTTGAGGGTTTGAGGGTTTGAGGGTTTGAGGGTTTGAAAGAAAGCAGCGTATCTGGTTGATTTGTTGTCGCCAAACAGTCAACCAACCAAGAGTACGCCGCTATGGACAAGAATACCGTTATTGAATTTACAAATCGACAGGAGACAATTGACCCACTGACAGAACTGCTACGCCGGGGCGCACGAGAGCTACTTCAGCAGGCAGTGAAAGCAGAGCTGTCGACCTTTATGAAGGCTTTTCAAGATTGCCGCTTGGACGACGGCCGAGCAGCTATAGTTCGCAACGGCTACCTGCCGGAACGCGAGGTTCAGACTGGAATTGGTCTGGTGAAGGTCAAGATACCGAAGGTCCGAAGTAAAGATAGCAAGCCGGTCACCTTCCACTCAGCATTGGTGCCGCCATACGTTCGCAAGGCTCGCTCTCTGGAGGCGGCACTGCCGTGGCTCTATCTGAAAGGTGTTTCAACGGGTGAAATGGAGGATGCTCTATCGATATTGGTTGGCCCGGAAACGAAGGGCCTATCGGCCAGCACGGTGGCTCGCCTGAAAGGGCAGTGGAAAAATGAATATGATACTTGGCGAAGCCAACGCTTAGGGGGTTATATCTGGGTAGACGGCATATACAGTGGCCTACGCTCGGAAGAAAGCAAGCTCTGTGCGCTGGTTGTCATTGGTGTGAACGAGGGTGGAGAAAAGCACTTTCTGGCCATTGAGGATGGAGAACGTGAATCAACGCTTAGCTGGAAAGGTGTATTGGGAAAGCTGAAAGAGCGCGGAATGTACGCCCCAGAGCTGGCGATTGGTGATGGTGCCATGGGTTTCTGGGCAGGAATGGAAGAGATCTACCCGGAGACACGTCAACAGCGATGTTGGGTACACAAGTCGGCCAACGTGCTTAATAAACTGCCCAAGTCGAGCCAGCCGAAAGCCAAGCAGTTTCTACACGACATCTGGCAGGCTGAGACAAGGGCCAATGTGGAGAGACACCTTCATCAAGACATATGAAGCCAAATTCCCGAAAGTTGCCGAGTGCCTGTTAAAGGACCACGAAGAGCTGATGAGCTTTTACAACTTTCCGGCAAAACACTGGCAGAGTATTCGGACAACGAACCCAATTGAGTCGATGTTCGAAAAAATACGACATAGGACGAAGCGCTCCAAAGGCTGTCTATCGCGAGAAGGCATGCTGCACATGTTGTTCAAGTTGGAAGTATGTGCAGAAAGAAAATGGAGAAAACTCTGTGGCTTTGACTACCTCGCCAAGGTCATCACCGGAGTGAAATTCTACGATAGAGAGGAGGCACCAACAGCTGACCAGAGCGCAGCTTGATCAGGCTTGTTGAACACCAGAATTAACAATAACTCGTCATAGGACACCCCTGCTGCGTAGTTTATCGCTTAAGAGAGTGTCCGTCGTTGGTGGGTAGGATCAAACCTCTGCCGAAGTACATGATTCACAGGTGTTCACTGAATTACTGGGTGACAACAGTTCGAAAGATGTTTGGGCGGACAGAGCCTATTATAGCGAAGAACTTGAGATTACATTGGAAGCGATGGGCTACCGCAGTCATGTACACAAAAAGGTCTGTAGAAGTAAGCTCCTTAGCGACCGGGATACAAAAACCAATCGTCAGAAATCCAAAATTAGGGCCAGAGTTGAGCATGTATTTGGCTCTATGGAAAATGAGCAGGGCGGAATGTTCGTTTGAGCTATTGGACTAGCGCGGGCCAGCGCCAAGGTTGGCATGATGAATTTAGTTTACAACATGCGCCGCTTTGTCAGTATTTACAGTCGAGTTGCGCCTGCAACATGAAGAAGGGAATAAAATGGCAATAAGTCTTCCTTGGAATGACGATAAAACACACTGGCTATCAATATTTTTTGAATAAACTTAGTTTTACAACTAAAAATCAACCATAAAATAGCACATTAGTAGTCCGTAAATTTGCCTCCAAATTTATAGAGGCGCCTTAAATATTTTTTAATTATTCCTTTTCTTAACCTTTTTATAATTTTTTTTAAATTTAATACTCCCTATCATATCAAGCAGACTCTTTAATAATGGAAATAGAAAATGACTGGAAAAACCACCTATCATTGCAGATGCAGGGCGCCCAATTTCATTAAGAGTTTTATCACCTAAAGGAGTAGCATGTACCAGTAAGGTACATGCTAGTAGTCCAAAAATTACACTGAAAATATATCTTACCCAGTAAGACGAGTTATAAATGGGGTCAAACAAGCCCTTTTCCAAGTAATGCCCTACTACTAAGAGACAGGCCAACGAGCCGCCTAGTGATGCCGCAGAGAGCAGAAAAATTAATATTTTTAATAATGACAGCCCTGATAACTCTAAGAATATAAATTTAGTACGTGTTTCCATATCAATTTCTGGCGAAATTCCAAAAAAGATAAAAATTGCCATTGATATTAGAACAACTAATAATATATTTCTGAAAATGCTAGCATTAAAGAACATATTTATATGTAATGGATCTTTAGTAGCATCCATCATTAATATGGCTGTTCGTGGGGTTGCAGGACTTATCACCTCAACCAATAAACTATGTATTCTTACTATTTTTTTAAGGGAGCCTACTTCTTTATCCGTTAAAGGAAGGCCTTTATTTTTTTTATTATTATAGTAACTACATTGTTTGATTTCTACGATCAAGTCGAAAGCCGAACTAGGTATGTCATATCCAGATGACAAACTGAAGTTAACCATCGCAATAGATTCTTTCAATAACCTATTAAACGTTTCAGTGGTTAAGCTCTCAATCAACTGAATATTTATTTCATTTTTCACAATTTAACAGATAATATTAATCAGTTGGTTAAATAATAGCCAAACTTCACTTTGATGTTTATCTTAGTTGATCATTTTTTGTACCTGTTAGTTACTAATCGTCTGAGATTTTTAGGTCAACTAACTTTAATACGCCATTTTTCTGTTACATCTAGTAATATACTCAGATGGTGGCATCCCATATTGCTTTCTAAAGTTCCTACTAAAGTGGGCGCAGCTTTTAAAGCCTACACTATGGGATATCCACGAAACATTTATCTCTCCTTTTTTAAATAGTTCAGCTGCTACTTTAACTCTCAACCAAAAAATAAGTGCTTGCGGTGAAATACCTATGTATTTTTTCACCTTCCTAAATAGCTGTGATCTACTTGAAAAAGATAGTTTTGATAGCTCATCCACTGAAAAATTTTTATTATCAATATTTTTCATAATTGCTGTGTAGATACGCTCAAATGATGATTCTTTTATTCTGGCTCTCTCAATTCGACTAGATATATTTGTATTTGTCGCACTCGGCGCGGATTCCCACACAAACCTTTCATACTGGCTTTTCTTGATTTTTGATAGCTTTTTATTAAATTCAATAGTTGGCAATGAGATTTGGAGATATATTCCGTCGTCTAGAAATTCATTTAGATATACTGTCGCGTTATGTAACTCCAAGACATTTTTTGCTATGAGTAGACCTAAGTGATCTCTACTTTCAACTTCTTTTTTTTCCCCCACAAGGTATTTATAAATAAATTTTATAGCCTCATTATAATTACCACTTAATCCTACCCCTTCATTCTCTAGCTCACTTTTACTATTTTCTGAATTCAATTTTTCACTATTAACACCCCTTAATTTCATAAGCCCTCCTTCTACAGGGGAGTATATAAATAAATTCAATAAATCCTTGTCATTACATACTTTTATGCCAATCGATCCATCTTCCGTTATATTGGCTATCAAATGATTTAGAATTACTATGAACGCCTTATGCATTAAATTTTTATGTAATGGCCATAATAATTGATAAACTTCATTTTCATTTACTTTTAAACGAATCTTTCTCTCTCTTGCGGTCGATTTAACGCTTGAAAACACTTCATTTATTAGTTCGTCAACTCTTTGTAGGCTTAAATCATTATCTAGTGTTTGTTTTTTATAAATATCCTCGTAGACCATTATTTCACTAATAATTGGGTATAGGTTTTTCGCACTCTCTATTATATTGTCTACATCAACAAATTTACGGTTACACTTTATTTCAGATTTTCCATTTCCACCATATATTTTTACTTCATTAAATAATAGTGATAATGGGGAGTTTCGGTCTTCAAGTTCTTCTGTAATTGCTTTGATATATAAAGCTTGCAACTCTTCAATTTGATTTGAAGCTTGTGATTCTTTTTTCAAGCCAACGGCATACTTACCTTTAATCTTTTTTTCTGAAGAGTTCATTGTCCTTTCACTTTGCAATTGTTTGTAGGAGCAACATCTAAACTAATATTAGACTGTGAGTACCAACTATATTTAACCACAAGTGCCACTTAATTGTCCCCTTGTTTCAATTATTATTATTATCAAATATGTGATTTAATCATTAGAAATTTCATCTATTTTTTGGCAAATATTTTTTTAGCTTTGAGTCACATTTTATTCATAAGTTTTAATGGCACTCAGAATGAGTGGTCTAGACCATTTATAGAGAAATGGCTAATTGCATTAATCGTAAGCAACTATATCTGGAACTTAAAAATTAAAAGCATATTGTTACTAATGTAACAATATCAGTATCGGGTTTCATAAAAATACAATGACCACTAAGTTACCTCTGAATTCTCTGAAAAACCAACCTTTAGCCTTGTATCACGCTTCCCACAGCTAAAAATGTCTATTTATTACTCGAAATCCTACTTGATCTTACCCACCAACGACGGACACTCTCTTAAGCGATAAACTACGCAGCAGAGGTGCCCTATGACACGAGCAAGTAAATCTTTTCAATTTTCTGGCAGTGACACGGCTATTCTAAACAAGTGGTGCCGGTCAACAACTCTTCCACATGGACAAATTATGCGAGCGAAGATTATTCTTCAGCTCATTGAAGGAATAACTCCTACAAATGTAGCTACCGCGCAGCAAACTTCACCGAAGACTGTTTATCGCTGGCGAAACCGTTTTGAACAGGAAGGTATTGAAGGGCTGCGAGAGCGTGCTCGTACTGGACGGCCAACTGTTATCGAAAAGGACGTTGTAGATCGTGTATTGTTTTTAACAACAAAGCGTATACCCGAAGAAGCGACACACTGGAGTATTGAGCTAATGGCTAAATACGCAGCAGTGACACCATGGCAAGTTCGGCAGATATGGGCGGCCACAACACTTCTTATCTTGATGGGTGCGATCATTATTATAATAGATGAGCCATTCGTCCAGATCCTTTTGTAGCTCTTCTATTGATCATAGATCTTGCGACGTAATGATGGTTGGTAGAATTCCTGTAAAATAGTTTTATGGAATCGCTCACAGATACCATTAGTTTGTGGATCCCTCGCTTTTGTCTTGGTGTGTTCTATTTCGTTCACACTTAGATATAACTGATAATCATGTTGCTCCAGCTTGCCACAATATTCTTTACCACGGTCAGTCAGGATACGTAACACCGCTAGATCATGCATGGCATAAAACGGTAATACACGGTCATTCAGAAGGTCTGCTGCAGTGATTGGTGTTTTGGTGGTATAAAGCTTGCAGTGAGCCACTTTTGCATAGGTATCGACATAGGTTTGCTGGTAAGAGAGTGTAAATAATTCTGTGTAACTGCCCATGCCAGTTGGTTATTGGTAATCGGTGAGTCGCTCACCAAACTCGATCATAAACCTGTTTAAGGCTGGCTTCCAATTGCGGATTGGCATTGTCCATTTTTTCGAGGCGCCTTGCATAGCCAAGTACACCACCTTCATGGCTGATTCATCAGAAGGGAACACTTTACGTTGTTTCGTCGCTTTGCGAATCACGCTGTTGAGGGACTCTATTGCATTAGTCGTGTAGATCACTTTGCGGATCTCAGGTGGATACTCGAACAACGTGATTAGGTTAGCCCAGTGTGTAGCCCAGGATTTGCTGATCTGTGGGTAGATGTCATCCCAGCTTTCCGAAAAACGCTCTCGTGCTGCTTGTGCAGCCGGCTCTGTAGCAGCGGTATAAATTTCCTTTAGGCCGGCTGTAACCGCCTTATAGTCCTTCCAAGAAACATATTTCAGTGAGTTGCGTATCATATGCACGATACACAACTGAACCTTTGCATCTGGGTATTCTGCAGCAATCGCTTCGGGGAAGCCTTTCAGGCCGTCTACGCACACGATTAGAATATCTTCCAGGCCGCGATTCTTCAGTTCCGTGAGTACAGACAGCCAGAACTTGGCGCCCTCTGTTTCAGCAAGCCATAGGCCTAGTAGCTCTTTTTGCCCCTCCATATTAACGCCCAGAGCAACATACATCGCCTTGTTGATTACCCGCTTATTTTGGTGGATCTTCAGGACGATACAGTCTAAGTAGACAATGGGGTAGACCTGATCCAAAGAGCGATTCTGCCACTCTGTCACAGCACCAAGAACCTGCTCTGTAACCTTGGATACCAAGGTTGCTGAGACGTCGGCACCGTACATTTCTTTGAAGGTATCGACGATATCGCGGGTGCTCATGCCCTTTGCGTACAAGGAAAGTATCTGATCGTCCATCTGCGTAAGGCGGGTCTGGCCTTTGCGTATAAAGTGAGGCTCAAATGAACCGGCTCGATCACGGGGAACACTAATTTCGACCTCTCCATGCTGACCTTTTAGGCGTTTGGAGCTCGTGCCATTGCGGCTGTTACCAGAGCCACGTCCGGCGGCATCATTCTTGGGCTAGCCAAGGTGTTCATTCAGCTCTGCTCCCAGGGCAGCTTCTACCGTCATCTTTACCAGCTTTTGCGTAAGGCTGTTAAGATCGGCCTCAGATTTAACCTCCTTGGCTAATTCGGTCACCTGTGCTTTGAGTTGCTGTTCGAGGTTCTTATTATCCATTGCTCTGCTCATGTTATCCTCCAATACAGAGTACGGAGACAGGAGCAGTTACACAATTAAATTTACAGTCTCAATTGTGCCTATAGCTATATTTCTTCTAGATAGTTAGTTCAATTGGTTTCCCTAAACAAGGGAGGCTATAACTACCTTGGCATAACAGTTACCTTGAACTCTATCCATCCTTCTATACAATTACTCAGTGCTTCAATAGGGTGATTTGGCTATCCAATCCCAAGGAACGCTGTTTATGTACCTTGTAATATCTATTCATGGCAAAGCTCCCCTAAGCGCCAACCAATCTGTAAAAAATTCGTTTTCTATATCTATGTCTTTAAGCAGGGAGATGGGGCCTAGTAGGTTTTTAAAACTCCTTAATCTCGCGATATCTTCGCATGATTGCAACTCTCGCCAGTTCTCGGATATATCTGATGGGTCAGTGCTACAAAGTTTTGACTTAACAGCTAAAAATATATAGTCAAGGTCTAGTAGTCCGCCTCCTACGCCATAAATTTTTATAAGACGCACTCTTAGATTTAACTCCTGCACTAAAAATGAATTCATATTTGAGGAATTCTCACCTTGTAAGTGAGAAAGTATTTCGACGGCAGCTTCAGTATAACTAAGGTCTGTCGTTTCTGAGTCCCCTATTCCTGCATAAAGCATTTCATATAGATAGAGCCATTCATTGGTGCTCATATTGTGAGCGCAAACCCCTTCTAGTATGGATCGAACTAAGCTTAATGATTCATCTGGACTAACATTCTTTATTTGCTCTCCTAGTTCTCTGTTCATAGCTGGATTACTTATAATGCTAAGTAAAAAAATGAAGTACGCAGCACTTTGTCCCACATGCGCGCTTTGTTAGCTCATTCGCAAGCACCGGCTATATCTCCGATTTTTAGTGCCGCATTAATCCAAGGGGTGGCGTAACTACTATTTGTTCCACCCTCAAGGGTGATTGAGCCACTTATTCTATCGGAGTAATACTCCAATCGGTAGCTGGGGCCATCCATCACGATGATCTCTAACTCAGCAGGCTGTTTAATACCAGCAAAAATCTCTGATGTTTTAAATATTGCACGTTGTAAATCTCTGATGCCGGTTTCTATTTGAGGGCAATCTGAAATTTTGACAATGTGCTTATCGTGACCATCTTCAGGGACATGAGCTATATAGACCATACCATCATTAATATGGTAACCGTACTCAGAGCCCGGCGCATACCAAGGGCCTGTTAAAAAGGTGATGCCATCGAAGTAATCGAGGTTATCCCCGTATGCAGACTGCAATATATCCTCTTTCTTCTCTTGTGACGCGCAAGAAGACAAGAACGTTATCAGTAGTAATGTAAATACTCGAATATTCATAGAAAGCTAATAGTTAATTCAAAAGCAGCATCTATATATCACGCTTCTCTGTAACTCCAAAGCGTGTCAGCCCGGCGATACTAAAAGATGTAGAGGATCAAGAGTTTACCTTTAATTGATATACATATTCAAAGAAAGGTTTCGATAGCACCCTGAACGAGGATACGCTGGTCTTAACGTTAAGAATCAGACATCCAGATTTTGTTTCTGAAAAGTTTCTGTGGGAAGCTCTCGAACGAGCTTCAGTGAAAAATAGCAGCGAGCGCATCGGGAAAGTTTGGTTCGAGTCACTTTGTAATGGCCCTAACGTACAGTTGCTTCATATTGGAAGTTTTGAAGGTAAGAAAAATGATTTAGACGGGAGGAATTATTTTGCGAAGAAAACGACCTAGTCAGTGCCTCAAAGTTACACAGAGAAATCGATTTGTCTGACTTCAAAAAGAAGCTAGCAAGTTAATAACAACCTTGAGGTTTAAGATATCGGGTAGCTAGTGCAATCCCCGAGGAAACCTTCCCCCATTGAGTAGACGCCTACCTTTTGAATAGGGTAGGAGAAAATGCCGAAAATACTGAGTGAAGAGCGGGTTGTTGAATATTCAACAGAGTTCAAAGTTAGAGTGGTAGCTCTCACTAATCAACTGAAAGTAGATACGACCACTATCGCCAATATTATTGGTTTGCATCCAGTAATGGTGTATAGATGGCGACAGGAAAGTAGAGAAGGCAAGCTGGTCGAGAAGCCCAGCCGTAGAATAAGTATGACCAAGACAACGAAAACTCAGTCTCAAACTGATGACAAAGAGATAAGACGTCTAAAAAAGCAGGTTGAGAAATTGCAAAAGGAGAATGATTTCCTAAAAAAGTGGGAAATGTACCTGAAAGATCCAAAGCTGAAAGATTCTCGTTCATAGCTCTTAATCGATCGGACTTTGGTGTCAGGTACTTATGTAGATACTTGAATGTTTCACCCCAAGGGTTTTATAAGTGGCTCAACCGTGATGAGAGCACTCGAGACATAGAAAATAGACGAATTCTTGGGTGTATCGAAGCTATCTATGCGCAGCATGATGGTAATTATGGAAGTCCAAGAATTAGCGCAGAGCTGAAAGCTAATGGTGAACGAATAAATCACAAGCGCGTTGAACGCCTTATGAGAGAGGCTGGAATCGTGGGGAAAGCTGGAAGGATCTATCGTCGACACCCTTTGCCTGGAAATCCTTGCATTAAGGTTGAAAATTTACAAAGAGAGAATGGTATGCCGAGTAAACCAGACTCTCAATGGGCTGGTGATGTAACCTATCTGAAGATCAATGGGCAATGGCAATATTTAGCTGTGATTATCGATCTTTACTCCCGGAAAGTGTTGGGTTGGGAGCTGTCGGATACTCGATCCGTTGAGCTAACACTGTCAGCGCTAAATAAAGCTGTCCGTCGCAGAAATATAGAATCAGATCTAATATTTCACAGCGACCGAGGTTCTGAGTACGGTGCTTATGCATACCAAAACCGACTCAAAGAACTGGGTATTGAGCCGAGCATGAACCGTCCAGGATTTATGAATGATAATGTGTATGTAGAATCATTTTTTCAAACACTGAAAACTGAGAGTTTCAAAGGGTTTAATTTTGAATCCGTTGAGGAGCTAAGAACTAACTTATCTTGGTATCTTGATAGGTACTATAACTTTAAAAGAAGACATGGTTCACTTGGGTTCAAAAGCCCAGATGAATATGAAAGAATGGCCGCATAAGATGAATATAAGGTGGCGTCTACTTTAAGGGGGGAGGCTTCGAGCGTATACATTACTGCATGCCCTTCTCAACCGATGTTTCTGTTACCGCAGGCCAGACCAGTCCCGCCCTTGTTGCTACGAGCAGTAATACAAAAGACATCTCCAATGCGAGAAAAACGCCTATAGGGTGATTGGGCACGCCGCGTATCATCAGGTAGAACAAGTAGCACATAGCAAGCAGATTACCCGCAAGCGTAACGTTGAGGGCGTAGCCACGTACTTGCCAGAGTGGTTTGCAGAGCAGGAAGTTCAACACCGCTGTGCCGGCGAGCATCACGCCGGGCAGCATCAACAGCAAGCGACGGGATAAACCCATTCCGTCACTGGCTACCAGTGGCCAAACGGCAGTAAAGTGACCTTGAGCTCCGAGGGTGAGGAACAGCCCCAGAATTACTGCGCTGATGGCAGCAAGCCGATACAGTGCATTGCGCTGCAAAGCGCGTGTTGACCTAGAAACCGACATCGCGCTCCCCTACGGTGGCCAGGCCACATTCGTAAGCGAACACGACCGCCTGTGCACGATCGCGCAGCCCCAGTTTGGAGAGCAAGCTGGAAACGTGGGTTTTCACGGTGGCAGGGCCAATAAACAGGGCCTTCGCAATCTCGGCATTGCTCTTGCCAGCGGCGATGGCCTCCAGTACCTCACGCTCCCGAGTAGTGAGGCGCCCCAGGCGTTCTGACAGGTTGCGCCCTGCCCCCAATTTCTGTGCGAACTGGCTGATCAGGCGTTGAGTGATTCCCGGTGCAAGCATGGCACCGCCCTCTGCTACGGTGCGTACTGCCTGCACTAGCGCCTCTGGGGGAATATCCTTGAGCACAAAGCCACTGGCCCCTGCCCTCAGCGCACGAAACACATACTCATCGGGATCGAACGTAGTCAAAATAATGACACGGCAAGCTGTATCACTAGCTTCCAGGATGCGTGCCGTGGCTTCCAGCCCGTCCATCTCCGGCATGCGAATATCCATCAGGATGATATCCGGCTGATGCGCTCGTGCGGCTTCAACTGCCTCGACGCCGGTACCGGCCTCGGCGACCACCGCAATGTCGGGCTCGTTGTTCAAGATCAACGCAAAACCACACCGTACCAAAGCCTGGTCATCCGCCACCATCACTCGCAACATTATGTTTTCACCATTCCTGTGGGTAGTTGTGCATATACCTCAAAACCACCACCATCGACCGCGCCCGCATACAGATGGCCGCCGAGCAATTCCGCGCGCTCGCGCATGCCTGCAATGCCGTGCCCACCGCCAGGCTGCTCGTCAATAGTTGTTTCCACCATGGGCCGGTCGCCAGTGGTGTTGCCATCATCGGCTACACGAATCACTAGAGTCTCATGGTCTACGCGCAGGCTCACTTGAACCCTCGCAGCGGCTCCAACGTGCTTGATGACATTAGTGAGAGATTCCTGAACGATACGATAGGCGGTAAGAGCGACGCTGGTCGGTACATTTTCCAGCGTGCCGTGGGTTTCGTAGTCGACCTCGCTTAACACCTGCCGGACCTTTTCAATCAGAACCGGTAAATCATTGAGACCCGGTTGCGGCGTGAGCGCGGTGTCGCTACTGGCCGGGCGCAGTACGCCCAGTAAATGGCGCATTTCTGTCATGGCCTGACGGCCAGCAGCCTCCACCGAAGCCATGGCCTCACTGGCGGCTTGCGGGTTATTGCGGCTGATGGCCCTGGCGGCACCGGCTTGCACGGTCATAAGGCTCACCTGATGCGCCACCACATCATGCATCTCGCGAGCGATTCGTGTGCGCTCGGCCGCTACCGCACGCTCAGATTCGGCATTGCGTTCGCGCTCCAAATACTCAGCTCTCTCTTCCAGTAAGCGGAGATATTCGCCGCGAAAACGCAGCCGGCGACCGATATACCACAACGCCCATACCAGCATCACCGTTACTGTGCCTGCCGCGGTTGGTTGAACCGGAATACCCTGATCAATCGCCACAAAAACCAGCGTTGCGATGACTCCGATAAAACTGGCCCGGGTGTTGGCCTCGTAGCGGCCAAGGCTATACAGCGAAACCGCCATGGCAACGATGCCATCCGCCGGTAAACCCAGTTCCAGCAATATTGTTGCGCCGAGAATAACGGCCTGTACCTGCCAGGGGTGTGTGCGACGCCACAACAGAGCGAAGGAGCCAATGAACGCACACTGGAAAGCAATAACATCCCCCAGATTTTGCATGGCCAGCACTTCCCGCGCCTCGTCGCGCGACCACATCAGTAGCGTCAGCAAAAACATGAGCAAGGCGATGAGCAGATCAGTCAGGTGCGGCCAGCGTTCGAATGGCCCGCGGAAGGGCTGCCACACCGGAAGCTTGGGTAGTTCCGAGCTGGTGTTGAGCGGATTCGACGCAGGTGTATTTAGGGACGAGGATTTCATTTCCGCATGCTAAACCAGGCGCAACCAGCTGTCATGGGGCTTTCGAGGGAGGCGGGAGCAGTCGCATCTCCACCTTTTGGGGGAGGTCAGATTCCTGCCTGTGGCCGATGTGCGTGTGCCTGAAAAAACCGAACATGCTCGGCAGGCACATTCAGCCCAAGCACGCACCATAAACGCCTGGAGAAACCCCATGAACGACGCTGTACTCAGCCAAACACTGCCGCGATCATTCGACACCCGGCGGGCCGTTTACCTGTCGGTAAAAACCTGGTTCTGCATCGCGGCCATCGGCCATGCGATCTTCTTTGCCTATATCCTGGCCGTCTTCTACCCACCCATTGCCGAATCGGGGGTGCACGGCTTGAAAGGACTGCACCTTCCGGCAGGCTTCCGCGAGGGAGATACACTGGGTAATCTCGCTTCGGTGAGTCACGTGCTATTGGCCGCAATTGTAATCGGCGGTGGGCCCCTGCAGCTGATCCCTTCGGTGCGACGGCATGCCCCCAACTTCCATCGCTGGTTGGGACGCAGCTATCTGCTGACAGCCGTCATCGCCAGTATTGCGGGGCTCTACATGACCTGGACGCGGCACACTATTGGTAATCTGGTATCACAGATCAGCATCACCATGGACGGCATACTAATTTTGGTGTTTGCCTTTCTGGCGGTGCGTACCGCGATGGCCAGGCGCTTTGCTGAGCACCGTCGCTGGGCCTTGCGCCTATTTATGGCTGCCAGTGCGGTGTGGTTCTTCCGCGTGGCCTTGATGGGCTGGGCAATGCTGACAGGCGGCTGGGGGGTCGACTGGAAATCTTTTACCGGGCCATTCCTGTATGCACTGGGCTTCGGTCAATACCTGCTCCCGCTGGCCATGCTGGAATGGTATTTTCACTGTCAAAAGCGTGGAACCGCACAGGGAACCCAGATTGCTTTTGTCAATACCCTGATACCTTTGACTGTGTTTATGGCCATTGGTATTTTTGCCGCTACGATGGGAATGTGGTTGCCACGGATCTAAGGTTACATAGCCAAATTATCGTGAATGAAGCTCTTCCGTTAGTTTGGCTGTAGAAGTCCAGGGTTTGTGAATCTAGCTGTTGCAGAGATACTCAAGCTACTGACTGCACTGCGAGAGCTAAACAAAACACTATGAGCCAGCTAACTAAATGGAAGTAGAGACTTACTACTAAAAACTCGCGGAGATCTCCTTATCATCCACAGTATAAGAAAGCAGCTTCAACCACCTTGTACGACAGCAAAAAAAACTGTAAGGATTGGTAGCTTAAAAGCTTGAAAAGGTAGCAACGTCAATTTTTATACTAGTTCAGATAGAGTTTTATGATGAATATTAATCAAACTATGCTATGAGACATAGTTAACTAGCAGCTATCAAATTATCCCAATAATCTGCGCTGTTATCTGTCCAAAAGAAGCGATCTGGATTCGATTGGCTTCGTGCATATGTATAATCTTTAACCACTCTTTTATTAAATAAGAGTTTTACTGACTTTAATTCATTATGTATCCTATAATCAGCCGAATCTGGACTTGAGCATAATTTGTTATAAAATATAGACTCAAAGACTTCTAAGTCTCCATCAATAATTTTAATTTCGGAGCTATCTGACTCACCAATGATTGAGGTTTGATCAACCTCCTCAACACCATTCTCATTCCACAATCTTATATAGTTACTCGCTTTAAAAGTGGAGGAGATATCACACAACAACGTATTCTCAGAGGTTAGTAAACTATCATTACACCTTTCACCAAGTAATTTCTTAATAAAACCATGTAACTTATATATATTTCCGTTAATTAATATTTGGTTTGCAGTATATACGGCAGGCTCGTAGCTATCTTGGACATTAAGGTGAGCAAAGCAATCATGAAAACCACCTTCGTCTGACGTCAATAGCCAAACATCATTATAGCTGAGTATCTTATCCAAATTAGGAGGGTCAAAAGGTCGCTGTGAACAAAATACAAAATCAGTAAAGCTTCTGCCGGTACAGACGGAGTATAAAACTTTCCCGTAGCTAAAATGGTTAATTTCAAATAAAAGCATCTCAATTAAAGATTTGCTTATCTCATTGTTTTTTGGGGAAACACGTATCCGATTTGTAATAACATTTGTCAACTTAAAGCCTCCTTGTCAAGCTGATATAAAACGACTAAAAAAACGGCAAGGCTTAACAAGGCTAAGTAGCCAATCAACGTGACCGATTCTTAACCTTGTACCGAGAATGCCTCGTGGTACGCAACCTCTCCCTGCGGAAAACTGCTACCAAATGACAGTGCCAGGAAGTACTCAGCTGGAACCCCTGGCAAAACCAATCCATCGATCACCTTGAAGCCAAAGCGCCCATAGTAATTAGGGTCCCCAAGTACTACACAACCCTCTGCCCCCTTTTCTTTAAGGTCTGCAAGAACTTTCTCCATAAGTTTCGAGCCAACTCCCCTTTCTTGATACTCTGGCAATACCGAGATCGGCCCAAGTCCAAACCAGTTGGTCGAGCTATCAGAAATGTTTACTGGTGAAATGGCAACGTGACCTACAATTTCTCCATCTGACTCAGCCACCAGAGATAAAGATAATGCACCTGCCTTGCGAAGACCCTCCACAATAAGCTGCTCAGTGTGATCAGTATGTGGAGCATCCTGAAATGCTAAGGCTGTAACTCGGTGGATTGTCTCAGCATCTCCACCACTTTCATTACGAATTTTAATATTCAATTTATAATATCTTAAAGAGGTTAACAGTTAATTCAAAAATAGCTGTTCTATATTATGCATCTTTACATTTACAAAATGTATCATACCTACTATACAAAGAACACAACCCTGGCCCCAACCTTACCTTCCGGCTTTAAGCCACTTTCCAAGCGAACTCATCAAGGAATGCCCACCGCAGTTTGAGCCCGGTAGAAAAGAAATAGACTGGTCAAAAATAACGAAACGGTAAAGAATAACAATCGGGGATAATATTTTGGTTACAGAAGAGGAGGCAAAAGCGGCAAACCTTTAAAGAAGAAAGAGTAAGATTTTTGCTCTTGTTTTTGTCCGAGTTCCTTATAAATTCTTGAATTAAGCCAGGCGGAATTATTCATTTGTATATTTCTCCCCATTAAAATCTCTCTCCTTGATATAGCCACTCACTGCCTCCTGTTCCTTATCGATTATTTTGTTCACCACGATTGCAAAAGGGCTACAGGATATTCTGATCCATCTCCACACTTGACCATAAGTGAGTTCCGGCAAAAATCAGAAATAGTGTAAAGCTTCCATTGGATAATGAGCTCTGCGGGCCTCCCAACCACAAACACGTCATATGGCGCGAAAAAGGTCAATCATCGATTTGATTTGCCCTGACATTTGAATAGGCTAAGATGGTGGAAGCATTGCGGATTGTATTGCATTTGTCGTGTTTTTTAATATCTCTCTAGCTTTCGCCCCCAAAAGTGAGTGCGCAGTCAAGATAGGTCACTGGCATTTAGAATATGCCCAATCATGCCGATTCGATGTATAACGAATAAGGCAATTTGCGTCTGCGCCAGCTATTTTACCTGTGCTTAATACCTAAATAAAAATAATTTATTTACGACGCAATATTAATGACTGGGCTGGTTACTTGCTTGCAGACAGCTCCCAGAAAAAAGACGTTAAAATATACACACCTACAGGTGGAAATAAAAATATCCCAACATTTGGTACCGACTGCAAGGAAGACTTTAAAAGCATACGAAGCATTTAAAATTAAACTGACAGTTAGAATACAGCTATATAAGAAGGCGCTTATGTTTACACAAAATTCTCCACTGACGAAGAAAATACTTGTTGGTGCTCATAATTGGGAATGGATACCTATCTTGGTAGCACGTGTGTCATTGGGGTTATTCTTCTCAGTATCTGGGTATAACAAGCTATTTGTACCTGAGAGACATGCAGACCTAATAAATTTAATGAAAGAAATAGGAGTGCCCTTTCATGAGCTTATGGCTATATTTTTAGCTTCTGTAGAATTTTTTGGTGGCTTACTATTAATAGCAGGGCTTTTTTCTACAATTGTTGCGATTATACTAATTATCGTAATGATTGTTGCTATCACCACTGTTGAAATTGAGCATGTCATCCCCAAAGGCATAGGGCCATTGGATTGGCTAAGCTGGTTTATTTACCTACCCCAAGTTTTATATATTATTTTATTTGTATGGTTAATAACTACAGGTCCCGGTCGATTTAGCTTAGATTACCTAATCGCTGATAAGCTAGGCATTAATAACCACAATTAAAGAAGTTGGACTGCTGTCATAGTTAGTACAGTTATTTCTTCAATCTTAATCCGAATCTGGCAACCCTATTGAAAACATATACCCCTAGACACTTACAAAACAGAAGTACAATTCATCTAGACTAACAGTTAAAAAAAATACTTAGAAAAATTGAAAACCAGCTAGCCAAATTTACATCCTTTAATATGAAATTCGAGTACCCTGAATAAATTGAAGAGACCCCCAAGCTTTAAAAGCCTATTGCCCACCTTCCCCATTAAAAGCCCGCCACCTACTCCGCCACCAGGCACCAGGCACCAGGCACCAGGCACCAGGCACCAGGCATCGTTCACAATGCTTCCCGGTCGGGAAACACCCCGAATTGATTTTCAGTAAAGATAAATAGGTTGAATTTGATTAGACTGCAAGATGCATCAAGCCTGGATTGTCGAACTAACTTGCTAAGTAATACACAGCTATAGCTATTAGCTGTCTTTTTTATTTATTGTTACCAGCCACAGTGCCTGAAAAATTATTGTAGTATTTAAACTCAAGTAAATTGCCCGCCGGATCTTTAACCACAAATTTACCAACCTCACTTTCAGAATCCTCACCTCTCACTAGTGGTTCCAGTACAAATGGGATCGAATGGTCTTTGAGTAAAGCTAATATTTCACTCCACTGTTTTTTCTCTAGTAATGGGCCAAAGTGATCTATAGGCTTGGCTACCATTCCATCCTTTTCTTGATGTATAGTAATTTGATGCCCATAGAATACTATATCAATCCATTCTCCTGTATCTCGGCCTACAGCACAGCCAAGTAGGTTTACGTAGAACTCCCTTGCCTTTTCTAGGTTTGGAACAACGAACGATAGATGAAACGGCTTGATATCTAGCTCTCCTTCCTCAAAAGTATAATCGCGGTAACCATGGACTACCCACTAGTAAAAGTATAAACCACCAAGACTATTGGCTGAAGAGGAGAGTTAAACAAAACACCAAGAGCCAGCTAGCCAAATTGGTACGACATAAAAGAGTAAAGTATATTCAACACCCCAGAACAACTCCTCAATCATCAGAAGCCTAGCTCCCACCTTTCCCTACTCTGAATCCACTGCCCTTGCGCTGACCAAACTGCGACTACAAGCATCACTTACCAAGATATCCCCACTTACTTAATACGGCTTCCGCTGCCTGGTTCAGCCTTAATATTGAAAACTTCGGCACAAACGCTGCCCGAGGAAAGTAGCAACCAAATATATAATAGAATTTTTTCATCGCCCACTCCAAACTAAAAATTAGCTCCTATTGTGTTGAAATTGGGCCGGATGAATATGTTCGATATTACCAGATTGTAGTTAAGATTCGTAATTAGAGTGCAGGAATAGCGCCATGAAATGCCAAGCCTTGAGAAACTTAAAGGACTGTGTCACTAATAGCCAGGCATGAATACATTTAAGTGGCGAAAGTAGACTATGAGTGAGCGGAGCCAAAAGTTAATACACTCCGGAAACACACGCAAGATCAATAACAAGTAAAATTATTGTGCTTGCCACTTAAATCAAACCCAACTTTAGCTGCTCAGTGGGATCGTGAAAAATATTGAAAGCAATTTTTTAGCTAGATATGCTTTACCATTAACCCAAAAACAGAATCTTCAATTGATATTAACCCATAGTCTTAAAATGAAGTAAAACCTGAAAAAATATATCAACCCTACAAAGACCTAAGGGCAATGCTACATTTACTTATCTCGCCATTCTTCCCTAGCTTAATATTAAAAACAAATTCAGCCCAAACAATGGATCGGACGCCCATTAAGAACTCATTATTTTTGGTGCACATTACATATGTGATTAAAGAAGCAATAGACCTTTAACAAGGTACTCTGTAGTACACATTGTCATGATCGATTTCGAAGCCTAAGGAGTGATATAACCGCCTCGCACGGTTATTTCCTATCTCTGTTTTAAGCTCAATACGAATGGCTTTTGTTTCCTTTGCAAAATTTATCGCAGTCTGAATGAGTTGCTTAGACACTCCTCTTCCTCTAAAGCGGCTTGATACTCCTAAATCATTAAGAATCCACAAGCGCGAGAGTGCAAGGGAAGAATAGCTTGGATAGAGATTTACAAAACCCATTATCCCTGCAGTCTTCAAATCTACGGCGATAAAAAGAGCGGAGGCTTTGCTAGATAACAATTTACCTAGAAATTTCTCTGTTCTCACCAAATCCGATGTGTAGCCACAAAACACTCTATATTCGTCAAAAATGGAAGCCAAATCTGATACGTAGCTTTCATCGCACTGAATAATTTTCAAAGCTTATTCCCTGTTAGAAACTCATATACCCAAAGTAAAGTATTTCTCAAGCATCCTGACGAACAACCAAGCCACCAAAACCTATGAGCAAACTCCCACTTAAGCGTAAAATCCAGCGTTGAAACTTGCCTCTGACTGAGGACTGCTTCCATTTAGACAGCACCAAAGCCATTCCTAAAAACCATAGAAATATAATAGAGGCATGAACAGAAACCAGCAGGAATGCCTGATAATAACTTGTTGTTTCCACCTGGATAAACTGGGGGAAAGCTGCAAGATAAAACATTGATACTTTGGGATTGAGGATCTGGGTTAAAAAGCCTTCAACAAAATTTATATGGGAGGCTTGTTGAGCTGCTCCTAGCTTTGGTCTATTTGTAAGACTGTGCTTCGACCCCTTCGAGAAAGTAGAGACAATTGTCTTTACACCCAAATAAACTAGGTATGCTGCACCGAGGTATTTTATTACAGTATAAAGCTCAGCTGACTGCACAATAATCGCCGACAAGCCGAGAATGGAAATAGCTCCGTGAGCGAAGGTGGCTGAGACCAGTCCAAGAATATTATCCAGGCCCGGCCTTAACCCCTGGCCTGTTACAGTCTTGAGTATGAGGACGCTATTTGGCCCCGGAGATATAACCAATAAAAGCGATATAACGGCAAAAGCGAGCATCTCACTCATGGTACAAGGCGTCCTTTAAAAGAATAAGTGGCTAGACAGCTTGGTTGACCAAACCTATCTCTGGCTCAGCCGCCATTCAATATAAAAAGGTTGCTGTGCCAGTAGCAATCAACTCTTCCTTATCATTACTTAGCTCCATACGTGCAACTACCAGCTTGTTGCCAGTACGTAGGATAGAACCTTCACAGAGGAAGTGCTCTCCCCTGCCTGGTTTTAGGTAGTCCACACGCATATCCACGGTACCGAGCTTAGATAAGCGATCAGCTTTTTCCTTCCAATGTACGTCACCCATACGCTGGTAAGCGGCTACCATAGCAGTAAGACCACCGACGGTATCCAGGGCGGTGGCGATTACGCCACCGTGAAGAATTTTTTTCCAGACATTGCCAATCAGTTCCGGGCGCAGATCAAACCCCGCTGAAAGTGTGAGTGCCTCCAGGTCCAGGGAGCGCATTTCAAGTCCGATTTGTTGGTTAAAAGGAATCTTTTCAAAGAACCCTTTCACCAGTTCCTGAAACTCATGTGGTGAGGGCTCTGTCATAGTCGTGCAACCCGATTAAGCCCATCCAATGCAGCACTGCGGTACGCTTCTGCCATGGTGGGGTAGTTAAAGGTGGTGTTTACGAAATAATCAATCGTATTATGCGGTGAAGGCTGCTTCATTATGGCCTGGCCAATATGCACAATTTCTGCAGCCTCAGCACCAAAGCAGTGAATACCCAGAATTTCATGGGTTTCAATATGGAACAGGATTTTGAGCATACCCACCCGCTCACCGGAGATCTGCGCACGTGCTGTGTGCTTGAAGAGAGCACGGCCGACTTCATAGGGTACTTTAGCAGCAGTCAGCTCAGATTCCGTTTTACCGACCGAGGAAATTTCTGGAAGCGTGTAAATACCTGTAGGTGCATCTTCGATTACACGGTGACCACGCCCTGCAATGGCAGCCGCCACAGCCCGCCCCTGGTCATATGAAGCACTAGCGAGGCTCGGCCAGCCAATCACATCCCCTACCGCGTAAATATTTTCCACTTCTGTACAGTAATGGTCATCAACACTTAGCTGGCCGCGGTGATTGGCTTCTAGGCCAACATTTTCCAGGCCCAAGGAGTTGGTATTACCAGTACGGCCGTTACACCAAAGCAATGCGTCAGCGTGGATACGCTTACCGGATTGCATCTCCATAATTACGCCCTGCTCGTTGGGCAGTACTTGTGCATACTCTTCCTGATGGCGAACGGTTACGCCCATATCTCGCAAGTGGTAGCTCAATGCATCTGAGATTTCATCATCCAGAAATTCCAGCAAACTGCTGCGGGTATTAATCAGGTCCACCTTTACACCCAAGCCGGCAAAAATTGAGGCGTATTCACAGCCAATCACTCCCGCACCATAAATCATGATGGAATGCGGGGTATGCTGCATATCCAAAATCATATCGCTATCGTAGACGCGCTCGTGACCAAAATTCACATCTGCCGGGCGATACGGACGGGAGCCAGTAGCAATAATAAATTTCTTTGCGGTAACAATTTCTGTGGCACCATCCGGCAGCTGCACTTCCACACTGTTAGCATCGCGGAATTTGGCTTCACCAACAATCAACTCAACACGATTACGCGCATAAAAAGAAGTGTGCATTTCCACTTGGTAGGAAATGACCTTGTTGACCGTTTGCATCACCTGCGGGAAAGTAAGGCGACGAGGCTCACCCAGTGCGCGAAACACGCTTTGAGTGTTGTAACGCATCAGCTGTTTGACCGAATGGCGCAAGGCCTTGGAAGGAATAGTGCCCTTATGAGTACAGTTGCCACCTACTACTTGGCGCTTTTCAATAACTGCTGCGCGCATGCCCTTCTTAGCGGCACTCATCGCGGCGGCCTCACCTGCAGGGCCCGAACCAATTACAACCAGATCAAACTTTTGCTCTGCCATCAAATGCTCTAAATTCTGTTTTCCAAATGGAGCGAGATACGCGAGAGCGCTGCTCACTCATTATTTAATTACGATTATCAGCACCAGTTGTGCCAATGACATAAAACAACAAGCCCGTTGATCACGGGCTTGGGAGGGAAGCTACTTACTTGCGCTTGGTTGCGTCATAAGCGAGATCTTCAGTAGCCATACCTTTTTGGCGCTGGCGCTCTTGCTCTTTTTCGCACTCGTCATCGTTGCCACCACAAATGGTGCAGTCCTGCTTCATGCCGATATTATTCAGCCCGCCACAGGAACCCTTCAGGGGTTTGTTTTGAACCATGGCACCAAGGGCCATCCCTGCAACGACCAGTAGCATGGCAACAAATGCAAATATAAATATTGTCACTACTCAGACCTCTCAAGGTAAGGGGCAAAAGCAGCGCTATACCGCTCTTCAAACCCCTTGTCAGTTTTCACCAGCATAAAGACAGCCAGCTTTTCACGCTCTGCCAAAGCCATTCCCGCTTCGGCCCCAAGTACATTCAGTGCAGTGGCCAGGCCATCTGCCTCAGCACAGGTATCCGCTATAATAGTCACCGACGCCAATCGGTGCTTTAGCGGGCGACCAGTACGCGGATCTATGCTATGCGCATAACGTACCCCGTCGCGCTCGTAATAATTGCGATAATCACCACTGGTGGCCACTGCTTTACCACTCACAGCAATTGATTCCTGAACCATTTGCCCCATTGAGTCAGGCGCCTCAATGCCAATTCGCCAAGCCTTACCTTTTGGATTCACACCAAGGGTACGCAGTTCACCACCGATTTCGACCAGGTAGTTAAGAATTCCCTGCCGCTCCAACAACATCGCAACCCGATCCACGCCGTGCCCTTTGGCGATGGCCGACAGGTCAGTCTCTACTGGACGATTGCGGGTGATGGTATCCGGTTCACGAGTCACCTCGAGTGCATCAGAGCCCACTACCTGCTGCAAACGGGCAATATCCGCATCGGTGGGAATCCGCTCTGGTTCTGGTTGAGGGCCGAAACCCCACAAGTTAACCAGGGGTCCCACAGTCACCTCAAAGGCGCCTTCGCTGCGACGATAGATATCCAGAGACATCTGCACAATATCGGCGAGCGGTTCGCTAACCGGAATGGCCTCACCCACAGGACTGCGATTAAAACGCATCAACTCGGAACCATTGATGTAAGTGGACATCTCCTGGTTGACCTGTTGCAGCTCACTATCGATTAGCGTCTGCAACTGGCTGTGCTCAACACCTCGGGGAACATCGACAACCGTGATGTGATAAGTGGTGCCCATGGTGCGGCCACTGAGTTGCCAGTTCTCAGGTGTCGGTGTACAAGCAGAAAAAATTACAGCCACACAAAGCAAAAACAGGGCCGGAAGAACGGGCCCTGTTTTTGCTTTTTTCGGGGCTTTGATTGCGTTTAGCAAACTAAGCTCCCCGTTTAACCACCGAAGTCATCGAGGAGGATATTTTCATCCTCCACGCCCAAGTCTTTGAGCATATTGATTACTGCGGCGTTCATCATGGGCGGCCCACACATGTAGTACTCACAATCTTCCGGAGCCGGGTGGTCTTTCAGGTAGTTTTCATACACTACGTTGTGAATGAATCCTGTGTAACCAGTCCAGTTGTCCTCAGGTTGTGGGTCGGACAGAGCCACGTGCCACTGGAAATTGTCAAACTCAGAAGCCAGGCCGTTGTAGTCATCTTCATAGAACATTTCGCGCAGGGAGCGAGCGCCATACCAGAAGCTGATCTTGCGCTTGGAGTGCAAGCGCTTGAGCTGGTCGAAGATGTGTGAACGCATCGGTGCCATACCGGCACCACCACCAATAAAGACCATCTCGTTATCGGTTTCCTTGGCGAAGAATTCACCGAAGGGTCCGTATACCTTGATCTTGTCACCCGGCTTGAGGCTGAACACGTAGGAAGACATCTGGCCAGGGGGCACACCTTCCGTGCGCGGCGGCGGAGTCGCGATACGGATGTTGAATTTAACAACACCCTTCTCTTCCGGGTAGTTGGCCATAGAGTAGGCACGTACCACAGGCTCAGTAACCTTGGACTCCAGCTTGAAGAAGCCGAAATGCTCCCAGTCACCGCGGTATTGGTCTTCTACTTCGAAGTCAGCAAATTTCACGTGGTGGGGCGGAGCCTCCAACTGCACGTAACCACCCGCACGGAAGTCAACGTTTTCACCTTCAGGCAGACGCAGGGTCAGCTCTTTAATAAAGGTGGCTACGTTTGGATTGGATTCCACAGTGCACTCCCACTGTTTCACACCAAATACCTCTTCCGGTACTTCGATTTCCATATCCTGCTTAACAGCAACTTGACAGGAAAGACGCTTACCTTCCTTTGCATCTCGCGGAGTAAAGTGTGCCGCTTCGGTGGGCAGCATATCACCACCACCCGCAGTCACTTTACATACACATTGCGCACAGCTGCCGCCGCCACCACAGGCGGAGGCCAGGAACAGGTTGTTAGCAGCCAGGGTTTGCAGCAGCTTGCCGCCGGCCGGTACGGTGAGAGTCTTCTCACCATTAACCAGGATATTGACGTTGCCGGTGTTTACCAGGCGCGAGCGGGCCGCAAGGATCACCGCTACCAGCGCCAGTACGATAACGGTAAACATCGCTACGCCGAGGATAATTTCAATACTCATTCTATTGTTTTCCCCGCTTAGATATCGATGCCGCCGAAGGACATGAAGCCCAGGGACATCAGACCAACGGTTACGAAGGTGATACCCAGGCCTTTCAGGCCATCCGGTACGTCACTGTACTTCAGCTTTTCACGAATACCGGCCAGTGCGGTAATCGCCAGTGCCCAGCCGAGGCCAGCACCGAAGCCATAGGCAACACTCTCACCAAACGCATATTCCCGTTCAACCATGAACAGAGAGGCACCCATGATGGCGCAGTTCACGGTAATCAGCGGCAGGAATACACCCAAAGCGTTGTAGAGCGCCGGTACGTATTTATCCAGGAACATCTCCAGGATCTGAACCAGTGCTGCAATTACGCCGATGTAAGACAGCAGGCCGAGGAAGCTCAGGTCCACGTCGGGGTAGCCGGCCCAGGCCAGCGCACCGTCTTTCAGCAGGTAGGTGTAGATCAGGTTGTTCACCGGTACTGTCAAAGTCAGCACCACAATAACCGCAACACCCAGGCCAATAGCGGCCTCAATCTTCTTCGATACCGCCAGGAAGGTACACATACCGAGGAAGAAGGCCAACGCCATGTTTTCAACGAAAACGGCGCGGATAATCAAAGAAATATAATGTTCCACGGATTAGGCCTCCTGCGCTTGGGAATTAGGCGCAATCTTGAACTCATCCTGCTCAACCTGGGCAGGCTTCCAGGCGCGAATTGCCCAAATGAACAAGCCGATCAGGAAGAATGCACTCGGCGGCAATAACAGTAGGCCGTTAGGGATGTACCAACCACCATTGCTCACGGTAGTCAGGATATCCACACCAAACAGTTTACCGGCACCGAAGAGTTCACGGATTACCGCGAGACCGATCAGGATTACGCTATAACCCAGACCGTTTCCAAGACCATCAAAAAAGCTGGGCAGTGGCGGGTTCTTCATAGCGAAGGCTTCCGCACGTCCCATCACAATACAGTTGGTAATGATCAGGCCAACGAATACGGACAGCTGCTTGGAGATGTCGTAAGCCAGGGCCTTGATCAGCTGATCAACCAGGATTACCAGGGAGGCAATCACGGTCATCTGTACAATGATACGGATGCTGTTCGGGATCTGGCTGCGGATCAGAGATACCGCAACGTTGGAACAGGCCACAACCGAGGTCAGAGCGATACACATTACCAGGGTAACCTGCAGTGAGCTGGTTACAGCCAGTGCAGAACAGATACCCAGGATCTGCAGCGCGATCGGGTTGTTGTTAAAAATCGGCTCTAGCAGAGTCTCTTTGATTTTCATGCTTATGCCTCCCCTGCTTTCAGGTTTTTCAGGAAGGGACCATAACCCTGGTTACCCAACCAGAAGTTCACCAGGTTATCAACACCCTTACTGGTCAGAGTCGCACCAGACAAACCATCTACTTCGTGAATCGCATCTGGGCTGTCAGGGTTTACCTGCCCCTTGATCACGTTGATGTCAACGTTGCCATCGGTATCGAAGACCTTTTTGCCAATCCACTGGGCTTTCCAGTTGGGATTGTCCACTTCGCCACCGAGTCCGGGAGTTTCCTTATGCTCGTAGAAGCCGAGGCCTGCTACGGTGTCGAGATTGCTCTCGAGTGCGAGAAAGCCATACAGGGTGCCCCATAGGCCGTAACCACGGATAGGCAGAATGATCTTATCCAGCTTGCCGTCTTTCTCTACCAGGTATACCTCTTTAGTATTTTCCCGACGGATAATTTTGGCCGTGTCCTCATCAGCGGGCAGCTTCTCGCTGGCAGAGGCAATTTTGGAAGCGGCACGACCGCTACCACCAGCCGGAGCCTGATCGGTGAACTTGCCGGTATTCAGGTCAACATATTTGATCTGAATATCCGCGAAGGCCTTCTCAACCTCAGCTTTGCTAGCGTGGGAATCCTTTAGCAGGCCCCCTGCCATCAGTACATTGCGCTTCATGTCCAGCTCGGCATTCGCCTGCTGGGCAGGCTTCAGCATTACCGCCGCAGTGGAAACCACCACGGAGCACACCAGGCACATTACCAGCGCGACAATCAGAGTACCGGTTACGGAATCTTTATTAGCCACGTGCCAACCTCCGTTTGATATTGGACTGCACCACAAAGTGGTCAAACAGCGGAGCGAACAGGTTGGCGAACAGGATCGCCAGCATCATGCCTTCCGGGAAGGCCGGGTTCACCACACGAATCAGGACAACCATCACCCCAATCAGGATGCCGTACCACCAGCGGCCGATATTGGTCATCGCTGCAGATACAGGGTCAGTGGTCATAAAGATCAGACCGAAGGCGAAACCACCCACTACCAGGTGCCAGTACCAGGGTACCTGGAACATTGGGTTGGTTTCGGAACCGATCATGTTGAACATAAACGCAGTGGCCATCATGCCCAGCAGAGTGCCGGCTACGATGCGCCAGCTGGCGATCTTCATGCCCATCAGGATTACTCCGGCAATCAGGATAGCCAGGGTAGAAGTTTCACCGATGGAACCATGTATCTTGCCGAAGAAAGCGTCGAACCAGGTCACCTGGCCAACAGCAGCGTTCACAATACCGTTCTGGATACCTTCACTGGCCATGACAGACAGCGCGGTAGCGCCGGTGTAGCCGTCAACCGCAGTCCACACCGCATCGCCGGACATCGCAGCCGGGTAGGCAAAGAATACGAACGCGCGACCGGTGAGTGCCGGGTTGAGGAAGTTTTTGCCGGTACCACCGAATACTTCCTTGCCAATAACCACACCGAAGCTGATGCCCATGGCCACCATCCACAGAGGGAGATCCGGCGGACAGGTTAAGGCAAACAGAATGGAGGTTACGAAGAAACCTTCGTTCACCTCGTGACCGCGCACAGCGGCGAACAGCACTTCCCAGATACCGCCAACAATAAAGGTGACCGCATAAATCGGCAGGAAGTACATGGCTCCGTAGACAAAGTTGTCCCACAGACTCGCAGGGTTGTAGGAGGTCAAAGCACCAATAATGGCGTGGCGCCAGCCGGACAGATCCGGATTGGTCATACCTTCGAGAATGGTGTTGGCCTGGAAGCCGATATTCCACATACCATAGAAGGCAGGGATCATCGCACAAGCCCAAACCGTGATCATAATACGCTTCAGGTCGATACCGTCGCGCACATGAGCAGTAGTTTTGGTCTTGTCTGCCGGCTGAAACAGACCGGTGTCAATCGCTTCAAACAGGGCGTAGAACTTTTCGAACTTACCGCCTTTATGAAATTTTGGTTCGATTGAATCGAGGAATTTACGCAGCATACTTACCCCTCCTTCTCAATACGGGTCAGGTTGTCCCGCAAAATGGGGCCGTATTCGTACTTGCCCGGACACACAAAGGTGCACAGCGCCAGATCTTCCTCGTCCAACTCCAGAGCACCCAGTTTCTGGGCCATAGCGGTATCACCCACGATCAGGGAGCGCAGTAGCTGGGTCGGAAGTACGTCCAGCGGCATGACCTTCTCATAAGTGCCAACCGGTACCATGGCACGCTCGGAACCGTTGGTACTGGTAGTGAAATTGAACAGCCTGTTCTTGAACAGGCGCGAGAGGTAAATCGGGAATACGGAGAAACGCTTGTTACCAGCACGCAGGTAGTGCAGGAATGGGCGCTCATCGCCCTCTTCCAGAACAGAAATCTGGTTGTGGTAACGGCCCAGGTAACCCAAAGGACCTTCAGCAGTACGACCGCCAAATACCGAGCCGGAAATAACGCGGTCGTTATCACCTTTCAACTCACCGGAAGTCAAAGTTTCCAGGCTGGCGCCGAGACGAGTGCGCAGAAGACGCGGCTGCTTGACTTGAGGGCCGGCCAGGGAAACAACGCGATCGGTGAACAGTTTACCAGTGGCAAATAGTTTGCCTACGGCAATCACATCCTGGTAATTAATGGTGAATACACTGCGAGAACCGGAAACCGGGTTCAAGTAGTGGATATGGGTACCTGACAGACCTGCCGGATGGGGGCCGGCAAAAGCTTCGCGGCGAATATTCGCAGCGCTCGGTACGGGGATATCTGCATCAGGGGCGGTACAGACGTAAGTGGTTTCCGCCAGCTTGGAAAGAATCTCAACGCCCTGAGAGAAGGCTTTGGGGTTCTCGGCAATGACCACTTCTGGGTTGGCAGACAGAGGATTAGTGTCCATCGCATTGATAAACACCGCTTCCGGTTTAGCGTCCAGGGCGGGAACGCGGCTGAATGGGCGGGTGCGCAGTGCGGTCCACATACCGGATTCAACCAGGTTCTCAACGACCTGTTCGCGCGTCAGACCAGACAGTTTATCTGCGCTATAGCTTTGGAACTGTTCTGCTGCATCGCCGTCAATGCCAATCACAACGGATTGCAGAACACGGCGGGCACCGCGATTAATAGCAACAATACGACCAGCGGCCGGCGCTGTGTAGCGCACACCCTCGGTTTTTTTGTCACTGAACAGTAGCTGACCAAGATTGACGCGATCCCCTACAGCCACCGCCATTGTCGGTTTCATCCCGTGATAATCGGGACCGAGAACAGCAACGGTCTTGATCGCAGGCCCTTTGTGGATGACCTGCTCGGGCGCGCCGGATATGGGTAAGTCCAATCCCCGACGGATCTTTCTCATACGCCTATGCCTAAGTTTCTAGTTTATAAAATTGCAATACGGCCCACCGTTCCGGGTTCAAACTGACAAACAGTCGATCCCAGACTGGCGAGCCATACTGTGGAATTCCATGTAGCGAGGGCTTATGCCGTTTCACCCGTAGACCGGGCGGAAGGAAGCTAACTAAAAGGTTGTGCGCGCTAACTTCTCGGCGCACGGCCGCCCCGCAAAATCGCGCGCATTATAAAGATGGGACAGAGGCTTTACCAGCCTGGGAAGTCTTTAACTAACACTAAGTTGAGAAATTTTTACTGGAAAAACAGGGATTTGGAGAGATCCGGGCGGACGGCTACGAGAGCCGCCTCACCCCACTGGCCGGCCCCTGAGACCGACCTGGAGACTTTCAGCTGACGCCTCAGTCTTTCTTGGGGAACAACTCGTAACGAACGCCGGCCATATCTTCCAGGCAGCGAACCACCTGACAGCTATAACCGAACTCATTATCGTACCAGCAGTAAAGCACCGCATTCTTACCGTCAACGATTGTTGCATTGGAATCGAATACGCAGGCACGGCGGGAGCCAACAAAATCGCTGGACACTACTTCCGGAGAATTGGTGTAGTCGATCTGCTGACGCAGCGGAGAGTGCAGAGCCACTTCACGCATGTACTCATTCAGCTCTTCCTTGGTGGCCTCTTTACCCAAATTCAGGTTGAGGATCGCCATGGAAACGTTCGGGGTCGGAACACGAATCGCATTACCAGTGAGCTTGCCCTTTAGCTCTGGCAGCGCCTTGGCGACAGCTTTGGCAGCGCCGGTCTCAGTCAGAACCATATTCAACGCAGCTGCGCGACCGCGACGCTCACCCTTGTGGTAGTTGTCGATCAGGTTCTGGTCATTGGTATATGCATGCACGGTTTCCACGTGGCCATGCTCAACACCGTAGCCGTCCATCATAGCCTTCAGTACCGGCACGATAGCGTTAGTGGTACAGGATGCTGCGGAAAGGATCTTGTCTTCTGGCTTGATGTCACCGTTGTTGATGCCGTAAACGATATTCTTGATATCGCCTTTACCCGGAGCGGTCAGGATCACTTTGGAAGCACCTGGGCTTTCCAGGTGCTGACTCAGGCCATCTTCGTCACGCCATACACCGGTGCTATCCACGATGATTGCATCGTTAATACCGTGCTCGGTGTAATCCACCTCCTGCGGAGAGTTGGCATAGATGACCTTGATCTCATTACCGTTGCAGATCAAGGAGCTAGTCTCCTCATCCACGCGGATAGTGCCCTGGAAGGCGCCGTGTACGGAATCGCGACGCAGCAGGGAGGCGCGCTTCACCAGATCATTCGGGGCCTTGCCCTTACGCAGCACGATTGCGCGCAGGCGCAGAACGTCGCCGCTGCCGGCTTTGTCAACCAGCAAACGAGCAACCAAGCGACCGATACGGCCAAAGCCGTAGATCACTACATCCTTGGGCTCAGGCAAAGGCTTGCCAGCACCACTGGCATCCGCCAGTTCCTCACGCACAAAATCGTCTACAGACAGACTGCGATCGTCGCGCATAAATTTATTGGTCAGGGTTCCCAGGTCGATGTGTACAGGACCCAGGTCCAATTTGCAGATAGCTTCCAACACAGGGAAGGTTTCAAACTCGGAGAGTTCATTCTCCTCAACCTGACGCACGAAACGGTGCGCTTTCATAATGCTCAGAACTGAGCGATTTACCAGGTTGCGGCCGTACATATAAATACCGACGTTTTGCTCGCGGTTGAGCTTTCCGATCATCGGGATCATGGATTCGGCCAGCGCTTCACGCTGCTTCCAGTCCTTGAAAAAGTCCGCGGGCTTCGGTCGCTTCTGAGTCACTGTCAGACACCTCTGCAAAATATTAATAGGCAGGAAATCACGGCCTGATACCTCACCAGGGCCATGTGGCTGCGCATTATCAGTATTCACCTATGCCTACGCAACTGGGCAAAAAAAAGTCAAAAAAATGTAGTAAAACTACCTTTTCGCTAGCCCACTGCCGGATGTAGTGCAATATCAAAAAAAGCGTAGCCGTTCGCAACCCAAAGCACAGGCACGGTTAACATAGACTGCAGCCAGACCCTTTCACGGCTACAATAGCCGCCCCTGGCACTACAGCAGATGAAAGCGCGGATATATAAGGAAAGATGACCGATATACAGCCCCTGACTCCACCAAAGTTTCTCAACAGCAATGACCGGCAATTCTGGGGGCAGCTGCATGGCGCAGCGGCCGCGCTCGCCGTATTAAACGCAGCTCGCAACAGCAAATCCCCGACACTGCTGATCACTGGAGATAGCCTTGAGGCGCACCGATTAGAGGTGCAATTGAAATTTTTTAACAAACCTCAGCGAGATGACGGCCCGGAACAGCCACTTGAGATCTTTCATTTCCCTGACTGGGAGATACTTCCCTACGATACTTTCTCACCCCACCAGGACATCATTTCCGACCGCCTTGCCACCCTTTATCGAATGCCCAAAATGGGCAGCGGCATTGTGATAGTGCCGGTAAGTACCCTGATGCACCGCCTACCCCCATGCGACTATGTTGCCGGCAACGCCCTGATCCTGAGCGAGGGGCAACAATTTGATATCGACATCCAGCGGCGCTTATTGGAGCAGGCGGGCTATCACTGCGTGGACACCGTTTATGAGCATGGTGAATTTGCCGTGCGCGGCTCCTTAATGGATATATTTCCCATGGGCAGCCCGCTGCCCTATCGCATCGATTTGTTTGACGATGAAATCGAATCCTTGCGTACTTTTGACCCAGAAACCCAGCGCACTGTGGACAAGGTGGAAACGATTCATCTGCTCCCCGCGCGGGAATTTCCCATGCACAAAGCCGGACTTTCCGGCTTCCTGCAGAACTGGCATGAGCAATTCCAGGCCGACCCCAGCCTGGTACCTATCTACCAGGATATCAGCGCGGGCATAGCCCCAGCGGGTATTGAATACTACCTGCCGCTATTCTTCGATAATAAATGCGCGAACCTCTTCGACTACCTTCCCGAGAACAGCCAGGCATTCATTCAGGGGGATATCCAAGCAGCAATAGAGAGCTTCTGGCGTGAGGTCAGCAATCGCTATGAGAGCCGCTGCGGCGACCTAACTCGCCCTATACTACAACCCCGTCAGATCCTGCTCGATGTGGATGAATTCAACGGTGCCCTCAAGTCCATGCCAAGAGCCATTTTCTCCACCGATACTCTGCCGGATAGTCAGGGCAACTACAATTTTGCCACCCTGGTACCGCCGACCCTACCCGTAGATGGTAAAGCTGAACAACCCATGGCAGCTCTGGAAAGCTACCTGATGGAATGCTCTGGGCGGGTGCTTTTCTGCGCGGAAAGTGGCGGGCGCCGTGAGGCATTGCTGGAACTCCTTAAAGGCATTCGCCTGGCTCCCCCAGCCTTTGCCAGCTGGGAGGCATTCCTGCACAGCGATGAAGCCATCGGCATCACCGTCGCCCCCCTTGACCAAGGGCTGCTACTTACTGACCCCTCCATTAATTTAATCGCTGAGCCGCAGCTATTCGGCGAACGGGTACTACAGCAGCGTCGCCGCAAGAAAGCTAAGGACGACGCAGACAATGCAGTTAAAAACCTGGCGGAACTGCGTATAGGCGCCCCGGTAGTACATATTGATCATGGCGTGGGTCGCTATCGCGGCTTGCAACACCTGGAGATCGACGGCCAACCCGCTGAATTCCTAACCTTGGAGTATGCCAATGAGGCCAAGCTCTATGTGCCCGTAGCCAGCCTGCATCTGATCAGCCGCTACTCTGGCGCTGATGAAGCCCTGGCTCCATTACACAAAATGGGCAGTGAACAGTGGCAGAAAGCCAAGCGCAAAGCCGCTGAAAAAGTGCGCGATGCCGCCGCCGAACTCCTGGATATTTACGCTCGCCGGGAGGCACGTGTCGGCCATGCCTTTGCCGATCCCAAGCTGGCTTACCGAGAGTTCTCTGCGGCCTTCCCCTTCGAGGAAACGCCAGACCAGCAGCAGGCCATTGAATCCGTGATTGGCGATATGCTGTCGAAGAAACCCATGGACCGACTGGTCTGTGGCGACGTGGGCTTTGGCAAAACCGAAGTCGCCATGCGTGCGGCATTTGTCGCCGCTCATGCAGGCAAGCAAGTGGCCATGCTGGTGCCAACGACCCTACTCGCTCAGCAGCATTTTCAATCTTTCCAGGACCGATTTGCAGACTGGCCTATCAATATTGAGGTGATCTCACGCTTCCGATCAGGCAAGGAAGTGGACAGCGTGAAAGAAAAAGTAGCCAGTGGCAAAGTGGACATCCTGGTCGGCACCCATAAGCTGCTACAGAGTGACCTGGACTTTAAAAATCTGGGACTGCTGATTATTGATGAAGAACACCGCTTTGGCGTACGCCAGAAAGAACGCCTCAAGAGTTTGCGTGCAGAAGTCGATATTCTCAACCTGACTGCCACACCAATTCCTCGCACTTTAAATATGGCAATGGCCGGTATTCGCGACCTCTCGGTGATTGCCACTCCTCCGGCGCGCCGCCTATCGGTAAAGACCTTTGTACGTGAGCGCGATGACGCCCTGGTAAAGGAGGCCATACTCCGGGAAATTCTGCGTGGTGGCCAGGTATATTTCCTGCACAACGAAGTCAAGAGCATCGAGCGTATTGCCCGGGAACTGCAAGAGCTGATTCCTGAAGCGCGTATCGGTATTGGCCACGGGCAAATGCGCGAGCGCGAGCTGGAACAGGTCATGAGTGACTTCTACCACAAACGCTTTAACGTGCTGGTGTGTACCACCATAATTGAGACCGGTATCGACGTCCCCACCGCCAATACCATCCTGATTGAGCGCGCAGATAAGTTCGGGCTGGCTCAGCTTCATCAGCTGCGCGGCCGAGTAGGACGCTCCCACCACCAGGCCTACGCTTACCTGTTGACACCCAACAAGCGCTCCATGACCAGCGATGCTGTAAAGCGACTGGAAGCAATCAGTGAAGCCCAGGATCTGGGGGCAGGCTTTACTCTGGCCACTCACGATCTGGAAATTCGCGGTGCCGGTGAGCTACTTGGCGAAGAACAGAGCGGGCAGATCCAAAGTGTAGGCTTCAACCTGTATATGGAGATGCTCGACCGAGCAGTAAAGGCAATTCGCGAGGGGCGCACACCCAATATCGATGAACCTCTGGAGTCTCCTGCGGTTGATGTCAATCTGCGAGTGCCGGCACTCATCCCTGAAGACTACCTACCCGATGTGCACGGCCGCCTGATGATGTACAAGCGCATTGCCAACGCTGTCGATCGCCAACAACTCAAGGAGCTGCAAGTAGAGATGATAGATCGTTTTGGCCTGCTGCCGGAGTCGGTAAAGCACCTGTTCCGCACCACTGAAATCAAACTGAAGGCGGATAAAATGGGCATTCGCAAGCTGGAAGCCTCTGCCGCCCGCGGCAGAATAGAGTTTGCTGACACAACCCAGGTAGACCCTCTCACCCTGGTAAAGCTGGTTCAAACCCAACCTGGCCGCTATCAATTGGCAGGCGCCAACCAACTAAACTTCAGCCTTGATGAGGAAGGTCCAGATCGCAAGCTGCAGGAAATCAATGAAGTTTTGGAGCGGCTAGCGCAATGATAATATCTCGCAGCCAGTGAGGTGATCGATCGACACCAGCAATTCCTGCTGCCAAAATTACCGACACCAAAAACTGGCTTCGGCCGCTCCTCCAGGCACCGACCATAGAAAGATGAAAAGTGGTAACTCCATGACCGTGAAAAGGATAACTCGCCTCTGCTCCACCCTAGCCCTGGCGCTCGCTGCTGCAGGCACGCAAGCCGCCAACTATGCAGGGAACACTTTCGAAATCGAGATGATCATTTTCGAGCGCCCCCAAGGCATGGCGCAGACTAGTGAAAACTGGCCAGCAAATCCACGCCTGGAGTACCCTTCCAACTGGGTGGACTTCGAGACCCGCCAGGAAAACCCACAACCGATCCCCTCTCCAGAAGCGGTATCTCTAACAGAGCTGGCCGGGGAAGAAGTCAGCACCGATGAGCCGCTGGGATTTGAGCCGCTGGAAACCAATGGCGATAAGGTAGAGTCAGGAAGTCACTCCAGTTTACTCCTCTCGCCCACAGCAACCCTACTGGGCAACAAGGCTACTGCCCTTGCAAGAGGTGGTGACCGGATTCTGTTTCACAAGGCATGGCGCCAAATATTGAAGCAAAAGCGAAACTCCCCCGCCATTCTGATCGACGGCGGCGACACCTTCCAAGGCCACAGCCAACTGGGAGGCTCGATCACCCTGAGCGTCTCCCGCTATCTCCACATCAGCACAGACCTCTGGCTAAATGATTTTTCCACCCCAGCTTCCGTTGATGGCGTATTGTTGCCACAACGACCAAGGGTCGCCGTCGAAGCTCCACTGGAAATAAAAAGCAGGGCACAGTCTGAAGAAAACTATAAGAGCGTTGCGCTACAGGATGTCCCAAATTCCTTGTCAGACTATGAACCTGTAACGCTAAGCGAGCCCCAGCTGGAAACTGAGCATATGATTTATGCCGCTCACACTGCCCGCTTGCAACATGAACGCCGCTTACGTAGCGGACAATTACACTATATCGACCACCCCGCCTTCGGTATTCTGATTGAAGTCCGCACCGTAGCTAAACCGACAGAAGAAGATATAAAAGCAAGCAATACCGTAGAGAATAATATTTCGAATACTGGAAACTGACTAATAAAACCTTAAGCTAGCCAACTTATCCCCCACAACAATGGGGGGTATTACTTTAATCCTTTACCTCGCCAATCTACACTCCCCAAGATACAACCAAATTTAAAGCCAGTTAATAAATTTCGAATTAAGTACATTGCATGCAAAAAGACTAAAGAATAATTTTTTATAAACTAAATGCAGAAATCAGCTCTTATAACAAACCACTTTTTTCAACATACGCTTAATTATCAATTTTCTTTCCTTACATCCTTTTGATTGGACAATACATTTTCACTAACCGCAGAATTTTGGGGCACAATTGGGAAAGAAGCCTATAACATTAAACAGGTTTCAAATTGATTAATTCTAAAAATTAATGAGAGGTTAATTCAATTGGATTAAGCGAGAGAATAAAACGAGAATCAAAATATACTGGCGGCGGGCATTTAGACCGTAGCAATATCAACAGTCACAAAATAGCCAACCTCTTAACCTACGGAAAAAAGGAACCAATCCAATGAAGGAAACGGAATAGAAAAGCGGACCTTTCAGCCCACTTTTCCAGAGGCGCTGGCAGAGCTGGCAGCAGGTATCTGCACAACCCTACACGACAACAGTTCTTTCAACGAGCGATCCGTAAATCACTCACAGGGAACAACATCTTCCGCCAGCAGTCCTTTGTCACCTTGTTGCATTTCGAACTCTACCGCCTGCCCCTCGTTAAGGGTTTTATAACCCTCGCCGCGAATGCTGCGATAATGAACAAAAATGTCTTCAGTTCCTTCTCCACAGGTGATGAAGCCATAACCCCGTGCGTTATTAAACCACTTCACAGTACCTGTAACGCGATCACTCATTGAGAAAACCTCATTATTGTTATTGCGCCTACCTCAATTACCTCAATACTACTTTCGGCAAGAGGGGCAAACGCCACCCCATTGTTAACAGACTGCTTCATGCAGAATGCTATCTTGCTTAATCCTTTAGGTAGATACCCAAAGGACGTACCCTGATTCTTAGATAAAACAGCGCCAGTGTCTAGGTTTCTATGTGAAATAAATACTACGTTTTTACCAGTATGGGTAATTAACCGTCAAAATATCACTTAGAGACCATATATAAACTAATCATTTGTACCTTATTGCACTCCCTATACTCAACTGTCTAACGCGGCCTCACGGGCTAATGAAGGAATATCGGCAATATGAATAGTCGAAGTCGGAAACGCACAGGAGGCACCGTGTTTTTCGACAATTTTTAGGATAGTTAACAGAACGTCCTGTTTGATTTCGTGATATCTCACCCAATCAGTTGTTCTGGTAAAGGTATATATAAAGAAATCCAACGACGATGCAGCAAAACTATTGAAATTGACTATAAGGGTTCGATTAGAGTCAATTTCAGGATGCTGCTGTAACATTTCTTTAACATCCGCCACTATTGAAGCCATTGAATGGGCATCTTCATAACGGATGCCGATGGTCTCAAAGATCCTGCGATTGAGCATTCGCGAGGGGTTCTCCACAGAAATCTGAGTGAAGATGCTATTGGGAACATACACAGGGCGCATATCAAAGGTGCGGATGCGTGTCAGGCGCCAGCCAATATCCTCAACGGTACCCTCAATTTCCTTATCCGGAGAGCGTATCCAGTCGCCCACGGCAAATGGGCGATCCAAGTAAATCATCAGCCCGCCAAAGAAGTTGGCCAACAGGTCCTTGGCTGCAAAACCCACTGCCAACCCACCAATGCCGCCAAACGCTAACACGCCACTGACGCTGTAGCCAAGAAACTGCATGATGACTATGCCGGCAGTGATAGCGATGGAAGCCCGCACCAATTTTCCGATTGCCCGCACTGTAGTGGCATCCATCGGCTTGCCAATATAGCGAGGGTTACACAGGTTGTGCTCAGCGCTATGGGAAAATCGCCAGGCAAACCAGGATAGAACCAGGATAAGCCCTATCTCCCGTATTGGTTCAGCCAGAGAGAAAATCTCAGCCCCGGTAGCCTGCCCTGCCCGCTGCGCGGCAACAGTCAATCCCACAAGCCAAACAAGCACTGGTCCAGGTGGTGACATGGCCCCAACAAGAGCATCATCCCACGGATTAACCGTCTTCTCGGCTCTTGCCGCTAATCGCTGTACAAAGCGCCCAAAGGCCCAGGCTCCCAAAGCTGAAGCCAGCACAATAAGGAAAACCCATACTATCCAAACCCGGTTCTCACCGAGCCAAGACATTAGAATGCTATCTACGGATTCCACGAATACCCCCTCCGCTCATCTAAATCTGAGCTCGACAATCTTTCTGATACTCCCAGATAATTTGGGCGGGCATCAAAATTTCGAGCCCTTAATGCATTATCGACGCCAACCAGCCACGGGTTCTATGCCAACGCGCACTCTTTTCAAGTTCCGACCAGGATGTTATCAAGGGCCTGCCACGCATAGCTTTCAAGCGCTCGCTGGATTCTCCCTGGGGTATGTAGTCCTGCAGGGCGGCCAGCGCCTCCAAGGCGCCGTCTCGGTTGTTACAAATAACCCCCATATCACATCCCGCCTCCAGCGCTGCACGAACTCTCCCTCCATAACCGCCTGCAGCACCAGCCCCCTCCATCGACAGGTCGTCACTAAAGATAACACCGCCAAAACCCAATCGCCCTCGCAAGATGTCTTGTAGCCAGTAACGGGAAAATCCGACCGGCTGACTGTCAATATTCACGAAACGAATATGTGCTGGCATTATTGCATCCAATTGAGAGGAGGCGATGCAGTCCACAAAAGGTAAGGCATCGGACTCCATTACCTGCTCCAGTGAACGCTTGTCTTCAGGAAGCTCTACATGGCTATCTTCTAGTACATGGCCATGACCAGGGAAATGCTTACCCGTTGTCGCCATGCCTGCTTCGTGCATTCCTCGCATAAATGGACGTGCGAATAGCTCCAAACGCTTGGGATCTGCACAAAAGCTGCGGTCGCCGATCACTCGGCTGTGTTGATCATCAGCATCCAATACCGGGGCGAAGCTGAAGTCCACCCCTACCGCCAGCAATTCAGTGGCCAAGAGCCAACCCACGTCCTGCAACTGCTCCTCGCTGGCCTTCGCTGCCAATACTTGCATAGATGGCAAACGGGTAAACTCGCAACGAAAGCGTTGAACCCTGCCCCCCTCCTGATCAACAGCTACTAAAATCTCAGGGCGTACAGCTCTAATATCCGCTATCAAGCCTTGCAGCTGCGCGCGATCCCGGTAATTACGTGCGAAGAAAATCAACCCGCCAACAAGGGGATGACGCAGAAGCTCGCAGTCCGCATCGGTAAGCTCTAATCCCTCAATATCAACCATGACCGGTCCCAAGGGTGCAGACATATTCTATTCCTCTGTTATCAGCCAATAAGAGCCACTTAAAACTAGATAGCCTCCACCTTCAACATTGCAGAGGCCGCCGGAACCAACCGCTCAAGGGTCTCCGGCAGGCTGCTCTGTGCACCAAAATCCTCTCTCAGGATAGCTTCTATGGCATCGTAACTCGACAGGGTGAAGATCGTAGCCCCCAGCATAAAGTACAGGCGCCAATAAAAGGTTACAGGGTCCACACCCGGTAAGGCCTCAGCCAACAAGCCTGCAAAACGGCGATAACTATCCCCGTATCGAGACACTATAAAGCGACGTAAGTGCCCCTGGAACTGCGTATAGGCCAGCCCCAATAAGCGCATAAAACGCTGTGGATCGAGCCCTCTGTCACTCAAACCACCGAGGCCCACTCGATAGAGGCTCTCTAATAATCCCTCCACGTGCAGCTCTTGGCCGGTGGCGATACGACGATCTAACTCGGCCTCAAGGTCTTCGGTAAAGGGGGTCAAGAATCGCTCAAAAACCGCCTGGATCAACTCTTTCTTTGAACCAAAGTGATAGTTAACCGCAGCCAGGTTAACCCCTGCAGTACTCGTAATTGTGCGCAGGGAAGTCTCAGTAAAACCACGTTCTGCAAACAGGGCCTCGGCTGCATCCAGAATGCGGCTGACAGTATCCGTCTGGCTCATATCTCTCAAACCATCATTTAAAACAGTTGTTTAACTCGGGCCAGAGTAGCACATTCCATTGCTCAGCCAACGGCACTCATCTCCTTCATCAACTGGAAGCGGTTACAGTGCTTCACCCTAAGTCACATTACCCAGGTATATAGAGGACGGCTCGGCAAAATATCGGTGGGCTTCTCGATTCATCCTATAGAGCAAAAAAGCCAGATCTGAGATTTTGATTTGCTGGAAGCACAAATACGGAGGTGCCTTCGCCTGTGACACTAGACCCCAAATATATTCACTTTTCCTTGCCTTGAACCAACTGGGCTTCGGCAAGCCTCTTTAAGGCCACCCTGTCAATTTTTCCCGTTGGATTAATTGGCATATCCGCCAGAATTTCGACTACCTCCGGAGCCTTGTATCCAATACGTTTTTTTGCAAAACGAATAACTTCACTGACACTTGGCATAGGTACATTTTTTTTCAAGGTGATAAAAGCCCAAACGCTCTCCCCGTGCGTGTCATCACGAATACCGATTACGCCTGCTAGATTTACAGACGGATGCTCCATGAGAGCTTCCTCTACTTCCTGAGGCGATATATTTGAGCCATCGTGGACAATAATTTGCTTCTTTCGACCGCGAAACCAAAAACAACCATCAGAGTCGACACGCATAACATCGCCCGTATCAAACCAACCATCAGATAACGCCTCCCTATTTGCCTGGGGGTTTTTCCAGTAGCCAGTCATAACTGGCGACCCACGGAGCCAGAGATTGCCATCAACATTAGGTGCCACTTCTTGGCCTTTCTCATCGCGCAGGCTAGCAACGTAGCCTGGAGCAACAGTACCTACAGATCCAGCTTTATCTGGTGAGAGCGATTGATTGAAAAGGCAGTCGGGAGCTTCTGTCAGTCCATATCCTTCCTGGATCATATGGCCGGTTTTGTTGGTAAATTCTTTAGCAATATTTACTGGAAATTTATCTCCGCCGGTGAAGCACACTCGAAGAGATTCAAAATCTTCACGCCTGGCTCCCGGATTGCGTTCCATTGCAATAAATACTGCCGGAACCATAACCAAAATAGTTGGCCGGCTACTCCGCAATATCGACAGAATTTCCTCACCATCAAAACTTTGTGGAATAACTGTCTTCGCACCCACGGAGAGAGCTGCCAGGGCCGTTGAAAGCGACCCGACATGTGCGATTGAACCTCCAGGCAGAACGATATCGTCCCGAGTTAACTTCAGGGCAGCAACGAAACCAGCTACGATAGAACCAAAGGATAGCAAGCTGTGCACAACGGCTTTTGGCTTGCCAGTACTTCCAGATGTAAAAAATAAAAATGCAGGATCACTGATACTGGATACAGGAATTTCAGCAGGCTGCCCACCGGCATTGATTAGACCTTCATAACTTCTTGTATCTTCGAACACACCACCAAAGTAAAGAAACCCTTTTTTTAATTTACCAATAAATTTACTATCCTGAATATCCTCACTCCGCTCTGCACCTATAATTAGCGCAACTGCGCCACTCTTTTCAAGAGCGTAGTCAATCTCCAGAGTTGTGTACCTGTAGTTTAGCGGGACAACCACCAGCCCCACTTTCAAGCATGCGAGATAAAAAACGAGTATTTCACCCCGGTTAGGCATCAGGGTTGCGACCCGATCACTTTTGTGTAATCCCATTGTGATCAACCCCTTGGCCAGAGCATCAATATCCCTCTGCAACCCCCTCCAAGTCCATTCTCGACTTCCTGAAACTAATGCCTTTGTATCCGGCCTGCTATTCAGGGGCAGAGATAGCAGATCCCCCAAGTTCACAGGCCTCGACAATCGGGGGCCGAAAATTGGCACAATTCAATCTCCCAAAAATAACCTTAAATAATCTAAGAAGCTGGAAGGAACTGAATAAAGAATAGACTCTATGGAAGTTCCAACGCTTTAAGAACTAACTTTGCACAATGAAAGAATTTGAATTATTGCAACTTCAACGAAAAGGCTACCGGGACCTTGCTTAAAGTAGCTACCATTTTTAGCAATAAAAACGCAAAGAGGGTTTATCTCTTATCAAGAAAATTTGAATTGAGCTGACTAGACTACGAAACCCATTAGATCACTGGCCAACTCATTGTGGAGCTTTCAGTATCAGATGTTGGCATTTATAGAGTCGCGTTTGATCAGTCCCTGGTCCGCATATATTTCATAATCAGGTCCGCTGTCTCTTCGACGGTATCCACGATATGAAATAAATCCAGGTCACTGGCATCAATACAATTTCGTTCAAGTACTGTATCTACCAACCAGTTGTAGAGTCCTGCCCAATAGCGCTTACCCACAAGCACGATGGGGAAGCGACGGACCTTTTGTGTCTGCACCAATGTCAGCGCTTCAAACAGTTCATCCAGCGTTCCGTAGCCACCAGGCAAGCCCACAAAGCCTACTGCATGCTTAACAAACATAAATTTACGAACAAAGAAATAACGAAAATTTAAACTGATATCCTGGTATGGATTCGCCGCCTGCTCGAAAGGCAGCTCTATGTTTAACCCAATGGAGGTGCCTGGCTGATCGAAGGCTCCTCTATTACAGGCTTCCATAAGGCCGGGCCCTCCACCTGTAATCACGGGCACCCCCTCCGCAGCCAACAGCTCTCCCAGCTTTACCCCCTGTTGATATTCAGGGCTATCCTCGGTAAACCTCGCCCCTCCAAAAACTGTTACTGCTCCACTGAGCGCTACCAGGCGCTCTATTCCATCAACCAACTCGGACTGAATCCGCAGAACCCGCCATGCCTCTGGCATTTTCACATCTAACATTATTTTTTTCCCTCGTTGTCAGATCTTTCAACGATTACTCTCATTACTTGTTTTCATAAACAATGTAGCAGCTTATGAAGAGGCGGGTGTTAGGATTGCGTGAAGCTTAATTCTGTATATAATCCCAGCAACTGTATATAAATACAGAAAAGCTAGGTAAATCTATGACCAATCTCACCGCACGCCAGGCTCAGGTATTAGAGCTCATCAAAGCCTATCTCGATGATACTGGCTACCCTCCCACTCGAGCGGAAATCGCTCAGGAACTGGGGTTCCGCTCACCAAATGCAGCAGAAGAGCACCTGAAAGCACTGGCGCGAAAAGGGGCCATTGAGATGGTTGCCGGCGCCTCACGTGGAATTCGTATCCCCGATCACCAGTCGGGGCTTCCCATTATCGGGCGTGTAGCCGCAGGCAACCCAATTCTTGCTACAGAGCATATTGAGGATTACTGCGACCTTCCTGCCAGCTTCTTTCACCCCCCTGCAGACTTCCTATTGCGGGTTCATGGAATGAGTATGCGCGATGCGGGGATTCTGGATGGGGATTTGCTTGCAGTACAGAAAACTGAGCAAGTCAGGAATGGACAGATTGTCGTAGCGAGAATTGACGAGGAAGTAACTGTTAAGCGTTTCCGCCGCAAAGGTAATCAAGCGACTGTTCAACTGCTGCCAGAGAATGAAGACTTTGAAACTATCCAGGTGGATATGCGGGATAAGAACTTTGTGATCGAAGGCTTGGCAGTAGGCGTCATTCGTCAAACACCATAACCTGTATTAATCTCAAAGCTAAAACAACAACAGCGGCCAATGGCCGCTGTTGAATCATATCTCTATTAACCATTCAATCAATGGATAGTATGGTTAACCGGCATCGACTCATCTTCTTCTTCAAAGTAACCAGGCTCCAGATCATCCAAATTCTGTACAGTTTCTATACCTGCTTCCAGCATTGCGCGCGCAACAGCCACTTTGTGTTTTCTCAGGAATTGTAGACTCTCAGCTGAGAAATGAATACTCACCAGAGGGTCCTCCTTGTGACCAGCACGACGCAATGCCACATCGCCATTGGCCAGCTCAATAATTTCGAAAGTTTCGGAGGACATTCGCTTTTCCTTCACTGCACATCAGTTTGCGCACAGTGTACCACAGGCAAATTAGAAGTATCAGGGGCCTAAAAGCTGAGAAACATGGTACGAAAGTACCTGCGGCTAACACTCTTCCAGATTGGCCCGCTGCCTACGAATCAACTCAACCATAGATTTATGCCATTGCGTGAGCCCTTGAACGGTAATTGTTACCGGTTCCCGACCAACATTATGTATCGGTATCAAATTGGGCGCTTCGCGCTTAACCTCAGTATTTGACGGCAAAGACATTAGCAAAGTCCAGGCTTGCAGCAGCTGATTTAGCCAACTATCGGGCTGCTCATTCAATTGCTGTAACTCTTTCACCTCATTACTGGCCCTACCCTGAGTCTCAAGGCTGTCAGCTATCATCTGAAGGGACTCCGGCTCAAAACCCAGCTGCAGCTGATGCGAAAGCTCAACAAGAAAAGCTCTGTATGCTTTCCAGAGCTGCAACACAACCGCCTCCTCAAGTGCGGCACTTTGCAGCGGTGACACATCACTGGTCAGCTGCAGTAACAGCTGGGCTTTGCGCAGAGCCGAGGCAACCTGCCCTGTAAAAGGATTACTCATTTACTTTTTTGCAGCTATTTTTTTACGCACTGGCTTGCGCTTCGCTGTGGTAGCCTTACTGCCGGCCTCAACCTGCCAATTACCATCGCGGTAGAAGGCTCGCCACCCCGTTGCCTTGCCCTCCTCCTCAGACTGTACATACTGCTCTTGGGTCTTGCGGCTAAAACGAATTACTGTATCCCGTCCCTGATCATCCTCAACAGGAGCAGAGAACAGAAAAGTGTATTTAGGATCAATCTCACTCTTATGCGGGAGCAACTCCCTCACCAGTGGTGCGCGAGTTTCACGATTTTTAGGGAACTGGCTGGCAGCAAGGAACAAACCCGAAGCCCCATCACGCAGGATATAGTGATCCTCCACTTTTAAGCAGGCCAACTCTGGCATAGATACCGGATCCATTTTCGGGGGAGCCGGTTGGCCATTTTTCAAAAGCTTACGGGTATTCTTACAAGCTTCATTGGTACAACCGAAGTATTTTCCAAAGCGACCGGACTTTAGCTGCATATCACTGCCGCATTTATCACACTCGATAATTGGGCCATCATAACCCTTGATTTTGAAAGTTCCCTGCTCCACTTCATAGCCACTGCAATCCGGATTGTTACCACAGATATGCAGCTTGCGGTGTTCATCGACAAGGTAACTATCCATCGCTGTACCACATATGGCACAACGGCGCTTCTCACGCAGCAGCCGGGATTCTGCTTCTTCATCTTTATCTGCATCCACCGCTTCATCACCAGAAACCAGATTCATGGTATTGGTGCAACGCTCCTTGGGTGGTAAAGCATAACCGGAGCACCCCAGGAAAACTCCTGTGGAGCCGGTTCGAATCTGCATATGGCGGCCGCACTTTGAGCACTCAATGTCCGTATCTGTCGGGGTATTGCGGCGCATGCCCTCGTCAGTTGACTGTGCCTTCTCAAGGCGCGAGGAAAAGTCCTGATAAAACTCATCAAGTAACTGTTTCCAACCCTTATCTCCATCGGCCACCGCATCCAAGGATTCCTCAAGATTCGCGGTAAACCCATAATCCATCAGGTTCTTGAAGCTCTCACTAAGGCGATCGGTAACGATATCGCCCATTTTTTCTGCATAAAAGCGACGGTTCTCCAACCGTACATATCCGCGATCCTGGATGGTGGAGATAATCGAAGCATACGTAGAGGGGCGGCCAATACCACGTTTTTCCAGCTCTTTTACCAGGGCTGCTTCGCTGAAACGGGCTGGGGGCTTGGTGAAGTGCTGTTTCGGGTCCAGCTTTTCCAAAGCCAACTTATCCCCGACCTTCACATCCGGCAACACAAGGTCTTCGTCTTTTTTGCCAGCGGGAGGAGCCACTTTAAGGAAGCCATCAAAGCGAATAACACGGCCTCGTGCGCGAAGCTCAAACTCCCCTGCTGTCACCACTATCGAGGTGGAGGTAAATTGAGCGGGTGTCATCTGGCAAGCAACAAACTGTTGCCAAATCAGGTTATAGAGTCGCTCCGCATCCCGTTCAGCTCCGGAAAGCATATTTGGCGCAATACGAACATCAGATGGACGAATTGCCTCGTGAGCTTCCTGGGCACCTTCCTTGCTGCTGTAGCTGTTCGGTGTGTCAGGAAGATACTTACCACCGTAATTTTCACCAATATATTCACGCGCCGATTCAACCGCCTCCTTACTGAGGTTGGTTGAATCAGTACGCATATAGGTGATGTGGCCGGCTTCATACAAGCGTTGGGCCAAGGTCATGGTCTTTTTGACACTAAAGCCCAGGCGATTACTCGCAGCCTGCTGCAGTGTCGAAGTAATAAAGGGAGCGCCAGGCTTGGAACTGGTTGGCTTATCATCACGACCACTGACTACAAACTCACTGGATTGCAGCTTCTGCGCAGCACTACTGGCATCAGTCTCGTTAGTGGGACGGAATACCTCGCCAGCCTGTTTTTTTACTTCAAGGCGCAGTTTGTTTGCTTTATGTGTCGCCGTATCTGCAAATAGGGTCCAATACTCTTCAGGAATAAATGCACGAATTTCACGTTCACGCTCAACTACCAAGCGCACAGCAACAGACTGTACGCGTCCAGCGGAGAGCCCCCGCGCTACCTTTTCCCAAAGCAGGGGCGACACCATATACCCAACTATACGATCGAGAAAGCGGCGAGCTTGCTGGGCATTAACCCGGTTGATATTTAAACGCCCAGGGTCTTTAAAAGCCTCCTGGATTGCCGACTTGGTAATCTCATTAAAAACTACACGTCGGTAGCGATCATCATTGCCGCCTATCGCCTCGCGCAAATGCCAGGCAATAGCCTCCCCTTCGCGATCCAAATCCGTCGCGAGGTAGATGTGGTCGGCACTCTCAGCAAGCTTCTGCAGCTCACTTACGACTTTTTCTTTGCCCGGTAGAATCTCATAGTGCGCCTGCCAACCGTGATCGGGATCGATGCCCATACGCTTGATAAGCTGCTCGCGGTTTTTCTTGCGCTTGTAAGCTTCCTTTGCCTCAGGGGAGAGCTTGCGAGTTTCAGCTGCACGCCGCGCACGCTCCTTCGCGTCTACGGGTTGCTTGTTACCCCCACCGGTTGGCAAATCGCGAATATGACCGACACTGGACTTCACAACGAAGTCCTTACCGAGGTATTTGTTGATCGTTTTCGCTTTGGCCGGTGATTCGACGATGACCAGTGATTTACCCATAAGCCTTTGATTTCAAATGAAAATTTTACTGCTATCCGAAGCCTTTCAGGTCCCTTCATCGGACCTGTGCTGCGCGAATATATAAGCCTCACTTCCTGCGGGGTCAAGCAAAGCTGACAATTTTCCGTACCAAGTCAGGATTAATTGCCCCTCAAAACCACTTGTGAGAGTGCCTTCCGACGCCAAATTTCGGCAGCCGTACCCCCCTTGAAGACCTAGTCTTCCGGGAGTTTTATCTGGCTCACTTTACGTATTGCTTCTTCTATATGGGGGGTGTATTCCGCCAAAGAGGTAGAGAGCTTTTCAAAGGCTTTATCACCTCCATTTTCACTCCACTGCACCCCCAATCCGATATCTGTAGCAATAACTGCATAGCTTCCGGAGGGTATCGCGTCGAGTAATTTGTGCAGATATTCCCATGCCGCCTTGGGTGCAGCACGACCATTACTCCAATCCCAACTCCCGGCAAAGTTCAGCTCATGCTCCACCCGCTGGCGCTGGAGGGTCCAACCAATTTGCAACCTCTTGCGGTCATTCCACCGGTAGTAATAAACCGCAGCAGTGCCTTTATCAAGCGCGGGGGGAAGTGCCTGGATCTGCACTGTAATCCCCTTCTGCGCCGCTCGACCGCGCAGATCAGCCAAGCGGGAGTCACGTTGATTGGGTTTTAGCCACATCACCGGCCCCAATACCAGCGCGATGGCAAAGCCAATAATAATCACCGGCAACCACTGGGACATAACGGCTCCTTAGAGGTAGAAATAAATGACTATTGTGCGGTGCCTTGTGTGATCTATGTCAATCAGTTTTTTTTACGGTAGACTGAAAATGTCTGTCGAAAAGTGCACCCAAAGAGCACGTATAAGGGACAGGAGTAAAAATTATGGCGAAATACCAACAAATTTTGGTTGGACTGGACCTCTCGGAGGAATCCTCCCAAGTACTGGATAAGGCCGCCGCACTGGCCGGAGCATTTGGAGCTGAGCTCAGTTTGGTTCATGCCATTGAGCCGCTGACTTTTGCCTATGGCGGGGATATCCCCATGGACCTGTCTGAAGTTCAGGACCAACTTCAAAGCCAAGCCAAGGAACAGCTACAAAAAGCCGCACAACCGCTCAACATTCCCTCCGAAAGACAGCATGTGATTCTGGGACAACCCTCGACTGAAATTCACCGCCTAGCCAAAGACCTGGAAGCTGACTTGATTATTATCGGCAGCCACGGCCGCCATGGGCTAGCACTCTTACTTGGCTCAACCGCTAACGGGGTTTTGCATGGTGCCAAGTGCGATGTGCTGGCTGTAAGAGTGCATATAGATGACGAGTAATTAAATAATGGGCTGTATCAAAAACAGCCCATTCCCTCGCTTATTCTTCACCACCTTCAAGTTCAGACCAACGCTCAAAAGCAGCTTCCAGCTCCGATTGCTTCTCTGCGAGCAAGTTGAGGCGCGCCTGAACCAGGGTTTGCTCCTGTTGATAAAATTGAGGTTCGGCCACCTCCATCTCAATAGCGCTAATTTCATCTTCAAGCTGGTCAATCAGAGCGGGCAGGCTATCCAACTCCCGTTGTAATTTATAACTCAGCTTCTTTTTCTTTGCTGGCGCCTTTTCCCTTACTGCAGACTTCGAGTCGGTCTCTACTGGCTTTGTCTCTTGTTTATCTACTTTTGCATCCGCCGCAAAATTGCCTCCCTGACGAATAAAATCTCCATAGCCACCCACATATTCACAAATTCGCCCATCACCTTCAAAAGCCAGGCAGGAATTCACCACATTATCCAGGAAAGCACGATCATGGCTCACCAGTAACACGGTACCACTGAACTCCAGCAACAACTTCTCCAGCAGCTCCAGGGTTTCTACATCCAAATCATTGGTAGGCTCATCAAGTACCAAGATATTGGCAGGCTGACTAAACAATTTTGCAAGAAGGGCTCGATTACGCTCTCCTCCACTTAAAGCGCCAACCTTTGTTCTGGCCTTAACTCCACTAAAGAGAAAATCCGACAAATAGGACATAACGTGACGACTTTTGCCGCCAACAGTTACGGAGTCCCGTCCCTCAGCAATGTTATCCAATACCGTAAGTTCAGGGTTGAGCTGATCACGGCGCTGATCAAAGTAAGCCACCTGTTGCTTGGTACCCAGGCGTACATGACCGGATTGCGGTTTCAAATCCCCTAGCAACACGCGAATCAAGGTACTCTTGCCGACACCATTGGGGCCGATCAAGCCGACTTTATCACCCCTCAACAGGGTGAAGGAGAGATCCTGAATCAGGGAGGGCTCACCTGGGTAAGCAAAGGAAACATCGGTTAACTCCGCCACCAGCTTGCCGGACAGCTCCCCACTATCCAGGGACATCCGGGCAATACCCTGCTGGCTCCGGCGCGCCTCTCGTTGACGCCTCAGTGCTTGCAGAGCACGGACACGCCCCTCATTACGGGTTCGACGCGCCTTGATACCCTGGCGAATCCAAGCTTCCTCTTGAGCAAGCTTCTTGTCGAACAGGGCATCGTTTCTCGCTTCCTCTTCCAGGAGCTTCTCCTTTTCTTCCTGGTATCGCTCAAACTGACAGCGAAATACACGAAGGTGACCACGGTCCAGATCCCATACTGCACTGGAAAGCCTCTGCGCCAGCGCCCGATCATGGCTGACGAAAAGCAGGGCGCCTCGATAGTTGGCCAGGAATCCTTCAAGCCACTCCACCGCAGCAATATCCAGATGGTTAGTGGGTTCATCCAAAATCAGTAAATCGGGTTCAGTCACCAGTGCTCGGGCCAGGGCTGCACGACGCTGCCACCCCCCCGAGAGGTCTGCTACCCGCTCATCTGCTGAAAGGCCCAAACGATCCAGGACACTGTCAATACGTGGTAATAGGTCCCATCCGTGGCCAGCTTCTATGCGCCCTTGCAATTCAGCAGTGGGGGTATCACGATAATCAGCCAACACTGTACCTATTTCACCCAACCCCTTAGCAACATAGCTGTAAACGGAGTCAGTACAGCCCACCGGCAACTCCTGCTCCAATGTCGCCATTACCATACCACTGGCCCGGACGATTTCTCCGCCATCAGGGTCCACCTGCCCCGCTATCAATCGTAACAGGCTAGACTTTCCCTCCCCATTTCGGCCCACTAAACAAATGCGATCACCTCGCTCAATTTTTGCACTGACGTTGTCGGCAAGTACTTGGGTCCCATAGCGGAGACTAACCCCATCCAAAAGAAGCAACATAATTAGGCACTACAATTAACAAACCCGGAAAATGGATCCGCAAGATGAAATACGCGAAACTGTTATTACGGGTCCTGTGGAAAATCCGCTATTTTACGCTTTTTTACCGAGCCGTCTCGCAAACTTGCAAGGGCGCAAATTTTAACAGGGTAACTTTGATGACAGCCGACACAAAGCAATTGACCCTACTCATCTCACTTTTACTTGTTTGGAGCTTCCTTGCTATTCCAGTATCTGCTTTGACCGAAGTCCGTGAACAGGGGCGGGAGAAGGGATCAACTGAGCAACCGGTGGTCATTGCCAACCAGCGTGAGAAGCTGCGTAGCGCCCGGCTTGCGATCAAGCACAACAACCAGCATCAGCTACGAGAGTTGAAAAACCAACTAAAAAACTATCCGCTGGCTCCGTATCTTGAATATTGGGCCATCAGCAGAAAGTTACGCCAACTGCCCTTAAAAGAAATTGACCAATTTCTGACCGAAAATGAAAGCAGTGCTATAGGTGACTGGATGCGGGTCAGGCTACTTAAAGAGCTTGGCAAACAACGCAAATTTGACACTTTCTTAAACTACTACGAACCTGAGAAAAATAATCGCGCCAGTCTGCGCTGTTATTACGCCGATGCTCTAAGCCGTAACGGCAGCAAGGAAGAGGCCTACCGTCTTGTAGGAGAACTTTGGCTGGTTGGGCACTCCCAAGCTAAGGAGTGTGACCCAGTCTTTACCCGCTGGATACGAGATGGAGGCCTCACTCAGGATATGGCCTGGAAACGCCACCTACTCGCGATTAAAGAGGGGAACTTGCCGCTTGCAGCCTATATCTCCAGGAAGATGGAGGATTCCTATAGCCGCAAAGCAGCGCTATTACGCGAAGTGCACAAGTCCCCCAAACAATTGCTCAACTATTCCAAATTTCTAGGCAACCCAAAGCAAAATAAAGATATTATCCTGCACGGTTTACTCAGGTTGGCCCGCAAAGATGCAGCAAGCGCTGAACAAGCTTGGCAGCGCTACAGTGCCAGCCTTCTGTTCAGTGATGCGGAACAGAATGACATGCTCCGTCACTTGGCGCGTCAATATGCACGTCAAGAGGATATGCCCGGCCTGTTACGCCTGACAAAAAGACACACGATCAACGATAATCGCTCTATCGAGTGGCTAGCGCGGCAGTCGCTACGGGAGCTGGACTGGGAACAAGTCGCATTCTGGATCGACAGACTACCTCAAGAAACTCAACAGCATGACCGCTGGCTCTACTGGAAAGCCCGCTCATTGGATGAGCTCTATGGCAAAGAGCGATCAGAGGCTTCCTCAGTCCTATACCGCAAAGCCGCGCGGGAACGCAGTTATTATGGTTTTCTCGCCGCCGATGCTCTGGGACAGAATTACAGCTTCGTTCACCGTCCCGCCCCAATCACACCAGTGCAAGTAAAAGAGATGGCTAATCGCCCCGGCCTACAGCGTGCCCGCGAGTTACAAGCTATTGGTGAACTCTTTCACGCGCGCAGGGAGTGGAGTTATGCCACTAGAGCCATGAGTCATGAAGAGCTACTTGCAGCCGGCAAGGTCGCCAGTGCCTGGGGCTGGTATCACAAATCCATACAGTCAGTACTCGCGGCCGACTACTTAGATGACCTGGAATTGCGCTTCCCCCTGGCCTTTGCGGATATAGTGCGCGATGTCAGTGCCCAGATTGGTCAACAAAGCACGCCACTTGAGCCTTACATGATCTATGCAGTTGCACGCCAGGAAAGCCATTTTAGCCACGATGCAAAATCCAATTCCGGCGCCCTGGGACTAATGCAGTTACTCCCCTCCACTGCCCGTGCCACAGCACGGCGTGCCGGAGTGCGTTACCGTCGCAGTTGGGATTTACTGAGCCCCAGTACCAATATTGCTTTGGGTAGTTTTTACCTGAGCACCTTGCTCAACCGATTTGATAATAATCGATTCCTCGCTGCCGCTGCCTATAATGCGGGACCAACCCGGGTAGCGAAATGGCTGAAAGAAACCCGCAAACGCCTGCCTCACGATGTCTGGATTGAAACTATCCCCTACAGTGAAACGCGCAACTACGTACAAAATGTACTGGCTTATACGGTAATTTACGCTTATCGCAGCGGTACCAAATTGCAACTACTCAGGGAGAACGAGTCCCGGACCAAACTCTGATTAAATTAAGCGTTGCGCTAGCCACTCATCCAGTTGAGACTGGCTGAATGGCCAAGCGCGTACATCATCAGGGTTGCCAAGGCCAACGACTGGAATTGACAAATGAAATCGCTCAAAGAGTTCATCATCATCGGCGATATCAACCTCCTTCAGTCGCAACCCATACTGTTTAAGCAAAGGCCAAATTTCCAACTTGGCCTTTTCGCACAAGGTGCAACCAAGGGTGGTATAAAGCATCAACTCAGCAGATGCACTCATCAGATAACCCCCTGGGTATTCGCCCAATAATAAGCAGCCGCACTCGCTACCGATAATAAAATCAGGCCCAAAAATCGAATACCTGGCCTGCGATCGGTCTCATTACTTATGGGAATATCTTGCAGTTCACCGCCCGGAGTAACAAAAGAGGGCTGGGTAACATCTACAGCCTCCGAACCGCCAGAGGACATTGCAACAGGCTTCATGATCTCCATTTCCGGGAGGGCCGGACGCACTGCAGTCCGATCAATATCATCTGTGGGCCCTACTACAGAAAAACTGAGGGTATCAAAGCGCAGATCATCGCCTCTGCGCACACGACACTCTGTGATTCTTCGGTTGTTAACATAAGTTCCATTCGCCGAACCAAGGTCGACAACAAACAGTAACCCCTCCCGCACTTCCAAACGAGCGTGGCGACGTGATAAATGGGATAGTGAAAAGGCGATATCGCACTCATCCGAGCGGCCAATAACCGAGCTGTCTTTCACCGGGAAAACCTTACCGGCAATAGCTCGGTGATTCGCCCGCAATGCCCAGGCCACATTTTTAGCCCCAGCAGATTTAAGCTTAGTCACTTTGGGGTCAATAATTTTAAGTATACGGGTACCAACAGTGATTTGATCATCAAGTTTTAACCGGCAAGCAGCCTCTATAGGTTTGCCGTTGACCAGAACCCGGGAGCCTCCAGAAGTGTTGCCGAGAGTTAATTGCTCTCCCTTTACCACGATTTTCAAGTGCAGCTTCGCTACGGAGTCGTCAGCAATAGAAAAGTCACAGCCTTGATCACGTCCTACAGTTACTCCAGGTGAAACCAGCCAAACACTCTGGCTCGGGTCTTTTACATCACAAAGTTTGAGCATTGTTATCGCTCCTCAGCCCGAAATAGACATTAAAAAATAGGCGCTATCCCAGTAAAATTGCTTTAAAACGAGGCACTGTAAGCAACTGTAATAAGCCCTTTTTAGAGTTGCTAATGATTTTAACATGGGCGATATCATTAGCGTGTGATTGGGTTTGCAGCTTACTGCGGCACAAAAGTCTAGTATTCAGCCAATACAGGGATGACCATTGTCGCTGTCACAGGTGTGGTTATTTAAAGTACACTTGCAGCATCATATGAAAGAGATAGTCGGCCTTAGAGCTGGCCATCACCATCGATCGAATTGAGAATACATTACAGGTAGTTGCACGCCAGTGAGTGAAGCCAAAGTACGCGAAGTATCGCGGCAAAGCGAAGTAGTTCAGCGCACACCAGGCACTATACGTAGTGCAGGCTCCACCCATCCTGGCTACCGGCGTGAACAGAATGAAGATGCCTACTGGGCAGATGAGCAGAAAGGCATTTGGGTTGTTGCTGATGGCCTCGGCGGCCATCATGCTGGAGAGCTTGCCAGTAAAACTGTCGTAGAGGAAATTGCCCAGTCCGCATCTACCGACCGCCACTACGAACGAGCGTTGCAGAAAGCCCACGCCCTACTCCTAGGCGACGAACATAGTACCGCCAATATGGGATCGACTGCTGTTGTTCTCGCCGAGGAAGGAGATTACTTTCATATTTACTGGGTAGGCGATAGTCGCGCCTATTTATGGACGCCAAATGAGCAAAATGGTGAGTTCAGCCAGTTAACCAGTGACCACTCCTATGTCCAGATGCTCATGGACTCAGGCGCAATAAATTCTGAAGAAGCAGCTAATCATCCTAACCGCCATGTAATCACACGATGTATCGGTGGCAGTACTAACCCCAAATTAGAAGTAGATCGAGTTTCCTATCGCTGGGCCGCGGGTCAAAAACTACTCCTCTGCAGCGATGGCCTGAGCTCGGAAGTGGCAAATGAGAAGATTACACGAATCATCGCAGAGAATACCGATAATCAACGGATAGTAGATCTTCTTATCAGCGCCGCCCTTGACGCTGGTGGCAAAGACAACATAACCGTACAAATTATAGACGCCCCTCCCCAAGCCCCCACTTTCATAACGAACCCCAACATTCTCCCAGAGGATTTCGACCAAGCCCGTGAAGTGGAGGCAAACAAGAAAAAAATCTGGCAAATTCTGTCAGTCTTACTTATTGCTGCGGGAACCATTGTTACCCTGGCAATTGGGCTTCCCCACCTGATGTGACTGAGCAGCAGCACATAATGGAAGCCATTAATGGCGGCAACTCGCCGCTGCAAATACCTGGCTATCGAATCGTCAGAAAAATAAATCAGGGCGGTATGTCCACAGTGTATTTGGCGATCCAACGTAGCGTAGGACGCCAGGTGGCCCTGAAGGTTATGTCACCGGTTTTGAATGCCGACCCCATTTTTAGCGAGCGCTTTCAGCGAGAAGCCAACATTGTCGGGCAACTGTCTCACCCCAATATTGTTGGCATTCACGATATCGGCCGCTATCGCAGTCTCAACTATATCGCCATGGATTATATGCCAGGCGGTTCAGTATCCGAACGACTTGCAAAAGGTCCACTGGATCCGCTGGAGGCCCTAAATGTCGTGCGACAGATCGCTATGGCATTAGACCACTCCCATAGCAAAGGCTACGTGCATCGGGATCTCAAGCCAGAGAATATCCTGTTTCGGGAGGACGGCTCTGCAGTACTGAGCGATTTCGGAGTAGCACGGGCTGTGGCTCACACCACTCGTATGACCAATAGCGGCATGGTGGTGGGAACACCCTATTATATGAGCCCAGAGCAGGCCCGCGGTGCTGCTATCGACGGCCGTGCAGACTTGTACAGTCTCGGTATAGTTTTTTACGAAATGTTAACCGGTGCAGTACCTTACCAAGCTGAAGAAGCCGTGGCCATTGCTATCAAGCACCTCACCGACCCTATTCCCAAATTGCCGGCGCGCCACGCGCTGTACCAACCGTTAATTGAACAATTCCTCGCTAAAGACCCCAGTAGACGATTTCAACGCGGGTTGGATGTGGCAGATGCCTCAGACCAATTGGTTGCTACGCTTGCTGGCAAACCAGGCCACCAAATTAGCCAATTGAATAATGCTTCCCTCGGCGTATCCAGCCTGGCTCGCGCCCTGCTACTCACTTTATTCAGCAGCCTCGGTGATCGTTTAACCAGCCTATTGCAAACCAAATCAGATCCAGAGAGTACAAACCCAGGGCGCACAGAGCAGGATACTCTGGTACGCCTACGTCAGCTACTCAGTGAACCTAACAGGCATAGACGCCCCTGGCTTATGAGCGGAGTCCTCACTGCTTCCCTGATTATCTTTTTGGGTATTTTCAGTCTGATCAGCGCTAATACCCATTGGCGAACTGGGTTGCCATTTTTAGATGAGGCCGGCGATTTCTCAGCCAATCTCCTCGGAATCAATACTCTCGGAGACCAAAACACTAGCTTCGCCGAAAACGACACTGCCGAATCGGCAAGGGGGATCATCCTGCCTACCGATTCACCCTCCCCGTCAGCAAGCTTTAGCCAGGAGCCGCACGGAACAAATCAAGTTTCGAAAACCTCCACGTCAGAGGCTTCCAGTGCATTAATTTTACCTGAGGGACCAGAAAACACTTTTACTGAAGAAGTACCACGCGAAAAACAAAACCCAAAATCTTTCGCTCTTAATGTCAATACAATTCCCACGGATACGCGTATTCGTATCATGAACATTGCTCCGCGCTATGAGCCGGGAATTCAGCTGGAACCAGGAAGATATGACCTGGAAATAAGTAAAAAAGGATTTACCAGGGTTCGCCGCTGGATCGAAATTGAGGATCGGGATATTGCACTATCGATAAAACTCAATAAAGCCTACTTTGCTGGCAAAAAAATTCGCTCCAATTTATCTTCAGGGGGCCAGGGCCCCAAAATGGTGGTTGTAGGCGCAGGCAGCTTTACTATGGGCAGCAATCGATATAGTTTCAGTAGCCCTGCTCACCAAGTGAAAATTGAAAAAGCATTTGCCATATCCACTCATGAAATTACCTTCGACGAGTATGATCGCTTTGCGCTTGCCACCGGTAACGCCCAACCAAATGATACTGGCTGGGGTCGCAAAGGCAGGCCGGTTATCAATGTGAGTTGGCAAGATGCCCAGAGATATGTCGAATGGCTATCCAGGGAGACAGGACTTAAATACCGGTTAGCCTCCGAAGCTGAATGGGAGTATGCAGCAAGAGGTAACAGCACTCAGCCACTCTGGTGGGGGAGCAGTGATGCACGCGGTAAGGCTAATTGTCGACGTGGTTGCAATAGCGAATTCAATAACCTGTTTAGTGCGAAAACAGGGCCAACAGGCCACTACCAGGCCAATCCATTTGGATTATTTGACACGGCAGGCAATGTTGCAGAATGGGTTCAGGACTGTTACCAACCTGGCTACGATATAAATCAGAGCAGCGCCCGCCCACTGGAAATGGCCAATTGCAAGCTACGCAGTGTTCGCGGGGGATCAATGCGTGATCCGGCAAACAAAATTGGAGCAGATTACCGCAAGGGGCTTAATGACCACAGCCGCAACAAAGATGTTGGCATTCGAGTGGTAATGGAACTCAACTGAATAAATACCCTAAGAAATAAAAAAGCCCGAGTGATTTTCTCTCTCGGGCTTTAAGTAAAATTAGAGCTTCACTGGCCACCTGCTACTGGTGTGTAGACCGAATCTCCCACACATTATGAATCTTCGGATTTCTTTGGAAATCCTTATCCAGCAACTGCAGGCACTTAACAGAAAAGTCCCTGGTTACATCCTCATCCATCCTAAAGCTGCGCAGGTTATTAGAAAAAACCAAGGTTCCCCCCGGTGCCAGTAAAGCCATACATTGGCGTACCAGCTTCCCGTGGTCGCGCTGGACATCCAATACTCCACGCATCTTGGCAGAATTAGAAAAACTCGGGGGGTCAAGGAAGATAAGGTCGTAGTGTCCTTTACGATTTTGCTGTGCTGACATCAGCCACTGCAAGCAGTCCGCCTCTACCAGTTGGTGTTTGTAGGGGTCCATATTATTCGCACGGAAATTACGCGCAGCCCAGGATTGATATGTTCTAGACATATCCACACTAGTACTCTGCACACAGCCCCCCCTGGCCGCCTGTACAGTCGCACTGGCGGTGTAGCAGAACAAATTTAAAAACTTCTTACCAGAGGCTAGTTCACGCAGATACTTGCGCACAGGACGATGATCGAGGAACAGCCCAGTATCGAGATAGCTCCACAAGTCGACTTCAAACTCTGCACCATACTCTCGCACCCACAGAGTAGTTCCCGCTTTTGCCTGCTTCTGGTACTGGCCACCTCCCTTTTGTCCACTCTTGTGACTATGGCGACGTCTCTCTTTGATACTGATATTTGCACGGGGCAACTCCAGAACACACTGAACAGCTCGAAGCAAATCACGCAGTCGATTACGGGCTTTTCCTTCATCAATACTGGCCGGAGGGCGATACTCCTGAAGGTGCGCATACAGAGTTCCATCTATGGTTTTGTACAAATCCACCGCCGCTGAATACTCAGGTAAATCTGCATCGTAAAGGCGGTAGCAATCAACACCATTTCTGTTTGCCCATTTGCCGGTAGTTCGCAGATTTTTACGCAGGCGGTTGGCCACCATTTCAGCTTCGGCGGACAGCTTACGCGCTCTGTCAGTCACTTGGCCCGATTCACTCTGCTGGTGTACTTGGAATAGCAATAATTGGCTGGGGATACTGCCGTTATATAGCTGGTAATGTTTATGAGAACGCAACCCGGTGGAGTAGCCCAATTCGGGATTACCAGTGAAAACACCAACCTGCCAACCGGCAAATTCCGACTTTAGTTGGCGGCCCAGCTCCGCATAAGTTTCGCGCAGGGCCTCTTGCTCACCCAGGCGCTCGCCATAGGGCGGGTTGGTCAGCACCAAACCGGGTTTAACCTCTCGATGGCTTGGCACCTTAAAGGATCCTACAGGGCGACAGCTAACCCTAACCTGGCGCTCAAGGCCCGCCCGGTCGATGTTAGCTTCGGCAGCAAATAGCACCTTCGCATCCGCATCATAGCCACGAATCTCCGGCAGTTTCTTTTCCATGCCTGCGGCGCGGCGCTGTAGTGCTTCCTCCCGCAGGTTATTCCAGATATCACTTTGATGATTGAGCCAACGCTCAAAACCAAAGCTCTCTCGAAAGAGCCCTGGAGCGATATCTGCCGCAATCATGGCTGCCTCAATCAGAATGGTGCCAGAACCACACATTGGATCCAGCAGCGCTCCCCCATCAGCTGCGATCTGAGGCCATCGAGAACGCAAAAGCAACGCCGCAGCCAGGTTTTCCTTCAAGGGTGCCGCGCCAATATGGGTTCTATAACCTCTTTTGTGCAAGCTATCACCACTGAGATCGACAGCAATATCTAACTTGTCGCGGTTGAGACGTAAAGCCACCGTGAGATCTGGATGATGTTTATCAATTGTTGGTCTGGCACCGGTCTGGTTACGCAGGCGATCGACAATGGCATCCTTGGTCTTTTGTGCCCCAAACTGGCTATTGCGAATCTCACGGTTTGTCCCCGAAAACTGCAGCCAAAGCTTGCCAGACGGCCGGATATGTTGTTCCCAGGGCTGTGCAGCAACGGCCCGATACAAGTCATCTGCACTGCTGATACGAACTTGCTCCAGTTGCAACAAAATACGATTCGCCAGGCGACTCCAGAGGCAACAACGATAGGCTACCTCAAGAGAGCCAGAGAAATGCACTGCCGCAGGCTGCTCCCGCCTGATATCAGCACCTAGAGTGCGCAATTCCCCGACAAGTAAGCTCTCCAAGCCTTTGGGACAAGTCGCAGTAAACTGAAATTCTTCCATATGAGGGTCTGTCAAAACTATTACTCAATTAACCCCTGCAAAATGGGGGATTTCGCACCTGTAGGTGCCAATTTGAAAAAGAGGTTGCGCAGCCATCAGAAAATTGGGGTCACCTTCCTCTCAGCTATTTAAAATCGCCACCTTTCTGGCGCGATTATCCCATTTTGGCTCGGCTCCGCCTACGCCAGGCGCCTCCTGGAACACAGTGTCCATTTAGTCATATGATTTTTTATGCCCAAATTAATACCACTCACAGGTTACTGAGTCAGATTTTCCGATCGCCCCACCTTCACAGTATTCTTGGAATGTGGAGGAGTGACAGGAATCGTACGTGGCTGCCCGAAGGAAAGATTCACTAGACTCAAAATATTGATGCAATAAAACTGTAACGAGCATCCATCACGCCGCGTAGCAATCCGAACATCTACAAGCAGAGGTGCCGTATTGATGAGACGCCAAAAACGCAATCACGCCGACAGGGCCTTCTACAAGGGTTATTTGGCCGCCCTAAACAATAAGTCCATTGACAGCTGCCCTTTTGTCGAAAGCGATCCCCATCAGGAATGGGTAAACGGCTGGCGTGAAGGGCGGGAAGACTACTGGAACGGCTTTGATAGGATTACAAAGGCGCAAAAATTGGAGATCTATGGCGCTATTTCCACCGATATTCAGTATCCCGATGGGTGGAGTACTATTTAGAACACATAACCTGAGCGTTTATCTACAAAACCAAGCCCAAAATAGATAGTGCGCCTCTATGCAGGCGCGCTAAACATTTGCTCACCACCCAGCTCAATCAGAATTTCTCAGGCTGGGCGCTTCGACCTCTAATCATCTTCCGAGCGACGGCGGCGCTCCAACGCAATAGCCTCCACTGCCTCACGAATCAGCCTAGGCCCACGGTAAATAAATCCGGTATATACCTGTACAGCTGTAGCCCCAGCGCGAATTTTCTCAGCAGCACTATCCCCATCGAAAATGCCACCAACACCAATAATTGGTATCTGCTTTTCCAAGGCCTCGGATAGCTGGGCAATCACCTGGGTGGAACGCTGCTGCAGTGGCTTGCCACTAAGTCCCCCCTCCTCCGTACCATGCGGCAGATTGGAAACCAATGATTTATCGATAGTCGTATTGGTCGCGATTACACCGTCAATGCTGTATTCACACAGCGCTTCGGCAATCTGCGCAATGGCATCACCATCCATATCCGGAGCAATCTTCACAGCCACCGGCACATAGCGGTCGCTCTTTTGAGCTAACTGCATCTGCTTGTCTTTGATACTTCCCAGTAACCGGTTGAGGCTGTCGCCAAACTGCAGGTCGCGCAGTCCCTTGGTATTGGGAGAGGATACATTGGCAGTAATGTAATCGGCATAGCGATAGACTTTCTCCATGCACAGACAGTAGTCATCTGCGGCCTTCTCCACCGGTGTATCGAAGTTCTTGCCCACATTGATACCCAGTACACCTTTGTAGCGGCGATGTTTTACACGCTCGATCAGGTAATCAACGCCAAGGTTATTGAACCCCATGCGATTAATAATGGCGTCAGCCTCTTCTACTCGAAACAATCGCGGTAGAGGGTTGCCGGGCTGTGGCCGGGGAGTCACAGTCCCCACCTCTACAAAACCAAAGCCCAAAGCCCCCAATCCGTTGAAAGCCTGCGCATTCTTGTCCAGACCTGCGGCCAGTCCCACAGGGTTGGGCAGGGTCAACCCCATCAGCTCTACCGGATCGTGCGCTATCGGCTTCTTAAACAGGGACATTAAGCCGAGGCGCTCGGCGGCACCGATCGCATCCAATGAGAGGTGGTGGGCCCGCTCAGGGTCGAGCGCAAACAAAGCTTTACGCAGAGTCGAATACATACCTTTCCTTAAATAGGAGCCAGCCCCACCCACCAGATGGCAACAAGTGGAGCCATGTGTTTTAGCATACAAACGAGAGGCCACCCAAGGGTGGCCTCTCAGCAAGCCTGGCTAGCTTACTCTGCCAGATCTTCGCGATCAGCAGTGGCATGGGCGAGGTACATTAACTCGCGCAGGGCCACGGTGAACATCGCAAAATCACTGACAGCGGAAGCCTTCAACTCGGCAATCATATTGTGCCAACGCTGAATAGCTGGCGCCATGATAGCGCTCCAGCGCGACATTGCACTATCTACATCCAATTTCTCATCGCCGGCCAAGCGCATAATGTTCACTGCCAGCGTCGAGAGTTGGCTATCCAGATCATCCATACTGGTTTCCCTGGCCTGTGCCTGCCAGAAACTATCCACCGGCAAATCCACGATCAGATTACCAAACCAGTGCAAATTCAACTCATCAGAGAGCCTGAAATAGACAGTGGCCACCTCTTCTACCGGTCTCTCGCTGGCGCGGGCCGACTCGGAAATACCGAGGGCTGAGTACAGATAAGTGGGTGATGCCGACAATAGCGCCAAAGATTCTGGTACCCCTGCCTCCAGCAGCTTCTGGTAACGCTGCTCCCATTCGGTGAGAGGGTCGCCGCTCAAGACTTTTGGCAAAGCCTTGATTACCCGCTGCACCGACTCCTGGAACAACTCGCAGTTTTGTGCCGGCTCCAGCTCACTGCGACGATTGCGCAGGAACCAGCGCGTAGCGCGTCGAACCCGGCCGATCATTGAATTCAGCAGTTCAGTTTGCAGCTCAGCGGGCACTTTGTAATCCAGTTCCGCCAGCTGCTCCTGAAACTCCGGCATTTTGTAGACATCGCGGGCACTGACATAAGCTGCTGCAACATCATTTACATCTGCGCCGGTAGCCGTACTGATGCGGTTATAAAAGGTAATACCCATACTGTTGACCAGTTCGTTCGCCACCTGGGTGGATACTATCTGGCGCAAGAGTGGATGCTCGTAAACCTGCTCTTTATAGCGCTTAACCAGCTCTGCCGGGAAGGCGGACTCTACAGCTTCGCGCACGCGGGGGTTGTCGGTAATCTCTGCGCCTTGCAATTCCTCTTTGAGCTTCACCTTCACATAGGAGATCAATACCGACAGTTCTGGCCTTGTTAGGGTCTGCCCTTTGTGCACGCGTTCAGAAATCTGTTCATTGTCAGGGATAAACTCCAATGCGCGATTCAGACGGCCATCATCCTCAAGCGTGTTAATCGTGCGGCGATATTCATCCAAGCGCTTGGAAACCTGGTACTCAGCCACGCTCAAGGCTCGAGTCTGATCATAGTTATTGTGCAGCACAAGATCGCTCACAGAGTCAGTCATGCCATGCAGCAACTGGTTTCGCTGTTTGTCGGTCAGGTCTCCACTAGCCACAACCTTATCGAGCAGAATCTTGATATTCACTTCGTGGTCCGAGCAGTCCACGCCGGCAGCATTGTCAATAAAGTCGGTATTACAGCGACCACCATTAAGCGCAAATTCAATTCGCCCACGTTGGGTCATACCCAAATTACCGCCCTCACCAAAGACCTTGGCACGCAGCTCAAGACCATTCACGCGCAAGTGGTCATTGGACTTGTCCCCAACTTCTGCATCTGATTCGGTAGCTGCTTTAACATAAGTGCCAATACCACCGTTCCAGATTAAATCTACCGGTGCTCGCAGCAGCGCACTAATCAACTCATTGGGTGTAAGTTGATCTTCTTTAATATCGAAGGCTTCCTTCATCTCCGGAGTAATCTTGATTGCCTTTACACGGCGCTCAAAGATACCGCCACCTTTTGAGATCAGGTCACGGTTATAATCGCGCCAACTTGAGCGCGGCAAATCAAATAAGCGCTTGCGCTCTTCAAAACTCGAGGCGGCATCCGGGCTTGGGTCAATAAAAATATGCATGTGGTTGAAAGCGGCTTTCAGGCGAATATGTTCAGACAGCAACATGCCATTACCGAACACATCCCCTCCCATATCACCGATTCCCACTACGGAAAAGTCCTCTCGCTGGACATCCACTCCCATTTCACGGAAGTGTCTCTGTACCGACACCCAGGCACCCCGGGCGGTGATTCCCATTTTCTTATGGTCATACCCCTGGCTACCACCTGAGGCAAAGGCATCGCCCAGCCAAAAGCCATAATCCTCAGCGATGCCATTGGCAATATCAGAAAAAGTTGCAGTTCCCTTATCAGCAGCCACGACCAGGTAGGGATCATCCTCATCTCGGCGCACCACCAGCTTAGGCGGCACTATCTCACCATCTTTCAGGTTATCGGTAATATCCAATAATCCACGGATAAATGTTTTGTAGCAGGCAATACCCTCTTCCATCAGAGCTTCGCGACTGCCGTCCGCCGGCGGACGACGCATCACAAAGCCTCCCTTCGCTCCGCTGGGCACAATCACTGCATTTTTTACCGCCTGGGCTTTAACCAGCCCTAGCACTTCTGTACGGAAATCTTCCAAGCGATCCGACCAGCGCAGGCCACCGCGTGCCACCTTACTGCCACGTAGATGCACCCCCTCTACCCTCGGCGAGTAGACAAAAATTTCAAATTCAGGACGTGGCTCCGGGATACCGGGAATATCCCGCGGGCTGAATTTAATTGAGATGTAATCTTTAGGCTCACCCTCTGCGTCAGTCTGGAAGAAGTTGGTACGCAAAGTCGCAAGTATCAGCTCCAGATAGCGGCGCAACACCAGGTCTTCATTCAGGTTTTCGACACTATCGAGATTGTCGTGAATCTTGCTAATCAAACGCTCAACCCGTGTCTGCTCCTGCTTGCCAGTGCTGAGTCGCGGATCAAACAGGGCACGGAAAAGAGCTACCAGGTTGCGGGTGATTTCCACGTGGTTGGCAAGAGTCGCGGCAATATAACTCTGACTGGCACTGGATTTGGTCTGCTTGAGGTAGCGAGCGTAAGCTCTCAGCATGGATACTTCGCGCCAGTTCAAACGCGCGGCAAGTACCAGGCGATTAAAGGCATCACTCTCGGCGGTATGATTCCAAATAGCGGCAAAGGCGTCCTGGAATAAACCCCGGGATGCCTGTGCATCAATCTTGGTGGGCAAACCGAACTCCAGGTGGAATTCGTGCATCCATACATCGGTCCCACCACAGGGACGAATGGTATAGGGGAATTCACCAATTACCCTTAAGCCGAGGTTCTCCAACACAGGGATTACATCGGAAAGAGTGAGGCCGCTACCCCAGTTAAACACTTTAAAACGCAGGCTGCCCTGGGCCGCACCAACCGGCTGGTAAAAACTCATTGCCACCCGATTATTTTCACTGAGCCCTTGGATCGCAGCTACATCCTGTACGGCAATTCGCGGCTCAAAATCCTCTCGGTAGCCAGCGGGGAAGGCACGGCCAAAGATGCGGAAAAGACGATTGCCCTCTTCCTCACCGCTGCTGTCAATAAGTGATCTCTGAAATACATCTTCCCAGGAGCGGGTTATATCCACAATCTGCGCCTCCAACAGCGCCACATCTATATCTACAGGCTCATCGGGTGAAACACGGAAAACAAAGTGCACCCGGGCGAGAATCGACTCGGAGAAAAAGGTAGTGAAGTCTGAATCCTTGGCCTTGATCGCCTTGGCAATATGGGAGCAAATCAGTTCACGTACACTACTGCTGAACTGTTCCCGCGGTACATACACTGTTGCAGTGACAAATTTGCCGAATGGATCGCGACGCATAAACAAGCGGATATGCGCGCGTTCATTTAAGCTCAGCACCCCCATGACTACATCGAATAACTCCTGGGTACTGCCCTGGAACAATTCATCGCGGGGAAAAGTATCCAGAATCCTACGCAGTGCCTTACCGTCGTGACCATGACCGGAAAGACCACTGGACTCAATCATAGAAGCCATCTTGCGGCGTATAATCGGTATTTTCGCCGGGCTTTCAGTGTAAACCGGAGAGGTATAGAGCCCCATAAAGGCAGACTCTCCAATCACCTCACCTTCAGCGTTATAGCGTTTGACCATCACATAGTCAGAATAAGCGCTGCGATGCACTCGGGATTTAACTGAGGACTTGGCAAAAGTTAAGTAGTTGGGGCCTTGATAAAAGCGCTGCTTACCTTCGCTAAACGCTGTCTCAGGCATGGGGGCTGCAGCTTCTTCCAACTTTTTGAAAATCCCCAGGCGGCGATCTTCCACCTCGCTGAGAATTTTCTTATCACCTACCTGGCTAAACTCATATTCCCGATACCCAAGAAACGTGAAGTTGCCATCTCGCATCCATTGCATGAAGGCACAAGCCTCCAGCAAATTAGTTTCATCTTCGGATAGCCCCGCACGCAACTGGCCCTCCATCGCACTACAGGTCTCGAGCATTGGCGCGTAATCATCGACCACCAGCTCTACATCGCCAAGTATATCCTTTAATGCCGACGACAAACTGGAGGCAAACTCTGTTGAGGTATCGTGATTTACCTCAATATAAATCAGCGCCTCATTGAGCAACTTAGAGCCCTTGGCGGGTTTGTGCTCTTTTCCTGAAACGTGCTCATAAGAGAGATCGAGAGATTCATCGCGGGGCGGAAGCAAGTGCTTCAATTTACCGCCGGCATTGCGCTCAAGATGCAAGACTGTGCTCTTGATCGAGTGAATAACCGTATTTCTTTGGTTGACCTCCATACGTACCGAGTCAACCAGAAATGGCATATCTCGTACAAGGATGCCAATCACCGTATGTGAACACTCCCAGCCATCATCCTCCAGACGCGGATTGAAGATACGCACCTTAGGTAAATCATCTGAGCGCTGCTGAATAAAGTTCCACCAGGAATAGATGCAACCGTAAACATCCACCAAGCGCCGGCCTTCCAGGTCCTCCAGTGGATACTGGTGCAGGAACTGCTGCGCAAAAGCCACAACAGGCTCCGCTTCACTCGCCAGCTTGTCACGAATCAGCTCACAAATTTGTGCCACCAATTCCTCACGGCTATCGGTAATCACCGTCGCCATATTCACGGGGAACCTCCCAATCTCATTTTTGTCACATCGAATCCAAAGACTGTAGATCCGAAAAGATAGTCATCTCATCCCCTGTGTGCTGCAGGAGAGAGTCCTAAAAATTAAACTTTCACTTAGTCTTCGGGAAGGCACCAGAGCCTCCTCGAATTATGTCGCTTAACAAGTGTGTGCGTGCTCAGTGGTTGCCTCTTCATCTGATGCCGCTAAAATCGACGTGCCCCACCTTCTTGGCGGCGACTATATATAAAAGATGGTAGATAGCCACCCAAATCGACAGGGTAGGCGCAATCGCAAAAGAAGAGACGCTATGGAAGCAAACCGGAATTTCAGAGATCGCATTATCGCATTGGGCAACTGGCTGGAAGAGCAGATTATCGGTCAGGAGACACTGGTTAATCGCATATTGATTGCCTTGCTTGCGGATGGCCACCTGCTGGTTGAGGGCGCCCCAGGCCTCGCCAAAACCAAGGCGATTAAAACATTGGGTGAAGCTATTGAGGGAGACTTCCATCGCGTTCAATTTACGCCAGATCTGCTACCGGCAGATATTACCGGCACCGACATCTACAGGCCGGAAACCGGAGAGTTCCATTTTCAACCCGGACCGGTATTTCACAACCTGATCCTGGCCGATGAGATAAATCGCGCGCCGGCCAAAGTACAGTCGGCGCTGCTGGAGGCCATGGCCGAGCGACAGATCAGTGTAGGCCGCAAAACCTATCCGCTACCGCAATTATTTTTGGTGATGGCCACCCAAAACCCTATTGAGCAGGAGGGGACTTATCCTCTACCTGAAGCCCAATTGGACAGATTCCTGATGCAGGTGAATCTTGCCTACCCCAACGCAGAGGCGGAAGCAAAAATCCTGCGGCTGGCCAGATCCGAGGCTACTCTTGGCGAAAATCGCCCCTCAGATATTATTAACCAGGAGACAATTTTCCAGGCCCGCAACCAGATTCTGGAAATGCAGATGGTTGAAGCTGTGGAGACCTATACTGTCCAACTTGTCATTGCTACGCGCGAACCGGCGAAGTATGACAGCGAGCTGGCTTCATGGCTAGATTTTGGTGCCAGTCCGCGAGCAACAATTGCTCTCGACCGCTGTGCACGCGCACGAGCATGGCTCGCAGGCCGAGATTATGTTACACCCGATGATGTTATGGACGTGGCACCAGATATTCTTCGTCACCGCTTGCTGCTTAGCTTTGAGGCCGAGGCCGCTGGTATCACGACCGACCATGTCATCCAACGCCTTCTGCAGCAGGTACCGGCAATCTAATGCACGCGGCAACCTCCCCAACGGAATTCGACTTACGCGGGGCTTACCCAGAGGTGGGCTCACTTGTACAAATGCGATATGTTGCACGCCAGCTGCAATTATTCAAGCCGCGCCTTGTACGTAGCGACCAAGCAGGCAACCTGCTGACTCGCTACCGCGGACGCGGGATGAATTTTGAAGAGGTGCGAGACTATCAGGCTGGCGATGATGTCCGCTCTATCGACTGGCGTGTAACAGCCCGCACAGGAAAAACCCACACCAAGCTTTATCAGGAGGAGAGAGAAAGGCCCGTTATAATCCTTTTGGATCTGCGTTCGCCAATGTTTTTTGGCAGCCATCGAGCCTTCAAGTCTGTCGCTGCAAGTGGAATTGCCGCAGCACTAGGCTGGGCTGGGCTCCAGCACAGCGACCGCATTGGCGCCCTACTTTTTTCCGACCGCGAAATAGATACAGTCAGACCGCGACGCAGTCACCACGCAGTGCTGTCAATGATACATAGTACCGTGGCCAGAGCTGCAGAATTGTGCAGTCCTGTAGCGGAAAGCGGCAGCCAAACCATGAAAAACCTTCTGGAAGAGGCTCGGCGTATCGCCCGCCCCGGTAGCGCTTTATTTCTGATTAGTGACTGCCATGATCTGGATGCCCACTGCTCTCAATCCCTATACCTACTATCGCGACATGCGGATTTACAAGTGATTCGGATTACCGATCCACTAGAGCTACATTTACCGACTCAATCACTCACGATATCCGACGGTCGCCAACGCACATTTCTGAATGCAGGCAACAAGCCCCTGCGCGATCATTTCGCAGAAAAGCAGGCGCAAATACGGACCGACGTCGAACAGCTTTGCCGCCGACACCGATTGCCATTGCTGGATTTTGATAACACCAAGCCCCTAGTGCCTGAGTTGATATCATTCTACGGCTCACGCCAACAAAATGGTTGGCATAAGAATAAAAGGCAGTAGCTGTGACGGATAAGGATGCAAATGTGTTTTTGGTGCTAGAACTCTATTTCGCAGGTGAGATGGCAAAGCCTTCGATGGGGGAAGCATGTTGAGAAAACAGCAACAAATGCAAAGTCCTTCACCGGAAGCCCAGGAGCTATTGGCGCAACTTTACGATATTCAGGAACCGACCCCCATCAGCTGGTGGCCACCGGCTCCCGGTTGGTGGATTCTCGCCGCAATACTCTTGTTAAGCGTTTTGGGGATCACCCTGTTAGTCAGATACCAACGTAAAAAAGCGGCGCGCAATCGCTACCGTATTGAGGCTATTAAACTGCTGGAAGCTGTAGATAATACTCAGGCAACAGCTACCGCAGAAATTAATGAGATCCTCAAGCGTGTTGCCGTAACTACCTTTGGTAGATCTCATTGTGGAAACCTCACCGGTGATCAATGGCTGAGCTTCCTGGAGAAATCTGCAGCCCATCAGTGCCCTCCAGATGCACGCCAAGCTCTACTGGAGCAACTCTACCGTGGAGTTTCTGACCCTCGAAATAACCAGGCACTACGCGAATATGCAATCACCTGGGTGAAAATACACGGTCTGCAGTCCCACCAGCCCTCTGCATTAGTACACAAGGAGGCTGCCGGTGTTTGAATTCGCTTGGCCGTGGGTTTTCATTCTCATACCTTTGCCATTACTTGCCCGCTGGCTACTCCCCAGAGCCAAGCCTATCAGCAGCGCTTTAAAGGTTCCTTTTTACGCTGACCTATCCCAGCGCAGTGGTGGCGAGCAGCGCAACTACTTCGGCTTACTATTACTCATTGTGATTTGGCTGCTACTAATAAGTGCCGCCGCTCGACCCCGGTGGTACGGCGAGCCAATCACCCAGACCAGTAGCGCCCGTGATCTTTTAGTCGCAGTAGACATCTCCGGCAGCATGGAAACCCCGGATATGATGCTGGGCGGCCGGCCAGCGATGCGCATAAACGCCGTCAAACAGGTAGTTGGAGATTTTGTAGAACGCCGCCAGGGAGACCGGTTGGGACTAGTGTTGTTTGGTACCCGCGCTTACCTCCAGGCACCTCTCACTTACGACCGGGAAACCGTGGGCACATTATTGCGCGAAGCCCAGATTGGTTTTGCAGGCCAGGGCACTGCTATCGGGGATGCAATAGGTTTATCTGTAAAAAGGCTTACACAGCGCCCCGCGGATCAAAGAGTCCTCATACTCCTAACCGATGGTGCCAATACCGCAGGAGAGGTATCGCCACTAAAAGCGGCAGAGCTGGCACAACAGGCCGGGATTACTGTCTATACCATTGGCGTTGGAGCGGAGGAGATGGTGCAGCCCGGGTTGCTCGGCAGTCGTTTTGGCAGTCGCCGTATTAACCCCTCCCGAGACTTGGATAGCAAAACCCTTCAAGCTATTGCAGATGAAACCGGAGGGCGCTATTTCCGAGCGCACAACCCTCAGGAGCTTGCCAAAATCTACGCTGAGCTGGACGAATTGGAGCCAGTTGAACAGGAAGCGGAAAGTTATCGACCTCTAAAATCGCTGTTTATTTGGCCTCTAGGAATAGCTCTACTGCTTGCAGGAACCTGGGCCATCCTCCCTTTAGCAACCAATATGAGAGAGCTGCAAAGCAGCACCAAACAGAGACTTAATACCGGAGGCAAGGCCCTGTGAGTATTCCAGACCTTCTCCAGACCTTTCATTTCCTACGCCCCTACTGGCTGTGGTTACTAATTCCTGCCGCTCTGATTTGTTGGGGACTGGGAAGGACCATTCTCAACAGCGCACAGTTACAAAAGATTATCGATGCCGATTTGCTACCGCATCTCTTAATGCGTGGCGGCACTAGGCGTCCGTGGCTGTTTGCCCTGATATTTGCCATATTGGCGGCAATGATCATCTCCTTGGCCGGGCCAACCTGGCGAAAATTACCAACGCCGGTATACAGCAGTCAGGATGCCCTAGTCATACTCCTGGACCTGTCTCCATCCATGATGGCGACAGATCTCTCCCCTAACCGCCTAACCAGGGCACGCTTGAAAATCCTGGATATCCTACGCGAGCGCCAGGATGGGCTGACAGCCCTGGTCGCCTATGCCGGCGAGGCCCATGTAGTAACACCGCTCACCGAAGATACTGCTACGATTGCCAACCTGGTGCCTGCCCTATCCCCAGCAATCATGCCTGTGCCTGGCAGTAATATAGAAATGGCAGTCACCACAGGCATTCAGTTATTAAAAGATGGCGCTACCGGGCGCGGTCAGCTCCTGGCTGTCACTGACGGCATTGACCCTATCGCAGCGGATGCTGTGGCAAAGTCTCTTTCGGAGGTCAACGTTGAGCTAAATATTCTCGCGGTCGGTAGCGGCGAAGGCAGCCCCATTCCCCGGGGAAATAGCGGCGGCTTTGTCACCGATAGTAAAGGGGCGATCGTCATTTCCAATTTCGACCCCCGTGAACTCCGCCAGCTCGCTCAAGATAGCGGGGGCCGCTATGCAAAAATCACCGTGAACGACTCTGATATCGAGCACCTTCTTCCCCACTCTGAGAGCCCCCAAAAAGCTGAACTGACCGAAAGGGAATTCGACCAGTGGCGGGATGAGGGCCCTCTGCTCATTCTGCTCATACTGCCATTTGCCGCGCTTTTATTTCGTAAGGGGGCCCTAGCCTGTGCTCTACCCTTTGCATTGCTAGTAGGCTTTCCCAGCGACAGCTATGCGCTGGAATGGAAGGATTTGTGGCAGCGGAAGGACCAGCAGGGCCAGAAACTGCTTAATGAGGGGGAGCCCGGCCAAGCGGCAGAAACTTTCCGCAACCCACAATGGCGCGGCGCCGCCAATTACCGGGCCGGAGACTACGCAGCCGCCCAAAAAGACTTCTCCTTAAATAGCGATCCTCAAGCGCTCTACAACCTCGGCAATAGTCTCGTCCAGCAGGGCAATTACCAGCAGGCAATCGAAGCTTACGATAAGGCCCTGGAACAGGCTCCTCAATTTGCCGACGCAGAGCATAATCGGGAGATCGCGAAAAAGCTGCAGGAGCTGCACGAACGCCAGCAACAACAAGCTCAGCAGCAATCCGGGGAACAACAAAAACAGGAACAACAAGAGCAAGAACAACAGTCCGGAAATCAACAACAGCAAAGTCAACAGGACCAGCAGCAGGAAGACCAGCAACAACCGTCAACTAGTGAACCCCAAGCCTCGCAGCAGGAATCCGAGGGACAGGAGCAAGAACAATCGGCACAGCAACAACAGACTGCAAGCGAGCAGCAGGAAAACCAGGAACAGGAACAACAAAAAGCTCAGCAGGATGAAAAGGAACAAGAAGAGGGGCGGGAACAAGAGCAACCCGCTAATGCGAAGGAAAACACCTTGGACCCAGAAACCCAGCAAGCGCTGGATCAGTGGCTGCGGCAAATCCCTGACGATCCCGCTGGTTTGATGCGTGAGAAATTCAAGTATGAAAGCCTGCAAAGACGCCGGGCCTATCGCAGTGGGGAGTGGGAGCCCCCAGAAAATGGCGCTACGCAGAGGTGGTAAAAGTTCACCACTTATGGATTTCTGAGTGCCCTAATTTCGGAAAAGTTAATGGTACACGTAAACGAAAAGCAAATGATAAACAGCGTATTCAGCCAACTTGGCCTCTATCACCTGTTCTTTTTTTTGCTGTTACTTGGTGGCAGCAATCTTAGTTTCGCCAGTGACCTAACAGCCACTGTCGACAGGAATAAAATAGGCATCGATGAAACTGTCAACTTACGTGTGCGCTACTCCGGCGATGAAAACGGCGGGCAGCCTGACCTTGAGCAACTTGAGCAGGATTTCGATATCCTCTCCAGACAGCAATCCAATCAATACCGGGTAATAAATGGCCGCGCAGAAAGCTTTGTAGAGTGGACGCTTACACTCGCGCCCAAGCGTGAAGGAAAACTGTTCGTACCATCTTTCCACTACAAAGGCCAAGTATCAGATGCGATTCCAGTCACGGTTAGTGAAGCAGGCAATACTCCTGATGGCGCCAACCGCAAGGCATTTTTGGAAATTGAGCTGGATAAAGATAAAGCCTATGTACAAGAACAGATACTGGTCAAAGTACGCCTGTACACCACTATTGGCTTACACGATATAGCCACAGAGCCACTCCAGGTTGCCGGTGCTCACGTAGAAAAAGTTGATGAACAGCGCTATGAGCGCAAGCTGGATGGTATTAGCCATGCGGTATACGAGCTTACTTATGCGGTCTTCCCAGATAGCTCCGGTCAACTCTCCATCCCTGCTCTGACTTATGTAGCCATTGCTGGGCGCAGAGATCCCTTCTCTCTGTTTAATCGAAATAGCCAACGCCTACGCCTGCGCTCACAAGCGAAAACAATAGAAGTGCTTCCGAAGCCGGATAGTTATAGTGGAATTGACTGGCTACCAGCTGCGAGCCTGGGGATCGTGCAGAGTTGGAGTCAGGACCCAGATACATTTACTGTCGGCGAGCCTATCACTCGCATCCTCACTATTCGCGCTGAAGGTCTGAGAGCCGCCCAACTCCCACCATTGACCAAGCTTGACGTAGAAGGGCTTAAGACTTATCCAGACCAACCCCAACAAGAGGACCAGGTTGGCCCAAATGGAGTAACCGGCAGCCGTATAGAAACCACTGCAATCGTTGCCACCCAGCCTGGTGACTACCAACTCCCCGCTATTACTGTTACCTGGTGGGACACCAAGAGTAAAAAACAGCGGGCCACTCAGTTACCAGCTTTTCGTTTTAATGTCAGTGGTACAGCAGCAACCTCACCGCAAAATCAAGAACCTGGTCAATTACCCTCCCCGGCCTCTAGCACTACAAGCCTAGAAATCCAGGACTACTTTTGGCGCAACTTGGCTATAGCGGCAATCGCATCACACTTACTATGGGTTATCTATTTTTACCGAACTCGCTGGAACAGCAGGAACAGCCACAGGCCAAACAGCCACCAAACTCCGAGGAATACGGCGGCACAGCGAGAATCAGCTCTAAGGAGGGCTGTGGATAGTGGAACACCGTCATACATCCAAAAAGCTCTTTTAGATTGGATTCATGTACGCTGGCCCCAGCTAAGAGGCAGCAACCTCACAGAAAGTACCCAACAATTAGCTTTTGAAGAGCTTGAAGAGCTTCATGGACTCTTAAGCGCAGCTATATATCAAGAACAGCCACGGCCGTTGAATCAACAGAAAGTCAAAGTTTTGGTGGAACGGTTGCTGGAAAAGCAATTGCCTTTTTCGGAAAGCACAGAAGAAGAATCTTTACCGAAATTATTTACCTAAGTAATACCTGCGCCCACAAAAAAAGACTGCAAACATGCACCCCTCCAAAAAGAGGGGTGGGCTCTACTATTATCACTTAATATTTTTTTGATAAAGGAAGTTTATCTACTCATAACATCAAGCAACAAAGAATCAAACCACTATAAAATCTCACCACTGGTGCGGACGCCCCTAAACACACTCTTGACCTTAACGTTTAGAGTGACCTATCTAAGCACTAACAAAAAGAACTTTTGTTAAAAGTGCACCTCTTTTCCTGTGGCATTTTCAATAATTTTTTGGAGTACAGAGATAAATCCCAATCAGGGAAATCTAATTAACTGAAAAAATACAGGACAGACCATACGAATCATAGCATCCATATTAAAAAGCTTACCACTGAGAAGTTGCCCAGGCCGCAACAAACAGAACCTCGGGATAACTTTCCATTGGTGCAAATCTTAAAAATCTATAGCCCATCACCCTACCTAGCTGAAAACCTTCTAACTCTATAACTATAAATAAATTAGAGTTCTAGACCCGCAGCTTAAATACACACTAACTAGTTTTTTGCCAATTTAATTTAGAGCGACAAATCTCATAAAAATTATGATCTAAAGGATGAATCAATGTTAATCGATGTGGCTTTTTATGAATTCTAATTACATCTCCAGGCCGCGTAATAACCTGATCATGTCCATCACAAGTGACATATGGCTTAGCAATATTATGTTCACCAATTATGAGTTTAAACTCACTGCTACCTTCCACAACTATAGGACGACTGCTTAGCGTATGAGGATTAAGAGGAACCAGGACAATTGCATCTAGCTTAGGGTGCATAATAGGCCCCCCACCAGAAAGCGCATAGGCTGTTGAGCCTGTTGGAGTGGAAACGATTAAACCATCCGATCTCTGTGTATATACGAACTGACCATCAATATACAAATCAAATTCAATCATCCGAATAAACTCACCCGGATGGAGCACCACATCATTGAGAGCAGCCCCCTTGCCAACTTGCTTTCCGGCTCTCGTGACAGACATATCTAATAAAAATCGACTCTCAGCCATATACTTCCCAGACAACACCTCCCCAACCTTTTCTTCAACCTGGCCTGGCATAATATCTGTTAAGAAACCTAAACGTCCCCGATTAACCCCCAATAGCGGAACACTATACTTAGCAAGCGCCCTCGCTGCCCCAAGAAGACTTCCGTCACCACCAACAACAATAACTAAATCACACAATTCGCCAAGCCGCTCCTTGGAAGACACTCTCACATTGTGCCCTGATAGCGCCTCTGCCGTATTAGTTTCCAGAACTATTGAATAACCTTCTTTTTGAAGGAATGACATTAAGCGCTCGAGTGATATAACTGCACTCTCACTTTCTGTACGACCAATTAGACCTATATTTTGAAACTCAGTCACCATTCCCCCTATACATATTTAGTACCCCTCAACAGCCAGCTGAATACCCGCTCAGTCGATACTAACTGGCTAGGTGAAACCCCGAGAGCCCAAACCCCCATTATGCCGGAGACTAACTTTTCAGTCGAACTTGCAGAAGTCAGGAGAAAGCACAAAGTCATCATAGACTACGACGCACACTTTCCCGACAACCTTGTAGATTTAAGAGGTTCACTACGTCACCTCACCTAATATTTGAGCAACTCCTATTCATAACCGCGCCTTCCCTGAAGGCCCCCGGAATGAACTATAAGAACACGCTCCCCATGAGAGATATTTCCACTATTATTAATCTTTTGAAGGGCATTAAATAACTTCACAATATAAACAGACTCAATCGGGACCCCAGAGTGATCTTCGAGCATACGCTGTAACTCTCTTAATTCCGCTGAGAGCTTCCCATAGCCTCCTCCATGATATCCCCCCAACAAACACCCCATTCTTTCATTAGACAAGAGGTGAGGCACTTGCACTCCAGCCTGGATACTCTTGTTAATCTCTGAAGATTGGCCAAGCACAGCAAGCCAATGTTGCGCGCTTTTCCGAACACTCTCCCCTGCTTTTAAAACCTCAACCCCAACAACAGACGATCTCTGAATACTTGAACTAAGCCCAGCAAAGGTAGCTCCAGTCCCACAGGCTACCCAAACTTGATCAAAATCTACTGGCGCCGTGCACTCTATTACACGTCCCAATAATTGAGTACCTCGCACGCCAGCCAGATTAGAGCCCCCCTCAGGTACAAAGTAGACGCCTTGATTTTCAAGCCCCAACTCCTCTATAAAGCCCGATTCATAGCGTCGTCGAAACTGCGCTCTTGTTACAAAAATTAATTTCATTCCAAGGCGTTCAGCATCCCGTAAAGTAGCACTAAGCACCGGCGGCCTTTCACCGCGAATAATACCTATAGTATTAAAGCCAAAGCGAGCTCCAGAGGCTGCAACTGAGTGTATATGGTTTGACCAAGCCCCGCCGCATGTAACAATTGTCTCAGCCCTTTGACTTCTGGCCTCAATCAAATTATGGATAAGTTTATAAGCCTTATTTCCTGATATTAGTGGGTCGATCAAATCGTCACGCCTGACCCAAACATCCAAACCAGGAAACAAGCCGCCTCTAACCTGCTGGTATGGAATTCGAAAAGCTGCATCAGTAAATACCTGAAGATCTAGTCGGTCTAAAAAATGGGGCATCATGGACAAACCTTATAAAAAACTATTATGCCTATTGGGGGGCACCTATCAGATACATTAAACTTATTATCCGCTCTGCCAAGAGCATTTCCCCTTTACCAATTTAAACCAAAACATCAATATTCTAATTAGGCACACATCAATGTTTTTAAAACCATGAGGCGACAATTAATCCAAAAGAAATTGAGGTGTACTAAAGGACAAGTCTCCACATCATAACCAAGTCAGCCTATAGCCTGCATTTCAACTGAAAAAGGCTTCGGTACGAGTGGGCCAATATCACCATATCCAAAAAGCGGCTTCAATCTAGATGCAGTAGTTCATACAATAATTTTTCGAGCAGATGCCGTGCCAAACAATTGTCGGAATACATAAAAATAACTACAAAATGCAAAAGCTTCAGCCAGGTTCATGTGGTGCAGTAACGACAGCTAGCCTCGCAATGCGACTTCCGCATAAACCTACTTCCGGGGGAGACTGACCTGCAGCCCCTATCTTGCACCAGGTCCAATTCTGTAGTCACCTCAAATCAACAAGGAATATGAACCCACCTTAAATTACTGAACTGACAGTAAAATGACTATATATCCATAACCATACACCTCAAAGCCCCCTGAAGGAACAATCTACCTAAGAAGGGATGGGGGTGAAGATTGTCGGCAGGTATGATACTTCCGGCTAGCGGGCGGTATTTAACTAGAACTCAGGCCTTTATAGGCAGAGCAAGAAACTCAGAAGCTTGCCACATAACCGATATGACTTGTGAGTATATTAACAGCTGAAGGTCGAAAATTATTCAATATCGGCGACCACAGAAATGTTTCCCCAGCCTAAACAGCCACAAAAAAGGCCCGCACTTTCGTGCGGGCCTTTTTTTAATCTGGCGGACCGGACGGGACTCGAACCCGCGACCTCCGGCGTGACAGGCCGGCATTCTAACCAACTGAACTACCGGTCCTCGGTAGTAAACTTCTTAGAAAGAAGTTGGTGGGTGGTACAGGGGTCGAACCTGTGACCTACGGCTTGTAAGGCCGTCGCTCTCCCAACTGAGCTAACCACCCGGTGCTCTTTTCTTTAAGGGCCTTGCCCCCTTGAGCGAGGCGCATATTACCGGATTGGAATTTATTGTCAACAATTTTCGCGCCAAAAGTAAGAGTTACTAATCTTGGGCCTCTTCAGAGGGAGCAGAAACCGGTGCAGCCATCACATCCACCTCATCCACACTCACCTCCTGCATAATTTTGCCCTGCCGATAGTCAGGATCAATCAAGTGACCAGCTATCTTCACAGGGATTTCCATTGGAATTAACTGCTCCTTAGGACGCGCCAAATCCTGCTCATTGAAGTTACACACCCCAGTAGGAAAAATGCGCAGCAAATCATCAATTCGTCCAGTAATTTCTTCCGTGTGAGGACCATATACGCCTTTTGCCAAGGCTCTCTCTACAGGCTGTAATGCACACTTGAAAATATCATCAGTAATCGGTGCACCGGCCACCTGCCTGGAAGTGCTATGAATCGGGTACTCGCGCATACATTTCCCGGAAGCCAAGCCGTTCCATTCACCATTCCAAACTTCAGGGCCAGCCGCTAGTACATTGCCCTCCCGGTCAAAGCAGCGGTCGTTGGCGCCTTCAGGCCGATTGCCTACCACACCCTTCGAAGGATTATTAATAATGTTCTGCATCCAGCGATCAACTATATCGAGCGCTTCATCCACTGGGTTGTGGTCCTTGTGACTCACCCAGATCAAGTGGTTGTCTGCATGACCCCGAGCACGGCGAATACGCTCACGTGCAGAAAAAGAAGCTGAACTATGGTGCATATCGGGCTCTTTATCCAGATAGTGGCGCATATCCACTATCGGAATCTCAACATCTCCTAGAAAAACATGGCCCGACCGGTAGATCCCATTAATCGCCTCCATACTTGCGCGGCTCCGTTTTGCCGGCTTTGCAATTGTACCCAAGTTTAAATTTTGCTCGCTCCAAACAGATAGCTTCACTGGCAATAAGCCTCCGTTTAGAAACCACAACTTTTCATCACTCTGGTTTTCCTGTGCCTTCCACCCTCCAATAGATGCATTCACCTTTAAAAAGGTATCGATGCTTATATCCCCATTTACCAGTGCCTTTAAACCATACTGAACACCTTCATTATCCCAAGTACTATTGGCATAACCATTCTCTCCAGCGCCATAGAATTGACGCAGGTTCTCCCAATGAGTCCAGTGGACATTATCTACAACAGAGGTAGAAAAACTCTTAAAAAAATGTACAAAGTTAGGGTTATTAACCAAGGGCACTAGCCCTCGCCACCCTTCCACACACTCCGTTGCCCCTCGAGCTCGGTTCCTATAGCGGCTATCAAATAAAGAAGCTGCAACGTTGATCATGTGGAAGCGACTATTCACTTCAGGGTTCGCAGCGAGCCCCTGAAGAATTGAACGCTCCTCTACACTCTTCCAGCGAGGATTATCGGCATCCTGCACATCAAAGAAGTATTCCAGCGGCTCACAATCGAATGCGTAGATAGTCTGAGTGACCATATCCGGATACGAGTAGAGAGGGATTGCAGCATCCAATAAACCAGGGGCATTTTGGGCAAACAAGTACTGCTGGATAGCCCCCCCCGATCCACCTATACCCACTGTATACATTGGCTCGCCATAAAGGGCTTCGAACTGCTTCTTTAATCGACGCGCTGTATCCTCCGCCAGCCACATATTGTAGTGGTTGCGGGTTTGGTTTGCTGTCGAATAAACAATTGCATATCCACGCGCCAACTGATCCACTCGCCGCCTGGTTACATCGCCTTTATTGAGGTTACCTTGGCGCCCCCCAATACCGACACCTCCCCTAAATTGATAAATCAACCGCCGGTTCCAATTGCTGCCATTAGGTGCCTCTGCAGTTTCCCCATCCCCCCGCAAAGCAGCAATCGCATAGAAATGCCGATTAATAGTGCCTGTCTCTACGCGTATAATGAAATCCACTTGGCGCCCATTTACAGTCACTTTATCAATATCATTTCGCGCCTCAAACAGATAGCGAAACTTTCCATCAGTTGTACTGCGATAGAAATAGGTAACCTCAGTTGCATGACTACAGTCGCGACTATACCCAATAACTTCCTTTGTTTTTTCGCCTGCCTCATTCAGCGTAAAAACAGGTACCCCCTCTTTCACCTGGTTATCGACCAACGGCTGTTTATTCGTAATGGCATTTCTACCGCAAAAGAATGGATACTTGGATGGACCGGTAAACAGGGTCTCCACAGGGCCAACTTCACCTATCGAGATCGGAAATGGAAAGTATTCTGGCGGGCGAGACATCATCCTCGGATGAGGACCAGTATATGCAGGTGTAGGGTCATAATTTAGTGCGCCACTAGGCACCCCCAGTACAGGAGCATCTACTTTTCCATGTACTTTTGGCAGCTTCTCATACGCAACCCACGCAACTGCTCCCAACACAGCCAGCAAGAACAAGAAAAAAACTGAGAGAAACCATGCTCCCCTTGTCGACATAAACGCCTCCACAGCCGTCAACTTCTGTATCTGGTACAGGTTGATTATATGAAGGGATAAGCAAGGCAGCCGCTAGTTGGCGCCGGTGAGGACATCTAGGGCCAAAGTATCAGTAGCCGGAAGCAGATATCTTATCTATGGAAAGTCAAATCAAGTACTTATTGAAAGTTAAAAAGGAGGCGCTATGGCCCCCTCTCAAGACGAACTTAAGGAAATAAATTAGCCTTTAGTGATGACGCCTTTCTCCTGCAATGTAGAGATAATTATCTCCACTTCTTGTTCAAGAGTCATTTCAGCAGTGTTTAGGTGTAATTCAGGGGAGAGCGGGGCCTCATAGGGATCATCAATGCCTGTGAAACCTTTGATCTCTCCGGCTCTAGCCTTTTTGTATAACCCTTTCGGGTCCCGCGACTCAGCCTCTTCAAGAGGACAATCCACAAAAACTTCTAGGTAAGGAAGATCGCCAGATTCGTGTATTTTTCTGACTATGTCACGATCATCACGGTATGGACTAATAAAGCTACTCAATACCACAACCCCGGTATCTGCAAAAAGCTTGGAGATCTCACCTACCCGACGGATGTTCTCCTGTCGATCTTCAGCAGAGAAGCCAAGGTTGGAGTTGATACCCAGGCGAATATTGTCCCCATCCAAGCGATAACTTAGCACGCCCCTAGCGGCCAGAGCCCTTTCTACAGCAACTGCCACAGTGCTCTTGCCAGAACCAGACAAACCAGTGAACCAAAGGGTCGCGCCTTTATGACCAAGGATTTCCGCCCTTTTCTCCCTAGTCACTTCACCCTCATGCCAATGAACATTGGTCGCTTTGCGTTCAACTGTAGTAGTCACCGATCACTCCAAGATTTCACATACCATTCCTATGCACCCCACCATTAGCACCAAGTACCAACTAGCGGGGAAGTTTGGGCGCCAATTATCAAGGATTCAAGGGGATGACGTAAAGGGATTGCTTATAGCTATTTTGGGGGCGGAGGTTCATCCAGTGAATAATAAATGACGAACTAAATTGCCCCAAAAGCCAAAAAAAAGGAAAAAACGACTACTTAGAAAGGGAGAAATTCCCCAATTCCATTGGATAGCCCCAAAATTACTCTCCCAGGCTCAACCACCAACTCAGCTAGACTTCACCCACCTAATATAAGGTCGCAGTATCCATAAGCTATGGGGAGAGGTCCAAGATGGGGCGAATCATCATATTATGCGGTGATTTTACTGAAGATTATGAACTGGCAGTTCCATTCCATTGCCTGAAGATGCTTGGACATGAAGTGAAAACCACTAGCCCTGGCAAAGTTGACGGCCAATACATCACTACATGCATCCACGACTTCAACGATCGCTATCAAGCGGTTACAGAGTGGGAGGGGCACCGATTTATGGTTGATAGAGCATTAAGTGGGGTAGATGCGAATGACTACGATGCTATCATACTTCCCGGAGGTCGCGCCTGCGAAACCTTGAGAAACGATCCACTCGTCAAATCACTAGTAATAGCTTTTGCAGAATCCCAGAAAGTCGTAGCGACAATCTGTCGCGGACTCCAGATTCTACTCGCCACGGGCCTAATGAAAGACCTACCAGTAACTGGTCACCCTGTATGCCAGGCTGAGGCAAGCTTAGCAGGGGCACACTGGAAAAAGTTGAGTTTTGATGAGACGCTTGTTAACAAGAATTTCGTGATGGGCACAGAATGGCCAGGGTTATACGCATGGCTTCGTGATATTCGGACAGCTCTAAAGAGTGAGTCTCCCAGCTAACAACTAGGTAAACCCATTTTAAGTATCTTTGTGAGTGCTAGAGAAAGCCTCTTATGTTATCTCTTGCTGACTGGCCATCGCTGCCCGATGAAAAGATCGAGTTCTCAAGCTTTGACAGAAATCATCACGTCCAACACGGCCCCTGTAACAGCGTGTGTGGCTCGACCCATTGATTCTATCTGAAATATAATTACTATTGCGCGTCTGATCGAAGGTACTCTAAGCCATAACATGTTGAGCCAGCCCTCAGCTGGGCACCTCAAATAAGGTAGCTTCCAATTAGGAACTCGTAGCTTTATGTGGACAAATTTCGGCTACAGGTGAGGAAAAGAATTGCCTTTTGAGTCACCCAAAAAATTAAATAATCTATTATCAACGAAGGAATAAAATGAAGTACTTCCTAGATGCGCTTAGTAAATATGCAGACTTCTCTGGACGTGCCCGTCGCACTGAATTTTGGATGTTTACCCTGATTTATTTTGTACTTTCCATCGGTATAAGCATACTAGATGTTGTGCTTGGTATCGGGTTCCTTGCAATCTTATTTGCCCTTGCAATGCTAGTCCCAACTATCAGCATCACTGCACGCCGCCTACATGACACTGGTAGAAGTGGTTGGTGGCAGCTTTTGAGTCTGATACCACTTATTGGCGGAATAGTTCTAATTATTTTTCTAGTACTTGATAGTACAGAGGAGAATAAATGGGGTATCAGCCCAAAATTTGCATAATTGACATGTAGGCAAGTTAAATTATTGATGTGGCCTAGACTCAAATCGGCCACATCATTCCTCTCACTCTAGGCCTAGCCTTTACAAAAACTATTAAATATCTTAAAAGTTATAGAATTTTGCATATCCTCGATATAGCTATGCAGACTCGAATCCCTCTTGAGCATCTTGCAATGCCTTGAACTAATAAAATAACCTGTGAGGTATGGTGGACTATAAACCAAAAGCGGCCCCTTCTAACATTCATCTATTTTCCAACCCCACCCCTGCCGCCTCCCACTGGATATTTAATTGGAATCCAAACCATCCGTAATCAATTAACCACTTATCACAAGGACAACACCGCCAAACCGGAGTTAATACAGCTCTAATCTCTTAAGCCCTGCATTATGTATGGGCTCTTTAAGGCTCCCATAGAGAAACTCGTAATCAGCCTTAAGCCGCCTATCCACGTCGTTGGAAATTAGAGCAATCATGCAATATGTCTTTCAAGCAAACAAGTGCAATAAAGCCCCGTTAATCTGGTTAAAGATATCGGGGTCGTGCTAACCTCTGACTCCTATAGGTAATTGAAAAACCCTACAATTCATGGGGTTTGGCTTTGAGAAAGGGGGTATTAGCCAATGGCAAAGAGCGTTTTGGATAGGTTCAAGATTCGCAAGGGAAAGGTTTTTGAGGCACCGCTGGAAGAAGCATTTGGCCGCTTGGTTACTCCATTTGAAGAGTTCATCCATCGCCAAAGCAGTAGTGGGATTTTGCTAATGCTATCAGCACTGGCAGCGCTTATTATCGCTAACTCCCCTCTTCAAGATACCTATAAACACCTACTACATATGCCTATCAGCTTAGGTACAGGTGATTGGGAGCTTTCTCTGTCTTTACACCACTGGATCAATGACGGCCTGATGGCCATCTTCTTTTTTCTAGTAGGGCTGGAGCTTAAACGTGAATTTCTTGTAGGAGAGCTCTCCGACCTGCGTCAAGCTGTATTGCCTGTAATGGCGGCTATCGGCGGCATGCTAGTACCTGCTTTAGTTTATACCTCTTTTAATATTGGCGGAGAGGCAGGGCGTGGATGGGGTATCCCCATGGCTACTGATATTGCTTTCGCAGTAGGATGCATTGCGTTACTAGGGAACAGAGTTCCCCGTGCAGTGGTCACTTTCCTGGTTGCCCTAGCTATTGTTGATGACCTCGGCGCAATCCTCGTGATCGCCATCTGGTATACCGAGCAGGTGAACGTTATAGCTCTAATCGCATCTGGAAGCCTAATTGTAATAATGGGGCTTCTTAACGCTGCCGGCGTACGTCGATCATCAGCCTACGTATTCCTTGGGATACTATTGTGGTATGGACTTTACTTAGCAGGCGTTCATGCCACGCTTGCAGGCGTCATTACCGCTATGGCATTACCTGCCAAGCCAAAATATGATCCTGTTGCTTTTAGCACATTTGTAAAGGATATTATCCGCAGCTTTGACCGCTGCTTCCGCCCAGGTGACAAGATTATTGCCAACGATGCACTACGCGCGCGTGTTATGGCCCTGGGTAATGGCGTGAGCCTCGCCCAATCCCCCCTGCAGCGTATGGAAACCCGTTTACATATCCCTGTTGGCTTTCTTGTAATCCCAATATTCGCCCTCGCTAATGCTGGCATCCCATTCGATAGCTTTAGTAGCTCAGCGGCAGTTTTTAACCCAGTTACTCTTGGAGTTATAGGAGGCTTGGTCTTTGGTAAGCTCGTGGGTATTGTGGGCGCAACCTGGATTGGCTGGAAGTTAGGATGGGGGAGATTACCCAAGGCAGCTAATTTTCAACATATAATCGGTGTGGCATTGCTCGCAGGTATCGGCTTTACCATGTCAATCTTTATCGCCGAGCTTGCGTTTAGCTCCCAGTATGAGCTACTAATTCAGGCCAAAGCTGGCATTCTACTAGCCTCTGTAATAGCTGGAACCGCGGGCTTTCTAGTATTACGCAATGCTCCTGCGACCACTACCACTGATGATGAAGAGGCTCAAGGCGACGACTTCGATTATCCAACTCAATCTTTATCCCAGTAAACATTAGCTTTAGCGCAACCTAGAAAAACTGAATCAAGCACTCCTTTGGCCGAGTAAATCCTTGTTACTCGGCCTTTCAATTCTACGTTCTGTAATAATTAACCATGATAACAAGCGCACGCTGAAGTTAATGATCGAGATCACCACTTAGCAAGGTTTAACCATAAAACCAGCATCGCTGCTTCCATAGTAGCATTCAGATTTTCCAAACCTGCCCAAAACCTTTCTACGTAAGGCCAAGCTAAACCAATAGATTAAACCCCGACAAAGCTATACGCACAGTATTTCTCTAGCTCCAGGAAGTTAAATTCTGACTAAAGTTACATCACAATGCGCATGATTCACTATACCATTTGCCGTAGATCCAATAATAGAACTCAACCCTTTCTTGGAATGAGTACCCAGCACGATTAAATCTACCTTCCTCTTCACAGATTCCTTACATATGATTTCGTAAGGTTTTCCTACCTTAAGAGCCCTGTTCTTTTTGGAAATACCAAAATCGGATGCGATATCTTCAAATTTCGGCAGAGCACTCTCCTTTAACTCCTTCTGATAATCCCTCGGCAAGAAGCCATAAGGCAACACATTTAGAACAAACAATTTACTTTCAAATTTCTTCGAAAGCTCTACCGCTTTTGAAAGAACAAGCCTGCCTTCATGTGATGCCTCTATAGCACATAGAATGCTCTTATACATCTTTTAATCTCCTATGGTATATTAATGCTCTTCATGGAAAAAACACCTAAACAAAACCACAAAATCAAAATTACCAGTACATTAACCAGTCAAAATTTGACCGCCCCTCCCTCTATAACCCCCTTGGAAATCATGTAGAATTTATCATCATTAGATCAAAATCACGAGTTAATTAGCCAAAAACAATAAAACGACTTCAGCAATAAAATCATCGCTGCTTGGACATTCACCTCGAAACTAAAACCCCTATGAAACTTTTACTATCCTGAACCAAGAATATCATGTAGGCTTAAAACAGTATAAGCTTGTTAAAATTAGAGCAATAACAAAAAGTTACTCCCTGCTAAAAAACTGAGTTTTTAGCAATATAGAGAAGGGTAAGTTGGATGAGGCAATTATGATTAGAGCTTACAGCATTACTATTGAACGCAAAAGCCAAGCAGAGAAGTATTTATCGTCAAGAAAACTTATGCCTAGCCTAGGAGTTTTCCACTCTTAACTAGACTCTCTATTCACAAATATGAAATCAGATAAGCCGAGAGCGCTGACTTCATAAAGCCTGATATAGATAAGACCCGATTAAGATGCCGTACATCATCAAGGTTATATCGAGAGGCATAGTATATAGACTTGCGACCTTAAAGAAAGTAAATTTAAACCTAAAGGCAGCTTATAGCTTTAGGCATCTCGGCGTAATTAATGAGCCGCAAACCGCGAGAAAATATACCTCCTAGACCGGGAGCCAACAGCACCAAAATACCAATAAAACCACCTACCACTGCGTATCTATATTGCAAAGTGTACTCTCACCCATACAGACTTCTATGAAGATGGCCCGCTGATTTTACAACAACCATTGGCAATCAGGCTTCATGGATCAAAAGTTAAAGCTGCCAGTGATGTTAGAGATAGACCTCAGAAGGGAAGTGGCATAAAACCCATATCTATACAAAGAAATACAATCAACAGCTGATATGTTTATCATGCCTAAATCGAAAATATCCAGGGAAAGTAAATATTTTAGATTAACCTTCGCTCTTCCTGCCTTCCGGTTTCGAAAACATCGAAACACTCACTTCTATAAAATTCAAGCTTTTTGCCACCACCTGCTCTCACCTAAATCAAAACACTAAGATTTGTGAGCAATTTTTAACCAAGATCCCTCACAGCTTTTATCCCCTCACCTGCCATCTCAGTATCAACCCCAAACCCAAACATCTCGACAGGCTCTCTGTGCCGTCAATCTAACAGTCGTTCGCTAAATTCAGATCAAACTAATTGACATTTTAAACACTCTTAATTTCGTTTTACCATTAAAAATTAAACGTTACACCATCTTTCTGTAAGCATGATTCGCTCACCCCAAAATAGTGCAGACTTCCTAAATTTTGGAAAAAACTCAGGATCCCACCCCCGATATCATCAATTATCCAAGCCAGATGAATAATGTAAAAATATGTTTAGATAGCTTCCACAAGAGCAAGCTTGGCCAGTTAGCATGTCAATTTGGAAGATAGACTTAGAAATATCCAAAAAATCAGATTAAGTGCATACCGCCATAGATGGCTCAAGATCAAAAAAGGAACCACCCAATTCACCTTATTGATCAATTATCTTGGCTTAAGATGAATATAGTAAAGTCGAAGTAAAATCTACTTTTGATTACAGCTATGTGCAGTTGTTCAATCCCCTACATATCTGTTTCTCATATAATTGCCTGATTATTTGCACCTATTCACAACTCTGCATCGGAGTCTCAGGTAACCAAGCCAGAATCTAGCAGACCGGCACAGGCTTTTAATTAATGGAAATATTTCGAACTAACAACTACTTCCACTTGTCCAAATCACAAATAGCTTTTAAGTTTACATATAAATCTCAACCATAAAGATTGAAAGTTGGTAGAAAGTATGCTATCCATTTGTTAGCAGCTATAAAATTTTATCAATAGGAAGTATCATTCGATGAAAAATAGTAATATATTTTTACTGATTATAATCACTGCGATGGTTTCTAATTTTGCTACTGCTAATAAGCCCTCCCCATCGGAGGCTTTGGCTGCTCGGCCTCTACATTCAAACAACCTCTATAACAGTAAGCTGCCTAACAATGCCCTACCACTATCCTCTATAATTACCATTTTAGAGCAGCATGATTATACACCAATAGACATAGAGTTTATGGATGACCACTGGGCCATTAAAGCCTATAAAAACTACCAAAGATTTGAGCTGAAGGTAAACCTTTTTTCTGGAGCTATTCTCTACGAAAGAATTAGCAGCCATTAGGTTGCACTAAAAAAGGTGGGAGGTTATAAATATTCACCATTTTAAGTAAATTCAGGGTACGCCTCTTCAAAAAGCCTATATTTAGCTTATGATTACTGCGAGGTTTCAGCTAATTTTTAAGCACTTTTTTGCCCAAAATGCTATATTATCAAAGTGTTTCACTCTGCACTTGGTGAGAGTTCTATTTTTTAGCACACAAACAAACTGTATATATAAGCACCACTTAACTCAAAATTTAATCATCCATACCCCATCTTCCAATAACTGAAAGTTTAAGGTTGATTAATAAGATACTCTTAGGACCTCCCGGCATAGACAAACAACCCTGTATATTTATTAACCCAAAATACAGTGACGTACATATAGGGCTGATTGATACCTTAAGCAACCCCCACCCTTAATCAGCTGTCTGCATATTAAGTCATACAGATTACTATGGCGAAGCCGGTAAGGGTCTCCCACTAACCATGGATATTACTTCTTTAAAATCAAAAGAAACCTACTTAAAACCCCTTTCGCTAGATAGCCTTCACGAGCTTATTCACGTTATACTTCTGCCGTCCATATTCAGGGGTTTATGTGTGTCTAATTATAAATCGAGGGTAAATAGAGGTATGATGAAACTAGTTGGTAGCTCAATCGGAGCTTTGTCTTTTCTATTAGGCTCAAGCAATATACTAGCGTATGGAGATGGCGACGACCCTCTCTGCAAATATGGCTGCCTTATGTCGACTAGTGCAGAAGTTACTGAAATACGAACATACACTCACCAGGCTGAACTAGTCGTCGCCGTTGACACGGGGTTTGAAGAGTGTCCAGAAGGTGGGTTCGTTGCTAAAGACTCCATTAACCGTATGGAATTAACATCGCTACTTTTGAGTGCCTTTCATTCTAAAACTCCAGTAAAGCTTCAGGTCTATAAAAGCAATGAATGGTATGCTTCGGAAGGAAAGACACATTGTATGATTAGAGCTGTTAGGCTGTACCAGAAATAGTATTAGATGGCAGCTGTAGCTGCCCGCGATCCCAGGGGCGCTATATTTACAAATAGATATATCTATCTTTCAGTTATCTATGCCAGCATAAAAAATCATCATCGAGAGCTAATTTAAAGTATTTATAAAGTTTAAAAAGAAATTTTTTATTATTTCAATAATGACAACCCTTTCAGCTCTCTTTACACAATCATATGCATATTTAGAATGTGGCTACATCGATGTAAAAGGTATCACAGTGCAAGCAACTCGCGATAATGGTAGTGCTTTTGTAAATACATTACGTACACACGTAAATTATCAGGGAGATTGTAGCGGGGTTATGTATACCTACCTTAAAAATTCAAAAGCTTCTTACCCAAGGGTTTTATCTACAATATTATCTGCACAAGCTTCAGGAAAAAAGTAAGTGTAAATGTTAAAGAATCAAGCGATATATCTTCAAATGCACATGAAATTGAATGGATTAACAATTGGGAATGATGAAATTACCATTGGGTTAATTGGTATCATAAGCTGCGCATAGCAGACAGTTAAAATCAAGCAGCCCCAGATTAGGTCAGTGCTACTTTTCTGCTTAACAGCGCGGCACACGTGTAATCTCAAATTGTATACATTTAGGAATCTGAACATGTTAAAAAAATTAGTTTTTAGTTTTATGATTAGCGGGATATCTATGAGTTCTTTATCAGCTTCTCAGGATATTGAAATAACAGGTATAGGCATAAGTGAATCTACGAAAACTGTCTATATAGGCGTTTATCCAAGCATTTCTGATACCCCATGCAGTGGAAGCTCACAAGTAAGAATTTCTCTTGCCAGCAGCTTCACTGCTAAAGAAGTGTATTCAGCTGCATTAACTGCTTTTGCTAGCTCAAAAACAGTCAATATAGGATACGATGATTCAAGCTCAGCAGAGTGCCTGTTAAACAACCCAATAATACAGACGCTCTACATTAAAAAATAGCCCCGGAAATATTTGAAAATACGTTATCAAAACTAACAAATGGAGAAACACTGATGAGAAAGATTATTTTATTTAGCCTTTTCCTATCAATGGAAACCTTAGCAAATGGCTGGAGCGGAATTCGGGATATTGAAATGATACAGCAAAGGGAGTGCTCATCGGAGAATAAAGGCTTCGAGATTACGTTCAAAACTGATCACAAAAACCCTGACAGCTGCTCCAACCCTCGAATTGTTAATTTATCTTGCACACAGCCAGGTTATGAAACAATGGTTTCCATGGCGTTAACAGCATTGGCCACAGGAAAAGGAATTGATACCTGGGTTGCCGGTTGCGACTCAGAGGGACATGCAAGAGTAGCATCAATGACATTACGGCCATAGATTAACTAGGACAACTTTTGGTTATTGACTTCATTAGCTACCTCTCACGGTCAACCAAAATAAATAGGAGAAAATATGAAAATATCTATAATATTACCTTCAATTATTATAATGTTCACATCAGCACTGGCACATTCAGGGGCTTCGACAGAAGGGGGAATTGAACGCCTCTATTCCCAAGAAGAAGGTAATGTTGTATTCTGTTTAGAAGAAGGGTTTAACGATGCCGCGAAAAGTAAGCGCCTTACTTACAATGGTTTTACAGGTACATCCACTTCCGCTGACCCCATCTTAAAACCTACTTTACTGTCAGCTAGTATAGCAAAGAGAAAAGTAAAGTTACTTTTAGAAGGCTGCCAAGGCTCCTGGATAAAAAATTAAAGCCACCTACATAACCGAATAGCAAAACAAACCTCGACAACAGAGACTCTTTGAGCAGAGCGACTTGTATTGAGATCCAGTCGTCTCTGCCTAGAGTTAAATACTTATGAATATGGCCTACACTTAGCAATAAAGTCACCATCTTCAGGAAATCCTCAACTTATCTTTAAAGATAGGTCACACGAGAGGCTTCCAAATTTTCAATGTTTTCTTAGGACTATCAGTTCCTTGGTAGCTAAGAGTATTTGGCGAGAATACAAATCCATCACCACTGACAAGTACTGCCATTGACCCTTAACCTTAAGGTAAGTTATGTCAGGAACCCAAACTTGATTATTGCTTTTAGGCACAGCTCCTTCCGATCTAAGATTCTCCCCAGAGGCTAGGAAACGCTTTATGCCTGGTGCCCTACGTGTCACTCTCGTAACTCTGGCTACGACTCCTAATTCCTGCATCAGCCGGGCTACGCGCTTACGGCTAACTTCATAGCCCTTGGTCAGCAGGGCTTTCCAAATTCTTGGACTACCATAGCGCCCTGCAGAGTCATCCTAATCTTTTGAATCTGAACCTTTAGATCATCATCTTGGTGTTTTCGGTGCGATCGCGGCCTCTTCAGCCAATCATAATAGCCACTGCGCGATACTCCTAGCCACTGACAAGTTCTTTTGATACCTAGTTCTGATCCAAACCTCTGGATAAATCGATATCTTGCTGATGTTCCTCCGCAAGAAACCGTTGCCACTTTTTTAGCAAATCAAGCTCCTGCTTTAATTTACGATTCTCCGCCTCCAAACGCTTTACCCTAGAAAGTTCCTTTTCTTTTCTAGAGACTACATCAGTAAGCTTTCTTCGCTTATCTGCCAAAATCTTCCCTTCCTGAAACGCTTTTCACCATCGTGACAGCATGAAAGGGTGAATGTCGAGAGTTTTAGCCACTTCCTTAACTTGAATGCCCTCTATCAAGCTAAGCATTACCGCTTTCACTTTGAATTCGTTTGAATACTGCCAAGTCTTTCTAGGTTTGTTATATTTTGGCATAAGACACCTCGTCTATTTGACTTTGGTGTCCGTTAAAACGGGGCAAGATCACAGTCCGAGCAGTTGCACTTGTTAGCCATTATTGGCATCGTAGCTCCAGCTGGAATTGATTTTTATGCTCTGGACATCTAAAGAAATAAACCAGTCTAACGTATTTCCACCTGATACTCGCTTCATCTTCAGCATCCACTTGAGCGTAAAATATCATCTCTGAGTTACACTCAGTACAGAAACCTTGAACGAAGCGAGGGTAACCGCCTAAAAGCGTCGCATAGTCATTTAGGCAACCGGCTCTCTCTACAGCTTCTTCATACTCTCCCCAAGACGAATCGTCATTGATCTTGCAATATAAATCACTTACTTCTTCGGAGGCAGAATCAAGTCCTTCCCGGTCAGGGAGAACCTCAACAGATGAATATTTTACCTTACAGGGTGTGGGCGCGAACTCATCATTCTTAGTTCTAGTTATTTCGTTAATTAAAGATTCATTGTACAGCTTCACTAACCATTACCTCTTTTCTTCATCGCCAAGCTCCCATGGAAAGCATTCATTGCAATAATAGAAAACGAAGAGCTGTTGTTTTGCTTCACTGTGAATTTGGGCGATAAAAGTCAGCTCTTTCTTTCAGGTCGGGCATGACGGCCTAGTATCTCTTGTCTCAGCATAGGGTAACCCATCAGACTTAGTTTGACAGGAAACAACTGAAGTAGTCTCATCAATTATTTACAGCAGGTTATATATCTTTGTCTAAATAGTAACCAGAGATAGTGAGCCATTGACTAAAATCGGCTGGTTCAACTCCCCGCTCTTGAACACATTTTACCCATAATTAAATCAATAAATTAGAGGAGGGTCTTTCTGTCGATGTCAGCCATGGCTCCATAGTTTGGTCCTTCGTACCGGCGATACGGCCATTCCACCACTGAATACGACGGCCGGAAGGGAAGGCTGGGACACAAGGGCGCCCCAGCCTGCCAGCGGTTTAAAACTTAGTCAGCACTTTTTGTGAAATGCAGGCTGTCTTTCACCCGAACCCCGGTATTTGGGTCAGTTACATACCAAGTCAGCTCATAATCTCCAGCCTCAAACCAAGCAGGTATGTTTAAATAATTTCGAGTGTAGTCCTTTGCCTCAGAATAATTCAGCACGACATCCCGTGATTTATGAATGGGATAATTATCGCCGTCAGGAAATTTGAGCACACTCCATTGCTCAAGTGTCACCAACGATTGTGAAGAGTCTAAATTACGAATACTTGCATCATAATTGACTCTTCCTCCATAGGAAGGAACTGAAAATCCGGCAGGTTCATCAAGCACAATCGCCAACTGAGTGGCAGAGACATCACCCTCTATAACCAGCTCAAAATCCCAGAACTCCACATAACCACCGGACACATTGAATGTAAATTTACCCTCTCCATCAAGAAAATTTTTCGCCAAAATGCTAGTTTCACCTTCACAGAAGCTAATGTTTACCATCTGCTTGACAGGATTGGGGTTTTCCGGAGTTGGAGCATCGATAAAATAAAGGAGTGGCTGCGCATACGCTTGAGAGATAGGCATAGTGAAAGGTCCTGCTGGTTCACTTTCTACTCTGAAAAATGCTGCGCTTGCATCTCCATCTTTAACTTCCGTGTTGATACAAATTTTTTCAATACTATCGAATTGATAGCCAACATCTAATTTAACCTCGTATTCAATTCCATCTTCCATTTTAAATGGAAACGGCTCACCCAGGTCTATTTTTGTACTAATCGCTTCTGCCTGAACTAATGTCGATGTGCAGATTAAAGTGAAGCCAGCGATGGAATTTTTAAATACAGTCCTTTGCAAAGAACTGTTCTTATTTAGTTTTTTCAAAATTACAATCCATTACATACATTATAAGGTACGACAATATTTCGGACAGTTTTTTAGGACCAAATGCTGATAAATCAATACCTGTTCCTTGACAACCTATATTTTCCGTATGTCTTGGTAGCTCCAATCTGCGAAAAATTACTTTTATAGGTTTACTGGACTAATACTGTCGGAAGCATTGTATTTCACCCTTTCATACCCATCCAAAATTTTTTCCTCTTTAACCGTACCAAATAAAACAAAAATAAAGAAAACCTACTAATTAATCAGTTATTCCATTGAGTATTATTTAACGCGGATAACAATTGTGTAACCATCTCGGCTAATTCGCTAACCGTATCCCCGGTAAGACGATGCTTTTAATCACCCACTCAGATAGCCATAGCTGCAATTGAACTATATACAGCCAGACGATTTGCCACTTCGACAATGCAGTCAAATACCTGGCCTGCTACATGATCGGCAACATATACCGGCTGGCCTGCATCGGTCTGCAGAGTTTTGGTGGTTACATAAATGCTGAACATCAGATCACCGGCACCATCGGTCTGTACATTGTTCTGATCATCAATAACGGCAATGGTGCATTTAAGCACTGCATCCGCTTGAGCATCGCTATTGACGAGCTAGATGGACAGAGTTACCGTTTCGCGCACAATAGTGCCGGCACTGTGGCCGTCGCCGATGGTGTAGGCGAATTGCCAAGCCTGAAGATTTTGTACGGTTATTGGGGAAAGCTGGACATTATCTATTCCTTTGCTTAATCAGATTTATGCACGCCGTGAAGTGAGCTAGCTGCCCTGAACAGCCAACCCAGATCTTTCCAGACCCGGAACCTGCGACGTAAGCACTGCACTTATGCGGCAGGTTTAAAAACTGACCTTGCGGAACATTAATAGCCGCTCTCATTTCCCTCCCGCGTTCTTGCATCCTTGACCTCGAATACGAATTTGTCGGTGGCATGTAGGCACCGTCACTGGCTTGGTCAGGGTTTCGTTGCCGCTTTTCTCCTTGCCGGTTATGAAGCCAGGCTAAGCAAGCAGTTGTATCTGGTGGATAATGCTCAGTATATTCCTGAACAATGGGGTTGCCGTTGTGCTGCATTATCTTTACAGCTTCATGGCTATAGCCGCAGGCCCTTCGAAAGAGACTCTCCGTCACGTTAGAATCTGCCAAATTTTTCCCCTTTTTATGGACTCAAAAAATTCGGAATGCTTATTCTTCCAATTGTTGATTGTTTGCTCTGTTACCTCGAAGAATTCGCCTAACTCTTTGTCAGTCAGACCCAGCTTGCAGAGCTTCTCAGTCTTCTCAGCGAATTCCTCCCTATAACTGATTCGCCTTGCTACTATTCTCCCTCTCTCAATCAAACACTCCAACTTGCTATCAATGCGCTGGAGTCGGGTTCTGATTTCATCTTTGAATTCAGCTATATATTTTTGCTCCAGGGCGAGCATGGCTGGTTCATGTTCTATTGCCTGAGGATTTGCAGTTATACCTTTCTCAACATCAGAGCCCCATATGAATAAACCAGCCACCAATAAGATAATTCTGGTTATTTGGGTAATCGATATGTTTTTACTAAGGTGTCAATATTCTGCTGCTTGGGTCATAGGCTTTACCAGGTAGAATTAATTTTTAACAAAATCTGATCGATATAAGGCTTGTTTTGGGATCAAAGAGGGCCTCAATTGCAGGCCTTCAGATGTCGAAATTTCCGGCAGCTCTCGTTCTAAAACAAATGGCCAAACTCTAAAAATTTATGTCCAATTCATAAAATCAACTAAGCAATATCCAAGTACATTCCTCATGTTAGAGCTAGGTTTGGGAAGTAAGAGAGAAAGCCTACTATTGCCACTTAGTTTTGCTTTACATAGGAGAATTACTATGCCATTCAGCGAGCCATGGAGAAGATACTGTTCCGGAGACTTTTTTTATGGATTTTCGGGAAGTAGAGCGAGGCTAATTCAGCAGCTAACGCAAAGAACCATGCAGGGTTTTGCCAGTAACAACACGGTCGCATGGCTTGACCAATTACTAACCGGTACTGCTGTACACGATTGTCATTACTTAAATGAAGACTTTAATAATTTCTGTCGTAGTAAAGAGAAATATAAATGTGTTGTATCAGATGATTCCAGTATAGAGCCACCCCAAACAGGGGAGGAATCTGTAGACAACAAAAGGTTCAGAAGAAAGAGCAAAGCTGGAATCGAATTCTTAGTAAAACACCATCACTTCATACATTTTGCAATTGACTATGATATGGATTGGAATGCCGTAATTACCAAACCCGGACAGGGAGAAGGTATGGTAGAAGCAAAATTTCCATTTGAAAGAAAAACAATGTATCAGTATGACTTCGGTGAAGGTTTAAAAAACCGTGTTATTACATATGCAGAAATAAGATTTATCTTTAGAAACAGGAATGACGCAGATTTCATGAAACGAATACAGTTTTGGTATCGAGATACCGCTAACCCTGATAGCGCGTTCAGTCCTGAAGCCCCTCCTTGGGAAAGATACCCTGATATCTGGCAAAACTATAAACCAAAAAGTGAAGCTTGATTAACTGACAACCCTTAAAAATCACTATTTATGGTTTGTCCGTCTGAGTACCATGCGTTTTGTGATATGAACGCATGGCACCTATCCCGAGCATGGCCGTTATCATTGAGAACAGCCCACCAGTTTCTAGCACTGGCGGTCGAGTCACCCCAGTACGTATTGAGCCCTTAGCGCTGTAGATAGCCCAGCCCCAACAGAGCAATGGATATAAAACAAACTGATAAGCGAGAGCCAAGCCCCAACCCAGCCAATCCAGGGATGCCGGCCAGCGACAAATACGCTTTTGTGCTGGACTCCAGCTTTGTCGACCTCTAGCTGCCCTTTAGCTTGAGTTCCTCCAGCTTCCGCACTTTCTCAGTACGTTTAACCGGGTCAGGCCATATACGCTCAATAGCCAATGAGCCGGTTTCAAGAATTGCCGTTAGTGGGGCTAAAGCCATCAGTAGCTCCAGACAGTTAGTCGGGTTAGCTCGCCAGTTATTGCCTCATGGTCATCCAGGTGAAGAAGTCGCCTTTTAAACTGTCCCTTTTGCTTTACCCCTATACCAGTGAAGCCTTCCCCTGGGCGATTTGAATCAACCGGTAAGCTAGACCCAAGGCCACTTGAACATCAACAGCCTGCCCAGTGATATGGGTCATGGTGGCGTTTAACCAAGCGTTATGTGCTGGGCAGCGATAACCGGAATTGATAATCATTGGCTTACCAAAACGCTTCCTGACTCCAATCAGGCGCTTTAGCGTTTCATCTTTAAAATGATATCTCCACAACAACGACAATCTGATTCCGACACTGTGATGTAGCCGTTTTGGAACATGGGGCCTCAGGATTTTTCAGACACAAAAAAGCCCGCATTGAGCGGGCCTTGAGATTATAGGGATATTTAACTAGCCAAAGATTATTGCGGCCCTCCAAGCGCTGAGTAGGCGTTCGCTACAATCTTGCCATATTTTTCTCCGAGAGCCATACCAGTAAAAGTTTCCGCCACAAATTCAAGAGCATTCGTGGTCGCATATTGGCTTACATCAAAAGATGCATTTATCCATCCACAAGAGTTATAAGCTTGAGCTGTCGACTCTCTCTTCAAGTCCCAAAAAATTTCAGGATGAAAATGTTCATGCAATGCATGTCCCATTTCATGTATCACAACCGTTTTTATCATCGCAGATTCTTTAGGGTTTTTGAAAAGCTGTCGAGAAGTAACATCATACATATAGTCCGCAATACCACGAGCACGCCCCACTCCAGCGGTAACTCCACCTTTAACTGAAACAATTGGAGGTTTTTTGCTTGGCTTAGCTGCCGACATATGATTCTTGATTCTTGATCCTAGAAAAATAGTGATATTTTCACCGTTCATGAAGGCAATATTTTTTACCATTTTATGATCACTAAGATATATTATGATCTTCTTATTAAGACCTTTATGAAAATCAAATGAAGAAAGTATCTTAAAGGCATCACTGATAGCTGATACATACTGCCCCCTTGATCCTGAAATACTTCCTGTTTTTATAGTTACAGAGAAACCATGAAGGTTTTTAATTTCTGAAAGAACAGACACTCCCCCCTCATACACAAAGTGCCTCTGCTTTACAATTTCAGTAAGCTCATATTCTCGCCCACTTCTAATATCAGACAATCCTGCCATATTCACCACTTTCTATTTTTATTATCTAAATATACATCTCGGCAACACACATATTCAGTGTTTATACCGTGACCCATCATTCAATAACTATACATTTAAATTGGCAACACCCAGATTGCCATTTGGTGACACGCCAACCGTGAAAAGTGCTTACTTAGTTCCCAGCTCAGAAAGCACTGATGCCGGGGCAGACCTGAAGGAGGCTTTACTGAAGTGCCCTTTAGGCGCAAAGTCCCTAGAGTCAATCTTATTAGAGTGAATGACTAAGATATTCCAGATTAGATTTAGTCCACTTTCGCTACCATTTAGCTATAGAGAACAAGTTCAGACATAGAAATTAAGACATCATTTTTTCAGATGGATTTGATGCCTTACCCCCCCTCAACTATCAGCTCCTGGCCCTCCCAGATGGGAATTGGTGGGTATTTCTCATTTGCAGACAACAAGTGTCCTCGCCCTCTATCCAAGATTTTGCTTGCCAACTGCCCATCAAATACCACTACCAAAACGTTTCCTTCTACTCGTGCCAAAGATCCGTCAGCAGCACGAAAATGGCTATCGTCCATCTAACATCAGTCACCTACAGGAGTGCGCATAATTTATTCAGCGATAATTGTGGCCGATACAAGAGGCTGCTTAAAATACTTTTCAATATTTACTGCCACTTACTACTGCATCGTAGAGCCCATATTTAAACTGCCAATTTGAACGACAATAGCTGTTTGCCCTACTCCTGTCTGTGTAGTTAAATAACTATTATTACTACCTATTTGAGATGTTATCGCTGTACTCAAGGTAGCTCCCATTTGAGAAATTTCTGCAAAATTCACAAAACCAGTCTGATTGATAACAGCCGTACTGGCAGTGGTGTTCTGCTGTAGTACTTCTGCACCATTCATTACGCCTATCTGATTGGCCACGGCGCTACTTAAAGAGGTTAGCGACTGACCAATAATGACATCATTTCCTAAACCTATTTGACTACTCAAGGCACTAGCCCCAACTCCCCCCCCTTGAAAAATCGAACTAAAATTATCTGACCCTATTTGATTGCTAAAAGTACTGCCTGCACTAGCTTCAAGTTGTTGAGAGATGGAAATATTCATGGAGCCAAATTGATTTATTACATGACTACTTCCAACACTCAAAGTTTGTACAGTTTGAGCGGCGTTCATAAGACCGACCTGATTAGTAAAGGATCTTGTATCTAGAGACTCAAATTGGCCATTAGTAGAAAAATTCGTAGATCCCAGTTGGTTTACGAAAATAGAACCCAAAGTAGTATCAGTTTGAAGAGAAAACCCAATATTTCCTTGGCCCTGCTGGCTAATCGAACTAAGGCTAAAAAAGCTGTTATCTTGTTGGAGAGATTCTGAACTATTTAACTCCCCAACTTGTGTATGGTTTACTGTACTATTGTTGGTGCCTGTGGTTTGAGATACATCCGAATCATTAGAAACACCAATCTGTGTTTGGGTAATGAGATTGTTATGAGTAGTTGGATCTGCTTGATCTGCGTTGGCTGTATTATTGGACCCAACTTGAATTAATATCGCTGTATTGTTTCCCGCAAAGGCATCTAGGCTAATTACAACAGATACGGCAGTAGCTAGAGAGATTAACTTCTTCATTAGTAATCCTTATACAACAGTTGCACACATATATACATCTTGTCGCCATCGTTGAGCACGGCAGTCATTTTCGTACAATTTTATACTACGTATCGAAATGATTGATTTAGTAGCCAGCGAACTAAATACTGTATTCATCAAACAGTAAAATCATATATTGCTATGGATACTATCAGCGCATAGAAAGAGTCTGGAAAGAGCAAAACCAACCCATACTTCAATTTATAAGGTTGGATAAATCTATCTCTGAGTTAACCAAGTAATTCTGACACCTAAAATCGTACTCAAACAAAACCAACGGGATAAGTCTTGCAGAGTACTAGGCTAGGAACCATAGGATAAAACTCTTAATTTACTAGGAAATAAGTTCATAAAAATAGTGGTTAAATAAGTATATTGATGGAAGCCTCATAAAAGCATAATTACAGCTAGAAGCGATATACTGCCACCAGCTTCCCTCAAGATAAAGGCGCTCTCACCATAAACTTCTGCACTTAGATGGCCTGAACGGGCTTATAGGCTGGCATCCACTCATCGGGGCTCTTATCGCCTTTATTTTGGTTGCGACCATCATCGAGCAACTATAGATTCTTAGGGTCTTCTGTAAACTGACGCTTTAGCTCAACGGTCTAGTTGGCACCACCGTGCTCATGCGCCCATGAAAGTGGGACGATGTGTTCAACATCCAGGTCAGAAGCCAGGGTGTAAAAGTTGCCGGTGTATGGGTCTAGCCAGAGGCCTGTATCTACCATGCAGCGCTTTTCATTTGTGGAGGTAACCGGGGCGCCTGGGAGAACTGAACTAGCAGCTCATGGCGGGTGCTCTGGCAGTCGCCGTCAGTGTCGAACCACTTGGGTAGCCACTCGTGGCGATCATAACCGTGCTCCTCTTTGGCCTCAACTACGGGGCAGCCGGACAACAGCAACGGATAGGATGATAGGCAGAATCAGGCGTATGACGACCCCTCAGTTTGTATTGAGAGGTCGTACTTGAGGCGGGCAAAGGTAAGCTTCTATTGGGTAATCGTGCCCATATTACCGCTACCAATCTGTAGGACTATAGCGGTTTGACCAACACCGGTTTGAGTTGTTGTATGCATATTATTGCTACCTAGCTGGGTGGTAGAAGCAAGGGAAATAACAGCGCCCATTTGGGTAATATCTGCCATATTCATGGAGCCAGCCTGATTAATAGTGGCAATACTTAAGACGGTTCCATCGTCTTGATCGATGTCAGCATCATTCATTTCACCCAGCTGATTAATAATGGCAGTACTAAAGGCGGTTCCATCGCCTTGTTCAATGCCAGCATCATTCATTGTGCCCAGCTGATTAATAATGGCCATACTTGCGACAACAGGTCCATTTTCTTGTTCGATGTCAGCATCATTCATAGAGCCTGTTTGATTTATTATTGCCGTACTTGCAATAGTGTCATCTTGCTCAATGTCAGCTTCATTCATTTCACCTATCTGGTTAACAACGGCAATACTTAATACAGCCCCATCTTCTTGTTCGATATCAGCTTCATTCATAGTACCCATTTGATATAGTGTTGCTATATTTGCAGTGCCTCCTTCTTGATCAACATAACCATCGTTCATCGAACCTACTTGGTTGATCGTAAGGCTACTAAGTGAAGAATTATCATCCTGGATAGATCGCGAAACATTTAATTCGCCAATTTGTAAATGTGTTGCCAAATTGCGACTAGGAAACCTTCCCCCATTGAGTAGACGCCTACCTTTTGAATAGGGTAGGAGAAAATGCCGAAAATACTGAGTGAAGAGCGGGTTGTTGAATATTCAACAGAGTTCAAAGTTAGAGTGGTAGCTCTCACTAATCAACTGAAAGTAGATACGACCACTATCGCCAATATTATTGGTTTGCATCCAGTAATGGTGTATAGATGGCGACAGGAAAGTAGAGAAGGCAAGCTGGTCGAGAAGCCCAGCCGTAGAATAAGTATGACCAAGACAACGAAAACTCAGTCTCAAACTGATGACAAAGAGATAAGACGTCTAAAAAAGCAGGTTGAGAAATTGCAAAAGGAGAATGATTTCCTAAAAAAGTGGGAAATGTACCTGAAAGATCCAAAGCTGAAAGATTCTCGTTCATAGCTCTTAATCGATCGGACTTTGGTGTCAGGTACTTATGTAGATACTTGAATGTTTCACCCCAAGGGTTTTATAAGTGGCTCAACCGTGATGAGAGCACTCGAGACATAGAAAATAGACGAATTCTTGGGTGTATCGAAGCTATCTATGCGCAGCATGATGGTAATTATGGAAGTCCAAGAATTAGCGCAGAGCTGAAAGCTAATGGTGAACGAATAAATCACAAGCGCGTTGAACGCCTTATGAGAGAGGCTGGAATCGTGGGGAAAGCTGGAAGGATCTATCGTCGACACCCTTTGCCTGGAAATCCTTGCATTAAGGTTGAAAATTTACAAAGAGAGAATGGTATGCCGAGTAAACCAGACTCTCAATGGGCTGGTGATGTAACCTATCTGAAGATCAATGGGCAATGGCAATATTTAGCTGTGATTATCGATCTTTACTCCCGGAAAGTGTTGGGTTGGGAGCTGTCGGATACTCGATCCGTTGAGCTAACACTGTCAGCGCTAAATAAAGCTGTCCGTCGCAGAAATATAGAATCAGATCTAATATTTCACAGCGACCGAGGTTCTGAGTACGGTGCTTATGCATACCAAAACCGACTCAAAGAACTGGGTATTGAGCCGAGCATGAACCGTCCAGGATTTATGAATGATAATGTGTATGTAGAATCATTTTTTCAAACACTGAAAACTGAGAGTTTCAAAGGGTTTAATTTTGAATCCGTTGAGGAGCTAAGAACTAACTTATCTTGGTATCTTGATAGGTACTATAACTTTAAAAGAAGACATGGTTCACTTGGGTTCAAAAGCCCAGATGAATATGAAAGAATGGCCGCATAAGATGAATATAAGGTGGCGTCTACTTTAAGGGGGGAGGCTTCCTAGCGCCTAAAGCTTGAGAGGCTTCTGAGTCGTTAGAATCTCCAACTTGAACCTGTACAATTAAATTATTGTGAGTAGAGGGATCCTGGGTTGTGACGACCATATTATTAGAGCCAGCCTGAAACAATATCGCGGTATTATTATCCGCAAAGGTATTTCCGCTAAATGCTACCAACATAGCTACGGCGATGGAGGTTAATGCCTTCATAAGTAACTCCTTTACTTTCTACTGACAAGCCCTGACTGATCCCTGTAACAGCTTCTCATGCGAAACATCCTTATGTTTATACGCAAAAGGCAACAGAGGTATGACATTTAAAGCTTTGTTCTTAAAACGGCTACTAACTGGAGACTTAAGTTTTACCGCATGCTGATAAATTGCCATAAGATGAAATAACTAAACTACTAGGAGTAAAGTTTGAAAAACAACAATTGTTGCTTTTTACGATAAGAGGTACTTCTAGTTGAATCGATAAACTTGCAGAGCCTGACATCCTCCCCGCCTTCTCGGACTCAAGTGGGAGCTCCAATCACCCACTCGGAATCGCCATAGCCGCAATAGAACTATGAACGGCTAGGCGATTCAATAGCAAAGGTCTCTCTAACTCTCGGGCAAGTCCCATTTAACAGACTTGGTCGCACCAATAACCTCTATGCCTTTTTCACCCATATAGTTTTTAAGGCCTAAGCTAAGAGGGAATTTTTCCACGTTCTTTGAAGGAACATCACCTGAAGGAACTCCTATTACTTCTATTTCATAGTAATCAGGGTTTACTACGTATATATGCGGTTCTAGGGACGGTATTATATCAGGGTCGTTTTTACCCCATACAGTTAGTACGTAATCCCCTGAATGACCTTTGATAACTTTAAATTTAGTGAAGTCAATTAATTTGTGTTGCTCAGATTTATTCCCTGACTGAGTGATAGACTGACCAGATTTACCACCTTTAATTGGAAAAGGGCCATCGCCACCTTTTTTCGGTAAAGGATCTGTACCACCTTTTACATGGACCATAAGTACTTCCTAAATATGAACGATTTCAGCTCGACCTTAAGGGCCAAATCTTAATAGAGTGCACCTGGCCCCAAATGTACATCTCGCTTTTAGCCTAGACCAATCAAGCAAAAACCTGCCAAAAAAGATAAATTTATATCAATACCACAACAGTATGACTAAATTAACACCTTCATCCACATTCAGGCACTCGCTATGGTGCTACTTCATCTATTTTTTCGGAATTGCACCTTGGGCATTTTATTGTCTTTCATTTCTTCTTGCTTGATGCATAACGTCCGCTACAGTCGGGCCAAATGCGAAGCGGTTTTTGTGTTATTGTTTGAGCCCAGCAAGTAACGCAAAAAGTACGTAGTATTTGGCCTCGGCTGCAAGCGTTTGTTAGGTACCGTTCTGCGCGATGCATCACCAGCCTTCGACTTCAACACCATTAATTCACCAATGCGAGTCATAAAGCCTGATACGCAAAGCAGGATGTTTTGAGTTACAGGCATATCTATTAGTACTTGCACCATGTATTGCTGCTCTTCATCAATAACATTCGCTGCCCCGTACTGAAAATCACCCAGAAAACCCGCTACAGCGTCTGCTTTTTCTTTGCTGTCGCATTTGAAGGTGAAATCTACTTCTCTGAATTTACTAAAGTCATCACCATTGGAATCTAAGCGGCGAAGAACATCAGTATCCGCTTCTGTAGCTTCCATTAATTTAGAAATTACTGACATAGTTCGTAGGTTACCTAACGCCAAGTTTTGGTGCGCGCGTTAGCGCGTCCCAGCCAAAGGCGACAGCACCGCCTTTTTATGTGCTTCACTCTTGATTGAAAACATTTTTATCGTACCAAGCCTCAGAGTGAACTTCCGTTTCTGCTGTTAATAGAAATTTCTTTACTGCTTCAATTGGCAGCTGAATAAGTTGGCCCCCGGATGAAATCTCAACGTATTTCTCTTCGGTTTCCTCATCGGCATAGACTTTGAACAAAGGATAATCGACCCTCTTATCAATAGAGGCATTACCAGTTTCAATGTAAAGCTCCATGGTCATGCCAAAATCTGAAACAACTTGGGTCTTTACTTCATCATCTTTAATTCGTTTCATATTTTTGGTGCTTTTGACACATTACGCCATGCCTGTGTTTTATACACATCATTTAAGTCCATTTAAAGCCTCCGCTGCCTCCATATAATGGAGAAGTTTAGTGTACCCCTGCCAAACGGTTTTAACTCCAGGCTCACCATCGCCGCTCCGCCCCAGAAAGCCTCCAAGTCCTGCCAACATACGAGTTATATCTCTCATACTTGGAGCTTCATTTGGTGGGGAGGTTTTAGCTTGCATTATCCATATCATACGCCACTCTTTTTCAGAGTAGACTTTCGTACACGATGTATCAGGAAGCGTTCGTGCTCGTGTTGTCATGGAGTGTAGACGCCACCCAATAATCATATAGATTGCAATACAGTTCAGCATTCGCTGCTCGGTTCTAAAGCGATTACTTTCTATCTGGCATCCGCCTTTCACCACTCTAAAATAGGTTTCAATTTCCCATCGACTTCGATACCACTCAATGATAATCCTCGCTTGCTTAAAGTCCTCAACTGCAAGATCGGTCAGCAGCATCCATTCAATACCTTTTTTGCCTTCTGGTGGGCTTAATTCCTTAGCAAAAACTGCGTAGATAGAAAGAGGTCGTTTTGATTTTCCTTTCCCCTGTAATCTTACTTCTGCAATGGATACACTGACCTTAGCTTCCCTTTCTGGCTCCCCATTCCTTTTGGGGATACCTACTGAGTATTTTCCGATGGACTTCTGTTTGGTCAAATAGTCCCAAAGTAAAGTCGTATCTTCTCCTTCGATCTCTAAACTACGATTAGCCTTGGCTCGAACAATATAGCTTGCACGCCGCTGTTCATTTTGATCTTCAGCTAATTGAAACCACTCATGAATATCCCCCTCTCTATCCGCGATACTCACAATCGTGGTTTCAGGGCAGCGCTCTTGTATCTCACAAGCTGACTCATAATGGTCTAACCAGCGTCGACTCTCTTTATCTTGTATCGACTTGGTATAGCGAGAATTAGCACTAGATTCTTTATCTCGCTGCCACATGCTACCCTCAATAATTCCCAGGTTATCTCTGGATGGTGTTATAGCGATAGACGTATGTAGGAGCTGCTGATTAGTCTCTTTGCGTCGGAGTGTTCCCATTTCTTTGCTTTCTAAATCGGTAGCAAAATTTAGGAAAGTGGTATCCTGAGGGATAAGAACAACTGGCTGAACCTTGATTCTTTCAAGAGTGGCTGATTTATGTCCACTCATAATGGAGTCAAAGCTGACTTTATCATTTTCGATAAATCGATAGGCTGCAAAGGTTTCTGTCCAAGACTTGTTTGCACAGGGAATACTACTCTTTGGGTCGGTACTTAAATTACTGAGAATATTGGATAAGCGCTTATTCAATCGTGTATCACCCATAACCTGATTTTTCACTTCGTCCCTGACCCAGTCCTGCATAATTATCCAGCCAAATCTGTAGCTCCTATACCGTACAAACTGTAACTCATTGATTTTTATAATAAAACTGAAAAAACTTGTGTATAAAACTTAGCGCCATGCTCTGGGGCAAACCGGAGCTCAGCGTAGGTTTGTCCCTAGCAGCATTTTGTTATGCATTACTTCACCATACGAAAATCTGGATGTTTTAACCATTGTTCAAACAGCTCACGGCTAATTATTGACTCATGCTCATATTCAACAACCCCAGGATGTTCCAATATTTCTGGATCAGATGTGTATCTGCTAAGTACATGACAGAATGCAATACTACCATTTACAATCTCGGCAATACCAAGCGTCACCTCTCCGAGAGATTGATGGTCTCTATCTCCATTACACATCGCATATAGACCAATTATATCTTTAGGAAGCCAACCCAATAAATTGCTTACCCCGGCATATTCCTCGATCTCTTCGGGATAATCTGGGCCAAACTCATACCCAAACGAACCGCCATAAACCCAAAAATCGTTTCCTCGAATTTCACTAGAAACAGATTGAATGAAAGCCAAGATCTCTCTCTTGGCGTCATCGCCCAACTTTTCTTTTAATAGTATTCCTACAGTTGGTCCGGCCATAGTCCTTTTTTTATAACGCCCGCCGCACAGGCGAGCAACTTGTTGCGAGTCCAGCGCATACAGTGCGCGATTATGCCGGCGCTCGTTAAGCTCGGCGCTAGCCAAGAACACCGGAACTGTATGCCCAATAATAGATTGGCCCGCATACAATCCAGCCAACGAGAACAAACTTGAAAAAGCTATCCTTTTCTTGGACTCCAATACTTGCAAGCCCAGAGAGTTCCTGCTTGGGGAAAGGTCGAAATACCCTATAGACCTTCACTAGAACCCAGCCCACTAAAATTGGAATGACGGTAAGTAATATTATCGTAGTAATAGCTAATAATGCTTCAGGTGATGACTTTCTCATGCTTTTCTATTTCTTTGCTTAACGACTACAGCAGGGGCGGCTGGAGCGCAGAGTAGGCCGTCCCGCGAAGGGCCAAAGGCCCATAGCAACCTGCTGGTATTTGTTATACGTAGTTACGACCATACTACCCACCCGATTATGAAACCCAAAACTAGGCACGTAAAACCTACTTTTACTACCGTGTTCCTCTCTGCGTTACTTTCCATGATAGAGCCTTGTATATAGAGCTCTAGAGCTGCTTTAGATGCAGAAAGCTTTGGCCTTGAACTAAAACATACTAATAGAGCCGCTTGAACATTTGGAACCCAGCATGACGGGTGATCATCTAAACGATCGTAATCGAGAGCCTGCTGAACTTCCTTCGCCTCACCAGTGTCGTGCAGCTCGGGACTCTCAGCTATCTCTTTAGCTTTTCGATAATACTCGCTTACTTCCATAACTCGATATGCGTATAACGCCGCGATAATCGGCTGGCGCTGCAAAGCAGTGACAGTCCGGTGAAGCCTCCCCCCTTAAAGTAGACGCCACCTTATATTCATCTTATGCGGCCATTCTTTCATATTCATCTGGGCTTTTGAACCCAAGTGAACCATGTCTTCTTTTAAAGTTATAGTACCTATCAAGATACCAAGATAAGTTAGTTCTTAGCTCCTCAACGGATTCAAAATTAAACCCTTTGAAACTCTCAGTTTTCAGTGTTTGAAAAAATGATTCTACATACACATTATCATTCATAAATCCTGGACGGTTCATGCTCGGCTCAATACCCAGTTCTTTGAGTCGGTTTTGGTATGCATAAGCACCGTACTCAGAACCTCGGTCGCTGTGAAATATTAGATCTGATTCTATATTTCTGCGACGGACAGCTTTATTTAGCGCTGACAGTGTTAGCTCAACGGATCGAGTATCCGACAGCTCCCAACCCAACACTTTCCGGGAGTAAAGATCGATAATCACAGCTAAATATTGCCATTGCCCATTGATCTTCAGATAGGTTACATCACCAGCCCATTGAGAGTCTGGTTTACTCGGCATACCATTCTCTCTTTGTAAATTTTCAACCTTAATGCAAGGATTTCCAGGCAAAGGGTGTCGACGATAGATCCTTCCAGCTTTCCCCACGATTCCAGCCTCTCTCATAAGGCGTTCAACGCGCTTGTGATTTATTCGTTCACCATTAGCTTTCAGCTCTGCGCTAATTCTTGGACTTCCATAATTACCATCATGCTGCGCATAGATAGCTTCGATACACCCAAGAATTCGTCTATTTTCTATGTCTCGAGTGCTCTCATCACGGTTGAGCCACTTATAAAACCCTTGGGGTGAAACATTCAAGTATCTACATAAGTACCTGACACCAAAGTCCGATCGATTAAGAGCTATGAACGAGAATCTTTCAGCTTTGGATCTTTCAGGTACATTTCCCACTTTTTTAGGAAATCATTCTCCTTTTGCAATTTCTCAACCTGCTTTTTTAGACGTCTTATCTCTTTGTCATCAGTTTGAGACTGAGTTTTCGTTGTCTTGGTCATACTTATTCTACGGCTGGGCTTCTCGACCAGCTTGCCTTCTCTACTTTCCTGTCGCCATCTATACACCATTACTGGATGCAAACCAATAATATTGGCGATAGTGGTCGTATCTACTTTCAGTTGATTAGTGAGAGCTACCACTCTAACTTTGAACTCTGTTGAATATTCAACAACCCGCTCTTCACTCAGTATTTTCGGCATTTTCTCCTACCCTATTCAAAAGGTAGGCGTCTACTCAATGGGGGAAGGTTTCGGTGGAGCCCCATTGGGGCGGAACGAAATTCATCGCCTTGTTATACGATTGCAAGCGCTTCATTTTGAATAGTTAGCTCACACCCTTCTTCGGTGGGTAGAATATTAGCTTTGTCTGGCCAAAACATGACTTGTGCTCTAAAAGGCTTGCCGTAGTAGTTAACAGCCGTACCTAAATACTCTTTGTACGCGTTGCTACTAATAGGCTTGAACATAACTTTAAAATCACCACCAATAACATTACCTAGTTTTTTGTTTGGCTCCATTTTGACACCGGACTTAATGTCTTCGACAATATCAGCAAGAATCGCGTGAGCGGAATCTTTCTTGAGGCCAAATATCATAATCTCTGGATGCCCGAAGCTTTCCTCTAAACCTATGGTGTATGAAAAGTCTTGATACTCTCCATTTGGATCAAAGACAAACAGGAAGTGCCATCCATATTCTTTGATATTTCCCTGTATTTCTTCTTTGTTCATACTCTTCTCGTATAACAGTTTATTAATGAGCCAGTGGCTCACTATCCATTTGGCCACTATTTCTGGGAGGGAGCCTCCAAGCTCCGCAGAAAAGCCTTTATTTACAGCAGGTTATAAACTATTGCCTAAATAACAATCAGAGATAGTGAGCCATCGGCTCAAGTCGCCTGGTTCGACCTCCCACTCTTGAACACATTTTACCCATAATTAAATCAATAAGTTAGGGGGAACTTTCTGTAGATGTAAGCCATGGCTCTATAATTCGAGCTTTCGCACCGGCAATATGCCTACTTCAATACTGAAAACCACAGCCAGTATCACCCACTCGGTATCGCCATCGCCGCAATAGAACTATGCATAGCTAAGCGGTTGGCCACCTCAACAATACAACTCGCTACTAAATCAGCAGCGTGATCAGCAACGTTTACCGGCTGGCCTGCATCAGTCTGCAGAGTCTTGGTGGTTACATAAACGCTGGACATCAGATCGCCGGCACCATCGATCTTTACGTTGTTCTGGTCATCAATGACGGCAATGGTGCATTTAAGTACTGCAGCCGCTTGAGCATCGCTATTGGTGGGCTCAATGGCCTGAGTTACCGTTGCGCGTACAATAGTGCCGGCGCTGTGGCCATCATCTATGGTGTAAGCAAATTGCCAGGCCTCCAGGCTCGGCACTGTTACGGGGGAAAAACTGGGCATTATCTATTCCTTTGCTTAATCAGATTTATGCACGCCATTGTGAGTGATTATGCGGTGTAATGGATTTTCGCCGGCAGCGTAGCTCTTACCACCTACAGATATTTTGTACACGGTGTGCAGGCCGGCACATTCGGCCCGCCGACGGTTTCCCATATCAAAGGCTCATCTTCATGCATTACACCCAGCTCAACCCCCTGACAGTTTTGAGCCTCGTACACTTGGCCAGTACGATCAGTAACGGGAGTTTCGCGGCTGCAAATTACCTGGGCACCGCTTTCTGTGGTGAGCAATACGCAGGGTATTTCTGGCTCTGCATCTACCCCGCCAATAATGGGGCTTAAGTGGGTATCGCTGTCGCCAGTATCCCAGCAATCGATCAGGTCGCCGCTTTCACAGTTATCCGTTAGCAAACCCTCGCGCAGCCAACTGCCTGCGGCAACGCACCACGGATCTCTAGGGACCGTAGTGCCGCCGCCATTGCTCGGGGTTGTAATAGGTAACAGCGCCGTCCTGAGTACCCGGATCATCGCAGTACACGTAGTACCTAGTGTTGAAGAACAACCCAGTAATGCTGCCACTGTTGTAATTAACAATGCCGAAATCAAACTGCACCGAGTGCGCGGCAATCGTGATTTTTGCGGTACTGCCATCATCCGAGCCGGACAGCGCGGAACTGGTAGGCAGGCTGGCAATACCAGCTTGAATCATTGGCAGGTTGCGCTAGTCCTGCACTTCCACCACATCGATTTTTACATAATCGATTAAGGTATCGCTCGTTTTAGTCGGGGAATTACAATAATAAATTGGGCAATAAACCGTGCTTTGTCCTGCATCTTGGCCGGGTTGCCAATATGGTTTGCCCCTCTAGCGCCACCGTACTCAGCGTTACCACTAGCATTTCCTTTGACATAGGCCACTAGGGTCTGCCAACTCTGCCCCACTATGTTTAGGCCAGCGGCAAGGACATAGTGCTGGCTACTCATGGTATCTGCACCGGCACATTGCAGCGTTTACCAGTATTATCGTAACCAGCCAAACCCACATATGTGGTGCGATCCGCATCACCTGCGGCATACACATAAACCCGAGCCTCTATCCGGTAAAGCTTACTGGGATCAAAGGGTATTTTCTCTGCGTGATACATCGATACATGATTGATAAGGCGAGCCGCGCCACCACCAACTTTTAGGTAACCGCTGATATAGAAATTCTGGTATCCGCCGGAAAATTAGCTCTTGGGCTTCCGCCTTGGCCCTGTTTAACCGCGCCTATTCCCGCATCGGATCCAGATCGCCAACGGGTTAGGCTGGGCGCTCAAGCTACATTTTCTTAACTAGTGCCTCTTCCCGGTTATCCAGAACGCCGCGCAGAGTGTAGTAATTTTTGTTTCCCTAGAGGGAAGTGGACTCCACCTTCCACTTGTCAAAAGCAGTTGCGGTGATACCTAGCGAATCACACACCTGCCGCTTGTTTAGCCAGTAATCAGGAACGGGGGTGAGTTGGTCATTGCCGGCTTTTTTTCCTGCGGCAGAGGCAGCCGTTTGAATCTGTTGTTTTTTTGGGTTTTTGTTTGGTTTCAGCCATGCCCTAGTACCTCAATGACCAACCACCAACCCCCGCCTAAAATGCCTCATAAATAGCGAAACCTCGCGCAGCTGCGGACCCGTACGGCTCAGGGCCCAGGAAGGACCCGCGCGGGTGTGCGGTGCGAGGTGTTCACTTGAGTTTGCGCAGCTAATTGTTGATTGATCGGGTGAGTTCGACGCGGACTCTGCCGCTGGCCTGGCATTCCACAATCTGCTGCAGGCGCTGGCTAATGAATGCACCGCGAGAGCTTGGCCCGGTGATGCCCTTCACTGGTGTACGGCCCTTGCCTTTGCGTGCGCAGACCAGTAGCTGGCTTTGTGGTGCGCTGCCGATCAATGTGTACTTATAGATCTTACTCTTGCCCCAGGCCTTGGCCTTCACGCCTGGCGCTTTGTGTGCGCCACGCTTATTGAGTGCATTGAAGTGGCCCGCCTTACGCTGGTTGGGGCGTACAAAGTTGATAAGGCTTCTTGCTCCCGCTTTCTTTGCATCAATAGCTAAGCGCAGTCGGTCACGCTTAGCCAGGTGTAACTGGTAGGCCTGCCTAATCTCTTTCTGTTTGATGTTGGTCTCGGTTGAGACCTCTTTGATAGCGGCCTGAGCGCACCGCCCTATTGATTGCTTGGCTTGCAGCCTTGGGTATCATGCGGCGTTCCATCTTGCCCAGCTTCTTCTCAAGCTTGGCTAAATCATCTTTGATTGTGATCACGTTGGAACGCGCAACACTTTATCCTTGTCTTTGCTGCCTTAGCTGCTACCAAACCAAAAAGACATAATGCGGGGAATCTCCCCCTTCATAACGCCCAGCAGACAAACGGCGATATCTCGATGTGTCCCATCCAGTGCTGACTCGCCCCCAAATAGAAAAAACAACAGGGCGAAATAACCACCGATAAATAAGACTGACAGCGCCACTTGGGGCAAAAGGCTAGTTTTTGAAGCCAGGCCGCGAGCGCTATCTCTGTCGCGCACCTCCAGCTCAAAAACGTCTATATCTAGTTGACGCATCTGCAGACGAAATTTATTGTCGAGCGCGCGCAACTCCGCCAGCTGCTCCGGGCTACTGCCCAGCACAAAATCGGCAATTTCTTGCTCGCCGGCCAGTCCATCTCCCAGAAGTTTCTCAGCCATAAATTTGACGGCAACCCCAGCAGCGGGGACACCCAAAGCCATGCCAATGGTGGGGGCAATGGTTTTTACCAGAGCTTTCCATTTCATGCCGTTATTCCAAATAAGGGGCCACCCGGTGCCGGTGGTATGGGGGAGGGAGCACCGGGTGGCGAAAAAAGTTAGGGGGGTATTGCCGTCTGATTTGTCGCGTTTCTCGCGCATATATCGGTTGTGCTGGTTGCGGGTAATCACCGCATAGATATTCCAAATCAGGCCCAGGCCGGCGATCAGAATGCCAACCACCTGTAACCAATCAACAGGGGTTTGCGTTAGACCAATTCCGGCACCGGTTACGCCTGCACTTCCGGCTACCTGCTCTTTCATTCCACGGCGATCTCCTTCTAACAGGCGAAAAAAAACCGGCCTGGGGTGGACCGGTTAAGAGGATGACATTCGCATTGCTCGTACAGCTCGTTCCCGGTAGAGGCAACAATCGCAACGTGCCCTATTTATACCTCCCAAACGCAAAAGCGCCTAAAACGTGTCACTCCAAAATAGTAATGGGTTAGACTTGGGAGCAAAGCTAACTTATATATTGCACTTAGCCGTTAACCCAACAGCCACCATATATTTGGTTGTAATTTTCAATACAAAATCAGCCGTATTGACTTAGTCAGCCCTTTAAATCTTGAACGAGTCGTACCAGTACTGGTAGTTAACATACCCCACTTGCACACCATTTAATCTGACTTCTGCCTCAACCGCATTTACTTGTCCATTACCCACCCCACACGATGAGGCCCAATTTTTTAAGCTCATAGTGTGAGATCCACGACGCAAATCGTACGAAAATTGGTAATTTCTTAGGGAGTTAATTGTCAGAATAAATTTCCCATCTACATATAGATCTGCTGTGCAATATCCCCAACCCTTCGCCTTAAATATTGTTTCTACTGTCTCGGGCTCGGGTTCGGGCGAAGCAACTACCACTGGGATATTAATATCCTCATACGGTATTAAAAGAACTTCATCTGCTGAAGCTTTGGCGCTAAAGCATAAGGTTGCGGCTATTGCCACAAAAAGATACTTAGAGTACATAATACTTTCCATTGACTGACGAAAAGTCCAAGCGCGGACTTTTCGTACATATTTCAGTATTCATATTTATAGGGTATTGCATCCAGGTCTTTTCCATTTCATGTAAAAAGAAGCAGATCCAATTCCCCTAAGAGAATATCTATACTCTTAGTCTTTTAGCACGCTTAAATAATTAAGCGTATCAGAAATTGACTGATCTACGCAGGCGCCGTGAGTGCGAAAATTTACTGTCTTTCCTGTGGCGTGCGCATACATAATTGCGCTTAGATATTCCTTGGCCATTGGTCTATCCATGCTGAATGAAATGTAATCACCATTTGCACCATGACATGCAGGTGGATTGTTGACCCCACCCTCTGGATAGACATAGACAAGTTTCGTGCTATCAACCAGCAAGAAAGAATCTACTTTGGCTATAGTATTGTCCGCAAATGTAACCTGAGAAAAAAGAGCGATTGCAGCAACGGCAAGATACTTAAACATTTAATAACCCTTAAAACTTTATAAAATATAAGAAGCGCGCAATTTATAATCCAACAAAACTATATCGTCAAACTATTTTGGTAAAAAAATCTAATATAAATAAATAATTTGAGACAAATTACCTTTAGCTGGATTGGATTTTAAGCGACTGTAATGCCCCTCATTTATGTACCATTTTCCTAAATTTATTATTCTGTTTCGTTGAAGCTATGACTCTCCTCATAAATGATCATGCCCGCGATGTAATTGATCGCCCCAAGCAATTCAGCCACGCTGCGCTCTAAATTTGGCAAACGACGACTTTCCTGAATCTTTTTGATCGCCTGAAAAGCCATACCTCCATCGGTATCCAATAGCCCGCTAATCGTTTGCATGGGTTGATCTTCGAAGCGCTGCCCATTCGCATGCCGCTCCACCCCCTTACCCCGCGCGGCCTGATCGTATGCCCGCTCTAAAACGCCATACAGGCGCTGATAATTTGGATCATTCAATTCATAAGCTGGACCACCTTCGGAATAGCCGCTCATTTTCCTGCCCTCTTCTTCTCGCTTGTCACTTTAATCTGCTGTTTGTTCTGCACCTTCACCCAACTACGACGGGTACTGTCGGAGGTATTAGGGACTACACGCAGGCACAGACCGGACTGGCCGCGCGGTATCTGTTCAATCTCTCCGCCGCCGGCCAGAAATGCGGCCACCTTGCTATCAATACTCGCCTGCGCCTTGCGCAAGGCCTCAGACTGGGGGCAGTTTGTTGCTGTCATATCGCACCCCCAGGCTAAAACGGAATATCGTCATCAAAGGAATTTTCACCCCCAGCCGGTACAGCTGGCTGATTGGGGGTTTGTTGAGGAGTGGGCAAACCTGCTGCGCCCTGGGGAAAGCTGCCCTGCTCTCCCCTGCCGTCTAGCATCTGCATTTCACTGGCGACGATCTCGGTGGTGTAGCGGTCCTGGCTGGTTTGCTTGTCCTGCCACTTGCGCGTGCGCAGCGAGCCTTCGATATAAACTTTTGAGCCCTTGCGCAAATACTCGCCGGCAATCTCTGCCAGGCGGTTAAAAAACACCACCCGGTGCCACTCGGTGCGCTCCTGGGGCTGGCCGGTTTGCTTATCCTTCCAGCTCTCACTGGTGGCCAGGCTGATATTGGTTACCGCCCCACCGCTGGGCATGTAATTGGTTTCCGGGTCGTTACCCAGATTGCCAATCAAAATAACTTTATTGATTCCCCTAGCCATTACTCGTCCACCTCTTCCCTTAACTCACCGTTAACCACGCGATAAGTGGTCAAGGTGTCGGTGGCTTTATCAAAGACCTGCAGCCAGTAGATAAACGGCTCACTGCTGGCAACTTCTTTTACCCTTGCCTGCGCTGCCTCTTTAGTGGGGTGGGACTCTATAAAATCTTTAGCCCCGCCCATCATTAGATTGTAAGTACCGCTAAATATGGCGAATCTGTTCATTGTTGCTCTCCCTGACTTAAAAAAATTGGTGTGTCCTACGCTGTAGCAGCGCGGCGATATTCGATCGACTGGCCTGGCGGACACGGTAGTCTCTGCGGTAGTCGGCCTTGCAGCGCTTGCAACGGCTGGCACGACCGCAGGGGCTTAGGCGAATAGGGAAAAGGTCCTGGGCTTTCCACTTGCTGCAGCCACCGCAAAAGAACTCCCCGTGCTCAGGGGTTTTACGGCTCACTGGCTCACCCCCATTCCGTCAATCATTCCGTCGATGTTTTACGTTGCGATAGCCGGCCCAAACAACAGGCCAGCGAGAAATAACCGCCCCTTGTGCAGGCGGGATTGATAAGTGTGCAGGCTGATAAACAGATAGCGAGCGCTTGCCCTTTGTTCGTCCAGACCTTCGTGCAGCAGCAGCGAACGGGCCTCCACTTTCAGCACCTCGTACAGCTCCGGGCTTTCGCGTTTGATCGCTGCCATGGCCCACTCTACCGGCGCCGCAATTTCGTCGCTAATACCCAGGCCGTTGCTGGGGTTGCCCCGGCTGGCGTTGGCTAATGCAGTGCGCTGTTTTTGTCTGAGCCGTGAACCACTGCGCGCGGCGTGAACCTCGATGGAACACAACACGCTGCTGCCACTCACCCCGCCCAGATCCAGGGCCACCGAGCCCAAGAGGTAAAGCTTGTCTTCCAGGGCTTCTATCAATTCAGGGCTGATACGCTCCCCCACTTGCAGCCCCTCAATAGGTCCACAGCCAGGGACGTGGACGCCCTGGGGCTAAGTTGTTACCGCCGATATGAATAAACCGATCTTGTGTGAGGCCTCGCTGGTGCGGGCAAATGGCAGTAAATGGCTGCGGCTGGTTTTTTTGGAGGTGGAACCAGTTGTAAACATGCAGTGATCGCATTAACACGTGCGCAGCGGCACCATGAAGACGTTCTCGCGCTCTCGACGAAGCATATTCGTGAAGAGGAGGCATTAATTGTTCAAGCCAAGACGGAAAAGCAACAGATAAAGTTATGGTCACCCCGGCTAAAAGAGGCCGTTGAAATGGCCCTGTCTACCAATACTCAAACCAAGGTGCAGACTTCCCATATACTAAGAGGCCGTACCGGTCGCGGATATACACGCACTGGCTTCAATGCGGTACGGCAAAGGGAACAGCGCACAGCTCTGGAGAGTGGGGCAATCAAGGAGCGCTTTCGGTTTCATGACCTCAAAATTAAGGCAATCCCCGATTTTGAGGGTGACACTCAACGCTTCTCTGGGCATAAAACAAGGTCTATGGCTGAGCGCTACAATCGCACTCCAGACCACGTAGATACACTCGATAAAACCAGAATTGGCACCAAAGATTGGCACCGCAAGGCCCAAAACGAAAAAACCCGCACTAGGCGAGGTTTTTAGTCCTTGAAAAACAAGGAAGAATCTGGAGCGGCCGACGGGGATCGAATCCGCGAACTCAGGAGCCACAATCAAACCTAAATCTCTGCAACTATCATACATTTACAGACCTTTGTGTGTAAATATCAAGGTGGTTCAGCATCACAATAAACCCCATGATTACTCAGCTTGTCAGTTTTTGACACACTTGAAAGCTGTACACTTACACAGCAACTAGACTGCAATCACCGGTTCTTGATCTCAACGAAGGATATAGGCAAGCAATGTAAACGCCTGCCTATGCCACTTTCCTGTACACTCTCAACACCCAGACATAGTAATCCGCAACCAAACGTTTTGTTGAATCGGTCCTGCGCTTGTATCGCTCCCAAGCTAATTCTGGAGCAGTAACATGTTCTACCGCTATTCATAGTTTACAATTCCGCTAAGTGGCTACGCCGGCACAGAGGTTATTGAATGAAATACTGGTCGATGTATGACTCGCACAAGGCGGCATGGACAAACTTTTCCGAACTGACCGAGCCCCATATCGCTGAAATTATGCTGGGACACAAGCTGTCAGGTAAAATTAGATCCGCTGCTTATAAAAAAGGTATAAGGGATGTTGAATGAATAAAGTACACGTCACATTTTTAATTGGCCTTTTCACTTCAGGTGTGGCCGTTGCGGAAAGTTTTCATGAAGATGTTGGCATTGGGGTTACAAGCCCTCAAGCTACATTACACATTAAAGATTCAGGAACAACTAATCCAGCAATTCTTATTTCTGGTGCCAGCTCTGAAGAAGGTGATATAGCAGTTCTGAATAATGACACATTGCAAATTGGCAATTGGATAGATTCCACTGAAACTTATATTGAGTGGCTATCGATTGACACTTCAAATGTTAACCCCTCTGCCAATAATAACTATGCGGATGAAACCACAAAGACCAGAATGAAACTTATTGGCGACAACAGTCATTCAACCATATTTCATTATTCAGGCTATGACTCTGGCATATCTATAATAGAGAGAAAAAAGAACGAGGACAATTGTGAGTCGGATAAGGAGGAGGATAGGGAGAAATGTTATTACATCCCTTATCGAGAAGAACTTGCATTGAAAGCGCATTCTGACAGCGTTAGCGATGATAGTAATGGGGCCGGCGCTCACTTTTACGGAGATATGGATAGCCAGCATGCCGGTTGGATTGGTTTTTTTACAGGAGGCAAGACAAGGCTGAGTATAAATCAGCAAGGGCGAGTAGGTATAGGTTCTAAAAATCTCCTTGTGGATTATGAAAATCATTATAAAGGACGCTTTAATATCATTATTGATGATGAAAAAGAACAAGAAAAGGCAGAAGAAAATAAAGATGAGCCTGCACTTTATATCGAAAGAGATGATTCCACTAAAGGTTATATTGCATGGAAGCCTGAGAAAGATCTCACGATGGGAACATGGGAAGCTTCAGCCGAATCAGTAGATGCCGACCTAAGTATTGATGGTGATTTCAATGAAATCGTAAGAATTACGTCTACAGGAAATTTTTCGGTTCAAAATCCTATTAAAAATGATGATTCACCGGGGTATATACAATTAGATACTTCAGAAGGAACTCCTCCTGACTCTGATTGTAATAGCTCATCAGATGTAGGCCGCATGACAATGCACAAATATGATTCGTTGCTATATGTTTGCGCATCATCAGGCTGGAAAAGCTTGCCCCTCTAAGAAGTCAACAATTAAAGATTATTAGTTATACCTTTAAATCAGGTGAGCCATAAACCTCACCTGATTTAGGCGTTACTTGCTAAAAGTTAAACTTCCACAGTCGCTTCAAGTCACCACCCTAGGGAAATCCCCCACCGAGTGGTATAGGCAGGCGATGTAAAGGCCTGCCGCATCTTCCATTTCTTCTGAATGCCTTCAGCCCCCAGGAATAGAGTCCCCCGTCCAAACTTGCGGTTGATGCTATCAATGGCTTGCATAGTCTCCCTAGCCCTTGCCGATTGGCCTGGTGTGAATAGATCACCCTGTCCTAGCGCAAGGAATAATCTCAACAAGCTCCACTCCTGCTTTCATAAAGCGGCACCCTGACCGGTACAGACTTGCAATAAACTTTCTCACCAGCCCCACAATTACCCGCGTATCGTCGGTAGGGTATAGTGTCCGCACAATTATGCTGCAGCTGTAGTAGCTGGGCTTATGGTACAAGGTATACAGAAGCACATAAATCGACTTTACGAGCGATTTCTGAGCCCGTAGCTTCTCTGCCGCCCTGTTTGCGTACAAGGTGGCAGCCTGCAGTATCGGCTGTAAATCGGTGAGCTTTTCACCAAAGGAGCGGGTGCAATAGATCTGCTTCTTGGCTGGGGCTCTTCCTCCAAGCCAAGGCAGGGAACCCCGTTCAACTCCTCAATCGTTCGCTCAATGTTCACATTGATATGGCGGCGCAATATTTTCGGATTGGCCTGCGCCAGGTCATAGGCTGTCTGTATGCCAAAATCCGCCAAGCGCTTGGATAGTCGCCACCCTATGCCCCAGACGTCATTGACGGCGGTACGGCGCTGAATCCATTACCACTTTTCTGGTGTATCCAGAGCGCAAACCCCATCACACTTGGGGATTTTCATTGCTGCTCTGTTGGCTAACAAAGTACCACTTCGTGCAGATTCCATTTCCTCCCTTTATTGCCAGACTTTATGCTCAACTTCCACTGGAGTTTCGACGGCATATCCATAGGGTTGTAGAGAGCAGCTATGGAACACTCGGCGATAACATTCGCGGCACGAGCCGGAGCTGCAAAGCGGCGGAGGTCCAGCAAATACGCAGTATTTGCGATCGTGCCCGCACTTATTATGTGTGATTACGATTAGCCTTAACTTTATACATGACAACATGAGTTAAGCTACGTACGAATACTACGATAGCAAAGACCAAGATTGAAATACCTAACGCAGCACTATCACCTACTATACCTGAATCATAAGCCGGATTACTTTCGCGCTCCGCTTGCAAGAAAAACATAAGCCACAATAAAAACCATACGGCAGCTGAATAAATCAGTAGTTTTTTACCCCAAGGCAATACTAACGGGGAAAATACTATCACCGATAGAATGCCCAATACGAAAAGTGCCATAAAATCCTCTTACACATAACGTCGTGCCAACCGGCGAATTGTAGTTGCTTTTGATTTTTACCATTTAAGTACAAATTAAAAGCAACGGAAATGGAGCAACCATAGTCACTTGTTAGATGACGCTTTCTGGAGAAGAACTTCATTGACTTTACACTCAGTTGCTGGCTGTATTTTGTTACAAGTTATTTGATATTTTTGCATAGGACCACTATCAACAAGTGCGTATGACTCCCCTTTTGCTAAAAGAAACCATGTATCATCCTTTTTTGCACAAACAGACCATGGAAAGAAACTATGAGCCATAATCACAGAAGTGAAATTAAATTGCTGAAGCGGTGCTAGGTAAAATTCTCCTTGAGCATTTGTAGTTGTTTCGGCACTTTTACCCTCACAGTGATCCGAATCATTCCCTGATATGACATGAATTGGCAGATTATTTGCTGGTACTCCATTCTCCTTTACCTCTCCTGTCATTTCAGGGGTCAGATTACTGTAATGGGGCATTGGTACACATCCAGTCATGATTAATGCTAGAACTATGATTACACTCCGCACTTTAGTCACCTAACGCCCCGCGTAGGGGCAGACAAATAAGCACAGCGTTTTGGCTGTCCCAGCGATTAACGGGAGCGATTGCTGCGGCTTGTTATGTGTTTGGGTAGAATACAAGGCAACTACCATCGTGAAGAGCACTTTCGTAAAAACCCCTAAACCCTCTATGAAGATCAGAATTTAAAGCCTCGACTTTTAGGCTGTTACCTTTTAGATCGCTGACACCCACAAAGCCGAAGTTAGCAATTTCGAGTGTGGCGGCCTCGAAATAAACTGCATCTTCGGTTTGCCGAAGAAAAAGAAGACAGTCGTGACTATCTCCTTTCTCGGGAGGACTCCAGTTGTATTTCGATTCTCCTGAGTACGTACCGTTAAAACCGTAGAGATATACTTTCTTCATCGTTTACACATAACGCCGCAAGCAAAGGCGTACGAAGTGCGTCCAGCCCGCAGGGCGATTTTGCCTTGCCTTGTTAGAAGTTGTTACTTGCATTGAATTGGTTTTAGAACCTCTTCGCCATATAGTACTTCATATTGTCCAGGTTTATCTGTATCAACCACCTCTATGAGCGGTTCTGCCATATACAGACAAAATTGATGCTTGTTATCTATGAATACGGGCAATTTTTCTGGATTTTCAAATTTAGCGAAACCGCCACTCACCAATGGTTTTAGCTGAGCAGCATCAAACCCAACTGACAATTTGCTTTTAGTATTATTCTTTATTGCTAGATCAATACACGCAATAGCCTCTGTAAAAGGCAACATAAACAAAACTGGAGCTATTCTATGTATTTTCATAATTGACTTCTAACGCCAAGCTAAGCGGCGCGCGTTAGCGCGTCCTTGTTTGAGCGCCTTGTTATGCGTATATGGCACGAAGCTCATTCACCACGCCTTTATATTCTTTGCCCACCAAGCCAAGGCTTTGATGAAAACGAAAACCTGACTTTTTGATTTGAGCAGCGTCAAGTGCCTGGCCGGCATGATTGGCTGCCTGCTCGTTGTTACCGCTATCCGCGGAAATGATTGCCTTTGCAGCATGCCACCGAAAATGATCGACGGGAAACATTACCCGCCCCTGATGCTCATCTAGGGCTTCGTTGGCAGACTGATACAAGTCAGTAAGCTTATACTCCACGATGAGCATTGGGTAGAGAATATATGCTTCGGTTTTTAGATTTGGAAATACCGACTCTCGCTCTAAGGCCTTAATTAAAGAGTTGATTGCATTTTTGATTTGACCTTTAGCGATATATGCAGTCGCCATATCACAGTAAGCCTGAGCATGATCGAAGTCATCTTTTAGCTGGAAGTATTGTTCTAGTAGTGAAAGTGCAACATCAGGCTCTGTGCTGGCAATGGTACAAGCCTGGATCCGCAAATACTGTTCTTTTCGGCGAGCACGCTTAAGCTTCTCGAAGAACATGCTTTCAATTTCTTCACTCCACTCTTCGTTCCTATACCAATCTTCATTACTCACTCGGTACTTCCTTTACGCATAACGCCCTGCCTGTGTTTTATACACATCATTTAAGTCCATTTAAAGCCTCCGCTGCCTCCATATAATGGAGAAGTTTAGTGTACCCCTGCCAAACGGTTTTAACTCCAGGCTCACCATCGCCGCTCCGCCCCAGAAAGCCTCCAAGTCCTGCCAACATACGAGTTATATCTCTCATACTTGGAGCTTCATTTGGTGGGGAGGTTTTAGCTTGCATTATCCATATCATACGCCACTCTTTTTCAGAGTAGACTTTCGTACACGATGTATCAGGAAGCGTTCGTGCTCGTGTTGTCATGGAGTGTAGACGCCACCCAATAATCATATAGATTGCAATACAGTTCAGCATTCGCTGCTCGGTTCTAAAGCGATTACTTTCTATCTGGCATCCGCCTTTCACCACTCTAAAATAGGTTTCAATTTCCCATCGACTTCGATACCACTCAATGATAATCCTCGCTTGCTTAAAGTCCTCAACTGCAAGATCGGTCAGCAGCATCCATTCAATACCTTTTTTGCCTTCTGGTGGGCTTAATTCCTTAGCAAAAACTGCGTAGATAGAAAGAGGTCGTTTTGATTTTCCTTTCCCCTGTAATCTTACTTCTGCAATGGATACACTGACCTTAGCTTCCCTTTCTGGCTCCCCATTCCTTTTGGGGATACCTACTGAGTATTTTCCGATGGACTTCTGTTTGGTCAAATAGTCCCAAAGTAAAGTCGTATCTTCTCCTTCGATCTCTAAACTACGATTAGCCTTGGCTCGAACAATATAGCTTGCACGCCGCTGTTCATTTTGATCTTCAGCTAATTGAAACCACTCATGAATATCCCCCTCTCTATCCGCGATACTCACAATCGTGGTTTCAGGGCAGCGCTCTTGTATCTCACAAGCTGACTCATAATGGTCTAACCAGCGTCGACTCTCTTTATCTTGTATCGACTTGGTATAGCGAGAATTAGCACTAGATTCTTTATCTCGCTGCCACATGCTACCCTCAATAATTCCCAGGTTATCTCTGGATGGTGTTATAGCGATAGACGTATGTAGGAGCTGCTGATTAGTCTCTTTGCGTCGGAGTGTTCCCATTTCTTTGCTTTCTAAATCGGTAGCAAAATTTAGGAAAGTGGTATCCTGAGGGATAAGAACAACTGGCTGAACCTTGATTCTTTCAAGAGTGGCTGATTTATGTCCACTCATAATGGAGTCAAAGCTGACTTTATCATTTTCGATAAATCGATAGGCTGCAAAGGTTTCTGTCCAAGACTTGTTTGCACAGGGAATACTACTCTTTGGGTCGGTACTTAAATTACTGAGAATATTGGATAAGCGCTTATTCAATCGTGTATCACCCATAACCTGATTTTTCACTTCGTCCCTGACCCAGTCCTGCATAATTATCCAGCCAAATCTGTAGCTCCTATACCGTACAAACTGTAACTCATTGATTTTTATAATAAAACTGAAAAAACTTGTGTATAAAACTTAGCGCCATGCTAAAGGGCCGAAGTGAAGACGAACGTTTTTGTGTAGCGTAGCGTTAACCCAAAAACGAGCGCCGAAACGGAGGTTCAAGCCGCAACGCGGCTTAACTTTGAGCGGCTTGTTATGCATATATATGAATGAATTCCCTTACACACAAATAAAAGCTTACTAAAAACACAATAAGAACCACTAGGCTAAACCTAGCAACGTTAATTTCTACTGCTGAATTACCAATTTTGGTAGGTAAGAATATAGCTTTAGCGAAAGCAGAAAAAAATACGGATATCGAACCTGAGCTATGCGTGGTTCTTGTATTCGATTTATTTAAAGATATTTTCAGCAAATAACCAAGTCCACCGAGCCAGATAACTGAGGCTATAGAACTAACAACAAAATAGAAAATCAACATTCTTCCCCAAAAGATGCATAATGCCCGGCTAAAAGGCGCGCCGATAGGCGCGTCCAGCGGAACGAAGTGGAGCGGTTTTTGAGTCGCTTGTTATGAATTTCTACTACCATTGGCCTCTTCTGCCTGATCGGCAGGGCATTCTATTTCTGTAAGTACGAATGATGGAACCATGTTGCCAACAATCGGAATTACTACTGCACCTAGAGCCGCTTTATTAGGGCTACCCTTCAAACACGCTGTCTCGTTCGGTTTTAGCTCTATTTCTATCGAAGAAGACGGGCTAGCATCAGCCTTAGCTTGAATGGTATGAATACCTGAATTCATCTTGACTGAACCATACTGCCCACTCCTCAGCCTGAGGAAATATTTGTCTGATTCGCCAACATACATGCTTATTGCTCCATTCTGAAATGCAGATTCCCGAAATACTTTTAGCTCTGATATTTCGGAACCTTCAGTGACCAATTTCAAGCCAGTGGAAAGGCTAGTACAACCCGTTGCGAGAACAGAAATCCCTATCAAAAGTTTCTTCATAAAACACATCTATATTTTCCTCTGTATTCATAACGCCTCAGTATGCGGCGAGCGTAGCGAGTCCGGCGGAAGGCTGCAAGCCTGGAGCGCACATCACTGACTTGTTAGGCATTTTCTGCGATCATTTGGCAAAACACATCTGGATCCCAGGTCTTTTTATCGGAAACTTGGCCGTCACCTAGTTCTACTAACCGTAACACACCATCAGACCTTTGAATTACATCGACTGAGTAAAATGGTGCCGCATGAATTTTTGATATCTCTGAGACCAAATCAGGCACATTTCCATCAGCTGAATATGCCCTTCCATTTAGAACGAAATATCTTTGCTCGGTTTCTGGGAGATACTCCTCAACTCTTCTTAGTGATATACCTCCCTCGATCTCTCCTCTGTGCTCTTTAATAAGACTTACAATCTCTAGCACTTCAGATGGTGAATTAGCTATCGAACCACGCTCGTTATAGTTCGACTTTACAAAGTCCTTAACGAAGAAACGCCCCCAACCTAAATCATCGGCTAATTTCTCTAAATCCTTTTCTGAATCAGAAAAAATGGTTTCTGGTGTTAATTTTTTACAACTCTCATACCAGCAGGGTAAATGGTGTGAGCGAATAAAGCTTTGAGGCGGGGTGAGCATTTTTCCACCTTTACGCTCCACCATTGATGTGAGTTTTTCATAGACGGACGGTTTCATCATCCATCCACGATATAAAATAAGCTCTCCCTTATTTAATTGCGGTTTTGGGCGAAACTCATCAAATTCAACTGAGTCGTAATCAAATAGGGAGCAATCGACTCCCCTAGACTTGAGTGAAAGATACTCATCCCTAAAGGGGCCGTCAGCTTGCTTTTCGCCTAATGGATCAGCCGGAAATATTATTCTCATACTCATTTACTGCCTAACGCCCAAAGCAGTGGGCGCTTTAGCGGTCCGACTGCCTTTGCTTGTTAACCCTTTCATCCTTCAATGCACTTTCATAAGCTGAAACCCAGATCTGCTTTTCTAAATTCGCCATATAATATTTTTGAAACTCATCTATCCCGCTAATCCAGGCGTGAATTCTTAGAGGTTCTTTGGCTGTAGCCTTAATAGTAAACCACATCGATACCGGTGAATACGTTATCTCTTCTATTTCGCTCCACTTATATTCTCTGAGCCCTCGCCATCCTGATGTTCCTGCAATGCCACCGGCTTTCAGGGTGATCTTTACCGTAAAAAATTCAATATAAAAATAAGCTGTAAAGATAAAAGCTGCCGAGAATAGCCAAATAACTGCTCGCGCATCTGACTCTGTCTTTATTGGAACGAAGATAAGAGTAAGAAATAAACCACCTATAGATATAATGGAAAGGGCGAGACCGGCACCTCTAATTGAATTCGCATACGTAAGAAAAACATCCCCATTCTCCATAGAGATTGGCTTGGCATTCTTTGAGGCTCCAAGCATCAGCACAAGTACAAAACCAGCAATTGCTGAAATCAACACATAATTCACTCAATACTCCTCTGGGTTAACGCTTTGCTAAGGGGCGTTTTTAGTTGTTTTGATTTGTGTTATTTAAGCACAAATTGAAGCAACTAAAAATACGTCCCACTTGCGCAACTTGTTACGCGTTCGGACATTTAACACCGCTACAAAACTCTTACACACCGGATGAAAGACTACTTACGCCACATTGTTCTTGAAGCCGATTTTCCATTTCAATAATAAATGGATAAATTGTGTCTATTGCTTCCTGCGGTGGGTAACAGTTTAAACAACCGTACCCATGCCTGAATTCTACCTCACCATTGTACGATTCGACGAAATAAAAGTCGTTTTCAATGCCTTTGTAAGTGTACCAGTAGCGATGAATTACATTCGCCTTCTCAATGCCATGGAGAGTCAATGGTCTTCCTCCGCTCTCTGTGACGTACTCTATTTCTGTGAGGCCTTCAATGGACTTGGCTGAAGTGATGACGCACTCACTGGCAGGCACAGGTTCGAAGTAGGCGACCCTGGTGACACCTCGTATAGTGTCACATCCTATGGCAAAGACAGCCGAAATTAAGATCACTACAAGCTTCATTGCAATAGTTCGCATAACGCCCCGCACGGGAGCAGACAAATAAGCGCAGCGTTTTGGCTGTCCCAGCGACCAACGGGAGCGATTGCTGCGGCTTGTTAACTGCGATCATCCTCAGATGCAACCGCATTGAATATTTTGGCTAGCTCAGAACAGACGGACATAGGTACTCCCGTAGTTAGCAATGCTCCTTCTTGGAAACAGATATTGCCAGCTTTCTCACCACCCTCGCAGTAGAATGCCACCCCTACACCAGAAAATATTACTTCTTCATGAGTAAATGGATTGACTCCCTTTCTATCCGGGGCTTGCTCAAGAAGTTCATGTTTAGAAATAACCTCGCTCCACAGATCAAGATCGATTCCTTCAGTATCTTTGACAATCTTGCCGAAGTCCATCAACTCTCCTTAGCAGTTAACGCTGCCCACAAAGGCGGGCGCTTTTCAGCGCGTCCTTTTGCTGGGCCTGGTTATGTGCTTGACTTTCCATTGGAACTACCTATTTTCAGTTTATAGCATTGACGCTAAAGATCTTTGCATCGGTCTGGCGTTATCTATTTTGATTCCGGGTTTGATACTTTCTTTTTTTTCCAAATATTCCTGCCCAGAATAGGCCCTCGAAAGTTACCCCGAGAATGACAAAGAATATGCCTCCTACGGGAACACCGAAGACATAGCAAGCTACTGCTGTAAAGAAGCAAGCGACAATGAGTACTACCCTAAATATCACGTTCATTAAATATTTCTCTTTCTAATTTTTTAGGAGCACATAACGCTCGCAATAACCGGCCGGAGCTGCACAGCAGCGGAGGTCTGAGTTAATTGCCTTGTTCTGTGCTACTTGCACATGGGTACTTAGTGTAAAAAGCTTTTCGGACTAAATCAGCAACACCTGCGACACCACTTTCACGATACTTAGTAACAGTTTCAGGATTATTGTTGATGTATTCGACAACCACACTAACCATCTCTTTATTTGAAATATCTTGCTCAGGAAGACAAGTCAGAGGATTGTCAGAGTTACCATCAAAAAAATCTACTCCTTCCACGATGCCTGAGATAAAGCCGAAACAAAATCCTACACCAATCAAATCTGCCTCATTTGGAACCCTAGACTTCAATAAATAAATCGAGCTGTAAGCCTTACATCCGTTGACTAAAGTATCGAAGTTACCAGCAGCAATTGAGCTATGAGACATTAAAACAAGTACCAAAGCTAAAAATACATTCTTAAATCTCATATCAGAACTCTCAATTGCACAGAACGCCTGGCGCAACGGCGAAGCACATAGTGCTGAGTCCGACAGCCAAAAGCTGCGTATTGCCGCCACTTGTTATGAGTTTTTGCCATTTTCATAGTGATAATGCTCTTGAGAAGCTGATGTAAAGCTGGCAATGAATTTTGATGATGACTGATGTTCTTTTTTAGGCTCAAAATACTGGTTTTCAATTGCCCAGTCATATGCTGATTGATTAAGCGGATAAAGCGTAAGCATTCCTGTTAATTCATTTTCTGATATCCATTGCTCTGCCTTGGGGAGATCACTAAATACAGCCGAAGTGTACCTCGCAGACTCTCCATGAAATACGTATATCTTATCTTTCATCCGAATACTCATTTTTACACATAACGCCCGCAACAGGGGCGACCAATGCTATGCACATTTTGTGCGAAACTGGGAGCGCAGCGATCCGCACAAAATGTGCATAGCGTTAGGCGTCCCGCGGGGACCCGAAGGGCCGGAGCATCCTGCTTGCGTTTGTTATGCATTTAGCATGCCACTTCACGAATCTCTTCAATTGCAGGTAACCCAGAAAAAATGCCGACTAGCCCAGACACATAGGTAGTCTTACCAATACACCCTTCCATCTCTAAGTGAACGCTGCCATTTCTAATTGCTGTGTCGGAGAATAATAGTAAACTCAATATGTTAGCTGGAGGCTGTGTCTGTAAATTAATATGATCTTTTGACGGGATTAATACTAAAACATTGCCTCTAGGCGGTTTGTACATATAACCGACAACTTGAACATGCTTGCCATAGTAATTTTCAAACATACCGACAACCATAGGCACATCTCCTCGCATAAACCCGCCGAACGGCTTATTACTACAAGCGGTCAGCCCCAAGAGAACTAGTAGTAGTATTGATTTAGTATTTCTCATGAATTCATAACGCCACCGGCAGGGGCAGCTTACCTTGTGCGCGTTTTGCGCGAAAATGGGAGCGAAGCGACCTGTGCAAAAGGTGCACAAAGCAAGCTGTCCCGCGGAGGGCCGCAGGCCCGGAGCAAATTGCCCGGCCTTGTTATGCTAGCGAACCTCGAAAATATAAAGTTTCTTGGGCTTACCTTCCATAGGGACCCAAACCTCTTTGACTCCTTTAAAGTCCAAGACTAAATCTGCCTCTTCCAATATGCTTTGGCCTTGAATGAGCCCATCCCAGTAAACTCCACCACAGGTCCAGTAAAATGGTGCTTCTTTTTCAGGGATATTTACTACTAATTCGCCACTTTCCGGCCTGGTGATACTTAATTCGTGTTCTTTGAATGCAGCCGCGGAAATGAAATTCTTTCCTTCAATACTCATAATTTCAGGAAGTTCTATTTCCCTCACCTCTTGGGACGCACAACCGCCAATGGTAATCAAAATTATTGCGAGAAATATACGATTCATTTCATTCCTACTTGAGCATAACGCTTTGCCTGTGTTTTATACACATCATTTAAGTCCATTTAAAGCCTCCGCTGCCTCCATATAATGGAGAAGTTTAGTGTACCCCTGCCAAACGGTTTTAACTCCAGGCTCACCATCGCCGCTCCGCCCCAGAAAGCCTCCAAGTCCTGCCAACATACGAGTTATATCTCTCATACTTGGAGCTTCATTTGGTGGGGAGGTTTTAGCTTGCATTATCCATATCATACGCCACTCTTTTTCAGAGTAGACTTTCGTACACGATGTATCAGGAAGCGTTCGTGCTCGTGTTGTCATGGAGTGTAGACGCCACCCAATAATCATATAGATTGCAATACAGTTCAGCATTCGCTGCTCGGTTCTAAAGCGATTACTTTCTATCTGGCATCCGCCTTTCACCACTCTAAAATAGGTTTCAATTTCCCATCGACTTCGATACCACTCAATGATAATCCTCGCTTGCTTAAAGTCCTCAACTGCAAGATCGGTCAGCAGCATCCATTCAATACCTTTTTTGCCTTCTGGTGGGCTTAATTCCTTAGCAAAAACTGCGTAGATAGAAAGAGGTCGTTTTGATTTTCCTTTCCCCTGTAATCTTACTTCTGCAATGGATACACTGACCTTAGCTTCCCTTTCTGGCTCCCCATTCCTTTTGGGGATACCTACTGAGTATTTTCCGATGGACTTCTGTTTGGTCAAATAGTCCCAAAGTAAAGTCGTATCTTCTCCTTCGATCTCTAAACTACGATTAGCCTTGGTTCGAACAATATAGCTTGCACGCCGCTGTTCATTTTGATCTTCAGCTAATTGAAACCACTCATGAATATCCCCCTCTCTATCCGCGATACTCACAATCGTGGTTTCAGGGCAGCGCTCTTGTATCTCACAAGCTGACTCATAATGGTCTAACCAGCGTCGACTCTCTTTATCTTGTATCGACTTGGTATAGCGAGAATTAGCACTAGATTCTTTATCTCGCTGCCACATGCTACCCTCAATAATTCCCAGGTTATCTCTGGATGGTGTTATAGCGATAGACGTATGTAGGAGCTGCTGATTAGTCTCTTTGCGTCGGAGTGTTCCCATTTCTTTGCTTTCTAAATCGGTAGCAAAATTTAGGAAAGTGGTATCCTGAGGGATAAGAACAACTGGCTGAACCTTGATTCTTTCAAGAGTGGCTGATTTATGTCCACTCATAATGGAGTCAAAGCTGACTTTATCATTTTCGATAAATCGATAGGCTGCAAAGGTTTCTGTCCAAGACTTGTTTGCACAGGGAATACTACTCTTTGGGTCGGTACTTAAATTACTGAGAATATTGGATAAGCGCTTATTCAATCGTGTATCACCCATAACCTGATTTTTCACTTCGTCCCTGACCCAGTCCTGCATAATTATCCAGCCAAATCTGTAGCTCCTATACCGTACAAACTGTAACTCATTGATTTTTATAATAAAACTGAAAAAACTTGTGTATAAAACTTAGCGCTTTGCTAAGGGGCAGCCGAAACGCAGTGTAGGCTGTCCCACGGAGGCCGCGCTTTTTAAGGCCGGAGTGAACTTGAGCAACTTGTTATGAGTTTTCGTCAAGGTGCCACCCTACGATATCACCAACATCATCGTAGACGTTGTAAATAACCTCGCAGTCGCAGAAACCGCCGTGCTCACCAAGCCAGGGAACAACCACCTTTGGGTCTATCTGTTTAGACTTTAGAAATGCAACTGTCTCTTTGAGAGTGTGATCGCATTCTGGAGCAGATTCACGGTTTAAAAAGGAAAGTAAATCCTTTAACTCGTCAATCTCCATAGGGATAGACACACAAATCTCATCTTGCTCATTCTGTCTGTACTGAGCCTTTAATCTCTTTTTCTGCTCTTTATCCATACTTAAGACTCATAACGCCTTTAGCTGCGGCCGTAGTGCAGGCGCGAAGCGCCGAAACGGAGGTCCAGCCCCGAAGGGGCGATGCTGCCTAAACTTGTTAAATACTGGTGGCACATAGCCAGCTACTCCACTCGTTTTTCTATGATTTCAGAAATGCACTCTGTGCCGCAAATTTTGCAACTACCGCTAATATACTTGCGGCCATTTTCAACGTACAACTCTGGGTTAACGATGCCGAGATCTGCTTCGTTGCACTTGTCGCACCAAGAGTCATTGAGGCAAATATCTCTCTCAATTTCTGGCAGCGTACTTAAATCGATAATTTCTCTCATTTTATCTCTGGCATTTAACAGTTTATTAATGAGCCAGTGGCTCACTATCCATTTGGCCCCTATTTCTGGGAGGAAGCCTCCAAGCTCCGCAGAAAAGCCTTTATTTACAGCAGGTTATAAACTATTGCCCAAATAACAACCAGAGATAGTGAGCCATCGGCTCAAGTCGTCTGGTTCGACCTCCCGCTCTTGAACACATTTTACCCATAATTAAATCAATAAGTTAGGGGGACTTTCTGTAGATGTAAGCCATGGCTCTATAATTCGGGCTTTCGCACCGGCGATACGTCCACTCCACTACTGAAAACCACAGCCAGTATCACCCACTCGGTATCGCATAGCCGCAATAGAACTATGCACAGCTAAACGGTTTGCCACTTCAACAATACAACTCGCCACTAAATCAGCGGCATGGTCGGCGACGTTTACTGGCTGGCCTGCATCAGTCTGCAGAGTCTTGGTGGTGACATAAACACTGGACATCAGATCGCCAGCGCCATCAGTTTGTACTGTGTTTTGGTTGTCGATTACGGCAATCGTACATTTAAGTACTGCAGCAGCCTGAGCATCGCTATTAGTGGGCTCGGTGGTCTGGGTTACCGTTGCACGCACAATAGCGCCGGCACTGTGGCCGTCGTCGATGGTGTAGGCGAACTGCCAGGCCTCCAGACCTGGCACTGTAATCGGGGAAAAACTGGGTGTTATCTATTCCTTTGCTTAATCAGATTTATGTACGCCGTTATGGGTGATGATGCGGTGCTGGGGATCGATACCGGCGGCATAGCTCTTGCCACCTACAGAGACCTTGTACACGGTACGCAGGCCAGCGCATTCGACCCGCTCGACATGCTCCCAGGTGAGCGGCTCCTCTTCATGCAAAACCACCAGCTCAACGCCCTGGCAGTGCTGCGCCTCGTAGACCCGCCCTGCACGGTCGGTAACGGGGGTTTCACGGCTGCAAATTACCTGGGCACCGCTTGTTGTGGTGAGCAATACGCAGGGTATTTCTGGCTCTGCATCTACCCCGCCAATAATGGGGCTTAGATGGGTTTCCTCGTCGCCGGTATCCCAGCAATCGATCAGGTCTCCGCTTTCGCAGTTTTCCGCAAGTAAACCTTCGCGCAGCCAACTGCCTGCGGCAACACACCAAGGATCTCTAGGGACCGTAGTGCCACCACCATTGCTCGGGGTTTTAATGGTTCCTACATTTCGGCGCCAGGTGTTACCGGCCAGCTGGTAAATGTTGGTAGTTGCGTAATAGGTCACCGCACCGCCCTGAGTGCCTGGATCATCGCAGTACACGTAGTACCTAGTGTTGAAGGACAACCCAGTAATGCTGCCACTGTTGTAATTAACAATGCCGAAACCAAACTGCACCGAATGCGCGGCAATCGTGATTTTTGCGGTACTGCCATCATCTGAGCCGGACAGCGCGGAACTGGTAGGCAGGCTGGCAATACCAGATTGAATCATCGGCAGATTGCGCTGGTCCTCCACTTCCACCACATCGATTTTTATATAATCGATTAAGGTATCACCCGTTTTAGCCGGATAATTGCAATAAAAAATTGGGGTAATAAAACGGACATTCGCCTGCATCGTGGCTGGGTTGCCAATATGGTTCGCTCCTCTAGCGCCACTGTATTCAGCATTGCCACTAGCGTTGCCTTTAACATAGGCCACCTGCGTCTGCCAACTCTGCCCCACTATGTTTAAGTTGGACGCAAGGATGTAATGCTGACTGCTAAATGTCTCGGCACCGCTAGCATTACAAATGCTTGCCAGCACCATCATAACCAGCCAAACCTGCATACATGGTGCGATCCGCATCACCGGAAACCCCACCGGGTGCTTTCAGCGATGACAACATGCCGGCAATCTGCACCCCTTGAGTGATAGCGCCGGCGATCATTGGAATATTTTGTGGAAAACCGATCTCAGAAGCCTTGGCAATATTCTTTACTAGCGAAACCCCAGTAGAGAAAACAGCCATAGCCATTTCAGCTTTTGCCGCTTTTTGGTTGTAGGCAGCGGCTGCAGACAAGATCTGCCCGGCACCGGCAGTAAACATTTTCAGCTCGCTTTTGTTGGAAGCCTGCTCAAGCTTTTCGCGCTACTTTCGATGTTTGTTTTCTAAAAGGGTGAGTTTGCGTTCATATTCATCATGAGCGAATATTTTGCTGGCATAGGCCTGATCCAGTAGGGCCATTTCTTCATCCTGCTGAACCTGTAATTGTTCCATCTCGGTAAGCCAGGAAAGCTGCAGGGTTTCCAGACGGGCCACCATGCGCTGACGTTCTGCATCTGTAAGGCCATCGGCGCCAGCTTGGTTACCGCCGCCCTCACCCCTGCTCTTCAGCCAGGGCCATTTGATAGCGTGCTTTCTCGCGCTCAGCATATTCAGCCCTCAATGCCTCGGTAGATTCGAAACCTCGCTTTCTAAGTTCTTGTTCAGAAATTTGTAACGCGGCTATTTGTTGCAGCCGCTGCTCATGGTCGAGTTGAATCTTGCCACTCTGGTCGGCGAGAAATTGATCCAGCTGACTCAACTGCAGAGAGCCCGCATCTTGTTGACGCTTCAATTCAGCTGCAGCGCGGTCAATTTCTGCCTGCTCCCTGGCCGTCGCTGCTGCTTCTGCCGCTTTTTTCTGATCCTCCCGCCGCGCCATTGCCGCTTTTAGATCGGCATCTTTCATTTCTGCAGCTGCACACGGTATTTTTCTACCCAGTAACTCTGCTGTTCAATCTGGGCCGTTACGCCTTGAGCGGTCGCTTTCTCCAATAGCTTCTGATGCGCGACATACTTATCTTGCAGCTCGAAATATTTATCTGCGCTCTTCTCGGCTTCCGTTGGCATCAACACGGTGCGCCACCTGCTCACAGTGTCGGCGACAAAACCCACACTCTTGGAGGCCTCCTCGGTCCTGCCCATTGCCTCCAGAAACTCTTGCCAGTTCTGGCTTAGAGTATCGACCTGCCCGGCAAGCCCGCCCGCCTCACCGGAGCCAGCCCCACCTACCTGTTGTGCCAGCTTGGCCAGGATGAAGCGCTGCGTTTCGGCAACTTGGCCACTCGCCTGCATGGTCCTGATCTGTTCTTTTTCTGTCTCGGTAAACGAGACACCAGAACGCTTCAGTGCTGTCAGGCCGCTAGCTGGGTCTTCCAGCGCCTTACCAAGTTGTAACGCTGCACTTTTGGCATCGCCACCCATTACTGCTGCCAGGTCTTGCGATAGCACAATGGCTTGGTCAAACACGTCGGTTTGCACTGACTTAAAGGTAAGCAGCACACCCTGCGCATCGCGGATACCGGAAACGCTCGCCAGGGTATTACGAGCCACCGAGCGCGCCTGCTCATCCAACTCCTGGGCAGTGCGTCCACTGGCATTACCTGTGGCCCTTAACAGCGCCTCAATCTTGAGCTGTTGCCGCTCCATCGCTTCAGCAGCCCGGATGCTCTTGTAAAAAACAGCGGTAACACCAGCCACCCCGGCACCAAGCAGTGCCCAGCTGGCCGCACCAGTGGTCAGCAGACCATTGAGCGCACCGACTCGACCGGAAACCCCACTTAAGGGGCCATCAATCGCGGCGACGCCCTGAGCAGCACCGCGCATCGAGCGACCAAACATATCACCAGCGGCACTGGTGGACTTTATCTCGCAGGTGAGCTGCTTATTGCGTGCGGCGGCCTGGGCCATCTCCCGCTTATATTGAGTGGAGCGCAGCTCCAGGTTTGCCACCATGGTGGCCATGGAAGTTTGTTTTGCCATTGCTCAGCTCATGGAGTTCCAGATTGCAATTTGTTGCTGCACGGTTTTTGGCTTGTGCGGCTGAGGTAGGAAGTTAGAGACTTTGCCACCCAGTGTGCCGGCGGCAATGTGGGCTAGCTGCCACTGCTGGACTTCGGTATTTAGGGGACGCTCAGAGTGATATTCATACCAGTGGTCGAACTCGGTAGAACTCATGGAGCGCAACATATTGAAATAGTCGGGACGGTTAAAATCCCGCGCGAGCTGCCGGGCAAAGAGGAAGCCCGGCACTAACCTTTTTTTTCGTTGTCCTCGCTTTCTGGTTCGCTGCTCTCTTCCTCAGTGGATGCTTCTACATAGAGACCGGATAGCTTGGCTGCAGGCACATAAAGCACATCAATTAGCTTAGGGGTAACTCTGCGGATTAAGCCCTGATGAATATCTTCCAGTGATTCCTGACAGTCTGGTTTCATCCAGATGGCATAGGCTACCAGCAGCAATTTCTTGCTCACCTCCCCCAACCGGAAAGCCCAAAGCTGGCCGAAGTTTTCCAGCTCAGTTTCTGGTAACTCTTCACCCTGCGGCAGCGGAATATCTTCGGTGGTCTTTTGCAGATATTCACAGCGGTGGTAGGCGCTCAGCTCAAACAGCTCTACTTTCTGCTGGCCAAATAAAACAGTTTCGGATTCTAAAATAGGCGCAGGAATAGAATTCATGATTGACCACCTGCCGTTACCGAAGGCTTGCCGGAAATCTTGAACTTCACGGTGCGGGTGATCTTGTCATCCTTGGGCACTGCCTTACCCTAGCCGGTAATGTGGGCGATGATTTCCACCGTGGTACCCTCGGGATACTCGATTTTGTAATGTTTATTGGTATCGGAATCATAATCACCACGTAGGGCCTGCTGGCCACTATCACTCTCTTTCCAGATCAAGTAATGGAAACCTCGCCGGCATCACGTAAGCCAAAAGGGTCGTAATCCATATACCCGCTGGTACCATCAATCGGGGTCATCTCAACAGAACCGCGCGACTCCTCGCCGGAGTCGATATCCAACATGCCCGCCACTGGCGTATAGGAGTTGCCATCATCGCTGCGGGAAAATTTTGTTTTATAACCTTGTGCCATCGTTGTGCCTTCTGTGGGTTGCTCAATTAAAGGTCTGTGGGTTCGGTGGAATACTGGGCGCTATAGGTAAGCCGCACTTCGCCCAGTGGGTGATCCTGGTCCAGCGCAAACTGGGTTTGACTGAGTAGGAATAAGTCACAGCTGCCACCCAGAGAGGCATCCTGCAGGGCACTCTCAATATCTACAGCTGCCTGATACAGTGCGACATAAATGTCTCCGCTGCTCTTCACCACAGCGGCAATAGTGAGATCTAATTGCCGACTGGTGCCGCCGTCCATTTGGTGGTCGATCGGTTCATTCGCAAAGCCCACAATAATCGCCGGTAACTTTTCCGGGCAGATACTCTCTGTGGTACCGGCCGGGGGGAAGTTGTAGCAGGATAGAGTTTTTAGCTTACTTAGTACCGCATCGCGGATGGTGATGCGTTGGGTCATTGGGATGGCTCCAGGAATTTCGGGCATAAAAAAACCCGCTGGTGCGGGTTTGAAAAAACTACTGTGGTTTTAACTAGCTATCTTTTTGATATCGACGATTCAAATAGCTATGTAAAGAAAATTAAAATTTACTCTTTCACACAACCGTTAAGACTCGCATTCTCTACCTTTTCGCCTTTCTTACCATCAGTAATATCGTAGATGGAGACGAGGCAAAAATGACGAACTGGAAATATATCCGCTTCATAGTGTTTATTACTCTCTAGGCTCATAGCCTCAGTGCCTCTACAGATTGTTCTACCTGATTTATTCACATGAAGCACAATACTTTTGTTAGCTTGAACATATACATTTTCGCTATCCAAATAGCTTTCAGCCCTTACAGTTCTAAAGTTGACAGCACAACCTTTCTCGTTTAGCTCACCTAGCTTGTATAAAGTATTGTCATCTTTTGGCAATTTCAATTTAGTCAAATTACTATTTTGAGGTGGCTTATACGTTACAAGGACAGAATTACAACCCACAACGGAGAGTGAAATTATAATAAGGAAAAATTTTTTCATATCTACAGAAAGTTACCACTTTTAAAACTTGAACACACAACGCCCGCCGCAAAGGCGAGCAACTTGTTGCGAGTCGAGCACACATAAGGAAGCTTCTTTATAACATTTTAAGAGGAGCACATAAAACACAATTTATAGTCACGTGTTAAATGCCGACGAGCCACCGTGCCCCGACCTCAAAAGCCCCGAAAGTTACTATCCAATATGAAGATACAAACGAGACCAATACTACCGTCAATGCCACCTTAATCTGGCTATACTTCCAGCGCTCTCGGACGCCGAAGAAGATTAATATACCTAAGGTAACAAGCATCATTGGCTCGTAGAAATACCTAATCGGAGCGTTGAATGGATAAAGAAATAACCCATAGATTAACCGACCCAGGCCTGGCGGAAATATTGCTACTAAACTTAGCAGCATACAAAGCATGTGCTTTTTTGGGGATTTTCGATACACAAAGCCGGAAACCAAGAAAAATACGAATAGAGGTATTAGGAATAGATCAACCCAATACACATATTGAAAAATAATCCCTTTCTGAACAGCTAATTCTATAGTACTTAAATATAGTCTTGACGAAGTGATAATAAAAATGACTGCTACACCAAGGGAGGACCAACCCAAATACTTGTGAATCAGGGAACTTCCTCTATTTATCAAATATGACTGAATACATAGCAGTGAAATCCAAAGAAATGCAACCAGTCCATGAATATGGTGCAAAGACGATAACGTCTCGTAAGCCATAAAATAACTTGGAGCAAACCCAAGAACAATTACAGTAGATAGGCTACAAACCCAAGCAAAGAGAACTTTAGAATTCAAGTATTTGCCCTCATGATACTTATCGCACAAAGCAAGCGCGCATTTATACATCGCTTTGCCTTTGCTTGCTATGTGAGCTTTTTGAGAGGAAACTAAATATTAATACTGAACCCATATAATTGATTATGCTAGCCCATATGATACCAATTTCACCATCCACTTTATCAGAACAATTCTCGAAGCAGCCATCATATGAAAATGAGAACAATGCAGAACAGGCAGCAACTGTGATACCCAAATAAATACCGACGAAGAAGCGCGCCAGTTTAGATACTGCTGATAGCCCCTCCAATCTTATAGGAGCTAGAAATGCGGATAACAGCAGCGCTACCAAAGAAGGGTAATATAGATACGAAATTATACTGTCTAGAAATTCCATGCTCATTTGGCCCTAACTCTCATATAACGCCTCAATAATGGGCCGGAGCACGCAGTGCGGAGATCCAGCCCCAACGGGGTGACATTGATTGATTTGTTAGGGTCTTTCTGGGAGTAGGTACATTTCACGAACAAGGACCTCCGTTGCTTGAGCTGTTGTATACGGCGAACTCTCGCACCTTACTACGCCCTCAATTCTTGGGGCACCAGCCATTGTTACAAATGGCAGAAAGAATGTTTCCGCATCCGTGACCATGTAATGATGCTCGCCATCCTGATAAATCATTTTCTCAAACTTGCCGCCACAGAGCCCCGCTGCTTTGGACTCCCAGTCAAGCTTTACCTTTTTAGAGTTTTCAAAGACTCTGCCAGCTGCGACTTCCCTAACATAGAACAACCCATCATCGATTCTGATGTGATGATTATTGTGGCCATCAAACTCATTTGTGCTCGCACACCCTGAAAGCAGAAGAATTATGACGATAGTACTTGCTCGAATCATTTGAACCTTAACGCCGCCGGCAGGGGCAGCTTACCTTGTGCACGTGTTGCACGAAAATGGGAGCATAGCGACCCGCGCACCACGTGCACAAGGTAAGCTGCCCCGCGGAGGGCCGAAGGCCCGAAGCATCTTGCCCGGCATTGTTATACGTTGGGCCTGATACTCAGACTAAAAATCGTATCAACCTCTTCTCTAAACTCCGGAATTCCAAAGTAGACAACTACGACTATTAGGGATACCGAAATGAACGCGCCAAGCAAAGAAAACCAATAGTAGCGAAGGAATGGTTTTCCTTTCTCTGTTAAAAAATTACCTGAAAATAGAAACAATCCAGCTGCTCGGATGAACCAACTATTACTACATTCCTCATTCAGTAAACGAAACAAAATCACAAAGTTGGAGATGAGACACATCAGAAATGCGCTGCTTAAAATTGTCAATAGTACGTTTGTAATCATACTCTACGTATAACGCTCGCATTTGTGGCTGGTTTGGAGCGCAGCGGAAAACCAGTCCGACAACATGTACTTGTTAGGTGGTTCACTCAAGTGTAAGGTCATTTGATTTACCGAAAGCACCACATAGACAACATCCTTCCGGATACCAAAATACTTGCAAGAATGGAATATGCCCTTCAATCTTTTTTAGCTCGAAAGTAGAAACATACTCAGTACCTTTTTCTTTTAAATGAACTCTTTTTGAATATTCACCGAATCTGTGCTCAGAATTAGCCGGATAGTACTCTACAGTTGCTTCAGCTCCGTAATTTAAACCCTCAGCACTCATAGAAATAGTCGTCTGAAACGTATTCGATGCAACTTTTTCTACCTTGATGAGCTTATCAAACTCAGGCCCCATTTTAGGGGCAGTACAGGCGAACGCCAAACTAGAAGCAAATAGAAATACAAGACTGATAAGAACTTGATTCATAGTTATTCACCTAACGTACAAAGTAGGACGTCCCGCGGAGGCCCGAAGGGCCGTAGCAAACTACCTGTGATTGTTATGCAGTGGCTGCACTGAGCAGGAGATAGAACAGGGTATCTACCGCTACTACTACAAGCAAAACCAGTAAGCCATAAAGTGCCGACTGCTTCCATGAAAGCTCGAACTGAAGCCGCAACATGAGTGTTGGCACGATAAAGTACAGCGCTACCAGGGCGACCAGAAATTGCTGATTAATTCCAGCTATGCCCGTACCAATTGTTGCCAGAAAAATCAGCAATTCAGGAACAAGAACAAAAGCAATAGAGGTAAACCCATCTAAGCCACGATCTTTACCCCGCTCAAATAACTTCAATAGGCCGAAAACAATACCGCTGGCCAATAATGCTTGAATCATTTTTTTCCTCGATTACTGATTTTACTGCATAACAGTTAATTCAAAAGAAGCTTCTTTATATCACCCTGCTATATAATTCTTGGCCCCACCTTCCTGAAAAACGAAATAAAGCCTATTAAATCAATAGGTTAGCTTAAATTGGCACAAGTTTACAAAAATAGATATAAAGCAGCGTCTTTATATCTCTGTATTTTCGCTGCTTTATATCACTTTGGGAACCCTATATATTTCAATTAGTTACCCATTTTCACCCAGAAATAGAAGAAGCTGCTGCTGATCTTTGTCACCAAATGCATAAGTGTGTATTTTTCAACCGTCCATCTGCACCCTCCGCACGATGCCATCATCTTCCAGCAGCTTACGCACCTTGTGTTCCACACTGTTAAAGCTGATTAAGGCATCCGGGCTGTGAGACCCAACCTCACTAATCAGCAGGCTGAACTCATCACGCAGCGTTCGCACCCGATCATCAGCAAAGTCATCAATACTCTTATCGGGTATCACGCGGCACTCTATAGGCTCAGCGCCGCTACCATCGTCATAGGTAGCGGGCTTACCCCATTTACGAAACGCCCGCTCTGCGGCTCTTTGGTCCAGGTCCATAAATCACCTAGGCCTTCACTGTGCCAGGTGCTTCGGTGAACTTCACCGCTAAGCTAGTAGTTCCATATCTGGCTGGCTCTGCGACAGGGGGTAATCGAGTAGAGTTCACCGTAAATAGAATTTGTCGCACTTATCAAGCTCCTCCTCAAGATTCAGAATACGTTCCTGCTTTATCGTAAGCTCATAGGCAAAAGCATTAGCATTTATGTAAGCTGATATAGAAATGAGAAAGAATATGAAGAGTACCCGCATTTTAAATATCCTTGATGCCTAACACCGTGAAATACGGCGGACTAAGCGTGGCGTGCGCCGTCCGGTAGCGCTGTAGAGATGGAACGAGCATCATCAACTTGTTAATTTTTGTGCAGAGACAAAAATTGTTTCAGAATCATACCTACCAATTCTGGTGACTCCTGATGAGAAGCGTGCTCCGTAAATGGAATATTGGCAAAACTGGCATCAGGTATTTTTGCCTTCAGCGCAACAGCCTCATCTAATGAGAAAAGGAAATCATTGTCACCTCGAATAATTAAGGTCGGACACTTTATTCTTTCGACCAGGCCCCATGGATAACCGGCCCCTGTAGTATCAAGCCACACTTTTTTTACTGATTCTACAAGGCTCTTGAAATCCGGGTTGGGATTGGAAGCATTATAGGACTCCACATCTACAGGAAAGCTTTCACTCCAAAACTCAGCAGTCAGGCCACCCAGGGCCTCGATAGATGGGTCATTATCCTCCAATCGCCATTGCGAACCAAGTGTGACTAAGCAAACAACATTTTTTGATTGTTGCGCCGCCAACCGGTAGCCCACAATTCCGCCATCACTAAAACCAAATATTGAATACCGTTTAACGCCTAAATGAGAAAGCACTTCTTGGATATCTCTTTCATATTGAGCATAACTCAACGAGGGCCCTGCTAATGGTGACCTTCCATGACCACGAAGATCGATACTAATCAAATGAAAGTCCGGAGCAATATATTCATGCAAAGGAGCTAGGTCTTTCCCCGAACCTAAGCCTCCATGCAACATTAGTAGCGGCTCACCATTTGGATTACCAGATAGTTCGTAAAAAATTGGTGATCCACAGATTTCTATGTAACCACTTTTTTCAATCATCAAAACTCTCCAACTATATATCAATCTTTGACCTGCTAAGCCCTCTTAGCAACTAATGGCCGATGAAATGCAAAATACTTTTGCCTGCCTCTCGACCGATTATTAAATAGAACTTCCTCCATAATCTGGGAGGCTTCAATTTCTCTTTCAATTATTTCACCAATACACTCCTCTCTTCATTCTTGGGTTTATAACATTCCCACACGAACATAAAATCAAATCTGTCACCGTACCTAAGCAATCTTGCAGGAATTCCTTTAAGGTGCCTATGAATTTCTACTGCTACCGTTTTGGCCCATTCTTGTTCTTTCACTTTCTCTCCTGTGACTTAACAGTGAGTTCAAGAGAAATTTCTTTATATCACCCTGTTTTATATCAGCTTGGGGCCCTATAAATATCAATAGATCACTGATTTTCACCGATAAGAAGAAGCGCCTTTTGATCTTTGTTATTAAAAGCACGACTGTATATTTTTTACTCCACGCCAGTCTCCCTTAATATCCCCAAAACCAAAGATCTCTGGGTTTCAACTATCCACCTGTACCCGCCATATAACTCCATCATCCGGCAACCGCTTGCGCACTGTATAATCCACACCACCAAGGGTAATTAGAGTTGTAGCCACCACTTCATTTACCAGTAGGCCCAACTCGATGCGCTGCAAACAAGAGATTTTCCGCCGCCTCCATCACTACTGGAAGTTGACCTCCTCCATCAATGGTTGCAAAACCTACTTATTATTACCCTGGGTATTCATTATTGCTTCAAACAGCTTTACTCTTCTTTGCCACTGAAGACTATTCACACCAAGACTCTTAGCATACATATCTTTTGCCTTTAGATGGAACCCCATCGCTTCATCCATTTTGTTTTTGCGTGCAAGCATACGAGCAATTCCTGCTAAGTCAGCAGCTATAAACGAAAGTCGCGCATCTTCAATTTTTAATTTTCTCTCTAAGGAACTCCTATACAACAATTCCGAACACTCATAATTCTCCAACAATTCCTCAGTTCTTGCCAGGTTACTTTCTATTAAAACTATATCACCATCATCCGATTGCTCTTTCGTACTCAAAATTTCGTAGGCTTGAGTTAATAAAACTCTGGCTTCATCAGACTTATTATTTAGATTCTTTGCGGACGCCAAATTATCCATCTGTATAGCAAGCCAATCAGGACTAACTGACGAGCCCTCCCTCATTTCATTTAATACTTTTTGATGGTAGTTTTCAGCCAGCACGAATTCCCCATAATTTTGGTGCTTTGCAGCAACTTTAATTGTATTTAGATATGCTCTTTGGGAAGGAACCTGGGAACAACCAACCATTAATACTGATACAACCAGGAAAACCTGAAAAATTTCATGAGGAGCACCTAAATTTTATATTGATTTGTATTTCTAGATTTTCTCCTGAATTAATCAGAATAAAAAAGCTTTATTATTTGACCCATTAAGTTAAATAAAAAAATTGGTTGATGAGCAGTTTAAATTCTTTCCTTTATACACTTTATGTGACTATGTCGATTTATACAATTATTTAACCTACCACCTGCACCCGCCTCACAATCCCATCATCCTCCAATAAAGTACTCACCTGGTACTCTTTACCAGCGTGGTAAATCAGATCCCCCACGCTATGGGTCCCAACCTCACCGACCAGTAACGGGGTATCCGCACACGTCCCTCATCCTCGAACTCGTCAATCTCCTGCTCAAAAATCACCTTGCAATCAATAGGTTCAGCACCGCTACCGTCTGTATAGGTAGCGGGCTTACCCCATTTACGAAATGCGCGCTCTGTGGCTCTTTGGTCCAGGTCCATAAATCACCTAGACCTTCACGGTGCCCGGCACCCCGGTAAACTTGACTGCTAGGCTGGTAACGCCATCACCGGCAGCCTCTGCGGCAAAGGCGGTGGGGCCGGTGATATCGCCGGTTGCGGCTGTTGCGGCGCTGTTATTAAAGGCTGCTACGGATACATCCCAGGTGAGGGTTTCCCCCTGCCTGATCTCTGCGGCGGATACCTTGGGCACTATAAAAACGCCTTCAATAGCGATCACACCAGATGCGCCCACGGCGATATCATCCATCGCACACCCAGTACTGCGCCTACTGCTAGCACCTGGCCAGAGGTAATTACCGCGCTAGTGCTATTGGTGTAATCCAGCATGCGCCCGTCTTGTACAAAATTAGTAGCCATTCTCTTTCTCTCAATTGAGTAAATTACTGAAAGCAAAAAGGCCGCTATGTGCAGCCCTTTTCGGATTTTTTAAGGTTTGGTTCGGTTTGAGCTGGGTATTAGGTCTTGGGCGTTTTCACCATGCCTTTTGCGTCCCAAGCTTTGGCTGCGGCATCGAGGCGTACTTTGAACTCCACCCCGTCGGTACTCCAGTCGTTTTGCTGTTCCAGTACTGGCGCTTGCTGGCCGTCCAGGTAAAGCACTTCGATAGTGTCGTGCGCTACCGGGTCGGCATTGAGGTACCAGCCATTGTGCCCACTGAGGCGACCATCGGAGATCACGCTGGCAATATTGCGCACGCTATTGGGTACAGTGTTGGATTTCTCAGAAGCACCTACTTCAAATTCAGATTCCAGGGCAACCTTTGCAGCACCCTCATCGGCGATATCACACAACAGGAATTTGGGGCGAATATTCAGGAAGGCGGTGCCATCCTTTTGCTTGCCCATCAATACCCGTGCGGCATCGATGCTGGCGGTGTTGATACCAGACTTAGTGGCGAGGTTGCCATGGTCGGCATGGAACAGGGCTTTGCCATCGGCCATTTGTGGGTTGTTGAGCAGGATACTAAACACCAGGTCTCCAACGGTACGGACCGCAGCAAGGCCCATCTTTTGTGGTATACGGGTGAAGGCCCCCAGGTCGTCATTGATAATCGCTTGACGGTTAATGGAGAACATTTCCCCGTAGGTGGCCAGTGCGGCGGTTTCGGCGCGCTCGCCAATACTGACATATTTAAATTCTGCACCCGGTGCCACTTGGCGCAGTGAGGGGAAGGTGCCTAGATCCGTGCGAGTAGCGATCTTAAAGTCACTCAAGTTGCCGGTAGTGGTAAACTGCGGAAAGACTTCTGCTGCTTCCGAATACCCTTTCAGCATGGATTTATTGGCAATATTGCCGAGGACAGTCGCGAAGTCACCAGAGCTATGGGTAAACGCTGCGGCGACTACACCCATTTTATCCAGGCCCGCTAAATTCTGTCCGTGGGCGTGCATCAACATGCGGGCAATTTCCAGCATGGTGTAGCCTGTCAGGCTGTTACCTTCGGTGCGCTTTTCGCCGAGAGCGCGCATGGCAATGGCATTTTCTGCATCGGTCTTAATGCGCTTGATACCCTCACCTTCCTGCACGACCACACTGTAGCTTTGTACCGGGGTTGGGGTCTGGTTACCCAGGGCTGTGAGCAGTTTATCTTTGGCGCCCTGCACTGAGCAGTCCATATCATCCAGGCAGGATTGCATTAGGGTGCTGTGTGCTTCGAAGCCCTTAAAAACGGCTTTGATATCGTCTTTGCGTTTTTTCTCATCGGCTACAAATTGTGCTCTGGCATCGGCGGCAATCTGGGCTTTCATTTCCGGGGTGACCTCGATCGCAGCGGTTGCAGCTGGCGTGGTGGAGGTGGTTGTGGTCATGGCTTGCGTCTCCTTGGTTTTGGGTGGGTTGTCTGCAACCGCAGGCGGGAATCTAAATTCAGTGGGCCCCTGAATAACCAATGCACTATTAGCTTGCGGGGTATGTTTGAATTGGTTTAAGTGATCAGCACTGAATCTTGCAGGCATTTCCACTGCTGCTGTGGTATCGGTAGCAAAGCCGGCTTCCACTGCCTCTGCGCCGGTATACCAGGTCTCGTCATCCATCACTTGGCTGATTTCCTCATCGGACATGCCGGTGCGCGAGGAGTACAGACTTTTCATGGTGGTTTTGACTTTGGCCGACAGGCTCTTGGTTTTTTCCAGGGCACGCTCGCCACCACGAACACCCGCACTGGGGTTATGCACCATGTAATAGGCGTTCTCGGCAATATGGACGGTATCCCCGGCCAGAGCGATCACACTGCCCATACTGCTGCAATGCCTTCAATCCAGGTTTCCACCTCGGCTTTGTGATCTTTCAGCAGGTTGTATATGGCGGTACCGTCGAACACATCCCCACCGGGGCAGTTAATGTGCAGATTGATCTTGCTGACATCCCCGAGTGCTTTGAGATCTCGGGCAAAATCTTTTGTGGTCAACTCCCAGTAGCCGATGGAGTCGTACAGATAGATATCGGCTTCCGTGTTATTTGCGGCAGCGGTAATGCTGTACCAAGATTTTTTGGGCATCGCTGCCTCCTATTCAGGTTCAGATTGAGATTCAGGCTCAGGCTCAGCTTGTTGTGGGGGAACAGCGGTGCGTTTGGTTGGGGTGGTGATCTTGTTTTCTCGCAGCTTTCTTTGCCAGGCAGCGGTCTGCTTAATCACATCGTCAGGCTTCTTGCCGCGCCGACGAGTGGTCTGCTGTGGGCTGGCCAGAACATTTTCCAGTAGGGTTTCATCGGCGCTGGCTTCATGGGCTGGATTAATCCAGGGCATGACCGGGGTAATAAAATCGACGTGCATCAGGGTTGCGGGGTCCACATCAGCGGACACTTGAAAGGCGTCTGCTAAGATCCATTTGCACCCAGCGCCTGGTGACCGGCTCTACAATCTCCTCACAGAATTCCAGGCTGAGGGTTTCGTAGTTTGTCCATTGCCCTACCAATTCCTGGCGCTGAGAACTGTAGGTGCCGTTGTAGTTTTTGCTAATGCTGCTAAAGCTGGCCATGGTGCCGGCAGCAGTCATACGGTGCATGGTTTCTAAAATACACAGCATATGAATACAAGAACTCCTCAATCAAGCAAAACTCCTGACCAAACAGCTTTCATTACTCATGCAATCATGTAGTGACTGTAGGTTACCGGCTCTCGGTGGCCCTTTAAGAACTCCTGCCAGTCATCAGCTGACTGAGACTCTGCATCTAACCAGGTCAATATATGGTCTGTCCCTAAAAAGATTGGGCTTCGATCATGCCCGACAGCCTTAACTTCAGGTGCTGGGTCATCAGTAATCAAGGTACATGAAAAGTAACCAACCTCACTTCCCAAAGATTCCCAGTAGTCCCAAAGGATAGGTGCCCACATCAAGTCTTTCCCCTTTGGCGTAAACTGGACTTGAGCCTTACTACCCTTGTGTTCGACCCACTCAAAGAAGCTAGTGAACGGCAATATTCCATGTTGGTGACCTATCAGAGGCCGCCAAGTTTTTGCTTCAAGCAATTTATCTAGTCGAGCATTATAAAGGCTGTATTTTGTTGCCAGATCCCAAACTGAGTTAGACGGGCGTATCGAGTAACGTAGCGGACGCAACCAATTCTTACCCCCATCGCTCACAATGCCTGGAGCAAAGTACCGCGGGTATACACGCTGACCAGGCCCTGCTAGCCGGAATTGACTCACCCGGGGTTGCCCCTTTAGTCCCAGCACATGTTTAACTTCATCCTTACTGGAGGACTTTTCCCACTCTTGATCTAAACGCAGCTGCTCCCACGACAATCCATCATTCTGGAAATTAATTGGTAATTCCGAAAGCAATCTATTGCTGGGCACAGCAAAGGAGTAACACATGAGAGCCCTCTACGCTGCAAGATTAAAGCTGGGTTTGAAAATCTAGCAACAATGATAGCAGGCGTTTAAATCAGTTATTCTTCCAGGAGTGCCATAGTCTTGGCTGATTCTTCCTGTGAGAACTTCAGCCCATACTTCTCCACTATTGCCACTCCCCCCTCGCTACTAACAGCTTCAACATAAGAGCCGTCTATTTTTTGCTCCTACATCCTATCTATTGATCTCTCAATACTGCATTTCGAGCTTTTAAAGTATTGTTTTGCGCGCCAATAGATATGATGGCACTCTAATACATCAACACCCAAATAGGCATTTAGACTTAAAAATTTGTCGTCTATAAAATCTACCAAGGAGTACGTAATGGAAAACAAAACTGATAACAGGCGCCGATTCATCAAGAGAGCTCTTGGGGCTGGGGCTGCAAGTGCATTAGCAACAACTGCCGTACATGCCGGGACAACCTCTACTCCAAATTCCTATCTCTCGGATGGAAGTGGTGCATCCTCAAGAGATCTTGGTGGAAAACTCAACGACTTTGTTTCAGTCAAGGATTTTGGTGCCAAGGGAGATCACTACACAGACGATACAGCTAGCATCGAAAATGCCTTAAATTACATTAGCAGTGTTGTTAATGCCTCCGAAGGTGGAACTCTATATTTCCCAAAGGGCGTATATACAATTAGCCGACCACTCGTGATTCCTAATAAGACTCATATCGTCGGGGAAGGCATATCTTCAGTTATTCGTGCACATGAGCAAAATTTTAGTGGGGACTGCATACTTAGATTAGGTTCGGTAAATGGAAATGCATTTGACACACAAATAAGTAACCTGCGCATTCATCAAAACAAGGCTTCTGTTGGAAAGTCTATCGTCTATTCAAATGCTATGAATCAGCAGTGCGGTTTATTTAATGTACTACTGGATGGTTTAGAGAATGTGGACGGTATAGTTTTTGATGGGGAAAATAGTGGGAGTGGAGGTCCGTCAATAGTAGAAGTACGCTCTGTAAACATACAAGCTATAAGTAATATAACCAATGGAATTCATTCTGCAGTAGGTGGAATGATATTAAAAGTGTCACATGTCACCATTGAAGCAGCTAATGAAAATTCTATTACTCGAGGAATATATATGGAGCGTGATATCTTATCTGGTGACACACTACATTTCGAAGGGTGTAGCAATGGAATAGTTATCGGGACTAAATCTTTAGGAGGAAAAGGCAGTGTCATAACTGGCAGCCGAACAACAGGTACTCTAGTAGCTATTACATCAACGTTTGAACGCGGCGGGATTGTTTTGGAGTGTTTAGAGCATTCAAGTTTAGTAGCAAATGGCCTCATAGCTTTACAAAATAATCAAAATGGAGATCAAATTGTTGATCAATTTGTAACCTCTTACACATACACGGCAACTTAGCCTAACTACAGGAAATTATCTTGGGCGCTCAGCGAACAAGAGTAATGAGTGACTGAAGGCCCCTCCCCTTCGGCAAAGCTATAGAGGGGCCAAAAAGGGTTAATCATTGATAAATACTTAATGGTATCCTTGATGTGCTTAGGGGGTCAGGATATACAGGAAACGGCGGGCGCCAGGGTGGCACCCTAAAGGATTGGTAGAAGCTGGGGGTACGGCTTATTCGTTCAAGAGTGCCAGAATCCGGGCTAATTCCTGCTCTGAGAACTTCAGCCCATACTTCTCAACTATCGCCGTGAAGCGCTGCACATAGATAGCCTGGACGGGCTCATAGGGTGGCAGCCACTCATCCTGGCCTTTGTCTCCCTTGCTTTGGTTTCGGCCATCATCGACCAACCATAGATTCTCAGGGTCTTCTGCAAATTGACGCTTCAGCTTAACGGTCCAACTGGCACCACCGTGCTCATGCGCCCAAGACAACGACACGATGTGCTCAACATCAAGGTCAGGAGCCATGCTGAAGAACTGAGCGGTGTAAGGATCCAGCCATAGGCCAGTATCGACCGTACAGCGCTTGTCATTGGTAAAAGTAACCGGAGCTAGAGAGAACTGAACTAGCAGCTCATGACGGGTGCTCTGGCAGTCGCCGTCAGAGTCAGACCAGCCTGGTAGTCACTCATGGTGGTCGTAGTCGCTACTACTGTTAGCCTCAACCTCGAGGCAGCCAGATAAAACGGCAGAAAAGACGATCGGTAGAATCAGGCGCATGACACCCCCTCTCTATTATTTTGAAGGATCGTACAAAAAGCCAACTATTGGGACAAATACAACCTGTCACAGCAATAACGCCGCGCTCACCAGCGGAGGCGCATAGGCGCCGGAGTCAGGTGCAGCGTATTGTTATCCCTTTTTACCTGAAACATGGTTTTGAATTTGGTCAGCAATGCTAATGTAAACTGACTTTAGCTGATTTGGGTCCAGTGTTGATTGAAACTCAATAACCAGCCCCTCGAAACCATTTTGTGTTGTGTTAATAACGAGCTCCATTGACGTGTTTTCTTGAAACTGATGTAAATCTATGCCGGCTTTAGCAAGCTCTGAACTTAACTTTTCTTTGTTGAGAGAGAAGCTACTCAATTTTTCTTGTAACTCCTGAGCGCTAGAAACTGACAATTCGTTAGCAGGAATTGTGTAATCAAATCCTCGTGTTACAGCTAGCTCTATGATGCCACTCTTTATAGCGGCATAGATCAGTAAGATGACGAGTACAGTACCATTGGCGAATTTGGAAAACTTTGACTTTCCAAGTGTGATGAATGGTTTCCTTTCTTTAGCCATTTCTTTCCTCATAGGGTTAACGCCTTACTCAGCCGCCACCGGAATGGAGCCGCTTTGTGCTAGCGTAGCGTACAGTACAAAGCGAGCGGAGTGTAGGTTGTCGGATGCAGTAACTTGTTAATCGTGTTGCTTGATAATGGCTATACAAGCCTCAAGTATACGCGGACGAAATTTAAATTCTATTTCGGCTAAAACTGGGTCTAGCTCAAGAAGAAGGTCCGGGTTCCACTCAAGACGCTCTACACCCACTGGAATATCTAGTGGCAAAGCTGAATGAAACTCCTTAAATATTGGATATCTTTCTTCCCATTCCGGCCCTAGCCAGTAAAGTTTGTTCGACACTGATTTAGAACCGATAGTAATTCCTACCTGCCCAGACACTACTGACTTCGCGGCAGATACCAACTTTTTCGTTCGTGCTATTTCTTGCTCAATGGTAAGGCTCATATACCGTTAACGTCTTGCTCTACGGCTGGCGGCGCGAAGCGACGACAGTCCGGTGGAGGCCCGAAGGGCCGGAACGTACAGCAGCAACTTGTTAGGCTTTTTGATCATGCTCTTTTAGAAATTCATACTTCAGTTTCGAGACAAAAGAGAAGCCAGAAGATACTCTATACAAGCTTGTCATAATCAATTCTGCTTCTTCTATCGGAAGTTTCTCGTGATGCCGAGCTAGTGCTTCTTCAATCGATTTTAACGTCGAAAGTTGACACACTGCATCACGAAATATTACTTCATCTTCACCAAGTTGATTATGGTACTTTTCATGAAAGGTCCGTATTTCATAGGCTTGGTATCGACACTGGTTCAATATACAAAGTAGATTTAGCTCCACTAATTTTTCTACATACATACTTTTATACCTAATGCCGCCATAAACGGATGCCGAAGCAACGCATAGGTAGTCCGGTGGAGGCCGTTTTTTGGCCGGAACGTATTTAATGGCTTTGTTATATGTTTTCAGTAAAAGTTTTCTACTCTTCAAGACAGTCATTGATATATTCTTCAATGTTTGAAGCTAGTTCCATATTTGAAATTTCTTTGTGATTAAAATCTTCTTCATGGTCTGCGATATATATAGAAGTATCTTGTTGGAGTAAATTGATAAAATAATAATTTCCGAAGCCGTCAAAGCCTATTGCAAAAAAATGATTTGGCCAATAATCTTGATAACAGAAACCATCTTCACGAAGCTTCCGATTAGTTTTTATAAGCCAGTCTAGGTCTTTTACAAGTTGTCCCTCAATACAGTCTGGATCATCAGATGATGGAAATGGATAATTTATAAGAGCATCGGTATAGAAAGATGGTAACTCAATGTCAAAGGCATTATTAATTGTATTAATTATATTTTTCATATGTTTGTGTATTACTCACGTTGGTCTTGCCCACGAAAAGTAGACACTCTAACTATGCGTAGTTTCGCTCATACTCTGCTGGACTTACATAGCCCAATGCAGGGTGCCTACGAACCCTATTGTAGAAAATCTCAATGTATTCAAACACCTCAGATTTTGCTTGCTCTTCGCTTTCGAATGTTCCGGCATAGACCAGCTCGACTTTTAGCCTGCTAAAGAATGATTCCATTGCCGCATTATCCCAACAGTTAGCCTGGCGACTCATACTCGGCTTGCACTTGCTTTCGGACAAGAGATCCTGGTATTTCTGCGATCGATATTGCACACCCCTGTCAGAGTGAACTATTAGTCCAGGCTTTATTTGTCGTCGCTCTAGAGCCATTTTCAATGCTCGACGTGTCAATTCATCGATCATCTGGGAGTCGAATGCCCAACCTACAATACGTCGAGAGTACAGATCCATAACTACCGCGAGGTACAACCACCGCTCCAGAACCCAGATATACGTAATGTCACTTGTCCAGCGGCAATTTGGTCGATCCACATCAAAGCAACGCTTAAGTAAGTTGGCGGAGACATTAATGCTCCCCTCTACGGGCTGACTATATCGAAAGCCTTTGCCGTTTCTCGCTTTAATATGCTCCTGTTGCATAAGCTTAGCGACGTAGTTCCGTGAACATGGCTCACCTAACTCTCGAAGCTCGCAAGCGATTCTAGGCGCTCCATAACGACCTTTAAACGCAGTAAACGTCTCTCGGATTTTATCGATTGTTCGTATCTTTCTAATCGTGCGAGAAGGTGGCAACCGCCCTCGCCATCGATAATAACCCGATCTTGAGACTTCTAAACACCGACACATCAAGCTAACCGGGAATGACCCCACATGCTCTTGTATCAGTGCGTACTTTACTCTTGGTGGTCCGCAAAGTACGCAGCTGCCTTTTTTAGAAATTCAACCTCCTGACGTGCTTCATGCAGTTCCTTCTTGAGCTTGCGAACTTCAGTGCTTTCCTGCTTGGAATAGTTGACGCCGTCTAAACTATTGAACTGCTTATCAGACAGTCGATTAAATTGACGACGCCAGTTGTAGATCTGCTGTGCGCTGACGCCTAGCTCTCGAGCCACAGAAGCCGTTGTTGCTCCAGGCTTTTCTGCTCTCTTAACTGCTTCTCTACGGAACTCCTCCGTATACGCCTGAGTTCTTTTCTTACCCATGATACACCTCCGTGTTAGGCCTAAACCTAACTATACAGGGTGTCTACCAAACGTGGGCAAGTCTTGAATATAACGCCCGGCTTTGGGGCTGACCTGGAGCTGCAAAGCAGCGGAAAGAAGCCTCCCCCCTTAAAGTAGACGCCACCTTATATTCATCTTATGCGGCCATTCTTTCATATTCATCTGGGCTTTTGAACCCAAGTGAACCATGTCTTCTTTTAAAGTTATAGTACCTATCAAGATACCAAGATAAGTTAGTTCTTAGCTCCTCAACGGATTCAAAATTAAACCCTTTGAAACTCTCAGTTTTCAGTGTTTGAAAAAATGATTCTACATACACATTATCATTCATAAATCCTGGACGGTTCATGCTCGGCTCAATACCCAGTTCTTTGAGTCGGTTTTGGTATGCATAAGCACCGTACTCAGAACCTCGGTCGCTGTGAAATATTAGATCTGATTCTATATTTCTGCGACGGACAGCTTTATTTAGCGCTGACAGTGTTAGCTCAACGGATCGAGTATCCGACAGCTCCCAACCCAACACTTTCCGGGAGTAAAGATCGATAATCACAGCTAAATATTGCCATTGCCCATTGATCTTCAGATAGGTTACATCACCAGCCCATTGAGAGTCTGGTTTACTCGGCATACCATTCTCTCTTTGTAAATTTTCAACCTTAATGCAAGGATTTCCAGGCAAAGGGTGTCGACGATAGATCCTTCCAGCTTTCCCCACGATTCCAGCCTCTCTCATAAGGCGTTCAACGCGCTTGTGATTTATTCGTTCACCATTAGCTTTCAGCTCTGCGCTAATTCTTGGACTTCCATAATTACCATCATGCTGCGCATAGATAGCTTCGATACACCCAAGAATTCGTCTATTTTCTATGTCTCGAGTGCTCTCATCACGGTTGAGCCACTTATAAAACCCTTGGGGTGAAACATTCAAGTATCTACATAAGTACCTGACACCAAAGTCCGATCGATTAAGAGCTATGAACGAGAATCTTTCAGCTTTGGATCTTTCAGGTACATTTCCCACTTTTTTAGGAAATCATTCTCCTTTTGCAATTTCTCAACCTGCTTTTTTAGACGTCTTATCTCTTTGTCATCAGTTTGAGACTGAGTTTTCGTTGTCTTGGTCATACTTATTCTACGGCTGGGCTTCTCGACCAGCTTGCCTTCTCTACTTTCCTGTCGCCATCTATACACCATTACTGGATGCAAACCAATAATATTGGCGATAGTGGTCGTATCTACTTTCAGTTGATTAGTGAGAGCTACCACTCTAACTTTGAACTCTGTTGAATATTCAACAACCCGCTCTTCACTCAGTATTTTCGGCATTTTCTCCTACCCTATTCAAAAGGTAGGCGTCTACTCAATGGGGGAAGGTTTCTAACGCCCGCATCAACTGCCGGAGGTCAGATTGCACGCGCTTGTTAGGCATGCGACTTAACCCAAATGAACTTTGATCTAAAAGCATAAATGTAAATTACAAAATAATGGGGTAAAAATAAAAAAATTGAAACAGCATTCCCCATTAGAAAATATTTTAAAGGTAACTCATCTTGAGTTGCTATGCGTGAATCAATCAGAGCCACAATCGTGAACAGGATCGAAAAATAAAAGAATACCTTCCAGAATAACTTCGTAAATAGTGGCTTCATTTTCAGAAAGTACACAAACCCGATGAAATCCAAAGGCAAGATTACTAAACCAATATAATTTATGACTCGAAGTTCAGGATTCAGATAGATGCTAAAGAGTGTGAGGAAAATCCAGGCAAAGAAGTACACAAACCACCAACGTGATCTTCTGTGAGTATCCTCTTCACTCATGCTGAGCGAAGAAGTTGGTGTTGAATATATATCCCAATCCATCACGAATGCCTAACGCCTTAAGCAGCGGCGCACGTTAGCGCGTCCAGCCACGGAGTGGCGAAGCTGCCTTGATTTGTTAACTGCATTTTCCGATTCCCAACTGTTTAGCGTCAGGAAGCTCCAAACCTGTCTCTTTTAATTCATTACCCCAGTGCCTAACTGAAGCTATATATGCTTGTTCAAAAATATACCTAGGTCGAGAAAACTCCCAACTCGATGGAAGGAAAAAATAGTTTTCTTCATCCTCATAGTTGGGAAGATGTATTGAAAAGTCGTATGCATCCTCGCTCAATGCTTCAACAAGACACTTAACCATCGCTGCCTTATGCTTAGTTGCGTACCCACATTCTTTAAAGAAGTATTCATCAAATAAATTTTGAAGCTGATTGGATTCAAGCGGATCATACTCGTTGAGCTTTTCCCCCAAAGACTCCTCTCGATCATATATGTCAAATGGACCGAGAAACCATCCTGGACTTGGCTCAAAAGCCATCTTGCTTTTTGGGTGGTTCAGTTTCATGGCTCCCTCAGCAGTTAACGCCCACAGCAGGGGCGGCTTACCTTATGCGCTTTTTTCGCGATAATGGGAGCGAAGAGACCCGCGCAAAAGGTGCATAAGGTAAGCCGTCCCGCGGAGGGCCGGAGCTTTACTGCCTGTGTTTGTTAAATGTTTACCCCTCAAGCCTCTCGAAAAGCAGGGCGTCAAGGTTTCCAGTGAGTTCATTGCCATTTTCATCAAGTAGCTTATAGATTTCTTGACTACTACCGAGTGATGCAGTCCCCTCTATGCCACATATTATTGCATGCGTGGCCTCTCCTACTGCTAGCTGGATCAACTCCAACACTTTTTCCCTTTGCTCATTAGATAACTCAATTTTATCTAGCTCAGATCCAAGGTATGTCGGTCCGTTCTTGCCCTGTGAATACAAATCCACCAAAGAATCGATAGACTCGACAACATTATTTATGAATTCTTCTGGTGTCATAACTCACTGAACATTTAACGCCGCGTTCAGAGGCGGCCAAATAGCGACGCACAGATTGCGCCATATGTGAGCGAGGTGAACCGGTGCAAACAGGTGCATAGCTTTGGGCGTCCCGCTGCAACGCTTTGTTAACATTTCTCTACGACTTTTCGCAACTATTTGAGACCTTCTTCATTTCACCGTACCCAAGCTCACCAAAGCTTCTTAAAGAATGAGTTTCTTTTGCTTTAACATTACTAACCATCCTACTCCACTGAATATCTGCTTTCTGAGAACTTATAAAAACAATACCCCAAGTTTGACTCTCAACCCAAGCTCCACCATCATGAATTATATTCATTAGGAGACTTCCTGAGCTTTCAAGCACATCATAATTCTGATAATACTTTTGGAAAGATCCTTCCTCTTCAAGTTTGACATATATTTCAGGAATTTTCCCACAATTTAATACAATTACCTTGTAATAGGGTTCTCCTTTATCGTCTGGTAGAACGGTAGTAGAGAATCTTTCAATGTAACCCGACCACGTACCGACCGTATTTTTTTCCTCGGTAAATTTACCTGCGCCATGGTCAGTAACCGTACATGAAATTAATATCAAAGAGAAAATAATTGCAAGATACTTCATAGGCATCCTTAAATGTTAACGCCCTGCACACGGGCGGCCGAAGTGAAGCGTAGGCCGTCCAGCCCGCGTAGTTTGCGGGCGATCGTGCTGCTGTTTGTTATGTTTTTTCACACTTTACTCTTTCTAGTAACGCAAACACTTTATTTGCGATCTCTGCTAACTGGGTGTTTAGCTTATTTACCTTATCTTCATCTTCGGTTGCATATTCTGTGACCAGCAAATCGTCAATATCACAAGTTGGTGCATATTTAATCCAAAGATCTTCTAAAAAGCTAAAGTCATTTCTCTCTATTTTATTTATCGCTCCTAGGGCTTCAAGTTCCCATTCGCGGATACCACGAGACCGAAAGTAACTAGCGGCTTCAAGTAATGCGATCTTAAGTTCTTCTTTAACCATGATTCGAAACATAACGCTTCAATAACCCGCAGCTGGAACGCAGCGAAGCAGAGTATAAGCTGTCGGGCGCCGAAGGGGCGTAGTTCATTGACTTGTTAACCCTGGAACTGGATAAAGGCATCATAAGCGTGATAGTGCTTAATGGCCTCCAGAACCTGACCAGAGTTTGGATTGCTTATTTGGGTACGCAGATTCTCTACAGCAGACTGAATATCTTGGACTGACAGAAAATACTGCAACCCCTCAAATGTTTCGCTAACTCCATCGTCCTCGATTACAGCTGCCGGGCTATCGAGTGACAACTCGCCTTCTGCAACGTATAAATCATGATCCCATTCTAGGGACTCTACGTTGTCAATGATCTCTTTTAGAACACCTTTCATCTTCGGACTCAAGAGGGTTAACGCCCGCAGCAGGGGCGACTAATGCTATGCACATTTTGTGCAAAACTGGGAGCGCAGCGACCCGCACAAAATGTGCATAGCGTTGGGCGTCCCGCGGAGGCCCGAAGGGCCGGAGCATACTGCCTGCGTTTGTTAGATTTAGTCGGAGCAAATTGCATAGTTGACCATACCTAGTTCGACATTTGCCCAGCAACCACAGGGGTTATTGGATTTAGAGCACTGCCCCACGGCAAAAACATCGCCAGCTTTACTCTCTGAAACCCTACATTCCCCCTGGCACTGTGAGCTACTTAAGCACGACTTCCCTGCATCCGTGTAGTTCACAATACACATTTCGTGACCCGATAAGCATACAGGGCGAAACTCTCCACCAACCCACACGCATTGCTCTGTTGTCTCAATCGCATTGTATATCGCAAGCTGTTCTTGCTTATCTTTAGAAAGCATCCACTGCTTCATAGCAAACAACATCAAAATTACTAAAAGAACAGCTGATATGGACTTGGCCATAGAAATCTAACGCTCGGCTCACAGAGCAAATTTTTGATAGTGACTTTTTTGCCACGCAAAAAAGGTGACAGCGGAAATTTGTCCGGTGCAGCCGCTTGTTAAGCCTTTATTGCAACAATGAACGCAATAAAGGTGCACGATAACTATTATCCTTTTCATTGAACTCTAGCCTTTTCTCAGCAAGATCAATGTTTATGAAAACCTCAGAATACAGATCTTCCTCGCCGTCAGGATTGAAGAAGAACTTCATCTTACAGGGTGAGACATCAAGCTGTTTGGGATTGCAGGCAAGCCCAACCACTTGGGCATGCACTTTGTCCGGGACAGATGCATCACTAACGGTAGCACCATATAGACTAGCTAGTGATCTTATAAAGGCATCTGACACGGACCCAGTGTTCTTGAAGAATGCCTCTCCCCAATAGAAGGCATCATTAATACCTTCTACTGCTTGCGGGTTCCACGAAGGCAACAACTCGATTGCAAACCCAACTTTATCGCCTTTCAGATTGCCTTTAACGACAACTTCATGTACACCTGATTCGAGCTTCTTGGAGTTTGAAATTGTAAAGGCCAGATCAACAAAGCCCTCTTCGTTACCTACAACTACTTCTGGATAGTCTTTGGCAGAAGAAAAAATACTCCAAATCATTATTAGGATTCCTAAAACGCACTTCATATATGTGCCTAGAGGCTTAACGCCTTGCTCACCGGGATAAAAAAGCGAAGCTTTTTTTGATCCGGTGCAGCAACTTGTTAGGTGACTCTTGCTCTGAGCCACCTCTCATTGATTCGGATGTATTTTGACCGAGAATACAATAGAAATAGATCTCATAATCTTCGTATTCGCCTAGAAACTCCCATTCTTCAGATTGATGAATAGGCATATACATCATTACATTGTAGTTTGACGCCTTCAGGACTAACTTAATCTGAAATATCTTCTCATAAACTTTAGCTTCATCATCCACTACTTGATGTTGCGTACTAACCATATCCCTTTCTGTACAAAAGTATTCATCAAAGGCATTGATGCCAAAAACGTCATACTCATCTCCACTTTTGAAAATCTTAAATTGGACTTGCATATATCCAATTTCATCCCTAGGCATTTGATCCATGCATTCACCTAACGCCGTGCGCAGCGGCGGCTTACTTTGTGCATTTTTTGCGCGAAAATAGGAGCGTAGCGACTGGGCAAAAAATACACAAAGTAAGACGCCGGTCTGCCGCACCTTGTTAAGTGTTGATGTACTGCCTGTACTCTTCATGGACATCATTGTCTATTTCCACACCACTGTTACCGCCATACAGACGGTCATTTTTATCTTTACGGGGCCCGGATATCCAATAGTGGTCACCAGACTCGACCTCGAAGTAATTTGCTTTAAAGCCACTACCTTTAAGGCTTTGAAATTTCATTCCTCGATAGTAAAGCGTTTTTCCTGACTTTGATAAGTAAACACGACCAATACGAGCCTCACCTTCTAGGCCGTCCGACTTATCTTCGATATACATTATTTTAGAGCGAGACAGCTTGAATTCTGAGGGAAGTTTCTCTCCCTCAAATTCTCGCTCTTCTTGCTTTCCTTGATGTCTACTCATGGATTTTACACTTAACAGTTTATTAAAGAGCCAGTGGCTCACTATCCATTTGGCCACTATTACTAGGATGGGACCTCCAAGCTCCGAAAAAAAGCCTTTATTTACAACGGGTTATAAATTTTTGTCTAAATAGCAACCAGTGATAGTGAGCCATTGGCTCAAGTCGCCTGGCTCAACCTCCCGCCCTTGAACACATTTTACCTCCAATTAAATCAGTGAGTTAGAGGGGATCTTTCTGCGGATGTAAGCCATGGCTCTATAATTCGGGCCTTCGCACCAGCGATATGCCCTCTCTGCTACTGAAAACATCGGCGAGTAATACCCACTAGGTAGGGCCATCGCCGTAATCGAACTTTGCACAGGTAGAAGGTTTACCACTTCAACTATATAGCTTGCCACTATATCGGCCGCGTGATCGGCGACGCTTACCGGCTGGCCTGCATCAGTCTGTACGTTGTTTTGATCATCGATTAAGGCAAAAGATAAAACGCATCTCAGATTTCGAAGGCGATAAGCAGAAATTCAGCGGATATAAAACTCACTACATGATATGGCGCTACAACCACACCGTAGATAAAGTTATTTCACTCAACAAGGCGATAATTAAGAGTAAAAGGGACACGCCAACGGGTAGCAGATAAAAAATCTTACTGGGAGCGGATAATTTCCAATGACACTTTTGGTGAATTCTTGAAGCCCTATCGAGCCTTCTTGCATAGTCCGAGAAATCTATCTCATCATTCTCCAGCTCTTTGCAGTAGTCAAATTCAAGATCATATTTGCCTGAAGAAGGTATCAAAACATAATGCATAACGTTCCAATCCCCCATTTCATTTTCCAGGTAGAACGCCTTTAAATCTTTTACAAGCCCGGCGAGTTTCAAAGGCGTGCCGGGAGAAAATGTGAAGCCTTTCCCCTTTCTAAACCTTCCGGTCCATGCAGAAATCAAAAAAGTATCTACAAATCTCCCAAACAGAACATGAACCTCCCCGAAAACATCAGGAGCCTCATTAAATAGTAACTGCCCTATTTCAGCATATATTTCTTTGTCTTTCATTCAGAAACCCATCGCAGAAAATTTGAACAGCGGCCTAGGCTTCCACATCAAACATTGGCGGCATTTTTCTCTCTACAGAAAACTCATCGTAACTAAGAATATTGACGCCTGAAAGAACCACTTCTGAGTACCAAAAGCACTGGATAAATATCCAATCCGGGAAGCGGGAAAAATCGATTGTGGTAAAAATTACCCCCTCGAATTACCCCTCAAAGGCCCAAAACGAAAAACCCCGCACTAAGCGAGGTTTTAAGTCCTTGAAAAACAAGGAAGAATCTGGGGTGGCCGACGGGGATCGAACCCGCGACCTCAGGAGCCACAATCCTGTGCTCTACCAACTGAGCTACGGCCACCATAGTAGTGATATACTTCAGCACCTTGTGGCAGTACTGAGTTCCGGATATCTCTTGCAGCCAATCTGGCTTCAGACTGAGTCCTTTTTGCCAAACCAGCACCATCTAGTGAAGATGGCACGCCCGGCAGGACTCGAACCTGCGACCATCCGCTTAGAAGGCGGATGCTCTATCCAGCTGAGCTACGGGCGCAAGGTGAACCCGGAAAATTGGTCGGGGCAGAGGGATTCGAACCCCCGACATCCTGCTCCCAAAGCAGGCGCGCTACCAGACTGCGCTATGCCCCGTTTTTCCAATCATTCGCACTTCTTTGATCTTGCTTACCGCCCTTGGGGTGGTTGTTTAGATCGCTGCATTTGCGAAGTGCGCGCATAGTACTGATACCCCAGGCCTGTGTCAACGCTTCTAAGCTATTATTTTTTAAGAAGTTTATCCTTTTGCCTCTCAAGGGCCTGAAGTGGCGAAATTATTTCCAACCTGTGCGAAAATGGCGCACTTCGCGAATCCGACCGGATAAAAAGTAAGCAGCTCGAAAGCCGCCTGCTTCCGCCCTTCTATATAAAGTAGGTGCTGGAGCAGACTCCGGTCTATTTAGCACTCGATTTTTTATTGTTAGAGATAGCATCTATGTCTGCATTGGTTCTGGACGGCAAGGCCCTGGCACAGAAAACTGAAGAGGAACTTTCGGCTCGGGTAGCCGCACTGAAGGAGAAGAGTGGTGGCCAAACGCCAATCCTGGCTACCATCCTGGTGGGTGATGACCCCGCTTCCGCCACTTACGTAAAGATGAAAGGCAATGCCTGCCGCCGTATCGGCATGGATTCCATGCAGGTGGAACTGCCCTCCTCCACCACTACTGAGCAGCTGCTCGCCAAGATCGAAGAACTGAACACCAACCCCAACGTCCACGGCATTCTGTTGCAGCACCCGGTACCGGCACAGATCGACGAGCGCGCCTGCTTCGACGCTATCAGCCTGGATAAGGATGTTGATGGCGTAACTTGTCTGGGCTTTGGTCGTATGGCCATGGGCGAAGAAGCCTATGGCTGTGCAACTCCAAAAGGCATTATGCGCTTGCTGGAAGCCTACAATATTGAACTGGAAGGCAAGCATGCCGTGGTTGTAGGTCGCAGCCCCATCTTAGGCAAGCCAATGGCGGCCATGCTGCTAAACGCCAACGCTACCGTCACCATCTGTCATTCGCGCACCAAAGATCTGGCCGATCATATCCGTCGCGCAGATATCGTAGTGGGCGCCGTAGGCAAGCCGGAATTTATCAAGGCTGAGTGGATTAAGGACGGCGCAGTGGTTGTCGATGCCGGCTACCATCCAGGCGGTGTGGGCGATATAGAGCTTGGCCCGTTGATTGATCGTGCTGCCGCCTACACCCCGGTGCCCGGCGGTGTTGGCCCTATGACCATCAATACCCTTATCTACCAATCTGTCGATTCCGGTGAACGTAAGATTGGCTAGTTTTATACGATTGGATAAGGCGGTCAGCCAGGTGACTGACCTCTCCCGCTCCGACGTCAAGCGCGCCGCCAAAGCGGAGCGCATCAGTGTGAATGGCGAGATAGTCACCGACCCAGCCGCCAAGGTACAGGCCGGCGATGCACTGTACCTGGATGGCGAGCCCCTGCACGAGCCGGGGCCACGCTACATTATGTTGAACAAACCTCTGGGCTATGTGAGCGCAACCAAAGATGGCGAACACCCTACGGTACTGGACCTGATTGACGAGCCCAATAAATCCAAACTGCATATTGCCGGGCGCCTGGATATCGATACCACCGGGCTGGTCCTGCTCACCGACGATGGCCAGTGGTCCCATAAAGTGACCTCACCAAACCATCATTGTGATAAAACCTACTACGCCATGCTGGCAGAGAGGATTGAGGAGGATGCGGTGGCAAAGTTTGCCAAGGGCATCTGGCTCAACAACGAAAAGAAGAGAACCAAACCGGCCAAGCTTGAGATTCTCTATGCCAACGAGGTCCGCCTCACCATTGGCGAGGGCCGCTATCATCAGGTAAAACGTATGTTCGCCGCTTTGGGTAACCGGGTACTAGAGCTACACCGGGAGAGAATCGGCGACATCTCCCTCGATGAAGAACTCCAAGAAGGCGAATATCGCCTCCTAACCCCTGAAGAAATCGCCTCGGTACAATAAACAATATGTCTGCCCTTCTCCTACAGGAACTCCTCCAGGCACCCAGGGAAACCCTGTGGATCGCCGATGAAAACAGTAAATCCCTGCTGCAGCCGGGATTTCACTTTGATGGTGACCTGCTCAGTAATCGCTGGGATATTGCTGAGCAGGCAGAGGGCAAAGTGGCCCGCAGCTTCTTTAACGACTTCCACTTTGGGGAACTGGACCGCAACTATCGCCGCATCGTTTATTCGGTCTCCAAAGAAAAGGCGGTAGTTCATCACATCATCAACCAGGCTCCACACTTTCTCGGCGAAGGCGGCGAGCTGGTATTGCTTGGGGGAAAACAGAGCGGCATCAAAAGCTATGCGGCTAAAGTAGCTGAGCGCCTTGGCACTGCTAAACAACTGCAAAAACACGGCAATGACTATTCCAGTACTAACCGAGTGGATCACCCAAGTGCAGAGGAGCTAGTTGGCGAACTGGATTACCCGCAACTACGCAGTCTGCCGGAGCTCAACGGCCTGTACAGCAAACCTGGCCTGTTCGGCTGGAACAAGATCGACAAAGGTAGCGCGCTGCTGGCCCAACAATTCACCACCGAACTGCCGAAACCTGGCGCCCGCGTCGTGGACCTGGGGTGCGGCTACGGCTATCTCAGTGCCCAGCTGGCCCCCTTAGGCGAATTCCACTTTACCGGCACCGATAACAATGCCGCTGCTCTACTGGCCTGCGAAAAGAATTTCCGCGAGCTGGGTATAAAGGGCGTGGTATTGCCTTCAGATGCCGGTTCTGAGTTGGAAGGCGGAATCGCAGATTTGGTGCTCTGTAATCCGCCCTTTCACCAAGGGTTCCAGGTTGAAGGCGACCTCACTGACCGTTTCCTACAGCACAGCGCGCGGATACTTAAAATTACCGGCTCAGCACTTTTTGTGGTGAATGAGTTTATTCCTTTGGCAAAGAAGGGACCGCACTACTTCTCTGATGTGCGGCTAATCACCAAAGAGAAAGGGTTCTGCGTGTACCGCCTCCGCCCTTAGAGCGCAGGCGATACGGATAACAGGAAAAGCAGTCGCCAGGGCAGGATTGCGATCCTAATAATCGCGTAAATTGAAGAGGTTCATCGAAAGCGTGTGTTCCTCGAGCTCCTCAAGCTGGCGCAAACGTTCGAAAGCTTCCCGTGCCGAGGGCGTTTCTGCACCCTGCGCCAAGTCACGATATTGATCCGCCAGGTAAATCTCGATATCCATAGCCAATTTGGCAATGTCGTCGAGGTTTTCAATATCGATACTTCGCAGTCGCTGCAGGAATTCTTTCTCGCGCCCTTCGGGAGCAAATTGCACCCAAGTATGCAGAGCACCTGGGGGAAGATCTGCATGGAAGTTCTCCAGCGAGTGCTTCATGGAGTCTTCCCGTCGTCGAAGCTGATCCAAAAGTAGCTCGACCCGTTTATTGGTGGCGAGCTGCTCATACTCTTCATATTGCAGCGCCAGCTTGGCATGAAAGTCCCTTCCTTCCTGGATCACTTCCTCAACAGTTTTGTACCGCATCGACCGGTCCCAAAAAAACTACGTCGCTGACTTAAGTATAGGCAGCCGGTGTCAAAGGGCGCCAATCAATATCAGTATTGAGGTGACAGCGTTTTAGGTGACTGGTAAGTATTCCCATATTTGTCACCCTAGTGCCGGAATTGAGTCCTAAGGCGGGCAAAAATTAGTTGTCAACGCAGCCGGCTCATCTTGAAATTGAGGCGTCGGTTGGGGTTGGTTGGATTAATCTTATCTGGTGCGCGGCACTGCAGATCCGCCAAAGGCAAAGCTTTGCGACTGACTGCCAAAATATGATTCTCATACTGAGGCATATACGCCATCCAGGCACCTTTTAATCTCTGGCGCATAGACTGCTGGCGCCAAGCACTGCCCTGCAATTCGTGTTTGTCACCAAAGTTACTCACCAGCACGCCATCCCGGTGTAACAGGCGCATCAGGCTGGAGCACCATTGTCTATTTGCGGGCACCGCGCGCTGCGCCACTCCCTGAGTGTGGCCAAATAAGTCATCGATAACCAGATCAAATGGTTCATTGGAAGGATCATTTAGGTGATCCGCCACATACTCAGTGGCGTCGGCACACACCAGATCGACATTACTCACACGGAAGAAACGCCGGGCAATCTCTAAATGCACAGGGTCCAGATCAACCCCAATAATACGCTTTGCCGAGGTATAAGCCTGCAGTAAGCGAATCAGGGCGCCACCTCCTACACCAAGCAGCAGCACCGAGTTCAAGCGCTTTTCATCAATGAAAAATGCCGGCAGCAGAAGCAGCTCCCAAAGGGAGCCCTTGAGAGGGTCTCGGGGGTTCCACTGGGAGTGAAAAACCCCATTACTGTAAAGGCGCACACTGGCACCATGGTTACGCACCTGATAACAGGTACCCCCTACCTGCTTCTGCCACAGTAATGCCATCAGCTTGGCAAATCGGAGGATTTCAGCAGCACCTGTGCAAAGGACTGCAAACCTGTCAGGTCTTCTCGCGTAAAGCGGGCAACGGTGGGGCTATCAATATCCAACACACCGAGACAATGGCCATTATTATCGTAAAGCGGAATGACCACTTCAGAGGCAGAAACCGCATCGCAAGCGATATGCCCGGGAAACTGGTGCACATCTTCAACCAATTGGGATTCGCCAGTGGAAACTGCAGTGCCGCAGACACCGGCACCTACCGGGATGCGAGTACATGCCGGTTTGCCCTGGAAGGGCCCCAAGCGCAGCTCTTCGCCATGCAGAAAGTAGAAGCCCGCCCAGTTGATATCTTCCAGCTCCATAAAAAGCAGTGCACTGGCATTGGCAGTATTGGCCAGCCAGTCTCTTTCAGCTGACAGCAGGCCTTCCAGCTGTCCACTCAGAGATGCATAAAATTTATCTAACGACATTGGCCGTATCGCCTCTCACAAACCGTGGCTACATATTGAGTCTGCTACAAACAGCAAACCCGCGAAATACCTAGCGCTATGCGCGCCAAGACGCAGGTATTTTGCGGGCTTTCAATCTGGAATCAATAGCTGAGAACAAATTACTGGTAAGGGTCCAGTACCTCCTGCCCCCCGGATTCCTCCTGATATTGGTCTGCATCTATGGTCGGGCGGGACCACTCGCTGTCCTGCTCTGCATTACCATTATTAGATTGGATGGCGGGTGGTGCTGTAGTGACATCGGAGGTAACCAAGCCGCTGGACTTTCTTTCATATCGTTTTTCCACCACAGGCTTAGGCGGCATGGACGGTGTGCTCTCTCGGCGGATACGACTGGCCATAGTTCTCAGATTCGGGCGGCGACGCTCGGCAAGCTTCACTGCCTCCAGCTCGCTGTTAAGTCGATTGACCTCCGCTTGCAAGTCGCCCATCTGCGCCTGTAGCTCAGTAATCTGGGTCAGGACGCCTTTTACCTTACGACTTTCCTTCTCGTACAAAACAGCGGCGCCGCCAAAGGCCAAAACGAAAATGACCAAAATGGAAAACTGACGCATAAAATCTCCAGAAACATCCCTTCTTATTTTTGAAGGGCATTTTTACAGCAAATTTTCTGTATCTTCCGAGATATTGCGCATAAAAAACAAGCTCAAACGCCCGCCGACGCCTCGATAGTCACCATTCCATAAAAACGAGCAATTAAAATTTATCGGATAGCGACATATTCACACCAATGTCCCGGCCAGCTCCCCAATCTCAACCGCCTCCTGATCCACATAGCGATTGCTGTCTGAAATTGCTGGCAACAGCGTGCTATCTGCGTATTGGCAACCAATCGCTTGCACCAGCTTTTGCCCCACCTTTTCCGCCTGCTCCGGAGCATGGGCTTTTCCCGTGCGCAGAAAATGCAGTAACAGATCGTAGCCCGGGCGCCAGCACTGCAAGTCAGGAAAGCTCTTTCTCAGCGCTGCGGCAATCCGCAATCCCTCATAGTCCAGATCCCCCCAGAAAAATGTTGGAACCGTTCGGGACTCCCCATCGTGCCACCAGCTAAGGAATTGCTGCCGGATATTTTCACCAACCACATTGATAGTGCTGAAGCGCACCCTCTCCCGATTGCGAATCCGTTCTGCGCCGCCCTGGTAGCCCTCGCTATAAACCAGCGCTGCACGACTGGGTTGCAGCTCCGCCAAGCTAATAAAAGTGTCCTGGTTTTCGATAAAAATGACCTGCTCAAATTGCCTGGGCAGGTAGGCGTGGAGTAAAAGATGGCGCTCCTGGATTTTACGGCTCAGGTCAGGATAGAGATTGCGCACCAGAGATTGACGGCTGGGTAATTCCAGGTATTTGGAATCCCCTTTAAAGCAGCGCGCAGCTAATTGTCGCCAGGAAATTTTATTGGCAAAGATCAGCTCTTTGCCGACGGACACCCAGCAAGCAATAATTTCTTCGACGGAATCAAACCCCGGTTGGAGTTCCAAGCCTTCGAGGGGAAAAGCAGAGGGATTTTCAAAGCGGTCGGCATAGGGTTCCAGCAGGCTGGTCCAGGCGGACTGGCGAACAGTGGGGGATGGGCGATTGAGCCACAGGCGCAGCTGTTCCTCGCTGGCATCCCGAAAAATCAATTGGGCCCCCTGCCACTCAGCAACACCCGGCCGCCTTTTCGGATTCGGTTTCACCGTAAAACACTGGTATTCCCGCGCAAAGTGCTGTAATTCATTCCACAGCTCCTGCTCGTCTTGGTCGGGGTCCCTGAGGGGCTCCAACACTTCCAGCCAACGCTTACTGCCAGCGCGCAAATCCAGCCTGAAACTAATGCGGGCTTCCTTGCCGCGTTCCAGCTGGCTGTCCCGCCGATCCAGAATAAAATTCAGGATGCCGATTAACAGCGGGTTTTCCTCTACCCAATAGGGCAATGCCTTTTCCATTGCTTGCCTCCCTGCCAATGGAGGGGTTTCCCCCGAAAATACCTATCCCTCTACTTCTACCAGGTCCATAAAATCCAGCGACGCCTGTTGGCGAATCGTGCGGCGGTGGTTGGCCCAGAGTTCGGCGATACGCTCCTGGTTGCACACCTTGCGATCGACATACACCCGGGTATTCAGCTGGCCGATGGGCTTGGCACTGGGGCACTTGCTGAATACAAACTGATTCGAGATCAGGTCCATAAAAGGCCCCGATTTACTGCTGGGCATAATAAACAGCAGCTGTAACCCCAGGGTTTCGGTCAGGTAACGGATCACTTCCTTGGAGCGGGACTCATCCATTTTGGAGAAGGCCTCATCCACCAGCACCATCTGCAAATGGCTGCCACTCTCACCAAAGCGGAAGGCCGAAGTGACCGCTGCGGAGCGGATAATATAAGCCGGCGTTTCCAGCTGGCCGCCGGAACCGGTGCCGTACTGACTGAGCGCAATCGGCTCCTTGCCCTCCGGTTCCTTATAAATCTCATAGCTGCGGTAGTTGCGATAGTCGCTGATTCGATCCAGCTCGCGCCGCGCTACCTGCTCATCTTCACTCAGCAGCATACTCAACAGGCGATCCCGCACCTTGCGGTGCTTGGGCGCCAAGTCCGTGTCGAACAGACTCTGCTCTTCACCCAGATTCGGCAGTTCAATTACCGCCTTAAAGAAGCTCCAGTACTCCTTGAATTCCGCCACCCACTGGTAGTCGAAACGGAAGCGCTCGCGGTCGGCGCCAAAGCGGTGGTGTTCCAGCTCTTTGTTCAGATCATCCAACACGCGCTTACCATCGTTAATGGACTGGTAAATAGCGTGGCACAAGTGGGTTACAAAAGTGGTGTTAAAGGATTTTTTCAATCCCAGCAATTGATCGTGGCGCTCCACCAGCAGGTTATTCTTCAGGCGGTTGCGCAGGGTCTCTACCTGATCGCCGAGACCGCTGATCAACTTGAACAGGCCATCTTTGTGGCCGCCACTCAAGTCGGGCTCAAACACCAGGGTATCGACGCTGGCACAGGTGGCGTTGTACTCCATCACCGCGCGATCGAGCTGGCGACTGTATTTCTCCAGCTGCCCCTGCCAACTTTCGATATCCGCTGAGAAGTCGAAGTTGTCGGCGGCGCGCTCTACCTGCTCATCGGCGGTAACCAGCACTTGCTCAGCATCGAAAGTGGGATCGATGGCGGTAATACGCCTTACCATTTCCTCGCTGTCACTGGCGGCATCGTCCAGGGACTCCAGCTCGCCAGACAGGGCGTATAAGAGTTTTTCGTTGCTTCTTAGCTTGGTCTCCAGAGAGCCATGCTTGCGCTGGAGGTCCGACAGCTGCTTCTGCTGATCTTTGAGCTGGGCCTTGAGTTCATCGACCTGCTGCTCGAACTGCTCGAAGTCCTTCAGGTCCAGGTTTTCCAGGGCGCGCTCGGCGCTGCGCCATTCGCGCTGGGCCGCCAGGGCGGAATCCACAATGGACAACAGCTTGATATTCGCCAATCCTCGCACCGCATTGGTGACACGGCGGTAGAGCTGGTGGCGCTCGTTGACGTGGGCGGCCTCTTCCAGCAACTGCTCCATAGCGCGCTGCTGCGCCGCCAGTGCGCGGGCGCGGGCGCCCTGGCCGAAGACCAGCTCGGCATCGTCCATATCGCAGCGCCACATGCTGTAGTTGCCACTGGCCATACCGTCGGCGGTCAGGCCCCGGCGGGTACCGCGCAGCTCGTGTTCATCCTCCACCTGAACCACGGCACCGTAAGAGGCGCGCAAATAGTGCTCGGCAGTTTTATGGGTGAACTCCATCAGTTCGATAATGGAGCCCGACGGCGTATCCAGGCGCTCCACATCGCGGCGGGCTTTATCCCCCTGGATCACCCGGGCACGGTTGTTGCGCCCGGGCAGGCTGCGCACGATGCGAATCGCGCGGGCCTCGTGCTCCGGCTCCACGATAATCGAGAAGCGCGCGCCGCCCAGATAGCCTTCAATCGCCATCTGCCAGCGCTCATCCAGCACTTCCACATAATCACACAGGACACGGGGCTCCGCCTCCGGGCACTGCTCGCGAATTGCGGCCAGGGCCGCTTCCACCGATTGGGGGTAGCGCACGCGGTTGGCCTGGAGATGCTGAATGCGGCTTTCCTGGGTGCGCAGCTGCTTTTGCAATTGCTGTACTTTTTGCTCCCAGCGGGAAGCCTGCTGACCAATCTGCTCTTTGGGAGAAACTTCATCACTGGCGCCAGCTTTGCCACTGCTATCCAGCAGATCGAAGAGGCGGTTCTGTAGGGCCTCACTGCTGGCAGCGCGCTCGCGCAGTGGCTCCAATGCAGCCAGGTCAATCCAGTCCTTGCCCAACAACTTGTGCAGATCCGGCAGGTCTTCCTCGCGGGCTACCTGCTTGACCGCCTGCACCAGTGCTTTATCAGAGAAAGCGGGAATTTCCAGCTCGGCGGAGGTGGAGTTGAGCAGGTTTAATAATTCTTCGGCGGCCTCACGGTTCTCGCGCCAGCGGGCCTCTTCGGCAGACATGGGGGTGTGCTGCTGGGACAGAAGGCTCAGGGCATTGTTAATACGCTGTTCCAGTTCGTCCTTATTGCGCAGCGCATCGATACCCAGGCGCTGGGCTTGAAGTTCTACCAGCTGGCCGTTGAGCTGCTCGACGCGTTCAGAGGCGACGCGCACTTCGCGCTCATTGTTGTCCAGATCACTGCGCAGTTTTTTCTGGTCGTTCTTGCCGCTCAGATAACTCTTTTGTACCCGCTGCTGGCGGTGGCGTGCGCATAAATATTCCTGTACCCGCAACTGCAACCACTGCTCCCGGTAGAGCTCTACCGACTGGGCGATGGCCTCCAGGGAACTGACCCGCTCCACAATCTGGCGGGCTTCCTGCTCCATGCTGTGAATGGTTTTCATCAGCTCGGAGACGGAGCGGATGGCATCACCCAGATCGCGTTTTTCCAATACTTCCTGGGCGACAAAATCGTTGATGCTTTTTACTGGCTTGTAGGCCATAAAATTGGCAAAGGTGCGCGCGGCGTGCATGGCCTCGCGATCGGAGACCGCATCGCGGCGTCCGCGCAGGGCACCGTAAAGGCGGCGCAGGTAGGCCTTTTTCTTGTCGTACTGCTCTACTTTTTCGAACTGCTTGCTCAGGACCTGGTTGAATTTATCCAGCGGCAGCAGGTGTTTGCCATCGGTGTAATCCCGGACAAAATCTCCCATCACCAACTGTTCACCGGGGAATACGAAAAAGCGCAAATCACTTTGGCGAGCCTGGGCGGGTTTGCTACTGTTATCCAGGTGCGCGCGAATCCCCATCACTGCGGTAAAAGGCTCAGCATCGTCTTCACCGCTGGTGGGATGGAAAATACCGGCAATGTAACAGTCGGTGGGCTCTACACGAGCGTAACTGCCGTCGTCACAACCCAGTACATAAGAAGCTAGTGTCCGCACCTGCTTGCCACCGCGCCCGCGCTGGGTGGTTTCATCCTGCCCCGGGTTAAAGGTAAACAGGGTGTCGTGGGCGGCGGTCATCAATGTTTGGATAGCATCGGCCGCCGTGGTTTTACCGGAACCGTTGCCACCGGAAAACAGGTTGATCGGGCCGAAATCATATTCCAACTGCGGGATATTGCCCCAGTTAATCAGGATCAGTTTTTTTAGGAACATAGTCTTTTCAAAAAAACGGTCTTTTCAAAAGCAGGGTCTTTTGCAGGCGGGAAGCCGACACCCCTCTCCGAGGCTCCCGGGCGCGATTTACGCAAACCCGGGCGGTCGAATGTTTTCGATTTTTTATAGCCGCTAGTGCGGCCTCTATTTTCAACTAGGAAGCGGCTTCACTCTCAAACAGGCTGTTATCTTCGACCTCAGGAGTGATGCGTTCGAGCGCTTGCTCTTGTTCCACCTCTTCAGCCTCGCCAACCTCATGAATTTGAGCGGCCTCGCTCTCCACTGCAGGAGGGACTTCGCTGTCGATCAGCTGGTGTAATACCGACTCGCTGACAAAGTGGGCGATGGTCGGGCGTACGCGCAACCAAACCTCCGCACTGGTCTCCACTTCCTCGCTGCTGAACTGCACCAGACGCAGCTGGCGCAATTTCTTCAACAGGTTTTTACGCTCGGCGTGCTTATCCGGCAGGGACATTTTCAGCAGGTTGCGCATGCCCAGTTCCAGGGCTTCCATCGATAGCGCAGCGCAACCACTCTCATCCACCTGCCCTTCCCGCAGCGCTTTATCGTATTCCACGCGCAAGGCGAGAATCGCGGCCACTTCCTGCTGGCTGAGGCGGGCGCGAAAGCCCCCGTGGTGCGGTTCTTCCTGATCCGGCAAACCCGGCACTTCGGCGCCGGGCGGATACACGCGGATAAACTGGAAACGACTGTCGTGCTGCAAACGCAACCCCAGCGGGGCCAACCACTCGCGCACCAGCTGCTCGCAGCGCTGGAAGCGATCGTAAAGCGTGGTCTCAATTACGCTTTCATCCCGGCAGATAACGCCGTAATCCAACAGGCGTACCAGCAGCTCGGAAAATTCGCTGCGGTTCAGGCGACACTGCGCCAGGGCCTCTTCCAAAGCCTGTTCAATCACTGTTTTTCAGCTCCAGGATATATTCGTCAAATTCGGTGAAATAGTCATTGCTGGCAATTTCACCGGTAAATTTCACCTGCAAGTCGGCGGCGCCGCTCTGGTTCACCGCCGCCGCTTCGATCACATGGCTCATAGCGAGCAGATCACGCGCATCGCGCAATGGCAGGTTGCGGCTATTGATCTGGCGGCCGGTGCCGAGGGCATCACTCAGATAATCGCGCAGGTTACTGTTGTTGAAATTAAACGCCTGGTCGAGCAGTTGTTGCAGCTCAATCTCGCGACGGTTTTCTTCACCGATGGGGGTTTCATCTTCGACACGGGTATTCACCGGCTGGCGGCGATTGCGCTGCCACAGCTGGGTTTGTTTGGGGTCAATCAGGCGCAGCTGGAAGCCACCTAACTGTTCGCCCAGCTGCTCGAGAATTTGTGTTTTTTGCTGGCTTTCACCGAGGCGCTGGCACAGGTCGGCAAATTCACCTTCGGCCTGGCTGTGCAGGTAGCTGAGCTGGCGGATAATAATATCCGCACGCTTGGTAAAGCCCTGTAGTGCGCGGCGCAAAGCGGGCAACTTCACCTCGCAGGCGCGGCGCATGCGGTCCTCGATGGTATCGAGCATCAGCCACAACAGGGATTGGCCCGGTTGCATCAACTCCGGCAGCAGCTGGCGCAGGCGCTTCTCCCACTCCGCCTTCTGCACATCCTCCTTGCGGCGAATGCAGTCAATCACCCGGTTGATGGAATCGCGGTGTTTTTCCACGCTGTCCGCAGACAGGCGGATAGCCAGGTCCGGCTGGAAGCGGCTCTCCATAAAGGAGAAAAATTCATCGGTAGCCTGCTGCACCAGCAATTGGGCCTCCACTTCCCGCACCATTTCCCGCTTGCGCTCTTCCAGCTCGGCGATCATATCGGTGAAATCCGCCACGATACGCTCGGAGTATTCCCAGGCATCGATCAAGTCGTGGATTTCACCTCGGCTGGCAAAGGCTTCCAGGGCATTTAAGGTGTTGCGGGTATTGCGGTGACGGGTGCGCACGCGAGTGCCGTTCACTTCAACCAGCGGCTGAGTAAAAAGGCGGCCCCGGCGGCTAAACGGATAGGTGGCGGTGAGCGTGGCACTATCTACCTGCTTCTCCAGCCAACCGAATTCCACCAGGCTGTTCAATACCCAGACGGCCTGGTCGCGCAGGTTGCGGAAGCGGCCCTCGGGGTCCTGCACTCCATCTTCACTATCGAGTTGGGGCGCGCGGGTCAGGGCCTCGGCAAAAATTTCCAAAATCTGTTCGCGCAGCAAAGACTCACCGTAGTCAGCCTTGGCGGTGTACAGACGCTCATACAAAAGACGCAAGCATTCAACCACCTGTTCGCGGTATTTACCGGTCAGCGGGCGGAAGAAGTGCTGGTAGGAATCGACGAAGAACAACGACTATAGGCCCGCTTATTCCTCTTCCGGCTTTTGGTTGAAGACACAGTACTTGGTGTAGTCGCCCGCATCATTCATGGTCCATTGTCCCTTAGGCACACTGTCCATTTTTTTACACCAGGCATCGGAGCCACGCTTGGGTTCACAAGCTGTCAGGGTTACCACTGCGACAATAGAGATGATCAAGACAAATACTTTTTTCATAGTTTGCTTCTACAAATGAAATTCGGATGTTACCCCAACCCCAATTACCTATTTGAAATGAGGGCGGGAAAGAGCTTGAGTGTTCCTATTGATTAAGAGGCACCTTACTCTCGGCGCCACTTGGTACCTTCTCGACTATCCTCTAGTACTACACCCTTAGATTTTAACTCCTCCCGAATCTCATCGGCACGGGCAAAGTCTCGATTTTTCTTGCTCTGTACACGCTCTTCAATCAGCGCTTCAATTTCCTCAGCAGAAACAGACTCCTCTCCACCACGGGCCTGCTTGAACCAGGCTTCCGGGTCCTGCTGCAAAATACCGAGCATTTCACCGGCAGCCAGCAGTAAACTTTTTAAGCGCGCTTTGTCAGCATCTTCAGCCTTGTTCAGGTCACGGGCGATCTGATGCAGTTCACTGATGGCGATGGGCGTATTCAGATCATCTTCCAGCGCTTTGATAAAGGCGCTGCCACCCAAATCTGCAACTCCAGCCTCAACGGCTTCGGTTTCACGCAGGGCACCGTAGAGGGTGTCCAAGGTTCGCCAAGCTTGATCGAGTAAGTCAGCACTGAAGTTCAGTTCAGAGCGATAATGAGCGGACAGCAACGCAAAACGCAGAACTTCACCGGGGTACAACTCAAGCAAATCTTTAACCATGCGGAAGTTGCCCAAAGACTTGGACATTTTCTCGCCGTCGATATTGACGTAGCCGTTGTGCATCCAGTAGCGCACAAAGTCGACACCATTGGCGCAGCAGCTTTGGGCGCGCTCGTTTTCATGGTGAGGGAAAGTCAGGTCGCGACCACCGCCATGGATATCGATGGTATCACCCAGATGCTTCTTGATCATGGCCGAGCACTCCAGGTGCCAACCCGGACGACCACGCCCCCAGGGGCTGTCCCAACCGGGCTCTTCATCTGAGGAAGGCTTCCACAGTACGAAGTCACCGGCGTATTTTTTGTAAGGTGCCACTTCCACACGCGCACCGGCGAGCATATCGTCAAGGGAGCGCTTGGACAGCTGGCCGTATTCCTGCATGGACTCCACTGCGAACAGCACATGCCCCTCTGCAGCGTAGGCATGGCCTTTCTCCAGCAGGCTTTCGATCATCGCGATCATTTCCGGCAAGTGCTGGGTGGCGTAGGGGACAATATCCGGCTCCAGGTTATTGAGCGCGGCCATATCCTCGTAGTAAGCCTGGGCATAGCGCGCCGACAGCACGCCGATTTCCTCGCCATTATCCCGCGCGGTTTTCATGATTTTGTCGTCAATATCGGTGATATTGCGCGCGTAAATCACATCGCTGAAGTTTCTTTTCAGCACCCGGTACAGGGTATCGAACACCACCACAGGGCGGGCATTGCCAATATGCACACGGTTGTACACGGTGGGGCCACACACATACATGCGCACCTGATCTTCCACCAATGGTACGAAGGGTTCTTTCTTCCCGGAAAACGTGTTGTAGACCTGTAGAGACATCTTTTCTCTCGAATTCTTTTTGCTGCCTGGGGCGGGCCGCTCACTGACCCACCCAACGAAACTGCCGTTTAGACAGTTACTGGTTTTGCTACTACTTGCTTTGTTCTTTCGCCCAGCTGTCGCGCAGGCCAATGGTGCGGTTAAATACCGGTGCTTCCGCACTGCCATATTTGCTGTCGCGACAGAAATAGCCGTTGCGCTCGAACTGGTAGCCCTGCTCCGGCTCCGCCTTGGCCAGGCCGATCTCTGCCTTACAGCCTTTTAGGATTTGCAGGTTGTCCGGGTTTACGCAGTCGAGGAAATTCTTACCGCCGGCATCCGGCGATGCATCATTGAACAGGCGATCGTAGAGACGCACTTCGCAATCGACATTGTTATCGGCAGATACCCAGTGAATAACGCCCTTTGGCTTAACACCGTCGGCCGGGTCTTTACCCAAGGTATCGAGATCAACTGAGCAGATCACCTCAACAATTTTACCGGCATCATTCTTCACGACTTCTTCGGCAAAGATCACATAGGCGTTACGCAAACGTACCTTTTTGCCCAACACCAGGCGCTTGTACTTCTTGTTGGCCTCTTCGCGGAAGTCGTCTTTCTCGATATAGAGGGTGCGCCCAAACGGAAGCTCACGAGCCGGCAGGTCATCGCGTACCGGGTGGCCGGGTGCTGACAGCATCTCTTCCTGGCCTTCTGGGTAATTCTTCAGAGTGATCTTCAGTGGTTCCATCACACACATAGCGCGGGGGGCATTTTTGTCCAGGTCGTCGCGAATGCTGTATTCCAACATGCTCACATCTACGACGGAATCAGAGCGGGTTACGCCGATCATCTCGCAGAAATTACGGATTGAAGCTGGCGTAAAGCCGCGACGGCGCATACCGGAAAGTGTCGGCATACGGGGATCATCCCAGCCGTCTACATGCCCTTCGTCTACCAGCTGCTTGAGTTTGCGCTTGGATACCACCGTGTAGTTGAGGTGCAGGCGTGCAAATTCATATTGGCGCGGGCGTGAAGGCACCGGCAGATTCTCGATCAACCAGTCGTATAGCGGCTTGTGATCTTCAAACTCCAGGGTACAGATAGAGTGACTGATGCCCTCAATCGCATCACATTGGCCGTGGGCAAAATCGTAGCTGGGATAAATGCACCACTTGTCACCGGTCTGGTGGTGGGCCATTTTCTTTATACGATAAATGATCGGGTCGCGCAGATTAATATTGGGCGCTGCCATATCGATCTTGGCGCGCAGGCTGCACTGGCCCTCTTCCATTTCACCATTGCGCATCTTTTCAAACAGCGCCAAATTATCTTCCACAGAGCGATCGCGGTAGGGACTATTTTTACCCGGCTCCTTGAGCGTGCCACGGTAGTGGCGAGCCTCTTCAGCAGACAAGTCACAGACATAGGCCTTGCCTTCTTTAATCAGGTGTAGGGCCCATTCATATAATTGGTCAAAATTATCCGAAGAGTATTTAGCTTTACCGTTCCATTCGAAGCCCAGCCAGGAAACATCGCGCTTGATTGCGTCGACAAACTCTTCCTCTTCCTTGGCAGGGTTAGTGTCGTCAAAGCGTAGATTACAGGTACCGCCAAACTCCTGTGCCAGACCAAAATTCAAACAAATAGATTTGGCGTGGCCAATGTGCAGATAGCCGTTCGGCTCAGGTGGAAAGCGGGTTGCCACTTGAGTCACCCGACCCTCGGCCAGGTCTTCGCGGATAAGGTTCTGTAAAAAGTGAGCGGGCTTGCTCTCGGATGTCATAGGTTTCTCGTTACAGCTGTGCGAATGTAAACGGCCGATTATAGCCTAGTTGGGCCACAGAATATCGAATTTGAAAAGGCTGCTACCAATCAATTGGTTGGCGGCGTTCACTTTTTAGGCAATCGGCACCGATCTGCTATCGCAGCATTTTACAGCTACGGACTACAAGGTATCATGCCGCCCCAAATCAACCCTTATAGGACACTTTATGATCACCCTGCACACTACCCACGGAGATATCTCTATCGAACTGGATTTCGACAAGGCCCCAAAGACTGCTGCCAACTTCCTGCAGTACTGTCGTGATGACTTTTATACTGGGACCATTTTCCACCGGGTGATCGACAACTTCATGATCCAGGGCGGCGGTATGACCCCCGAAATGGAGCAGAAGGAAACCCGCGAGTCCATCGAGAACGAAGCCGACAACGGCCTGAAAAATGATACTGGCACCCTGGCCATGGCACGCACTATGGATCCACATTCCGCCAGCTCACAGTTCTTTATTAATGTTAAAGACAATGATTTCCTGAATTTCCGCAGCAAAGATGCACAGGGCTGGGGCTACTGCGTTTTCGGCAAGGTGACCGATGGTATGGACGTTGTAAACAAGATCAAGAGCGTGAAAACCGGCAGCAAAGGCTTCCATCAGGATGTACCCATGGAAACCATTGAGATCACTGGTGTCAGCATTTCTGACGACTACGCCGGCAAGTAATTTCTCGGGTCCATTCAGACTCTAAGGCGGGGACATTGTCTACTTATTTAATTTCTGATTTGCACCTCGACGAGGGACGCCCAGATATTACCAGGGCTTTCTTTGATTTCCTGCGCGGTCCAGCCGCCGGTGCCGAAGCACTGTATATTCTCGGCGACTTCTTCGAGGCCTGGATTGGCGATGACGACGATGCCCCGCTGATTGATGAGGTTGTCCGGGAACTCAGCCACTACACTGATACCGGTGTAGAATTGTACTTGATGCACGGCAACCGCGATTTCCTGCTAGGTACTGATTTCGCCCAGCGTGTTGGTGCAGTGCTTTTACAAGACCCTACCGCTCTCTCCCTTGCCGGCCACCAGGCTCTACTGATGCATGGCGATAGCCTGTGCACTTTAGACGAGGAATATATGGCGTTTCGCCGCCAGGCCCGCGACAGTAACTGGCAGCAGGCGCTGCTGGCCAAGCCTCTTGAAGAGCGTCGTGCTATTGCCGCACAGATCCGCGCCGCCTCCAAGGCGATGAACAGCCGCAAAGCGGAAGACATCATGGACGTAACTCCTGAGGAGGTGGAAAGGGTAATGCGCGAGCACAATGTGGACACCCTGATCCACGGCCATACTCACAGGCCCGGGCGCCACAGCCTTGACGTTGACGGAACTCCGGCAGAGCGCATCGTACTTGGGGACTGGGACCGCAATGGCTGGTGCTTGAAAGCGGGCAAGGACTCGCTGGAGTTGATCCACTGGCCTATAGGCTGATCAGCACTGCTTGAGGCTATGCTCTTCCCGCACGGCCTCAACCAGCTCCCGCAGGCTCTCCCACAAACGCTTCTCTCCCCCGAAGCGAAATCCCTTGCATCTTAAATAGGCACAATCCAACACTGCCGGCTCCATCCCCTGTGCTGCTGATGGCAGTGGCCCACGCGCGCCCGAAATCGACTGGATAATTTCCGCCACTTCGCGATTGCTTATTATTCGGTCGCTGCAGTTTATCGCATGGCCGCGAGCATCTTTCGCCTCCAGTAATAATTCCACTGCCCTGGCTACGTCTGTGCCGTGCACCTCGGTGGCATTCCTTCCCTGGGAATAGCGCTTCTCTCTGATAATCGCACAAGCAATGTCATACCACTTACTGCGCACTAACGGATTTACCACACCGTAAACACCAGTCAGGCGCAAGGACACCGCGTGCCAATTTCTTTGCCCGGCCCAAGCAGATACCATAGCCTCTACAGCAGACTTATATGCCCCATAGAAAGTTTCCGGCTGGGTTGCACCATCCTCGCATAGGTCGCCACGTAACTGTCCTGTGGCATAGACTGCACGACTGGAAAGAAATATGAATTTTTTTACCCCGGCATCGTGAGCCATCTGCATCAATGCCAGAGTGCGATTCAAATTCAACTCCAGGAAGCCGGTAAGGTTGCCCCCCTCCCCACCACGATATCGCCCCGGCAAATGCTCGAAAGCCCCATGGACCACCGCATCGAGCCCTTCGACAAACCCGGAAAGTACCTGATCGCTCGACATAGTACCGCAGGTCCATTCAAGCCTGCTGTCACCGCCGAAAATCTCAGATTTCCATAAGGAGCGTGACAATCCTCTCACCTGGCACTCTCTCCGCAGGAAATGCCTGACAATAAATTGCCCCACATATCCACTGGCGCCGGTGATACCAATTCTCACGAGATTCCTCCATTAGGCTGAAGCTGTTGCGCACGACTCAATTGATCCAATTGACCGCTGATATCCCGTCCCTCATAAACCGCCCACCACAAATCAATCAGTGGTTTGAGCTGCTTAGCTTTAGGGTGTGCTTGTTGCCAAGGCTTCTCGTACTGGTAGTGAATCACATGGATACTGCTCCACTGCCATAGTTGTGGCAGATTCAGGTACAAATACTGCAGGGCATTGTAGATGTAAGGCAGTCCATGCCACCTGGAAAAGAAAGTCTCAAGAAAGGTTTGATCTGTGCGCCGCCAAAAAACACCGGGGCGATCCAGCTCTGCCAACATTCTCTGATAGGTTGCCTCACTCGGTACGGCAGTGAATGAACCTGAGTTCATTCGGTGGAAGCCATCCAACCCCTCATAGAGGTTGGGGGCCGCGCAAAACTCCGGGAATGTCATCAGGTGGTCGATATTACGCAACAACAAAATATCTGCATCGAGAAAAAAAACTTTTTCGTACTCAGTCAACCCCCACAGTGCCAGCTTGCAGAAATTATTCAAGGGATTATGAAATTCGGGCTTTTTCCCTTTATTAAAAGGAGCGCGCCTATGTAAGGCCTCACGTCCATGCCGAAGGGTAAATTCATCAGAAAGTGAAGGAGGGCGCACCTCCCGTACAATACAGCCCGCCTGCTCAAGAGGACGACTGTCACAACTGCCAGCAACCACCATGCATACCAGGGGATGAATACTGCCAACCCGATCCAGGGAGCGCTTCAAAGCAGTGGCGCCGATTACATAATCTGGACTGTTTACAAGGGTAACAAAGGCACATCGTGACATAGCAACAACTGTCAAAACTTGAGGCAGTACGACTATTACCAGTACAGCTTGGGCACAAGCCAATTAAAGTGGGGGCATCCTATCCCCATCTCCACAGATCACACGGGCATGCCAACGATCCACGAAGCTTTCCATTTGCTCTTGGGTGAAGCAATTAACATTGTAGATAAAACTGGAGCGCAACCGTCCGCCATAGGCAGCCATAGACAGGTATATGCCATAAGGTGTCAGGCGTGTCGGTAGAGGTATTGTACGTATTTTTAAGTCATCGCTGAGATATACCCAGTCTGAATTCTCACCGGTATAAACACCGGTAAAACCCTCCTGATGCTCTTCTGCCTGCAGGAAGGTAATCAGATAGGCACGGGAAGCATTCAAGCTATGACCCAAAGAACCATGGGGACCAATAGAGTCGGCGGCATATACTGTACGAACCGCACGCTTTATTTCCAGGGAAAGCCGACTCAGTTTTTCATTCCAGGATTCATCTCTACGCACTCTCAAGCATGCATAGCGACACATTGGACCGAACACCTCTCTGTGTTCTCTTTTGAGGCGCAGGGATAAGTTCGTATTCATCCAGAAATCAAAATGCAGGAATTCACAAAGTGTCTGCTGGTAAGCGGCACATAAATAAGTAAAAAGGCTGACATTTGCCGAATTCGCCTGCTCCTTAATTCGGACTAAGTCCTCCCCTTCAATCATGTCACACACATCATCACAACTAAGCGAGACAATCTCCTGATGAGATGCCCGCTCAACGGCTTCTTTTTCCTCGCTAACCATATTTAGCCAGTAGTAGCGCGCCTTCTGCCCCCGTTCGGAATCCAGATAGGCCTCCTCAAAATTGATGTAGTCGGCAAAATCCGTATCTTCCACTCTGGGATTAAACCCTTTTCCAGCAGCAAGGCTTAAGTAATTTTTCAGAGACTCTGCCCAAAGAAGCGACAAGCTAATTCCATCCGTAATGATATGGTGGCTTTTGGTCAGGAAAATATATTCGTCTTCACCTGTACGGAACAGACTAAGCCCCAGTAACTGGTCTGCATTGAGATCCATCGGAGAGCTGCTGAATTGGCGTAAAAAACTGGTTATATGTGTTTCGCTCATATGGCGAATGTCTAAATAATCCAGTTCTATGTTTTTAAAGCTGCGAGTGGGGGATGAATCATATCGACAGCGAAAGATAGGGTAGGAATTAGCAACTCCTGGAATTGCCTTCTCGAACAGCTCAATATCGACGTCCCCTTTCACATACATCGCACGTGTAATCAGGTCCGCTAATGATTTGCGATGGTTCAAATCGTAGATGCGCTGCTCAGTTATCGAAAGCGGCACACTGAATGAGGAACTCCAGCCAGCCACGGTACTCTCCTGGCCTGTTCTTGTTTCGGAGCAACCAGCTGGCCCTTGGACCGCAATCCGGACGCCCAGTACATTGATGACCGCTCACAAACATCTACACCTGAGCGATACAAAGCGATGGATCTGTCGTATAAGGCACCGTTGTCAATTGTCACTATGCGAGATTTTCCAATTGACTGCATACTGATACTTCCAGCGAAAGTATGAGTTAAGGATATACAAATCCCGCAAACTTACCGCTTGTATACCCCCGCCAGAAAATCGCACTGGCGGAAAAACAACCCCCCAGACGCATCAGATCTACTTGATTTACAATGCTGGCCCATTGCATGATTCTTGTAGACCTCAAGGTAGGAGTTCGATCCAAGTGATCAACAACCTAAACAAACGTGTATTGATACTTGGCGGCTACGGCAATTTTGGCGAGCGTATTGCGCAAATGCTGAAATCCGAACCCAATATCCAACTGATTATTGCCGGGCGCAACAAGGGATTGGCAGACCGCTGTGCAGAGCAACTTGGCGGTCTTGCCGAGGGATTGCGCCTTGAGCGGGATTCCATCAACCTGGCTGCACAACTGAGGGCATTGCACTTGGATCTGCTGATCCACTGCGCCGGACCATTCCAAAAGGAAGTTGATTATCGGGTTGCCAAAGCCTGCATCGAATCCCACACACCTTATATCGACATCTCCGATGGGCGCCGTTTTGTATGTGACTTTCATCGGCTCTCGCCCGCTGCAGAAGCCGCAGGCATTGCCATGGTTTCCGGTGCCAGCAGCCTACCCGGGCTGAGTTCTGCGGCACTGATGGAAATCGGTCAGGAATTGCCGGTGATCCACTCTCTAGAGATTGCCATTGCACCGGCACATCGAATTGACCGGGGTCTGGCTACGGTATACGCGGGTTTCGAATCCCTGGGGCACAGTTTTCCGCAGCTTCAGGAAGGTCACTGGCGTGAATCCTTTGCCGGGAAGAACCTGCGCCCGATAACCCTGGCGCACCCGGTGGGAAAGCGTTGGCTGTGTGATTTCGATGTGCCCGACTTGGAGCTTTGCCCCAAGCATCTTCCCGGGCTGCGCAGTGCACGTTTTGCAACAGGGCTCCAGCCGCTTACTTTGCAGGTGGGCCTTTCCGCCTGCGCCAGGTTGGCTCGTATTCATCTGCCGGCCACCAGCGCACGCCTGGCTCAATTGGGTCACAAGCTGGCACCCCGTTGGCCCGGCGGCACGCCCCATGGTGGAATGATTGTTCGTGCAAAAGGTGAAAACCAACATGGAGAAACTGCTACGCGACAATGGCAGGTTCTCGGTCTAAATGGTGACGGCCCCTGGATTCCGGCTGCACCGGCAGCAGCATTGGCACGGAAATTCCTCGCAGGCAATGGGCCCTCGCCCGGCGCCCAGGCCTGCTGGCAACTTCTCACCCTTGATGAAATCCTGGTGGAACTGAATGATTATTCCATAGTCACTGCAATGGAAACACATTCCCGGGAACGAATGCCTGCAATTGCCCATTAAAAATATCCCCTCTGGAACTGAGGAACTGCCACTAGACATCGTACTAGGTACATTGACTCCAGAGGCAGCCCTTATAAATTTCTTGAGTACATTAACTACCCATGCAGCAAAAGATAGCGCCATCGCTCAAATAAACTCTCAATTTTCTCGCGGTTAAAGCAATTTACATTGTAAACGAAGTTGGCGCGCAGCATTTCCCCGTAACAGGCAAGAGAAAGATAAATTCCATAGGGCGTAATTCGTGCAGGCAAATTAATAGTACGAATTTTTATGTTTTCATTTAGGCGGACCCACTTAGAAACATCACCAGTATAGATTTCCTGAAAATCTTCTTGATCCCTTGCTACGTTGAAAAAATTGATTAAGTAACAAAAATGAGCCGAGAGGTTATTGCCCACACTACCATGAGGACCAATAGAGTCGGCAACATAAGCCGTCCGTATTGCATGATGGATTTCTCTGGATAGCCGAGCTAACTTCACCTCCCAGGTTTCCTCCCTCCGAACCAGTAGGTTGCCCAACCGAAACATTGGCCCGAGCACTCTCCTATGCTCACGCTTTATCCGCAGGGACAGACTTGTATTAAGCCAGAAATGGTTATCTAGCTTTTCAATCAGGACCTGTTGAAAACTAGAGCACAAATATGCGAAAAGACTAACTCCTGCAGCATCTGCCCGAGCACGAATTTGGGTAAGAAGATGAGCCTTTATATCGCTGCTCAGCACGTCGCAACAAAGAGAAACCATTTTTCCGCTGGACGCCTTCTCTATTGCATCGTTTTCATTTGCTAACTTGTCCCGCCAGCTATGTAGAGCTCTTTCACCGCGCCTGGAGAGAACATATCTATTTTCAAATCTGATATAGTCAGCAAAATTGACGGGGTCGGGTGATGGCTGGTAGCTTTTCCCCTCCTCGAGCTGCCGATACTCAGTCAGTATTTCTGACCAAAGTAATGACAAACTAATACCATCAGCAATAATATGGTGGCATTTTGCCAAAAAAATATATTCGTTCTCTCCTGTACGCAGCAGACTAAGGTTTAATAATTGGTCGGTATCCAATGTCATTGGGGCATTACTGTATTGCCGCAAGAAGCTCTCTCTTTGAGAAATATTCAATTCGCGGATATCAATAGAATCCACTTCAAAATTTTCAAAAAAACGCGTCACAGGCTCTTTGGTATACCTACAAAGAAAAACTGGGTGCCGATTCACGGTTCGCCGAATAGCGTCCTTAAACAACCCGGTATTGATGGGCCCCTCTATGCACATAGCTCGTGCAATCATATCTGCCAAAGCCCTACGGCGATGAAGGTTGTAAATGCTCCTCTCGGTAATCGACAGAGGCACATTTTGATAACTTTCCCAATCCGGCATCTTTTGCTCCATTAAAGGACTCCACCGCACCTCATTTTTGTCTATTTAATCAGAAATATACTGCCAAAATTGGCCACAGCCAGGCTTAGATGTACCCCCTGAAAAAGTACAAGTTGTCCGATCGCTATTCACTAAAAAATTACCGCCAGTGGAAGCTAGCTTTTTATGGATCACGCAGGACACCTATTGTGATAAATCCGCCAAATTGTTTTCACTCTTAAGCCCATCATTAACTTTATACTGGCAACCGCTCTCTTAACTGCCTGTTTAACGTTTGATAGCTCGGGATAGCGGCAAAATACCCCAAGATGATCTAGGTTCAGTATCAGAACTCCCTGTAAAGATACCGAGCCGCACCCCCTATGATCATCATTAGTACTTGGCGTGCTTATGCCAGTAGAAACGGAATTAAGCGCGCAATTATTCCGCTGACGGGCCTGGTGCTCACACCTATTTTTCTGGTGCTCACCTTTTCCAGAAGCGCTTGGTGGTTAATCCCGCTGGCAGCGAGCCTGTTCCTGGTATTTCTGGGTCTTTACGACATATTCCAACGCCAGTGGACCCTTACCCGCAATTTTCCAGTGGCCGCCCGTATTCGCTGGATGTTCATGAACCTCCGTCCCTACTTTCGCGCCTACATAGTGGAGGGCGATGAGGAAGGCAGGCCGTTTAGCTATGAGGCCAGGCGATTAGTAAACGCCCGCGCCGAGGGAACATCTGATATGCACCCCTTCGGCACAGAGCAAGATGTCTATTCCGGCGAGCAGATGTGGCTGACGCACTCTATTACACCAGCAAAAAAAGCGGATATGAGTGTCCGAGTAAAAGTGGGTACTGAGCAGTGCTCTAAGCCCTATTCCGCATCCCTACTCAACATTTCCGCCATGAGCTTCGGAGCCTTATCCGCCGCAGCGATTGAAGCTCTGAACAAAGGCGCTGCAATCGGTGGCTTCTATCACGACACAGGTGAAGGCGGCATAAGTCCTTACCACAGAAAACATGGCGGTGACCTGGTATGGGAGCTGGGTTCCGGCTATTTTGGCGCGCGCAAGGATGATGGCAGTTTCGACCCCGACCTGTTTCGCGAGGCTTGCAATGACCAGGTCAAGATGACCGAAATCAAATTAAGCCAGGGCGCCAAACCCGGCCATGGCGGAGTCCTACCCGGTGCAAAAGTCACCCAGGAAATCGCTACCACCCGCAAGGTAAAGCCAGGGGTCGACTGTGTTTCACCACGCGCACACTCAATGTTTTCCACCCCCATTGAAATGCTGGAATTTGCAGAGCAGATGCGCACCCTCTCTGGTGGCAAGCCAGTGGGCATCAAACTTTGTGTCGGACATATCTATGAAGTCATGGCCATTATGAAAGCCATGCATGAAACAGGAATATTGCTGGACTTTATCGTGGTGGATGGCTCCGAAGGCGGGACCGGAGCAGCCCCACTGGAACTCTCCAACCGAGTGGGCATGCCCCTAATTGAAGGGCTGATCGTAATGCGCAATGCTCTGGTGGGCGCCGGGCTACGCGACAAAATACGTTTGGCTGCCAGCGGCAAAGTCTATTCCGCCTCAGGGCTGGCTGAGTGCTTGGCAGTTGGCGCCGACTGGTGCAATGCAGCACGTCCTTTCATGTTTTCCATCGGTTGTATCCAGTCTCTACGCTGTAACACAGATACCTGCCCCACCGGTGTCACCACCCAGGATCCCAAGCGACAACGCGGACTGGTGGTAGATGTGCAGAGCAAGCGCGCAGCAGCCTTCCAAGCAAAAACCCTGGAAGCTCTCGGGGATATTGTTGCTGCCGCCGGGCTGACAGATCCTCGAGACCTGCAACCCTACCACCTATATCACAATATCAATGCGGTCGAGACCCTGCCCATTCACCACATCTGGCACTTTATCGAGGAAAACTCCCTGATTGATGCACCTGAGGAAACCCCTTACGGGCGCTGGTGGCTAGCCGCCCAAGCGAATTCTTTCCAACCTGCATTTAAGTTGGAGCACGGTCTGGACAGAGGCATCCGGCGTATTTCGGAATAAGCAACTCTATTACCACACCCTTTTTTGTGGAGATTAAAATGAAAACCGTTTCGGAGGTTGTCGTCGACACCCTGGTAAAAGCCGGGGCCAAGCGCTGCTATGGAATCGTCGGCGATACCATCAATCATTTCACTTCAGCCGTACGCACCTCAGATCTCGAATGGATACATGTACGCCACGAGGAGGTCGGTGCCTTCGCCGCCGGAGGTGAGTCTTACCTGAGTGGTGAACTAAGCATTTGTGCAGGCACCGCAGGCCCCGGCAGCCTGCACTTTATTAACGGTATTTTTGAAAGCCACAGAAATGGCGCGCCTGTACTGCTGGTCGCCTCCTGTATCGACCGTGCCGAACAGGGGCTTGGCTTCCCACAAGATGTGGACCAGAGAAAAATCTACGAGCAGTGTTCAGTTTTTTGTGAAGTACTGGCAGACCCAAACCAGGCCCGTCGTATTTTCAGCCAGGCAGCACAGGCCGCCCTCAATCACCGTGGCGTGGCAGTTGTGGTAGTCAGTGGCGATATGTTTAAAACCAAAGTGAAAGATTCGGTCCCTTGGTCTGTCCACCGTCCCCAATGGCTGACGCGCCCCACCGATCAAGAGCTGAATGCCCTGGCAGAGAAAATTAACCAAGCTGGTAATATTGTTATTTATGGTGGCATTGGATGCCGCAACGCCCATGATGCAGTGGTAAATCTCGGTCAACACCTGGCCGCTCCTATAGTACACACCACAAAATCCAAGGAATTCCTGGAACACGATAACCCTTGTAATGTGGGTATGAATGGCATCCTCGGTAATCCCGCAGGCTATCGCGCAATTCAAACCTGTGATTTATTACTTTGCCTCGGGAACGATTTTGCCTACACCCAGTTTTACCCAGAGAAAGCCACCATTATCCAAGTGGATATCGAGCCAGCTCATCTCGGCCGACGCACTCCGGTTGATATGGGGCTGGTTGGCGACGTAAATACAACCATTGAAGCTCTGTTGCCAAAATTAAAAGCGCGTAAGCAAAGTAAATTCCTTGATGACCTACGTGCGCGCTACCAAAAAGACCTTGAGCAAATGCAAGAGCGCGGTCATGAACCTGACCCCAAACTGATCCACCCCCAGTTTGTAGCGCAGACACTCGATAAGCTGGCTGACGAGGACACCGTATTTACCGCAGATGGTGGCTCTCCCATGGTATGGCTGCTGCGCCAGCTGCGCGCTAACGGAAAGCGGTCATTCCTAACCAGCCTATCCCACGGCACCATGGCCAATGCATACCCACAGGGACTGGGCATGGCTAAAGCCTATCCCGGGCGCCAGGTAATCGCCATGTGTGGTGACGGCGGTATGACCATGTTGATGGGAGACCTGCTAACCCTGGTCCAGGAAAAGATACCGCTCAAGCTTCTGGTATTTAATAACCACTCGCTGGGCTTTGTAGAAATGGAGCAGCGAATCGAAGGGATACTGGACAGTTTCACCGGTCTGAAAAATCCCGACTTCGGTCGTATGGCAGAAGTGATTGGCCTTACAGGAGAAAAAGTCGAAGAGGCGGGAGAACTTGAGGGCGCTATGAAGCGCTGGCTGGCAGTAGAGGGCCCTGCGCTGCTCGACGTAACCGTAAACCGGCTGGAATTGGTGATGCCGCCAGAAGTCACTGCCCAGCAGGTATCCTCAACTGCCCTGTTTGGGCTTAAGGCCATTCTCAATGGACGCGCCGATGAAGTGGTCGACTTGTTAAAAGATAACTTCCTGAAGTAGGCCGGCGTTATCACACAACTCTATCTGTGGGAGAAAATTATATTTTTCACCCTCCGCCGTTTTGGGTAGGCGCCTAAGGGACAGGAAGTGATGCACAAACTTGGAGAAAAGGTCCCCAACTCTCTGCTGGCACTTCTCGCCAGTGGAGAAATTGCCAGCAACAGCGCTCCTGGGCGCGCAGCGGCACGTCTTGAGGAGGAGCTGGCTCTTCGTCGCATTGACTTAATCACCACTGTCTCCAGTGACGATGCCAGCGCCATGCTGCGAGCCAATCCCGCAATCCAGTGTCTGCTATTGAACTGGGAACTTCCTGGTGACGGCGACTACCCCGCCCTGCACGTGTTGGAGCAGTTGCGTGCGCGCAATCTGCAATTGCCTGTCTTTTTACTCGCCGACCGCGAGACAGTTGGCAATATGCCGCGCCGCGCACTGGAACTGGCCAACGATTTCATCTGGATGCTGGAGGACACTCCCACCTTTATCAGCGGGCGTATCCAAGGGGCCATAGAGCGCTATCGCCAGGCGGTATTGCCGCCCATGTTTTCTGCCCTCACTCATTTTGCCCGCGTGCATGAATATTCCTGGCATACACCGGGGCATACCGGCGGCACCGCTTTTTTAAAATCCCCCGCCGGCCGTGCTTTTTACGATTTCTTCGGCGAAAATATGCTGCGCTCCGACCTGTCTATCTCGGTAACCGAGTTAGGATCACTGCTTGATCACACAGGGCCTATCGCTGCAGGGGAACACTACGCAGCGCAGGTTTTTGGTGCAGACCGCACCTACTATGTCACCAACGGTTCCTCCACTTCCAACCGGGTGATAGTGATGGCTTCCGTTACCCGCGGGCAATTGGCGCTGTGCGATCGCAATTGCCACAAATCGGTAGAACATGCGATCACCATGTCTGGCGCCGTACCGGCCTACCTGGTGCCACTGCGCAATCATTACGGCCTGATTGGTCCAATACCGCCTGAGCAACTGACCAAGGGAGCGGTAGACCAGGCCATCCAAGAGAACCCACTCTCCAAAATGGCGGATGGCCAGCGGGCAGTGCATGCGGTGATTACCAATTCCACTTATGACGGCCTCTGCTATAACGTGCGTAGGGTGGAAGAACTGCTGGGGGAATCGGTAGACCGCCTGCATTTTGATGAGGCCTGGTACGCATATGCGCGGTTCAATCCTATATACCGGAATCGATTCGCCATGTACGACAGCGACGACCCAGAGCCCAACCTGAAACCCACCAAATTCGCCACCCAGTCCACGCACAAATTACTCGCCGCGCTTTCCCAGGCTTCCATGATACATATTCGCGATGGGCGCAGTCCCATCGAGCACGGACGCTTTAACGAGGCATTTATGCTGCACGCCTCTACATCTCCGCTCTATTCCATCATGGCCTCCAACGACGTCAGTGCCGCCATGATGGATGGTCCTGGCGGCACCGCCTTAACTGGTGAATCCATTGCCGAAGCCGTGGCCTTTCGCCAGGTACTGGCACGTCTAAAAAGGGAGTATGAGGACAAAGGCGAGTGGTTTTTTGATGGCTGGCAACCGGATCGGGTAACCGATCCCAGTAGCGGACACAATTATGCATTTCACGCAGCTCCCGCTGAATTGCTGTGTAAGGAAGCAGCTTGCTGGCTGCTAGATCCCGGTGAGTCCTGGCACGGGTTCGGCAACCTGGAAAAAAACTATTGCATGCTAGACCCCATCAAAGTCTCTATCACCACCCCCGGCATGCAGCGCAATGGAGAGCTGGATAAATGGGGCATACCAGCCAGTATCATTAGTAAATATCTTGATAATCTTGGAATAATCGTCGAGAAAACTACAGACTTCACCATTCTGTTTTTGTTTTCCATTGGCATCACCAAAGGCAAGTGGGGCACTTTAGTTAACGCCCTACTCGCATTTAAGCGGGATTACGACGCCAATCACCCCATCAGCCAATGCTTGCCAAATCTACTTAAAAAGCATCCAACCTATGGCGATATTGGCCTGCGCGACCTGGCCGACAAAATGTTCGCCGGCATGAAAAAGCTGCGTAGCACCGCAACAATGTCAGCAGGTTTTTCCGCCCTACCCGGTGCAGACTGCAGCCCCGTTCAGGCTTACGAGGCTTTGGTACGTGGGGATGTGGAGATGCTGCCACTGAACCAGCTGGCTGGGCGCACTGCGGCAACCGGTGTAACCCCCTACCCTCCCGGCATTCCGCTACTGATGCCGGGTGAGAACTTTGGCACTGCAGATAGCCCCGCTCTGAAATATTTGCAGGTACTGGAGTCCTTCGATCGCGAATTTCCCGGTTTTAGCCATGACAATCACGGCGTGGAAGTTCGCAATGGGCGCTATCATATCTATGCCCTGAGGCCGGAGGTGCAGCCATAGCCCAGCTCCCCAGCGAAGTAAGTAAGATCAGCCTGCTACCAGCCACCCTCATGGTGGCAGGCAATATGATGGGCTCCGGGGTTTTTATGCTACCTGCCAATTTGGCCGTAGTGGGCAGCATATCCCTGATAGGCTGGCTGGTAACTGTTGTCGGCGCTGTAGCCCTGGCATTGGTTTTTGCACGCCTCGCCGCCTTAGATCCAGCCGCTGGTGGCCCGTATGCATATGCACGCAAAGCCTTCGGTGACTATATCGGTTACCAGACCAACCTGGTTTACTGGTTGGCCAACGTAATTGGCAATGTCGCCCTGATTACTGCTGGGTTAGGTTACATCACGCACTTCTTTCCCCCACTCAAAGATCCTCTTACGTTCGCCCTGGCCCAAGTAGCACTAATCTGGCTACTTACCTATGCCAATATCCTGGGGCCACGCACTGTAGGACGCATCCAATCCCTGACCACTAGCCTGGTACTAATCCCTATCCTGGGCACGGCCATATTTGGCTGGTTCTGGTTCGATAGCCAGACTTTTAGTTCAAGCTGGAACGTATCCGGCAAAAGTGATATCAGCGCAGTAATGACTACCCTCACCTTTACCCTATGGGCCTTTATCGGTGTTGAAACAGCTTCTGTATCTGCTGCTGTTGTTAAAAATCCTACTCGAAATGTACCTATCGCAACCGTAGGTGGCGTTCTGATTGCATCAGTGGCTTATGTGCTGAGTTCATCGGTCATTATGGGAATGGTCCCCAATAAAGAACTGCTGACTTCCTCAGCCCCATTTGCCGACGCTGCCCGTCTGGCACTCGGTAACACCGCCGCGAATATAGTTGCGATATGTGCAGCCATCGGCTGTATCGGTTCTCTTGGCGGTTGGATTCTACTTGTGGGGCAGTCTGCTAAAGCCGCATCCGACGATGGGCTGTTTGCCAGTATTTTTGCCAGAACCAACAATAAGGGAGTGCCCTCCGCGGGCCTTACTCTTGTCGCAATACTGATGTCACTACTGGTACTCGCTACTATTTCCCCCAGCGCCAGCCAGCAGTTTGGCAAGATCGCTTCGGTAGCGGTAATAATGACGCTATTGCCCTATATCTATTCTGCAGTGGCACTCAAGATACTCGCATACGGAAAAATGCCACATCATGAATACAGTATTTTCACCGTTATTTTGCTTATAGCTGCAGTTTATTGCCTGATCGCACTGGTTGGATCAAACGCACAACAAACACGCTGGTCTTTAATTTTTGTCATCACCACCGTCATTTTTTATGCACTGATATTAAATCGTCGCCGCAGCGTGGAAGAAAAGCATTTGCTGCCTGGCGGTCCCGAACCCGCCTGGGTACATTACTTCACTTTGACTGTCACCATCGGTGCACTATGTATTTTCTTCTGGATATCGGTCGGGCAATATAAAAATTTGGATCTGCGCCTGCGGGCACCACAACCCATCGAGCGAATGATTCATTCAGACCATAAAACAAGCGAAAGTACTTAGATCAGTAAAAAACCCGTTGAATTATGTCTGCTGTCTTATCAGCTAACCCAGGTGATATAGACTCCCTGTTACCGGCAATGTTAAGAACTTTCGGCCTCACAGAATTTATAAAATCGCGGATTTCTACAATGCAATTTCGCCATGGATTCACCAAAATACAGGGCTTACCCAATTTCTGGCAGTAATATAGAGTAAGGGCAGTTCCATCACTACTAGGCATTGTCGCAAGGATCAGAGTTGCATCAGAGTTTTTAACATTTTCCTCGGTGCGCTCCTCATAGTTTGCCGAATGACTTTCTACCAACCCATAAGATTTCAACATCTCTGGCCTGGCACCTTCCTCAGTCAAATAACCCAGTGGTGCGCAGCCTCCAGTAGGAATCCCTACACGTTTGGCGCCTATCAACCCACCAACATCTGCTCCGGTTTGCCCCCCACTGATAATTTTCTTTGGCCAAAACATAAATTTATCCTCCTCTCATATTCAGGAGCCAACAAATAACCACCGACATTTATAGCCATCTAATCGGTTACAAGTAAGGCGCAGCTTCGTATGAAATCCACCCCCAAAAGGAGTAAGAAATCACTTTCGGAGGGCTAATTCATACGCTAAGTATTACTCTACCGTTACTCGCTGCCATCGCTACTCGACATAGCTACTCATTGGAGATGACCGTCATTGAGTTTTCAAATTCAATTGCTTCCAGTAAATTCACATTCTTCGTATTTACAAAAACTATATATGTAGGAGTAGATGGACCAGACGTGTAACGATATAGAATAGTACCTTTCGGGAAAGATCCGACAGCTTCAGGTGTTTCTTACAGCCTCAGTGACTCTGTGAGCTTCATGGGATCATTTTGAAGCTCATGCCCTTCCATAACACGCCTAAAACAAAACCAATCGCAATAAACACTACTACAAACAGTAAACGAAATATCACTCTGCCTCCCTATAAGCATAACCCTGTCACCAGGGTGCGACTTGATTTTCATACAACTTGCAGGAAACTAAATACGCGACGAATGCTAAAAGCATAGGAAAAAATAGTTCAATCACATGATTGTGCCTGGCATCAGGCGGGCGACAGTGACACCCCACCTAGCCCGATCATGTACGTCGCTCAAAATATACCCAGAGATAGAGAAAACCTACCATTTTACCAATGGGAAAATTAAGCAGGCAAAAAACAGATTTCTACCTGGCTATATTTGTATACAAGCAGTTTTTAAAGATAGATCGGGCCCCATTCAGGGTTATTAACAATCACAACCTTTATTGGCGGTTTCCGCATAGGTGAAATATAGCAGTATTAGATTGTCCTACAGGCTATAAAAAAGCTTGTGATAATGCTTATGTAAGAGACTTAATCTCATCACCTAGAATCCATAATAGAAAAGGTGAACCGCTAAATAACCCCGCCAAGCAGATCTGAAAAACCACAAAGATATTGTGAAACTATTCAGAAGTTACTAATTTCAGATCTACCTCCCCGTTGAAATCTTTATCGGCACCCCCTACGTTAGGCGAGCATTACGCTAGGCAAACTCATGAACTACTATCTGATACTAAAAACTCTGCATATCCTCTGTGCGATTATCATCCTGGGTACTGGTACCGGCATTGCCTGGTATACCTTTCGCGGCTGGCTATCCGGAGACTCACAGGTCCTCCGCTGGGTAAGCCGGGAAACTGTAGCCGCCGACTGGATATTTACCGGTAGTGCTGTACTGGGACTATTGGGCAGCGCTATTGGTATGCTGACAATCCATCCAGTCTGGATGCAGCAAGCTTGGTTGCAAGTTGCTACGGGGCTCACTGCAGTTATGTTCCTGCTGTGGTTACCAGTGGTGTACTTGCAGTATCAGTTACGCGCTCATACAGACAGTGGGTCATGCAAGAGGAAAACCGGTAAAATTATGCGCATCTGGTGTTTGCTTGGGGCTACCGCATTTCCAATAACGGTAGCTATTGTCTACCTGATGGTGGCCAAGCCCGCGTTGTAATCTACTGCGCCCAAATCATAATCAAGTGGCACCCAATCACCAGCCAGGTCACCCTGCTGCGGGTGTGAAAATACTGTTCGCGCCCGGGTAGATTTGGATTCAGCCGCGCCTCCATCCAGGCAACAAAAGCAAAGCCGATAGCCAGAACAGGAAGCCCCCAAGAAGTTTGGTATAGCAACATCCCTACCCACCCAAATAGAGCTACCAGGTTGCTGAGTAACACCAGGGCAATTCGGTGAGGATGGCCAGGGCGATTCAGTGCTCCTCCCCACCAAATACCGCAGAGGAAGCTGAGAATAACCACGCTATATGCGGAAAAAAACAGGCGCCCATCAATACCCAGCAGTGAAATTTCCAGCAACTGCAGCAATATGCCTATGACAAAGGGAGCAAGCCCCAAATATGCCAGGGCATCAAACAGGCGGGTATCCACTACAGGTTGTTGATAGCCATGACTATCCATGTTGTCTAAGCTTCCTGTTCAGTCCGGCAAGAAATCTCCAATTAGAACAACTAGTTTAGTGGCACGAGATCAAGCTTATGGAAGAAGAACACAAAGTCGACGTCAAACAGGCACTGCGGGTCTTCGATCGGGCCACCAAAGAAGGGCAAAAGGAGGCCGATGGCTGGCATTTCCAAGGGCTGACGATGAGCACCGACTTTGACGGTTATACGGTTTTTATCAGTTCACCCAAGGTAAAACTAACCGTCTTTTTCCATAACAAATATTCGGTAGACTATGAAAACAGCAGAGATCTTGGGGAGTTTCTTAAATTAATCGCCAGCCTCGACAATAACTGAGGGTCAGTGCTCCGGCACTCCGCTGTGAAAGCGGAATTCACCATCGCTACTTTGGACCAGATCCCTCTCCACTTCCAACAGGGCCTGCACCCGGTGCTCGATATCTTCACCCGCGGCCTTCTTGGCAAGGTGCAGATAGTCACGGAAATGGCGGGCCTCAGACTTCAACAGAGACAGATAAAACTTCTGTAGCTCTTCATCCAGGAAAGGGGCAATCTTGGCAAAGCGCTCGCAGGAGCGCGCCTCAATAATCGCACCACAAATCAAAGTATCGACCAAACGATCCGGCTCAGTAGTGCGCACTTCCGCGCGCAGACTCGCCGCATAGCGGGAAGCGCTTACATGGGGATAGGCAATGCCACGCTTTTCCATGATGGCCAGCACCTGCTCGAAATGGCGCAACTCTTCGCGAGCCAAGCGCGACATTTTGTTCAGCAACTCAAAGTCATTCAGGTAGCGGAACATCAAGTTGAGCGCAGTGCCCGCCGCTTTCTTTTCACAGTTCGCGTGGTCAACCAACATCATTTCAGGCTCGGCCAGCGCCGCTTCAATCCAGGCATCCGGGGTTGAGCACAGCAGGAATTCATAGATAGCGGAAAGGTCGGGGACTTGGGCACTCATAAGATAGATATTTCAACTGGAGTAAATCACTTGGCGCGGGATTATAGCGGCCTGCTCAAAGAAACGCAGGCTTATCCGCTAAGTCACCTTTGACTCCCCCTACTATTGACCACAACCGACACCGACAGAAGGTACAAATTGGTACCCAGCTCAGGATATTCAGATTGATAACGGTTTATTAAGTGAATTAATATAGATTTTCAAAAACCCTCCAAAACAATGTCAATGAAAGATCACCGCGAATTGGCCCGCACAATCGCCCCTTTACTGGAGCAGCTCCACAGTAGCGCAGGGCAACTGCGCGAATCTCTGGAGCAACTGCAAAGTGCGGGCAAGCCCTGGCAGCATTACTTATTGCAACCTCAGTTCGCACAGGAGACAGCCCTGGCTCTAGGGCAAAGTTTCGAACGGCCATTTTCACTGGCTGGTGCTCTCTATACCCAGCTGGACTATGCAGAGCCAGTGGATTCTGGCAGCGATGCCCGCGCAACCCTGCAGCTTCCCGGACTTCTCGCAGTACCCCAAAAGACATTGAGGCTGGCACAGCAGCTTAATACCCATAAAGAGAGCTTTAGTGCGGCTATTGCCGATTTCCGGGCGGTACTTGGGGAGCGACCAGTGGCAGAGAGAGATCGCACGGTGCGGGAGGTACTGGCAGATGCCGGTTTCCCCCGCGCCCACCTGCGCCAGTGCTATCGGCTGGTACTGCTTTGCGCCAGGCGGCCCGATGCCATCACCCTTTCCTGGATAAAGGCACGCAAATCGATTCGCAAGGTGAGTGTAAAGTGGTGTGAAAAGAAACTGGTACAGCTGGACCCGCTAGGGTCTGATCCCGGTATTCAATACCAGCGGCAGCTACTCGCTGGCCTGCACAAGAGCCAACAGGATGATTTGCGCCAGGTACAAGTGCAGAGCCGCCCCAACCTTCAGGTGGCAGAGATTTTTTATAGCCATGAACCTGGAGAAGAAGATGAATACCATCAGGTTGGTTATTCATCCATGCCGATCCTGGTGGAGGGAAATGAGGCCGGACAGCTGCCAGAGTTTACCCGGGTAGATCACCAGCCCAGCCTGAGTCGGCGCCGCCAAAGGCGCGATCTGGCGCTCTCTACCGAGGCATTCCTTCCCGCACTGCGGGTATTCTTGCGGGAGCAAAGGTAAAATCCTGGGAGGCCGCTTTTTCATTTTTAGAAACTATAACAACCCAATAGAAAACCCAGCTCTCAGTTTCGCTACAAGTTCTACTTGAACAGGCCGTGTATTTTCGAGAAGTACTGCCACCCCACCACGCAATATCAGCCCTTGATGACGCCGGGAGCAACAAAACGCTGGTAGTAGGCAACTGATAAAGCGTAAAAATCCTCATCAATACGCTGGCGCACCTCTACCAGGGGCACGCCACGTGCCTGGGGCGTTGGGCTCAGGCCGTATTCTCGTAAATCATTAATTTGGCTGGCGCCCGCACGCAACAATTCGAACACCCAGCAATAAGGGCTCTGGCTGTCATCAAATCGGATTTGTTGATGATACAGCTGCGCCACAAAGCGCTTTTCATCAACAATCTCTAACTGGCTGCGCACCGCATTCACCAAATAGCCCTCACGCCGCTCAGCAATAATACGGCGCTGCTCCTCGGTATAGGCATTCCAGTCGATCACTTCGTGGGCAAATCGCTTACAGCCTCGGCAAACATCGTCGCCTATTCCCGTTGAGCAAACCCCAATGCAGGGTGTGCGGACTTTTTTGTACATCGATTAACCAGTTGCAGCCATCCAGGCCCCCATGGCCTGGATCAATATTGCGCGTAGACTATTTTGTTTCGACCGGCAAGAAAAGTGTTAAGACGATTACTACCATACCTACTAAAATTCACTCCATTAATAGTCGTAATTCACTTAAATTATTGATTTTTCGATAAACTTAACAGCAGTAAGGCTTTCCTGTAGTATTCGCCACCCGCCTTCAGCGGCCTCGAAAAAAAAATCCCAGCAGCCTGTGATGCATAGACTGGGAATTACACCCGCTGATGGTGCCACCCCACACACCGAGAGGGACTTATCCGTGCTTGAAGCCTATCGTAAACACGTCGCAGAACGCGCCGAACAGGGCATTCCACCGAAGCCGCTCGACGCCGAGCAAGTAGCTGGCCTGGTTGAGTTGCTGAAAAATCCGCCAAAAGGCGAAGAACAAGAATTAGTTGAGCTGCTCACTCACCGCGTACCGCCAGGTGTTGACGAAGCAGCTTATGTTAAAGCCGGTTTCCTGTCCGCCATCATTAAGGGTGAAGCGGAAACCCCACTGATCGACCGCAAGCAGGCTGTAGAGCTGCTGGGCCAGATGCTGGGCGGCTATAACATCCACACCTTGGTTGAAATGCTCGACGACAAAGAGCTGGCTGAGCTGGCTGCAGAGCAGCTGAAAGGCACCCTGCTGATGTTCGACGCCTTCCACGACGTGGAAGAAAAAGCCAAAGCCGGCAACGAACACGCCAAAGCAGTACTGCAGTCCTGGGCCGATGCCGAGTGGTTCACCAAACGCAACAAAGTGCCTGAGAGCATCAAAGTTGCTGTATTCAAGGTAACCGGCGAAACCAACACCGACGATCTGTCCCCGGCACCCGATGCCTGGTCCCGTCCAGACATCCCCCTACACGCGCTGGCCATGTACAAAATGAAGCGCGATGGCCTGGAGCCGGAAGAAGCTGGCGTTACCGGCCCGCTGAAGCAAATTGAAGAAGTTAAAGCCAAGGGCCTGCCCGTTGCTTTCGTTGGCGACGTAGTGGGTACCGGCTCTTCCCGTAAGTCCGCCACCAACTCCGTACTCTGGTACTTCGGTGAAGAAATGCCGGGCGTACCCAACAAGAAGGGTGGCGGTATTTGTATCGGCGGTAAAGTTGCCCCGATCTTCTACAACACCATGGAAGATGCCGGCGCGCTGGTATTCGAAGCTCCCGTTGACGAACTGGGCATGGGCGACGTTATCGAGATCCGCCCTTACGACGGCAAGATCCTGGCGGAAGACGGCAAAGTACTGTCTGAATTCCAGCTGAAGTCCGATGTACTGCTGGACGAAGTTCAGGCTGGTGGCCGTATCAACCTGATTATCGGTCGCGGCCTGACCGGCAAAGCCCGTGAAGCCCTGGGCCTGGCGCCTTCCGAGCTGTTCCGCAAGCCTGAACAGCCCGCCGACACCGGCAAGGGTTACACTCTGGCACAGAAGATGGTTGGTAAAGCCTGTGGCGTTGAAGGTATCCGTCCGGGCACCTACTGCGAGCCGAAAATGACCACTGTGGGCTCCCAGGACACCACTGGCCCCATGACCCGTGACGAACTCAAAGACCTGGCCTGCCTCGGCTTCTCCGCCGACCTGGTGATGCAGTCCTTCTGTCACACTGCGGCCTACCCCAAGCCCGTCGATATCGACACCCAGCACACCCTGCCGGACTTCATCATGAACCGCGGTGGTGTTTCCCTGCGCCCGGCTGACGGCATCATCCACAGCTGGCTGAACCGCATGCTGCTGCCGGACACCGTAGGTACCGGCGGTGACTCCCACACCCGATTCCCCATGGGTATCTCCTTCCCGGCAGGTTCCGGTCTGGTAGCTTTCGCTGCCGCAACCGGTGTTATGCCACTGGATATGCCCGAGTCCGTACTCGTGCGCTTCAAGGGCGAAATGCAACCTGGCATTACCCTGCGTGACCTGGTACACGCCATTCCTCTGTACGCCATCAAGCAGGGCCTGCTGACCGTAGAGAAGAAAGGTAAGAAGAATATCTTCTCCGGCCGCATCCTCGAGATCGAAGGCTTGGAAAACCTGACGGTAGAGCAGGCTTTCGAACTGTCTGATGCCTCCGCCGAGCGCTCCGCAGCTGGCTGCACCATCAAGCTGTCTGAAGAGACCATGTCTGAGTACCTGCGCTCCAATATCACTCTGTTGCGCTGGATGATCGCTGAAGGTTACGGCTCCAAGCGCACCCTGGAGCGCCGTGCGCGCGCCATGGAAGAGTGGCTCGCCAACCCGAAACTGATGGAAGCGGACGCCGACGCGGAGTACCTGGAAGTCATCGAAATCGATCTGGCCGAAATCAAAGAGCCGATCGTTTGCGCCCCGAACGACCCAGACGACGCTCGCCTGCTGTCCGACGTTGCCGGTGATAAAGTAGATGAAGTCTTTATCGGCTCCTGTATGACCAACATCGGCCACTTCCGCGCTGCCGGTAAGCTGCTGCAGGAACACAAAGGTGGCATTTCCACCCGTATGTGGATCGCTCCGCCCACCAAAATGGACGAGCATCAGCTGATGGAAGAGGGTTACTACAACATCTATGGTGCATCCGGTGCCCGCACCGAAATGCCCGGGTGTTCCCTGTGCATGGGTAACCAGGCACGTGTGGCCCCTGGCAGCACAGTGCTGTCCACCTCCACCCGCAACTTCCCCAACCGCCTGGGCGATGGTGCTAACGTGTACCTGACCTCCGCCGAGCTGGCTTCTGTGGGCGCCATTCTGGGTAAACTGCCGACTCCGGCTGAGTATCAGGAATACGCGAAGAATCTGGATTCCATGTCCGGCGAAATCTACCGCTACCTGAACTTCGACCAGATTGAAGACTTCCAGAAGTCTGCCGAAGAAGGCAAGCGCATTGCCGCTACTGAGATCCAGGACGTTGCTGTTTAAGCAGTAGCTCTGCCTTATGGAAAAGCCCTGTCATTTTTGGCGGGGCTTTTTTGTTTGTGCCTACAGTACTAACAATCAGTAGCCAACAATGAGAGGGTGCTATTCAGGCAGCCACTGCTTATTCCCACTACGCCCTGCCACAGGCTATCTCTCTGCTTCCAATAACTGACAGGTCACCTCGGCTACAGAGGTCCACCTCAATATTCAGCAATACTCAAAAACAAGTAACAGCTATATATTGAATGAAACATCTACCTTTCAGTGAGAAAATCAAGAAAAGGGCGGGCCTGTGAGATGGTGAATTCTCCTTTCGCCATTATCTTAAACGACTATTCCCTGAAAATTTTTATAAGTTGATTCTTATAGAAAACCAATGGGATAAGAAAACCGATAAAAGCAACAATTCCATCTACAAAAAAGGCCCTATAAATACCGGTTTCAAGGTCATGAGCAACGGCAAGAATAGTGGCATTGATACCAAGAGCAATTGCACCACCAAGAAACCTAAACATATAAATTACAGCACCCGCAAGACTGGATTCTGCTGGATCGACAACGGTAACAGCAGCAGTTACTACCGCAGGGCTATAGATTCCCAAACTTGTGCCGATCAAAAGTAACGCGGGCACAAACTGAAAGTAACTCATCTCCCCTTTGAGCGTTGACAGCCAGAAAAGGCCGATACTCATGCCTAAAGCTCCAACGCATATCAACAGCCTTGCCCCCAACTTTTCATGCAGGAATCCAGAAATAAAAGCAAAAACTCCCGTAGTTACCATCATTGGCAATAGCGCAACCCCCGCCTGAAGAGCACTGTAATGATGCACACTAATAAAAAGTAACGGAATATAAACAAGCGTTGCAAAGAAAGCTGCCGCCACTAGCATTACGCTAAATCCGGCGGATAAAAAGCTGGCGTTTTCAATTAAACCCAACGGCACAAGAGCATTAGTTTTTGCCCTTTTCTCTGTATAAACAAAAGCCAAAAATAACAATATGAAAGCCGACAGCAAAAGTAAAACCAGAAAGTTTTTAATACTGTATTGCGCCAGTACATCCATTGCCAGCAGAAAGCAAAACAGTGAAATGGAAAGTGCCAGCATACTTAAGTAGTCGATATGATTATTAACCTTGCCAAACGTATCCACTGGGTACTTATTCCACCCAAGAAGAAAGACCAGCAATGCGATAGGTACATTAATAAATAGAATCCAGCGCCAACTTAAGTACTCCGTGAAAAAACCACCCAACACAGGGCCACAAGCAGTAGCCAGGCCAAGTGCAGCCAGGATAAACCCCCCGGCAAAACTCGCCCGCTCCTGCGGCAAAAGATTGTACGCCATCCCAAGGACTGCGGACCATATCAGGGCTCCTGCAAGTCCCATCAGGGCACGACAGAGAAACAACACCCAAAGCTTCTCCGCCAAGCCACCTGCCAGAGAAGAAATAGCAAAAATGAAAACTCCCACCAAAAAAATACGCCGGCGGCCATAAATATCTGCAAAACGACCACTCGCCACTATTATTACGCCATAAATCAAAGAGTAGGCATTAACTACCCAATGGATTGTCGCAATATCACTAGAAAAGCTATGAGCAATAGCCGGGAGTGCTGGAGAGAACGCAGTGAAATCACCCGCCACAAGGACAACGGCCAGAAAAAGTACCGACAGCCCCCAATAGTGCTGCCGTGACAACAGACTATTATAACGCCCCATCACTTTGCTCTAGAAACCATTCAATATATCTTAAACATTTTACACCACCCTTTCCTCCCAGTTAAAAATAATTGCTTTAACTTTTATGTACAGATACCAATAACACGATATCTCGCCAATGGAAATTAAACAAACACATAAACTATGCAAACAACTCCCCGCAGACAAGATATAAAAATCAACTTAGCGCTATAAATGAAAGCCACTACCGTTTTAAAATTTCACATAAAAGAACGACAAGACCCCACAGCCCATTACTGGAGATAAAAGAGGAGTTCACAAGAACAACACACCAACAGATTGAAATCAGGAAAACCTAGCGGCCTAATATAAAACCAAATAAATGCATTAACTATTCATAAATTTCGACGTGACACATCGAAGTTAAAATCGCTATGACTGTAATGCTACTCGCCGTTCACACTTAAAATGTCGGAATAACGGTTGCAGAAAACATGACTCACTCCCCTTGCATGCACGCTCAACAGTATCACTGCGTTCATTGTCCAGGGGGTAATTGAGGTAACCACTGGTTCTGTCGATCTCCCTTTATACGTCATCCACAGCAACCTGGCAGTTTTCACATGAGTACCGATCACTTCCACAATTAAGGCCAAAAGCAATTTGGCCGGGACCTGAGAGCCCACGTCAGCTTCTATCCAGCAATAGAAATCACGAGGCTCCCCAGGCACTCGAAGAAACAGCAAGAGCAGATTTCAAAGCATCGAACTTCTCTGCTTTGCTATAAAAAAAATATTTGCCCCTCTTTAGTTTTCTTTAAGGCGAACATGGTATAATCCTTGAGACCAAATCTCACCCCATGACTGTGAGCAGGAAGAGAACTTTTCTTCGTCAAACCATAAAGTCACACTCTTACCAGTTGCATGAGCCGTGGTTAGAAGAGAAAAAGCAACCTTACACGATTCTTGCTTGAATCCACCCTCTATATCTTCTGTGACTCTGCAAAGTGCGACACTATGAAAATTTGTGCCATTTCCGCTATCTTTTATACCAGCATTAACATTTCCGTTTGCAGCAACTTCTACTGAAGTTACTTTACCAGTACATTCAGTGCCAGAGTAAGCACTTCCAGTAGCAAAAATAAATCCCAGCATGGCAAGCTTTCCAGGATTCACAATATATTTCTTTAAATTACTATTCATATCTACTTCGAGCTATAGTCAAATTCGTCGTTAAAGGGATTGAAAGATTTGCCCTATCTACTTGATACTGTCGCCAAATAACAAATCAGTTTTTGGGTGCGACCCATAAAATAAAATATCAAGTTTGACACTTTAGGTCTATAAGAGATGGTCGATTGGTTATTAGAACCAATACACTAAAAAGAGAGCTATTGCAGATTATCGAGAAAAGTAAACCAACCACTTTCTTGAAAGTATTTCGTGTGCGCTATTTAGATGATGATCTCTAAATCGTAGTGCACAATGGTCCCTACCGGAGATTAATTTTCAAATCAGTAACACTGACGGTGCTTATAGTGCGCAGTAAAGCTTATCAGACACTACTATGTAGTAGCTTGACAGGATTTTTGAGGATAACAACTAACCGCAAATTATGTAGTGTAGTAAAAATTAAATTAGGGTATAGAGGGAATTGCTTTGCGTACTTGCTAGTTGACCCTCTTATGACTTTTACGATTTAAATATCAATGAGTTCTCACCAATCAACACAATTATAGGCGAACCTATTTTATTTAAAGTAAGAGTTGGGAAATATGTATTGACATCCAGTCGATAGCAAATTGCTCTCCAAACTCCTCTAACGAAGAAACTAACAGACCCTGCTACTTTTTAGGAGTATCTAATAAGTGGGTGGAGCCATTAAAAATCAAGTGAAATTAAATAAGTGGGCCCGCAAATGCGGGCTTTTCTAGCATCTTACTGGCGAACTAACCTCGTTGAGAATCTGGCACTCTGTCAATACGCCCATTCTTTACAACTTCCCAATAATATTCACAAACACCCCCTGGCTATCGTAATCAAGTTGGGTAAGATCATCGGAGAAGTCGGTAAAATTGTAGCCTACACCCAGTTTCAGGTGATCCCCGATATGGCGATATAGGCCAATCAGAGCACCACTCTTGCTATCTTGGGCGTCTGGAAGGTCAAGCAGGCGGCCCTCGATCAACAGATCCCAGCGCTTTACGAAGTGCCAGTCTGCTCGTAGAACATAGAGGCTGGCACGGCTGTCGAAGAACTCAGGGTCTTCTCTATCGAGGCTTAATTGCCCAAGGCGATAGGCATATTTGGCTCCCAGAGTCCAGCGGCGGGTAAGATCATAGCTGGTATCTACAGAGAAAATATGGCTCTTCTGTATAAATTCAGCTGAGGTATTTTCCACCGTAACCTGGTCTTGAGTCGGTACATTATAAAAATAAGTGTATTTCAATAACGTATTCAGACGGTCGTGATTTACCGGGCGATAAGCATAGCCCATTACGGCTTCGGTAAATTTGCCATCATAAAACTCTCCCTGGGAACTTTTGCTGTCGGAATAGTTTAACTTACCCACCAAACGCCAATCCGGGTTGAGCTGATAACTCAGGGTATTTTTTAGCAGCCAGGTGTCCCGCTCAGATTCCGTTACGGTTTCTTCATCTAATGCCGTTTCCATAATATCAGTACGGTACTCAAGCGCAGTTGCCAGGCGAATAGTGTCCAGGCTATAGCCCATATTAAAGCCCAGGGCATTGCGCTCGGTTTTGGCACCAGTACGCGGATCTTCCAGTGTGCCCGCCTCTACCGTGGTGCCGTAGGTCCAGCGGTCGTTAGGTGCCAAGTCCATACCCAAGGCGTGTGTCAGGCCGGTGGAAACATCGCCGTGGCTGTAACGCTCCTCGCCGTACATACTCAAAGTATCGGAGTAGCGGCTGCGGAAACCGGTACTCATATTCCCCTTGCGCGCACGCACGCCAGTATCACTGCGCTCATTATCCAGGGTGTAATTGAGATAAACACTGGTTCTGTCGCTAACCAGGAGATCTGTGCCCAAACGTGCTGCCATACCGGTATCGCCGCTGGACAGTTCACTATCCATTGTGAGTCGATCGCTCACTCTATAGGCGCCTCCCAGGCCAACACGGTTATTTTCCTCTCGAGTACCGGTGACCTCCATAGTGTTCTGTACAAAACCATAAGCACTCCAGTTTTCACCGGAATCGTAACTGGCCTCCACTGCCATATCGGTGCGGTCACCCTGGGTTTGGGTGGCTGCAACAACTTCAGAGAAATCTTCACGGCTGTCCGTCCTCACTCCGGAGCTGAGCCGCCAGTGATCGTTAAGGCGATAGCCGAGCATCAGGTCTGTAGCACTGGTATGCAGCCCAAACTCCTCTTCCTTGCTATCCGCTTTGAGGCCCACATCAAAACTCTCCCCAAGGGGTAGATTAATACCGGCTCCATACTGGGTGGTATCACCCTGTACAAATTGACCGGGACCGGAGAAACCTGCTTCCCGCTCCTGATGATAGAAATTCCCGGAACCGCGTAGGCTTTCAAAAAAATCCCCGACCTGCAGGCTACCCTCAACCTTGGTTGCGCCTGCTGTAGCTTCCGGGTCCAGGTTTTGCCCATCATCAAAAGTAAAACCGCCATCCAGAGAGCTAAAGCTATCCAGGTTACCGCCTTCGCTATCTGCGACTTCAACCTTTAGCCAACTACCGGCACTTTTCCGCAGGGTGAGATCAAAGCCCTGGAGGGCCGTTTCATTATCATCCTCGTCCTGCTGAGTACCACTGATACCCAACTTTACGTAATCCCCAAACCAATAGTGGGCGCGGCCACCAAATGCCAGAGTGTCCATCTCCTCAAAGCCGGGGGTATATTCGTAGCGGGCTACCAAGTACTGGGGGTTCCCGTTATAGGAGCCATCCTGAATCAATAAATTATCATTGGCCAAGGCGGAAAGGGGCTTATTGAGTAAGATACGCCCCTGGATATAGTCGATATCGTAATCGATCACCGGAGAGAGATTTTTTACTCCTAAAACCAGGCCGGAATCCTTATCCCGCACTTCTATACGCAGACGCTCAGAGCCACTGAGAATATCCTGGTGACGAAGGGAATACAGTGAGCCGCCGGTACCACGATATTCATCGCGACCGGCAATAGTGCCGGGTTCCGCTCCAAAGGCATCTACCTGGAATCGCTTTTCCCCGAAGCTGGTCATGGCATCACTTTCAAAGTGGCCGTTGGCCCCGTAAAGTGCCCGGTCTATTTGCGCCAGTTCGTTGTCAGAATAGGTCGCCTTGAAATTACCCCACAGGCCGTAGTCATCGTATTTGGATAACTTCACATAAAACTTGCCGGAAGTGGGCGCATCTTCAACTACCGTAGAATCATCACCGAAGGTGGGATAGTAAAGATCACTATCGAGCCGACGAAAAAGTGCATCCGGTGACTTTTCCATAAAATTGGAAAACAAATCATCGACAGGCCCCTCTTCCGTATCCGCACTGGCAGCCAAGCGCCAACCCTCTCCAAAACCGCCGCTGGTATAAAACGCCAGACGACCATCGTAGCTTACAGAGTTGTCGTAGTGGGTTTCATCGCCCGTCACCAGGGCCGCGGGGCCATTGGTTTTATCGTAACCAACAGTTAGGTCGGCTATCCCTACGGTAAACCAGTCATTTTTAGCAAATTCCAGATCACGCAGGAACAGTTCACCATTGCCCTCTTCATCCAGGATTGCCACTTCTACAGTGTGCATACCAGGGTCAAAAATCTGTTCAGCAATGAATTGACCTTGATCATTTACCGGTACCGGATTGCCCGCCAGCCATACAGTATGGCCCGGCGGCACCTGAGCGCCGTTGACAAGCACACTATTGCCGTCCAGGGGAATATTTCTCCGTGCGAGGCGGTTCTCACCATAGCCCACCAGTAGCTCCTGGGCTATATCCACCTCTTCATCAGACTCTTCGATACTATCTACCAGCCACAAAGTTTGCTCAGCGGTTTCATCGAAGCGGCCTTTTTTGTCATATACCCGCAGCACATAGTGGAGCTTTTTCAGTGGTGCCTGGAATTCAGTAAATTCTGCCTGCCAGTTCCCTTTTCCATATTGGTCTAACGGAACAATCGCAATGGGAGTATCGCGCAGGGATTGCTCCTCTTCAAACAGCCGCACTTCAGCCCGATCAACAAAAGATGGGTAATTGGTGTAACTGCGAAAAACTACACGATTCTCGCTAAGGTCAGTATCTGGATTATCCGCATAGCGAATGGTATTGGGCCACGCAGTGACATTTAGCCGTGGTTGCATTTTTTTGTTATCGAAACGGAATTGGATATTGGCACTATCCAGAGCCACGTCCGTACAGCGCTGCAGGTCAGCGGAGTTTTTATAAGGATCGTATTCCGGGCTGCCATCCACGGTAATACGCATCAAATTCAATGAGTAAGGATTATTGGCGATAGCCTCACGGTTAATGCGCTCGATTTCTAAGCGATCACTTTCTGCCAGTATTGCCAGCTCATCGTAGAGCACCTGCACTTCAACACGCGCTCCTTCCTCCTGGATAAAGCCGTTGGTCACCACATCGCCTGACTGCACATAACCACGCCCTTCAAACTCCACCTGTGCATCTTCGAGGCCAAGCAGTTCTTTTACCTGTTCCATTGCGCGTTGGGCACGGGCGCCAGATAAGCCAATATCATCCCCATAGACCATGGCCTCACGGCGATCCATACGCTTGTTTTCGCTATAGCCAATAAAACTTAAGCGCACATTGGCCTTGCTGGAAATTTCTGACATGGCACTGCGCATTTGCATCAGTTGCGACTGGGTAATGATGGGGTCGCCATTGTCAAAACGAATCGGTGCTACCGCACCGCGAAGGGATTCATAGGCAATAGTAATAGTTTCTGCGGCTGCAGCTTCCGGGCAGGCCTGCACACCATCCGCTGTAACTTCCAACGGGTCGTCATACCAAAATTCCACTTCCACCCGCCGGTTAAGGGCACGACCTTTAGGTGTGTCATTTGCGGCAATGGGCTGGCTGGCTCCTTTACCACTGCTAGTAATCATCGCATCTGGCAAGGCCAGTGCATCGCGCACGGCGAGGGCAACACGGCGGGCTTCACCGTGGGATTTTTCCAGGTAAGCTACCTGTTGATCTTCGGAACTTTGATTCACATCCAGCGGCAGTGCATCGGTGTGCCCAACAAAGCGCATTACCAGATTATTTTTATCTGCGAGATTTGACCGCACCTCGCCTAAACGCCGAATAAATGCTTCAGGCAAGTCTGTTTGTCCCGGCTCAAGGCGCAGGGGAATAACCAGGTTTTTCAAGCGTGCACGTTGCTCACTACCCGCAGTGTAATTAAGTCTACACACTGTTTCCTGGCGGCACACTTTTACTCGATTCAATGCCAAAGCTTCTGCTCGGGCACGTGCAGCCATGGCTTCCTCGTCTAGTGCGTCATAAGTCACCTGTACCTGAATACGACGATTTAATTCCCGCCCCGCGGTGGTGATATTATCGGCAATCGGCTCTACATCACCGCGACCTTCCACCACTATCATTTCTTCCGGTAATTCCAGCGCTTGCTGGAAGAAATCTGCAACAAATTGAGCACGAGCCAGGGTAAAATCTTCCTTACTCTCGAAATCTGCCACCAGTTCTTTTTGCATGGGATCAGAATCAGTGTGGCCGATAAAGTACAATTTGAAGTTAGGCGTCTCTCCCAGTTCGTTTAATTTTGCCCGCAATAACTCCACAGTTTCTGCCGGAACCTCGTCATCCACTGTGTAAAACGATATTGGTTCAATAAAGTCTTCTACAATAATCGGGTCAAGCGGTGGAATAAAAGTGGTGGCATCCTGCAGCCATTGATTAGTAGGTGCACGCAGCAACATACCTTCGGTATTACTACCGATAGACGTTTCCTCAAACTCAACTTCGGGCCCTTCCACTTCCGAAGCCAAGCCGGGAATTTTCTGCCATACCTGCCACCAGCTTGCTTCCTGGTACTGAGTGTCCTGCGCTGCAGCTTTCTCTTGACCTTGCACGGGAAGAGTTAAAGCCAGGGCAATCGCTGTGGCAAGACAGTGTTCGCGGCGACGGAAAGTCCTGGTCATTGTTTCCATTGAGCTACCAGAGCTGCGTAACCGACCCATATTGCTGCGCTTGACCGAGGACATTACTCCAATCCTCCCTTACTGGGCGGCGCTCCACGCCGCCAGAACACTTCAGTCTCAATATTCAAGTCGTAGTCGCCATTACTACGCGCCCACTCATCGGCAATCTCTGCCTTGATCGTTTGCAAACGCTCTTCCACCAGATCCGGATCTTCATTTTCCGCAAGGTAGGACAGGCGCAATACTGATGGAGCTTCACTGAGTTTTTCCAACAACAGCTCAATACGAGACTGCCACTGGGGACGCAACTCAGTAGAGCCTGGCTCAAATACCGCCTCGGCCATATCCAGGCGTACTACCCGATGCAAGCTGGCACCGAAGTTAAACTTCACCATCTTGCCTCGAGTTGCACGCATCACCCGCGGGTTTTCAGTAGTGAGACGATATCCGCTAGGCAAGCTGCGGTCGTCGAGCTTGAGCACAAAATTGGAACCGCGATCAGCATTTGGTACTACTGCACAGGTGATATGGAATCGCCCGTGAGCATCAGCTGTGGCATTTAAGCCGGTTGCAGTAACTACCCTTGCTCCAGGAAGGCCACCCTCACCGGCATCCTGGTAGCCGTTCATATTTTTATCATCGAAGACTTTGCCGATGACATCAGTGCAATCGAAAGTGGGGTCCGGCACCACGCGCACTGTGGCTGAGGCTTCACCGGACGCAACCTGGCTGGAGAGCTGGTTAAACATACGCGCGCGGTTGACATACTTACCCTCGCCTACACCGGAGCCGACTACCAGCAATAGTTTCAGCTCACGGGTTTGCTCGGCTTCCACACGCAGATCGGACCAGATCAGCTGTAGCCCATTCATCACCGGCTCCACTGGTTCGCCATCCATGCGCGCCGAACCAGCCACGTATTTAAAGCCTGCGGGGAAGAAGTCCACCAGCTGCAAATCCGAAAGCGGTATAGGCAAGGTATTGCCAAAGGTAATGGTGTAAGGCACCAGCTGGCTTCGGGTTACATTCAACATCGCCGCAGTTTTGGTAATGGAAAGTGCACCTTCCAGGTGCGGGTCCATGGCGATATGGTTATTGAACAGCTGGCTGTCTCCTGGAACCTGATCACCGTCCAGTGTCAGGCGCAGGTAATAGTCGGTAGCTGCATCGCGTGCTTCTATATCCAACGGTGGGAGCGCTGGAGATAGCTGTACTTCACAATGCTGAGCCGTGCCAGGAATCATATCGGCATTGCTGCCGAGGCACGCACCCACATCGAAGCCCGCAGTTTCCTCATTGGTCTGTGCAGGAATTACCAGGGATTCACCACCGACATAATCCTCATCGGCAATCTCCACTTTAATCAGGTAATCCGTATTGGCCGGACACGCAGCATCATCGAAGTTAATATCAAATTTGTAATAACCACCTGCACGGGTTACTTGCCCCTGCTGCTTTTTATCATCGAAGCAACGATCCGGCAGCTCCTGACCAGAGCTGGCGCGCAGCATAGTCAACGTAGCTCCGGTGATAGGAGCACGCAGAATAGAGTTATAAATCACTCCATTAGGCGTGAGCGGCAGGTTCAGATCTTGCGGATTGGCTCCCGACTCCACAAAGATCTCGCTGATACGCTGAGGACCATTGGTAAAATCAGAAACCGGATTACCCAGGGATGCTGTTTTTTCGCCGGCATCTGGAGCGGTGTAACGCATCTCATAACTGAGTCCACCATAGCTATTAGGTACTAGCCCCTGAAATTGGAAGTAGCCATTTTCATCGGTCTGAATGGTTTCCAACAATGCGTCATTGAAGTAGAGATCTACGGCCCAGTTCAACAATAACCGTTCATCCATATCGACTTGGTTATTGAAGTTCACATCGTGCCACAAGTAGCCTGCCAGATTGGCGATTCCCGGTGTGCCACCAACATCAAGAGCAACGCTGGCCTGATTGGTTGAAGGTGGATCATTCCAATGCACTTCCGCGGTGTTCAACACCGTATAACCAATTTCCAGGTTATCGGAGAGCTTGGCCTGGAAACGCAATACAGCACTTTCACCCGGTAACAAATCTCCATAAATAGCGGAGTAATCTGCAGTAATTACGGTACCGGCTATGCTGACTCCATCTACCTGACCATTAAGCATGGCGGAGTCTGTAACATAGGTAAGGACACCATCGCCAGCAACCATAAGATCATCAGTAATACTCACCATGGTCGCCGGTACACCACTGATATTTTCGATGGTCACCAGGTATTCAAGCACCACACCAGCTTCTGCTGCGCCGCCACCGACAACAGCAACTTCTTTTACAATCGACAACAGCTGCGCATCGCCCACAACCACAAGTGTCGGCTGTGCACCATTGGCCGGATTGCCATCCGCGTCAGTGAGTACCAGTGGCAGCTCCTCTGCGGTAACGCTGCCCTGATTGCTGATCACAGTACCCCTGGCAGCATCCACATTCACCATCACATCAAAAGTTACGGTGGCAGTTTGTGCAGAAGTAATCACACCCTCATTGGCACCCGGCAAGGGTGGCGTTAGGTCATCCGAAGCTACCGGCAATTCAGTATTTAAAAGCGACATACCACCGGCGTTATCAGCGACAGCCATACCATTTAAGGTGGTGCTGCCGGCAACATAAGTGGTATTTGCGGGCACTTGGTCAGTGAGTGCCACCTGCAGTGCATCAACGCCCCCCATATTGGATATTGCAATGGTGTAACGCAGTACATCACCGGGATCGACAATCCCCATAGAGATATTGTCCACGGCAATTGCCACCGTTTTATGAGCGATTAAAAGGGGAACATCGCCAACAATATCTATAGTCGGGTCGTTGGGAGCATCTGTAGCAGGGTCATCCGATGGCGCTTCATCGAAGGGTCCACTGCCTGCACCTTCGCCATTAACAAAGCCTTGGTTGGAAATTATGGTACCGTCATTGACATCATTAATGGTGACATCAAAGGTGATTACAGAAGCCGCGGCGCCAGTTGCAGTTGCACCAATAAAGCCATCGGCCTGGCCAGGTGTATGAATACTCATACCAGCTTCAAGAGGCGAAGCACCACTCACATCTGAAAGCGCTGAACCGTTCAAGGTCGTAGAGCCAGCTACATAGGTGGTATTCGCCGGGATCTGGTCGCGCAACATCGCATTAACGATATTTTCGTTACCGGCATTTTCCACGCGAATGGTATAGCGCAGGGTATCCGCCACCATCAGTAAATCCGGGTCACCGATGATATCTGCTGAGGTTTTGTGAATCACCAGCAGTGGCTCGGACTCAATTAATATCTGGGTAGGATCTTCATCATCCGCAACGTCAGGGTCGTCAGTACCGTTGATATTGGGATCATCACTGTTTTTCAGTAGCTGGCCAGGCAATTGCACCTGGGCCTGGTTCAACACCGGCGTACCGCTGTCGATCACAGCTGCCAAAGTGACCTCGTATACCAGCTGAACAGAATCACCAGTATTTCCTGTGGCCGCCAAATCCAGGTTTTTCACCTGTAAAAAGCCGCTGCCATGTGTGCCAGCAGATGCATCAGAGTTACTGCTATCGCTACCCACCGGCGCTGTCACCAGTTGTAGTGAACCCGACTGGAACAATGGCAGGCTGTTCAGGCGACCCAGATCATCAGTAATTTCAATGCCACTAACATCTGCACCACTCAGGTTGGTAAGCGTGAGTGTATAGCGCAGTACATCTGCTGGAGTGGCCAAAGTTGCCGGATTTTCTGCACGGGTAACATTCTCAACGGTTTTGTAGAAAGTTACCTTGGGCACAGAGGCGCTTACGGTATAGGCATCTTCGTGATCGAGTACGCCTGGCGTGCCATCAGTGGGCGCCGGGCGTGTGTACTGGCGTGCTTCCGGTAAGCCACTATCCCAACTGTGCCAGAGTTCCACACCGGCAATATTGGTCAGTGTATCGCCATCGATGGTATCCACGTCCAGGGTGGCATCGTAACTCAACAATAGGTGGTGGTCCGCAGCCAGCATAGCCGCCGCACCCATGGAGGTGATCGTCAGAGTGCAGCTGGCTTCATCAAAAACCGTATTAAAGTCAGTTCCTGCTACCAGAGTAGCAACCGCAGTGCCTGCACCATCAATAATTTGCGCAGCAAAATTATTCGGAGGAGTTTCACACATACCACCGGGATCTTTATCCGGCAGAATATCGGTCACTGTAATATCCCATGCGGGGCCAGTGCCAACATTGTGAAGGTCGAGGGTGAAGGTACCTGGCAATCCAGACTGCACACTGGCAGGGCCGGTTTTAGTCAGGGTGATGGCCGTTGGCTCCACTACCTGCATATCAAGGGTCGTGTTTCCGGCACCGGCACCCTGCCCGGCGGCCGCATTATCATTGTCGTAGTTATAGCTGTAGCTGGCGCTATTATTAAATGCCAACCCATCCACATTGGGTGGATTGCTGTCGCGCAGGCGCAGAGTCACATCAATAACCACCTGTTCACCCGCCGGTACATCAATGCCGCTAGTGGCATCGGCAATGACCAGCGCAGTGCCCGATCCACTATTTTCTGGAGTGAATACGTTGCTGCCCGATACTTTTGCCGCGCCGACAAATTCCATGTCGGCTGCAGAAGTACTCAGGTCCATCAGCACACTGACATCGTGCAGGGCTGTGGGCTGCACGGTTTCCGGAATAGTGATGCGGTAATTAAACGGTTCGCCAATAGAGGCTGTCGGCTGGGTATTTTCAATAAGCAACGGCGCTGCATTGGGCGTATTGAACTGCACACTGACTGGTGCTGTAGGACCGTAGTCCTCACGCATATCTGTGGTAACCGCGGTCGCACCCAGGGATGGTAAATTATCGTCATCCAATGAGTAATACAGCTCGACATAAGCGGCATTTTGCAGATTGAGACCTGCCCCCAGATTGGCATCTGCCTGAACGCGATACACCATCTCCAAAGCCTGGCCAGGATTAATGGCATAACCTGTGCCCGCAGAGAAATCCCAAACTGCCGCACCAGTGGCGTTGTCAAAAGTCGGGGCAACAATAGTTGCTGCAGCGCCATTCACAGTAAGGGACTGCACATTGACACCGCCTTGGCGCAGGCCAATGGGGATCATGTCGCGGAAGACCGGATCGTAGGCCGGCGCTGATCCGTTATTGGTAATCGTTATGGTGTAATCGACAATATCACCGGCAGACAAGGTAGTGCCGCCAGCAGGGGTAGCGCTGATTGCCGCAATGAGATCCGGCTGTAACAGGTCCAGGGTATCACTATCATTTCGCAGCTCGGCACCGGCGGCGGCATCGAAAGTGAATTCCACATTATTGGTTAGCGCTGTATTACTGGCCGGCCAGGGGTGTACGTCCTTATTCAGAACCCTTGCCTGATAGCGAAGTATAAATTCATCGTTAGTGAGATTGTTATCACCACTGTTGATCAGCTGTGCAATATTCCAGCTCAGTGTTGTCGGGCCGGTAGCGGGATCACCGGTCTGCACAGGTTCGGCAATATCGTTATGAGCAAAGGGTGCCGCCGATGCGAAGGGTGCAGTAGTAACGCCATTAATTGATTGGGTACCTACAAACACCATCCCCTGTGGCAGGGTATCGACAATTAAGGTATTGGGAGAGGTGCCCTCTGGCAGGGACAAACGCAGCTCGTATTCCACCAAGTCACCGACACGCAGCTGTGCATCTGCACTACCGTAACTGTCGTTAACGCGGGTCTTACTGATTGTGCTGTCATTGGCAGCGGTTAGCTGAGCGGCAATATTTTCCAGCACATAATCATTCAAACCACCAATACCATCGGCACCGTTTCGCTCGTAGGGGCTACTGTTATCCTCATCCAAACTGGTCCACTCAATACGGGCAGAGGCAGACAGCGAGGCTTCAGCCAGCACTTCATCCAGCACCAGCACATCAAATACCAGTAGGCTGTTAGTGCCAGCAGCGATATCCAGGTCGCTGTTTGCGCGATTCCACTCCAGTAACTGCGCAGCATTAATACCATCCCCACTCACAGTAGGATCAGCCTGGGCGACACCGGCAAAGATCACACTGCCCGGAACAAATGCCAGGCCAAGGGACAACTGCTCCCTGACCAACAAATCGTAAGCAGCGGTGTTTTCCGGATTACCTGCGGCGGTGAGATCCAATGTGAAACGCAGGATATCGCCAGCATCCGGGTCGTTACCAGGGTTAGTCTGGTTAGCCACAGAATTTGTCGCAGACAAATCCGGCTCCACGATAGTTAAGGTCGGTGCAGTACCCGTGCCACCGGCTTGAATCACACCACCGCTTGTAGCGGCATAGGAATAGCTGGCTTCATTATTGAAATTATGACCCGCCTGTGCCGTTGCATTATTTGCAACCCGGGCACGCAACTCGAAAATAGCGACAGCACCAGCCGGAATAATATCCAGGGCCAGGACAATATTGTTGTTAGTGGTGTTATCGGTAAATGCACGGCCATTAATTTCCTGCAGCTGGATCAGCTCCAGGCTCGGGTCCAGTACATCGGTAATTTCCACATCATAGATGGCCGATGTGGTTGCACTACCTGGAACCTGTATACGGTAAACCACTTCCTCGCCCACTGCTGCCGTAGCAGCACTCTGCAGAGTTTTTTGCGGCGCAGTGACTGTGGTGGCGACAGTTCCCATCGGATAGGGTGTACCCAGTGGAACAGGAGCGTATTGCTCTCCGCTTTTTGCCGGCAGTGACCAGAATTCATTGACCGTGAAGGTATTTACCCAGTTTTCGCCACCGCCAATATCAGTATAAAAGCCAATTTCGTAATTGATATCCAGGCAGGCTCCCGCTTCGACAGGCACCAGGAAAGTGAACTGCATATCGTCGCCACGATTACCTGGCGCTGTGTAGGTGTACTCGGTGCCCTCTGTGAGGAGTGTGCCATTCAAAGTGACCTGCAGATTGGCGATGGAGGCCTCATCCATCTGAGTAGCCAAGTCATCAGTCAGGGACAGATCGTAGGCTGGCGCCAAACCGGAGTTACAGGCGTGCAGAGTAAACTGCATCACATCGTTGGCCGGGTCCACATTCATATGGGAGCTTGGCCAGGTAGCGTCCGTTTTTGTCAGGCTGTCGATCACCGGCTGCAATATCGTAATGTCGGCACTATCTTGCAGGGTACTGGCAGCGCCGGTGTAATTAAGAACGGCTGTATTGGTCAGGGTCGCAGTCGGCGCTGCAATACCCGAACCCGCCACTACTTTGGCGGTGTACTCGATAACAAATTTATTGGTATTGCCGAAGTTGCTGAGGATATCTCCCAGGTTCCAGGTGACCGTACCTGTGTCTCCTGCTGCGGGCACAGCAATGGCTGAATAAACAAAATCATTCAGGTTGTCGTCGTAGGGCGCAGCAGTATCACCATTCACACTGACAATGGAATTAAATTCCAATCCGCTCGGCAGTGCATCATTAATAGTCACTGCCGGTGTCGTACCCGCTTGCAGGTTCAGGGCCAGTTGATAGGTAACCGTATCGCCAACCCTCAGCGTGCCTACTACAGAAGCAGTATCAGAATCTGCAACAACCGTTTTCACAATACCGGTGTTGTCCACAGTATCAATACTGGCTTCAGCCGGACCCTCACAGTAATCGTCCGGTGCGGATACTGCCGGGCAGCCGTCACCATCACGCTCGTAAGCCAGCTGGTTAATGCTGCTGTCGTCGAGGGACGTCCAGTCAAGCATTACGCTGTTGCTAATCGGCGAACCAAATACTCCTGTTACCTGGGTTCGATAGGTAATAACTAAAGTTTCACCAAGCTGCAGGTCCAGAGTGTTATCGCCATTATCACGCCCCCAAACCAGAGGGCCAGTGGGTGCTGCCGCAGGTGTTGCAACAAAACCAGTAACTGCACCACCATTAATTAATGCAGTTGGGGTAAAGCTGCTATCAAACTGCAACTCCGATGGCAGTGTATCCACTAAATTCAGATCAAATGCTGCAGCAGTAGATGCGGGATCATGGGCAACGGTAATCACGTACTCCAGTACATCGCCACCCACTGGCAAATTGCCCGGGTTAGTCGCATTGCTGACCGCTTTATTGATAGTAAGCAGAGGTTCCACCACCGTAACTGCGGCGGTATTGTCATTTAAGTTTTCTGTCGCCCCACTCTCACCGTTACTATATGTCAACGCCGCACTGTTCTGGCGGGTGTCACCATTATTGGTCGCAAGGTCATTCTCCACGCGAGCGAAATAAGTAATTCTTATTAAGGGGTCCAGAGTGCTGGCGGCAGTATCATTTTCACTGGCAGTATCGACTGTACCAATATTCCATACAGCGTTACCGGAAGTATTATCAGTAGGGAAACTGTTAAATGCCCCCTCAGACGGGGCCGCACCATTAATGGTTTCAATACCTACAAAATCATAGGTAATATCGAAATCCGCATTGTGGCTCAGTACATAGCCTTCCGGGCTGCCGAGCTGGTCAGTAATTACTACACTCTGGCTTATGCCTTCAGGTAGGCGGATTTCCAATTGGAATTTTTTATGCGCACCTATAGTAGGAACTACAGTGGGCTCAAGATCGGTTTTAACCAACTGTAACGCTGGCACCTCTGTCTGGGCACTAGCTGTAGTTTCGTAATCGTTAATCGGATCGCCGGTATTGGGTAACACACCAATACGCATACCATCGTCTGCACCACCGGTGCCGATAGAATTACTGCTGTTTAAAGCAATATCATTGCCCGGCAGGGACTGCCAGCGCGATTGGATGGTGTTATCCAGGATTTCATGGGGCTCTACGCCCTGCTCTACCCGGACATCAAATGTAAAGGTTTTAGTCTCGCCTACAGCAATGGCGTAATCCGCATTGCTGCGATTCCAGCTGAAGATGGGCGCATTGGCTCCGATAGTAGTGACATCGACAACCTGAGGCGGATCAGTACCACCGATATTGCCCAGGTAAACCAGCTTGGTGCCTGTGAGATCGTCGAGCACATGCAGATTGTAAGCTGCCGCAGTACCAGTATTTTCTGCCGTTACAGTAACGGTAAGAATGTCATCTGCATCGCTGTTAGCAACTGAAAATGACTTATTTAATTGTATTTTCGGTTCCTGTACAGTAATTGCGTGAGAATCAAAGGGTACAACTACGGTAGTCCCTGCTTCATCAACATAACTCACCTGTGCAGTGGTATAGCTACCGCCATTCCCAAGCACATCGCCGTCATCAGTATTGCTGCTGTTCTCAATACGTGCAATAAATTCCACCGGGAAATCAAAAAGGCTGCCCGTGACAGTGGTAAGCTCCTGATCACCAAAATCCCACTGTACATAGTCGGCTGTGCCAGTGCTCGTACAGGTAGCATTAAATGTACCACCGGGAATAAAGCCGGCGGCATCGTAAGGTGACGTATTCAGGTTAACCGCTTGCCCTTCGATACAGCGCATACCAGCCGGCAACTCATCACGAATTACAAAGTTACGCAATTTGGCCGCGGGAATTTTCGCTGTCAGTTTATAGCGGACTTCCTCTCCGACAACGGCTGTATCGCTGTTGGTGCCACTGGCAGTGCCATTAGAGAACTCCAAGGCTTGTTTAGGCTCCGCCTTAACTTCAATAATTTGCATACGCGCTTCGGCGTCTGCAGATTTATAGTGGCGTGCACGCCCTGCTGCAGGAGTTCCATCACCGATACCATCATTATCCGCATCGCTGTCGATTTGTGGCGCACTCTGGTTACCAAAGTCTCCTTCCAAACTATCATAACGAGCATAGAAGGTATTTGTAAATGTCTGCAGCGGTGCTACGGAACGATGTGGTTTCACTCGATAATAAAGAGTGACAGAGTCACCCGGGTTAATACGCTCAAGGGCCGTAGAATGTTCATAAGAGAAGGTAATTACTGCCGGTGTCCCGCCATCACTGCAGTGGAGGGCTTCAGAGTAGTCATTTGCTCCAGTAGTTATACCCACCAAGCCGTCATCGCCTGCGATGGTCTCTGAGGAACCATCTCCATCGTTGTCCAAACCATCACTATCCAAGGGCTGCACGCACATTTGCCCGGAAACATCTAGTGTGTCAGTTACAACCAAATCATAAGCAGGGGCTCGATTTACGCCGCCATCGGACGTACGATTAGTTAAAGTCAGGCGGAAAACATAAGTTTGGTCACGATGACCCTCGTTAGTAAAATCAACGAAATTTGCACAGCTGGTGCCTATACCATGCAAATTTTCGTTACAGACTTTTTTATCGATTTCAATGTGGGGCTCAGAAACAGTAACAGATTCGGACCACTCGGAAATATCGGGAAAGCCGGGTACTGTTGTAGGCACACCATCAATATTGGTCAGCACCCCACTAGTATTATAATTATCTACCACGATGGTTTCGGTATCAAATACTGCGGTAAATTGCGCACGAGCATAGTCGGTACTGGGGTTTGCATGCTGATTGGGGTCAGCGCTTTCAGTATCTATAGGATCATTTAATAGACGCGTGGTCATATCCGATAGGAACCAACGATCCCGTTCGGTAATTTTTGAAGTTACCTCCCATAGAAAATCTGTCTCGCTAAGGGGAATATTCAGGCCTCCACCTTCTACAATATCACCAGAGGAAATTACAACACAGTTAGCCTGAGAAACCGGATGCGGCAGAGTTACATCTACACAGTTTAGCGGCGCATCTGCTATATAACCCTGGCCATCCGGTAAGTCATCACGCACATCAATATCGCGCACTTCAATCAGAGTAAATCCGGGTGTGTCAAAGCCAAACCAGCCACCGGCCTGGATTTCAAAGCGGCACTCTTCACCAATAAGAACACTGCTATTGGGGAATGCTGCCTCAGAAGTCAATTCATTACACTGATCAGAGCGTTCCTTGATCAGATTAAAACCCATTACACGAGCGCGCATGCCATCGAGGGTGTAGTTATTAGCCAGTTGTTTACCTGGTGTTGTTTCAGTCAGAGTGGCCGGTTCAGGAAAGTTCAGGGGTGTATCATCCGATAATGTGATCTCCCCCACCACATCGGCACGGAAAGTGAGATCGTCATCGGTTGCCGCGTGGTTTTTTTCCACTTGAAAAACGATACGCTCAGTTGTTCCGGGCTCAATAACACCTCCCAAGTTGGTGGTATTACATCGATAAACAATTGCTGAAGAAGGAAGGTAATCTGGCTGATTCCATACAGGATGCCCAGGTACAGTACCTGGATTTGGACTACCAATCGCAGTACAGGCACGATCGCTGGACAATACTCTCATTGCCTCACCGAAAGTCACATACACACTAAAATTATCCGCATCATGACCACCGTTGTTGGTCACATCCACCGTTAACTCGGAGGTGCCATTGTCCCGTACGATATACAAAGGGTGTACTGTACTAATATCAAGATCTTCTGGATCTGGTGTCACCGATTGATTTTCAACCTGGGTAGGCGGATTGGTGCCAGGACAGAAATCTTCATAATCAATAGTTAGAACATTATCAGATAAACGGATATTGCTGTTCGGATCTTTGCCATTTGATGCCGACTCCTCTTCAACATCAAGATCGGCAATCTTGTCATAGAAATTTGGTTCGGTGGTGACAATACGAAAGCGAATCTGAATTTCATCGCCATAACGCATCATATTTTGCTGATCTGAATAGTTGGGATGTACAGTGCTACTCAATAGGCGAAATTCTGGTTTGTTGTTTTTTAGAGGGTCTGTATCCCACTGATTCCAGTTGCTCCCCACGCGCCATTCGAGAGTATCTGCTTTACCCGGATAAGTGGCACTATAACTTGCACTATGATTATCTTCACCGCGACGTTCGCGGACAATTTGCGGTGTATATGTGGTATCTACCACATACTCATCAGGCAGATCACTAACGAACTGGATATCCTTAACTGATCCACCTGTCCGGTTATTGACAGTAACAGTCACAAAACCAGCCGAACCCAATGGCTGGTTCAGGTTTGTACCGGTTATCGCCTGGGTAATATTGAGGTCGGTAGTTACCAGGGCCCGCATTTCTTCGGAGTCAGGTCTTGGGGCATTTGCCGTGGCCGGATCAGAGATCCCCCCTACTCCGGTATCATCATCAATTTCACAACCCCACTGCAAGTCAGAGACAGTATTTGTACCATTGCTGCAAGAAGTATTGACTTTACCCACCAGGTAAATGTTTAAGGTTGAATTTGCAGGAATATCCGTACGTCCGGGGCCATTGGAGAAAGCTCCACTCAACTCAAAATTATTAATGCTGTTATTCGCAGATACACATCCAGAACCTACCGGGTTTACTCCATTATTATTTGCAACTGAAAGTGCTGCACTTTCACTGGGGCAGGCATAATTGATATCCATATTGGGGTTGGTCATCAAATCATCGAATCGCACATCCTGCATATCGGCATCTCCACCATTAGAGATAGCGATACGCCAGATCACATCATCATTGATATTGCCGTAAACATCGTTGGTATAGTTGGTCTGCGCCGCATCAATATTCCTTCCACGTTTATCCATGGATGGAAGGGGTTCGCGTATGTCCAGCTCAATACTGTCTGTATCTGTTGTAGTGGGATAACTACAATATTCAAAAGTCGCTGTAGCATTCAGGGTACGATTGTTGTTTACCAGATCCTCTTCTCGGTCGACCTTACTGCGTACACCAAAAGTAATTGTCATCGTGGTGTTTTCATTGCGCGCGGCAAGTGCGGAGAGATCATTCTGATCCCAGCGAATAACCGTCCCGCTTATGGTAGGCTCACTCAATACAGAGCCTGAACTTACTCGAGTAGAACCCGGAATATACTCTAACTCAGAACTACCCAGATTTTCCGTCACAATAATATTTTCAATATGCTGGGTTCCCATAAAACCACTGGAGATTCCAGGCACATCAATCTCTATCGTTACCTGCCCATCTCCACAGAGTTCACACCAGCTATCACTGAAGCGGTGATCCAGAATATTAAAGTTAACTGGGTTATCGGGAAAAGAGGGACAATTATGGTCAGCCAGGGCCTGCGGCGCGAACATGATTGCCCAGATACATAGCAGTACCAAGCCAGCAAGCAAATTATTCCAGGATTTCCGTCCAGTTACTTCTGACATCATCGTCACTTATAGCCGCCACTTTTCTATTTCAAAACCCTTGACAATGTCCAAGAACACTGCCGCCGAACAGACACAGTCCGGTGCGCGAACTTTAAATACAGGGTGAAAAAGTGGCCGTGAAGCAGGTCATAAATAACAGTCAGGTAAGGGAACTTTTTTGGGGATTGCCAAGTGGTTCTCAGGCTGGGGGATAGAAAAGACTGATCAAGTGGAGGGGAAGAAACCCAACTCCTCGACGCCTTCTAAAATAGCAGCCTCCTTCTCACTTAAACGAGAAGGAGGCGGAGGCAATACCACCTAGTTGTTCGGGAAGAAGTCGATTGGGAAAAGAATGGTGATCGTTGGAACACCGGCCTTCTCGCCAAAATTAAATCGCTTCACCCGCGCTACAATCTTGGCGTTGAGTGCAGGCGAATCCATATCGCTGGACTCCACTTCCGCAAGGGATACCGAGCCATCAGGCTCAATGGTAATCCTCAAGACCATCTTACCCTGCAAGGCGGGGTTGTTACGCAGTTCACGGTTGTAAATGCGATACAGCGAAGCCTTATAGCGGTCGAAGACAATCTGGATTTCCTCGTCGGTACGAGACGGACCCACACCATCACTGAGCGGTCGGTCCTCGCCGGCGAAATCACCTTCTGTGCCAATGGAGCTCTCCACTCGCGAGAAGGCTACTCCACCCAGGGATGATCCAGTACCACCCACATTGCGACTAAGCTCTGCAGTATTAATACCACCACTACCCGCAGTTGCCGCTGCAGTAATCAGCGAACGCTGACTACGGTTTTCCTTCTTACCTGCAGTACTGAGCTGTGTTTGTTGGCCCAAACGATTGTCCAGGTCATCTTGAATAAGATCCTGGAAATTATCCTTAAAGGCGAGAACACCCGCACGCTCAGCTTTCTTACGCGCTTGTTTTTTCTCCACTTTGGATGGTTTCGGATCCTGCTTGGCCACTTTCTGCTCAGGCTTGGTTTCAGGTTTTTTCTCCTCTTTCTTGGGCTTGGCTTTTTCTGGCTCAGGTGGTGGCTTGGGTTTGGTCTTCTTCTCGATTACCAATTTGGCCAGGCGCTCGGGTATCTCCACTATCTGTGTTTCGGGTTCAGGCAAGGTATATAGAGGAACCAGATAACCCAACAGTGCCGCAATAAACAGTGATGCAAATACACAAATACGGAAGCGCTTTTCATCCTCACCCTTGGTATGCCAAGGCATTTCCATCGGGCGAAAAGTGGGCTGCTCATATTCACGGGTGATCTCGAATTCAAACTTGGATTCCTCTTCCTCACGGCGCAGCTCATCAGCGCGCTCATCAAGGGCAAAGATCTCCTCATTGCAGTATTCGATATTATCCAGGATATCCCTACGCTTCTGATGAAGCTGATCCAGGCTTTCGTTATAAGTACGAGTTGACGCCCCAATCCGTGCGATAACCTGCTGGGAAGCATCGACCCGATAATTCTCGGCCCAAAACATTTCACCTGCGCCGATGTCCTCGAGTTTTCCAAGGCGCTCAGAAATTTCATCGAGCAACTGGTACTTGGAACCATCGACTTGCAATTCAGCCAGCTTCTCTTCGATCTGCCGCTGCTCATCCTCGAGCAGATGCATACGCTGGCGAACCGTATCAAGCGCCTCGCTGACCGCCTGCTGTTGTTGAAGAAAATTACTCACAAACTTCCATTAACCCTGAGATGCTTTCTGAATTACCGCCAGTGATACCTTGGTGTAGCCCGCTTCGGTGCAGCTGGACATCACCTTTTTCAGCAAACTGAACGGAATGCCCCTGTCCGCAAGAATATTCACTTCGGGTGGTTCCGGTCCCTGCTCACCTTCCACTTCAGCCTCGCCCTCATTTTCTGCGGCAGAGGCCTGGGCTATACCGATTGCCTTACCCAGCTCTGCGGTCATGGCCTGCTTAATAACATCAATCACAACCTCTTCACTTTCGAGCACCTCACTGGTTGCGATAACAGATTTGGATTCCACCAGGATCTCCTCTGCAGTCACCATCAGGGTTACGGTTTCCCTGGGTTTGCTCTCAACCACCGAATCCGGCAATGTAATCACTTTGGGGGGCTCCAGCGCTTCGTTACTGGAAGTATTGGTCAACAGGAAAAATACCAGGATAGTGAACACATCCATCAGGGATGTCAGATTCATGCCTGAAGTTTTTTTACGCTTATGGCTGCGAGCCATGCGCTTCATTCGTCGGCTTTCATGTCTCACGGCGCATCTCCTATGGAAATATCAGGAAACAAAATCACCTTCTCCACAGCTTCCGGATCACTGGGGTCGCTGCCTTCAACCCGAACTTCTGCACCACGCACGGTATCCATGACACCCACAAGATGCTCATAAGCAATATCCGCCTCCATCAATAAAATGGAGTCTGTTTTTTCCGGATAACTGGCTTTCACCTGCAATAAAAACTCAGTGAGTTTTTTCAGGTCGTACACTTCAGCTGTCGGTAATACTGCGAGGTCCGTATTCTGCCCATCGGCTTCCACTACAGTCACATCCGGCTGGACAGTCTCGCTTTCTTCAGTGGCATTCAAATTAGGGAAACGCGCAATTACTTTCTCACCATCGCTGATTTCCACAGCCTGCTTTCGCACCACTACTTCCACGGTCACTGTGGGGTCATCCGGTGCACCACCGCCAGCCCCGCTCGGCATATTCAGTTCCAGGATTGTTACCCGTGAAAACACCGCCGACACCAGTAGGAAAGGTACCAGTACCACCATCAGGTTAAGGAAGGCGGTAATGTCCAGCTCCGGGGCTTCTTTGTCTCTCCCGTGACGCCGCCTTCTCATTATGCAGTTTCCGTTTGCAATTCTTCGGTTTCGACTTCATTCGCAGATTGCTCGCCAGGCTGTTTTTCTGGCTTGGGTGCATCCATTTCGAAGCGACGACGGGTTGAGCTGTCAATCAGGTTGGAAGCTTTTACAGAGACCATTTCCAGGCTATCGATAATTTGACCGGTCAGGGAGTTGAGCAGTGCGTGCACTATCAACAGGGGAATACCGGTCATCAGGCCAAAGGCGGTGGTGTTCATCGCTACGGAAATACTGGCAGAAAGTAAATCAGCTTTTTCCGCCGGGTTGGCATTGGCTACCGCAGTAAAGGCTTCGATCAAACCCATGATGGTACCGAGCAGCCCCAGCAGCGTGGCGATATTGGAAAAGAGCGCAACATAAGGTGTGCGTTTTTCCAGCTGAGGTGTTATCTCCATCATGCTCTCTTCCATCGCGATCTCGATATCTTCGCGACGACGCACCGCACCCTGGCGTGCCAGACCCATGGACAGCAGTTTACTCACACTGGAGTTATCCTGCTTAACCAAGTTGCGCGCGCGATCAAAATCCCCGGAGGCGAGAACGGGTTGTAATTTATCCCACATGGCACGGTTTGTATGGCGCTCATAATGCAGGCGAATAAATCGTTCAATCGCTACGGCGCCGCCCAAAGCGGCAACGACAAGAATGGGGTACATAAAAGTACCGCCCGTCTGGAAAAACTCGATGACGCTGTTAAAAAAGTCCATTACAAACCCTCTTGAGAAATACTGCAGTAATTTGTTGCTGCTCCAGTCTTACCCGGAGAAAGGACGGCGTTAATCGCCGGACAGGCTGAGCTGGTAGAACTCCAACTCACGCATGAAAACTTCCTTGTCAAGCGGCTTAAGTTTGTCATCCATCAGACTGGAGACAAGATCGCTTTCGACACCGACTTCGGAACTTTTCCAGGGGACAATATAGAGAGACTTGGGAGCTTCCTTGTTACCGATAATGGAAATACCCGATAGCTCTTTGATCTTGGAGTCCACTTTCTTTTCCTTGGACTCATTTTCTTCTTCACTCCCGGACTGCGCAAAGGCAGCGGGGAGAGTTGTGAAACAGACAACCAATAGCAAAATCCATTTAAACTTCAATATCACTTGCCCGCTCTCCGCTTAAGATCCGCCAGCCAGATGGAAACATCCTGGTCCTCTGGCTCCAGTTGTACATATTGCTGGAATTGTGCCAGAGCACACTGGAGATCTTGCAGATAGAGATCACACAATATGCCGAGATTTTTTATCAAAGGCAGGTATTCGGGGTTTTCTGCCAAAGCATTCACATAAATTTTCCGCGCATCCGCAAAACGCCCCTGCTTGCGATAGAGCACTGCCAATTCATTGGTTGCGACCGGGTGTTTCGTATCCAGCTCGAGAGCCTTCAGAAAAGCTGTCTCCGCGTCTTTCTCACTTCCTACCTGATAGTGAGCAATTCCCAGGTTGATATAAGGGGCCGGAAGGCGCTGCTCCCGCTCCACCACCGACTGCAAAAGCTCAATAGCAGGCTCGTACCTCTTTTCGGCCAAGTATTCCAGTGAGCGCTCAAAGTCCCTATTAACACTGCCCGAAACCTTCACCGAGGAATAGTCAGAGATTTTTCCCGTCTTGGTTTGGGTGCCCGCACAGGCCGTGAAAAGCAGTGTAAGCCCCAGTAGAAAAAATACTCTCAATTTTGTATGCATAACCTTCAGCCCCGCACCTTAATGCTACTAGCTTGAACCTTTTATTTATTACCGCGTCGGCAGTTGCCCTTACTGACCGGAGACCGCTTCACCAGGGCCCAGCTGCTCAGGTGCTGGCGGCAGCGGTACAATACTTTGCAGATACTGCCCTGCTTCCTCGGCCCTTGCATACCGGGCCGGCATCAATCCAGCAAGCTTATCGATACTCCTGTCAATCCAGGGGTTATAGATACCTACCCCCAAAAGCTCGACATTTTTCTGGTGGACCGAGATCGCCTTTTCCTCAAATGGGTAAATCTGATCCTCCAGAGCCAGCTCGTATTCCTCCAGTTCCAACGCATTTAAATTAGTAGGCCGCTCGGAATCTTTGAGAGACTGACTGAAATGCAAATAGATTTCTGCAAGATAATAAGTCGCCGCGGCAGTGACATCTGCAACCTGGTAATCAATCAAATCTGTGAAAGTGCTGATAGCTGCTTTCATCCGCTTGCGCTTCAAGTTCAAATTCTTTTCAATGGGCTTCACCAGGGCTATCTGGGTAAAGGCAGCGTAACTCGGCTCGGCAAGTTGCAGTGCTGCATTACCTGCAAGGTAGCGGGTGCGATCAGTACGCTGTGAGCCACCGCGCAATTCAATACGGACCATCTCACGAAGCTCTTTCATATAGAGCATTTCATTCCCACCTGCTTTATAGATATCGGCGATTCTCTGCCGTGTTTCGAGAGCAGGCTCCATGGGGTTGGGGAAAAGGCCCACATAGCGGCGCAACACTTCCAGAGCTTTTTTGCTGTCTTTTGCTGCACTGTACAAATCCGCTGCCTGGGTCAAGGCTTCGCGGCGGATCTCCTCATCCTCAGACTCGCGCTCAATACGCTCAAATTCCGCCGCAGCCAGCAGTAATTCACCACTCTCCTGGTACACCACTGCTAATTTCTTGGTTACGTCTTTTGCCAGCTCATGCTCAGGGAAGTTAGTGCGAAAATTGTTGAGCACTGTCGCAGCCTGGCTCCAGTCTTTCAGGATAATCAGGGAAGCGGCGGCATCATACTCTGCCGTGGCCAGCAGGGTTGCCCCGGGAGCAGCGGTACGAATACGCAGGAAGTGTCCAGCAGCTGCCGCATGATCTTCCTGCGTACGGGCCATATCGCCCTGCTGGTAAATCGATGCTGCCAAGTTATCGATCAGTCCAGCGCGATCTTTGGCATCCGCAGCGGTAAGAGTCAGGGTTTCCCCATAGGCTACTTCCGCATCCTCAAACGCCTGAACATCAAACGAGGCATGTGCTACAAGCATCCAGCTGGACCGGCGAATCTCCTGTTCCGCCGCCGGGAATTTCTCCAGCAATGATCGGCCGTTTTCAATAGTGGGGGTATAGTCCTTGAGGCCATACAAGTCCTCTACTGCACCTAACATCACCTGCGGTGCCTTCCCATGCGCAGGGAAAGTATCAGCAAAAGTCAGAGATGAACGGATAATTTCGCGTAATAAAGGAGCACGCTGGTCTGCCGAAGCTTCTTTCAGGTTATTTGCCAGGTGCTCGCGGTAAGCGTAGACGGCCGCATATCCCGCCTCACTGGAATCCTTGTGGGCCGGATATTCATAAGCTGTGCGCTCATACTCCAAAGCGGAGCTATGGAAATCCCTATTCTCCAGCATCAAGCCGGCCAGCTGGTAATTAATCTCCGGTGCACGCTCAGTTTCACGGAAGGATTCCAGGTAACTGCGATACCAGTGAATTGCTTCACGATAGTGCTCGGACTTTTTATCCTTCAGCTTCTTGTTCTGGTAAGCCGCGTGATAGTGGCTGGCGAGGTCAATCAGGTTTGCCTGCAGGAACTCGACCACCTCTCCGTATTCATTGATATCGAATACTGTCCAGTATTCAGCTTTGAGGGCATAGGTGTTGGCAAAGGATTTCTTGGCTTCAAGTACCAGCTTGGGAAAGCCACCCTTCGCGTAGATTTCAATTACGCGAATAGAGAAATCTGCAGAAACCTTGTGCAGGGGATTACGCTCAACAAAAGCAGTGTAGGATTTTGCCGAGTCCTGATAGCGACGCTTATCCAGGTAGTATTCGCCCAGATGGCTGTACACCAGGTACTCGTACTGGCGCGCCCCCTTGCGGGAGAAATAGTCGACAATCGAATCGGGACCTTCCAGGTAAGAGAAGCTCAAGCTCACCACACGGAAGGTATCATCGATATGCTTTCGCTCTACCTCGTTGGTCTGCTGGTCGAAGTCATAACCTTGGGAAACTTTGTAATCGAGCATGGCGATATAATCATCCAACGCCATCTCGTACATGTCCTGCTTGAACAGGGACCAACCGCGCTTGTACAGGGCCAGCTCATAAAAGCTGGAAACCACTCCGATATTAATCACCTTACCGTAGGCTTCCTCAGCATCCAGGTATTTCTTACGGGTAAAGTAATACTCTCCCAGACGGAACCAGGATTCATCAATGTGACGGGAATCTGGATATTTGGCAACCAACTGTCGCAAAACATCCACTGCATTTTCAATCTGTCCCGCCTCTTCATAGGCTCGGGACAGCTGATACATCACCTGGTCGTTGCGGTCGTACAGCGGGTATTTTTTAAGTAGATCGAGATATAGGTTAATTGCTTCCCGGGCATTGGCAGACATCAGCGCATCGGGATCATCCGCAGGCAGTGGCAATGCAGAATTATCTGAGGCAATCTCAACATTGCCACTGGCACGCGCCTCAAATTCATCATCAGACTCTATCGCACCTGAGTTTTCCCCTGCCACCTGTTGGGCCCGAGTAACCGGTGCGGCGACTTCGGCGGGTGCATCAAGGGTATTCTCCGCGGAAATTTCCGCTGCTTCTATAGCAACTACCGCTCCACTCGTACTAACCGCGCCGGCACCACTGGCGATTCCATCAATAGCAGCATCCTCAGCCCGGTGCGCCTGTTTAATTTTCAGGTCGGCAATTCGACGCATCGCCTCCGGGGTGAGATTTGATTCAGGCGTTTCCTGTAGGTAACGTTGGTAACTGGCGAGGGCTTTCTCCAGGCTTCCGTCGATATACTCCTCTTTAATTTCAATATCGACATTTTGCAGGCTGCCAATAGTCTTGCCGCTATTCACGGCACAGGCATTGAGCATCAGTGCAGCAGTGGAAGCCAGTACACATCGACGCGCAATAGTCATACTCAGCAGACTGGAATTAAAGCAAGGCATCAGGCTTCCCCTCCATCACTCACTTCGACTTCCGCATCCAGTTCGGGAGGATTTTCCTCTGGCAGGGATTCGCGGTGCTGCTCAATTTTGAGCTGGTCCTCACGCTGCTCCTGCAATTCATTGGCACGGTCATAGCTGTCGGCCAAGGCAAATCTCGCTTTGATTTGATAGCTTTCCAGCTGGGTACGACGGCGCTCCAACTCCTGGATTGCCAAAGCCTCCAACATACTGCCCTGACGTGCCATCAACATTTCCAGGCGCTGTTGGCTGCTGCGGATCTGCGCACGCAAGCGGGTAATCTCTTTGTTGTAGCCGGTGTAACTATGTGTGGCCGCCTGGCGGCTACGCACATAGGACTGGTAAACCACCTGTAGCTTTTCAATTTCTATATTGAGTTCCTGCAGGTGTTTATAAGCTTCTGTAAGCCGCTGGTCATACTCAGTGGAAAGGCGAAGATCTAAAACACCCTGCAGGCGCGCTACCCGGCTACGCGTCGCCTCGGTAAAGCCCTGCGGACGCTCTGTGATCTGTTGATGCAACTTCATCAACTCCAGGCGTGCCTCCTGCTCATTTGCGGTGGCAAGATATTCCGGGCGGCGAGAAACCAGCATCTGTTCAATACGGCTGGCAAATATATCCCGCTGCTCAATACGTAGTTTGATACGGGCATCCAGCTTGCGAAATTGCTCGTCGAGCTGCGGCAACAGGGGTTCGTAATAAGCCCTGCGGATACTGATAATATCTTCGTAGGCGCTAAGGCTTTTGAGCCACTCTTCATTGCGCTCAAAGAGATCGTTTAGGTCGCGGTAGTTACGCAGGAATTCCTGATAGTCATTGGATGCCATCAGGTCGAGGAGGTAATGAGTCTCAGGGGCATCAGGCAGGTTGCGCAGTGCCACCACCCAGTTCTGTACCTGGGTTGCCTCTTTGCGGCGCAATGCCTCAAGGAACTTGCCTTCTCGGATACTGTTGATCGAAGCGGTCAACGTATCAATCTCATTGCCGAATGAGTCCAACGCACGACCATAATTAATTGCGGCTGTACTGTGTACATCCAGCTTGCCATAGGCATAGGGTACGGCGAGCATGGCTTCATGTACGGATTCATTGGTGCCTTTGCGGTTTTGCAGCATTTTCCAGGGCACCAATGCTCTCCCATAGCGACCGGCACGTGCCTCGACCCAACCAGCGCCCAGCAACGCCCGATTGGAAAACGGTCCTTCGAGATTGACGCGGTCAAAATATGGACGAGCCAGTTCTAATTCACCGGCCTCCATTAAATGCGAACCTAGCAATAAATTGGTTTTATCATACAGCGCCTGCGCGGCGGGCTTGCTGCTGCTCTTCTTACCCAAGGCAGTCAGTTCCAGTACACCACGGGTTTCTTCGCCAGACTTTAACTGGGCGATTCCGAGGTTGAACTCAATAAACCCGGCAAGGGATTCTTCCCCCTTCAGGTCTTTTAGTAATTCCACCGCTTCATCAAAGCGCCCCAACTGCATAAATACCCGCGCACGTAAGAACTGTTCTTCCGCACGCACACGCTCGGGTACACGCCCTTCTATCATTTCCAGAGCATGCAAGGCATTCACTGGTTGCTGCTTGTGGTAATGAATTTTGGCGAGGCGATAGGCAGCCTCATTGCGTACCGCCTGAGAAACATTACCTTTAAGCACTGCTTCAATTGCGCGCCCAGCCTCCCGATGCATGCGATAGGAAAGCTCCAGGTCGCCCACGGAAAATTCTGCCTGCCCCAGATGCGCACTGAATGGGTCCAGCTCCGGCTGATCCAACCGATAAAACTGGGCCAGCTCTGTATCCAGAGCCACAATCGCATCAAAAAAGTTTTCCTGGTGAGCATGAAACATGGCAGCACCAAAAAACAGGTCGCGCAGCTCCTCACGCTCTTCGGCATTAACCACACCTACGAGGATAGGCAAAGTACACAGGGAGGCCGCCAAAGCTCGCAGTATTGCTTTAGCCGGGACCGGCAGTAGCGACAGCAGAGATGTACACATGGTTACCAGTCCTTGAAGTTAATCTCAGACTCGGCTCCTAAGATGCTGATCTCAACAAATTTCGGCCCCACAGCCTTATCTACCTGGTAAGAAGCTTCGGCCCGATACTCGCGGCCGGAGGGTGTTTTACCGATGAAGCGGACTTGCAAAGGATGCGCGCCAGTCTGGACGTTACCGGTATATAATTTTTGCACGCCACCTTTTTGTAGGGATTCGATTTCGCGATAGGTATATAAATGGTGCGCAACAATTTCGCCGTTTAGCCTGACCTCTACAGATTCCAGCTCAAAGGGATGCTCATCGGCAACAGAGACAAAAAAGGCCACTTGTGAGTTAGAGGGAAACAGTAGTTTCTCTTCCAGCTGCGAGAGAGTCGCAGTCAGGTCGATCACATCCTTTTTTACATCCTGGATTTGCTCATCCAGACCACGAATATCATCGCGACTGACATTTTGCGCAGAAACCACGCTTGCCAATAGCAGCAGGATTGTTACCTGTAGAATTCTGAACATGTGATCTACCTCTGACCCTACCTTTAACAATGAAACCAGCGATGCGGAAGACCCTTGCGGGCCACATTGAAATGCCTGTACACAGGGACCCTTCAGCCAGCGGCATTGTATTGAATACAGGAATCGGCAGATGTGAGGAAAGTCAAATCTAGCGAAACAGACAGGTGGGAATTTTTCCGATTTTAGAGGGGCGCAGGGCAGGAAAGTGTGAAAGAAATCACGTATTTTATCTATGCGATGGCCAAGCTCTGATTACTATAAAACAGCTTGCATTACCTTAAGATTGTGCCACTTATTGATAAACCTACAATAATAAAACTTTTGTACTGTAAGAGTTTATCCGGCCCCTTAACTTGACCGCCCCTGTTTTTGGGGCGGTATTGATATCAAATCAAATTATCTATTTTAAGAGCTTTACTACCCACTTAAGCATTAGCTGACTCCCCCATGGATACAATAACCTTGCCTTTCGCACGACCGGTTTCCAGGTATGAAAGCGCCTCAAGGCTCTGTTCAAAGGGGTAAATCTTATCAATAACAGGGCTGATAATATTGTCCCGACAAAGGGAGCCCAATTCCTCAAGCTGCGATCCGTTTGCCTCCATAATCACCATCCGGTAGAGCGCTGTCTTTTCCTTTGCAGCCTTCATTACAGAACGTGCTTTAAGCCTGAGCAGCTTGCGCAGGAGCCAGCCGATACCAAATTCCTTCGCCGTCTGAGGGTCCAATACACCGGAGATTGAGACAACCCTTCCGCCCCGCTTCAGAACTTTAAAAGCATCGAGCGTGTATTGCCCACCCAGGGTGTCATAGACCACATCAATATCAGAGAGGAGATCCAGGTAATTTTCCTTCTTATAATCAATTACCTGATCCGCGCCCAGTTCGCGTACCCACTCAACATTGGCGCTACTTGTTGTGGTAATGACATAGGCCCCATAGGCCTTGGCGAGTTGAACTGCCACAGAACCGATACCACCGGAACCGGCATGAATCAGTACTCTCTCACCTTTTTTCAGGCCGGCAACCTGAATCAGGGCCTGGTAGGAAGTCAGGCTCACCAAGGGGATGCTGGCAGCCTCCTCATGCGTCAGATTTTTTGGCTTTCTCGCCAGGTGTGAGGCATCCACGCTCAGGAAATGCGACAGTGTCCCCACATGATCCTCCCCAACGCGGGCGAAAACCTCATCGCCGGGCTGGTAGGCTGTAACGCCACCGCCTACAGAAACCACTACGCCGCTGAGATCGCGACCAATCCCTACCGGAAGATCCAGCTTTTTGACGGCCTTCATATCGCCACGCATCACCATCAGGTCAATCGGATTGATACTCGCTGCATGGATTCGTATCAATACTTCACCTGTTCCTGGTATCGGCACACTCGCCTCACCAAAAGCCAGGCTCGTATTGATATCACCATAGCGAGTTATTTTAAGTGCTTTCATAAATATCTCTGGTCATCCGTTCATTTGATGTCAGCGATAGTGCCCCCCGCCCACCTTGGGAAACAGATGGCAATAGGTGGAAGTCTTTTGTCTTTTTGACAACAATAAGGAGAAATACTGGGCGGTATGATCATCTGGGGAGGTAATTATGGACAAAATCAGGGCGTTACGTTATTTCAAGCGGGTGGCAGAACTATGTAGTTTCACTGCCGTGGCCGAGGAGTTTGACGTACCAGCTTCCTCCATCTCGCGCAGAGTCCGCGATCTGGAGCATTCCCTGGGTATTGAATTGCTACAACGCAGCACTCGCCAGGTTGAGGTGACCGAACTGGGGAAACTCTACTACTCCATGATCGGCGAGGCCATTCGCCAACTGGAACAAGCTGATGAACTGGTCAGCCAGACTTTTGAGGCTCCTAGTGGACTTGTTCGAATCAGCTGCCTCCCCTCCTATGGTGAGCAACACCTGACTCCCCTGCTGGAGCAGTTTGCCCAACGCTATCCGGATATTGTCTTTGACCTGCACTATAGCGACGATCTCACCCAGCTGGGTAAGGACCCGGTTGATATCGCTATACGCGGAGGCTACGCTCCTGACGAACATGTTATCGCCAAGCGCTTGTCAAAAAACGAATTCTCACTAACCGCTTCACCTGAATATCTCAGCTCCCTGAAGCAAGAATTTCCCCTAAACAAGCAAGCCATAGAGTCCGCAAACGCATTGCAGTACCGGGGCCCCAAAGGGCCTATTGACTGGCACTATTTCAACGGCAATTACTGGGAGCCAATCGAGCTTACCACTCACCTGATCAGTAATAATGGCAAAGCCCTACTGGCTGCCGCTTTAAATCATCGCGGTATGTTCTGTGTGCCCTCATGGAGTATTTGTGAACACATAGACTCTGGCGAGCTGGTAGAAGTGCCTACCGAGGGCAAGGTATCGGTTAGTCCCGGAGGGGACATTGGCATTTTTCTACTCTACGAACGCAGCAAATATCAGATCCCCAAAATTAAACTTTGCGTGGACTTTATATATTCAAATTTGGGCAAGCTGTAAAAATATCGAGAAATTTACTCAACACGACTTTCCGGGGTGCCCCTGGCAATAAAAAATACCCCAACTATCAAGCTAGCAAAAACCAAAAATGCATTTAACAAAAAGGCCCGACCAATACCAGTGATCATATCTGGAGCAAATGCCACCACCACGGCATTCAGGCCCAGCCCCAAAGCGCCGCCTGCAACCTTAAACATAAACAGGATCGCACTGGCAAGACTCTCCCGCCCAGGCTCGACTATTGTTACAACCAGGGTTGTTGCGGCAGGGTTAAACAACCCCAGGCCAAGCCCCAACAATACTAAACCTGGAACAACATCTATGTAACGTGATTCACCCGATACAGCAGAAAGTGATGCCATCCCTGTCCCCATCAGGAAAATCCCCACACAAATTATAAGTTTCGGCCCCAAACTTAAATAGACTCTCCCCGATAAAAACGAGATAAAGACGAAGGAAATCATTAGTGGCAGTAGCGCCAAGCCCGAATCAAGAGCCGAGAATCCGAGCACTTTAGAGGAATACTGGGGCAAATAAAGAATCACTGAAAAGAAAACAACCGATGTAACAAAACTGATGGCACCCACCACTGTAAATTTTGCGTTAGTGATTACATCACCGGGAATCAATGCATCCCTGCCTTTCTTTACTTCCAAAAACAAAAAGACCACAAGAGAAACAAAAAAAACGAAGAAAAAATACAATGTATATAAGCGATTGAACCCGATCTCCGCGGCAACATACATACCAAACAAAAGACTAAACACTGACACCATTAGCATAATTACACCGGCATAATCGACCCTGACCGATGATTTAGTTGGCGTATCCTGTGGAACAAACTTCCAGCAAAGAAATACAGATAACAGGGTTAGGGGTATATTGATCAGGAAAATCCACCGCCACCCCCATAGATCAGACAGTGTTCCTCCCAGAATTGGCCCTATTGCATTTGCCAAACCACATACCGTCATCACCAACCCACCTACCTGGCCAGCCCTGCTGGGTGGCACCAATGTATAGGCAATTCCCAGAATTGATGGCCACATCAGTGCAGCCCCAGCCCCTATAACAATTCTAGAAATCAGCAAGGTTGGCGTATTAAAGGATAAGCCCCCGATCAACGAAAATAACAGAAAAACACTGCTGCCAATAAAAAATAGCCTACGGCGCCCATAGATATCAGCAAGACGTCCACCCGTAACGATCAATACCCCAAACATCAGCCCATAGCCATTGATAATCCATTGGGAGGTAGTGATATCAATATTAAATTCCTGTTCAATCGCGGGAATTGCAGGAGAAAAAGCCGTGAAATCAACAGTGACAAGGAATAAAGCGAGGTTGACTGCAATAAAACCCAATTTCTGAGACTTCGAGAGCGTCATCTGGAAATATGACATAAACAGCAGCCTTACCAAAAACCTCAAGTCAACTCAGCGATGAAGCCCCTTCAACCGAAAAACCAATACAGCCTCCGCCAACTCACAAAAAATGCTTATCATTCAGTACTACCTCTCTCACTTTCAGTCACAGTGGGTGCGCTCATAAACAGGAAAGCAATAACAAACCCTACAAATGCAAAGCAGGCATTTACTTCAAAAGCCCTACTAATACCTGTAGTAATATCGGGTGCAAACCCCACAATAGCGGCATTAACACCGAGTCCCACCGCGCCGCCAGTGATTTTCAACATATAGATAATCGCACTGGCCAGGCTCGCGCGACTGGGGTCTACTACAGCGATGACCATTGTGGTTGTAGATGGATTAAATAACCCCAGTCCAGCCCCGAGGATAATCAATCCAAAGATATACTCACGGCCATCACTTAACCTGGAGATATAAAACATCCCCAGACTCATGGCCAGGATCCCAACACAAACCAGAATCTTCCCCCCGGTCTTTTGATAGAGTTGACCGGCTATAAATGAAAAAACCGCAAAGGCAATCATCAAGGGAACAAGCGTTAAACCCGATTGCATAGTGGTAAAACCACGCACATTTGTCAGGTACTGGGGCAGATATAAAATAACTGAAAAGAAAGTAATAGAAGTAAAAAGAGTAACGGCTCCGGCCGCAAAGAACCTCTTATTTTTAATAACATCCTGAGGAATAAGAGCTACCTCTCGTTGGAGAGACTCGACATAAATAAAAACTGCACTAAATACCAGAAATCCCACCAATAGCCCGATTACCAACGGATGCATAAAACTAACCCCCGATGCATAATTCAGGGCCAGGAGAAAACTCAGTAGAGAAGCAGTCAGAGTGATAACACCCAGATAGTCAATACGTTCATCGGGATCAAAGGGAACATCTCGGGGAACAAATTTCCAGCACATAAGTGCAGCGGCAAACGCTACTGGCAGGTTTATAAAAAAAATCCATCGCCAACTGAACATATCCGCCAATAACCCGCCCATTACAGGTCCAAGGGTGTTCGCCAAGCCACAAACAGCCATAATCAGACCACCGGTTTCTCCAGCGCGCTCTTCGGGCATCAGGCTATATGCCATTCCCAGAATAGAGGGCCACATCAACGCTGCCCCCACCCCCATGAATGCCCTGGCGGCGAGAAGCATCGGCACATTCAGGGCAAGGCCGCCCATCAAGGAGAACGTCAGGAAAATTCCTGCTCCAGTGATAAATGCCCGTCGCCGCCCAAAGATATCCGCGATTCGCCCTCCGGTAACCACCAACACACCAAAGACAAGACCATAGCCATTGATAACCCACTGGGAGGTGGTGATATCCATATCCATCTCCCGCTCGATCGCCGGGATCGCGGGAGAGAATGCAGTGATATCAATAGCAATGATAAATAGGGCCACGAATATGGCCAGCAAGCCTAGACGGGGGGAATTGGGGTCCTGCTCCTGGATGTGTGACATGGACGTTACCAACTCCAAGGGTTTCAGCCTGGAATTACAATCCGACCAGATTCCAAGTTAAGTTCCCGGAAAATCCCAAGTTATACCCCATACCCTTGGATGTACGCTATAGCCTCAGCAGTGACGGCAATTTATAAATTTCCACCCCAACCGAGACAGAGAATAAGTAGCAATAAGTTTAGTTGAGAGCACTCGGCTAAAATATAGATATTGGTGATTCTTCCCATCCACAGCCAGGTTTTCTCTACGGTACCAAACAGCTCTTTATGCTATTTAAACAACGTAAGCAGAGATGCTGAAGTCACCAACCGGGCCATAGCAGAGATATTCTCATGCGCAAATACATTCTTCTTATTTTGTTAATCTTCGCTCCTTATCAATTTGCGGAAGCAGACACTGTGAACAATCTAAGCAGCTTCCAGTGGCAGAAACGCGTATTACTCCTCAACAACCCTGCCAATGAGACAGAGACTATGCAGTCTCTACTGAAGTTGGGCCCTCAGTTTGCAGAAAGGGATTTACTGTGGTTTGTCTTTTCCAAGGACAATATCGAGACGAATTATCCAGGGAAAATCACCAGCGATTTCAACACCAATATCAAGGATCAGTATTTCAAGGGCGATGGCGAGCAGGTAGTCTTGATAGGAAAGGACGGTGGCGTGAAATATCGTGCTGTCAAGTATGCCCCCACGGAAATTTTGCGGCGTATCGACAGCATGCCGATGCGCCAGCAAGAGACAAAAGATGGTTCCGCGCCTTGACCCCATAGGTATCATCGGCGCCCACACGCAAAAACACTGAAGGCGACCCTTTAGCTATAAGCCCACACAAAGCTTATACCCTATCCCTTGCCCTCTTGCCGGCCATTTTGAATAACACCGGGCGCACTTTGGCTACCAACCAACCCAGTGCCTTGCCACCAGCTGTAGTCTCTGTTGCCTGGGCGTATTTATTCAGTGCCAGCTCACTTTGGGCTTGTTGACTTAACAGGTCAACCTCTTTATCCAACTCTATTCCTGTCGCGTTGGCAATACGATTCATGCGCTGGAAACTGCCGATTAGTGCCGCCACATCCACTAAAGCGGAACTACCGTGTTCCTGCTCCAGTCTCTCCCTGGTGGGGGGGATCAGCTGTACATCCTCGCCCATGACCGCATCCACAAAAGCGAGAAGTTGCGCATAATCCTCTGCTCCATGGGGGTGATGTCTTCCACCGCCATTGCCTCCTGCAGAATCTTCAGAAATAAGCAGGTTGGCAATATCTTCCTGTTTTCCCTGCACTTCACTACTCACCTGGAGCAACATCGCGTGTGAGGCCGCACAGTAAAAGCACTCGTTGTTCATCGACACCCTAGTGGCCACCAACTCTATCTCAGTACGAGAAAGAGCGCGATCGTGATTCTCTCCCACTTGCATGACCTGAAAGGGCATAAAGTAATAGCGGTTTTCCATATAGCGCTGGCAACGCACAGCATCCGGCACCAAGCTCAGAGCCCTGAGTACATTAGTAGGTCTGGGGATATCCTCATACAGATCCTGCTCGGCACCCGTGCACTGGCCCTGTCCAATCATAGGCACCCAGGCAGCACCCTCTTCCAACCCTGCGGGTGTGTATTGGGAGGGCACTGTGTCCTCCCCGGCCAACGCCTTAGGGAGCTCTTCTAAATCCAACCCCAACGCACGATGGAAGGTATCCACATTCATGGCAAAGACAACAACCGCCACAAGCTCCACATACTGGCCTATGGAGATTTCCGAAGGTACCAGCTTTTTCAACCACTCCTCACTCAGGCGGGAGGGGTCAGTCACTATTCGATGAACAGTATCTACAACCGCTTTGGGAAGATCCGAGCGGCTGTCGTGCAGCCCCTCCACCTGATAAGGGGAGAGCGCCTTTCTTCGCTCCCGACAATATTCGCAGTCGTAGGCCGCACGCACTTCCCTGGCAATAGCTATATGATCTTCTATAGACCACCAGTTGCCCGTTTCTCCAATAAACCGCCAAGCCTTTAGATTTGCCTTGCGTAAATCATCGCGAATAGGATAAGGCACGTTCGAATAATTAAATGGCATCGCTTATACAAATCCCTATGACTAATAACCAAAATATTAGGCCGTCAATCGAAGGAGTATTACTCAAGGCATTACGTTTCCCAGTATTCAATTCACGACTACTCTTCAGACTAATTCCCCCCAGCATGAAGTACAGTTTAATTTGTCATTAATACCGGTGATTTAAGGATTCTCTACAACGCCAGGCCCACAAAGAGCTTGAAGGCAACACCCCTGGCAGGCCATCATCCACACGCATTCCAAACAAAGAAGTCGGAAGCTATGGCTAAAAAAGCAATTGTTATAGGTGCAACTGGGCTGATTGGTAGCCACTTGGTTGAGCAGCTGGCACAGGAAAAATCGATAGGCGAAATAGTCGCTCTGACCCGCCGCCCCTTGTCCTTTTCCCATCCAAAAGTTCGCAATGAGCAGGTTGATTTTGAACACTTAGAAGAATACGCAGACCTGTTTCATGGTGACTTGCTGTTCTCCTGCCTGGGCACCACCAAGAAGCAAGCGGGCGGCCTGGAGCAACAATTCAAAGTGGACGTGGAGTATCAATTTCGCGCTGCACAGCTGGCAGCAGATAATGGGGTTGCCCACTACCTGCTGGTATCCTCCAGCGGCGCCAATACGAAAAGCAACAGTGCCTATTTGCGCATGAAAGGGGAACTGGAACAAAAGATCCTGTCACTGCCCTTTGCCCGCATCAGTATTTTCCGCCCTTCTCTGCTCATCGGTAAACGGGCCGACCTCCGCCCTGCAGAGAAAATAGGCGCCATTATCTTACCCTGGGTCTGCCGACTACCCGGACTACATCGTTATCGTCCTATTACGGGCTTCCAGGTAGCCGAGAAAATGGTAGCCGTATGCGAAAAAGCGGGAACTGGCGTAGAAACCTTCACGTTGGATGAGCTGTTCTACACCTGACTTTTATTTCTGCATCCGGGGCATCAAGACTGGCGATCAGCGCCACAGGGGCACAGACTATCAATAGGTAACCGCTTTCCGGTAAGCACTATGTTGTTGTCTGTGCGCCTTCTCACCCCTTTGCTTTTTATCTGTTGGGCCCTATTCCCCAGCTCTTTCATGGCAGACTGTCGCCTAGATCGACAGCAACAGAAGCGCTGCGGCCCCGGCCAGTGTGCGCGAGATAGCGATGGAAATGTCTATTGCGCTATTCACTCCGGAGGTGGAGCCCTCTCTGATATCAATGGCAATATTGTCTGTGGTGTAGGGTTTTGCACCAAAGACTACCTCGGCAAAGTCTGGTGTTCAAAACAAAGGGGTGGCCTGGTTGGGCGCGATAGCAAACAGAAAGTTGAGTGCCAGGGAAGCTGCGCACGGGGCACGGCGAAACTCTGTGTGCCAGGGCGCTGAGGGCTAGCCCATCATGTCACAAGAGATTACCGGTCTTAGCCAGTTGCTGGATCAGATAAAATCCAGTTGCCAGCACACCGAGCGCATTTCCCTACAGCTGGTACTGGAATCCATCGGGCGCAGGTCATTCGCGCCCTTCCTGCTATTAGTTGGGTTAATCCTCTTTTCTCCCCTAAGCGGAGTACCCGGCTTATCTACCGTAATGGCCACTCTCTTATTGCTCGTCGCTATACAACTGCTGCTGGGCCGTAGGCACGTTTGGTTGCCACAGTGGTTACTGAGTCGGTCCATCTCGCGGAAAAAAATGAATGACGCCTTACAATGGCTGAGGCGGCCAGCAGCATTTGCCGACCGCTGGATGCGGCCGCGCCTGGATTTTATGGTGCGGCGCAGTGGCACCTATGCGATAGGCACTATCTGCTCACTGATTGCATTAACCATACCACTGCTGGAACTGGTGCCCTTCTCCGCAACCACAGCAGGTTTTGCCCTCACCATTTTCGGCCTGGCGCTCGTTACCCACGATGGCCTGCTCGCACTGATTGCCTGCATAATTACCGTGCTACTCACCTGGCTTCTCGCCCATACCCTACTTTGACAAATATTGAGCCATCTGCACCGTCGTCTTATGCACTGGTATTATAATTGTAGGCTTGCCGCTGTTAACGGATTTATTAAACTCAACTCTAAAAACTTAACCCAGCATAAGCTTATTCAAAAACGCATGAATGAGTTTTCAATTTTAAACATCAAGTTTAGCGGTGATTAACGTAAAATAGTTTGCACACCATCAAACCAGACCAGTAACACACTATTACCAACACGACCTTACCCAAACATGTCAGAAAGTACATTTCATCAATTCTAAAAAATTATCCCCCGCTTAATGACACAAACAAAAACAAACCCGATATGAATTAGCCTTTAAAAAAATAAGCTTAAAAAAATAGATTGACCTGATACAAACAAAATTGTATTTACTATTGACCCCTACTGTTAGCAATCCTAAACTTGAACGTCTAACATGCAGTTTCATTGGACAACCCACATGACAGATTTTATCGAAGTATATGATGATGCCCTTCCCTTAGATTTCTGTCAGCAGGTGATCAAACTTTTTGAGAGCAGCCCAAGCAGGCAAGTACAGGGAGTAACCGGAGGAGGCGTCGACCCGTCTAAAAAACTAAGCAAAGATATCTATTTAAATCAACACCCTGAATTTAAAGATATCTTAGCCCAAACCATTGACTATACCTCAGAATATATAACCGAGTACTTTAAAAAGTATTACTTTCTGCTTATAGGTACCTTTGGACTTACTGTCATCCACCCCAAAACGGGGGAGCCGGTTAAACTCACCCAGGATAATTATGAAGAAGTCGGCGCTCCGCAAGCACACATTTTGATGCAGCAGTTGTTCCGCTTAGGGCATATTAACGCCCAGAAATACAATAAGGGGGAAGGTGGCTACCCCTATTGGCACAGTGAAGTTTTTCCACAAATGCCGCACAATGAGGCCTTGCATCGCGTCCTCTTGTTTATGTTTTATCTAAATGATGTTGATGAAGGTGGGCATACTGAATTTCACTACCAAAATAAAACAGTAAAGCCCAAAGCTGGCCGAATGGTGATTGCTCCAGCAGGCTTTACCCATACTCATAGGGGTAACATACCCAAATCAGGAGATAAGTATATATTAACTTCTTGGGTCCTATTCAATCGGGCAGAGCAAATATATGGTGCGGCAAAGTAATTCAGATAATGGCCAGTTTTTACTGGCCACTTTTCTTTTTTTTAAGTGAACGTCTTAGGGCTTGCCGGCCACCCCAACCTGTGCGGCACCTCCTCCAATATCAACAGAATACGCCTCCTCACTCAGTAAACACCTCGCTAGATGTATAAAGACAGTTCATGTTCCGCTGAAGAAGCGGGACAGATTCTTCCTGAACCTGCCTCCACACAACTAAAGTGTATTGACCGACAATAAATGCGTCAGTAGCTGATCTCGCTCAAGTTGTTTCTATCAGCAATCATTAACCTACCAGCAAGTCATAGATTAGCTTTTAAGTGAACAAGCCCTTTTGGGCATCAAAAATACCTGAAGGACCGCAAATCGTGTAAGAAATGTGGAGCAAAAAAGGAGTAAATAAGGAACTTTTGCTTAATTCGCCAACTTAGGTAGTTACCAAAAAATTGGCATGCTAAGTTCAAGATTGGAATTTACATTACACTATCAATTATCAAATTAATTTTATTATCTAGTGAAATGAAGAAATCGTCGACTATCGACCTGCATTTGAATAATCTATAAACACTATCATCTTAGCGAACAACCGGATATCGCGCATAGTTAAAATCTAACGAAAAGGAAATAGAGATATGCCAAGTTATGACGATTTCTTAAGTGAATTGGACAACGATATTGAGACGGCCTTCAAAAAGTATAAACTGGATTTCAATACTCAGGAATTTGATATTAAGAATGGAGTGTATCAAACCGGAATCGACTTTGTATTCAGGGACCCAAATATAATCCTGATGAAAAAGGATGACAAATCCGAAAAAAAAGCGACTTATATGACCTGGGCTCGTAAATCAGCCGTATCAGTAACTTTAGATAGTAAGAGCCCTCCCTACTTTATGACATCGCACCTTAGCGGCTGCCGAATGACCCTTAAATTTCACGATGACGCAAGACATAGCGTTACAGTCATGCATGTTGCCGGTGATACTAGTTCAGGGACAACCTGGAATGGTTCTAAACAAAGGGATAAACTGGAAGAAGAGGTAGATATTCCTGCTCCAGTAAAGCTCGAAAGAAGGCTTTCGGTTACGGGCTTTAAAATGAATGGAGTATCAGGACCCAAAAAGATGAAAAAAGTACTCGCGAAAGGAGGTACTACCTTCTACGACAGCCTTGCCCGCTGTTTTGGTGTGCGCGGCGAAGATAACAAATGGAGATTCTACGTCCAAAATTTAAATAATGATGAACAGATCATAGGCTTTTTTGAGATTGTATAACAATATATTTATGCGGTGGTCCAAATTAACATTTTCCCTATTGTTAACTGGCTACCGCATAATCAAAATCGAATCATCAGGCCTAAAATCGATCAACAAGCCACCTGTATTTAAATAATTTTTTTGTTTTCTCCAGGGCAGACGGGAGGTGCTGCCCCAGACAAATAGTTTCCCAAATCTCTATTTGTCCAGTGGAACTTCCAGGCCTAACATACGAGGATATTTTGAAAGTACCATGAGTGCGAGCAAGTCATAAACTGCGTGCCAAATAATCACCCCCAATAAGCTGCCTGTCTGCTGATAAGCAACCCCCAAAACCAATCCAACAACAAATGTCAGCAGGAAATATGTAAATGATGCCCAATGCAGAAAGGCAAAAATTAGTGAAGCACCCAGCAACCCGATTAAAGGGGAACTGAGCTGTGATAGCCATACCTGTAGAAATCCCCGAAAAAAAATCTCCTCACAAATACCTGCAACGATAGACAACAGAATAATCTGCGTAGTAGATATTCCTGAGAATAATTGAGTCAGCTGCGCACAGTGGCCGCGCAGCGTACAACCGAAAGATGTAGGAGAGCGGGTAAGAATTACAACAGCGGTAAAACTAAATAGTGCCCCACAGACTCCCCAAACTACTGACAAAAATGGAGAGTCGCCAGGTATAGGAAGTTCAATACCGGAGAAGCCAATCGCAACAAGGGCAAATAGCAACCCCCCTGCCTCAATCCACATCATGACAGAAAAAATTTGTCTGCTGCTCAATTTATCCGCTGTCTTCTTAAACACTGAATTTTTGTCTTCCGACACAGGACATGCTCCATCAACCCCCTTGCTCGCCAGCCCGCTCTTCACCAACAACAGTTTTAAGGCTTACCTGGCCACTGGGCGCCACCATTAACTCTGCCACCCCCCCTTCTCGTAGATCCTTCTCAAGCTGCAGCGCCTTTTTCTTGGGAGCAAAGTAAGCCTCTATGCCGTACTTAACACGATAGCTATCGTCATTACCCCAAGGCCTTGTGTTGGATATACGCCCCCTCAGGAATATACCCTCATCGGGCTTATCAAAACTCGCCGAAGAGAATTCATAAAGTCCTGATGGAGACTTCTTCAGGGAGACATAAACCACCTCTCCCTGGCGCACCTGCCTGCCAGCAGACAGTGCCGATTTCTTAATCTCAGAAAAGCCATAGTTCAAGCGGGCGTAATTACCTCGGAACATGGAGCGGGGGTCCACCGGGATAGTCTTAACCCGAATTGGCTCGCCAGACCAAAGCGGTACCTGAGCCTTCACGTATAGGCCAGCAAGAATCAAAAACTGTACAGCAATCGCTGCAACTAAGGCGAAGAAAACCCCCCTCTTCATCGTGCTTCCTCCCTGCCCTGATGGAACTTCCAATACTTGGCCGCCCCCAACAAAAGGCCGGCGAACAGGATGAAAATCAGAGCTGCCCCCAGGTAATCTCCAATAAGGTCGATATAACGTAACAAGGCGGTGAGCAGTATCGCCACAACTCCAAGGAAGAAATAATGTGAAATACCATCGTGAACCCCACGATATATCAGCCAAATACCACTGCCAATCAAGGCAAAGTTGGCAGCCACCTGCAGGTAAATTGCCAGATCTATATTATCAATGGTAGTTACCAAAGCCAGGACTCCAGCAAACAAAACAAGGAGGGCACTACTGGATAACAACCTTCGCGTAGGCATCGCCAATACCACGGTTACTGCAGCCATGGCTGCAACCACCAGCCACATGGACCACAAATGATCCCAATTCGCTTCAATCAAGGACTCCCAGGGAGATTCAAAGCTGAAAACCAATAAGGTGATCAACGCAAAACGCAAGCACCAAATGGAGATTACCGCCGAATAATCCCGAGCTACGGAGGATTGCTTCAAGGCCAGCCAATGACTGAATACATACAGCATTACAAACAAGGCAATTGCCACCGGTAAGCTCTCAGCCTGCAGAGCCAGCTTAAAGCCCTGCTCTTGTATGCGCCAGATCTCCGCCAGTGAGTATTCAATCCAAAGGCCAATGCTTCCCAGTATCACCAGCAGCAATAAAACACTCGCCCGTCCACGTAGCAGAACAAAAAGGGAAACAAGAATGAATAACGGAAATAGTGCTGGGTAATATCCCATCACTACCTGCAGGTAGAACCAAATTAGCGCAAGGATATTGGCTTGTAGCGCTATCCAGGGGCTCCTTGTAATCAGGGCAAATGGGATACAGCCAAGCGCCCACCACAAGAGCCCATCGGGCATATGCTCACCTAAGTGATAAATCTGGGCGATAAGAATTATCGAGGCACCAAAAAAGAAGTTCCCCAATAGGAAAAGCCCCTCGCCTGCACGGGGGTTGCGCTTGAAATATACATGCAATGCAGCACACTGGGTCGCAACAGTGAGGGCGATCAAACCTCCCATTCTCAATGCGCGGGGAATCTCATCCCAGTTGGCGCCTATCAAAGTGATTAATGCCAGGGCAATAAACAAGTAGCCAAGGCCCACCAATACGTTATACCCAAGGGAACGCTGGCGCGCCTTGTGGTAGTCCACCTCGTAGCGAGCACAGATCAACTCGGCCTGCGCCTCACTGATCAGTCCATCATCTACCCACTCCCCAGTCTCTTGTGCCAGGTCGTGCTTTAACAATCGAATCAGTCGCATACCACTATCCTGCGGAAAAGTATCCATCCCGGTGCGATCTACTACTCGCACCCTGAGTCAGCGCTGAGTATCCCTAAAGTCGCCCTTACCCTCAATGAACAACCGCAGATAGTCAAAGGCTATCTGCGGCATTTAAATTGTTAATTTCTATTAAAGTTGACCAACCCATAGTATTTAAACCATCAAAGAACACAGACAAACAACGGAATTTCAAAAGGAGCTATCCATGTCCCGTTACATTGAATCCCAACTCAAGCCGTTCAACGCCAAGGCCTATCAAAACGGTGAGTTTCACGACGTCAGCGATTCCGATGTCAAAGGCAAGTGGGCTGTATTCTTTTTCTATCCTGCCGACTTCACCTTTGTCTGCCCCACTGAGCTAGGCGACCTGGCCGACAACTATGAAGAGTTCAAGAAACTGGGTGTTGAGATTTACTCCGTATCCACCGATACCCACTTCACCCATAAAGCGTGGCACGACTCTTCCGATACCATCGGAAAAATCCAATACCCGATGATCGGCGATCCCACCGGCACCATTACCCGTAACTTCGGCGTGATGATCGAAGAGGAAGGTATCGCTGACCGAGGCACCTTTGTGATCGACCCAGAAGGGCGTGTCCAGATCGTTGAGATCACCGCAGGCGGTATTGGGCGTGACGCCAGCGAGCTGCTGCGCAAGATTAAAGCTGCTCAGTACATCGCAGCACACCCAGGCGAAGTATGTCCAGCTAAATGGAAGGAAGGTGAAGAAACCCTGGCACCATCTCTCGACCTAATAGGAAAGATCTAAGATTTCCCAAACCCTCACAGGATTGGAACTGGCGTTGCCCACCATTTGGTGGGCATTGCCATTTTTTAACTATTGCGGTGGGCAGGGAACGTGTGCAAGAGTCATTGGTACAAAGTAAATTAATCACTCTGGTTTCAAATATCTTTAGGCCGCATCACTGCCTCAATAGAAAAACCAGAGGATGAATTATTAATAAATATCTGTGTGGCTTGACAGACTGCGAAGAACTGAGAAACATGCAATAAGTTGACCCTGAACCACCAATAGCCTACACAGCCAGGCAGCGCAACATTCTTAGAGCTTTTACATTTATAGGTCCATTTGGCAGTATGGAAAAGATAAAAAATAAGTTAATGTGCGTCTCTCCCCACCTTCCATAGCCTGGACATAATGAGGGAACCTTGAGCTCAAAGCGACAACCATTGAGTTTTCTTTTGTCTTTAACTCAACCTCAGCATCCCTTAGATAATTCGTATAGGTGTAGCTCCCTCCCGTATATCCACTGGAGAAATGCAGCACTATCGAGGCATAATAATTTGGATTAGTATCTGTATCCAGATGCTCAGAAATAAAACCTCCTTTTTCTAAAATAGTAAATTGACACCTTGGCATAATAAACTGATCACTTCCTATAATTTCCTTATAGAAGGCTCTCATTTTTTCTGACAGTAAGATAGAAAGTATTTCTGGTGCAATTTTTGTATTCATTAATTTGGGTTTATAGTCTTTAAACTGATCATAAACCACCCTGCTAACAAATATTTCATGAGTATCACCAGCATTACTGAGTGTTACTTTTTCATAGTTAACGTCGCTGGAAATACGCCTTAATATTTGCCACTCTGATTCTGTAAAAGGAATTTCTTTTTTGGGGAAAACCATGGGCTGATGTAAGAGTTCATGCTTAAAACTCAACAGCTGATCATTATATAAGCAGCTTTCTCGACGAAACCCAAAGTTGTCCGACAAAAAATAAACTAAGGTCTCCCGATAGCCCTTTGATATCCGAGTCACTTCATGAAGAAGATTACCATCAGTAATTAACATAGCTCCGGGCTCTATATTTATTCTTTTATCTTCATCAGCAAAATGAAGAATGGTTTCTCCCCCCTGCTGTTGATAGGAATCTATATGCACCACTATTGCAAACTGGTAGTCCAAATGGCTATCTGGCTTGTCTGGATCACCTTGCATATCAGAGTGCAAGCCAACAAAATTCCCCACCTTGAGCCTGTTTACCTGGCATCTTCGAATACACACATTGCCAAACCCGGTTATTCCCTTATAAAACTGTTGCATCTGCTCATTATTTATAATGAGATCAACTTGCTGCATATAGTTTGAGCAGTCCTCAGGGAGGTCAATATCATTCCTTAGCCTACCAACTAGAAGATTATGCTTATCTCCAGCATCTCCATCTAAAACCTCCTCATAATCCAGGTTGCTAGCAATGGAATCTATTTCTTTTAACTTATCCTGGGTGAGAGGATGTGAATCTAACCTTAGATACAAATACTTATCCTTCTTGAGCTTCTCCCTCAAATCTCCAAAATCAACCGATAGATTCATCTCATCCTCACTAACCCGCCTCAAAACCTCTTCATGCAAATAAATGCAGAGCGTATTAGTTCAGCCTAGGTTGCCCTTGCTTACATGCCCAATCCGATAAGGCGCCCGCTTAACATTACTCTTACTCTCTCGGCCAACTACTTGACTAACTTTGCACTGTACTACTTGACCTCACCAATCCCTGCCGCCTACAGGCTTTAATTGCCTGAAAGCCACCTGCTCCCTCCCACCTCGACCTATCAGCCCCCAGCTATCAGAAGATGCAGATAAATTAAAAATTTTTATCACATACATTTATATTAATAATTTTTATCAATGAATACGATTCAATAGTATAGATCCCGTTCCCCAAACAACGACTGACAAGACAGTGATGAGTAAGGAGTTATCCATGTCACGTTACATCGAATCCCAACTAAAGCCCTTTGACGCCAAGGCTTACCAGAACGGCGACTTCTTCGATATCAGCGACGCCGATGTAAAGGGCAAGTGGGCGGTGTTCTTCTTCTATCCCGCAGACTTCACCTTTGTGTGCCCCACCGAACTGGGCGATCTGGCGGATAACTACGAAGAGTTCAAGAAACTGGGAGTGGAGATCTACTCCGTATCCACCGATACCCATTTCACTCACAAGGCCTGGCACGACGCTTCCGACACTATCGGCAAGATTCAATACCCCATGATTGGCGACCCGACAGGCACCATCACTCGTAACTTTGGAGTGATGATCGAAGAGGAAGGTATCGCTGACCGCGGCACCTTTGTGATCGACCCCGAAGGCCGTATCCAGATTGTCGAGATAACTGCCGGAGGAATTGGCCGCGACGCCAGCGAGCTATTGCGCAAGATCAAAGCAGCACAGTACATCGCCGCTCATCCCGGGGAGGTCTGCCCAGCTAAGTGGAAGGAAGGTGAAGAGACCTTAGCGCCCTCCCTCGATCTGGTAGGAAAAATTTAAACCAAATACCTCTGACCCGGCCCACCAACCGGTGGGCCACAACCAATCTGAACTAGTTAGAGAAAGGACACACCGATGTTGGACGCAAACCTGAAAAAACAACTGGACACTTACCTGCAGAATATCGTCAAGCCGATCGAGATTCGTGTGTCCACTGATAACAGCGAAAAATCAAAAGAACTGGAAACCCTGGTAGATGAAATCTCAGGGCTCTCTAGCAAGATTACCGCACAACAGGGCCAGGCCAGGCGCACACCAAGCATGGCTATCGCCCCTGCTGGAGAGGAACCCCGTGTAAGCTTTGCCGGCATTCCCCTGGGCCACGAATTTACATCATTGGTTTTGGCGCTACTACAAGCTGGTGGCCACCCCTCCAAGTTAGATCCCGAGCTGTTGGAGCAAGTGCGTAACTTGGAAGGTGAATTTCACTTTGAAACTTACATTTCCCTCTCATGCCAGAACTGCCCGGATGTTGTTCAGGCACTGAACCTGATGGCCACCCTTAATCCGAACATCACCCACGAGATGATCGATGGTGGGCTGTTCCAGAAGGAAGTCGAGCAACGCAATATCATGGCCGTACCTGCGGTCTACCTAAACGGCGAACATTTCGGCCAGGGTAGAATGTCCCTTGAAGAAATTGTCGGCAAACTGGATACCGGCTCCGCAGAACGTAAAGCTGGAGAATTGAATGAAAAAGCCCCCTACGACCTTCTAGTAGTTGGCGGCGGGCCGGCGGGCGCAGCGGCAGCCATCTACGCCGCACGTAAAGGCATTCGTACCGGACTGGTAGCCGAACGCTTTGGCGGCCAGGTGATGGACACTGTTGGTATTGAGAACTTTATCTCTGTACCTTACACCGAGGGCCCCAAGCTCGCAGCCAGCCTGGAGCAGCATGTTAAAGAATATGGTGTAGATATTGTTACCGACCAGCGCGCAGCAAATTTACAGCGCAACGAGCTGGTAGACATTGAACTACAAAGTGGCGCCACCCTATCCAGCCGCTCAGTAATACTGGCCACGGGTGCACGCTGGAGAGAGCTGGGCGTTCCTGGAGAAGCAGAATACCGCACCAAGGGCGTAGCCTACTGCCCCCACTGCGATGGCCCATTCTTTAAAGGCAAGCGCGTAGCGGTTATTGGCGGCGGCAACTCCGGTATCGAAGCAGCCATCGATCTTGCCGGAATCGTTGAACACGTCACCGTACTAGAATTTGCCGATAAACTGCGTGCAGATGAAGTATTGGTACGCAAAGCACAGCTGATGGACAACATCGATATTATTGTCAATGCACAAACCACGGAAGTATTGGGCGATGGCAACAGGGTCAACGGCCTTGCCTACACTGACCGAGAGTCAGGCGAGAGCAAAAAGCTCGATCTGGCCGGCGTCTTTGTGCAGATTGGCCTGGTACCGAACACGGAATTCCTTAAGGAAACCGATATAGAGATGAACCCTATGGGTGAGATTGTGATCGACGAGCGCGGAGCAACCTCTATCCCCGGCGTTTACGCCGCTGGTGATGCCACTACCGTACCCTACAAGCAGATTGTAATATCAATGGGTGCAGGGGCTACAGCCGCTCTGGGCGCTTTTGATTACTTAATTCGATCTTCAGTTGAGTAATGATAGTAATTAATAGGGGCCAGCAAAAAGCTGGTCCCTAATCAGTAAAAAAAGCATTATGCATTGGCCAACAATTGACTGAATAACTTACAAGCCCTTCAAGCAATCAGGGCTTGAGGTATCAGCTGTATTATTTTCCCAGGTATTCAGCTGATTGGTGCAGAAAGCATTTTCTGTGACATCAATTAAGTCGAACATGCCACTGCCCAGCGCCGTATTATCCTTGATCGTATTTCCTACTGCATTTGTCTCAATAGCAATCCCCAACTCAACACTATCTATAACATAATTATTATTGATTAAATTCCCGGTTACGACATTATCCACATCAATACCATCCTCTCCATTCTCCCTGATAACATTTCCTGACATTGTGTTGAAGCCAGTCTCTATATCAATACCATCATCTAAATTAAAACTGATAAAGTTATTGGTTACCGTGGTATTTTCTGCATTAATCAATAACCCGTTGATACCACTGTTAACTATTTCATTTAGCGTCACCAGTGTATTTTGACCACGAACAGCTATACCATCTATGCCATTGTCATCTATAAAATTACTGCTAATCGTTGTGTACTCTCCCCCTTCAGTGATTGCCACTCCTGTACTTGAAGATCCTGGCCCTGAACCGATTATTTCACTTCCAGAGATGAAATTAAAATCACTTATTACCTCAACTCCATCCGATGTTGAGTTACTAATCTTTGTATTCAAAATAGAATGCGAACCAACCCCTTCTAAAATGATTCCTGTAGGGCAAGCGTCAACTGCACCGCCAGCTACAAATGAAGAAAGACCTTCTACCAATACCCCAGCGATTCCAGCACCTAGAGAATTATCGCAAGTTATCTTGCCCTTACCGAGCATCCTTAAATACCCAGAAGGCCCAACGATAGTAAGCGCATATGGGCTATCAACTGTTAGAGGGCAATGCAACTCCTCTGTCAGAAATGTCGGTATAAGTATTCTATCACCGCATTCAACCGCAAACGCTTGGTGTGGCACAAGAAACCCACACGCCATAAGAGAAGAAAATATAGGACCCGCTGCCAGATTTAAACTCTTCAGATTCATAGTTAATTCCCTGTATATATAAGGCATTCAGCGCCAAAGAAAATCCGTCTGTAACCCCATAGGGGGGTTCTAGCAGCGTAGATTGAAAACACCTGGAAGATTATTGCCTACATATATTTTTTATTCTGAATTCGAGTGTTTTTATTCTGCTTCTACATGTATGACCTGTATGCTTGACATGCCCTGAAACCCGTCCAATAAAAAAGCGTCAAATCAGGATAAATACAAGAAGATCACCCTAAATTTATAACGTCACAAAAAACATCATCACGCAGCAAATACGAATTGAAGACTTCACTTTATAAGGAGTATCTTATGACAGCCAAAACTTCACCGCTTATAAAATAGGTATGATCTCAATGGTGATGGAATAACATATAAAATCGAATCTGGACCATACGGAATGATAGTAAAACATAAAGCACATCGTTTAAACAATTAACTCCGTTCAATTAGACTTCTTAATCTAGACCAACAACCCTTAGAGAATTTCACCAAACTGGTCAATCAAAACATCAGATCACAGTTAAAGCGAGAACGGGCCCCTATAAAACCTATCTCTATTTACTTCAGCCAGAAACGCCAGCAAACTCATTTCAAGCGAATAAATCTATATTTTTGTTTTCCATTACCCCAGTAAGTGAGGCTCATACCCGAATATAGATATTTCGGCACATATATCTAAATTAACCATAGACGGCAGAACTTTTCCCTCCCTCCTTACCCTCTCCAATTGATTGATGACGGATAACGGTGTCGCGATATGCCTAAAAGTGAAGTTGATCCTCACTATCATCTCTAGAAAACGGACAGAAAAACTGAAAATTAATCTATCAAAGGGAACCCTCACCCTAGCTGAGGGTCAGTTCAATTAGTGTAAGTGAACGAGTTCATAAATTTATCCAAGAATTTTTTTCTACAAATCTATGAAACAGTAAAAAAGATTCCAAGGCAAAGAAAAGCCAACTTGCTTCACAGTTTATGCTAAGAAATTATTTTTAAAATGCCAAACAGGCCGAATTAACCCCTTTTAACGGAGCCGCTCAAACAGCAAGATTTTCTTGCTAACAGTTCAACCATAACCGTGAATAATTTTATTCATCTAAGAAAAACGGGCCTAAGAAAGATATAGAAACCTGGAGTAATTTCATGCTACTAAGAACTAAATGTGCCATTGCAACAATGCTACTAATGCCTTTCAGTATGCAGGTTCAAGCTCATGGCTGGTCTGAATACCCAAAGGCCAGGCAAAAAATTTGCTATGACCAGGGAAACATCTGGTCTGGAACACCACCTAACCCCGCTTGCGCACTGGCAAAAACTATTTCTGGATCTTATCCTTTCCAGCAGCACAATGAATTTTCTATCAACATCCCTGACTACAATAATTTTACAGCCGTAAAAAATGCCATTCCTGATGGGACTCTATGTTATGCCAATGACCCCCAGAAAAAGGGCATGGGTGCAGCAACTGAAGCCTGGACCCGGGTTGAAGTCAGTGCGGGAACCTTCGAGTACGTATTTCACGCAACAGCACCACACAACCCATCTTTCTGGCAATTTTTCCTAACAAAACCAAACGCTGATCTTTCGCAACCCCTTGCTTGGGATGACCTGGAGCTTATCCAGGAGGTGGGAAATGTGCCTGTTGTGAATAGTCAATATCGCATGAATGTTACTATTCCAGAAGATAGAGTGGGTAATGCAATTTTATTTGTACGCTGGCAGCGAGAAGATGCAGCGGGTGAAGGCTTCTACAACTGTAGTGATATCACCATTGTAAATGGTGATGTTGAGCCGCCTACCGAACCTGATCCCGGTACTACGGAACCATACCTCATCCAGGGTAACACCTTTATTCCAGAAGACATTAATATCGATTCGGTAGATGTAGGTGACACCGTCAATTACAAGGTATTCAATAAAAATGGTGAGGAACATTCATCATTTTCACTGGCAATTACCGAAGACAATAAAAATGATTGGGATAGACTGCTCGCCTCTCAGGTTACCGGCTGGTATCAATCAAATCACAATGGAAATGTCTTTATCGGCCGCTGGCATGAGGAGATGAACCACTACATGTATTTCCAGGGTGATTTACATGGAAACTATTTCAACTCCAAAGATTCTCGCGCTTCCGGAGAGTTCACTATCACGAGTAATGGAAGCGAGTTAATAGCCGCTATCACGCCCAAGGTTTTAAAACCTCTCGACATAGCAAAGGTGGAGCACGGAGATTTACTGGTACTCTCACCGGGGGAAAGCACAGGAGATATCACTGATACCGCGTGGTCACAAGTAAGTGGAAGCCCTGTTGAAACAGCGACCGGACCTAGTGGTGCACTGGTAATTGATACGTCAAGCTTAACCAATGCACATCATGAGTTGAGCTTCAAATTAACGGTAAGCAGTAACTCTACTACGGATGACGAGGTCTACTCCTTTGTAGTTGAACCATCATCTCCTACTGATCCTACTGATCCTACTGATCCTACTGATCCCAATATTCAAGCTTGGGATAGCAACCAAATCTACACCGCAGGTGATCAGGTAAGCCACAATGGCCAAACATGGACTGCTGGATGGTGGACCAGGGGTGAAGAACCTGGCACAACCGGGCAATGGGGAGTGTGGCGCTAAGCCACCCAACAAGTAACTTTTACTTTATTAACCTAGGGGGCTTGTGACAATTGACACAAGCCCCCTTAACCCTTTCTAAGTTGCAACTTAGTGACGGTATTGGAAATTTCTAGGCGCTCCTACTCCTAAAAATCTCTAGAAAAGTAGCCAAAATACAGCCAGATCAGTTTTTTCTAGATGCCCTGCCCTAGCTGATTGAAGATCAAACACCTGAGATTAACTCATTAACAATATCCATATACTCATCGATATACTTAGAGATACTTTCCTTACTTATCAAAGGTTCACAATAACCAAAAATAAAAACCGAGTTTCGGTAGGTCGTATAATTGACTACCATTAGCGGATTTATGCCATTAGTTAATGTAATCATTGGCTTCTGTATTTCAAAATATCGTATTTCATCTGCTAAAAAGCGCATATTCCCCACGTTTGAAACAATTATGCCTGCCGGGAAAGAGCTTTGTTGCGCTGTAACTTCAGCAGCCATACGGGTTATGTCTTCCATGTTGTAATCAGAACTTAGGTTTTTTGTCATCGGTCTCTGCTTGAGTAGCACAGCGTCAATCTGCTCATTCAAACTTCCGGCAACATCGATAATATCAGCTGAGACAACATTGGGAGGAAGAGCCAAACTGGTAGTTTCTGAAAATGAGCCGATATGATCGAAAGGTATATTAGGACTGCACAATCCTCGTGCATCCATAGCCAGAATAACTTCTGTTAATTTTTTGTAACCAGGTATAGCTCTTGCAGCAATTGATGCTATGGCGCAGTAAACCGCAGTAAGTTTTACCTTGTTTTTTTTAGCCAGCTGGGCCAACAAATCAATCTTTTCCGGCGGCATGAGATATGAGATGGCACAGGCCTTGCGTTCAGAGGGAGCGGCTTCTTTCTCTACTGCCCAGCTAAAATCTCCTTTGCTTTTATGTTCAAGCTCTTCCTCTCCAAAATATCCAGAAGCTTCCAATTGGCTCGCTATGCTTTCCTGTAGGGGCAGAGATTCAACTTGTTCAAGGTTTGTGTTAGAGCGAAGAAATCTATCTAAATCTGAGAACAGTGTCATTATTGACCTGCCATCGAGTACTGCATGAATATTGATCATAGAGACCCACTCGACCAGTCCCTCTTTATTAAGGTACAACCTCAAACTGTATACATATTTTTCACTATCCAGACAGTTCAGCGCATGGGTCTTAAACGCTTCTTCAAGGTTTAAGTCGCTCTTTAGGTGGCATACCTCCAGAGGGATGTCTTTAAAGTCAACATCACAAATCCAGCGCAGTCGCTCCCCCCTTTTCACACGAGCACGTAGAAGTGGATGGCGTTTATGAAGGTAAGCCAATCCCTCACGTAGAGGGCCTACCTTTAAGGGTTCGCAAACCCTTATAAAAGACACAAACTGCAAACCGCCGTGAGACAGCCTGGTCATCTCGACAAATAGTGCTTCTTGGGGGCCAAGCTCCCTCGAGAATGGCTCTAAGCTCATAAAAAACACGCCAAGTATTAAGAATACTGATATACCGTTGCTCTAGACAGTCACCCGCTTAATCATCTACTCACTGTTATTCAGAATAATTCCATATAAAGGCCGAAACCAGTTCCAGATCGTCAAGATCTCCTCAGACAGAGTGCAATTTAGATGGCGCAATTTACGCTAGCACTCATACTTAGTATCGAATTACTTGTTCAATTGTTGGGAGGATTTTATGCCTAAACTCTTATTTCCAGTGGCTTTGGCGATATTTCTTGGCCTCACTGGTGCCACCAGTGTAATTGCACAATCCGATAATCTTCAAGAAAATAAGAAAATTGCGCTAAAAGCTATTGACTTTTGGAAAAGTGACTCAAAAATTGATCCGTCAACAATATTCGCACCTAACTATGTGAATAATCTTGACTCTGCAGTTAGCCCAGATCTTGGAAAGCAAAAGCGTAATCTAAAGGAATTTGAAGCTGAAGTTACAAAGTTTCGTGCCGCATTTAAGGACTTGAAAGTACTCAATAGTATGCAGGTAGCTGAGGGAAATATGGTAGCCACTCATGTTACGGTTAGCGCCAAGCATGTTGGGTCTTTTATGGGAGAAACACCAACAAATAAAACTATCACCTGGGACTGCGTGGAGTTTGTCAAGATAGAAAACGGAAAAATTGTTGAAACCTGGGTCACTTGGGATAAATATGACTTTTTGAAACAAATTGGTATCTTAAAATGATGTCCATTCAGTCTATCAATATTATGTGATCACTCATCGAGCCCTGGTAATCCTACGCCAGGGCCTTCCATTTATAAAAACTACTTTAAAAATTATTCTATAAAAATATTACTGTTACAGAAATGACGAACCACTAACTCGCGCACACTACCAAGGCTTCCTCTAGTAGCTTTCAACTAACCTCAGATCAATCTCTCTCACTGATCTATCACACTAATTAACTATCATTGAATCTATTCGTGACCCCGCCCACAAATATAATCAAACTTAAACCACCACCAATAATTACACCTGCAATTAATTGACATTAAAAATCTTAATTTTACAGTGTGAGGCAAATAATCTAGAAGGAGCCTCATAAACAGAACAATTAATCGAGATGTCACATACAGGATTTATAAAGATCAGGCCTCTTAACTTTTCACGGAATGGAGAGTATCAATGTTTAAAAAACTTCTAGCACTCGCACTTTGTTCAGTTTTTTCTGGTCCAATTCTGGCAAAAACATTGCTCATTGATGGGCAGCAAATTGAAATTGGAGAAATCGCTGTTAACGGTACCGGCTGTCCCGTAGGATCTGTAACAGCCACGGCGACAGATAACAACGAAAATATCGCTATTCTATTTAGTAAGTACAGCGCAGTTACAAACTCTGTAACCCCAATTGCCAGCTCTGACTGTAACTTGGCAGTGCCTTTAAGCGTGGAACCTGGATTTTCAGTAGGAATACTGGATATTGATTGGCGAGGCACGGTATTTTCTGCCGATGGATCACATATCAACTTCCACCGAGAGTACTTTTTCTCTGGCAGCCAAGGTCCAAGCCATGACAATAACTGGAATAGCTCTGGGTTTGAGAACTTTGTCCTCAATGATCGCCCACCATTTGCCTACTATTCCGGGTGCGATGGGGAGGCCCTTATTGCGAGAGCAGATACCGTTGCAACAGTAATCGGCGCTGACAGTTTATTTTCTTTACGCTCTGCCGATGTTGGAGCACAGTTGCTTTTGAATATACAAATTGTTCCTTGCGATGAGTAATTAAGGGCAACTGTTGTCACTCCCCACCCTTTGTAAGGTGGGGAGTACAAAAAATTTTAATAATAAAAACGGCCTCTTTAACCAGATTGGCAATATTAATATCAGCAATTAATTAAAGATTAATCATTCAGACATACGGAGTGACTCAGCTCAGCAAAGCCAGAAAGATAGGTAATCGCTATATACTTTTTCCCTTCAATAGAGGCTCAGCCATCCCGGCTAGGCAGACCTGAATTTATGTAAGCGGCCTCACCCTAAATTTCGGTCACTTTTAATCATTGAATAACAGGCTACCTGCCCGGCTCTAATCATACTCCGCCCGCTCCAATCCCCAAGACACCAAAACTACCACCATTGCCCACTTGATTTGCAAATACGAATCATTACCATATGAGAAAAGTTCACTTCTGGGAAATCAACCCATGTTTCGCAAAAGCTTGATTGCCATCACCCTCTCCTCCGCAATCCCTGCCTCCTTTGCCAATGACGCGCCTTCCGGACAAAACGCTGTAATGGAGGAGACCCTAGTGATAGGTGTCCGCCAACGACTGTATGAACGCGGCGCCCTTTTGGACGCCATACAGAAGACCGAAGTCGTAGACGAGAGCCTGATCAAGTCCCAACAAGCGGTAAACCTGACGGATGCCATTGAGAAATCCCCCGGTGTACGGGTTTCCAATGAGTGTTCTATGTGCGGGGTTAAGCGGGTAATGCTGAATGGTATGCGCGGGGAGCACTCCACCATCCTCACCGACGGCGTTCCCTTACACACGATGATGGCTGGCTACTACGCGGTAGATGCACTGGCCACCACCGGCATCTCACGTATCGAAGTGGCCCGCGGTGCTGGCGCATCACTGCTGGCACCCGAAGCAATCGGCGGAACCATCAATGTGATTTCCAAGGAGATAGAAGAAACTGGCGTCAACATAAATGCCTCCATGGAGGACAACGACAGTTATTTTCTTGGTTTGATGGCAGGCTATCTAAGCGATGATGAACGTACCCGTACATCGCTGGTCATCCAGGATGACAAACATCACCAGATGGACAACGATGATAACGGCGTCAGCGAAGCACCGTTACAGGAAAATACCAGTTACGTGGTGCGTCTCTCGCAAGACCTGGGCGAAAGGGACAACCTGATCCTTCGCACGGCCTACACCGACTCCAATATTTTTGGTGGCCCCCAGGGAGACAGCATTGGCTCAGTCTTGCACGGTTACGATGGTGTGGAGTCTGACCACTTATTTGTCGACGACGATGTGCGACAGCAATATATCGGTAAACCTTGGGAAACCACCGAATGGATAGCCACCACCCGCAGTGAAATTTCCGGCAGCTGGCTACACGAATTTAACGAGTCCTATAACACTTTGCTGACAGTTGCCTGGTCTGAGCATAAACAGGACTCCTTTTACGAGGGGTTCGACTACAGCGCTACCGACACGCTCAATTACTTCGACCTGCGCAACAACCTGATCCTGAACGACCAGCATATGCTGACGTTTGGTGTCGACCTTCGCGATGAATCCATGCGCTCCGACTCTGCTGCAGGGGCGGAAAGCGACAACTACATCGAAGATAGTTTCGACTACCAAACTACCGGCCTTTACCTGCAGGATACCTGGACAGTCTCACCAGATCTTGAGTTGGCACTAGCCATACGCCTGGATAATGCCAAAGCCGATTTCGTCGCCGAGCAAAAACCCGGTACTGAGATCGATGAAACTGTGGTGGCCCCGCGTATAGACCTGCGCTACCTGCACGACGATCAATGGACCTCCCGCGTAGCGCTGGGGCGAGGCTACCGAGCCCCCCTATCCTTTTTCGAAACGGATCATGGCATCCTGGATGCCGGAGATGGCTTTGCCATCGACATTGAAAGTCTGGAGAAGTCTCTATCTGCAACTTATGCGCTGAGCTTCGAAGGAGAGCGCCTTAACAGTACCCTGTCATTGGCATTTACCGAAGTAGACAACCTCGCGGCATTAAGTGAAACCGAGGACGGGGTACCGCTGCTTACCCAAATGCAGGAAAGTGCCTCTGTAGGCGCTGCCGACATTACTCTCAATTATGCGCTGAACGACAATCTATCTATTGGCGGCACTCTGGAGACCTACGATTACGACGATGTTTTCCGGGAATCCTTTGCCATTGCCCCAGTGGAGCAACGTGCGCTATTCAATCTGGATTACAAAGCCGATTACTGGATGCTATACGCTAGCGCCACCTGGATCGGATCTCGTGACCTGGCTGAATTTGGCTACGAAGGCTTTAACCAGCTGGGCGATTCCACACTTAAGAGCACAAACGCAGACGCCTATTGGACACTGGATATGAAATTGACCTTTGATGTGAGTGAAAACCTCAGTCTGTACCTGGGCGGCAACAATCTCACGGATTACACCCAGGTCGAGGAAGGGGAAACCCCGCTGTTCTGGGATGCCAGTGGTGCCTATGACGTAGCCTATATCTATGGTCCCCTGCGCGGCCGTGAATTCTACCTGGGCTTCGACTGGAACCTGTAATGCGAGCCTGGCTCTTACTCCTCACACTTCTGTTCGCGCCAACTGGCGCGACTGAAGTTCCCACTTCCCTATTCGATTTTGAATTGCGCAGCCTTGCCGGGTCTGAGCGTATCAACTTGCAGCACTTCAAAGACAAGCCAAGCCTGATGGTACTGGTAGAACCCGACTGCCCCTGGTGCTTTCGTCAGGTTCGAGCACTCAACCGGCTTACACACAAGTGTTCACAACAGTTCCAGCCACTTGCCCTGGGTATCAACGGATCGCGCAAAGCACTATTGGCTGAGTATCGAAAATTGCGCCCGGAATTTCCCATGTTCCAGGCGAATCGAAAACTCCAGCAAGTGCTGGGTGAAACTCCCGGCACCCCCTTCAGTTTTCTAATAGCACCCAATGGCAAGCCACTGCGCTGGCTCAGGGGTTATATTCCTGATGAGCAACTGCAGCCAATCCTGGAACAAAGCTTTGGTTTTACCTGTGGTAATACTTCTCAAAAAACGTCATAAATTGAATGATTTAATTTTGTCCTTGGTAAAGCACAGGGGTAGATAGAAAAACAATCGAGCTTTTTCCATTAACTGCCCAACTAGATGCGCGGCGCTGATTTTCGAGAGAAGAAATATTTCCAGTGAAAATGATGCTTACGCTAATACTCCACCGTGAATACTCTAATATCCAGGTTAACTAGTAGCCGCCAGTAAGCCAAACCATGACAACATCTCTACGCCAGCTTTCTGAGATGGTCCGTAAAAGAAAGATCACAGCGACATCCTTAATTGAAGAAGCCTGCGATAATGCGGTTGCCCACTCAGAGCTGGATGCTTTTATCTGCCTGGATAGGCAAGGCGCATTACAGAAAGCACAGCGCATTGATAACGAGCTGAAAGAAGGCAGCAATTACAGACCTCTTGCTGGTACTCCCATCGTCGTCAAAGACAATATGAATGTGAGAGGTATGCAAACGACTGCCGGCACGCCTGGTATGAACTTCCAGGCCAAGGCTTCTGCCCCAATAATTGAGAATCTAGAGAAGGCCGGAGCTATCGTCATTGGAAAAACCAATTTGCACGAACTCGCCTTCGGCGTAACCTCTAATAACGCCGCCTATGGCGCCGTCAGGAATCCTTGGGACAAATGCTGCTTTCCAGGTGGTTCATCCGGGGGAACAGCAGCAGCCATTGCCGCCGGGATCGTATCTACAGGCCTGGGCACGGATACCGCCGGTTCAATCAGGCTGCCAGCAGCCCTCACAGGAATTGTGGGCTTTCGGCCATCCACTGGCTGCCTGAGCACCGAGGGAATAGTGCCCTCTGTGCCAGCGTTTGATACCCCAGGCCCCATGGCTGCCAACGTAGAGGATACCGCCTATCTGTTTGAAATATTAACCGGGTCTGCCCCATCCCAGGCAAAGCCACTCAATCAGCTGCGCCTGGGGCTTGCCCACCCGCTATTTGATAATCTCTCACCAGGTGTATACCAAGCTTTTAAAGCTGCGTTACATTCCCTTAGCTCCGCGGGAGCCACCTTAATAGAAATCGATTTATCCTCGTTAGTGAGCGCAGTCCTTGATGTTGGGTTTCCTATCGGATTTCATCAAATGAAAACCGCTATGACCCAATTCCTGGCGAACTACCAGCCTAATACCCAACTGGCTGAGTTGGTTGCAATGATCAAAAGTAAAGATGTAAAGGCTGTCTATCAGGAGTCAGTAACGGGCCCCAAGGCACCATCAAATGCCGACTATCAGACCGCTTTAAAGAGAATGCCTGGAGTACGCGACAGCTACCTGAAAATCATCCAGCAGCACCAACTAGACGTGATTGTATTCCCAACAGCACCGATCGAGGCTCAACCCATTAGCACGTCATCTAACCAACTGGAACTAAACGGTAAAATGCTTCCGACTCTGGATACACTCATACACAACAATGCCACAGCAGCAGTCACCGGTGCTCCCGGAATAAGCATTCCTATTGGGCGAGGCAATAATGGCTTACCGGTAGGTCTGGAACTGGATGGAGTGCCCGGCGCAGACTTAACACTTCTCGCCATAGCGAAGGAAATTGAGCTTCAGATACCACCACTGGTATCGAATGGCCTGAAGTGAAATTTCAGGCCCCACCTAGCCTATTAATACTTAGTCTTTATAAATCTCTTTATAAATCTCTACAGGCAATTGGTACATACCTGCTGTCGAATAGGGGCCACATTAGAGATGTCTCAATTATTGATAGCTCACTTTAATTACTGACAGCTCGCTTTAACTCCTCTCTTTTCTTTAAAACCATCACCTTAGCAAAAGACCGCACACTGACAGTCTCAGCCAAGTAGAAAGGACTCTGAACAAACAACTTATTCCACTCACTGACCGTTCGTTCACGCCCTCGTGTTCCCATCAGCATCTGCATATCCATTGCCGCTAAATTGAGATCTGTCCCTTTCTCTGGCAGTACAGCATCAACAATAGCTAAAGTCGCATTGTGTTCACCCATCGCCCGGTGAATATTCTTCAAAAGCTCTTTAGCCCTGGTATCATTCAGCAAGTGAAAAATAGCCACACACAAATAGATGTCCTTATCACTTACTGCATTTGGAAGTGGGTCATTTAGGATATCAGCAGGATAAAAGTCTAATTGTTTCCTGACAACATCATTCAGGTGAGTATGCCAATACTCTCGCGCAGTCGATTCTACATTGCTCCTATCAACAATAACTGCCGTTAAGTGTTTGTACGAAGAAAGGATACTCGCACTTTTACTACCCTTTGCGCCGCCCAAATCAATAATTCGACCAAAATTCGCCCAGTTAAAGTCTTGCAAATATTGTAAACCGGTAAGGTGATCAACAGTATCCATTGCATCGGAAAATAGATCACTAACCTTCGGGTGATCATTCATATAATCAAACATCTCCCGCTCATACACACCTTCAAAAGGTACACTGCCCTCCTTGATATGCCCCTCAAAATTGGTAAACCATGGCCTACTGAATTCAGGTGAATTATGCATCAGGATCATACTCTTTACGCTGTTGTCAGCGTTGGTACGAAGCGCCCTTGAATTTCTATTATGGGAGAAATATTTCGATTCCCCTTCTTTAAAAACCCCCATTGCACAGAGCATTCTCATCAATCGATAGAGGTATTGTTTGTCAGCATCGCAAGCATCCGCCAACTTCTCTATTGAAATGGCTTTATCTTCAATATGATCAGCAACATTGAGGCAGGCAGCAGCGTATAAGCAACGAGATTGCCAAAATAAAGATCCTATTTGCATCAAACGAAAGGGAGGCGGGATCAGGCGGTTTGGAATATTACATAAACTGTAAACCGCATTGGAAACCCTCTGAAAGATCCAGTTAGAAACCCTATTCTTTTGCATAGACCTGGGCATAAGAACTCCTCAGAAACAAATATCCGATAAAAATAGCCATTAAAAGAAACATCTCTGTGATTACAAACAGAGACTTAAAAGGTTACATATTTTGTAAACCAGCCTTTAGGATTCGGCCATTAAAATCGGCAAGCTGCTTTAAAAACTCAGGCCCCATTTCCTGGCCCATTTGCTCCTCGAGAACTGGCTTGGCCAGCATGGGTAACATGGCAAGGCTGACAAACGCTATCCTGAGCAAATCATATTCAGTGCCAGTGTCCGAAGGTTCAGCGCCCTGAATTTCCGCCAATCTCCTGGCACCCCGCTGGCGCCCCCGCTCTAAGAGTTGGCGAATAACATTCTTTCCTGGCCCTTCATTAAGTGCCATAACCTTCAAGATTAGGGCTGGAAACCTGGGATTCTTCTGCATTGTGGCATAGTAGAGATCGAAGAAGTCACCGAAATCCCAGTCGCCATCGAGGCTCAGCTGCTCAACCGCATTAATCAGGGGGAGCAAGGTTTGACGAATCATATCTTCGTATAAGCCATCCTTACTGCCAAAGTAATACCGGATCATTGATACCGCCACGCCCGCCTTAGACGCAATCTGGCGAGTGGTTACCCGGTGGTACTCATCGTTTAAAAAGCACTCCCGTGCCGCCTCTATCAACCGATTGGCAACATCCGACTCCCGCATATTCCTTACCGTCCCCGATTCACAATCCAATGGAGGCTAACAGGGTATAGCGCCACCTTCCAGAATGACTATTGTTCAATATAAGGGGTTTGTACGAACACTGAGAGCTTTACTACATAAGAGGACTTTACAGAAAATCAGGAACAATCTGATTCCCCATATACGCCTTCCAATTGAATAACCAGTCTGTCACTAGCGTGCCCATTCATACAGACAAACCCTAAGTCATCCAGATGCTCGTAATTGATAAATCATCGGGAGCTGGTTATCACAGGAATCTATAAAGAACTCGAATTTAATCCGAAATTCTTAAGAGGAAAATCAGATTTATCCAACTGAAAAGAACAAAATATAGGCACGAAAATAGTCTTATTGGATTTTATTAAGTTTGTTTTAGTGTCAAAGCTGCGTAGAATTGGTAGATATTTATCGGTATTTAGGGCCACAACTCAACAGGCTTCTATTGCTAAATAGCTCAGAAGTAAAAGGCCCAAGATCTTTTCAAATAACCCATTTCCCTATAGGAGAACGGTAGCGTGACATAAGAGAAAGTAAAAGGCGCTGACCCAAGGTGCTACCAACACCAGGGGCCAGCTAACCAAATTGATACAGAGACTATCAAAGTGGCTACATGCATAGTACGCTAGAAACCCGCTCGTCTTCAATGAAGTGGAGTACATTCAGCAGCTTGGAGCGATTCCCCAAGCTCTGGGAGCGTATTGCCTGCCTTTTCTTTTTCTACGCCTACCGTTCCCGTGCCCCACCTCAAATTTCCTGCAAACACCGCCCTTCAAGCCTTTCCGTTACGGAATGCCTAATCATAGTATGTGTATCAGTAGGAAAAGAATATGTTGATCTTAAAGCGCCGGACTGGCGAAAACCTCAGAATTGGAACAAATGTCTCTATCACAGTATTAGAGGTTAAGGGGAATCAAGTAAAGATAGGAATACATGCCCCCAAATCCCTACCCGTGCATCGTGAAGAAATTTATAGACGCATTAAACAAGGAAAGGGAATAAGTAATAGCGGTCAGTGAAACCCTACGCCCCCAGCAAGGAAGCCCCAACCTGCTGGGTATCCCCACATTAACCTAAATAGTTAGATTACTACTAGTACTAGCAGAGAATGAAATAACTTAAAAATCAATAGAATTTAGGCAGTAAGGGGAGTTACTGCCATACCGTAGAGTACATTATATCGACAAAGGGACAGCCGTGAATTGGTCAGGTACAGAAATCACTCTTCATCGAAAGAAACTACTCTAGTCTGCTAAAAAGATATTACAGAATAATTAGGACACACCCTAGAAACCCATCAAAATGATAATTCACTTCATATTTTTTTCTATGAATTCGATAATTGAGCTAAAAACAGCTACGTGATGCTCACTATCAGCAGGGCCATGAGCCATATCTGGATAAACTTTCCACTCATAGTCTTTATTAAATTTACTCAACATCATATGCATACGATGCATATGCTCTATATCGACAACCTCATCCTTCTCGCCATGAATAATAAACACTGGGCGACTAAGTTCTTGAGCCAAGTATACTGGAGAGATATCCTTCAAGAGATCGTAATTTTTGACAGTGTCACCAACATTCTCTTGTAACCACTTAGTTTGAGCCTCTGATGTGTAAGGGGAGTTAAGATATAAGTTAACATCTGTAACACCAGCTATACTAACTGCACAGCGAAATAATTGTTGATGTTTAATAGCCATCATCAATGCTGCATAACCACCATAACTCACTCCTGCTGCACAAATTTGTGAAGACGCAATATCCTTACGAGCGCCAACCACCTTTGTAGCCTGATAAATATCCTCAAGCATCAAGTTACCCCACTGCTGAATACCGGCCTCTTCCAGTTCAGCTGAATAGCCACTCGATCCTCGATAATTCACTCTAAGAACAGCATATTTATTCGCCACAAAGAACTGCGTGTAATAATCAAAATACTGATGATCAAAAATACCCAATGGGCCACCATGTGGCATCACTATAAGAGGGTATGGCCCGTTTCCCTTCGGCATATTCAAAACATAAGGAATATCTATTCCCTCTACTTGAATCCAGTCATGAAATTGACGACTCTCAAGCCGACCATCTAAATGAGGAAACTTAGAAGCAACAAGCTGATCAGATTTCTGCCCTTGTTTTCGGATGAAATAGCGTCCAGGCTGATCGTGGGTCTCACTAAAGTAAAGCTTTACAGTATTATCGATACTTGCTCCCACCGTTGTTTCCAGCAAACTGGTCATGCCATCGTTTACTTGTATGCTTTCATCTATATATTGATACTCAAGCTTTCCATCCCTGACAACTTTTACACCAATTAATGCACCCGTTGATTCATCTATAATCAGATCAACAATATCATAGCTATCTGATCGGTAAACTACACTTTCTTCCCCAGTGGAAAAATTACACTGGTAAACAGTGCGATCTTTCTCAGCAGTTGTATCCAGACAAAAGTAAGCACCATCCTCAGGGCTAATAGACACCGGAATAAGAACACCATACTTTTCACCTGCAGATGGCTTCTCCTCTAACTCTTCTTTCGTCCAACTCTTTATTGGAGTTGAAGAAATACCATCAGCAATCCTACTTAGGTGAAGCTTCCCTTCATCGAAATACAGAGCAGATTCTGGCTGACCTGACAGGTCAAAGAACCATCGTGCGGCAAAGCCCTTAACCGAGGCTACTTCATTCTGAGCTGTAAATTGACCGCCATCTTTTCGTACAAGCTTACTCGCTTTCTGGTTAAGCAAGTTCAGTTTTGATACGTCTATCTTGTATACCTTGGAGTAAATCCCACTCTTGGCGTATAGAAAATACCCAGGCTCATCCGGTAAGGCATGAACTAACCATCCTGATGTTTTCACCTCAAATACTTTTGGCGGTAAACTTTTAGAACCTAAAACATCGAGCACCAATAAACGATAAGCAGGCTTGGTATCGAGTAAATTTTTAACACCTTTTTTTAACTCCATAAATTGCGCAACAATATATCTAGGACCGATCCAGCGAATGAATCGGATTGACGCATCCCTAGGTGTTAAGGCTTTCAGATCAATCAATGTTCTCTTAGATCCATCCACACTATTCCAAATAACCAACTTCTGGCTTTCATCACCCTGAGCTACAGAGGCTACAAACTTCCCATCAGGACTAATCTGAGCCGTCATAGTTTCAACGGGCTTAAAGTAAGTTTCAGCAGGCATCGCAACTGCCGACCCAACATTTACTATGAAACTCAACAAAGCTAATTGAATTAGCTGACAAACAATCTTCACTGCTCTACCTCCAGCGGACCCTGCCAACTATTAAAGAACACATCTTGTACTCCCGTGCCAGACACTAGAGGATATAACTCAGTTAACGATCCAAGTGATGCTTGGATTTCATTAAAATCTGTTGCTATACGATTTTTTAAATAAACTTCAATCGAATCTGATTTTCTCTGCTTACCTATGAACAAGCTGCCAATGTAATTGGTCTTTTCTGCTTCCACATGAAAACGCCAAGTACGTCGACTAGACGTATCTAGCTTGTATGGAAGATTAAAATAAGGTGCATTAATTTGAGTAATTTGGTAAAGGCCTGAGGGGATAGCCATTAAGTAATAGCCTGAGGGCTTACCCTTTAGGCTGATATGGTAACGGTTATTTTTTCGCAGCCTGGTTTTTTTTCCACTTTCTAAGTAGGTGCTTCCGTTCGAATACAATTTAAAAAATTCAATCGAAGGCGCCGTTCCACCCACATCAAGCTTCACCAGTACATATCCCTGCCTACTTCCCAAATCAGGTGGATTTTCATAAGATACCAGTGATAGAGTTCGTGCAATTACTGACTCCGATAAAAAAAGCGCAGTAAAAATGGCACTCTTTAAAAAGAGGGCCATTCGGCCTGAGTTACACTCTATCAGCCTTTTATTCTCCAGATTTTGCGTCAAGATACCGCTTCCATAAGTTCAGGTTTGCAAATGAATGATACGGCTGAGAATATTATCTTAGAGCTAGTTGCAATACAATTAGCAGGCATCGACCAAAATTATGGAGAGTAATATGCCCGGGATAAAACCCTTCAGATGTATAAAGTTTTACCCACTTATACTTTTGACCTGTATAATAATTATACAGGGCTGTGCGGGGCAGGTTAATATACTGCCTGCTCTGGAAGAGAGCGCTCCTATTAATGATCAAGAGGGTATCGTAGTCGCTCGGATCATCAATGCCTCAGGTAACCCCCTACCCTTTAATCAGCTTACAATCAACCCTGAAAACCTGAATGAGTCAAAGTCAATAAAGCCGGAGCGCCTCCTAGCCGCAAAGCCAAAATTAAATGGCACGACCGTATTTGCCTCCTATGTCAAACCTGGAAACTACTCTCTGAGTAGCATTCGAGCGTTTTACGCCAATGGTAATGGATGGTATAGCCGCTTCGTCAGTGCAAATGAAAAACTGGGAACCTTCTCCGTAAACCAGGGAGAGGTAACAGACCTCGGCACACTAATCTATTATCCGAAACCTCAAGGTGATAGGTATCTTGACCTCTTGATTCGAGCCCCAGAATCAGAGAAAGGTGAAGTGCTTACGAAATACTTCCCATTCCTTAAGTACAACCCCGAGGTACTTAATGGATGGCATGTTGATGAAAATGATGAGGAACGTGAATCAACGTATATATCTATTGCACAGAATCCTGTGACATACAATGAGCAGTATGTTTCGCCGGCCAATTCTATCTATTTTCTAGGCAAGATTGGTGTATTTATCAAGCGGACCTCTGAAGGAGAGTGGGAGCTTGATGCTGTTGACACTAATCATGAATTAACCGCCATTGCTCAAAATAAAAATGGTGACCTGGTGGTAGGGGGTAGTGAAGGAGCTCTTTTCTGGCGTCCAGCTTTTGGGGACTGGCTAGATATATCACTAGAGCACAACTCTCATGTAGAGCATTTAAGAATGCTTGATACAGGAGAAATCGAGATTTTGGTTGCTCGTGACTTTGAGCTAGATATTCTAAGAGGCGCCGTATCTGGTTCAGATGTACAATGGAGACTAATTAACCGCTATTCCACTAATTCGAGTAAAAGATGGGATCATAGATTAGAAGCTGAAATAAAAAACAAACAGGCTCACTCAAAAAAAATAGATCGCCACATATACAACACAACACTATTTGAACTCAATGGGCAGAACTATATAAATATCCGTAACCACTCAATCTACGAAAATACCATATTTGCGACAATCAATAGCGAAATTTTCATTTATAACCCCGACAATTGGATGATCGAAAGATCTGTTAATGACTTTGAATTTTCAGCAATTATTGATGCTGGTGCTGTTCAGCTAGGTATTGAAAAAGCTGGCTTTTGGTCATTGAGTGGAAAGCCAACCTATCATAAAATCGACCAAAATGGCGCTCAGAATAAAATAACAACCTATATCCGAAGCTGCCCGGATAATAAATCTCCAAAAAACTCATGTCGTAAAAAGAGCTTTACATTCCGATCCGTTCCCTGGTTCTCCAATAAAAATGATGCTATTGCTATTGTAAGCTTTGCGTTAAATAGCTTTTCTGATGGAACTCGTGATACTGAAGTCAAAATCCTAACCACCACCGATGGTGGGGAGAGCTGGGTGGCAACCGAAAATGAACCGCCGACAGACTATTGTACCTCTATAGTCCCTCAGATTGCCGACCGCCTGTTGGTATCCTGTGATGGTGCCAATGGGGACTTCTATGAGTCAACTGACTTTGGAGCCAATTGGCATCAGGTAAGACAACAGGATAATTTCTAGCAAAATATGGGTGAGCATTGGTATTTTATATGCTCACCCATATTAAGTTAAAAATAGCCTATATCGTGCATCACCCCTAAATACTATTGAATTAGTAATTTTTTATTTACACACTTCAATGGCTAGCCTGATTTGCACAAGGTTTCACTTTACCAGATGCCAAACTCCGCCCAAACTCCCACAGCAAATGATATGCTTAGCTCTAGAAAAGGAATACCGGCTGCAGGCCAATGCACTTCTATCCATAGTAATTCTGAATACCCATTGAAATCAGATTGCTTACTATTCCGCCCCTCTATCTCAGGAAATCTAATAGCGTACAGCGCCTCTTTAATAGTATTTTCCGTTCAGTACTAATGGCTGTATGAATAATTGGGCTTTTACTATCTGCGATAAAAATCCAAGGCACATTTAAGAGCATGTGAAATCTAAATATATAAAATATAAGGTACCTTTATATCTGTACAAGCACATAAGATTGCTACTACACCTTGAACAGATTAGTACTTTTTAAGCTGGAATAAATTACCCATTTCGTATGCTGAATAAATTTCCTGCATTGCTTCTTCGGTCACTTGATTGATCTTTTCGATCGTAGGGTTCAATCCAGTACCGTCCACAGTTGTTCGAAATGGCCGACTTGAAGGCTCCGTCTTCAGTAAGTTCAGAACCGCATCTGCAACTAATTGCGGACTGGGGGCATCCTCTGATTCATGGCCCTTCTCAGTACCGGCCCACATTTGCTCAGGGGCATCTGCATATTCACCATAACTCGCAGCCACTTCTTTATCACTTGCTCTTAACAGGTTTGAGCCAAAACCGGTTCCAAATCCGCCTGGTTGAACAATCAAAGATTGAATACCAAATTGCGCCAGCTCTACGCGATAATTCTCTGCCATTCCTTCTACCGCATGTTTGGTGGCATTATAAGAACCAAGAAAAGGTAATACGAACTTGCCTAAAATGCTTGATATTTGAATGAGAGTTCCACTGCGGCGTTGTTTCATCTGCGGCAACACTGCACGTATTAAACGCTGAACGCCAAAAACATTGATATCAAAAACCTTTTTAAAGTCCTCGATGGTAAAGCTCTCCTGCCACCCGAGCGTACCGACTCCCGCGTTATTAATTAATATATCAATTGGACCGACTTCTTTAGTTGCTTGAGCAATACCATTGGCGACGCTCTCATCATCGGTTACATCAATATCGACGACAACGATACCTTTAGCAATAAGCTCATTGGCTACAGAAGCATTGCGGCCACTTGGATCTCGCATGGTGCCGATTACTTTATAGCCATTATTTGCAAGTGTATTGGCAATGAGATAACCGAAACCACTATTTGAACCAGTAATAAGCGCTGTTTGAGTCATGATTGTCTCCTTAAATTTTTCATCACATCAGCTGCCGCAAAGATTAAAACTTGTACGCGCATCAATGGAATTAATTTTATGTATATAGTACTGAACAAAAACAATAGCTAAAAAACCAGTACGCAAAAGGCTTTATAAGCCACCCCTATTGATCAGATATTCAATCAGGGAGTTTTTAAAAAAATAAGAAAAAAGGACTTCAGCACAAAGAGCCGGATTGGTTATCTATCAGCTCTTTTGTCTAGTTTTTAGTAAGCAAATAGACAGACATATCGTGCCGAATAAGAGAAACATACGAAATTTTTGAAAAACCAGCCTAAGGAATGAAAACCTTAAAAGCAGTTATCTAGTACCATACAGGTATAGGACTTAAACAATTACAAAATTGAATTAAATCCTACCTGCATTCCATTTAGATAATTCTGATTATATTTCCTACTAGGAAAATAGTATTCTCACTGTTTACCCATCTCCGCCTCAAATGCCTCGCGGTAATCGGGATGCCAACGAGAGAGTGGTGGGCGATTGTTAATGATATCCCCCATAGCCCATCTCATACGTTTAACATCAGTTTCACGATCTACGTCATTATCTGGGCAAAGAATGTAAAAATCACCACGCTCGACGCTCTCCAACATAAAACTAACCACTTGATCTGCAGTCCATGCGCCATCAGGTTTACTAGAGCTACCAGTCATACCCGTGTAAGTGAAACCGGGAATTAATAAGTGGGATGAGACCTGACTTCCAGGTGTATTTCGAATAGAGTGCTGTAACGCCTCCGCAGTGGCTTTTACCGCAGCTTTACTGACGTTGTAAGCCGGATTTCCTGGTGGAGTGGTAATTCCCTGCTTAGATCCGGTTGTAACGATAACCGATGGGCTGCTTTGACTTATCATTTCGGGAGCAAATGCATGAATACAATGAATGACCCCCCAAAGGTTGGTATTGATGATCTTATTCCAACCATCTAAGTTCTCCCAGCTTCCATTTTTAACAGCAGTGCCTGCATTGTTAAAAAGAAAATCAATACGGCCGTATTCTTTTTTAACTTTATCTTTGAGTGCCAGTACCGAGCTAAAATCACTTACATCGGTTTCTACTATTAAAGTGTCACTTGGTAAAACGCGCTTGGCTTCTTCCAATTTTTCTTTGTTAACATCAGCTAAACAAATCTTCATCCCTATTTTTGATAGGGCCTTTGCGGCTGCAAAACCTATTCCACTGGCACCACCAGTAATAACTGCGACATTATTCGGCTGAAAGATAGTAGATGTGCTCATAGGGATTCCTGGATTATCGTCAACGGTACTCAAAGGTATAAAATAGAGTTTGTAAAATACGGCATTTATACCGCCCCTTCAGGCATAGGCTATTTACCGAAATCATTCTTTATAGCCTTGAGATTCTTATTGAAGCTTTGCCTGAAGAAGCCTGTTACTAAAATAGACTACTATTTCATCAATTTTAGAAGTTCTTGAGCAACAGCAATGGAGGATTTGTTGTTCTGGCCTGTTACCAGTTCACGATCAACAACTACATGCGGCTGCCAATCTTCTTTGCTACGGGAATAATTACCGCCCGCATTGGTGAGTGCATTTTGAGGCCAGTAGAACAGCTCATCACCACCCAGGTAGTATTGAGTAGCCACAGCTTCTTCTGAGTTACTAAAAGAGGTCATTTTGTAGCCGTCATACACCCACCCTTTGGCAGCTTTAGCTTTCTTACCGGCTTTCATTTGGGCTTCAAATTCAGAGCTGTTAGGCAATGCGGACAGCAGCGCAACTGGGCCGTGACACACTAAACCGGTAGGCTTGGACTCGGCGTTAAAATGTCGTAAGAAGCTACCCAGTTGATCATTGGATACCAAGTCACCTAAAGGTGCATGACCTCCCGGCACAAACAGCGCATCAAAATTCTCTATCCCGATTTGCTCTATACGCGCAAAGCTGACTACTGGACTGTGATCTTTGTCAGTCAGCATAAGCTGGTTGAATAAAGCTCTATGGGCATTGTAGTTTTCTTGACTGGTATCCAAGAAATGGTCAGGCGCATCCGAAACCGGATCCAGTGTCGGCGCCAGCCCCATCGGGGTGGCAAATGTTATTGTGTGACCAGCTTCCATCATCAATTTGACCGGTTCCATAAGCTCATTCAAATAGAAGCCCGTTTTGTAGTCACTGCCACCCTTCAGCTTCATTTTCGATACGTCTGACATCACAACCAGAACGTTGTCTGCCATCGCCAGTGGGCTCACCAGCAATGCTGCCATCGCAAGCAGTTTCTTCAAGCTCATAATCACTTCCTCGAAATTGGGGTTGAAACAATTGAAGTGGCGGCAGAATAGGACCTTAGGGTTTATTACTGAAATTAATTAATTTAATATAGCTATGAACATAACTAATAGCCGAGACCGGTTAGAATGAGCAATATTTCGGACATTGAGCTAAGCCAACTTAGGCTCCTGCAGATTATTTTTGAGACCCGAAATCTAACCCGAGCAGGCGAGCGTGCAGGGCTAACGCAATCTGCGGTAAGCCATACGCTGAAGAAACTCCGCCATAGCTTTAATGACTCACTGGTCATAAGACAGGGTAATCAACTGGTGCTGACTCCAAGAGCTGAGTCCCTACAAACACCGCTAAATCGCTGGTTAAATGACTTTGAGCGGAATATTTTAAATCAAGAAGAATTCAACCCTGCAAGTACCCAGCACACTTTTTATATCGCAACGAGCGACCTGGTGGAGCAGAGTATCGCTCCCCCTCTAATAGCATCACTTCAAAAAGACGCCCCGAGAATCCAGATTATTTTTATAAAGTTAGATAAGCACAGGATCGCCAACCAAATTGAGAGCGGTGAAGCGGATCTCTCTATCAGTGTTATGGAATCAAATCATCCAAGCCTGGTGGTAAAAACTTTGTATAAAGATGATTTCGTCTCCGCGGTACGAGATGAGCATCCATTTTTGAGAGACAAAAAAAATATTCATAATTTTTGTCGATATCCGCATATTATGGCAGGCACAGGGAGAGATAATCGCGGAACGGTTGACAAGGCACTAGAAGAAATTGGCTTGTCCAGAAATGTTCAATTTAAAGTAGCAAATTTTTCCAGTGCGCCCTACATTGTAGAATGTAGTGATGGAATCCTCACCGCGCCAAGAAAATTTATCCAGTCTATTGCCGGAAAATTCAATATTGTGCATTTTACTCCACCGGTCAGCCTTCCCCAATACTCTATGAAAGCCTATTGGAGCTTAAAAAATAAGGATGATCCGGCAAATAAATGGCTAAGGGAAAAGATTGCGAAAGTTGCTCGTATTGAGTACTAGTTTTAAATGAGTTTGGTTTGAACTACTTTATTAAATACATCAGGTATCGAAATTTATCACGTATGGCTACAATCAGTGAAACCTCTAAAATATTTATTTATAAATTAATATCGTTATCAAGAGCCCGCCGAGAACCTTTTGGCGGCCCCCACCTTACGCACACATCATCTTTCTCCAGGGTACCTTTCAGAACATCACACCTGATTTTAGGGGTCCTTATTTGCTGTCTACACTTCTCTAATGACATATCCGGATAGGAACCTCGACAGTATTCAGCAAGTAACTCACTTGCTTTTTCCGGTCTAGTAAAATAGGTGATACTGATTATCAGTAACACTACTACCACCACAATTTTCATTAATTTGACCTTGTGCATAGATTCGGAGCACCCACAAAACTCGTAGCTATAAGCGTCATAAATATTGACACAGCATAGACTGCAAAATCAAATGCTGCACAAATATACACATTTATATAATTAATGCCTTTGCCTCGTAGCGCTCAGATCTCTTTGAGCACGATACCCTATTATCATTGCACCTCTCGCTATGCAAAATGGGAATTCCTGTGTGATACAGATATGGAATTTAGCATTGACGATGAGTATCGTCGCGAGTAAATTGAGTCCAGGATACATAATCCGACTTCAATTACCCAAAACCACGAGGTTCGAACCCCAAGTATACCTTTCAGTTTTTCACTGCCGATTAGCCCTAAATTGATAATAAATATCTGCCGATACTGTACTGGTACCAATAACCTTATTAGTACCTATCTCCAATTTTTAGGTGTCCTGAATTCACCGCCAACAAATTACGCTAAAAATATACACCACTTATCCCTCTATTAATTCAACTCACCTTAAAACTAACGACCAGATTCAAATTATACAAATAGAAACTCAACACCATTAATCATCTAAAAACTACTATCACCAATAAAACGGCAAATTACATCAAATTACAAAAACCACAAAACGTACACTCCGCAAAAAATAGCATTAAACCTATTGACGCATTGATATTTACAAATATACCATCAGTGGCGCTACCAATACTGAAATAAAAATTAATTTCCTTACGTTGAGTTGTGCAGATAACTTCACACCCAACTCAATAAGCTCACACAGGCTTTCCTGTTGTAGAGGCAAAAGGATATCAAGGTATTTGGTACAATTTATCTTGAAGGACACTCACACAAAACCTTGGCTAGGAGCCACTTAAAAATGAAAAAATTCCTATTATTGGGTCTTGCAGCTTTAGCTGCGAATGTTCAAGCTGATGCTGTAGTTGGTCCAGTAGCTAGAATCTATGTTCATGACAACATCGTCAACTTCCGATTAAAAGATGATGCCTGTAAATTAGAGAGTACCGTAGGAAATACCTATTGGCGTTTCAGCTTGGACTCTCAACCGGAAACGGCGAAAGCTTGGTATGCCATGCTATTAAATGCGGCCACTACTGGAAAGAGCGTTAAGCTTGGGGTTCCATCATGTGACCCGGAAAACCATCAGTATATTAGATATGTGTACCAGGACTATTAGGGAGCACCTTAATTTTGGTACCACCAACTGCCAGAACAGCTTTAGTAAGTAACCAAGATGCTTCTGGAACTTTAGGGTTTGGTGAGGAATGCTTCACCAAACTCTTGCTGAATATTGAAATCAGCAGAACCATTGTGAAGCATCAATCACTAAATTAGATTGGTGCAAACCACAAAATTCTATCCAAAAGTTGCCTTTCATATTGGCGCATTTACAGAAAAGGGGAAGGTATCCTTGATTATAGGATATGCATTGCCAATAGTTACCTGGAATCTTCCGGCACAATGCCCGGGTTAAATTGTAAATATATCTACTCAGTGGAACCAATGTTGGGCGGCGACTAGCTTCGCATTTGCGAATACATAAACGATAGGGAAGCAATAATGAATATAAATGCAATACTAGGGATAGTCTCTTTCGGTGCGCTGGTCACCGCGGGATCATTCTCATTTGCCGAAGACAGCCATTCATCAATGATGAATGAAATCCCCCCTCCTCCAGATGCAGTTATCACTGAATCTATTTGTGGACCCACTACTGACTGGCAAGATGTTGAGAGCTATAACGGAACGCTTGGGCCAACCATAGACTTCGTTAACACGCATCAAGGTGCTGTCGGACATATTCGATGGAACAATAACCTTAATGCGCTATATAACAACCCAGGAAATGTCAATGACGTTAGGTGGTGTACGGGTACATTACTAACCAACAATTTGTTTTTAACCGCCGGGCACTGTTTCGACCAGCAAACCAATGACGGGCGCGGATGGGATGCTCCTATTGACAATACCACAGGGCGGACAATTACATCCGCACAACATGCTACAAATATGCATGTTGAATTTAATTATCAATATGATGCAAATGGCACATTGAGATCCATAGTATCGTTTGACATTGTTGACTTGGTAGAATATAGACACGGTGGTTTAGACTATGCAGTAGTCCAGCTAGCAGGCAACCCTAACTCTCAATTTCCATCTGCCTCGTTATCTGCCGACATTCCAAATCTGAATGACCAATTAACAATTATCCAACATCCCGCAGGAATTCCAAAGGTAGTTGACGCCGGCCAATATGACGGCGTAGAGTCGAGTGGCGGCTTGGTCGGCTATATGCGCTACGCAAACTTGGACACAACAGGAGGGAGCTCCGGCTCCGGCGTGTTAGATGATTCCGGTCACCTGATTGGTGTACATACCAATGCAGGTTGTACGTCAACGGGCGGTGCCAATCACGGCGTTTTAAATTCCGATATTGAATTGGTCTCTACAGAGGTAGCTATTCGTATTGATAACGATAATGATGGCTTGTCCAATTGGCATGAGCGTCAAATCGGTACGAATGTAAACCTGACTGATACAGACGGTGATGGAATTGATGATAAATGGGAATATGACAATGGCCTTAATCCATTATCTGTAAATGACGCATGGTATGATCCAGATAATGATGGATATACCAACCTTCAGGAGTATGAAGAGGGTACTGATCCAAATGATCCATCATCCAATCCGCAAACCAAATTTGCAGCTATTTTAATACCAATAGTCAGTTTTCTATTAAATTAAAAAAAGAGCCTGCCAATGCCAGTAATTAGCCCACTGGCATTGGTGAGCAAAAGCTGTCTAGCAAAAAATCCAAAACTTGCTGTCAGTTATGAAGTGTAATACCCAAACCTTGTAAGACACTTGAATCATAAATCATTGAAGCATTTGACAAATAAATTTGTGGGCATCAAGCACACATCGTCTATTCATAAACAGGCAGATTTTACCTGACATACATATATTCCTTTTGCCAATCGCAATCGAAGTTACTCTAACATGAACTAAGATACCGACCTTTTCCACTGTGAGACCTCGTCAAAAAATTAGTCGCACTTATTGATAAAAATTAGACACTGGCATTGATCCATAGGTACTCTTACTCTCCTATTCAGTCTTCGACAAAACTTCTAGTGATTCCATTTAAAACTTCTCCAACTGGTCAAGAAGAGGGCCTATACCAGATTTCCTTTCAATATAGTGACCCAGTAGAAGATATATTAAGTACTGCACAGAAAAGTAAATAAAGGGAACTAGAATGGTCCCCCAATTTTGCCTTTTCAACATTGTGAAGTGGTCCACAAGTTCCCACATTGCATTCGATTTAAATAATGTATCTTTGAGCAGACTATGGATAAGCTATTTAGCAAGAAAATTTTGGCACTGACACTTACTGTCGTATTGGCTTCATGCGGTGGCGGTGGGGGCTCCTCTTCGGATTCCGATCCATCCCCATCCACAGGGGGAGATGGTAGTGGCCAGGGCTCCGGAGGTAGCACAGGTGGCAGTGGTACGGGCGGCAGCGGATCAGGTAGCACTACACCACTTCCAGACAATGAACCCGGCACAGTGACTGTTGGCGATATTGAAACTGCAGACTTGGGATTTGCCCGAATTACTTCTCGGGATATCACCCTACCGAATGGCCAACCCAATGCTCAAGAGGTTCACGGGCTCCCACACTATATTGCCAGGACAGACAGCACCCAGGACGACACCCTAAAGTCGGTCCCCATGCGAACTTACACGGCTGCCTGCGCAACTGACACTGATAAACCTCGGATATTTGTTTCCAAGACCCTAAGCGAGGGTAGTGGAGATGATGAAGTCACTTATGGCACTGTTTATGAGCTGCAATATAACCCAGAGACTTCAAGCTTCGATCAAACCGGTAACACAACGTTGCTAAAACAATGCTACGAGTCGCATGGAATTGCGGCCAGCTCAGATTGCTCCCGGGTTGCGGTCTTGTGCAACACTGAATACCAGGCAAACAAGCGTTATGAGGTTCAGGGTGACTTGGTAGAGCAATACGGCAGCGATTGGATGAAAATGGAGGACAATATCAGCCCTATTGATGCCCGTATTGAAAGGGACATCGGCCTGATGATATCAACCAATCATAGTCAGTACATCGGCTACTTTACTGATCATCCAACCCTAACATTTGAGGACTTCCTCCCCGGGCTTAAAGCCAGTTTCCCTGAGACCGATTTTGGTGATTCTCCATCCTTTAAGACAATTAAAGGAAATGAGATGCAAGAGGAGATGGCTTATATCGTCGATCAGCTCTCTGAAGCCGACTATAACGCGATGGTCGAGTACATTCGTGAGAGAGGCTATAAATATAACGACCAGATCTGGCTAATGGAGTGGGACAATCAACCGCTCAGTGAAAAGCCCGCAGCCTATGTTGTAAACAAGATGCACGGTGGTGGCCATGCCGGAGCCCAGGAGCTTATCTATGTGGATAATGATAGCCAAGGCCGTACCAGCTATGCGTTCTCCGTGACAGCGCGAGTTTTTGACGGCAGCTATGGCGGCTCCCACTATTCTGCAGGAATGACCGTCATTGATCGGGATAACTGGTCCCTAAACATGAGTGGCAGCAATAATAGGGGTTGGTATTGGCTTTGTGGCTATGGCCATGTATTAAATATCCGGGCTTTCTATAACCCAGACAATGAAAAATATGGAGCAATTTGTACCAGCGATGGCGGCAAATATAATCAGTCTCGCGGGTTAAACACTATTGCTATCAAAATGGAGGATACTTCCTCAACCAGTAGATTTGAAGGAAATTACAATTACCTGGTCCCGTCCGACAATGCATTCTTCTCCAATGGAGGTGGGCACACGGTAGTTCCGGTTGATGAAGATACAAATCTATCGCTTATCGTCTCCCCCAAGTATATCGATGACGAGGAAATGAATAGCTTCCTTCAAAGCAAATACGGCATTGATACAAGTAGTGGAGGCCCCTTTGATGAGCAATGTTCAGATAGTACAAATTGCTTCTTCTCATATATGTCAAGCAGCGCCAACCCAACCATCTCCAGACAGGGCCTACGCGGAGGCGATGCCTTGGACGCCTCTTCTTTAACCCGTATTGGCATCGCCAAAGTCGATGGTAACGGCAGTATCGAGGGGCAAGGCTTCAAATGGCTGGTAGAGGAGCCCGACTGTCAAATCAGTGACCCTCAACTTATCAATTTGAAAAATGGTCGCTACCTGTTTGGCTACGCACAATTTCAGTGTATCTCCGACAACCTGTCATATAACCGAAGTTCAGCTAAGAATGGCGCAATGCGTATGCTGGTCCCTAAAGCCTATTATGTTATGGAGATTGACGCAGACCTGAATGTGTTAGAAGGGCCAGTAAAACTGACTAAATATGGTTGGGGTGGCCTAGATGAACCCATTTTCCTTGGTAACGGTAAAGTAGCCTGGTCATACATCAAGAACCCTACCTATGACAACTACGGTGGCGGCAAGCAAAATGTTTGGCAAGCGATGATTTACCACTCAAACAGCATTAATTAATTCAGCCATAGAGAAATCACTAATAACTTAAAAATGGAGAGCCTCGCTCTCCATTTTTAATAAAAACATTTAAGTGGATTACGAATAGTTAAGGTTAATATTCTACAACAGAAGAAAATGCTTGGTACTGACTCAAGAATACATCTCCAGATAACTTCTGCAGAAAACTACTCCTCTCCAGGCAATCCATCACTGGCCCCTTAACTTCCGACAGATGCAGTTGAATGTCTCTATCCAGTAGATTGCCATTGATAGACTCCAATACCTCCAAGGCACTCCAATCTATTTCATTCACCGCACTACACATCAATATCACATGCTTCACTTGAGGATTACTGGCGAGGCCTGCATAGATACGCTCTTCTAAAACGCCAATATTAGAGAAGATCAACCGCCCATCTACACGGAAGCTAAGAATCTCAGGAACAGTTTTTACCTGATGCCTATGAATATTGCGGAAGTGTTCCGTACCCTCCACCAGTCCAACTTCCGCAATATGCGGCTTGGAGGCTCGATAAATAAATAGCAGCAGCGAAGCACCTACCCCGCAGGCAACGCCGGGCTCTACTCCAAACAGCAGCGTAACGGCGATGGTCAGGGTTACTGCTAGAAAGTCCGCCTTAGCAAAATGCCAGGTTTTACGCAGGATAGAAAAATCCACCAGCGAGAGAACTGCAACAATAATCGTAGCAGCCAGAGTGGTTTTGGGGAGATAGTAAAGAAACGGAGTTAAGAAGAGTGCGGCCAGGGCAATACCCACCGCGGTAAAGATGCTGGCGAATTGCGTTTGCGCACCGGCTGCGTCATTCACCACAGAGCGGGAGAAGCCTCCACTCACAGGAAATCCGCCAGAGAGACCAGCCCCCACATTGGCCATACCCAGGGCAACCAATTCCTGATTGGTATCAATTCTCTGCCTGCGCTTAGCCGCTAGGGTTTTGGCAACAGATACAGACTCTACATAGCCAATAATGGCGATCATTAATGCCGGCACCAGTAAAGTCTCAAGTAACGGCAACGATATTTTGGGCACGGTCAGCGATGGTAAACCTGCAGGAATAAGGCCCACCAAGGCTACTTGCCGCACTTCAAAGTCCATCCAAAATGACAAACCAATCGTTGCCAACACCCCCAATACTGGAGCAGCTTTAGATAGGAGTTCGGCAGTGCCCGATGATAAACCAAAGGTTTTCAGCAGTGTTGCCCCATAAGCTCGAGCCCAATATAGAAACAGCACGACTCCCAAGCCGGTTATTAAAGCCAGGTTATTAACTGCACTTAAATTTTCCCATAGGGAGACAAGCAATTCGGGCGCAGTATCACCACTGGCAGATATACCCAGCAGATGCCGCAACTGGCTAAGTGCTATCAATAAGGCAGAGGCAGTGATAAAACCAGATATCACTGGGTGGGAGAGAAAGTTAGCGAGCATGCCAAGACGCAAAGCACCCAGTACTGCGAGGATAGCCCCAGATAAAAGCGCAAGAGCGGCAGCGGCACTCAGGTAGTCCACAGCACCTGACGCTGTAACTTCTCCTAATGCGGCAGCACTCATCAGGGAAACCACAGCAACCGGCCCCACCGACAGAGTATTGCTAGTGCCAAAAACACCGTAGACGATAAGGGGCACCATACTGGCATAAAGCCCTACTTCAGCTGGCAGACCGGCGAGTAGAGCGTAAGCAAGAGACTGTGGAATCAACAGTACTGTAACAATTGCTGCAGCCAAAAGATCCCGAATGAGGGTGTCCCGATCATAAAAAGTAAGGGTGTTGAGAATAGGAAACCATCTGGAAAACTGCTGCTTGGCCATCATTTACTGCTCACATTTTTCTCTATCCACGGCCCCCTTATACGCAGGACTCAAGAAAGATTAGAGACGGCACCAGGTTGTACCGCCATAGAGAATAGTTAATCACCAGCAGCCAGAATTGACTGCTGAAAAATATATGAGATTAAGGTTCGATTGTGACCAGTACTGCACTAATATCAAAACCCGCCCCTTGAGCCTGGGAGTGCAGTTGCTTTTTATCTGCACCCATCAGGATTTTGGCCCCCGCCCAAACCTGGCTGGAGCGGTTTCCGGTTCGGCAAAATGCATGCACTTTACTTCCCTCTTGCAGCACATTGCGAAAGGCCTCGCAGTGCTCTCGCATCATACGCCCACGGGTAAAGGGAATTGCCACAAACTTAATTCCAGCTTCTTCCGCTGCAAGCTTCATATCGGCATAGCTGGGATGCGCTTCACTCTCCCCTTCCGGGCAGTTACAAACCACAACCTGTATACCATTCTGCGCCAAGGGTGCCAAAGCGTCACAGGTAATATGTTCGGAAACGCTGACCTGGTCATCCAGTTTTTTAATGTTCATGTTCGCCTCAAAATTGATTTAATCCAATCCTCTGGGGACACTTTAACAAATAGCTAAAGCTGATTTAGCGGAACCTTTAAATAGACAGTACCATTGGATTCTGCCGGAGGCATTTGTCCCGCGCGGATATTTACCTGCACAGAGGGGATAATCAGCTTCGGCATATTCAGGCTGGCATCGCGCTTTTTGCGAATTTCTACAAACTCTTCTTCGCTGACACCATCGCGCAAGTGGATATTTTCCCGGCGCTGAATCCCTACGCTGGTTTCAAACTGGTAATCCCGCTTGCCTTTAGGTGGATAGTCATGGCACATAAACATGCGGGTTTCTTCTGGCAGGGACAATATCTTGCGTGCAGACTGATATAACTGTGTGGCATCACCGCCGGGAAAATCGCAGCGGGCGCTGCCCACATCCGGCATAAACAGGGTATCTCCCACAAACAGGGCGTCCCCGATTAACCAAACCATATCTGCCGGGGTATGCCCAGGGCTGTACATCACTCGCGCTTCCAGCGCTCCCACCTTAAAGGTGTCATCATCTTTAAAGAGATGATCAAACTGGCTGCCGTCTGCGAGGAACTCCCGTTCCAGGTTAAAGACATCGCGAAAGATTTTCTGCACCTGGCAAATCTGGTCACCGATAGCGATACGCCCACCCAGCTGCTCCCGCAGAAAGGGGGCCGCTGAAAGGTGATCCGCATGGGCGTGGGTTTCCAATATCCATTCCAGGGTCAGCTGCTTGTCGCGAATAAACGACACTATCTCTTCTGCCCCCTGGCTACCGGTTCGCCCGGAGGCAACATCAAAGTTGAGCACAGCATCCACCACTGCGGCGGAGCCCCCCTCCTTGTCGTATACCACATAGCTCCAGGTTTCTGTGTCCCGATCAAGGAACGGCTTTACCTGAGCGACTTGCTTCTCTTGGTGCATTTCATGCCCTCCAGCACTCACTATGCTATCAATATACATTCTGATAATATATAAAACAATATATTGTTATTTTGTAAATTGTTCACAGGCTCAGCGCTATGCCAGACCCCAATAATCTCGACTTCGACAAGATGCGCGAATCCGCCGGCCAGGCTGCGGCCATGCTGCGTTCGCTGGCCAATCAGGACCGCCTGATCCTGCTCTGCCAGCTGAGCCAGGAAGAACTAAATGTAGGCGAACTTGAAGAAAGGCTGGGAATTCGCCAACCCAGCCTGTCCCAACAGCTGGGTATTTTGCGCCGCGAAGGGCTGGTGGCCACCCGCCGCGAGGGCAAACACGTGTATTACCGGGTAGCTGACCAGCGAGTTCTCACCCTACTGCAAACCCTATACCAACTTTATTGCGCGGAGTAGACCCATGACTATCGATTGGACGGCCTTTACCCCCACTACCGCTTTCGCTGGCGGTGCACTCATTGGGCTCGCAAGCGCCCTTTTACTGCTTTTCAATGGTCGCATTGCCGGTATTTCTGGAATTATTGGCGGCCTATTGGAAAGGGGGACAGGTATTGGTTGGCGTTTGGCATTTATTGCCGGGATGCTAATCGCCCCCCTCTCCTGGCAACTTTTTTCTGCCCTACCCCCAATAAAAATTGATGCGGGTTACTCAACCCTGATTGTCGCCGGACTGTTAGTGGGGTTTGGCACCCGCTATGGCTCCGGCTGCACCAGCGGCCACGGTGTTTGCGGGCTGTCCCGCCTGTCTCTTCGCTCACTGGTTGCCACGCTGGTGTTTATGGGTGCGGGCTTTGCCACCGTATATGTTTTGCGCCACTTACTGGCAGCCTGATGGAGGGAATGACAGTGAAATCCAGAATAATCGCACTAATGGCCGGATTGACTTTTGGACTGGGCCTGATGCTCTCAGGCATGGCAAACCCGGAGAAAGTACTGGGATTCTTAGACCTGGCCGGTGCCTGGGACCCATCCCTGGCGCTGGTGATGATCGGTGCAATTACCGTTGGGCTGCCAGCCTTTCAGCTAGTAAAGGGACGCAGCCGTTCTCTCCTTAAAGAGCCCCTGCAGCTACCTACCAGTGCCGATATTGATCGCCCCCTGATAATCGGCGGCCTGCTGTTTGGCGTGGGCTGGGGGTTGGCGGGCTTTTGCCCTGGCCCAGCGATTGTGGCCACAGGTGCCGGCCAGGAAAAGGCCCTGGTTTTTACGCTGGCAATGCTCACCGGCATGGGTATTTTCCAGTTCGGCGCCCGTAAAACTGTCGCAGCCCAGAGCTAACCCCGCGCTTTAACCACTAGCGCGGCACAAGCCAACTATCTTGTTGAAGCAGGCCAATCTTCAGCAGGCAAGGGAATGCGAGCTCACCACCTTATCCCACCCTGGTTAAAGCGCTACCAGCCCAAGTGGCTGGTAGGCGATGCCGTGGGCGCGCTCCTGGCCAGCATGATGCTGATACCCCAGGCACTGGCCTATGCAGCACTTGCCGGCCTGCCGCCTTACCTGGGCCTTTATGCTGGGCTACTCCCCCTGGTTGGCTACGCAATATTTGGCTCAAGCTCTGTACTGTCCGTCGGTCCGGTAGCCGTTCTGGCTCTGATGACTGCCTCAGCCCTCACCCCCATCGCCACCCCAGGTAGCGAGGAATATATAAACGGCGCCATCCTCCTGGCCCTGCTGAGCGGGATCATTTTGCTAATAATGGGATTACTGGGCCTTGGCAGCCTGTCCAATTTATTGAGCCTGCCGGTGGTGGATGGCTTTGTCTCCGGCGCAGCAATATTGATTATGGTGGGGCAGATTGCACCGCTGCTGGGTATTCAGGGTGAGGGGCACACCGCTCTGGAGATTCTGGTAAGCACTCTCAGTAATTCCCCTATGACAGATCCGGAAGCCGCCTTGCTGGGAATTGTGGCCCTGGCCAGCCTGATTGCAGCGCGCCTGGGATTGCCATTTCTGTTGCGCAAAATGGGGGCCAGCCCACCGCGGGCAAAACTGCTCTCGCGACTGGCACCTATGCTGATCGTCCTGATATCGGTCCTGCTCACCACCATCTTTCATTGGGAAAAAGAGCTGCCGGTGGTTGGCGTGATTCCCGCGGGCTTACCGGCCCTAAAGGTGCCCTCTTTTAATCTGGGCATGGTTTACGAGCTACTGTTGCCGGCATTGATTATTGCCCTGCTCGGTTTTGTCGAGAGCCTCTCAGTAGCCCACAGTATCGCCCTGCGCCGGGGAGAAAAACTCAACCCCAACGCCGAGTTGCGCGGCCTGGGCACTTCGAATCTTTTCAGCGCTTTTTCCGGGGGCTTTGCAGTAACCGGCAGTTTTGCACGTACTGCCGTTAATGATGAAGCCGGCGCGAAAACCCCGCTCAGCGGGATTATTGCAGCGATAGTGATCGCACTGGTATTGCTGTATGCCACCAAGGTTTTTACCGAACTGCCGATCTGCGTACTGGCCGCCACAATAATAGTGGCTGCGGCAAACCTGATAGATGTCCGCGCAATGGCCCACCACTGGCGCTACGACCGCACCGACGGCCTTGCCATGGGCGGTACTTTCTTGGGGGTACTCTTGTTTGGGGTGGAGGCCGGGATTGGCCTGGGTGTAGGACTCTCTTTCGCTACCCTGATCTGGCGCACAAGCCGGCCTCATATTGCCGTGGTGGGACGGGTACCCGGCACTGAGCAGTTTCGCAATGTGCTACGCCACACAGTGAAAACCCTGCCGGATATCCTCTTCCTGCGCATCGATGAGAACCTGTTCTTCAGCAATATCAGTGCAGTCGAAGAGCGTCTGTTGGTGGAGGTCAAGCGCCACCCCAACCTGCACGACCTGGTGCTGATTCTCTCTTCGGTCAACCGTATTGACAGCACTGCCATCGAGCGTCTGCAACAAATCAATCGCGACCTGCAGGAGCGTAATATCTGCCTGCACCTGGCAGAAGTGAAAGGGCCAGTACTGGACCGACTGGGGCGCTCCAAGCTATTGCAGGAGTTGAGCGGCAGGGTGTTCCTGTCCTCTTATATTGCTGAATTGGCCCTGCGCCACCATAAGATCGATGACGACAATCAAGCTGCCAGGCCCAACCCTCCCGCTGATCCTGCCTGAACCGAAATCCCCCATAAACTTGTAAGCGCCGGCCCTACACTGGCAAAATATCCAGTATTTGGGCGAAGCACACGATGGGCGGCAATACTCTCACCACTGAGCAACAGGCAATTGCAGATCACGCCGGTGGTCATGCCAAAATTATTGCCGTTGCCGGCTCTGGCAAAACCACTGCCCTGCTGCACTATGTGAAAAACCGTCTGGATGCCGGTATTTCTCCTGAGCGACTGCTGGTATTGATGTATAACCGTAGTGCGCGGGAAGATTTCGATCGCCGTATGCGGCACCTTGCGGATGGACCTATTCCCTCGGTACACACTTTCCATAGTATGGGCTACCGCTTATACCAACGCATGATCGCCAATGATCATATTGCTGCGGCCAATCTCACCCCTCTCCCCCAATCCACTGTTCAACTGCAGATCTGGAAGGCGATTGAGGAATGTGCCCCCACCCACGAGCTGGAGGAAATCCGTGCGCGTAAGCAATCGGAGATCGAAGCTGCAGAATTTTTTATTGACTACACCAAGACCATTCTATCCGGGGACCTCAGCGCATTTCAGGAGCTGAAACTCGGCGATGAGTACATGTATTTCCTGCAGGTGTTTCGTACCTTCGAGACCTGGCGCCGTAGCCAAAATGCTGTTACTTACGCCGACCTGATTTACGATCCCGCCATGCTGCTCAGCCTCGATGAGCAGATGGCCGAACAATACGGTAGCTATTACGAAGATATCCTGGTGGATGAGTACCAGGATATCAACGAAATACAGCACTTTTTATTGCGCGTACTCTACGGAAAATCCGGCAACGTAATTGCCATTGGCGACCCGGACCAGACTATTTATGAATGGCGCGGCTCCAAGCCAGATTTCCTGCTCACATTTTTTGATGGCGATTTTCCGCCCTCAAATATTTATCACCTGAGCCGCACCTTCCGTTACGGCCACCAGCTATCCCTGGCGGCCAATCACTTTATCGAAAATAATCGCGACCGCGCCGATATATTCTGTGTTTCCGCAGATGAAGACCGGCATACAGAAATCGAACTGGTAAGAACCGATAAAGAAGGCCGCTGGCTGGTAGAGCATTTGCGCCGCTGCCAAAAGCATGGGCAGCCACTCAATGATATCGCCGTGCTAGTTCGCCTCTGGTCTATTGCGGCCCCCATTGAACTGGCATTGTTGGCCAACAATATTCCGTACAAATCTGCCAGCCGCAATACGGTGCTATCACGCCGCGAATTAAGGCCACTTTTTTGGAGTTTGAATATTGCCTCAGGCCGATTTGCCGAGCTGCCCGTCAAACGGCGTCAACAGGGGCTTTACGAGTGGCTAACTGCGCCCCATGTGCGTATTCCTCGCAAAGTACTGGAGCCCATTTGCTCCTCCCTCGCCGCCCTGGATAAGGGCTGGGGCAAGCAGCTGGTTCACCTGCTGCCGGAAGACCTGAGCAAGCCACAAACCAAACGCCTGCGCCAGCGCGCAGATCTGCTAACCCAAATTGAAAACTGGCGTGGCCATGCCGGTGAGCTGCTGCGAAGGCATATCGGCGAACTGGAACTCCTCAGCGGAATTGCTGACGACGCCTTCACCCGCCAGCAGGGAGAAGAGCGGCAGCAAACCATCCTCGCCTTCTGCCAATATTTGGACACACTCAAACAGCCGCCCATAGAAGCCCTTGCCCACCTTCAGGAGCTGCAGCGACAACACCGCGAAGGAGAGCAAACTGAGGCAGATGCCATCCAGATAACAACCATGCATCAGGCCAAGGGACTGGAGTGGGATCAGGTAATTATTCCCACTCTCACCCAGCACAATATGCCCTACCAGCCCCAACGGGATTTCAGCACCCCCGCCTCCCTGGAGAGTGAGCGCCGCCTGATGTATGTCGCCATAACCCGGGCAAAGTCAAAACTATTTCTGCTGGCACCGACAGAGGCAGCCAATAAAAAAGACCCCGAAGCCTCCCAGCCTTCACTGTTTATCAGTGAAATGCAACTTCCCCTGAGCAAGTTGATGGCGGATTCACTGCGTCAACGCCCTGAACAGATAGATACTGATATCCCTGTCTCCCGCCAGGCCCTCCACTACCTGGAAGCCTGTGATTACAACCCCAATATCAGCGCCCCACGTGCGCCCATACGCAAACCGGAACCCGGCGAGGGCCTACGCCACCGCAAACTCGGCCATGGGCGGGTGCTGAAATGGGAAGACCAGCGAATTGAAATACTGTTTAGTGACGGCAAACCGCGGCGCTTTGACTGGGAGACTTTGGCTCAGTATTTAATGTAGTAAATGCGATAAAGAAAAATCTTTATATCTGGGGCTGGGATATAGTTTTGCATCGATACTTAATGGTTTGGCGGTGAAATGCCTATCACTGGTGAAAACCCATCAGTATCTTATTCAGATAACGAAAATGGATTTTTTTGGCATCGGTGCCAGTTACGCATTTACTGAGCGTGAACTACTTCCGGACCAATTAACAGACAGATTTCTATGCAACCTCCCATTAAAAGCCTTCTTTGTCATCACCTCTCCCAGTTACTTTTAATTACTAATAAAATTCCACAATCATTGTTCGGCAAGCAGCTTTCCCCGGATATGTTTTCCATGGGGGACAATGCAAAAATTGCAGCCAATTTTGCTTTGCGCGGATACTGCCCATTGGTTGACCGGAAAGTTGTTTCATTCGATAAGAAAGGGGTTATAAAAGAGGATATTCAAGATACTATCGAGAGAACACTGGAGCACCTGGAAACCTTACCCAAAGTAACGCAACTTGATACCAGCAGGATAATCACTGACAAAGCCGGTTTTATTGAAGTGCAGCTGCCCCAAATTGAGTTTATCTACCAATACATACTGCCAAACCTCCTATTCCATATCAGCCTGGTCTATGGGACCGCACGCGCCCATGGTGTTGCACTCAGTAAAGGGGACTTTGATGGTTACCATAGCTATCCGGCTGGCTTCAGCTTTGTCTGAACTGAGGACACGCCTCCCGGCCTAGCACAACACCCCACCACTGAATCCACCCTACCCTCTATACAGAAATACCGGTATTGACATGATCCGACCTACCCTTCTGAGCCAGACTCATTTCCTTGAAGTTGTGGCCGCTATCTCCCACCCAGCCTCCAACATCCCTCGGATACCGGGCTTATAGAAGGTAAGGCAATGATTTATAACGACTTTTCTGTAAAAAAGTAGTTGACTTCGGCGAACACCCTCTATACTATCCGCACCCGTAACGCGCTCGTAGCTCAGCTGGATAGAGTACCTGGCTACGAACCAGGCGGTCGGAGGTTCGAATCCTCCCGAGCGCGCCATACAAATCAAAGGCTTACGTCTCACGGCGTAAGCCTTTTTTTGTTGTGGTGCAAATTAAATAGGATAATCACTCAAAAACTGTACATTTAGACAGCCCCTTCCGACTTACAACCGAAGCCTTAACGGCCCCCACAAGTCAAGCTATGCCCCCAAAAATAAGGGACAACAACCTCAGTTAAATCAAGTCACCACTCTCGGCAAATCCCCCCACCGAGTGGTATAGGCAGGCGATGTAAAAGCCTGTCGCATCTTCCACTTCTTCTGGATGCCCTCGGCCCCTAAAAATAAAGTCCCACGACCATACTTTTTATTGATCCGATCCATCGCCTGCATGGTCACCCCTGCTTTGATCGATTGCCCTGGAGTGAATAAATCACCCTGCCCTAGCGCACGCGGGATAATCTCGGCAAGCCCCACTCCTGCTTTCATAAAGCGGCAGCCGGGGCGGTATAAATCGGCAATGGCTTCTCTCACCAGCCGCACGATTATTCGCGTATCATCGGTGGGGTATGGAGTCTGCACAACGGTGCTGCGACTGTAGTGGTTGGGCTCATGGGGCGAGATATGCAGAAATACATGAATCGACTTTACGAGCGATTTTTGCGCTCGCAGTTTCTCCGCTGCCCTGCTCGCATATAAGCTGGCAGCCTGCAGTATCGGCTGTAAGTCTGTGAGTTTTTCACCAAAGGAGCGGGTGCAATAGATCTGTTTCTTAGCTGGGGGCTCTTCCTCCAAGCCAAGGCAGGGAACCCCATTCAACTCCTCTATCGTTCGCTCAATGTTCACATTGATATGACGGCGCAATATTTTCGGGTTGGCCTGCGCCAGGTCATGGGCTGTCTGTATGCCAAAATCGGCCAGGCGCCTGGTGAGGCGCCGGCCTATGCCCCAGACATCATTGACGGCGGTACGGCGCTGCATCCACTGCCACTTCCCTGGCGTATCAAGTGCGCAGACGCCTTCACATTTAGGGATCTTCTTTGCTGCACGGTTAGCTAGCTTGGCCAGGGTTTTACTGGGCGCAATACCCACACCCACAGGCATACGGATATCCCGCCAGAGTGTGCAGCGGATCTTGCGGCCATAATCCAGCCACTCCTCATGCAGCCCGTGAAGGTCCATAAACATTTCATCAATGCTGTATACCTCCACATTGGGGCTAAACTCTCGTAGGGTTGTCATTACCCGGTGGGAGATATCGCCATACAACGGATAATTACTAGAGAAGATCGCCACCCTATGCACGCGCAACAAGTGCTCAATCTTAAAGAATGGCTCAAGGTCGCCGATGCCTAATAGCTTCGCTTCTTTTTGGCGTCTTCGTTCATAGCTTTGTTAGCATCCCCGAATTCACTTAGCTGGCGACCTATTTCCTCGAGGTACACTTTCCCATACTTCCCACTTTCCAGCTCCTCGATCAAGAAACTCGGCAATCCAGTACAATACTCTTTACTACGGCTCGCAATACCCAAGCCAACGGCAGCAACCGTATCAACATCCCCGCTGAAAGCAACGCTATTTACAAGAACGTCTTTAAGAGATTCGGAGGTTCTCAAAACCGTTAGTAGCGCATGGACCGTTTCCTCAGCACAGCACGCCACTGGAGCAGACCAATTTTCTCGCCAATTATATTTGGTATGTTGTGACACAAACTCCGTCAAATTTTCCTTTGCTCCCAAGTTATAAACGGCGTAGTGTGATGCCAAAGCGACCGCCTGCGAAGATTTACGGCCAATTTCTGTATCGTGAGTGAGTGACGCTTGCAGCTCAGCCATTTCTAACAGTTTAGTAATATTGTCGACATACCCCAACGGTGCTGATCTCATAGCCGCACCATTTCTAGTGCTTTGTGGTTTCATTTTTCTAAGAAATTCTTCACCACTACTAATTGAGTGCAAAAATGAGTAAAAACCTTTTGAATATCCTAAGCGCTCATCACGCTTGAAGCATTCAACGAACTTATTAGCCAAATTCTCTTTTGTCCAAGCTTCGTCGCTAATAATCAATTCTGCTATCGCGAGCGACATTTGAGTATCATCTGTATAGCAACCAGGAGCAATCCCTAGTTCATGCTCACAGTACTGAGATAAGTTATTGTATGCTTCAACTTTTTCTCTAGGGGAAAATTCAAACCCTGCTCCATAAGCATCGCCTATTCCGATTTCTAACAACATTTAAATCTCTCCCCATTAACCCAGTATCGACTATTGATTGCTAACGCCGCTATATACGGCAAATTTTTTGGTGATTGATTTGTGCTAGCGTAAGCGTCCAGCACAAATTCGATCGCAGGAAAGTTTGTCCAGCCCAACAACGTTGGGCGTGTAGATAGCTTTGTTACAAGGCACTACAGTGATCTACGCAAGTTTGAAATAAATTGAGATATGGCTGCAGCTAGAAATGCCCAGAAGCATAAGAATAGCTTGCCGCTCCCTCCGTCTAAATAAGTTGAGAATACCACGTACGGGGAATGATTAGTTTTTACAGCGATGAAGAGCATGATTGATCCAAAAACCAATGTACTAACAAGGTAAATCCAAAAAGCCATTACCGGCTCACTACTATCTTTATAGTTCTGAATTAGCCACATAATGGTTCCTGCAAATAGAGCCACCCAAATCAATTGTATATTCCTTGCTAGGGCTTGTAACGCTCAAAGCAGCCGCGCATTTATGCGTCGGCTGCCTTTGCTTGTTAACCCCAATTGTCTGCTAGTATCCACGCAGCTTTGAACTCGCAGGTACTTGCATTAAAAGTGAATTCACAGCCTTCGTCAGTAAGGTCGTTAAGAACCCCTTTTACAATCGGGCCAGACTGCCCGGTAAAGCTAATACCATCAGCCGATACTCGCTCACCGGACCAATGTAGATTAGACCCTTTGAACAAGGTGAGACAAAGGCCGTCTGTAGCTACCAAGAATCCAGTTTCTTCGTTGTAGATAATATTATCAATACCATCCCATTCTGTGGCTGAAACAATCTCTCTAGAATTGGGATCGACAAAGTAGCCTTGCCCACCTGCAACAACAAGAAACAATTTCTCTCCTGGAACCCGAAGAACGGTATTAAAGGAACTCCAGCCTGATTGACTGAAAACCCCAACCCATTCTAGATACTCTTCATCGAAGAATTTAACCCACACAGTATTTCCAGACTTTGAGAAATTATGCTCTTCAAAATCTCCTGATAATGGTGGTCGATCTAGTATCTCTGCTTCCATGAAAATAGCTCAATGCGTGGATAGGGTTAACGCCCATATTTGCGGCTGGTTGGAGCGCAGCAGAAAACCAGTCCGACAACATGCAATTGTTAAGGCTTTTTCTGCCATAACGGAGATAACTTAGCTCCCCAGTGGTCTACGGCAACAAGCTGTTCATTTTCATCAAAATAGAACACTATCTGATTTTGAAGCCGGATCTGTGTCTCGTAATTTTTATCCATAGACTTTGAATCTTCAAAATTGATGTCAGGTAGATCACTTTCTAATATAGCGGCTACTGATTCCTTGGTGCTGTTTTGGCTAATAAACTTCCCTAGGATGCGGACATCGGCACTCAATTTAGGTACCGCCTCTATCGTATAACTTTTATCAACAAACCAATTAATCAAGTACAAATTCAAAACAACGGATAGCACCAAGGCTGTAGCAAGAGTTCTCATTTCGTATTTCTTCCCGTCTGCATATGCCTTAACGCCCGCATCATTTGCCGCAGCGCAGCGGAGGTCAAATGCATGCGTTTGTTATGCACTTTGCGCAATATGTGTTTCAAATTCAGACCACGATGAGGCAAGTTTAACAGCGGCTCCCGGCTCCATACCAATTAGCGGCAATATAAATATTTGGCCAGACTCATCGAAAACAAAAACCTCACCACCACCATCACATGCAAAGGCAATGAATCCTGGAGCTGCTTGAACTATGCCTATGTCCTTATTCATTTTCTCAATTGTATCTAGTGGCTCCAACTCAAAATACTCACCAAGTTCATAATCCGTCTCACCCCACAGCTGATCAGATGACTTTAAAAACTCTATGTATTCTTGAGGTAACGTAACATTCATTTTATTTGGATGCCTGATCTAACCTTTTGCATAACGCTTTGCGAAGGGGTGAAATGCGCAGCATTTTGTCCCACTTACGCAACTTGTTATGTGTTTACTCATACTTTTGCCAGTGCGCTTCGATTTTCTTATACTGCTCAGGAAGATTTTCTTTTGCCTCAGCAATAGAACCGTAATCTGAATCTTGTTCTTTTTCCCAGCTGGAATCGCAGCTGAATCGGTAAATAACATCAGATTCATCGTACTGGCAAATTGCTAGCCCAAATATTTCGGACGCAATTTCCCCAGACTCGTAACGAAGCTCGCCAAATGGCTTGTCACCTGACCAAGCCCATTCCAGAACCTGAGCACCATCGATTTCTTTTGGCGGTTTACTCATACTTCACGCGACACATAACGCCCCGTACAGGGGCAGACAAATAAGCGTAGCGTTTTGGCTGTCCCAGCGACCAACGGGAGCGATTGCTGCGGCTTGTTACATACTGACACTGACTGCAATTTTGGGATCACAGATTCCTTCCCCATAATAAGCAACAATTTCAACCCTTTCCCAGTTTCCAGAGATATCAAACTCTCCTTCAGCCTTCCCTCCTTGAACAGTGAATTTCATCGGGATCGAAGCACCAGGATTTTTATTGCCTGCATCAAGGAAAATAACCACTTCCTTTATTTTAAAGCCCTTGTATTGGCTTACGGCATAGAACTTATGGCCAAGGCCTCCATATAACTCCCATGAATGTAGAGTTTCTTTACTTCCATGAATGGGATCTGGACACCTTACAGAACCAAGCGCTATCTGCGTAAAAGCTAGAAAAATAATAAATAGCAATAACTTCATAGACATGTAACGCTCAAAGCAGCGGCGCGCGTCAGCGCGTCCAGCCCGCAGGGCGATGCTGCCTTTGCTTGTTATGAGCTTGGTGCAATTGGGAAACCCTCTGGCTGTGCTTCAAATTCAGATTGTGGCCTTTTATCTTTTTCTCTAGTAGCAAAGACTTGGCCACTTTTATTGATTTGCAAATATACAGTGCCGTCGAAGTATTCACCATCTTCGCCCCCATACGTAATCAAATTTCGGCCGTATTTCCATTCTCCGATTTCGGAACTGACAACCAAACTGCTTGAGGTAAATACAATAACTTTTACTTCGCCAGGGGAAATATGAGTGATACTTCCCCCGCTATTTAAAGATATTGATACACCAGTATTGTTATAGATATCTATCTCTGCGATTCGAGGGCAACCACTCAACACTATTGCGAGTAGTGTCATTAGCGCTGAAAGTTTTATTCGTCTTGCCATGCTAGTGCTCATAACGCCGCCAACACGGGCCGAAATGTAGCAGCGAAGCTGCGGAATGTAGGTCCAACCAGCTCTGCTGGCAGATCGTGCTTGGCTTTGTTATGTTTTTTCATACTAATGTAGCAAAAATACACCTGATAATGAGAACAGCATAAACATAGCAAGCCAAAATAGAAAAGGCTCACCGTCTTTGGTTACTACATCAGAGCTCCAGTTAATGGTGAGGAAATTCTCTCGGCCGAGCTTGATGCATTTAATACAGTAGAACGGAAGATATATGCCCGCCAAGCGAAATATAAACTCTGCCCCATCATCTGTGCCACTCTCTCCACCAATATAGAAACCTACAGGAATCATAAGTAAGCAGAAGCAAGCGACTATATTATGTAATTTCTCGATATTCATTCTTGTGAAACATAACAGTTTATTAATGAGCCAGTGGCTCACTATCTATTTGGCCACTATTTCTAGGAGGGAGCCTCCAAGCTCCGCAAAAAAGCTTTTATTTACAGCAGGTTACAAACTATTGTCTAAATAGTAACCAGAGATAGTGAGCCATTAGCTCAAGTCGTCTGGTTCGACCTCCCACTCTTGAACACATTTTACCCACAATTAAATCAATAAGTTAGGGGGGAATTTCTGTAGATGTAAGCCATGGCTCTATAATTCGGGCTTTCGCACCGGCAATACGCCCACTTCAATACTGAACACCACAGCCAGTATCACCCACTCGGTATCGCCATAGCCGCAAAAGAACTATGCACAGCCAGGCGGTCGAAGGTTCGAATCCTCCCGAGCGCGCCATACACGAAAGCCCGCACCGAAAGGTTCGGGCTTTTTTGTTATCTGCCCTTAAGAGCCCTCGCCGACGCCCTCTCCCAAGCTGCACAAAACGTAAACTTTTGTCCTAGTGATTTGGCACTTACCTCCCATGGCAACCTTGCCCCATATCAACAACACTTTCCCTGCACCGATTGACCTCATCAGGATGTCGCGATAAGGATGGCTGCAACGGGATTACCCGTAAGATAATTGACAGAGTAATCGTGGATTACGGCCATTTGCAGTCTATTCGTGCCGGCGCCCAACCTGCTTGGTGAGAAGTCCCGAAACACCCAGCCTCAGTTCTGAAATTATCCTCACACAGAGTCCTTCACCTGCCCAAATTACTAGCCAAACACGCGCCCTGCTGATACCTGTCAAATTACTGTTGCCACTTACACCCAAAGGATCGCCTTATGAATCCACAGCTTTTAGTCACAGCATTTGCACTTGTTATTGCCAGTGTCCATGTGTTAGCAGACAACAATACGTCTATTGTTGAACAGATCGGTACAGGCAACATGGCCATGGCTGATCAAGCTGACCTCAGTACTCACAGCAGCACCATTTCACAAATACAAAATGGTAGTAATAATTTCTCAGACGCAACTCAATTTGGAACCACTTTAAATAGCACTATCAGTCACACACAAATAGGCAGCGGAAATAGCTCTCTCAATTTGGAACAGGAGAATGCCGTATCCTCCAATATGACTATTTTGCAGAGTGGCGATGGAAACATACTGTCAAATTTTCAGATTAATACCACCGGAACTACGGTGTCACAAACACTCTTCGGGGCCAATAATGGCACAAGCGCCACCCAAATTAATTCATCTAATGATACAGCCATTTCTTTGCAGCAGGGTGACTCCAACAATACAGCGCTCACCCAAATAGACAGTACTAATAACTTTATGAGTATGACCCAGGACGGCAGCAACAATAACGGGGTATCGATACAGATTCAAAGCTCCTTTGGTACCGTACTGATTTTACAAATCGGGGATCAAAATGAGAGTGGAATATCTCACAGTCTAAGCACTTCTGACTTTGCCAGCTCCACGCAATTTGGCACAGGGAATATGATAAGCCTTGGCCAAGGTGGAGGCAGCAACAATTTTGCTACTGTTGACCAGATTGGCGAGCAGAATTCAGTACAGGCTAATCAATTCAGTAGCTCCTTAAGTCAATTAAATATTAACCAGCAAGGTATGCTAAATACGCAAAATATTTTTCAGGCAGGTTCGCTAATTCGCTCATGGACCACCCAGAGTGGTATGGAAAATTCTGTTGTATCTAATCAGGGTGGTATGAGCCATACTTTAACCTCCCTGCAAAGCGGAAGCCTGAACAGCCTTACAGCCAACCAAAATGGTGTCTCACAACTTGCTAACGTGACCCAGCTGGGAGCAAACAATAGCGGTACGATCAATCAGTAATCACCAAACAACCTGGCAAGTCTCGCATGAGCTTCAGGAAGCCCTACAGGGGGGCTTCCTGCCTACCCTTCTTAGATAAGCTCCTTACAGTTTCCAAAGAAGACCGCATAAACAGGCCTCCAGGTCACTAAATGTCAAAATATGCATCTAGAATGAAGAAAATGCTTGACTCTATCTTTGCCTATCTATATTGTGCGCCTCCTCGACGCGCTCGTAGCTCAGCTGGATAGAGTACCTGGCTACGAACCAGGCGGTCGGAGGTTCGAATCCTCCCGAGCGCGCCATATTGAAAAGGCTTACGCTACTTGCGTAGGCCTTTTTTATTTCTTGCTTGTTAAATGTCCAGCGCTTCCGCTCCCGAGCGACGAAGTAATATCCACCATTAATATTCTTGGCTTAACACCAATCTAAACTACTGCTTTTAAAAGCCCCATCTACATTTCTGATATAACCTCACCATTAACTCTTCCAAAAAAGTCTAACCTACCAAAGCACGTATCAGGCGATCCTCTTTTATAGTGACATCCGGAAAATCATAACCATCTGAAAGGGAACTCAACATGAAGATCAACATACTTAACCTGCCGAGAGAAATTCTAACTTTTTCATTAATTCTCTTAGCATCATTTAGCTCATCACAAGTATTTGCAGTAGAGTGCGGCGCCACCATTATAAAACCAAGAGTTCTCACACAGGACCTCAACTGCGAGCTAACTGCAGAGAACCCTGTAGCCTTAACTGTAATTGGGCCCTTCGGCAGCCTTACATTAGAAGATGCTGAAATTTCCTGTTCGATTCAGATTCCATTTGAGATGCAGTCTTTTGGCATAGTTCTGAAGGGGGCAAGTGCTAGTGTATCAGGAGGAAAGATCTCCGGCTGCGAGAATGGGATTTCTGCTGAAGACCACGGAACTCACTCTATTTCCAACATTGAAATTATTGATTTTGACCGGGATGGTATTCGCTTAGCCAGCGGAACCAATACTGTGACAAATGTAATGCTTACAGGGCTTGCAGGCTCCACCAATGCAGATGGCATTATGATAGCGGGAAGTAACAATAATATTAATAACTGCATGATTAGCGGTAGTGGAGATGAGGGTATAGAAGTAGGTGGAAACTACAATAGTGTTACCTTCTGCCATATCTCTGGATTTAATGAAGAGGGTATTGAAATAATTGGGGACTATTCCAATATCGCCCAAAATGTTATCGAACACAACCTTGAAAATGGCATCAGGGTAAATGGCGATTTCGCCACAGTCGGGCAAAATGTTGTTAGGTCTAATGCCGAAATCGGAATTGAGATTGATAACACTGTGGGTAGCAGGATTACCCAGAATACCGTAATCGAAAATGGCTCTAATCTCTCAGAGGGGTTTGGTGGAATTGTGGTTACTGATGAGGCAGCAGCCGGAAATCAAATCATTGGGAATATTGTTTTTGACAATGAGCCATATGACTTGTCTGACCTCTTTGACCCAGACTGCACCGGAACCAACATTTGGGAAGGAAATCGGTTTGGAAGCGCCAATCCAGGCTGCTTGAATTAACGGCGTCACCGCTTGATTCTTACCGGGAAAAGGGATTCAATTCCTTTTTCCCGGTACAACCCTCATATTAAGTTAACGATTCATACTTCTGGGTATAAGAATTTGCCTGTTCCTGCAGAATATCAGCGCTCCCGAGATAAATTTTATGAATATCTTATCGATGCACGAAATCAAGCCAACTTATGGAGCACTCATGTTACTTTCACAATGACCCAGGGTGTCTTTCAGGTGTTCCGTCGCCGCCTTTCCCTGGAGGATGCCATCAGGTTCTCCCAAGCACTCCCCCCATGCCTGCGAGCCCTTTTTGTTGAACAATGGGATGTCACAGAAAAGCAAAAGCCATTTGAAGATTTACAAACTATGACACAGGAAGTCAGGAACCTTCGCCCGGATCATAACTTTTCTACCGACAACGCAATCAAGGACGTTGCCTGGGCATTGAGAAAACATGTTGATGAAACAGTCTTTGATCGAGTACTGGATACTTTGCCCCCAGAGGCAAAAGCATTTTGGTCGATCGACAATAGATAAAATACCTTCCGCTAATATAACTATTCCAAATAACCCAAACTTCATACACCTTACCAAAGGTCAATATACTGCTACTCACGCAAATAGGTCACTAATGGCTATGCTTTAAATATTTAAATCACTTGCCCTTTTGGAAAGGAGTTCCAGATGAAAGGTTATGGCTTCAACTTAGGAAACGCCATAAAAAGTGTCGCGGTACTCATTGCTGGATCGCTATTTTCCCTCCACGTATTCGCGGTTAGCTGTGGCGACACTATAACTTCGCCAACTACATTAACAGGTAATCTAAATTGCGAACTCAGCCAGGCAACTCCAGTTGCACTTACCGTGCAGGGCCCTGCCGGCATTCTTAATATGAATGGGTTCGCAATTAACTGCTCCACACTAGATCCCGTCGCCACAGAGTTTACAGCTGTCGAATTACAAGGTACCGCTGCAAGAGTCAGCAATGGCACACTTAATAATTGCCTCAATGGCGTCGTAGCCATGGGCGATGGCTTCCATCAGATCAGCAATATGACGATGACAGATGTTATTAGGAATGGAGTCCTATTATTTAGCGACGGTAATATTTTGCTTGACACTTCCATCACCGGAGTCGCCGGTTCCACTGTTTCAGATGGTGTAGAGGTGTTGGGAAATGACAATATAGTCTCCGGGTGCACCATCTTAGGCGATGGTGACGAAGGCGTTGAAATACTTGGCCTGCGCAATACGCTGACATTTAGTTATGTGGCGGGGTTTAGTGAAGACGGTTTAGAGCTGGACGGAGATCATATCATTGTTGCGCAAAATACCTTTGAAAATAATGGTCAAACCGGAGTAATCATCAATGGTAACTTTGCCACAGTTACCCAAAATACTGTGACCGGTAATGGCCAGATTGGTATTAATATCAGCGGCGGGAATGGTGGTAAAATTAGCACGAACTTCGTAACAAACAACGGCTCTAATGCCTCCCCCAACTATGGTGGTATCGTCCTGACTGACCCAAATAGCTCCAACTACCAGATTCTTGGCAACATTTTATCTGGCAATCAGCAATTTGACCTGATTGATCTGTTTGATCCAAACTGCACCGGAAGTAATCGTTGGCTGGGAAATCAGTTTGAATCCGCCAACCCCATGTGTCTACGCTAAAGACTGAATCCTCTTCGTTTGTTATAGTGGGGAAAGTCCGCTTTCCCCTTTTCTTTGCTCTCTCTAACCTCTTACAAACTACCGCTCCCCGGCTATTTAGCGCCATTCTTACCAATACCCACATTATCACTATCCACTTTTAGAGCGTAAAGAATAACCTCCGCACTCCACATAAAATACTTAACTGCTACCGCACAGCTGGCTTATATTTATCATCTATCATTGTTTAGCGTCACTACTCGAGAATACTATTTAAGCACTGGTAGGAACCCGATGAAATGACTCTGAATTGCAACCTCCACGGCTGGAGCTTTTATCCTTAGCTGCAATGAAAAAATCATGGCCAAAAAAGTACTCATCAGTCTATTAATTTTAGTCGCCCTCTATATCACGATTGCATATATCTACAATACCCGATTCACTCAGACGGCTATATTTGAAAGAACCTCCGTGACTGAAGAGTTCATAAAAAGCACGGCAGATATCGAAAAAAAAGACACTATCAATATTCTCATTATTGAAGGTGGCGGAGTTCGCGGCCTCATTCCACTTTATATAATCCAGTACTTGGAGTCCCGCCTTGGTAAACCTGTTAGTGAGCTATTCGATGTTTTTAGCGGGGTTTCTACCGGAGCGGCAATTGCCACCGGGGTTAATGTTCCATTTAAATCTCTCCTTGAATACCGTGGCGGAGACCTGTCAGCCACTGAATACATGATAAAGGTCTATCGGGAGGATACCGATTATGTATTTTCCTCTCCGTGGTATCATAAGATACTCACTGCAGGAGGACTTTTTTCCCCTTCTTTTCTCGGGGACCGTTTACACGAGACCTTGGCGAAGCACTACTCAAAACACCTTCCATTTACTGATTTAAAAAACTACGTCATTATTCCCGCCCTGGATGTACACAGTGGAAAAATCCACCTTTTTAAAAACCGAGGAACTTCTGTCACCGACCTACCAACCAATACCACTTACCAATTGGTTACAGCTTCTGTCAGTGCAGAGACGGCCTTCCCACCAGTAATTTTCAGGGCTCCGGATGGGGAGACAAAACACCGTTTTTTCGCCGATGCGGGTATGGCTATCAACAACCCAACCAGCCTGATTTTGTTGGATATCATTAACGAATTCCCCGGGAAAAATTACTATTTACTGATCCTGGGTGCTGGCAATCCACCTCTTGCGGGGGCGAAAATCAGTTATGACCAAATAAAAAACTGGGGGCGTTTACGCTGGCTGAGAGATGCCTTCTCTAATATTCAATTGTCCATGGATCACCAGCAGGTTTTTACACTGGAAATTGCCAAGTCTCTCTCATCCAAGGGGCGCATCGAATATGATTTTCTGGATATAGATATTGCAGAACCTTTTGTAGGCATCTTTGACGCCGGCTCCAAAGGGCACCTGAGAGCCTATGCCGACCAGCTAATTGAAGAAAATCGCCCGGCTTTAGAGAGAATTATTAAGCATTTGGAACAGCAAAATTAGTGCACCGGTCTCGTAATACCTTTCTGCTATCGTTCTTCCAGATGCTAAAGGCAGGGTTAAACTAAAGATTGAGTTAGCGGCACGAGCTTAGCGTTAATTCTACCTGCTGCCGTCTTCTACTCGCTGTCAACCTTAATCATGAAGGCGTTAATATTTTGTACTAATGGAATTGGAAGCTTTCCCTCGGGCCTTTTCCAACAATAGGGTTAGTGCAAACTTTATCACCGCATTAACTTGCCCAGCATGATTTCTGCCAAACAATTGGCAAACCATAAGGTCCTCAGACCCGCCTTCTGTTTTCACTGAAACGCCCCACTAAATACCACCCCCACAGCAATCAAGAACTGCAATATGAATGGAACACCCGATATACATACCGCAAATACAGACCTTAATGCTGCTGCCTGCCCTTTAAATATTAACTACCGGCAGAGCTTCGAAACGCGTTGTGTAGGCCGGTGAGCGATAGGCCTGCCGCATCTTCCACTGCTTTTGCATACCCTCAGCACCTAAAAACAAAGTGCCACTGCCAAAGCGCTGATTAACCCGGTCCAGTGTCTGCATCATCATACCAGCACGGGCCGGCTGCCCGATGGCGAATAGATCACCCTGCCCCAAAGTCTTGGGTACCAACTCAACCAGCCCCACCCCAGCTTTCATAAAACGGTGTCCCGGACGATAGAGTTCCCTTATGGCCCCCTTCGCCAAACTGGCAATTAAGCGGGTGTCATCCGTAGGGTAAGGACATCGCACCACGGTGCTGCGGCTGTAGTAGTTGGGCTCATGCGGGGATGTATGCAGAAACAGGTGAATCGCTGTTACCAGGTATTCCTGCGCACGCAATTTCTCTGCCGCCCGACTCGCATAGAGTGTAATAGCCTGTAACAGGGGCGGCAGCTCGGTGAGCTTTTCCCCAAATGAGCGGGTGCAATAAATCTGCTTCTTGGGCGCGGGCTGCTCTTCCAGGCTGAAACAGGGAGAGCCATTCAACTCCTCGATAGTTCGCTCAATATTAATATTGGTACGCCTGCGTAAAATTTTGGGGTTGGCCTGCCCCAGGTCATAGGCAGTTACAATGCCAAATTCCCCTAACCGTTTGGCCAAGCGCCGACCAACTCCCCACACCTTGTCAACTGGTATGCGTCTCTGCAGCCATTGCCAACGTTGCGGGCCATCCAAGACACAGACCCCATCGCATTTGGGAATCTTCTTCGCCGCTCTGTTCGCCAACTTGGCCAGGGTTTTGCTGGGGGCAATTCCAACTCCCACCGGCATACGTACATCCCGCCACAGGGTTCGACGTATTCCCTGCCCGTACTCGACCCAGTCCTCCCGCAGGCCCTGCAGATTGAGGAACATCTCATCAATACTGTACACCTCCACCTCTGGGCTAAAGTCCCGCAGGGTTGTCATGACTCTGTGAGAGATATCACCATAGAGAGGGTAGTTACTGGAAAAAATGGCAACATCATGATGCCGCAGCAAATGTTCAATCTTGAAGAAAGGTTCCAAATCACCGATACCCAGCAATTTGGCCTCTTTGGAACGCGCTACCACAAAGCCATCGTTATTTGATAACACCACCACTGGCCTACCCCGCAGGTCCGGCCGAAAAATCTGTTCACAGCTGGCGTAGCAACTGTTGCAATCCACCAATGCCAGCATTCAGCAAGATCGATGGTAGCGAATGGATGCCTTTACCACCCCTTCCACAACGAGCTCCTGCCCCTCCCTGATAGGTATCGGAGGGTAGCGATCATTGGCGGAGAGCAGGCGCCCCCGGTAGCGGTCCAGGACCTTGCAGGCGAGCTGTCCATCCAGGGCAACTACCACAACATCCCCCTGAGCCGGCTCCAGTGAGCGGTCTACTATCAGGAGATCCCGGTCAAAGATGCCCAGGCCCTGCATTGAGTCCCCATTGGCACGCGCCATAAAAGTGGCAGCGGGCCGGGTAATAAGGTGTTGGTCGAGGCTTAGTGAATCCTCCCTGTGGTCATCCGCGGGAGAGGGGAAGCCTGCTGCAACACCATGGCTGTATAAAGGGGTCAGTTTCATTAGGGAACACCAATACTGTATATAAATACAGTTTAGAGGCTGAAAAGTGACACCGGCAAGAGAATTAAGTGACCACAGGGCCGGGAAGTGCTCACTAACATCCAATGGTGGCCAAGGAGAGGTAGAGTCTGACACCAAAGGCCAGCCCACCAGTTACCCTCAAGCCGCTTGGCAGCGTGACACTCTGGGACTATGATCCGGCCCCATAGGCAAAACCCAGATAACAGGGCCTGTTATTACTCGATCAATAGCCCACTGGAACCCCTCGATAAGCCTGCCCCAGCACAAAGAGAGAGACACAAATATGAATTTATTGGTCGCTGCACTGATTGTGGCTTCTTATTTTATCTGCATGAGATTGAGCTCTTCCGCCATCAAAAAGTTAGGCGGCGCCAAGGCAGTGAAACCCTACCGCCTGAAATACATCTCCAAAACTGTGGGCATTGCGCTACTGGGATTTCACTTGGCACTGCTGATCAGTGCTTTGGGATTTGAATATACCCAGGTTTCCATCTTCCTCTCTTCGGTATTTGCTGTAATTGGCGTGGCGCTCTTTGCCCAGTGGTCAATTCTGAGCAATATCACCGCCAGCCTGATTATTTTCTTCGATTTTCCTTATCGTGTGGGTGACAAAATCCAGGTAATGGATAAGGACGACGACATTTCCGGGATTATTGAGGAAATCACGCTCTTCCATGTATTAATCAGGAGAAGGGAAGAGTTGATCACCTATCCGAACACATTAATACTCCAGAAAGGCGTAATAAAAAATCCCGAAAAGAGTAAGGCTGAGGATAACAAAGAGCCAGCGGAGTCACGCCCGGCAGAAGTACAGTAATACCCAGGTCCCCGCTTTTTACCATACCCAGCTCAATAACAGAGGGCCGAGACGTAGCTCCCCCGGCTCTCCCATATCCCAGTAATTTGCACACGAGTCCCCATTATCGGCAACAGTGGTTCGTATCAAGTTGATTCAATAGTCTCAATAGTTAAAAATGCGCATGAATCTGTAAAATTGGCTTTAAGGGACTACATGACCGATACCCTCAAGGATATACTCCACTTTATCCAAGAAATGGGCCTGAAAAATGGTCTGTTTGTCGTATTTTTCATCTTTGCACATTATTTACTTTTCTGGATGTACAGCGGGCGACTGAAAGATCGTCAAGTTGAAATTGATCGACTAGCGGCAGATAATAGGGAGTATCGAGACAGGTTCCTGAAGCTGATGGATAATGCCTTCTCCTATTCCCCGCCCACCAGAAAAGTGGCACCGAGAAAGCCAATTAATGAAAAGGAGTTTGAGTAGTGCTCTACATATTGTTAGCCCTTGCTCTTTTCTTCATTTCAATCCAGATATATCGGCTTTGGGAAATGAGAAAACACGACCAGCACTTGTTCGAGTTTTGTCAGTTGCGGAGAGATACCATTACGTATCTCTCTAACTCCTATGAGAGTCTCTCCAGAACAGATTATATCGCCCTCAGAAAAATTAACGATGCCCTGAGTACTATCATTGCGGAGTACAAGGAGCATAGAACCGTTGTATTCAACTTCCGTTTATTTGTGGAGTACCTGGATGAGCTGAAGGCTTTCGAAAAAAAGGCTGAAAAGATCTCTACCAGCAACAAAGAAATACAGAACCTGCTAAACAGAATACATTGTTCTATCTTCAAGGCATTCCTGGCATTCACGCCCTATCTCAAATCAGAGCTCGCCCTCTCACTGGTTATGAAGTTGAGCTCACTCGGGGTTAAAGCCGGAGTAAATTCCCTCAAGGGTTATCTCAGTAGCCTCAAAGAGGCAAAAATGATGGTCAACACCTTTAAGCGATCATCCACCCCCTGCTAACTGGCATCCGCTAGTACTCAAATGGGGGCTAAGCCCCCACCACTTTCCCATTTACCCCCATTCAAGTTAGACAAACCAACCCTCAACTCTAGTCAGCAAGATTGATCAAGCCTTAGTAACCCTGTCGTTATAGTATTCCATTACCAAAGGGGAGGAAGGCAAGTATGGCCAGTTATCGGGAACAATTTCTGCAAGTACTAGCTTATATCGAAGCCAACCTTGATACCGAGCTGGATATCGACCAGCTATGCGGGCTCACCCAGTTATCCAGGTATCACTTTCATCGCCAATGCTCAGCATATTTTGGCATGCCCTTAATGGCCGTTGTCAGGCTGTTAAGGCTTAAGCGTAGCGCTTACCAGCTGGCTTATCGCACAGACAGAAGGATTCTGGATATAGCTTTGGAAAATGGCTATGACAGCCATGAAGCTTTCTCTCGGGCATTCAAAAAGCACTTTGGTCAGAGCCCATCAAAGTTCCGGCTGTCACCAAACTGGGACCATTGGCTTTCCCGCTACCAGCCTATTCTGACATTGAGAACACAGATAATGAGAAGCCAGGACAAAATCCAAGTGACCATCATAGACTTTCCCGAAACTTTGGTAGCGGCCCTGGAGCACAAGGGGCCACCAAATCTACTTAGCACAACCATTAGAAAATTTATTGAGTGGAGGAAATCACAGGGGCTAACACCGGCTACAAGCAGGACATTCAATCTTCTCTATAATGATCCGGCAACAACAGAACCGGGTGAGTACCAGTATGATGTCTGCTGTTCAGTATCATATCCAGTGAAGAAGGATAACCATGGCATCAAGAGCAAGACTATTCCCGCTGGTAAGTGTGCGGTTATCAGGCATATCGGCAGTGATGACACAATAGGTATCACCGTAAGCTATCTATATTCAGACTGGCTGGAAGTGTCTAATTTCACACTGCGAAACTTCCCGATTTTTCTGGAGAGGGTGAAATTCTTTCCAGAGGTGAAAGAGAGTGAAATGATTACGGATATTTTTTTGCCAATAGAATAAGCGCACCCTCAATCACTAGGCGCAAACTGACTTCGGCCTACACCTTTTTCCCATAGTAAGGGAAACTCAGCCAGCGAAATGCAAAACTCTTTGAGGCTCGCTCACCCCGGAGAGTGACCAAGGTAAAATTACCAATCTTTCCTCAAACAGCCTCTATCAACTGGCAACAGCTGCAGCTAGTGCTGAAACTGTATTTCCTTCAATAGTGTTTTAAACAGCAGGCAGGGATACTCTTTAACGATACTAAGCCGACATAGGGATAAGTGAATAGCCAGTCTCCTAACAGAACAATCACGTTATGTAATATGTTTACCAGGATACTTATAGAAACAGGCATACAAAATACGTGCTAATCACAAAATAATCTTAGAGTTTTTTGTCCCCTGGTCAGATAAACATTATCTTTAGCGTGTTAGTCCACCCAGAGTGGACATAGCAGGGGCTAACACAGTTATGAAGAGAGTGCTTCCGATTCTACTTACAGGGTTCGCTATTACACTGGCACCCCAAGTCACCCGGGGCGAAACTCTTTACGAACGTGAGATCGTCAGTCGCTGTCAGCATACCTGTAGAGATATCTACCGCAAGTGCATTCGTGATAATGAAAGACCACAAAATATCTGTGTTGAAAATCAAAGCCACTGCGATGTTATCTGCCGTGAAGGCAACAGGGTAGATTTCTATTATGATAAATTTGATTCAAAATATCGATCTGGATACGACAATTACGATTACTAACTTCCACAAGGTAAAATTCCCCCTAGATAGTTAGCACTCAATTATCGTTTTACAAACCTCTATTTATTAAACCTCAATAAAACTCTGCGCAAACAACAGACTTCTAAGTTCACGCTGATTCATCCTGCAATATCAGACTACGTAAAACAAGATAGGCTCGATGTAATAAGACGTATTAGAAACGACTTGCAAGCATGATACCCTAAGTGAGTTGTTACTAGGAAATTTTTTCCAGGAACCCTATTAAATATGCGCCGTACCAATTAGAAACAACCAAATGGATAAAATTCTATGAATAAAAATGCTTCCTCAGCATCAATATCAAATAGTGATACTCTTGATGGTACTAAAACCAACAAGGCCGGGGCTACTCTAGTTCTATTTCTATTACTTTCTATAGCACTCGCCTTTACCGCAGCCTTTCTCGGCCAATTCTTGCGCACAGGAAACATTGCCGCTGGCATAGGGGGAGGCTTAGCGCCAATTATCATGGGGCTTATAGTTGTTGTTTTTTTCAAATTGGGAAGCCCTTCAGAAACTCACGATCTCGCTGCAAGATACTCCTGTGGAGCCAGATTGTGCTTATATTAGGCAGTATTTCAAACTTGCTATCCTATTTTTCCCGTGGGTATTGATCACTCAATGACTAAACTTAAAACTGTCAAAAATAGATAATTAAGTATTTAGTGTCAGGGTGCTCATATAGGCCCACCTTAAGTAGGCACTTCAGTTCATCGGCGCTAACTGCAGTAAAATCACATTTTTTATGTAACAATATTTTATACAACCTTACAATCAAAGGCTGCTAAAGAATAGCATAATCCGGTGTGTGCCCTCTTCTGTAAACCAGCACAGTTCTTAAGAACGTCATAAATATATCACCATTCTGCTTGATACCTCTAGTCTCAACGGTAACTATACCTTGAGCGGGCCGCGACTTCGATTCACGCTTAGAGATAATTTCACTTTCAGCATAAATAGTATCCCCTTCAAAGACTGGTTTTAACAACTTTACTTTATCCCATTCCAAATTGGCCACAACCTTTTTACTAATCGTATTAACAGTCATGCCAGTTATGATTGCCAAGGTTAAAGTACTATCTACCAGTGGCAATTTCCACTCTGTACGCTCAGCATAGTGCGCATCAAAGTGCAACTGAGCAGTATTCATAGTAAGTAGTGTCATCCAGACATTGTCAGCTCGTGTCAAGGTTCTACCAGGGCGATGCTCTATCACCAGTCCAACTTCGAAGTCTTCAAAATAGAAGCCAAAATCCTCTCGAAATCGGTTTTCTTCAATTTCTTTATATGGTTTAAAATTCACGATATTCTCCTGTAATTCTTCCCCTTAAAAAATCTCCAAGGTTCCTACTTCACGCACACCTCATAAAAAATGGCATAAAATCACACACACCAAAAATAATCTAACAACTTAGATTAATCATCTGGCACACAACCAATCTATTCACACACCACGCACTGCACGATTTCACCCTAAACAGATACTTTAATCCCGCTCAGGAGAATAGCTAAGGCTATAAACTCTTGTTGCTTTAAATTAATCAAGGAAAGCACCTTTTCAATCTATTGGCAGAAAAATCATTACAAAGTGCCCCCGGCTATTTCTTGAAACCACCCTACACCCACACTCATAAGCCACTGAAAAATACAAACGTAAAATAACGACAATACGTAACTTACCAGACAAACTGAGCCAGAAACTAACTAATTGTGCACCAAAGTTCCACCATGTAAGAAGATGTGATAACCAGAAGTAGAACAGCAACAACGTGGACATATAGAATTGACTCGCTTACTAAAAAGTAAGCAGTATCTTTTGTTGAATCTGCCTGGTCAGCATCATCGATCAGTACTTTTAAATATATAAATGGGTAATCAATATGGAAGTTGAACTTAGCACTAAAGACGGGACTTTAGACCCCCAAAATCCAAACCCTGCTCCAGTAGAAGCCAAGTACACACCTGACAACCCTCCCACTGGATGGAGCTACATTAATTACAAGAATCAACCGGGCGGAGGATTCCAATGCCCTAACTGCAATAGGGTTGAAGACGGTGCAGATGTAGATGGGCATAGCTGCAACTGAGTGGAAGTTATTTAGGGCAAAATACTATTTTTGCCCTAAATATACATTAATATTTCACATGCCAGCTATAGAACTAAAGCGATTATATTTGAGACCACTTATTAATATAAGACCTCAGACAGTGAGGCTAAAACGAATAATTCAATAGCCCTTTAGCTCCAATACATTCAGATAAAATATAAGCCAAAAATCACCTCGATAGATAGAAACACGAGAAGCAACAAGAAAAAGGATAAAATATAAATCTTCCCCACCATAAAAAAAACAAATAATTTCCCAGTGAAACAGCCACAAGCCCTCCCCAATTAAATATCTTTACGACTGCCTGGTAATCGATATATAAAATGTAAAAAATATTTATATATTCACAGTCACCAAAAGGTATTTTTAATGCAAAACTAATACGCCACTTAGTACTCTTCTTAATAAAGAGGGTACAGGTTGAATTTGGCATGAGGACCAGATACTTACTACTTACTATTACTTTGTTAGCTTTTGCTTTCATTGGGACTGTTTATTTCTACAACAATCAACTTGCTGAAAGCATCAAGTTTAATGCGACTCCTGTTTCTGATGAACCAATAGTCAGCAACAAGGGGCTTGAAGACAAAGATACTATCAAAATCCTTATCATCGATGGTGGTGGTATTCGCGGTCTTATCCCTCTTTATGTCCTTCAATATATTGAGGAAAAATTAGGTAAGCCTACCAGTGAAATTTTTGATGTGTTTAGTGGGGTATCAACCGGTGCCATCATCGCAACCGGGTTAAATATGCCTCATCAGAAAGACTACATGTTCAAGGATGAAGAAGCAGAGCTTCATTCAAAAAGTGAGAAAATTATTGATATCTATAAAAGCGAAAGCGAATATTTGTTCTCTTCGCCATGGTATCACAAAATCTTAACAGTAAATGGCTTTTTATCTCCTAGATTTCTGGGAGATCGACTACATGAAGTCATGCAAAAGCACTATAGTAGCGAACTGAATTTTAGAGAACTAAATAATTACGTCATTATTCCATCACTCGATATCCATACCGGTAAGCTACATCTATTTAAGAACCGCGGCGAAGATAGTAGCGAATTGCCGACAGACACTCTTTACCAACTGGTAACAGCTGCCGCCGCCGCAGAGACCCTTTTTCCGCCCGTAGACTTTATGAGCCACAATGATGATGTTAAACATCGTTATTATTCAGATGCAGGAATATCAGCAAACAACCCTGCAAGCATTATTCTGCGTGAAATCATCAAAGAGTTCCCTGGAAAAAAATACTATGTACTTGTTTTAGGCGCAGGTACTTCTCCACTAGAAACTATGGAGAAAAATTACCGAGAACTCAAAAATTGGGGAAGATTGAATTGGATGCAGGATGCCATATCCAATGTACAGAGATCAATGGATGACCAACAAATATACACACTTGACATAGCAAAATCACTTGCTCCTGAAGGCCAAATAGAATTCAACTATTTGAATGTTGAAATTATTGACCCCTTTGTAGATCCATTCGATTACAAATCAATTGACAAGTTGAAAATATTATCAGAAAGACTTATTAACGATAATAAAGAAGAAATTTGCCACGTTCTCAAGCATCTTGGTGGGGAGACATAACAATACCTAGCTCCCTACTTCAAGATCTATTTCCCGGCGCAAGGGCTTGCCAGCAGACTTTGATTACCGTTCAGTTATCCCGTTAAGCAAACTTTAACCTATAAAACTCTGCGACCAACACCAAAGGCTCCCGCACTAGGGGTTGGACATTAACTATCCAGCAAATAGTCATTCTTCAAAGGTGTAATCTGCTGATATTGATCAAGGCTCTCACGTAATTTATCGTTATATTGGTACAGACTGAATGGTCATATATTGAATAAATTTCCAATAAGGAGTCTATGCTATGGCAGTTCGATTGGGAGATGGCTATGCGGCTTATCGTTTCAGGCCGGAGTGTACTTGGGTAACCGGCACCAATGCAGGAGAATTAAGATCTGACGGTTATGGCTCCTGTGTAGGACTGGTACTTTATAGTGGCGCTCCCAGAAAGATTGGGGTAGTCGCTCACTTCTCTGGTTCAATGCAAGCTCCACAGGTAAGGGATGATACCTTTGAGATAATGGCAGCGGTGTGCCCTATTGCACCGGGAAGAAAGTGGAGAGGATGGGTGTTTGGCGGCGTATCTCTAAATGGCAACTCTTCGCACCAAACAATGAGTGGGAACGGATCCAGCCTAAGACATACTCAAGCCCTGATTGATGTGGTACGTGGAGTACTGGATTTTAATCGAATGTTTGATGTTAATTTTAATATCTCTAACCTGGAAAAATTTAATTTTAATAGTCAGGGAGTCTTTACCGAAATGTCCCTACGCCAAGGTGATACCTATGTTGGACACCAAGGTGTGAAGCTGGATCTCGCGACCGGAAGAGTTACCTGGGATGATCGTAATCACGGGTCAGGTAAGTCAAAAAGTAAAGAGATGGTGAATTCTATGTTTTGATCATTAAGGTTAGACCTGACTGGTGGTACCACTTACCTGCCAGGTCTAACTCACTCGGCTTAGAGGATCATATTTAGCCTTAAGGATGTTGTATTTCAGATCCGGCCTAACTCTACTCTTATCCCCCCTCTCCCCTACCGTAACCCTTACAGAGCTCGACATAAGAGCGAGATGATATTACTAAATAAAAAACTCCTGATACCATCAGTACCAGCCAAATACTTGATAAAAAATATAGAGTCCATAAATAGGCTAAGAATGGTAACGTGAAAAGCGCTAACTTCCGTACACCCGTACCCGTAATATGTAATGATGCATAAATAGATATCAAAATAGTTAGAGAAGCGCAAACCAGAAGCAGCGATGAAGACTTCATGGTCAACATTATCAGGCTCAGTAGAACAAAAACTATAAGTCCAAACCACCGCATTTCAGGTTCTAGTGCTCCCATGCTAATAGGCGCAGCCATATAGCCAACGACATGATACCCAGTAACAACCACCATAAGTGCTGCCCAGCTATCCGTATTAGCTAGAACAACAGCTGCTAATACCCAGTTGACTAGCATGGACCGTCTGGAAATATTATGTATTGGATCTAACACCGCGAGCCAACGAGGCATTTGCCCAACTGTAGCCATCGCGAATAAAATTCTTGATGATGCACCAAGATAAGTATACCCAGAGGCAGAGGGGCTAGTTACGCTGTCAGCGAGTAACACTAACGCTAGAAAATGCAGACCAAGAAGGGTAGCAAGATCTAGAAGTGGAGAGGTAAAGTTCAATCCCCGCCAACCACCAGTCTCAACCAGCAGGTCATGCGGAATCGCCTCCATAAAAGCAAATTGTAACGCAAGATAAACCAGGGTGATAATCACTACTGACAATGTTATAGCCAGTGGAATATTACGTCTTGGCTTCCTAATTTCACTGGCAAATGCAACACTAATTTGAAACCCATTGTATGAATAAATAAGTCCAGCGCCAATGATGGCAGAAAATGCACTACGAAAATCAAACTGCTGATTGTAAGAAAGGGAGAAATTTGAGCTGGTTTGATTGCTGGTAAAAACCACAATGAGAAGCACAGTAAGCGCAAATAATGGAGTAAAAATCTTCAGTACAGTAACTACATTATTAATTTTAGTAAGCCAACGAATACCGTAAAAGTTAATTAACAGATAAACAGCTAAAATACTGAGTGCAAGTACCTTCCCCCATATAGTAAGAGTATGATTTTGTATTAGTATCGCAGAACCGATAGCAGATGATAGATACTGTGTTGTAGCCTGTGCTTCTGTAGCCACAACCATCAAGATACCAAACCAGTTCGCAAAAGCAAAAGGCATACCAAAGATGCTATTGTGCGAAAGGGCACTAGCTTGGGCCAAGGCTCCACGCACTGGGTAAGTCGCCACAATACGAGCAAGGCAAAGCCCTACCATCAAGACCAACAGAGCAGCAAGTATCCATGCCGCAAAAGCCCAATTACCTGCATATTTCGCCGTTAATTGAGCACTAAACAACCACCCTGATCCTATCATACAGGTGGCACTGAGTAATGTTGCGCTAAAAAGCGAAACTTTTTTCTTGCCACGCTTGGTATGATGCATATCGCTGATTTGTGTAAAATAATGGAATAAGAACAGTTTACAGTTTCACTATGCAATGACAAATGCACAGACTAACCTTTTCAGTACCAGCAAAAATAAGCAGGTCTTTATCTGTCATCAAAAGCATTTTAAGGGCGTATATATCATCTAAATTCACTCAAGGTTAAACCTTATCCCTACCTTTCAGCTAACACGTTCCATACACAATTAGTTAAACGGTAGAGCTTCAGAGGGAATAGCTTCTCGCTCCTATTGCCATCACAACTTAATCAAAATTAATCCTCAAAGTAAGCAACATCTATAGCGCGTCCCCATATATAAAAACTTTTTAAGATCTATGAGTCTGAAATATTATATTTTTTCTTCACACACTCCCGAAAGGTTCCAAAGTTAAAGGGACCAGGAACAAAGACTGGCTTGCATATAACAGAATTTCCCTTAACCCAGTAAGGTGTTCCTGCAACAATTTTGGTATCAATAGTGGCTTGAAAAATTGGTGCACCAACTACACCAACCGCTTCAGGGGAGGGGTTTTTCGGAAGTGAATTAAAGAACACATCAGCCTCTCCATCCCTGATTGCTTCATAACATTCCTTTATATCAAGCTGTCGTTTAGTGACAACCACATTCTCTGGAAAATACTGATTTGCTGTTTGAGTTGAAAGGTTTCCAGTACAAATTCTTATACTTGGATTAGACTGCAAATCGTCAATGGAACTAACTACATAGGGAGAGCCAACAGGTATATGAATAAACTGGCCAGAACTAATAATGGTGCATGTTGACCGACGCCCCTTCAGCCTGCGCAGATTTTCAGACTCACCACCTTTTGCATTAAACTGACCTATAATATCAACGATGATACCTGGGTTATTAACGAATTCGAACATCTCGTAGACTTCACTAAACGGGCTAAGGTTTGTACCAAAGATCCCATCCTGTAAGGCAGAAGTTGTATTGAAAGGAAATGGAATTTCAATAGAATTTACCTCTATCTGCTCCACACTGTAATGCTTGGCAATTTCTCTGAGTATTTCTACAAAAATATCGTCAAGTATGCTTGAGCCATACATACCATTATCAAACCAATCAGAAGTACTAGCTCCAGAACTAATAAACCAGGGCATTCCAGCTATATACCCACGGCGTATTTGACCTGAAGACAATATCTTGGCAAATCGTCCCCTGGGCTTGGCGGGAAAGGGAGTGATCTCTGGGTTTGGAAGGCAGTCAGCTTGATTTACAATGTAATCTGTTGCATCAATTACTCCTGGAATCGGCTCAGCAAAGTCTTGGATTATTTTTCGATATTTACCGCTATTAATAATTCTTACCCAAGCAGCGTCAAATGCGTCAACTAACTGATCGTCGCCATCTACTTTTCTACTAGAGCCGGCTTGAACCTGGCTAACAAATAAAAGAGATGCTAATAAAAATATTTTCAGGAAAATATGGTTGTTCATAGTGCGGCCTATTGGTGATAGATAATCGATTTCTGCAATTGCTGCACATTATTTAGCTCACCATCCCAAAAAGTGCTAACCAAGGGTGCAAAATACTCAGGTAAGTACACCTTTTACACTCTCTGTGACTATACGTTCACGGTATTCAGAGTGCCCCACAATTACCAGCTCACTTTTTTGGTTTATTTAATAAGAAGCCACCCATCTGAAGTATCAGTCACCACGCTAGAAGAGTAAAAAGAAATACCTCTGAAATTTCATATACAAAACACCGCATCTAGTGGTGCTCAAAGAGCTCTTTAATATTTATAACTAATGAAGGATAAGCTTTTAGATGAAACATACATCTAAAAGTCACAAAGCAATATTACTTCTCCAATCGAACACCACTACAATGAGTTTGAACCAATCAGGTGGCACAATGAAAACTTGGCGATCAACAATTATATTTTTCCTACTAATCTTTGTTTTCGGCATCACCGCCTATATTTACAATCATCATTTTACTGAAAAGATAAAATTCAACAGAACCCCCCGTTACAGAAGAAATAATTATCAGTGAGGGTCGCCTAAAGAAAAAGGAAACTATCAATATCCTAATCCTGGATGAAGGAGGAGTTGGTGGTGAAGAAATCACCAACCTGCCTTCGAACAGTCCCTACCAATTAGTAATCGCAGCTTCTAGTGCTGAAATTTTTTCCCCAGTTGACTTTATGATCATAAATAGAGATTTTAGCCACTGATACTTTGCTGATGCAGGAGTATCGGCCAATGATCCCACCGCATAATATTACTGGATATCATCGAAGAATTTCCGGATAAAAATTATTATGTGCTGATTTTGGCGCAGGCTCTGCTCCTCTCAGCAGAGTAAACACTAGTTATGAAGAGGTAAAAAATTGGGGGCAGCTACGCTGGTTTCATGACATTATCACGGATGTGCAAAGATCGATGGATAACCAGCAACTATACACACTAAAGATTGCCAAACTATTATCTGCCCTGGAAAGGTTGAGTACGATTATTTGAACGTTAAGGTTATTAACCCAACAGTTGGTATCTTTGATTATGAGTCTATGGATTCTCTAAAAATCCATGCCGAGAGATTACCTGAAGCAAACAAAACTCAAATAGACCAAGCTGTCAAACAGCTTAAGCAAAGATCTGAGTAGCTAAACCTTTCCACTCCATCTCTTATCCTCTAAGAGGAGCAACAAGATTCACTGCCTTTTTGAATCGGAGGGCATGGAACTGACCCATAGGAGCAAAATACACAGCAGTCACCTTGCTTGGGGCTTAATAATTTCCCACACTGCCCGCACTCATAGAACCATTGACAAGCATTAACTGGCATACTTTCTACCTGTTTATACCCACACTCAGGGCAGGTAATCGTAGAAGTTAGAATTTGTTCTCTCATTACCAGTTCTTAGCCTCTCACATGTCTACAGTCGAAATAACAGTTGTCTTGAACTCTTGATAATCACAAAGCTATTTCAGATAACTGCTACCAAGAACCAGTAACTCTATAAAACTATCTGTCAGGAATCACTATCTACCCTTATGAAATTGCGGCAACCTTTAAGGCCTCTGCATTTCGTCGAATAAAATCATTCCATGTAGCAGGCAACCTACCAACAGCTGCCTTGAATGCGGCCTCATCAAAAGTCCGATCTGCATTAGGTATTGCGCCAGCTGCATTTAAACGGAACTGATCCCTAATACAGGCCATATAGACAGGATCAGCGCCAGCAGCTACAGCCTCCTCATAAAAGATCTGGGGGTCAAGTGGGCTTAACGCTATTGACTGCCCTACCAAGTCACTCATCATCTCGGCAACCTCAGCCATACTCGCAGCATCATAACCGAGACGCCAGACTTGACCGCTAAATCTATCAGGGCTTTTAAGGGCTGCAGCCGCGATTGCCGCTACGTCACGAGCATCAACCCAACTCCAGCGAGCATCACCGATTAGGTTGGTTAAACTGCCATTTTGCAGCCACCCAAAACTAATCAGGTTTTGCATAAAGCCCTCGGGACGTAGATGGGTATACCTAAACCCTTGCTGCTCAATATAAGCTTCTATCATCTGGTGCCACCCCCAATGGGAAACCTCGGCGGTATCAGCACCAGAAGCGCCGATATGGACAATATGATCAACTTTTGAGCGCCTTGCAGCATCAATAACACGTTTCGAGTGCTTCAACATATCTACGGTGTAACCGGTCATCAAGAGAATTCCGTCGACACCAACTACTGACTTCTCGACTGTAGTCATATCATCAAGATCAAGCTGAATTGGCTCCGCGCCAATATCAAGCATCGACTGCGCCTGATCATCCCGCCGGATAGCAGCAACTGTTTGGATATCCGGGTACTTGACTAAAGAATAAACGACTTCCGCACCTACTTTCCCAGTAGCACCAATAACGAGGAGGCGCCTCTTCTTTTGATTACTCATTAAAGTACTTTCCCCTACTTTTGTTACTTTTCGTTAGACTACCCACTTTTGTCATCTGATATCGCTAGGCTAAATCATGAAATAAGAAAACCTGAGTAGACTAATTAAAGCGTATTGTAATATAGGGAGATATCTATCTGCGCCAGAGAAGTGGGGTAACATCCTGTCCTGCAAATCACTTGACCTATGGACTTATCTTTCAGCTAATATAATCTAGTAGCTATTACCAACCTACATAAAATTGATAATCTGGCGCCTTTAACACTCGCTCCAATAAGCTTCTATCCTTCCTAAATACGCTTCCTATCTTAAACGGCCTTCTCAAAGTTTAGCGAATGAATCTAAGATTTCCCCAGATTAGTAGAACTTAATTGTTAGCCGTCAATCTAATATAATAATTTTGTACATGCACTAATTCTCTTACTCAATCTACAAAAATGCTTCTTAAATTAAGATAGAGGGGGCCGATGAAAATACTGATTTTATTATCAGCACTCTGTATCTACTTCATAAGTAACAAAGCCTCTAGCGAAATACTGAACAATAAAATAAAAGATTCTAACTTTAACTCACTGAAATCTGTTACTGAGCGCGCAATCGCCAACTCTGCTTTTTTCAGCGAAGATATACTTCAATTAATAAATAGATCCAATTTTGATTTTAAGGAGTCAAGTGAATCTGCACAAGTCCACCTATACATTGATAACACTTCGGCATCTATTATCACTAAGAAATCTCAAAGTAATTCAGATTTTTTGGATATTACGATCAGAGCAGCTAACGCTGATTATCACATTAAGCTTAACAACCAAAAACCCGAGTACATTATTTCCGGGCATGGATCAAAAATTGATATTGAAGGGAAATTATTGCTTTGTATTATTGTCGGAAAAATGGATGGAAGAAATCTGAAAATTTATACAAATCTGCATCATATAAGATTGCGAACTGGTTCTCTGAAATGCCTACTGGCATGGTAATTTATACTATTGATTCGATAAAAAAAGACAATAAAAAGTAAGAAATGCTGGTATGTCAATAGCAAGGTTGCCTGGCCCTTACCTCAAGACTATTTATATTCACTGAGTTTAGTAGGATTTCTTCCCGAAAATTCTACAATCTTGGCCAAAATATTTGCGAGCACTGGTCTTTTGGGGCCCACTCAAAAGAACTTAGAGCATATGTGCCGCTACCTTACTATCAATTCATTAAAGCAATGAGCCACTTAACAGTCGATTAACTTTGCGATACCAACCAAGTTTGGGGCTCTTTATTTTTGAGCGTTTTTTGACGACAATCAATAAACCCTTTAACGACTCAGAGAATAATAATGAAGGATTTTTTGATTGTTGGCGGTGGCCATAACGGCCTTGTCTGCGCCTGCTATTTAGCCAAAGCGGGAAAAAAAGTAACAATTCTTGAGCGCCGGACTATTGTTGGCGGAGCTGCAGTTACTGAAGAGTTCCACCCAGGATTCAGAAACTCGGTAGCGAGCTACACCGTGAGCCTGCTCAACCCGAAAATCATCGAAGACCTTCACTTGCGTGAGCATGGCCTGGACATCAAGTTACGGCCACAGTCAAACTTTTTCCCACTTACAGATAGTGAGAGTCTCTCCTTCCATAATAATCTGGCAGATACACAGACAGAGGTCGCCCGCTTCTCAGAAAGGGATGCAGCCACTCTACCCGACTTTTATGCCATGCTGGAAACCGTAGCGGATATTTTACGTGAAGAATTGCTACGCTCTCCCCCCAACGTGGGTGGCGGGTTTGTAGATTTGATTCGCGCTGGTAGCTTTGGCATGAGAGCGAAAAAGCTCAGTATGGCAGCTCGCCGGGATGCACTCGACCTGTTTACCAAGAGCGCTACCAGCGTGCTGGATGCCTGGTTTGAAAATGACCATGTCAAAGCAGCATTTGCCTTCGATTCTATTGTCGGTAACTATGCCGCTCCCAGTACTCCCGGCTCCGCTTACGTGTTACTGCACCATGTGTTTGGCGAGGTTAATGGTGAGAAAGGCGCTTGGGGTCATGCCATGGGCGGCATGGGTGCTATCACACAAGCCATGCGTAAAGAGGCTGAGCGCCTGGGGGTCACTATTCGCACAGACGCCGAAGTTAAAGAAGTCCTGGTTGATGGTGGTCGCGCTAGCGGGGTGCAGCTAAGCAATGGAGAGACCGTAACCGCCGGCAAAGTAATTGCCAATGTTGGCCCTAAACTACTCTACTCCCAGATGATTGACGAACAACACCTAGAGCCGGAGTTTCGTCGCCGTGTGCGCGGCTTCAAGGTAGGGTCCGGAACCTTCCGTATGAATGTGGCGCTGTCTGAACTACCAGATTTCACTTGCAGGCCCGGAACTCACTTACAGCCACACCATCAATCTGGAATAGTCATTGGCCCTACAATGAACTACTTGGAACAGGCCTATGTGGATGCGACACAACATGGCTGGTCGAAGCAGCCCATTGTAGAGATATTGATCCCCTCTACCATCGACCCCTCCTTAGCCCCTGAGGGCCAACATGTCGCCAGCCTATTCTGCCAGCAATTTGCTCCAGAACTGTCGGACGGCAATAGCTGGGACGACTACCGCGAGCAAGCGGCACAAACCATTGTCGATACCGTCACTAACTATGCTCCCAATTTCCGTGACTCCATCATCGCCCGGCAAATTCACTCACCTCTGGATTTAGAGCGCAAGTTTGGCTTGATGGGAGGCGATATCTTCCATGGTGCCTTGGGGCTGGACCAGCTTTGGAGCAACCGCCCCTTTATGGGCTTTGCAGATTACCGTACGCCGATTCAAGGTTTATATCTCTGTGGCTCCGGTACGCACCCGGGAGGTGGGGTTACTGGAGTACCTGGGCATAATGCTGCACTGGAGATTCTGAAAGATAGATAAGACTCGCTCGAACTGACCCTATGACCCCAGTACGGCCGTTATTCATAGAGTGTTCAGGCCAAGGTTTACCACTCAAGAAATCAGCTGGTATATACGTTATTTGAATAAGTCCCTGCACTTGCTGACAAGTGCAGGGACCATAATGGGAGAGCGCTGACAGCCTGTATGATCTATGTAGATCTTAATCCTATCTGGACCACTACACAGCAGCCTTATAAGACTTAGGTTGCGTCAAGCTAACAAATACTGTTGGTATGGTGAGTTACCCCACCATACCAACAGTCGTCCCAGTAAACAAAACCCAGTCAAATTAAAAGTTCAGTTACTGTAGCGAAATAGCAGTCAACTCAGAGCCAGCGATATACAGGGTTCCGTCGTCACCAAGACTTAAGTGCCCGGAAGATTCAAAACTCCAATCCAGCTCCTGAGTACCTATATTAATGGCATAAGTATGCGATGAATCTCCAACAAAAATATGCGTTCGGGTTACCACAATATTTGAAGTTAACAACGTTGGCGCCTCCCAGGCCCACACTTCGCTCCCATCTTCTTCATCAATAGCTTTCAAAATGCCAGACTGCAAGGCGTAAATAATTCCACCACTAGAAGCTGGCTGCCCTGAAAATCCAGCAGAAGTTTTCTCCCACAAAATGTTGCGTTTATTGAGATCAAATACAACTAAAGAGCCCGATTGAATTGCCACAACATTATTATACCTAGTCAAAACTGTGGCCAAATTTACATCGTATCCTATCCAGTCAAAATTAGGATATTCAATGTTATAGGCCAATTCACCAGAATCACGGTGAAAAACTTGTAGATCAGTAATAAATGCATATACATACTCTTCATCTACAGCTGGCGTAAATTCTTCATACTGCGCTGTAGATGCGAACCAAGACTCCGACCCATCACTCAGATCAAATGAGTAAAGTCCTCCGTAATACCCCCCCGCAGTATAAATCCCTCCATCATATACAGTTGGAGACATATAAGTTGACCACTGATTTTCATATTTAGTAGCAAACAATAGTGAGCCATCATCTATGTCAAGCCCTCGTATAAAGGAATCCCCATGACCACCAGTTTGAAAAATGACTTTTCCACTGTCATAAGCTGGGGGATTTATAGAAGATATACCGTCATAAGCACGCTCCCACACCAAATTGCCGTTGCTTGCATCCAGAGCAACAATTCTCTGCTCTGCATAATAGGATTCATTAGATGCGAAGACATTACCATCAGCCACCACTACCGGGTGTAACTTTGTCATATTAGGTAATGTCACGGACCAATGGTGAGAGAAATTATCTACATCTAGCTGTAGCGGTGTATAACCAGTATGCGTTGCTCCGCCTTGATATGTCGCCCATACCACAGGTAAGGGGTAACTATTGCTATCAATAGGTGAGGTGTCTGAGAAGAACTCTTCAACATTTGTAAAAGAATCAAAATCTTCATCATTTGCTGCATCGTCAGCATCGATGGGGTCTAGCGCATAAAGCACTTCCCATCCATCCCTCATGTGGTCGCCATCAGTATCAGCAATAATTGGAGATGTACCATAGGTATTCGACTCTTCAAAATCCGAAAGGAAATCACCATCTGTGTCTATATCTATTGGGGAAGACCCCAAGGCATATTCTTGCAGATTGGTCAGGCCATCAGCATCAATATCACCAGCGCTATCATCTGCCAACAAATCCAAACCATACTCGAACTCGTACATATCTCCCATACCATCACTATCCGAGTCTTCAAGTAATGGGTTTGAGCCGAGTTCCTTCACCTCTGTAAAATCAGTAAGCCCATCGTTGTCACTATCTTGCGCCAATAAACTTGTACCTAATTCCACCTCCGCTCCATCAGACAAACCATCAGCATCTGTATCCGTAACAAAAGGATTAGAACCATAAATCAACAGTTCATCGCCATCGTTAACGCCGTCATTATCAGTATCAGGGTTGTCCGCATGAGTACCAAAGGAGTACTCCAGCAACGCAGATAAGCCATCCCCATCCAAATCGGAGCCCGCATCAGCAACATTCTTCGGATCTAATCCAAAGCCATACTCCCACCAATCAGGAAGTCCATCACTGTCAGAGTCGAAATCTGGCGTCAGATCTACAAATTTACCCCGCGCATCTAGCTTGGAAAAACTACTTAAGTCTGCCGTGACACGATATAGTCCGTCCCATGCTGTAGCAGCGACTAACTCCCCATTACTACGGAGATTTAGATCATTAAAGCTCTGGCCAACGAATAATGTTTTTTGCAAAACCCCACCAGCCGTAAACTGATGTATCTCACCATTCCAGGTAGCTGAAAAAATATTACCAGCCTCATCTACCGCAATTGCCCGGGAAGTTTCAATAGATATGTTGGAGAGCAGAATTCCTGACTCCGGACTGAATTGAGAAACCTGACTGCCACTTAATGCGTAGAGATAGCCATCTGCGCCAACTGTCAGATCTATAAATGAGTCTGCATCTACATAGTTCACAGAACCATTTGCTAAGTCAAACTTCACATACCCTTGACTAGGACTGCCACTAGTTGACTGGTTGGTAACGAAAACTTGTTCACCAACAGCATCTATGCCGCCATAACTCAAATTATTAATAATACTCCAACCAGGCGCTGGATAATGCTCCCAAAGATTTGACTCTAGTGAATACACACTTAAATAAGGCTCAAATGTCCCATTGAAAATCGCTACTCTTCCATCATCCAAAATCACCGCATCTCGTGCATATGTGAAATCACTTCCACTCGGATTAGGGATGTCGAAACTTTTTATTTCACGACCATCGACATCAAGTAAGTAAAGCTTATTTTCAAAAATAGAAATTCCAGAGGCTCCCACTTCAAAAATTGTAGGAAGAGAAACCCCCTTCAGTTCATCAATCAAAATGCCACAATCGTTAGCTGAGGATTCAATCCTCACATCTAATGTATGATAACCCTCAGCAATGGGAACAGATATCTTTTCCCATGATGTTTGGGAGACAGACACACCTAATAATTTCTCACCATTTAGCTCAATAACCAATTCAGCATCATAGATGGAATAGCAGGTAGATCGTGCTTGTAGAGAAAACTCTACAGGGGAAAAGTAATTGGTTGTAGAAATACCCCAACTACCTTCGGTAAATAAGCTAACAACCCCATCACTAGCTGATTGAGTGACAAATTGTGGGCTACCTTGTGAGACCCAGCCCCCCGGCAATTCTTGATTTTCAAAAGAAAAATAGAATTCATCGATTGGAGAGGGTAAAGATAACTCCTCAGTTGGGTCAGAGCCCAAAAGGTACTCGATTAGATTAGAAAACGTATCATTATCCAAATCACTATCGGCATCGGAAGCATCCAACGGATTCAGTCCAAATAGTACTTCCCAGCCATCCGGCATACCATCTTCATCTGTATCACTGTTAGATGGATTGGTAAAGTAAGTGATAACCTCGTCAAAGTCTGACAACCCATCCTGATCCGTATCTGCCATCAAAGGCGAACTGCCGGCTAAGAACTCCTCAAGATTATTTAGGCCATCAGCATCCGAATCCTTCAAGGCATCTAGTTTGTCAGTGTCATCCAAACCATGGGCCAACTCCCACCACATTGGCAAGCCATCGTTATCGGCATCAGATTCATACCGATAATTTACTATATTCAGCTCATTGCCAATTGATTGATGAATTAGTATTACACCAGTTTCATCAGCAATAAGGTCTATATAGGTATCGATATCGAGATATTGTTTAAATAGAATTTCTCTAAGATCATGACTGAAAATTGCTAAAAGATATTCCCTATCTACCTTAACCAGGCCAACAGCAACACTCTCGCTCCAGGTGAAATCCAGTAGCTGTATCTCCGCACCCACATCCTCAGATAAAGAGCTCAAATCAAGTGCGCTAACGAGGGGGTTAGCGGGGTACCCCTGGATAACATTCCCCTCTCCAGTCACAAACAATTTACCATCCGGTGATTGCGACAGCCATGCACCTAAAGACTCTCCGAAGTAATAATATTGATACCCGGAAAACTCCTTTCTATCATCATCAATATTAAAGCTATTTAAATCTCCATAAGAAGAATAATGATAAAACCGGCCGGTTTCCTCCACGTAAAACAGCTCCAGTGAGCTGCTTACCCAATTGTAACTATCCCTAATCACAAAGCTTTTATTAAGCAAGTGATAATTCAAATAAGCGCTACCTGAACCACCTCCAGCAACTGCCACATAGAAATCACCAGCACTTATTAATGCTTCCAGATTACCCTCAAACGAGGCCACTTCCTGGTTTTTTATAGGTAAAGTTTCACTAAACTCAAGAAGTTTACCATTCTCAAAACCAACCAATATCGAAGATGAATTGTCGACATTAATAGACAGCGCCTTACCGTTGCTCTCAAAGTGCCCCAAATGTAAAGGATTTAAATATTTACCAGCTACCGTATCCCACTTCCAGATTGAGCTGGAATTGTCATCCAGTAAATAAAGCACGTCTCCTCTTCGAGCAACATCATCTACATTTTTGACCTGCACTTGCCCTTGAATATCACAAATACCATTTATGCCATGCTCTGCAAGGTAGCAGGCTGAATCCAGAGGAAATAAATCGAGGCTTAAACTAGATTCTCCCACAGACGGATCATACCCATCATTCCATGAGTCGGGCGCACCATCGAGGTCAGAATCTACTGATGCAGCCCTATCGTTTGGAAATGCATCCTCTCTATTCGGAACTCCATCGCCATCTATATCATCCAACAGCTCAACGAGCTGATACTTTCGGCCATGATTTTCAGTATAAGTAATGATTAAGGCCACTTCATCTAACTGCACTAAGCCCTCAGGAAGCCCTGTATAGGTAGCAGAAAAAAACGCCTCAAAATCATTATTGTAAGCAACTAAAGAGCTTCTATTATTAGTAACAGACGCTGATAGGGTTACAATCACACTACTATCGGAAAATCCATAATCAAAACTAGTTACTGGAGAACCAATAAAACTCAAGTCACTGGCTTCGTAATAATCACCACTACCAAGCAGTACTCCATTACCACCGTTCACAATCAGAATGGGGCCTCTGATAGTGTAATCACTATGGTAGGGAGATTCCCCTTGGACACCTATAGCGCCGCTCGACTGAGAGATTTCCTCAAAATGTATATCATTAGGGGATGTGCCATCTCTAAAATGATAAATCCGGCTATTTACGTCGTTCCAAGCGTAATAATGAGAATACCTATTCCAATCCTTGCTATCTAATAAATCTCCATCCTTAGACAAGACATGGTGTGAGTACCAAGCTCCCTGATTATCTTGAAGCAATAAATAATTACCCGCCTCAGCCAGTCCAGTTGCACCAACAGGCATTTGAATGAGGTCAACTATCTTTTCAGGTGTATCAATTGAAAAATATCGGATCCAGCCGTCACTATAAGCAAGATATACTCTCTTGTGCTCATCATGGTAACGTACAACCTGGGGACTTTGATCATCAACTACTAGATCAAGTTTTCCAGTGAAGTTTTGGGTCTCTGAACTCCACTGGTAAAAATTGTAAACCCCATTTTCAGAGAAGCTGAGATATATAACACCATTCGCATCAGAAAATACTTCATCCAAAGCTAGTGTATCGGTCAGAGTAGCGAAACAGGTCTCCCCATCACCTTCATTTATCCGGGAGCACAACGCATCAAGATCGTAATGGTCAGCATTATCACCAACTCCGTCACCATCCAGATCTGATGACTCTGTTTCATCCCAAGGGAATGCGTCGTTCTCGTTTTCTACGCCATCATTGTCGATATCATTGTCGATATCATTGGGGGTACCATCCCCATCTAAGTCGGCTCCGATAGCTTTGATAATGGAGTATTTTGGTTTATCCCCCCAGGCTGAGATCTCTCTTGAACTGTCATATAGGCGTGTTTCATGAATAAGGAGCTTAACTAAGCCACCAACTTTGAGAGGAGTCTCAGCGTCTGAAGACTCGGGGTCAAAGGTGTTGGGCACAGGTAGCTCACCAACGTTCAGCCTGGACAAAAAGTCGTAATTATCTTGTATTGCCTGCATGGTATTTGTATCAAGACCTTCGGCAAGGCCATCTAACGCCCCATCTGTTAGATCTGAAACTAACAACTCCAGTACTGTTGAAGTGCTTATATCTGTCTCGTTTTTAAGAGCCCACACAAGAGACGCGGTAGCTTCAGAAGCGGTACGGTAGCTCAAAATATCATCAAGATCGGCCTCATTCCCAAAAGCCACTGGTGGCGTATGAAAAAGGTCTACCTTATCTAGCAGGTCAAAGCCTAACTGACTTTTAACAATCAGAGATTGAGATATCAAAGCATCGGTCAATCCCTGCTTATCTTGGATATTTCCACGCCGGATCAGATCAACTACGATGGTTGTTAGCGGTGTTGCGAAGATATCTTTAGATTTCTCGAGAGCTTCAGATTCAACAATTGTCGACAGGCTAGGAAGGATTGGGGCCATTCCAGTCGTTAGGTCTACCGTGGCATCACCAGCCAAAAATTCAATTAGATAGTAACCATTACCCGGTAGATCTAAGCCTCCCTCAGTGAATTTACCTAACTCTGTGGTTTCACCTCTCGCTACAATATCCCCCTTTAAGTCCGCCGCCTCAAAAGAAACTTCATGAATCCTATAATTGGCAAAACTTAGGGGTCCCTTTACGGCTGCCCCTGAAAGTGAATACGTCACGGGTGGGGGGGCTGGTGGCTCAGGTTCAGGTGAAGAGTCACTGCCTCCTCGCCCTCCGCAACCTAATAAGACCGCAGTGAGACCTGCCAGTACAAGCTTTAAATTAAATGCCGTTGTTCGCGATCCCATATTACAATCCTTTTCAATCACTCAGCCTGCACACTTGGTGCGATAGTACTTGAGCTGTATAAATCGAGGCCTTTTAGCCACTGTGCGATTCTTTACAATAAGCGGGCGCGAATCATATACGGCTATTAAATGAACTGCAAAACCAAACCTGGAATACAATACCTTACATCACTATATCTCCCGCTGTGTGCGAAGGGCATTCCTCTCGGTAGGAAGGCCAAATCCGGGAGGAACTGTGAGCACCAGCGTCAGCGAGTTGAAGATAGAATGCAAAAAATGGCCGAGATCTTTACTCTCGATATCGCAGTCCCAATTACCACTCGATCCAGAAACGTATTCACGCTGCAATCTCAACCGAGCAACCCACCTCTGGTGGGCGAGGAGCGCCGGGATGCCCAAAGGCTTACCTTTTCAGTTGAGCCGCTATTTAAAGCCAGTAGACTGGAGGGGCTGGCAACTGTAACCGAATAAACCAAAGATGCATGGGTTAAAGATTGCCAGCGCTTTCTTTTCCCACCGCTAAACTCAGCAAATTCATCAAGGACTACTATCTTGCTTGTGTGGCTCTTTGCCTAAATTCCTATCAACTGACCGATGAGCGGCTATCGTGAGTTGCATACCGCCTGTTTCTGCGCAGAACCTCTGACAACCAATTAATTGGTGTAAGCATTTGACTCCCACCTCAGTACTCTCCAATTGGTGGGTATCCAACATCGTTGCAGCTCTGATTATGAGTTATTGCACCATGTATTTGGTAAGGTCAATGGTGAGAAAGGCGCTTGGGGTCATGCCATGGGTGACATGGGTGATATAGGTGCTATCGCCCAGGCCATGTGTAAAGAGGCTGAGTATCTCGGAGTCACCATTCGCGTAAAAGCTGAAGTTAAGAAGGTGTTGATTGATGGTGGTCGCCCTACCGGAGTGCGGCTAAGTAGTCGGGAAACCATTACAGCCATTATAGTAGTTACCAATGTTGACTCTAAACTGCTCTATTCCCAGATGATTCGCGAACAACATCAGGAGACTGAATTTCGCCGCCGTGTGCGCAGTTTCAGGGTAGGCTCCGGGACCTTCCATATGAATGTGACTCTGTATGAACTACCAGACTTCACTTGCAAGCACGGAACTCACCTATAGCCACACCATCAACCTAGAATAGTCATTGATCCTACAATGAACTACTTGGAACAGGCCTGTGTAGACGCGATAAAACACGGCTGATCGAAGCAGCCCAAGCCACCCGGGAAGTGGGGTTACTGGAGTGCCTGGTCATAACACTGCAATGGAAATATTAAGAGATAAATAAGAGTGGCCTGCGAATGCGGGCCATTCATAGCATGAGATTTAGTTTCAGTAAATGAGTTAAGCTCAACTTCGAATTCAAACGTTTCAAAGAGTCTTGTTTAGCTCCATTACAACTAATGCATAATAATGGGTATTCACTGAAACGCCCCCTCTATTAACTCTTCAAGCCCTTTTTATTAACTATCCATTGATCAATTAATTGCTCCAATACCATCAGCGGTACAGCGCCGTTGGTTAATACAACATCGTGGAATTCACGGATATCAAACTTATTTCCTAGTTCTTGACGTGCACGTTCACGTAATTCCAGTATTTTCAACATGCCAGTTTTATAAGCCACAGCTTGCCCTGGCATTACGAAGTAGCGCTCAACCTCAGTTATGACCTCAGTTCTCGCCATACCGGTCTTTTCCACCATGTACTCAATTGCCTCTTTCCGACCCCAACGCTTGTGATGTATGCCGGTATCCACCACTAAACGTACAGCCCGAAGCATCTCATCTTGCAATCGTCCAAGATCATCATAAGGATCATCTTGAAAACCCATCTCTTTTGCTAGTTGCTCAGTATAGAGAGCCCAGCCATCTGAATAAGCAGTATTTGATACTGCCTTAAGAAAAGTTGGCAGCTCCTCTAGATCCTGCGCAATCCCTTCCTGGAAATGATGCCCTGGAACTGCCTCATGGTAAGCTAAAGTTCGCATGCTGAATTTCTTGGTTTCATGAACATCGCGCAGGTTCACATAAAATACTCCTCCGCGTGAGCCATCAATTGCTGGGGGCATATAGTATGCTTTAGGTGCACCCTGCTCTTTGAACTCTGCTATTCGTCGAACCTCTACTCTCGCTGTCGGTTTTAAATTGAAATAGTCATCAATACCTTCATTAATTTCATTAATTATCAATTGGTAATCTCTGATAATCTGCTCGCGTCCTTTATCAGAATTTTCATAAATAAACCGAGGGTCATTATTGATTGCTGAAAAACGATAATTGATACTACCTCTATCAAGACCAATAGAAGCAAAGATCGTATTCATTTCCTCCTCTATGCGTGTTACCTCCTTCAAGCCAGTATCATGCAGCTCATCAGGAGTCAGATTTGTAGTGGTATGAACACGTGCTTGATAGGCATAAAACTCATCACCTTCCGGAAGAGCCCAAACTCCATGGCTCCCTGTAACTTTAAGCTGCAATTCTCGATAATAGGCGATCAAGCTTACGTAAGCGGGGTAGACCTCGGTTTCTATTAGTATCTTTCCCCTATCAAGGATACGTATACGCTCATGGTCTGGTAGAGTTTCAAGCACACTCAGGCGCTCTTCCAGAGAGGTATAGAGTATGTTTTCTTGAGCTGGAACATCAATAAATCCTTGCATTTCCTTCAACACACGATCAATCACAAAGCGCGGAGGCAGGATCTTTTTTTGTTCCCGAATTCTTAATCCATCTAATACCTGAGAGAATTTTCTATCCACTTCACTTAAACGAGAAAGATAATAATCAGCCTCTTTGATACTATTAATCTGATGCAACTCAACAAGAAACTCCGGCAGCTTATTTTGAACACCAAACATCTGATTGAGGGGATAGTTATGATGTTTCCAACGATCTCCCTCTACCATGCTTTCCAGATAGTACTCAAAAATATCATAGGAAATTGCCTGTCGATCATCGAGACTAGATCGATCATACTTCCTTAAAGTAGATAGCTCATCCTTAACTATCTGAAGCTTATGTTGCACCATCTTTTCAGAAATATCATCAAGATGGGCATTGTGGCCATCAAATCCAAATTGTTCAAGAATCCGGAAAGTTGACAGCGTTTCCGGGCTGGTACCTTGAATTTTGATGAATGCTCTTTCAAAATACACATTTATAGCCCAAGGCTTAAAATAAATCGCATTGACCGCAAAGGCTGAAACTCCAACCACCCCAATCAATAGAGCCCCACCAAACCATTTGGCTGTTATTTTTATCATTATCGACCCCTCCTACTTTAGACCGCCATTGTCACCATGCTAATAAGTGAAGTACAACCATTTGAACCAAGCAAAGCGTCGAACAAACTGAATTAGGCGATAAAATGCACATTGCAGACGCATCAAGTCAGGGGCGCCACTCCTTAAGGAAAATCAAAATTCCTAATTTTTGTGTAAATTACCATTGCACTAAGTTGCTATCTATTTACGGGGACAAGAAAGGAAAAACATAAGTTCGTATGAGAGATATGGGCATATACTCACTATTAAAATAAAAATATGACTAGTAAGGATTCAATGGAAGGTACCCAACGATCCCTTAAATTCTAAATAAATGATCATTAACAAAGGTAGAAATTACTTAATTGCAGATCCGGCCATAAGTTACTTGGAGCAGGCCTATATGGATACGATGCAACATGGTTGCTCAAAGTAGCCCATTGTAGAATCGTTAACCCCCTCCATCATTGCCCCCTCCCACGGCAGAACGCCAATATGTCGCCAGCCTATTCAGCTAGTAATTCCTTCCAGAACTGCCTGGCGGCAAGAGTTGGAACAACTTCAATGAAGATATCACACTCCTAAATCGTGACTTTGAAAGTCTCTCCAAACAGATAACAGATTCGACAGATCTAAATATAGCAGAGTAAGCGCAAAATATATGATCTACGAGATTGTCAATATATTCTTAGCTCTACCCAACCACCCACCGAAACAAACAATCAACTAAGCAAGCAAAATCTACCCACTAAACTTCTCAAATTTCCAGCACACCTATCCTGGATTTTCCACTTACCCCTTTATGACACTCAAAAAAATTTAGGTGTCATGTTGCTATTTTCACTAAAGGAAATATGCCATCCAGCACACTGTTGCATAAAACTCTCACCTAAATTGCAGAGTCCCAATCTTTGGGCGTCCAGAATCATTGCACTCCAGTACCTGCTTTATCCTTCTAAGATAATAAAAATATATATATAAATATAACGACTAAGGTGTGATTTCTGCTCATAGGACAAGCTAAACAGATGACATCAGATTTCAGACAAGCCGATTAATTTAGCATTTCTAAATTATCAAGTGTGACTTTCATAGATTTTATATGGAATTACTGATGATAATTTTTTTCATATTTGTAAAAGTACAACAAGTAATGGTTTCTTAAAAGTCTGACTGAAAGAATATCTTTAATCATTTGTTTAGTATTTCAACAAATATCAGCAGCAGCAGGCTTTTTTAATTCTTCATATAAAGAATGTTAATTATTTCTTGAAATACTTAGGGCGTTCTTTGGTATGAAAACTGGCGTTGGTTAGCTTCTAATTTACAATCATCGAGTTGTAAATATGCACGAAAGTACTATATTATGCGCCCGCACAAGAATTAAGTGTGAAAATAAAAAATGGTCGTACCGCTACTAAACATCTATTAATTTAGAGGGATTAGATATGAATAGAACTCATATTTTTCTTTCACTAGCAGTACTCTCAGGGGCATCATATGCAGATCCCCTTTACAATTTTGTTGAGATAGACCAAGCCGCAAGTTTCATCAGCGGGCATAATGTTGCCAAGCAGCCGGTAGTAGACGAGACTGCTGTAAAGAAAGAATATACGTTAATAGAGCGCACCTCTTCTTTAAGCGCCATTGCGGTTACTCCAGACGGTAAGCAATATGTAGCAGACGTAGATGAGAAATCGCTTTCATTGCTGGAGCAAGCTATAGCGATTTTTGAGTCTCAAGGCTTGGATGCAAGTGTTTTTTCCTCTAAAGGGCAATTGCCCACTATGGTCGAAGGTCAGGAACGACTGCTACCCACAGTTGTAATAGGCACTGACGACAGAGTTCAAATCACTAATACTGTGCAAAATCCCCACTGGTATAATGGCCGCATTGATGTGGGATGTACCGGTACATTGATTACAGCAAAACATGTCTTAACGGCAGGCCACTGTGTTTCTGATGGTTCCGGCAACTGGTTCAGTTCTCTTGATTTCACGGTGGCCCAATCTGGTAGTTATAAACCCTGGGGCAGTGAAACCTGGACCAATGCTGTGACTACCACCGCATGGCATAATAATGGAGACACTAACTATGACTATGCGATTATTGTATTAGCGGAACCACCTCACAATGGATATTCAGGATGGGGGGTCTATTCGAGTGGAACCCATAGCGTTACTGGATACCCAGGAGATAAGCCATTTGCTACTATGTGGACTGACTCAGGTAGTACATCCTCAAGTACCTATAGAGTATGTTATACATTAGATACAGCTGGTGGCCAAAGTGGCAGTGGGATTAAAGATACTAATAACACCGTTCGCGGAATCCACACCACTGGATCGCCCTCACAGAACTGCGGAACTCGCTTAACCAGCACAGTGTATACTACCTTGCAGGATTGGATTGCCACTTATCCATAAAGTGAAAATACCACACTCAAGTTCGGAAAAAGGCGCCCTTGGGCGCCTTTGTTAATAATATGAGAATACTTATTCCTTTGATCTTTTTTCTAGGTGCATGCGGGATAATGGCCGATGATGAGCCCGAATGGCATCGTGTGATGGTGAGAGGCAGTCTAAAGACACCTGATCCCGTTTTACGCGAAGTACAGCGCCTGGAACAACTAGGACAAGTAAAAGATGTCGTTATTCTTGAGTCCTACCCACTACAGATATGGTTTAGTTCCGACTTGGAGACAGTTGAAAAGCTGAAATCTCTGTCAGAAAAATACAGCTCGGTACGCTGAGCGTATGCGATTGCTAGATCTATTTCTCTGCCAGTACATCAAGTAATAATAAACCTCTATCAACCGAACCAGTCATACCGATGCTCCACTTATATGCTCAATCTATGATCAATCAGAGGGAGGCATCTCAGGCCTGATCTAATACCTACTTCTTAGCTATTAATAATTCCAGTAAAGAAAAAATACGTGAGCTTAAAGTAATTTATTTAACCTATAGGTGTCCGGGATCAGCTTTTAAACATTGGGTTTACTGAATTTCTTGCAATTAACTTATAAAGCCCACAGTAGGTGGAGCAAAACACCCGCACAGGCCCGCGGGACCGAAGCAACTTGCCTGTGATAGTTATGTTCATTTGCTTGAACCTTCAAGTCTGAGTAAATCTTTTTCTACAGATCTTACCGATCGCTAATTCTTTTTCTGGAACCGCTTATTATGTGTTTATTCATCATACTCAATAAAATCCCATGGGATTTCTTTTTTGAATATTTCAATACATTCTTGCATTAGCTCAAGAGTTACTGACTCTTTGAATACTGTGACAGTGCGGGTTTTCTCCGTATCATCTCGAAATATCTCTATGACAAGTTCGTCGTCTCTATAAATCTCGACACCAATGCCATCTCTTGGATTTACATCGCTAGCTACTACAATTCTATCTTTTGGTTGAGACATCAATACTCCATTGTCAATAGTGCCCGGCTCACCAAGCAAATTTTTGATGGCGACTTTTGTGCGGGTTTTGCACAAAAGGTAACAGTGGCCGGAAGTCAAATTACAGGCACCTGTTATGTTTTAATTTTACAATTTCCATGAATCCTTTTAGCTCAACCTCTGCGGGGCCTTGCTCTTTAATACCCTGCATAATTAAGCAGGTTTCATCATCAAGCCAGCTACAGCATTTAGCTTGATCACTGCTTAAATTTACCGAATGAAAACTCATTAAAATAAGCTTGCTTGGAACCTCATGAAAATCGAGTTTGCTACACTCATATAATTCCGCAATTCTGGACGCAACACTATCAAAAGCTTCACTTTCGCATTTAAAATCAAGCTAGGATAAAACCCTATATTGCTTATCCTCATCGTTGGCTAACAAAAGATCCATTATCATTTCATCGGGCTCGTCACATCGAAGATTTTTTTCATCAGCCCACTGCGAAATCTCTCCTGAAAAACATAACGCCCGACTAAGCAGCGAGCTTCGCAGCAGTAAGCCCGGCAGGCGCTGCCTGCATATTTGAGCCGCTTGTTATGTGAATCACTAGCCTGGGAACTGGAAATCATTGGACACTTTCTTAATTACATATTTGTTCCCAGAACTATAGCTCTCATACTCTAACATCTCGTTATCCAGTTTAATGATTCGATAAGCATCATAATTAAACGGATCAGCGGGGTTAGACGGAGAAAGATGATTGTCTTCAACCCAACCACGAAATATTGTAAAATAAACTGGGCCTGACACACCCCACTGGCCGGCTTCGGTTTGTTCCTTGATTTTTCCGTCTTTGTCATAAGTACGAAAAGTAATCTTGTAGGTTCCTTGCGGAAATCTCTCAACTATCTCTTGTCTCTTACCACCATCCTTAGTCGGTTGACTTCCGTACCATTTTCCAAGCATGAGGTTCCAAGTTTCTTCTTGCGAAAATGTAAGTGACGGCTTTGCTGATGTTATCGCCACAGAAGATGTATTTGTAGTGGCACATCCTGTAACGATGAGCCCAGCAAAGACTATGAAGATGCTGACTATTTTCATGATTTTCCTTTCACATAACGCTCTAATTTGCGGCGGTTGCCGCATCGCGGTAACCGTCCGGCAACATTAGCTTGTTAGGTGCTGCTACCTTTAGCGGGTGCACCTGATTATTGATTAAGAAACCTTCTAGTTCACTTAACTCAGCAGGTAACTTGGCGCCCTCATGGGAACCACAGCTGATGAATCGGAACCCAGCAGCGAATAGAATTTGTACCTTACGCCACAGCCTCTTATCAACTGCCTTTGGTGCCTTAAAGCTACGTCCCATCTCATACATACATTCGCCACAACCTGGGCAAGGGTGACATCGAGTCGCCTTTTTACCAGAGTACTCAACAGGTCTTTTATAACTTTTTCGGCAATTAAAGCATACATGAGCAACCAAGTATTCGGGACCACGATGGAATGGAACCGGCTCAGGCGAATTAATAACACGAGTTCCCGTAGCCTTACGTAATTTCATTCTTCGGTGCTTTTCTAGATTTACGCTCATAATTCCTCTGGGTACCTAACGCAGAGCTAATTTTCGTCGATAGGCGTCACATTGAGCCCCTTGTTAGCTTATTACCTAAAATACAATGAAAAAGCTCATTTAGCTGGGCCATTTCAATGCTTCTATCAGCTTTTGGGAGTTTTATATCTTCCAAACGAGTGAGTTGCTCCTCAATGTACTGATTCAATACGGGAATAGCCGGAGACAGCATTTTTTCCTCGCTCACCCTTTTGCGTTCTAAAAGAGCATGAATTGTATCAAGCAACTCATTGTTTGTTACTAACGATAATACTTTTTCAAACTCTATTGGAGCGGCTGTACCATATTCTTCAAGCCACTGTATAGAGAATAATGGACGCAAGACATAGAAATACTTTTTAAGCGGCACCATTTCCTCACGTAAATACCCTCTATAATTGGTTTTTGCCATACTTCTGTAGTGATATATACCCTTTTCAGTAGAATATATTTCAGGCAGCAGCTCTAATGACTTATCACGAAAACAACCATCATCAATGTAAGATATTGAAGATTGGATCCACTCGACAAATGCAGGATTTGATTTCCAGAATAGTTTCAAAGCCTTCCTTACATCCCACCCGTTTAAATCGATATCATCAACTATTGGGTATTCAATCACATCCCGCTTATCTTCCAAATCTACCGATAGATACCATTCAGGTTTATTTACATAGATAAAACGGACATCATAATCGCTATTAGGTGAAGCAAACCCCCATGCTCTACTTCCTGATTCGATTGCCATAAGAATCGTTACACCAAATTTTTCTTCAGTCTTCTCTAGGCGACTTAATATATCTTCTCTAATACTGATGTCTATCATAATTTCATCTTGAAGCTAACAGTTAATTCAAAAGAAGCTTCTTTGTATCACCCTGTTTTATATTTATATACCCTAGCTCCTTCGAGAAGGAAAAAAACTAAGAAATTCAATCAATTATCTATACCTGGTACAAATGCACCAAAATAGATATAAAGTAGCGTCTTTATATCTCATTATTTTCGCTGCTTTGTATCTATTTGAGAATCCTAAAAGTATCAATAAGTTACTGAGTTTCACCTAAAAATAGGAGCAGCTGCTGCTAATCTTTGTTATAGAATGCACAACTGTATATTTTTCACTCAATATCAGTCTATCTAAATAGCCAAAAACCGAAGATTTGAGGTTTATGGCTAACCATCCACTTGAGCCCTCTAAACTGCTCCATCACCCACCTGGCGCTTGCACACGGTGTGCTCAATATCACCTGCTTAGCCTCCACATAAGCTTTATGCCTAAACCTCACTATCTTGTAAACACAAGTCGATACACTGCACCTTTACTCGCCTCTCTTCCTCGAACTCATTAATCTCCTGATTTTTTACCATCCGGCGCCAACAGGTCCTTCACTACTACCATCTTTATAAGTGGCAGTAACGAATCCAGAGATTCTCGCTACACAGGTTCGAAAGACGAGGTGCGGACTTGCACTTTGTAGGGTAGCCAAGCCGTTTGAGACACTATCCAAGGCCGAATAAGCTACGGGGGTAGAAAAAGCAATGCGCAGATCCGATCAAAGATAGGACTTCCATTGGTGGTGGCTGTAGTAGTCGCTAGCTCGGCAAACAAAACCTAGGAAGTAATGATGGGAATATTCCTTACTTCATCTGTCTCGCAGACACAACACTCAGAGCTTTTTTAGCTTTCTCAATATTATCTACACTTGGTTTCAGCAAAAATGGTGCAGTACACGGAGCTTGCAAGACTTCTTCAAGTTTTGATAACTTGAATGGATATTGGGTTTCAATGATACCCTGACCACCCACCTTTGCAGATGCCACTAAATAGCGATCCTCATCCAATTGACCGGGCAATCCAAAGGTAGAATTAGTCCAGAAAAGATCCACGATAGAGCTATCGCGCTTTCCAAATAACTCCTCTTCTACTGAAAAAGTTATTAGAGCATGCCTTGGCATTCCGGTGTATCTATTCTTGTCCACAACGATATAATTTTCTACCTTACCAATAAAAACATAGTTAGCAGAAATTATATTCTCAAAAATAAAATCTTCAATTTTAATACAAGCGCTGGCTGCAGAGCTTTTCAAAAATAGCAACAATAAAATTAATCTAACTCGAAACACAATATTTACCATAAAATCATAAAGCTCAATACCTAGGCTAGGTACCTCATAGATCTAATATATCACCACTTACCTACTCATGGTAAGTAGCTTGTAGAGTTGGAATGAATTTCATTTTCTTATTGGTCAAAAACTTTCGAACCAGCTAGATTTTCACCGATTGTGTGAAGGTCCCCCCTACCATAAGTACCATTTTCTAAGTTGACGTAAAGAAACAAGGAGAGAGACTTCTCGTATTCATCACTCAAGTTAGCAATACCTAGGCCTACAGCAGCTTGGCACGACGCCTACTTCAATTCATATATAGCGGTTATTCGTTGGCCTACTTTGATAAATTCAGGAACTGCCATTACTAAATCCATACCGTAGGAATCAGCTTCCATGGCTAAAGCATACGCTTGAGGGCTGTACTCCAATGAAAAAGTTGCATATGCCTGCCCAAAATTCTCTTCGGTAGTAATTCCATAGACACTCTTGACCGTTCTAGACTGGGCCTTAGCAAGGGCATCGGCTTTTTTCCGAGTTTTGAAGCTCAGATCAACAATCATTTTTTCTTTGTACTCATCTTCACGGGTAGTTTCAAAGAATGCATCTATATTTTGAACACCGTCTAACCGGATTAGCTGATTCATTATGCTAGGGTACTTCGTAAGATCAGTAATACGCAAATTGAATCCTTGCTGAACCTCATAACCCAAGATATCTAAGTTGTATGCTCCATCTTTTCTTGCTCGCTTAGTGGTCTTGTCGATTTGTGTTGATTCGATATTTGAAATAGGAATTTCGTTACTCTTTAAGATTTCTAACATTTGAGCAGAAAACTTGGTTAGTTGATCCATCGCCTTATCTGACGATTTATCATATGCTGAAAGACTGAAGCGCACTTTTACCAAGTCAGGTTTAACTTCTTGCTCCAATTTTTCAGTGACAATCACAAACGGAAACTCGGGTACTGGATTGGCAAAAACTGAAAAAGAAACAATTAAAGATAGTGCCAACAAAACATATTTCATGCGCGATTCCTTTGGAGTTTTAATGCTCGCATTTGTGTCTAGTTTGTAGCGCAGCGGAAAACTAATCCGACAACATGGGCTTGTTAAGAGGCGCTGCCACGCTCAGCTTCGTCTAATTTCTTTAAAGCAAACTCACCCCTTTCTGATACAGAGTGTGAGTTATCTGAAGCAAAACGCTCAGCGAATACTCGTGCTTTCATACCTAAATTGCCTAACTCCCGTATCAATATCTCTGCTGAAAGGCGCCTAACGATGGACGAGCGATCTTCAGATGATCGTTTTAATAAGTCTAGTAGCGGAATTTCAATTTCTAGCATTCGCTCACCTACGATAGGTTTTAGCTTGCCTTCACAGTACCTTATATCAGTCCACACCCATTTTCGGCCTTCGATCCATGCTACTCGCCCTTCAAATAAGCTGCGGTATGCCTTAGCTCGAACCGTAGGCTGAATTGCAGACTGAGCTATTTCTTCAATTTTCTCATCAAGTATCGGTGTGCGGCCAAGTTGAGAAAAGAGTGAAAGCATAGGTCCAGAAGCCGATGAAATTAACTTAGACCGAAAAGACTTTGCTATTTCCTCTTCGCAGATAATTTTCAGAAGAACCTCTTTATCTATTTCTTCTATCCTGCCCCACGAGTTCCAATTAGAAAGCGTGACACATAGTGCATCAACTACAAATTTTGGATCAGTCGATCTAGCTACCCCAAGAAGCGTTTCCCTTGCGGCTTTACGGACTTGAGGCACCCAATCATTGAGTCTACGAACCGCCAGAGAGAAAAAGAAAGTATTCGGCGCAGCCCCAGAAAGGGCTCGCAGTGCTTTTTCACGTTTGTAACCATCCCAGCTAATAAGATCGAGCCAAGTTACTAACTCCTTGGGTTTTGACCATACCCCACACTTCGGGGGAACAGACTCCCTTATAGCCGAGGAAAATTCTGAACGAATAGAACGTTCCCAGTGATCAAAACTCGAAAGAGGCAGCTGAGACGTCACTTCAATTAGTTCAGACATATCAGCCATGAATTTACTATCCGAGTTTATCGAGCTAGCAAACGTTCTCACTGCTGAATTAATTTTATCTTCCATAATCTGTGATTATTGCACCTACTATTCTTGCCTCTTAACACCGCAATCAGTAGCAACTTGCTTTGTATGCTTTTTGCACAAAAATAGGAGCACAGCGACCGTACAAGAAGTGCACCAAGTAAGACGTCGGCTGTATTGCTTTGTTAACTGGGGCTCAGCCAATACTTTTGAGACTGGCGCCGCACCAAAAGCAATTTGGGCGCGACTTACGTATTTTATGGCCACAATCAAGGCAGTTCTTCCCAGATATGGGGTCAAATTTTCCATCTAGTTTCCCATCACGTAAGTCAATTTCAGCCATTTTTTCTTTAAGCTGACTCTCAGAGAACCCTGTAGAACGCTCAAGCTCCTCAAATAGTGCATGGCATAGCAAAGATAAACGATCTACTTTTTCTTCCAGCTCGCGGACTGATGAAAGCGCCGCTTTAGCATCATGCTTTGCATCACTACTCAGTTTTTGATTATCCGAGATCTGACTCTGCTGAAAAGCATCCCAAAACCATGACATGGTTAATTATTTCCTCTGACTGTTAACGCTTTAAGCAACGGACCAAAAACACAGTTTTGTGTCCGCTGCCTTAATTTGTTAAGTGATTGTTAGCTACTTTGTTTGGATATAAGCTTATAAGATGGCTTATCTGTTTCTATGGCATATCCAAAAAGAATATTTGAAGAAATAACAGGGGTTACCTTAATAATGCCAATTTTATTGGCTACTAATTCACGCTTTATCAATTCATAGCTGGTATTAATTTCCTGCATATTTGGACTCATCGAACTTGTTCCAAACATAACTATAACCGTACCATCACTTGTTCCAGCCACCTTCATTTTCATGCCAGATATAGAGATCTTTTTAGTAGGTCCTGATAAGCCAGAACAATCTTGCGACAGTTTATGAGGGCTACTACAAGTCATACCAACTGCCGAAATGGAATCATTATTCAGTGAGTCTGGGACCAAAACAGGCGGGCTTGAAACACAGGCAGTTAGTAATACCGCAGAAAATAGTAGCAGTGTATTTTTAATCATCTTCCTTCCTTATTGTTTAAAGTAAATAGTGCAGAAATAGCTTCATCAACTACTTGTGAAGGTTTTTTCCTGACTAAGGACGTTCTATGTGAATATGCTGAGGCTAGCAGCAGGCTGGACTCTTTCTCATAAAAACGGATATCCACATTTAGTAAATACCACGTCACATCCCACTGCCATTGCCCCCCATAAACAATTTTCACATCATAGTCTTTAGAAGTATCTGACGATTCAGCAAAAACCTTCAACCCTTTCTTCTTTAGTTGAAGTGAAATAATTTCATCTAGCCCCCTCTCATCAGTCGTATTCTTCTCAACCTTGTAAACTAAATTACGATCAATAGATTCTCCTGGGACAATATAGCCACCCATAGTACTTGAACAACCCGCTATGGATAAGAATAAAGCGGCAACAATAAATATTTTGTACTTCACTAAAACGCCTGAATCTGATGGATATGTATTTTCACTTAACGCCGCCATATAAAAGGCGAGCAACTTGTTGCGAGTCCAGCACGCGAAGTGTGCGATTTTTAATGGCCTTGTTAGAGCTCATTTCCCTTGTTCCTTTTGTTTGAGAAAACTGACTTTAGTGCAGCCAGACCAAACAATATCAATGCTGGAGCAATTCCAAAAGTTAAAACACCTCCAGAGTATTCAGGTAGCTTCTCGACGAAAGTATTGTATAGAACCCATACAGCTATCGAAATTCCTATTAAGAAAGATGTTAAACCAAATATTGCTTGAGGGAAAAATAGCAATACTGAAATGTATTCCTGAATTTTCGTTTTCCGTTCTAAAGCTCTAAGTTCAGCTGCGTAATCGAAGCAAAACAGAATTGAGCAAATCAAAGAGACAAGAAATAGCAATCCGAACCAACCTGTAATCCTCATTAGAAATAAAGAACTTGGGATAAGAAGGAAAGATATTAGAAGCTTTGATCCACTAGATGTCATACGCGCAGCCCTAACAGTTAATTCAAAAGAAGTTTCTTTATATTACCCTACTCCATATTTCCAAGCCCTTCTCTCTTCGAGCATAAGAAAAATCTCGAGGAATCAGTAAGTTACCTGTACTTGGCGCAAATGAACCAAAATAGATATAAAGCAGTGTCTTTATATCTCATCATTTTCGCTGCTTTATATCTATTTGGGAACCCTTTAAATATCAATGAGTTACTAATTTTTACCCATAGATATGAGAGGCTGCTGCTGATCTTTGCTGCAAAATGCATAGCTGTTCATTTTTCACTCAATATCGACAGTTCTTGCATGCTCAATACCGATCATCTGCGGGTTGGGCTAGTCATCTACTTGAGCCCTCCAAACAGCCCCTCACCTGGCAGCCTCTTGGGCACGATATACCCCACATCGCTAGGCATAGCTCCCACCCAAAGCTGTATGCACCCATTTCACTGCCTTGTACACACAAGTCGATACACAGCACTTTCACTCGCCTCTCTTCCCCGAAGTTATTAACCTCCTGATTTTTTGTTATATGGTGCCAACAGGTTTTTACCCATAAATAGCCGCAACAAATCAGAGGGGATTCTGGTTACACAGGTTCAAAAAAGCGTGAAGGGTTGAAGGCTAGAGGTGCAGACTGGCACTTTGCAGGGTAGCCAAGCTGCTTTAGGCTCCGCCCAGGAAAGAATGGGCTGCGAGGAGCAGAAAAACCAAAATTCAGATTCCGTCAAAAGTGGAACTTCCGTTGCTGGCAGCTGGATTGGTCGCTTACTCGGCTCACATGAGCTAGAGGGCATTGATGGATTCCTCCATCATCAGAAGGCTAGGTATCTTGGCAAAGCATAGGCTCTGTCTTCAGTGCGATTCTAAAAGCCGCTTTAAGTAGCTGGTGAACTCGGTAGTATTAAAACGGCAGATCTGTATATAGCAAAACAGGCAGTGAGTTCACGTCATGTGGGACTGAGAAAGCTCGCTTACCCTCTCCTTCAGTCGGCTAAGAGGGTTTGCTTGTTAAAAACCTCCAAGACACCAGCATGGCCACTTCGAATTCGCTACCTAATTACCTTTGGCACCCAAGAGGCATACGAATCAGAGCGGGTATATCGCCCCACGAACAGAGGTGCGATGATTCTGCTTGGAATCCCGTTTTTAATTATTGGGTGCCTGGAGTTATTCCACCCTTTTAGTATATTCAAGCCTTTGCTTTCCGTTCCCTTTTGATCCGCACATAGATTTCTTCACTGTGGATGGAGAATGAGTCTATCGCCCGTCAAGCTAATACTGGAGACAACTGTACAGACCACTTTTGGGTATGCCGCTTTAAATCCCACGCTTTACTGGATGAAAGAGTCCTCGCCATCTATATAGCCCGTGTAGACCTCAATCCGATCTGTGTCAATATCGCGAAGTCACCTGAACAACCTGATTACACTTAGATTCAACGGCGCACTCGTACAGTAGTCTATGATGAGCAGCCCAGAGATCTATTTTCGTTTGTTAGTGGTGAGCGTTTGAATATGTCAGAAGGGATACCCTTTCAGCTGGAAGACTTTTTTGGAGATTGTGGAATAGAGTGACCGGTATTTAGATCCCAGAAATCGAGGTTGTATTGCCAAAAGCACACCACCTATCCTAGAGCGGCTTGGTATCTCACCCAGGCACTAGCTATATCTCAACCGGGGATTTTGAAAGCTGCTTTAAAGCCCCGGTGGGATCAGTGGGGCAGTGCAACAAGCTTGTCGTCAGCTCAATAAATATTGGGTAGACAGCGTGGGCGACTGCCGGCACTTCCTCTCTGCTACCCCCCCTGCCAATCTAGCCCTGCCCCAAACACTTAACGTCACGATTGCCAATTTTATATCCAAAAACAAAGCTTTCCAAAGCATGAACACTAATCCCCAGTAATTCACGTCACTTACTTCTAAATCAAAATAAAGAGTCTCCAGAACTGATGCTTGTTGTGTAACTGATACCTCTCTCCAATCTTTCGGTGTCCTTAATCTTCTTATTAATCACAATCGGTATAAAACCTATTCTTACCACAGCCTCGGCACATGAATTTATATACTGCAAAACGCCCACCTTTTACATAAGACTGTAAAACACTTGGCCACATATCTGTACTTATATACTCGGAGCTTAGAAATTCATTTAAATCTTCACCGGAGAGTTCTTCTAAATCAGATTTCTCGGCATTTCCATGAAACTCACAAGCATCGTTGCAATGAGATAACCAGCGTTCTTGCTGCCAAGAGATAAAGCTAGGCGTTCTTTCACACACTTCTTTTACAATATCCATCGCAATCGCATCTGATAGCAACGAATGTGAACTTGAGAACTGCCCATCAAATTTAGCTGCCGCAGAACCATCAAAAATACACCACGGGCAGATTGTCTCCACTTCGTCTATAGCGTAAATTGTGGATGTTGCTCTATATCCTCTGTACTTCTCGCAACATTCACACTCTTCATTAGTTTTCTCAATAGCACCCGTACCAATTGGATCAGGGTAGTATTTAAATACTGGTAATCTCATGAGTTCTCCGATGGAAAGCTAATGCCTTTAGCATGTATGGCTGCACAGCAGACGTCGCCTGCCAAAATCGTTAGAACAACGGTTAGCTCACAACTGGAATATAGATAGTTCTAGTACAGCTAATATTGGCTACTTTTAAAATGGCGGGTTCACTGTATTCCAGGTGCTTAGAGAAAGAGGGATATTCCTGCTCTAAGTATTTTTTAGCATCATCGAAATCATTCGTTACCTTGAAACTTTTTGATCCGTTACTTCCAACAAATTCTAGACTTCCAACATAAACGACTTTCCCAGCCGGAGCCTCAAATGTCATAGTCTCTTTCCCTCCACAGGGCATATAAAGCTGTCCCCCAATACCTTCAGGTAACACACCACCAACTCCATAATTTATACCGTCACTTCTTGGGCTTAGTTTAGCTACGATATACCCACCCTCAGGAAACGTGTTCAATGTAACTGCTACGTTATTCATTTCCCATCCATAATCTAATTCTTCCCCTTTATAAATATGAACCCTGAAATCAGGTTTTATACCCAATATAATCACTGAATCTTCACCAAGATCGGAGTAAGAAGAATCTTTACTCATGTTTGAGAAAGAAATACAGCCACTTAACGCAGTAATAAATAAAGTAACAACTATTAACCTAAGCAAATACTTCAATTTCTTGTCCTTTTAGCCTTGTGATTTCTAACAGTTTATTAAAGAGCCAGAAACTTACTATTTATTTGGCCACTTTCTATAAAAACATCCCTTCAAGCTCCAAAAAATCCCTTATTTAAAGTAGGATTTAAATTTTTATCTAAATAGTAACCCCAAAAAGTGAGCTACCGGATCAAGTTGCCAGGTAAAGCTTCGCACTCTTTGACGTATTTTACACGAAATCAAATCAATAAGTTAGAGAGGATCTTTTTGTGAGTGTCAGCCATGGCTCTACAATTCAGGCCCCCGCACCTGCGATACGCCGACCCCACCAATGTAACAATCGCCAGTATTATCCAATTGGTATATCGATAGCTGCAATCGAACTATGCACTGCCAGATGATTTTCTACCTCGAAAATCTAGCTCACTACTAAATTAACGGCACTTACCCCCTAGCCTACATCTGTCTAAAGTGTCTTCGTTGTTACAAAACCACTGCACACTTAGTCCTATCAATACAAGTGACAAAGCTCCCAAACTAGTTCTGTGCCATCCTAAAATTCGGCAGAAATTGACTATTTGTGAGTTTTAGCTAACCCATAATGCAGCCGGGAAATTGACTTACAAGAGCTTACAATTGCGATAGAGCCATCTCTACTAACCACTATGAGACGCCTTTTACTTAATGAGTACATTACTGAAGTTGGTATTTGCAAGTGGATAGAAAACCTACCAATCAGCAGAGTGAAAAGCGCACTGTTTATTTACGGTTTACCTAATCATAACATTCAGGGTTACGATAAATAATAAATCAAGCTACGGAGCTATCACTTAAAACTAACCGTTGTCCGCTTGCAGTTTCGTATCAACCCAAAAAGAGACAGTCGAGAGCAAAGCAAGATGACCAATGGTGCCGACTAGCTTTCAAATCAGCTTAAGGAGGTGAGCGATGACGTAGGTGTTCATCAGGACTTGCCCAGTAATGCCAAGCTAACCTTTCATGACCTAGCCTCTCACCCACTCAAGAAAACCAGCCATAACTCAGAGGAAATAGCGAAACATGCGCCCAAACAGATGCAGAGATTACTGAGAAGCTCTTTCTCGGAGGCATTAGCATCGATCCGAAATCACTAATGTGGAAGTGATTGAGAGTTTTTATACGCTTGGGAATTGGTTTTTTTACGCTCATTTGGGAAAACTGGCTGAAAGCCGCATGAGATATAGAGAAAGATGGTCGGAGCGGCCAGATTAGAACCGACGATCACCACACCCCGAAAAGAACTAGTAAAAAACTTAACCCATTGATTTTAAACGATTTTATAGTTGAAATGGCCGCCTACGCAAACAGCGTCGAAAATAGTGAGGGGACTGTATAGACATACAGCATCAAACTAAGTAGTACCATGATACCTAATTGACGCCTTTACAACACCCACAACTATCAGTTCCTGGCCCTCCCAGATGGGAATTGGTGGGTATTTCTCATTTGCAGACAGCAAGCGTCCCCTCCCTCTATCCAAAATTTTGCAAGCTAGATGCCCATCAAGCACCACTACCTCAACATCACCATTCACAGGTATCAGTGAGCGGTCAAAGATACCCACACCCAGCCTAGAGTCACCGTTAGCCCTCGACATGAAAGTGGCAGCCGGCTTGGTTATTAAATGTTCATCAAAGCTAAGGGCTGTCTCTTTGTGGTCATTAGCAGGAGAGGGGAAGCCACAGCTGACGCCGCTGCTATATAAAGGGATAATTTCATAGTAGTTTAACTTCAATAGTTCTCTGAGCTGAGCCTGCCTCTCATTAAGACTGTTCAGCTCATCTACTAGTGCATTGGTTGCCGCATTCAGGTTGTTCACCTGAACCTTAAGCATGTCCCTTAACTTCGGGTCGGCAGTGTCTGCGGTCATATCAATAGTGTCCAAGCAAGCGCGTATCTCGGCTTCAACCTCTATGAATGTCATGGTCCAACTCCTTCTTTCTGTCGACACAGAGGCAATCTACCAAAATACTGTATACATACACAGAATCGATATCAAAAAGAAGTTGGCGCCCACATAGGTGTGCTTAGGGAGTCAGAATATACAGAAGACGGCGGGAGCCGGTGTAGAACACTGGCAGAGATTGAGCGACTACTGCCAGAGAAGATACTGGGAGGCGTAGCTCACACGTCCTACAATCTAGAATCAACTTTTTAAAATTGATAAAATCAGCCTTCTCGTGTTTAACGGCTTTGATTCAAATGAAACCACTCCTTCCAATTTCTAGCATCATTCTATTGTTCATATCCTCTGCTTCCATAGCTGACCAATGGTCAAGCGAAGAGGGACTGAAAGTTACTAGCGTGAGCTCAACATCTGTAAAGCTGAGTTCAACTATTTCAATTGAAGGAACCTGTGTAAATCATAATATTGCTTACCTTGATCGAAGCCAGGATTATCATGGCGCAGTGATGTCCGTACTACTTGCAGCTATGATGGCTGATAGGAGTGTTAACCTGCTTTGTGCTGATAACTGCGCGAGCACCAACCGTTGCAGAGTAGTTGATGCTGAAGTCATCAAATAACAATCACCTAGCTATTTACTTTGCGGGCAGTAAGGTATAACGATGGCTTATTGCTGTGACAAGGCCAAAATTTGGGCTGACTCTTCCTGTGAGAACTTCAGCCCATACTTCTCCACTATTGCCCTCAACTTCCCACCCTACTAACAGCCCCAACTTCCCCCGGGGAAAAATGGTTACTATCTATCATTTTCTAACATCAACCTTTCGACCCTTATCTTCCACCCAAGACTTTTAGATCAGTAAGCTGCTAAAAACCACCATACACATGGCACCACTAGAAATAACAGTTCCCTATGGTTGTTAAGCAACCAGCAAGAAGACTCTCGCTAGCTCTAACCGTTAAATAATATCCACACAGTATGCGGGGCTCTCAAAGAGCGTATCAATATGCACTCCTAACAACCATGCATATGAAAATGGTCACTTTTGACAGTTGTGCACCAAAAGTCACCCTGGTAATCTTCGATTGTCAATATTTATTGGCCAATAACGATAACTTTAAATAGGTAATTGATTGATGTATTTGTCAAGATTTATTTCTGGCTTACTATTGATTGGGGGGTTAGCTGGTAGTAAAGCTTTCGCCTCTGACAGTATGGACTGTGTGGTTATTGAAAAAAATGACCTAGTCCAGGTTGAACTAAATAAATCCAATTCTTATCAGAACTGCTTTTCTCTAGATAAAATCCCTTCTTCAACACCAGTTGACATAGTCTCCTTTGCTTTTGATGATACTAAGAATAAATTATCTGTATATGAGGTAGGGTCTTCCAATACCAAGCAACTAGTCGTAAATTCAATCTCAGGTACTGATACTGTTAACGCAATTTCGTTAAATACACATAATAAATCTCTCATTGTCGAAATTGCTCCAACCATAAAATTAACTTCTAACAAAGATGTTGACATTACATACCTTATGGTAAATGGAAGAGCCCAGGTTATTGTAAAGATTTACGACGTTAAATCACAAACCAGCTCAGGAGGCAGCTCAGGAGGTGGAACCACAATTCCTCCTATTGATCCGGGTGGCTGTGACAGCGTCATGTGTAGAGAACCCGTATTTTTCATGGCAACCTCAAGCTCTGCTCAAGCATGCACTGCAAGTCAGAAGGCCCCAAATCCGCCATCAAATTTTGATATCAATAAGCACTTGAAGCAATTCAAGAGAGCAGGCATCGCAGCAAGCAAACTCCCTGGAGGGAAAGTCACGTTAAGTGCGGCGGTTATGGCTAGCATGTTTGCACCTAATCGAACCTATGACCTTAAAAACAACCCGAATTACAATGCAGACCAAGAGTTTGGGAATTGGTTTTATGGAGCTGCCGCTCATCAAATGGGCTTTACTGAACAGGAAGCACTTACCGCTGGAGCAGTAGTACAACAGTGGCAAAACTATAATAACTCAAACCACCCCGACGCTAATGATATTGGAAAATTAGTGGGAAATATTGCTCATGCGCTCGCAACCGGAGAAGGGGACAACCATGATGATGCGGCACCAATTAAGGGCGGGCATAGTTATAGTAAAGATATATATGAGAATGATGCTAACGCCGATAGCAACTCTGACTCTTGCAGTCCGAACAAAACTGTAAACTCACCTACTACAGCTGCTCCAGGCTATGGTATTGGTGGTCTAGGGTATGGTGGAGGTTGGAGCGGAGGCGGTATGTATTTCGGATCTGGTGGCTGCTGGGGTAGCTGTAGTAGAACTGTAATCATTGTAGAATCGCTTTAAACTACTTTGAGGCCTGTCAATCCAAGGTAGGCCTCACTTATAAGTGAATATCACTATGATAAAAATTGTCTTGACCGCAATTATTTACTTCACATTCCTTATGATTTTCCCCTTTACTGGGTATGATTTTTTCTGGAAATACTCTCCATCCCTGCTTAATATATTTCTATTCTTTGTAATAATTTTTTCAATCTACTTTACGATACTGAAACAGTGGAAAGTCTCATTTAGAGAAAAGGTTAAATATAGCGTATTATTTTTGGCAATATCTACGATTTATTATTTTTCAGTAGAAAAAAAATCATCATACGAAATAAACCCAAGCACTTATTATACTTTTGATAGATTTGATGGAGGGGCCTTTACTTCTTCCACTCTATCTAATCTTATCAGACTAGACAGAGTAGCATTAATTCTCGCAAAAAAAACTGTGATAAAAACATACGAGAATGTTAAAAAAGAAAAGATTAAGTCTGTAGAGGGGGGGCACTTAATAATAGAATTAGAGGACTACTCTGGAAAGATTGAATCTGATCAAATTGAAGTTAACAATCTAAAAGGTAATGTTCAATGAACGGCGTCAACCTCCTCAAATGAAGGAGGAGGTCTCATAAATCTTACGGCCTAGCAAGTACTCAAGACTGAAGACAATTATTACAATGTGTGCAAGGCCATACAAAAGCAGTTGACCCTACTCTTCCAGGAGAGTCAATATCTGAGTTGACTCTTTCGGCGAGAGCTTCAGCCCATATTTCTCCACTATCGCCATAAACCGCTACACGTAGATTGCCTGGACCGGTTCATACGGTGGCATCCACTCATCAGGGCTTTTGTCCCCCTTGCTCTGGTTCCGGCCGTCATCGACCAACCATAGATCCCAAAATCTTCTGCAAACATCTTTTTAGCTCTGTCTAGCAAGCTAAACCACTGGACTGGTCAGCTCAGGAAAATGCGAGGGTGTGTTCAACGGATCAGACTGAAGAACTAGCCAATGTAGGTGTCTAGGCGCACCCCTTTGTTGGCCATGAAGCTCTTAATGCTGATGAAGGTAAATAGGGCTAAGTTAAACCGCCTGCATCCAAAGAGCTGAAGCAAAGATTAGGAAAATAAATTTAACTTATGCTGAAAATTAGCTAAAAATTCTGTGCAATAGATACATCTTTTTATCTTAAGAATACATAAAGCAACAAAAACACATCCTAAATACTTTAAGTCAAAACTGGCAAAGGTATTTATTATCCCTTTTTTGACTATCCATTAAGAGTAATAGAGTTTTATGGCTCAACTGCACCAAAAATAGAGCGCCTCTTAATTGATAGACATTTGAAACACTGGTAGCATCAGCTGCCAAAGAATCTTAAGAAGAAGTGTACCGAAATAATTTATAAGGTAAATACAACATCAACGAATACGCATAATGTTATAACTACAAAGTGTAGCCCCCATGCAAATCAAAATAGCTGACATAATTCTGCGCACATCGACACTTATAGGCTTAACTACCTAGGAGTAATACATCTGGAGCCCACACACTGTGAACCTCAGGTAAAATATTGTCGAAATGCTTAGAAGTGGTTGAATTTTTGATGCGAAGGCTCATTTTTATGTAATCCAGGCTGCCTCTGGAACAGAACCATTCAACCAGTAGTTTATTAAGGATATTTAACGTGATCGCTAGACTTTTGACTTTCTTAGCTCTTATTTTTTCTGGCAGCATTAGTGCACAAATAATAATAATGCCCCCAGAACTTTATGAACCAAACGTATATTGGTGCAACAACTGTGAAAGCTATCAAAATAAAGCTAATGAGGTAGCACTCGACAACTGGCGTAAGAAATACTACATAATTGACACTAACAATGACGTTATTAAAGCATACATAGGTGTGAACTCAAGCGGATCGAGCATGGAGCCAGACGCTGCAATAGGGCAACCATCTAGTGTAGATAGCGAATTTGAGAATCTTTTTGACAACTTAATGATTGCCTATATAGATTTATCTACAACAGACCCAATACAAATTCCAGCTGAAATTGGAAATAGCGCCTGGGACATGTCAGGAAAAAGTAAGACTAGAAATGATATCGCAGATTATTTATCTGAAAACATTGGCCTAAGAAATAAAATAGGTAACTATGCTACAGCTGCAACGGAAATTGCAGGAATAATCGAAGCAGAGATCACAGTAACAATCGTTTTTGTGGACGGATCATCTGCAAAATTCAAAATTTCTGAAATTAATAACAACCAAATAGAGTTTGAGTATATAGAAGGCAGCGCCAAAGACGCCAACAACAACTCTGTACCAACGACAGTTAAAGGATTCGCTGGAACTTTTGTACTTGAAACTCCTGAGCAAATAAATGAATTCCTGCAAGGATACAATAATTGGGGAGGAAATATGCCAGGCCTGGAAGGGTGCAAGAAAGCTGACGTCACTTGCGAAGTAATAGGTGACGAGGTCAGGTGTGTTGCAAAAAGCGTAAGCTGTTAATACCACCACCCATTGGTAATGGTGCTCTCGAGTAACATTCCTAACCAAACCGCCATATTAAACGATCCTGTTTTGACATAGCTCTAAGAACCAAGGCTGACTACGATCTCTTAGAGCTATGGCTACCCTACTCTTCCAGAAGTGCCAATATCTGAGTTGACTCTTCCGGCGAGAACTTCAGTCCATATTTCTCCACTATCGCCATAAACCGCTGCACAAAGATTACCTGGACCGGTTCATAAGGTAGCATCCACTCATAGGGACCCTTATCGCTCTTGGTTTGGTTCCGGTCGTCATCGACTAGCCATAGATTCTCAGGGTCTTCTGCAAATTGACGCTTCAGCTTAACGGTCCAATTGGCACCATCATGCTCATGTGCCCAAGACAACGGCACGATGTGCTCAACATCTAAGTCGGACGCCAGACTAAAGAATTGACCTGTATAAGGGTCCAACCACAGGCCTGTATCTACAGCGCTTAGCATTGGTGAAGGTTACAGGTGCCAAGGAGAACTGAACTAGGAGCTCATGGTGTGTGCTCTGACAATTACCGTCAGAGTCAGACCAGCGTGGCAGCCAGATAAAACGGTAGAATCAGGTGCATGACGACCCCTCATTGTTGCTTTAAGGGATCGCAGGAGGTAGATTAGGAGAACAAACACAGGTTATTGCACATTAGACAAGCGCACGGCATTTATTTTTGGGCGACCACTTAAGCAGCCACTAATACTCAAGCCTACTTGTTTACCGGCCATAAAAGCTGCAAGTAAAGTTGACAGTTTAGCCTCGCTTCCTGAATCGTTTAAGAGATCAATACGGTATGAACTGCTACTACCACAGTTCTCAGGGTCTATAGCCGGCGTGCTCATCCGTACATCAACAAAGGGAGTCCAGGGAGCAATGTACGTGATCTCAGACACTGGCACTTCGGCACTAAGCGCATTGTTTGAAATAGAAAAAAAAGCACAAAGAAAATATATTTTTTTCATATTCTAATCTAAATAATAAGGCATCTAAAAAAGTGCCATGTTATCTACCTTGCATGCTAAATCCATTAAATCAAATAGTTTATATCTCTGATTAAAGCCAAGCACATGGCAGAATCATAATCACTCTTTTGCTGGTCGATATTTTGACCGCTGTCGACCAATTTGAGAACCCCTATAATAGAATTTTAGTGGCAGATTAGAGGGATTGCTTAAGATGCCTGTCACTATTTGTCAAAATTTATACTTATCTTAGATTCCGCTGATGAAGCCTAAGCAGCAACCACTCTATATTGCACACCCCTGTCAGAGTGAACTATTAATCCAGGCTTTATTTGTCGTCGCTCTAGAGCCATTTTCAATGCTCGACGTGTCAATTCATCGGTCATCTGGGAGTCGAATACCCAACCTACAATACGTCGAGAGTACAGATCCATAACTACCGCGAGGTACAACCACCGCTCCAGAACCCAGATATACGTAATGTCACTTGTCCAGCGGCAATTTGGTCGATCCACATCAAAGCAACGCTTAAGTAAGTTGGCGGAGACATTAATGCTCCCCTCTACGGGCTGACTATATCGAAAGCCTTTGCCGTTTCTCGCTTTAATATGCTCCTGATGCATAAGCTTAGCGACGTAGTTCCGTGAACATGGCTCACCTAACTCTCGAAGCTCGCAAGCGATTCTAGGCGCTCCATAACGACCTTTAAACGCAGTAAACGTCTCTCGGATTTTCTCGATTGTTCGTATCTTTCTAATCGTGCGAGGAGGTGGCAACCGCCCTCGCCATCGATAATAACCCGATCTTGAGACTTCTAAACACCGACACATCAAGCTAACCGGGAATGACCCTACATGCTCTTGTATCAGTGCGTACTTTACTCTTGGTGGTTCGCAAAGTACGCAGCTGCCTTTTTTAGAAATTCAACCTCCTGACGTGCTTCATGCAGTTCCTTCTTGAGCTTGCGAACTTCAGTGCTTTCCTGCTTGGAATAGTTGACGCCGTCTAAACTATTGAACTGCTTATCAGACAGTCGATTAAATTGACGACGCCAGTTGTAGATCTGCTGTGCGCTGACGCCTAGCTCTCGAGCCACAGAAGCCGTTGTTGCTCCAGGCTTTTCTGCTCTCTTAACTGCTTCTCTACGGAACTCCTCCGTATACGCCCGAGTTCTTTTCTTACCCATGATACACCTCCATGTTAGGCCTAAACCTAACTATACAGGGTGTCTACCAAACGTGGGCAAGTCTTACGTATAACGCCCACAGCAGGGGCGGCCAACTTTGTGCGCTTTTTTGCGCGATAATGGGAGCGAAGCGACCAGCGCAATAAGCGAGCAAAGTAGAACGTCTCGCAGAGGCCCAAAAGGCCGTAGGATACTGCCTGTGATTGTTAGTATTGTACCACTGCGATATCCATTGTAATCACCCATCCATCAGCACCTAGGTTTTTGCAAACAAGACCAGATAGATTACAGTTTTTCAGATCGGAAATAAGGTACTTTCTAATAGGCGAACCTTTGCTCCGCACCACAATGTACTCTTCAAATTCTAAGCGATTAGATTGTATCTGGCAGAATCTATCTCCGCCATACAATAAGCACTCTCTTGTATTTCCGTATTCTCTGCCCCAGTTTTGATCAATATTCACAACAACTTTTCCGTTTGACTTGCGGACTTGAGCAATTTCTGGCAACTCATTGCCATCTTTATCTGCAAATGAAACGTTAATTTCTTCCTCGTGTAGATTTGACTGAAGTATGTCGATCTGAAGTTTTCCGTAAGCAATCACAAAACCATCTTCTGTGGTTGTTTCTGTAACAACCACGCAACCTGAAAGAAATAATGTCAATAAAATTACGATATTCTTCATTATTCTCGAACACTAACACCGTGCTAAGCGGCTGATTTTTGTTGATTTTAATTTGTGCTATTCAAGCACAAATTTGAAGTAATGAAAATGAGTTCGCCTTGAGCGCCTTGTTATGTGTATTTAGTAATGGTTATCTGGGTGGTTTCTTGCTACTTAAGATTTGTTTCCACTTTCTTAAACCCTGCTCACCTACAATAAGAAGGCTAAAGACTGTTACTACGATAATCCATTTGGGCATAGAGAATGCTATGACTGCGCTGCTTACAATTAAGGTCGGTATGATAATGAAAATAATCCAATAAAGGGGTATGATGTGCTTTTCATTCATTGTGCGAGTATTTTAGTTTAGAAAAGGGCGGAGTTTTTTGCACACAACGCCCGCAACTGCGGAAATCGGGCGATTTTAGACGCGAAGCGCCGTCCCGGTTGTCCGACAGCCTGTGTTTGTTAACTGTGGTGCACGTCACTACACACGCCTTTCTTTATTAGGAACACAGTGCCCCAATAAATCAACAAATAGCACGTTGCAACTAAAAACCTACCTAATTTTGTTGGTAGAAGCCCTATATCTTCTTGGAACCCGAACAGTTCGTCTGGCGCTATGAGTCCAGGAGAGAGATATAGCATCTCAACCAGCTGACCAATATTACTTATTGCCTCAGAATCGCTTCGCCCCATCATTAGAAGGGCAAACGGTAAGGCAATAATAACTACGGACACCCAAATATGTTTATTCATAGCGTACAGTTAACGCCGCCGGCAGGGGCAGCTTACTTTGTGCGCGTTTTGCGCAAAAATGTGAGCGCAGCGACCTGCGCAAAACGTGCACAAAGTAAGCTGCCCCGCGAAGGGCCGCAGGCCCGGAGCAAACTGCTCGGCCTTGTTATTGGGCTCGGAATTGCAGCGCCCACCTTACTAGCTTTGTGCCGACTCCGCTCACTACTACAACAATACCAAATTGGCCGAGCGACTGGAGTACAAGTTTTGGCCAAAAATCGATTTCTTCCGTAAAAATGGGATGCCATATATAAATTAGCGATATATTTCCCGGAAGCAAGAGAGCTTTGTAAGCCGGCATACCTCCTCCATACACGTTCCAATTTATAAAAAATGCTACTAGGCCGACAAGCAGTCCAACCAGTCCTGAAATAGAAGCGACAACCATAGTGCTGAATTTATTCATGTTGCCCAATAACTCCTGCAGTTGCGGACGACTTGTAGCGACGAAGGAGCGAAAAGGCGTTCCGACAACCTGCGCTTGTTATGTTTTAGTGGCACTGACAAGCTCCTCAAATCGATTCCCGAATTGCTCACCGTATCTTTCATCGACCTTTTTGATACTTTCGATTGCCTTATTTATATCGAAATCTTCAGGGCGACCTTCAATTATTGCCAAGGCTTCATTATGTAATGCGTAAGCTAAATGCGCAGATACAGCCTCACAAAGCATTTCTTTATCAGTGCTACCAAGATGATCACTAAGCAGTAAGCGCATCTCATAAACAGCCTGAGCAAGAATCTTTATTTGGGCATCCTTCTTATCCATGTTTCACTCGTTCAGAAAACATAACGCCAATGTAAACGGCAAGCGACGCAGGAGCGAATCCAGCGGAATGCCGAAGGCATGTAGCGGTGTTTAACATTTTTGTTAAATGTTTTTGTCATGCACTTTAAAGTTAGCATTAGCAACCGCCACCATCTCCACCTCCACAACCCCCATCACCACCAAAAAATCCACCACCGCCATCTCCACTGTGACCACCACGACCACTATCCGAACCTAAAAGAAAAACAAATTTGATTAGCAGTAGAATTAGAAATACGCCTACTAAAATTGGCAAGATCGTACTTTGAAATACACTTTCTGATTGAAGGTCGGTGTAGTGCCATGAAGCAACTAAACCTAAAATAAATACTATCCATGAAAACATCGTTTTAATCCTGAATGACATTTAACATTGAGCTAACCGGCAGCCAGTGCGAAGCACGCTTTTGGCTGTCCGACGGAGGTCGCATGCGGCCGGAGTGTAGTTAAGCTTTTTGTTAGGCATGCTCTCTACTCAGCTACTGAACACGAGTAACGCTCCCTTTATTTGAAAACAATAAATGCTTTGCACGCTTCGTGGTAATACCCCAATCGTCGATTTCCCACCGCCTATCGCCTGCCTCGGTTAGAAATAGAATGGTACTCCAAGACTCAGAATTACTCCAAGTCTCTGCCTTAACTAGGGCGCCGCTTATGGAGTAGTCACTAAAGCTATCTCCGTCTCGCTCACTTAGCAAAATGGTGCCGTCATTGATGAGAGATTCTATGATGTTGGTTACATCAATAGAACCGTGGTCCCACTTCTCAAACTCCCATTTTAGCTCTATCAGCGATGACTCCTCTGATGCATTTAGAGCGACAAGGAAGTAAGCATCTTGCTCGGTGATTATTTTCATATGATGCCTAACACCCCACACAGGGGCAGATAAATAAGCACAGCGTTTTGGTTGTCGCTGCGGCTTATTATGTTTCATCGATGGGCTCAACTAACCATCGACCTTTATCTAAATATGCCACATAGCCGGGCTTTAGATCTTTAAATCCAGCTATCCATGGAAATTTCGTAAACAAGCACCCCATACACACGATCATTCCGTCACTTGCATCTTCGGTGGTATTGCACATGAACTGCCAATCACCATCCTTCCAGTGGTGAACCTCAACAATGGGCTGCTCTCCGCTCATGACCAACTTGGTGGTAACTGCCCCTACATTGTCATCAAAATCGAATGGCCAGTCTTCTGGGCTGAAGGAATGTTTATGTGCTTCTACTTTATTCATGACAAAACATAACGCCTAGATCAGGTGCGCCGTGGGCGTCACCTGGATTTTTGTTAGGTGAACATTGCTCCGTTGTTGCAAGCCCAAGATCTATATAAGCGATTATGTAACCGTATTCCTTCTTTGTTAGCTCACCAATAGTATATTTTTCCTTTACCAGTTTATGTGACCACTGACGACCACATGGTGCATTGGGAATCGTTGTATTAATTTCAAGCAAGTAGGTTTCGTTTATTTTATAGCCTTTTTTGACAGCTGCTTTAGCACACAAACTTAAAGAATACTCAACTGCATACTTATCAATAGTAGGATTACCAATAAACTCTATATCACATGCAAGTTTTCGATCTCCTTGTGAGTCAAAGTAATACAATTTACCAGTACTCGTGCATCCTGCCAGAAATAAGGCAATGACAATGAAAACTATTTTCAAATTTTTCAATGATATTCCTTGTTCACCTAACGCCCCGCACAGGGGCAGACAAATAAGCGCAGTGTTTTGGCTGTCCCTGCGACCAACGGGAGCGCCTGCTGCGGTTTGTAAACTACTTTGTATAAGAGCATATGAAATTAGAACTGTTGCAGCCAAGGCTCCCAGTAGGATGGGGATTAGGAAAACCCAAGCTATAGGCCGCCACCCGTCACTCCATATAATAGAACCCTCAAAATGGTTTATAGGTCCATAAGTTAAAACAATAAACAGTCCTAAATTCGTCCACACCCACAGCATTAACAGTAATGCCGTCGAGACAGGAGACCAACCTATAAAAGGAAGAAAAAAGGACACAACTAATAACCACCTGAATGGATAAAGCTTAAGTGCAACCTTTGTATAAAAATCAGTAAATAGTCTCATAGTGCATACAACAGTTAACGCTTCAAACGGGGGCGCGCGGTAGCGCGTCCCGGCCCGAAGGGCCCTTGCTGCTTTGTCTTGTTAAGTGTTTACCCCAGCCCAGACCTACTACATATGATGAAAGCAACGCAAAACCGATGCTAAAAAACGCTAATGACTCAGCGTAGTCTTGATTGGCGTAAGCCATGAAGAGCGATAAAATCACTAGCGGCAGGCTTAAAATAATAGCACACGCTAATACGGCATAGATTGCTTGAACTCCATTTGCTTTTCCGTACCACAAGCCAACACAAATACCTGCAATTAGCCCAGACAAACAAATTGCATCTTGACCGGAATATGTTCCTGCCAATTTATAGAACCCAATAGTTCCTACCCCTATAAAAAGAAGCATCAATCCTAAAATTTTGAAAATGTGCTTGATCATGTTTTTACACTTAACGCCCGGCGTACAAGCAAAGCAGGTAGTGCTTTGTCCAACCACACGAAGTGTGGCGATTGTGCCGCCACTTGTTAAGTGTTGATGTACTGCCTGTACTCTTCATGGACATCATTGTCTATTTCCACACCTCTGTTACCGCCATACAGACGGTCATTTTTATCTTTACGGGGCCCGGATATCCAATAGTGGTCACCAGACTCGACCTCGAAGTAATTTGCTTTAAAGCCACTACCTTTAAGGCTTTGAAATTTCATTCCTCGATAGTAAAGCGTTTTTCCTGACTTTGATAAGTAAACACGACCAATACGAGCCTCACCTTCTAGGCCGCCCGACTTATCTTCGATATACATTATTTTAGAGCGAGATAGCTTGAATTCTGAAGGAAGTTTCTCTCCCTCAAATTCTCGCTCTTCTTGCTTTCCTTGATGTCTACTCATGGATTTTACACATAACGCCGCCGACAGGGGCAGCTTACCTTATGCGTCTTTTGCGCGAAAATGGGTGCAAAGCGACCCACGCGAAAGGCGCATAAGGTAAGCTGCCCCGCGGAGGGCCGGAGGCCCAGAGCAAATTGCCCGACCTTGTTATGGAGCCCTACCACGAGACTTGATCCATGGCATTCCTGTACGAAGAAAGAGTTTTATAAGTAGCCACTTTAAGAGGTAGCTTTTGCCTCAATACCTGGTATAGAAATACTGGCACTAGCCAAAATACAAAGGTTATTCCCTGCACCACCAATCCGACAATTACTATTTCATTCTCGAAACCTTCGACTAGAAAGAAGAATAACACCAGTAAATTGATGCAACCCACTGCCCATAGAGCTCGGCGGGCATCCTTCACCAATACATCATCTACTACTTCTTTTTGTTTATTGCTCATAGTTGAAAAGCTTCATAACGCCCGCGTCATTTGCCGCAGCGAAGCGGAGGTCAAATGCACGCACTTGTTACGTTTTTATTCAGAACTAGCATAGATTTTTTCTAGTTCGACCACTCTCATTTCACTTAATCGGCGTTTACAGAATGCCATATGTAATCGGTAACCACTGAAGTTTTCAAGTCCGTCCATTTCATTTATAAGTGCACAGTGTGAATCCCTATATGAGCGCCACACAGCTGAGGTTGATTTAAAGCGTTCTATTAATTCGTTTCCATCGGCAGCTTTACTTAGTTTCTCAATAATCTCTGCGTCTAGAGCATCAATTCTTCTTTCAGCTATCATATTATGAGCCCAACCACATTGTGCCGCCCCCCATTTACCACCAGCATCGTCGCATGGATCGTAAATATTCAACTTAATGCACTTTATTAGAATCTCCTGATCTTTAGTTGCCCTACATGACTGCCGATCAATCGAAAACGATTCTAAGTCACTCCCGCTCCATAAAAGTTCTCTGAGCTCTGCTGTGCGTTGCTTGTATGCCGAGATGCAACTCTTTTCATCTTTACATGCATCATTCCGCTTTTTAATCCAGCTAATCTGCTCTTTCTTAATCTCCAACGACTTTTGCCCTGCAAATGTCGACATGACAGACTTATAGACAGCTGATAGATTTTCATCATAAGATCCAAGTCGCCTATTAGAACAGATCAATAATTCAGAACTGGTAGAAGCCTTCTCACAATCAAAGCTTGTGGCAAAAATATCAGGTGAGCTAACAATCAAAAAAGCAATTAATGTAAAGAAACTAATTTTCATTAAATATCCTTATCGCACGTAACGTCTCAAACACCGGCATGATGAAGTTGGCGGCTTTTTTGGAACAAAAAAGGGGACAGCTTTGACTTGTTAACCATTGCCCTCATACCTTAGCCAAGTGCTACCAAGAACAATGGAATCGAACTTGATACCTTTTTCTGTAACTTCCATTTCATAAGGCGGATCTACAGCTGTGGCTGATATTTTCTTGCCCGATAATGAAAAAAGGAAGCATTCTAACTCACCAGTTTCAAGCACATACTCTTTATGCCTACTTAAACCCCAAAAGAGGCACATATTCTCAATACCTATGAGTTTGCTGTCTCTTGTAGATACCCGGGCACTAATGGAGCCACAACCTAAGAACAAAACACCTGTTTCAGGCACGTACAACACTTCCTGAGATACACCCGATGAGCACGACTCCCAGAAAACATAAATAGTCAGATAATCATTGAAGGTAATGGTAGATAAAGTGTTATTTTCAGAGTTACTTGACTCAATAAATATATCTTTATCTCGGCACCAACTGGGATCGGAGCACTCTTCATGCTCTATCTTGATTTCTGCGTCATTTATTGTGATTTTGCTCGATATCATTTTTTATGGTTAACGCCCGGCTTAGGGGCGGACTTGGAGTTCTTTGTGATGTGCTAGCCTAGCGATAAGCACATAAGCAAACAACGGAAAGGCCGACCCAGCCATGCGTCTTTTTACATGGCGACTACAGCCGTTTGTTAAGCGATGCCACCTAAACACCAAAATAGCTACTTACAGCTGCTGTTAATAACAGCAAGCCAAAGAATACAAACATATTTTTAGCAGCCTTACACCTATAAATCTTACCTTTTTCATTCAACCCTCTTGGTACCCACAGAGAGTTAAAAAAGTTAAACCTTACAAATGAACTCTGATTAGTTACATCCTTATTTCTATTTACAGATGCTTTAAACATAAAATAAATACCTTTAAAAAAGCACAACCCACCAATTACTATCGTAACGGCTAGCAAAATGGTTGAAATGACGGCTCCAGCTAATTCCATAGTTTACCGCTTAACAGTTTATTAATGAGCCAATGGCTAACTATCCATTTGGCCACTATTTCTGGGAGGGAGCTTCCAAGCTCCACAGAAAAGCCTATACATACAGCAGGTTATAAATTTTTGTCTAAATAGTAACCAGAGATAGTGAGCCATTGGCTCAAGTCGCCTGGCTCGCCCCCCGCTCTTGAACACATTTTACCCATAATTAAATCAATAAGTTAGGGGGGAATTTCTGAAGATGTAAGCCATGGCTCTATAATTTGAGCTTTCGCACCGGCGGCACGCCCTCTCCACTACTGAAAACCACAGCTAGTATCACCCGCTCGGAATCGCTATAGCCACAATCGAGTTATGCACAGCCAGACGGTTAGCCACTTCGACAATGCAGCTCGCTACCAAATCAGCGGCATGGTCGGCGACGATTACCGGCTGGCCCGCATCGGTCTGCAGAGTCTTGATGGTTACATAAACGCTGGACATCAGATCACCAGCGCCATCAGTCTGTACATTATTCTGATCATCAATGACGGCAATGGTGCATTTAAGCACTGCAGCCGCTTGAGCATCGCTATTGGTGGGCTCTGTGATCTGGGTTACCGTTGCACGCACAATAGTGCCCGCACTGTGGCCGTCATCGATGGTGTAGGCGAACTGCCAGGCCACCAAGCCTGGCACTGTTATCGGGGAAAAGCTGTGCATTATCTATCCCTTTGCTTAATCAGATTTATGTACGCCGTTGTGAGTGATTATGCGGTGTAATGGATTTTCGCCAGCAGCTTAGCTCTTGCCACCTACAGAGACCTTGTACACAGTACGCAGGCCGGCACATTCGACCCGCTCGACGGTTTCCCACGTCAAAGGCTCATCTTCATGCAGTACACCCAGCTCAACCCCCTGACAGTTTTGAGCCTCGTACACTTGGCCAGTACGATCAGTAACGGGGGTTTCACGGCTGCAAATTACCTGGGCACCGCTTTCTGTGGTGAGCAATACACGGGGTATTTCTGGCTCTGTATTTACTGCGCCAATAATGGAGCTTCGGTGGGTGTCCTCGTCGCCTGTATCCCAGCAGTCGATCAGGGCTCCGCTTTCACAGTTGTCCGCTAGCAAACCTTCGCGCAGCCAGCTTCCTGCGGCAACGCACCAGGGGTCTCTGGGTACCGTGGTGCCGCCGCCGTTGCTCGGGGTTTTAATGGTTCCTACATTTCGGCGCCAGGTGTTACCGGCCAGCTGGTAAATGTTGGTGGTTGCGTAATAGGTAACAGCGCCGCCCTGAGTATCCGGATCATCGCACTACACGTAGTACGACAAAGACAAGCTCGGCGAACTCCTCGCTATAAATAAAAAAGACCAGTGTGAAGCCGGAAATCTTAGCTCCAGGTTTACTGACGAATGCGCAAAGCAAGTTGCAAAAGAATTGCGTGAGGAGCTGGAGCCTTTAGCAACTGAATATGGATATGTCCGGGCGGCTTGATGTTTAAGCCTCCCTCTTTAATCACGGGAGTGAGCAAAATGTCTGAGAATCTAAGTATCTGGCAGCGAGTAAAGAAAACTGACGCTCGCTTTGTAAAAGAATCAACGTTATAAGGCCGCAAAACCGCCAGTATCAACTATATAACCATGGTTGAGAAAGCCACCGAAATATCGGGATCAACCGGAATTGGTTGGGGTTATGAAATTGTGGAGAGCGAGACGACCGGAGCGCACCAATAATTGTGGAAGGTCAGGAAATTGGCCACAACCTCACCCATACAATCAGGCTCCGCCTCTGGTACATGATCGATGGAGTGGGCGGTCATGTTGAAAACTACGGCCATATACCTCGCATCTATTGGTCATATAAAATAAGTATTTTTTCGAAGATAAAGAGGCTGCCAAAAAAGTCTCTTTCTGACGCCCTCAAAAAATGCTTCTCGTTCCTCGGATTCTCTACAGACATTCATAGCGGTGCGAATACCATCAGGAGCGTCAATTAGAAAGCCAAATCGCTAATGATTTATCACTGCTTACAACTATGCGCCGTGGTGATGTGTGCAGCTTGCGGCTGGATAAGCATGTAACCGATGCTGGTATTGATAAAGGGGTTGAGAAGTCAATTAATCAACGCGGCGAGGAGAGGGCTACATATTTGCGCTGGTCTTATAATCACCACCCTGGTTTACGCCAGATAATAAACCAAGCCCGACAGCTTTCCCTTCAAAACTACCGGTGCCCTTTTGCGGTTTCATATCAACCAAAGAAAAGACAGCCGCGGGCGAAGCAAGATGAACATTAGTGCAGGTTAATGCCAGCAAGGCTATCAAACCAATTTAAAGAGGCGCGAGACACCGCAGAGGTTCGCCAGGACTTACCCAATAGCGCCAGGCCAACCTTTCACGAGTTGCGCGCCCTAGCCTCTCACCTGCTCAAGAAATCCGGTCACAGCCCGGAAGAGATTGCAGAAATATGCGCCCATACAGATGCGGAAATTACTGAGAAGTTTTATCTCGGTGGACATGAGCGGGAATACAAAGAAGTGGGTATCAGCATCGACCCAAAACTACCGCTGCGGAAGTGATTGAGAGTTTTTTACGGGGTTTTTGTACGCTCAATCGGGAAAACTGGCTGAAAGCCGCATGAGATATAGAGAAAGATGGTCGGAGCGGCCGGATTTGAACCGACGACCACCACACCCCCAGAAGCACTGGTACAAAAACCTAACCCATTGGTTTTAAAAGATTTTATAGTTGGAATAGCCGCCTATGCAAGCAGCGTCGAAAATAGTGACGAAACTGTACAGGCATACACTACTTTGCTAAGCGGTACGGTGATACCGGATTGACGCCTTAACCACCCCCTCAACTAGCAATTCTTGGCCCTCCCAGACCGGTATTGGCTTGTAATTGCCATTGGCCGACAATAGCCGGCCTCGCTTCAAGTCCAAGATTTTGCATGCCAGCTGCCCATCAAGTACCTCTACCACAACGTTTCTTACTACTCGTGCCAAAGATCAGTCAGCAGCACGAAAATTGCTATCGAAGATACCCCTACTTAGAGTTACCATTGCTGCGAGTATAGAGGACGGACTGCCTGTTAAATACTCATCATGGCTATCATCCATCTAACATCAGTCATCTACTGGGGGCGTGTAATTTACTCAGAGATAATTGTGGCCAATACAAGAGGCTGCTTAAAATACTCTTCAATATTTACTGCCACTTACTACTGCATCGTAGAGCCCATATTTCCATTGCCAATTTGCACGACAATAGCTGTTTGACCAATTCCTGTCTGTGTAGTTGAGTAACTATTATTACTACCTATTTGAGAAGTTATCGCTGTACTCAAAGTAGCTCCCGTTTGAGAGATACCTACAGTATTCATGGAACCAAATTGATTGCTAACAGCGGCGCTAGCAGTAGTCTCAATTTGAAACAAATCTGTATTATTCCCCGTACCGACTTGAATGACCGAGGCACTACTTGTGGTTGTTTGACCTTGAACAAGGGTGGCATTATTCCCTAGACCTATTTGATCAATTAGGGCACTGCTCGCTGTTACTTCACTCTGAGCAAGAAAGTTTGTATTCTGTGAGCCTGCTTGGTTGATAAAAGCAATACTAGCAATAGTATCCCCCTGAGCTAGGAAGGCTGTATTCATTGCCCCTCCTTGATTTATTAAAGCACTACTTGCAATAGTTGCACCTTGACTAGTAGTAGCATCGTTCATAGAGCCCAGCTGATTAATCCAGGCACTAGTCGCCATTGTTTCACTTTGCCCAGAAATAGCCATATTCATAGTACCAACTTGGTTAATCAAAGCACTACTGACTATGGTTGTACCTTGGCCAATATCAGCATTATTCATAGTACCTATTTGATTAATGATAGCAGCGCCTAAAGTAGTATCTACTTGCTCAGCGTATGTTATATTTCCTTGTCCTAGCTGACTAATTGAAATAAGACTAAGTGCAGTATTATCCTCTTGTATAGATTCTGAACTATTTAACTCCCCAACTTGTATATGGTTTACTGTACTATTGTTGGTGCCTGTGGTTTGAGATATATCCGAACCATTAGAAACACCAATCTGTGTTTGGGTAATGAGATTGTTATGAGTAGTTGGATCTACTTGATTTGAGTTAGCTATATTATCGGACCCAACTTGAATTAATATCGCTGTATTGTTTCCCGCAAAGGCATCTAGACCAATTACAGCAGACACGGCAGTAGCTAGAGAGATTAACTTCTTCATTAGTAACCCTTATACAATAGTTGTACACATATATACATCTTGTGGTCATCGTTGAGCACGGCAGTCATTTTCGTACGATTTTATACTACGTATCGAAATGATTGATTTAGTAGCCAGCGAACTAATACTGTATTCATCAAACAGTAAAATCATATATTGCTATGGATACTATCAGCGCATAGAAAGAGTCTGGAAAGAGCAAAACCAACCCTTACTTCAATTTATAAGGTTGGATAAATCTATCTCTGAGTTAATCAAGTAATTCTGACACCTAAAATCGTACTCAAACAAAACCAACGGGATAAGTCTTGCAGAGAACTAGGCTAGGAACCATAGGATAAAAATCTTAATTTACTAGGAAATAAGTTCATAAAAATAGTGGTTAGGTAAGTATATTGATGGAGGCCACATGAAAGCATAATTACAGCTAGAAGCGATATACTGCCACCAGCTTCCCTCGAGATAAAGGCGCTCTCACCATAAACTTCTGCACTTAGATGGCCTGAACGGGCTTATAGGGTGGCATCCACTCATCAGGGCCCTTGTCCCCCTTACTTTGATTGCGGCCATCGTCGACAAGCCACAGATTCCCAGGGTCTTCAGCAATATGCTCGACATATAAGTCAGAAGCCAGGCTGAACAATTGGCCGGTGTAAGTGTCCAGCCATAGGCCAGTATCGACCCTGCAGCGCTTAGCATTGGTGAAAGCAACCGGAGTCAGGGAAAACCGAACTAGCAGCTCATGACGGGTGCTTTGCCAGAGTCAGACCAACGTGACAGTCACTCATGGCGGTCATAGTCTTTACTGATGTTAGCCTCTATATCAAAACTGCCAGACAAAACAATAGATAAGATGATAGGTAAAATCAGACGCATGACAACTCCTCATTGTTTTGAGGAGTCGTACATGAGGAAGCTAGAAGGAGGCCCCAGATATACTAGGGCAAAAAGCGAAGACAAGCCGGAGTGGAAGAATCCGCAGTATTATTACCCCAATCGTTAATCAAATTATCGCAAAAGCTGTCAGCGAAAGGGTCTTCTAAATCAATGGGATTACCCAGAGCAACATTTTTCCTTATAGTGTTATTGGAGCTTTCAGGAAGTTGATCACTCACTAATATTCCAACAGTGCCATTATTGTTTGACGTATTCCCTCTGACAACATTATTGGAGCCTTCAATTTCAATACCTGCTGCCATATTGTGACTTGAAGTATTTTGAAAAACAAAAGCTCCACTGGTATCGACCTCAATACCATGTAAATCATTCTCCAGCAAGGTATTGTAGGTGATAGTCCCGTTTAAACCTTCAAAATCAATACCGGCCGAGGCACTACCTACAACCTCATTTAAGGTGACTGTTACGGAGTTACCTTCGACTATTATTCCCTCACCTCCAGAGTCAATCACTGTATTTTGAATGATAAAATTGTTATCGCCATTTGAATCAATTCCATCATCCCCATCCACCTTATTTCCAAGGATCGTATTTCCCTGGATAAGGTTAAAATTACTGTCAACTTGTATAGCATCGTCAACCAAATAATCGAGAATTTCAACATAAAGGATAGAGTGAAATCCTAATCCCCCTACCAGAATACCCCCTGGGCAGTTAGAAATAGTTCCACCAGTTACTGAGTGAGAACTACCCTTAATAAATATCCCGAATTTTTCATTGGTGACACTGCCAGTACATGTAATCCCACCATCACCAATCATCCTTAAATTTCCGCCTGGACCAGCAATAGTGAGAGCATAAGGATTCGCATCAGACAGCTCACATTGAAGGTTTTCCGTAAGGATGGCGGGTGTTTTGATCACATCATAACAGCTTACAGCCAAGGACTGAGAGGATATTCCTATTGATAGTGTGCCAAGTGCGATGGGCCATAAACTAAAGGCAGGCACTTTTAAAATCATTTTTTAACTCCTTTTGACTAAGTCAATATTAATATCGATTACAGATTAGAAGTTAAATACCATTTCCGCTAATTAAACACCCAAATAGCCCTCGCCATGAAGGTGGCGGCCGGCTTGGTTATCAAATGTTCATCGTGGTAGCCACTCATGGCGGTCGTAGTCGCTACTACTGTTAGCCTCAACCTCAAGGCAGCCAGATAAAACGGCAGAAAAGACGATCGGTAGAATCAGGCGCATAACACCCTCTCTCTATTATTTTGAAGGATCGTACAGAAAGCCAACTATTGGGACAAATACAACCTGTCACAGCGATAACGCTGGCGTCATGAGTGGAGGCGCGACAGTGCCGAATCCTGTGCACACCGTTGTTAAGCTATATTTCACTCAGTTCAATATTTTTTACCACAATCGAGTACGCATTCTGCCAAACGTAATTAGTTGAGCGCTCCAAAAGGGGTTTATCATTAGTAGCTAGCTGAGTTCGCATATCAGCTATGTTAACAACTATTTTAAATAGTTTTTTTATCTCTGGTTTTATACTCGGCTCGAAATATAGAACACTTATCACACCAAGCAAGTCGTTCCGGATTGACAGATTTATTCCATCCAGATTATCTTCCTTTAGATTAGGAAGGTAAAATTTTCCAAACTCAGAGGACATTCCGAGAACCGGAGTTAGTTTCCACTGCTTGTCGACACCCGACATTATCATCAAATGATATCTGAATTTTTTCGCCAAAGTACAAAGCTCATAGAGATGCAGAACCCATCTATAGTTTTTGCCATTTAGGTTTTCTCTTATTTGACCATAAAGTGTTACAACCTTAATAATGCGCTGCTTGATGTCATCATCTATACTCAATGTGCCATTTATTAAAACATAAATTCTATTAAAGCTAATGAGCGGGCTGGCTAGACTAAACACGGGCAAATAAATAATATCGTCAAATTTGGCACCATCTGAAAGTTCATATGTAGGAATTTTGCACTCAGAACTTACAAATTTTATGAAGTCTTCACTCAGTGCGTGCCTTACTGCAATCAGATTTGTTTGAGCCGTTTTTTCTACGGTAAGAAGTGCAATTTTTCCAGCCAGTAATATCAAAAAAGTTCCGACTGTAGTCAATGGGAATTTGAATATTTCAAGAAATCTATTAAATCCCTCGTAACTCAGATCGCAAATCAGATTCCCATTGGTAATGATGATAACAAAAGACGCTATCGCGATGATTGCTACTAGAACTAGCGAAGCATTATACAGGGTCTTTATTTGTAGCTCCCCGAATCTCATGAAACGCTCCATGTGATTAAGACTTAACGCTCCAAGCTACGGTGCGAAGTGTCTGACAGACTTGGGTTGTTATGTAACTGTCTTATATAAACTTCAAAGTTCTTTGACATATTCACCAATTACCACTCCCTGAAGAAAGGCGTTAATTTCTTGGACTCAGCTTCTTTGCTGCTTTATTTATTGGTGCACGGCCAGCACCTTTTCACCCCAAATACAAATATACGCATGGTATATTCATCTCTTGGGTGAAAGCACCAATAATATTCATGAAACCATGTTTACACTTGGCTCCAACAACCACACCGGCCAACAAATCAAAAAATGGTAATTCAATCGACCCATCTTCATCACCGGCAACAACGAAACGATATTTATTTTCTGTTGACCAATTAATATGCTTATAGACAAAGTACATATCATAGAAATCTTCAATTTTTTGGCGAAGTGATTGCTGAAATTTTCCCCTGCATATACTGAGGTCATTGACAGACGCTCCTTTCTCTTTAGCAGGAAGTCTCTTTCCATAACGAACAGGGCCATGAAGTAGCTTATCACCCGGACTTAACTCTCGCTTAAATCCTTATGCTAAAATATCTTTGTCATAAATTAAGCATACTCCTTGATGGTTGTCCCCATAAATTGCCCACATGCGAGGCTTCTAATGCCGACTAGAACAATAATTTAGTGGATTGAATTCAGGGGATCCCCATTCGCTCTGATCATCACTTGATAAACAAACTACCTTAGCCTTGTTTTTACCTAGAATCCATTTGAACAATAAGGAATCCCCAAGGATAAAATTCTGTCAAGGTGACCTTAATCACCCACTAGGAATCACCATCGCCGCAATTGAGCTGTGCACAGCCAGGCGGTTGGCCACTTCAACAATACAACTCGCTACTAAATCAGCAGCGTGATCAGCGACGTTTACCGGCTGGCCTGCATCGGTCTGCAGAGTTTTGGTGGTTACATAAACGCTGGACATCAGATCACCGGCAGCATCAGTCTGTACGTTGTTGTGTTCATCAATAACTGCAATGGTGCATTTCAGTACGGCAGCGGCTTGGGCGTCGTTATTGGTAGGTTCAGTAGCCTGGGTTACCGTTGCACGTACAATAGTGCCGGCGCTGTGGCCGTCATCGATGGTGTAGGCGAACTGCCAGGCTTCCAGGCTCGGTACGGTTTTCGGGGAAAAGCTGGGCATTGAGGGTTCCTTTGCTTAATCAGATTTATGTACGCCGTTATGGGTGATGATGCGGTGCTGGGGATCGATACCGGCGGCATAACTCTTACCACCTACAGATATTTTGTACACGGTACGCAGGCCGGCACATTCGACCCGCTCGACACGCTCCCAGGTGAGCGGCTCCTCTTCATGCAGTACACCCAGCTCAACGCCCTGACAGTGCTGCGCCTCGTATACTTGGCCTGCACTGTCGGTGACGGGGGTTTCACGGCTGCAAATTACCTGGGCACCGCTTTCTGTGGTGAGCAATACGCAGGGTATTTCTGGTTCTGCATCTACCCCGCCAATAATGGGGCTTAAGTGGGTATCGCTGTCGCCAGTATCCCAGCAATCGATCAGGTCGCCGCTTTCACAGTTATCCGCTAGCAAACCCTCGCGCAGCCAACTGCCTGCGGCAACGCACCAGGGGTCTCTAGGGACTGTGGTTCCACCTCCATTGCTCGGGGTTGTAATGGTGCCTATACCTCGGCGCCAGGTGCTGGCAGCCAGCTGGTAAATGTTTGTGGTCGCGTAATAGGTAACAGCGCCGCCCTGAGTGCCTGGATCATCACAGTACACATAATATTTAGTGCTGAAGGACAAACCAGTGATACTGCCACTGTTGTAATTAATAGTGCCGAAACCAAACTGCACTGAGTGCGCGGCAATCGTGATTTTTGCGGTACTGCCATCATCAGAGGCGGACAGTGCGGAACTGGTTGGCAGACTAGCGATACCGGATTGAATCATCGGCAGATTTCGCTGGTCCTGCACCTCAATCACGTCAACTTTTACATAGTCGAGAATGACGCGCCCTTTTTTATTGGGGTAGTTGACGTAAAAGAGAGGAGAAAATGATCGCACATTGGCATGTAACTTAGCGGGGTTGCCGATATGATTAGCTCCAAGGGTTCCACTGTAAACCGCGTTAGCTGTCGAATTCCCTTTAAAGTAAGCAACATAGGTTTGCCAGCTACTCAGCGGTGGCGTATAACCGGCTGTAAGAATGTAATGCTGGCTACTGTAACTATTAGTTCCAACTCCGCTACACAAGGCCCCGCTACTGTCATAACCAACTAGGCCGCAGTGCATGGTCCGGTCTGTATCTCCTTCGCTGTATACCAGCATGCGCGCCTCGATGCGGTACAACTTATCCGGATCGAATGGCACACGCTCCTTTGAGTGGAAGTAGACCATCCCATCAGAACTACTATTCCCCAGAAGTGCAGCACTGCTGCCGATTTTCAGGGGCGAAGATCCGCCAGCGCTTGTATAGTCCTGCACAGCACCAGAACCAAAAGCTTTAGTCCACGCATCCAGCCAGCTCAAATCAGAAAAATCCTCTAAAAAGGTATTCCGCATGGAGCGGATCTGCGCGCGCTCCTGTGCGGTAGCGCCAACGGTCGCACCGTCCTCTGGTTTATTGGCCCCGTAGATTTCTTCCCAGTCTGCACGGGCTCCGGCAATTTGATCGATCTTAATCAAGACCTTTTGTCGTGTGCTGTATACCGCCTGCCATTTGGCTTTCCAGGTGTTTCGATCGATGCTGGTGACTGTTGAGGTGTTACTCAAACCTGCACCGCTAAGATAACTGGAGAGTGCTGTTATTGCGCCGCTGTAGTTGGTTTTCTCAGCGGTAATGCCGTAGCTATTGGCCTGCCCTTCGATATCGCCCTGCTCTGCCAGGATCTGGTTGTATTCGCGCACCGCGGTTAATTTCTCGGTGGGGTGCAGTTTGCCATCTGCGGCAATATTGCTGAGGTCTAAAAGAGCAGCGGCGGCATCGGTTTTGGCTTCAGCAGCAGCATTGGCGGCGGCCTCGGCTTTGGCATCCGCTGCAGACACGCCTAGTAATGCCTCGGGGTCACCACTACCGCCGAGGGTAACCACAAGGCCATCGTATGTGCCGCCATCTGCAGCGTTAGACCAGATAGAGATTTCATTGGCACCGGCCTGCAGAGTGACTGGGAAGGAGTACCATTGAGTTGCGTCATTCGACCCACTCATTACCCCAACCTGTACACCATTCAAACCAACGCGTGGACCGCCCTCGGCATCGTATGCCAACACATGGATAAAGCCGTTCCCAGCAGTGGCATTAAACGAATACTTAGTACCCCCGGCATAGTTGGTATTCGTGGGCCAAAGTAACCCGGTAGGCCGGCCATCCCACTGAAACTGCAGTGTGGCCCCGACCATGCCAGCCTCTCGTGCTTGTTGGGCGATAGCGTTAAGTAAAACCTGGCGTGCGCTGTAGGCCGCTTCCCAGTTGGCATTCCAAATGGTGCGGCTGATAGAAGTGCTTTCTGAGGTGTTGTTCCAGGTTGGAGACAGACCATTCAAGTAGCTGGTGAGTGCTGCCAGGTTGCCGGAGTAGTTTCCTTTTTCTATTACCAGTCCGGCACCGTCAGCCTGCGCTTCAATACCCGCTTGCTCTGCCTGAAGCTGGGCATACTCACGAATCACGATGAGCTTTTCGTTTTGATGTAAAACACCATCGGCGGCGATGTTATCCAGGTCTGCCAACGCGGCATCAGCATCCGCCTGAGCGGCTTCGGCCTTGTCGATTGCCTGTTGTACTTCAGGATCCAGCGCGGGGTCTTCGTAATCGGTATAGGGTATGCGTGACTTGGGCACAAACATCAGGCGCGCGGCATTGGTGCCTAAACAGGTGCCCCCGTGCCCCGCATTACCGGGGCTATCCGGGCTTTCCCCATAACAGGCGATTATTTTGCTGTTACTGAGTATTGGCATGGGGTTCTGGATACCGTCTATCAACAGCACTATGCCCCCGGGCGCACCACCGCCGCCACTGCCTCCAGGCACCTGAATTACATTGCTATCACCAGTAGTACCGGGGCTGCCATCTTCGCCAGAGTTTTCTATTTTGCCGCCGACGCCAATGGCGATACCCCGCGCGATTACAACAATACCAGCACCACCCTTGCCACCTAAGCCACCGCGTCCGCTGGGTTCATAACTGCCATCAAAGGAATAGAAAGACGAGTGGCCACCGCGAGCTCCACCAGAACCCGCTAGATCATCGGGGAGGCCTTGTAGATCTCCGCCGTTATTCTCGATATTGAGGGACGGCATTACCTCATTGCGGCCTTTGACAGTTTTTCCCCAAGCCCCTCTGGCCGTTCCTCGGTTGACAATCTCTTGGGCATTTTTTAACTGGCCAGCACCGCCGTAACAGGAGCCGAGAAAGCCCACGCCATTATTGGTGGGGATTCCTTGTAAAGTGCCGTCAATTTGCAATACACCGCGCACCCGCAGCTCAATATTGCCACTCACAGAAAGGGTGCGTGCTGCAGGTATCGTAAGATCACCCGGGTAATAATAAATTGTGCGGCTATCGCCATTTCCAGCCAAAGTACCATCAGCAGTTAAAAAGCCGCTGGCATCGATACTCAGGCCACTGGCCGTCATAGCCCCACCTTCAGCGCTGTACCAGGCATCCGGCAATTCTGCGCTGGTGCTATCGGCCTGATCGGCAATCATGCCTGCAGGCTGGTAGCTGCCGAATAGATCTACGGATACTGCACCGCTCACCTGATCGATACTGATGCGCTGTACTTCCATAGCGCGGTTCAGAGTGCCGTTGTCTACGTTCTGGGAGTGGTCACGCAACTGCGGCAGGCTCACCCGTACAATATCCCCTACTTCCAGGTCGTTGTTACTAGGCAATAAACCCAAGCGCAGGCTTAATGGTGGGCCAGCAAACCGATCCCGCAGGGCATCGAAGGTGTTTTTAATCGTGGTATAGGTGTGACGGGAATTGTGCAGACCCCGAAACTTTAAACTGTGTTGTTTTGCTTCGCCATGCACGGCAACAGAATCCGCATCGATCAAATTATTAGAGCGCAAGAATTTGCCGTCGAATCCGGGCTGCTCAAACCAGCTCCACTGCACCGAGAAAACATTGCGCACCCCGGCCAGGTTGTATTTCAATTCACCCAGTCTTTTCACATCATCAGGGCCGATGGTGGCCACAGTGCCGGATTCAGCCAGTACCCCAGCCATACGGCGAAAGCCCAGTTGGCCGGCGGCATTAACCGGCATAAAAGCGCCGAGTAACAAATTAATTTCGGTCTCTATAAATTTTTTACCATCGGTTTTTTCCAGACCATCAAAGCGCAGGATCTTGCCCTTGCTGTGGTCGCCCGGCTTGTACCAATCTGCACCGATATTCTCGAACTCATCCAGCACCACAAAGGCAGGATCTATGCCCAGGTGCCAATTACTGGGTAGTACGTTATTAGTGCCGAGAATCTGCCCGGTCAGCAATGCATAGGCCAGTTGGGGGCCAGGGCCCTCCAGATAGATAAACTCCTCAACCTCAACGCCGCTTTCATCGTCGCTGTCTTCGGGCAACGCATGGTCTCGGGCAAAGGTGCCGAACAGGCCACGTGTGCAGTTGGTAAAGCTACTGCTGGTTTTACCGGTTGCGCGCACAATCTCGAAACCGTCCTGATATTTAATTTTCAGGTAATACACCGATTGGCCAGGGGCATCACCATAGGCCAGAGTATGCGGATTGGCTTCAAAGCTGCTGGTATCGAATACCTGTAGGGTGGTATCTGCTTTGCCAAAATTAGCAGCCAGGCGCGTGGTATTGGGTACAAAAATATCGCGGCGCATCTCACGCTGAATATCCCGGCAGCGCACGCGGTAGATGCCCTCAGCGTAGGAAATGGATTCCTCGGCAATCTGGGTTTGTTCCAGGCGAAAATCCGCCCAGTCGAGTCCGGCAAAACCCTGATACAGACGTACCGTGCGGCCCTTAATGCCTTTACCCTGCTCCAGCTCATCGCGCAGTACATAAGACAGCTGGCCACCGATATCCACGACTTCAAATGAAATAGCTCCAATTTCTGCGCGACCCTGTTCAGGAACTAACTTTTGACTGGTTGCACTGCATTTATTTAGCGCACCATGAATGGCATTGGCTGGAAGGCCGGGAATATTGTTATGGCTGGTGATATACAATGGCAGGTCATAGCCGATCTCAATGACCAGGCGCAACTCACGCTGTGCAGCTTGATTATGTAGATCGAAGATCTCAGAATTGTTGCGCACTCCTACACCTCAATAGCTGTAAACGTCACATAGAACTCAAACGCACCCTGCCGCATCTCACGGAAACCGTTACGCTTTAATCGGCATACAGCGGTCTCTCTGCCTCCTGGAATATCTGAAGTATCCAGTTCAAATGCTTCACCATTGGCACAGCTCGCCTCAAACTCTCTCCATAACTGCAACTGGTTTTCGAAGAATGGTGAAACTGATATTTGCCATTCAATATCTCGCCGATACAGAACACTTTCGGTATTTCCGGATAGGGCTGTGTGCTCTTTACCAGTAGATTTCGGAGTGCGATTGCATCTTGTCGCAGTAAAAGAGAGAGACCCGCTAGAACCGTCTACCAACTCTCGTGTCGGGGTGTAACTAATACTTGGCATATGTGGTCCTTGAATTAACCGGCCAGCTCCTGGGCCTGACGAGAATCTGCATTTATGATTACGACATCTTGTTCATTAATCAGCTCTTTGAATTTCTCTACTAAACTCTCGGCGTTATCGCTATTTACATCGCCATCAATATTGAAAATGACCTGAGTTCCAGTTTGTTGCTCAGTGCTGGTTGAGATCTGATCATTTGAGGCCAGCGGTGCAGTGGGTGAGGTCAAGCTGCTGGATGCTGTTGCTCCTGAGCTTGTAGAGCTGCCACCACCTCCGCTAATAGCTGTGGCAGCGATAGCGGCAGCTGACAAATACCCCTTAGCCTTAACAGCGGCAGCCAAGCCAGCTCCAGCGACAGGTCCAAGCCCTAACGGTGGCGGGGCCAGTGCGGCCACAGCAGCAGCTTCCGCATTAATAACTGCTTGTGCGGCTGCCAATCCACGCTGCATTAAAAAAACAGTACGGTTATTGCTGTCTACATACGAAAGGATTTCCTGCAATGTCCCCGTGATGATACCCACTCGCTTCCTTGAGCTTTTCTGCTCGAGCTTTTCACGGTCTTTAGCGTGTTTGGATTCCAGAAAAGTTAGGTTGCGCTGATACTCACCTTCGAGCGCCAAACTGGCTTGGCGAGATTCTTCTTCGGTTGCCCGGGTAGCTTCTAGATGCTCAGCCAATAGTTCTCGTTTGGAGATGTAACCCTGATCGAGGATTTCCATTTCCTCATCGTGCCGAACTTGAAGAAGTTCATTTTCTGTGAGCCATGATTCCCTTAGACCTTGAAGGCGAGCATCAATTTCCTCATCAAGCTTTTCCTTGCTACGCTGCAAAAGCTCTTCACGCTTCTCTGGATCATGCACATTTTCTTCAATGATTCGATTGCGGCGTCGGTAGCTTTCAGCAATGGCCTCTTCCTCTGTCATTAGGCTCTGGCGCAGGTTATTTACCGTATCCAGTCGCTTTTGGACCGTGCGTTCGAATTGCTCCTGGAGTGCTCGCTCTAGGGCTGGAAGGTCATCTTTTACGCTGGTAGAACTTAGGCTTTGTGGGGCATTTATTGGAGAGAGGGATAAGGGCTCTCCACCATCGGTGAGCGATTTCGGTTTGCCGATTTCAGCTATCCTTCGATCGATTTCATTTAGGTTGTTGGCCGCCCTTTCTATCTCCTCATTTAACTCCTTTACTTTTTCAGCATTTCTGCCTGGGAGCTGATAGCTAAAGCGCGCATTAGGATCAAATCCACCATCCCTCATGGTGTCACGCTCTTTAATTAACCTATCCAACTCAGCCTGAAGCTCATCCCTTCTGTCTTGTATTTTCTGCTCTCTATTTATCCGCTGGGCTTCTGTGAGCTCATACCAACTTTGAGTCAGCTCATCAATTTTCCCTTTAAGGCTTTCAGCTTTCTCTTCGGCAGTTGGCTGTGTCGCATTCCAGGCAATCAATGCGGTGGTAGCCAAAGCAATAACACCCACTGGTCCACCAAGAAAAGCAAGAGCAGTACGCAACCCTGTGGTAGCAACAGTCGCAGCACGAGTTGCTATCGTAGTACGACCAATAGCTTGGCCAAGCGCATTGGTTTGAATAGTGGTTTTGTATGTGGCGGCATTGAGCAGACCCATCTGCACAATCTGCTTGCTAATTGCACCAGCAAACTTCCCAGCCAGGATTGCAGCAACAGCACTAAGTGCGAACTCCATACTGGCCGCAACATCGCGTACAGCCTCTGCATCAGTAGAGAAATCGATAAGTACCTTTGCAAGGCCGGAGATTGAACCGGCAACCGATTCAGATGCACCAGACACACCGTCAAGCTGGCCAATAGCAGAGGTAATACCCGAAGTAAACTGCTCGAGACTCTGACCTATGGAAGTGTTGAGTTTGGATGCTTCCGCATCGATATCTGTGGCAGCTGCCTGGAAGGCCTCCACCAGAGTCCTCGCGCTCAGTTCCCCATCCCCAGCCATATCTCGCAACTTACCAGCAGCAGAGCCTGCAGCATCACTGGTGAGGTTAAGGTGGTCTATCAGGGCTTTCTGCAGGCGTGGAGCATTCTCCATTACAGAGTTGAACTCATCTCCGCGGAGAACGCCGGAGGCAAGGCCCTGGGCCAACTGCCGCAACGCTCCAGCACTTTCTTGAGCAGAGGCACCAGATACCAGCATCGCCTGGCTAATGGTCTTGGTAACCGCCAGGATATCTTCCTGACCGTCAAACAGTTCACCAGCAGACTGTGCCAGGCGTTGATATAAAACAGCAGTAGAATCCAAGGAGCCACGAGTTTCAAAAGCTATCTCAACCAGGCTTTGCTGAACATCTGCCAGCTCTTGGGTAGTGTCAGTTACCAACCTCAGTCGGTTTGTAAGATTGGTCCAAGTATCTGTGTATCTCGCTATTTCACGGATAGACAGACCTGCAGCGACTGAAGCTAGAGCCCCAGCCAGGAGGTTGCTACTCGTGGCCATACTCTGGATACGGCCACTTGCTTCACCACTACTGCGCCCAAGGCTCTCAACAGTCCTTTCAGCCTTTGCACCAGAGCGCTCCATCGCATCCAGCTTCCGGCGGGCAGAATCCGGCCCTTCCGCTTCTACACGGATACCCAGGCGAGCAATTTGATCAATCGGCATTTTGTTGAGCCCAAAAATTAATATCGAGAGCACGAATTACAGAGACTTCCCACGCAGATATATCGCGCTGAGTGAGCTGGCTCCAGTTCTGAATCTCGGTGAAAGTGAGCGGTTCGGTTCCGCGGATCTCGCGGTAGTAGTGGAAGAGATAAATCAGGCCATCAGGGGGTTGTTCGGCCTTAAGTTCCGGCGGTGTTATACCTGTTGTTTTTTGGACCTGCTGGAGTTGCTGGCGGAGGCTTTCTTTACACCCTTTCGGGATTTTGTCGAGCCGGAACTGGCAGCAGGCCCAATTGATGAAGACTTGCTGCCGCTGGCGAAAAAAAGTGCACGGTTGCTGGCTGCGCGATCAATCTGGTCAACTAATTGTGGTGCCTCAACTAATAGCTCCTTAACAGCTTCCTGGTTGAAATCATCTTCAAGTGACCAGCCAATTACCAATGCAGCCGCTGCAGCAACTTTAGCCTCCCGCACAAGCTCAAACCGTTTCGTCTTATCTTCCTCTAGATTGGCCGTTGCCAGGTCTCGCTGCATCTCTGACTGAGCCATCTGGAATGCATCTGAATCAACACTTAAGATTTCCAGGTAATGCTCTGTGGCTGTTCCTTCAGGAGTGTAAAGTGGTAATTTAACCCCTTTATTACCTTTCTCCCGAGTATAAAAATCGCTGGCTTTCATTAGGCTGCTATCCTTTCGATGATTAAATTAGTCCCTTCAGTTTCGTCGTACACTGCCTGGAATGGCAGGGGCAAAATAATTGCCCCCTCCCCTGAAACATCAACTTGACCACCGGTATATTTAATTTTCGGGAGGGTGATTACGTAAGAGTTACCAGCAGCATCAACCAGACTAAACTCCAGGCTCGAAGAATCTTCATTGAGGAACTTCTCAAGGAGCGTTGAATTCTCGAAGTAGGCTGAAAGCTGCCCGGTGACATTTGAGCGCCCTGCCCCCGGCTGGACAGTAGTATCGCTACCGATCACATAGCGTGACTCGAGGCCATTTTCCAAAGTGAGGGTGACTTCAGTCACTATGGCTAGGTCAGTTGAACCCTCGTTGATAACACCCTTGAATGAATCAAAAACTTGTGTGGACGTTGCATCCCCGTAAGTCGACCCCGGTAAGGCTGCAGCTCCAAGGTTCATATCCTTCCCAATAATTCCAAAGCTGCCACTTACCCGGGCACCAGGGGCAACCGTAAGATTTAAGGTATTAACCTCACAGCCCTTATAGCGGTGATAAGGTTTATCAGGGATACCTCCAAACTCTCGCTCAATAGTAAAGCTGCGACGGGTTGCTCCAACAGTCAGCTTGTCATTGGTCCATGTGCCCATGCTCACTGCTTCGAGAAGGTCATCAAAGGATCCATAGGAAAGGTTTATATTGATATCGCCACCGACACTCTTATTCATGTGCCGATAGTCGGTTATCTGGCGGTCATCGCGCAGCTCCTCATCTGCTGACCCTTCTTTGGTCAGAGCGAGAGTGGTCCCCTTATTTCGGATTGCCTTAAATGAAGGTGAGGCTGGAGTAACGCCATAGGTGGACTCTGCCGCATAGGCCATTGAGTGTTGGCTGCCATCTGCCATTAGTGTGCTCCTAACGTAGAGTTGTAGCGGTCCAGGACGCGCTTATATCAAGTTGATACCAGCCATCTACGACCCTGCCGGGAGAGATGGTTGAAGATTGAATAGTTACGATTTGGCCGGAGTACTCCGGAAAGGAACCGGCTTTGAAGTGCATGAGAATTTGATCCGCTTTTGCTAGGGCATCCCCTCGCCCTTTTCCTACCGGATAGAAAATGCTGATCTGAAATATGCCTACCCGCTCATCCCTGCCTATCTCGCCAACAGTGTCCTGATAACTATCTGCAGGCAGGTTGTACACGGCCGCATAAGGTGTACCCACATCCGGCTCAAACCCGTCATTTTCATAACCAGTAGGCAAGCCGAACCCGCCCGATACATAGTGCTGCACCAGGGCCGAATAGATTTTGCTGTACATGGATTATCTGATTATTCGTCGGATGATCGATTTAATGCGTAAGACATTGCGGCGAACCATACCCGCTGGGGCCTGCTTTGAATGGCCATATTCCAGAGGCTGGATATACGGCAAGTTGTTGATTAGGTAATTCACTTTGTCCAGGCCGCTAACATTCTGAATTACCTCTGCCTGGGCCTCAGCACCTGACCTATCCAACCGCAAGCTTGAGCTCTGAGCAGGCGTGCCGACAGTCGTCTGCCAATTGCCGCGAGCCCGACCTGTATCAACCGGTGTATCGCGAATAACAGAGTTAAACAGCTCGATATTCGTTGCCCGATATAAGCGATCAGCTTCCGCCAAGGCATCATCGTTAAATTTCTTCAGGCTGGCTGAAAATTTCATTTGCGCACCTGGCAGAAGTAAACCAATGGAGTTCCTGCAGGATTGGCTTCTTTAATGTTAACCACCTGCCACTTAACCCCGTTAATCTCAGCTTCAGTGGTAAGGGTTGGAGCCCACTTCAAGCCAGCTGCAGCGATGATGAGTTTTTTGTCACCTTGCTGAATGCTCTGGCCCTCTGCATACATCAAGCCGGATTCTTTGAGGTTGTAGTCCTGCAGAATCACTTGGACAGGTTGATTTATGGGGGTATCGCCTGAGCTCTGCCCGGTTACCGGATCAGATGCACCCGGAATAACGTCATGAAGGATTTGCTCAGAACCAAAAAGCGCAATAAGCCGCAGAGCCGTATCGGCCATACGGTTGTAGAAGTCGCTCATGGATTACGCTCGAACTAGGAAGAGTCCGTTGTTTTTCAAGAGTGGAGCAAGCAGCGCATCGGCTTTGGCAAATGCAGGGGTGAACTGTTGTTGAATGGGTGCTGCATAAGTGACATCAATAGCACCCTCAACACGCTCTTTGGTTATCGGCCCAGTATCAGTTGGTAACCGGTTAGGCTGAAGATCGTTTTCTCGCGCCTCAATGGCCAGGGCCAACTGTGCATACACCAGCTCCCTAGGAATCTCATTGCTTGGAAAAAGTGCATCTGGATAGGAAATTCCCCAAGCATCAGAGCGGGGCCACTGCAGAGGCTGGCCCTGCACAGAGATATGCCCCTTGTACCGATCGCGCTTGCTTTCGAGAAAGTCCATGGCCCTGATAAGAAGTGGCTCGCACTGCTCATCCAATAGCGCAGACAGGTCTACCCCACGCGCACCCGCATAGTCGCGCAAGTCTTGCACGCTGGCATAGCTGTTGGCATTCGGATTAGTACCGCTGCCGTCTTCTATCGTCAGGGCCATGGATTAGTCGCCTGTAAGCTCAGATTTGGCAGACTCAAATGCCTTCAAGCCGCCGGATGTAAGAGTCCCGTCTTCGCGCACTTGATTTCGTGCCGGTGCGAATTGGATGCCTTCCAACTCAACAACAAAACCCTCTTCATCATCCTGTATAACTTTAACAGGGACTTTGGGCGGTTCGACAGATACCGGGAAATCAGAGGCGGCTATTGTCACTTCTTTTGCTTTAGCAGCAATGCCGCGATCTATTCGCTTGGCACTGGTCAGAAGCTCTTTAATACTGGGCATGGATATCTCCAGGAAAGACCGGGGCGAACCCCGGCACGGATTAGCCGTTGGTGATTAGGAAAGCCAGGGGCACATTTTTACGATCAACAACCCGGTCCCAGTTGCTCGGCATGGCGAGTTCTGCCCAAGTAGGACTCACTCCAGAAACGGAAGCCTCCAACCATTTAAAGCCAAGCGGGTGTATCAGCCAGCTCTTGCGCTCCCATAGAGTTTCCACACCGCCGCCATTGCCCTCACTGGCCGCACGCTCAAGCTCTACCGGAGTTTTTGCTTGGCCTTCGCCATAGCCGAGAGCACCTGCACCGAACAAGACAGAAGTGTATTTAAATCCGCTAGTACCACCTGGTATCACCGGCATACCGTCATCCAGAATGACGCGACGACCAAGAAAGGTAGGAATTGTTAGGTCACCTTTAGAGTCAGGGACAAATTCCACATCATCGTTATCCACCATGCGCTTGTAGACCATCGAGTGGACACCAATAGCAGACATGGACTCAAATCGGTCACCGAGGGTAAATGCCGCACCGGTAAAGGCCGTACGGCTAAACACATTGCTTGCGCCGGCATTGTTACCATCTTCAATGGCAATATCCTCGACCATATCCGCATCGTCATTGGCGATGTTATCTGCCAGGATGCCATTGAGGACTGGAATTACTCGGCGCTGCCACTGACGCATCCAATAAGTGCCGAATCGATTGCGAACACGCTGCATTGGATCGGAACCAGCAATTTCTCCGGACAGATCCGCAGAGCTATACCCCTGGTTGATATAAGCCATACGTGCGACTTGTTTGCCCGCAACAACTTTTTGCGGCGAAGCTTTCTGGGCCGGATTGTCAGTGCTGTAATTGGGCTCGACAGAAGCGTCCAGATCTCTCCAGAAAGGAACATTCAGCGTATCACCGCCAGAGTTCGCTTTCTGGTCCAGCATTGCATTGCGGACAGCAACACCTGACTGGAAAAATACTGTTTTTTCAGGTCCATTTTCTGCCTGATAATCGGAATAGACTTCCGGGATAACTACATCGGATAGTTGGGTTAACATAATTTTTAACCTTTAGGTTGGCGATTAACCTGCATCGCGTGCCCGGCGATATTCCTCCGGGTTACGTTGATACAGCTCCACACGTTCTTTTTCGGATAATTCCGAAAACTTCTTGGAGGCACCGCCTCCCCCGCCACCGGCAGCACCGCCGCCTGAGGCTTTACTTCCAACAATCAACGGCGCAAATACCGGATTGCTGGAAAATTCTTGTTGTAGTTCTGCAACCGTCATAGCACTCGGCTTACCGGAATCATCCAGCACAACGGTTGTCGGTTTACCGTCACGAACCTCCATCGACAAACGGCGTTCAAGGTGAGGAATAAGAGCCTGTGCACTACCTTGAACTGCAATATCTGAAGCAATCGAACCTGCAACCCCGGATACCATTTGCTCACTCAGCCAGCCATCACGCTCGCTAACCGCCTGGTCCATATCGGCCTTGAGTCGGTCATACTTGGCCTGCCAGCTCTTCTCCAGAGCCTCAATATCGCCGCTCTCACGATGCTTGCCGTTCTTCAAATCATCCAGGCTGTTTTGCAGTTCGCCCATGCTGGTTTCCAGGTCACTGACCTTTTTTTCAGCAGCTTTGCGATGGCGTTCCGCTTCTTCGTGCTTGGCTCGATAACGGTCCTCTTCATCACCCTCAATTTTCAGAACAAAACCGTCACCACTTTTTTCATAGAGGCCGCGATACTGCTCTTCAACCTCACTGAGGTCGCTGATACGCTTCTTTAACATTTGAGCACTGCTCCTTTTCTCGGGGCACAGCCCCTAGTTGTTTACCGAATAAACGGCAGATACAAAAAAGGCCCGCCGAAGCGAGCCCAGTTATTAATTTGGTATTTAGAGGCCTGCCCGCTCGAATGCGATTGGCTCTTTCAGTTTCATTTCTGCCAGAGTGAGAGGTTTAAAGTTACGCCCCAGGTTTAACGCTGCAAAGCGCTCTGCAGTGAGCCCTCCTTCGATGAGAAGTTTTGCTCGGGTGGGGCCAATAGCATCCTGTATAAAACTAAGGGGCTGCTTCTTGAGCCACTGGTAATAAGTCAAGCTAGCATCGACATATCCGCCCTTACTGGCCCGTGTGGCACCCTCGCTTAATGCCCGGTACCTTTCCTTCAATACCGCAATAACTGTACTGCGGCAGCGTATGTGAACTGGTGGACGCGGTCCTTTGTCGAGGGGGAACACTTCGTTATCCAAACTGCGGCATTGTGACGATGTACGGCTATCCAGGGTGGATACCCAGCGCATGCCTTCCAGCAAATCGGCATTGTTCTGCAGCGTCTCCATCCGCGCAGTGGTGGCTGTATGGGCAATCGCTGTTCGGACTACTGCATCGGCATTGCGTTGGGTTATTGCCAGAATTCCATCGCGGTACTTGTTGGCTTTGGATCCCCGGACATTACGAATAATTTGGAGAGTTGTTTGCCCCTCGAAGAAACCCTGCCGTATAGCCCCGGTAACCCGCTTTCTCTCGCTGCTAGTCCAGTCCTTGATAAATGGCTCTATTAGCTGACCACCATCGGGACCACGTACAGAGAGCGGCGTGGAGAGCACCGCGGCACGGACCTGAGCAGGTGCAGGGATTACAGTCTCTATCCCGGCAATTAATGCGGTCTGTAAATTGCGAACCTCAAATTCCGATTCATATTCGGCCAGGTCCAGCAGGTGACCCGCAAGCTGGTCGTAATACTTGCTGAATATTTCGGATAGATCACTATCAACAGCGGTAAGCAACCGCTCCAACCTTGCCCGGGAGAACTCGGTTAAATCGTGGCTTGATAGGCGTTGTTTTATGGAGCGGTCTATCTGCTGCAGGAATGCCGCAAACTGATTTACTTCACCAGACTTTAATCGCTCCAGGTAGACAGCATGGCGAGTGCTTGAAGTGGCAAGGGCTTCACTCATCATTTAACCCCGGTCCAGGCTCCTCTCCTTCCAGCTCTTCGCGAATTACCTCGTCAGTCTTTTCAGCATTAATAACGCCATGCTTCCGCAGGTTCGCCCAGAGGTCAGAACTCGGTAAGCGACCGGACTGCCAGGCCTGCACCAAAGCTGTGAGCATCTGCGCATCAAGGTTGGATTCAGCAAAGTCCTGATTGAGTTTGTACTCGGTATCAGCCTGTACATTCTGGAACTGGGCCACCCATTGAATAGCCTGGGTGTAAGCCTCACTGACGTTCTCGGCGACCAGAGACAAAACAGAGTGCTCTGATTCGTTTTCTGCCTGGGCTTCAGTGGCGGTCTTTACTGCTGAACCGCGCTCAATCAAGCGAGCACCCAAGGCGACCATTTGCTTTTCTTTCTGGTCCATTGCTTCTTTGACCAGGGTATTAGGTTCAACTTGAGCAAATCCAAAGGCACCGCCATCGGGAAGCAAAATTGGAGAGCGGGAGCCAATATAAATGCCCTGCTTCTCCATATGGTCACGCCAGTTCTCAGTCAATCCAGAAATCCAAGGCTGGGCCTGACCGACGAAAAATGCTGAATCCTCATAGTCCGCTGAGTTGCGGTAATGAGCTTTGTTGAGGTTTGCCAGGTCTAACAATGGAGACCGATCGATACCCGAATCATTGTTCTCGGCGCCGACAAAGGTAAACGGGATAATGTCCCAGGCCTTCCCTACTCCATCTAACGGTGTGTACGTATCGTGAATAATCCAGGTGCCAGTGTTTCCACTGCGCCATATCTCCACTGTGTAACGACCATCAATCAGCTTGAGTGCGCGGTACTGAGTTTTCTCTTCTATGCCAAAACCATCTGAGGTGGTTTCTTCATAGCTCTCATGGATAACAACCAGCCCCAGCCGATGCACACCACCAACCTTGATGGTCCGCCAATTAATAACCTGATTCGCGGGATAGCTCACTATCGATGCACGCACTAGCCCGGTTTGCTGTTCGGCCTTGGAGGTTTGCCCTTGAGTTTTTGGGTAATCCACCAGCAGACCGCGTCGGCCAGACTTAAGCACCGCAGCAACTACAGACTGAGACTGCTGGTAGATGCTTACCCCATTGCCATTAGCATCTGAAGTCAGGTATTCCAGACCTGCCGGGATATCTACCGTAGGCGCTCGGCGAAATACGGCACCAACCAGGCCCTGCAACGTGCGGCCAGTTGCGTTATAGAAAACTGCCCTGTCTGTGTACTGCTGATAGCGAGCTCTATTTGCTTCACTCTGGTCTTTTGGGTTCGGCATAGGCAAATAGGTGGTGCCCTTAGCCTTAATAACCCGCTCACCCGCACAGATATCATCAACCAGAGTCCAGTCTGGCAGCGCCTTGGCGAAGTCGTCGCGCTGATAGGTAACGTCATTTGCCATTAGTAGGCCATTCCCATGTTGATTGTTAGTGCTGGTTTGATGAGCGGGTAATCGTGGTGGATGAAGTAGCCACCAGCGTCTGGAGCGTGGTCGAGGTCGCCGCTTTTATCTGGTTCGCCATTCTCCGCCCAAGGTTGTTGCTCTAAGCAGTCCGAATAGCCCGGGCACTTATCGGTGTTCACTAAATAGCGGCGCTCACCCTTGGCATTGCAGAACATCGCGTTCATTGCGTTGACCCGGTCTTTCACCGGGGGATTGGCTTTCGGAGCGTGTACCGAAAACCCAGCATTTCTTAGCAAGGCTAAATCCGTGGTGCTGGCGTTCACAGACTTGCGAGAATCACCAGAGGCATCCGGATAAATACGAACCTCGCAGGTTTTCCGATAGTCCCCATCTTTGTATTCCCAATACCGCTCTTTAATTCTCCGAATCATGTCGGGAGTGTCATAACCCCCAAGGATTTCATCGACGGCCCGCGGCTTACTCTCTCTCTTAACGTGAGTGACTGCCGCCATCTTGCCGACATTAAAGTCCATGCCGATGAATAAAGGCTCACCGGGTTTCACCGAGTCATTGCAGTGATTGAGCTTGCGGTCGAACTGGTGATAGACCGTTCCGGTCAGCAGGTTTACAAACTGACCATTGAGATATGCCCGGATAATCTCAGGCGTATAGGCCTCAAGCATTGAATCGATATAGTCATCAGGCAGGTTCGACTCATTGTCGAAGGTCGAGGCCTGAATTAACCCGTATCGCTCACGAAGCTTTGGTTTATCCCGAAGTGCCTTTACGAACTGGCGGTAGACAAACTTAAACCCTTCCGGGGTGGTCGTTACATCGATGCCATTTTTGACACCGTGGACCTTGTAGCGCATGCGCGCCATGATTTTCCGCCAAGCCTGCTCTGCTTTCTTCTCAGCAAGCAGGTCCAGCTCATCGACCAGAGCATGGCCGATTTTAAATCCGACAATATTGGCCGGGTCATCTATCGAGCGGCAGATAACAGAGCCGCGGTAGCGACTACCGCTGTATACCTCAACTTCGTGGTCACCTCGCTTGACCTTAACCCGCAGCCCCATAGTCTCAGCAACTTCGCCGATTGTGGGGTAGTAAATATCCCTAATTAGTGGATAGGTTGGAGCAAAGTAGCCCTGATTAATCTTGGGATGCTCGTAGAAGTGGGCCAGCTGTCCTGAACAGCCAACCCAGGTTTTCCCAGACCCAAACCCCGCGACATAGGCCCTGTACTTGTGCGGTAAATTAAGAAACCGACTTTGCGGAACATTAAGTGCCGCTCTCACTTCCCTCCCGCGTTCTTGCATCCTTGACCTCGAATACGACTTTTGTCGGTGGTATGTCGGCACCGCCACCGGCTGGGTCAGGGTTTCGTTGCCATTTTTCTCTTTGCCGGTTATGAAGCCAGGCTAAACAGGCAGTTGTGTCTGGTGGGTAGTGTTCGGTGTACTCCTGAACGATAGGGTTGCCGTTGTGCTGCATGATCTTTACGGCTTCATGGCTGTAGCCGCATGCCCTTCGGAAGAGACTCTCGACCACGTTGGCATCAGCCAAAGTTTTGCCCTTTTTTATGGACTCAAAAAATTCGGGATGCTTATTCTTCCAATTGTTGATTGTTTGCTCTGTTACCTCGAAGAATTCGCCTAACTCTTTGTCAGTCAGACCCAGCTTGCAGAGCTTTTCGGCCTGCTCAGCAAACTCCTGCCTATAGCTGGTCAGCCTTGCCACTATTCCCCCCGCTCTATCAACCGCTCCAGCTTGCTATCAATACGCTGGAGCCGGGTTCTGATTTCGTCTTTGAATTCAGCTATGTGTTTTTGCTCCAGGGCGCGCATAGCTGATTCGTGCTGAATTGCTTGAGTGTTGGCGGTTATCCCTTTCTCAACATCAGAACCCCATATAAATAAGCCAGCCACCAATAAGATAATGCTGGCTATCTGGGTAATGGATACGCTTTTACTCAGGTGCCAGTGCTCTGTTTGTTGAGTCATCGAATCTTGTCCGTTTGGGTACCGCATGTTTTATCGTATGAACGCATGGCACCTATCCCGAGCATGGCCGTTATCATTGAGAACAGCGCGCCAGTTTCTAGCACGGGGGGCGGGGTCACCTCGGTAGGTATCGAGCCTTTAGCGCTGCAGATAGCCCAAACCCAACAGAGCAATGGATACAGAACAAACTGATAGGCCAGAGCCATACCCCCTACCCAACCAATCCAGGGGCGCCAACCGGCAACAAAGATGCTTTTGTGTTGGGCTTCGGCTTTATTGACCTCCAGCTGGCCGAGAAGCAATTGAACCTGAGCATTTAGCTCTGCCAAGTTACACTTCTGCTTAAGTTCCTCGAGCTTACGCACTTCCTCAGCACGTTTAACCGGGTCAGGCCATATACGCTCAATAGCCATTTTGCCGGTTTCAAAAATTGCTGTTAGTGGGTCAAAAGCCATTAGTAGCTCCAGACTGTAGGGCGGGTACGCTCGCCAGGTATTGATTCAAGGTCATCCAGATGCAGGAATCGCTTACCGATTGGGCCTTTCTGCTTTACGCCTATACCGGTAAACCCTTCCTCTTGGGCGATTTGGATTAACCGATAGGCGCGTCCTACAGCTACCTGAACATCAACAGCTTGCCCGGTGGCGTGGGTCATGGTGGCATTTAACCGGGCGTTATGTGCTGGGCAGCGGTAACCGGAATTGATAGCCATTGGCTTGGCAAAGCGCTTCCTAACTCTTATCAGACGCTTTAGCGTTTCATCTTTGAAATGGTTTTTGCCACAGCAACGACAGGCCAACTCCGACTCTGTGAAGTAGTCGTTTTGGAACATGAGAGTCTCAAATTTTAGGCATAAAAAAACCGGCTGGGGGGCCGGTTTAAGAAAGGATGAACGGTCGCTGCATGGAAACCAGAGCAACTATGGATGTATTAATCAAAATTACAAATACTGATTGAGATCAATTCGCTGTAAGACAACCAATTTTTAACATAAAGAACAATCTAGTCTAAAAAAGGTTGGAAAGCTGAAACTTCCGATAGAGGTATAATAATAACAGTTTTAGTCTCAGTGAGCTCCAGAATGGTATCGCTCACGCTTGAAAACTTTCCTCTATGACGCTCACCATTTTTAGTAGTTACTTCTACTTCTGTCCCGGGAGGAGTCGCAGTTACTATTGCATTTGCTAGATCTTTCAGAATGCCCTCTTCCATTTTATCACCTCAATTCAAGTAGTGAAGAAGCCCAATGCCAACCAGGGGCAAAAAGCAACTTAAAAAATAGAAATGGCTGCTCAAAGCATAAGCATGTTAGTTTATAAAAACCGCAAATGGCCAGACAGCCCTAGAAAAGGCTAATACATTTTTCCTGATCTCACAAAAACAATATTGAAATAAGAAACAAAAATAGAAAAAGATCAGAACACCCCTGAAATATCATCTGAAATAGTACGAAGACTAATTGATCAATAGCCGTCAAAAGATATTGGTCTTAGTGTAACCTCTATTTGGGCTTGAAAAATGACCAGTATCAGTCTTCATTCTCAATAATAATTGAGGAGCTAACACTCGGAACAAAATCGCATAATAAGTACCCCATCTAATCTCCTAGAAATGAAGTGATAAGTATCGTTTCTACCCTTGCTAAGACTCATCTTTGATCGTGTACTCCGTATCAATACTAGACTTGACATAGAGTTTAAATGCTAACCACCGACTTCTTAACCATTTTGGCCACCACTATAATTCCCACCGGCCAGGCCATTTAGCTGAACTGAAAGACTCTATACCCTCCCAAGGGTACGACTCTCGCATAAACCTTTGTCAAACTATTTCTGTACTACGGTATAAAAAACGGTCACGGATACATAGCTACTAAGTGTGGACTCCAGATTGCATGCGTATCATTTGAAGGTGAGCAAAAGGGCTTTGATTTCCATTACCTGGCATAGAAAAGCCCGTATTAAACAGGCTTCAGAGTAATCAACTAAAGATCTACACACTTACCCCAGTATGGGATTTTTATACAATTCTGACACAGAGAAAGTCAAGGGTTTTCAATTCATTGATTTACCAAGCTTACTACTATCCGATTCAATATGGAGCAAATCGAAAAAAAGTATAATTGGCACGAAAATAGACGTAGCAACCTCTCAAAAAGCATTTCAGAAAACTCATCTTCGAGATATAAAATATCAATCAACTAGAAACCTATAGCCAACTGGCAAGCTAAACCTTTTAACCCAACACTAACTAATTTAAATTTACGCCCCAGTTTATTCCTAAAAAAACAAACCAAAACCATACAATCTAAACATTTTCCTTTTAGACCTCAATGATATATTGATGTCGCATCTAATCATGGCCTTGTTTGAAGTCAAATTTTATTATACTCCAGCTTTTTGCCTTTACCGTAACTGGTAATTACATTGCCACTTAAAGCCGCCACAAAGAGAGTAAGGAGAATAAAAAATGATAATAAAGCAGGATGCGTTAAAGCGTATCTTATCACGCCATCGTAAAATTATTAAAGAACCAGATCCCAGCAATGAAGATCTTGGGCCACTGAAAGAATTTCCGGGAATATGGGAAAATACAGGTGATTTTAAAAACCATGGATGGAATATAATTGCATTGCCATTCTTGGTCTTGGATAAATGTGGCGAAATAGAAAGTACTTATCGACTTCTTGTTAATCAATATAATGAAAAGTTGACATTTAATGCGCTAGACGGCCCGGTACCTAATAGAGGAGTAATTCAACAAACAAAAGAAAACTTAGATCAATTTTTGTTTGCCCTGGAATATGAACAAACAATTACTCAAGTAGCATCTGAAGATTTTCCAAACAGTGGATGCGCGGGTGATCCCGGAGTTGTCATTCATGATGAGCCTGGGCTATGGCTCCACATATTCAATCACACCACCAATAATATTAACATTGCACGTCTTGCAAGCATACCGCACGGCAATTCTGTGCTGGCACTTGGTAGCTACGAAGAATTTAATTGCGCCCCAGTTATTCCTTTTACAGACAGCTTGCCAGTGGGCCACACTAGGGATGTTTGTAAAGGATATTTAGCTCCTTATCGTCACTTTAGTGAGTTCGACATTGATAAAGAATGTATATGCGAATCGAAACCTGCACCTGACCCAAATCAAGGAAAGTTTAGAGGTAAGCTAGATGTATTAGACCCAGCAGCTTTGTTACGTGAAGGCACTCCTCCAAATGTGGTAAAAACCACCAAAATTGAGGTTACTACTCGTATTGAGGATGCTGGTATCGTCAATATTCCGTTCATCGTAAAACACGCGAATGCTACGGAAATGACCTCTACGTTCTGGGTAATGGAGACAGACGACAAAGATGATAAGGGCCGCCCCATTTATGTAATGCAATATATGCAAGTAATTATGCTTGAGTTCTTCCCTCGTCTTGATGGTGAACCCGGTTTGATTAGATGGCCCCATATAAGCTTCAATACAATGCAACGACGTCCATTTGATTGAAAGCTTAAAGGGAAACAAAAAATATGCTTTGCACTAATACTTATCATTTATAGTCAGCATGAGTCTCAAGTACACAAGTTAACGCACTTCAACTAAATTACTGTCGTAGAGGCTCTCACATCTTTATTCTTACCTATATTTTAATCTACATTTTTCCTTTACAACTGACATTTGAGATATGGTTTCTCCATTCAAAGTAAACCACCATCGAATATTTAGTAACCTGGCACAAAAAAAGCCCGCATTAAGCAGGCTTTAGGGTGTTTGGCTTGGAATCTGCGTATTTATCCCAGCATGGGGTTTTTATACAGTTCTGACACAGAGAAAGTCAAGGGTTACTAACTTATTATGCTAAATTTGCAAAGTTCCAAATTACTCTACCATTACACGCATTTCGGCCATTAGCCTAAGCAGGGAATGAATCCTATGTCTAGCTACCCCACTCTAAATGTAATTGCGCCCGACACTTTATTAAACCTATATCGACCAAGCATCGGACCTGATGGAAGTACAGCAATATTTGAAGGATGGGAACAATTCAAAAATGATAAATCTGCAATACTATATTGCATAAATGACCTTAACCAAAATGAGCCAACTCCCTTCCTTAAAACCAACGATCCAGCCCCACAGACACGTAATGACTGGTGCTGGGCTTCAGGTGAAATTGTTTACTGTCAAGGTGAATACTTGAATACGACCAGGTGCGATGGCCTGGAGTCAACAAGATTAAACAACACCAAGAATCTTATTTATGGATCATGGTCTCAAGATGGGTCAACACTGGCTGCAATGAATCAAAATCAAAATTTGAAGCCCCACCCACATACTTGCCTCTACAGTTACAACTCACGGGAAATATCTGTTAGCAATATTAATGGCAAAGACATTGATAACAATAATATGTACGGTGGAATGCCCTCAATAGACCCCACGAACTCCAATACTGTTGCATTTGCCGGGCAGCCGGCAATTGAAACATGGCATCCTAACGAAGATGGCAAGAAAGAAGTTTGCTATAACCAAAATTACAACTATATCTTCTTGAGCATGAGAAAAGTTGATGGAACTTACTTCTCTACGTCATTGGAGCCTGTGGAGCAACTCCAAAATTTTGAACCCAGCTTCCAAGGCCGAGCCCCATCCTGGTCACCCAATGGAAATCGGGTCGCTTTTGAGTCAAATCGTAATTCTTCAACTGGAGACAGCTACCAAATATTTATTTATAACGATTCCGACCCAGCTGGGGCTCCAGTTGCCGTAACCGATCCGAGATTCGATTGCCAACATGCAAAGTGGTTTCCCTGCGGCACAAAACTAATCCTTTCTGTGAAGTCCGAGGGTAAAAATCCTATCTGGCGTATCGCCTGGATTGATATTTCGTCGTATGTTAACTAAGAATAATATTAATCATCACTATTCGTCTGCATGGACAACAAGCTAGTCCAGTTTGAATTCATTATATTGAGTTCACCTGTATCAGTGCTTACTTATATTTAAAGAGTGCGGGAGCTGAGAACCTGCAGCCATTTTCAACCCTCGAATTTTGGACACAAAAAGCCCACGTTGAGCGGGCCTTGGGGTGTCTCGCTAGGGATCTGCATATCTATCCCAGCATGGGGTTTTTATACAGTTCTGACACAGAGAAAGTCAAGGGTTTCCACCCCTCCTATATGGCATGGCGCTGCATTAATTTTTGTTAATTATTAAACTGCCAGTTTAATTTTATAGCTTGACATAATTAACTAAAACAGAACTAATCCCAATAATACCGCTTACTCAAAAAATGGAGAGGACCAATGAAGGCCTACTCGATAATTTTAACGTCAATACTTAATTTAATTTTTTTAAGTAGCACCATCGCCAATGAAAATACAAACAATGTACTGGAGAGTTCTGATTACAATTCTCTAAAATCCATCTCTGATCGCTCAATAGTCAACTCAGACATTTCCCAATCCGACATTGCTCAGCTCGCAAATAGATCAAAGTTTCAAGTTGAAAAATCTAGCGAATATATAAGGGCAGATTTATCCGTTGACGGTATGTCAGCATTAATTATTACGGAAAAATCCAAAAGTAATCCAAACTTCCTAACCATAACTATCCGGGCTGCTAACGCTAACTACAATATCGAACTAGACCCCAAAAACACTAAGTATATAATTTCAGGATATGGCTCAAAACTAGGAGTCGAAGGAAAAATACTTCTTTTCGCCATGATTACGAAAATGACAGAAAAAAAATGGAGCGAATCCGAAAACCCTTACAAATCTATGTCATACAGGATAGTCAACTGGATCGCTGGAATGCCAGCAGGCATGGTAACCCATACTATTGACTCAACAGATAAACCCAAAAAAGGTGAACCTGACTCCAATAACAGATCAATTATTTTGCCAAGAGCACAAAATAACTCATCAACTGAAAGTCATAAAATTCGAGGAATGCTTGGGGACTGCTCTGACCCTTTACTTCCGTGCAATCCTCCCCCAGTACCCGAATGCATTAACATTGGAGATGAGGACGGGATCCTTTATATGACTTGCACTTATCAACTCAAACAAAGTTCTCATGATGCATGTGATTTACATAACTTTCAAAGCTTTACTTCCCATCTTGGCTGCAATATAGAAAAGAATTGCCCCGGTCGATGCGGAGAAAAGTGCGGATCAGATAATTCAGGGAAAGGAACATATTCACAAGACTGTGCTGACCATGATTATTGCTGCTCACAACATGGCGGATGCACATGGGCAACTGGCTCTATTTGTTCTGATGAGTATTGGGAGGCAGATGACGACTATCTATGGGGCAATCAAAATTGTAATGGATGCTCGGCCGTACCGCCCCCGCCTCCGCCTCCCTGTTGTCTTGCAATATCGTCAACTCAAACAATAGTTTGGGGGGGCGGAGCGGACTCAAAGTTTATCGAACTAGACTACGATCTTAGGCGTTTCGAGAAAAGAGATGATAGATCTATATTTTTAGATGAGTGGGCCATTATTAATAGTAACAAAGCTGGCTTTCAGGTAGCGAGTTCCTCCTCACAGGAATTTTCAAATTTTGTGAAATCAAACCAGGAGAACTTTCGAGGAATTAAAGTTAAATCAGGCAAAATTCTTATTATTGAGACCGCAGAGGGCGTTCACAATCAGAATGAAATCCCACATTACAAAATTCCAGAAATAAAAATAGACCTTGGTGACAACATTGATTATGGCAAACATAACTTTTGGTTCCGCGCAGAAGTAAATCAATCAGGAAAAATTGACATATTTCAAATAATTGATGATGGTCAATTTGAAAGCAACAATAAGATAAATTCAATAATCAAAAGCGAGATCGAAAAGTACACACACAAAAATAATGAGCATCGGATGATTTTATATACAAGTGTATCTCTAAAAGATTACACCATGGAAATATCTGAACCAATGATCTCAACTCCACAATGCTGTGCCGCAAACTCTGAAGCAAGTAGCAGCTCAGAGTTGCTACCAAACTGCCCATAACGAGTCTAAAATAAATACATTTTGATTTAATAATTGTTTCACGATTGACACTTAAAGCCGCCTGAAAAAAAGGCGGCTTCCCAACTAAACTTTTAGCATTGAGCCCAAAACCCACCAGCCTACAGCCACCACCGAGCATATAAGCTATTACCAGAGTCTATGAGAGTTAAAATTGATTGATTTAAAAAGGTTTGTCATGGATCTGCATATCTATCCCAGCATGGGGGTTTTATACAGTTCTGACATAAAGAAAGTCAAGAGTTGTACCCACTCTTATTTACCTTCAATATAACTGTATCACCCACAAAGACGAAAATTATATTTTTGAATGAAAACAGCAATTAAAATATATTAAGCAATTGGAAAACGGCAAATCACACCATGAAAACTGATTCAAATATTGTTGAAACACACCCTTTAACCACTCCATAAACACCCTAATAACAGAGGGGCTTCCTTTGTAAATGTTAATGAAGACCTGGAAAATTGTATTAATGCAACCCCTATCAGATCCAATATAAAAAAACGTCATATCTGCCAACCAGGACAACGGCAACAAGTAACCGGACTACACAATGAATCTGCTCACCAGCCACTATAATTCACTCCGACCCAGAAAACGAACTAAGAGAAGGTTTAATCAAGCTCATTTGGCCAATTTTCAAGGATCAGCTTACACATTTAAATTTCAAGTGAAAAATATATTAAACATCTCATGAAAAACTCTTTAAAGCTCCTAACAAAATCCATTTACAACAAACTATCCAGCCTAGCTAGAAACATAAAAGAGAGGTTTGTTGAGGGTATAAAGCGCTGTTATTATCAAAATATCCTCGTGCTTATAAAAATCTGGAAAGATGAATACCCTGAAGGTGACCCAAAGATACATAGCTTTCTTGAGAAGCTTTTATTCCCCTCTATCCTTTTAGCTCGATGCTTATCGGCCTCTAATTTGGTTGCACTCTTAAAGCCAAAGGGTTCACCAGCATATTTCTTATCGATTTATACCTTATTGGGTGGCTCATGGTGTTACTAATGACCCTGTCGCTTGCCCAAATTTTTCCTTATACGTCTACTCTCTTAGCTACTTACCGTATTGCAGATATTATTTCCTATCAGATGTGCATTCTTTTGGTCGATAGTCAACAGAAAACATGGAAATTAGCCTCAATCCGCAGAAGTTTTCTTAGCGCAATGATTAACATCATTGAAATTATAATAGCTTTTGCCATTATATATTTAGTAACAGGCAGCATCGTAAGTAATGATTGCTACGATAAAGTAGTTTCCAGCCCGGTTAACGCCGCATACTTTAGCTTCGTAACTTTTACAACACTAGGATATGGTGATTTCATTCCAAAAAATGAACATGCAAGATTAATTGTCATCACACAAATAACATGCCAAGTTCTATTCTTGTTGGCGGTAGTTCCAGCTCTAGTGTCAAATATCGTATCTCAGTTCAGTAATAGAGAATACAAAAACCCAAATTCACAAGATAAGAATACTAATTAACCTCTAAAAAGATGTTAGACATCCTTTCTCGGTGCTCACTGAGAGCTTGACTTATTTGTAGTAGCGCACGCTCAGGAAGAAAATCTAATAACCTTCCCAAGCGAGCATATAATTTACGCCAATACTGGTCCCACTCATATTTATCACATCGCAGCAACTGTCTGGTTTGACGAAGATTGGCTCGCTTTCCAGTTACATCTCGAAGTGCAAAAGAATGAATACAAAAGAAAGCCAACTGACCAACTTTCAACGGGTCATGAGGCTCACCCCAGCTATAAAATCGCTTCATCATATAATTCAGAAGATAGGCCCGCTCCCGATACCGATTCCCCGGCGGTGCATAAGCAGCCATTCCCCAACAATATGCAAGCTCATCAGTTTCTCTCAATTTGGCTATAGCATGCTGCACCAAACCCTTTTCATAGGCATCCATTACTCGACCGCTACTACCCTTCCCCACTCTAGTTTCAGTTGCATAAACAGTCTGACCTGCCAATCGAGCGGTGACTTTTCCATTCTCATCCCGAATCTCATCAATGTAATGCTTCGGTCCCCGACTCCGCACCGTCTGCCCAGCCAACATTGCCGCATAATCAGATTGCTGAGTGGCTGTATCGAACGCATCATGCCAAGCCTGTCGAGCTGAGTGAAAATTCATTGCTTCACCTTGAAGATTTTTCGGAATATCTTTGATGTGGGTTCTCTATCTCGATACCTCACCTTCCCTGTGTCTTGCCAGCGTAGGTAATCACTACAAGCAAGCTCTTCAACGGCACACTTTCGCCTTTGCTTGCATCCATCGCATGGTGACGGCTCAAACAGGGCGCTCTGCTGGTTGCGAGTTAGTTCGGTATTTCCCCAGCTAGGCATTGGTTACTCCTTTATCAATCCCTTTTCCCGCATCTTGCTTTGGGTTTCGTATAGCGCTCTTAGCTTGCTACGCTCCACCTCAGCCTTTGAGATGTCCGTCTTGCTCCGCCCATCAATAACGTCATGGCAACTGCTACAGCCGTATACACCCCACCAATCAGGAGACTTGCGGGCTAGACCTGCATTGCTGGGCAGGTGGCAAAGCACTACGGTTTCAGGGTTGCTGTTGCAGTGAGGAAACAACCTTAAGGTGCATTCCTCACCGCGCGCTGATTTGCGCAACTTTGTCACCGCAGCTCCTCCATAAGAGTTTTGAAGTAGCCGCTAACGGGGTCAGGAATGGTGATATTCCAGTACTGGTAAACAAACCCGCGCACTTGCTCGACATACTCAGAGAACCGAGCCCGATTCATGGTGGCAGTGCTCTCAAACTCATAGAAGGTCCGCCCCTTGATTTGGTACTCCCGTATTACTCGAAACTTCTTACCGAAAACCCACTTGTGGAGAACATCCCGGGTGTATGGAATTTCTGTCCCGTCATCGCAGGAGATAACAATTCCCGCATCCTCAAGCTGCTGAGCAATGTTTTTATAGATCCACCCATTGAGGAATCTATTTTGCAAGTCGGTTCTCTTTGGTTTGAATTGCTGAACTTGAACAGCCATCGGCTTTTCTTTGTTCGGCTGAATGTTTGCCAGCTCACCAAACATGTGCGCCTTCTGCTCTTCTGTGCGAACGACCCAATATTGCCCTTGCATAGCTAGATACCTAAGCCTTACGCGACTTCTTGCATGCTCTCAAAATAATCCCGAAGCCGTTGCCGAGCCTCGGGCAAGCAGTCCTTGTGAAAGCTACCCAGGTAGTTGATATCGCCCCACTCGATGCGCTGCTGGGTGCGGATGGTGTTTGCAAACATCACATCTACTTGGTCATCTCGCTTAGTGCGGAATACTGCTAGCGGGCTACAAGGCTCAGTGGTTGAGATTCGCTGAAGGGCTTCTGGAATGGTGGCTACGGTCATGGGTATCACTCCTTGATGGTTCTAGGTTTACCAGTTGGTATCAGTGAGTATTTCGGTCACAGATCGGTCTCGGGTCCGCCCCTGCTGCATGGATTGAGCGTGCGGCTGCTGTCCTTGGTTCTCGTGATTTAGCAGCCACTGGAATTGGAATCCTCGCCAACCTCGCTCACAGCAAATGGCAAGACAGTGGTCAACGCTGTAGCCGTGTTGGCTGGCTAGGTGAAACTGCTTAGCAATCTGGTTGACAGCGGTTTGAGTGAGCGGCGCCTTGCGAACTTTTTTCCAGTCCTCCAGAACTTCCTTCCCAGGCTCAGTTGGCCAAGATGAAAAATCTAATCCCCTATTAATATTTTTAGGTTCTTTTAGATTCTTTTTAGATTCGTGGTCCGTTTTTGGTACTGGTCCAGTCCCGTTTTTGGTACTGGTTTTGTCCGTTTTTGGGCCTGGTCCGTTTTTGGGACTAGTACCGTTTTTGGTACTGGTGATTTGGCCAAAATTCAAAGTGAATTGATTGCTGGAGCCGCTCGATTTGAGGCGAATAATCAGGCTAGATTCTTCCAACTGTTCCATTGCAGAAATTACGGTTTTACGGTTGAGACCTGTAGCTTGAGCAATGTACGCAATAGATGGATTACACTGTCCATTTGCTTCATTGTGGCAATTGGCAAGAGATAGCAGCACTAACTTGTGCGTAGACTTCACGCCCTGCTGCCATGCCCAAAAGGTGGCCTCAGCGCTCACAGTTAACCCCCCTTTACTTCAATAAAGTTAGAGGGAGCCTCTGAGACTCTCTGAGGCTCACAAAGTGAATCGACAATATCGCTACATAAGCCAGCCATCTGCTGGCGTCGCTTTTCGTCTGTTTGTAATTCACTGTAATTTTTCGGGGGTTGGGCAGGAATTGTTATACGCGGCTCATTTAGAGTTAGCGCATTAGGAGTTTTATTAGACATAAATTGCCCCTTTATTTTGCTCTTGAAAGTTGCACCGCTTTTGTTTTTTATCGGTACTTCTACGGCTGAGAAATCTAAATCTATTTAGAACGCGCGGACTTTGGAGAGGACCGCCATACCCGTTAGGGCTTCTTTTAAGTCTGTGGGAGTCTGAGCTGTATAAACTGGAAGGCAGGCTTCAATCATGATTCTCAGTAACTGTTCATGGCCTATGCCCAATTCCATAGCTCTGGACTTAAGCTGGTCGAAGTCAGACTGCTTAATCCTTAAATTGCATTTCCTTAAACTCGTCTCCATTGCTGTTACCTGAATCATCCTTGGTTTGAAAAGTTGCTTTTAGCTCTTCGGTTGTTAGTGAAGCCAATCAGTCCTACTGCCAGAGGTCTGGCCGCGCCTCGGGGCGACTCACCTGCCCGCCACTTGCGGATACAAACCTTTTGGCAAGACTTGGTCCCAGACGACGGTGCCCGCCTCGAACTAGGTTCAGGTAGCCAAGTGTCGTGCCTATCTTCTCTGCGAAGCTTGCACGTTCTCTTTGGCTCATTGGTGTCAGGAATTCGATTGGTGTCATGCTTAAAATGTATCTTATTGATACATTTTAAGCAATCTTTGATAAACTAGACTTGTGGTAAAGTGCGCCACAATGAATCATTCTGGCCAATTGATTGGGCTTCCTGGGTTTATCAAAATGATGTGAGCAAATAAAAATGGTCTACAGGCGCGCACGAATGGAAGTTAGCAATATCAGGCTTGAGAATACCCGACAGCTCTCCAAAGAGTTCAATAGTCTCAAGGAATTCGCTGTGGCATTAGATATGCAGCCCTCCCAGCTTTCCCAGCTAATCGGCCCCAATCCCCGCCGCAGTATTGGCTCTACAGTCGCTAGGCGAATCGAATCTACCTGTGGTCGTGAAAAAGGTTGGCTTGATGTAATACATAGAGAGACTGGGGATGCCGTAACTACAAACAAAGGCATTAACCTCGATTTACTTGTCGATTGCATCACAGCTGTAGAGGAGAAGGTAACTGAACTAGGCATTAAGAGTATGCCGGTAGAGGCTAGAGCCAGAGCAATCACCACTGTTTACGCTTATACAGAGCAATCCCAGTCCACAGAGGTTATGGACCCGACTTTTGCGATTCGCATGGTTTATCGAGGGGAGTAGAGAACTCCCAATCCAAGCAGAACTCCTCCTGAGCCACCTTGGTGCAACTACGAAATTTGATGCAATCGCCACACTGATATCCGGCCCACCTTAACCCCTCCTTGATTGCATCAATCACAATTAAACTATCGCCCCTCTTCTGCTCTCGCAGCTCCCTGAATAGACGACTCACGTTGCCTCCCGTCCATAGGTCCCCGTGTGACCTGAAGAGATTAACACCCGAAATAAAATCGAAAAGGAGGCATAATCAATCATTTTGATAACTTATGCGTGATAAATCCCGCAAATCCGCTAAATATTGTATCCCGGATGACGCAAAACCTCACACCCGGCCAGGTGATTCACCGAGCCAGAAAGTCAAAGAAAATGAGCCAGGAAAGACTAGGCAAGCTCCTAGGACTGGAGCGCGGCGCTATCAGGGACCTTGAAAGAGGAAAGAAAAACTCACTTACATTTCAGCAGTTTTCCACGCTTTACCGTGAGTTCTCTATAACACCTAACGATATCCTCGGCATACATTCAGATGTGGACACCTCGGATGAGGAAGCTCTTTCATTGGCTATCGGGCGAGCAGCGCCAGAAATTTCAACGTTAATACTCAAGAAGTTACACGCCAGAAAGATAAAATAATTTATCTTTAATGTTGCATGACTTTATCATTGTGATACATTTATCTCAGACGCTACATGAGGACAAGGAAATGTACACAGCCAGCTCAACCACCCCCGCCGAAGACTCTCTCAGAAGTTATGAGCGTCAGCAAGACTCTCTGCCAGATGAAGGGGCAATTCAAAAAGCCAAGACAGAGAACCTAGCTGCCGATTTTTTCCTGCGCCGTATCCTCACAAAAGATGGCCGCCTATCTAGAGCCGAAGCCAACTGCCATAGCCGGTTTACCGAAATAGCGAACGACGAACTTGGAGAAGATGAGCTTGGAAAAATCTTCAAGCTCGCTGAAGAGGATGGTTGCGCTGCGGGAGTTGAGATTAAAAGGCTGGCCAAGCAATACGCAATACAAATGGCTAAAGGGTGTCGCGAAGATTTAGAAATTGCAGCTCGCAACACTGGATACCTCGACGAGCGGGAAGGCTTTTAAGCCCTCCCCTCTCTAATCAAAGGAGTGAGCAAAATGTCTGAGAATCTAAGCATCTGGCAGCGAGTAAAGAAAACTGACGCTCGCTTTGTAAAAGAGTCAACGCTAGAAGGCCGCAAAACTGCCAGCATCAACCATATAGCCATGGTTGAAAAAGCTACCGAAATATGGGGGCCAATTGGTATTGGCTGGGGTTATGAAATTGTCGAAGAGCGTGATGATAAAGGCGCGCCAATATTTGTAGAGGGTCAGGAAATTGGCCATAACCTCACCCACACAATCAGGCTGCGTCTCTGGTACATGATCGATGGAGTGCGCGGTCATGTAGAAAACTACGGCCATACACCTCGTATCTATTGGTCACATAAAAATAAGTATTTTGTCGAAGATAAAGAGGCAGCTAAAAAGTCCCTTTCTGACGCCCTCAAAAAATGCTTCTCCTTCCTCGGATTCTCCGCAGATATTTATAGCGGCGAATGGGATGACCCCGAATACCGCCAGGAGCGTCAGTTAGAAAGCCAAATCGACAAAGCAGAAGACAAAGACTCTGCGCGAGACAAGCAAACCAAAGAGCTTACCGAGTACGTCCAGAAACACCTGGAAACACTGAAAAGCTCTCGTCGTCTTCATGAGGCCGCCGGAATATTCAAAACCTCAATCAAACACCTTGAGCGGCAAGGAAATATGCCACACCTCACTGATGTCGCCAAAAAAGGAATTACCGCTCTCACCCAAACCTACGAAGCACAAAAGGAAAGCCTCAAAGGAGCTGCATAATGACCGCCTTAAAACTCTATGAAATCACCGACCAAGCCCGCGAGCTGAAGCAACTAGCCGAAGATAACGACATGACGCCGGCAGACATTGCCGACACTCTGGAAGGTATCGAACTTGAATTCAATGAGAAGGCTATCCAGATAGGAAATCTCCTCATGAACTTCACCCCCTTCGAAAAGGGGCTTGATGATGAAATTAAGCGGTTACAAGCCAAGAAAAAAGCTCTGCAAAACCGCCGCAATTCAATCACCGAATATCTCAGCTTCAATATGCAGGAATGCGGAATCAAGAAAATTGAATGCCCGGTGTTCACGATCTCTCTCAAGAAGGCCGCACCTAAGGCTGAAATTGAGAATGAAGATGCCCTACCCGGTGAATTCGTCACCGTGAAAAACACATTCACACCCGACAAGAAAGCCATATTGGCCGCCCTGAAAAAAGGCCAGGAAATTCCAGGGGCACGGTTGGCCGAAGCCAGACCTGCCTTACAAATACGTTAGCGCGTGGGTCTTGCGCCGCTAGTACAGGGCGCTTTTTTGAAGGAGCCAATCATGGCTAGAGGAATCAACAAAGTAATTCTTATCGGCAACCTGGGTAGTGACCCAGAAACTATGTATGCGCCCAGCGGTGGAGCTGTAACCAAAGTTAGTCTAGCTACTAGCGAAAGCTGGAAGGATAAGCAGACCGGCCAGCAGCAGGAGCGCACCGAGTGGCACCGCGTGGTGTTCTTTAATCGTCTTGCAGAAATAGCCGGGGAATACCTGCGTAAAGGTTCAAAAGTTTATATCGAAGGCTCACTTCGCACGCGAAAGTGGCAGGACAAGAACACAGGCCAGGACCGCTACACCACCGAGATTGTCGCGGCAGAAATGCAAATGCTGGACGGACAGCAGGACAGCCCACAGCAAGGCCAAGGGCACCGGCAGAATCAGTGCGCACACAACGCTATGGGCGGAGCAAGTGACTTCAGCCAGCGGCATGGTGAGCCACCACGATTCTAACCACCAACCTGGGCCGCTAGTGAAGGGCCCCTAACGGGGGTCACATGGAGATTTCAAAACTGCCTCTTAATATACAGGCGAGTAAAGTTATCAAAGAGGTAAATAATTTTATTTTTACATTTGAGCAACTTAAAAGTCGCAAGCCAATACAAGTAGCAATCCGTAAGGATAAATTTCTTCAAGTTGAGCGCGCGGTAATTGCACAGCTGCGCAGGCAGACAGAAAACAAAGCTGCAGCAAAGGATATTAAGGCGCCAGAAGAAATAAAAATAAATGGTGTTTTGATTTACCCATATGCGGCGTAAAAGAAATCGAAGGGATTTGATATGCAACAGCGCACTACCCACAGTAATAATCAACTCATGTACTGGAAGGATTGGGTGCGGGAAAGTTTCGCCGGCACTCAGCCTGCACGTGAAACCGTTATTAAGTGGGTTTCTGCTGGAGAGGTATCCGGCCGCTGGTTAGGTGATAGATTATATATTTACCGAAATGGGTTTCATGACCCTTACACAATACGCACGGAAGAGCGTACGGCAGTAGAAGCTGAACCAATCTCACCGCTACTAGCGCGCAGATAACACGGAAGAAAATAATGGCTAGACCAAGGAAACCTAGGTATGTGGACGGTCTGGAGTTGCCAGAAAACCTCTATACCGACCCCAAAAAGCGGGCAAACTATTGGCGCTATATTCGCCCTGATGGTTCCAGCCTCACATTCCACGGCACCACCGCCGAAGCGATTCGTCAGGCAAAGCAGGCCAACCGGCAGCGCGACCTCTATGAGCGTCAGCCAGCAACAACGGATACCGTTTGGACTGCGCGAGCAGGAAGCCTGCTGGACCGCTACAGCGACTGGGTTGCCTGGATGGAACTAAACCACCCCAAACAGGCCACAGTTGCACGCTGGAGCCAAAAGCGCCGCTATGTTGAGCGTATGTGCGAACAGCTTAAAAACCCTATGCCGCATGAGCTAACGCTGACAATGGTTCGCGACTGGTGGGAATCGCAAGATTATCATCCCCAACGAAATAGCCGTGCTGCCCTGCGCAGCTTTATTAATTATTTAATGCTGGAGGGCTCGGTTCCAAAACTTACATTTAATCCATTTAACACCAGTGACGAAGCCCCTAAATTAATTCCAAGGCAACGACCGGAAAAAGTACGTCAACGGCTTACCCTGCAAGATTTCTGGCGCATACACGACGCAGCTGGCGAGCTGGGTTATACAGGTCTGCAAATTGCTATGGATTTATCACTGCTTACAACTATGCGCCGCGGTGATGTGTGCAGCTTACGGCTGGACAAGCATGTAACCGATGCAGGGATTGATAAAGGGGTAGAGAAATCAATTAATCAACGCGGCGAAGAAAGAGCTACATATCTGCGCTGGTCTTACAATCATCACCCTGGATTACGCCAAGTAATTAACCAAGCCCGACAGCTCTCCCTGCAAAATTATCGATGCCCTTTTGCGGTTTCATATCAACCAAAGAAAAGACAACCCCGAGCAAAGCAAGATGAGCATTGGTGTAGATTGATGCCAGCAAGGCTATCAAACCAATTTAAAGATGCACGAGACGCCGCAGAGGTTCGCCAGGACTTACCCAGCAGCGCCAGGCCGACATTTCACGAGGTGCGCGCCCTAGCCTCTCACCTGCTTAAGAAATCCGGTCACAGCCCGGAAGAGATTGCCGAAATATGCGCCCATACGGATGCAGAAATTACTGAGAAGTTTTATCTCGGAGGGCATGAGCGGGAATACAAAGAAGTGGGTATCAGCATCGACCCGAAATTACTGATGCGGAAGTGATTGAGAGTTTTTGTACGGGGTTTTTGTACGCTTGAGAATTGGTTTTTGTACGCTCAATCGGGAAAAGTGGCTGAAAGCCGCATGAGATATAAAGAAAGATGGTCGGAGCGGCCGGATTTGAACCGACGACCACCACACCCCCAGTGTGGTGCGCTACCAGGCTGCGCTACGCTCCGATTTTGAAAAATCGCTCACTTCGCTAAGTGATTGATTTTTAAAGACATCGTGTTCCGATGTGGCGTGAATCATACCGGACTAGCAGTGGATTGCAAGCCCGGATTAGTGATTTTAGAAATTATTTTCCCCTTCCAGCAGGGCCACCACATCTTTGAGTTCTGCAATCACTTCTGGCAGTACCTGCTGTAGTTGTACCACCTCTGCCCGCTCGCTGCCGGTCTCTATCTGCAGGCGGGCCCCTCCAATGGTATAGCCCTCTTCGTACAGGAGCGCACGAATCTGGCGGATCATGATGACATCCTGATGTTGGTAATAACGGCGATTACCACGGCGCTTTACAGGCTTCAGCTGAGGGAATTCCTGTTCCCAGTAACGCAGGACATGGGGTTTAACGGCGCATAATTCACTCACCTCTCCAATGGTGAAATAGCGCTTTCCAGGAATTGCAGGTAGCTGAGCGTTATTGCTCGGTTCCAGCATATTCTTCTACTCGTGCCTTGAGTTTTTGCCCTGGTTTGAAGGTAACTACCCTGCGGGCTGAGATGGGAATTTCTTCGCCGGTTTTCGGGTTACGGCCTGGCCGCTGGCTTTTGTCGCGCAGGTCGAAATTGCCAAAGCCCGAGAGCTTGACCTGCTCGTTATTTTCCAGCGCATTGCGGATTTCCTCGAAGAAGTACTCGACGATCTCTTTCGCTTCGCGCTTGTTAAAGCCCAGCTCTTCGTACAGTTTCTCGGCGAGCCCGGCCTTGGTCAGTGCCTCTGTCATTGGATCCTACCAATTGATTCAGAGGCGTCGACTCCAGATCGGAAGCGGCCCAAACCGCGGCGGCTTCAACCCGGTAGCAGACGCTCTCGGGGTGCAATTCAGCCTGCACCCGAGAGCATCATGCCCTGCTAGCGCAGACTAGCGTTATATTTTTCTTCTAGTTTACCGACCACCGCATCTATAGCGGCATTGATTTCGTCGTCATTAAGGGTGCGCGACGAATGCTGAAAGGTCAACCCCAAAGCGACACTTTTTCTATTTAAATCAATGCCTTTGCCCTGGTAGACATCAAATATTTTGAGGTCGGTCAAGGTTTCGCCGGCTACTTCGACGGCGGTTTCCACCAAGCTGGCGGCAGGAACATCGGCATCGATCAATAAAGCCAGGTCGCGGCGCACTTCCGGGAACTTGGATAGCGGGCGGAATGCAGGCACTTTGCCCTCTCCTATCGCTTCCAGGCTCAACTCAAATACGAAGGCGGGCTTGGACAGATCCAGCTTCTTCTGCAGCTGAGGGTGCAGAGCGCCAATAACCCCTACTTCGCGGTCGCCACGCATGATCTTGGCGGTTTGGCCTGGGTGCAGTGCGGGGTGCTGGCCGGCAACAAAGCGGAACTCATTGGCGGCGCCAGTACGTGCCAGCAGGGCTTCCACATCAGCTTTCACATCGTAGAAGTCCACACTGTCTTTACTGCCCGTCCAGTTCTCTGCGTAACGGTTGCCATAAGCCAGGCCCGCGATCATCTGCTCCTGGTGCAGCTCGGCACCAGGTACAAAACGCAGGCCGGTTTCAAACAGGCGCACACGATTCTGCTGGCGGTTGAGGTTATATTGCAGTGCTTTACAGAGGCCTGGCAGCAAGGTGGTACGCATAACCGCCAGTTCGGCACTGATCGGGTTTTGCAGGGCCACCGGGTCGGCTTCCGGATCAAACAGGGCGGCGTTGTCGCTATCGATAAAGCTGAAGGTGATCGCTTCGTAGTAGCCGCGGCTCAGCAGGGTTTGCTCGAGGTTGTCCTGGGCAACCATGCTCTCTGGGCGCGGGGCAATTTCCAGTTCAGCGGTAAAGCTTTCGCTGGGGATACGGTTGTAGCCGTACACACGCGCCAGCTCTTCCAGCAGGTCTGCTTCTATGGCGATATCGAAACGGAAGCTGGGTGCGAGGAAGGTCCAGCCTTCATCATTCTGATCGATCTTTTCCAGTCCCAGACGGGTGAGGATATCGACGATTTCGTCATCGGCCAGCTGAATACCCAGGCCCTGCTCTACCCGCGCGCGGCGCAGGGTGATATGACGCTCGGCGGGCATGGTTTCAGTCAGCTCGCGCAGATGTACTGGGCCGGGCTCGCCGCCGACGATATCCAGCAGCAGCTGGGTAGCGCGCTCAACCGCTTTCTCTTGCAGGTGGTAGTCCACGCCGCGCTCAAAGCGGTGGGAGGAATCCGTGTGCAGGCCGTAGGAGCGGGCCTTGCCGGCAATCGCCAGCGGATTGAAGAAGGCGCTCTCCAGGAAGATGTGCTGGGTACCTTCGGTAACAGAGGAATCCAGGCCGCCCATAATACCGGCCATGGCCAAAGGCTTTTCTTCGTCGGCAATAACCAGGGTGCCTTCCTGCAGTTTTACTTCCTGGCCATCCAGCAGGGTCAGTTCTTCACCGTGCTCAGCCATAAGCACTTTGATACCGCCGGAGAGCTTTTCCAAGTCAAAGGCGTGCATGGGTTGGCCGAGTTCCAGCAGGACGTAGTTGGTGACATCCACTACCGGGTCGATGCTGCGCAGGCCGCTGCGGCGCAGGCGCTCCTGCATCCACAGGGGCGTCTGGGCTTTGATATCAATATTGCGAATTATCCGGCCTACATAGCGTGGGCAGGCAGATTCCGCCAGCAGGGATACCGGCAGGCTTTCTTCAATCTGCTGGGGTACCGGGGCAATTTCAGGGCCCTGAACGGCGCAGCGGTTCAGCACGCCCACTTCGCGGGCAATACCGGCAACACCGAGACAGTCGGAACGGTTCGGGGTGAGATCCACTTCGATGGTCTCGTCGTCCAGCTGCAGGTATTCACGCAGGTCGGTGCCGGTGGGGGCGTCTTCCGGCAGCTCCCAGATACCGTCGTTGTCTTCGCCCAGTTCCAGTTCAGTCTGTGCGCAGAGCATGCCAAAGCTCTCTACACCGCGCAGCTTGGCTTTCTTGATTTTAAAATCGCCCGGCAGCTTGGCGCCTACCAGGGCAAAAGGAATTTTGATACCCACACGCGCGTTGGGAGCACCGCACACCACTTGCATTTCACCTTCAGGGTGACCGGCTACTTTACACACGCGCAGTTTATCTGCATCGGGGTGTTGTTCACAGGCGATAATCTCACCCACCACCACTCCGGAAAAATCACCCGCTACTTTTTCTATGCCATCCACTTCCAGGCCGGCCATGGTGATTTGATCGGCCAGTTCCTGAGTGGTGAGTTCCGGGTTTACCCATTCCCGCAACCAGGAGTTGCTGATTTTCATAGTTGATCTCTTTCTGTATTCCGTCAGCGCAGCTCTGTGCGCATTTTGCCTGGGGCCTTTTCGCCGCTCAGGCCTCCACAATTCGATTGCTGCTGCGAACAGCCTGAGCCATTCGCGCTCTCACTTGGCTTAGAACTGTTTCAAGAAGCGCAGATCGTTATCGAAGAACAAGCGCAGGTCGTTAACGCCGTAGCGCAGCATGGCGAGGCGCTCGATACCAATACCGAAGGCAAAGCCGGAGTATTTTTCACTGTCGATATCACAGGCGGCAAAGACGTTCGGGTGCACCATGCCGCAGCCGAGAATTTCCAGCCAGCCAGTGCCGGAACACACACGGCAACCTTCACCACCACAGGCGGTACATTGGATATCCGCTTCTGCAGAAGGCTCGGTGAACGGGAAGTAAGACGGACGGAAACGCACCGGTACTTCCGCTTCGAAGAAGGCGCGCAGGAACTGGTCGATGGTGCCTTTCAAGTGGGCGAAGCTGATGTTCTCGCCGATTACCAGGCCTTCCACCTGGTGGAACATGGGCGAGTGGGTGACATCGGAATCACAGCGGTATACGCGGCCCGGGCAGATAATACGCAGCGGCGGAGACTTTTTCTCCATGGTGCGGATCTGCACTGAGGAGGTGTGGGTTCTCAGTACGGTGGTGGGGTCCACATAAAAAGTGTCGTGCATCGCGCGCGCTGGGTGGTGCGCGGGAATATTCAGTGCTTCGAAGTTGTAGTAGTCCTGTTCGACCTCCGGGCCGTTCTCAACAGAAAATCCGATACCGGCAAAGAATTCTTCTACGCGCTTTAAGGTGCGGGTAATCGGGTGAGCATTGCCCTGCTCTTCACCGCGCCCCGGCAGGGTGACATCTATGGTCTCTTCCGCCAGCTTGGCATTGATGGCCTCTTGTTCCAGCCTATTGCGCCGCGCGTTAACTTTTTCCTGAACCTGCTGCTTGGCTTCGTTGATCTTGGCACCCGCCGCCGGGCGCTCCTCAGCAGACAGCTTACCCAGGCCTTTCAGCAGTGCCGTCAGCTGGCCCTTTTTGCCCAGGTAATCAACACGCACCTGATCCAGTGCGGCGAGGCCGTCGGCCTTCTCCACCAGCTCCATTGCCTGCTCGGTGAGGGACTGCAAATCTTGCATCGAACTGTTCCCGTTTGAATCCAACTTCGATTAATTTTTTCTGCTTTGTTCGGCCGGTGCTCTCTGCACCGGAGGGGTCTACCCCAGGTACCGCCACCGGTAAAAAATAGCGGAAACCCCATAAAAAAATAGGGAAGGGCCGCTACAGCCCTTCCCTATTTTAAGTATTCAGTTTTACAACTGAAGTGACAGCTTACGCTGCCAGGGCTGCCTTAGCTTTTTCAACTACGGCAGCAAAAGCGGCTTTATCGTAAACAGCCAGATCAGCCAGTACACGGCGATCCAGTGCGATGTCCGCTTTCTTCAGACCTGCGATCAGGCGGCTGTAGCTCAGGCCTTCTGCACGGGACTGGGCGTTAATACGGGTAATCCACAGAGCGCGGAAGTTACGCTTCTTAACGCGACGGTCACGGTATGCATACTGACCAGCTTTAATAACTGCCTGCTTGGCAACGCGGAATACGCGAGAACGCGCACCGTAGTAACCTTTAGCCTGCTTCAGAATCTTCTTGTGACGACGACGCGCCTCTACACCACGTTTAACACGGGCCATACTTCTATCCTCTTAAACCTTTGCGATTTGGACCAATTACTTGGCGCGCAACATACGATCGACCAGACCGGCATCAGACTTGTTCATAGTCTGGGTGCCACGCAGCTGACGCTTACGCTTGGTGGTCATCTTGGTGAGGATGTGGCTCTTGTTAGCGTGCTTGTGCTTGTAGCCCGCAGCCGTCTTCTTGAAGCGCTTGGCAGCGCCACTATGAGTCTTTGCTTTCGGCATTTTGTACTCCAAAGTGAATAATCGCCTGTAAAACAGGCACCTTTAGTAACTGCCGATAACCGAAGTTACCGGCACTGCGAGAGTGGGGAGGCAGCCGTCGCCCAACCACTTCTCAAAAGGAGACCCCGGGAATGACTTCCCCAAACCTCACTTTTTCTTTTTGCTAGGAGCAAGAACCATCAGCATCTGGCGACCTTCCATTTTGGGTCGCTGCTCTACAATGGCCAGCTCTTCCAGGTCCTTCTCGATGCGCTGCATCATTTCCATACCCAGCTCCTGGTGGGCCATTTCACGGCCACGGAAGCGCAGGGATACTTTGGCTTTGTCACCCGCTTCCAGGAAGCGGACGAGATTGCGCAGCTTGATCTGGTAGTCACCGATATCGGTGCCCGGGCGGAATTTCATTTCCTTGATCTGTTGCTGCTTCTGTTTCTTCTTGGCGGCATTCTTGGCTTTCTTGGCCTCGAATACGTGCTTGCCATAGTCCATGATCTTACAGACTATCGGCGTGGAGTCCGGGGCAATTTCAACGAGATCCAGGCTGGCCTGTTGCGCAGCCTCGAGCGCCTCCTCCAGGGAGACAATGCCCACCTGCTCGCCATCAGCACCTATCAGGCGGAGTTCTGACGCTTCAATCTGATCATTTATGCGGGCCTTTTTGGACCGTCCCTTAGTGTCTCGTTTAATAGCTATGGTCTCCCAGTTGCCAAGTTGTTATGCATTATCTTCTGTCAAACGGCCGCGACGACTAACGTCCTGCTCAAGGATCTCAAGGAATGACTCATACGTCATGGTTCCCAGATCTTCACCGCTACGGGTGCGAACAGCCACAGTCTGACTTTCCACTTCCTTATCGCCGATCACCAGCAGATAAGGAACACGCTGAAGCGTGTGCTCGCGGATTTTAAAGCCGATCTTCTCGTTTCTCAAGTCAGCTGTGGCGCGGTATTGCTGCTCACTCAGGCGGGCTTGCAAATCGCGACAATAATCAGCCTGGCGATCGGTGATATTCATGATCGCCACCTGCTGCGGTGCCAGCCAGGTGGGGAATGCACCTTCGTAGTGTTCAATCAGAATTCCGATAAAGCGCTCGAAGGAACCCAGGGCTGCGCGGTGCAACATTACCGGCGACTGGCGCGAGCCATCTTCAGCAACATATTGTGCATCCAGACGCCCCGGCATAGAGAAGTCCACCTGAATGGTGCCGCACTGCCATACACGGCCGAGACAGTCTTTCAGGGAGAATTCAATCTTGGGTCCGTAGAAGGCGCCTTCACCCGGCAGCTCTTCCCAGGGCAGGCCCGCGGCATCCAGCGCATCGGCCAGGGCTTTCTCTGCCTTATCCCAGCTTTCATCGGAACCTACACGCTTCTCCGGGCGAGTGGAGAGACGGTAAATAACATCATTAAAGCCGAAGTCTTTGTACACGGAGTGCAGCAGATCCATAAAGTCAGAAACCTCTGACTGGATCTGATCTTCACTACAGAAGATATGGCCATCATCCTGTACAAAACCGCGCACGCGCATCAGGCCATGCAGGGAGCCGGAAGGCTCGCTGCGGTGACAGGAACCAAACTCCGCCAGGCGCAGCGGCAGGTCGCGATAGCTGCGCAAGCCCTGATTGAACACCTGTACATGACAGGGGCAGTTCATCGGTTTGATGGCGAACTGACGCTCCTCACTGGTGAGGGTGAACATGTCATCGGCAAATTTGTCCGCATGACCGGACTTGCGCCACAGGCTGAAATCCACCAGCTGCGGGGTTTTGATTTCTTTGTAGCCGAATTCGCGCTGGCGACGACGCATGTATTGCTCGATAGTGCTGTAAATAGTCCAGCCGTTCGGATGCCAGAACACCATGCCGGGTGCCTCTTCCTGGATATGGAAGAGGTCATATTTCTTGGCCAGCTTGCGGTGGTCGCGCTTCTCTGCCTCTTCAATACGACGCAGGTAAGCCTTCAATTCTTTTTTGTTGGCCCAGGCGGTGCCGTAAACACGGGTCAACATTTCATTGTTGGAGTCACCGCGCCAGTAGGCACCGGCCACTTTGGTTAATTTGAAGGCTTTCAGCCTTCCAGTGGAGGGCACGTGTGGTCCGCGACACAGATCTTCGAAATCACCCTGGCGATATAAAGAGATATCTTCATCGCTGGGAATGCTGTCGATAATCTCAGCCTTGTACTCTTCGCCCATATCGCGGAAATATTTCACCGCTTCTTTACGGGGCATCAAGCGGCGGGTAACCGGAATATTTTCCTTGACCAGCACTTCCATTCGCTCTTCGATCTTCTCGAGATCCTCTGGCGTAAACTGACGCTCGTAGGCGAAGTCGTAGTAGAACCCATCTTCAATAACCGGGCCAATAGTGACCTGGGCAGTGGGGTACAACTGCTTTACTGCCTGTGCCAGCAGGTGTGCGGCGGAGTGACGGATCACTTCCAGGCCTTCCGGCTGACGATCTGTGATGATAGCCAGATTTACATCGCGATCGATGATGTAGCTGGTATCAACTTCTTTGCCGTCAACTACACCGGCAAGTGCAGCTTTGGCCAAACCTGGACCGATATCTGCAGCAACATCGTGTACGGAAACCGGGGCGGAAAATTCTCGACGGGAACCGTCGGGGAGAGTAACAACGAGCATTGTATGTCCTTTCTCTCAGTGGCGATCCCTACCAAAGACCGCATGAAACTATCCATGAAATCGTTCATGGAACTATTGATCCGGATGGGCCAGCCATCCTTTATAGATGGTAGACCCGAGCGGATTTGAACCGCTGACCTCTGCCATGTCAAGGCAGCGCTCTAACCAACTGAGCTACGGGTCTAAAACTCTGCAGCGGGGGAACCCAGTGCTGCGAAGAGCGCGAACTTTAGCACCGCTTTTCAGTGTTTTCAACAACTTACTGAACTTTTGTGTGATTAAAATTAAGGCCGTGAACCCTGCAAATCGGGCTGAGCCGATTGCAGAATACAGCCCGGCATTCACCTATTCCGCCTCCTTCAGACGGGAGATCTCATCGCGCAATTTGGCTGCGGATTCAAACTCCAGGTTCTTGGCGTGCTCGTACATCTGCTCTTCAAGCTCACTGATTCGCGCCCAGCGCTGCTTGTCAGACAACGGCTTGGCATCAACTTTATAAGCACCCTTCCCTTCGGCCACCTTACGCTTGCTTTTCGGTACGCCGGGCGCCACAGCTCCTTCAAGAATGTCCGCCACACTTTTGCGAATCCCTTTGGGGGTAATGCCATGCTCTTGGTTAAAGGCGAGCTGCTTCTCACGGCGGCGGCGGGTCTCCTCAAGAGCCCGCTCCATAGAGCCTGTCACCTTATCCGCATATAGAATAGCCCGCCCCTCAAGGTTACGCGCCGCGCGGCCAATAGTCTGGATCAACGAGCGATCTGAACGCAGAAAGCCTTCCTTATCTGCATCAAAGATGGCTACCAGCGCTACTTCAGGCATATCCAGACCTTCTCGCAGAAGGTTAATACCCACCAATACATCAAATTCACCGATACGAAGATCCCGAATAATCTCTACCCGCTCTACGGTATCAATATCAGAATGCAGGTAGCGTACACGCACCCCATTCTCAGCCAGATACTCAGTCAAATCCTCGGCCATTCGCTTGGTCAGCACGGTAATAAGGACTCGCTGGTCTGCATCTGCGCAGCGGTGAATCTCTGACAGGGCATCATCCACCTGGGTTTGGGCCGGGCGAATCTCCACCTCTGGGTCAACAAGCCCGGTTGGCCGCACTACCTGCTCGACCACCTGCCCTGCGTGATCACCCTCGTAGGGCCCCGGTGTCGCCGAGACAAATACCGTCTGCGGAGCCAGGTGCTCCCACTCTTCAAACTTCAGGGGGCGGTTATCCAGGGCGGAGGGGAGGCGGAAACCGTATTCCACCAGGGTCTCTTTACGCGAGCGATCCCCCCGGTACATGCCGCCAATCTGCGGGACGGTTACATGGCTTTCATCAATAAACAGCAGGGAATCATGGGGCAAATAATCAAACAATGTGGGTGGCGGCTGGCCGGCATCACGCCCGGACAGGTAGCGGGAATAGTTCTCTACGCCATTGCAGTAACCCAGCTCCTGCATCATCTCCAGGTCATACCGGGTGCGCTGATCCAGCCGCTGGGCTTCCAGTAATTTATTGTTACCGCGCAACTGATCAAGGCGCACCCGCAGCTCTTCCTTGATGTGATCAATAGCACTGACGATGGTTTCCCGAGGGGTTACATAGTGAGACTTCGGGAAGATAGTGACCCGGGGAACCTTCTTGAGCTGTTCACCAGTAAGGGGGTCAAACAGGGTAATATCTTCAATCTCCTCATCAAACAAGGAGAGGCGCACCGCTTCCATATCGGAATCTGCCGGGTAGATATCGATGATATCGCCGCGTACACGGTAGGTCGCACGGCGGAAGTCGGCATCGTTACGAGTGTATTGCAGCTCCGCCAGTCGGCGCAGAATTGTACGTTGATCGACCAGGTCACCACGATCCAGGTGCAGTACCATCTTGAGGTACTTATCCGGGTCTCCCAAACCATAAATAGCTGACACTGTAGCAACCACTACCACGTCTCGCCGCTCAATCAGGGCTTTGGTGGCGGAAAGGCGCATCTGCTCAATATGCTCGTTTACTGACGCATCCTTCTCTATAAACGTATCCGAGGATGGCACGTAAGCTTCGGGCTGATAGTAGTCATAGTAGGAGACGAAGTACTCTACAGCATTCTTGGGGAAGAACTCTTTGAACTCACCGTAAAGCTGGGCAGCCAGCGTCTTGTTGTGAGCCATCACTATCGCCGGACGCTGCAGGCGCTCAATAATGTTGGCCATAGTGAAAGTCTTGCCCGACCCAGTGACCCCCAGCAATGTCTGATGGCTAAGGCCATCATTAATCCCTTCTGCCAACTGCTCAATTGCCACCGGCTGATCGCCGGCCGGGCTGTAGCTACTCTCTACCTTGAACGGACGCGACTCCATACACTCACCCAACCATCAATCCAAAAAACAGAATGCGATTGTAGGCCCTCCTCAAAGACCCCACAAACCCGAAAGACCTGTCACACCTCACCTCTCCCGCTATTACCCGATATCTTTTTGCGTACAAATCGAACAAATAATTTCCTGACAAATCAATTAGTTAAATCGAAAAAAAGAGTTGACCTGCCCAAAAGTGCTCTATAATATACGCGCCATCTCGACGGCACAGCCGTTAAGAAATTCCGCCTTAGCTCAGTTGGTAGAGCAAATGACTGTTAATCATTGGGTCGCTGGTTCGAGCCCAGCAGGCGGAGCCAAATTTCTAAGCGCAGCTTAATTTGCGCTATACAAATTAGATTAAATTCCGCCTTAGCTCAGTTGGTAGAGCAAATGACTGTTAATCATTGGGTCGCTGGTTCGAGCCCAGCAGGCGGAGCCAAACAAAAACCCCACACGGTACAAAAACTGTGTGGGGTTTTTTATTTACTGTAAACTGAAAATCTTATCCTTCAATTAAAGCTCCAACTACCGCCAGGGCGATTCGCAGACCTGACCATCAGCAAGCCCTAGCCACCTCATGAAGTCGCTTAACCGGCGCCTTGCCCTCAAGCGGAGAATCCTGACGCCGGTGCGCCCAGGCCATATCCACCAAACTCTGCCTTGGCGAATAATCCCTGACTGCCTCACGCAAGATTCGGTGGATTTCTTTGCAATCATGCCGCAAACAGGCCTGACGCAACTCGCCAAGTAAAACCTGAAGGGCTTTTGGTACAAGGCAATCTTCGGCTCGGCAACGCACATGATCACCGGGTGATAAAAACCCAGAAAAAGATATCAAAGACTCACACCGAGAAGGATACTTTACTCTGGCGAGGGTTATGAACACGATGAAGTGCCCCACAACCCCTACGGACGACCCGCTATGTTAGAGGCATTGATACAACCACAAGCAATAGCGGATAACAATTACACACACAACAGGAAGCAGCCAACCCATCAATAGGCGCTGCTAACGCCTACCACCAATACAATTTACAATATTCTATCGATACGCCGTAGAAAGGACTAAGCAAACTACATGGTAGCGAAGCCCAAGGAAAGCATCAGGACACAACCCTTAAACCCGAAGTAAAAGGCCTGACCTGCTAGCGCACCCAAATTAAAACCGGGCCCAACTGGGCACCAGTTGAATGCCCGGCATTTGCTAATAATGGACAGCCTTCCAAATACTAAAGGCGAATCCTCTCCTTGTTTTTCTTAAGTGTCGTCGCGCCGATACCCTTTACATTCAACAACTGATCAATAGAAGTAAAGGGGCCATGTTTCTCACGATACTCTATGATTAACTGCGCCCGAGCTTCCCCTATGCCATCCAGCTTTTCAGCCAGCTCAACGACTGATGCACTGTTTATATTAACCTCTGATATCAATTGTTTTGCAGCTTCAACCTCTCCATCATCTGCAAAAACCATCACCGGCTGACAAAGTGCAAAAGTTAGTACAAATACAGCAGAAAGTAATACACGAAAGTTTGTCATGATTGACTCCAAGTGAAAGTGTTTTTTGTTTCACATTGGGACTACCAATACTTCCCCAAGCCGCACCATGATAACTACGCGCCGAGCTCAAACTTACTTAGTACTAATTACACCACATCACATACGACCAAAGTAATCAAAGCTTACTTACCTGAAACTTCAGTCAAAATACCCTGTAGTGCCTCTAGCGGATTTGCAGATGCGGTTATCGGGCGCCCAATAACGAGATAGTCAGAACCTTCCGCAATAGCTTCAGAAGGTGTCAATGTGCGGCGCTGATCTCCAGCATCACTCCCAGCCGGGCGAATACCGGGAGTCACCAAGGCAAACTCCGGCCCACAGGCCAGCTTAAGAGCGCTCGCTTCACGTGCAGAACACACAACCCCATCAAGACCGCAGGCTTTGGCCTTCTCTGCCAAACCCACTACGTGATCTTTTAGTGATTTTTCAACTCCCGCGGCTTTCAGCTCCTCTGGAGTGGTGCTTGTTAATACAGTTACCCCGATTAGTAGTGGCCTACTATCGCCAAACTCTTCAAGAGCTTCAGAGGCCGCTCTCATCATGCGCTCGCCACCGCTGGCATGTACATTGACCATCCAGACACCCAGGCGCGCTGCGGCCTTCACCGCAGAGGCCACAGTATTTGGAATATCGTGAAACTTTAAATCGAGAAAAACCTCAAAACCTCGCTCTACAAGAGCCCGAACCACACCGGGTCCAGCAATGGTAAAAAGCTCTTTACCTACTTTTACCCGGCAAAGGGCCGGATCAAGCTGGCCCGCCATAGCCAGGGCCGCTTCTTTATTGTCATAGTCGAGAGCGACAACGATTGGAGAGGAAACTTGAGAGCGCAAAGAAATACCTCATATAAATTTCATTGGTACATTGATTGAGCAAAAGACAAGCAGCCGGAACTACTCACCTTCGATACCCTTGACCGAACGGACAGAGTCCCAGTGCTTGCAACTGGGGCACAGCCAATGCAATTGATTGCCGGAAAAACCACAATTACTACATCGATAATGGGGGCGGTTTGCGATCAATTGATCAACCAGCGTTTTTAACAGGGAGAGATTTTCTCTCGCTCTACCTTGTGCCGTGCCAATATACAAATCAAGAAAACGCCCCAGCCCTCGCAAAGAAGGGCGCAAAGCCAATTGCTTACCCATAAACGCTGCCGCAGCGGCTTCGCTATCCTGCTCCTGGATTCGCTCAGCCAGTGCTATTAATACGCTATTCGAGGGGTGCTCCTTTAGGAGGGACTCCAGATACCGATCCAGGCCTCGGCCATCACCAAGCTCTCCATAACACGTCAGGAGAAGCTCCAGAATCTCCGGAATATAGTCAGGGCTCTGCTTGGGGATCCTCTGCAAGACCTTGATGGCATCACGCTGCTTGCCGAGTAGATACTCCAGGCGCGCCCAAAGCAAACAGGCCCGCACTGAACTGCGATCATACCCCAGGGCTGCATCTAAATGTTTACGCGCACTGAGGTAGTCCTTAGCAGCAATCGCCTCCTCTGCCAACTCACAGCAAAAATGTGCCTGCACTGGCGCCCAATCAGCAGATAAGCGCTTAAATCGGCGGCCATGCAACAAGTTGACGGCATGAATTGCTTTGGCCCACTCGCGCTCATCCCGATAGACTTCTACTAAGTGCTCAAGACTGGTTGTACGCAGCTCCTGGGAAGTTTCTACCAGTTCCTGCAGCAGGCGTTCAGCACGGTCGAGCCACCCCGCAGCAATATAATCACAAGCCAGTTCAAATTGAGCCTTATGCTGACTCTGCCTGGATAGACTGGGACGCGCCAACAAATTTTGGTGCACTCTTATTGCCTGATCGTACTCACCCCGCCTTCTCAAAAGATTCCCCAATGCCAAATGGGTATCAAAAGTGGCCGGGCTGACCTCAAGCGAGTCAATAAATTTATCAATACTATCGTCGTGGTGTTCGCTGAGCAGGTAATTCAGCCCCTGCGCATAGGAACGAGCCAGGGATTCTTCCTGCTCGCTGAAGTCCGGCTTCTTTTTGGAGCTGCCTCGCCCCAGCATCCAGCCTATGGCGATGGCTGCCAGCAGGAAAAAGAAATAGGCGAAATCGAGCAAATCAGTCTCCGGATACCTTGCGGTGAGCAGCCTGAAGCTCTCGCTCCATTTTCTTTAACTGTCTACTCAACCCCCTTACCCGGCGACGCTGCGTAAAGAGAGGTAGCAGGCTAGCCAAAACTCCCAGCAAAATCCCCAAAAGCAGCATTGCGATAAGCCAAACTCCCACACTGCCAGAAAATGGGGAGTACCCTGCGATAACCGGTGAAATAATTTGGGGATTTTCCACTGATATATAGATGCCGAGGGCGACACACAGAAGGGCCACAAAGCCAAGAAAAACGTGCATCAACCAACGCAAGAATGACAAGGGAACCTCCACGTTCCACTAGATAGCTTTATTAAGAAGCCACAGAGACTATTCAGGAAAATCACATGATGCAGAGCGAATCACAATCAGCCGCTGCCGAGGTGTAATCATACCCCGATCCCTGCCTCATCGTGCATACTCCGATTGACTCTGTCGCGCAGTTCCTTACCAGGCTTGAAGTGAGGAACATATTTGCCCGCCAAGTCCACGGCATCCCCGGTTTTAGGGTTCCGCCCTGTACGTGGTGCCCGGTAATGTAATGAAAAACTACCAAAACCTCGTATTTCTATCCGCTCACCCTGGGAGAGCGCGTCAGACATGGAGTCCAACATAACTTTGACTGCCAGCTCTACATCCTTTACCGGCAGCTGATCCAACCTCAACGCAATCCTTTCGATCAGTTCGGATTTGGTCATGTGCCCCGCAACCTTTCTAAGTCATTGATTATTTTGGAGTAGAGCAGCAATCATCTAATAGAAAGCCGGACTGGGCAACCCCAGTCCGGCTTTCGGGTCACTCCAAATGCTTCATCTGGAGCTCTAAACAATCAAAGATAATCAGTCTTTGTTGTTCATCTGCGCCTTGATCAGGTCACCGATAGTAGCGGGCTGAACCTGCTCAGACTGCTTCTTACTGTGATCCTTGATAGCTTGCTTCTCGTCATCCTGGTCTTTGGCTTTGATAGACAGGCTGATCACACGGTTCTTGCGATCCACACTGGTGATCTTAGCTTCTACCTCTTCACCTTCTTTCAGGACATTGCGCGCATCTTCAACCTTATCGCGGCTGATTTCAGAAGCGCGCAGAACGCCTTCTACTTCGTTCGCCAGGGTGATTACTGCCTGCTTAGCATCAACTTCCTTAACAGTACCTACAACGATGCTGCCGCGGTCGCTGGTAGAAACGTAGTCGGAGAACGGATCGGACTCCAGCTGCTTGATACCCAGGGAGATGCGCTCGCGCTCGGAGTCGATACCCAGGATAACAGTCTCGATTTCGTCGCCTTTCTTGAACTTGCGTACGGCTTCTTCGCCAGCTTCGTTCCAGGAGATGTCGGACAGGTGCACCAGACCGTCGATGCTGCCGTCGAGACCGATAAAGATACCGAAATCAGTGATGGACTTGATCTTACCGGAGATCTTGTCGCCCTTAGCGAATTTACGCGCAAAGGCATCCCACGGGTTTTCCTGGCACTGCTTGATACCCAGGGAGATACGACGACGCTCTTCGTCGATATCCAGAATCATCACCTCTACCTCGTCGCCCACCTGGACAACTTTGGACGGGTGGATGTTCTTGTTGGTCCAATCCATTTCGGAAACGTGTACCAGACCTTCCACACCTTCTTCCAGCTCGGCGAAGCAGCCGTAGTCGGTCAGGTTGGTTACAACCGCCTTCACGCGGCTGTTTTCTGGGTAACGCTGCTTGATGGATACCCAAGGATCTTCGCCCAGCTGCTTCAGGCCCAGGGATACACGGCTGCGCTCACGATCGAACTTCAATACTTTTACTTCGATCTCGTCGCCAACGTTCACGATCTCGCTCGGATGCTTGATGCGCTTCCAAGCCATATCGGTGATGTGCAGCAGGCCATCGATACCGCCCAGGTCCACGAAAGCACCATAATCGGTCAGGTTCTTCACGATACCCTTGATGCTCATGCCTTCCTGCAGGCTTTCCAGCAGTGCTTCACGCTCTTCGGAAGTCGCAGCTTCCATTACCGCGCGACGGGAAACAACAACGTTGTTACGCTTGGAGTCCAGCTTGATAACTTTGAACTCGAGCTCTTTACCTTCCAGGTGCGCGGTGTCGCGAACCGGACGAACATCAACCAGAGAGCCGGGCAGGAATGCGCGGATATTGGCAACGTCAACAGTAAAGCCACCCTTAACCTTGCCACTGATAACACCTTTAACCACTTCGTCAGCTGCGTGGGCTGCGTCGAGGATTTTCCAGGCTTCAGCGCGCTTGGCTTTTTCACGGGACAGACGGGTTTCACCGAAACCGTCTTCCACAGCTTCCAGGGCAACCTGTACTTCGTCGCCCACCTGCAGCTCAACTTCGCCCTTGTCATTGGCGAACTGTGCGGCAGGGATAACACCTTCAGACTTCAGGCCCGCGTGGACGGTTACCCAGTCTTTGTCTACGTCAATTACAACACCGGTTACAATAGCGCCCGGTGCCATTTCAACGCTTTTCAGGCTCTCTTCAAATAGTTCAGCAAAGCTCTCGCTCATTACATTACCTATAGTGCTGGGCCCAGCCGTTGGTAACTGTTGAGTTTAGTCAACCGCCAGCCGTGACCCCAACCGCGTTGCCAGCACGCGGGTCGGATTACAACAACGGCCGGGCAATTCTGGCTGATCCCGGCCGTTATCGTTAGTAAACTATGTGCTGCTCAAATTTCAGGACGAAATTCGATCCTGTATCAAATCGAGCACCTTTTGGAGAACCTCATCGATACCCACCCCTGTGCTATCAAGCTCTACCGCATCCTCAGCGGGAGCCAGGGGAGAGGCTTTTCTATTCATATCCTGTGCATCGCGGGCACGGATGTCCTCCAGCAGGTCGCGGAGGCTAACAGAAACACCCCTCTCCCGCAACTGCGCCTCGCGACGCCTGGCGCGCTCCTCGGCGCTGGCTGTCAGGAATACTTTGACTGGCGCGTCAGGAAACACCGTAGTCCCCATATCCCTGCCATCTGCAACCAGGCCGGGAGACAGACGAAAATCTCGCTGCCGCTGCAATAAAGCGGCCCTCACTCCAGGAATTGCAGCCACAGATGATGCGGCCATACTAACCCGCTCCATCCGAATATCATCAGTGACCTCGCGCCCATCAAGAACCACCCGCAGCTTACCTTCACTCACAGCAAAGTGAACATCCAAGGCCTTTGCCACCTGAGTGAGCGCCTCCTCATCAGCCAGGTCTACCCCCTTATCAAGAGCAGCCAGGGCCGCAGCCCTATACAGGGCGCCAGAATCAAGCAAGGTAAAGCCCAGGCGGTCCGCCAGCAGCTTGGCTATAGTGCCCTTCCCCGAGCCACTAGGGCCATCAATTGTGACTACCGGCGGCAGCCTGTTCGAATCACTCATATCTTCTAATAAAACTCTACTTCTGAAATAACTGCGCGAACTGCGAGGTTTCCAAATTCCCCCTAAGCCAACTGAAGCTTTAAGCCAGCCTCCGTCGCCAGTTCGGCAAAATTTGGAAATGAGGTAGCCACGTTGGCGCAATGAAGGATGCGGATTGTATCTTTTGCGCGCAATGATGCCACTGCAAAGGCCATGGCAATACGGTGGTCCCCCAGGCTATCAACTGTCCCACCAGAGAATACATTTTTCTCGCCAGTACCCTGAATCACAATACCGTCTGGGGTTGCCCTGGCCGACACCCCCAGCGCCGCCAACCCATTCGCCATTGCCTGAATGCGGTCGCTCTCTTTAACACGCAATTCCTCTGCCCCGGTCAGCACAGTCTCTCCCTCTGCACACGCAGCGGCAATAAACAGGGCCGGAAATTCATCAATAGCCAGCGGCACCAGGTCTTCTGGAATGCGAATGCCTTGCAGTGGGGCATAGCGAATCCGTATGTCCGCTACTGGCTCTCCACCCACCTCTCGTGCATTTTCGAGTTCAATATCAGCCCCCATAGCCCGCAAAATACTTATTACGCCGTCTCGCGTCGGGTTGATCCCCACATGCTCCAGCACAATATCTGAACCAGGAGAGATAGCCGCTGCCACCATAAAGAAAGCAGCGGAAGAGATATCTGCTGGCACATCAATACGGCAGGCCGCCAAAGCCCCTCCGCCACAAACACTTGCCTTAGCGCCGTTTCGCTCTACTACATACCCAAAACCTTGCAACATACGCTCGGTATGATCTCGGGTAGGCGCCGGTTCCACAGTAGAGGTTTCGCCATCAGCGTAGAGCCCAGCGAGGAGCACAGCGGATTTCACCTGGGCACTAGCCATCGGCAACGGGTAGTGGACCCCTGCCAGCTGGCTACCGCCTTTGATCAAAAGCGGTGGGCGCCCTTCCGGCCCGGTTTCAATATTTGCACCCATCTCCCGCAACGGATTGGCCACCCTATTCATGGGGCGCTTGGAGAGAGACTCATCGCCTGTAAGGGTCACATCAAAGTCCTGCCCGGCAAGCAGTCCCGCCAGCAGCCGCATGGAGGTACCTGAATTACCCAAGTACAAGGGCCCCGGAGGTGCCTTCAATCCGCGCATACCCACGCCGTGGATAATTACCCGACCATCGTGCGGCCCCTCTATCACCACTCCCATATCACGAAAAGCCTGTAAAGTCGCCAGCGCGTCCTCCCCTTCAAGGAAACCCTCCACCTGCGTCACCCCTTCTGCCAGGGAGCCCAGCATAATGGAACGGTGTGACATCGACTTATCTCCAGGTACCCGGAACTTGCCTGTGACCTTGGCAGCAGGCTGTGCAATAAAAGTAATTTCCTGTGCTTGCATAGAATCTGAATACGCTTGTTTCGCCAACATTTTTGTAAAGTGATCCCGGGCCGCTTTGGCTCGGGTGAAGACACCCATCAGCGCCGCACTATCGCCGGAGGCAATGGCACTACGTAAAGATGAGAGATTGAGACTGTAGAGATCGATTGCCTTTAAAATGGCATCCCGGTTAGCCAGCATAATATCTCGCCACATGACCGGGTCACTGGAGGCAATTCGAGTGAAGTCGCGAAAACCACCGGCTGCATAGCGAAAAATATTTTCATTTTCTGCATCGTGCGCAAGAGTGTCCACGAGACTAAAAGCGATGACATGAGGAAGGTGGCTGGTCGCCGCCAATACCTCATCATGCTCCTCCACTGGCATTTTAAGCACTTCAGCACCAGCCGCCTGCCAAGCCAGCTCCACCAGCTGCAAATGACTCGTATCGGTTTCCGGCAGCGGAGTAAGAATAACCCGATGATCGCGATAAAGATCATCCCTGGCCGCTGTCACGCCACTTTTCTCTGACCCGGCAATAGGGTGGCCCGGAACCAGGAAATCGGGCATTCGCCCCCATACCTTTTTTGCCGCAACTACCACACTACCCTTAACGCTGGCAGCATCTGTAGCGGTTACCCCATTTGGCAAGGCCCCTTTAAGTTGAGCAAACACCGACTCCACCGCAAGCGTGGGTACCGCGACAAAAACCAGGTCGCCAGGCTCAAGCTCGGGCAGCACTTCCTCGAGACGGGTACTGGCTCGGTCGACAATGCCCAACCTTCTAGCCTGCTCACAGGTTTCAGCGTTAGGAGCAACACCAATAACCTCCCGGCAGGCACCTGCTGCCTTTAGCGCCAGAGCAAAACTTCCACCAATAAGGCCAATCCCAATAACCAGCAGCCGGCCAATTTGCTCTTGCTCCATCAGAGTACACCGCGCGGATAGGAGCCCAGCACCTTTAAGTCGGAGGCACAAGCCCCAACCTCTCTCAAGGCTGCAGAGATTCCATCTGCATCCCGGTGGCCTTTAAAATCAATAAAGAACACATAAGTCCAGTTACCTGATTGAGACGGGCGGGTTTCCACACGGGTCAAGTCGATACTGTAGCGACGGAACGGTTCCAGAAGATCATGCAATGCACCCGGCTCGTTGCGCATGGATACCATCAGGGAGGTCTTATCATCCCCGCTGACTGGAACCTGCTGCGTACCAATAATCAGAAAGCGGGTGGAGTTGTCCGGGCGGTCCTCAATCTTTTCCGAAAGAACCTTCAGGCCGTACAAATCAGCCGCCATGTCACCGGCAATCGCCGCAGTATTCCACTCCCCCTTAACTCGTTTGGCCGCATCAGCATTGCTGGACACAGCCACCCGCTCCACATTGGGGTAATGGGCATCAAGCCATTTGCGGCACTGCGCCAGACTTTGCGCATGGGAATAAATACGGGTGATTGACTCAGGCCGTGTTACATCCGAGATCATCAAGTGATGGTGAATCCGCAACTCCACCTCTCCGCAAATACTCAGATTGGAATTCATGAAGTTGTCCAGAGTGTGGTTGATCACACCCTCGGTAGAATTCTCAACGGGCACCACGCCATAGCTCACCGCCCCCGCTTCCACCTCTCGAAACACTTCATCGATAGCGGCGAGCGGGCGGCTTTTGGCCGAGTTGCCAAAATGCTTCAATGCGGCCTGCTGGGTAAAAGTACCCTCTGGCCCCAGATAAGCCACCTTGACCGGCTCTTCTAACGCGAGGCAGGCTGACATAATTTCACGGAACAATCGCGCCATTTCCTCATTGGTCAAGGGCCCTGGATTGCGCTCCATAGCCTTGCGCAACACCTGCGCCTCCCTCTCGGGCCGATAATACAGCGCGTCTTCACCAGTTGCCTTTTTCACCTCTGCAACCTCCAGCGCACAGCGCGCCCGCTCACTAATAAGCTGGGCGATCTCGGCATCAATGCCATCTATACGGTTGCGCAACTCTAATAAGCGCTGGTCGCCACTAGTAGTTTCCTCTGTCATTCGCCTATCTACTTTTCCGTGAATTCATCAGTATTATTTACCCTTTCCGACACTTAACCCCGGCGAACCTCAAAGTCCGCCATAAATGCCACCAAAGCCTCCACCGCTTCCAGAGGAACAGCGTTATATAGAGAAGCGCGCATGCCACCGACCGAGCGATGCCCCTTCAAACTTAACAGTCCAGCAGCTTGGGATTCCTCCAGGAATAATTTATCAAGACTGGCGTCTGCCAATACGAAAGGCACATTCATACGCGAACGACTACCCACCTCTACCGGACTGGAGAAAAAGTCGCTGCTATCCAAGAAGTTGTAGAGCATTTTGGATTTTGCATCGGCCTGCTTTGCCATCTCCTCAACACCACCCTGAGCCTTCAGCCATTGGAAAACCAGGCCTGACAGATACCAGGCAAAAGTAGGCGGCGTGTTATCCATAGAGCCCGCATCAGCAGCCACCTTCCAGCTCAAACTGCGGGGGATATTTTCCATTGAACGATCGAGCAAATCATCACGAATCACGGCTACGGCAATACCTGAAGGACCAATATTTTTCTGTGCGCCGGCATAAATTACACCGAAGTTCTCCACCTCAATAGGTTGCGACAAAATAGTCGAGGACATATCAGCCACCAGCGGGCAATCCACCTCCGGCACATAATCAAACTCCACACCGCCAATCGTTTCATTCGGCGTATAGTGTAGATATGCGGCCCCTTCCGTTTGCTGCCAACTGTCTGCAGCTGGCACATAGCTGAAATTTCGATCCTCACTGGAAGCCACTACATTGACCTCACCGTAGCGACGAGCCTCTTTAATCGCCTTGGCCGCCCAGTGACCTGAATGAATAAAATCGGCCTTGGTAGACCCAGCGCCGAGAAGATTCCAGGGCACGGCACTGAACTGCCCAGTTGCACCACCCTGAAGAAACAATACTTTGTAGTTGCTCGGCACTCTGAGCAGATCGCGGAGGTCCTGTTCGGCCCGCTCAGCCACCTCAACAAACTCTGGAGAGCGGTGGCTGACCTCCATTACAGAGCAACCGAGCCCTTGCCAATCGAGCAACTCCCTTTGCGCCTGCTCCAGTACGGGCTGCGGTAAAGCGGCAGGGCCTGCACAGAAATTAAACTTCCTCATGAGCTGATTTCCACAATACAAAAAAGGTTTCAAATACAACTAGATGTGTCTACGCACAAATTGCCATTCAGGGGGATAGATATCGCGCCTTTAGCGTTTTTCGTGGGAGCCAAAGGCAAGAAAGGCCGCGATAAACGCAGCCTTTCTTAGTGGTCTGGAGCGGTGGGTCACTCTTCCCCACCGTTTTCTTCACCGTCATCTTCGGTCTCTTCAATGCGACCGAGACCAACCAGCTTCTCGCCAGTCTTCAGGCGAATCACTCGCACCCCCTGCGTGTTGCGCCCAAGTACAGACACTTCATCAACACGGGTACGCACCAGAGTGCCCTGGTCGGAGATCAACATCATCTCTTCACCCGGATGCACCTGACAGGCACCAACCAAGGCACCGTTGCGTTCACTTTCCGCGATCGCAATAACACCCTGGGTACCGCGCCCCTTGGTGGGGAATTCGCTGATAGCTGTGCGCTTACCGTAACCATTCTCAGTAGCCATCATCACAGAGCCACCCTCTTCAGGGATAACCATAGCGATAACCTGCTGACCTTCCTGCATACGAATACCGCGAACACCACGGGAAACACGACCCATAGAGCGCACATTGGACTCGGAGAAGCGCGCTGCCTTACCGGCGCTGGTAAACAGCGCTACATCGCGCTCACCATCGGTAATCGCAGTGGCTACCAGGCGATCGCCCTCTTCCAATTCAATTGCACGCAAACCAACACTGCGGGGGCGGGCAAACGCGGTGAGGGGGGTTTTCTTCACGGTGCCATTGGCGGTAGTGAAGAAGATAAAGTGATTTTCGTCGTACTCGGACACCGGCATCATGCTGCTGATACGTTCACCCTCTTCCAAGGGCAGCATATTAACCATTGGGCGACCACGGGAGGCTCGGCCAGCGGTGGGCACTTCGTAGACTTTCAGCCAGTACACCTTGCCCTTATTGGAGAAGCACAGAAGGGTGTCATGGGAGTTGGCGATCAATAGATGCTCGACGAAGTCCTCGTCTTTTACCTGGGTCGCGGATTTACCCATACCACCACGGCGCTGGGCCTGGTAATCGGTCAGAGGCTGGCTCTTGGCGTAACCACCGTGGGAGATAGTTACTACCTTGTCTTCCGGGGTAATCAGGTCTTCAACGGTCAGATCCTGGCGAGACGCAACGATATCGGTTCGACGCTCATCGTTAAAGTCCTTTGACAGCTGCTCTAACTCTTCGCGGATCACTTCCATCAGACGCTCGAAGCTACCGAGGATATGCAGATATTCAGCAATCTGCTCCAGTCGATCCTGGTATTCGGCCAGCAGCTTATCGTGCTCCATTCCCGTCAGGCGGTGCAGGCGCAATTCGAGAATTGCCTGAGCCTGGGCCGGGGACAAGTAGTAAGCGTCGTCGCGCAAACCAAATTCTTGCGGCAGATCATCTGGACGACAGGCATCAGCACCAGCTCGCTCCAGGAACTGCTGTACATTGCCTACAGGCCAGCCTTTAGCCAGCAACGCCTCGCGGGCATCTGCCGGCGTGGCGGAAGATTTGATCAGCTCGATTACTGGATCGATATTGGCGATGGCAATCGCCAGACCTTCCAGAATATGGCCGCGCTCGCGGGCTTTGCGCAACAGGTAGACCGTACGGCGGGTAACGACTTCCTGGCGGTGGCGAATAAAGTGCTCGAGCAGCTCTTTGAGGTTCAATACCTTGGGCTGGCCATCGACCAGGGCCACCATATTGATACCGAAGACGCTTTCCAGCTGGGTCTGGGAATAGAGGTTATTCAGAACCACATCACCCAGCTCTCCCCGCTTAAGCTCAATCACTACGCGCAAGCCGTCTTTGTCGGACTCGTCGCGCAGCTCAGAGATACCCTCGATCTTTTTCTCTTTCACCAGCTCAGCAATACGCTCGATCAAGCGCGCCTTATTCAGCTGGAAGGGGATCTCAGTAATGATGATGGTTTCGCGATTGGTCTTGTCATCGCGGATCACATCTGCTTTGGCACGCACATAAATGCGCCCACGGCCAGTGCGGTAGGCAAGGAGAATACCGGCGCGGCCATTGATGATGGCGCCCGTGGGGAAGTCGGGCCCGGGGATGTACTCCATCAGGTCGTCGACGGTCAACTCGGAATTGTCGATCAGAGCCAGGCATGCCTTGATCACCTCACCCAGGTTGTGGGGAGGAATATTGGTAGCCATTCCCACCGCAATACCGGAGGAGCCATTGACCAAAAGGTTCGGCACACGGGAAGGCAACACCTCCGGCATTTGCTCGGAACCATCGTAATTATCGACAAAGTTAACCGTTTCTTTATCGAGGTCGGACAGCAGCTCATGGGCCAACTTGTCCATACGGATCTCGGTGTATCGCATGGCAGCTGGGCTGTCACCATCGATAGAACCGAAGTTACCCTGGCCATCTACCAGGGTGTAACGCATGGAAAACGGCTGCGCCATACGCACAATAGTGTCGTAGACCGCAGTGTCTCCGTGCGGGTGATATTTACCGATTACATCACCAACGACACGCGCTGATTTTTTGTATGGTTTATTCCAGTCGTTTTTAAGCTCGCTCATCGCGTAGAGCACGCGGCGGTGTACCGGCTTGAGGCCATCGCGTACATCCGGCAGTGCGCGCCCGACAATCACGCTCATGGCATAGTCGAGATAAGACTGCTTGAGTTCTTCTTCGATATTAATCGGAGAGATTTCTTTGGCTAATTCGCCCATGGCTTACGGCGTTCCTTTTATAGCGCGGGCATGTGTACCGAGCCCGGATAAGCGGGCGATTCTAGCATAGTTTGACGCCGTTGGAGGGGGCATCTGAACAGCCACTCACGCCATTTAGATCCCTGGTTGCCGTAACAGTCCCCCGCCGCTAAAGTTGAATCCACTTTAACCGCCGCCTCTTAGCACTTATGTCACAGCCCGTCGATACATTGATCCACGCACGCTGGATTATTCCAGTGATTCCTGAACAAAAAGTGTACGAAGATTGCTCTCTCGCTATTGAGCAGGGCCGAATTACGGCACTCTTGCCCTCCTCAGAAGCCAAGATCCGTTTTAAGGCAAGCCAGGAAGTAGATCTCAACCAGCACGCCTTGATTCCCGGCTTAATTAATACTCACAATCACGCCCCTATGACATTGCTGCGAGGCTATGCCGATGACCGCCCGTTAAAAGAGTGGTTGGAGCAACATATCTGGCCGACAGAACAACGCTGGGTGGGCCCAGAATTTGTTGCAGATGGCAGTCGTCATGCCATTGCCGAAATGCTGAGATCTGGCACCACTACATTTTCTGACCAGTATTTCTTTCCTGAGGCCGTAGCTTGTGCAGCACGGGAAAGTGGCATCCGGGCCCATATCGCCTTTCCTGTACTGGACGCACCCACTCCTTGGAGCCGGCATAGTGAGGAAGCACTACATAAGGGTCTAGCTCTTCGAGATGACTATCGCGCCCATGAGCGTATCGAAGTGGTCTTTGCACCGCACGCCCCCTATACAGTGGGGGATCAGACCCTGGAAAAAATCGCTGTATGCTCTGCGGAGGCCCAGGTTCCCATACAAATACACCTGCATGAGACTTTTCACGAGGTAGAAACCGCTTTAGAGAAAAGTGGAGAACGCCCAACTGAGCGCCTCTTGCGCCTGGGCCTGATGGGGCCGCAAACTCTATGTGTGCACATGGTCGCAACCAACGAAAGGGATATCGAGCTACTAAGTAAAAGCGGCGCCCATGTAGCGCATTGCCCCTCTTCAAATCTCAAACTAGCTTCCGGCTTCTGCCCTGCGACAGAGATTCTAGACGCCGGTATCAATGTATCGCTTGGCACTGATGGCGCAGCCAGCAATAACAGCCAGGACCTTTTTGCCGTAGCTAATACCGCCGCCCTTCTGGCAAAAGCAGTCAGCGGCCGAGCTACCGCTCTACCCGCACACCAAGCCTTGGCAATGGCCACTATCAACGGCGCACGCGCACTGGGAATTGATGAAATTACCGGAAGCCTTGAAATTGGTAAAAGTGCAGACATTACTGCTATCAATTTGGGGGGAATTGAGCAACAGCCAGTACACGACCCGATCTCCCAGCTGATTTATACCGGGGGCGGCCATAATGTAAGTGATGTCTGGGTAGCCGGCAGACAACTTTTAAAACAACGCCAATTGCAAACCTTGAACGAAATAGAGGTAGTTCAGCGAGCACAACTGTGGCGTGATAGAATTGCCGGCCATTCGCGCTGAGCGCGAATTAACCCCCAGTGATCCTATTACCGGCGAGGGTCGGCCACTAGCGACGGAGTTTGCATAGAAGTTCATGAGTAATGTAGATCCTGCAGAAATTGCCAAATTCGAACAGCTCGCCAGCCGCTGGTGGGATAAAGAGGGCGAATTTAAGCCACTCCATGAAATCAATCCGCTGCGCGCCAACTATATCGATGGACTTGCATCAGTCGCGGATAAGAAGCTATTGGATGTCGGATGTGGCGGGGGCATTTTGACGGAAGCCATGGCCCAGAGAGGCGCTGACGTTACCGGCATCGACATGGGAGAGGCACCACTGAATGTGGCCAAACTGCATGCACTGGAAAGCGGCGTAAATGTAAATTACCGGCGGGTAGCTGTCGAAGACTTGGCTGAAGAAATACCGGCTAGTTTTGATGTCGTTACCTGCCTGGAAATGCTGGAACATGTGCCCGATCCGTCATCGGTGATCCGCGCCTGCGCGAAGCTTGTCAAACCCGGTGGCCACCTATTTTTTTCGACAATCAATCGCACTCCTAAGGGCTGGCTTTTCGCAGTAGTAGGGGCAGAATATATCCTACGCTTACTACCCAAAGGCACCCATGAATACGGCAAGTTTATCCGTCCCTCAGAAATGGGCGCCTGGCTGAGGGAAAGCGATTTGGAGTTAAAGGATATTACCGGTATGACATACAACCCGGTAACTCGCACTTATAAACTCAACTCTCGCGATGTCGACGTAAACTACCTTGTGCATGCCATTAAACCCGAGTAAGCGGACGATAAAATGAAAGCAGCTTTATTTGACCTGGATGGCACTCTTCTCGATACCGCGCCAGATTTTATTGTTGTACTTAATCAACTACGGCATCAGGAACAACTGCCTCCACTGCCAGATGAAATAATCCGCGGCACGGTTTCCAATGGTTCTCGCGCATTGGTAACACTGGGGTTTGGCAAGGAAGAGGGAGACCCAGAGTTCAGCAGTCTGCTACAGCGCCTTCTGGATCTATACCTTGCTCACTTGGCTGAGCAAACAGCGCCTTTCCCGGGTATTGAAAACTTGTTGGACACCCTCGTGGACAACAGTATCCCCTGGGGCATTGTGACCAATAAGCCCGAGGCATTTACGCTACCATTAATGCAGGCATTTGAGCACTTGCCACCAGCAGCAGCTGTGATTTGCCCAGACCACGTCAGCAAGACAAAACCAGACCCGGAGCCCATTTTCCTGGCATGCAATCAAATTGGCTGTGCCCCCTCGGAAGCCGTTTATATTGGTGATCACGAGCGGGATATTGTTGCGGGGCAGCGTGCTGGAATGCCAACAATCGCCTGTAGTTATGGTTACATTGATGCATCAGACAACCCAGCCAACTGGGGCGCAGATCACTTGGTCAGCTCTGTAGAGGAAATCTGGCCCCTGCTTAAACAACATTATATTTAACTTTCTAACCCGCGCAGTAACGCCCAGCTCTTGTGCTTGGCGATAGCATCAGGATTTTTCATGTCAGAATTTGCCGGCGACTATGTTGCGCCCACCAACCTGCTCAAAGATAAAATAATACTCATTACTGGTGCTGGTGACGGCATCGGAAAAACTGCCGCAAAAACTTTCGCCTCACACGGAGCCACTGTAGTTTTGCTGGGGCGAACCACAGCAAAACTGGAAATGGTATATGACGAAATTGAAGCAGCTGGCGGTCCTCAACCAGCAATATTTCCGCTCGACTTGAATGAGGCCCGGATCGAGAATTTCGAAAACCTTGCCGAAGCAGTTGATCAAGAGTTTGGCCGACTGGACGGGCTGCTACACAATGCGAGTCTCCTCGGCCAACGAACACCACTAGCCAACTACAACTTCGCCACCTGGCAGCAGGTCATGCAAGTAAATATCAATGCAACATTTGGTCTCACTAAAGCCCTGCTACCACTACTGGAAAAATCTAAAGCTGGGTCGATTGTATTCACCAGCTCAAGTGTTGGTTTAAAAGGGAGAGCCTACTGGGGCGCCTACTCAGTATCAAAATTTGCTACCGAAGGGCTAATGCAGGTTCTCGCCGATGAATTGGATGGCGTATCAAATATACGGGTAAATAGCCTAAATCCCGGCGCCACACGGACATCTATGCGCGCCACTGCATATCCAGCCGAAAACCCCCAGTCTGTGGTAGCTCCCGAAGAAATAATGCCCACTTATCTCTACTTGATGGGAGATGACAGCCTAGGCCAGAGTGGTAAGCACTTCAGTGCACAAAAACGATAATATTGCTAACTGGAAAAACCGGGCATAGCTCGGTTTTTTTATGTCATAAATCAAGAAATTAATTAGCCCTTCCGCTGCCCTGGAGACTTCTTGTCCAGATCGCTATCCCGCTCTGTACCACCATGCTCAGGGGCATCTGCAAAAATATCCCCTTCAAACTCCATCATTTCATTACCCTCGAAAATCTCTGCTTTTTTATCTACCTTACCACTGCTGTCGAAGAGATTTTGCTGAGCTCCACCCTCGAGTGACTGACCTGCTACCAACTCCGTCGCTACCGCTAATGCCGCCCCCGAAACTGAAAGTCGCATGCCCTCATAACAAAAATAGGTGGCCACAAGGGCAAACAAGACTGCTGGAGTTGCTAGACTTTTCATTTTCCACTCCTGGATAGCTTTAATTTATAAAATTTTTCCAATTGATAAATTAATACCCAGGATTTAGTTGATATGCCCCCCCCTGGATACCAAGTCAGATTTAGCCAATAGATCAATCAGACTTAAGAATGAGGCTATTTTTCCACGCAGATTCAGGCAAAAGCGTGAAATATCGCACAAATTTCATTGTCCAGCCCTGCTGGGTCGGGCAGAATAACGCTAACACTAGGCAATAATATGAAATAAAGATTATGAAAGCGGTTCTTTGTTCTCTTGCTTTAATTTTATTGACCCCAATAGCGTATGCTAACTCCTTGACAAAACAGCTGGAAACCTGTTCTGCAATAGCAGTAGATGAAGATCGATTGGCTTGCTTCGATAGCCTCAGTGGCTCCTTGGAACAGCAAGCAAAACAAAACTTTGGCCAAGAACATAAAGCGACCCTTCAAGTTCCAGAGTACATCGAAGCCAAAATCGCCAAAATTCAAGATGACTCTTATGGTAAAAAAATTATTACGCTAGACAATGGCCAGATCTGGAAGCAAAGCGGAAGTGCACGCATATTTTGGGGGGCTGGCGATCTAGTCACTGTAGAGCGTGCCATGCTCGGCTCTTTCTTTATGAAACAAGCAGACGGCGGTCGCAAAATGCGAGTAAAGCGGGTTAAATAACAACCTTTCTTGTCTAAAGGGCAGTAACAGACCCTATTAGCTGCCCTTCCAACCTCAAAGAAGCCCGACAATTAGAACCTTCTAGTCATCGAAAGGAAGGCGCAATAATCAACTTTCATCTATGGTTAAGGTGAAATGGGCGCCACAGGCTGCCTGGAGAGACCAACCAGTACATATCGTTCACGCAGTCAACAGAAGGTTTGAGCACTTGTCCCGAGAAAATTTCTACTCAAGGGATGAAGACTGGCTGAAGGATACAGACAACGCCCTCTCCGATTCCTGCTCCAATGCAGATGATCGCGACCAGGCCACTGATGCCGGGCCCGATATCGAAGAGATTCATTCTGTTGGGGAGCCACTCTCTGAGAGTGGCACAACCCCCATGCAAAGCTACTTAAAGCACCTTTATCGACTCGAGCTGCTAACTCCTGAGGAGGAACACAGTACCACATGCATGCTCAGAGATCTGGAAGACAAACTCATTGTCATCTTACAGCAATACGGCACCGAGCTAGTGCAATTGCGCAGTGAAGGTGTAGAGCAACGGGGAAGTACAGGGGCCTATGATCATGGGCTGATCATAGAGCGCACAGAAGCCCTATTAGTCCTCGATCACCTACCACGCAGAGAGCGCAGTAGACTCAACGGCGTGCTAAAGCGCTTCCAAAAACAGCGCAAAAAGCTGATCCAGTGCAATCTGCGCCTGGTAATCGCCATTGCCAAGCGTTTTCGCAACCCATCGGTTCCTTTTATCGACCTTATCCAGGAAGGCAATGTCGGTCTGATGAAAGCCATAGAGCGCTTTAAGCCACAAATGGGTTATCGCTTTTCCACCTATGCCTATTGGTGGATTCAACAGGAAATCCAGCTGGCCCTGCGCCGAAATGAGGACCTGGTTCGCCAACCTGCAAATGTCCAGGATGATCTGAGAGCGATCTACAGGGCGATAGGTGAAGTCCGTGCCCAAGGGCTTCCCGCATCCGATGAAAATCTCGCTACGCAAACCGGCTTGGACCTGGAGCGTATCCAAAGCCTACTAAAGCTGCCTGGGCCCACCGGCTCGTTAGATGACCCTGTTGCCGATGACCAAAGCAGCACGCGACTCGACTACGCGCCAGCCGACGAACTCTACAATACCGACGAGCTGGTAACCAACCAGGAGTTGGCCGAGCGATTGCGTGAAGCTGTCGCGCGACTACCTGCCAGACAGAGAACTGTTTTAAATCTTCGCTATGGGCTGGTATCCGATAGAGACTGCTCATTTCGAGTCATCGGCGAACAACTGGGATTAAGTCAGGAAAGGGCCAGACAACTGCATTCCGACGCACTTCGACAACTGAAGCGGCAATGGCGCTGAAAAAAAGGAAGAAGCCGGTGGCAAGCCTCATCATTGAAACTTGCCATCGCCATCTTTCCCTCTAGTCTTAATAAAGCTCAATTAGTTAACATCGGAAGTTATGCGTAAGCCAGTGGTTTCATGTATGTGCGGTAATACCCTTAAAAATTACGCACCTTTTTTTATTTATGGACTCTTAATTTCCCCTTTCACTTTTGCTGAGTCAGAATTTATTGCTAGCGCAGGAAAGGGGCTGGGCAGTGAGCTGATGCAAGTGCACTCCATCTCAGCCGCAGAAATGGCAGGCTTCAGCTATTCCTACCTGCTCGCATCATCCAATCTCGACAACAATTTTTGGGAATGGTGGGGGCAAGGTAGTTATTCCCACATGCGAATAAAATATCGCGACGAAAGCCAGCAACAAAATATATTTGAATTAAAGCCTCTACTGCGCTGGTACCCACGCAATGAACCTCGCGGCGGATTTGGAGAAGCTGGTGTAGGCGCATCCTATTTAAGTAACGATCATTTTGGCAGTATCAGAATGAGCACAAAATTAAACTTCGCACTGCATTTTGCTTTGGGCTATCGCTTCTCAGGTGGCCATACACTATCTTTACGCTATAGCCACTTCTCCAATGCCAGGACCAATACACCCAACCCCGGCTTCGACTTCGCATCCCTAAATGGGCACTTCAATTTTTAGTCAGGCCAAAAATAGATTATCAAGGCCTATCCAGTAATTCATGGTAAAGGTTTACAGTTTGTTTAACTAAATCCTCATTATAAAAACTGTGAAATTCAATTTTTACTAAACGATCGGTTAAGGCTAAAGCAGCTTCAGATAAAGCTTCTACATTTTTGCGCTCTACGATTCCCTCCGGAAAACAATGGGCCAACACTTCCCCCGCACACGTATCCTTATAAGCAATCACTGGACATCCCATTGCAAGCGCTGCCATAGCATTCCTGCCGCATGGCTCATACGGGCGAGCAAGACTAACTAACACCTGGGATGAGGCATACAGCTCGCGCATGTCCTGGCGAGCCCCAAGGAACAGCACGCGCCCTTCTAAACCCAGTTCTTGGGCATATAACTCCAGCTTGCGGATATAACGCAAATCATCCTTTTGTTGCTTGCCAATAACCAAGCCCATTATATCCTCACGACCTCGCACTGAATAAGCGAGTCCCTGTAGAAAAAAGCCTAACTCTCCTTCCAGGGATAAATCCCCCGAATACAGCCACCAGTTTTTTCCCTCCAGCTGAGGATAATTATTCAGAAGACGCAAATGCCATTGCCCTGAAATGGGTTTGCTACGATCAAATTCCTTAGCGCCAACTCCCCAGGGAATAACACTGGCCGGCGAGACCATCTTCTTTCCGTAGTGCGCCTGTAATTGATTAGCCACTCCAAGGGATGTGGCGATAACCCGCTCCCCGGCAATCACACCAGCATCTCGGCGACTGGGTGCACGATTGCTATCGACATGGGTTACCAAACCTGGACGATTTACATCATCCATACGCCGCCAAGCCCGCGAAGTCAATAAAGCAGCTAACCGTCCATGCACATGTATGATATCTGCTTGTAGCCCGGCCAAAATATTAGTAAGACGCCGTACAAGGGGTTGTGACCAGAGGGGTTTTTTATTCAAAGGCAGTTGAATATGCTGGATACCATGTAGCTTGAGACGAGCAACCAGCGCCCCACCTGCCGAGATCACAACAGGCTCATGCCCCTGTTGGCTCAACGCTTGTATAAAGTCCAATGCGGCCTTCCCTGCATCTCCAGGCTCTAACTCAGGCCAAACTTGTACAATTCTCAAAATGTTTACCGCGAAAATGGAACAAAGTCACTATTTTGACTCTCACTGATTTAGTTTCCCAGTAAATTCCGCACATGCCAACGGGAAAACCTACACATATGGCCAGTTTATCTTTGCCGTCACCTCCAGTATCAGCGCCTACTCCAGGGTGTTACTATTCTTTCGCTTAAACAAGATCAGGGACCAGCAATGATTCATCGTTACTTATCACAGTCGATAGCTCTCGCTCTCATATTATTTGTCGGTTTAGTAAATGCCGCAGAAACTGACCAAGGTATCTTCTGGAAGGCCACCAAAGAGAACCAGACTATCTATCTGCTGGGCTCAATCCACTTAGCTACAGAAGACTTCTACCCCATGCGCCCCCAAATTGAGCGCGCCTATGCCGAGAGCGATGCCATTGCAGTAGAAGCCGATATTCTCGCTGCGGAAGGCGATATGCTGCTACAGCAGAAAATCATGATGGAATCAGTCTACCAGGGTGAACGTAATCTACGTGACGACCTCCCCCCGGAAACGTACAAACAGCTACAGAAGTGGATACAAAAGCACAATATGCCGGAGGCTATGTTTATTCGCCAGCGCCCTGCAATTGCCATGATTTCCATGAGTATGGTCGAAATGCAGGCCCATGGCCTCAATCCTGAACTGGGTATAGATCGCCATTTTCTGCAAAAAGCCAAGAAAGATGACAAACCGGTCGTTGAACTCGAAGGGGTTTTACAGCAGTTCCAACTGTTAAATGGCCTGGACAACCCAGCTCTTCTGTTACAACAAACCCTTGAGCAGCTGGAAGATATATCCAGCTTCCTCCCCAAGCTCACCAAGGCTTGGAAGGACGGCGATGAGAAAACTCTCCACCACCTAATTATCCTTGACGGACTCAATGAAAACCCGGAATACAAACCGCTTTACGATACGCTGTTTTTCAAGCGCAATGAAAATATGGCGAAGCGAATCAGCTTAAAAGCGCCAAACCATTCATCCCTGTTTGTTATTGTTGGAGCAGGACACCTAGTTGGGGGGGGCAGCATCGTGGAGCTGCTCAAAGAGGACGGATACAAGCTGGACCGGATATAGCCCCCACCGGATAATATTCGAGCTATTTGGTAGTACGAGACGATACTCCCTCCCAATAACCTTGCCGCCAGTTTCTTTTGGGCGGCAATCTTCTTCCCCCATTTCCCGCCAGGACAACAACTATTAACAGCAATCAGCTTTGCTCCATCTCGCGCGGGGTACATACAGAGAAAACCTAATACTCCCTTACAACTGGTCCATGCACACTTGCTAAACTGCAACAACACGCCGCGGTCGCTAAGTACCGCTTTGATACGGAGCGTCATATGAAATGCTATGGCCTATATTGCGCCTTAGCCTTTGCTTTTCTATCGCCCCCTGCTTTGGCAGACAAAGCCGAATCGAAAGGGGGGCTCAAAATTGTCTCCGACGACGGGAACTTTTCTGCGGAACTTGGAGGTCGCATCCATTTTGACACCTACCTCTTTGATAAAGATGATAGCTACTATGAAGACCTCATTCTCATTGACGACTTTGAAGAACCGGTAAATACCACAGATTTCCGTCGGGTACGCCTGGCAATGAAAGGGAAGCTATGGGAGTGGGAATATAAGCTCGAACGGGACTTTGCCACTAGCGGTACCGCTGGGCTTAGAGATGTTTATTTGGCAACCGAAGTCCTCGATGGAAGGCTCCGAATAGGAAACTACAAACCGAACCGTTCCATTAATGAGCTTACGTCCTCCAACGAAATCACCATGATGGAACGCGCCTTTGCTACCGCTGCCGGCATCTATGACAACCGAGGCAGGCAGCAGGGCATCGGCTGGAATACCTACTGGTGCTGCCATACTTTTGGCTTTGATTTGATAAATTTGCGCAATCCTGGCGACCCCCGCAATTCAGGTGTTGGCGCCACAACCAGGTTTACCTGGGCTCCGATTGATGACTATAAAAGTACATTGCATCTGGGTGCCTCGCTTAGTTATGAAGATGCCAATCAAAACACTCCTCCTCGGAGGGCCCTAGTCGAATATGCCGGCCGCCGCGGCCCAGAGCAATTAGTCGCATTGAGCCCAGGCGGAAACGCTTTCTTCTTTGGGGAATTTGGCGATGAGGAGTTTTATCTTGGGAAGCCAGAAGGTGATGTACTGATACTAGGTCTGGAACTGGCTGGTACTTACGGCCCTTTTTTTGCTCAATCGGAGTATGCTATTGGCAGATTCTCCGGTGACTTTTTCCTCTCCGAGCTCACTTTCGAAGAGTTTTTTGGTGCCCCACCCAACTTCTTTTGCGACCCACTTACTGGTTGTTTTATCGGTGACCAAAGTGTCCATACTTGGTATATCACTGGAAGCTGGGCAGTAACCGGGCAACACAAACCCTATAACTATAAGAAGGGTCTTTTTAAGTCAATTAAGCCCCGGCCTCCAGCTGGGGCTTTCGAAGTGACGGCCCGCTACGACACGATTGAAAATCGCGACATTCCCAATATGACGGTTCAAAATTTTGTCTTTGGATTTAATTATTATTTCAATCCCAAAGTGCGATTCATGTTAAATGTGACTCTAGGTAATGACCGCTTTACTGGAGATCAAACCCGACAGTTTGCTGTTCGCATGCAGGGATATTGGTAATTATCAACGAGGGAGGCTCAACGGCAAGCCGTCAAACCGCCCAATGAGAATTAATAATTAACCAACCTGCTGGGCATTAGCAGGATCAAATACCTCCACTTCAGAGGCCCGTTTGATATCGCGCACCGGGTTTTCGAATCGAGTGAGAGCCACATCACGCTGTTGCCTGGCTTTCTCCAGATTGGCCTCTTTCACGTGGCCATAGCCTCGAATTTCCTCTGGATAGTTGAGTAAATCAATAGCTGCGGCGTGGTTCTGTGCATTCAGCTCACCCATTACCTTATCGACCAACTCCTCATATTCGCTAATTAAGGCACGCTCCATTCTGCGCTCGGCAGTGTAACCAAACACATCCAATACGGTACCGCGCAGGAATTTTAATTTGGCCAGGACACCGAAGGCTTTAAACATCCATCCGCCAAACTTCATTTTGCGTGGGCGCCCCAATACCTTGTCAAAACGCGCCAGCAGGGGCGGGGCCAAGTTGAACTCCAACTCAATTTCGCCGCTGAAATTCTCCTGCAGGGATTGAGTAAAACGGCCATCGGTATATAAGCGCGCCACCTCGTATTCATCTTTATAGGCCAAGAGTTTGGCGTAATTACGCGCGACAATCTCTGCAAGCTTGAGATTGCCCGGCACTTTAAGAACTTCCGCTGCCTTCACCTTATCCACCAGGTTTTGGTAGCGCTGCGCCAGTTCAGTATTCTGGTAACCAGTGAGATGCTTTACCCGGTGAGCAACCACTTCTTCCAACCCCTGCGGTAAAGCAACAGGGACTTGGTCGTGAGCCAGTAGCTTGTTTAAGGTTTTGGAATCAGCAGCAGCAAGACGACCAGCGGCAAAGCCCTGCAGGTTGCCCTCAACTGCAACACCATTCAGCTCAATAGCCTGCAACAACGACTCCTGAGAAAGCGGCAATAACCCTTTTTGCCAGGCAAAACCCAACATAAAGATATTTGCGGCCAGGGTATCCCCCAGTGCCAACTTGGTGAGCCTATGCGCCTCTACAGACTCCAACTCACAAACAGCATTACTCAAGGTGTCTAATACAGCCTGAGGCGAGTGTGCATCCTCACGACCCAAAACAGTAGCAGCGGTTGGACTCAGATGGGTATTTACCACTGCCCGACTATGGGTTTCATCCAGCTTAGCCAGACAGGCTGCGAGGTTGCCCGCGGCAATCAGGTCACAAGCCATCAGCGCGTCTGCTCGACCATCAGAAATACGAACAGCCTGCAACGCGTCAGGCTTTGCAGCAAAGCGGATATGGGAATAAACCGCCCCGCCCTTTTGCGCAAGGCCAGTCTGATCCAGGGTACTGCAGGCCTTACCTTCAATGTGGGCTGCCATTGCCAGCAAAGCACCGATAGTAACCACTCCGGTTCCACCTACACCGGTTACCAGGAAGTTAAACGGCTCACCCAGGGCGGGTAGTTGCGGTGCAGATAATTTATCCGCCTCAGTGCGTAACACATCGCCAACCCCGGCACCTTTGGCCAGGCGCCCACCTTTCACAGTAACAAACGATGGGCAAAAACCATTGATGCAGGAGAGGTCCTGATTGCAACCAGTCTGGTTTACCCGGCGCTTATCCCCCAGGGCAGTAGCAACTTTTTCTACCGCGATACAGCTGGATTGCTGCACGCAGTCACCACAGCCTTCACACACCAGCTCATTGATAAACGGGCGCCCCTCTGCCTGGGGTAACAGGCCGCGTTTGCGCTTGCGGCGCAGCTCAGTAGCGCAGGTTTGGTCGTAGATAATTACTGTACAACCTTCAACTTCGCGAAGCTCTTCCATAACCGCCGGCATATAATCGCGATGGCGGATCTCCACCTCGGCAGGGAAAGATAGAGCACCCTTATATTTATCCGGGTTATCCATCACCAGTACAACTTTCTGCACCCCCTCAGCCAATACCTGGCGACAGATCATATCCGGTGCCAGCTCTCCGTCATGGGGCTGGCCACCTGTCATAGCGACAGCGTCGTTAAACAGAATTTTGTAGGTGATATTCACCTTGGCTGCGACAGACGCCCGAATGGCCAAGATTCCTGAGTGAAAATAAGTGCCATCACCCAAGTTCACGAATACGTGCTTTTCACTGGTAAAAGGCGCCTGGCCTACCCAGTTGACGCCCTCGGCGCCCATCTGAGTAAAGGTAAAAGTCTCCCTATCGAGCCACTGGGCCATATAGTGACAGCCAATTCCCGCGAGAGCACGGCTACCTTCAGGCACTTTTGTTGAGCGGTTATGGGGGCAACCGGCGCAGAACATGGGCAAGCGTGAAACACTGGAGCCCGCCTGCTGGGAAATCCGCTGGGAAAGGGCATTGAGGCGCATCAGGCGATGGCGACCACGCTCACCCAACTTGTCGTCACCCAACACAAAGCCCAAAACCTGGGCAACAATCGCCGGTGAAAGCTCACCGTAAGCGGGCATCAGTGGCTGGTCATGCTCATCCACCTTACCGAGAATACGCGGGAAATTAGGGTCTTTAACGTGGACGTTATACAGCTCCTCTTTAAGCTGCACTTCCATCAAGCTGCGCTTCTCCTCCAGCACTAGCAGGGTATCCAGGCCTCGAGCAAATTCCTGAATGCCAGGTACATCCAGCGGGTAAGTCATACCCACCTTGAGAATCCGAATTCCAAGCTGCTTAGCCTGGCCTTCATCAATCCCCATATCCTCAAAAGCCTGCATCAGGTCAAGATGGGCCTTGCCGGTAGTGACGATGCCGAGACTGGCCTCGGGATTTTCCAGCACAACTTTGTTCAGATTATTGGCACGGGCAAAAGCCAACGCTGCCGGACGCTTATAACGCCACAGGCGCTCCTCCTGCTCCAGGGGGTTATCCTGTTTGCGAATATTTAAGCCCCCCTTGGGGCGCTCGATTTCCGGATAGGTGAACTGCACACGCTGCGAGCCCACTTCTACCGTGGCAGAACTGTCCATATTTTCCGCCAGAGTGATCATCGCTACCCAGCAGCCACTGAAGCGGGACAACTCCAAGCCATAATGACCATAATCCAGTACCTCCTGCACAGTGGCGGGGTTGAGCACTGGAATATGCATATCTACAAAAGCAAATTCAGATTGGCCCGGGTATGAAGATGACTTACAGCCGTGGTCGTCGCCGGCCACAATCAGGGCTCCACCCTTTGGAGAGGACCCTGCAGCATTCGCATGGCGGAAAGCATCACAGGAGCGGTCCACACCCGGTGTCTTTCCATACCAAATGCCACAGACGCCATCTACCTCAGCGCCTTCAAACAGACCCACTTGCTGGGAACCCCATACCGCAGTCGCAGCCAGCTCTTCATTGACGCCCGGCTGGAAACGAATATTGTGCTGCCCCAGTAGTTTTTTGGCGCGAGAAAGCTGCAAATCATAGCCACCCAGCGGTGATCCGCGGTAACCAGAGATAAAAGTCGCGGTATTGAGACCGCGGGATTGATCCATACGCATCTGGTCGATCGGCAGGCGCACCAACGCCTGGATGCCAGAGAGAAGCACACGGCCTTTAAGGGTGGTATAGCGATCGTCCAGGGATACTTGCTTCTTTACCTGGTTGTCCGCCGCGCGCTGGGGACTGGTTACGTTATCAGTCATACACCTAACTTCCGGTCGTTTATTCTTCTCGAAACTCGGTTCGAATTTTAAGTCATTATTCTTCCGAATCGCCTCGTATCAGCAGTCGGATGCCGGGTTCGTGATGGGCCCACAGAATCCTTTGGCGGGCAATCACAAAAAGCATCCGCCCTGAGACGGATTGGTCAGGTCATACTAGTTCGTTAAGCGCAACAGAGCATTGCTTTATTTACGTAAATGTGCGTAAATTTGTGATGAAAATCTCGATCGATCAAATTTTTATAGGATAGGAGTCTTTATGAAGCGTTCGACAGACCTGGATGATTTTGACCGTAAGATTCTGCGAGCGCTGCAGGAGAACGCCGATTATTCCATGGCGGAGCTAGGAGACAAAGTCGGCCTCTCCCACACTCCCTGCTGGCGCCGGATCAAAAGGCTGGAGGCGGAAGGGATTATCCGTGGCCGGGTAACCCTGCTGGACCCCCGCAAGTTAGACCTGGGAGTGACAGTATACTGCTATGTCACTATCCACAACCATGACGAAGAATCCCTGAACAATTTTGAGTCTGCGGTCCAGGATGTCCAGGAAGTTGTAGAGTGTTATTCAACCAGTGGTGACAAAGACTATGTTCTACGTGTTGTCGTGGACAGCGTGGAGCATTATGAGCAACTTCTAAAGCGCTCTCTGGTGCACCTGCCCAACGTGGCCTCGGTGAACTCTACTTTTGCCTTAAAGCAAGTGAAGTACACCACCCAGCTTCCCCTCTGAGGAAAGATATAAGTCAGAGCCCCAACAATCAAGGGGCTCTACTGCCGCTCTAGGGTTATCGTGGCAGTTGACTTAACAACCGATCCAAAGCCTGCTGCATGGTCAGACCGTCGCAGTCTACCGTAATGTCCGCATATTCCCGGTACAGAGCTTGGCGTTCAGTAAACAGAGCTTCAAAAGTCTGCCCCGGAGCCTTAGCAATCCCGCGACTTTCATAATTGTGAATACGGCGGCGCAACTCTTCAGCAGAGCACTCCAAGAACACGATTGTGCCGAGCTCTTTTAAATTGGCCATACCTTCGTCGCTATAGACAGCGCTGCCACCCGTAGCAATGACATGGCTGGGCAGATGGGAAGCCGCAATCACTTCTCCCTCAATAGCCCTCAAATTCAAATAGTCGCTTTCTGCCATGATCTCCTGCAGGGTTTTCCCCTCCCTGGCTTGGATCAGTACATCGGTATCGACAAAATCAAGAGCCAACTCCTTTGCCAGCAACACACCCAGGGTGCTCTTGCCTGCACCAGGCATACCAATCAGAACAATACTTTTTCTTTTTTTCATCAGTTCAAATGTTCGAGAATAAATCGTGCATACCTTTTTAATCCCCACGGCGAGGGAAAACTACCGAACGCAACCAACCTAAGACGCCGTTGCCCTTGAGCATCATCTTGTCAAGCTCATCCAGATTATGGGCCTGGCGAAAAGCATCGGCAAATAATGCCTCACGAGTAATCATTCGGCGTTTGGGATTAATACTTTTTACAGGCTTTGCAGGATTACCAGCAACTACAGTATTTGCCGGAACATCCTTGGTAACCACACTGCCTGCTCCAACCACCGAATTATCCCCAATACTCACCCCCTTACAAATCGTCGCACTATCACCAATCCAGACATTATTTCCCAAGCGGACTGGTGCAGTGCAGCGAAAAGGCCTGGTGCGATTATAGAGTCCATGCCAATCCGAATCCGAAATATATACATTCGCGGCAATCATACAGGCGTTGCCAATTTCTATGGACTGTGCAGCGGAAATACGCACACCCGGGGAAATCAGCACATAATCACCGATGGTGATAAATGCCTCGCCACCCTTATGGCCAAATGTCGTAAAGCGAATACATTTTTCTGCATTGGAAATTAAATGGGGATAATTACCAATACGGACATTACTGCCAAAAACATAGACCGAAGAGGGATCCATCACTTCAGGCTCGACCCCCATGGCATCAAATTGTGGCAGCAGAAAGTACTCAGTGCGCCAGTTGCGCCAACGCAACTGTAAACGCTTCATCCAATAGGGCCTATGGTCCTTGCGCATACATTAAATTCTGTTTGATTTAGCACTACATATAAAACAAATCGCAATTGCTTTTGTATAAGCAGCGGTTTAGTGTTTGGTCCACAAAAAATAGCAAGCGGTTACCCATGTCCATTAAATTATCTATCGATATTCGAGCTATCAAAGGATTTCTTGCTGCCCATGAAGGTGAAGCACTTTACCATCTGGCCGCGGAGGCCAGCGGCCTGGGGCCCTGCCTGGAGGTCGGCAGCTACTGCGGAAAATCGACAGTGTACCTAGCTACCGCCTGCAAACTCACAGACAATGTGGTCTTCGCTGTGGACCACCACCGCGGCTCGGAGGAGCATCAACCCGGCGAGGAGTACCACGACCCGGACCTTTTTGACGAAAGAGCCCAATTAATGGACAGCTTTCGCAATTTTCGCGCAAATATCCGTGCAGCTGAGCTCGAGGACTGGGTAGTTCCTGTCGTGGCACCCTCTGCTATCGCTGCACGCCACTGGAATACACCTCTCGGCTTGGTGTTTATTGACGGAGGCCACTCTTTGGAAGCTGCGATGACCGACTACCGCAGCTGGTCCCGCCATATTGTTCCCGGTGGCTACCTCGCCATCCACGATATATTCCCGGACCCGGCCGACGGCGGCCAGGCCCCTTACGATATTTACAAGCTAGCCCTGGCTTCCGCTCAGTTCGAGCTCGTCGAAACTGTAGACACCCTGGGTATCCTGAGACGTATTTGAAGACAGTTGTACCGATGTAAACAAACTACTCGCCGGCGTCAGGTCGGCGAGTGCATCCGCCGCCAACAACATAGCACCCACAGTCCAAGTAGTTTTCTCTTCCGGCCAAACTGCCTCATCCCGATAGACATAACCAGTCCAGTAACCGCCATCACTGTCCTGCCAGCGGTGAAGCCCCCGAAATATAATCTCAGCACGGGAACGCTGCCCTGCAGCCAATAGTGCCATTGTCAGCTCGCAAGATTCCGCCACAGTTACCCAGGGCTCATCATTAACACAGCGACAACCCAGTCCCGCCACGACAAACTCATCCCAACGCTGATGCAGGCGAGTGCGAGCAGCTTCTCCAGAAAAGGCCCCTGTTAACACAGGATAAAACCAATCCATGGAAAAGCGTGCCTTACTTTCCCAGGTTCGATCGAAACGTTCCGGCTTGTGCCGCAAAGCGTACCCCAAAGCCTGGCGCCCCTGCTCCCAACTGGGGCGGTCAACACGCAGCTCTCTGGCAATGTTGATGGCACATTCGAGGCTCTTAAAAACCGAAGAACAGCCAGTTATCAGGGCATCTTTCTTTGGCTCTCCCTCTGCATCCACCGCCCAGTGAACTTCCCCGTGCTCCGTCTGCAGTGCCAAAACAAAATCAATTGCACGCTCAACCATCTGCCAGTAGCGGCGCAAAAAGCCTTTGTCTCCGCTAATCAGATAAAAGTGCCAAATGCCGGTGGCCACATAGGCAACAAAATTTGTCTCACGGCGCTCACGATTATCAACAGCACCGTTTTTGTATGCCGCCCACCAGCTGCCATCGGCCAACTGAATATCTGCCAACCAGCGATAAGCTTTTTCTGCGGCGGCAAATTCACCTGCGATTGCCAAGCCCATGGCCGCCTCAACGTGATCCCAGGGATCGGCATAATGTCCCTTAAACCAGGGAATAGAGCCATCGGGCAGTTGCTGGGAGAGAATATAGGCAGCACTGTCACGGACAAACCCATCGGGAAAGAGGTTTGTGTTTTTTACCGGAGGAATAACCATCTCACTCACGAACTCGCCTCCCCCACCAAGCGCAAAGTCTCCGGCGCTTCCTGCTCAGCTTTGACAAAATAAAGCGCGATACTTTTACCTAACAGCGGATTCAGTATCTTTTCCGCGGCACGAGTAAGCATTGGCTGCTTCATCAAGTCCCAAACCAACAAGCGATGATAGGCTGCAACTAAGCGGGAGTCCGGCTGATTCCAGAACAGACACTTCAGCCACCAATACGGGGAGTGCAAAGCATGAGCCTTATGGCGCGCAAAATAGCGATGCCCCAAGGACTCAATACTTCCCCTCAGCTCTTTCTCACGGAATATACGAATATGGCCCCCCTCCACCTCATGGTATTCATCGCTCAGTTTCCAGCAGACCCACTCGGGGAAGTAAGATGGTACCGTGGCAGCAAAAATACCGGAGGGTTTCAAAACCCGATCGATTTCTGCTAGGACCGCTTTGTAATCCTCAATATGCTCCAATACCTCTGAACAAATCACCACATCGAAAGTGGCATCGGCAAAAGGTAGCCGCAGGCCATTGGCAACCCCAAGTAACAGGCGCCCTTTGGCATGCTCCGGGCTTTTAAAAGGCTCAGCCCGCTTACTGGCTGTACGCACATCATCAAGGCATAAATCTATGCCGAAGATATCCACTTCATCAGTAATCATCAGGTGAATGGAGTGGCGACCTTCGCCACACCCGAGATCCAGAACTTTTTGTCCTGGGCGAAGACTCAGGTGCTTCGGATCTACAGTAATCATCAAGCCGCCTCCGCACCGCTGACATCTGCGCCAACTATCTCATCTTCATGTCGACGCTGCACTGCAGATTCACCCAGTATTTCACGGTAATAAGCCACGAGGCTCGCAGCTGCCAGCCCCCATGAGAACTTATCCTCTATTCGTGCCCTACCCTTAGCACTCAGCTCAGCTTGAAGAGATATATCCGACAAAACCCGACCAAGGGCTTCACCCAATGCCTGGCTGTTACCAGCCGGCACCACTATGCCAGCATCCCCTACCACCTCTGGTAGCGCGCCACCGTCGCTGGAAACTACCGGTGCCCCACAGGCCATGGCTTCACCAGCAGGCAGTCCAAATCCTTCATATAAAGATGGGCAGGCTACCACTGTGGCACTGCGGTAATACCCCACTAATTCAGCATTGGAAATGCCAGAGACAAACTGCACTGCATTCTGCAAATCGAGCCGATGAAGCAGCTCCTCCGTTGCCCCCCCCTCCCGTAGCTTCCCCACCACCAACAACTCGAGACCGTTAAACCTCTGGCGCAAGCTGGCAAGTGCCAGCAATAACACCCCCAGTCCTTTGAGTGGCTGATCTGCTGAGGCAGTTGTCATAATTCTAAGTGGCAGGCGCTCAACACTTTCGCTGGGGCTGAATATTTCTGTGTCGATGCCGTTATAGATCAGGTTTATCTGTTCTGGCTTCACACCAAACTGCTCGATGATATCCCGCTCTGACTGGCGTGATACTGTCACAATATGGCGCAGCTTACGTGAAACCTTGATCTGCATTTTCAGGAAGTTATGCCAGCGACGCACCAGCAGGCGAAAACGCCAATCCGGCGCCGCATCCAACGCCAATTGGCGATCACGGGTAATGGGGTGATGGATAGTAGCTACGACAGGCAGCCCACTTTTTTCAATATCCAACAATCCATAACAAAGAGACTGGTTATCGTGCACTATGTCATAGTCACGGCCGTGTTTACGCAAGTATTTGGCCACGCGGCGACCAAAGGTGTAAGGCTCGGCAAAACCGCCGGTGAGTTTGCTCCACCACTCAAAAAAGTCCGCCCAGGAAAGCAGGTGTTTAGCCTTAAGAGCTCGCACCGGGTTCTCAACCTCATACAGGTTCAGTCCCGGCATCTTTATCAAATTTACCCGCTCATCCAACTCTGGATAGGGTTGGCCTGAGATAACATCCACAGAGTGGCCAGCATCAACCAATGCCTTACTCAGGTAGCGAAGGTAGATTCCCTGACCACCGCTATGTGGATTGCTGCGATAACCTAATAAACATATTTTTAGCGGCCGCGTCTTGCCAGCCATTGGACCGTCTGCACAATTTCCCAAGGCGGTCATAGATTCCCCATCTGCTTGTTCTGAGGCCCACCTATCTTTCACCAATCCGGTAACACCGCGTCGTGGAGCTATGTTACGTCGACTGATAAATCGGGGGCCTTACGCTAGTAAAGCGGAAGAATACACTGGCGTGGAAATGACTGCTAGGCAGAAGCTGTCCACACTATTGGCCAACCCGACTGCCATGTAGATTGACGAGCCAAACTGAAAGCCACATACAGCAATGCTTTCCCCCCAAAGAGTGAAAACAAACACGACTGGATTCAGGAGAGCCTATTCCATATCGACCCAATCTATGTATTGACAGTCACTCACTGATCATTGGGAAAAAGAACCGAAGGAAATCCTAAGCATCTGCGATGGTGTAATGGATAACTGAAGAAACGTTTTGCGAGGATAAAAAAATGCCCGCCAGAGGCGGGCCAGGTTTCTCGAACACACTTTCAGGAGGAGAGTTTCAAGCGCGTTACGCACTTAAATTTAGGTATAGCAGAGTATTACAGCTCTCCATCTGCCCTGTCGTAAAAGCCGTTCAGTATTCATACAATCGGTGCTGTATCACCTCTTAAGTCATCGCTAAACGCGGTGCAAATAGCTCTGGTACTCCACATCTGTAACCCGTGAACCAATTTCCACCTGTTCCTGACGCTTAAGTAACAGGAATAATTCAATAAAGCGTGGATCAAGGTACTCACGCCATAGCTGGCTCTGCTCAAAACGCTTGAGTGCGCCACTCCAGGTATTAACCAATTGCTCACTTTCAACTTGATAGGCGTCGCCTTCCACTGGAGCTGGCGGTTGCAGCTGGTTTTCCAGGCCATGACAGACGCCAACAAGAATTCCCGCCAGAACCAGATAGGGGTTTACGTCTGCTCCGGCAATGCGGTGCTCAATACGCCGAGCTTCGGGGTTACTTGCCGGAATCCGCAAGGTCGTCGTGCGGTTATCATAGCCCCAGCAAAGATTTAGCGGCGCATGTGAGCCCTCCTGGAAGCGACGATAAGAATTGCTATGCGGCGCGAAAAATGCCATCGCATCGTTTGCGGTTGCCAACATACCAGCCGCCGCTTGGCGCAGCAGATCTGACCCCATCTCACTGCCGTCGTCAAAAACATTTTTTCCCGAACTGTCGATCAAGCTCATATGCACATGCATACCGTTACCGGCCTGATCCCCAAACGGCTTGGCCATAGTGCTCACCCGGAAACCATGGCTGCGGGCCACACCTTTCAACAGTCGCTTGAACAGTAGGGTCTGATCGGCAACCTTCACCGGATCAGCACTGTGCAACAAGTTAATTTCAAACTGACCTGGCGCGCACTCGGACAGTACAGAATCAGCCGGGATCCCCTGCTCTTCACAAGCAGCACGAACATCAGCAAAGAAGTGGCGCTGTGCATTCAGCTCAGACAAATCGTATACGTCTGTGGAAGGCACCAACTCAGCGTCGTTATCACTAACCGGGCGCGGTCGTGCCAGGTGATCCACCTCATCACGTAACAGGTAAAACTCCAGCTCGGTGGCACAAACTGCGGTGTAACCAAGTTTTTTTAATCGATCCACCACTCGCTGCAACTGGGCGCGTGGATCTGCGTACAGTGCGCTTCCATCCGCCTCATGCAGTTGCATATGCAATTGGGCCGTCTCTTCTCTGTGCCATGGCGCCAGGCTGATCGGCGAAACCGGCAAGCAGACACCGTCGCTGTCTCCACTGGCGAAGACCAGGGGACTGTCTTCGATATCCCGCCCCCAGATGTCCAGGCTGACAGCGCTGCGCGGCATCTGCAGACTGCCTTTAAGCAGTTTTTCTGCCGCCTCGGCAGGCAGCCATTTGCCACGGGGCACACCGTTAATATCGAACATAAAGCCTTCAATCCACTTTAGGTCCGGGTGCTCTGCCAGGAATTTACGCGACTGCTCCAGCAGCTCTGGCTGGGCAGTGAATTCTTTTTCTTGAGACATAAGTTGCCTGAGGTAATCCAGTCAAACCGCAAAAGCGGCCTTGAGCCACCACTCACATCCGCCACCGACAGACGATGAGGGGCGACCTAGGGCCGCTCTCATAAATAGATGCGATACCGCGAGTTTACGCCAGTGCTTTTGCGGTATCGTCCAGGGCGCGATGCGCCTTCTCCACCAACTCATCGACCTGCTCAGTGGTAATAATCAGCGGCGGCGCGATAACCATTGCATCGCCCACAGCACGCATTACCAAACCGTGCTTGATACTGAGATCACGACACACTGCACCTGCGGTACAGTCGTCATCGAAGCGGGCACGGCTCGATTTATCTTTTACAAGCTCCAGTGCTCCAACCATACCCAGACTTCGGGCTTCACCGACAATCGGATGCTCTGCCAGCTCAGCCCAGCGCTTGGCCAGGTAAGGGCCTGTCACATCGCGCACATTCTCAATAATTTTTTCATTGCGCAGGATGTTAATTGTCGCCAATCCTGCCATACAAGCTGCCGGGTGCGCTGAGTAGGTGTAACCGTGAGTAAATTCACCACCCTTACTTTTAATCACGTCAGCAACACGATCACCCACCATGGTGCCGCCCAGCGGGAAGTAACCATTGGTTACTGCTTTGGCAAAAGTCATCAGATCGGGCTTGAGGCCGTAAAAATCTGCGCCAAACCACTCACCGGTGCGACCAAAGCCAAAAATCACTTCGTCCATCACCAGCAAGATATCGTACTGATCCAGCACCTTCTTCACTTCTGGCCAGTAGGTTTCCGGTGGGATTACTACACCACCAGCACCCTGTATAGGCTCTGCAATGAAAGCGGCAACTGTCTCAGGTCCGAGTTCCTGGATCTTTTCATCAAGGCTGCGCGCAGCATGAATGCCGAACTCTTCCGGGGACATATCGCCACCCTCGGCAAACCAGTAAGGCTGTTGCACATGCTCAATGTAGTCCAGCGGCTGAAACTGCTTATGCATACCACTCATACCACCGAGGCTAGCACCGGCAATGGTAGAGCCGTGATAGCCATTCTTACGGGAGATCACGATACGCTTCTCAGGTTTATCCTGAAGATCCCAGAAACGGCGAATCAGACGCAAGTTCGTATCGTTTGCTTCGGAGCCGGAGCCGGTAAAGAAAACGTTGCTCATATTGGCCGGGGTCACCTCCGCCAGAGCATCAGCCAGCTCAATAGAAGGCACAGTGGTGCACTGGAAGAAGCTGTTATAGAACGGCAGGGTATTCAACTGCTCATAGATGGCATCGCTAATTTCTTTACGGCTGTAACCCAGGTTACAACACCACAATCCAGACATACCGTCCAACATACGATTGCCATCGATATCAGTGATGTAGGCACCTTCAGCGCTGGTAATCACTCGGGTACCCTGCTGGCCCAGATCGTTGAAGTCCGTAAAGGGGTGCAGCAGGTGCTCGCGGTCGTGTTGTTGCAGCTCACTCTTGTTCATATTTCGCTCCTGGCTTTTGCTCTGGGGCTTTCCCGCCGCTCCGGACAATCAGCCTCTGCTTGTCGGGCGGAGGTTTTCCCGCAATCTGTCACCCGCCCTGCTCAATGGGTATCACAAGGCGAATTATTACTACCAAATTTGTGATCACATTTTAGTAGCGAGACTCACAGAAGCGCAAGATCTATCTATGCCTCACAGCAACCTTAAGGTCGAATGAGGCCAAGTGGGCAAACTGAGGGAAAGCTAAAACCAGATGGTCATTTTGTTTGGGCGACGTCTCCTGCCACGCGCGGTTTGATGTACAGCGGGTTAACAGTCACGGCGGCTTGCTAGAGCAACTCCTCAGCGGAGATTGAGCCGAGCCCCTCTTCTATATCCTGGCGAATGGCGCGGCGAATCCTCTCTACACTTCTGTCTGCAATGGCATCCAACAAATCCTCGTGGCGATCCGGCAGCTCCTGAACACCAAAGCGCTGAAATACAAGATGCTGAAGAGGCGCTGTCTGCAGCCATAAGCTCTCGATCAACGAGAGAATGATATGCGGCCGCCCCATGCGATAGAGAGTAAAGTGAAAATCGAGATTAGCAGTGACATACTGCTCAATATCCTTTTGTTCGAGGGCAGCCGTCACCCGCGCATCCAGGGCTCGTAGCTGCTGCAGTTCTTCCTCCTGTACAAACGGCAGGGCCTGCTCCGCAGCCTGGCACTCAAGCGCAACACGCGCCGCACAGATCTCATCGAGCTTCTCAGGAGTCATTGTCGGCACCGTGACACGACGGGTATCGGATAACTCCAAGGCCCGCTCAGAAGTCAGGCGCCGCAAGGCTTCACGCACCGGCATAGGGCTGCAATCCAGCTCCGCAGCCAAGCCGCGAATGGTAATCGCATGCCCCGGCAAAAATTTGCCACGTAAGATAGCATCTCGCACCTGGAAATAGACTCTCTCCTGAGTGGTGCGAAACTCTTCCTGCGGATGATTAAACTCCTGCGCCATGTTCATGCGGCCCTGACCTGATGTAACTTGTGCGGAATATCATCGAAGCCAACCTCTATGAGGTGGTCCGCTGCACGGCCACTCTGCCAGACTTCATGGAAATCATCGGCAACCCATTTGCTCAGTTCCACAACCTTCTTCCAATAGCGAATCCGTTCCTCGCGGCCCATCTTATAAAAATCATTACGATCAGGGATTTTGCCATAGGGCAGCTTCGCCACGAATGCAGGAGAAGGTGCCACCAACAGTGTCGATGACATAGCATCACCTCGCACACGACGCCAGGAAAGCCCTTTATCAAACCAGCCCGGCACCATAAACGGGAAAAAGTGCGGGTAGAGCACCAAACCCTGGGGGTGACTGAAACGTAAATCAAAATGGTAGTCGGTGATACCACCATCACGATAATTTCCCTGTGGAGCACCAGCGGGGTTGCGAACTCCCGCCATCACCAATGGAATAGAACCACTCGCCAGGACCGCTGCACAAACATTGTCCGCGGATAGCGCCGTATCCACCGTACTCAGGTTGCCAAACCGTACTGCGGCATCACGGCCAGAGTGAAAAACCACCCGTTCCCAAAAAGCGCTCAGGCTGTGCCTGGAGAGCGCGTTGGCCATGGCCGATGCAAACAACGCCGGGGCCAGGAAGGCGCGCTTTTCACTAGCCAGGGGACCGCGGCCACGCACAGTGACAAAATGGCTGTGCCACAGCGGGTTGCCTGCTACTTCGCCTGCACCATTTTCACCTAAAACATTGAGCAGGATTTGCTCCCCGGCAGCAGTGATCTCCGCCGGTGTCGGTTTGTCTGAGGCATAACTCTGATGGATATAACCATATTCCAAGCACTCCAGGGCCTCCAATGGCTCCGCCATGGCGTAACACATATTGCGAAAGCTACCGATTGAAGACCCCAGTGTCGCGATAGGATCACGACGCCCCTTAAAAAATTCCCCCATCAGTACCCGGTCCAACTGGCTGATGACCAGCCACTTGGGGCCTCCTGAGGCCCCCACCAGGGTGGAAAACTGTTCCTGGCGTAAGCCCTCCTCACGAATCTGGTGCGCCGCATTTGCGCCGGCCAATAATATGCAACTGGTATTCTTCACAAAGCGTCTCTTAAGGTATCCATTCAGGCGGAAGTGTACCGGGTTTGAATCCTGAGGGGATCACCACTCTCCGGTATTCTCCATTGATTGCCAGGGTTCCTGAGGCGCCAACGGCTGTCCATTTTGTAGTAGCTCTATCGAGATACCATCTGGAGAGCGAAAAAATGCCATATGTCCATCACGGGGAGGCCGGTTGATAGTCACGCCCGCATCCATCATCCGCTGGCAAACGGCATAGATATCATTAACTCCGTAAGCCAAATGGCCAAAATTGCGCCCGCCACCATAGGATTCCGGATCCCAGTTGTAGGTAAGCTCCAGCATAGGGGCCTTATTTTCCCTTGCGGCATCTACATCTTCCGGTGCAGCCAGATACACCAAAGTAAAGCGACCTTTGTCGTAATCGTTACGCGTTACAAGCTGTAGCCCTAACTTTTCACAGTAAAATTTTAAAGATTCTTCCAAGTCGGCCACGCGGACCATTGTATGCAGATACCTCACCCTCTACTCCTTCCTGCTATCAGGATCTAAAATCGCGGAATAATAAATAATTCAGCCTCGCGTGGCGAAAAGCAAATGTATAAGAAATTCTATCGAGCCTTTTCACAAGCCCCTAGCGGCAGCCCCTCTGCCATGTTGCATATGGCCTGCCACTCCCATCATTATTGGCCGGATATCACTCTGGAGGCGGTGCAACAATATTGGCACGATGCGGCACTGCTTGCCGACGATAAATGGGGACCCATTTTTCACGAGAAAATACCCGCCTGGCAAAATGCTGTCGCGCGCACACTACAAATTCCAGATGCCGGGCAAATCGCTATTGCCCCAAACACCCACGAATTGGTTTACCGCTTGATCAGCGCCCTGGATCCCGCCAAGCCACTGCGCATACTCACCACCGATAGCGAATTCTACAGCTTTGCACGCCAATTACAGCGACTCGAAGAATTGCCCCATGTGGAAGTAACGCGTATTCCAAAGACCCCCTATGCGACACTAGCCGAGCGCTTTGAGAGAGAGCTGCATACCCGGAACTACCAGCTGGCTTATGCCAGCCTGGTATTTTTTGATTCTGGCGTGGTATTCCCCGAGCTGCTACGTATTACTGAGCAAAAACCCGAGGAAACCGAGTTTGTTATTGATGGCTACCATGGTTTTTTTGCTCGCCCCATTGACCTGAGCAAGGTCGCAGATAAGGCCTTCTTTACTGCAGGCTCCTATAAATACCTAGGTGCCGGTGAAGGTCTGTGCTTTATGAGTATTCCATCCCAGTGTCGCTTGCGCCCGCTCAACACTGGCTGGTTTGCCGAAATGGCAGAACTTGAAAATCGCCCTGGAAGTGTCAATTACGGGGATAACTGGCTGCGTTTTGCCGGCGCCACTATGGACTATTCCTGCCTGTACAAGGGTCTTGCCATTTTCGATCTATTCCGACGCGAAGGTATCACCGTAGATAAAATCCACCGCTATGTCCTCAATGCCCAAAGCCGCTTCCTGAACACAATGGACAAAAACAGCCACCCGCTACTCAACCGGGAGCGCCTGATTCACCACGACCTGAAGGAGGGCCATGGCCACTTTTTCACGTTCGATTGCAGCACAACAGAAAACTCAGAAAAGCTACAAAAAGAGCTGAAAGCCCGAGCAGTCCTTTGCGACAGGCGCCAACATCTGCTGCGCCTGGGCTTTGCTATCTACCATGACGACAATGAAACTTATCAGCAGGTTTTTGGCTCTCCCTAAATAAATTCGCGGGCACCGTTCTGCTGACTAACATACCAAGCTAGCCAGCGGCCCGCTCAGCCTCTATTGATCCATACTCTAATCCATACTTTAGCGGGCGATATAATCTAGAAATAAGAGAGTCTGGACCTGATCATGAAGCTGCTTCTCCTCAACCCAAATACCACAGAATCTATGACGTCACTAATGGCGGGCGCCGCACAAAGGGTTGCATCTCCGCGCACCAAAATCGTAGCGACCACCGCCAAGATCGGCTTTCCTTATATTTCAAGCCGGGTCGAGGCCGAAATTATTGCTAGTGATATCCTCGAGACAATTGCTGAACACCACACACAGGTAGACGCAGTCATTATCTCTGCATTCGGGGATCCAGGTCTTATTGGTGCGCGTCAGTTATTCGACATTCCCGTGATCGGTGTTGCCGAGGCGGCAATGCTGACCGCTTGTGCGCTTGGCCAGCGCTTCTCGATAATCACATTTAGCGATAGTTTGGCGGACTGGTTTCGCGATGGTGTGCTGCGTGCCGGTCTCGAAAATCGCTTCACCGGCATTCGCCTACCTAGCGAGCGTTTCCAATCGATCGAAACCGTACAGGAAGAGCTTAGCGAAAGCTTGGTTCAGCTCGTAGAAGAAGCCGCATATACTGACCGGGCAGATGTCGCCATCCTCGCTGGAGGGCCACTCGCCGGTCTTGCCACAAAGGTTTCTGGCAGACTGCCGATTCCTGTAGTCGATCCAGTCCCTGCCGCTGTCGTGCTAGCAGAGGGTCTTGTACGGCTCAACCCAGGCATTGCCCGCGTAGGTGGTTTCGCCCGTCCGCCCGCGAAAGACACATTGGGCCTCCCCGATAGCCTCGCCAGGCGAATAGAGCACACTGACTGAGCTTCTTCCAAGCCCTCCTTATAATAATCTCTACTCTCCCGACAGCTCTGACTCATAGAATTACGGCGGCTGGATTTAGCCTGCCAGGTACAGCCTGCGATTGAGCATCCTAAAAACACATGCAGCCACGTGTTTCCAACAGATGTCGATACCTTCTTCTCCTGGGGTTTGTTATCTACCAAGAAAGATGAAACTTATCAGAAGAAATTTAGCTCTGATTAAGTTGGCAGCACTTTCCCGGCCAAGTGGCAAGCCAATATTGCCAAGCAGCTTGTCTACAGCTCCCCGATGATCCGTTATGCTGACCTTCTTGCTCAGCTGCGGTTCAGAAAGGCACTGATAGTATTTGGCGCCTAATGCATCGGAGTGATGCCAAATCCATAGCGATTGATAAGGAAAAATCATGAAGTTAGTAAAATTCTCGACAATCACAGTGCTTACTCTGCTTATCGCCGCTTGCGGAAATGGGCAGGCTCCCTCCGAACGGGGAACCCTGGTCTCTATTGCGGCTCACGGTGAAGCCAGCCAGATACCAGATGTAGCCAATATTTCCGTGGGCGTGGTAACAGAAGCCCAAGACAGCAAAAAGGCCATGAGTGATAACGCTGAACAAATGGAATCACTGATGGCGGCGATAAAGAAAGCGGGTATCGCCAAGAAAGATATCCAAACCAGCGGTATCAGCCTTTCTCCCCGCTATCGCTACCAACAAAATCAAACCCCGAAAATAGTGGGCTATACAGCGCGGAATACGGTGAGCGTTAAAGTGCGTAAACTGGATAAACTGGGCCAGGTACTGGACGGTTTGGCAGCTGCTGGAGCAAACCAAATTCACGGCCCAAGTTTTGAAATCGGCGAACCTGGCCCGGTCAAAGCGGAAGCCCGTGAAAAGGCCCTCTTAGATGCCCAGGAGCGAGCTACTATCTATGCAAAAGCCCTGGGAATGAAAGTTCGAAGAATTGTTAGTATTTCTGAAAATGGCAATGGCGGTATGCCCCGCCCGATGATGCTGCGCAGTGACATGGCGGTAAAGGAAAGCGCTTCAACCCCAATCTCTCCCGGTGAGACGACCCTTTCCGTAAATCTTGAGCTGGTATTCGAACTGGAAGACTAAGACAAGCTTTCCGGCTCCACCAATATTTTATGGGGCCGGAAATCTGTTCCCTTCAGCTCTCGCCCACACCCTCGATAAATACCTCAACCGCAGGTTCGCTGGGCTCCTTAAATACTTTGCCCCCTTTCATTACAAATTGCACCCGCTGCAATTCGGAAATATCCTCCAGGGGATTGCCCGCGACTGCGATAATATCGGCAATTTTACCCTCGCTGATGCTACCCAGCTCATCCTGTACCTGCAGAAGTTGAGCCGCATTCCACGTGGCCGAACGGATAGCGTCTGCTGGCGTCATACCACCTTGCACCATCAGTACAAACTCCCGAGCATTCTCTCCGTGCCTGGTGACCCCTGTATCGGTGCCAAAAGCAATTTTGACACCGCGCTTATAAGCTTTGGAAAAAGTATCCTGCATTAACGGGCCCATAGTTGCTGCCTTGGGGCGCACAATATCTGGCAGGAACCCTTCGATTGCAGATTTTTCAGTCACCCACTCCCCCGCCATGAGTGTCGGTACAAACCAGGTACTATTGCGCCGCATCAGGTCCATTACTTCTTCATCCATGTAGGTGCCGTGCTCAATTGAATCCACTCCAGCACGGATCGCACGTATCATCCCCTCCTTGCCATGGGCATGCACCGCCACGGTAAAACCATAGTCCTTAGCCGCTGCAACAATGGCCTCAAGCTCATCCTGCATAAACTGTGGGTTCTGTCCGCTTTTGGCAACACTCAAGACACCACCGGTTGCAGTAATCTTGATTAGATCTGCACCATCTTTATAGCGCTGACGTATTGCCTTACGAGCAGAGATTGGGCCATCGACAACACCATCGACCGGGCCGGGATTACCAACCAGATCTTCACGGCGTCCATTTGTGGGGTCCGCATGGCCACCGGTGGTAGCAATTGACTTACCCGCAGTATAAATTCTCGGCCCCTCAATCGTGCCAGCTTCAATAGCCCGGCGCAGGCTCACGGTTACATTATCGTGATCACCAAGATTGCGTATAGTAGTAAAACCCGCTTGTAATGTGCGATTAGCTGCATCTACACTGCGCAGAGCAAAGTCTGCCGGATTCCAGGTATAGGACTCCACGTAAGCGCGAGGACCAAACTCATAAGTAAGATGGCTATGCATATCCATAAGCCCTGGCAATACGGTGTACTCGCGCAGATCTACCAGGGACTCCCTATCCCGCTTGGCAAATCCTTTTTGTACCGATTCAATCCGGCCACCCACCACATGAATGGTGCGATTTTCCAATAATTTTCCATTAGTGCTGTCGAACATTTTCCCCGCATAAATAGCGATACTCTCTGCAGATACCGGCAGGCTGAAGAATCCTACACAAACCGCCACGGCAGTGGCGGTGCGGCGAAAGAAGCTGTTTCTCTTGGCACTTGTGGTCATTGTCCTCACCAGTAAGTCTCTCTTAGATTTGAACTGTTTTTATTGGAAATCGTACAATTTACCGTAATCGCCAAGGCGAGAGGAAGCCCCTATGAAAATCTATGAGTTTGCGAGTGCACCCAATTGCCGCCGAGTTCGTATGTACTTGGCTGAAAAAGGCATTGATGTAGAGTTTGCTCCTGTGGATATTACCAAGGGGGAAAATCTCACCCCAGAATTTCGCAGCAAGGATATCAATAAAAAAGTACCGGTTTTGGAGTTGGACGATGGCGCCCACATTGCCGAATCTGTGGCTATCCAGCGTTACTTCGAGGAATTACACCCAACCCCTCCCCTTTTCGGGCGAAATGCTAAAGAAAAAGCCCTGGTGGAGATGTGGAATCGTCGCGCTGATTTTAATTTGATGTTCGCCGTTGGGATGTGCTTTCAGCATGTTTCCGGATTTTTTAAAGACCGTATGAATGTCTACCCAGAGTTTGGTGAGGATGCAGGTAAACGCGCCCTGAAGTTTATGAGCGTTTTAAACGATCACTTTTCCGATAGTGAATACCTGGTTGGCGACTATTTTTCAGTCGCGGACATCAGTATGGTTTGTAGTCTGGACTTCGGCAAAGTTCAAAATCTGCGCCCGAATGAAGAAAAGCACCCCCACCTGATTCGCTGGCGCGAGCAGCTCAAGAAGCGCCCCAGCTTTAAGGTATGACTAAATCACACAACTAATTTCACTTCATAAAGATAAAGACTATCGCCCCATATAAATAGCGTGGGGCGAATTTATCGAGAAAGAACCTGAAATTACAACAGCATAGATTTCATTCAAACAAACAAGTCATCATCCGACTAATATTTAGGGTTACTCTAACAATTAAGCTTCTCTAGATTTCACCACCTTCAGGTCTCCATAAGTTACCATCAACAAATATAGAGGAAACGTCGCAAGTTCAGTCGACAGATTATGGATAGAGTTTTCGACAAAATTAACTTGAACCCAGACATTGAAAATTGTAAGAGATTGCCCAATAAGATAGCAACTGTGAGGCTATGACTGTACGAAAACTACCAATGTATTGAAATCTATTAAGAAACTCCTGAGGAGGGTGGCTACTAACAGAATTTGCCTAATACGCTCACCAAAAAAACCTATATTAAACCAATATCAGTAAGAGCATCCTTCAGTGCCTGCTGATTATCATCCAAAGACCAACCTAATATTGACTGACTTAGTTGTCCGTCGTGAAAGAAGTAAAACGCCGGCGTACCCAAATTAGCATCTAAGAAAGACCACGATGATGAATTATATATCAAGCCGACCGGTAATTTTGGATAAGTTTGCATCCAGTTTTTATGCTGCTCAACTTGCAGACTTCCGCCTGGCTGGGTAAGCCAAACAGAATGCTTAAAAAACATCTTTTTAAATTGTACATCATCACTAATATAATTTGCTGCAGTCCTGGAAAAACGACATCCAGGATTTGAAATAACTAAAATAAAAGGACCCTGTGAAGGAATCTCAAAAGCACGCTGCTTAAGCGACGAATTTTCAAATTCCAAAATAAATGGCTTTTCGAGCGCCAGGTCATTAACCCTGTTAATTTTAGGCAAATATTCCAAATATTTTAATTTCTTTTCGTCAACCATACTTCTGGCTAATTCGAACTGCCCAGCGGCAACATAGGCTTTTTGCAAATCAGCATAATGCCGTTTCTTTACAAATTCTTTTCTTTCAAGAAACTCCAATAGCCTACGCAAATCACGGGTATAATTAACCTGAGGATCATAAAAATTGACAACCGTTACAGCTCTAAATAAATATTCTAGATCCAGCTGTCTTAGCTGCTCCTCACCAAGGTTAGCTATAATTGGTTTAAAATTCTCTAGATATAGACTCTCAGCTACCTCCCTTCTTTCCTTAATTGAGCCAAGCTCTACATTAGAATAAATTTCACTCAACTGATCGTAACGATCCTTGATAGAAGTGTTACTACTTGCCCATATCTCCACCACGCTTAAAAAGGGCAGCATAAACAGTATCATTACGGGTGTTTTTTTCATTATGATGTCCTAGCTTTATGATAATCCCTTCCGGCTCAGAAATCCGTTTTCGACTGCGTCTGATATATAGCCCTGAAAAAGGAAGCCTTTCAAAGACTGAGCGTGTGACACAACATTTAACACCTTTAAGAAAAGTTCATCCATAGAACCAAACCACCAATACATGGACACATAATTTAAATTACACTAAGGTGTTCTACCGAAATATATAGATTCTTAATTATTCCGGACAGGAAAACTAATTTTTCTATCTTCGCCTGTATACGCAATCAGCATCCTTCTACCAGCCAAGCACAACAATACTTTGGTAGTTTTATTATAAACTGTTATTTTCTTGCCCAGAACACCTAATTGGTTAAAGCAATGCAAACCTGTATCAAAATTCACCTTGCTACTATATTTCCGAGGAAATATGCACTCGAAGCTATTTTATTTAGCCACTGAAAGATCTTCAACAATGAATATCTCGTTAGCATAGATTGACTTTCGACCAACGCTATTTATCTATTGGCTACTGAACATCTAAAGTTAAGATGGCACTCGATTTAAAGCCATACTGTAATTCACAGTATTGTCATTACAATATTAGTCCAGTCCTGCCACCCTACTACCCGCCAAGATTCTTCCACAAAGATGCAGACAACTGGAACACTGATTTTCAAGTAGCAATAGCAGCCCTAGCCTTGAATCTATAGCAACACCGCCTTTGAACTGCACTTGTCAACATTCATGTGTTTTGACGTAGTTTTCGAACCTTTAGCCTGCTATAGCTTTTCTAGCAATCTACAGCAAAAATTGAACTCAGAAGGCAGGCCGATCCTATGACAGCTCCAGAGAAACTATCCTGCCCCAACCACTGGGCGAAGGCAGGATAAACCGTGTAGATTAGTAGCGCCCTAATAAGCTAGCTTTAAATCCGCAGATTAGGGATAGTTACACGTCCGTGAATTGCACATAGAGCGCGCCTGCTTTGCACAATAACGAATCGGCCAGCCACCCATATCTACGTCAGACTTACAAGTATAATCTTCGACCCACTCCCAATTAAGAGAGAGTGCAGCTTCAGCTCGCTCTGCTATCGCTCTGTCTTTTTCTGATTCCACAGTTAAATTTTTCATCGCCAAGGTAAATGACTGCAAACCAAATAATTCAAGGATATCATGTACTTCTGTTGCTGTTGGCCCATATTCTAACATCCCGTAATCAAACCCAGCCAAACCCTTGTCGGTGAATTTTAAGCTGTTGATAAATAGCTCTCGCTCTATTTCTGGCAACTTCCCGAGGGGCGTCTTTTCCACTGGATTAGCCACCAGATAATGATTTAAGTCTGCCTCACTTTTGATTGGAGCATTCAAGAATTCAACCTGCCTCTTTAAAGACAAAATTTCCTCTTGAAGCTTAAGGAGAGCACTGTTCTCTTGAGCACCTAAAGAAACATCCTTAGAAAATACCTGCTGAGAAAATACAACAAGCAAAAGTGCAAACGTTGTACCAATTAACCTTAAATTTTTCATACTTCAATTCCTTTGAATAATCATATTTTTGCACCAAAGAAAAGTTAACAGCAACTTTTCCGGGCCGTAACTTACCAACCATATAAAAAAATGTAAAGGTTAATTATGTGCGACACCTTCGCAAAAACCCGGCCTTACGAAGGGTAATATTAAATTCCATCATGACAACCTTTCCAACAGATTGACTTATTTCCAGAACCCTCCCACCCACATACCAGCCGAATAATCATCGTAAACCATGTCGAACTTTTTATCGCAATTATATACTGGTGACAACCGGGAATTACCTATTTCAAGCCTTAAGCTTTAACGAATAGAAATTATGCTGACTACAAAGCCAATAAGCTTTCCGCACAGCACCCCCTATAATTGGCACCCCAAAATTCACGAAGAACCATTTTAGCCACTTCCACCTAATTTATTTCAATTTCAGTAAAGCAGAACCCTAAAATCATACCTTTTTGTGAACTTCATTTTTATATCCACCATGTACAAAATACCTCTTGCTTTGAGTCAATTTCATAGCACACTGATAGGTGAAGTGAAAAATCCCTGGATATTCTAGACATAAAAGCTCTAGAATGATTAATATAAGCATCCTCCCCCCCTTACAGACTCGCCCTCTTAATTTCACCATCACAAATTACTATTTAATTTTAGGTGCAAATGATGTTATCCAACCACGATAAAATTTATAGAAGACACTAGGGATAAGCTAATTATAGGAATCAACAAACAAGGGGACAGGGCTCTCAGATTGCGCTCCTAATTTGAATACCAAGATGACCCCAACTATCTTAAGCTAGACACTCTAGGCAGGAACTCCTCACAAGCCTTAGCATGTTGATGACGAGAAATAATCTTAAGCGCCATCAGCATTGAATTAGCGGCGCAAATCAAACTGAAGTGTAGACATAGAGCTTGACTACCATAAATAGAAAATAAGTACAGAAATTATTTTCAGGCCACTGCACAGGATCCAGCTTATTATTCCGTTAATTTTGCCAACCCCTGAAAGCCGTCCCTTAATAAACCTCAGACCCCCTCAACGCTTTAACTCAGCAACTCATAACTTCGCTGGATAGAAACTTAAATAACACCCTCGAATGACCATCAACTAAATAGTATTTAGAGACAGCTAACTGGCCGCCCTTAGCATATATCTCAATCTGGCAGGCTCAACTGAAAAGTTGGTTATTTTACTTTGCAAATACAACCTTAAACACCATCATCGTAACGAGATAAATTTTCCTGGAAAAATAGATCGTATCAATTTTGATTTAAGCAGCTTTCTCGTTCCGAACTTCAAAAAACAACTTGTATAACAATTGTACACCTTTAAAACCATCAAATGATTCATTTAAGAACCTTGTAATCGGACAATACATTCAAAAATGATAGATTTCTTACCTGAAGGACCAACTCGAAAATAGCAAAGTTTTAATTATCGACCTGTATATCAATTGGACTCACTAGAAAGTTGGAGTATTATTGCTCCCCACAATATCATTGCCAGTGGCCTCATCTTTTAGCAAACCAGGAAATAGCATAACCAACCTTTGCATGCCCCTGATTCTGGTTAATTGAAGACAGCTTGGATCTCAAACTGTTTTTTTCAAGAAGTAGTAGGATTCCTGATCGACAACAATGAAGCAAGTTAAAATAGGTCTGATAAATTACCCCAAAATGTATGATATGCTTTGACACAGGATTCACAATCATCCAGCCTGCGCGACCTTTCCGGGAAGGCAAACCCCTCTTTCAATTTGACAATCACTTCATTTATCGATGGTATGCAAATCAAATAATCGTGACACTCTTAATCAAAAAAGTTCTTTTGGCAGCTATATATAGTTATTACCTATTCTGAGGTTGAAAATTATCCCTCTTGCTTGGCAAATGATCACCAAAGGTTTTCCCTGCCTCATGCGGGACTTATACGCTGTCCTGCTACCCATACTTTCTGGTTTTGCCCACTATTAATACCGACACCCTCAACAGGATTTGTATTTATGAAAGCCTGTATTGTTGAATAACAACTCCAAGAGATGATCAGGGTCTTTAAACCATACAGTGCCCAACCAAAGGAACACATTGAAATTACGTGAATTAAAATACTATTTTTCCGGCAACTCCAACCCCAATTCGCACCCCCGTAAAAAATAGATATTATTTCCTTCTTCTATCTGCTTTCGAAATCAATAAGTGGCGATTTATACAGACTTTGATGTTAAACAGAAAATATATACACTTACCTTCGAAAAAATTAGATGAATGACCATCCAGCAGCGGATTACTAGTAATCTAGTTAGCCCGCCAGAGAGAGCTCATGCGCCCAGACTTTGCACATATCTATGTCAATAGGACTGTGACCAGGCTTAACATCTATAAGGTAACCGGCTGTGGAGATGAGATTTTCTGCCCCTCCCAGAGCCAACAAAGAAGCTGACCGCCTGGACAACTTCGCGTACGATACTATCCGCACCTTGAAAATGGACTGCATTCGTAGATATTGACATATCCCATGCTACCGTTGATTCACCCAGCCTTCCTCCAGAGTAGATGGGGGCGGCAGCATAACAATCAACCTAAGCAAGTTGAACAATAAGACTCATGAAACACCTGTAATGCAAAAAATAATTTATAGTAGCCTCTTAATACATCTAGAAGTTAAGGCACCCAAACTAACCCTGCAGCTTCTGTTAAATTGTTTGGCATCAAAGCCGCGTAAAATCGATGGGCATTTATTCATTTCACAGGCTTTGGTTGAGCTCGCCCCCCATAACCATTCACTAATCGGTTCTAGCAGAGATATTCGAATTGCAAATCAAGCATTCAAGTACTTTTTTATCGTAGAAAGTTTTTAAATATGCGCTACAAACTCAGGTTGAAAAAGGCCATAAAGGCCTTTTTCAAAAGTCTGATAAAGCCCTAATCCTTTGAAGGCAGAACTTCTACCGGGCCAATATCCAGCGCCTCTACTTCTCCCTTGATCTTATCCAGGTCTCCAACAATGACCCAGGTAAATTGCTCGGGGGCCAGGAATTCCTGTGCCGAGGCTTCAACTTTATCGGTATCAAGCGCGGCCACCCGCTGTGGGTACTCAGCGATATACTCCTCCGGCAGCCCCTTTTCTACCTGCCAATTAATACTGGAAAGCAATTGCCCCTTGGTTTGGAAGCGTGCACTCTGCTTGAGTACCTCATCATTTCGGTAATCTTCGAGCTCCTTCTCCGTAATTGGACGATCACTGAGATAATCCCGATACTCTTTCACTAACTCCTGTATTGCTGGTGCGGTTTTATCCGTTTGCACTGGCGCGAACAAAATGTAGGGACGCTGGCCTTCTGTATCCATAGAAACAGCGCGAGCTCCATATGACCAGTGCTTATCTTCACGCAGATTCATATTTACTCGGGAAGTAAATTTCCCTGCGATAATATTGGCCATTGCATCGAAGGCCTCAGCACCTTGGGGTTGCCAGGGAGGCATAACCAAACCGGCCATGATAAAACTCTGCTGCGCTCCTGGGCGATCCAGCAAATACACTCGGGCTTTTTCGGGACGCTCAACTTTAGCCACTTCAATTTTTGGTAATTCAGTTTTAGGTGCCTTCCAACCACCCAGAGTTTCGTTCAGTAATGGCTCAATTTCTTTTTCCGTTACATCCCCCACAACCGTCAGAGTGGCGTTATCCGGTCTCACCCAGGTTTTCTGGAAGTTCACCAGATCTTCCCGGGTTATTGACTTTATCCCCTCGGGAGTACCGGAACCGGTCAACGGTGAACCGTAGGGATGATCTGGACCAAACAGCAACGGCGGCAGCTCACGCAGAGCCAAGCCCTGGGGCTGTGCCTTTTCCTGGGCTATGGCATCCAAGCGGTTGGATTTTACCCTTTCAAGATCCGACTCAGGGAAACGGGGCTCAGTCACCACTTTGGCAAACAACTTCAAAGAGGGCTCCAACTGGGTCTTGAGGGCGCTCATACTGATGGAGTTGTAATCCAGTCCGCTCCCCCCGCCAATACTCACCCCAAGCTCCTCAGAGCGCGCACTAAACTCCAGGCTGTCCAGGTCTCCAGCACCCTCATTTAACATTTGAGCAGTCACAGAGGCGAGACCAGGTTTATTCTGATCGGCAGAGGCCCCACTGCGGAACTGCAAGTTCATCAATACCACAGGCGTATCATGACGCTCCGCCAGAACCACCTTGAGGCCATTTTTCAATGTAAATTCGCGCTGCTTGGGCAACTCCAACTCTACATTCTTATCGACCTCTGGCAATTTGCTGCGGTCGGCACCCTCTGTGGCGGCGGTGTACTTTTTCTCGGGCTCGATGATCAAGGTATAGGAATCATCCTTTAGCCACTGCTTTGCCACATCCTGCACCTCAAGCGCGGAAACTTTGGCATAATCTTCCACACCTTTAAGCAGGGCCCCAGGATCCCCATAATAAAATTCAGAGCGGGCAAGAATATCGCTCTTGCCACCAAAGCCACCGGTTTTTTCCAGCCCCTTCACCAACCCGGCAAATTCTCCCTGCTTAACTCGGCGTAGCTCCTCTGCGCTCACCCCGTTTTTCGCAAATTCTCTCAATTCTTTATTCAAAAGTTTTTCAACTTTATCGAGGGACTGCCCAGGTTTCACATCGACAATAATCATCAACTGCCCAGCCAGCTGGCGCCCATAATAAAAAGCGCTCACACTCGTCGCTACTTGCTCATCCCGCACCAAGCGACGATAAAGTAGTGAATTTTTTCGGTTAGCCAACAAGGAGGTCATCAGTTCAAGTGCGTGCTCCTCATTACTACCTACCGCAGGAACATTCCAAACTTTGTAAATACGAGTTTGCGGCACCTGGTCTCGTACCACCTCCCGTTTTTTAACCTGGGTAGGCAGTTCCCAGTTTTTAATTCGCGGTTGTACTCCTGTGCTGGGTATATCGCCAAAATACTTGCGCGCCTTGTCCATAGCCTCATCAACACTGACATCGCCAGCAATTACCAAAGTGGCATTTGCCGGTTGGTAGTGATCTGCAAACCACTTTTTCACATCCTCCAGGCTGGCATTATCCAGGTCTTCCATTGATCCAATTGGCGTCCAGGAGTAAGGGTGATCTGCCGGAAAAGTACTCTTGGCAATAATGTCGAAAGCCTTTCCATAGGGAGCATTCTCCCCCTGGCGCTTCTCGTTTTTTACCACTCCACGCTGTTCATCCAAAACTTCCTGGGTGATAGCGCCCTTGAAGTGGCCCATTCGGTCAGACTCCATCCACAGAGCCATATCCAGGGCACCTTTAGGCACAGTAGCAAAGTAGTTGGTGCGATCATTATTAGTGGTGCCATTCATATCCGTAGCACCCGAGCGCTGGAAAGGCTCGAAGTATTCACCTGGATAGTTCTCACTGCCGTTGAACATCAGGTGCTCAAACAGATGTGCGAAGCCAGTTTTGCCCTGCGGTTCATCCTTGGAGCCCACTTTGTACCAGATATTGGTGGAGACAACCGGGGCTTTGCGATCCTCGTGCACTATCACCGTCAACCCATTGGGCAGAACTTCTTTGTGATAGGGGATATCCAGCTCCGGCGGCGGTACATAGGCCTCTTTATCGGTGGCTGCTGCCTTGCTGCTGGCAGCGGCTTCTTTATCCACAGATAACGCATGGGGTGTATCGTCGACAGACTTGCCGCAACCGGCAAGACCTGCAGTGGCAATAACGACACTGATAAGTACTGGACGCAAGTCCATATTGTCACTCCCTCTTAATAACCGCGGCTTCAGGATGGCAAGTTTAGGCCAGGATTCACTCCTGATATCTGCTAAACCCTCAGCACATTCAAACAGTGGATCTGGCATCTTACCCGGTTGCCAGATCGATCGGACAAATATCAGACAAAAAAATGGGCACCGAAGTGCCCAAAAAATACATCACAGAGAGAAATGATCAAAGCAATCGCCTGTGGCGATCAGGTCACCGACACTTCTCTTGCGTTAAACTGCTGTTATGCGGCTACAGTGCCGGATTTATTCTCGGTATCGCCAGTCACAGAATGGTGGCCAAAACGCTCTTCGGCTATACGGTCAGCAACATGTGCCGTAGTCTCACCAGTCTCATCCGCACGTACAAACACCTCTTTCATAGTGCTGCCAATTTCTTCAATGTGCGCACGCACCTCATCAGCGTTGTAGTCGCCTTTCTGCTGGTAGTACACATCGATTATTCCACCGGCATTAATTACATAGTCCGGGGCGTAGAGGATTCCCTTCTCACGCAATGCTTCTGCGTGACGCTCTTCAGCTAACTGGTTATTTGCCGCACCGGCCACCGCACCAACTTTTAGACGGGAAATAGTGTCATCATTGAGGATCGCACCCATGGCACAGGGAGCAAATAGATCCACATCGAGGTCAAAGATCTCATCAGCGGTTACAGCAATCGCGCCCAGCTCAGTCACTGCGCGATCAATGTTGTCCTGGAAGATATCGGTAACGAACAGCTCCGCACCGGCATCTTTCAGCAGCTTAGCGAGGCGGAAACCCACATTACCAACGCCCTGGATGGAAACTTTCAGGCCGGTAAGGTCAGTTTTACCCCAGCGATGTTCCACCGCAGCTTTAAGGCCCACAAATACACCGTAGGCTGTAGAAGGAGACGGATCACCACCGTATTCAGAGCCCGCAAACAGTCCGGATACATATTCGGTGGTCTCACCAATCACACTCATGTCAGCGACACTAGTGCCGGAGTCCTCAGCGGTGATATAGCGACCACCGAGGGTATTGATAAATTCGCCCATGGCGCGCAGCAACTCAGGAGTCTTTTCCTTGCGTGGATCACCGATGATCACAGATTTCCCGCCGCCGAGCTTTAACCCCGCCATTGCAGACTTATAAGTCATGCCTCGGGAGAGGCGCAATACATCATTCAGTGCCTCACCATCATCGGCGTATGGCCACATGCGACAGCCACCCAGTGAGGGACCTAAATTCGTATTGTGTACCGCGATAATTGCCTTGAGTCCGCTCTTAGCATCTTGGTAAAACGCCACTTGTTCGTGTTTATCGTAGGCGGAATGGGAAAAAATACTCATTAACTGTTCCTCTCCGGAAGGCCGGTTCTACAGCTGGGGAACAACCACAGCCCTTATCTGTTTTTATTCAGGGGTAAGATTATATCCACCTTCGACAGATAAAGTTTGCATATTTTGCACATAACCACAAAGCAATAGCTAAATTGTCACATAAAGCATATTTTTTTAGGATAAATGACCTTGCGAAAATATAGTCGCCTAAGCGGTCAGCAATCCTGACCTCCCCTTCAACCCACCGCACGGCCCCATTAGCACAGGGATACTTTCTTCCACTACCGGACTCCGTTACATCGTGTCAGCATGGTCTGGTAGAATCCGCGCCCAAATCGACCCGAGAGATAAACTCGATGCTGAATGCCGACGCTCTGAAACAACTTTCACAACTGAAAACAGATATTCGCTCCAGTAAGGACTTTGCCGAAGGCCGGGTACGCGGCAGCAATGGCAAATTTGGCTTCGTGGAGCTGGAGGATGGACGGGAGGCCTTTCTGCCACCCAACGAAATGGAACGTGTTTTCCCAGGTGACCGGGTTCGCGTCTGCATTACAAAGGAGAGCAAAGGCAAACTGACAGCCGAATTAGATGCCCTACTCGACAGCCAGCTGGATTACCTGGTTGGCCAATATGTACAGCGAGGTCAAGGGCACTTTATCCAGCCCACTCAGAATGGCCTGTCTCGATGGATTTTCCTGCCTCCTAAAGCAAGGGGCAAGGCACAGCCAGGCGAATTTATCGCCTGCAAAGTCAATCGTCATCCCTTTAAGGACGGGCGCGCCCAGGCAAAAGTTGAGACTGTTATCGGTAAACCAGAAATGCCTGGCATTGAGCATGCCTATGTAGTGGCCCAATACAAGCTACCTGAGCAGTTTGGCCCGGCAGCGGAGAAACAGGCTAAAACCATTTCTGAACAGATTGTCACCAATACCTCTGAGCGCACCGACTTATCCGAATTGGGCTTTGTCACTATTGATGCGGAAACCACCCGCGATATGGACGATGCCCTCGCCGTTACGCCTAGCGAAAACGGCTGGACCCTGCATATCGCCATTGCCGACCCCTCAAGTGCTATCACCGAGGGCAGCCCATTGGATCTCGAGGCGTTTAAGCGCGCCCACAGCCAGTATCTCCCTGGCGAAACTCTGCCTATGCTGCCGCGCAGCCTATGTGAGGACCTTTTTTCCCTGATACCTAATGAGTTGCGCCCTGCACTGGTAGTACACATCGATATCGACAGCGACGGTAAAATTATTTCAAGCCGCTATGAATTTGCCGCAATTCGCTCCCAATATAAATTGAGCTACAACCAGGTAAGCCAACTCATAGAGGGAGATGAGTCCGCGGTACCGGAAGCGCAAAAAGAAAGCTTGCGCAACCTTGCCGCTCTGTATGAGGCCCGCGCCAAATATCGCGCAGGGCACTCCCTGGCAATGGAAGAGCGCCCTGACTATGAAATTCACCTCAACAAAGAGCGCAAGATCGAGCGTATTGAGAAGCAGGAGCGCAATATTGCCCAGCGCATGGTTGAGGAAGCTATGCTCGCCACCAATATCTGCATCGGAGCAAAACTGGCAGAATTACAGCAGGGCTGCTTCTCAGTACACCTGGGTTTTCGCGAAGAGCGGATGGGCGAAGTAAGAAGCCTTCTAAAGGAATTACTCCCAGAACATGCGGAAAACGATCTCAGCCAATTGCAGAACTATTTAGCGCTGGTTAAACACCTGGAGAGCCATGAAGATGCGCAAATGCGCAACCTTCTCGCAGTGCTGAAGCGCATGCTGCGTCCCGGCCAGCTCAACAACAACTCCGGTGCGCACCTGGGTCTGGGACTTGAGGCCTACGCCACCGTAACCTCACCCATTCGCAAGTACAACGACCTGTATAACCACCGCGTACTGCGCGCAGCATCTGAGAATAGTCCTGCGAAAACACTGAGCGACACAGAAATCGAGAGCCTGCAAGATAGCCTGCTCCGTGGACGCCAAGCCAATCGAGCCCTCGAACAATGGCTTTACACTCAGTTTATGCAGGATAAAGTAGGTCAGGATTTTACTGGCAAGATTGTCCTGGTTAATGGAGCTGGGCTGGGCGTACGCTTGGACCAATACGGCATTGATGGATTTGTCCGCTTGAACGGCGATAAAAAGAATCTACCCACATTTGACGGCAAACACTTAACACTCACCCACAATGAGCAAAGTTTTCAGTTAGAGCAGACCGTCAATGTCAAAGTTACTGCGGTGGACATAGATAAACGCCGCATTGCACTCGAGCTTTTGTCAGAGAGCTCGGTAACTGAAGAGGCCCCACAAAAGTAACGACGAGCAACATCCAAAGAGCCCGGCAAATGCCGGGCTCTTTCCTGTTACCTCTTGGTCGACCCCATAAACAGGTTTTACAGGAAACGACAATTAATCCCATAAGAATGATTTGAGGCCACCAATGAGCAATATTGCTGAGCTGAACCCTACCCCTCTCTGGAAACACTTCGCCAAACTTTGTGAAATCCCCCGCCCTTCCAAGCATGAAGATAGAGTTGTTGAGCACATTGTCGATTTCGTCAAAACCCGCGGCCTGGATGTGCAGCTGGATGAGATTGGCAATGTTATTATCAAAAAGCCGGCAACACCGGGCATGGAAAATCATCAAACTCTGGCGCTGCAAAGCCATGTCGACATGGTGCCGCAAAAAAATGCGGATACTGAACACGATTTCCTCACCGACCCTATCAAACCGCATGTTGATGGTGAGTGGATTACCGCCGAAGGCACTACCCTTGGAGCCGACAATGGCATCGGCGTCGCCGCCATTCTTGCCTTGATGGAGTCTACAGATATCCCCCACCCCGCCCTGGAAGCTCTGCTCACCATCGATGAAGAAGCGGGCATGACCGGTGCTAAGAACCTGCAGCCAGGCTACTTCGAAGCCGATCTGCTGTTAAACCTCGACACTGAAGACGAAGGTGAACTCTACATTGGCTGTGCCGGTGGTATCGATGTCAATGCAGCTCTGCCCTACAAGGCAATACCTGTGGCAGCTGGCAGTCAGGCATATAAACTGTCTGTACGCGGCCTGCGCGGAGGCCACTCAGGGCTGGATATTGATAAGGGACGTGGCAATGCCAATAAGATTGCCAACCGCATTATCGATGCCGCCCTACGTGAAATTCCTTCTTTGAGAATCGCTACATTAGATGGGGGAAGCTTGCGCAATGCCATTCCCCGAGAGTCATTTAGTACCCTCGTAGTTCCTGCTGACAACCAGGAGCAACTACAAACAGTTGTCCATACTGAAAGCGCACAAATTGCGCGGGAGCTGGATAACGAAGCGGCACTGGAAGTTAGCCTGGAGAGCACCGATACACCACTCAATACAATGGATATCACGAGTCAACAAAAGCTGATTCGCGCTATTCGCTGCTGCCCCAATGGCGTGGAGCGCATGAGTACCGCACTGGAAGGTATTGCTGACACTTCCAACAATTTGGCCCGCGTGGTCACTATAGAAAAAGACGGCCAACACCGGGTTCAAATACAGTGCCTGGTACGCAGCCTTTCTGATAGTGCTAGGGATCAGCACAGCCTGGATGTAGCCGCTACTTTTGAATTGGCCGGTGCAGAAACCAAACTGGATAATTCATACCCCGGCTGGACGCCAAACCCCAACTCACCACTACTCGCGATGATGAAGGGTGTTTACAAAGAAATGACCGGAGAAGAGCCTGAAGTGAAAGTGATCCACGCCGGCCTGGAGTGTGGCCTTCTAGCCAAACCTTACCCCAATTGGGATATGGTCTCATTCGGCCCCACCATTCGCCGCGCCCACTCGCCAGAAGAGAGAGTACACATCCAAAGTGTCGCCAACTTTTGGGATTACTTTATTAAAGTTGTTCAGGCAATCCCAACTAAAAACTAAACTCCCTTTCGTGCCTATTAATTATAAATAGAATGATCCCGTTACCATCCATCGGAGTGAGCCCGGTGGATGGGCTGCTCACCCACTCCCTCTTACGACACTATCTATAGTCCTTGCGAAGCAATCACATTTCTCAGGCGCTAATAGAAAAAAATCGATTAAAAAGATTAAGGGCTAGACTGGGAGCTAGATAGATACTTTTTAGATTAAATTTCAATCAAAATAAGAATATGGAACTTTACATCCAACCTTCTAGTCAATACATTCACTTCAACTATGACATGGAAGAAGCAATAAAAAATTTAAGTTTGTCTGCAATCCCTAAAGCGTCACAAACTACATTCATAGGTGTGGGCACTAAATTATTAAAGGATACCGGCCACCATAGCGCTTCAGTCACAGATGAAAAGCTTTAAACCGGAATATTAATTTCTCAAGGAAGTTATATAATTTATGAAAAATCTAATTTTAATATTGAGCATTTTTTCTCTAACAGCTTGCGGAACCGTTACCACCTTATCAAGCACAGATCTCGAAATTGCAAGAAACTTAAAAAAGCAGAAAACTAATTGTGAATCCATCCCTAGAGTTTATAGCGGGCTGTCGTACAACATGTGCAAAATGCATTCAAATAGCGAATCTTTGAATTTTGCACCGCTTCTTGGGGCCTATCTTGTTGACAGTGTTCTCTCCGCAGCCACTGACACAGCTGTCCTTCCCTTCACAATCTATGAGCAGCATAAGAGTGGAAACATATTAGTTCAAAGTAGCCAACATTAACTTGTCCGATACTAGCTACTTTCCAATTCAATCGGCCGGCGCTTAAGGGGTCGGCTGGTTTGACTCGCTGGACTATTGAAGATAATATCCACAGTATTGTCAATTTTCTTTATTGCAACCCTCACGTCTGTTTGATCAAGTAGATAGGATATACACATCCTTAACTTTGTTGTGGGCATTAGCGCAGGCAGCTTTTCCTGTAAGCGATTCCATGATTCATCATAAGCACCCACATCATCGCAATCCACTCCAGGCTGATTAATAAGGAATTCTGCGGGATGCTATGAATATCAGCCAATTCCTTTTTAATTCATACCAAAATGAATAGCTGCCTCTTCAAAGCCCCGCATGAGTAGCTATTCTTTGCCCGGTCCATGATCCAAGGCATTGTTTATCAGATAGGTGCAAACAGGAATTTTTTATACCCCTATGCCGAGATCCGCACTCCGAATCGAAAATCAATCGCTTCAACTTTATGCAGAGACTCAAGTAGAGAGTTCAGTGAAATATAGAGCACTAACCATCATACAAATACCAGGAAAATTCAGAACCTCAAGATATCCCCCAAAAACTCTATATATTATTGCTCTTAGATTGCTTAGATATCCACCATTTAGCAACATCCTCCCGACGACAAATCCAAACAGCTTCAAAGGTAATGATATAATCTAAAAATCGAGCAATAGCCATAGCCCTGGCCGGGTGCCCACTAATACGACCATGTAAACCAATACTCATCAGTTTGGGGCTTTTCTTTCCCTCCTTCCAAAGACAGTCAAAAGCGTCCTTCAACAATAAAAAGAAATCCTGCCCCGATGAAAAACCATTAGGCATTAGATATCTCATATCGTTGTTCACTAAGGTGTATGGTATTATCAATTTCTCAGATATACTGGACTGCCAATAAGGCAGGTCGTCACAATAAGAATCAGAAATATAAATAAGATCACTCTCATCATTTAGTAATTTCCTGGTATTAAGGCTCGTCCGACCCGTATACCAACCTCTAGGTGGACATCCTGTTATGTGCTTAATTATTTCAATAGTGCGCCTAATACCCTGCCGCTCATCTTCAACTGGCACTGTCTTATAATCCAACCAGCGATAGCCATGACCCGCAACTTCATGCCCCCCTGCAGAGAGGGCCTCCCCAATTTTTGGATTTAATTCCAGCGCCAATCCCGTAGCAAACGCAGTTAACTTTAACCGTCTCTCCTCAAATAGGTTTAGCAAACGCCAAACTCCAGCCCGAGCACCATACTCATACATACTTTCAACACTAAAATCCCTCTCACCTACCCGGGGAGGCCTACCAGAAATTTCATGTAAATAAGACTCAGATTGTCCATCACCATTAACCAGTGTAGATTCGGACCCCTCTTCAACATTAAGAACAAATTGCACGGCAACTTGAGCCTCATCAGGCCACTGAGGATGCGGAGGTTTACCGGCATAACCAATCAAATCTCGCTTTTGCATTAGCCTAACTCAAAAGTTGTAACGCCAAACACGCGATTATGCATAATTTTCGGTTTGGGCCCTAGATACATTCTGGCACAACCAAAAACTTCCTCCATACCGTATGCTCGGGCCAATGCCATTGCTGCAGGATTATTTTCTGGAACGTCCAAGAATACTTCCTCACCTGCCGCATGTACCAATAACTGATCACAAAGGGACTTTGCTACCTGTCGATCATTTGCAAATAGAGGTCCAATTTTGAATCCTTTTCTACACCGACGCATTACTCCATACCCGTCAAGGCGACTGTCCTTTAAGTACCCCAAAGACAGGGCCTCAGGTTGAGCTATCCACTCCTGTAGAAACTTACCCCTGCAGGCAGGAAAACAAGCGCGGTCATATTGGTTTAGATGATCAAAAGGCACTTGGCATAGAGGAACAACACTCCCTTCAAGGGTTTTTATCCTGCTTGAGGGCCGGCAAACAAAACGCAGGTTACGATGCGAGAAAGAAAATCCGCCCTTGGCATAGTAGCTTTGCATGTCAAAAACGCCATCTAATCCAACAGTAGACCCAGGACAGAGCCGCGCCAACATTTTATCTCTACGTATATGCCATAAGTAGTTTCCGTAGCCACGATGTCTAAATTCTGGCCGCACAATAAAAAAACCCATAAATCCATACCTCCCATCGTAGGAAGTAATCGCTCCACCTCCTATCAGTTCCTTGCCTTTTAATGCTGCAACGAATGCTTCAGGGTCGGTATTCCAAAATATTTCCGCATCATTTAACCCAGGATTCCAGCCTTCCTCTGCCGCCCAATCCACCAATAAATCCACTTCCCCTCTTGTCATTGAGCGAATAGTAAGCTCTTGAGGCATTATTTCCTCCTTTTTAACCACATGTTAAACATTACTTCAAATATGCAAGAGAACCTTTATTAAACTGAATTTTCTCCATATTTAAAAAGTGGATTACTGAAAGCATTGTTCCATATGAAATACTTAACAGAGATAAAATTGAAAATACATGCATAGGAATTACACACCAAGCTTGCCTACGAAAGAAAGCAATTATTACGTAGCTTTCCAATATGTACATCCCAAGAAATACTCCCAGCACTATCAGACCAAAATCCAGCTCCAGAGTGGATATCTGAACGATAAAAAATATAATAACGGTAAAGAATAGAAAATTACCAGCAAGGCGAAATCCCCAGACAACTTTTATTCTAGGTAGTGCTACAGCCTTCTCAATATTCCTTCGCGAATGAGTCAATCTCTCTGATGCACTTTTCGAATTGAATTTACTTACCACTAAATCCGCTTGTGGTGTCTGATATATACCACCACTCACAACACCCCGCTCAAATACATCCCATCTACTAGTCAAGCAAAATCGCACCAATAAGAGACTTTTTATTATTAAACTGTTAAAAGGGCATATTCCGCCGCTTGAACAGACAATTTTATCATCATTTTCAAAAGCCGCTTCCCCTATATTGACTAGATACTATTTTGAGGTGAAGTGAGAGATATTTCTAACATCATGAATTGTAGGTCTTATTTTGGTGCAAGAAATTTGAAAGGACTCGCCGGCTTAAATTCAGAAACAACCTCTCCCCCAAGATTCTCAGGAACATCCAGTTTCATACTCATTACTTGAGCACCGAGACTAAGGTTTAACTTATCAAGATCCACCCAAATGACTGAGGGATTGATAACCGATTCAAAATAGTAGCGTTTGGCAGACTGGTCTATCACTGAACGCCACAATGTCGAGGCGATATTAGGCTTCTCTGGATTACTCATCCCCAGAGGAACGCTAACAGCGCGTATTTGTGAGAACACGGAAGCTAATGCATCCCTACGCGCATTGTATTTCGGGGATGACTCCAAGGCATAGCTAGCTCGCACAAACCTGTCAGCTGCACTAATAGTACCAGGCAGAAAATTCTGGCCACCAATAAGGTCCCAATAGGTATTGATAGCTAGTTGTTGTCCATAAATTGGCGAGTTTGTCATTACCGTGTATTGTTTCCCATGATGAACCTGCAATTCCCCTTTTATATATTCAAATATTGCAGAATCACCAGATGGATCAGAAAGAGCAATATGTGCGGTAGCCGGCCTGCCATTGGGCAGATCTGTACCAACCACGGTGAAAGGCTCTCGCTTCATCGCATTTACCGCTTCACTAACTGTACGAAAGTTATCCAGAAAATATTGTAACCAGGCCCCAACCGAAATTGTTGGCTTACCCCGTGCTTCCGGATTACCGTAATCCGCTTCAGCCAGATATAGAAGATTTCCCACTAAACCAGCTTCATTGATCCCATCTGAAGTCGCAGACTCATAGATACTGATCACAACAGAACCATAATTGGATGTCCACTCAATAGAGCCTCTACCAACCCCTCCGTTGCGTTGCATCCCCTTTGGAAATGCCCAGAAATCCATAGCAGCTTTAATATCACTCCAGTCCATGCTTCTTCCGGTGATATAGTTCCCTGTACCAGTTCCATATAATATCCGCGTGCAAGCTTGTGAAGATGCAGCAACCAGTAAGAGGGAAAAAAAGAGGATTGAAGCAACCCAGTAAAACAAGGGCTTGGCTTCATTTAAATTATGCAATCTCACAGATATTCTCCGCTTGCTTTAGGTATTCAATAATTCACCCTTCATCTAAAAAGTTCACTTTATCTAACAGACTCAAACACAATAAAAGTGAAAATATATGTAGAATAGTTTTAGCGCATATGAGGTATTCAGCATGTAGAAATTGAGATGTATAACCTCAAATCTAACGAAAACTCTATTTAACCTCCTATTTCTGGCGTGCTTTCCAACCAAACGGATTCACACCCCATTCTTTTTAAGTAAAATTCCCCGTTACTGAAAATGATTACACTATGTAGGAAAGAAAACTCACGCCGATCCAAATGTAATAGGGGGAGAGTATGAACTCCATTGGTAGACTGGTAATTTTGGTCAGGGAGTACGAAGAGGCAATCAGGTTTTATAGAGATAAGCTGGGCTTTGAAGTATTTGTCGACTCCGAAGCGCCTCCCCTTCGGTTCGTCCATGTCCGCTTACCAAAACAGAAAGATGTAGGAATCTGGCTACTTCAAGCTTCCTCAGAAAATCAGGAGAAGAGTGTCGGAAAACAAACTGCCGGGCAACCATGCGCCGTCATTTATACGGATAACTTTCAGAGTGAATATGAACGCCTGGTGGATAACGGTGTTCAGTTTACTAAGCCCCACAGATCTGAGGCTGGTGCAGAATTTGCACACTTTGAAGATTTATATGGCAATGAGTTTGTCCTAGTTGAACTGAAAACCGAGCTTGCTGAGTAAATTTTATGGGCCTTTGTCGATTCCCTCACTTGGGCCCAATTTGTGAAGCGGTTGCCCTCATGCCTAACAGACTTTCAGATTTCTTAGAACCTTCTGGATTACCCGATACTTTCCTGAAAATTTCCTGTTTACTTCTCCTGCCCTATCACATATAAATCGGACAAGACTCATTCATTGGGTACCAAGTTCCTGCCACCTTAATCACGATCACTGGGTGAGCCCGGTTATAGAACAAATTTTCGGCACTGGAATGTGCCATTGCTGACTTTCTGCCAGCATACGCCTAAAGATAAGGAAGTTCGTTTCTCAAAGCAGCACCGAACAACAAAAGTTTAGTTGGCTATTGGCCTTCGATCAATTTGGAGTGCTCGCGCTACCGTTACCGATCATTTGGAAGCATCATGAATAGAAGCCTGATTTTGCTGGTTCCCGGCTTAACGAGGGTCACCAGCACTGCTCAGCTGTCCGAATTCACCGAAGGACTTATCGCAGCAAGCGAGCGCATGCCGCTCACTCCCATTGCAGATCCCTCTATTCCCCCTGGAGTCCACCGCTTACGAGTAGCTTCGAGCGGACAGCCCCAGGAGCTGGATCTTGTGGAGGCATACTGGAACGACTTGGTTCCCAGTATTACTCAGCAAACGTTGAAAACTCGGCTTGCCAGAGGATTCTCATTGATCTGGTTCTGGCTTGCCAATCTTCACATCTGGAAAGGGGTACTTAGACGTAAATACTTAACCTTTGGCCTGACGCTATCGGCTCTTGCTTTTATTGTCTGGTACCTAGGTACCATTATTTTATTTGTTGAGGCCATAGAGCCAGCCACAGACAACCCTTTCTTCTTCCTGGTGGAAAAGTTGAAGCGCTCCGTGGAGTACATTGGTGGCTGGCGAATATGGGCTGTAGCCACGGCAATAGTGGCATTAATGCCGGTCTCTCTATTAGTGGACATCTCTGATTTTTGTAAGCGCTACCTCACCAATGAACCGGCGGCCAGGGGCAAACCTGCGGTACGTTTTGAAATAATCCGACGAGTACGTGAACAGTTGGAAAGCAGCCTTGCACAAGAAAAATACCAGTCGGTGACCATTGTCGGACACAGCTTCGGTAGTGTTGTCACTGTTGACCTGTTTGCTGACCTTCCCCCCATTGGAGTCCCTGTTCGCATACTCACAATGGGTTCCCTAATTGAGGTATTAGGTAAGCAAGCACCCTGGCTACAGAATGAAGTACTTGAACTGTCCCAGCGCAAAGACTTAATTGAGTGGATTGATATCAAGTCTCACTCAGATTGGTTTGCCAGCGGATCGGCAGTACCAGATGCCCATCATTGCTATGAGCGTATTATTGGCTCATATGGCACTTTCCCAGACAAGCTGGCTGCCAGGGTGCACTCTCGTTACTTTGACAATCAGGAGGCCGTGAGGCTACTGCTATCTTATTACGAGCGACAAAATAGTATCGTTAGCCCTAGCGAAAAAATAGCCATAGAGCCAGCCTGAACCAATAACAAAGCGCACTGCTCGTGCCGGTAAGAAATTTCCAGAACACAACAGTCACCAACAATACACTTACAGCAAGGAGAGTAGAGATGTCAGCCAACCAGTCAATGAAAAGAGCATCGACTCTGTGCTTATTTCTGGCGATTCTTGTCAGTAGCTGTACCCAGCTTGCTCCCAGGTATGATGCGGAGCTTTATTCAGGCCTAACCGAAGTCAATGCTGAATTGATGCAATTCTTTTCCTCGGTTTCCCATGGCACCAACAAAGACTCCTATAGCGAGAGAAGCCAAAACTATCACTCCTTAATTGGTAAAATTGATGCGCTGGCCATGCAATCAAATACCCGACCTATCCCCAACAAGGATACTTTGAGAAAAATCAACAATTACCTTGACTCTACAGATAGCACTATTAGTTTTGAATCTGCACCACCAAGTGTTGCTTCCCTTGAAAAAATTTCCGGCAGTCTCAATCGAATGCGAAAGGAAGATGAAGATAAGGGACTGCGCGCTACTGCTGTTGCTCTCTTCAAAAATGAAGTTGTAATCTCCATGGACCAGGCCCTGACCTATGAATCTTTTCTAAACCGCTGAGGAATTAGACATGTCACTTGACGTTAACCAGCTGATTTCCAATATCAAAGATGCAGCTTCCACAGTTATCAATCACGATATCACCGAGATTCGCGGTTTTTCAGAACGCCAACTGGCTGCACTGGCACTGCAAGCAAAGCTCATCGCCAACGCAATTTTGGCCGAGGAAATTGATGATGACCTCAGAGACTACTTTCTAGACTCCCTGGAAGATATGGCCCTAAACTTTGCCAAAACTTTACGTGGACTTCTCGCAGTCACTATTGAAAAGGTTTGGAATGCGGTTATCGGTATTATTTGGTCAGCAATAGAGGCCTGCACTGGAATTTCATTGAAAATTGCCTCTTGACCCTAAATAAATTTTTCCATCTCACGCCCCGAAATTTTATCGTAAAGCTCCGGGGCTTCCAATTCATCAATGTATAACCCATTTTCTCATGTTTTGTGCCCAATCAGAGCCTATCCCTAATTTTGACTCCCTAAGAACGGAATACTTATTGAGCCTCTAATCAGAATACTAAGCTCGCTTCCCCTTAACCCGTTTGATGAAGACAACCTGGGTGGTGTAGTTTCAGGCGGTGCCTGGGGGGCGCTCCGTGCACAATATCACTATCAGTTATCCTGGATTTCTAAGTAACTTTCCATAAGCATCCAGGCAGCTCCCAATGAGCGCTGCTTGGATGCTTAAATTGGCTCACCTAAACAGTTGCCCTTCGCAAAATAAAGCTGAATAAGCTTGTAGTTTTTTCTTACCGTGTTTTTTCGGTAAAATTTGGCATCGCTCAAACCATAAAGAGATATAGCGCGATATAACAAATAATAACACTGGGCAACGCCCACAGAGGATACACCCTATGAAGGCCCTTCTCACGGCAATACTGGCTATAACACTTTGCGCCCACTCTAAGGCTGCCGATAATCTGGTACTGGTAACTATTGATGGCTTGCGCTGGCAGGAAGTTTTTTCCGGTTACGACCAGGAAATATTGAATCACGAAAAGTTTACGGAGAATAAAGATCAATTGATCAAGCAATTTGGAGGCGAATCAGCAAAGGTAAAGCGAGAAAAACTTTTTCCTTTTATCTGGAATAAAATAGAAAAAGGCGGATTTCTGGCCGGTAACCGTGAAAAGGAATCTTTTGCCAATATCACTAACGGCTGGTGGTTTTCCTACCCAGGCTACAATGAAATCCTCACCGGGCGCGCCGATCCAAAAATTAACAGCAATGATCCACTACCCAATGACAATATCACTTTCCTGGAATGGTTAAATAACAAACCAGAGTTTGAAAAAAGTGTAGCTGTTTTTGGTAGCTGGGGCGTATTCTCAGCTATTATCAACCGGGATCGAAGTGGTGTTTTTGTCAATGCAGGATTGGAACCCGCCAACTGGCCTGGAATATCCCAGCGTGCTCAATTTCTGAATGAACTGCAAGGCCAGCTGCCAGTTTTCTGGCAGGATGTACGCCCGGACGCCTTCACCTATGGGCTCGCCAAAGAATATTTAATCCATAATAAGCCAAAAATGCTCTATATAGCCCTGGGTGAGACCGATGATTTCGCCCACGATGAACAGTACCACCAATACCTCGATTCCGCCCATCGCAGTGATGTAATTCTCGCAGACCTATGGAGTACCCTGCAATCTATCGAAGGCTACCGAAACAATACTAACCTGATAATAACCGTGGACCATGGCCGCGGTAACATTGCCGAAGCCTGGCCACACCACGCCAGCGGCCCGGCACTGACTCAATATTTTGGCAAGGAAGACCACCCACACAAAAATGGCATGCCCGGATCAGATGAAATCTGGATTGCAGCACTGGGCCCGGATATCAAAGCACATGGTGAAGTATCAGGGGGCCCCACTCTGTACCAGAATCAGATTGCCGCCACAGCATTACAGTTGCTGGGTTTCACTCCCACAGATTTTTCCAGGGACGCCGGTCCAGCCATAGATAACTTAGTGAAGAAATAGCCTTTTCTGCTTCGGGGCCACTATGGCTGGCCCCAGTCAGTTCAGCAATAGAACTTGGTGCAATCGTCTCCAATCTGGCATTTGGAAACAGCTCACTAGCTGCCCCGCCCCAGTTTCCGCATAATTGTCGGCCGCACTCGTAACTAAATACAAATGGCCTGATGTATGTGGTTTAAAAACCTTCGTGTCTATCGCTTAACCAAAGAATTCAGCCTGGATGCTGAAAAATTCAACGAACTACTGGAGCCACAGGCATTTATACCCTGTGGCAGCCAGGACTCCTCTCGCTATGGCTGGGTCCCCCCCCTTGGACGCCACGGTAACCAGTTGGTCCACTCCACCAATGGCTACTTAATGGTCTGTGCCAAAAAACAGGAAAAGGTTCTGCCCGCGGCAGTCGTCAATGAAAAAGTCGAAGAGCTGGCACAAGCTATCTCCGCAAAAGAGGCCCGCCAGGTTGGTCGCAAAGAGCGACAAAACCTGAAGGATGAAGTGTTGCTTGAAATGCGGCCTAAAGCCTTTGCTCGCTCGCGCCTACACTACGCCTATATCGCACCCCACGATGGTTTGGTCGTAGTAGATGCCTCCTCAGCATCTGCCGCAGAGGAATTGCTGGAAAACCTCCGCGAAGCGATCAGCAGCCTTGCGGTAATCCCCCTTTCCGCCAAAAATTTGCCACAGCAAACCATGACCCACTGGCTCACCGCACCTGAAGCGCCAATACAGTTTGATTTTGGCCATGAATGTGAGCTTCGAGACCCTAAAGACAGCGGTAGTGTGATCCGCTGCAAAAACCAAGACCTTTGCGCGGAGGAGATACACAACCACCTGGTGGCGGGGCTTCAAGTCCACAAGCTGGGACTGGTCTGGCGTGGAGGAGTTGAATTCCTGGTTGACGACCAGCTCTCCCTGAAACGCGTCAAGTTCAACGATGAATTACTGGAAAAAGCCGATAGCGCCGATGCAGATAATGCAGCTCTGCGCTTTGACGCCGATTTTGCCGTAATGACCCTTGAAATCTCAGCTCTGCTCAAGGACTTGCTTGCCGCTTTTGGCGGAGTAAATATGGAGGCTGCCAGCGTGGAGGAAATAGTAGCCAAAGCCTCACGTGGAGAAGTCGATGAGCGGGTACGAGAAGTGGAAGAAGTAGCGTTCTGAGTACTTACCCGGTGCCATTCGCACCGGGAGGCCCACCGGGTGAAGCCCACTCCTACCCTCAGAATATATGTGGGCTCTTCCCCTCACTCTCTATCAGATCATATCTCTACAACAGGGCGACCTGGCTCACTCCAGAGTACGTGGTATTTCCTCTGCTCAGGCTGGTCCACACGGGAGAAAGTATGCGCGCCGAAGAAGTCCCTCTGCCCTTGTAGCAAATTAGCTGGCAGGGACTCTGTGCGGAACGCATCGTAGTAACTCAAAGCCGAAGACAGTGCCGGTACCGGAATACCATTCAACGTGGCACTGGCAACCGCCTGACGCCAATTGCTTTGGTGTTCGGCAATCTGCTGAGTAAAGAAGTCATCCAATAACAAATTGGACAGCTTGGCATCGCGCTCATAAGCATCGCTGATAGACTGAAGAAATACTGCACGGATAATACAGCCCGCCCGCCAAATACGCGCAATCTCAGAAAAATTCAGCTGCCAGCCCTGCTCTCGCGCAGCCAGCTTCATCAGGTCAAAGCCTTGGGCGTATACACAAATTTTCGCGCAGTACAGGGCATCGTGCAGCTCCTGGATTACCTCATCACGCTGCTCCACCGCTACCGGGGATACTGACGGCCCCTTTAGTTTCTGAGCAGCACGAGAGCGCAGGGTCTTACGCGTAGACAGGGAACGAGCATAAACTGCTTCGGCAATACTCGGTGCCGGACATCCCACCTCCAGACTGCTGATTGCCGTCCACAGCCCTGTTCCCTTCTGGCCGGCTCGATCCAGAATCACATCAACCAGCGGCTGCTCGGTGACAGAATCCAGGGTGGATAGAACTTCCGCACTGATATTGATCAGGTAGCTGTTCAGTGGGCCGCGATTCCATTCTCGAAACACTTCAGCAATCTCGGCTGGTGACATCTCCAGGGCACTGCGCATCACATGGTAGGCCTCACAGATCATCTGCATATCAGCGTATTCGATACCATTGTGCACCATCTTTACATAGTGACCGGAACCAATGGGACCAATATAGGCCGCACAGGGCTCTCCCTCACGTACAGGATTGCCTGGCTCAAAGCGCTCGATAGGTTGGCCACTGGCCTTATCGACCTTGGCTGCAATGGAGTGCCAAACCGGCTCTATACGGCTCCAGGCATAACGGTCACCACTAGGCATCAAAGAGGGGCCAAAACGGGCACCAACCTCGCCTCCGGATACTGCCGTGGTAAAAAAGATCAGCTTACCTTCATATCGCTTGGCGCGCTCAACGGAGTCAGTCCACAAGCTGTTACCGGTATCCACCACGATATCGTCTGCTTTAAGCCCTGCATCCAGTAGCTTGCAGCAAACATCATCTACTGGTGCACCCGCTGGCACAGACAGAATAATCAGGTGCGGCGCCTTTACTTTTGCCAACAGCTCGGTGTACGAATTGCAGGTCTCCACCCGTGCCGGCTGATCACCGCGCTCTTTCTTGTCCTGCTCCAGCAGTGCGTTGAGCCGATTGTGATCCAGATCGAAAGCACAAACCTTGTAGCCGTTGTCAGCCAGGTTCAGGATCAGGTTCTTACCCATCACACCGGCGCCGATAAAGCCAATATCGCACTGTGAGTCAGACATCAAGTTCTCCGTACTAAGATAGGGGTCTTTCAGGGGCGCGGAGTATAGCAATATGAATACGAGGCCGGGAGAGCAAAGATCCAGCGACATCACCCTAATGTACAAAAAACAACCAACAAAATATTACTTACTGACAAAAACTCAGCATGGAGTAGGTACTTTCCTAGAGGGATTAGGTTGGACCAGCCCGGTATATCTTTTAGCGCCAGGGCCCTGATCACAGGCAAGTACAATAGCCTTCTTCCCTGTCCACATTCACCAGGAACAGTCATTCTGTTAACCATTACAAATGGCTGATATAACCTTAGAAATCAGATCCAGAAGACAGCTTTCACATAGCGGCAGGAAGTAGATTCCATTTATAAGAGAGATGACAACCAGAAGATCGGCTATGCCAGTTTTAACTTTTCGTTGAGGCACACTGTCGGAGATCTGATAGGTAACTCCAACCAATCCACCGGAGGGAAGTTTCCAAAAATGTTAGAGTCCCCATTACCAAGTTCAATTAAATCCTCAAAACAAAGAGTGGTATTATCTTAAATAATTCACGACTTTTATTTACCGCACCACAGAAAACCGTAAAAAGTTATATCCCAACTTATTTTTAAATAAATTTGAAAATGCAGGATGTACTATCATAGTCACTTCAGACCACTTTTGGCAGTTCGCCAACATTCAGCCTTCATTCATCCCTTCGATCCCCCAGGCTACATCTTTTAATTTTCCAGGAAGTATGAACTCATCGTATAAAAAATATAAACTCCAAAATGTTTAAAATGGAAATCATTATCGCTCAACAGATCCAATATTGAGGATAACCAAATCCCACTGTGGTAAAGGCTTATTAGGTACAGAAATCTTAATATAAAATATTCTGACTATAATCAACTAAATTTGAGGATAAAGAATGTTCTTTACCGATAAAATCGCGTCTATTTGAGTTATCCCTCCCCCCAATAATCGTCCCTGTTCGTCTTTAAGGATGGATGGTGTTGATACTTAAACCCTATTCAGTTTTTCTAGGCTATAAGTGGAATCACCTCCAAGCGATGATGCGCTTATTAAAAGGCGGCGGATTATAAATACCCAAGTATTGACACTACGCCTGCCGTAACTTACAAAGCTACTAGGAATATTATTATTATGAAAAAGATCCTTACCGCTGCTTCTATCTGTCTCGTTTCCCTTGGGGTTACCAGTCTAGCCAACGCCGAAACCTGGTCCCCTCCGGGTGCTATCGCCTTGGCAAATGTTGGCACCCTAACGGTTAAAAAAGGAATTTCTCTTAACTGCACACTTTCAGGCAGTGTAAATTCCACCGGCGCAGATGCTTCAGTAGGCAGTCTTGCGCTATCGGGCGGATTCCTCAATATGTGCAACAGTGTCTCCTTCAATAATCTTCCCTATGACCTGATAGGAAACGCAAACAATACAGTAACCTTAAAGAATGTTGCTGTTGCCGCCGTAACTGGTAACTGCGCTGGAGATTTAACAGGTTCTTTCGATCAATCAACAGGAAGGATCACCTTTAATAATGCTCAAATTCCGAGTGTAGGTTCAGGTAGTGCCTGTGTAATTAATGGCGTTGTATCAACCAACCCACAATCCTCATTCACTGTACCCTAAAAAACCCTCGAGGTAGCCAATTTAAAATACCGCCGGCAACCGCTAGCGGTATTTTTTATAAATAACTAATGAATTTCATTTTAAAGCATTTTCTTATTACCCTTACCTTTATATAAAATACTACTATTCAAATCCTCTTATAATGTCATGCAACATTAATCCCTCAAAAGGAAATCAGGCCCTGCAATTACAGTACCTTCATAGTAGAATACGCTAGAGAAGCTATTCCCTACAACCAACCTAATCTTGAAAGAGAATAAATATCAGCTCTATTAATCTAAAAATTAATTTAATTTAGATATATAGTAAATTAGCAATCTATCAGAAGAAGACAAAGGAAAAGCCACAGTAAGTAAGAGATGAAATACCGCATTCTAACTTACTGTGACTACTCTAATCAGCAGGCCTCCGATACCGGGTTTAAAAAGTAAAAGTATTAAAAGCCTTTACTGACACTAAACCCAACAATACGAGGCTCTAAAGTAAATACATTTGTAGTAAGACCTGAATCATCACTATTTGTAAACATATCTGTAATCGGCGCATCGTCAAATATATTTTTCACGTAGAGCTGCATATACAGTTCAGAATTCGGGTTGTTCAAGCTCACAGAAGCATTAAGGTTGCTCCATGCCTTCAAACGATCATATTCTGTATTATAAACACGTGCATAGCTCTCAGATTGGCGATAGTAATCCGCCCGCAACGTCAGATCCCAGTCCTCAATAGGAATAGTATGTTCGACACCAAAATTCACAGTAAACCGCGGAGCATTAGGTAGCTCGTTACCACTCAGATCAGCAGCAAAGCCCCGCCCTCCATTTGGAGCATCAGTGAGTGGATTATAAGGATCTACACCATAAAGCAAGTCCCAGCGCGCAAAGCCCTCTATCTCTGGCGTAAATGAACCGTATAGAGCAGAGCCTGCACAGAGTGACCAAATGGCAAGCACATTGCCGGTGGCGGCAACTGTTTCAACCAAATCCACTGGTGCAATACAGTTTGAAGGAACCTGAATACTAGGCCTTACCAACATCCAATCTTCATTTCCTTGAGTGCGATTCATAACATCAATAGACTCTTCACCATCTGCGATACGAGTCTTCAGGTAGCCCATATTCATATCAACTCTGGTGCTATCTGTAAGCTGCCACGCCAGCTCAAGCTCAAGCCCCATACTCTCCGCATCAAAGTTCTCATTTAAAGAAATGCGATCAACAATTTGGGAAACTTGATAATCTGTATAATCATAATAGAAGGCGTTGGCATTGAATGTCAGACTTCCATCTAACATTACATTCTTGGAGCCGATTTCTATCGCATTAACAAACTCCGGTTCAAAGGAGTCCTCCAGGGGTTGATACTGCACTACGGTTGGATCAATCTCTGCTCGAGGTGGATTAGTGCCGCCCCCCTTATAACCGTGAGCAAAAGATAAATAAAACATGGTATCGTCAGTAAAGGGGGTGTCTACTCGCCAATCTAGTACCGCACGGCCTGTATATTCCTGCCAATTCTGAGTAACTTGATCTCCCTCTGGATATCCTCGGTGAACAAGCCCACCTGAACGCTGGCCCGATATTATTTCTCCTGTTTCACTATCAAAGCTTGTACCTAACAGTAACTGGCTAGGTACAGGAGTTGATTGCTTACGGTCATCGGTGTAGCGCAAACCTGTGGTAAGTTTTACATCCTCTGTGATCTGCCAATAGGCCTCACCAAACAGGGCCCATGAGCGAGTTTCCACTAAGTTTCTACTAAGAAAATAGTTATGCCCCTCCTCATCAATATTCTCAAGTGAATTTGGATCTACATAAATACAATCCATATCACCCGCACCGACCTCTGGATCAATACATTTTTCAGAAATCAATAAACCTGTATCAGGGTCTCTGGTACCGTTATAAAAATATTCTGCAATCAAACTAAACATATTATTGAATACAAAATAATCATCCTGGGTTTTAAAGTCCAGGTAGTTAGCACCTAATGAAAAGTTCCAGGGCCCATCAAAAGATGTCTGTAACCGGAATTCCTGGCTCCATTGTTTATTATCGGAGCGGCTAATATCTACTGCTAATATTCCATCAGAGGGGCCTAACTGTGGATCAGTATAAATTCCTCCAGGGGTGGGAACAAATTCAGCAGAATCATTAAAAATTGGGTCTGATACATAACGATTGTAATCTTGAGAAGAGTAGTAATCATCCTTTGCATAAGTTGATTGGGAGAAAAAAGTGAGTGAATTACTCAATTCCCACTCAAAATTCAGCTGCACTAAATCATTTTCAGCACGGAAAACTGGATCATAGCTGGTGGCAATCTCACGTAAATCCCTTGATTGCTCTGCATTTCCATAGGGATTACTGTAATAGTCGATAATCGGAAATCCAGTATCTAAATTGATAAACTGGGGTACCAACACAAAAGCAAACCCTCTTCCATTCGGCGCGCTATAGGCATCATCACTGTAAATTGATGCCGGCATACACCCCTGGCTAAAGAAAATAGAAGTAATTTCTGTTAGCTCAGTATCCCCGATCGTCGATGGTCCCGGGTCGGTGGTACATAGCTGCTTGCCAGTACGTGAGCGTTTGTCATCTTCTTCAAAGTGCTGCCAGATCAGGTTTGCACTAAAGGTTTCACTGGGTTCCCACTCAAAAATGGCACGCGTGGAATAAAGATCCCTATCATTTACATCGTTCCCAGTGTAGGTATTGGTATCAAAGCCATCACGTTTGGTCATAGCACCTGAAAGCCGCAGTGCCATGGTATCGCCCACCGGCAAGTTAAACATGCCACTTGTGCGCTTTGAGTTATAGCTACCTATTTCAGCTTTAATCTCAGAAGCAAATTCATCCTCTGGCATCACCGGCAACATATTAACCACGCCAGCAGTCGCATTTCGGCCATACAAAGTACCTTGAGGTCCTCGTAACACCTCTACTCGCTGTACATCAAAAAACTCCTGCTCGAACAACCGGTTACGAATAAGTGGTGCATTATTGAAGCTCACCGCCACCGCCGGATCGGTTGCAGCAGAGACAGCCTTGGTACCAACGCCACGAATTGAGAAGTTATAGGTACTAAAGTTTGATTTGGAAAAGTTTACGTTAGGCACCGCACGAAGTAGTTCTTCACCCCGTTCAATCTTCAGGGCATCTATATTGTCCCCCGACAAGGCAGAGACAGCGATAGGAACATCCTGAATACTCTCCTCTATTTTTTGTGCTGTTACGGTAACTTCTTCGATAGGCTGCCTTGCTCGACTACTTTTATCCTCGCTTTGGTCATCCTGAGATAAGGCTGTCAATGGCGTCGCAGTCATTACCATGCAGGCAATCGCAACGCTATACCAAGGGGTATGATTATTGACTGGATTAGTGGTACGAATCGCTTGTGCAATCAACTTTTCTTTCTTACGAAGGCTCATCATCATACTGAGTCTCTCTATATTATTTTCTCTATTATTTTTAAGTCAGCCAAACACCACCTTATCTCAGGCCTAACCAAGTTAAAGACGCAACACACTCGCGGTAGGGGGGATTAAGATTACCCGCCCAGAGAACATCAAACATAAATCAAGAACAACAAAAACTTATATTTTTAATTGATATAAACTTCCAACTTCCAACTTCCAACTTCCAACTTCCAACTTCCAACTTCCAACTTCCAACTTCCAACTTCCAACTTCCAACTAGAAAATAGTAGCTGATAAAAATGAATCCCCCATACAAAACAACAAATAAATCAACAACGTCTTAAACACCAAGATTAAAAAACTAATCTATTGAAATTTCCCTCAAGATGTCTCACTTAGCCTAGTCAAAATCGGCAACGTCAAACGGCCTCTTCCATTACCTTCCGAATTCGAACTAATGCACGTTGAATTAGCTCCTTTACTGACTCCTTGGAGATTCCCATGCGCTCGGCGATATCTTGGTAAGTTAAACCTTCAAAGCGATGAAATTTAAATGCTGTACCTGCTCTTGGCGGTAATCTCAGGATAGCTTGACAGACACGACGGCAATCCTGCATCCCTATAACCGTTCGCTCAGGTGTGATCACATCTGGAATATCTATCTCAGAACTAAGTGGCTCATGATATGCACGGCAGCGAGATTTCTGGTAGCGGCCATGGCTTACCAAAAGATTTTTCGCAATTGTGTAGATATAACTCCTTGGATTTCTAATATTCGTATTAGATTTCTTCATCTGAAAATGCAGATGCGCAAAAACTTCTTGCACCAGGTCATCCACATCAGAAATATTCACCCTGGAAGAAAAATATCGCCTCAACCCCAAACGATACTCCCCGACCCATGAAGCCATATCTTTTTGGCAGCTTTTGTTCATAGGCAAACAAGTATTTGGTCAATTGAAAGTGTGCCAACCGCCTAGAGCTTCATCACTAACTCGACTAGCGCTAAGCCGGTAATTAAAACTGGACGAACACCAAAAAAACTTATTTGAATTACCACAAAGCTTTCAGAGACTTATAAAATTATGACCATTAATTCACAAAACCAATCAAAAATGCAGACTGCTAGGTCAAAAACACACTTTAAAAGAATTCTCTCTGGAAAATTTTTCTTAAATTTATTTTGACTTATTCGGTTTCCAGAAAATTTAGAATAACTGCACCACACTTATTGATAAACGCCTTCAATAAACTAAATGGTGAATAGAACGCCTATATGTTTCATAAGTGAACAATCTCTAGAATTACACGCCACAAGATTTCCAAGTTTAGCTAGCCTAAGAGGCATTGATCACTCATTGAGCGACTCCACAGCTAGCATCGCAAACCTTCATAAATTTGTAACTGGTACTAAAGAAAGCCTACTGCAGTTTATCCAAAGGCCACTTGACTTTCCCCCGCATCATTCTAATAACATAGAAAAAGCCTCTCACCAGAAAAACAATTCCCCACTGGGCACTATAAAAACCAGCAGAAGAGTCAGAATTCTGTATGGCAGCTCAAACAAATCCAATACTTTGCCCTCTAGTTGCCTAATCGCCGTCCAATAAACGCCCTGGAACCAATCAAACTGGCACAAAAAGATCAAACATAAGCACCCCATATCAAACAAATTTAGGCTCATTAATTGAAATTTTCTTTTCTTTATATACTTTATTCGATAACCTCTGTGACTTTAGTGACAACTTTTAAATTCTTTACTTTTTCACAACCCTCGTATCGTAGTAAAAGAACTTGGAGAGTTGAACCGGAAAATATCCACTTAAAAAACAAATAGTGATTTTCTATTTTTTCAAGGAAAAATAATAAAATGGAGAGACTCTCTTAAATTATGTACTCCATTGTTACAGCTTCAAGCCTACCTTCAGAGGTGCTGGGAAAGAACACAATAATGCCCTTACAGGTATGATGAACCATTTCGGATTACAGAAAGCAAGATTTTGCGGATGCGACCGGGGAGGTTTTATCGTTGATGCTATGGCCCTACTCTATTCCGGGTGCCATGCTGGATTGACAAATATCGGTACTCCGCACATTTTTCACCCAAAGGAACTTCCAGCAATGGATTTGCCAATAAAAGAAATCACAGATAAACCAGATTATAGCCAGTTTTTACAACAGCCTGAAATTCAAGAAAATCTGCTCAATAACCATGTAGATAATTTCTTCTGTACATTTTTTCAAAAGAGCTATCTGGCCAACAAAAATCTTTCCAAGATGCCAAATAACTCTTCAGAACGAAAAGTCGAACTTGCTCCGATGATAAGTTCCACAACCGGATAGCTAATTGGCTTGAGTTGACTTTTTCTATCACAGACAATCAAAGCAAGCATATTAACAAGCAGGCAAGTTTGTATGAAAGGACTTAAAAGACTAACCCTTTTTTGGAGTTCAGCAGTTGCTGGTCTCCTATTGACCTCCTCTCTCGGGCATGCAAAAGCAATAAATAATGAAAAGCCCTATACATTTGCTACCTGGAGTAAAAAAACTGCAGATGGTTACAGAGGTTTTTTTAAGGTCCCAGAAAATCGCGCTATCAAAGATAGCCGCAACCTTTCAATTCAGTATATCCGCTTCCCTTCGACAGGTAAAAAGGCGGGTCCGCCTATTGTCTATCTGGCTGGGGGCCCCGGCGGATCCGGAATTATGGCAGTCAACTATCGCTATGAAATGTTTATGGCATTGCGGGAATACGGTGATGTCATTGCCCTGGACCAGCGCGGCACCGGGCATTCCAATGACCTGCCTAACTGCGAGTCTAAGCAGATAGTTCCACCGCTCATCTCCACCTCCGATTCGAAATATGTTGAACTGCATCAAAGTGCCCTTCTTGAATGCCTCTCTTTCTGGCGCGATCAAGGTGTTGATCTCGCAGCCTATAACACATTGGAAAGTGCTCGTGATCTAGAGGCTCTACGGCACCATTTGGGAGAAGAGAAAATTGTATTGTGGGGCACTTCTTACGGCAGCCATTTGGCACTAGCAGCCTTAAAGGAGATAGAGGGGTCTATTGATCGGATTATTCTTTCCAGTGCTGAGGGGCTAAACCAAACTATTAAGCTACCTTCCCGTACAGAATCCTATCTGGATCGCCTTCAAAAAGCCATCGATCAGCAGCCCGAAGCGAAGGCGATTTACCCAGATATTAAAGGCTTGATACATCGCGTCCATGCAAAGCTGGAAAAGCAACCTCTAAAAATTCAGCTTCCGCAAAGGGATGGGAGTAAGCTGGATACCCTATTACAAAGCAGAGATATGCAACAAATAGCCTCTGCATTTATTGCAGACCCCAAAAGTGCAGCCCAACTGCTCGCTTTTTATCGTGCAATAGACTTGAGAGAGGTACCGGCCTTCAACAAAGTTCCTTCCCGTTATTTTCCTGATGGGTTCCTACAGCCTGGAGCTCCCATTACCCTCAGACCGATGCCCACTGCTATGGATATTGCATCCGGTATCGATAAAGGACGCAAAGCCAAGGTGGCCGAACAAGCTAAAGCTAGCCTGCTGGGGGACTACTTAAACTTTTCATACCATTATGACGGCTTGGCGCCAGAGCTGGACTTGGGAAATCGCTTCCGGGCAAACCCGCAAAGTGATGTGCCCGTATTATTATTCAGCGGTACGCTAGATGGCAGAACTTATATTGAAAGCCAACACGAAGCCGTTTCAGGTCTTTCAAATACAACCTTAGTAACCGTAAAAAATGCCGGTCACAACTTGTTTATGGCCTCCGAAGAGGTTCAAGACACCATAAACTTATTTTTGGAGGGGCGCCCTATTGAAAAGACAACGATTACGGTGGATCTGCCCACTCTAGCTATAAAATAGAGGCTCTCTATAGGTTTTCGGTAGTGGCATTCTTGCCGCTACCTATCCACTACACAATATCTCGTATCCCCCACCCCCGCACATTAACCTTGCTATAGATGCAACTGGAGGCGGGGATGACCAATATCACCGACGAAGTTCATCGCGGCGCCATTTGTGACCTGCGAGCACTTCAGCAACCTGGATTGCAGACATTCAAGCAATATATTCGCGGTAGCCTGCCAGGACCTCCCTTTTGGCGCTTAACTGGCATGCAACCTATTGAGGCAGGGCTTGGAAAAGCTACCTATTCCATGCCTATTACACCTTGGTTAGCTGATGGTACCGGCATTTACTGGGGCGGTATCTATGCAATGTTCGCTGATGCTCCCCTGGCTTCCGCTATCTGGACTACCCTACCCGCAGGTAAAGTACTGAGCACTTCTGAACTGAACATGTGCTTTATCCGGCCAATTACCACTAGTACTCAGAACATTGTCGGCCGGGCAACGACGATTCACTCCGGTAGCCAGGTTGGCCTCTCCAGCCTGCAGATCAACGACCAAAATGGCAGGACTCTCGCTTATGGGAGTACCCGCTGCTTAATAGCAGACTTTCCAGTCAGCCCAGATCAAGAGCTTCCTCTACCAGACTTAGGGCCCACCGAGCCACCTGATCCTTATTTACGCCCTCCTCCTGAAACCTTCTTTTGTGATATGGCACACTTTCCAGAACAAGTGCCCATTGAACTTCAGCGGTTGACGATCAATGAAGGGCGAATGCATCCAGTTTGGTTACTTACTGGCTATCGAGCAGTCGAGATAGAAAATGGGCGCTGTATCTCTACCATGCCTTCCTCCCCCTGGTTCTCTAATGGAACTTTATCCATTTATGGTGGACTTCTGGCCTGGGCTGCAGACTTCACCATGGGCGGAGCTGTTTACTCCACTCTACCTGCCGGATCTATCTTCGCCACTCTAGATATGCATATTCGCTTTGCACGACCAGCAAAGCTCAACAGTGGGGATTTGATCTTAGAGTCCCAGGTACTTCACCGAGGCCGGCAGTTAAGGGTTTCATCCTGCAATATTGATACGCCCAGCGGTAAGCGCGTGGCTATTGCCACTGGTTCCGCACTGGTTATCCCCGGCGGTGCTCAGATGCTTGCGGATGGCAAACAGCCAGATGAAATTATTGCCACTGCAACCTCAGGCAAACCTTGGACACCCTGAATAAAATTCCTTATCAATGCTAAGGCCAACTTCAGGTAAAATGCTCATCACCAACATTCAGGCAAAGCCTCTGAATATTTTTTGACCGAATAGTCGCCTATTGCGACACCAATTCCAATGTAACTTTTGGGAAGCACACTATGGCCTCATTGCAAGACCAACTCCTGCAAGCAGGACTTGTTGACAAGAAGAAAGCCAAACAAGTTAGCAAGGAAAAGCGCAAACAGCAGAAAGTTGCTAAGAAGTCTGCGCAGCCCCAGATAGATGAAACCAAGCTGGCCGCACAAAAGACTCTCGCAGAGAAAGCTGCTCGAGATCGCGCCCTGAATGCCGAGCGAGATGCCGCTGCTCAACAGAAAGCTATCGCAGCCCAGATCAAGCAATTGGTGGAAACAAACCGCCAGCCCTACTCTGGAGAAACGGCTTACAATTTTACTTTCGACAAGAAGATCAAAACCATCTACGTCAGTGATGAACTACGCGATCACCTGATAGCCGGTCGCCTGGTGATTGTCGCCCAGGATGCGCGTTTTGATTTGGTGCCCAGGATAATCGCCGACAAGATTGCCGAGCGAAACACTGAGATTATCGTTAAACCTGCTGAAACATCAGCACCGGTAGATGAAGACGACCCCTATGCAGATTTCCAGATCCCCGATGACCTTATGTGGTAATTGGCAATGAAGCAAGATGTTGTCCAGGTAGTGGAGCAATGGCTCACCGATGTGGTGGTGGGCTTAAACCTCTGCCCTTTTGCGCGCAAACCTATGCGCGCAGGCCAGATACGCTACATAGCCAGTGAAAGCAATAACGACCAGGCCCTGCTGGCCGATTTACATACAGAACTGCAACGACTCGACAGTACGCCAGAGAGTGAGCTCCTTACTACCCTGCTGATTATTCCCGATCATCTGCAAGACTTTGCCGACTACAATCAATTTCTCGATCAGGCCGAATGGCTACTGGAACGCTACAACTATGTAGGCACTTATCAGCTGGCCAGCTTCCATCCGGACTACCAATTTGCCGGAACAAATCCGAATGATGCTGAAAATCTCACTAACCGGGCCCCTTTTCCTATCCTTCATCTATTGCGTGAAGATAACCTGGAAAAAATGATCGAGCTTTACCCAAATCCAGAGAGCATTCCTGAAAATAATATTCTTCAGGTTGAATCACTGAATCAAGAAGAAAAGCTGCGACTCTTCCCCTACCTTTTCCGATAGCAAAATCTCAAGTGATGAAATCCCTGGAAGAACTACTGCGCTTGAACAAGCTGATCCGCCTGATCGGATTTGACGATGCCCCTTTCAAGAAAGAGCGAGGCACGCCAGTAAAGGTTAGCGGCATCGTCTGTTCCAATACACGCTTCGAGGGAATGCTATGGGGAGAAGTGAAAAAAGATGGTATGGAGGCCACCCAGGTCATTGCTGAACTGTTAAAAAACAGTAAGTTTTATAGTCAAATAAACGTAATCCTTACGGATGGCCTTGCTGTCGGTGGTTTTAATATTATTGATTTACCTGAACTCTCAAAAACTATCGATCGCCCTTGTATTGCCGTTATGCGTAAGCTACCGGATATGGCAGCCATAGATCGCGCCCTTCAAAACTTCCCCGATTACCGGCTCCGCAAAGAGACGTTGTTAAAAGCCGGCGAAATCCACTCACTCAGGAATTTTTATTTCCAGGTACAGGGCTGCAACCCCGATATCGCTGCCCGGGTACTGGAGCAGGCAACGGATAATGGCAACGTGCCCGAAGCACTGCGGTTAGCACATATGATCGGTGCCGCGGTAATAACGGGACAAAGCGGTAAACGGGCATAGAATGATAGTGAAGGCTGAATTTACTCCTGCCCTTTTTATGCATAATAAAAGCAAGGGGGTTCAAGGAATTAACTCACACTTGCTGGGCAAATATCGCAAAAAATTTTAAACCTAAAGAAGTAAGTTCACACAGCGCCAATAAAACGCATAGGACTAGGCCTGGCTATGCTAGAGGGGGAGTAGAACTCCAACAACGAAAAGAAAACGGCAGGCTGTGACTAGAACTACAAACCACCAGACTTAGAGCGCCCAGCTGCCCGAGGCTGACGAGATAAATAAGAATCATTAAGAAAGACGCATATTCGACCGTATTGGCATGGGCTCTCATCCAATTATGTAAAGTGTTATCCAGCTCAAAGGAATGCCCCATCTTTTACTTACTATGCCCTATAGCGACAAGAGTCCCAAGGAAAAGCGATAATGCGACTAGAAATCCAATACATAACTAGTACACATTCATAAAAATTTCCTCTCTAATCGGCCTGACAATTACTTAGCAATATATCGAGTCGACTAATTGGTATAATAAAAAACCAAATTAAATCCTGGCAATTCCTTGAACTTCTTTCAAAAGCTGATAATTCGGTAAAAAACCTTAATATAAGCAAACAGTTATAGAGGGAAAATTATTGCAGAATTTCCTCCAGCAGTTCCACCCGAATAGTTGTGTCGTCAGTAATCAGCTCACTCCATATCCAGTTATGGTGGGCTATTACAGTTTGTGCCTTAAGGTGTGGACGGTCTTTCAAGGTATGACAATCAGAAGCTACTAAGATATTGATCTTATGGCTCACAGCAGACCTAATAGTGGTATCTACACAAAAATCCGTCGCCCATCCGCTGACAATCAGACGATTTACATTAAGCTTTTCCAAGGTGTGCTTTAGATCTGTCTGATAAAAAGCATCATTGGTTTTTTTTCTAATTACAAGATCACTTTCACTTTTTATCAGATCATCCAGCAGTGCCCAGCCCGTAGATCCGGGCAGGAGTCCCTCTTCTTCAAGCCCATCATGCTGTATAAATATTACACTTCCATCTCGCTCCCTAACCCAGGCAGCGAGCCTGTTTATGCGGGCTATGGTACCGTCTACATCAAACTGATTACGCTCCGCAAAGGAAGCTTCCTGCATATCAATAATCAGCAAAACATCCATAAGTTCACTCTGTTACTCACCCACATAGGTGGAGGCGATTGATTCATATCTTGCACCCTGCCGCAATTCATCGGCAGTCATTAGGAGCCTTCAAGTACGACTTGGCATTAAAGGATAACAGCGCTGTCCCTGGACTTATCAGCAAAAAGTGCCACAAGGGAAAACTGGGAAAATCCCTGGTCCGTAGATAGATATTCCTTACACCAAAACCTCAGGTTCTCCGTAAATGCCTCCGATGGCTCCAGCGCAAGGAAATGACACCGCACGACAATATCAGAATCCTTCTTCCTGCTATCGTCAGTAATAGAGATTGTCAATGTAGAAGAAGCACTTTCCCAGCGAATCAGGAAGTAGAGGGAAGAGTCATTGATACTCTCATTGAGCTTGGATACGGCCATACCCAAGGTCTCGGTTAAGTCCTGGTATACATCACTATCTGTAATAGCATTGCTCTTCGCATGGTACAGCTGGTATTCCGCACCGTCATCACTGACCAAATCAAGCAGGCCTGATGATCGACCCAACTTCCACTCTAAGCCCATAATTCCTCCAGATAGATACAGTTTAAGAAGCCGGGTATTTTACGGATTCCTCAACCAATCCACACCTGTTGAAATCAAGGTTAGTACAGGTGCACATTTTCCATACAGGTAGATGGCTGGTTAGCCGGCTTCTTAGGCAAGGCTTAGGAGTAAAGAACCTCCAAGCCTTCCAGAACAGCATTTATTTGGCGCTGGGCCGTTGGGATACGCGCATAGTGATATCTGCATGGAAAACTTCTTCCCCGTTCTGGTCGAAAACCCCGACTGGCATGATTACATCACCCGCATCAATAGATTCAAACTCAGGGTACTCACATACGGCTCTCAAGTTAGTTTTAGCCATCTTCAAGTACTTAACCTCCATCCCTACAGGTATCCAACGAAATCGTCGATCAAGGGATACATCAAGACAAACGCCACCAGCTAGCTCGGCGGCATTACACATGGCAATAGCATGTACAGTTCCAATATGATTAGTAACACTCCAGCGCTTTTTTAAGAGCACTTCGACATGTCCTGGGGACACTTCGGCAAAGCATGGCTTGATAGACCTGAAATATGGAGCCTTGAAGGCCACTACTTTAGAAACTGCCCAGCGCCCGAGTGCCGAGCTCCCAAACTTTTTCCACAATTGCAACACGGGGCTTTTCGAAGATTGATAGTCCATCTTGCCTCACTATCTAAATCATTGGTTGACGAACTTCCTCATAGGCATCCGTCGTTGCCCGCAACTATACATGATCAAAGGGTTACGCCAGATAATCAGATCTATCAGGTTTATTGACCAGCCTAACTATCGGAGAACAATACAGCCGAAGATCTGCACAAAGAATAAGAAATACCGGATATCTTCCGGTAATAGCTATTAGTATAAGCGAAAGCCTCTTTCCATCTTTGATGGTTATAAGTTTAAAAAAGAGACAAGAAGATAATTTGGCATCAATGTCTGCGGAGTCCCTTAATAAACACATGTTAATCTGGCAATCAGATCTAGCGAGTGGTCACAAAAAATAGCAGCTTTCGGGGGAAATAAACTTCTATTTTTACTCATAACCAAGTGGCAGATGCCACATTATGGGTATTTTTGTTTCATACGCCTATAAAAGGAAAATAAACATGGCAATCTTACCGGCAACCGCATTCAATCAACTGCAAACAAATACATCAACTTTTCTGAAAACCTACCCAGTTAGAATTTATGGTGATCCTGGAGCATCAGGAATAACTCAATACTGCATCGGCAATGGCGGAAATTCATATCGTCCTGGAACCATTCTGGGAACACACAATATGCACTCAACTGAATCTTTCCACATAAGGGGTAATGCTTTTTATCTTGCGACAAATCCACACCTGTTTTTTACACACTCCATACATATGGATGTCGGTGCGGCAAACCTGGGTTTTTATCGTTTACCCAGCGCAACTGGGCCCTCAATGATGGTAACCGGCCAACTATCTGCCTGCTCTTTTGTCATCCGCCCAGTCATAGGCAGTACTGCCCTTGATGTTGCTCATGTACAACCTGCGGCTGTTAATGGCGATACCCTTCGCAACAACCTAGCAGCTACTTACGGGACAGCCTTTGTTTATGGCACCAGCAATCAACGGGGGTTTTACAATGGGGCAAATCGTACCGTTTCAGTTATTGGCATACGTACAGGTACTAGCTGGAAAATATACGCGCAGAAACATGACAGAACCACGGGGGATTATCGCATTCTCAGTGTGTACGAGATCTACCCGACACATCAAAAACTTTAATGACTAAAAATACTAAAAAAAGAGTCTTAAAGAAATTTCAACTGAGGACTCAGCCTGTATCATTAAAGACAGCCATATTGTATAAACAATCAACACTTTCACCTGAGAATTTACGTAATAAAGCGCCCGAAATAATCTTAGTTATTTAAAGTATCCAAAAACTATAAATCTTTTCTTCATGTTTCCTTATATGAGATCCATCGCATAGATTGACCGCTTACACCGAGCCAATTGATTATCTTCATAGAAACGCATTAAAACTGTCATTTCTCGCCAGCATACTTACGCCCGCTCGCCTTTGGGCTTCCACAGGCGCTCTCTATAAGACATAAAAACCATATCAGGAGCTGTCGTGAAGAAAATTATCACCACCGGCCTAGTCCTCGCGGCCTTAAGTGCATCCTCTACCCAAGCATTCCAACAGATCACCCATAAGCGCATTGCAATTGACGCTGTTTCCTATATGCGCAACAACCCAGAGACTACCGAATACAATAAACTCAAAGCTTGGGTAAATGCGGCCGGATTTAGTGTAGATGAGTTTGCGGAAGTACTTGGCCAGGGCGCTTATGATGTTGACGACTTCAAAGATACTTACCTGTGCGGGGCAATCACTGGTGACTGTGTCTACGCTCCAGTGTTTAACGCCGGAGCCTCACTAGTAGGTTACACAAGCTATTGGCATTTCCAAAATCATACCCGCGGTTCAGATGTTCACGGGAACGATCTCGGCGGCTACAACTACGACCTGCTTACCGTATGGGACAGCATTGATAATATGGCAGCTACCTGGCTGGTTGGCGACTATCTGGATGATGGTAATGGGGGAATGACCGGTTGGTGGTCAGCCGATGACTCAGAATACAATACCTATGGTATTACTGAAGCCAACTATCGCCAGGGTAGCCATTCCTCCAAATCGATGTATGACGACTTTGAGGAGATCCCCTTTCAACCTATCGACAACCTCGGCCAGTACTGGTACAGCCAATTCCTTGCCCAACCAACCGCACAAACTCTCGGCTTTGTAATGCATACCACTGACCTGCTTCAGCCACACCATGTGTGGACCACCTCAGGGCTCAACCACAGCGGTTGGGAGGGCTGGGTTGCAGATTACTACGATAGCGAAAACCTCAATGACGAAGCACTGGTTGCTCAGGCCATGTCTAACTTTACTGCTATAGGGCAAAGCAGCGATGATATTCGCCCCTTACTGACTCAAGGCGGCGCCCTCGCCTATGCCAATGGTGGTATTGTTTTATCCAGTACCGATCATAACGACAGGCTGCAAGTGGCCAAAACGGTCGTGCCTCATGCCATTGCAATGGTGGTTCATATCCTCAATCACGCTGCTCAAAAAGTCAGTGAATAACAACAAGAATTAAGCACTCACCACTGGCGCCCGCAGCCGGTGGTCTAAGGATATTCTGATGAGAGTTATCTGGGTATTGGCCGCCGTACTGATAGTGACCACTCTGGCTTTCGCGGACTCACCTACAACGCTACCAGATAGTGTTGCAGCAAGAGTTAATGGCGAAGATATATCTCTAGCGGCATTAGACGTATTTGTAAAAGCAGCACGTCGCCACGATAAAGAGGCCAACAGGCGGTCAGTTCTCAAAGGGCTTCTAGAAAGCCATCTACTAGCCACGATGAACACCACGAAGTCTGTAATAGATAACCACAACACTGTAGGCTACGACTACCATACGCAGGTTGAGCAACAGCTCTTCAAACTGATTCGCAGCGCTTACCAGACCCCGCTTGAAAAGACCATGCAATCTGCAAACGTAAACAGCAGTCTGGATTTTCTAACAGCTCCTCTGACACTTAATATCAACAAACTCAAACCAATTCTTCAGTTACAGCAAAAGCTCTATAGCTCCATGACAACTGACCAACGGAATTCAGCGGAGCAGCTAGTGATTGCTCGCTACAAGTTCAGAGATACACAAGCTGAACAAGTATTGACTTTATGGGACTTATATCGTCGCCAGAATATTCAGCTTAAGGTACAGATGCACAGCTTGAATTTGGAATTCATCCGCGAGGCCATAAAGCAACAGCTCACTAGCGCCTATGTGTTAGATTGGTTTGAAATCGGCTCATCCTTGGACCAGGTATCCCGCGCAACCGTCAAACAGTGTATAGAATATGCCCTACAACGTGATCTTCTATTACAAAATATGGGATTGATTCATGATATTCACGATGAAAACCCACATCTCCAAGCTCTCGTAAAATCTGTGACAAAGAAAGAAGTCCATCAGTACTATAAAAAACACAAAGAGAACTTCAAGCGTATTGAAAAGGTTCACGCCTATCATATCCGCCTGGAATCACAAGAAAAGGCCGATCTTGTCTATAAGGAAATCAAAGCCGGCCTGCCCTTTCATAAAGCAATTCAGAAATACTCTAACGCAACAGACCGTAACTCCAACGGCAGCCTGGGGTGGATTGATCGAGAAAACCATCGCGATCACTGGACACTCGCCATGGCATTTAGCCTCCCTGGAAATACAGTCTCAAAACCCTTTCGCAGCCCCCAAAAAGCCGGGGATGTGCACTGGGAAATACTCTGGATAGACCAGCGGGAAGTTAGCTATCAGCCAATCGAGAGCGAATCGGTGCACTATAGAGCCACTAATGCTATTGCTCAGAAAAAACTCCAAGAAAAATTTTATACACTGATATCACTGGCTAAAAAGAATGCATCCATACAATTAAATCAGAGGTTGCTGTCTTGCGAATCTTGCTAATTGTAGTCGCTCTAACATTAGTTGGACTGATCATTACTGCAGTGGCTCTAAATGATCAAAGCATAGCTTTGGATGGGATAGTCGATAGGGACAAACCTAAACCAAATTTCCCTTATTCCACCCAAGCTCACCAACCTTCGACAAAAACCGTAGTTACCCAGTATTCAGAACTCAATGTAAATAATGACTTCGCATTCTCTTCAAACCCTAAAAGCGTAGCTGTGCAATCATTAGCAGAGACTATGAAAACTGGCGATCCACGTACACCTCCACTTGCCCCTAAAAATAATCCACGCACAAAGCCAAGCACTGAAGAACTTGCATCTCGCGATCTCTACCGAGAGTTTGAAGCTCGGCAGGAACAGGCCATATATGCCTCTTTTGCCGCAGCTGCGAAGCATAAAATTACGGAGCTAGAACAACAAATTGAACTAGGGAAGCAGTTTGGTATAAACCAGGAACAACTCTACGAGGCGACTCAAAAACTGGATTCGCTGCGAAAACAAAGAGAAATTATTCTCAGGGATCACCTGGAAGTCGATACCGAATCCCCCACAAAGCAATAGCTATAAAAGTCAGATTTAGACCCTATACGCCTTTATAACTTTTCAGTCTATATTCAAATAAGTCAATAAATTTTCGCAAATGGAAGCTTATAACACTATCATTTCCGGTGTTTTAAACCTGAGTGGAGCCAAGCCAGGTAGGAAGGATAATTGTGAAAGCGGCCCTCCTTCTCTTATTAAGCTTATTCTCCACTTACTCCCTGGCATCCTCTGTCAGGGTCCAATTAATGGACTGGGATAGCATTTGTAAAGTGCAAGTAACTGGTGGAAAGAACCCCTCATTCACAAATTTCCAAACCTACAAAAATGTAAGACGGGGCTGGGAGATTGAGCGCCCCTACCAAATTTGCTACCGTCGCAATGAAGAGCCCTCACAGTGTAACTCAAAAATGACTTTGTGGCGCTGTAAAAGATATGTTGAATCGGATGATCCCAAGAGCAACACTTTCCCGCTATTCTGATTTTTTGAAAAATAGGATTGGATCAAATGTCATTGCAAACTCATAGCGCAAACTAAATATATAACTTAAATTTTAACGGAGATTCCATACGCACTAATAGCCACAACCGCCAAGTTACGACGCTTGATCCAATATACTTAACTTAATCATCCAAGGATTGACCTCAGAAGGAGAAACAAAATCAATCTGCAGTACAATACCATCATCAGAAAACCGATATATCCATTTATTATCAATAAATTTTCCCTGACTAATTTTCCAATCTGGATTCTCTTTCATCTGTTCACTTAACCAGGCTTTTACAGTCTCCACATCACCGGAAACCTGAAATGCGGTATACCAATCTTCCAAGTCGCCATAGCTATATTCCTTAGAAACAAATTGAATTGACTCAGGCAAGTCACCAAAATTCGGCATAATTTTGTCTGCCATTATACCCCGGATATAACCGCCCTGCGGCTGCCACTGGTACTCAATCTTCGCCGCAACACTTCTGGCTTTCTCCATCGTATCAATCTTGCTTACCAGGTATAGAGCACCATCTATTCCGGATGAAAGACCGGCGGTAGTAATGATCTTCCCGTTATCTACAAACTTTTTATTCTTTACCAATTCGATATCAGGGAAACTTTTCTCGAACGAATTGAAGGCTCCACGAATAGTGGTTGCTTTCTTACTATGAAGCAGCCCGGTATTCGCCAAAATAAAGGCACCGTTACATACCGATAGCACATACTGCACCTGCTCAGACTGCTCCTTAATCCACTGCAATATCTCCGGGTTCTCCATCGCTTTATTGATGCCACCCCCAGGGATAATTACCGCATCAAATTGATTCTCTTGATCAAAACTGGCATCTGGAACCACCTGTAATCCCATCGCTGAAGTAATGGTTTCACCATCTTCAGAGATGGTTGTCAAACGATAACGCGCCTGACCAAAAACCTCATAAGGGCCAGCATAATCAATAGTTTGTGCACCATCGTACAATAATATTCCAATATGGAAAGCGTCCTTAGATATAGAGTGGGCCCAAGCCTTACTACTTAAAAGTAATGAGCACAGGGCAGCCCAGAAAAATATTTTCATGGTTATAACCTTAAATTCGAAAGTCAGTTATTTTTAGCAGGAGCAAAGGTTTATTCGACAATTGATCAGACACATCATAAAAATTCCGCTATATGAATAGGGCGCCTCCAGTCGAGGCAGTTGAAAGCATAAATTAATAGCATTAGTCGCAAAGGACATAAAGCCGACAAATTAGGACATCAATTATCAGAGAAGGAGCCTTTCTATCTCATTGATAATATTTAAGCTCGGCATTGGCAATGTTTATATAGGCTCCACTGCCCTATGTTTCTTCGCAACAAACCATATTGCCCGTGCTGGGCCAGTGAGGTCCCTAAATGAATCTATTGAATTAGATCAGCCTCACCCCGTTCACGAGCAATAATTTTCCATAGTTCTTTATAGATTCTGGGGATTAGCTAAGCCTGCTTTTCGGCAAGCACTGCATCTGCAAATAACCCCAACCCATACATTGCGAATAGCAAGAACAGCTAGTTATTCATATATCAGTAAAGTAAAAAACTTTCCCTATATTGCGTATTACCAGGCGGACTACATGTGTTTTAGAGAATGGAGAAACCGCGATTATACTGATGGAAAAGCGGAAAATGAATTACATAGTAGAAGCAGAATAAAAAGAAGAACAAGCAACTTATAATGGCACACAAATATAGTATATTTAGGGCATTTATAGAAAATATGGCATTACCTAGATGTCGATATCACAGTTTCGGTAATGCCATCTAATTGGTGCAGGAATCTGCTAATTAGCTACAGTAAAGTTGCTTGAGGTGCCACTATAGCTGGAAATTTTTCCTGTCCACCCACTCTTCCAGTTTCCGTAATGCTTAATACGATATGTGCCAGCTGGAGTATTTTCACCAATTGTCCACTGCCCTTCAGCAAAGGAACAAGCCAGACAATCTATAGCGGTATCCCTGGTCCAGATAAAACGGGTATCCAAATCATTATCCGTAAGATAGGTTTCCCAGCTACCATTCACTTTTCGCTGAATCTCAATAAACGTGCCGCCAGTCCTGAAATTATTGCGAGGATGTCCAGAGCGAAAAGAGGCGCTCACCATGTCTCCGGCAGAGTAGCTGTTACCGACATCATTCCAGACTTGCCCAAAAGATTCCCAAAGACGCTTATCATCATAAACCACCCCGATAACATGAATCACCTGGTCATTAGATAAATCTGCAGGTGTTGGGCCTGCATCGACTTCCAGATTATTGTTCATGGCATAGGCCATCTCCGTGTAGATTTGCTGGTAAGCTGCAAGGGTGTTGGGGCCAAAGATAGTATGGCCACCCTCATAGTGCTGCATATCAAATTCTTCGTGTGTAGTCACGTAACCGCTATAGGCATTCGCCAGACCGGCAATCACCACCGTAGAGATTCCATTACCCTGCATAGCTGAGAGCACCTGCTCTTCCAAACGGCGCCCCGCCATAGTAGTCATCTCACTGGGCGCAGCAACCAGGGCAAGGGAGCCGATTCGAAACATCTGAAATGGTAAATAGGGTGTGTACAGCTCTTGCCCCACCACTTTACGCTCTACAAAGGTTGGCTTTGGATATTGGCAGGGATCATCCTGAGTCTCGTTGAAAACAGCCACCACAGAAAAAGCGTTCATCAATCCAAATATCGGGAATCCATCAATTACAGATTCAAACAGGCTTTCGCTGCGATCCCATTCTGTACCCTCATTATCTACAGACATACCTTCGAAGATACCGTCAATTCCACTGGGGCCATCCCAGGTAGAACCCGCTGTAAAGGACCAGCCAACCGCGCCTTCACATATATCCTGCTGTCCTACTCCAGTGTACTGTCCCGCCACTGTGTAGCCTGGGAAGTAGATGATTTGATGACGATAGTCCAGTTCCCCTGTCAACTTGTTAGCTGCTGACTCATATAGTGACTGCGCTTTGGAAAACTGCTTTTCTGCAGCCAGCTCTAAACTCGCATATTCACTAGTACCGCAGCCATCTCTGGGGCCACACACATTAGGAGAGGCATCACCCAGGTTGCTGTTGGCAAAAGCCGCCACGAAACCATCTGAGGTATTGGGCTGGCCAGCAGCCCAGGTTTCAAATAGGTAACTGGCCGCACCTTTATGGTCGCTACTCAACTGGCGTTGTTCGGTTCCGAGGGAAACATTGTGCACAGCAAACCAATTGATAATCCCCATTGCCTCATTATCCGATCCCACCAATTTGAGCTGACTCATGGTTTTATTAGTATCGTATTGGTAATTACTAATATCGGAATTTTGTGCGTAAGGTTCTGGGTTGCGATTAACACTGGTATTGAGCAGGGTACCCTGATCGAGATAAATATCGCCTTCCTTCAGGCTGTTATTCGCTGAGACAATAGACTGGTAAATACCCTCCACAATCGCGCTATAATTATCTCCTGCGTAACCCAATGCACTCATATTCAACATTACATAGTGATCGTAACCACCAGGCCCCACATGAGTATGAGTTGCTGTGAGCATGACATTCTCATCAGTGAACCTATTATTGCCATACTTACTTTTAAGTTTGGCGATTACACCCTGTTTAACGCCCTGGGGAATGCCCTGCAGATCCGCAGAGACAAATACTAGGCGCCGACTATTCTGTGGATTCGCGATAATAAACGCGCGGGACCACAAACGGGTGTGAATTCCCTTTGTTGTTTGCCCTGTCTCACCATAGCCAACCATACCAACATCGGCGGCTGGGCCCGTAATATCGTATTTACCAGTACCCAGCAACCAGTCCGCACCGAATGCAAGAGGGGTAGCGCCTACTAGCCCCAAGAGCACCACACAAATCTTGATTATTATTTTATTCATTTTTTCTCCAAATAATTTGCTATAGCGATGCCTATACATAGCATGAGCCATGGAAAGAAGGCTGACCTTACTTGCAAAAATTATTCTGATAACGCAGTGAAAGAAACTGGCTCGATAGCCAGCTTTACGAAGTACAACTACATGACTGTACTTTTATTATTTCTATTATTTCTTCCTGATAGAGACAAACCTATACAGTGAATAGAGCTTAGACAGGTATGACAATATTCTTCCTTGATTCGCACCTTTTTATTAAGTTAATACTTTGGCACGCGGGTTCCATGATACTTCATTTACGCTATCCACAGGTTTGCAATAACTCCCAACAGACCAAAAGCCAGGGTAATTCGCAATGCCAGATCTGCAATTAGGATTTATTAAATATAGATATCATTCATAGGCCGAGGTCGATGTAATTTCCACTTACTTTGAGAGGATCATCGGAGATGACCAGAACGTTTTTAGTTTAGCTTTGATGAATTTATGACTATTCCAACAAAAACGCGCACCAATTTGGAGCGCAATCAGGAACTACCCGAGATGCCTCTAGCTTCCGATAAATTTTGAAGCACTCACGAGCCGACAGAAGATGTGAATCAATAGTCATTTATTCAGCATAACTCCTTTAAACGAAACTTTATCGCCAGGAAGGAGCCTTAGCTGTTGGTACAAATTTAATAATTAGTGGTTTCTTGATGCATATCCGACTCATCAAAGCAAGCATGGTCCCTTTACTTTTATTAGGGCTTTCTGGTCAGGCGCTCGCAGCTACAAGCTGCGACGTGAACCTGGTTGTTCAGAGCCAGTGGAATACCGGTTACATGGCCGCTGTAGTCGTTCGAAATACTGGCAATGAACCCATCAATGGCTGGTCAGTCGACTGGCAGTGGCCCGCAGACCAAGTCATCGATCACTCCTGGAATGCCAAGATTAGTCAAAGCGGCAATATCGTTACCGCGGAGGGAACTGGCGATTTTGCCACCATACCAACAGGCGAGGCGCGGTCCTTTGGGTTTAATATCTCCTACTCTGGGGGCAAGCAGATCCCATCCAAGATAAATGCCAGCTGTAATAAGCAAGCATCTTCGCCCCCAACACCTACTGAACCGCCAACAAGCACTCCACTATCCCCAATTGAGCGCTACAACTACATTCTCGGTACCCAGACAATCAGTCCCAAGTACAGTTTTACCGGAGAAGGCTCCCTTGTGGAGTCTGCCAAGGCCATTCATGCAATGGGCTCGAATTTTCTTAAGATTGCCCTCTCCACGGGCCTGTATGATGAACTACGAGGCAAAGGGCTGGACTACCAATTCAAACGCATGCTTGAAGAAGTGCCCGCTTATCGTGAGGTCCTGGAAATGGATTTTTCCCACTATATGTTTTGGGTGGAAGATTCAGGCTCCTGGATGGACAACAAGGGCATGTCCAAAGATGAACTAACCTGGCAGTACGATAAAATTTATGCCCTGGCTGAATACCTGCTAACGCAATATAACGGATCTGGTAAAACCTTTATGATCGGCCACTGGGAAGGGGATTGGAACCTGGTGCAAAAGGCAGACGGAACCCGTGATGACAACCAGGAAAAAATCGACCCCATACGTATCCAGGGATTAATCGACTGGCTCAATATTCGTCAGAAGGCCATAGATGATGCTAAAGCCAATGTAGCCCACTCCGATGTCAACCTGTATCACTATGTTGAAGTCAATAGGGTTGAATCAGCAATGCAGGGGAAGGAGCGTATTACCAATGCCGTACTGCCCCACACTAATGTGGATCTGGTGTCTTATTCAGCTTATGACCTGACTACCAAGGAAAGACACTCAGACTTCGCCACCTTACATACCGAGTTAACCAAAGCTTTAGATTTCATTAATTCAAAGCTTCCCACCAAGGCAGGCTTGCCATTTGAAAAACGAGTATTTATTGGCGAGTACGGATACGGTGAATCCTGGTTCAAAGACTGGGGCACCCGCTCCGGAGAAGCACAGGATATGCTCTCGCGCAATGTGATTAAAACTTCATTGGAGTGGGGGACTCCTTTTATCTTGTATTGGCAGATGTATGGTAACGAGTATGACAGCTGGGCTAATGAGTTTGTCGGCTACTGGCTGATCGACAACGAGGGGAACAAAAAACAGATTTACCAAACACACCAAGAGTTCTATCGGGACGCCAAACAATACCTGATCGATTTTCAGGCAAAGCAGGGTATCCTACCTACAGAGCAAGAGTTCCGCGCCTACGCACTTAAGTGGTTTGAGTCCACTAAATCCCCAACAACACCGCCAACTCCAGCACCAGACACAACACCTGCACCAAGCCCGGAACCTGCCCCCCCACTGTCATCCTCTGGCCAGTGTACTGTGGAATACACTGTCCAAAATGACTGGGGCAATGGCTTTATGGCTAATGTGGTTATCCGCAACACTGGAAATACCCCCATTGAGAAATGGCAGGTACAGTGGCAATGGCCAGGTAACCAAAAAGTGGCCCATCACTGGAATGCTCTGATAAGCGAAAATAGCGGTACAGTGACTGCCAGCGGCCAGGACACTATTCCTCCAGGCGAGGCTCGGGCATTTGGTTTTAATGGTGAGTACACGGGTGAAAATATTCAGCCAAACCTGACCACTAGCTGCCAGTCCAATAGCGTAACAGAACCCTCTCCGCCAAGTACCCCTATACCTACAGAACCAGAGCCCCAGCCCACTGAGCCGTCCAATCCCAATAAAGGCAATGCCAACAGCATAAAACTCTGGCTTATTGGGGACTCGATCACCTATGGCATGACAACACTACCCTTCAACTCCAATGGCTTCCGCTCCCAAATTTGGCAACATCTCTTCGATGCCTCCAATGGCAAATCCAGTTTCCCGCTTACCGCAAGTGAGAGCAATGGCTCCCTCCAAATTCTCTACAGTGGCAAGCCCATACACACTATCGGAACTGTAAATGGTCCAACTGGCCCAGAGGACTTGGCACAACAAAGCAGGAATTACTGGCATTCGGGAATCCCAGGAGCCACCACAAGCGATATGCTCTGCTTCCTAAACCCTACAGGTCATCAAGTTCCATCTGGCTATAATTTTGCCAACTGCGCTCAATCCATTGCTAACTTCAATTCGGTAGCTACCGAAATGTGCCGGGAAGGCAGTAACAGTGCCGGATGGCTAGGTAACCAAGCCTGCCAGCTGAGTCAAAGCCTCTCCGACACAGATGCCGTTGTGATACCTATCCAACTGGGAACCAACGACATTACTTTCTTAAATATGAATGGCGCCACCAATTGTAGTGCCGCACCTGATATAGGAAGTATCACAGCCAGTCGACTGGAGCAGGTTGTTGCCGGCATATTGTCACCAGCAAATATTACGGATAACTCTACTCTGGTGGGTAAAATATATAGTCACCTTTCTTCATTAGGCATAGCCGATAAAAATATTGCCTTTGTAATCTCGATGATTCCTCGCCGAAGTAATATTGACGGGCAAGACCCCCAAAATTACTGCACCGATTACTACAATGCCCAGATTAAAAATGCGGTAGAAAATGCCAGAGCTTCTTTTAATATGTTCCTGGCAGATCAGGGCAAAATAATCCCTACTGGTGACTCGGTACATCCCACTACAGCAGGTCACAAGGTCATGGCCTGCAACCTGCTGTATGGTTATAGCTATGGGCATTCTGAGAGCTTCAACTGCCCAATACCAGACAGTACTCCAACTTCTGGCTTAGTGAAAGCACTAGAAAGCGTCATTCACTAGTTATACTACGATTAAATAAAGAGTTAGTTGTATAAAAAGACAGGATGGCGGCATGGCACATAAATTTGTGCCATGCCTCTAGACAGAAAAATCTAACCCATAAGAATTTCTCAATTAAAATCACTCTTAACTGGAGCAGTATCATAAATGATAGCTACGGAAGAGAATCCACTTAGGTCAGTAGCAAGGTCAAAAATATCAACCGTGTTAATAGTAGCTGGCTCCTTGCCTTTTATAGTACGCGTATAAGTCATATAAATAGCAACCTGATTTGGATTCATCACTCCCTGCATAATATTTTTTAACTCCAAGTGACGTTCTTCTGTTGCCTGAGTGACATAGGAGTAAAAATCATCAACCTGGCACTCCCCAAATATCGGAGAATAAACCCTCGCACCTTCTGTAAAAACAGCCTTCAAAGCCTCCAAATCACCTTGCTCCAAAGCCGATAAATACTTAAGACATAATCTCTGTATAGCTTCAGAGCGAATTAAATTTTTCATAACTCAAGAAACCCCAGCCTGAAGAGATTTACCATTCAAATAAACATCTTTACCGCTCCTTCCCGGCCAGGGTTTGATCAACCATCTCACCACACAATCCTAAGTAGTTCTTGGGATCCAATAATTCATCCACCTCACTGGAACTGAGATTTGCAGATATTTCCGGGTTTTGTTTCAATAACTCGGCAAATGACTGCCCGCTTTCCACCGCATTACAACAGATCTGATATACCAGGTCATGGGCTTTCTCGCGTCCAATCTTAGGACCCAATCCCATCATAACTGCCTCAGAGGAAACCTGGCCTCCAGTCAGTTTTAGGTTTCGCATCATATTTTCCGGGTACACATTAAGTCCACTTAAAGCAAAGCGCGCTTGCGCCAAGGTTGCAGCCGACAGGCAAAATATTTCAGGAAGTACCACCCACTCAATTTCCCAGGTACCCGTAGCTCGCTCATGATCCTCTTCCATAGCATTGAGCAGAGCTGCCACCTGCTGCCTGATAATCGGCACAATGCCACTGATATAGACTGAAGAGACAGGGTTATGTTTTTGTGGCATCGTACTGGAAGCTCCTCGCCCGGACGTAAATGGCTCTGAAACCTCACCCACTTCTGTCTGCGCCATTAATTTAATATCGAGAGCGATTTTCCCCAGCGTGCCAGTGATCAACCCCAGCAGGCAGGCTACCTCAGTGATTCTATCTCGCATGGTATGCCAGGCAATACATGGCTTCCCTAGCTTAAGCTCCTCCATAATCCCCACCTGTACCGCCAATCCCTGGCTCCCTAACGAGGCCAGATTTCCCGCTGCGCCACCAAACTCCCCAACCAGTGCACGTTTTTTAATTTCTTCTAAGCGCTGCTGGTGTCGATGGAAACCAGCCAGCCATACAGCCGCTTTATAACCAAAAGTTATTGGTACAGCCTGTTGCAAATTACTTCTCGCCACCATCGGCGTATCCCGATACTCTTTCGCCAATTTAGCTAGTGCAATTGAGATTGCTCCCACATCAGTTTCTATCAATTCCAATGCTGCACGAATCTGTAAAACGGTAGCTGTATCAGTAATATCCTGGGTTGTAGTTCCCCAGTGGCACCATTGCCCCAACCCTTTATCGCATAGTGCTACCAGCTGTTGTACAACCCCAAAAACGGGATAACCAATCAACTCTGTCTGTGCCTTTAAGCGTACGAAATCAATCTCATCGGCGTTGCAGTGGCTGCAAATCTCTTTCGCCGCCTCCTCGGGGATGATCCCCAATCGCGCTTGAACTTTTGCCAGGGCCGCCTCGACATCCAGGTAGTACTGAACTCTCTGTTTATCTGAAAAAATATCTCGCATTGCCTGCGTGCTGAAAAGATCACAGAAAACTACTGAGTCAATAAGAGTTGCTGCCACGATCCACCTCTAAAAACCAAGGCAAAGCTTGCAGGTCCTTTGAATTCGCCCGGGCTGGTAGTGCAATGAGATTGCTCAAAAGCGAGACTAGCGGTACAAACAGTCACTTCTCAAAGAAGAATAGACAATAGCATTCGGGGCTTAATGAGCTATTAGTTAGTAGCTATTTCCTTCTAGGTCAACTTAATTGATAGAGAATGCAGGCATCCTTTACTCGGCCCCTGGTCAGATGACTGAGCGTTCCATATATAAAGTACCAATTACATCTACATCAGTGAACATTTGCGGTAGCTAAGTATGCCAATTTTTTTCTTACATACAATCTCTCGCCCCACCCTAGCCAGTAAATCAATCCTCAAAAGCCATTTAGTTAACAGAGAATTTTCTTTCCAATTACTGCCTCGTTAGCAGTCTCTACTCTGAAATCACACCACCTACTTATCGACATAAAATCATGATACTGCCAAGAAAATCCAATTGGTACCAACCATATAAATAGTAAAGAAAACCTTAAGTCACAAAATCCCTACTAACCTTCTAAGCAAGAACATCCTTCCAGTACCACTCAAACTTATGCTTTTTCACTCATACTGGGACTCAACTTAAGCTCCAAGCTCCAATCACAAATAAATAACCCTTGAATTGATTTATATCAATTTATACTTCGATTCGGCTTTACAACAATAAGAGCACAAAAAAATTCAACACCAAATAAATCCTTCAGCCCTACGCCACACACATAAACAAAATATAGAAGCTGACAAAAAGAAATTTAAATTTTCTTGAATTAAAAGCAACTACAAATAAATGGAAAAGAGAAACACAAGAGGCGAAAGCCCATTAACTTCAATATATCAGAAAATAAATACCTACAAGTAGGTATAGCCACACACCCCGTAGCCAAAAACTAATTAAATTTTCTCAAGAAAACAGAGGCAACAAACAACCGGAATCCGTGAATAATAATCATGATATTGCTAGAAAAAATTTTACTCCGTATACTCAAAATCCGTTTACTGGTCGAGCAACCATTAAACGCTATTCACACAGGATGTTCGTTAGCAAACTGAAATAATTACTTGTTACGGTTGCCAACTTTCGGCTCAACAGATGGAATTTAAGGCTTCAGATGAATAATCATAAAAGAGCCTGGCTAGAGCAACTCTCTGAAGAAGCGCTAAAGCACAGGGCTATCAACCACCCATATCTCAAACAATTCAGCAGTGCATCCCTTCCAAACTTTCGCTATGCGGTCGCGGATTTTGCTCAACAGTACGGAGTTTATTCATCCCGTTTTGTAAACTTGCTCACTGCTGTGATTTCCAGATTGACTACCCCGAAGCACCGGAACATTCTTCTGGAAAATCTCGCAGAAGAGTCTGGACACTATGAAGAAAAAGAGCTTATAGAGCTGGAGACTCACGGGATCAGTGCAAGCTGGGTCCGGAACATCCCACACGCACAGCTGTTTGAGAGCTTCAGAAAAAGGGCGTTACACGGAACACCAGAAATAGGAATTTCCGATGATCCTGCTATATGGTATGACATGCTCTCCGGAGTATTGCTTTATGGCTCTACTGAAGAAGCTATCGGGGCTTTAGGATTAGGTACAGAGCATATCGTCAGCTCTATTTATCCTTTCATTGAAAAAGGCTTAAAAAGCCTACCCGAATTTCAGCCGGAGGATTATTGCTTCTTCTCTGTTCATACACTCATTGATGATGACCATGCAGAAAGCTTAAACCAAATCGCATTGGATTTTGCCAATACCGAGGAGGGCCGCAAGCGTCTTCGTCACGGAGTGCTTAAAGCCTTGAACTTAAGGGCCGCCTTCTGGGATGGCATGTTGGAACGTGCAATTAGGGGTCCGCAAAAGCCTCTCGAAAATCTAAATAATTATACTCAACAAGCATCTGGAGTGGCTCAGGATGAACCAGCCCTTATCAACTGAAACAATCTATAACGCCCAAGCAGGCAACTGGTTGCGATCTGAGAAGGTCCTTTTAAGTGACTTTACTGCAAGACCTCGAGTGCTTGAGGAGTTAGGAGATATTGCTGGGCAAGACATTCTGGACTTTGGATGTGGCGAGGGTTACGTCTCACGCATGATTCTGGAAAATGGTGCTCGTTCGATATTTGGCATCGATTCTTCTGCGGAGATGATCAGTCAAGCACAGGCAATGGCAGCAGAGCTCGAACTATCCACTGCCAGTTATACGGCTGCTAATGCTGTGACTTTTGACCAATTCCCACAAAAGAGCTTCGACAAGGCCATTGCTGTATTTCTTTTCAATTATCTCACGATTGAAGAGATGACTCAGGTAATGACAAAGGTTAGATCACTGTTAGCCTCCACCGGGGCCTTTGTTTTTACCGTGCCCCACCCTTGCCTACCATTTATGCGTGAAGAAACACCACCGTTTTACTTTAAGCATGGAGATAAAAGCTATCTCGATGGCATCAATCAAACTTTCGAAGGAAAAATCTGGCGCAGAGATGGAATTCCAGTATCTGTGCGTTGTGTACACAAAACCTTTTCACATTACTTCGAAGCACTCAAAGCAGCCGGGTTTAATCTTTTGCCGCAGGTGAATGAGCTTGCGGTAACAGACGAACACTTGGCATTGGACCCTGAATTCTTTGGCCCTCTGAAAGGTTACCCTCTGCATGTTTTATTTAAGGTACAAGTAAATGATTGAATTGGCTCCCAGAGAAGAGGTGTGCGCTCAAGCGTGGAAGGCTGCAGATATAGCCTCAAAATCCAACTGGAAGTTTGCTTGGCCTTCCGGCTGGCAAGAGGAAGTAAAAGCTCTTCAAGATTGGGCTTCCAATCAGGATCATCCTGTTGAATCCTTGAGAGCCGACTCAGTACCAACCCCACAGTTTGATCAACTTGCCCAACAGATCAAGCAAGAAATTGCACACGGAAGCGGTATAACCTGGATTCAGGGGATTGATGGCTTCGATCAAGATACACTCAATCTTTTGTTCTTAAATATCAGCCTGGCAATGGGGCAAACTATTGATACCTATGGCAGGTTGTACGGTATCCTGGATACAGGTCGAAGTTATAAAGATGAAGCAATTCCGGTATCACAAACTAATGCAGCTACCGGGGTACATACAGACAGCTCGCAACGTACAATCCAGCCCAATATTCTCGGCTTGTGCTGTATCACCCCTGCGATAAAAGGTGGAAAATCCAAAGTGGTCTCCGCAGCACAGGTCCACGAAGCCCTAAGAGAAAGAGAACCTGGCAAGCTCGCTCTACTCTATGATAACTATATACGCGATCTTGTCACCCCAGGCAGCGACAAGAACCTACAGAATATCCTTAACAATCACTTCCCCATTTTCAGCTACGAAAAGGGTAAGTTATCAATTCGCTATATGCGCTACTGGATTGAAAAAGGTCACCAGCGGGTCGATCAACCGCTAACCAAGGAGGTATTGCAGGCTTTAGACATGCTCGACGGGGAGCTAAACAATGAAGAAAACGTTGTCAGCTTCTATATGAACTCAGGAGACATGATATTTATCGACAACACTCGGATTCTTCACGATCGGGATGAGTTTGTTGACACACCCGAGCAAAAACGCGTTTACACTAGAGTATGGATAAATTGAGCCTCTATTAAATCACACCAATTAAATCCTTAACTGAAAATAAAGCCGAAAGGATAATTAGCATAAACTCTCTTTTCGGCTTTTAAGAATAAAAACCATCAACGCCCTTGTGATTGCCCCGTTACGACTGTTTTTCTTAGCTTATTAACATTTCTGGCCGTTTCCACTGAATCACCTGCCCACTCCTCTGCTGTCATGCAGACCTTCTTTTTGAATCTCGATCCCGTCCCTTCGCGATACTTACACACTAGTTCACTCTTTGGTTCCTCCTGTTTATCGAGGTTAGAGGCCAATTCTTCAACTTGACCGTCTTGATCAGACCCCGGCCTATTTGATACGGATGTACAACCAATAGCTAGCACCGAAAATAGAACTGCCAGGGCCAAAAAATACTTACTCATGATATATCCTTATCAATTTCCATATGAAATCCGAAGCTAAAGAATATAACATTGATATAAAAACAAGAAAAAGCTTCGATGACTTGATCTACTTGCAAGACAGCAAGATATAACACTTCTCTCAGCGCGCCTTACAATGGACAAAGAATAAAAAGGCACCATGATTTCCGCATCAAGTCAAAGCGTAAATTATTCTGCTAATATGAGCATATTCGTGGCAGCATACCACGCACGCGGCCTTCTCAGAGTGAGGGGGGATACTGCTGGCTTATGGAATGGTACCAAAACCTCTATCTATTGCCATCTCTATTCTGTGGAGTATAAAAGTCAAGACTAGTGAGGGCCCATAAGCTATAGGGCTGCTAGCAGTACTTTTCAAGCCAGGGAGCGGCTGGCCGTTCCCAGATCCAGGCCTACTGATATGAACTTTAGATACCTAAAAAAGCGTTACACAACCCCACTAAAGTCGCTTAGTCGGTGAAGTTTTTCAATAGGCTTGGCTAATAATACTTTTATTTACAATAGCCGACTGTATCGGAGATACATCTGCTCAGAGCACAAAAATATTTATCTCTATAGCTTTCCCATGAAATATTATGAAAGTCCAATTTTACTAACGTTTCCGCACATTGAACTCTTTTGGCCATAGATTCAAGCTTTGTAACTGCATTCCTCACCCCCAAGTAACGCAATTGCTCAGGATAAAACTCCGGGTAACACTGCTCATCCGGCACTAATGGCGTGCAGCCCATCGCTGCGGCCTCCATTACCGCTAGCCCCTGAAACTCGTGGTAAGCGGTAGATAGAAATACATGGCTACCACGTAAGGTTTGCCGGTAGAGATGTTCGCTTTCCACATACCCCATCACCAAAAGATTTTGGCAGAATTCCTGCTTAATCTGCTTAAACTCTTCCGGGCTGTTACGAAACGACTGGCCCATCAAGTTGAGCAAGAACTTTACCTTTTTCTCTTTTAGGCCCTGAAGAATCTGCAGTAGACGATCGGCGCCCTTGTCATACTCCCAGCGGGCAGCCCAACTGATGATCAATGTATCCTCGGTTACCTCTCCCTGATAACCCAGTCCCCACCGGTGATCCCAACAAAAATTTGTTTGTGCGCTTTTTTTGACAAAGAGCGCATCTTCCAAGGGTACAGGCAAGACCTTAGATTTGTTTTGTACTTCCTCGCAAATTCCTGTAGGTACACAATCGGGAAAACGTTTGAGTAATGTAACAGCTCCCTCAATTAAAGTGCGACGATTAAATTCTGAATTAAAAAGAACTAGGTCCCCAGCCAATGCGGTATAAATATTTAGCAATTGAGGCTCAATAGATTGGTACGCATCTGTACTCACCGGATAAGCAAATTGATTCTCATGAAAATAAACAACAGTGGGAATCCCAGCCAGCTCTGGCACTAAACCGCGTAAGGCACTGAGATCCGTCATTGAAGTTGTAATAACAAGATCCCAATCCTGCTTGAGGGCTTGCGCAGCCTCCCCTCTGGCCCAGGTCAGGCTATTTCCACGAATGCGCCAACTGAAATATCGTGGGGGCAGGGTAAGGACTGTCCACTGCCATTCGGGAAAAGCGGCAACCAGACCCTTACGCCAGCGCTTGTGGCTGTCCGCATCATAGGCCGAGAGCAATAGAACTTTCATCGAGAGTTAAACAATATAAATTAGGAATGCAGGGTTGGAAATAACTGCATCCAACCCCGAGAGCAGCTTTCAAGTAGAGAGTATCAATCGAAGGAACGCACATTCATCAGTCGCGCAAACAGGCTGGAAGTATCCCAGCGGGCACCACCGATTGCCTGCACTTCGCTGTAGAACTGATCCACCAATGCAGTGACTGGCAGCAATGCACCATTACGCTGAGCTTCCTGAAGGACAATAGCCAGATCCTTACGCATCCAATCTACTGCGAAACCGTGGTCATACTCGCCAGCCAGCATTGTCTGGGAGCGGTTTTCCATTTGCCAGCTCTGCGCGGCACCTTTGGAAATTACATCCACTACTTGCTCCGCATCCAGCCCGGAAGCCTTGGCAAAATGCAGGCCTTCAGCAAGCCCCTGGACTACTCCGGCGATGCAGATTTGATTGACCATTTTGCACAGTTGGCCGCTACCTACCGGGCCCAATAAGGTTACCGCTCTGGCGAAAGTTTCAATTAACGGATTAACTCGCTGAAAATCGGCTTTATCTCCGCCAACCATAACAGTCAACGCCCCATTTTCAGCGCCTGCCTGGCCACCAGAAACCGGGGCGTCAAGAAAGCCTATCCCCTTGTCACTGCCAATGGCTGCCAGCTCCCGAGCAACATCCGCCGAAGCAGTAGTGTGATCTACGAATAAGCTACCTTTCTCCATAGTGGAAAAAGCACCTTGCTCTCCAACCACTACCTGACGTAGGTCGTTATCATTACCCACGCAGGCGAAGACGACTTCCGCACCTTTAGCCGCTTCAGCCGGGGATGGGAAGCTTTCCCCTTTGTATTCCTCCAACCACTTTTTTGCTCGATTAGCGGTGCGGTTGTATACCCTTACATGATGACCAGCTTTTGATAAATACCCAGCCATCGGGTAGCCCATCACCCCCAAGCCAATAAACGCTACAGTTGCCATATTACCTACCCCCATATCATCCAAATCAGGACCGCACCCAGTATCAGGCGATAAATTGCAAAAGGTGCCATACCGATACGACTAATAAACTGCAGAAAAAAGTGAATACATAAGTAAGCACTAATAAACGACAACACAGCACCCAGCAGAATATCGCCCCAGGGCACAGTTTCCAGTGAAAGCAAGTCGTATGTCAGTAACAGCGCCGGCAGTGCAATTGCTGGTATCGACAAGAGAAAAGAAAAGCGTGCGGCAGCCTCTCGTTTCATTCCTAGCATTAACCCCGCTGTCATGGTTATACCTGAGCGGGAAGTACCAGGAATCAGTGCTAATACTTGGGCCAAGCCAATCAACAATGCCTTTTTCCAATGGAGTTGAGCCAATGTTTGTGTGCGCACCCCACGCACATCCGCCCACCAGAGAAGAATGCCGAAGCCAATTGTGGTCGTGGCAATAACAGCTGCTGAGCGAAGATTGGCTTCGATAAAGTCTTTGAAAATCAGCCCAACCAAACCTACCGGAATAGTCGCCAATACAATCAACCAGGCAAGCCTGCCCTCATCGGTAAAGTCCCCGCTGGCTAACCCTCCAAGCCCATCCCGGATCAGCGCCCAAATATCTTTACGAAAATAAGAAACAACCGCTATCAACGAACCAAAATGCACAGCGACATCAAATGCAAGTCCCTGGTCCTGCCAGCCCAATACCTCGGCAGGTAAGATTAAGTGCGCTGAACTAGAGATAGGCAAGAATTCAGTAAGCCCTTGGATCAAGGCCAAGACAACAATTTGAAATATTTCCATGGGTTACTTCTTAGATCGGATTTTTTGTCGTTTCTGCCAGGTGACCTCATTGCGAAGATACACAGGCTCTAATTCTTGTGCGGTCACCACCTTACCAGACAGGTATAGTGGCACAGCCAGCTGGGCAACCTCCCTCGCATGTATCAGGGTACCCAAGTCAACCCCACCCATGTGCGCCATGCGCAGAGCCTCATAATGCCAACCAGGTCCAGCACCATAAATAGGGGGTGATATGTGGGACTCTTTTAATGACATCAGCACTTGCTCAGGGTGCTGTACCGCCTCAGGCACCTGGCTTTGATGTGGTTCGCTAGCAGTGTAAATACCCCAATATACCTGCTGCATCCTCGCATCCAACATGGGCACTATTGAAGCTTCACCCCACTCAGGATGCGCTCGCCTGGCCCCTAGGGCCAAAGCAGCTAAACTGGACACCGGAACCACCGGCTTATCCGCTGCAAAGGCCAGCCCTTGCACACTACTGATAGCAATGCGCAGGCCGGTAAATGAGCCTGGCCCTCGACTAACTGCAAAAGCATCCAGCCCCGCCAAAGTCAGCTCCATTTCAGCCAACACTTCATCCACCATCGGCAACAGCCTACGGGTATGGTCCCGCTCAGCCTGAACAAAACGCTCAGAAATCTGGCCATTGCTGTAGAGCGCTACAGAGCAAGAACCAGAAGTCGTATCCAGGGCAAGAATCTTCACAACAATCTCAGACCAGGTAACTCAAAGAGAGGGATTGTGGCATGGTCGCAAGGGGGAGTCATGTAAATTAACAAAGAGCCAAAAACTACAGGGTACCTTCAATAGAAAACCCCGGACGGAGCCGGGGTCTGAGATAGCTGTTTAGGCCCAGCTATAAAGTAGGGTTTAAGTGAACTCGGGCTATGCCGCTTTCTTTGGCGGACGGCCGCGACGGGCAGCACCCGCTTTAGGCGGACGGCCCCGGCGGGCAGGTGCTTTCTTAGCTGTTGCAGCTGTAGCCTTTTTGGGACGCCCTACCCTCTTGGCCGGCTTGGCCGCGGTAGTAGCTTTCTTTGGGCGCCCTACACGCTTGGCCGTCTTGGCTGCAGTGGCTTTCTTAGGCCGACCTGCTTTTTTCGCAGAAGTCGCTTTCTTGGCGACCGCCTTTTTGGCTTTTTGTGCTTCCGCCTTCAGCTTGGCAGCGGCTTTCTTCTCAAACTCTTTGGCTTTGGCTGCGGCTTTCTTCGCCGCAGCCTTTACCTTAGCCTCTGCCTTCTTCTCCGCAGCCTTGATCTTCTTGGCGTGGGCCTTATCGCGAGTCTTTTTCCAACGCGCTTCAAACGCCTTTAACGCGGCAGCCAGATCTTTATCCGCCTTGGCAGACAGGCTATCAGCCAGAGTGGAAACCTTTTCTTTGGCCGCAGCCTCTGCTAGACGCACAGCATCCATAGCCTTGGCTTTGGCGAGATTCATCTTAGCCATTGCCAGCTTGGCGCGTAACTCCTTTGCCTTGCTATTGGCAGTAGCCAATGATGTTTTTGCTGCTGCAGAATTACTTTTTTGGGCCCGTGCTTTTGCTTTCGCAACACGATCTAATTGCCCATCAAGTGATTTACTCGCCGCATCAACCGCCTTTTGCGCTTTCGCGACTACTGGCGACGCTGCAGTCGAACCAGTTGCCTTCTTTGCACGCGTACTCTTTTTTACTACTCTTGCCATCCCTTGTCTCCTCACTGAAAAGAAGAAGTACATCCAAAAGTGTGCCGGCAGCATTGCCTGTTTGCTATCGAATAAAAACTGCAACGGGCTGTTTTTATCACTTATGCAGAGCGCCGCACCGCCAATTTCGATACAACTTTATCAAAGTTAATAAAAATATCCGGCATTGCAAGTAAAAAAGCGAAAAATGAGAAATTTTTCAGCAAAAAAGTATGTTTTTCTTATCAAATTTCTCCTAAACGGCTTTTTCAGGCCGCTGATAGAAATTATTTTGGCCCAAACAACTTTTCTTCAATGATCGCGGCAAGCGCTTCGATATGATCTTCACGCAAATTTAGAGCAGGAATATAACGATATTCACTGCCTCCAGCATTGATAAAATTAGCGCGATTCTCTACCGAAATTTCTTCCAGAGTCTCCAAGCAGTCTGCTGAAAATGCCGGACAAATAACATCAACACTCTTTACTCCGCCCTTACCCCACTCAATCAGCGTTTTATCGGTATAGGGTTGCAACCATTCAGCCTTACCAAACCTTGACTGGAAAGTGACTTGCCACTGCTCTTGTTCAATTTGTAATTCTTCTGCCAGAAGTCGTGCAGTTTCAGTGCAATGTCGATAATAGGGATCCCCTTTATCAACATTTGCTTTTGGAATTCCGTGAAATGACAGCAGTAACTTTTCTGCCTGCCCTTGAGCCTGCCAATGCTCGCTGACTGAGTTCGCAAGGGATTTAATATAGAGGGGGTGGTGGTAATAATCCCGAATCAATGAAATATCCGGAATATCACGACTTTTGCGAAAAATTTGCGCCACTTGATCGTAAATTGCGGCAGTGGTCGTAGCTGAATACTGTGGATATAGCGGTAAAACAGTGAAAGTTTCACACCCTTTTTTGCGCAAATCACCAATCACATTGTCTAACTGCGGCTCTCCATAAGTCATCGCATACTCGACCACCAGATCATGGCCATTATCACGCAGATACCCCTGCAACAGCTCGGCCTGACGACGCGTATAGTAAAGAAGTGGCGAACCTTCAACTGCAGCACCATCAGCACTGCAATTCCAAATCTCTTTATAGGCGGGCGCAATGCGCTTGGGGCGAAATGGCAAAATGAAGCCATTCAGTATCGCAAGCCACAGTGGACGAGGAATTTCCACTACCCGGGGATCGGAAAGGAATTCCTTCAAGAAACTTCTCACCGCTGGCGCAGTTGGCTGTGCAGGAGTGCCCAAATTCATCAAAATTATCGCACTGGACATAGAGGGGCCTGTCTGAAAAACAAATTTGCCAAGAAAAACTGCCGGCAATGTTAATGACTGAAGAAATAACTACAAGAGAAAAGGCTTTCCTAAATACCAGCAAAGGAGCTGTCGGGAAGAAATGAAAAAGCCCCCAGGTGGGGGCCTTTTAGAGTAACTGTCACTGAAGCAATCAGCTCAGAGCTTCAAAAACCTTCTCACGTATATCATCCATACTGCCCACTCCCATTACTTTTGAATACTTGGGAGCAGCCTCGGGAGAGCGGCTTTCCAGCTCGCGGTAGAAACCAACCAGAGGAGCAGTCTGCTCATGGTAAACAGCCAGACGCTTGCGCACAGTTTCTTCAGTGTCATCACTGCGCTGTATGAGTGTCTCACCAGTCACATCATCCAGTCCTTCACTCTTGGGCGGGTTATAGACAATGTGATATACACGGCCAGATCCTTCATGCACACGGCGACCAGATAGGCGCTTAACGATTTCCTCATCGTCAACAGCGATTTCCAGTACATGATCGATATGGATATCTGCATCCAACAGGGCCTGCGCCTGAGGAATAGTGCGAGGGAAACCGTCAAACAGGAATCCATTTGTGCAGTCTGACTGGGCGATACGCTCCTTTACCAGGGCAATAATCAGGTCATCAGAGACCAGCTTGCCGGCTTCCATAATATCTTTCGCCTGCAAGCCGAGAGGTGTGCCTGCCTTCACCGCTGCACGAAGCATATCGCCGGTGGAGATCTGCGGAATGCCGAACTTCTCTGTTATGAATTGTGCCTGAGTGCCTTTGCCGGCTCCCGGCGCCCCCAAGAGAATAATTCGCATGTTCAGTTAGCCTCCAAAACTGTCGACGCACCAATAGAGCCGCCGTGCCAAAAGAGCGCTACCTTACACGCAGACCCCAAATTGGGCAAGATTGCTGCTAATGCGAGGCTAATCCCGCAAGATATCCGCCCCCCTTTCGAGAGAGAATCATTGAGCAGAGCCCGGTTTCTCCTCCGCCTTGGCTCTATCCCAAAGCTGATCCAGCTCCTCAAGGTTAGCGTCAGCTGGTCTACGCCCCTGAGCCTTCAGGACTGCCTCTACACTTCCAAAGCGTCGCTCAAACTTTCGATTGCAGTGGCGTAGTGATGCTTCCGGGTCTTCTTTCAAGTGACGAGCAGCATTTACACAGGAAAACAGTAAATCGCCAAGCTCCTCCCTGGCATGCTCACGATCTCCAGTTTCAACAGCCTCGCGTAGCTCTGCAACTTCTTCCTCGATCTTGTCCAGCACGCCACTAATATTCGGCCAATCAAAACCCACTTGGGACGCACGCTTCTGTAATTTGGCCGCACGCGTCAATGCTGGTAGCCCTACCGTAACACCGGCTAGAACTCCAGACTCGCCTTTGGCATTACGCTCTTCAGTTTTTATCGCTTCCCAGTTCTGCTTTACCTGGGCTTCATCCACAGAACCAGAGTCATTGTCCCCATAGAGTTCTCCACTGGGAAAAACATGCGGATGACGGCGTACCAGCTTGCGCACCAGAGTATCGACTATACGTGAAAAATCGAAATAGCCCTGCTCACAACCAAGCTGTGAGTAGAAAATCACCTGAAATAACAGATCACCGAGCTCTTCATGGAGGTGTTCGTAGTCCTCAATTTCAATGGCCTCAGCTACTTCGTAGGCCTCTTCGACCGTAGAAGGAACTATGCTGGCAAAAGTCTGCTTCAAATCCCAAGGGCAGCCGCCGTCCGGGTTACGCAGCTGGGCCATCAGGTGAAGCAGGTCCTCCACCTTGTATTTATCTTGCACCTACCCCCCCTTATTCAGCGCAACATGCGTCTCTTCGCCAACGCTACATTAGGCAGGCGATTAATGCGATGCAGCACGTAACTCAATTCTTCAAAGTTGTGAATTTCAGCAGTCAGCACCATTTCAACGGTGTGCTTATGCTTATTGGAATGAGTCTGCATAGCCGTGACATTAATTTTCTGACTATCCAGCATGGCGGTGACATCTCGTAGCAGACCAAGGCGGTCATAAGCCTCAATAATGATTTCTACCGCGTAGAGTTCACGCGGCTTTTCCGCCCAGTTTACTTGCAGAACGCGCTCTGACTCCTCCGCCTGCATCCGTAACATATTGGCGCAGTCCTTGCGGTGAATGGAAACCCCGCGCCCGAGGGTGATATACCCCATAATTTCGTCACCGGGCACCGGGTTACAGCAACCGGCAATATGAGTGAGTAAATTACCTACTCCATCAATATAAACATCTGTCTTACCCTCACCACGCGCGACCGATGCGGTAAGAGATGGCACGCGCTCAGCATAATCAACTTTGACCATACGTTGGGCGGTATTTAATACCTGCCCTACACCGATATCACCCGCGCCTACCGCTGCATAGAGGTCATCCAGCGAGTGCATGTTCAGTTTCGCTGCTAGCTTCTCAAAGTCAAAGTCACTCAGGGCCAGTTGTTTAAACTCGCCATCAAGTATGCTGCGGCCATCGGCAATATTCTGGTCACGTGCCTGCTGTTTAAACCAGTGAATAATCTTGGCACGGGCACGCGAGGTAGTGATATAGCCCATCCCCGAGGACAGCCAATCACGACTCGGTGCCTCACGTTTACTGGTCAGGATTTCTACCTGGTTGGCAGTCTGCAATTCGTGGTTTAGAGGGACAATCCGCCCGTCCACTTTTGCTCCACGGCAGCGATGACCAATTTCAGTATGGATTTTATAAGCAAAATCCAGCGGCGTAGCCCCACGGGGCAAATCCACCACATGGCCATCCGGGGTGAACACATAAATACGTGAGTCCCCTTCGCCGGTCTGCAGATCGTCCTGCAGAGGGTTGCCTCCCACCTCTTCGTGCCAGTCGAGCACTTGGCGCAGCCAGGAAATCTTCTGCTCATAGCTATCCTTGCTCTCACTTTTCAGGTCAGTACCCTTATAGCGCCAATGGGCGCAGACACCATATTCGGCTTCCTCATGCATAGCAAAAGTACGAATCTGGACTTCCAGCACCTTGCGCTCTGGGCCAATAACCGCTGTATGCAGAGAGCGATAGCCGTTCTCCTTGGGAGAGGCAATATAATCATCAAATTCATTGGGGATATTGCGCCATAGGTTATGCACTATACCCAATACCGCATAGCAATCTCGCACTGTAGGTACAAGGATACGTACAGCGCGGATATCATAAACTTGGGAAAAGCCGATATTCTTGCGGCGCATCTTACGCCAGATACTGTAGATATGCTTTGCACGGCCGTAGACATCTCCCTCAATGTCTGCCTTAGCCAACTCTTTGCGCAGAAGCTCCAACACCTCATCAATATACTTCTGGCGCGCCAGCCGCTTTTCATCCAGCAAGCGGGCAATCTGCTTGTAATCGTTTGGCTCCAGGTAGCGAAAAGAGAGGTCTTCCAATTCCCATTTGATATGACCAATACCCAACCGATGGGCAAGCGGCGCATAGATATCAGCCACCTCCCGCGCCACTCGAGTACGCTTTGCCTGTTCTACATTCTTCGCTGCACGAATTGCACAGGTTCGCTCCGCGAGCTTGATCAGAGCGACTCGAACATCATCCACCAGAGCTACCAACATGCGGCGGATATTTTCAGAGTGCTCTTCTACAGCACCACTTTTACGTTCATCTCCTGTATCTGCGCTGCGACTGCGAATTGCCGCCATTCGCAACACCCCTCGGATCAGCTTGGCTACTGTCGAACCAAACTCTTCCTCGACACTTTTAATTGGCATGCGCTTTTCACGCACAGCCCGATAAAGAACAGCTGCGACCAGAGCTTCTGAATCAATTTGCAGATCCGCCAGAATCTCTGCCATTTCCAGGCCAGTAGCAAAACTACTTGCGCCTTCCGCCCATATGTTTTCCGCTTCAATAGCCCGCTGTTCCGCTTCCGCGCTCACTTCAGCGGCGCGGCGCAGTTTTACTATCGCAGCGCCATCCAGACCCGCCAATTTCTGTACATGACGAAGCCAAGACTCCAGGTCGAGTTCGCTCTCACCTCCGAAGGAATGATGTTTTCTGACTTGAACCATGTCTTACCGGACCGAAACAGGTATTTGGAAACTTACTGGCACTCCCCACCCAACTACGAAACTGCAGTGCCAGGTAAATAAAGTGTGTATAGCCCTTAAAGGAGCGCTTCTATCATAGGTTTGAACACACTAAAGTCCACGATTTTCTTTATATTTTTCAACAAGCTGCGCGAAATTCAGCATTCTTTCGCAGCAGCTTGTCAAACTTGACAAGAGAATAGCTGCGAATACAACCAGCCCTCTGGCTGGACAGTCACATAAAATACTTGTAAAGAAATGCCCACGTGTAAAAGTAAAAGCCGACCCACAGTACAAACCATTTGCAATAAAATTTTGTTTTGTAGATTTTCAAAAACCAGCATTAACTAAGAAATGGCCCTTCGAAAAGTTTCTGCCAAAAGATTAAACACTCAACAAATGCCCCCAGACAGCCTAAAATGGCTTCATCTAAAAAAGTCCAGCAAGTGAGGAATTACTCAGTTAAAAAAATTGGGAATGCAACCAAGGAAGTAAAACCGAATTTACTAAAAAGGAGTAAATTTTATTTTGTGAGAAAAATTAATTGGGAAAAAAGGAAAAATATACGCGTAATGTTTGCTGAGGAACAGCTAGGCTGGCAATAAGGTCTCACCAGCCTGAAAAAAATTTACTGGTTAAACAGTCCTGAGGATAAATAGCGATCTCCTCGATCACAAATAATGGCAACGATAATAGCGTTTTCCACCTGGGTGGAAAGTCGCAGCGCACCAGCTACAGCGCCACCCGAGGAGACACCACAGAAAATACCCTCCTCTCGCGCCAACCTCCGTGTCATATCTTCAGCTTCACTCTGATCCATATCGATGACCAGATCCACTTCTTCAGGGACAAAAATCTTTGGCAGATAAGCTTGAGGCCAACGGCGAATACCGGGAATACTGGACCCATCGGTTGGTTGCAACCCAACAATCTGGATCTCCGGATTTTGCTCTTTCAAAAAACGACCACACCCCATAATGGTGCCGGTTGTTCCCATAGACGAAACAAAATGTGTTATTTCTCCTCCTGTCTGCTGCCAAATTTCTGGGCCTGTGCCCTCGTAATGGGCTAGAGGGTTATCAGTATTGGCAAACTGATTTAGTACCAGCCCCATACCGTCACTCTGCATTTTTAGCGCCAAATCACGTGCGCCCTCCATGCCCTGTTCCGCGCTGACCAGGATCAATTCCGCTCCGTAGGCAGTCATGGATGCCTTGCGCTCGGCTGTAGCACTATCAGGCATAATCAGGATCATACGGTAGCCTTTTATAGCTGCCGCCATCGCCAGGGCAATGCCGGTATTGCCGCTGGTTGCTTCGATCAGGGTATCACCAAGCTTGATCTGTCCCTTGGCTTCAGCCCGGTTAATCATGGAAAGTGCCGGACGGTCTTTGACAGAACCAGCAGGATTATTCCCTTCCAGCTTAAGCAAAATCGTATTGCTGGTATCACCAGGCAGGCGCTGTAATTTAACCAGTGGAGTATTGCCTACACAGTCAGCAATTGTGGGGTAATCCATAGTGCATCCAGTTCCAGACAGATATTGCGGCCGGACAGTTTACCTGAACGCCTACACATCGCTAAATACCAACTCTGTATGTGGACTATATAGTCGGGTTATTACGAAATGACACTCTCGAGGAGAAACAATTTCTTCAACTCTTTACATGAGAGTGCACCACCTGATCCATATAGGTAAAATGGGGAAAAAATAATCGCACAAGGCCCTTCTTTCACCATGGCCCCCAAAAACTCAATTCCATCCCTGCCAGCCCCCGGGGAATTGCGTTCACTGCGCTCCACTATGTTCCGTTTTACGGTTGCCCCGGCACTGATCCTGGCAATGACTTTGGCACTGGTCTTTACTCTGCAACAGATGCATGACCGGCGCCAGCTGCTACTCAGCCACGGGCGGGCCAGTGCAGAACAACTTGCAGAACTCATCGAGATGAGCGGAGGGCACCCGACCGAACTGCGCATGGAATGGCTGCGCAAAAGCTTATTGGCCTTAATGCTAGAGAAGGACATGGTGCGTTCGGTGCATATCTATTCCACCGAAGCGAGCAAGAAACTCCCATTGGACCTGGCGACGGGACTGGGTCTACTGGCTAGCGTCGGCCCGCGCCCACGAACCCCAATAACAAGTGAGCAGCTGCAAAGGCGCGAGCCATTTATTTTTGAGGATGACGAAAGCTTGCAGGTATTGCAGCCCCTAAAGGGTGATATTACCACCTGCTGGATTAGTATTGAGTTGCACCGCCCCTATTTCCTGGTGGGCACTTACCAAGTGATTCTTGTAGGGCTGGTCGGCTTGATTATCTGCACTCTGGCAGCGCTGGCCTGGTCGGTAATCCTCTCTGAGCGATTTGCCCACAGCCTCGTCCGGATGGGGCAAGTATTACAGGCCATTGGGCGCGGAGAGTTCGACCGCCGCACTCACGAAATCGAGAACCGGGAACTCGCCCAATTGGCGAAGCAGATTAATGAAATGGCCGAGGGCCTTTCCAGCTATCAACTCGAGTACAAGTCTAATTTAATGCAGGCTATGGACGATATGCGACAGTCCCTTGATAGTATGGAGGAGCAAAATATTGAGCTGGATCTGGCTCGAAAGAGAGCTCAAGAGGCCAGTCGAATCAAGTCTACCTTCCTGGCAAACACCAGTCACGAGATCCGCACCCCCTTAAATGGCATCATCGGCTTCACCAATTTACTGCTGAAAACCGAGATCGACGAATTACAGCAGGACTACCTGCAAACCATCCTGCGCTCGTCGGAAAACCTGCTCACCACTATCAATGATATCCTGGATTTCTCCCGCATCGAATCTGGCAACCTGGTGCTCGATCATATTCCCATGGATCTGGGGCAACTATTGGAAGAAACTCTACAGATCCTCGCTCCTTATGCCTACGAGCATCACTTGGAACTAGTGCCACTGATTGACCCCCAGTTACCCTCTACACTGGTTGGCGACCCTTTACGCACCAAGCAAATACTGACAAACCTGTTGGGCAATGCTGTACGAAGCTCTGAAAATGGCAATATACCTGTACGCCTTACGGTACAAAGCAACAATGATTCTGAACTGGTGCTGCGTATCAGTGTTACCGATCTCGGCAACCGCATAGATGATGCTGGACGTCGCGAGCTACAGCAGATTCTCAATACCAAGACACCGCAACATGCACAACAGATCAGCGCCAACGGCCTCGGCATGTCTATTGCCCGCAGCCTGGTTGAGCGCATGCGTGGCAGCACCGGCCTGGAGAAAGCGGCTAACGACGGCAGTACCTGCTGGGTACAGCTGACTTTGGTCCCCGAACGCAACCGCGGCATACCACCTAGGGTAATGTTCCCCAATTGTCGCATCCTGATTGCCGACCCCAACGAACTCACCCGCACCCAGGTAGCACAACTGCTCAAGCAGTGGCAGGTTGAACCCGTGGAGCTCACCGATACCGACACGCTTCAACCAGCCATTGAACAAATGTGGCGACACGACGCACTGCCTGATGCAGTGATTATCGATACTGCCATCGCCAAAGGGGATTTCGACAGCTTCAGTGTCAAGGTGCAATCCCTAGTGGATGCTTACCAATGTCGAGTTATTGTTCTTGGAGCCCCGGCTGAGCTTCGGCGTTGCTACGAGCAGCTTCGCACCCGAACACTTACCTTCCTGGGCAAGCCGGTAACTAGGGAAAATCTGTTGCGCGCATTGAAAAGGTCAGTGCCGCAACAAAGCCAGCAGCGCTCCAGTAGCGGAGCCATACCCGCCCTCCCCTGGCCCGCCCCGCCACGGGTCCTCGCAGTCGATGATCACGCAGCCAACCGGCGCCTAGTTGGTGAACTACTACGTGCCCAGGGTGTCGAGGTGGTTATTGCCGCTAGCGGTCAGGAGGCCCTGCAACACTGGCAACAGAGTACTTTCGATCTTGTCTTTATGGACATCCAGATGCCCGGTATGGATGGTATTGAAGTTACTCGCTGTATCCGCGAACGGGAAGCCGGCAAACGGACACCAATTATCGCCCTCACTGCCCACGCAGGTGCCGAGGAAAAAGCTCGATTGTTATCCGCAGGACTGGATGACTATCTTAGTAAGCCCGTGAGCGAGGCCCAGCTATCCCACATGATCAAACGCTGGCTGAAACTTATCACACCGCAAGTGGTGGAAAAGCTGAATTTCAACAAGATGCGGCTTGTAGATATTGGCGAGAGCCTGACTCTAGCCAATGGCGATGCCAAGCTGGCCAGGGATATGTTGCAGATGCTTGTGGATGGGCTGGCTTCCGATGAGCGTGAACTTGAACGCCTACAAGTCATCGGTGACTTCAAAAGCATGTTTGAACTAACCCACCGAATGCACGGGGGGTGCTGTTATTGCGGCGTTTCCAGGTTGCGCGAAGCCACCTGTGTTCTGCAGGAAGAGTTGCGCACACAAAAAGATGATGAGCCGGCAGGGATTGATCGTCGTAAGCTGGATGCTGTACTGAGGGAGATTCGCGCTCTGCGTGAGTGGGCCTCGGAGCAAGACCTGGATACGCTTTTTGGACTCGAGGTGGCCTAATGCCTCTCGAAAATCACAAAAGCTAAAGCTGCATCCTTCTCATCGGAAAGAGACAGGTGAATCACGTCAACCCCCATAGCGCGAGCGCGTTGCTGCGCTGCGCCACTCAGCAAAACCTGAGGGGCTGCCCCTTTACGCCGGCGTATCTCAATATCCTGCCAGGAGACGCCTTCACCAATACCTGTACCTAATGCTTTGCCCAAAGCCTCTTTAGCGGCAAAGCGTTTGCACAAGTAGGCCGCACGATTAACCTCAGCCAGGTCAGCAAAATCACAGCGTTCACCATCGCTCAAGATACGCTCAACAAAGCGCCCACCATGGCGCTTCCAGACCGCGTCAATACGCTGGTAATTACAGATATCTGTACCGATACTAACAATCACTTCCCATAGACCTGTTTAAACAATTCGCGGCTCTGCAGTGGTTTATCACAAAGTAAGCTACGTAGTAATAAGCGAGTCAAACGCTTCGCGGGGGCCAACAACCCTATCGGCCAGTGCCCATCATCTTGCGCCCTTGCAATACCCAGCAACTCGGCTCCACGAAATTCACTATCGCACAGCACTCCGCCCTGAGGCCGAAATATTGAAACAAAACCCCGCTCAAGTTCGAACCGATAACAACTATCCGCAACCACCCCCCCCTGACCACCAGCACATTGATCCAGCGGCGGACAACTACCAAGCTCAGTGAGCAACCGTAGCTCAAAGCTACGTAGCGGGCCTTCCATCTCTGTGCTGTCACTGCCACCCAAGTTAGACAGTATCTGCAGCAGCCCCTGATAAGCGGCAAACAATGCATAGTGAGCCTCCCCTTCCGGTAACAGCCTTACCAGCAACTCATTGGAATAAAGGCCTCCGTATACGGCCCGCCCTTTCAGCCAAAGTGGACCACCGGCATTTTCTACCGGGCCCAGGGTCTTCAGTGGCCCATTACCTAGCAGGGAGACCAGCAGAGGTGAAAATGGTTGTAGGGCTTGCCGGCGTCGCTGCTTGTCCCTACGCGCACCACGAGCAACACAACTGATTCGCCCAAAATCTGGTGTGAGTAATTCCAAAATCAGACTGGAGTCTCGATAGGGGCGGGAGTGCAGGATATACGCCGGCTGTGCCGGCGGAGGTGTATTCATACTGTCAGCAGCCAGGCAAAGACCTGTTACTCATCGCGATAGCCGAGACTGCGCAGGGCTCTCTCATCATCAGACCAACCGGACTTCACCTTTACCCACAAATTCAGCATAACTTTACTGTCAAACAACCGCTCCATATCCTCACGTGCCTGGCTGCCGATTTGCTTGATACGCTCACCTTTGTTCCCAATAATGATTCGCTTTTGCCCAGAGCGCTCTACCAGGATCGCGGCACTGATATGCAGAATTTTGCCTTCCTGTTTAAACTCCTCAACCTCAACAGTCACCTGGTAAGGAACTTCAGCTCCCAGCTGACGCATAATTTTTTCACGCACAATCTCCGCAGCAAGAAAGCGGGAACTGCGATCGGTCACCTGATCTTCCGGGAAAAAGTGCTGTCCCTCTGGCAGGTGCTTGAGAATCACCTCCTCCAGAGCCTCTAGATTGACATTGCGCAACGCCGAAATAGGTACGATTTCTGCCTTGGGATGCTGCTCTGCCAAAGTCTGCAGTTGTGGCAAAAGTTCTCCCTTATCCTCCAACTGATCTACCTTGTTAACTGCAATAATCAGAGGGCATTTCAAACCCCGTAGCTTATCGGCCACCAACTGATCGCCCTCACTCCATCGAGTGCGCTCCACGACAAAAACCACCACATCCACATCCCGCGCAGCACTGGATGCAGCCCGGTTCATATAGCGGTTAATCGCTTTCTCTTGATCCGAATGCAGGCCTGGCGTATCCACAAAAATAATCTGGTTGGGGCCCTCGGTTTTAATACCAAGCATATTGTGGCGGGTGGTCTGTGGCTTACGTGAAGTAATCGCCAGCTTTTGTCCCAGCAAATGGTTCAAAAGTGTGGATTTGCCCACATTGGGACGACCTACAATCGCGACATAGCCGCAGCGAGAGGGTTGTTCGCTCAAAAAAGTTCTCCGAAAAAGTTTGGAGGCGCCCGGGAAGTCCGGAACCAGCTCACCCCCAGTGCAGGGGGCTGTCATTTCGAGACAGGCGGGGTTACGCCTTCTCAACTAGTGTAAGGTTAATCCTGGCCGGTAAGCTGCCTGTAAGCTTCTACAGCAGCGATCTTTTCTGCGGCGCGACGACTGCTAGCCTCTCCTCGAGCTGGTTGTGCCAGACCGCTGACCCGACATTCAACGATAAAGTGCTGGGCGTGTTCAGCGCCGGAGACATCCACCACAGAATACTCCGGCAGTGGCTTCTTGCGCCCCTGCAACCACTCCTGCAGACGAGTCTTCGGATCCTTTACAGTTTCCAGGGACAGGCCTTGCAGCCGCGGGGCAAACCACTCCAATACCCTGGTGCGCGCAGCCTCTAGACCAGCATCCAGGTAAATAGCACCGATCAGGGCTTCCACCGCATCAGCCAGAATTGAGGCGCGCCGAAAACCGCCGCTTTTCATCTCACCTTCGCCAAGGCGCAGGCAGTCTCCAATATCCAGCTCACGAGCTAGCTTTGCCAGGGTTTCTCCGCTGACCAACTGCGCACGCAAACGGCTTAACTGCCCTTCCCTGCCCTCGGGAAACTGTTCGTAAAGCGCAGCCCCAATAGTAAAACCGAGAATAGAATCGCCAAGGAATTCCAGACGCTCGTTATTGCGGCTGCCGTGGGAGCGGTGTGTCAGCGCAAGCTCTAACAGATCACCTTGTTCAAACTTGTAGCCGAGACGCGTACACAGGCGCTCCAGTAAAAGATCAGTCACGTTTACGGAATTGCTCCAGATCTACCAGTGGATCACAGCAAAGCTCCGGCTTGGCCGTGTCGAGCTGCTTGTTAAACTTCATCACGACATCGATGTTGTAAATCAACGGCTGCCGCAATTCATAATTTATACTGACCACAGTACTCTTAGCGCCGCGAACGACTTGCAGAGCCTTGGTGGGCTCTCCTCGCACATTGTTGATCAGAAAGTAGCGACCCATCTCTTTTTTGATCTGGCCCGCTGTCATATTTTCCAATTCCGGGTTTTCACCCAGGGTTTTTAACGCTTCGTTAACGTAGCGCGCATCCACATAAGCCGGTGCCATTTTGGATACGCAGGTTAGAGCAAAGCCAAGCACCGCAATAACCAATAACCAGCCCCAATAGCTCATACCGCGCTGGCGCTCCATTGAAATCCGGATAGCACTACCCATAATTATGCCCTCAATCCTTATCGCCGACGCACTGTCGGCCAGTTCTCATTATTGGATAGAGCCTACACGTTTAAAACTGGGCAAACTGAGCAGTTTGTCCCAATGCATCCAGATAGCAAACGCCTTGCCTACCACATCGCGCTCAGGCACAAACCCCCAGGCGCGACTGTCGAGACTGTTATCGCGGTTGTCGCCCATCATAAAGTAGTGGCCTTCAGGCACTGTGCCGCTAAAGTTTCCATACTCTCCGGGGCTAACATTTTTCGCCATTAGGTGACGCTGGCCGTAAAGGTTCTCCCACATAATCTCAACCTTAGGATTAACCGGTGGGAGCGCCTGAATTAACTCCTGTGGCGCCAGCTCTCCATTTACATAGAGCACGTTATTTTTCAATTCGATCTTATCACCGGGCAAGCCAATCACTCGCTTGATGAAATAGGTATCGTTCATGTGTGGTGGGAAAAACACCATCACATCTCCGCGCTGAGGCTCACCGATATCCACCACTTTCGTCCGGGATACAGGCAAGCGCAGACCGTACTCATACTTATTCACCAGAATAAAGTCGCCAATCTGCAAGGTGGGGACCATAGAAGCAGACGGAATCTGGAAAGGCTCGACAATAAAGGAGCGCAATACAAATACGATAGCCAGAATCGGGAAAAATGATTTAGCGTATTCAACAACAACTGGGTCTTCCTGCTGAGCGCCAGCCTCTTTCTTGCGACGACGAGCGAAAAACAGACTGTCCACCAGCCAGATCCCGCCACTGATTAAAACCAACCAGAGCAGAATCAGAGGTAAATTAATATCCATTGCGAGTCTCTATTATCCTTGATCTCAATAGCAGGCACGCCCACTACTGGTCCACCTTCAATACAGCCAGGAAGGCTTCTTGCGGCACTTCCACACGGCCTAACTGTTTCATACGGCGCTTACCCGCTTTCTGCTTCTCCAGCAGTTTTTTCTTACGGGTAACATCACCACCATAACATTTTGCGGTCACATTCTTACGCAGGGCTTTCACCGTAGTCCGTGCAACTACCTGTCCACCAATCGCCGCCTGGATCGCCACATCAAACATCTGACGAGGAATCAGCTCTTTCATCTTCTCCGCCATAGCGCGGCCCTTCTGCTGCGCATTTTCGCGGTGAACAATCAGGGCCAGGGCATCAACCCGGTCACCGTTAATCAGGATATCCAGACGCACCAGTTTTGCTGCCTCGAAGCGTACAAAGCTGTAATCAAGGGAGGCAAAACCACGGCTCACAGACTTGAGGCGGTCGAAGAAGTCCATCACCACTTCGCTCATTGGCAGCTCGTAACGCAGGGATACCTGTGAACCAACGTACTGCATATCTTTCTGGATTCCGCGCTTCTCCACACAGAGAGTAATTACGTTGCCCAAATACTCCTGCGGTACCAGGATATTCACCTCGGCAATAGGCTCTCGCATCTCCTCGATATTACCCACATCAGGTAGGCGCGAGGGGTTGTCCACCATCACCACTTCGCCATCGGTTTGTTCAACCTCATAGACTACCGTCGGGGCAGTGGTGATCAGGTCCAGGTCGTATTCGCGCTCCAATCGTTCCTGGATAATCTCCATATGCAACATGCCAAGGAAGCCACAACGGAAACCAAATCCGAGGGCATCAGATGTCTCGGGCTCATAGAACAAAGAAGCATCGTTTAGGGATAGCTTCTCCAGCGCATCCCGAAAGGCTTCATAGTCGTCTGAACTTACGGGGAACAAGCCGGCATAGACCTGTGGCTTAACTTTCTGGAAGCCCGGCAGCATTTCAATTTCATCGGCACCCTTGGCATGAGTCAGGGTGTCACCCACCGGCGCACCATGAATATCCTTAATACCGGCCACCACAAAACCTACCTCACCAGCGCGCAAAACACCGGTTTCGTGGCGCTTAGGGGTAAAGATGCCGATACTGTCCACCACATGAGCGCGGCCAATAGATTTGGTAACAATCTTGTCTTTGGTTTTCAGGGTTCCCTGCACTACACGAACCAGGGATACAACTCCCAGGTAGCTATCGAACCAGGAATCAATAATCAAGGCTTGAAGAGGCGCATCTACATCACCCTCAGGTGGTGGTACCAGTCGCACCAAGTCTTCCAGGACATCTTCCACACCCAGGCCTGACTTGGCACTGCACCGGGTGGCATCGGCGGCATCAATGCCGATGATATCCTCAATCTCCTCAGCAACCTTTTCCGGGTCTGCCTGGGGCAAATCCATCTTATTGAGAACTGGAATAACCTCCAGCCCCTGCTCAATAGCGGTGTAGCAGTTGGCAACTGACTGGGCTTCCACCCCCTGGGCCGCATCCACAACCAGGAGCGCACCCTCACAGGCTGCCAGAGAGCGAGAAACCTCATAGGAGAAGTCCACATGTCCTGGCGTATCAATAAAATTCAGCTGGTAGGTCTTGCCATCCCGCGCCTTGTAATCAAGCGTTACGCTTTGCGCTTTAATGGTAATTCCGCGCTCGCGCTCCAGTTCCATACTATCCAGAACCTGTTCGGCCATCTCCCGGTCGGAGAGTCCCCCACAGTCCTGAATAAAGCGGTCAGCCAGGGTAGATTTCCCGTGGTCGATATGGGCAATAATGGAGAAATTGCGGATATGAGAGAGATCTGTGGCCACTGCGGAATAAAAACCCTTGAAAAATCAATTGATTAGCTGGCAACCATGCCAACTGTGTGGCGCAAGTCTAACAGAACTCATGGATGTAGGTGAGAGGCAGGTGACCCATTGGGCCACCATTCGCCTCTCACCCTTAGCTTTCTATCTTGATAGTGCGGAAAGTTGACTGGCCGGCACGGAAGAATCGGATAGGCAGTAGCTCGTCCTCGGGAAGCTCCTTAACCACAGTTTTGTAGTCTTTTATATCCCCTACTTCCTCAAATCCGAGCTGGGCAATGATATCGCCACTACGCAGTCCTGCCTTAGCTCCAGGCTTGCCAGGAATAACCTGTTTAACGAGAACACCGGTCTCAACATTCCAGCGCTGCTTCATTCCATCTGGGATTTCTTCAACTACTACCCCAAGACGGCCACCAATACTGGTAGCTGGGTGGCTAGCAGCCTGGGTTCGTTCACCGTCAGAACCGGGCAAAGCACCAACAACCACTCTCAGTCTCTCAGACTTGCCTTTACGCATCAGCTCTACAGGAACCTCTGTACCCGGGCGAATTTGACCGACTACATGGGGCAGATCGCCATGTACGCCGATTTTGCGGCCATCAAAGCTGGTAATTACATCACCGGCTTTAATACCCGCTTCCGCTGCCGGCGTGCCAGGACTCACCTGCTCCACTAGCGCCCCAGACGGCTTGCCAAGCCCCAGAGCCTCGGCCATATCACGATCTACATTGCGTATACCTACACCCAACCATCCGCGATCGACACGCCCTTTCTCTTTTAGCTGCGCCACCACATCTTGGGCCAAGCTTGCTGGAATCGCGAAGGAAAGGCCAATAGAACCGCCGCTACGTGTATAAATCTGCGAGTTAATACCCACAACCTCGCCATTGAGGTTAAACAGTGGACCGCCTGAGTTGCCGGGGTTAATGGCCACATCCGTCTGGATAAATGGCACGTAATTCTCACGGCTTTCATTAGGGATACTGCGCCCCATAGCGCTCACGATACCGGCACTAGCGGAATAATCGAGGCCAAACGGCGAGCCGATAGCGACCACCCATTCACCCACCTTCAGCTCTTCGGAGTCACCCCAACGCACAGCAGACAGGTCATCCGCCTCAATCTTGAGTAAAGCGAGATCGGAGCGAACATCAGTACCAATCACCTCTGCCTCATATTCACGGCGATCAGTCAGAGTGACCGTCACCTTATCGGCACCGTCAACCACATGGTTATTCGTCACGATATAACCGTCGTCCGAAATAATAAAACCAGACCCCATACTGGCAACCGGGCGCTGCTGACGCCTTCGCGGCTCAAGTAAGTGGCGGAAAATGTCTGGAATTTCCTGCTGGTATTGGGGGGAGCTATTCCCTCGCGCCACACGGTTGCGGTCCACGGTATTGATTTTCACCACCGCGGGAGAGTTATCCTCAATAAGCTCAGTAAGTTCAGGTAGCCCTCGGGCACTGGCAGCGCCTGAAATGAGGAGACAGAGCACCAAGAAATATTGTGTACAGCGTTTAACCATAGGTTTGTTACCCCTAGTGATCCCTTCTAATATGAAACCATTGGATTTTGAGTCCCTTCCAGGGCATGCCTTCTACACCGGCTCCGGCCCCTTGGGGGACATTTTGTAACGATTTAGTGGCGATGCAGCTACGAAAGTTCTGCCGCCGTGTGTAAATCTGTGTAAAGGGCCAGCGATGTCTAAACTGCGCCCGCGCCCTGAGCGCGGCCAATTTCACCTCCCCAGGGAGGTGTATGGATACAGCGCACTGGGCGCTCCACTTTTTTATTTTCCCGCGCAATCCGGTCACAACCACGGACTGGTTATGGCCGGCACTCACGGCGATGAAGTCGCCGCTGTGGTCGCCCTCTCCTGCGCTCTGCGCGCATTGGCATCGGGCCAGCTGAAACATCATGTCATACTGGCGGTCAACCCCGATGGCTGCCAATTAGGTACCCGTTGCAACGCTTGCGGGGTAGACCTCAACCGTAACTTTGCCACAAAGAACTGGGATGCGAGCGGCAACGTATACCGCTGGAACAGTTCCGCCGAGGCCCGCGATGTAAGGCTCAGCACTGGCGATGGCCCCGCCTCAGAGTGCGAAACCGCTTCATTGTGTCAATTGATCGCCAAGCTTAACCCCGCCTGGGCAGTTTCTATCCACGAGCCTCTTGGCTGCGTCGAAGATCCTAAGGAAACAGAACTCGGTGCCTGGCTGGCCAAAGGACTGCGGTTACAACTAATTAAGGAAATCGGCTATCAGACTCCAGGCTCCTTTGGCACCTGGTGCGCCGAACGGGAGCTGCCCTGCATCACTGTGGAATTTCCACCGATTTCAGCTGACGCTGCCAGCGAAGACTATCTGGCGATACTCATTGAACTACTCACTTACGACCAGTAAACCCGACCTGCACCAAAGCGTAAAGGGGGTTCCGCATCCTTTGCAAGCCAAGTGGGGCCGTCCAAGTCCAGATAGCGCGCCCTTGGTCCCAGGGGCCAAGCCGCACGGATAGCCCGAGAAGTGCAGAGCATACAGCCGAGCATCAACCCAAACCCCTCAGCAACAGCCTGATCGGCCAGTGCCCGCGCCTCAGTGATTCCGCCAGCTTTATCGAGTTTGATATTGACCATCTCGTAGCGGCCTTTCAGGCGTGGTAAGTCAGCACGGGTATGACAACTTTCATCCGCGCAGATCGGCAGTGGATGAGGGAAGGCCTCCAGGAATTCATCATCACTCGCGGGCAGTGGCTGCTCCAGCATGGCCACCCCCATTTCAGCAAGCTTTTCGCAGCGCTCAATCAGGCCATCGCTACGCCAGGCCTCGTTGGCATCGATGACCAGCTCAGTGGCAGGAGCGGCGGCACGCACCGCGGCCACCCTTTCGCTCACGAGCTGGTCATCCAATTTCAACTTTAACACCTCTACTCCCTGGGAAACAGCGACACTGGCAGCATCAGCCATCGCCTCTGGGCTCTCGATAACCAGGGTTTGTACGGTAGGCAATGAATCGGGACCAGCGAAGCCATCCCCTTTGTACTTTCTCTCCCAGTCCACTAATGCACAATCCAGAGCGTTACGCGCAGCGCCTGCCTGCAGGCGTGACTGTAATTGCGCCTTGTCCAGGCCCGCAGCTAACTCAGATAACAGCGGTTCAAGTTGGTGCATCACTGAGTCTGGGCTCTCTCCATAGCGAGCGTAGGGGGTGCACTCACCAATTCCGACAATGCCGCCCCACTTCACCTCCACCACGACCACTTCAGCCTCAGTGCGGGCACCCCGGGATATGACGAAAGCTGTGCGCAGGGGCCAGCGCTCAGCGTAGCAGCGGGCCAGCATGGAGAGTCTCCAATCGGGTTTATGGAGCTATCAGTTTAGGTTAGGAGCGGTCGCTGCCGGGCTCGATACGCAGCAATACAGGAGTGTAAGCAGGGTTTGAAGACTGGTGGCGGCTGTACCAGCGTACCCCCAAAGCTCCCACCATCAAGCCGAGAACTGCGCCAATCACGGCGCCAGTTTCAGCGAAAAGGTAATCTCCCAATAGCGCTACCAGCACCAGGGAAAGCAGTGGCAACAAGTATACCAGTAGTGTACTACTGGTCAGAGCACTCTCGGTGATTCCAATAACCGCTGTATCATTCAGAGAGATTTTGTCGGCGGGGAAACCATTTAAAGCCGCCCGCACACGTGTGGAAGAGGAGAAAAAGTCTCCGAGCAAACCAGTTCCGCAGCCAGATTTAGCCTCACAGCCATTACAGGCACTGCGCTGGATGGTTTCCACCCAGACGGCATCAGATTCTATGGCCACGACTCGGCCCCGCTCTTCTAGCAAGCAATTCAGCCTTTTTCGATGATGGAGCTGGCCACTCTACGTGCTGTGGCATCGGGAATCTCTCCAACAACTGTGACGGTATAGGCCACTCCCTTCACCTCCATCCGGTCCATATAGGCGACAGTGGCACCGCGGATCGCCCGCCCCTTAAAGTTCTCCAGCTCAGGGCCAAGACGCTGTACAAACACAGTAAACACGCCGAGCCCATCGCTAAAGACCATCATATCGCCATCTGATAGCGGCTTTACCGAAACCACTTTGAACCCATCGGGCAACCAGCGCACCTGCCAGCGGCTCTGTGAAGTCTCACAAGTGCTGCGATTGTCGATACGTCGTGCTGCGTTTGAAACCGTCTGCAGGGCCGAGTCCTCTACTGGAGACAAATCCAGCTGTACAAATTGATAGCGCTCCAAGACGCGCCCCTGGGTACTCACCAGCATTGTTTTCAAGGGCAAGCCTGTCTCACGGTCAAGACTTACCACCAGCCCCAGTCGATAGCGGTCGCGGGGCCTGGCCTCAATCACTACCGCATCCCGGTCGGCAATACGCTCTTCACCACGCAAGATAAACTGATAAGCGCGCTGAACTTGTTGCTGCCCCACCGCATTCCATAAAGTAGTCCTCGCGCTGGGGGACGCACCGAATTCGCAGTTACCACCACTACCGTGACTGATCAATTCACGCGGTTCGCCACTCAAATAGCGAACCCGCTCAACTTGCTCACCATCACGCACCGCATGCACTACCTGTAGGGTCTCCAACATGCCGGCATGCTCGAAAGTCACCAGCCCGCTATACTCCAGCTCGCTGACAGCCTTGGCGAGCTTGTTCAACCACTGCTCTACCTCATTTCCGGCAGCCTGGGCACTAGCCATATTGGAACCAACAAGTGCCCCAGGGGCAGCTGCCGAAGGCTCAATAACAGCCGTTTCCGCCATCACTGGTGCAGAAGGGTCAATTACAGCAGCTGTAGTTGCTGAACTGGCTTCCCCTCCTGCAGCGACCAAACCAGATTCCGCTACAGGAGAACCCTGAGAGCTGGCCATATCGAGGTTTACTGCACTGGGGGTATTGGGGTCACCACCGGCAGCCTCCTGTGCGAATGACAGCGGGGCCAGCAGGAAGGAGGCCAACAGCAGGCTGCTGGCACTAAGGGTTGCGCTATTGATAAGACCCCCCCGGTAAACGACTTTCGTCACACTACATTCCAACCTGTTCGCCGTAGGTCGCTCGGGCAAAGGGCACCATACCCTGACTACCAACATGCGCGGCCTGTTCGGAGTGTTGAATCATCACACGGTTTAAATGGCGCATCAGCTCCGGCGTAGGTGCCTGCTGAATCACTGCCTGCCCGCGCTGCTCAGGTACAAAGCGCGGTGTGGCCGTACTTACTGAACGAGTCGAGGGGGCTGGAACATAAAAACCAGAAGGTTGTGGCGCCGACTGGGCTACCGGCTGCGCCGGGCGCTCGATTTCGGCGACCTGATCTATACCCTGCACTAGGTTCTGCTGGGTATCGGTAATCTGTTGCACCCCAAGGATTGCGGCGAAGGCCACAGTGGCTGCCACTGCACCGCGCGAAAGCGGACGCCACCAACGACTGTTAACCAGTTCGTTGGCGGCTACAGAAGCACTTCCAGTCTGAGACAGAGGCTCTTCGAGATCGATCGCTGCAGAGATGCTCGCAGCCAAGCCACTATCTACAGGGGCGACATGCTCGCGACGCATTACGCTCGCGGCCAGTTGGTAGCGTGACCAGCGCTCACCCAACTCTTCAGAGACAGCAGAGGCTTTAAGCAGCCGCTGCAACTCCAATTCGCTGCCTTCGCCATCCATAAGCGCCGAGAGCGATTCGTTGAGACGTTCCTGATGATTCCCGTGGGACATAGGGGTTAACCCTCTTGTGCAATCATTTATTCGGTGCCCACACGCACCATAATTGGTATCAGTTATGACCGGGCTCTCGGCGGTTGGTTTCCCCGGCAGGGAAAATTTTCCGCAAAATTAGCCTCTGTCACCCAGTGTTTCCGGCTCACCGGCCATCACGGCCTGGACTGTCCGGTCAATCGCTTCCCGTGCGCGAAATATCCTAGAGCGCACTGTGCCTACCGGGCATCCCATTACCTCGGCGATCTCCTCATAGCTCAATCCCTCAAGCTCCCTCAACGTAACTGCTGAGCGCAGATCTTCTGGCAGTGCGCGAATAGCGCGATGAACAGCCCCCTCCAATTGGTCGCGAAACATCTGATTCTCAGGAGTCTCGTTATCCCGCAAAAGATCGGCACCCGAGTAGAACTCGGCATCCTCAAGATCCACATCTGAGGACGGCGGACGGCGACTGCGGGAAACCAAGTGGTTCTTAGCGGTATTAATCGCGATTCGATACATCCATGTGTAAAAAGCACTGTCGCCACGGAAATTGGCAAGTGCCCTATAGGCCTTTATAAAAGCCTCCTGAGTTACATCCTGTACCTCACTGTGGTCCTTGATAAACCTACTGACTACGGCAACAATTTTGTGTTGGTATTTGAGTACTAAAAGATCAAAAGCGCGTTTGTCTCCCTTTTGAACCCGCTCTACCAGCTCACGGTCACTCGTTGACGCCTGATGCGCTGTCATCCCCAACTCCCATATCCAGCCACACTGCGGGCGCCACTTGTCATTATTAAGGGGCTGCCGGCGCAGGCGTTTCTTTTACTTTGTTGATGACACTGACAATAGGACATAAGTTCCACGTCAAATCGACGAATAATCAGGAGGCGCTATACTACGCGACCCTAAAAGATAAATGAAATCTATGAATGCCCAGGCAAACTACGACATTCTCGTAATCGGCAGCGGTGCCGCCGGCCTTACCCTGGCCTTGCACCTCTCAACCAAGTATCGCGTAGCTCTGCTCTCCAAGCAGCGCCTGCAGGACGGCTCCACCTGGTTCGCCCAAGGAGGCATCGCTGCAGTGCTAGATGAGATGGATTCGGTGGAGTCGCACATTGCAGACACATTAGACGCGGGTGCAGGACTCTGCCACCCATCGTCTGTACGCTTCACGGTGGAGGAGAGTACCGCTGCTATTCGCTGGCTGATCAACCAGGGCGTAGACTTTACCCGCGAGGGGGAGGATTACCACCTTACGAAAGAGGGGGGGCACAGCCATCGCCGCATCATTCACAGCGCTGACGCCACTGGTAAAGCCGTACACAGCACTCTGCTGGTAAAGGTGCTTAACAGCTCCAATATCGACTGTTTTGAACACCGCGTCGCCATAGACCTGATCCGCCAGCCTGATCCCGAGAAGGGGCGTTTTCGCTGTGCTGGCGCTTATGTTCTGAATAAAAATACTGAAGAGGTCGAGCTTATTCAGGCCAAGGCTGTGGTGCTCGCCACAGGAGGTGCCAGCAAAGCTTACCTCTATACCAGCAACCCCGACGGAGCCAGTGGCGATGGTATTGCCATGGCTTGGCGCGCTGGTTGCCGGGTTGCCAATATGGAATTTAATCAGTTCCACCCCACCTGCCTGTACCATCCAAAAGCCAAAGCCTTCCTTATAACTGAAGCTCTACGCGGCGAAGGTGCACAATTGCAGCTGCCTGACGGCAGCCGTTTTATGGAGAGCTTTGACAGGCGTGGCGAACTGGCCCCTCGGGATATCGTCGCCCGGGCAATTGACCATGAGATGAAGCGCCTGGGTGCAGATTGCTTGTACCTGGATATCTCCCACAAAGACCCCGACTTTGTGCGGGAACACTTCCCTACGGTATACAGCAACTGTCTGAAGTACGGCATCGATATTACCCGGGAACCAATCCCAGTGGTTCCTGCCGCCCATTACACATGCGGCGGCATTATGGTGGACCATCACGGCCGCACAGACCTGGACCAGCTGTACGCCATTGGCGAAACGACATTTACTGGCCTGCATGGCGCCAACCGCCTAGCCAGTAACTCGCTTTTGGAGTGCTTGGTATATGCGCGCTCTGCCGCACTGCATATTGAGGAGCACCTCGATTCAGTACAGGTACCACGCCGCGCACCAGGCTGGGATGCTTCACGGGTAACAGATTCAGATGAAGATGTTGTGATCTCGCACAACTGGGATGAACTGCGTCGCTTCATGTGGGATTACGTAGGAATCGTACGCACACGCAAGCGCCTGCTACGAGCCCAGCATAGGGTAAAACTCTTGCAGCGAGAGATTCGCGAGTTTTACGCCAACTACCGCATCACCAACGACTTAGTGGAACTGCGTAACCTGGCACTGGTTTCAGAACTAATTATTCGCTCAGCCCTGGACCGCCGCGAAAGCCGTGGCCTGCACTATTCCCTAGACTACCCAGGCCTAAGGGAGCTGGCTATGGATACCGTTCTGGTACCTGAGAACTTCGCCAATCAGCGACAATTTATCTAGCAATTTAGAATAGAGGCGGCCCAGACTACCGATCCCCCTAACGGGAGAACCGCAGAGCCGCCTGCAGCCTGCGCCAGTCGTTAGGGCTTATTGCATCCCGTGCCAACACCAAACGCAACGACCTGCCCTGTATGTCTCTCCCATTAATAACCACTAACCAGCCCCATAAGACCAGCTCACCACGGAAATAGAACTGGCGCTCATTATCACCAACCACCCGCCAAAACCAGCGACGCTCTCGAGTAGATAATATACCCACCATCTGCGCCAAACTGCGTACCTCCCAATAGGCAAATACCAAGATAACAGTCAGCAGGATCCAGAATAACCAGGAGGGCAGCCCGCAGAGCCACAATAGAATTGCAGCTTGAAGCACAGCCATTGAAAGAAGAAAAAATAAGATAGAGGATGGCGCAACGACACAACTCAGGCGGGCGCTGCGCTCAAAATAGAGAGGGGAACCTTTACTCGCGCAAACCGGTGTTGTCACGGATAATTTGTACTATTCGCTGGAGATCTGGGTCGGCCGGGTCTTCACGGCGGAGGAACCAGGCAAACAGGTCCTGATCCTGCTCGTCCAACAACCGAATATAACGCTGCTGATCTTCAGGTTCCAGGGTCTCATATACATTTTCCAAAAATGGCAGCAGCACCAGATCCAGCTCCAACATTCCGCGGCGACTGGCCCAAAACAGGCGGTTGCGATCCATACTTCTTTTCCAACCAAGTTAAAGGATGCAGTATACCTGCAGCCTGGCCAAACTTGAAAATGGGCGCTCCAACCCCCAGATATTGCCACCAAGACAACCGGAGGTGGCAGCACTATGGACCAGCAACAGTGGCAGGATTTTCTCAGCAGCGAAGGCGCCATTTGGGAAGGCGGCAAAGCTCACTTCCCTCTAACCAGCACGGATGACCCGCAGGCACTGCACCTTATCGATCTTGGCCCCCAAGGCGCTGTTTCGATCAAAGGCCCGGACAGCCAGAAATTCTTACAGGGCCAGCTCACCTGCGATCTGGTAAATCTACCAGACAAGCACAGCACCCTAGGCGCCCACTGCAATCCTAAAGGCCGTATGATCAGCGCTTTCAGTGCCCTCAAGCTGTCCCAGAGCGAATTTATTCTGCGTCTTCCTCGCAACCTCGCTCCGATTGCCCAACAGGCCCTAAGTAAGTACGCAGTGTTTTTTAAAGCAGAATTGACAGATATCAGCGATGACAGCCATTGGCTCGGCTTGCAAGGTCAAAACGTCGCACAGCAAACAGCACAGCTACTTGGCTTCGCCCCTCCCTCCCCCGGTGAAGTAGTCACTTTTGATTTCGATGGCGAGCGCTGCATCGCCCAGGCGGTTAATGAAGCCCAGCTTGCGCTACTGGTGCCAGTCACCAAAGCACAGCAGCTCTGGCAAAACCTCTCCCCAGAGTGTGAAGCGACTGGCTATGACCTTTGGCAAAAGGGACAGATAGAGGCCGGCATTCCCCAAGTTGATGCCGCCACCTCAGAAATGTTCATCCCTCAGATGACTAATTTACACTTACTTGGCGGCGTCAGCTTTAAGAAAGGCTGTTACACCGGCCAGGAAGTGGTTGCACGTATGCAATTTCGCGGCGCCGCAAAACGCCGCTTATATCGCGCAAAAAGTACAGGAGGCGATCTCCCCATCAGCGGCCTGGAAGTTTTCGGGGATGGCAAGCAAAGCATTGGCAACCTGGTAGAGGCGTGTCACAGTAAAGACGGCATAGAGCTACTCGCTGTCCTTACTATTGCCAAAGTCGCATCCGGTGAAAAGCTTCATTTGGAAGACGGCCGCATCCTGGAAATTCAGGAGCTCCCCTATGATGCAGATGCCGATCCTCTAGCCTAGCTAAAGCCGAAGTAAATACTCCGAGGGCGGTTTATGGCCGCCCTTTTCAATGAATCTAATCAGCCCCTCTCCTCCCACCAAGAAATTTCACACAAGATCAACCAATCCTTCTACGACCCTTTAAATTCATGTCTATAACGAAACCCTACAAACATCACAAGGTGATAAAATATGAAACCCTTTTCTGTTGCAATTTTAATTGCAGTCCTATTTACATCTTCTACAGCACTTTCCGAATCAGCTGAAGAAGTGCTATTGGGGATAACTGTACGCCCCGAAACACTTGATTTACACGTCGCATCTGGAGGGTGCACCAAGAAAGAAGATTTCAATATTGACGTTAATAAAGGGACCACAGGGCTGCCGCCCTATCAAGTCACAGTCACACGCATTAAACCTGACCACTGTGAAGCGCTATCCCTGGAAGGTGTCAACTTATCTTTTGACAGAAAAAAACTGGGACTTGATGGCTCATCGACATTTAGACTAACTAATGAAATCGGTAATTTCTCACCTTACCAAGCGAAAATAAAAAACCATGAAATAAAGAAACTCCCTATATCTAGCATCATCGGAAAATATTCACGTATCTATAAAACTGGTGAAGCTCTGACTGAAGATTTTCGCCCTGAACGTGTAAATATAGAGCTGGATAACAATGGAAATATTGTTAATATTTGGAAGGGTTGAAAAAGGGGAATACAACTCGCCCTTAAAACGTTCAGAATAACTCAGCACATAAAAACAATAATTTCAACCAAGTCAAACCAAAGAATATTCAAACAAGCTTCAGACTACCCACCTGAGAATTTAAAAATATGAATCCTCAAGAAACCGGAAAAGCCTACGATGAAATAACCCATTTATGGGAGCGTAAAGTGTTTAATGCGGCAAACGGAATTGAACAACATAAACGAGCCTTGGCTTTTGTAAAGAACAGAGGTATGGCACTTGATGTTGGTTGCGGCTGTACTGGGAGGTTTATAGAGCTACTTCAAACTGAAGGCTTTGCGCCAGAAGGAATTGATATTTCTGCTAAAATGATCACTTTAGCAAAAAAGCGCCACCCGGATATCACCTTCCATCATCAGGATATATGTCTATGGGAAAGTCAGGAGCAATACGATTTTATTACTGCCTGGGATAGTATCTGGCATATTCCTCTTGAAAACCAAAAGGATGTCTTAACAAGGCTAGTCAAAAGACTCAACAGGGGTGGAGTGTTAATTTTCTCCTTCGGCGGCACAGATGAACCCAGCGAGCACAGAAACAATACCATGGGCCCAGAAATGTATTACTCAACGCTGGGCATAGTTGGGTTTCTTAAATTAACCCTCAGCTTAGACTGTACGTGCAGACACCTCGAATACGATCAACATCCAGAACTACACGCTTATTTAATTATTCAAAAAAACTGAAAATAAATTTTGCACAAAACTCGTAACTACACAATAATCTTTTCACGCCCTGAATATCACCCACTCTGCACCCAAGAACCAGCCATTAAAAATAAAATACCCAAAGACAACCTACCCTTCAACTTGATCCGACAGACCACTCCAACACATAATTAGCAGGTTCTATTTATTTTTTTAATAAAAACATATCCACAACAGCAAATCTAATTAGGGTTTGATGAAATCGCACTCTCTATCTTCCTTACCTTTTCTACAGATGGAAAGCCCGTTACCATCCCCCTTACAGTGGACTTTGTAATAGCAAAAAGTGACTTATTTATCTTTAACTTATTTGCAAGCTCAGGTAGATGGGTACCCTTACCACACAATGCCTGGATCGCAGAGTAAGTTCCATGAGACCATATCCCAAAAACTAAACACACACAGCTATCCCGCTGGTAGGGGTTCTCCGTTATGAAAATAAAACCATAATCCTCAGTGATAGAACCATCTAAAGTGTTTGACATATATACCCGCCCATCAGTTTCATCATTCGCAAAGCGTCCCAAAAAATCCACTTTAAATTTTGAGTCAATCTTCCTGGTCAGCAACAAATCACGGCTTACAACATTGATAGCTGGACCACCTATACATATAAATGTTTTTTGATCATGGACAAAATTATGTGAATCGTGAAAAACCACCTTCCTTTTAGGATATACTTTCTTAATCCTATCTTTCAAAAGCTGTATTGCGAGAGATTCGTCATAAGGCATAAATAATACATTATCCGGGATAAGACTTTGCGTCTTCGTAATATCTGAATATAGAGTTTTTTGCTTGATTAACGGAAGAACAACATGGATATCAGCCTTAGAGTCGCCCAAAAATCTATCCCAAAGGGCCCGGTAAGACTTCGCATCAAACTTCTTTTTACAAAACGCTGCCGTACCAATAAACAATGTGGTAAAGGCCGCCTCAACAAATGGAGCAGACAACCAATCTAGAACAGTATCCAAGAACAGATATTCCACTGCACCCACCACTCAAAGTAATTTGGCCACAAGAATTTATGATATTAAGACTAAAAATCCAGTATAAAGCCAAGAACACTTTTTTTCTTCTCAATGGATAAGAATGCTATAGACAAATACCCCCTACCAAACAGTCACCACGATCAATCAGACGGCAACCCAACCCCAAAAAGGCGCAAACAGAATTGACACATATTATTGAACAATACAGACAAAAAATATCAATCTAATTAAATGCGCGACGGACCCCAAAACACAAAACAATATAAATTCAGTAAGAATTCATAAACCACGCTCTCCACATAGCTTTAAGGCTTAACTGCTAAGACGCAAAAATAATCTTTATAGGATAAAGAGCGGTAAATAAACCTTAAATTGAGAGTTTAAGCACCAAAAGAAAGGAGCAGCCCTTATATTCAAGCGACCACCCCAAAGTGCTTATTTTATGAAAAATTAAGGCTAACCAACTATAAACCAATAACCCTAAACAAGATCCCCAACTAACATAATCAATATAAATTAGCAGACACTTAAATCTCTACAGCAACCCTCTGCAACCGATTAGCCTCTGGCAATGCCCATTCAATCGGCTTTTCACCACGCTGTTGCAACCAATGATTGACTTGAGAAAAAGGTCGGGTGCCAAAGAAGCCGCGATGAGCCGATAGGGGAGATGGATGTGGAGCGCGCAACACCAAATGCTTGTTGCGATCAATAAAGCCTCCCTTCTTCTGCGCGTAACTACCCCACAGCACAAATACCAAACCTTCTCGCTGTTCCGCCAATTTATGAATGGCGGCATCAGTAAACTGCTCCCAACCACGGCCCTGGTGAGCACCGGCCTTACTATCTTCTACGGTAAGGGTAGCGTTGAGCAGCAGTACACCCTGCTCCGCCCAGGGCTGGAGGCAACCGTGATGGGCAGGAGCAATACCCAGATCCGAATGCAACTCTTTATAGATATTCTGTAGAGAGGGCGGGATACGGACACCCGGCATTACAGAAAAACACAAGCCATGAGCCTGGCCAGGTCCGTGATAGGGATCCTGACCAAGAATCACTACTTTCACCTGATTAAAGGGGGTGGAGTTAAAAGCATTGAAAATCTGCCCACCAGGAGGGTAAATCCGCTTACCGGCCTCTTTCTCTCCCCTCAGGAATTGACGTAAATGGGCCATATAAGGCTGCTTGAACTCCTCGCCCAACACACTGTACCAGGAAGGATGAATTTTGATATTGTCCGGAACCGGCATTATTAAACCTTGAATATTTTCTTAACTTGTCTTCGCAGCTCCGGCACCACTTCTTCCTCAAACCAAGGTCTGCGACGCAACCATAAGGTATTGCGTGGACTGGGGTGCGGTAAAGGGAAATAGCGGGCCGGCAAGGCATCGCGATAATGGCGCACATTCTCAGTAATACTGCCATACCAATGCGGCAAGTAGTGGCGCTGGGCGTATTGTCCCACCAATAGAGTAAGTTGCAAGTTTGGCAGCTGCTCCAGCAGGCGCTGATGCCAGGTAGTGGCGCATTCAGGACGCGGAGGTAAATCTCCTCCCTTGCCACGACCAGGGTAGCAAAAACCCATAGGAATGATGGCAATCTCGGATTCGTCGTAGAACACCTGCCTATCTATCGATAACCAATCTCGAAGGCGGTCGCCGGATGGGTCATTCCAAGGGATACTGGAAGCATGGACTTTGGTACCCGGCGCCTGGCCAACTATCAGCAAACGTGCCGACTCTGCTGCACGCAGAACAGGATTGGGCCCCAGTGGCAGATGCTCCTCACACAAGCGACAAGCTCGTATTTCTTCCAGCAATGTGGATAATTTCTTCTTTGCCACTAATTCTCAACCCTCAGGAAAACCAGACGCAACATCAGTCCCAAACGAACTCTGGAAGCTCTAGTCCAACTGATATTAAGGCTGTTAAACATCACAAATATACTTTAGTTTTAGACAGCGACCTTATGGCTATCGTCGCTGGAATAGATCTCCAAGCAACTCACCAAGCATGGCAAATCAGCCATAACCTCGCTTGCTGGGTAAGTAGGGATCTCTGGAAAAGAGGGTAAGGATTACACTCTAAGATATTCAAGGCCTTACCACATAAATCTTGACTGGTTAAACCTTCAGGGTATCTACAAAAAAACAACCACAAGTAGCAGATACACTCCCCAAATCTGGCTTTACTGGACACCCTCAGGAAAGGCCAAATGTAACAAAAGCGCGCGGCGATCCTGAGGATTTGCACTGCGGCTGATGTTATCGTTATCAAACACTATAAATATACCTTCTTTCCCTACAGCCAACCCATCTCCCTTGCCTCCAGTGCGATGTGCCTCATATTGTAACTCAGAAGATTTTTCAATTTCTCGGTAGTCCAAGCACCATTCAGCTTTGAGGCTTGGTAGAACTCTTCGGCATACGGCATAAGCATTTCGCTCCAGAGTAAATAACCCGCCATCATAATAATCAAGCGCTCCCAGATCTTCAGGCTCTCCACGAAAGTTCAATCCGGCAACCGGTGGTGGAGTAAAAAGCTGAACATCGCCATTGGGGCTAAGCTTTACCAAACCGCGAGGCTCACTCTCCATAGCTACCCAAAAGTCATCACCAATTTTCACTAAACCCTCGCTAGCAAGGTTGAAGCCCTGCATGTAACCTCGAGCTCTGGCCTCGGTGGTCCACATAGCATCCAACCAGTGAGCGTTCCCCTGCCGGTCCACTTCAAGAATACGATTGTAACGCTCACTTACTATATAGATATATTTATCGGAGCATGTAATTCCCTCAAAATCCATTGCACCCACTGGCCTGGATAGGTCCAAGATAAAATGCCAAAAATTTCTAGGCTTATCTTTTTGGGGAACAGTTAGTCCTGAAAGCTGCAAATAAGAAGCTAATTTTGCGTGTCTGCCTTCTCGTTTTAGGGTGAAAATTTCCCTTGAATTTTTATCAGAAATCGTGAGCAGCTCCCCATAACAAAAACTCAGACCAGATATACCTTCTCCCACACTACCATCCAACCAATAGTGGTTTATCTTTTTTGCGGGAATAACTTCAGCTCCTACTCCCGTAACTGAGAGTAATACGCCGGTAATTACATAAAGAAAGCTCTTAATCATAACGGGCCCAAATTACTGCTTAGCTTTATAGCCAATTCATATGTCTCCGTTCAATCTAATCAATAACTTCCGGGAAACCCAGCTGTAAAAAGAGGGCACGTCGGTCTTGTGGATCAGCACTACGACTAATATTATCATTATCGAACACGATAAAAATGCCCCCTTCTCCGATAGCTAGGCCATCTCCCTTACCCCCCGTGCGAGAAGCCTCATACTTAAGCTCAGAGGATTCCTCTATTTCTCGATAGTCCAAACACCATTCTGCTTTTAGACTTGGCAGAGCCCTTCGACACACCGCATAAGCATTTGGCTCAAGAGTAAACAAAGCTCCATCGTAGTAATCTAAACCGGCCAAATTTTCAGACTCCCCACGGAAATCCAAATCTTTTACTGGTGGCGGTGTAAATATCTGGACACTCCCATCAGGACCAAGTTTTACCAAACCACGAGGATCACGCTCCATAGCCACCCAAAAATAATCCTTTACCTTTGCCAATCCAACACCAGAAAGGTTGTACCCTTGCATATAACCCTGAGCTTTTGCCATTGAGGACCACATATTTTCCAGCCAGTGCCCCTTGCCCCGCATATTTACCTCAGCAATACGATTGTAACGTTCGCTCAGTAAATAAATGGATTTATTAGTGCAACTAATTGCCTCAAAGTCCATCGCGGAAGCCGGACGGGTCAGCTCAAGAAAAAAATGCCAAAAATTTTTTGGTTTATCTTTCTTTGGAACTTTCAACCCTGAAATCTCTAAGAAAGTTTCCAATTTTGCACTTCCACCCTCAATCTTAATTCGATAAATTTCTCTTGAGTATTTATCTGAAACTGTAACCAAGCTATCACCACAGAAACTCAAGCCAGAAAGACTCAACCCAGCACTACCATCAACCCAGTAGTGCGTGATTTTTTTTGCGGGAATAATTTCAGTTGCCTGCCCTGTCAGTGAGAGCAATATCCCAACAGCACCAGATAAAAAACGATTTTTCACGGTAAATTCCATTTACTATGGAAACAATAAAGCTCTAGAACTACATCATTATCGATAAAGTTTTTAACGCTAAGCTGTCCTCTCATTAATCAGAAAAATTCTCCTACAGTAGAATCAGGATCTAAGCGTTACCAGGAAACTTGCGACATACTCACATCGGCTTCTAAGATACGATATGCAAAGTCGGCTGTTGCTCATCATAGTAGCCCCAACACTTATCAGCAATTTGTCGATAATTTGCTCTTTTGTAGAAGGCCATTGTTTGGAGATTGCCAACCTCGGGATTAAAAAATCAGATATAACGCAAATTATGCGCCATATTGGCTAGGCAGCTCCTAATAACCTCAGAGATGAACTGAACTCATTCCATATAAATTGAATAACTATTGATTATCTCTGGGGAAAGCTAAGTGAAGTAGTAGTGCACGTTTATCATCGGGAGCCAGAGCGCGGCCTACATTATTGTTATCAAACACTACAAAAATACCTTGCTGATTGACAGCCAATCCCTCCCCCTTGCCATAGCGAGTCTCTTCGTAGACACGTTCTGGGGACACTTCAAGGGCATGGTAATCCAGGCACCATTCCGCCTTCAGGCTTGGCAGAGCCCTGCGACATACCGCATGCGCATTACGTTCCAGGGTAAACAAAGCCCCGTCGTAATAATCCAAGCCGGTCAGGTCTTCCGAGCGCCCTCTAAAGTCGAGGCCAGCTACCGATGGTAAAGAAAACACACTGGCACCACCGCTCGAGTTCAACTTCAGCAAGCCCCGCGGTTCGCGCTCCATAGCTACCCAGAAGACGTCACCGGCCTTTACCAGCCCCTCACTGGAAGCATTGGCTTTTTGCAAGTAGCCTTGAGATTTCGCGGCGGGTGACCATAGGTACTCTTGCCAGCTTGCTTTTCCCTGGTCGCTCACCACAGCAATACGGTTATAGTGCTCACTGACAAGATAAATGGTGCTTCCATCACAGCTAACTCCTTCGAAGTCCAGCTCATCAGCTGGGCGAAAGAGTTCCTTAAATGCCTCCCAGAAACTCACAGGCTCATCATGCTCAGGCACACCTAAGCCATCTAGTTGAAGATGGGATACCAGATCGGCATCCCCGTCGCGCAACTTTAGTGTATTAATTTCTCCAGAATTTTTATCAGAAACTGCAAGTAGCCTGCCGGCACAAAAACTTAAGCCGGAAATATCCAGGCCCGCGCTATTATTCACCCAATAGCTAGCCTTTAACCTGGCAGAGCTAACTTCTGCCACTACTACCAGTGGTGAAAGCAACATAAATATAAAACTGAAGAAAAAACGCATAAAAACTACAAACCCAGTTAATCGCGGAAGTTATTGAACTGTAGCGGTTGTTCCAACTCCTTACTGCGCAGCAAGGCAATTACCTGCTGCAGATCATCGCGCTTCTTACCAGTAACTCGTACTTGCTCACCCTGAATAGCCGCCTGCACCTTAAGCTTTTCATCTTTGATCAATTTAACGATTTTTTTTGACAGATCTTTGTCAAGCCCGTTCTTTAAGGTCACACCTACTTTAACCTGCTTCCCAGACTGTTCTTTTTCTCCTACATCCATCGCCAAGGGGTCAATATCACATTTGATCAACGCACCACGTAACATATCCACCATCTGGTCAACCTGCATATCCACCTCAGCACGAACCACCAGAGAGAATTCACTCATCTCCACTTCAGCATCCACGCCTTTAAAATCAAAACGGTTGGTGACTGTGCGATTCACCTGATCCACCGCGTTTGTCAGCTGATGCTTATCCACTTCAGATACAATATCAAATGAAGGCATTAATTTTTCTGCTCCTATTTCCAGATTTCCGGAGTAATCTCCGCGTTGTTAGTACCATCGGCTAGCCATATATGACCATCCTGAATGGAAATGCTGAACTCCATATTTCGCTCGGCCATCGCCGTCAGCTGTTCAGTAGCGTCTGCAGCCAAATGATAAACCCTGAGGTTATCAAAATGTGTAAGCTGGCTCTCCAGCTTTTGCCACCACACTGGCGCAGTACGCCGCCCGTAACTGTAAACTAAAACTTGCTCAGCCCGATTGCTGGCTTTACGCACACGCTCCTCAGTAGGAAGACCTACTTCCACCCATAGATCTATCTCACCATTGAGGCTTTTCTGCCACAGGTCCGCCTCCTCATCTGAAGAGAGACCTCTAGTGAACTCAAGGGAATCCGCAGCGTTGTGGGCAAATGCCAGCAAGCGCACCATCATACGCTCATCGGTTTCCGATGGGTGACGGGCCAAAATTAACTGATGCTCCGCATAATAATCCCGATCCATATCGGCGATTTGTACTTTGGCCTTAAAAATTGTTGCTTTTAGTGCCATTTCGGCTCCATCTCTGTGCCGCCCCCAGCACAGAGACTAAGGCGGACTATTCTTGGTTGGTTTACAGGAGAATAAGGATACCCCGCATGAGCTCTGCCGCTGGCAACAGTCTACCCTCTTGGCACTGCATCCTACTCTGCCTGCTGGTGGCCTTGCTCAGTGGCTGCGGCATCAACAACATCCCTACCTATGACGAGCAGGTAAAAGCCGCCTGGGCCCAAGTAGAGAACCAATACCAGCGCCGGGCAGACTTGGTACCCAATTTGGTAAAAACAGTACAAGCCTATGCGGGCCATGAGCGTGAGACACTGCAAGCGGTTACCGAGGCTCGCGCCAAGGTAAATTCTATGCAGCTAGATGGCAACCTACTCAATGATCCAGCCAAGCTGCAACAATTCGAAGCTGCCCAATCCCAACTCTCCAGCGCCCTGGCCCGCCTAATGCTCGTGGTAGAACGCTACCCCGACCTTAAGGCCAACCAGAACTTCCTCAGTCTTCAATCCCAGCTGGAAGGAACTGAAAACAGAATCAGCGTGGCGCGGCGGGATTATATCCAGGCTGTGCAGCGCTACAACCGGGAAATCCGCACTTTTCCCGGTAAGATTTGGCACGTAATTCTTTACCGCAATATGCCTCTGCGTGAGACTTACCAAGCTACCACTGAGGGGGCGGAGAAGGCTCCAGAGGTGAATTTCCAATAGGCAGGTGTCAAATTTATGATTCGCTCCGCACTGCTTGCCTTAGCCCTAATCACCTCATGGATGACTATGTCGCTGTGGGCAGATGTACAGTTTCCCATACTGACGGGGCGCGTAATAGACAAGGAAGAGCTTTTATCATCAGAAGAACGATACCGACTGACTGAGCAGATCCAGCAATACGAATCTGAAAGCAGCAATCAACTCGTAGTCGCAATTTTGCCAGATCTACAAGGGCTCACTATAGAGGAGTACGCCAACCAGCTGGCACGAGAATGGAAGCTGGGTCATAAGGATAAAAACAATGGCATTTTGTTTTTAATCGCACCTAACAAGCGCAAGGTTCGCATTGAAGTCGGCTACGGTCTGGAGAGCGCACTGACAGACGCATTGGCTGCCAATATTATCCATACCAAAGTACTGCCGAAATTTCGCCGTGGAGCTTTTTCGGAAGGTATAGAAACTGGCGTGCAGTCTATCATCGCAGCCACAAAAAATGAGTATGTAGCCGAACCCATAGAAAATAAAAAAGACCGACGCATCGCCTTTTTGGCAGGAATATTCCTGATTTTAGTAATGCTGCACCTGTTTGGCACTTCAATGCTCAGTTCACCCGTACACAAGCGTAGCTATAAGCGAGGCCGCTTCGGCGGCTACTATGGAACGGGTGGTTTTGGAGGCGGTTACTCCAGCGGTGGCAGACCGGGGGGCGGGTTTAGCGGAGGTGGTGGCGGCTTTGGCGGAGGAGGCGCGTCGGGAGGATGGTAATGCTCAGCAACAGTTATCAACGCCAAGTAGCCGAAGCGATCAAAGAGGTGGAAACCCATACTGATGCCGAAGTAATGGCTGTTGTAGCAAAAGAAGCGGACAACTACTTATACATTTCCACGTTGTGGGCTGCATTTCTCGCACTTTTACTTTCCCCGCTGTTCCAATACCTGCCTTGGTGGATTAGCTTCCAACAGGCTTTTATACTGCAATGGATACTATTTATTGCCCTAGCAATTTTTTTCCGCTGGCGCCCCATCACAATGCGACTGGTCCCCAAAAAGATAAAATTTTGGCGAGCATCCAACCTCGCCCGTCGCCAGTTTCTCGAACAGGAATTACACAGTACCAAAGGTCGGCTTGGACTTTTGATTTTTGTATGCGAGGCAGAGCACTATGTAGAGATTTTGGCAGACCGCGGCCTCGCCCAGCATATTACCAATGACAATTGGCAGGTGATTATTGAAAGCTTTATACAGGAGATCAAACGGGGCAAGGCTGGGGAAGCCTTACTTTCATGTATAGCGCAATGTGGCGAGTTATTGAGAGAGGCCGCACCTAGAAGTGCAGTAAAAGACGAGCTGCCCAATCATTTAGTGCTAATTAACTAACCTGAACATCATATCTGCCAACATATTCATCGACAGCTTCGGCGTATAACTGGGGAAGGAAGTATCCGTCAAAAAAACAGTGTGAATCAACTCGATAAGTAAAATTACGAATACATGCACTGATTAAGGACAAGTCAGAGGAATGTTCAATCTATACTGATAGGATCGGCACTCGAAAATTTAATTACTACGTCTATGTCAAGACTAACGGAGCCTTGAACAACAAATAAGGCCTCTCAACTAGCCAGTTCTAATTAATATGAAGCCAACCCACTAGTTTCTTACTAAAAATGATTCAAATCAGAACAATAGAAGCAGGACTTATCAAAAAAATAGGAACTCTAGTCAGTATTTTTTTGATCATTTTGACACCATCTATCACCTATGCCAACTTCATAGGTTACGCCGGTGCCGAGACTGCTCCAAATATCGCTGAAATTGAAGTTACTGGAGATAAACTGCAAATCAGATTTGAAATATCAGCGGAAGATGCCGAAAAGTTCTGGCCTGAAATCCTTCCCACAGAAAGTATCTATGAACTGGCTATAGCCGTCAAAAAGCACAAAAAATTTGCTGTTAAAATTTTTACCGAAAAAAGGGAAATCAAACCGACAAATTCCGAAATTCGCATCGCCGAAAGAAAACCAAGAAACTCCCCCTTCGCTGGCAAGCTTGATCCACGCACTGGTCTTAGAGCGCCCAAGCTCCCAGATGATGAAATTATTTTACTGGCAAATATAGAATATCCTATCAAGGGGGTAAGTCATCTGGATATCCAACCCCCGCTAGGAAATGATGGAGAGGCAACAGTTACTATCGGATTTACCAGTCAACACGGTAAAACTCCAGTCAGTAATTTCCAATACTTATCTCGGACAGAATCTCTCAATATTGACTGGAAAGATCCCTGGAATACCAAATTTTCCAACCACAGCCTCAACCGCCAAAACCGCTATCCATTGCAATCTTTCCTCTATGTAGAGCCACGCCAAATTCGACACGAAATACTATTGCGCCCCAAAGATTTACTACGGTGGACTGATCAAAATTTCAATGCCTGGCAACCATTAACCACCAAAAAACGTGAACTTCTTCGCCGCACAACCTTGAAATACCTACGGGGCAAAAATCCAACTACTATCGACCGTGAGATATCCGAACCAATCAGCACTGAAATAATATTCCTCAAAGCCAATGAGGCAGGCTATACGAAAATAACTGAAGATGAATCAATAGAAATCGGCTCCCTACTTATCGGCTACAGGGAAAGATTCAAAATTAAAGAGCTGCCTCAGAGTGTCAGTATCGACTGGACTATTTTTACCGATGCTATAAACTCGGTACCAACACTGATTCAAGACCCTGCAGGCCCCTTTCCCACCCATGTTGCGCCTGATTTTCCAGATATACAATGGCGCAACTACTTATACGACTACCGTGCTCCCAATAGCGGTCCAGTACTCATTGAGAACCCCAGCGCCGTAATCCCAATGGCAGTGCTCTTCGGGTTTTGCATTTTTATTTTCTTCATCCTGACTCTTCGCACTAGAAGAGTAGAGGCGAAAAACAAGCACCCTATTCTATTTTACAGTATTGTACTTATTTGTGCAGGAGCTATTTACTATACCCTCCCAGGAGAGCTACGCATCCCCCTGCCTGGGACGGTCAACAAAAAAGAACTTGAACAAATGGTAGAAACACTTCTTAAGAGGCTGGCCGCTGCATATGAAGAACCCCAAACTGAAGCATTAAACACCCGCTTATCTAATCTTATTAGCGACGAAAATTTCAAAAACACCACTACCAATCTTTCACATATTTTTCAACCAGTGACTTCTAGCGGAAATTCGGGTTCGTTGCGCTCAATCAATAATCTTGAAGTAGAATATGCTAAACATATAGTTATCAATGGGAATAAGGCGTTCAGAATCACCAGCAAGTGGCAAGCAACTGCAGAGGGTTACAATTGGGGGCAGATAGAAAAAAAAACGCAGGAAATAAGGGCAAATATTGAAATTATTCAGTCAGACAAGCACTGGAAGGTTTTCGCATTTACCTCTCTTTCTATACGTTAACTAAAACAGTCACTTTTTATTGAGCACAACACTTACCACCTAAGCCAGCTAAAGATCTACGCCCATATGGGCGCAGATTTAACTATACAGTTACCTATTCCTGTTTCAGCCTGATTCAGAGGTATAGGAAGCTGTTTCAGCATCGCCATCCCCATTGTCATTTATTATTTTATCAATAATCTTAATAATAGTTTTTATAAGGCCACCATTAACTTCCTGCATTTCATTGACCGTGAGCTCTTTCATAAGTAAAGTCCTATATTTAAATTAAGGGTATTTCCGTTTATCTAAGCAACTCCAGAAAATGCACTGGATAATACAATCCGCCTCCCTGCAGACCTGACCGTCTCCGGCCTATGAGCAACCAGTACTCTGGTTATGGCAAGTCCTTTGATATGGTCATTAACCAAAGATTCTGTAGCCATATCCAAGTGACTAGTTGCTTCATCCATGAACAAAATGCGTGGTACACGATAGAGCGCGCGTGCCAGCACAATTCTCTGCTTTTGCCCACCACTAAGGCTGGTACCCATATCACCAACCAAGGTATTGTATTGCATAGGCATATACATTATCTCATCGTGAATACATGCCTTTTTCGCACTACGAACTACTTCCTGCATATCTATCTTGGGTTCAAAGCAGGCGATATTGTCGCTAATGCTACCTGCAAGCAGTTGATCATCCTGCAAAACTCCAGCTATCTGACTTCGATAGTGAGGTATTTGCTTTAAAGGCTGACCATCGATCAGGATCTCCCCCGCTGTCGGCTGCAGCAAACCCATCATGCACTTTAAAAGAGTACTTTTACCGCACCCGCTTGGGCCTACAATGGCAACAGTTTCACCGGGTTCTATTGTAAAGCTCAAATTTTGAAAGGCTGGTGTTTCCGCTTCACCATATTGAAAAGTAAGATTACGCACCTCAATTTTACCTTGCAGAGGTCCACTCCGATCAATTTCCACTCTACGATTACATACTTCCCCCGTTGACTCAGTCTTAGTAAAGACAATGTCAGACAATCGATCCAAATGTAAACCAAGCATTTTCAACTCTATCCACTTTGCGATTAATGCATCCATGGATTGTACAAAGCGGTTCTTGTAGCTCATATAGGCATAAAGCATACCAATAGTGAAAATATTACCCATCACAGCTATTGCAGCAAAATAAATCACCAAAAGATTTTCTATACCAAACAACAAACGGTTCGCCGTTTTATAACCAATATTCCAGCGGGTGATGCGAATATCCTTATTAATGGCATCGACCAAATAGTTTTGCCACTGACTTTGACGATCATTTTCACGCTGAAATAATTTAATTGTCTGTATGGCTCGCACCGACTCCATAAAGTGTGAGTCATGCTTTGCCTGCACAACAATTTCCTCTTCAGTAAGGAGATGCAACGGGCGATACAGCAATACTCGTAAGATAATATAAAGCGCAACCGCCAATAGCACAATTAACGTTAGCTTCATATCATAAAATATCATAGCGACGAGTGTAATGAGAGCCATTATTCCGTCCACAACTGCAGCAACCAATCCTGTGGTAAGCAACTCACGTACTTTGTTCAGGGAACCAAAGCGAGAGACTATATCGCCCATATGTCGGGTAAAAAAATAATTCATCGGCAAACGAATCAGGTGGCGAAAAAGATTTGCTGCCATTTGTACATTTAGCCGACTAGAAACATGCAGAATGACCCATTCCCTTAACGCATTCGTACCAACTTGTATCGCCAGTAACAAGCCAAAACCCATAGCTAATACCAATAGCAGGCTTTCATCCCCCCGCAAGATGACATCATCCACCACGGTTTGCATATAGAAAGGGGAAACTACAACAAACAATTGCAGTATCAATGACAGTATCAATATCTGGCCCAAACTACGTTTTAGCCCACTGATAGACGACCAGAAATGACGTAGCTTAAGCTGTTGACGGTCCTCCCCCAGTTGAAATTCATCTGTCGGCAAAAGTTCCAGAGCAACACCAGTAAAGTGTTGGGCAAGCTCCTCAAGGGACAATATCCGCTCCCCCATTGCTGGATCATGAATAACGGCAGTACCGCGCTGTAATGACTTGAGTACCACAAAGTGATTCATATCCCAATGGAGTACACAGGGACACTGCAACTCTTCCAACTCCTCCATTTCAAGTCGCAGTGCACGGCCCGCTAAATGTAAGCGATCAGCGATATCTACCAGGGTCTTGAGGTTGATGCCATGATTGGAAATATGAAATCGGTGGCGCAGACTAACAAGGTCAGTATCATAACCATGAAATCCCGCAATCATCGCCAGACATACCAATCCACACTCCGCAGCCTCCGTCTGCAAAATTACCGGCAATTGGCGATGTACAGAGAAATTCAAATGGGTTTCCGCTCGCCCATTATTTACCGATGACCATGCGCTGGTTTCCATTACAACCGCCCCTTTAAACTATAAATTGGTTCCAGCAACCACTCTAATAAGCTTCTCTCCGACAGATTCACATCGGCAGACAAAGTCATACCTGGCTTGAGTTGAAAGCGTCGCCCGTAGGCATTAACCGAAGGATCAGCCAGCTCTACAATGACCTTAAAAACCGGCTCATCCACAGCTACAGGTACACGATGTAACTCATCAGGCAGAAGAACAGTGTCTGACACTTCCAGTACAGTGCCGGCATAGAGACCAAATTTTTGGTAAGGGAAGGCATCATAGCGAATTTTCACTTGCTGGCCCGGACTGAGAAAGCCCGCTGAGCGTACAGATACCAGCAATTGTGCCGTTAGTATATGCCCCTCCGGCAACAGTGATAAAACTGGAATATGGGTTTGCGTCTGTTGCCCCTCAAACGCCTGCAAATTACTAACCACTCCTGATCGGGATGCTTTAACGATATAAGCTCGCTGACCATGCAATTTAGCTATTTGCTGGGCTAGGTCTGAGAGCCTTGTTCGCAATTGATCACTACTATTAGCGTATTCTTCGGGGAGTAGTAATCGATCTCTTTCAAGCCTCTGAATTTGATTGCGTAAATTAACCCGACTCCGCTCAAGCTCCTGTCGATCGACATATAGCTCCAACTCCTGGGCAATGGTGGCATCCAGTTCTGAAGAGGATACATGACCATCTAGCTTTAGAACACGGTAACGTTCTACCTGCTCAGCCACTAACGCAGAATGTCGGGATTGCAATTCTATCTGTTTTTCAAGTAGTGCCAGATCCTCCCTACTAGCATTAATACGCTCATCTACATCATGGAGTTGTTGACGATAAATCTTATCGCCGCGCTCAAGCTGCTCATTGACTAGCTTTTGTTGACTCTCATATTCAGTCAATAATAAGGCCTCGAGGTTCTTTCCGTCAGCTAATATCCGATCTCCATTTACCACTAGCAGTGGTTGGCCTTTAATCACCCTATCACCTTCGCGCACCAGAACCTGTTTAATAATGCCCGAACGCTCAGCATAAACCCGCACCAATCCAGAGGCTGGCTCCAACCAGCCAGTTACGCTCTCCTTGCGAGCATAACTGCTAATAGCTAACCAGATAAAGACAACTGCTATCCAAATTAGTAGCAGCGCGAGAATAGCGGTATGTGAAAAACGCGGCAGGAGTAAAACCCCACCGTGCAAGCGATCCACTTGCCTTTCTACAACTTGCTGGCGAAACAGTCCTGTCACCACAATTACCTTATTCCAGGTTAATTATTTAACGGTCAGATTTTTATCTTCACACAGCAATGCTGTCAACGAAGTAAAACCAAAAACTTTATAACAACCGTCCCAGTAATGTTTCTGATAAACCGGGGCCCTCATCTATTGATAGGCTTTTTAGCGAGGTTAGATCCGCATATTAACACCAGAATTCAACCTTTAAAAATCTCAAAAATTTAAAGCCATTATCAACCCTGGCTCCATAAGAAAATCGCCTTTAAATTTTTATTTTTTTATTGTTTATCTATCAAGCCAGATATAAATACACCCAAAAAACTCAGGCATCTCATTCGAAGATCTATTCCAGGGGGAACGTTTTATAAAAAGAATATTATTGCCAGGTTCGCGATTAAATCACAAACAGAATAGAAGTGAATATACTTCACCAACAAGCATCATAGGAGTACCAGGAAAACGGAGTCTCCAGTCAGTATTTATATATTATCCAAACCTAATAATCAGGGATCACCAACGCCATGTAGCGGCTATATAGGGCCCATGCTGGTCAATATCATAGGCAAATTTTCCATCTGGAAGTCTACTGGAATAGTCGATACTGTAATACTGGTAACCCAAACGTAAGGATGTTGCTTCCCAAGCACGCCAGTCAAGTCCGACCAGTAGATTCCATTGCAATTCGTCACCGCTGGCACCAAAACCTCCGATTTCAGTGCGCGCCCCCAGAGTAAGACAATCATTCAGCCTGAGCCCCACTCTGGTGCCTATAGCTGGTTCCCACCAGCTCTTGCGGCCTCCCAGCCGGTTTCGCACTTCAGGCATCGGGGCAATATCAATTCCTACCCTGGCTTTCACCTCCTGCCGGAGACGGTTCCAGCGTACACCCGCACCGACATCCCAAAAATAACGGTGGTCACCAGTGGCAAAACTCCCATCTAATAAACGAAATGCACCAAATGCAGCAACCCACCCCTGATGTACATCCACATTTACATCAATATTGATGTCTATATCTAACTGTGGATTTCTGGGAGGGCGTATACTAGCCCCCTCTTTTAAATTCAGGTGTACATAATAAAGATCGGTAACTACGCCAAAGCGTCCCTTCCAGGCCTCAAGCCGGGCAGAAAAAGCCACATTTAGAAGTTCCAGGGTTCTCTTCAGGTTGAGATCAACATCCACTGTGGTTCCAGCCACTGTAGACTCACCCTTGGTACGCAAGGGCAGGAATAAGTATGGCGTGACGGCAAAGCGCCAGCCGTTTTGAGTCGAGACTCTAGGAAGGGAAGGCGTATACGGTACAGGAAGGTTTTGGAACTCAATTGGTACCGAGCTAGCATTTAGTTCCTGTGATAGAGGGTATTGTAACTTCGACTGAGCCAGGGCAGTACAGCAGATAAACAAACTCCCCAGCCCACAAATACATTGCGCCGCCTTAGTTGCCAACACTTTCTCCTTCTTTTATTGCTCACTTTCTACAGCTCTGCAATTTCGTCGATGGATTTATTTAGAGTAGATCGCGGCCGTAACATCAGTTACACAGATGCGACAAACGGGAAAAGGCCAATGAAATTCCTGTACAGGAATGCCCGACTTTAGAAGAGGATATCCGGAGAGGGCCGTCGCGCCGAAATATTGACGCGACGGCAGAGCACACTGCTAGTAGCGCGGTGAGCCGTTTAATCGTTCGTTTCAGGACGCATATGCGGGAACAGCAGTACGTCGCGAATCGATGGAGAGTTGGTAAACAGCATTACCAGACGGTCGATACCGATGCCCTCACCAGCGGTGGGCGGCAGACCGTATTCCAGCGCGCGGATATAATCGGCGTCGTAATGCATGGCTTCGTCGTCACCGGCATCTTTCTCCGCAACCTGGGCCTTGAAGCGTTCGGCTTGATCTTCCGCGTCATTCAACTCGGAGAAACCGTTGGCAATCTCGCGGCCGCCAACGAAGAATTCAAAGCGGTCGGTGACAAACGGGTTGTCATCATTACGGCGAGCCAACGGAGACACTTCGGTTGGATACTCAGTGATAAAGGTCGGCTGGTCGAGACGGTGCTCTACAGTTTTCTCGAAGATCTCGATCTGTACCTTACCCAGGCCCCAGCTGTCTTTCAGTGGGATTTGCAGCTTCTCGGCAACGGCGCGGGCGGATTCAATATTGTCGATATCGGCCGCAGTCAGTTCCGGGTTGTAGTGCAGGATGGAATCGAACACAGACAAACGCGCGAACGGCTTGGAGAAGTCGTAGCTGCTGTCCTGGTATTCCACAGTGGTGGAGCCCAGAACATCTTCACAGATACCGCGCAGCATCTTCTCAGTGAGATCCATCAGGTCGTTGTAGTCCGCATACGCCTGGTAGAACTCAAGCATGGTGAATTCGGGGTTGTGGCGCGTGGACAGGCCCTCGTTACGGAAGTTGCGGTTGATCTCGTAAACCCGCTCAAAACCACCCACGACCAGACGCTTCAGATACAGTTCCGGGGCAATACGCAGGTACATATCGATATCCAGCGCATTGTGGTGAGTAACGAACGGGCGCGCACTGGCACCGCCGGGAATAACTTGCAGCATAGGCGTTTCCACTTCCATAAACTGCTGGGCGTTGAGGAAATCGCGGATGTACTCGATCACTTTGGAGCGCACGCGGAACACTTCGCGGGCTTCCGGCGTGGCGATCAGGTCCACATAGCGCTGGCGATAACGCATTTCCTGATCGGCGATGCCGTGGAATTTTTCCGGCAGCGGGCGCAGTGCTTTGGTCAGCAGGCTGTACTCTTCACAGTTGACGTAGAGATCGCCCTTGCCGGATTTGTGCAGTGTGCCTTTTACGCCGACGATATCGCCGATATCCCAGGCACCGAAGCGCTCTTTAATATCTTTCTGTGCCGCTTTATCGGCGTAGAGCTGGATGCGGTCAGACACATCCTGGATCACCATAAAGGGTCCGCGTTTAGCCAGGATTCGCCCCGCTACGCACGCCCGTTTACCCAGTTCTTCCAGCTCCTCTTTCTGTTTATCGCCGAACTCAGCTTGCAGGTCGGCAGCGAGGTTCTCGCGGCGAAAACTGTTGGGGAAAGCATTGCCCTTCTCGCGCAGAGCGGAAAGCTTGGTGCGGCGCTCGGCGATCAGTTTGTTTTCGTCTTGCTGGATATCAGTCATGGTGATCTATCAGTTTTGTGAGTGATATTACCCCTCGTCCCATTAGTGAGAGACGAGGGGCGCGGTGAGAGTGGAGTCTTTAAATCAGAGGCCGGCTTTGAGGCTGGCTTCGATAAATTGGTCCAGGTCTCCGTCCAGTACTGCCTGGCAGTTACTGGTCTGGACACTGGTACGCAGGTCCTTGATACGCTGGTCGTCCAACACGTAGGAGCGGATCTGGCTGCCCCAACCGATGTCGGCCTTGCTGTCTTCCATGGCCTGCTTCTCTGCGTTGCGCTTGAGCATTTCCTGCTCGTACATTTTTGCGCGCAGCATTTTCCAGGCTTTATCGCGGTTCTGGTGCTGGGAGCGCTCGCTCTGGCACTGCACGACGATCCCGGATTCTGTGTGGGTCAAACGCACAGCAGAATCGGTTTTGTTGACGTGCTGACCACCGGCGCCTGACGCGCGGTAGGTGTCTTCACGCACCTGGGATTTGTCGATTTCAATCTCGATATTGTCATCGATTTCCGGTGACACAAATACCGAGCTGAAAGAAGTGTGACGGCGATTGCCGGAATCAAACGGCGATTTGCGCACCAGGCGGTGTACACCGGTTTCTGTGCGCAACCAGCCGAAGGCATGGTCGCCGGCAAAGTGCACGGTGGCACTCTTGATACCGGCCACTTCCCCCGCAGAGACCTCTTCCAGGGTGGTCTTGAAGCCGTGGGCTTCACCCCAGCGCAGGTACATACGCAGGATCATTTCCGCCCAGTCCTGGGCCTCGGTACCACCGGAGCCGGCCTGGATATCCAGGTAGGCATTGTTCTCGTCATTCTCGCCGGAGAACATACGGCGGAATTCCAGAATCCCCAGCTGCTGCTGGAGACCTTCGATCTCAGTGGAGACCTCCCCTACGGAGTCCTCATCATTTTCCTCGACTGCCATTTCCAGCAGTTCGCGGCAATCGGCGATACCGGAGTCGAGGTTTTCGATGGTATTAACCACCGTTTCCAGGGAGGAGCGCTCGCGCCCCAGTTCCTGTGCGCGGTTGGGGTCGTCCCAAACGCTCGGCTCGGCCAGCTCCAGCTCTACTTCGGTAAGGCGTTCTTTCTTGCTGGCGTAGTCAAAGATACCCCCTAAGAACGTCAGTGCGCTCTTCGAGGTCTTTTAATTGATTGAGGAGGGGATTGATTTCCATGAACTTTCGGTGTCCGGACAAAATAAAAAGCGGCGCGCATTCTACCGCAGCGCGCGGGGGTCCTGCCAGTCGACAGCTAATGAGATACCCATTGGATTAGCCTGGAAGCTGACCAGATAACCGGTCCAGGATTGCGCACTCGGGTGAGTCGTTGCCGGCACAACTTTTCTCAAATGCCAACAGGGTTGTACGCATTTCGAGCAGGTCTCGGAGTTGCTCTTCCAGGTGGGATAGTTTTTCACTGACCAGCAGCTTGGTTTCCCGGCTGCGCCTGTCGGGGTTCTCGCGCAACTCCAGCAAAGCCCGAACCTCTCCAGTCGAAAAACCGCTGACACGGGCCCTCTGGATAAAGCGCAGGGTTTCTACATCACTTGCAGTGTACTGGCGGTAGCCATTAGCCCCACGACTGGGAACCAACAGGCCAATTTCCTCGTAGTGACGTAAGGCTTTACTACTTAGGCCCGAGCTGCGGGCTGCCTGAGATATATTCACCGATAGCACCTACGGATTCCAAGGCTCACCAAACACCACAGCAAGCACTATTCAACAATTTCTAGGCGCTGTTATCGCGACATGCCGCAAATTGGTATTGCACCTGCTCGGCGGGATCGAAACCCAACTCCAACGCTGCATCTAAAGCATCCATACCAACGAGATGCAGCAATATATCTCCGGTAGGGGCCCCACACACTGCCGGGTACATCCTGTCAGTTCGCACGCCACAGCGGGACTCCTGTACCGCAATGCCATTCTCTCGTAATTTGGCCAGGCTCTGTTGTAGTGTCATACCTCCACCTTCACACTGCTTGCGACCGCTTTTGCGATAGACCCAAACCAACTCCCCCGGCCTCGGCGCGGGAGCGCTTGGCGCTACCTCCGGCTGGGTAGGCCCCGGGGTATTTTCAACTTGATTTTCCATTGCCTGCTCCTCCTTGGCACCGCCGCAGGCAGCCACGGCCACCACCAGGGTCAATGCAATCAATGCAGATAGTGTTGTTTTTACCATCGAACTTCCTCCATAAAACGACGACAGCCCAACTCAGGACAGTGCCAGCCAGACTCCCACCAGTAACATCAATGTACCGGAGATGCGATTGATCAAGCGCACATTCTCAGCACGTTCCAGCAGACGACTGAGTGCCTGACCACCTCCAGCGTAAATCAGCAGACACAGGGTTTCCAGCAACAGTATTGTGGCAAGCAGCACGGAGAGTTGCGGCACCAAAGGTTTACTTTGATTGATAAAGGGTGGCAATAAGGCAATGAAAAAAGCCCATCCTTTAGGGTTGGCCACAGCAGTAACAAACCCTTGGGCCACTAACGCTTTAGGCGAAGGCCGTACACGCATAGCCCCCCGGCCTCCGCCATCAATGGCGGCCAATTGCCCTCGCGAGCGCCACATTTGCACGCCCACCCAAGCAAGATAAGCACCGCCACAGTATTTGAAAACCTGAAATACTGTCGGGTACTGCACCATCAGCACTGCAGCCCCAAGCACTGCAGCCAGAGCCACTAGGGCTACTCCCGCCAGCTCACCAACCATCATCCACAAGGTGTGGCGCACCCCCAGTGTAATTCCCAGGCTGAGCGCCAACATCATGCACAATCCCGGCGTTACCGAGGCAAAAAAACTGGCTGGGACAAAAAGCGCGAGTACAGACAGCTCCATTTTACTTCCCAGTGATGGGTACCATTGTGGTTACCGTAATGACTAACAAGCATTCCTGCCAACATAAGGCCACAACCGATAAGCTCACGGGCATTCAGCACTTCATTGAGGAATAGCCAGCCCGCCGCCAGAGCAAACACCGCCTCCAGACTCATAATTACCGTGGCGTGGGAAGGCGCCGCATAGCGCTGGGCCAGCAATTGGAAAGTAAAGGCCAGTGCCGTGGAAAAAATCATCATATAGGCGATGGGCCAGGCTGCATCCACAGCCGACTGTATTGTTGCTTCTTCAGTGAAGAGGGACGCCAGGGCTGACAACAAGCCGCATACCAGGAACTGAATACAGGCGAGACGCAATGCATCGTAGCGCTTCACCAGATGATCGGCCGACAACACCTGTATAGCGAATACGAAGGCACTCGCGAACACCATTAAGTCACCGATTAATTGCGACTCTTCAGCAAAGTCCGCCAGCCAATAGAGGCCGAAAAGGGCAAGAGCAATGCCCACCCAAGTCCAGCGATTGGTTTTGTGGCCGAGGGACAAACCGATCACTGGCACCAATAGCAGGTAGAAACCGGTAATAAACCCAGCCCGACCAGCGGTTGTATAGAGCAAGCTCACTTGCTGCAGCGCCGCACCAAGAAACAGCCAGAAACCGAGCACAGCACCGCCGGGCAAACAGGCTTTCCAACGATGATTAACATGCTTGCCGCCCACTTCACCGGGCTGGGAATCCCTGCGAGAAGACAACCAATAAACGATCGGCACCAAAATCAGGCCACCGAGAATAAAGCGCCATGCGTTAAATGCCAGCGGCTCAATATCCGCCATAGCGACCTTTTGTGGCACAAAGGCGACACCCCAGAACAGGGCGGCCAATAACAGCAGGACTTCAGCCTGGACTTGTTTCCGTTTCACTTCTTCTACTTCCAACGACGTTTTTAAGCACAGCCGCGAATACGCTCCCCGCACTTCGCGATTTTTGAAAAGGTGACTCTTATACCGCCTCCAGCAGGTTCACCATTAACTGTAGGGATTCCCGCCCGCGAAATTCATTGACATCCAACTTGTAGGCCAAACGCACTCTTTCGGCAGCCTGCGGCCACTGATCTATGTCCACATTAAAGGCGATGGCATCCAGTGCCAGTTGCGGAGCCTGTGGTGGGGCAACCACTATTTTTAGGTGGCGCTCACCAACGATTCGCTGTTGCAGCAGCAGAAACTCCCCATCGAAGACCGGCTCGGGAAACGCCTGGCCCCAAGGGGCGCAGGCGCGCAACAAGGCTGCAGTTTGCAGGGTGTAATCTGCAATATCCAATTCACCATCAGAGTCGATCACTGCCTGTAATTGATTTTCATCCAGGCGGTTGCGCACTGCCCGCTCAAACTCGGTACGAAAGGCACTGAGGTGCTCCGCCGGCAAGCTCAAACCCGCGGCCATGGCGTGACCGCCGAATTTACTGATCAATTCAGGATTGGCTGCAGCCACATCGCTCAGGGCATCGCGGATATGTAAACCGGGAATGGAGCGCGCAGAGCCTTTCACCAGGCCATTATCCCCTTCTGCAAAGGCAATTACCGGGCGGTGGAATTTCTCCTTGATACGGCTGGCGAGGATACCCACTACCCCCTGGTGCCAATTAGTATCGTAGAGGCAAAGACTCCAGGGAATCTCCCCCTCAAGCTGTAATTCTTCCAACGCCGCCAGGGCTTCCCGCTGCATACCCTGCTCTATTGCCTTGCGGTCCCGGTTGAGCCTATCCAGCTCCCCCGCCAGCTCTCGGGCCTCATTGGGATCGCGGGTCAGGAGGCAGCGGATGCCGGTACCAATATCATCCAGGCGCCCGGCAGCATTGATCCGCGGCCCCAGGGTAAAACCGATATCTGTAGTGGAAAGCCTTCGCTGATCGCGCCCCGCCACTTCCAACAGTGCGGAAATCCCGGGCCGGCAACGGCCGGAACGGATACGGGCGATACCCTGGTGCACCAGGATGCGATTGTTATGATCCAGAGGCACCAAATCTGCCACAGTGCCTAATGCCACCAGGTCGAGGTACTCAGCCATATTCGGCGGGACTATGCCACTCTGTTCAAACCAGCCGCACTCCTGCAGAGCACTGCGCAGGCGGCTCAACAGATAGAAAATCACTCCCACACCGGCGAGATTCTTGCTGGGAAAATCACAGCCCGGTTGGTTTGGATTGACGATGGCATCAGCCTCTGGCAACTCACTGCCCGGTAGGTGGTGATCGGTTACGATCACCGTCATCCCCGCCGCCTTGGCCGCTGCAACTCCATCGATGCTGCTGATGCCGTTATCTACTGTGACCAGCATATCCGGGGCATAATCTTTGGCCACTTCAACGATTTCCGGGGTCAACCCATAGCCGAAATCGAAGCGGTTCGGCACGAGGAAGTCAACACCCGAAGCTCCCATGGCCCCCAACGCCAGTACGGCGAGCGTGCTGCTGGTAGCACCGTCGGCATCGAAGTCACCGACAATCAAGATCTTCTGTTGCGCTCGCACGGTTTCCACCAGCAGTGTCACCGCTGTATCCAGCCCCCGCATCAACTGAGGTTGCTGCAGCTTGGCGAGACTGTGGTTCAGGGCCTCCTCGCTGACGATACCGCGACCAAGCAGTACCCTCTGCAAAATTTTGGGAGTTTCAGAAGCAAAACGGCCAGTGGAAAAATCCACTGGCCGCCGCTGAATTGTTGTATTCATTCTCTCTCAGCTATTTTTAATCCGGCCGCCAAGTCCCTCGCTGCGCCAGCTAGTGCCCTTCGGACAACATGGTCGCCATATAGTCGTGCACTTGGGACAAGTCGTTGGGCAGCACCTTGAATCGCTCTTCGCGCTGCCAGAGGTCCTGCATATGTGCCGGTAAGGGAATTTTAGTTTGTGGCAGTGCCTGCGCCACAGCATCGGGGAATTTTGCCGGGTGTGCAGTGGATAAGCAAACCATTGGCTGCTCAGCAGAGCGGCGCACCCTTCTTGCGGCCTCGACACCAATAGCGGTATGGGGATCGAGCAGATAGCCGGTCGCCTGGTACTGCTCACGAATCACCTCAATAGTACGCGCATCGTCGACCCTATAGCTGGAAAATGTCTTTTGGGCCTGCGCCAGGGCCGATTCGCTCAAGTGCATAGGTACACTGCGATCTGCCAGCAACTCCGCCACTGCGGCACCATCGCGGCCGTAGAGATCAAACAGCAGGCGCTCAAAATTGCTCGACACCATGATATCCATGCTGGGCGACAGGCTGTGTATCAGCGGCTTAGGGGTGTGGTCGTTATCGCTGATGCAGCGGTGCAGGATATCGTTGGCATTAGTGGCGATCACCAGTTGATCGATAGGCAGCCCCATCCGCTTCGCCAGGTAACCGGCAAAAATATCGCCAAAGTTGCCAGTGGGCACGGAGAAATTTACCGTTTTATCTGATGCGCCCAGGCGCAAGGCCGCGTAAAAGTAGTAGACAATCTGCGCCATAATACGCGCCCAATTAATGGAGTTCACCGCCACTAAACGGCGCCCATCGGGTAAAAAGGACTGGTTGGCGAAGCTGGCCTTCACCATATTCTGGCAATCGTCGAAATTACCTTCCATGGCGATATTGAACACATTGTCCGACAACACCGTGGTCATCTGCCGGCGCTGCACCTCTGAGACCCGGTTATGGGGATGCAAAATAAAAATATCGACATTGTCGCAGTGGCGGCAGCCTTCAATCGCCGCCGAACCGGTATCCCCGGAAGTAGCTCCCATCACCACCACGCGCTCACCACGCTTTTTCAGCAGGTGGTCGAACAACTGACCGAGAAACTGCAGGGCAAAATCTTTAAAGGCCAGAGTTGGGCCGTGGAAAAGCTCCAGAATCCACTCGTTGGTATCGGTCTGCACCAAAGGCGCTACCGCCCTGTGACGAAACTGACCCTGCCCCAAACCATAGGAGCGCTCGATAATATCGCGTAGCTCCCGCTCATTGAGATCCTCTCCCACAAACGGCCGGATAATTTCAAAAGCCAGCTGCTGGTAATCCAGACCCGCCATAGCCGCAATATCCTCTCGGGAAAATTGCGGCAGTGACTCCGGTACATAGAGGCCGCCATCACTGGCAAGCCCGGTGAGAACAGTATCGGCAAAAGAGAGAGACGGCGCGCGGCCGCGAGTGCTGATAAATTTCACGGTGTTAATTGGCTCTCAAACTTAGCGGGATGTACAGAAAACTGGCAACGCTCCTCTCGGGAACAGCACCAAATAAGCGACAAAGGTAAGGATCAGCCAAGGCTTTCCACGCGAATTCGCACCACATCACCCTCAACCGTATCCAGGGCTTCAATCTGAACGACTGCTTCACGCAGGCAGGCCTCTCTGGCGCGGCTGGTCAGGATCACCACCGGCACCAACTCCTCACCTTCCGAAGGCTCGTGCTGAATCAAGGCCTCAATACTAATACCCTGATCACTGCAAATAGTGGCCACCTTAGACATAACACCGGGCTTATCATGGGCAGATATGCGCAGATAATAGCTGGTAACCACCTCTTCTTCCGGCAGCACCTGAGTATCTCCCTGCTCGGTAAGTGCCACCCCGGCAGCGGGCACTCGCTGGTCTGGCCTGGCATCGAGGGTACGCGCCACATCGACAATATCAGCAATCACAGCTGAAGCTGTGGCCTCCGCACCAGCACCAGCGCCGTAATACAGGGTCGGCCCAACCGCATCACCATTCACAAGCACAGCGTTCATAACCCCATTTACATTGGCAATCAGGCGGCGCTGGGGGATCAGTGTCGGATGTACTCGCAGCTCCACCCCTTGATCTGTACGGCGGGCAATACCCAAATGCTTGATTCTATAGCCGAGTTCATCGGCATAGCGGATGTCTTCGCTGGAGATGCGGCTGATGCCCTCGGTATACACCTTGTCGAAAGCGAGCGGCATAGTGAATGCCAGAGAAGCCATAATCACCAGCTTGTGCGCTGCATCAATACCTTCCACATCGAAAGTGGGATCGGCCTCCGCATAGCCGAGCGCTTGCGCCTGGGACAGCGCCTCAGCGAAGCTGCGGCCCTTATCGCGCATTTCGGTAAGAATATAGTTACCCGTGCCGTTTATAATACCCGCGAGCCACTGAATCCGGTTGCCGACCAGCCCCTCGCGCAAGGATTTTATAATCGGAATACCCCCAGCCACGGCAGCCTCATAGGCAATAGTGACTCCTTTGCTGGCAGCTAACTCAAACAGTTCATTGCCATGCTCGGCTATCAGCGCTTTGTTAGCAGTAACAACATGCTTGCCATTCTCTATGGCTGCTAATACCAGCTCACGGGCCACAGTAGTGCCACCGATTAACTCCACCAGAATGTCGACATCGGGATTGTTGGCAACATCGAAAATTTCCCGCGTTACATTCAGTCGGCTGGTGTCACAGTCCGGGTTATCCCGGCGCGCCCCAACCTGCTCAATAGCCACCGGGCGCCCACAGCGTGCGGCCACTTCCTCCGCATTGCGTGCCAGGACATTGATCGTCCCACCACCCACTGTGCCCAGGCCGCACACACCAATTCTCACTGCACGCTGCGTTTTTCCTGCAACCACCCGACCAACTGCCCCCGCAGACTCTTCAATTGTTGCGCTCACAAATTCCCTCCGCGCATTTGCTCCCGGCCCAACGTAACCACACTAAAATATCACTCCGGGGCACAGCGCAATAAATATCAACAAAGTCGACAAAAGATCGACAACCTTACCGAGAGATACGCAATAAATCCAATTAAATTGCGCACCGGCTTTAGGCATCCTCAAATAAGGGCATTTGACACTTCTGTCACCATAAAACACTTCTTGAAACAGATACCATCCTCAGTAGATGCTATATAAGCATCTACTAGCATCAGGTGCCAACAACCTGCGAAATTGCATATACCGCGTCTTTTCCAGAAAAATGGGCGCCCTGAAAACTGACTCAGATAGCGGTCGAGTAATGAAAAAAACTCTTATCCTGTACACTGGCGGAACCCTGGGCATGCGTCGAAGCGAGTCCGGCTACATCCCGGATGCCGATTTGGAAGGCGCTCTAGAACGCCTTTTACAAGATGCCATTGGCCAGCTCCCAAGCTATGACTTTCAGGCTCTCGACCCACTGCTGGATAGCGCTAATATGCAGCCTCGGGACTGGTATCGTATTGCCACCCTGATACGCGACAACTATAGCCAGTACTCCGGCTTTGTCGTGTTGCACGGTACCGACACCATGGCCTATACCGCATCCGCACTCTCTTTTGCGCTTCAGGGCCTGGCCAAACCAGTACTGGTTACCGGCTCGCAGATTCCCCTGAGGGAGATGCGAAGCGATGCTTACAACAACCTGATTGCCGCCCTTTTGCTCAGTGGTTCCGATGAAATCAAGGAGATCTGTCTCTACTTCAACGGCAAACTGTTGCGAGGTAACCGCGCTGTTAAAGTGAGTTCAGGCTCACTGGATGCCTTTACCAGCCCGAACTATCCATGCCTTGGTGAAGTGGGCATTCAGATCAATATTGATCGCAACGCCCTACTGGAACCCGGTGATGCTACACAATTCCAAATCCCGGAATCCGCTGATGGCGATGTTGTACTAATAAAGCTTTTCCCCGGCATTTCCTCCCTCTTCCTCAGTAAGGTCATTGAACATCGCCCGCGAGGCCTAGTGATAGAGACCTATGGTACCGGTAATGCACCCACCGATGACTGTGCCTTTACCTCACAACTGGAGAAAGCTACGGAGTTGGGCATTATTTGTGTAGCCGTATCCCAGTGCCTCGAAAATGTAGTAGACCTAGGCAAGTATGCAGCGGGCTCTGCCTTATTACGCGCAGGTGTTATTGGTGGATTGGATATGACCAGCGAAGCTTGTTTTGCCAAGTTAAATCACTTATTAGCTATGGGCTATCCAACCGATAAAATCAAAGAACTGATGGAAACTTCACTGTGTGGAGAGTGTACCCCCAGTTAAATAGAGTACGAAATCGGCATACCCAGGGAGTGGTTAACAAAATATTGGGAAGGATTTTCCGGGCATTGGAACCAGAAGCAGATAATCGATGAGTAACGACTTCTCACAAAACTTGCGCCTTTTGTGCAGTTTCTACCGCTCAATCGCCGAAGTGTGCAGGCGTATGGAGGTTAATCGGGCGCAATTTAATAAATATCTGAATGGTCATACCCAACCTTCGCAGTACACTCTCAATAAAATCTGCCATTTTTTTGGGGTTGAGCCTCACGAAATTATGATGCCTCATGAACAGTTTGATCAGATTGTTCGTGTACGCAGCACACCCTCAAGTATAAAAGAAGCAATACGCCCATACAGTCCGGATATCGACATTCTCATGCGTGAATCCCAGGGCCGGGCGGATAAGTACCTGGGCTTCTATTTTGAGTATCACTACTCCATGACCTTTCCGGATCATATTGTTCGCAGCCTGCTACATATAGAGTCCGATGGAGATGGCTATTACTTCCAGCGCTTTGAGCGTATGCGCTATCCAAACAGGGAGGAATGGTACAAATCCCGCTATAAGGGAATGCTCTTTTTTCTTTCTGAGCGCATATTCCTGATTGGTTACGAAGCCCTGACACGAAATGAGATAGCACAAACTATTCTCTACCCAACCTATAAGAGCCGCGTCAGTTATTTATCAGGCCTCAAGCTTGGTGCTTCCGCCAATGACAGGCGGGAACCCGTCTGCACCAAAGTGGTTTTGGAATCCCTTGGACGAAATATCAGTATTAAAAATGCATTGAAGCTTTGCGGCGTTTTTGGTCCGGACTCAGGTGAAATCAACTCGAATATCCGTGAAAACATCCAGACCTCAACTACTGAAGGCCCGCAGAATTTTTTTGCCACCCCACTTTAAACAACAAGGCCCCTTTTCACTTAAGGGGTCAATTTACCACAACAAAAAGGCGAACCTCAGAGCAAAGTAAACCTTGCTCTCTACGCGCTCGCCCACATGCAGATAAAGAGAAAACAGGAATCAATATGACCAATGATTTCCATACACTAAAACCCATGCCCGTATTCAGCGCCGGCAGCGCAACACGAGTTGAGCGCGACCTGCTGGGGGAGCGTGAAGTGCCTGCAGATGTTTATTTTGGCATCCAGACACTGCGCGCCCTGGAAAATTTCCAGATAACGGGAATTACCGTGAATCACTTCCCCAACCTGGTAAAAGCCCTGGCGATGGTCAAAAAGGCTGCGGCACAGGCCAACCGGGAACTGGGCTATCTTGAAAACAACCTGCAAACAGCCATTGCGGGCGCCTGTGATGAAATTATCGACGGCAAACTGCACGACCAGTTTCTTGTGGACATGATTCAGGGGGGGGCCGGCACCTCCACCAATATGAATGCCAATGAAGTTATAGCTAATCGCGCACTGGAGCTGTTGGGGCATAGTAAAGGCGAATACCAAAAAGCCCACCCTAACAACCACGTAAACCTGTCACAGTCCACTAACGATGTTTACCCAACCTCCATCAACCTGGCCGTACTGCTTAGCTACAACGATTTGGTACAGTCTATGGAGGTTCTCTGTGTCGAATTCGATAAAAAGGCCGAAGAATTCGCTCAGGTTATAAAAATGGGGCGTACCCAGCTGCAAGATGCTGTCCCCATGACTCTGGGGCAAGAGTTTGCTGCCTTCGCCGCAACCGTTCGTGAAGATGTCGCCAGAGTCAAGGAGCTGGTGACACTGTTTACAGAAATCAATATGGGCGGTACCGCGATTGGCACAGGCATCAATACTGACCCCGAGTACCGCCAGTTAGTTGTTTCAGCCCTTTCTGAAATTTCCGGCATAGATTTTGTCTGCGCAGAAAATCTGGTTGAGGCGACTTCCGATATGGGCGCCTTCGTAATGTTTTCCGGCGTGATGAAACGTATCGCGGTAAAAATCTCAAAAATTTGCAGCGACCTGCGCTTATTATCCAGCGGCCCACGCGCCGGCCTCAATGAAATCAACCTCCCACCAATGCAGCCCGGCTCATCGATTATGCCCGGCAAGGTAAACCCCGTAATTCCAGAAGTGGTTAACCAGGTCGCCTACCAGGTAATTGGCAACGATCTGACCATTACCCTGGCAGCAGAGTCCGGCCAGCTACAGTTAAACGTTATGGAACCTGTAATCGCCTTTAACCTGCTGCAGTCTATGCGACTGATGACTCAAGCTATGGATACCCTGGCACAACGCTGTATCAGTGGCATCACCGCCAATGAGGAGCACTGCCTGCAGATGGTGGAAAACAGCATTGGCCTGATCACTGCGGTAAATCCATTTATCGGCTACGAAAATGCGACCCGTATAGCCAAACAAGCATTGATTACCGGGGCCAGCGTGAAACAGCTAATTTTAGAAGATGGGCTGCTAAGCGAGGAGGAACTCAATGATATTCTTGCTCCGGAAAATATGACCCAACCCAGGAAAGTATCCTTGAAAAGCCCTGCTTAATAGAGAGACGCCGGCAGCTCAGCTGCCGGCTTATCAGGCTCGGAAAGGATTAAATACCCAGCTCCTTAACTAAAGATGCCGGCGGTAGATAACCCGGTACCACTCGACCATCTTCCATTACGATAGTAGGCGTACCACGGACATCAATCGCCTCATTGCCGAGCTTGTATTGAGCCGCCACTGGATTGTTATCGCAAACCTTAAGGGGCACATTCTCCCGGTTTTTCAGAGCGGTCAATGTTTTATTACTGTCGTCAGCACACCATGCGGTAGCGAGCTTGCGGTACCCCAGAGACTGCAAACCACCTCTCGGGAACGCTAGGTAGCGCACCTCAATACCACGTTTATTCAGCTCAGGCACATCCTGGTGCAGCTTGCGGCAATAACCACAATCCACATCGGTAAATACATAGATGCTCGCCTTGGTCTCCCCCTTCGGAGAGAACACAATCATGTCCTTAACATCCTGATTGCCCATCACCTTGGCCCGATGACCGGCCCTACGCGTCTCAGAGAGGTTAGCGAGGCCACCTCCACTCTTCACCTGAAACAAGTCGCCGTAGATAAAATGACCGCCGTCTTCTGAGACAAATAGGGTAGTGTTGCCACCATCTACATCCACCTCATAGAGTCCTCTAATTGGGCTCTTACGCACATCGCCATAAGTGGCCTTGGGGTTACCAGTCTCCAGGCGAGCCTTTATGGCTTTTGCAACATTTGCGTCGACTTCCGCCAGGGCCGCAGATCCAAGCAGGCCGAGCAGTAAACCAGCAAATGCTAGTGGCTTCTTGATAAGCATCATTACCGATTGCTCCTTAAATTCTCAATGGGCTTCGACTCAAACGTCGGCCTTCAGTTCCAGCCAGTATGGCAGCTAATTACCGTAACCGGTCTCAATGGCGCGTTTTAACATATTCAGGCACAGGGAACTACGCCCTAATGCCAAGGTTGTGAGCTGAACAACCGAAACTTACAAATATTTGTTTTTATGTGAGGATTGGGATTTCCGGGCCTCACCAGCCTTTATCCACCACCGGCTGGCCACTCACTTACCCTGCCAGGTTGGCGGTCACTCCCACAAGAGCTGATTAGAGGGTAAATGACCTAAGGGTCCCATCGCTCAAAATCTATCAGGCACAAAAAAGCCGGGGCCATTTGGCCCCGGCTTTTTCGTGAGCTGCTAGAGAAGTACTTAGTTAAGCTTCTCTTTGATACGCGCCGCTTTACCAGTCAGGTTGCGCAGGTAGTACAACTTAGCCTGACGCACGTCACCACGACGCTTCACCTTAATACTGTCAACCAGCGGGCTGTGAGTTTGGAAAGTACGCTCTACACCAACGCCATGGGAGATTTTACGCACGGTGAAAGAGGAGTTCAGGCCACGGTTACGCTTACCGATAACCACACCTTCAAACGCCTGCAGACGCTCACGGTTACCCTCTTTTACTTTTACCTGAACGATTACAGTGTCGCCCGGTGCGAAAGGAGGTACCTCGCTCTTCAGCTGTTCCTGCTCCAGCTGTTGGATAATTTTGTTAGTCATTTGGATTTGCTCCCAAATAGAGTTTGTGTAGCTTCTCAGCTAGTTCACCGAACTACTCCCGCCTCCCGGCGAATCCGGCATCAATTTTTTAGGACTTCTGCTCCTGCTGAATTTCCTCCAGCAACTGCTTCTGCTCCTTATTCAGCTCCATCCCTTCCAAAAGGTCAGGGCGGCGCTGTTGTGTGCGCACCAGTGCCTGCTTGAGGCGCCAACGGCGTATTCTTTCATGGTTGCCCGAGAGCAACACTTCCGGCACCGCTACGCCCCGATACTGCTCTGGCCGGGTGTAGTGGGGACAGTCCAGCAGCCCCGAGGAAAAAGAGTCCTCAACTGCAGACTGATCGTGTCCTAAAGCACCGGGAATCAGGCGGGTAATCGCATCCACCATCACCATAGCAGCCAATTCGCCACCGCTAAGGACATAGTCACCAATAGACCACTCTTCGTCGATCATTGATTCGACAATGCGCTCATCTATCCCCTCATAGCGCCCAGCCAGCAGAACCAGATTACCAGCTTCGGAAAGGTCTTCGACCCCGCGCTGATCCAGTTGCCGCCCTTGGGGAGACAGATAGATACTTCGTACAGCCTTACCATCCTCACCGGCCCAGCTGCGAGCAGCCTGTAAAGCCTGGTAAAGGGGTTCAGCCATCATCACCATTCCGGGACCACCGCCGTAAGGTCGATCATCCACAGTGCGGTGTTTGTCACTGGTGAACTCCCGAGGGTTCCAGCAGCGCACTTCCAACAGGCCATCTTTCACAGCCCGGCCGCTGACGCCATACTCGGTCAATGCGGCAAACATTTCCGGGAAAATGCTTACCAGAGCGATTCTTTTTGTCATCGCCCAAACGCCTTAAAAAGCCGGGTCCCAGTCGACGGTAATTACACCGGCTTCCAGGTCAATATCTGCAATAAACTGGTCTGGCAAATAGGGAATCAAGCGCTCGCGCTTATCATCACCTCCGCGCACCACCAACACATCATTGGCGCCAGTTTCCATCATGCGTGCGACAATACCAAAGTCGTGCTCTCCGCCGTTGAAACGGCTGATAACCCGTAAACCTTCGAGCTGGTGCCAGTAGTACTCGCCCTGCCCCAGTTCCGGCATAAGATCACGCGCAACAGCAATATCACGCTGGCAAAGTTGAGCCGCTAAATCGCGGTCATCCACGCCTTTCACATGTACAATCAATCCCTTTCCGTGACGCTTACCAGCGTCGACTTCCAGGGCCTCCCAGCCTTTCGGCCCCCGCAACCACCAATTGGGGAATTGCAGGATGTTGTCCATCGGCTCGGTATAGGAGTGAACCTTGACCCAGCCGCGCACACCATAAACGGTAGTCACGCGCCCTACAGTGACCAATTGATCGGAGTTCTCACCGCTATTCGTCACAGGCGCACCACTTACGCGCAAATTAAGCGGATTCTTTCAGCAGCTTGCTGACGCGGTCAGAAACCTGTGCGCCGCGGCCCAGCCAAAAGTCAACGCGCTCACGATCGATACGCAGACGCTCTTCCTGGCCACGAGCAACCGGGTTGAAGAATCCAACACGCTCAATGAAACGACCGTCGCGGGAATTGCGGCTGTCGGTTACGGTCAGGTGATAGAACGGACGCTTTTTAGCGCCGCCACGAGCCAAACGAATGGTTACCATGTAACTTTCCTGTAGATTCAAATACTGGATGGCTGTGTTGAGCAGCCACCTATACAACTTCGCCGGCAGCTCACCCAGCGAAAGGCGGCGTATTCTAATGTACCGCAGGGGATTTGTATAGCGATTCATCGGGCCGCAACAGCGGCCCAAAAGGCACTATTTCTTCTTAAAACCAGGAGGCAAACCACCAGGCAGGCCACCCATGCCGCCAACACCTCCGGGCATACCGCCACCCATGCCAGGCAGGCCGCCAAGGCCGCGCATCATTTTGCCCATACCGCCGCCTTTGAGCTTCTTCATCATTTTACCCATCTGCTTGTGCTGCTTGAGCAGACGATTCAAATCCTGTAACTGGGTGCCGGAACCGGCCACAATGCGGCGCTTACGCGAACCGTTAAGCAGCTCAGGGTTACGGCGCTCAGCGGGGGTCATAGAGGAAATAATCGCATCCATTCGCTTGAACTCTTTGCCCATATCAGCCTGCTGGGCTGCCTGGGCAACGCCTCCCATGCCCGGCATTTTTTCAAGCAATGAACCAAAGCCACCCATATTCTGCATTTGCTGTAGCTGATCGCGAAGATCCTCAAGGTCAAAACCTTTACCCTTCTGGACTTTCTTAACCAGCCTTTCTGCCTTCTCCTTATCGATTTTTTGCTCAGCCTCTTCGATCAGAGACAGAATATCGCCCATTCCCAAAATACGGGAGGCAATTCGATCTGGGTGGAAGGTCTCCAGAGCGTCAGTTTTTTCACCGACACCGATAAACTTGATCGGCTTACCAGTCACATGACGCACAGACAACGCCGCACCACCGCGGGCATCACCGTCAGCTTTTGTCAGGATAACCCCGGTCAGCGGTAGGGCTTCATTAAAGGCACTAGCAGTGTTCACCGCGTCCTGACCGATCATCGCATCAATCACAAACAGGGTTTCTGCAGGGTTTAGCTCACTGTGTAGTTCGCGAATCTCGTCCATCAGCTGACTATCAATATGCAGACGACCAGCGGTATCGACGATAAGCACATCAGCAAACTGTTTGCGCGCAGCATCTACAGCACCTTTGGCGATATCCAAAGGCTTCTGCTCAGCCTCCGACGGGTGAAACAATGCACCCACTTCACCCGCCAGAGTCTCCAATTGCTTGATTGCGGCAGGGCGGTACACATCCGCACTCACCACCATTACCTTTTTCTTTTCCCGCTCCTGCAGGTACTTGGCCAGTTTGGCAACACTGGTAGTCTTACCGGCACCCTGCAAACCCGCCATCAGGATTACTGCTGGGGGCTGGACAGCAAGGTTAAGTGGCTCAGCAGCGGCCCCCATCACCTTAACCAGCTCATCCTGAACAATCTTGACGAACTGCTGCCCCGGATTCAGAGCCTTGCTAACCTTCTGCCCCACAGCTGCCGTGCGCACCTGCTGCACGAAAGCCTTAACCACTGGCAAGGCGACATCCGCCTCTAGCAGAGCCTTGCGTACCTCACGCAAGGTGTCGCGGATATTGTCATCGGTCAGGCGCGCCTTGCCGGTGACTTTCTTTAGGGCCGCCGATAAGCGGTCACTCAGGTTATCGAACATAAATTCGTCTCGATGTCTCCGATTGCGGATTGGACCCCAGTGCGGAGGGCCGCGAAATTTGAGGGAGCCTCTTCTAACTCCCACTTTGAGGCGCGGCAGTATAGCCCAGGTACCCTCACAGCAGAAATATCACCAGATCTTCCCTGTTCCAGCGGGCTGTGACACACTCCTCTTCTATTGCAATAAAAGATACGGATCTATTCAATGGCGGCATTCGCCCACTGGACGGCAATCGCTCTCTACATAGCTACAACTGCAGTCGCAGCAGGTGCCCTCGCCCGCGAGCGGCAGCCAAATAATAAACTGCTGCTGGGCCTTCTCGCAGGTGCTTTGATCACACATGCGATATCCCTGGGACACACCCTGTTCTCACCCGCAGGATATCGCTTCGACTTACTGGCGATGCTCTCCCTGATCGCCTGGGTGGTAAATCTGTTACTGCTTATTTTGGCTGCAGGTCGCCCACTAACTCTGCTAATCCTAATCTTTGCTCCCATGGGTGCGCTTACAGAGTTCGCGGCATCGCACACCTGGGGTTCTGTTGAGCCACACCAGCAGCTCTCCGCAGGCATTGCCGTACACGCATTGCTTTCAATTTCGGCCTACTCCCTGCTGACCTTGGCCACCCTACAGGCTATTTACCTATTTTATCTTAACCAGCAGCTGCACAACCACAGGCCTGTGGGCGCCACCCGACTGCTACCGCCGCTTCAGAGCATGGAATCCCTGTTATTTGGCTTGGTCGCGTTCGGACAGCTGTTACTCACCGCCTCACTAATCACAGGTTTTATATTTGTGGGAAATCTTTTTGAGCAGGGCCCACTTCACAAAACCATACTCTCCATCATCGCCTGGGTACTCTACAGCATCCTCCTATGGGGGCACTGGCAGTGGGGCTGGCGGGGCAACACCGCAGTCCGCTGGACGCTGAGCGCCTTTGCTGCACTGATGCTGGCCTATTTTGGCAGCAAACTGGTAATGGAAGTGATTTTGCAGCGCGGGTAACGTGAATGGATAAAACAACTTAAAAGTGACCGGAAAACTTGCGGAGGTCTGCATTCTGTTCCAATATCTCCGCTCCCAAATAAAAAGAGTTCTCCCTTGAACGAGATGCCCCCGGGCCTGCTATTTAGCCTGCTGGCCCTGCTGATTGTTATATCAGCTTTCTTTTCCAGCTCCGAAACCAGCATGATGGCACTCAACCGCTATCGCCTGCGGCACCAGGCAAAAAGCGGCCACCGCGGAGCCAAGCGGGCTATGGAGCTTCTTGCTCGGCCCGATAAGCTGATCGGCTCAATTCTTATTGGCAATAACCTCGTTAACGTACTTGTCTCCGTTATTGTTGGCTCTGTCTTTGCTCAAGTGTATGGTGAGATACTCACAACGATAGTATTAACTATCACCCTGTTGATCTTTGCGGAAGTCACCCCAAAAACCATTGCCGCACTGCACCCGGAAAAAATTGCCTTTCCCGCCTCATTTATTTTGCGCCCACTGCAGTGGCTACTTACTCCTGTTGTTCTCCTGGTGGGTGGTATTTCCAATGGGCTTGCGCGCTTGCTGGGCGTAGAAACAACCGCCAATAGTGACGCCGAGCACCTAGCTCCAGATGAACTTAGGACTGTGGTATTTGAGTCCGGCGCACTAATTCCCAGCAAGCACAAAGGCATGCTGCTAAATGTGTTGGACCTGGATCAAGCAACAGTTGAAGACATTATGATCCCACGCAATGAAGTGATGGGGGTTGACCTTGAAAACGGCGCCGAAGAGATTCTCCAACAACTGGCTGAAAGCAGCTTCACTCGCTTGCCAGTTTACAGAGGTGATATCAACAAGGTTGTTGGTATATTGCACCTGCGCCGCGCCGCGCAGATCCTTCGCGATGGCCCCGATAACCTGACCGCCGAGCGCCTCAAGTCCTTTACCGATGAGCCTTATTTTGTTCCGGAAGCCACCCCACTCCCCACTCTGTTAATGAACTTTCAAAAAACCAAGCGTCGTATGGGGTTGGTTGTGGATGAATACGGGGAAGTGATGGGTATTGTCACCCTGGAAGACCTGCTAGAGGAAATAGTTGGCGACTTTACCGCTAGCCAGGTACCTAGTGATGACGAGGAGATTATTGCTTCCGGCGACGGCTGGTATGTGATAGAGGGTGGCACCTCTATTCGGGATATCAACCGCACGCTGGGATGGGACTTACCCACCGATGGCCCTAAAACCTTTAATGGTCTGGCCATGGAACACTTGGAGAGCATCCCTGATGGCAATATCAGCCTCTATATTTTCAATTACCTGGTAGAAATTGAAGAGGTTTCTGAAAAAATGATTACTAAAGCCAGGATCAAAAAAATAGACCGGTGACTGGCCTTAGGTCGTCACCAGTCAATTGTATTAGGCGAAGTCCACCAATAGCCGCTTTACTGGGGCAAAGCTCACCCGATGAACAGGGCTCGGCCCCAACTCTTGCAGTGCCTGCAAATGGGCCTTGGTAGGGTAGCCTTTGTGCCCGGCCATTCCATACCCGGGGTACTCCATATCCAGCACCACCATCTCCCTATCTCGGGTTACTTTGGCAAGAATAGAGGCCGCTGCAATCGCCGCGACTCGATTATCCCCCTGAACCACTGTATCGCAGAGATAACCCCAACTTGGCTTCTTATTACCATCCACCAGAACAAATTCCGGCTGCACTGCCAATTGTTCTACCGCCCGGTGCATAGCCAGCAAACTAGCTTGCAGGATATTGATTTGATCAATTTCCTGCACTGTGGCGCGAGCTATGGAATAACTCAGGGCACGCTCTTTAATCTCCCCAAAAAGCTGCTCCCGCCTCTTTTCACTTAACTTTTTTGAGTCTGCCAATCCCACTATTGGCTTGGCAGGGTCCAGAATTACTGCCGCAGCAACAACATCTCCCGCCAGAGGACCGCGCCCCACTTCATCGACACCAGCAAGTAAATCTCCCTGGTAAGTACACACATAGGGAGGAAGCTCTTTTTTAGCGCTCATAATTGATTTCCAGTCGAATCCAACAGACTACAAACAGCATCTGCAGCGCGCTCAGAGGCGTTTCGGCGCAACTGCTGATGGAGGTCATCAAACTCTCTGTGTAGCTGATCTCCGAGTAATGGGTCTTCAAAATAACGCATTAAAGCCGCCCCAAGATTCTCTGCAGTAGCATTACTCTGCAGTATTTCTGGAACCAGCTCCCGCTGAGCTAATAGGTTGGGCAGAGAAACCCAAGGAGTGTGTAGCATTCGAGAAACAATTACATAAGAGATTCGACCCAATTTATAGGCAACCACCATGGGCTTCTTTAACAGCATTGTTTCCAATGTCGCGGTTCCCGAAGCGATTAGCACAGAATCTGCAGCGCTCAGCGCTTTATGAGAGTCTCCCTCTAACAATGTTACCGGAAGACCTGGAAAGTCCTTCAGCTGTTCTTGCAACTCAGCCAGGCGCTGCTCATTCGCCGCTGGAAGCACAAACTTCAGGTCGGCATTGCGCTGGTGACACCAGCGGGCAGTCTGTAAAAACAAAGGGCCCAGCAAGCGCACCTCACCACCACGGCTACCCGGCAACAAGGCTATTACCCTATCGCTTTCACTAAATCCCAGCTCTTTACGCGCGGCAATACTACTCACTTGTAAGGGAATATCATCCGCTAAAGGGTGCCCGACAAACGTCACGGGAACCTGATTCTGCCGATAAAAGTCTGCCTCAAATGGTAATAGCGTCAGCATATGGTCTACCGCTCGGGCAATCTTTTTAATTCTGCCACGACGCCAAGCCCAAACCGATGGGCTGACATAATGCATAGTCCGCACTCCCTCTACTTTGAGAGACTCCTCAAGAGATAGATTAAAATCGGGGGAGTCAATACCAATAAAAAGATCTGGCGGATTATCTAAAAAATGCTGACGTAACGATCGGCGGATCTTTAACAACTCAGGTAGCCTTTTTAAAGGCTCAACCAATCCCATTACCGAGAGGCGCTCCATGGGAAAAAGAGATTCCGCACCAAGGGCCAACATTCGTGGACCCGCAATGCCTTCAAACTGAACCTGAGGGAGGCGTTTTTTCAATGCAGCCATCAGACCTGCCCCAAGAATATCTCCCGAAGCCTCACCAACAACAATACCAATACGCACCGGTTTATTATTTTGTGACACGCCTAAAAACCCCTCCTACTTGGGAGCAACCCTTTATATGTATAAATCGCGCAAACTACGCAAAGACTAACTTGGAGAGCCCAAAAGATTAAAGCTCCCCAAATAACCGAGGTTAGCGAACGATACCGCGAGAAGAGGATTGCAAAGAATCTATCCATGGCTGAATCACGGGAGACTGCTCGCGCAACTCAGCTAGAGCCTGCAGTGCCTCCTGCAAAGTAAGACCACGCCTATAGACCGTTTTGTAAGCCTTATTGATCAATGAAATATCATCACGAGAGAAGCCCCGGCGCCTCAGCCCCTCAGCATTAATGGTTTTGGCTTCTGCAGGATTCCCAGCGACCATGACATAGGCAGGGACATCTTTACCAATAGCAGCACCCATTCCTAAAAAAGCATGCTCGCCAACGGTGCAGTTCTGGTGGACTAAACTGTAACCACTGAGAATAGCCCAGTCCTTAACAATCACATGACCGGCAAGACCCACATTGTTAACCAATATAGTGTGGTTACCCACGACGCTATCGTGCCCAATGTGAGCGTAAGCCATAATCAGGTTATCATTTCCGATCGTAGTTTCTCCACGATCCTGCACTGTTCCACGGTGGATAGTGACACCTTCCCGAATAACATTGCTATCGCCGATAACGAGGGTGGTTTCCTCACCACGGTATTTCTTATCGGGTGTGTCCTGACCTACAGAAGCAAATTGGTAGATCCGGTTATTTTTCCCCAACTTAGTGGGCCCACTTAAAACAACATGTGATGCGATATCACAGGCATCACCAACCTCGACGCCAGCTCCAATAATGGAATAGGCTCCGATACTCACCCCGGAACCAATAACAGCTGTCGGATCGACAATAGCTGTGGGGTGGATATTTGTCTGCATTCTGGAATCTACTCCTCAGGTAGTGAAATCTAGGCACTACAGCATCAAATAAATAGCGAAACTGGGACTTTGAAGAAAGCTAAGCATCTAGCCGATCAATCAATGCGCAGGGGTTCTGGGTTCTATACCTTCTTTACAGCGCACAGCAATTCCGCTGAAGCTGCCAGCTCACCATCCACACTGGCTTTACAGGCAAACTTCCAGATATTTCGGCGTACAGAAACAGCCTCAGACTCTAGATCCAGTCTATCACCGGGTATTACCTGACGCTTAAAGCGCGCTTTATCGACACCGCCAAACAGATATAAATAACCATCTTCAGGCTTTTTACCAAAAGTCTTAAACCCTAGTATCCCAGATACCTGAGCCATGGCCTCGACGATCATAACACCGGGAAAGATTGGCATCTGTGGAAAGTGACCATTAAAGACCTCTTCGTTCACAGAAATATTTTTATAGCCTTTAATATATTTCCCTTCCTCCAACTCCACGATCCGGTCTACCAACAAAAATGGATAACGATGCGGCAGATACTCGCGAATTTCACATACATCCATCATTCTAAACGCCCCCAGAAACCACTTCGGGGCGTTAAACGCCCCGAAAACAACAAAAACAATATTTGATCAATTCTTACCGGCTGGACTACTCATTCTTGCCGCTTCGACGGGACAATTCATCCAACTTCTTTTCCAAGTCCTTCACTTTGCGGGCCATTTTATCCAGCTGCCCAAAACGCACAGCGTTGCGACGCCAGGATTGGCTATCAGAGAATGGCAAACCACCGGAGTAAATGCCCGGGCTATCAATGGATTTGGTCACAAAAGTATTGGCCGTAACCTGGCAGCCATCAGCTACCGTTACGTGCCCCGCAATACGCGAACTGCCACCCAGAGCGCAATGCTTTCCGATGATTGCACTGCCTGCTATACCGGTACAGGCGGCTATGGCTGAGTAGTCACCAATTCGCACATTGTGCGCGATTTGAACCAAATTGTCGATCTTGACTCCGCGACCCACTACCGTATCGCCCAAAGCTCCCCGGTCAATACAAGTATTGGCTCCAATTTCAACTTCATCACCAATATCGACTCCACCGAGCTGATAGATCTTGATCCACTCTCCCTTATGGGGTGCAAAGCCAAAACCATCAGCGCCGATCACTACTTGGCTGTGGATAATACAATCCCGCCCAACCCTGCAGCCGTGATGCACGATAGCACCAGCGTAGAGGCAGCTCCCCTCCTCAAGAATACTTCCCTCCCCCACAAAGCAGTTGGCTCCCACAGTAACGCGGGGACCTACTGATGCATGAGCTTCCACAACAGCGCCAGCACCCACACTGGCCGAGGGATCAACCGTAGCTTTTGGGTGAATTACCGCTGCTGGATGCACACCGGCTTCAGCTTCTGGTGCCGTATTAAATAAGGCACTTGCACGTGCGAAAGCCAAATAGGGGTTATCCACGCACAGGGTGGAAACCGGGCACTCATCGACAAATTCAGTTGTAACCAATACCGCTCCAGCGCTAGTGGTTTTAAGGAAGCGACGATAACTGGGATTTGCCAGGAAGGTCAGTTGGTCAGACACGGCATCCTGCAGGGTGTTAAGGCTGCTAATTTCCTGGTCTTGACTGACATCTGGTGCCATACGCAACTCAGCGCCCAGCTCTAGTGCGAGCTGGGCCAAGGACAAATTGTGTCTCATACAGGGATAATACTTACTTGGCTGCGTTCATGCGCTTTACGACATCCTGAGTTAGATCAACTTCAGGGTTTGCGAAGTAGGCGGTAGAGGCATCAAGAACCAAGTCCAGTTTCTGCTCTTTAATAATTGCTTCCAGTGCAGTTTTGGCTTTAGGGCCAAGGGAGCCCTGGATTTCCTGACCGACCTGAGCCTCCATCGCACGCAACTTTTTGACCGTAGTCTCAAAATCAGAGCGCTTGAAATTCATTTTACGCTGATACTCGGTCTTCTGCTCATCGGACCAGGTGACACTGTTTTTCTGTGCATCTTCAGCCATTTTCTGCAGTTCGGAACGAATAGATTCTGCACTACTTTGCAGTTTGGAATATTCAGAGCTGGTCTTCAAAGAATTGACCTTTGTCTTGGCTACGTCGGTGCTCATGATCGCAGCCTGCAGGTTAAATACAGCTACCTTGGTCTGCGCCAAGGCAGCTCCAGACAAGGTGATACCGGCCAGCAGGATTGCAATAACTTTTACATTCTTAAGCACTTTGGTCTCTCCAATTGATTTTATTTTATATGCGCTTTTAACGCGCCTAATTTAATTTTTCCTAATGAAATCAGAAGCTATTACCCAGAGTAAACTGGAACACTTCCACATCATCATCCTCGTTTTTCTTCAGGGCCTTAGCCAAACTAAACGTCAGGGGACCAAAGCCTGTCACCCAAGTCAAGCCCACACCTGCAGAAACATTCATCTTGCCAAAATCCACATCGTAACAGTTGATCTGGGTTTCATCACAATTGGTATCGAAAACATTACCCGCATCAATAAAGAAGGCAGACTGCAAGGAGCGCTGATCCTTGATAAAAGGTAATGGGAAGATTACTTCAGCACTACCTTCAATCAAAATATTACCTCCGAATGGATCGGCATCATCTATTGGAGTGGTATCCAAGGTACCATCATCATTTATCAAATAGCATGACTGGGTAACCTCTCCATTTTCAGTTGCACAAGGAGCAAAACCGGAGACAAAATTCCCTTCCGATACTTCGTAAGTATAAGGTTGATAAGTTGCAGCGGGTGTAGAGCGCGGACCCAAAGTATTACGTTCAAACCCTCGTACTGAGCCAAAGCCACCCGCATAAAAATTCTCAAAGAAAGGAAGCTTATCCAGGTCGCCATACCCATCCCCATACCCCAAGCGCGTACGCAGTCGTAGCGTTAAGCTCTTAGTGAGAGGACGGAAATATTGGCCGGTATAAACAAATTTATAGTACTCCAAGTCACTACCTGGAACCGTAAACTCTGCTGAGAAATTTTGTGAGGCTCCCCTAGTAGCCAATATGCCCCTGTTCAAAGTTGAGCGGGCATAGGAAGCAGTCAAAGTAAGGTTATTAAATGCATCTCCATAACGATCGATAAAACCATCCGCACCAAACAAACCATCAGTAAGTGGCATCGCAAGATCAAGGGTCTGATCAGAGTTTAATGCAGCGACTACCTCATCTGCCTCTTGTTCGGTAATTACTCCGTTAACTCCAGCAACCGGCTGGGGAGTAGAGCTTATTTCCTGAACCGAGCTACTTGAGGCAGAAAGCTCCAAGTGGCTAAAACCAACATTCAACCCCACTCGGGAAATTTCTGAAACAGGATAACCAAAGCTTACCCCGCCACCGTAAGTTGTGGTGTTGTAGTCTGAGAGGTTTACCTCTGAGTAATCATTCTCACGGAAGAAGACATTAAACCCACGGCTAACACCATCCGGCGTAAAGTAAGGGTCTGCATAAGAAAAATTAAGTGCTGTCTGATAGGTAGATACATTCAACCCGATTCCTACCGACTTACCCGTGCCCAGCCAGTTATTTTCTTGGATATTTGCCCCGAGAACGAGGCCACTGCTCTGGGCCCAGCCTAGGGTGCCTCCAATAGAGCCAGAGGGCTGCTCCTCAACAGTATACTCAACATCAATCTGATCCGAGGTACCCGGAACCTCTGTAGTTTCAACCTCTACCCCCTTGAAATAACCAAGACGCTCAAGGCGCACTTTGGATTGCTCGATACGGGCAGAAGAAGCCGAAGCCGATTCCATTTGTCGCAATTCACGACGCAATACCTCGTCAGCGGTACGCGTATTCCCACGGAAGCTAATACGGCGTACATAAGCGCGCTTGCCTGGGTTAATAAAGAAGGTGATTTTTACCGTCTTTTCTTCTTTGTTTGGCTCGGGAATACCATTCACCTCGGCGAAGGTGTAGCCTTCGTTGCCAAGCCGCTTGGTAATGTAATCTGAAGTTGTTGTCATTCTCACCTGAGAGAATGTTTGCCCTTCCCGCACCAGAAGTAGGCGCTTGATTTCCTCTTCCCCTACTACCGGATCACCCGCAAGCTCTACATCACTAACCGTGTAAACATCACCTTCAATTACATTGACAGTAATGAAAACGCTCTGCTTGTCAGGGCTCAGAGAAACTTGGGTGGAATCGATCTGAAAATCTAAATAGCCGCGATCCAGGTAGTAAGACTCCAGGCGCTCTAAGTCACCTGTCAGTTTCTCTCGGGAATACTTATCGTCACTGCGCAACCAGGACAGCCAACCGGTTGTTTGCAGCTCAAAAATCTCTGCAAGCTCCTCGTCGGAGAAAGCCTTGTTTCCTACAACATTGATGTGCTTAATCGCAGCGACAGATCCCTCATCAACGATCACTCGGAGCTCAACCTGATTGCGTGGCAGCTCCTTCACTTCTGTTTTGACACTGGCACCATAGCGGCCCTGAGCCACATACTGGCGTTCAAGCTCCTGGGCAAGCCCTTCGAGGGTAGCGCGCTTAAAGATCTGCCCTTCCGACAAACCGTTGTCATGCATGCCCTTCAACAGATCTTCAGTTGAAATTGCCTTGTTGCCAGTAATCTCTATTTTTGAAATGGCCGGACGCTCCCGGACAGTCACTACCAAGACGCCATTCTCGCGACCTATCTGGATATCCTCGAAATACCCTGTACGAAACAGTGCCCTGGTTGCACTCTGAATCTCAACAGACTCGATTTCATCTCCCACCCTAACTGGCAGTGCAGAGAAAACTGTGCCGGCAGAGACACGTTGTAATCCTTCCACGCGGATATCGTTGACCACGAACGACTGTGCTAAAGCACTCAGTGGCAGCACTAGGCCGAGGGAGGCCGCTTTCAGGAAATCTTTCATCTACTAATTCCAGGTCTTTTTATTCGCAATCCAGAAGTTATGGCACCGATTAGTGCCCCGTTTCCCCCAACAGCTGAGGGTTTTCCTCTAACGTCCATTCGATATCAATCTAGTCTGAGGTTCTAGGTACCTCAACGGTCTTAACTTCTACAACCTTGAGGTAACCAAGGCGTTCGAGACGCGCTTTGGATTGTTCAATACGGGCGGAAGAAGCTAAAGCAGATTCCATCTGGCGCAACTCTCGACGTAACACTTCATCCGCTGTACGAGTATTTCCGCGAAAACTAATACGCCGTACGTAAACGCGCTTACCCGGATTGATAAAGAAGGTAACTTTTACCGTCTTATCTTCTTTATCCGCCTCAGGAATACCATTTACATCCGCAAAAGCGTAACCTTTATTACCCAGTCGCTGTGCAATAAAGTCAGAAGTTGTAGTCATTTTCACCTGGGAGAATGTCTCTCCTTCACGCACTAGCAATAGACGCCTGATTTCCTCCTCAGGTACTACCGGATCGCCAGCGAGTTCCACTTCACCAACTGTATAAATATCGCCTTCAGTCATATTGACTGTAATAAACACGCTCTTCTTGTCCGGGCTCAGGGATACTTGTGTAGAATCAATCTGAAATCCCAAATACCCGCGATCCAAGTAATAAGACTGTAGGCGCTCCAGGTCGCCAGTCAGCTTTTCACGAGAATATTTGTCATCTCTGCGCAACCAGGATAGCCAACCGGTAGTCCGCAACTCAAAGATCCCTTTAAGCTCCTCATCTGAAAAAACCCGATTCCCGACGATGTTGATATGCTTAATTGCTGCAACAGAACCTTCATCAACGGTTACGCGAAGTTTCACTTGGTTGCGCGGTAACTCCTTCACCTCCGCCTCCACATTGGCACCATAACGGCCCTGGGCCACATACTGACGCTCAAGCTCCTTAGCCAAGCCTTCGAGAGTTGCCCGCTTAAAGATGTGCCCTTCAGCCAGACCATTTTCCTCCATACCTTTCAGCAGGTCTTCTGTGGCAATCGCTTTATTCCCATTTATCTCGATACTGGAGATAGCAGGCCTCTCCCGAACAATAATAACGAGGATATCGTTCTCACGACTTATCTGAATATCCTCAAAATAACCGGTACGAAATAGCGCACGCGTTAAGCCCTGGACTTCCATTGCTTCGAGTTCATCGCCGACGCGCACCGGAAGTTCCGAGAAAACTGTGCCTGCAGAAACGCGTTGTAATCCCTCCACACGGATATCGCTGACCACGAACGACTGTGCCATAGCACTCACTGCCAGCATCAGGCCGAGGGAGACCGCTTTCAGGAAGTAATTCATCTACTATTCCAGGCCTTACTAACTGCAATTCAGGAGTTTCAGCATTACAAGAGAGCTCCCTATCCCAAGCACAATTTTTCACATCCAATCGGTGAGTCAGAATTTTTTCTCAAATTACAAGCGCAAAATATCGTTGTATAGCGCAAGCCCCATAATGCAGAGCACGAGAGCCATACCTACCTGCAGCCCGATCATCTGAACCCTCTCAGAAACAGGAGAGCCCTTGATCGCCTCAATACCGTAGTAAAGAAGGTGACCACCATCGAGTACCGGAATAGGTAGCAGATTGAGTACACCGAGACTGATACTGAGCAGGGCCAAAAGTGACAAGAATGACTGCCATCCAGCTTCTGCAGAAGTACCCGCCACTTTAGCAATGGTGATTGGACCACTCAAGTTTTTGGTTGAAAGTTGACCAAATATCAACTTTTTCAAGCTATTCAGGGTGAATACAGTTTTATCCCAGGTCTCCTGTAAACCCTTTGAAAAAGCCCCCAGAACTCCGTAGTGAAAAACCCGCACCCGCTCCTCCGGCCAGCGCTCAGTTATAGGGCTAACTCCTATACGGCCGATTCGCTCACCGCTATCCAGTGCCACTTCTGCTGGAGTTACCGAAAGCGCCAAGCGCTGCCCCTGGCGATCAACCTCTACCTGGAGAGGCACACCGGCGCGGGCACGAACATATTCACTCCACTCTTTCCAACCGGAAAAGGCCCGCCCATCAGTTCCCACTATCTCATCTCCGGGGCGAATCCCCGCGGCACTGGCAGGGCTCCCCTCGGAAACACTGTGAAGTTTCATACTCACGGGCGGCGTCCAGAGCTCCAAACCCACCTCAGACAGCGGGTCAGCTACCTCTTTGCCTGATAGCCAGCGGTTGATATCCGCGACCATTTGGTACTCAAGATTGGAATCTGGATAGCGCACGGAAAACTCGATGCTTCCACTGTCGCCTAGGCGATTCGCTAAGCGCCAATTCAGAGCCTGCCAGGTTGGTGTGCTCTGACCATCGACGGCAATAATTTCCTGACCGGACTCCAGCCCTGCTACCTCGGCGATACTTCCGGGTTTTACCGCGCTAATGATGGGTACTGGGCCGGCACTGCCCCCCATAAACACTACCCAAAAGAGTACTATTGCCAATAGGAAGTTTGCGGCCGGCCCTGCAGCAGCAATTGCCATTCGCGCCCAGACACTCTTGCGATTGAAAGCATGATCCAGTTCATGACTGGCAACTTTGCCCTCCCGCTCATCAAGCATCTTGACGTAACCGCCAAGAGGAATAGCCGAAATAGTAAATTCTGTACCGTGGCGGTCATAACGGGAAATGAGGCGGCGGCCAAAGCCCACGGAAAAACGCAGCACCTTGACTCCACAGAGACGTGCTACAAGAAAGTGTCCAAACTCGTGGAAGGATACCAGTACACCGAGAGCCACCAAGGCCCAGATTGCCGTCTGAATTAAATCCATACTCAGTTACAGTCTCTTTTCATGCGCAAACCCCGGCATTATACGCCTACCGACTTATTAGAGCGCCCCAAGGGTTCGCTCAGTCAGCTCCCGCGCATTGAGATCAATGGTTTCGACTGCGTCCAGCCCCGTCAGTTCAACTACCGCAGTGCTATTCATCACTTTTTCTATAGCAGCTGCAATACTAGTAAACGCAATGCGCCCCTGTAAAAACGCCTCAACCGCGATTTCATTTGCTGCATTCAGCACCGTAGGCGCACTTCCTCCCATGTCAATAGCCTCCTGGGCCAGGCGCAGGCAAGGAAAGCGTTGATAGTCAGGGGCTTCAAAATCCAACCGCCCCTGAGTAATTAAGTCGAGAGCAGGCACCCCGGCATCAATCCGCTTAGGAAAAGCTAGAGCATGGGCTATTGGCGTACGCATGTCCGGGTTCCCCATCTGAGCAAGCAGTGATCCATCCCTATACTGGACCATAGAGTGAATAATGCTCTGCGGATGCACCACCACCTCAATTTGCTCCGGTCGTGCATTGAACAGGTAGCAGGCCTCAATAAATTCCAACCCCTTGTTCATCATGGTGGCGGAATCCACCGAAATCTTCCGCCCCATGGACCAATTTGGGTGTGCACAAGCTTCGTCTGGTGTCACCTTATATAGATCGCCGGTATCGCGTGTACGGAAAGGCCCCCCGGAACCTGTAAGTAAAATTTTCTCCACACCCGCCTCTTCCAAGCTCTCACACGGAGATGGTAAACACTGGAAAATTGCGTTGTGCTCACTGTCCACAGGTAACAACTGGGCGCCGCTGGCATGCAGGGCTCGCAGGAATACAGGGCCAGCCATAACTAGCGCCTCTTTATTGGCGAGCAGCACTTTTTTCCCAGCCTCAACCGCCGCAAGTGTCGGGCGTAAGCCGGCAGCACCGACGATTGCCGCCATCACCACATCAGTCTCATCCTCTGAGGCTACCCGACATAGGCCCTCAGCACCCGATAGCACTTCAGTATCCACTCCCTCTGCTAGCAGCGCCCGTAAGTCTTCAGCCTTTTCAGCACCGTTAACCACGGCATAGCGGGGATTAAATCTGCGGCACTGCTGAGCTAGCTCCGCCACTCTCTCATTGGCGGTCAAGGCAAATATTGAGTACTGCTGCGGATGGCGGGCAAGTACATCCAGCGTACTAACTCCGATTGAGCCTGTGGAGCCTAGTACGGTTACCGCCTGTGGGGAATTACCTTGCATGAGCGCTCGCTAAACCTGGGAAACTGTTGGCGCCATCACTCCACTCGCACCTCGCCAACCTGAGGCAGTGCGAACAAAATGACATAACACCGGAAAAGAGTTCAAAAGGGCAAATGAGCCCATTACAGATACTTGGGTAACTCACTGGCGAGAGCGGCCATAGTAAATACCGGCAGAGCAGCGGAAAGGCTGTCGAGCCTGTCCATAATCCCCCCGTGCCCTGGTAGTATATGGCTGCTGTCCTTGATACCCCGGTGTCGCTTGAACATACTTTCCAGGAGATCGCCTATTACAGAAGCAAGAGCAGTGACAAGGACACCAAAGGTAAAGAGAAGAGTGTTCTTTAAAGGCAGTGCAAATAAGAATGAGGTCCCAAGTGCAAGGATCAGGCATGCCCCAAGACCACCAAAAAAGCCCTCCCAAGATTTGCCTGGGCTGACTTCGCGCGCCAGTTTGCGTCTACCGTACTTGCGTCCTACGAAATAAGCGCCCACATCTGCCGCCACAACAATAGCGACTACATAGAGCACCAACCAGGCACCGTGATCAAGTCCTCGGAGAATCACAAGAGAGAGCCAGCTGGGCACAAGAACCAACAGTCCCACCATACCGCGCACCCAGCGATTGCCCCAGAGCATAGCGCTGGCGGGGTAGCTCTGGACCCAAAGGAAAGCAAGAGCCCACCAGCCGCAGGCCACCGCCAATATCTGACGGGCTCGATCTATATCCGGTGAAGCAAACTCCATAGAAAATACATACTGTGCGGTTAGAACAAGAGTACCACCCAGTAATGCGAGAAAAACGAAACGCAGAGCGCGATTCAGATTAGAAAGATTGGCCCACTCCCAGCCGCCCAGCAATACTACAGCGACAAAAACCAGCGTATACCACTGTATCGGCAGAAAAAATAGCACCCCTGCAAACAGTACCAGCAATACCAGCGCAGTAATTATTCTTTGTTTTAGCACCGAAAACCCCTTTCATCTGGACCCGCATTTCAGATCGCACTCTTCTCGCGACCCGGAATACCCCGGTGTAGTATTCCTAAATTTCACACAGGCAAAAAAATAGCCGCGCCTCCGGCCCAATATCAATCAGGCCTGCGCAGCCGTGTCCCCTTCGCCAGCCCGGCCGCCGAAACGACGATCGCGCTGTTGAAATGCCGCAATTGCCGCATCCAGAGCGGCCTCACCAAAGTCAGGCCACAGTGTATCTGTAAAATAGAGTTCGCTGTAGGCGGCCTGCCATAAAATAAAATTGCTGATACGTTGCTCTCCACTGGATCTTATCAGCAGATCCACCGCAGGCAAATCGGCGAGTTGTATATTGCTACCGACTGCCTCTTCGTCGATAGCATCGAGCGAGCGTTCACCTTTTAACACTTGTTCCGCTAATTGGCGTGCTGCCTGAGTAATATCCCAACGCCCGCCATAGTCAGCAGCAATAACCAAGTTACCCTGACTACCCTCTCGAGTAATCTCCTCCGCTTCAGCTATTGCACGCTGTAATCGGGGGGAGAAACGATCGCGACGCCCAATCACCCGCAAACGAATACCTTCATCGCACATACGACGGGCCTCTTTGCGCAAATATGAGTGAAACAGGCTCATTAAGAGCTCCACCTCTTTGGGCGGGCGCTGCCAGTTCTCACTGGAAAAGGCGAACAATGTCAGAACTTCAACCCCGCGGCTCCTACACGCAGAAAGGAGATCGCGAATACGCTCGACTCCGGCTTTGTGGCCCGCTGAGGGAGCGAGCCCCCTGCGGGCGGCCCAGCGACCATTGCCATCCATGATGATGGCAATATGCCTGGGGCTAGTCAGCTCGGTACCACCGATGCTCATTAAATTTCCATCAGGTCTTTTTCTTTGACTGCGAGTGATTTATCAACATCCGCAACAAACTGATCTGTAATCTTCTGAATATCATCGCCAGCACGACGTTCGTCGTCCTCAGAGATTTCTTTGTCCTTTACCAGGGACTTCACTTCCGCCAAAGAATCACGACGGATATTGCGGATAGATACACGCGCAGTCTCAGCCTCGCCGCGAGCCTGACGAATAAAGTTCTTTCGAGTCTCTTCGGTCAGCATCGGCATCGGAATACGAATAACCGCTCCGGCAGTACTGGGATTCAGACCCAGATCGGACTTCATGATTGCCTTCTCGATATCCGGAACCAGATTCTTCTCCCAGGGAGTTACCGATAAGGTACGCGCATCCTCAACAGTGACGTTGGCAACCTGAGACAGTGGAGTATCGGAGCCGTAGTAGGAAACATGAATACCGTCGAGAATACTCGGGTGCGCGCGGCCGGTGCGAATTTTATTGAAATTATTGGCCAGTGCGTCGAGCGCCTTGCCCATACGAGTCTTAGCGTCTTTTTTGATATCTTCAATCACGATTTCACTTCCTCTTCGATTAGCGTGCCTTCCTCACCGCCCACAACAATATTGAGCAGCGCCCCGGTCTTATCCATGCGGAACACCCGCACAGGCATGTTGTGCTCCCGGCAGAGGCAGATTGCAGTTAAATCCATTACGCCTAGCTTCTTATCCAGAACCTCGTCATAGGTGAGCTGATCATAGCGAGTTGCACTCGGGTCCAGGACCGGATCAGCCGAGTAAACACCATCCACCTTTGTGGCTTTCAATACCAGCTCAGCCTCAATTTCAATCCCGCGCAAACAGGCTGCAGAGTCCGTGGTAAAAAACGGATTGCCAGTTCCCGCAGCAAAAATCAGCACCTCGCCACGCTCCAGATAGCGAATTGCTGCGCGGCGGTCATAGTGATCCACAATGCCACTCATCTGGATTGAGGACATAACTCGCGAAGAGATATCGGATCTCTCCAGGGCATCGCGCAGGGCCAGGGCATTCATCACCGTGGCCAACATTCCCATATGATCGCCGGTTACCCGATCAAGGCCCGCAGCACTCAGTGCCGCTCCGCGAAACAGGTTACCCCCGCCCACAACCAAACCAACCTGAACACCAATACCGACGAGCTGGCCAATTTCCAGGGCCATCTTATCCAGCACCTTGGGGCTGATACCAAAGCCCTGGTCGCCCATCAGCTCTTCGCCACTGAGCTTTAACAGAATTCTTTTATATTTGCGGTCTTTAATACCGGGCATTCGTCGGTCCTCTCAAATGTACCTGTTTAGTGGCCAAGTATTGCCGCCGAACATTACAACACTTTCAGTCAATTACACAGAGGGGTGCCCCGCTGTAGGCATAAGACCCCCAGCGGAAGCACCCCACCGTGAGCGGGTACCGAGGCACCCACATTATTCGATCAGGAAGAGGATTTAACCTGAGCGGCAACTTCCGCTGCAAAATCAACTTCTTCTTTTTCGATACCTTCACCCACTTCGAAGCGAATGAAAGAAGTTACATCAGCACCGGCATCTTTAACCAGCTTGCCAATGCTCACGTCTGGATTCTTAACGAACGGCTGCTCTACCAAGCTGTTCTCTTTCAGGAACTTCTTGATACGACCACCCATCATCTTCTCTACGATTTCAGCCGGCTTGCCTTCCATATCTGGCTGGGCCTTGATGATATCCTTCTCTTTTTCCAGAACGTCGGCAGGCATATCTTCCGGCTTGTTTACCTGAGGGTTAACTGCGGTTACGTGCATGGCGACGTCTTTTGCCAGCTCAACCTCACCAGCGCTCAGAGCGACCAGAGCCGCAATACGATTGTTGGAGTGTACATAGGCACCCACGACCGGGGCTTCAACCAGCTCGATCCGGCGCACACCAATGTTCTCGCCGATCTTTTGAACCAGTGCTTCGCGAGCAGTTTCCAGCTCACCTTCCATCAGGGCAGCGACATCCTGTTGGCGCTCAGTAAATGCCTTATCAACAACCTTGGCAACAAAAGCCTGGAAGTTATCGTCACGGGCAACGAAATCAGTTTCAGAGTTCACCTCGATCAACACACCGAAGCTGCCATCTTCAGCAACTTTAGCGGCAACAACGCCGTCGGCAGCGGTGCGGCCAGCTTTCTTTGCAGCCTTCAGGCCAGAGGCTTTGCGCAGATCTTCGATTGCTTTCTCGATATCGCCATCCGCTGCGGTGAGTGCTTTCTTACACTCCATCATTGGCAGGCCGGTGCGCTCACGCAGTTCTTTTACCATAGACGCGGTAATCGCCATGATTCTTTCCTCGGGGTTCTGTCACTAAAAATTAGAAAAAAGGGGCCGTAATTTGGGCCCCTTTTTGAGTTCGCAATGTAACGCTATTGGGTTACACCACTTCGCCCTGCAAATTACTCTGCAGCAGCTTCGTCATCGCTAGCTTCGACGTACTCGTCTTTATTCACTGCGCTGCCAGCTTCAGCTGCACCGGCGAGAACCGCATCGGCTACAACAGTGGTGTACAGCTTGATCGCGCGAATAGCGTCGTCGTTACCGGGAATTACGTAGTCAACACCAATCGGGTCGCTATTGGTATCAACAACACCAATTACGGGGATGCCCAGCTTGTTGGCTTCCTGGATAGCAATGCGCTCGTGCTCAACATCGATTACGAAGATCGCATCGGGCAGGCCGCCCATATCCTTGATACCACCGATGGAGCGCTCGAGCTTATCCATGGTGCGAGTACGCATCAGGGCTTCTTTCTTGGTCAGCTTCTCGAAAGTACCGTCCTGGGACTGAACTTCCAGGTCGCGGAAACGCTTGATGGAAGCGCGAATGGTTTTATAGTTGGTGAGCATACCACCCAGCCAGCGGTTGCTGACATATGGCTGGCCACAGCGCTCAGCCTGCTCTTTGATAGACTTCTGTGCAGCACGCTTGGTGCCAACAAACATAATCTTTTTCTTTTGAGCAGCCATCCCCTTGATCACCTGCAGGGCTTCATTGAAAGCCGGTACAGTGTGCTCCAGGTTGATGATATGAATTTTGTTGCGGGCACCAAAGATGTATTGACCCATCTTCGGGTTCCAGTAACGAGTCTGGTGACCAAAGTGAACACCAGCCTGCAGCATATCGCGCATGCTTACTTGCGGCATAATAAACCTCTAAATATACGGGTTAGTCCTCCACACATCCCATGCGTCAACCCCTTCTGAGGCACCCAGACACATGTGCCGATGCGTGTGCGGCATTTTCACCCCGGGAGCATCCCGGAGCGGCGCGCTTTATACCACAATCCAGCACCCGAGTGAAGGACAGTCGAGAATTTGGCGCGCAGGGGTTGTGTCCAACGCACGCAGCGCCTCCATGCCTGTGAGCTATGCCCAGCCGCCGGCAATCCGCTACAATATCGCGCCGCGGTGGGTACAGCCCGCCTTCAACTACTGACCTAAGGACACGCATGACTTCAGCCATTAAGACCCCGGAACAGATTGCCAAGATGCGTATCGCAGGCCGCCTCGCAGCAGAGGTCCTGGAGATGATTGGCGAGCATGTCGTTCCCGGTGTCACTACGGAAGAACTGGACCGGCGCTGCCATGAACACATCGTTAACGTGCAAAAGGCCATACCCGCATGCCTCGGCTACCGCGGCTTCCCAAAGTCCATCTGTACATCTGTCAACGAAGTGGTCTGCCATGGCATACCCTCCGAAAGTAAAGTGCTAAAAAAAGGCGACATCATCAATATTGATGTCACCGTGATCAAAGATGGCTGGTTTGGAGATACCAGCAAGATGTTCTTTGTTGGCAAGCCAGCCGCACATGCCGAGCGGCTGGTGCGGGTAACTCAGGAGTGCATGTACAAAGCTATAGAGATTGTGCGTCCAGGCACTACCCTTGGCGATATTGGCCATGTGATTCAGCAACATGCCGAGAAAAACTACTACACCGTAGTGCGTGACTTCTGTGGTCACGGTATCGGCGATGTATTCCATGAGGAGCCTCAAATTCTGCACTACGGCCAGCCTGGAACCGGCGAAGTGCTGCAGGAGGGCATGACCTTTACCATTGAGCCAATGATCAATGCCGGCAAAGCCGCCACCCGCGTTCTCGGCGACGGCTGGACTGCAATCACCAAAGATCGCCGCCTGTCCGCCCAGTGGGAGCACACTATGGCGGTCACCAGCAATGGTGTTGAGGTTTTAACCGCCCGCAGTGAGGAACAGTTTTAGCCCGTGCGCCTAGCTTGCGCCCTCAGTAAAAGATGCAAAGACCCGCCGCCAAGCGGCGGGACACAGTCAAATGGACTCCGCCCATGCAGCCGGCCCACATCCCCCACTTTGAACGGCCTCTATTTTTCTTTGATCAGGCCAGATTTCGCCGAGATTTAGCCGCCGGCGAAAAGCCACCCCTGCAAGTTTTTAAGGATGCCGTCGGCGCTGCCGAGCATCAGATGACAGAGCGGTTTCGCGAGGGCGAAGATGTAAACACTCTGATTCATGAAAGAGCCCTATTCGTGGACTGTTTACTGCACTACGCATGGCATCAGTACGAATGGAAACCCGGCACAGGGCTGCTCGCAGTCGGCGGCTATGGACGTGGTGAGCTACACCCTCACTCAGATATCGACCTGTTAATACTTACTAATGGCCGCTCGGACTCGAAGACAATCGACAATATTGAGCGCTTTGTGGCACTCCTTTGGGACCTGGGCTTGGATATCGGCCACTCGGTACGTGGTGTCGAGGAGTGCCTGGAACTTGGCGCCCAAGATATAACCGTGATGACCAACCTCACAGAGTCGCGTACGGTGGTTGGCGATGCCGCACCAGGAGAACACCTGGCATCCTCTTTAGAGCGCAACAAACTATGGTCCACTGTAGACTTCTTCCACGCAAAACTCGCTGAGCAGGAAGAGCGCCACAACCGCCAACAAGCGGCGGAATATATTCTCGAGCCCAACATAAAGAACTCCCCCGGGGGATTGCGCGACATCCAGACCATCGCCTGGGTCGCCAAGTACTTCTTTCGGGTGCGCACACTTAAACAGTTGCAAGGCAAGGCTTTTTTTACTGAGGAGGAGTTTGCCATCCTCCAGTCTGGCGAGAGTTTTCTTTGGCGTGTTCGCTATGGACTCCACCTGCTTGCCGGGCGTGCGGAGGAACGCCTGCTGTTTGATTACCAAAGGGAGCTGGCAAATCAGTTTGGTTACAAGGACAGTAATAACCAACTGGCGGTAGAGCAGTTTATGCACAGCTACTACCGCACTGTAATGGCACTGCGCCAACTGAACGATGTACTTCTCCAATATCTCGGCGAAGCAATTCTGGCACCCGGCGGCGAGCAGGATATCACCCCCATTAACGAACGCTTCCAGCTTCGCGGTTGTGCGATTGAAGTTACTCACCCACAGGTTTTCAGCCAGTACCCCTCAGCATTGCTGGAAATTTTTGTACTGATGGCGAGAAATCCGCAGATCACCCGGGTGCGCGCCTCTACTATCCGCCTGATTCGCGAACACCGGCATTTGATCGACCGAGACTTCCGTTTAAATACCGCCAACAGCGAACTGTTTATGCAGTTATTACGTTCCCCGCGGGGGCTATCCACGCAGTTATCGCGCATGACTCGTTACGGAATTCTAGGGCGATATCTACCGGAGTTTGGACGTGTTACCGGTCAGATGCAGCACGACCTTTTCCACATTTACACCGTAGACGCCCACACCTTGCAGGTAGTGCGCAATATGCGCAGTTTCCGCAGTCCAGAAGCGAGGGAAAAATTTCCCATCGCTGCGGACATACTAGGTCGCATGCGTCAACCAGAGTTGCTTTATATCGCGGGCCTCTACCACGATATTGCCAAAGGCCGCGGCGGCGACCACTCCAAGCTGGGAGTAGTAGATGCAACTGAATTCTGCCAGCGACACCAACTGCCCGCCCGCGACCGGCGACTGGTCTGCTGGCTGGTAGAAAAACACTTATTGATGAGCCAGGTATCCCAGAAACAGGACATCAGCGACCCCGAAGTAGTACATGCTTTCGCCCGCGAAGTTGGTGACCGCGAGCATCTCGACTACCTATACGCACTCACAGTGGCCGACATCAATGCCACCAATCCGGAGCTGTGGAACAGCTGGCGCGCGAGCCTGATGCGTCAGCTCTACCAAGCTACCCAACATGCCCTGCGCCGCGGCCTGGAAAACCCTATAGATCGGGAAGAAATTATCGAGGAAACCCGCAGCCTTGCTTTAGAAAAGCTACAGGCAATGGGGTTGCCCGAAGCTTCAGTAGTTAATATCTGGGCACAGATGGGCGAGGACTATTTTGTACGCGAGAGTGCAGACAACATTACCTGGCACACTGCCGCTATCCATGAGCTACACAGCAATGCCCCCCTGGAGCAAAGCGACACCTTGGTGTTGACCCGCAATTCCGGCCCCGGTGAGCACGACGGTGCCACCCAAGTATTCGTATACACTCCCGACCGGGCCAATGTTTTTGCCGCCGCTGTGACCGGACTCGATATGCTCAACTTAAGTGTGCACGACGCCCGACTTTATAATTCCGCCTCCGGATACACATTGGACACCTTCTACGTACTGGATGAGTCCGGCCAACCCCTGCTTGACGAACCGCAGCGACTACAGCAAATTCGGCTTACGTTGCAGGAGGAGCTGGCCCTGGTGGAGGACTACTCCAAGGTGATCCAGCGTCGCACCCCCCGCCGCCTAAAAATGTTTGAACTGGAGAGCCAGGCGCACCTATCAGCCGAACCCGGGGACCTGTATAGCACCCTGGAAATAACCAGTGCCGACAGGCCCGGCTTGCTGGCCCGTATTGCGCGTATTTTTATCGCCCATGACCTGCGCCTGCACAACGCTAAAATTTCCACGCTCGGCGAGCGAGTGGAAGACATTTTCCATATTACCGATGCAGAGGGACGAGCTCTCTGTGACAACGAGATCAATCGCTCACTGGAAGAGGCAATCTGCCGGGAACTGGACGACCACACCACACCGCACTAATAACTATTGAGAGAGCGTATGAGACTGCTATGAACCCCAACCTGGAAAAGTTGCAGCCCTACCCATTCACTAAACTGCAAGCGCTGAAAGAGGGCTTGGAGGCAGCAGACAAGCCGCATATTGCCCTCTCTATTGGTGAACCAAAGCATGCCCCACCCGGTTTTGTCCGCGGTAAGCTGGTTCAACACCTGGACAAGCTTTCCTCCTACCCGCTCACAAAGGGACTGGAATCACTGCGTGTGACAATCGCAGAATGGCTGCGCAAACGCTTCCACCTGGACCAGCTATGTGCGGAAACTCAGGTGCTACCAGTAAACGGTACCCGCGAGGCGCTATTCGCTTTTGCCCAAGCCATAGTGACACCGGGCAGTAAAGTGCTTATGCCCAACCCCTTTTACCAGATCTATGAAGGCGCAACACTGCTTGCCGGTGCTCAGCCACATTTTATAAATTGTGTGAAGGCCAACGGCTTCAAACCCGACTTTGCCTCCATCCCCGAGTCAGTTTGGCAACAATGCGAACTGCTGTATATCTGCTCACCGGGAAACCCGACTGGCGCGCTGTTGGAAGTAACAGATTTACAGCAACTGATCCAGCTTGCTGATCGCTACGATTTCACTATCGCCTCAGATGAATGCTACTCAGAAATCTATTTCGATGAAGCATCACCACCCACCGGATTACTGCAGGCATGCAAAGATCTCGGCCGCAACGATTATCGCCGCTGTGTGGTATTTCACAGCCTTTCCAAACGCTCAAACCTGCCCGGCCTCCGCTCGGGGTTTGTAGCCGGCGACGCGCAACTGCTGGATAAATTTCTGCTCTATCGCACTTACCACGGCTGCGCTATGCCTCTGCCAAACCAGTATGCGTCCATCGCAGCCTGGCAGGATGAAGAGCATGTAAGACAAAACCGTACACTCTATCAACAGAAATTTGATGCGGTACTTGATATTCTCGATGGTTGCCTCGAAGTGAGTTTCCCTCAGGCAAGCTTTTACCTCTGGCCGCGCGTCGGTCATGGAGAGAGTTTTGCCCGCGAGCTATTTTGCCAGCAGAACATTACCGTTTTGCCAGGCGCCTTCCTCGCACGCGAAAACGAGCACTTAAACCCGGGAAGTGAATACGTACGCATGGCCCTGGTAGCGACGCTTGAGGAGTGCGTGGAAGCCGCTCGGCGCATCAAAACCTTTTGCAGCTAGCACAAACACTCGGACACAAAAAATACATCCCGGAGCCCCAGGCACAACAAAGAATGGCAGTAAAAAACTTACTAAAACAGGAGCGAGTGGATTTTATTCTACAGCGCCTAGAAGAACTCTACCCGGAAACTCCGGTCCCCCTTGACCACAAAGACCCTTACACATTACTGGTGGCCGTATTACTTTCGGCACAGTGCACCGATGAGCGCGTCAACCAGGTAACGCCCGCACTCTGGTTGCTGGCAGACAACCCGGTAGGCATGGCACAGGTACCGGTGGAAAAAATCCAAGAGGTCATCCGCCCCTGTGGCCTGTCCCCGCAGAAATCCAAGGCCATCAGTAAACTGTCGCAAATTCTGGTCAATGAATACCATAGCGCAGTACCTGAAAATATGGCTGCACTAGAAACCCTGCCCGGTGTCGGCCATAAAACCGCCAGTGTGGTGATGTCGCAAGCATTTGGACATCCGGCATTCCCGGTGGATACCCATATTCACCGACTTGCCCAGCGCTGGGGGCTCACTAGCGGAAAAAATGTTACCCAAACTGAAAAGGATCTGAAGCGGCTGTTTCCCAAGGAAAAGTGGAATAAGTTACATTTGCAGATTATTTTCTACGGCCGGGAATACTGTTCCGCACGAGGCTGTGATGGCACCGTATGCGAAATCTGCACTACCTGTTATCCCAACCGCAAAAATCCCAAGAAAACCAAAAAGGCGTAACTGTGATTACTCTGTACGGAATTAAAAACTGCGACACTGTAAAGAAAGCCCGTAAATGGCTGGAAAAAAATGGGGTTGATTATCAATTTCACGATTTCCGAGAAGATGGAATGGATAATGTACCCCTTAAAGACTGGCTGGAAAATTTCGGCTGGCAGGAAGTACTAAACCGCCGTTCCACCAGCTGGCGCGCACTTACTGACGACCAGAAAAACAGCATGAATAATGACATCGCCCTAGCATTGGTCAGCGAAACCCCAACACTGATCAAACGCCCGGTAACCACCAGCGGTAACAACACCCATTTCGGTTTTAAAGAGACCGAATTCGCCCAACTCGCCAGCAAATCCAACTAGGAGGAAAATATGAGCGATATTTACAGTATTGGGTTTGGCGTAGGCACTTGTAACAATAAGGGGGAATGGCTGGAAGTCTACTACCCCAGGCCTCTGTTTAAGCCCGATACGGGTGTAGCTGCTGTAATCAAGGAAACCCTGAAGATCGGCGAAGGCAACTACAGCCTTTCTCTGGACCCAGCCCAACTGCATCCCCTGGAAAAGAAATTGCGCCAGTTGGGTGCCAACGATCAAGCAGACATCCTGCAACAATTTACTATCACCCAGCGGCCTCTGGCGGCGGTAGTACTCTCCACTGACCAAGCACCACAATCGCTTCCCGAAGCCTACTTGAAACTGCATCTACTCTCCCATCGTCTGGTAAAACCCCACGAAACTAATCTCGATGGCATCTTCGGTAAATTAGCCAATGTTGCCTGGACCAACCAGGGAGCCATCGACCTGGAGGAACTACCACAGCGACAATTGGAAGCGCGCTTAAAAGGAGAGCACCTGGAAGTTTCCTGCATCGACAAGTTCCCCAAGATGGCCAACTACGTGGTACCTACGGGAGTGCGTATCGCCCACACCGCGCGTGTGCGCCTCGGCGCCTATCTCGGCGAGGGCACCACGATCATGCACGAGGGCTTCGTCAACTTTAACGCGGGCACCGAGGGACCGGGCATGATCGAAGGCCGCATCTCGGCCGGCGTATTTGTCGGCGCGGGCTCCGATCTGGGTGGCAGCAGCTCCACTATGGGTACCCTCTCCGGCGGTGGGAACATAGTGATTTCTGTGGGCGACAACTGCCTGCTGGGAGCCAATGCCGGTATCGGCATCCCCCTGGGAGATCGCTGCACTGTGGAAGCGGGTTTATATATCACCGCCGGAACTAAGGTGGCCCTACTGGACGACAGCGGCAAACTGGTCGAGTACATCAAAGCGCGGGAATTGGCCGGAAAATCCAACCTCCTGTTCCGCAGAAATTCCACCAATGGCGCCGTTGAATGTTTAACGAATAAGAGTGCCATTGAGTTGAATGCAGCACTGCACAGCAATTAAGACCTGACTCGGCGGGGCCCCGACCCCGCCCACTCTTCGCCTGCATAAATTCCGATAATAGCGCACCTTATTGACTAAAAGGATTACTCCGTGACCCCCACATTGCAACTGGCCTTTGACCTTATCCGCCGTCGCTCCGTAACCCCCGAGGACGCAGGCTGTATGGACCTGATGATTGAGCGACTGGAAAAAATTGGGTTCAAAGTGGCAAAGCTGCGCCGTGGCGATACCGATAATTTTTGGGCGGTGCGCAACGGGCAAAGCAAAGGCCCACTGCTCGCCTTCGCCGGACACACCGATGTCGTGCCGAGCGGGCCGGAGGAAAACTGGAGCAGCCCACCCTTCGAACCCGAAATCCGCGATGGCTTTCTGTATGGTCGCGGCGCGGCCGATATGAAGGGTTCACTGGCAGCAATAGTGGTGGCCTGTGAGGAGTTTATCCATCAGCACCCCGATCACAGCGGTCGCATCGCCTTTTTGATCACCAGCGACGAAGAGGGGCCGGCAATCAACGGCACAGTCAAAGTCGTTGAGTGGCTCGAAGAGCAGGGAGAAAAAATAGACTGCTGTATTGTCGGTGAGCCCTCCAGCAGCGAGCGCGTCGGCGATATTATCAAAAATGGAAGGCGCGGCTCCCTGGGCCTTGAATTAAAAGTCTTCGGTGTGCAGGGACATGTGGCCTATCCACATCTGGCGGAAAACCCAATTCACAATTTGGCCCCAGCTCTCGCTGAACTGGCCGCAGAAGAGTGGGATCAGGGCAACCAATTTTTCCCAGCCACCAGCTTCCAGGTTTCCAATATCAACGGAGGTACAGGAGCAACCAATGTGATTCCCGGTGAGGTGGATCTGCTCTGTAACTGGCGCTTTTCTACAGAATCCACCGCCGAAGAACTGGAGGCCCGTGCCCGAGCAATCCTGGATAAGCACAACTTAAAATATGAAGCGAACTTTAATTTGTCCGGGCACCCCTTCCTCACTGCCGAGGGTCCACTGGTCCACGCTGTAGAGCAAGCGATTCAAAAAATTACAGGAAAAGAAACAGAATTATCGACGGCAGGGGGCACTTCCGATGGCCGCTTTATCGCTCCAACAGGAGCGCAGGTAGTGGAGCTGGGGCCGGTCAATGCCACTATTCACAAAGTTGATGAGAGAGTAAAAGCCGACGATTTGGATATACTCAAGGAAATCTATCGGGAAGTACTTAGGGAGCTTCTAACCTGAGCTTACTGCCGCAGACGATAATTATTTATTAATTGCACGGACTATCCCACTAAATACACGGATCGGCTTATTCGCCTCCTGCCCGACCGTCTCTGCGGTATGCTCCTTCCGATAACAAAATGGAGGAGCCCGCAGATAATGAACAGACTATTGAAAATAGCCGCGGCGATATTAATCGCCAGTCCTGCCCTCGCTGAAGAGCAACCCACTAACTTCAGCTATGAGGATGTATTCAATCTCGAGTATGCCAGCGACCCTCAGTTCAGTAACGACGGAAAGAGTATTTACTACGTCCGCAACTCCATGAACAAAATGGCGGACAACAAGCGGGCAAACCTATGGCGCATCAGTGCCGACGGCAAGGACCACCGCCCACTGACCTCAGGAGATTACGCTGATTATTCGCCGCGCCTATCCCCGGACGGTAAAACAATCGCCTTTATCAGTTCCCGCAGCGGCAGCCCCCAGATACACCTATTGTGGCTCGATAACGGTCAAAACCTGCAGATCTCCCACCTGCCAAAATCCCCTTCAAATATTCAGTGGTCAAGGGACGGCAAACAAATTGCCTTCACCATGTTTGTGCCAGAGAGCAAACCTCTGCCGGTTGAACTGCCCGGAGCGCCCGAGGGCGCCGAGTGGGCAAAATCACCCCAGTTTATCGACCGCAGTATTTATCGTGCGGACGGTATGGGTTATCTCAAGCAGGGGCACACCCAAATATTTGTCATCTCCCGTGAGGGCGGCACGCCGCGTCAGCTTACCAGCGGTGAGTTCGACCACAACAGTAGTCTCGCCTGGAGTAAAAACAACGACGCTATTTACTTTTCTGCAAACCGCCACCCCGATCACGAGATCGAACTGATGAACTCTGAAATTTATAGAGTAAATCTCAAGGATGGCGACATTGAGCAGATCACCGAAAGATTCGGGCCTGATCACCATCCGCAGATCTCCCCCGATGGTAAAAAGCTTGCCTACCTGGGATTTGAGGATCAACGGCTCGGGTACCAACAACACAGCCTGCGCATCATCGATCTCGGCAGCGGCGAGTCTCGCAAAGTCCAAACCGCAAAAGACCGCAGTATCTCCAGCTACCACTGGCTAGGCGACAGTAAACGTATCGCTTACAGCTACGACGATCAGGGCTCCACAAAAATTGCCATTAAAAAAATTGGTGGCAGTGACACTGTAATCGCCAGTGATGCTGGCGGTCTATCGCTGGGGAGACCCTACTCGGGCACTCACTTTGCCACATCCAAGCGCGGAGCTATTGCTTACACGCAAACCAATCCGCAACATCCGGCAGAGCTGGCTTTGGCCCACAATGGCAAAGTAAAAGCGCTGACCAGCCTCAATAACGATGTGATGCCACTGCGCAATATGGCCCGCGTGGAGGAGATCAATTACAAGTCCAGTTTTGATGGCCGTGATATACAGGGCTGGGTCGCCTACCCGCCCAACTTCGACCCGAAGAAAAAATATCCCTTGCTGTTGGAAATTCATGGCGGGCCCTTCTCTAACTATGGCCCCCGGTTCGCCGCAGAGGTGCAACTTTTTGCTGCCGCAGGCTATGTGGTTCTCTATACAAACCCTCGAGGCTCCACCAGCTATGGGCATGAATTTGCCAATCTGATTCACCACAACTACCCGAGCCAGGATTACGACGATTTGATGGCCGGCGTGGATGCAGTCATCAACCAGGGTTTTATCGATGAGGAACAACTGTTTGTTACCGGCGGCAGCGGGGGCGGCACCCTAACAGCCTGGATCATCGGCAAAACCGATCGATTCCGAGCTGCGGTCGTTGCCAAACCAGTAATCAACTGGGAAAGCTTCGTCTTGACTGCCGATTATTCCAGGTTCTTTACTAAGTACTGGTTCTCAGGCATGCCCTGGGAAAAACCGGAGGAATATCGCCGCCGTTCACCGCTGACTTATGTGGGCAATGTCACTACGCCAACCATGCTGCTTACTGGAGAGGAGGACTACCGCACACCGATGTCTGAAACAGAGCAGTTTTACCAGGCACTGAAGTTGAACGATGTGGAAGCTGCAATGGTGCGTATCCCAGGCGCCTCTCACAGTATTGCCGCGCGACCCAGCCAGATGATTGCTAAGGTAGCCTCTATCTTGTACTGGTTTGAACAGCACAAGCCAGATAGAGAAAATGCAAACGAGAACTTAGCAGGCAATTAGCCAGTACTCTTGAAACTAAAAGTGTGGGCTAAAAGCCCACACATATCCTCATAATAGACTTGATACAGAACATAAAAAGATAAATCACAGCTTTCTTTCAGCCACCCCTGAGTCTACAATTCGGTTTCCCTCTGCATAAAGGCGGCATTTCCCAAAGACCTTATAACGCTGCCGAGATTTCTCACAAAGATTAAGTGCAGCATCATTTGCAGCTTCCTGATTAATATTCTCTTCAGAAAAACCTATAACAAAGGCCCCCCTAAAATCTAAGGCCAATGCCAAAGCTTTTTCCCCTGGCATATCCTGGTATTTAATAAGGTTTTCTCCCAAACCTTCTTTCACAGGCTTAGCGGATAAACGAGGGCTGCTAACATTTTCAATCTCCCTGCGCATTGAATCCAGACGACCCTCCCTTTCCAAACTGGAAAGCTGTACCATTAGAGGGCCAACAACCTGAGAAAAATATTCTCTATCACGACTAATATAAAGCTCATGAGCATACCACCATGCTATACCTGTGTGCCTTGGTGCACGCAAATAAGCCTGCTCCAGCATTTCAAAATAACTTTCTCGAGGATACCCTAATACCTGCATTGCAACTGCAAGTTCATACCAATAAACAGGCACATCATCATGGGAATTAATAAGCTTGATATACTCATCTCGTATATCAGCTACTACGGTTAAATTAATATTCTCAGCTTTCGACAGCTCTTCGACCAAACCAACACGAGCCTTAGCTTCAAGAAACCATTCCTGCTCGTGGTGATCAACAGGGATGGAGCTCAACCATTCTTTGGCTTGGAGGATATTTCCAGCATGAAGCTCAGCAAGTGCCATTGTAACAATTAGCTCATAGCTGCTATTCCCTTCCTTTTTAGCATACTCAATAAAATCTTTTAATTTAATGACATCCTGCCCCGAAAACGACATAAAACGAGCAATCTCTAATATCGCTTTATCTTTCTGGAGAGACTTTACCAATGGATTAACTTTAATCCCATTCTCTAGATCTAAAGGCCTATCAACATAACCAAAGCTACCCAACTTAGCCAAATGCAGATACTGAGATTCTAACTCTTCAAATGTCATACCCAACTCTTCCCACAGCGATCGAGCCGAATCTGGGTCTCTATCATACTCAACCAGATATTTATTAAGAGCTTTTCGTCTTTCCACATCAAAAAACAGCCAATGCGTCAACATCCAACCACTGGCATAGAGCTCTGTTCTATCTTTGAGGCTTAAAGACCCTTTTTTCGCATCAAGCAATTTATCTAGAGGCAATAAATTTGAAGCATTGAGGCCGACCACACGACTAGCAGGCATCCTTCCTAGCCTAAATTCCCCATCACTAAAACTAACTGTAGAAAATATTTCTGCAACACCCTCACTATACCAATATGGAAGATTGAAAGAATCACGCCCATAAGACAAAAAGTGAATGTATTCATGAAACAAAGTTTGGCGCGCTGGGTTGTCCGGGTAAAACCTATTACCTTCCAAATTTACAATGGCAAAGCTACCGTAGAATGTATTTTGAAAAGCCCCAATAACACGCCGAGAATCATCCCCACTAAACAACCCTCTAAAACTAAGACTGTCATCAAGTGCGTAGATAGTTAACTTTTGTTGATCCGGCACAAACTTAAGATATTCCCTAGCGACAGGCCTAAGCATCTCAAGATCAATAGCCAATTCCTTTGCTTTCGTGGCATCATCATTCGTTACAATACGAAAATGCTCTGTCTCCACCTCATACCAATCTGAGTTAACCAACTTCTGAGACGAAGTGCATCCCCCGAGAAAAAAAGCAACAAAAAAAAGCACTGTATAAAAAAGTTTAAATAATAAAGAGCTGCTATATGTCTTGGCACTCATTTATACCTCCTAAAGACCTTATTCGAGTTAGGCGAAGCCTGAAAGTTACACAATAGACGACTGATAAAGTAGCAACCTCAAGAGATAAGCGCCTTCAATAAAATTGCAGAAACACCCCCACTTTAAACTTGGTACTTTTTGAGAGGAATGAAAACTGATAAAAGTCTTATTTTTGCCAATGAAGCATATGGATTTTATAGAGAGAAAAATAAGATGGGGCCTTATACTGAACTACTAACCTTTATTGACAAGAATGTCGGTGTCGATTCAATGGAAAACAGCCTGCGGTGAAACAGCAATAAGTTAATAAAGGGCTAATCTTTTCAGTGTCATCTGACTTACCAACTAGTGCCCTTAATTCACAACCGAATTACCCACCTTTTAATGGAGGTTTCCTGAAGTATGGGAAGACTCTTCGACTGGACTGACTTGCTCGTCAAAGCCATGTGACAATACAAAATAAAAAATTACCTGCATCTGCCCTTGAAATTCGGTAACCAAATCAAAATTGAATTCCCCTCGTTCACCAGGGTTCACTCGAACAGTGGATACATGCGCAGGTTCGATAAAGAATTCTGCTACGGGGCGCTTTCCTCGGATAACCTGAACGAGCAAGGTGCGGGCATCCTCCTCAGCAAAGCGCCAATAGTAGTCATCATCATCGTAAACTACTGAGTCTGTACTCCCGGCACGAAGGATACAGTTGGGATGTTCGGCCAACCAAGCCCAGAATTCTTTAAAGGGTATTGCCTGATGCATGCAATTTTAATCATCCAACTCAATGATGCTGTCAGCACCACCATCAAGATTGAATTCATCAGCAATTTGTTTGCACCACAGGTTAAGGCGCTGAGCAGTCAACTCTTCCTGTTGATCCTCATCGATAGCGAGGCCCATAAATTTGCCCTCACCTTCGACCTCCGCCTTGGAAGCTTCAAACTCATAGCCTTCAGTGGACCACAAACCGACAATGGTCGCTCCTCGCCCGACAATCACATCGTGCAACATGCCCATAGCGTCGAGGAAGTAATCGCCGTATCCGAACTGGTCGCCCAAACCGTAAAGGGCCACGGTCTTGCCGCTAAAGTCGATTTCCTGCACATCTTCCCAGAACTCCTCCCAATCGGACTGAATCTGGCCGAAATCCCAGGTGGGAATACCAAAAATCAGCTGCTCGTAGTTGGCGATATCCAGCTGAGTGACATCGGCAATATCAAACAGATCTACCCTATCCTCACCCAGGCGGGCGCGGATACGCAGGGCTATAGATTCAGTGTTGCCTTCGTCGCTGCCATAAAACAAGCCGATTTTGCTCACAGTCACTCCTCTCTGCCCTAACCGGGCCACACTAGACACCTATTTGCGGGGCGGCGTATTCTCCCAGCAATAGCGGAATGCAGCAAGCTGACTCTGAAAAGCAAAAGCAGGGGAAACAAAAAGGCCCCCTTGAACGGGGGCAAAGGGTTATGAACCTACCGGGCCTCTGGGGAAGGGCGCGCCCGGTGGATCGCACAAGGAGTCTATAGAAGGGTAATCAGGAGTCTGAAGAGCGGCGCTCAAGGCGGCCTTCGCGCCATTTCATTCGGCGCTCTTTGCGCTCAGCTTTTAGCTCTTCAAACTTGGCTTTCTGCTCATCGGTGAGAATCGCCTCAAATTGCTGGCGCATCTGGTGGTGACTCTGCATTTGCTGTACCTTCAGCCGACCCAGTTCGGCACCTAGCTGATCCACTGTAGCCTGGTCAGCACCGGACTCTATCGCAGTATGGATTTGCTTTCGCAGAGCATTCAGCTGTTCACGCTGGGCATTTCTCGCCTCACGGGTACCATCGCGGTTGGCTTTTAGCTGTGCCTTTTGTCCCTCGGTCAGCTGCAACTCACGGGCCATGTGCTCAAAGCCGCGCTTGTGGTGATCCCCACCCCCGCCAGACGCCATCGTCGCTGCGGGGAAAGCTAAAACACCCGCCAGGGCCAAACTGCTTACCGCCAGTTTCCAGTTCTTCATCATTCTGTCCTCTCGTTTGCATTCAGTGATTTCATAGTAAGTGTGGCCTGTGTAAACAGGGGCAAACCGGGGTAAACAATTGTTAAGAACGGTAAAAAGCCCACAGGGCTGCGATAACTAGCGCCAGTGCTTTGCATATAATGGCACCACAGCAACAGAGAGAACGCCATGAGCCGAATCCTCCTGATCGATGACGACACAGAATTGACCGACCTGCTGAGGGAGTTCCTCACTGGCGAAGGCTTTGAAGTAACAGCGGCCAATGATGGCGGCCGGGGGCTTGAGCTGGCACAGAGCCAAAACTTTGACGCCCTGGTACTGGATGTGATGCTTCCAGTGCACAACGGTTTTGACGTGCTGCGTAAACTCCGCGAAGAGGCCTCCCCAACGAGTAGATCCCTGCCTGTCATCATGCTCACAGCCAAAGGCGATACCGTGGATCGCATTGTGGGCCTGGAAATGGGGGCCGATGACTACCTGCCCAAACCTTGTAATCCACGTGAGCTGGCCGCGCGCCTGCGCGCTATATTGCGCCGTGGGCGGGTTGAAATAGAAGAAAATGACGACAGCCTTAGCAGCGGTCAGTTGCGACTTTTACCAGCTGAACACCAGGCCTATTGGAGCGAACAGGCCCTATCCCTCACTGGTGCTGAATTCTCAGTACTCAAAGTGCTGGTACAGCACGCCGGGGATGTGGTTGGCAAAGAGGTTCTGACCGAAAGTGCACTAGGGCGCAAGCTTATGCCCTACGATCGCTCAATCGACGTACATGTGAGCAATATCCGTAAGAAGCTCGCCGACAAAGGCGCCAGCCGCGATCTGATTATCAATATTCGCGGCGCTGGCTATATGCTCACCCAGGCCAAGCAGTAGGTAGTATCAAAATGCGCAGCCTCTTCTGGAAAATGTTTTTTGGCGCATGGATCACCGCCATGGTGATGGTGGTTGCCGCCATTTACATTACCCATTTTGGCGAGTTTGGCGACCCACGCCAGGAGGAGCGCTGGGAGGGGCCCGCACTATTTCGAGAAGTCATGCGCAATATGCGTATAGCCCGCCGCCATGGTCCTGAGCAGTTCCAGCACTGGCTGGAGCGAGCGCCTAAGAAAGTCCAACGCCGCGTCTACGCGGTGGACCACCTGGGCAACGATCTGCTTGGGCGCCAGGTTCCTACCGATATGAAGCCTCTGATCAACAGCCTGGATTACCGCAATCGCGAAGCGCACATGTTAGTGGACAATAAACCCACCGTGGGCTTCTTCCTGCCACTACGCACAGGGGACCCTCTACGCATCGCCCTGGTTGCCGGCGATAGCAAGGAAGGCCTTTTGCTGCGCTTCCTATGGCGCAATTTCTGGCCCATGCTGCTGCTTTCAATGATCGCTTCCGGAGTTGCCTGCTACTGGCTGGCCAGCTACTTGAGCCGCCCCCTTGAACAGCTCCGAACCGCCACCAGACGAGTCGCTGCCGGTGAGCTGGACTACAGGGTTGCTCCGAGTTTACGCACCCGCAACGATGAACTGACTGACCTTGCCCTCGATTTTGACTCAATGACCGCACAACTGCAGGAGTCCATGTCCGAACAGCGCCGCCTGATCAAGGATGTTTCTCACGAGTTGCGCTCCCCCCTGGCTCGGCTCCAGGTAGCTTTGGCTATCGCCCGCCAAAAGCAGGTGGCAGGGCTTGACACCGAGCTGGACAAAATCGGCAAGGCTGCGGATTACCTGGAGGATATCATTGCCGATGTATTGTCCCTGCCAGTCAGTAGCCAGGAGCAGCGTCCACTGGACGATGTGGTCGAGTTGAACAGCCTGCTTTCGGCATTGATTGATGATCTGCACATAGAAGCTGAGGAAAAAAGCCTGAGCTTTGATGTGAGCACCACTGGCGAAGAGCTTTTAATCGCTACTCGCGGCAGCTCGCTGACCGCAGCACTGGAGAATATTCTGCGTAATGCCATCAAATACAGCCCCTCAGGCGGCCTCGTACGAGTACTGGTAGAGGAGTCCGGGGAATCCTGTAGCATCTCTGTAGTCGACTCTGGCTCAGGGGTTGAGGAGGAGGAACTGGAGGCTATTTTCCGCCCCTTCTATCGAACGGACAGCGCACGCACCCGGGAGAGTGGTGGCTTTGGCCTGGGTCTGGCTATTGCCCAACGCACTCTGCTGCACCATGGAGGCAGTATCACTGCGCGCAATAGCATTGGTGCCGGCCTGTGTGTCGAGATTCAGCTGCCACTTCTGCATATCACCGACGATTGAACGGCGCAAAAACTGCTATAAACAATCTATCGCCAGCATGGGCTGGCGATCATGACTATTTGACCGCCAATAGCAAAGGACCCTGCTATGCGCTGGATCATCTATATCCTCATATTCCTGGTATTGTTACTGCTCGCCGGATATCTGTTCCCTCGAGAGGTAAGCCTTGAGCGGAGCGTCTATATCGATAAGCCTCCCCAGGCCGTCTTTCCCTACGTCAATAATTTTCGCAAATTCAATAGCTGGTCCCCTTGGCGCAATATAGACCCATCTATGCAATACGATTACAGCGGACCTGAAGAGGGCGTGGGCGCGGAAATGAGTTGGCGTGGCGAGAACTCGAAGGCAGGCAGCGGCAGCCAGACTATCACCGCCAGCACGCCAAATTCTATGGTCCGCACCAAACTGGCTTTCGGTGATGGTAGCACTGCGGAGGCGGAGTTTAAGCTGCAACCCGAGGGTGAAGGCACCAAGATAACCTGGGCCTTTATGAGCGATACAGGAGGCGGCCCCAGGGAACGCTGGATGGGCCTGGCTGTGAAAAAAATGGTGGGCGAGTCCTACGAACACGGACTGTCAAAACTTAAGAATTTATTGGAATCCAGTACTGACGCAATTGAGGGTCCGACGCCCGGCGGAGCAGACCAGGGGAGCAGTAATACTACAGACTCCGTCTCAGATATTCCCTCGGATGTTGATGATGCTATGGGGGGAGGCCCGCAGGGTGTTCAATCGGAAATGCAAAACCAACAGCAGGAGGAAGCTGGGGAAACACCGGAGAATGAACCCCAATCACCATAGACCGCGCTACCAGCCTCATTACTATTTTCAATAAAAAAGCCCGCTAATGGCGGGCTTTTTTATTGGGGCTTACCTGGACTTGTTGCGGCGCTGCGCCGGCACCGGCGACTTGCGTAGCTTTCGGCGCTGGCGCTCAAGAGTCTGTTTTTCTCCCTGTGTGAGCGGTCTCTGACCAAGTTTTGGCAGACCCGCAGTAACACACAGATCATCAATTTCGCGAGGCTCCATCTCAATCCACTGGCCCACACGCACATGGGAGGGGATAAATACACTACCGTAGCGAACTCTCTTGAGGCGGCTCACTCGCACACCCTGAGATTCCCACAAACGCCGCACTTCACGGTTGCGCCCCTCCATTACCACGCAATAGAACCAGCGGTTCCTACCCTCACCGCCGCTCTCGACGATATCAGTAAAGCGCGCAGAGCCATCATCCAGCAATACCCCTTTGACCAAGCGCCTTTTCATCTCATCGTCCACTTCGCCCTGGATTCGTACCAGGTATTCGCGATCGATCACCGAGGAGGGATGCATCAATTTGTTGGCCAGCTCACCACTGTTGGTAAACAATAGGAGTCCACTGGTATTAAAATCCAAGCGCCCCACAGAAATCCAACGCCCCGTCTTCAACCTTGGTAATCGATCGTAAACTGTCGGGCGCCCTTCGGGATCGTGGCGTGAGCAAATCTCACCGACCGGCTTGTTGTACAGAATGACGCGGCAGCGATTCTCCTCGGTCGATGGCAGTCGCTGACCATCAAATTCAATGCGGTCCTGGTCGGTAACCCGCTCACCTAGCTCCGCCACTTTTCCATTGATTGTCACGCGGCCAGCATCGATCGCGCGTTCCATCTCTCGCCGTGAACCAAGGCCACTGCGTGCCAATACTTTCTGCAATTTTTCGCCTGCTGGCGAGGTGCCATCACTCATGGGGTGGTGTTTTCCACTTGCACTACATCCTGGGAATCATCATCGACATCAGCATTCCCTTCGGCCCTATCTTCCAGTCCGACTTCGCTCGCTGTGTCGTTATCACCAAACAGGCTACTAGGCGGCAGGGTCGCCGCTATCGGGGCTGTGCTATGCGCCTCCGCTACCAGTTCAGTCTCTCTATTATCGTCTTGGGGGGCGGCTTCAGTATCACCTGTGTCAACGGCACCCAAATTCTCTAATACCGTTTCTTCCTGCGCCCGCTCAATCTCCATCGCAACCAGCGATGCCGCAGCCTCAACCGCATCATCCCGATCGCCTTCATCTAATTTCTCATCAATTTTCTCTCGCTCCACTGGCGACACAGGCTCAACTTCTTCAGCAGGCTGGTCTTCTGACTGCGCTACAATTTCCTCTACCAGCACTTCAACCCGCACATCTCCATCAATATCATCAGGCTCATTATCAATATCGCCCACTGACTCTTCAGCCGCAATATCAACAACTTCTTCTTCAGAACCCTCACCGCTGATTTGCGACACCTCAATATCTGCACTATCAGTCTCTGCCGCGGCAATCTCCTCTGGGGACAACCCCTCTGCTTCAAGGATCTTGTTGAGACTCTCTATATCGCGAATCTCAGCCAGGGTTGGCAAATTATCCAGGGAGCATAGATTAAAGTAATCCAGAAATTCCCGCGTGGTCGCATACAGCGATGGTTTGCCAGGCACATCACGATGGCCAACTACTTTGACCCAACCGCGCTCAAGCAGGGTTTTAACAATCTGCGAACTTACCGCTACACCGCGAATCTCCTCGATATCTCCGCGGGTTACCGGTTGGCGATAGGCGATGATTGCCAGAGTTTCCAAAGTTGCGCGGGAATACCTCTGCGCTTTTTCCTCCCAAAGGCGGTTTACCCAGGGCGCCAAATCTTCAGGCACCTGGAAACGCCAGCCCGTGGCCACCTTCCTGAGTTCAAAGCCGCGCCCAATACAATCCTGCGCTATCTCCTCAAGGATATCTCTCAAGGTTGTATTGGAGGGCTGCTCCTCTTCTTCAAGCAGCGACAATAACTTTTCTTCACTCAGAGGCTGCCCTGCCGCAAGCAGGGCGCCCTCTACAATTCTGCGCAGTAATTCCGGAGCGATTGTCATCTTCTATTTTCTAACTCTGATGCTTTCTCGGCAATTCATCCAGCACGTCCCACTTTTACGCACCAGCTAACTCTTCGCTTGGCTGCCCATTCTGCTCTACTACCGACTGCTCATCCTCAGCAGCCAGTGTGTCAATACCCTCCAGCTCACTCTCAATTGGCAGTAATTCACCACTTGGTGCTCCAGCTGGCTGAGCATCGTCGTCTCCTTCCAAGCTACTTTCAGGACCCGAGAGGTACTCGTCATGACTATCAACACTTCCGGAGCCACTCTGCCCGGCTGCCCGTACATGGATCGGGCCGAAGGCCTCGTTTTGTACCAGTTCCGCCAGGGACTCTTTCACCAACTCCATCACCGCAAGGAAAGTAACCACCACACCAAGGCGCCCCTCCTTCACGGTAAACAGGCTCACAAAAGGCACAAATTGGCCGTGGCGAATCTGATCCAGTACCTGGGTCATACGTTCACGGGTAGAGAGCTTCTCCCGTTCGACCTGGTGGCTCTCAAACATATCCGCACGACGCAATACATCTGCCAGAGCAACCAATACCTCTTTGAGATCCACATCCGGGTCGGGTCGGGTGATACTGCGATCGGGGCCTTCAGCGCTGGCTTGGTGAATATCTCGCCCCATACGTGGAATCTCGTCGAGATCCTCCGCAGCAGTCTTAAAACGCTCATATTCCTGCAAGCGGCGGATCAATGCGGCCCGAGGGTCTTCACCCTCCTCTTCCTCAGCTTCCGGCGGGCGCGGCAGTAACATTCTCGACTTGATCTCTGCGAGCATGGCTGCCATCACCAGGTACTCGGCTGCAAGCTCAAAACGTATCGACGTCATCATTTCCACGTAGGCCATATACTGGCGGGTGATGTCTGATACATTAATTTCAAGAATATCCAGGTTCTGGCGACGAATCAGGTATAGAAGCAGATCCAGGGGCCCCTCAAAGGCCTCCAAAATCACTTCCAAAGCATCTGGCGGAATAAACAGGTCTGGTGGCAGGTCAGTAAAAGCCTCGCCTAATACCAGTGCCACAGGCGCATCTTCCGAATGACCTGGCGTATCTACACTCTCAGGGGGAGCTTCGGTAGAGTCGCCTTCACTCGCCGCGACCTCGGCAAGCACCTGCTCCTCCACCTCGGCTAGTAATTCTTCACTGGACACCCTGCCCCACCCTCGAAAGCGCAAACGCGCGATTATACACTAGCGTGACACTATTCAGCCCAGAATTTCATCAGCCGTTCCGCAACCCTGGCGAATCAGCTCCGGCTCTTCGCCGGTAAGGTCTACAACAGTGGTTGGCTCCATACCACAGAACCCCCCATCAATCACCAGCTCGACCTGATGCTCAAGGGTATCGCGAATATCGTAGGGGTCGGTCAGGGGCTGCTCATCACCTGGCATGATCAGGCTGCAACTCATCAGGGGCTCACCCACTGTTTCAATCAGGGCGAGAGTTATTGCATTGTCGGGTACACGGATACCAATAGTCTTACGCTTCGGGTGAATAAGACGACGTGGCACTTCTGCGGTAGCCGGCATAATAAATGTATAGGGGCCAGGTGTATGATTCTTGAGTAGGCGGAACATCTGATTATCTACCTTGGCATAGGTAGCCAGCTCCGATAGATCCCGACACATTAGAGTGAAATTATGCTGTTTATCCAGCTGTCTCAATGCGCGAATGCGCTCAACGGCCAACTTTTCTCCAAGGCGGCAGCCAATGGCATAGGCAGAATCTGTGGGGTAGACGATAACCCCTCCTGCATTCACGATATCAGCAGCCTGAGAAATCAGGCGCCCTTGAGGATTATCCGGATGAATCTGAAAAAACTGCGCCACAAAAGCCCCCCAAGCCTTTAATGAATTGAAACCTCTTTGCGGACCTTGACTGACCCGCAAGGGATCTCGGTTCGACAGCATCTACAAAACATACGTAAAAAGTACGCTTGGCTAGGCTGTCATGGCATGACCGGGTCGATCCCGGTGCAGAGTGTGCCACAGATTCCATACCGGCTCGACGTCTTCTGGTAGACGCACGCAACCCAATTCCCGCCAGGGCTGGTCTGGCTGGTGAAAATCACTTCCCAGGGAACAGCGCAATTGCGGACCGTTAAGTTCAGTTGTGACCGAAGCCATAAGACTCCGCAATTCCTTAGTCTGGGTAGGATTTTGGCGGCCGCACAGCAACTCTATCGCATCGCCCCCGCAGCGCGAAAACTCGCCAAGTAACCGGACCAACTGGGTGCGGGTAAACCCATACTTAAGTGGGTGTGCCAATACAGCACTGCCGCCAGCCGCATGAATTGTCTCTATGGTCTCCACCATTTGGGGCCACTCGACCTTCACATCACCTACCTTACCTGCGCCTAAATAACGCTTAAAAGCCCGCGCTGTATCCTCTACATGACCCGCTTCTACTAACCATCGGGCAAAATGCGGTCTGCCCAATACAGATTCCCCTGCAACAGCACGCCCACCCTCTAGAGCACCGATGAAGCCGCGCTTGTGCAGTCGCTCAGCAATACGCTCGGCACGCTCCAGGCGAAGCCCTTCGCGCAAGCTTATGGCATTACGCAGCTCCTGCGACGTCAGATCAACATTGAGACCAACAATGTGAATCGAGCGACGCCCCCAAAGGCTGGAGAATTCAATCCCTGCCAGCACAGTGATGCCCAATTGGTCACCAGCTTCCTGTGCCTGTGCTACTCCATCCACTGTATCGTGGTCCGTGAGTGCCATCAGTGTCACACCTTGGCATTTCGCCCTCGACACCAGCTGTGCAGGACTTAAAATACCGTCAGAAGCGGTACTGTGACAGTGCAGATCGACAAGATCGGTATTCAGATCAGCAGACAGGGCTCTCAATAGTGGGCTCTCACTCAGTTTGGCGACAGTGATCGTCGCAGTATCCATTATTTTGGAACAATTACCCGGCAATGCTGTCACAGCGGCACCCGGCGTTTTCAGGGATAAGGCCCGGACCAATGGTCAGCCTAGGTGACCTCGGGGCCGGAGTCTGACAGCAGTATTGTCAGTGGGGAAGAAATTGTTTTGGAGGGACTATAGAGATATCGCCTCCAGACTGATTTCCTGCGGGCATTATCACCGGAATAGAGTATGACCGAAACGAATTCGACTACAACATCTCCCGAGAAACCTAAAAAGGAAGGGTTTCTCAGCAATATCACCTTCAATGTCATCATTCCGACATTGATACTGACCAAACTTTCCGGGGATGACTGGTTGGGCCCAACTTGGGCGTTAATCGTGGCCCTGGCCTTCCCGCTGGGATACGGTCTTCGCGACCTGCTGCGCCTGGGCAAGGTCAACTTCTTCTCGGCCCTCGGGTTTATAGGCATCCTTCTCACCGGCGGTATCAGCTTGCTAAAGCTGGACCCGCAATATATCGCGATCAAGGAAGCCGCGATCCCCGGCCTGCTGGGCGTTGCAACGGCTCTATCCGTTTATACCCGCTGGCCCCTGGTCAAAACCCTCCTCTACAACGATCAAATTCTGAATACGGCAAAAATTGCCCAGTCATTACAGGCAAATGGCAACCAGCCGGCCTTTGAGCGCACTTTGCGCCAGACCTCATGGATTGTTGCCGGGTCATTCTTTTTCTCCTCGGCGCTGAACTACATTCTCGCCAAAATGATCGTCACCAGCCCACCCGGCACCGAAGCCTACAACACCGAGCTGGGTGAAATGACGGCATATGGATATCTGGTTATTGCAATCCCATCAACCCTGATCTTAATGGGTGCCCTCTTTTTCCTTTTCTCCCGCATCGGCAAGCTGACCGGGTTGAAACTGGAAGAAGTGATGGTCGCGCAATAGCACTTTAAAGAACTAACAAGAGCATTAAATACAATGTGGTACGCAATCATCAGTGAAGATGTTAGCGATAGTCTCCCTTTGCGCAAAAAAGCGCGCGCTGATCACCTGGCTAGACTCGGCCGCCTGAAAGATGAAGGCCGCCTGCTCGCCGCCGGCCCCCATCCATCCATAGACAGTGAAGAGCCAGGTGAATCAGGCTTCAGTGGCAGCCTTGTTATTGCAGAGTTTCCCTCGCTTGAGGATGCAAAAGCCTGGGCTGACAGAGACCCCTATATCGAAGCAGGGGTCTACGCATCAATAACCGTCAAACCCTTCAAGTTAGTGCTGCCCTGATAACAACATAAAAATAGAAGCTGTATGACCATGAGAAAACTAATGTCGGGCCTACTTGCTGCGGCACTATTAAATGTGGTTCCAGCCTTAGTAAGCGCTGAAACCCGCTATATCACCGACCAACTTCACGTACCCATGCGCTCCGGCAAGGGTAACGGGTTTCGCATTCTCCACCGGGGGCTGCCAAGTGGCACCGAGCTTACGGTCCTGGAGGACGCTGCATCTGAAGGCTGGACACGAGTGCGGACACCGGGCGGCACTGAAGGCTGGGTCAGGCGCCAATACCTGGTATCCGAACCGGTAGCAAAGCTCAAACTGGCCAGCGCCGAAGCCAACCTGGCCCGCTTTGAAAAGATGGAGGGAAATCTCGGTGGCGAGGTCCGCCGCCTGGAAGAGGAGAACAGCCGGTTGAATAGTTCCCTGAGCGCGGCCCAGCAACAGACACAAAACCTTACTACTGAACTCAAAGCACTCAAGACCCTGTCCTCGGACGCTATATCCCTCAATGAGCGTCACCAGAAACTTCTGCACCAGCACGAGCTACTCAAGCAGGAAAAAATTATGGCAGAGGCCGAGATCCAACGTCTTTCCGGCAGTGAATCCCAGAGATGGTATTTGTTTGGTGCCTTATCTGTGGCAGTCGGTGCCATACTCGCAATGATTGCCCCCCGCGTTCGCCCCCGCAAACGCCACTCCGAGTGGGCCAACTGATCTCACTTCCGGGCAAAGAAATCGCATACTATTAAGAGCTGGGATTGCGGCATTTGCCGCCCCCCGCAGCCCTTCATCCAGCATTAGACCGGGCGCGCTGTTAAATTAGATCCCTAAAACAACCCCAAAAGGACAAGGATGATGCGTAAACTTTTTGTGTGTTTTCTCTGTGCTCTCTTTGCGCTTCCCGCACTGGCCAAAAATCCCCAGGTTGAACTGAAAACTGACCTGGGCGTAATCCGGGTTGAGCTGTTCGCTAAAGAGGCTCCGGCCACAGTGGAGAATTTTCTCGCCTATACCGATAGCGGGTTTTATAACGGGATTATCTTTCATCGGGTCGTGCCCGGTTTTGTAGTACAGGCTGGCGGCTTCACTTTTGATTTCCAAAGGAAAGAAACCCGCGACGCAATTGTCAACGAATCCACCAATGGCTTACAGAATCTGCGTGGCACCCTGTCGATGGCGAGGACTAACGATCCAGATAGTGCAACCTCACAATTTTTTATCAACCTGGTGGACAACACCAGGCTCGATGCAAAAGAAGACCAGGCAGGCTATGCCGTATTTGGCAAGGTGATCGAAGGCATGGATGTAGTAGAAAAAATTGTGCGGGAGCCTCGTGGCCTATATCGAAAGCACCCGAGTGCACCCAACGTGCCTATCCGTATCCTCGACGCAAAAAGAATCGATGTCGGCGATAAAACTATCGCCAACAACACTAAGGGAGAATAAGCAGTGATAGCCCTCAGCGTAAATCTCAACAAAATTGCCCTCATCCGCAATTCCCGCGAGGGCAACTTTCCCGACGTTGTCGCCCACGGCAGGATCTGCCTAGATGCTGGCGCACAGGGAATTACTGTGCATCCGCGTCCGGATCAGCGCCATATCCGCCCTGGCGATGTACGCGAACTTGCAACTCTGTGCAGGGAACGACAGGGCATAGAGTTCAATGTTGAGGGCAACCCCTTCGCTACACATTTAGCGGACTATCCAGGCCTAGTGGAATTGGCACTGGAAACCAAGCCCGATCAGTGCACCCTGGTACCAGACAGCAATGACCAACTGACTTCAGACCACGGTTTCAATCTCAAGCTCGACGGCCCGCGCCTAGTGCCACAGATTGCGAAATTGAAGGGGGCGGGAATCCGCGTCAGTTTGTTTATGGACCCTGACCTGGAACAGATCAGCCTGGCAAGAGATATTGGCGCTGATCGAATTGAGCTTTATACCGGTCCTTACGCGGAAGCTGTTGCCAAACAGAGCCCGGATTTGGATAGCATTTTTGCCACCCACTGCGCCGCTGCCGAACACGCACGTCAGCTGGGCCTCGGTGTTAATGCAGGCCACGACCTCAATCTCGTTAACTTGCACCGCTATCGTACCCTGCCGGGGCTACAGGAAGTCTCCATCGGCCACGCTCTCACGGTGGATGCCATAAGTATGGGGCTTGAGAATGCCGTAAAAGCCTACCTCGATTGCCTCGCCGGAAACTGATGCAGACACTTAACATTATTGGTGCTGGCCGCCTGGGGAAAACCCTCGGGCGCCTGTGGCAGCAAAAAGGACTATTCCAACTTAAGTCCATCTTCAATCGCAGCTACGACAGTGCACTGGCAGCGGTTGAATTTATCGGTGCGGGCCAGGCTGCCGAGTCTCTAGAATCCATGGCCGAAGCCGACTGCTGGCTGATTTCCTGCTCTGACGGTGAGATTGCTGTGATTGCCCAGCGCCTCTCCGATAAACTTACAGAGCGCAACGACGTTATCGCATTTCATTGCAGCGGAGCACTCAGCTCGCAGGTTCTCGAAGTTCTGCGCCCCGCCTCCATCGCCAGTGCCCATCCGGTTCACAGTTTCGCCGAGCCCCTGCACTCCCTGGATACCCTCCCCGGCAGCAGTGTCGCACTGGAGGGAGACAGTCTTGCTGTCAGTGCTCTGGAAAATGCTTTCACCGCCCTTGGTTGCGAAATCCTTACCATTGAGGCTCAACACAAGTCCCTGTATCACGCTGGTTCAGTAATTGCCTGCAACTATCTCACCGCTCTGATTGACCTGAGTCTACGCAGCTTTGCCGCGGCGGGTATCGAGCGCAACAGCGCCCTCAAACTGCTTGAACCTATTGTCCTGCAGACCGCACAGAACAATATGTCCCTGGGCCCCGAAAAGTCCCTCACAGGTCCTATTGCCCGAGGTGACCTGGAGACAGTTGCCACTCAAGTGGAGAATCTTGCCTCTGTGGACCCACAATTGGCACTTCACTATCGCCAACTGGGACTCGCCTGTGTAGAGTTGGCGCGGCGCGGCCAGCTATCGGATGAGAGCGCGGCCAGTTTGATCGAATTATTGAGTGAGCCAATGCGGTGAAAGACTCCTCTGAGTACCTGAAAAAAAGAGCCTTCTACGACAGTCTTCTAACCATTTATGGGCGCAAGCCGGTTCTCGAAGCCCTGGAAGATCCCAGCCTACCGGTGCATAAACTACACCTGGCAAGCAGCAACCGGCGCGATCAACTAATCAGTCGTATGGAGGCGCTGGCCGAGGAGCGCCAGGTGGAAATTGTCCATTGGGACCGCAAGGGACTCTCACGAATCTCGAAGAATTCTCGCCAGGACCAGGGAGTGGCACTTGACCTGGCCCTCCCCCACTACAGCACCTGCGAAGGATTTCTTCAGCAGCGTCAAGGCGACAACAATAAAAAGCCCTACGAGCTGTTGGCACTCGATGGTATTACCAATCCACAGAACCTGGGCATGATTATTCGTTCCGCCTGTGCAGGCGGCATAGATGGCATAATCCTACCGCGCAAAGGCTGCGCACAGATTGACCCACTGGTGATCAAGGCCAGTACTGGCACCCTGTTTAAAACTCGCATTTTGCGCTGTGAAACACTGGCGAACACACTGGGAGAATTCCGCAAGGCGGGAGCCCGTGTCTGCGGCCTCTCCTCTCACGCGCAATTGACCCTGGCAGAGGTTACAGGTGAAGTCCCCACCATTTTTGTTCTCGGCAATGAAACACGCGGTGTCAGCGAGGCCGTATCGAAACAGTGTAATGAATTACTCCGCATCCCCATGCACAATGATGTCGAAAGCCTGAATGTAGCGGTTACCGCCGCCCTAATTAGCTTCCGCCACCAACTCTGAAGCTTCCCTGGGGGTTAAACAACTCCCGCTAAACTCTTTAACCCCCAATAAGCTCCCGTATTTGGGCACCTCTCCACGACAGCAGCTGCACTTTATCCACTAGCTACCTCTACTCACAGATTCTGTGGATATCTCTGTGATTAACTCTCAAGCGATCGGCGCAAAGGCCCATGGTTACGTCATTGTGACAATCTGAAGAAAAAATAACCAAAGCTGGAAACGTTCAAAAAATCAACGAGTTACGAATGAAAGTAAATCCTGCTTAAAAGATCCCCTAAGTAAATGACCGAAATAACAGGAAGAGACACGGCTGTGGAAAGTGGCACGCTTGGCGGGAAAAAAGTGGTGCAGGGGTGCCAAACACCCCTGCAAGCGGCGGGGAAGTAATTACTTATTTTATTCCCATTCAATAGTCGCTGGCGGCTTACTGGACACGTCGTAGGCTACGCGCGAGATATGCTCTATCTCATTGATAATGCGATTGGAAACCTTCTCAATCAGTTCGTAGGGCAAATGCGCCCAGCGCGCGGTCATAAAGTCCACGGTTTCCACTGCGCGAAGTGCCACCACATATTCGTAGCGACGACCATCCCCCACGACACCGACAGACTTCACCGGCAGGAATACCACAAACGCCTGGCTGGTTTTATGGTACCAATCGGCCTTGTGTAGCTCCTCGATAAAGATCGCATCTGCTTCGCGCAGGATATCAGCGTACTCCCTTTTTACTTCGCCAAGAATACGTACTCCCAAACCCGGTCCCGGGAAGGGATGGCGGTAGACCATATCGTAGGGCAGACCCAGCTCCAGGCCGATTTTGCGCACCTCATCCTTAAACAATTCGCGCAGAGGTTCTACCAGATCAAACTGCATATCTTCCGGCAGGCCACCCACATTGTGGTGAGACTTAATCACATGGGCTTTGCCCGTTTTGGCTGCGGCGGATTCAATCACATCCGGATAAATAGTACCCTGGGCCAGGAACTTCACATCCTGCAATTTGGAAGCTTCTCGATCGAAAATCTCGATAAAGGTATTACCGATAATTTTGCGCTTGGCTTCAGGCTCATCCACACCTGCCAGACGTGAGAGGAAATCCTCTTCCGCATCGGCTCGAACAACCCGTACGCCCATATTGTCGGCGAACATTTGCATCACCTGATCGCCCTCATTTTTGCGCAACAGGCCGTTGTCCACAAAAACACAGGTCAGCTGATCACCAATCGCCTTGTGCAGCAGTGCCGCCACAACAGAACTGTCGACACCCCCTGAAAGACCCAGTAATACCTTGCCATCGCCCACTTGTTCTCGCACTTTGGCGATGGAGTCCTCGATGATATTGGCCGGGGTCCAGAGCTTTTCACAACCGCAGATGTCGATAACAAAGTGTTCATAGATACGCATTCCCTGAAGGGTATGGGTCACTTCCGGGTGGAACTGCACACCAAAGAAGTTCTTTTCGGCGGAGTACATGCCGGCGATGGGGCAGGAATCGGTGGAAGCCAGAAGTTCAAAGCCTTCTGGCATCTGCACAACTTTATCGCCGTGGCTCATCCATACATCCAGCAGTGCCTCACCTTCATCGTTGAGATGATCTCTGATATCGCGCAGCAGATTCGAAGTGCCCTCTACTTTTACCTGGGCATAGCCAAACTCACGGACATCACTGCCCTGCACTGCGCCGCCCAGCTGGTGTGCCATGGTCTGCATGCCATAGCAAATCCCCAGTACCGGCACTCCCAAGCTGTAAACCACTTCTGGCGCGCGGGGAGAGCCCTCTTCCGGTACAGACTCGGGCCCACCGGCCAGGATAATACCTTTCGGGTTATATTCGCGGATCTCTTCTTCGCTCATGTCGAAGGCGCGAATTTCGGAAAAAACACCCAGCTCGCGCACACGGCGGGCGATCAACTGGGTGTACTGGGACCCAAAGTCGAGGATCAGAATTCGGCTGGAGTGGATATCTTGGCTCATGATTGACTCATTAACAGAATAAATAACGGCAAACGGACCTGAAAGGTCCGTTTGCGGCTTGGTACTGAAAGTTGTTCACCGGGAGGCTTAGCGTCCACCCACCGGGTAGTTGGGCGCTTCTTTGGTAATCTGTACATCATGCACATGGGACTCACCCATGCCGGCGGCAGTTACTCGCACAAACTCCGGACGGGTGCGCATGGTTTCAATATCCACACTACCGGTATAACCCATAGCTGAGCGCAGGCCGCCCAGCATCTGGTGCACTATGGCAGACAGAGGACCTTTGTAGGGGACGCGCCCTTCGATACCTTCCGGAACCAGTTTCTCTGCGCCCTTGCTGGCATCTTGGAAATAGCGGTCAGAAGATCCCTGGGTGCGCGCCATAGCGCCGAGAGAGCCCATGCCCCGATAGGATTTATAAGTACGTCCTTGATACAGTTCTACCTCACCCGGCGCCTCTTCGGTACCGGCAAACATGGAGCCCATCATTACAGAGGAAGCACCAGCGACAATCGCTTTGGAAATATCACCGGAGTAGCGGATACCGCCATCGGCAATCATAGGCACGCCTGTCCCTTTAAGTGCAGTGGAAACCTCGGCAATTGCCGTTACCTGGGGCACACCGATACCAGTCACGATTCGAGTGGTGCAAATAGAACCGGGCCCAATACCTACCTTCACTGCGTCCGCACCAGCTTCAACCAATGCACGAGCGGCTTCCCCTGTCGCAATATTGCCGCCGATGACATCCACTTGGGGGTGCATTTCTTTGATACGGCGTACACGATCAATCACGTTGAGGGAGTGGCCGTGGGCAGTATCGACTACCAACACATCCACACCAGCCTCTACAAGAGCTGCCACACGGTCATCAGTATCAGGGCTTGTACCGACAGATGCGCCGACACGTAGGCGACCATCGGAGTCCTTGCAGGAATTCGGATACTGCTCGGCCTTATTAAAGTCTTTAACGGTAATCAGACCACGCAACTCAAAGTCATCGTTCACAACGAGTACTTTCTCGATGCGGTGCTTGTGCAGCAATTCGCGCACATGATCTGAAGAGGCATCTTCGTGAGCAGTTACCAGACGCTCTTTCGGAGTCATCACACTGGCGACGCTAACATCCAGATCGGTAAGAAAGCGTACATCGCGGCTGGTTACGATACCAACCAGATTGCCTTTATCCATTACCGGAACACCGGAAATATTATGGTGGCTTGTCAGTGCGATCAGCTCGCGTACAGTGGCATCAGACTCAATAGTAATAGGATCTTTTACCACACCAGCTTCGAATTTTTTTACGGCTCGAACCGCAAGAGCCTGCTCTTCAATAGACATGCTCTTGTGGATAATACCAATACCACCTTCCTGAGCCAGGGCAATAGCCAGGCGTGCTTCCGTCACCGTATCCATAGCGGCGGATACAATGGGAATATTCAGGGTGATATTGCGGGAAAGCTGGGTTTTCAGGCTGACATCCTTGGCGGTAACCTCGGAAAAACCGGGCACAAGTAGGACGTCGTCAAAAGTGAGGGCTTCGCGCGCGATGCGCAGATTGGATTCAGACATTGTTGACACTCAAACCTCGAATAGGCGGGATTGGGTATCGGCGCGATTATACCTCTCAGCGCCCAAAGCGCAAATGTCAATTTGCAGAAAAGTGGTTTTCTCGAGTAAAGCCCTTTACCTGTAGGGGGGATACTGCAATATTGCTCCGCCAGTTATTCCCAGTGAGACCCAGATGCAATCCAGCTCCCCCAACCAAAAGCGCAGCGTCCTGTCTGTAAGCGAACTGAATCGCGAGGTGAAACACCTGCTGGAGAGCAACGTACCCCTATTGTGGATCAGCGGGGAGATATCCAATTTTACTGTGCCCAGCTCAGGCCATTGGTATTTCAGCCTTAAAGATGCACACGCACAGGTGCGTTGTGCCATGTTCCGCGGACGTAACCGCAATGTGGCCTTTCGCCCACAGAATGGTCGCGAAGTACTGATCCGCGCACGGGTAAGCCTCTATGAAGGACGCGGGGAATTCCAGCTCATTATCGAGCATATGGAAGAGGCCGGCTTCGGTGCACTGATGCGCCAGTTGGAGCAACTCAAAGCAAAGTTGCAGGCCGAGGGATTATTCGATCCATCACGTAAGCGCAACCTGCCCTACTTGCCCACCAATATTGGCATTATTACCTCACCAACCGGTGCCGCCGTTCGCGATATGATCCATGTATTAGGTCGCCGTTACCCAGCCGCGGAAATCGAGCTATGGCCGGTAGCTGTTCAGGGACAAGGGGCGGCACAAAAAATTGCCGCGGCAATTGAAAAAGCCGGTAGCAGTGGCCGCCATGAGCTGCTGATTGTGGGACGTGGAGGCGGCTCACTGGAGGACCTGTGGCCTTTTAACGAAGAAGTCGTAGCCAGGGCACTGGCTGCCTGCCCCATCCCCACAATTTCGGCAGTAGGCCACGAAACCGATACCACAATTTCAGACTTGGCCGCCGACTTGCGCGCTCCCACCCCTTCAGCCGCAGCGGAGATCGCCAGCGCAAATGCAGCGGAGTTATTTCAACGGCTCGAAAATAGCAGAGTTCGGTTATATCGCGCAATACAACACCAGATGCGCCACTTACAGCAACTGGTCATGTTGAAGCGCAACCGCCTGCGCCACCCTCGCGAGCAGTTACAGAATCGTGCCCAGCACCTGGACCACATTGAAATGCGCCTGTTTGCCGCCGGACAGCTGCAAACCCAGCAGCGTCGAGCCCAACTGGCCTCGGCCCAACGGTCATTTGTCCATTACCAACCAAAGCGTCATATTCAGGAGAAACGTGAAAAGCTGCAACAAGCAGAATCGAACCTGCAACGCGTTACTGAATTTCGTTTGAAGCACAATAACGACAAACTCAACCTCCTGGCACAGTTACTTCACAATGTGAGTCCACTGGCGGTTCTACAACGGGGTTATGCTATCGCTATGGACACCAACGGCAGAGCCATTAAAGACGGCCGTACTCTGGAAGCAGACCAGGAGGTCAATATTAAACTGGCCCGCGGGAACTTTTCTGCAAGGGTGGAAAGTATTGGGGACTAAAGTCCAGAATAGAAAAGCGCCCCAGGCACGACACTATAATCGTCCTGTAGAGAGCTTATGGAGCGATCTATGGGATCTGCTAACAGTGCAGTCAGACCCACCTGTTGGGCTGTGATTTTCCTCTCAATACTTGTATTGGCCATTGCCGCATGTAGTAAAGAGGGAAAAGAAAGCGACCTTGCCAGCCCGGCAGGGGTTGCTTCGAGTCAAGAAAACATACAGCCTGAAAACGTCACTCCCCCTGTTATCCCCGCCAAAGAGCAGCAGGTCAATTACATTGAAACCGGTGATCTGCGTGAAATAAAAAAACACGGCACTATCCGCTTTGTAAACCTGACCGGTGCATCTGAAAATATGCTGCCCCGGGATAGCGTGGTCAGCCTTCGCCACTTTGAATTGGCAAATAAACTGGCCGACAAGCTAAAACTGGAAGCCAAATGGATCAAGGCAGAAACCCCTGACGATGCCATTAAAATGCTCCTCGCCGGAGAGGCAGATATCATCGCCTATGATCTGACAGTCACCGATTCCCGTGAAGAGCAAATTGACTTTAGCGTACCTATTCGCCAGGCCCGGCGACAACTGGTAACCGGCGCCTCAGGACCAGATATCACCGAACCGAGCAAATTAAATAATGTCGAGCTTATTGTCCCTAAAGGTTCCGCCAATGTAGAGACTGCTCAGCAGCTAATCGCGGAATTTCCGGATGCCAACCTGAGCATGCGGGAATATAAAATCCACGGTAACCGCGATGGTCTTGTAGATAAGATGAACGAGGAAAATAACTGGGTGGCAGTTCTCGAGGATTATTCAGCACAAGACCTGCGTAATTACCGCGACGACTTACGCCTTGGTGCTTATGTAAGCGAACCCCAGAACATTGCCTGGGGAATGCGTAAAACCTCCAGGCGCCTGCAGTCCACTGTAGATAATTTTCTCACCCGTAATTTGGTGAAAGCGCAAGAAGAGCGAATCACTGACTGGAAAGGTATTAAAAAATCAGGAGTAATCCGCCTGCTCACCTACAATGGCCCCACCACCTATTTCCTGTGGAAGGGGTTGTTGATGGGCTTTGACTACGATCTAGCTAAGGCTTTTGCAGACAAACACAAACTCCAATTGCAGGTTATCGTGGTGCCCTATGAGGAAAACCTGGCAGATTGGCTCAGAGCAGGTCGCGGTGATTTTGCCGGAGCGGAAATGAATATTACATCAGCGGTAGAAAAACAGGGAATGGTATTTACCAAACCTGTCGTTGAATCTACTGAGCAAGTAGTGAGTGGTAGGGGAACTCCGCCCATCAAACAAATTCAGGATTTAAACGGGCGCAAACTCACCTTACGTGCTTATTCTTCATTTATTGAAACAGCAAAAACACTGCAAAATGCGGGCATCGACGTGGATATACGGGTGGCACCACCGGATATTTCCCAGTCTCAGATATTTTCGATGATTGCGGAGGGCTTGGTGGATGCCACTATCGCCCACTCCGGTCGCGCAAAAATTGAAGCATCAGTTCAACCGAACTTAGTGCTAGGCACAGTACTAGGCGATCCAACACCAGAGGGCTGGCTGGTTCTGCGTCAAAACTGGCACTTGCTGCAAAATCTTAATAAGTTCCTGACAAGTTACCGAAAAACCGATAAATACAAAAAGCAATACGCAGCATATTTCGAGCCAAATAAACGTTTTATGCAAAGAGTAAGCACCCGGGTTATCCCGGGGGAAAACTTATCTCCCTACGATGACTTGGTTAAAGAATCCGCCTTTAAATACGATTTTGACTGGCGCATGATCGTCGCCCAAATGTGGCAAGAAAGTAACTTTAATCCCAAAGCGGTATCCCCAGTTGGCGCACAGGGCCTGATGCAGGTGATGCCAGCAACCGCAGAAGAAATGGGATTCCCCCCACCACTGTTTGAGCCAGAGCGTGGTATCAAAGCGGGCGTAAAATATATGGACTGGGTAAGAGACAGATTTAATCCCGCCCTGCCCACGGTGAACAAACTGTGGTTCACCCTCGCTTCCTACAACGCAGGTTACGGGCATCTACTCGATGCGCAACGGCTTGCCGAACAGCTGGGGCTGGACCCAAATGTCTGGTTCGACAACGTCGAGGTGGCCATGCTGAAACTGGCCCAACCCCAGTACTTTAAACGGGCGCGTTACGGTTATGTGCGAGGCTCCGAACCGGTACAGTATGTGCGCAATATCAGCAACCTCTACAAGGCTTATGTAGAGATGATGAGTGATGATGTATCCATGCGGCCATCAACGCAGCAAACACCCGACAGGTTTTGCTCTCCAAGCAACACACCCGAAGGGATGATTGTTCAGGTCTCCCCTCCCCCATCACAATGAGTAAAAGGAAACCGTATAAAAAAGCGCGTTAAAGCGTTAATACAATTTTTCCAATAACTTTACCGGACTCCAATAAACGATGCGCTTCAGCTACCTGCTCGAGAGGGAATTGAGCTGCAATTTGCGGGCGAATTTTTTCTGCCTCAATTAACGGCCAAACTTTGGTTTCGAGCGAATAGGCAATATCCGCTTTCACCTCAGCGGTGCGGGCTCTCAGTGTAGAACCTGTCAGTGTGAGGCGCTTAAGCATTACCGGCAGCATATTGACCTCAACTTTAGAACCTTTGAGGAAGGCAATATTTACAATCCGGCCGTCATGGGCTGCCATACGAATATTACGCTCTATATATTCCCCTCCGACCATATCCAGGATGACATCGGCACCATGGCCTGCCGTAGCTTCGCGCACTACCGCCACGAAGTCTTCTTCGTGATAATTAATTGCCCTCTCGGCACCGAGCCTCTCACAAGCCTCACATTTTTCGGTAGAGCCGGCAGTAGCAAAAACCCTGGAACCCAAGTGATGTGCCAGCTGAATAGCGGTGGTACCAATCCCGGAAGAGCCGCCATGCACCAACAAAATTTCACCGCTCTGTAACTTTGCCCTGTCGAATACATTGCTCCATACAGTAAAGAAAGTCTCAGGCAGGGCCGCCGCTTCAACCTCGGTCAAACCGGCAGGAATGGGTAAACATTGCCCCTCCGGAACTGCTACGAACTCCGCATAACCACCGCCATTAGTCAGAGCACAAACTTTATCGCCCAATTTCCAGCGCTTGACTTCATCCCCCACGGCAACCACTTCTCCAGCCACTTCCAGGCCAAGGATTGAAGAAGCTCCCGCTGGAGCCGGGTAAAGACCATTGCGCTGAACAATATCAGGCCGGTTCACACCCGCGGCAGAAATCTTCACCAACACTTCATCTGCGGCCGGAATTGGCGTAGGCAGGTCTGCGACCTGCATTTTCTCTGGGCCACCATACTCCGGCAGATCAATTGCGCGCATGTTCACTCCTTCAACAGGGGTTATTCTTAAAATTGCCCTAGGGCTGTCTCAACTTTTTTAAAATGGGGCAGTATGAGAATCTATCAAGGCACCAGCCCAAAAGTCCTGCTTCTTTAATCAGGGAGTAAAACAGTCTATAAGCTGCAAACCAGAAGCGGCCAGGAAATCTCCCAAGAAGTTTCTAGAACTCCCCAAAAGACTGCCTGGCCGCTATTCACCATTTCGGCGAAAACGATTTACCTAACTGAGAGTAAGGGTCAATAAACTATGGCAACTTAGAACTCGTAGAGAAGCTCCAGCCCCATAACACGCCCTTTATTGAGCGGAGTAAAGCTCGCACCAACCCCTCCCATAATAGGCGGCAGCTGAGTATTGTTACCCTCTGTCACTTCATCCAGCATATTCTTACCAAACATGGAGACAGTGAAACTACCACTATCCGGTGTATAGCCAATACTGAAGTCCAGCATATCGACTTCGGACAACATTCCGCGATTATCATCGGTATAAGGCGCCGCATCCCGATGATTAAAGTTAACGCGGGAGGTCAAACTACCATAGGTGCCTAACTGCAGATCATGGACAAATCCGACACCATATGTCCATGGAGCTAGGCGAGGAATCTCAAGACCAAGGTCAGTGCCATCTACAACACCATCCCCATTGAGATCTCCCAGTACTTTGTCGTAGTCACCATCCACGTAGCCGACATTAAAAGTAAACAGCAGGTTCTCAGTTAGAACCGCCATGGCCTCCAACTCAGCTCCCCGAATAGTGGCATCGGCGGTGTTACGGATTATCTGTGCAACACCAGTGAATGGATCAGGCAGGTTTTCCTCCCTCTGCATATCATCAATGGTGTTATGGAAAACCGCCATATTGGTCCGCAAACGTCCATCCAGCCAATCTACCTTGGCACCAATCTCAAAGCTACTTTGCTCTTCCTGATCAGTTACCTGAGGGGTATAGGGCCTACCGGTACTCGGATTAATACCTGCGTTGCGGAAGTTGTAACCACCACTGCGGAAGCCCTTGGTCCAGAACGTATACAGCTGGGTATCTTCAGATACAGTCCACTGTAGTCCAACCTTTGGCGTAAAGGCATTCCAGCTCTGGCTGTCCTCAAAGTCATAGGCCGCACAACCATCCAGAGTGCAGAAATTCAATGGAATTGAGGCAATTTTTGCATCTTTTTCTTCGCTCGAATAGCGTCCGCCCAAGGTCAGTACCCAGGCTTCATTCAGATCAATATCTGCCTGTGCAAAGATGCCATAGGTACTGTGATCCTGCTCTCCCCCCCCCGTTATACTAATTTGCCCAAACTCTAACAGTCTGTTTTCAAGATAAGTTATATCCTGACTGAACCAGTACACTCCGGTGGTCAGGGCCGTGCGACCAAAACGCCCAGCATAGCGAAGCTCATTACTAAGCTGGCTCTGGTCCACACTGGAATCTGCATGGAAAAGAGTAACCGGTAGTGAATCAATATCGCCAATACCACGGGCCTCGTACTCACGCCAGGCGAGTATATTGGTGATGGTGCCATCGCCAAAGGCCACATCTTTATTGAACTCGGTAATTATCTGGCTCCACTCATCTTTCTGGTAGCCCTCTTCATCCTGAGCTACTTCAAATGAATCTTTGCCGTTATCCCAATCATCCACGCCAAATGCTGCAGCAAATATGGGCGCACTTGGTGCGAACTGCAGCCCCCCTAAAGTCTGAACCATGGTCGATTCGTAGCCGCGGTTTTGCGCCACCACGCCATCAGAATCCATGCGGCCGTGCTCCATGCGCACCAGTAACTCCGCGGTCTCGTCCAACTGGATACTAAAGCTTGGACGAATAAACCAACTGTCGGAGGCTCCGGCATTATCATTGCCTGTTGCCACATTCTCGAACCAGCCCCGGTCATCATTGTAATAAACAGTCAGGCGACCATTGACCGAATCCGCGATAGCTCCATTGATGGAACCTGCAGTTACTGTATCCAGGTTATCTGTAACCGAGACCTTGACTCGGGAAGAAAATTCTTCTGTTGGGCGTGCGGTCTTTATTACCACAGCACCACCGGTGACATTACGACCAAATAACAACCCCTGCGGGCCTCGTAAAACCTCAATACCTTCCAGGTCAAACAGGTCAGTAACAACACCCGCATTAACCCCCAGGTACATTCCATCAACAAAAACCCCAACAGTGGGGTCAATAGAGGGAATGGAGCTGTTAATTCCAAGCCCACGCACAGTAAAGTTCGCGGTATTTTTGACGGTGCCCACATCCTCCAGTTGAACATTGGGCATTTTGAATGAAAGGCTTTGCAGATCTTTAGTATGCAAGGCCTCCAGCTGATCGCCGGAGTAGGCAGTTGCCGCTACCGGAACCTCCTGCAATATCTCCGCATCGGCGCGTTTACGTGCGGTGACTTGCACCTCTTCCATAAGAGTACTAACCGAACCCTCAGCGGCAAAACTAGGGATTGCACCACTGGCTAACCAAAGAGTTGCTACTGAACAGGCGGAAAGCAGAGCAGTATGCTGCTTGAGTCTTGACGGACTTCCCATGTTTTCTCTCCATTGTTTTATTTTTTTTATCTACAACAACGGACTTATCGCAATCGGTACTACCTGGCCCCGCCGCTCTACTCTCTTATGAGATTCCGACTTTAACGGAGCTCCGATCTAAGACCGTGCTGATAAAGAGACACAGAATTTGCATGATTTCTGTGACGCAGACAGGTTACAGGCTCATACCCCTGGGTGGAAGTCTATTTATCGTGGATAACGATAAAAATAACTCAATAAGTCTGGAAAGTTCGCTTTCAACAGAAAAATAAAAAAGTAACGGATATAAAAATTGCAAAACGCACTGTTTGAGTGCAAAAAATTCTGTCTTGGGCTGCTAGCAGTCTTTTATAAATCGCACCCTCGATCGACCCTCTATTAATAAAAATAGTAATAATCTGACATCCATTGAAAATGCCAAAATAAAACAGCTCGCAATATGCACAGAAAACAATATCCATTGCCGCAGCGGATTAAAACCAATTGGACAGACTAATTAGTCATATATTTAATTTACTTACCCTAAATAGAGAAAAGTTAAAAACTGGTACTTGTAGATATTTAACTAATACCCAAAATTCATCGAGACTTATCTTGATTTGCCAAAGAATGTTAAGTACTGACCACTAAGTCCGGTTGTACTTTTGTAAATTTTATAAAGATTTTTTTGGATAATTAGTGTGTTGATGAATCAGCATCGTCCACTTGCGCAATGATCTTGTGCATTTCGTTCCCATCCAGAGTTTCATTTTCCAATAGAGCCTCCGCAAGTGCGTCCAATTGCCTGCGATGTTTCCTCAAAAGTTGCTCGACCTCTCGTTCTATGCCACTCACTAGAGCAATAATTTCATCATCGATAATTTCTGAAGTATGCTCACTAAAATCCTTTTGCTGGGCCATCTCCTTGCCCAGGAATATATGTTCTTCTCCACGGCGAAAGGCCACCGGCCCCAATTTGTCACTCATTCCCCAGTGAGTAACCATATGGCGGGCCAGGCGCGTAGCCTGCTTCAAGTCCGATTCTGCTCCAGTGCTGACCTCACCAAAAACCACACGCTCAGCCAGCCTCCCCCCCAGCATTACGCCGATGCGATCCTTCAGGTAACTGGTTCGCATATTGTGGTGTTCCTCAGCAGGAATTTGTTCCGTTGCCCCAAGACTATGCCCGCGGGGGATGATGGTGGCCTTTTCCAGGGGATCAGCATTGGGTAGCAGGCTAGCTACCAGTGCATGACCGGCTTCATGGTAGGCAACTGTTCTCTTATCATTTTCTCCCATCACCATTTCCCGCTCGCCACCGAGCACTACTTTATCCCTGGCACGTAACAGACAATCCATGTCCACCGTTGACTTATTTTCCCTGCCAGCCAATAGGGCGGCCTCATTGATTAGGTTTTCCAGGTCTGCTCCGGCAAAGCCCGCAGTCAGTGCAGCCAGGTGCTCCAAATCAACATCTTTATCAAGGGGAACTTCCCGCGAGTGAATTTGCAGTATCTCCTCCCGAGCCACTTTATCCGGCAAGTCCAGGGTAATCTTGCGGTCGAATCGCCCTGGGCGCAGGAGCGCGGCATCCAACACGTCTGGCCGGTTGGTGGCTGCGACTACAACTACCGCTTCCTGGGGATCGAAGCCATCCATTTCTCCCAGTATCTGATTAAGGGTTTGTTCGCGCTCATCGTGCCCACCGCCAAGACCGGTCCCCCGTGCGCGCCCGACAGAGTCAATCTCATCAATAAAGATAATCGCGGGTGCCTCCTTCTTTGCATCGGCAAACATATCCCTCACCCGCGATGCGCCGACACCAACAAACATCTCGATAAATTCTGAACCGCTGATACTGAAAAATGGAGCCTCACTTTCCCCCGCCAAGGCTTTGGCCATTAATGTCTTACCTGTGCCTGGAGGACCCATCAGGAGTATGCCTTTGGGAATCTTCGCCCCAAGCTTGCGATAATGCTCCGGGTCTTTGAGGTAACCGGCTATTTCCTGTAGATCTTTCTTGGCATTACTTAGACCCGCCACATCGTCAAAGGTCACTTGGGACTCACTGCGTTCATAGCGTTTAGCCGGAGAGCGTGCAAAGCCGAAAGGACTTCCAGGTGCAGCGCCACTCATACGCTCCTGCATACGACGCCCTAACCAGATAAGTAGGCCAATTATTAAGATCCAGGGAAGAAGAAGAATAAGCAAGCGTTGTAAAATACCTCCCTGGGACGACTCCGCCTGGATTTCAACTTTCTGCTTTTCCAATAACGGAAGTAATTCAGGGTCCTGTACCGAGGGTATGGTAGTAATAAAACGCTGGGGCTCGCGAGGCTCCCCCTTCCTGCCTTGTTCAAGCTTTGCCTTGTTAGTGGGTTCTTTGAAAGTTCCAATAATTCGTTCGCCCTCAAAAACCACAGTCGCAACCTTGCCCTCACTGACTGACTTCTTAAATTCACTGTAAGCAAGGGGCTCCTTAGGACTACCGAAGCGACCATTGGAGCAATATTGAAAGGTCATAATGACCAGAAAGATCAGGACCAAGTACTGCAACCAACTTAGAGGACTCTGTTGGAGGGGTTTACTTGAGAGAGGGGATTGCGGGTCCTCTGGCGGCAGCTTTTGCCCTTTATCCTGGTCGTCTGCCATTGCCATAGGATCTCACTAAATCTGGGACGGACAACTTCCTAAACTGAAGCAACCACCATAGTCTGGAGCACTAAGTATAGTTCCCCGCCAGCAAAGGCGGATGTAAGTACCCTCCCCCGCAAGTCCAAAGATTGTTACTTACAGGCGTCGGAGCAACTATTTTTAAAATAGGGCTTGCAAACTCCCTAACCACGCGGCAGAATGCGCGCCCTATCGATCTTCGAAGTCACTTCCTAGAGAGCGAAGAAGTTCGGTAAGCTGCGGATTTTTAAAGAGTTTTCCTTAAAAATTAGTTGACTTAACAGGATCAACTGACTATAGTTCGCAACCACAACGCGCTCGTAGCTCAGCTGGATAGAGTACCTGGCTACGAACCAGGCGGTCGGAGGTTCGAATCCTCCCGAGCGCGCCATACAAGAGGGCTTATATCGCAAGATATAAGCCCTTTTTCTTTTCTCTGATGCTGCATCCAAGCCCAAGTAAGCGCTCGCCTCCCCAACCTTTCCTATTGAGTTCAGTGCCTAGCACTAAAAACCCAGCACGAAGCTATCGTATAAAGTCACAGAATTTATAATGAGACCACCCATTAACGTAGAGACCTGTAGCTGCAAATAGCAATGGCAAATATCAGAAACATCGACCTAAACCTACTCAGGGCCTTTGATACTCTGATGGACGAACGCAATGTATCCCGCGTGGCTGAGCGGTTATCCGTTACCCAGCCAGCCGTTAGCGGCATGCTCACCAGATTGCGCAACAGCCTCAATGACCCTCTCTTTACTCGTTCGCAACATGGCATCAACCCCACCCCTCGGGCACTGGAACTGGCAGATCCGGTTAAGAAAATTCTAAGTGAAATAGAGAGCATCCTGGCGCCTACAACTTTTGACCCAAAAGGGAGCACCATGGCGTTTTCCATTGCGGCCACCGACTACGCACTAAAGGCAGTCGTCACACCACTAATCTACGCCCTACAGGAAGAAGCTCCAGATATTCAAATCTCAATCCAGCCAATAAATGATGTGCAACTGTTTGCCCTAATGGAGCGGGGTCAGCTGGACTTGGCAATCACTACGCCCGATGCCGCGCATAAGGAGCTACGGGCAAAAACACTATTCGAGGAAAGCTATATCTGCATTATGGCAGACGGTCACCCAATGGCCGGCAAAAAACTGACTGTAGGTAATTTCTGTAGCATGAAACATGGAATAGTTTCCTTTTCCGGCAACGCTTTCCACGGAGTTACCGACACTGTTCTGGATTCCCTGGGCAGACACCGACACGTTTCGATCTCTGTCCCCAATTTTTTATCTTTGATAGAAGTCCTGAAAAACTGTGAACTATGTGCAGTAGTTCCAAGGAAACTCATAATCGGCATTGATGGTCTTGCAACAGCTGAACTGCCATTTGATATTCCAGGATTCAGCAAAATAATGGCCTGGCATGAACGTACCCACTATAGCCCTGCACATATTTGGATCAGGGAAAAAGTTAATCAATTATGTAGTGAGGAGTCTTAGTTAACAATAATGTTCAGGGTAAGAGTTCGGGTTGACCACAATCTCGCTACTTGTCTGCTTTGACCCGTACTGACAATCCACTCGCCCATAAAAAGTGCGCTATAAAAGAGTCAATTTAAAGATTGATGTCAGGGTTAATAGGAGAGCTACAGAAAATGACCAATCCCGCACCAGGATTTAAAGAGAACCCCTACCACAAAGTAGAGATTTCACCACTAAATAGAAAGGTGCAAATACACTCTCAGGGGGTAACAATAGCATCGACAGATAAAGCACTCTCTGTAAAAGAATCCGGCCTACCTGAAGTCTTTTATATTCCATTTGACGACGTAAAACAGAAAATGCTAATAGAAAGCAAAACTACCAGCTACTGCCCATTTAAAGGCCAAGCCAGCTACTGGTCAATTCAGGTTGATAGTAACAACATTAGCGATGCTGCTTGGCAATATAAAGATCCGTATGATGAATGCCGTTTCCTTAAAGGGCATATCGCTTTTTATTCCAGCAAAGTAGACATAATTTAAAACTAACAGCCACAAACGGATAAACAAATGAGAAAATTTGAAACTATTTTCATAACAAGATAAAAAGTAGTATTAACCTAAAAAAGACCGGGATGATCCCGGCCCTTCATGTATATATTACCAGTAAAAAGTAATTTGGCCTGTCAATTACTTACAGATATCCTGCTTCTGCACCACATCGTACTTTTTCAATAACTCCTTGTAGCGGCTAGTACGACACAACTCTGCCAATCCACGATTAAAATCATCTCGTACCTTTTGATCTCGGAACCCCACACGGAAATCTGTCATTAGGGGAAAAATCTGGAAAAGGTTGACCTGATCCATTTTGTGCCCCATTTTATTACTGAAAAACTTAAACAGCTCCATATCCACAACCGCCACCACATCTTTCATTTTCCAAAACTGTGCAACCAGGTCGGAGGCAGTTGGCGCCTGAATAATATTCTGACGTTGCGTTCCGTTCGGACCATACATATTTTTAAACTCAGGCCCCAAATCCATTGGAGCACCTTGCCAGGTAATTACCTTCTTACCAGCAAGGTCCGCAATGCTGTCAATCTTCATTTTATCGCTGGCTTTGGTAATGGCGTAATTGGCAAAGCTGATCATATTGTTGGAATAAAAAAGATCATCGTCTTTTTTCATCACATTGACCGCCGCCTGTACTTTGCCCTGCTCCAGAGCCGGAGCGGTTTCCGCAAACCCCATCTGGACAAATTCCAAGGAGTATCCCGGAAGTGCCTCCCGCACAATATCTATTTCCAGGCCACTGGTAGCATTATTGATCACATAAGGCGGAGCATCGCCGGCAATCGCCACTTTCAGAGGCGTACCGCCCGACTGGGCTACCGCTTGGAGCAGGACACCGAATATCAATATGGGAGCAGCAATTAGGGAACGCATACGCATAAATATCTCCACAGTGATAGAAAAATCACCCTGACGTCATAAGTGTTGGCACCTTAAGGCCATTTTTCAAGTCGCTGCAATCAACTAAATGGTAAAACTTTAATAACCAAGAGGCTTGAAAGAAGCGCCTAACTCCCCAATTCTGAAATTATTGAAACAGAAACCGAAAAACAGATAGAAATCACCTGAATCTTAACCAAAGGTCTATTTCTCAGGCAGACTGTAAGGTCAAACTTGCAAAGTGTATGAGTTGGGATACCCAATAATTGCAAGAAAATCCACGAGGTTAAATCCAGAAAGGGAACTGCGGAATGATGTCCGATATAGAGCTGTTGATTGAGTACGAAACCGCCTTACACTGTGCAGGAATCCGTAGAAATCGGACAATAGTGGAGAAGCTATTAAACCCAGCTTTTTATGAGGTAGGGAAGTCTGGGAGCAGTTTTGACCTCAACTCGATAATTACACTGATGCAATCCAAAGAAAGTAGCGAGGGGGAAATCCACAGCCAGGATTACCACTGTACAGCACTCTCTGAATCTGTACGACTGCTACTTTATCGCAGCGCTCACCGCCATCAACAGGGTAACTATTCAGACTTCTGCAAGCGTTCCTCTTTTTGGGTACTCAATAATGATCAATGGCAAATGATTTACCATCAAGGCACTCGTTGTGAAGCTTTTGAAATTGGCGAGAATATCTCCACCAAACGGTCAGCAATAAATCTATGAGTGCTTTTATCATTGTTATCCTGCTCGCCCTAGCAGTTTGGTTTGTGCCCCACTTCTATCGCCGCTGGCGTATCAGACACCGTCGCTCACAAGCACTCACTCCGGAACAATTGCAGCTGGTTCGTGAGATGCTCCCCCTATATCGCTACCTAAATGCCGACCAGCAACAAGAACTGCGTGGTAATATTGCACTCTTTCTACACGATAAGGAATTTGTCGGTTGTGATGGCCTGCAGGTTACCGAGCAAATGAGAGTTGCAATCGCCGCTCATGCCTGCCTGCTGCTGCTAGGGCGTAAGAATGAATGCTACCCTAACTTGTACAGTTTACTGCTTTATCCGGATACCTATGTCGCTCACGAGACCCGCAGGGAAGGCTTTATAGAAACAGCCAAGCGCAGTGCTCGGGAAGGCGAGGCCCACTACCGAGGACCAGTTGTACTTTCCTGGGGAGACCTGGAAGAAGACTTGCAATTTCCTCAACGAGGACACAATGTTGCTCTGCATGAATTCGCCCACAAGGTAGATGAGGAAGATGGTTTCTTTGATGGTCGCCCTCTATTTGAAAAAGTAGACGAAGGGGCCAACTGGGCCGAGGTAATGAGCCGGGAGTTTCATCGCCTCCAGCAAAGAGCCGAGTATGGCCAAATCCCGGGAGATACCCCCTCTGTGCTGGATTTATACGGCGCTCAATCTCCAGCCGAATTTTTTGCGGTAGCAACTGAAAGCTTCTACACGGTTCCCATCGCCATGAGGGCGTTACACCCTGAACTTTACGCAGAACTAAGCCGGTTCTACCGGCTGGATCCCGCCTTTCTTCTTAGTGGAAAAAGTGCAGTGACTCCAGGCTTATAAACCCCTAGAAAGCCACCTAGAAGCACAATAGAAACTGAACATGTAAATATTTAGAGTATTTACTTACTTATAGTCAAAACTTCCGCAACGACTACTTATACACACTTTTTCCTGTTAATGTGAAGCTAATTTCTTCCAGTATTAAAAAAGAGAGAAGAGATTATTTACGACTAACAAGGATGGAAAATCTACTACCCAGTGCTCCAGCCCAGTGCTTCAGAAAGTACCGAGAATAGATCCATATCTGTATTATTTATAGGGAAAAATCATAGTGAGTGAATACGCAGAATTTACTGACGAGAACTTTAGGCTTCTAGTTTTGGAAAAACTGATGTATTTCCATAAAGTCATCCAACCAGAATTTAATGTTTTCGAGTTTGCTGCCAATCATCTAGGGAGAACAATAGATATAGAGGAAGAAGGTTATGACCCGATCCATGAAGTGCAAGATTATTTTCGAAGAATAGAAATAAAGAAAGAGTGGCTCACAGATATCACAGAACTTCGTCAGGAAGGCAGTTACCCTATCTGGACTCAAATCATTCCATTTTGGTGCGGAACAACAGACGATTTTGACATACGCTCAACTGCAGATACGAATCTCCTACCTAACCTGAAAAAGCTTATCCTTTTTTACAATGAAGAAAATCCGGAAATTCTGGAGGAATTCAAAGCCAAAGGAATTGATGCAAAGTGGGTCTAAACAGAAACTAAGACAAATTACATAATAATTAGCGATGCATCACTGACCAAGGGAGCTGCAAGACAGGCCGAAAGCCCCAGCCTGTCCCACACTGTAAAAGTACTATTTTTAGACGGGTTGCACTTCTTCTAAAGTTCGAAACTTAGCTTTGGCGGCAGGTTTCTCCGGCATCGGCAGAGCAACAGGCACCTGTTGCGACTGGCCAGTGGCCATAACCACAGTACTGCCGTGGCGAGCGGCGCTCACCAGTGCATCATTGTCGGCGATAGCAGTCATAAATCGTAAAGCCTCATCGGCACTGGTGCCGGCATTAGTTAACACTTTGACTGCTTCAGCGGCACTCTCGGCATAAACTCGACGCGCTTCACCCATTTTCTCCATACGAATCTTAACCGATTCACCGTCGGCTTTGGCCTTGCCCACTTCCCGCTCACGGATTGCTTCGGCTTCATAGGTAGCCGCCTGCTTCTCCCGCTGCATTTCCATTACCTTGTTAGCCTGGACTTCGACAGACTTGGGCAGACGCGGCTCATCCGAAAGCACATCGACTATCTCAACGCCAAAGTCGTGAAAAAAATCACGTAAGCGCTCTTTGGCTTTATCAGCTATCTGTTCTTTTTTGTTGTACACATCTTCAAGTTCAATGCCATTCGCTACCGGAATTGCAGCATCAGTGGCAAAAGACTTTAGCTGAGATTGGTAATTCTCCAGATCATACAACGCTTTATATGCAAGCTTCACATCGGACGATACCTGGTGCTGTACTTTAAGTACTAAACCGAAGGTAACATGATTGCTGGTCTTCAGGTTAAGATCCACCGGCGTCTCGTGCAGAGCTGTGGATGCCTTTTTATCCACCCATGAGAGGTAGGGAATAATCAAGTTGAATCCAGGAGTAGCGGTCTTCCAGTATTTGCCAAGAAATAGCACAAAGTGGTACTGCTTTGGCTTAACGATAACAATGGCTTTTGGCAGCAGGAAAACTATAGCCAGAATGAGCACAATAGCCCAAGAGGAAATATTTATAGAGAACTGTTCGAGCATATCTTCTTTTAATCCTGAGCAAGGAATCTAACAGAATGACAATCAGGGTAATATCCTCCCAGATTTATCATCACTGATCTTATTAGGGTTATGGAACTACGAATCTTTTGGATATTATTGAGAGTATAGTTTTTGTCATCAGCAATCAATCTATGACCGAGAGATTCAAAAATACGGAAACAGTCAGCTTCAACCCATCAATGAATCATCTACCTATTCTCTCTCACCCTCTTCCAAGTTTTTTACAATCACCTCTTCTTTATTATGACACTGATACCTGGGAGATCTTACCAGATCACAACTTGTAATTATATGAAGTGACTTAGACACACCTACTAGTACTAGGCGGCCAATAAAAGGAGAGAAATGATCGCAGCAAACGGTAGCCATGGAGCGAAAAAAGTTATCTGTCATCATCCTAGTGACCATCCACACCACACCCTCCGAATTTGGCACCTCCTCATCATCACCAGCACACTGGCATCCAACCAAACACCCAGAAATTTATTCAGACAACTCTAAACGAAGGTACCAACGTATCGACTTAAAAATAAATTCAAAAAAACCAAGACTTACACACAAACAATTTATTAGACAAAGAAAAATGCGACTCAAAATTTACTCACTCACAGGTTTAAATGTAATATTAGTAGCTCTCCCCCTAATATACGATCAAGTTGCACGCTGTGCCAATCAAACTCTCATACGAAATAAAGGAAAAATAAATGAGCTACTTACAAGAAGGTGGATGTTTTTGTCGCAATGTACGTTACAAAATCAAGGGGGAACCTGTATTACAGCTTTTTTGCTTCTGTAGTGATTGTAGAATGATAACCGGATCAGATGCCTGGCCAGGATTTATGGTTAGGAGTTCAGATTTCTTATGCTCACTAGGTATTCCAAAAATCTACAAAAAGGTATCAAGTGAAGGGCGGACCGTAAAACAACATTTCTGCAAAAACTGTGGCTCAAATCTTTGGGGGGAGACAGAGTTCGGCCTGATTAGTGTTGGAGCAGGCACTTTAGACAACCCAGATATATTTAACCCATCCAATAAGGTTTTCACATCTGGAGTTCCTCATTGGGCAAGAGTCCCAGAAAATCTAGAGAGCCTCTAGCTAAGCGTGGCCTCAGAAACATAGCCAAAAGAGCCTGTACCAATTTGGGCAATTAACATCGAAAAAAAATAGAAAGTAGAATTTTTACAATGAAAGTTTATAGTTACAGTATTTTTGGTCGAGAAGTTATAATTGAAAGGCATAATGACGGCTGGCTGGCATTCTTCCAAGGTCCTGAAGGAAAGCGAAGACCTGCAGGGATAATTATACCATTTGAGATTACCGAGGGGGAACTAGCCCAGTATTTATCAGATTTATGCCATGAATGGGCGTCGGAAAGATATCAAGATGTGATACTGTTGAAGGAAACAAGTATCTCAACATGACAGCAGTCCTTAATATAAAATCATAATTGCAAATAGTAGTCACCAGTCCCCTACAAAGAAAAATCGAATATTTTAATAATAATCGAACTTGGAGATAACCACTTGCGATACCCAGCAATAGACATTACCAGAGGTATTTTAGTCGTTGTTATGGCGCTCGATCACACTCGAGATTTCTGGACGGCCATCCAGTTTGACCCCCTCGACCTATCCCAAACCTCTGTGATGCTATTTCTTACCCGCTGGATCACACATATTTGCGCCCCTGGTTTTATTTTTTTAACCGGGCTAAGTGCCTATTTACATGGTAAAAAGTTAAACTCCAAGCAGGAACTCTCTCAGTTTTTGCTGGTAAGGGGCCTGGTACTAATCCTCCTGGAGCTTACATTAGTTAATCTTTCCTGGCAGTTTGATTACAACTATGCCTTTGTTCAGGTTATATGGGCGCTGGGGCTATCAATGATACTACTAGCAGGCCTGATTTACCTCCCCAATAAGTTGACCCTTATAGCCTGCCTGGCCTTAGTTGGATTGCATGGCTATATAAACGATAATTACATACGCCAACTACTGGGAAGTTACGAGTGGATATGGATCCTGGCTCATGTTCGCAGCGGATTCAGGCTATTTGAGTTTGATACCGGAATTTTCGCCGCCTACAATATCATCCCTCTATTTGCCCTTATGTACCTAGGGTATGCATCTGGCACTCTATATGAACTGGAGGCAAAAAAAAGGGTACACTTTCTCCTAATGGCAGCAGCAGTACTAGCGATCCTATTCTTTAGTTCAAGGTTTATTGGCTTTGGGGACCCCCATGTCTGGAATCCTGATGAAGGTATTCTCGGCTTTATCAATACTTCCAAATATCCAATGTCATTTAACTATATAGTAATGACTATGTGTATAGTATTACTAACAATGGCATTAGTAGAAAACAGAAAAAACAAGGTATTAAATATATTTCTTATGTTCGGCCAGGCATCACTCTTTTTCTATCTCTTACATGTACCGATTATCAATTTAGCCGCTCACCTTTGGACATATCTGGAATTTGGAGTTGCAACCAACTTCTTCAATGGCACTAAAGTATGGCCAGAAGGCTATGAGCCAAACCTGGCGCGAACCTACTTATTCTGGATTGTACTTATCGGCACATTGTATTATCCGTGTAAGAAGTACCTAAAAAAGAAAAAAGAGAGCAACTCGGTAATCTATTCATACGTATAGATTAGCTGAGGATCAGTAGCCAGAAGCTGGTACAAAACTGGATCGTTCTGCGATCCAGTTGAGATATTTTTGAGGTCTGAGAAAAAATGAAATATAGGTTGCAGGCGGCTATAAACTAATAATCCTTTTTCCACTGCAACTCTACACTGCCAGAACCACTATCTCCATCATCTGCGGTTTTGAACTCCAAGTTTAGGTTTTCACGCAATTCTATTTGCATTTCCGCCTGCCAGGGGCTCAGCGGATCGGTGCTGCGTTGCAACTCTACATAAATCCGATTGGTAATATATTTACCCAAACTAAGGGCATATTCTTCGCCCTCATCTCCTTCCTCCTGCTCAATATTAAGGGTATCGAGACGCAGCAATTCACGGGTTTTTGCTACCGGATCGAGCACGGCACGACCGGTTTGTAGGCTACGCACCACGCTCACCAGACGTACGGCTTGTAGCGGTGAAATATCTGAAAGAGACTTGCCAAATAGTAATTGCGCTAAAATTTCATCCTGAGAGGCTGAAGGATCTGAGCTGAAAGTAATATCCAGGTCAGTTGCAGAGCCTGAAATATTTGCTGTGATTTCACCATCGCGATAGCTATAAACACCCTCGACAAACACTGCCACTTCATTATTTTCGAAGCGAATCTCTCCCTCCTGAAGATTAAACTTCTTACCTAGCAGGTCAAAACTGCCGCGCACGATAGTCAGCTCACCTGAGGCTTCCGGTTTGGCCGCAGTTCCGTGAATATCCACTTGACCGCGCAACTGCGAGTTAAGTCCAAGTCCGCGCACATAGGACTGCTGATCCAGAATCACCTCGACTCCCAAACTGATCTTGCTAAGCAGCAGCGGTGCACGCTCCACCTGTGGGCCATCCACCTGGACCTCCACTACTTGAATTTCCGGAACCGTGCTGCCAATCCACTGCTCAATCTGTACTGCCAATGGTCGCAGGGTAAAACGACCGGTGATTTGCGCATCCTCAGTCGAACCCGACAGGGTAGCTTCTCCAGAGATTGCACCGCGTACTCCCGGAGTATTCAGTAAGTGTGCCCTATTCAGATTTAAGCTTAAGCTCATCTGTGGCGGTGCCTGCTCGGGAAAAAACACGGCCCCTCCCAAACTAATCGTACCGCCATCAACAACTGTGGCACTGCCCCTTTCGACAAGCCACTCTCCCGGGGTCAAGCGTGTATAAAAATCAATATTGGTAATACGGGTGTGGCTTGGGCGGTGCTCATAGCTTGCTCCACTCAGTTCTATCCCACCAACAAGATGAGGCTCACCCAAAGTGCCGACACCATCCGCTGAGAAACTCAGCAAACCGCGCATTACATGTATCCTGGGGTCAATAAATTCAGCAACGACAGACAGATCTGCGGAACCACTGCTCACCAGCTGTAGAGGAATATCGCTCACAGACCCCGCTGAGCTATCAGAAAACAACCGTTCAAAAATGGGAGAAATCAATAACTTGGCACTGCTATCTATTGCACGGCGACCATCGTGCTCAGCCACGAGAGATACCTGCAATTCCCCACCTTCGGTATGCCATTCAAGCACTGTTGAGAGAGGCTGCACCTGCACACGCCCTTGCTCACGGCCGGGCGTATAACCACTGATTCGCAATTCCCCTTCAAGCTGTGGCTGACGTGGACTGCCAGTAATACTTGAGTACAAAACGACATCACCCTGCTCAGGTGTATTAAACGGTAACTCTCGTGAGAGATCTTCCAGTGAGGCCCTGCCCTGCAGCTGCAGATCCAGCCGCTGCTCGTTGAGACTACCGTGGGCCCACAACTGGTTGCGCCCCGCCCACAGAAATTCCAGCCCGTCCACAACCAGACTCTTATCCGCATAATCAAGCACTCCCTGCAACTGCCAGGGTTCATGGCGATAGCCACCCTGGGCCAGCACACTGGCGCGTACTTCAGGGTTGGTAAGTGCTCCCTTGATCTCGCCATCCAGGCTAAGCTCGCCTTCCAGGGTCTTGGGTAGCGGCAACCCTAACACCTCGAACAGGGGTAGCGGCAGGTTGCGCGCACTCACCCCCAGCTCAAGCCGACCCAGCTTTGGCTCAAGTGCTCCCTCAGCTTCAATCAGTGCAATTCCCTCGCGCCCCAGGCGCTGGGCTTCCTTTGCAAGTTCGGTGAGACGGCTCGCATTTTGCTCGGGCTGACTCGCCCCTTTTTGCATACTCGGGATAGTGGTCGGTGACTGGGGGCCGCGGAATTGCCCCATGTCGAAATGGTCTATGGATCCGTTGGCATATAACTCCACACGCAACCCTTGCAGATTAATCTTTTCGAGGTCGCCGCTGGCATCACCCTTCAGGTTGTATCGGTATTCGTGAACCAGGCCATCGGATTCCAGGCTAGTATTCAGGCGCGGATTGGACCAGGGACCTTCCACACCAACCTGCCCCTGCAGGCCCAAGCTAACACCCTTAGCTGAAGCGAGACCGAGATCTTCACTTGGGTTGAGATTGCGAATATCTACCTGCAGCTGCAAGTTCAGTGCTTCAGACTCAATATCTACAGTGCCACCGCCAAGGATATTTAACTTGTCCCCCACCAGGGAAAAATCCGTAATGGTTAGCCCCTTCAAGTTTCCATTGACTCGGGCTGTCAACTCATTCTGTAAATTTCGGTAAGCCGATACAGCACTCAAATCTCCCTGCAAATCCGGGTTATCCCAAGGTCCCTGTGCGGTTAGCTGTAATTGGTGCAGAGTACCGGAAAAGTCATCAGGGATTTTCAGCTGCTCTGTTTGCGGGAGGGAAAATAGAAGGCGGCGAATCTCCTCAACTCCCAGCTCCTGCACGGCCGCACTCATATCCAGGGTTTTATTTTCAGTATCTATACTGCCCGCGGTACGCATCTGTGCCCCAGCAAATTCCAGCCGCAGGGACTCCAGGTGAATCATTCCCTGTATGGTATTTACCTCGCCTATCAGCTCCAGGGGCTGCTCCCGATAACTACTGTTCAGTTTTACCTGGCCAGAGATATCGGGCAGCGGTAATGTGCCGGAAACTGTTAAGCCAGCACTGAACCAACCGCTGTGCAAGACATTTTGCCAAGGGCGGGAAAGTGTAATAGGTAAGCGATTGAGATGAAGCTCTGCGCTGATATTGTCAGCGCTAATATTGCCAGACAAGGTGCTGCGTTTACCATCCACTTGTAACCAGATGCCATCGGTATGCACCCGCCAGGGAAACAAATCAAAAAGCAAACTGCCTGTCAGCGCCAGTTTGTGCTGGGAAAAAGGTGTGGAAAGAGACTCAATATCAACCTGTATCTGTTTATCGCGACGGCGTAGGGAAATTTTTCCTCGCGCATCCAGCCCCTGCCCCTGCCCCTGAGGTAAATGCAACTGCCGCCCAACAAATCCCTGTGCTTTTTCACTGGCAGAGAAATCCAAAACAAATCGCCCGGGCTGACGCTCGCGCCCATCGGCAATAAACTGCAAATCACCACCACTTAATTCGCGAATTTCCAGCTGCAATTGGGTGGGCTGCCCCTCCCACCGGTAGAGGCTGTTGCCATACACAGAGATCGCAGGGATATCGGTTATCTTACTGCTGATCAATTGCAATCGCTCAAGCCGTAGCTCCCCAAGGCGGAACCTAGGTACTAAGGTTTCCCAAGTGGTGGCTTCTCTATTACCAGCCTCTTCCTGTAAATCCTGAGCGGTTTTCTCTTCCGCTCGAGCCAGGGATTTCAGTAGTTCATCGAGTACATCAATATTTAATAGAAAGTCCTTGACTACAACTCGATCAATATTGACAGGATTACTGGAAAAACTTTGCAGCTCCAATTCCAGTTGATAACCCTCCGCCAGGGTATTGCTCTCAAAATCTACCCGAAGACGCTCGAAAAACCATGCGCCGAGGCGCTCACTACCAATTCCCTCCGCCTCAATAGAGAGGCCGTCTATCACCTGCTCCGCCCCATAAAAAGCTGTGCGAGTAAGACTGACCCGCCCCTGTTCAGTACCCAAGAAATAAATCAATGAAAGTACAATCAGTAAGCACAGGCCGGTTAGAATCGATCCCCCAGCACCAAAGGATCGCCACAGACCACGCAGGAGAGCACCCAGCGCCCGGGCCAAACCCATTGCAAATGCGTTCAACCTGGCCATCAGAAAGCCTGCCCCAGGCTGATATAGACCTGGTAACGATCATCCACACCATCGCGGCGATCCAGGGGAAAGGCGAGATCGAAACGAATGGGGGCAAAAGAGGTGATATAGCGCACACCAAAACCCGTGCCCCAAAAAAGGTCTGAAAAGTTAGGGCTCGGATCTTCGTAGGCATTGCCACCATCAAGGAATAAGACCCCACCCCAGGTATCCGTAAAACGAAAGCGCCCCTCAATAGAAACCTCACTGAGACCGCGTCCACCTATTGAGTCGGACAGGGTTTCCTCGCCGTCCTCATTAATTTCAACAATACGCGGCCCCAACTCCTGGTAGCCATATCCACGCACCGAACCGCCGCCCCCCGCATAAAAGCGCTCATCCGCAGGAAGTTCCAGGTTGGCCGCACCGGTAATAGCCCCCGCTTTAATACGCAAGGCCAGTGTGGGTTCGTAGCGCATAGACTCTGCCGTTTTATAAGCAGTCAGTTGCAGGATATTTTTTACAAAGGACGTACTGTTTTTGTTTAAGTCCAGATAGGGCTTAATTTCCAATGCGGTGGTAGCCCCACGACGAGCATCCAGCGGTTTATCTGTAGTATTCAGTTTAAAACCAAGGGGAAATGCCAACAGATGGTAGTTCTCATCCGGGTCCCCATCCTCCACAGCACCATCCACTTTTTCATCCACACGGCTGAATTTGAGTTCAGCCCCCGCGCTAATAGTGCGGTGCTTGCTCAATTTTCGCGACACCAGCCCCTTGAGAGTCAACGCTTTGGAACGATAAGAATCTACATCTTCACCGGTAAGGGCCACACTCGCGGTAAAGCGCTGCTTGTCCCTAAAGAAGCGCGGTATGGTCAGTTTGCTCTCTAAAGTCTGCTTGACTTTGTTTACCTTGCTTTCAACTTCCAACTTTTCACCGCGATGAAAAATATTGCGATGCTCCCAACTGGCGGACACACCGGGGCCCTCATCAGAGGTGTATCCCACCCCCAATGTAACTGTACGGTGGTTTCGTTCTTGCACAATAAATATGACATCCACCAAGCCGTTATAGGGTTCCGATACCTGATGAGTCACATTGGAAATTAAATTCGTGCGCAATAATCGCAACTGGGCTGCATCCAATTTGCTGCGGCTGAAACAGTCTCCAGGACTAATATTCAACTTGCTGCGCAAGTAGTCTACTTCAATTGATGTAGCGCCGAGAATTTGTACATCGCCCACCATTACCTCCGGGCTCGGCGCTACACGGTACACCAGGCGAGCAGCGGCCTCCTGGTGGATCACTGTAGCTTGGTAGGTAACATCGACATTGAGCAGACAGGCATTATTGTTGAGGTACGTGGTTATCTTCTGCACGCCTTCGAGTACCTCATCGGCCTGAAGCGGGTCGCCAACTGAGATAGGCAAGCCGGGAAAGCCCGCACGCAGTTCTACAGGCATTTCAATATCCAGACTTTTGATCAGGTACTGTGGGCCTGGTACAACCTGGTAAACAATTTCATTGCTCAGTACAGACTCTCGTACAGTAGCGTCATAGTACCCCTCCGAACGCAGCAATTTTGCGAGGTTGCCGCGTTCGTAGTGGGCTACATCCTGTGGGTCTTCATAGCTCTCAAGGGCGCTGCTGTTCTTGCGAAGTTCATTGAGTTCTTTACTCAATTTTTCTTGCAGCTGGGAATCACCTTGTACATACAATGAAAAGCTAGGTAATTTGGAGAAAAAAGGGATAGCTATTGCCTGCTGCAGAGGCAGCAATGCAAAACCGATAAGCAGGGAGATAAAGAGAGTTCGCAAAATATTAATCCGTTGACCGCAGCGGCTACTCCGCGCACTTCCAGGTATCCATTCCCTTCACATACGATTTTGCCCCAGAACTGGTAATGTCCAGGTGAAGTTTGCCGGCGAAAAGCAAAGCAATTGATAGCTTCACATTGCATCAATCGCCGGCCAGGAATAAACAAGTAGCTTATGGCTGGGAGCTGAGATTGCCAAGTAACGGATTACAATCCTGAATTATCACTCGCCCTTCGAGAATATTTCCCTTGGAGTATTCAGTGAAAATACATTGATTGGTATTGGGGTCGTAGTTCTCAATCCAGAGATTGTCCTCTTTCCAGGTGGCGCCAATATGTCGGTAACCATCGGGCACGGAAATACGCATCACCCCACCGAAGCGTTTTACAAAGACCTGTTCGTAGTGGAAGTAATACGCCAACCAACCCGAAAAGAAGAAAACTGCGGCCGCAATAGCGCCAATTTTCAAGCTGCCCATACGGCTGCCAACAAAAAGGGAGAGAATGACCAGGGCGATAACCGCCGCCCAATAGAGATAAGTAACCATACCTGTTCTTCTGCCTTGAATTTATTGGTATTACTATATGGCAAGGGTAGCGCAGAACGCGGGTAAACAAAATGACGCCCGCCTACGTACCCTTCCCCCTTAATTAATAGCTTCAGTCCTCAGCCAGAGCCGGCAGGTTTTCGAACTGCGCCAGAGCCTCAGGGTTAGCAAGGGCTTCCTTATTCTTGACCAACTTGCCGTGCACCACATTACGCACTGCCAACTCGACAATTTTTCCGCTAATAGTACGCGGAATATCCGCCACCTGAATTACCTTGGCCGGTACATGACGCGGGGTAGTGTTAGCGCGAATAGTGGAGCGGATTTTCTGCACCAAATCCTCATCCAGTTCCACTCCCTCACGAAGCACAACAAAGAGCACCACGCGTACATCATCCCGCCACTGCTGGCCGATGCAGATACTATCGAGCACTTCCTCCACCTTCTCCACCTGGCGGTAAATCTCGGCGGTGCCAATGCGTACGCCACCGGGATTCAGTACCGCATCGGAGCGACCATAAATAATCACCCCCCCATGGGAGGTAATTTCCGCATAGTCACCGTGCGCCCAAACGCCCGGCCAGTTTTCAAAATATGCACTGTTATATTTTGTCCCTTCGGGGTCATTCCAGAAGCCGATCGGCATACAGGGGAAGGATTTGGCGCACACCAGCTCCCCTTTCGCTGCAGTTACTGGTTTACCATCGTCATTCCAGACCTCCACAGCCATACCCAAGCCGCGGCACTGAAGTTCTCCCGCATAAACCGGCAAAGTCGGGTTACCCAGGGCGAAGCATGAAATAATATCGGTGCCGCCGGAAATAGAAGACAGGCACAAGTCTTTCTTTATGTCTCGGTAAACATAGCGGAAGCCTTCATGGGCCAGTGGCGAGCCGGTAGACAGCACCGCGCGCAGCTTCTCCAGTTTGTGGCTTTCCCGAGGCTTACAGCCGCTCTTCTCCAGGGCGGCAATATACTTGGCGCTGGTGCCGAATACGCTAATGCCTTCCTCATCTGCCATATCCCATAGGCCCCTGGCCTCTGGATAGAAGGGAGAGCCATCAAACAGCACCAGAGTTGCACCGCAAGCCAGGCCACTTACCAGCCAGTTCCACATCATCCAGCCGCAGGTGGTGAAGTAGAACAGGGAATCCTCACGACGCAAGTCGCAATGTAGGCGATGCTCCTTCAGATGTTGGAGTAAGGTACCACCCACCCCGTGCACTATGCACTTCGGCACTCCAGTGGTACCCGAAGAGTACATGATATAAAGCGGGTGATCGAATGCGGTCTGGGCAAAGGTAAGTTCGCGCTTGGGCGCTGCAGCTTCGAACTCCGACAGTAACACCACTTTATCCAGCGGTTCTGCCGCTAGTACTTGAGCCGTTTCCTCTTGAGAGCGGGCGACAGGTACCACCACCAGCTTCTCAATAGAATCGATACGGGCCACTATCTCACGCAGGCGCGGCAGCGAGTCGATCACTTTGCCGTTATAGAGATAGCCCTCGCAGGCAAATAGCACTGTCGGCTCCACTTGGCCGAAACGGTCAAACACACCATTAATGCCAAAGTCCGGCGAACAGGAAGTCCAGATAGCACCGAGGCTAGTAGTTGCCAGCATGGCCACTACGGTATCGATCACATTTGGCATAAAGCCAGCCACACGATCCCCTTTGGACACGCCCTGATTGGCCAGGGCTGAAGCCAAGCGCTCTACCCGGTCGTACAGCTGCGCGTAGCTGAGCTGGCGGCGGCTACCATTCTCCAGGCGCTCAACCAAAGCCGCCTTATCGTCGCGGTAGCGCAGCAGGTTCTCAGCAAAATTAAGTTGTGCACCGGGGAACCACTCAGCACCCGGCATACTGTCGCGGCCCAAGATCTCTTCTCCGCGCACACCAGCTTCTACTTCGCAGAAATCCCACAAATCGCTCCAGAAGTCCTCGCGCTCTTCAACAGACCACTGGTATAGCGCGTTGTAGTCTTCCAGCTGTAGCTGGTGTTTCTCATTAACCAGCCGGCGAAACTCATCCATTTGGGTTGAGGCTATGGCCTTTGGGCTCGGTTGCCAAAGGGGTTGTGCATTGTCCTTCATCTCAACAGACCTTGTAGGTTCATTATTCTCGGTGATTGTTTGACCTTCGCCAGGGCGAAAGCGGCAATCATGCCTTGCCCGACGACTTTAAACTATTTTAATCTTTCGATGGTTTCTTTAATAAAATTTAACATTCCCTGAAGTATCTGGAGCCCCAGTGAGCGCTACTATTAAACAACTTCGTGCCTTCGTTGTCGTAGCGCGCAGCCGCAGCTTGGCGCAGGCCAGTGCCCAGTTACACTCTTCCCAGCCGGCGCTCTCTATAGCCATCCGTAATCTGGAAGAAGCCACCGGAGGCCCCCTATTCAGTCGCGATGGTCGCCAACTGGTCTTGACCCCAGAAGGACGCGAGTTCCTGGTTCGTGCGGAACAACTGCTTAATAGCTGGGACCAATCACTGGATGCTATACAGCAGCGCTTCCGCCTGGAACGCGGCCAGCTACGGCTGGCGGTTATCCCCGCTTTTGCCTTAAACCGGGTACCCTCTCTATTGGCTGACTTCCACCAGAAGTTTCCCCAAATCAATATTGTGCTGGAAGATGTGGTTATGGAACGGGTTGTAGAGGCGGTGCAGGAGGGACGCGCGGAATTGGGTATCAGTTTTCGCCCGGATGAACTGGGCGGAATGGAGTTTGTGCCCTTTGAACGCGATCGTTTTATCGCAGTAGTGCCCAAAGAGCACATATTGGCGGAAAAAAAGACAATACGCTGGCGCGACTTGGCCACTCACCCTTTTATATCGATGAACCGTGGATCAGCGGTAAGGCGCTGGACGGATACTGCCTTTAACCAGTGTGGGAAAGCCGCTCAATATGTTTGTGAAGCCAACCAACTAAGCACTATCGGGCAGCTGGTCAGGACAGGCTTGGGAGTCAGTGCCGTACCAAGTCTTTGTGAGGCACAAATGCGAGAGCATGGTTTAACCTGTCTGCCTCTCTCCGCTCCGGCGGTGACACAGGAAGTTGGCACGCTGCTCAAAAGCCGCGGCAACCTCTCTGCACCCGCCGGTGCTTTCCTGGAGTTGCTCACCGAGCAGTAAGCACCGCAGGAACAGTAACTTGCCCAGAGGGCCAGCCACTACTTGCTGCTGGTGGCGCGCAGCATCCAGGCAGTTTTTTCATGGACACTCATACGATCGGATACCAGGGCAATAGTCGATTCATCCTCTCCCTTTTGCGCAGCTTTTAATACATCGCGGCAAGTTTTAATCACTTGCTCATGGCCCTTGGTGAGAATTTTCACCATATCCTCGGCTGCGGGAATTTCCACAACTTCTTTAATAGAGCTCAACTGCCCAAAAGCCTGGTAGGTGCCTGGCGCAGAAACCCCCAAGGTGCGAATCCGCTCGGCAATATCATCTACCGCGGTGGCCAGCTCGTTATACTGCTCTTCAAACATCAGGTGCAGTTCACGAAAAAATGGCCCGGTAACATTCCAATGGAAGTTGTGCGTTTGCAGGTACAGAGTGTAACTATCCGCCAGCAAGTGCTTGAGACCACCAGCGATCTTTTCCCTATCTTTTTCGCTAATACCAATATCGATTTTTTTCATTAAACAAATCCTTCTTCCAATACTTTTGTCACCGAAGTGGTTGTGATGCCATTCTGATAGCTTTAAAGATTTCTCACAAGCTATCGGGTTGATAGCTTATCTATATAGCCGAGCCAAGTTTATAAGACACTAAAAAGGCAAACATATTTATCCAGGCAACTAACTCGAAATATACCTTGAGTCTGGCGGAACCCTGCTCTAGAGCAACTGTAGGTCTAAAGTAAAAAGATAATTATTACGCCAAAAAAGGAGCAAAAATAAAGCATATTGGCTATGCATACGCTCATATTGCCAGCCCTGTATAAATCTACTGAAAGAAAAATTTAAGAGGAAACAAAGTTGCTAGGTATTACAAACCGGGCAATTACTATGGCTCGGCAGCTGCAAAGTTTGCAGAGCTAAGCTTTCCGTCTCGATTAAGTGCAATTTATTCAAGCTCGATACCGGCAACCCTACCAAGTACTTTATGGCCTCCAGAGCCTGCATACTGCCAACTACACCCAGCGCAGGACCGATCACACCTGCTGTAGAGCAGTTCTGGACTTCAGCCTGCTCCTGGGGCGGAAACAGGCAGGCATAACAGGGACCTTTTCCTTCAAAAAAATCAAAACTAATCAGCTGGCCGGAAAACCCCTGCACCGATGCCATTACCACCAGACATCCTGCCTGATAACAAACCCGGTTGATCGTATGGCGGATTTCCAGGTTATCGGTGCAGTCCAACACCAGATCCACCTGTTTTATCTGCTCACGCAGCCAGGATTCATTCGCCATTTGGCTGTGGGGGTGAATGCGAATAGTTGGATTGGCCGCAGCCAATTGTTGTGCAGCCACCATGGCTTTGGATTTTCCCTGGTGATTGGTTTTGTACAAAACCTGGCGCTGTAAATTGGAGAGATCGATATGATCACCATCCACCAGGTGCAGCTCTCCAATACCGGCTGCGGCTAGATACATCGCTGCCGGGCTGCCGAGCCCACCTAAACCAACAATCATAATTCGAGCAGAAGACAGTTTTTTCTGCCCTTCTTCACCCACCTGGGGCAACATTATCTGGCGACTGTAACGCTGTAATTCCTTACTACTTAACATGGCTCTACTTCCGCATGCTTACCTTTAAACAGGACATTAAAATCGGCAACCGCCTGCTTGTAATCTTCCGCTTTAGTTATAGCGCTGACCACGGCGATACTGCCAACGCCACTAGCGATAACCGCACCGGCCCGTTGCATATTAATACCACCAATTGCCACGAGTGGATATTCGGGCAATAGCGCGGCCATTCGCGCAAGTTTCTGCACGCCCTGCAACTGATCCGACATATCCTTGGTGTTGGTCGCATAAATTGCACCAATCGCCAGGTAGCTGGGGCGATAACGGTAGGCCAACAGTAATTCATAGAAGCCGTGGGTACTGATACCCAGCTTCAATCCTGCCGCTTGAATTGCCCTCAGATCAGCAGACTGCAAATCCTCCTGGCCCAAATGCACGCCGTAGGCGCCGCACTCAATCGCCAACTGCCAGTAATCATTGATAAACAGGCGCAGGTTATACGTCCTGCCAATAGCCACTGCACGCTCAATCTGTGCGCGCAGGTCCCCACCCGGATTCTTTATTCGCAGCTGTAAAGTACGCACCCCCAGCTCAGCCAGGCGCTGCAACCACTCCACTGTATCCACTACCGGATATAAACCCAATGCTTGAGAGTCTGTTTGGACAAACCCTTGAACAAGAGGCTGGGCCGCACCAAAACCATAATCCAGCGCACGCTCTTCTCCCGGCACCAAAATCTCCGGGAAGTCGATTAAATCCAGGGGCCAGCCACAGTGGCCTACAGGGCCGGCACCAGCGCCGATATGTGCATTATTTCCCCGACGCAAGCCCCGCTGTACATAGGCTTTACCCACAACGCAGGCATCTCGCAACGGGTAGCCCAAAGCGCGACAGGCGGCAATAGCGGAGGAGAGGGTGCAGCCAGTGCCATGTGTGCCTGTACTGGACACTTCCCGACCAATAATCCAATCGGCCTTTTCACCATCCCACAGTAAGTCGGAAACTTCTCCCGCACGCAATTGCGTATGGCCGCCGGTAACTAAAATTGCAGTACCGCCCTGGGCGTGCAACTGACACGCAGCTTGCACAATAGATTCCGCACCCGTGACACTGGCTCCGGTAAGCCATTCCAATTCATGTAAATTGGGAGTGACCAGATCACACTGTGGCATCAACTGAGCCAACACCGTTGCGGTAATATTCCCTTCGGTGAGCCCGGCTCCGTTGGTGGCAACAGCAACCGGGTCGTATATAACCGGAACAGCCTGCACCGCTTTCAGCTGGCGCAGGAAATCTGCCACCGCAACAACTTGTTCAGCATTCGCTAGCAGACCGATTTTAATTGCGGCAGGAAATAGATCCCGCTGTAAGGCCCGCAATTGTGAAGCCAAGACCTCTAGGGAAACTGCATTAATTGCAGTGACTTCCACCGTATTCTGTGCGGTATTGGCCGTGATAGCACTGCAACCATGGCAGCCGAGATCGGCAAAAGTCAGCAGGTCCGCCTGAATGCCGGCGCCACCGCCGGAGTCACTGCCGGCAATGGTCCAGACAATTGGCTTTTTCAATTGGAGTTGATCGCGCATAAAAATACTAATCCTGCAATATGCTCTCTGCCTGCTGCCAGAAAGGCATATCCAGGGTGGGGGTGCTGGGGCTGGCAGTTTGACGCCTGAGCATCAAGCCGGCATTAAAGGCGGCGCGCCCGGATTCCACAGCCAGTTTAAAGGCATTAGCCATCAGTACCGGATCCTGGGCTTTTGCAATCGCGGTATTCAATAACACCGCATCAAAGCCCATCTCCAGCGCTTCTGCCGCCTGTGATGGCGCACCGATTCCGGCGTCAATAATGAGCGGTACATCAATCAGGCGCTCGCGCAGTGTTTGCAGGTTATATTTATTGAGCAGGCCCTGCCCGGTACCGATGGGAGCCCCCCAGGGCATTAATACCTCGCAACCCACATCCAAAAGTTTTCGACACAGAACCAGGTCATCTGTGCAATAAGGCAAAACCTTGAAGCCTAACTGAATTAATTCCCGCGCAGCTTCTACCAGACCAAAGGGGTCTGGCTGCAAATTGTAATCATCGCCAATCACTTCCAGCTTGAGCCAATCGGTCTGGAAAATTTCCTGGGACATTTTTGCCAGCTCCACCGCTTCTCGCGGCGATTTACAACCGGCGGTATTAGGCAACAACTGACAACCGGACTCGCGAATATAATCCCAAAATCGATTGTCCTGCTGCTGTGCCGGATTTTGCCGGCGCAGGGACAAAGTAATAATTTCCGAAGCTGAGGCTTGCACGGATTCGCGCATAATCGCTGGGGAGGGATACAGGGCGGTGCCCACCAAGAGCCGGCTGTTAAATGTTTTTCCGTAAAGTGTTAATAGATCGCTCACCTTTACCCCCCCACTACCGGAGCAACAATATCCAGGCTATCGCCGTTATTTATCTGTGTATTGCTATATTCCGTACGGGGAATAAATCCACCGTTGATCGCAACGGCAAACGTTTCTCCACGATAGCCGAGCTGCTGTAAAAGCGCAGAGAGTTTTAGCGGGGATTCAAGGCTCTGTGTTTCCCCATTAATTAGTACCTGCATCAAACCACCTGTAACAGTTGTTGTGCCACTTGATTCTCCACTTGCTCCACTACTGCCGGCGCTAAAAGATAACCGTGACGGTAAAGGCCATTCACCCGAAACAGCCCATCCTCGCTGTGGATATAAGGCATATTATCCATAGTGGCGGGGCGACAATTTACGCGGGTCTCAACAATACGAGCCTCGGCAAAAGCCGGGTTGAGGGAGTAAAGCGCGGAAGACAATTCCATGCTGGAGCGCACGGAAATGGGCGACTGGTCTTCGCTCTCAATTTCCGTAGCGCCGATTACTGTGCGTCCATCGCTGCGTGGTACAGCGTAGAGCTTATAGCGCGGGTGGAGCAGGCGCACTGGACGCTGCAAAACCACTTCCCGGGATTCCACCACCATCACCTCACCACGGACACCGCGTAAGCCTTCAATCTGCCCCTTGGCACCGAGACCACGGCAGTCGATCACGCAATCAAATTGTTCGCACTCCGAGTTCACAGAGATATATCCGGCTTCGCAATTTACCTTGCTGTGCTCTCGCAGAGTGACTGCACCTCGGTGCAATACGCTGAGTAACGCGGGCAATAGGCGGTGATTATTGATATCCGCCTCACCCCGCAGGTAAAGCCCCTGCTCAAAGCCGTGTAAGGAGGGCTCTAATTTCGCTAAAGTATTGCTATCGAGTGGCTGCACTTGCTCCCTGGCAGATTCACCCAACTTGCCCTGTAACTCCCGCAGGAATTGCAGCAGCTCACTTCTATCCTTGCCGTGAGCAACCAGTACTGAGCCCGCTCGGCGGTATTCCACGTCCTGCCCGCTCTGCTCCTTCAGCTGCCGGGCCCACACAGGCCAAAGCTCAAGGCTTTTCAGCCCCAGGTTGTAAACCTGTTTATCGCTGTGCACCAATTCCGATAGTGGTGAGATCATTCCCGCTGCCGCCCAGCAGGCTCCCCCGACTGGGGCCGACAAATCACCCGCTTCAAACAGGGTAATATCCAGTTCCCGTTGGCAGAGCCGCCAGGCGAGCAAGCGACCTAACAGGCCGCCACCGGCAATAGCTACTTTGGCTTTGGTTTCGCTTGTCACAGACCACCTATCTTCGCAAATCCAAATCGACACCCGGCGATATGCGCTGTGCACTCGCCGTACTTTTGCTATCCGATTCTTGGGGGAGAGGACTCTCCCCCAAAATACTCATCAGCCCTTGTGATAAATCTCGCTGCCCATGTCCTTAAATTTAATCGACATTTCCTCCATGCCCTGTGCCGCTTCCTGCTTGGCCGCATAATCGCGCACATCCTGGGTAATTTTCATGGAGCAGAATTTCGGGCCGCACATGGAGCAGAAGTGAGCCACCTTGCCGGATTCCTTTGGCAAGGTTTCATCGTGATAGGTGCGCGCCCGCTCCGGGTCCAAACCGAGGTTGAACTGGTCTTCCCAACGGAATTCAAAGCGGGCTTTTGACAGGGCGTCATCGCGCTTCTGTGCCCGCGGATGCCCTTTGGCCAAGTCTGCGGCATGAGCCGCAATCTTATAGGCCATAAGGCCCTCTTTAACATCCTCTTTATTGGGTAGACCCAGGTGCTCTTTGGGGGTCACATAGCAGAGCATGGCGCAACCGTAGGTGCCGATAAGTGCAGCGCCGATGCCGGAAGTAATGTGGTCGTAGCCGGGAGCAATATCCGTGGTCAACGGACCTAGAGTGTAGAAAGGTGCGCCGTGGCAGTGCTTTAGCTGCTCATCCATATTTTCTTTAATCTTATGGATAGCCACATGACCGGGGCCTTCGATCATGGTCTGAACATCGTGCTTCCAGGCAATTTCAGTCAGCTCGCCAAGCGTGTGCAGCTCGCCAAACTGGGCTTCATCGTTAGCATCCGCAATGGAGCCCGGGCGCAGGCCATCACCGAGACTAAAGCTCACATCGTAAGCCTTCATAATCTCGCAGATTTCCTCGAAGTGGGTGTAGAGGAAATTCTCTTGGTGATGGGCGAGACACCATTTGGCCATAATGGAACCACCGCGAGAGACAATCCCGGTCATACGTTTGGCAGTGAGCGGCACATAGCGCAAAAGCACGCCAGCATGAATAGTGAAGTAATCCACCCCCTGCTCCGCCTGCTCAATCAAGGTGTCGCGGAACACATCCCAGTTAAGATCTTCAGCAATTCCGTTTACTTTCTCCAGCGCCTGGTAAATCGGCACAGTACCGATGGGCACTGGCGAGTTGCGCAGAATCCACTCGCGGGTCTCATGGATATTGGCACCGGTAGACAGATCCATCACCGTGTCCGCGCCCCACTTGGTAGACCAAACCAGTTTCTCCACTTCCTCTTCAATGGAAGAAGTCACAGCCGAGTTACCAATATTTGCATTCACCTTGCACAGGAAGTTGCGCCCGATAATCATCGGCTCCACTTCCGGGTGATTAATATTCGCCGGGATAATTGCCCGCCCCTCTGCAACTTCCCGGCGCACAAATTCCGGCGTGATTTGCTCGGGGATGTAAATACCATCACGTGCCTTCTGGTATTCACTTTCACTCATTTCCGCTGCCAACTTGGCTCGCCCCATATTTTCGCGCACTGCGATAAATTCCATCTCTGGGGTAATAATGCCGCGGCGGGCATAGTGCATCTGAGATACATTCTGTCCCGGTTTGGCCCGGCGAGGGCTGGGAAGGTTTTCAAAGCGGATATGATCCAGCCCCTGGTTCGCCATACGCTTCTGGCTGTAGGCCGCTTGGCGAGAGTCCAGCAGTTCAGTATCTCTGCGGGCCTCTATCCAGCCCTGGCGCAATTTGGGCAACCCTTCCCGTACGTCCACTTTAAAATTGGGCTCGGAATAGGGGCCCGAAGTGTCGTAAATGGTTAGGGGCTCATTGGGTTCAAACACCGGATTCTCTGCATCCCCCCCTACCAAACTATCTCCCAAACAGATCTGGCGGGCACCAACCTGAATGTCGGAAGTTTCACCGGGCAAATACACCTTGCTCGAGTTGGGGAAAGACTGAACTGTAAGATTCTCAAGAAATTCTTTAGCGGAATCGCGACTGGCAGCGCGGGAGGACTTTCCGGCTTTACCGGATTGTTCAATGATCTCAGACATGCGTAACCTTAAAACTTGGAAATTTAAAGGTCGCAGCATCCAGGGCACATACAAAGAGAAAAGACGCCAAACTGTAACAAAACAGGCGACTTCAGATCTTGTTCCCTACGCGGGGGTTACCCCGATCAGGTTCAACGGATCTCGCAACAGCGATCTCAGCCCACAGGCACTCCGACAAGTAGAGCGCAGTATAGTGGAAGCTAACAGATATGAACAGAAGGTCACCCGGGCGGACAAATATCATCGCATAGATCTTTAATAGAAGTGGCCTTGCAGAAAGAAATGTTACAGACGACAAAACCCCAACCCACTTCAACTTATTAAACTCTGACTAATTAGTCGGAAGCATTCACTTCTCTCCCTTTTCCACTCCGACCTACACTCCACTGGTTCACCGATGCAGTACCAAAAAAAAAATTATCTACGACGAAAGTCGGTGTGGGAGAAAACACAATGTGGAATAAATATGGAGTAGTAATAACCCTGGCTTTGTGCGTTTTGTCGATACAGCCAGCAATGGCAGCCCCCTCCAAGTCGGTCGCCGCGGGTGACAGTATTACCATGGCATTCGGAGCGGACTGTACCCGCAATAAGTATTTCTGGGATCTTTTCTGTCTCCTTGGTGGAGACCAACCAGAGCACTCCTGGTTTGATGGTGATGACAATTCAGTTGAAAGTATTCATGACAAGTATAAAGTTAATTCACCAAATATGGCCGCTAATAAAAATGCGGCGGAATCTGGAGCGGAAATGCTCAGTGGTGGAGACAATTTCTCTACTCAAGCCGACCGGATTCTTTCGCAGAATAATGTAGCTGACCACGTAGAAGTAGTTTTAGGCGGTAATGATATCTGTAACCGCGAGTGTGTAGATCCGGCGAATTGTGATGATCCACTTTACACTGATAGTGAATGGCGCTCTGCAATTCGCGCGGGGTTAGACAAACTGGTCGAAGGCCTGCCCAATGGCTCTACTATTCTTCTCGGTTCGGTACCCCGTGTACAAGACCTGCGCGCAGCAGGGTTGGAAAAGCAAGCCGGAAACTCTCGGGTAGACTGTGAAAGTGTCTGGTCTACCTTTGGTATCTGCCGAATTGCTACCAATGGCGGTACTATGAATGGAGAGGATTTTACCACTCGCTACAACGGTATTAGCTCAGCCCAACGTCGATATAACGAAATACTTGCCGAGGAGGCAGAAAGCTATAATGGCACCAATGGCGTTGAAGTAATAGCCGAGTACACTGGTGAAGGTGAGGTAAATGCCGGTACTTTCCAATTTGGTAAGGACGATATTGATGGCGGTGACTGCTTCCATCCCAGTGTCCAAGGCCAGAATATAGTGGCTGATCTTTTGTGGCAAGGCAATACAGATAAGTAATTAAGTTCAAATTTTACTGCTCGGTGGATATAGAGCCTGTTGCTTTTTTAGATTGTTGTTACAGCAGGCTCATTTCTTATTTCTGTTATTCTTTCTCGCTATCCGGCTCTTCTTCAAAGTATCCTAACTCTTCAACAACGTACTGTAATCGATGTGGCAATCCCTTACGCATGAATGCCACATCAATTATCTTTCCGCTGGTCAGCGCATCCCATAGGGCATTTTGACCACTATGAACCCAGCTATCATTAACCCTCAGCAATACATCATTTTCCTGAAAGCCTAATGCAGTAAAGAATTCATTATCAGCAACGCCTTCCAGTCGCATCAGGTGATACCCTTCGACTTCCAGTTCTGCCTCTGTAAACTTAGACTCCAGGATTTCACGCTCCTCCAATTGTCTACTCAACCATTCCTGCCCCAGGGTAAGCACTCCAGATGGAGAGATTAGCTGACGGGTTCCAGGTCCCATCGGTTGTTCAATACGACGCTTAAGTTTCTCACTATGTATATATGACTGGGTCAATAAAATATCAGTGCCCTCTTCACCTTCAAGGGGAAGTTTCGCCAATCCCTCATTGCTCTCAATGACGGCAAACTTGGAATAGAGCCGCAGCAGCGAGACTCCCTCTAAAAGCGCTTGTCCCAAAGTGAAATATTGAGCCGTTGCCCCATTCACTTCAATTAATGCTTTTGATCTATTTTTGACACTCGACTCGCTAATCCCAAGCAGTCGAAGCGGCAATTTAGTTAAGGGTAAATTTCGCTCATTGATATTATTGCTATCTTTCTGGACAGCTTCATCTTTTGGGTTTATTCCCAAAGAATACAATTCCTTTTCAATCCAGAAAGAATACTGTTCAAAAGTGCGAGGTCCCTTTAGGTATAAGCCGTTGATAAAAACTACGGGTACATTTTTTAGTCCAAGAGCAATGGCTAGTTTTTGGTCTTCAAGCACCTGAGATCTATATAGCCCGTCAGCTCTACAACGATCAAACTGTGAACTATCCATTTGAAGCTGTTTAGCCAAGCGTACGTATTCGTTTTTATTAACGCTTGGAGCCAGAGTATATAATGCATCATGGTACTCCCAAAACTTGCTTTGCTCTGCTGCACAACGTGTTACAGCTGCAGCCATTACACCCTCTCTATGAAACTTCAAAGGAAAATCGAAATTAACCTGCCTTATCCATTCCTGATACTCAACCATTAAGCGCCTAAACACAGGCTGAGTGGATTTACAATGTGGCGACTGAAAAGAACAAAATACTGCGATGGTGACAGGCGCCCGGGGATTTCCTCGAATATTTCGTGCACTATAAGTCAGCTCGATACGAGGCGGCTGTGGAAAAGGTAATAATATCTCGATATCAGCTCTACCCTCCCCCGTACTACCTATTAATTCATGAAGCTTATTTAATCGTAACTCGTATTGCATTTCAGCTATATCATATAGAGCAAATTGAAGCTCGCTATCCAGTGCCTCAATGCTAATTTCATGCTTACCTACCCGAGCTGCAATCTCTCGATGCTTCGTTTTTTCATAACCTAAAGGAAAATCAGAAAACTTTGAATAACCACTAAAAATAGTGAAAGTGGTCAAAGCTCCCAAGACTACATAAAGAAACTTAAGCTTCCACATGGTTTATATCCTCATGGTGTTTTATTTATGTTACCAGGGAAGATATTTTCTAGCCTTACTTGGTAGAATTTCTAAGAAATAATTTATAGAAGTGGGAACTAAGCTTACCTTTTGGCACCGCATTCAGCAGAAATTTAACATCCCATATTTACGATGCAATGGTCTTTAATAGTCAATACTGTTAGAATTAAAGTGAAGGAACGCTATAATCGATACTTTGCATATCGACTTTATATATAAATATAAAGTAATGAATGACATCTAGTGAAAATTGAAAATATAAGAGATAAATCTTATAAATTCAAAACAACAGCCCCTAAAAGCCATTTAATGAAAGTAAAATCGTCCTGACAGAATAATGCTCTTTTAATATAACTTTTAAAAGAGCACCTGATTCACTATCTGATTTAAATCGAATTAGTTTTTATTGTTTGTAGCAGTATCTTTTTCCTTATAGGTGGTTCCCACCATCGAAATACAGTTTGGGCAGCCAGAATACCCCTTACCATAGGATGTTCCCCCTCCTGTTCCGAGTTGCTGGTGCTCTATAACAATCACATGCCCCCCTAACTGTGCCGCTTGATTCTTCAAATCAGTTCGGCATTGCTTTATATTAGTGATTGCTGATCGTGCATTAAATCCAAAGTTACAAGCAACCTCACCAACTTCATAATATTTATCAAGATCAGAAATAGATATCTGTTGCACAATTTGTATATCTCTTCCTGCATCTGTTAATTCCACAGTTGCACAAGAAGATAGCAGCATAATTAAAGCAATTATTAAAAATCTCACCCTACCTGGCATAAAGCCCCCTTGACCCTATTTATTATTTTCAAAAGGATTATTACTTCATAGCGACTGAAATAGTCAGTTACAGCCCACATGTTACTTATTGTATTCCAGTTAAGTATTATCTTTTAGTGAAGCTAATCAAGTAATTTGAAGCCTAAAAATAGATAAACACAACCCACATCCGGACTTTACGGCCTTTCCCAGAGTACGGAATCATAATTTAGGTCTTTGTTTGTTTTTTTCACACATAAAAAAAGGGCCACCCATTGGGTGGCCCTTTCGGATTAGAAGCCTGACGATGACCTACTCTCACATGGGGAAGCCCCACACTACCATCGGCGATGTTGCGTTTCACTTCTGAGTTCGGCAAGGGATCAGGTGGTTCCACAACTCTATTGTCGTCAGGCAAACTGGCTTGGGTTGGCGCTGGTCTTATAAGCAATGTGCTTGGCCTGCCGTGTTATCGCTGTTTGCCTCGGTCATGTTGTTGACCGGCGATAACCCCAAATAAGTCGGTAAAACAATCTGTAGTAATACACCGCAAGCGATCGTATGTCTCTAACTCACAATCCGCTAGCTTAGCTAGTCGTTAGTAACCATCTCTGTTGTATGGTCAAGCCGCACGGGCAATTAGTACTGGTTAGCTCAACGCCTCACAACGCTTCCACACCCAGCCTATCAACGTGGTAGTCTTCCACGGCCCTTTAGGGGAATCAAGTTCCCAGGGAGATCTTATCTTGAAGGAGGCTTCCCGCTTAGATGCTTTCAGCGGTTATCCCGTCCGAACATAGCTACCCGGCAATGCCACTGGCGTGACAACCGGAACACCAGAGGTTCGTTCACTCCGGTCCTCTCGTACTAGGAGCAACTCTTCTCAAATCTCCAACGCCCACGGCAGATAGGGACCGAACTGTCTCACGACGTTCTAAACCCAGCTCGCGTACCACTTTAAATGGCGAACAGCCATACCCTTGGGACCGGCTTCAGCCCCAGGATGTGATGAGCCGACATCGAGGTGCCAAACACCGCCGTCGATGTGAACTCTTGGGCGGTATCAGCCTGTTATCCCCGGAGTACCTTTTATCCGTTGAGCGACGACCCTTCCATACAGAATCGCCGGATCACTATGACCTACTTTCGTACCTGCTCGACATGTCTGTCTCGCAGTCAAGCGCACTTATACCATTATGCTCATTGCATGATTTCCGACCATGCTGAGTGCACCTTCGTACTCCTCCGTTACTCTTTGGGAGGAGACCGCCCCAGTCAAACTACCCACCATACACTGTCCTCGATCCGGATAACGGACCAGAGTTAGAACCTCAAACATACCAGGGTGGTATTTCAAGGACGGCTCCACAACAACTAGCGTCGCTGCTTCAAAGCCTCCCACCTATCCTACACAAATAGGCTCAAAGTTCAGTGCAAAGCTGTAGTAAAGGTTCACGGGGTCTTTCCGTCTAGCCGCGGGTACACTGCATCTTAACAGCGATTTCAATTTCACTGAGTCTCTGGTGGAGACAGCGTGGCCATCGTTACGCCATTCGTGCAGGTCGGAACTTACCCGACAAGGAATTTCGCTACCTTAGGACCGTTATAGTTACGGCCGCCGTTTACCGGGGCTTCGATCAAGAGCTTCGCCGAAGCTAACCCCATCAATTAACCTTCCGGCACCGGGCAGGCGTCACACCCTATACGTCCACTTACGTGTTTGCAGAGTGCTATGTTTTTAATAAACAGTCGCAGCCACCTGGTCACTTCGACCGGCCTCAGCTTAGGGAGCAAGTCCCATCACCAAAACCGGCGTACCTTCTCCCGAAGTTACGGTACCATTTTGCCTAGTTCCTTCACCAGAGTTCTCTCAAGCGCCTTGGTATTCTCTACCTGACCACCTGTGTCGGTTTAGAGTACGGTTCACTATTGCCTGAAGCTTAGAAGTTTTTCCTGGAAGCA